>NZ_JAIVLL010000001.1 GCF_020524625.1 Brevundimonas poindexterae
CAGGCCGTCTCCGAGTTTGACGCCACGACCACGGGTCTGACCGTCAACGTCGAGGAGCTGTCGCGGAACGTGCCGATCGCGCGTGACGCCGGCGCCGTGGCCCTGCTGGCCCCGGGCGTGACCGCTTCGGACGGTGCCTTCGGCGGCATCCCGACCATCGGCGGTGCCTCGGCCGGTGAAAACACCTACTTCATCAACGGCCTGAACATCACGAAATTCCGTGACTTCACGGGCTCGTCGACCGTTCCGTTCGAATTCTATCAGACGCTCGAAACCAAGACCGGCGGCTATTCGTCGGAATTCGGTCGCGGCACCGGCGGCGTGCTGAACGGCACGACCAAGTCGGGCGGCAATGAGTGGGAATTCGGCATCACGGCCTACTGGGAGCCCGACGCGCTTCGCGATGACTCGCCGGACACCTACCTGGCCCAGAACCGCTTCGACGAAGTCAACACCTCGGACATCATCTTCGACTTCGGGGGTCCGATCATCCAGGACCGCCTGTTCATCTTCGGTCTGGTCGACTTCCGTGACCGTACCTTTGTCAACATCGGTTCCACCACGACCGACCCGGCCTTCGGCTTCGGTGCCAACGGCACCCGCGTCGAGTCCGATGATCCTTTCTACGGTGCCAAGCTCGACTATCTGATCAATGACGACCACCGTCTGGAGTTCACCTACTTCTCGGACGAACAGACCCAGGACACCCGGAACATCTTCGTGGATGCCGCCGGGAACTACGTCGGTGAGTTCACGCCGTCGACCTTCGAATTCGGTGGCTCGAACTGGATCGCCCGCTACACCGGCATCTGGACCGACTGGCTGACGACCTCGATCGCCTATGGCGTCAACGAGTACAACGAATACAACTCCTCGCCGGGCGATGCTGGCGCCCTGATCACCGATCAGCTTCCGGGCTTCCCGCGTCGCGGCGTCTGGGGTGTCGGTCAGCCGTCGGTCAACGAGGACGAGCGCACCATCCTGCGTGCCGACGTCGACATCTACGCCGACTTCTTCGGTTCGCACCACTTCCGCTTCGGTATCGACCAGGAGAAGCTGGAAGCCTACCAGGAGCTCGACTACTCGGGCGCCGGCTACAACTATTGCCGTCCGGGTGGCATCACTCCGACCATCGCCTGTACCGGTGAAGTGACGGGTGGTCTCTGGTATCGCTACCAGTCCGTGGTCGGCGGTCAGCCGACGCGGGTCCGCATCCGCGCCTATGACAACGACGGTGGCTGGACCTCGACCCAGAACGCCTACTACCTGCAGGATTCCTGGCAGGTGACGGACCAGCTGACCCTGAACCTGGGCATCCGGAACGAAGGCTTCGAGAACGAGAACATCGCCGGCGTGGCCTTTGTGGACCTGCAGGATCAATGGGCTCCGCGTGTCGGCTTCACCTATGACGTGACCGGCGATCGCACCTCGAAGCTGTTCGGCTTCTACGGCCGCTACTTCCTGCCGGTCGCGGTCAACACCAACCAGCGTCTGGCCGGTGCCGAGTTCTTCATCCAGGATGTCTGGACGCTGGACCGCACCACCTGCGCGCCGGGTGTTGACGCCAACTGCGACGGCATCAATGACACGACCGACGAGCCCATCCTGGGATCGTTCGTCAGCGGCACCAACCTCGCGGATGGCACGGTCAAGCCGATCTCGACCCAGGTCGACAAGGAAATCGACCCGATGTTCGTGGACGAGTTCATCCTCGGCTACGAGCAGCAAATGTGGGACGGCTGGACCCTGGGCATCAAGGGGACCTACCGTGATCTGGGTACGGCCATCGACGACGTCGCCATCGACGCCGCCGTTCTGGACTACTGCGATAACGTCGCAACGGACCTGACCTACACCCAGTGCTATTCGGTGTGGTACGGCTTCCACCAGTACGTCCTGACCAACCCGGGTGAGGACATGGTCATCACTCTGTCGGGTGCCGACCTGTCGCGCGCCACCGGCGGTGTGATCACGACCGATCGTGAAATCACCCTGACGGCGGACCAGCTGAACTATCCGGAGCCGGAGCGGACCTACAAGGCCGTGGAAGTGTCGATGGAGAAATCCTTCGACGGTATCTGGGGCGCCCGGTTCAGCTACGTCTGGTCGGAAAGCGAAGGCAACTACGAAGGCGCTCTGAAGTCGGACAACGGCCAGACCGACCCCGGTCTGTCGCAAGACTTCGACCAGCCCGGCCTGACCGACAACTCCTACGGCTTCCTGCCGAACCACCGTGCGCACAGCTTCAAGGCGTTCGGTAACTGGCAGGTCACGCCGGCGCTGAACATCGGGGCCAACCTGATCGTTCAGTCGCCGCGGAAGTTCGGCTGTCAGGGCGTTCACCCGACGGACTTCTTCGCCTCGCTGTACGGCCCGGCGTCGTGGTTCTGTCAGGGCGTGGCCACGCCGCGTGGTTCGGTCTTCGAAAGCGACTGGACCAAGAACCTGGACCTGACGTTCGCCTACAACCTGTCGGAAGTCTTCACCATTCCGGGTGACTCCCTGGTTCTGCGGGCCGACGTGTTCAACGTCTTCGGCTTCGAAGCCGAGACGGACTACAACGAGTTCGGCGATCTGGATGCGTCCACCCCGGATCCGAACTATGCCCGTCCGACGGCCTATCAGGCCCCGCGCGGTGTCCGTCTGAGCGTTGCCTACCGCTTCTAATCGGTAGATCAGACACAGGATTGGGGCGGCGAACCTTCGGGTTCGCCGCCCTTTTCTTTGCCGTGGACGGAACCGCCGTCAAAATGCCCGGTTGAACGGTGAGGCTTCGCCGGACTATCGGGGCCAGACCCACAGACTTCAGGACCGCAATGATCGTTCGTACGCTTCTCCTCGGAACCACGCTTGCCCTCGGCCTCGCCGGCACGGCCGTCGCACAGGACGCCGTCATCCGCACGGGCGGCACCGACGCGGTCTTTGCCTCGCAGAACACCGAGCGCATGTGGGAGGCGGTCGCCTATTCCAATCCGTTGCCCCCCGGTGCGCCGACGGCGGACTATCCGCTGGTGGCTTGGTGCGAGGCCATGGTCAGCGGTCATGTTGCCCTGGGACAAAGCCTTGAAACGGATGACGAACTGGATCTGGAGCTGATCCAGCTGGGTCAGGCGGAAGCCCGCAAGTTCACGCGCGCCCTCGAGGCCGCCGCTCCGCGCCAGAGCCCGGAAAGCCTGTCCGCGGCCGAAGCCGCGGCGGCGAGCGTGCGGGCCAGCTGGGCCCAGGTGATGCAGCAGGATCTGGCCACGCGTGATCAGACCTTCGGCCTGTTCTTCGGTCTGCCGGGCCGGTGCGAACACGCGGCGCGCCGAATCCACGACAACATCACCACCCCGCCGGCCACACTGGCCGAAGTGGGACTGGAGCCGGCCGTCGCTGCGGAATAGGGGCGGGTCCCGTCAGGTCCCGGGCGTGTAGTTGAGAATGGGGGCCAGCCAGCGCTCGGCGGTCGCCACGTCCCAGCCCTTCCTCGCCGCATAGTCCTCGACCTGGTCGCGATCGATCTTGCCGACGCCGAAATAGTGGCTGCCCGGGTGGCCGAAATAGAGGCCCGAGACCGAGGCGGGCGGTGTCATCGCGAAGCTGTCGGTCAGATCCATACCGGCAGCCTCGCGGGCGTTCAGTATACGGAACAAGGTCGACTTTTCGGTGTGATCCGGCTGGGCCGGATAGCCGGGAGCCGGGCGGATGCCGAGGTATTTCTCTTCGATCAGGTCCTGGACCGAGGTCGCCTCATCGGGCGCATAGCCCCACAGTTCGGTACGGACCTGTTTGTGCAGACGCTCGGCGAAGGCCTCGGCCAGACGGTCGGCGAGGGCGGTGGCGAGGATGGCCGAATAGTCGTCGCCGGCCTCGCGGAAGCGCCGGGCGATCTCCAGCTCTCCGTGGCCGGCGGTGACCGCGAAGGCGCCGATGTGGTCGGCGCCGTCTTCGGCGACGAAGTCCGACAGGGCCAGATTGGGCTTGCCGTTCGCCTTGGCGATCTGCTGACGCAGGGTGTGGAAGCGGGCCAGCTCGGTCGTGCGCCCGGCGTCGGTCCAGACCACAATGTCGTCGCCGCGCGCATTGGCCGGCCAGAAGCCGACCACCCCACGGGCCGTGAACCAGCGCTCGTCGATGATGCGCTTCAGCATCGCCTGCGCATCCTTGAACAGGTCGCGCGCGGCCTCGCCGACAATGTCGTCTTCCAGAATCTGCGGATAGCGGCCGATCAGCTCCCAGCTGGCGAAGAAGGGGGTCCAGTCGACGTGCTCGGCCAGATCCGCAAGGTCCCAGGCGTCAAACGTCCGTGTACCGATGAATGAGGGAGCGGGGGGCAGGCTGACAGCCTCCTCCGGCCGCCAGCGGTTGGCGCGAGCCTGTCCGATCGGTGCGCGGGCCTTGGTGTCCTGACTGCGCGCATATTGCTCGCGGATGCGGGCGTATTCCTCGCGCGCGACCGCCTCATTGCGGGCGCGGTCGTCCTTCGACAGCAGGCCGGACACCACGCTGACCGCGCGGGAGGCATCGACGACATAGGTGGTCGAGCCCCGCGCATAGGCCGGCTCGATCTTGACCGCCGTATGGGTCCGGCTGGTCGTCGCGCCCCCGATCAGCAGGGGGATGTCGAACCCGCGCCGCTCCATTTCCGAAGCTACGAAGACCATCTCATCCAGGGACGGCGTGATCAGGCCTGACAAGCCGACGATGTCCACCTTGTGCTCGACCGCCGCGTCCAGAATACGATCGGCCGGAACCATGACGCCCAGATCGATGACCTCATAGTTGTTACACTGCAGGACCACGCCGACGATGTTCTTGCCGATGTCGTGGACGTCGCCCTTGACCGTGGCCATCAGGATGCGGCCGGCCTGCTCGCGCGGTTTGCCGGCCTTCTGGGCCTCCATGAAAGGCTCCAGCCAGGCGACGGCCTGCTTCATCACCCGCGCTGACTTCACCACCTGCGGCAGGAACATCTTGCCCGAGCCGAACAGGTCGCCCACGACATTCATGCCGTCCATCAGGGGGCCTTCGATGACGTGCAGCGGCCGTCCCGCGGCCTGCCGCGCCTCCTCGGTGTCGGCCTCGATGAACTCGGTGATGCCGTGGACCAGGGCGTGTTCGATCCGCTTGCCGACCGGGGCCTCACGCCATTTCAGATCGACGACCCGCGCCGCGCCCTTCTCACCCTTGTAGCGAGGAGCGAGGTCGACCAGCCGCTCGGTGTTCGTGACGTTCGTCCGCTGCGGCCGGTTCAGGATCACATCCTCGACCGCCTCGCGCAGGGTCGGGTCGATGTCGTCATAGACCGGCAGGTCACCGGCGTTGACGATGCCCATGTCCATGCCGGCCTGGATGGCGTGGTACAGGAAGACCGAGTGGATCGCCCGGCGCACCGGCTCATTGCCGCGGAATGAAAACGAGACGTTCGACACCCCGCCCGACACGCGGGCAGAGGGCAGGGTCTGCTTGATGACGCGCGTCGCCTCAATGAAGTCGACGGCGTAGTTGTCGTGCTCCTCGATCCCGGTCGCGACCGCGAAGATGTTCGGATCGAAGATGATGTCCTCGGGCGGGAAGCCGACCTCATCGACGAGGATGCGGTAAGCGCGGGTACAGATCTCGATCTTGCGCGCGGCGGTGTCGGCCTGACCCTCCTCGTCAAAGGCCATGACGACCACGGCCGCCCCGTAGCGCAGGCATTTTACCGCCTGCTCGCGGAACTCGGCCTCGCCCGCCTTCAGCGAGATCGAGTTGACGATCGGCTTGCCCTGGACGCACTTCAGGCCCGCCTCGATCACCTCCCACTTCGAGCTGTCGATCATCACCGGCACGCGCGCGATGTCGGGCTCGGCCGCGATCAGGTTGAGGAAGGTGCGCATGGCGACGGCGCCGTCCAGCAGGCCCTCGTCCATATTGATGTCGATGATGGCCGCGCCGGCCTCGACCTGCTGGCGCGCGACCTCGAGGGCCGCCCCATAGTCACCCGCGACGATCAGCTTCCGGAATTTGGCCGAGCCGGTGACGTTCGTCCGCTCACCGACATTGATGAAGGTGGGACGCATCAGACTCGTGTCAGGGTTTTGATCGCGAGCAGGAGGGCCCCCGTTCCCGTCGGCGCGCTGTAGGCACCGATCGCGTCAGATAGGCGAACGACGGCTGCCGTCAGGCGCCAGCCGACCGGCTCCAGGTCGGCCGCGGTGACAGAAGCCTGCGAGAGCTCCTCAATCCCATGCTCGTCGCCGAAGGCCTTGGCCAACGCGCTATCCTGAACAAAGGCGGCGGGCAGGCTCGTGTTTGCCCAAGCCCACAGCCAGTCCTTGGAGCCGCGCGAACCGACAATCTGTACCTCGCCGACGACGCGGACGCCGCTCTCGTCGGAAAAGAAAATCTTCCCGGCTGCGAGGTCTGCGTTCCAAGACGTCCACTGGCCTAGGTTGAACGCGTCCGTCAGCGCGGCCTGCTTGGTTGCGAGCTCAATCTCTGCGGCTGTGATCCACTGGTCGTAGTCGAACCCGCCCGGCCCCTTCTTCTCGAAAATCTTCAGAAATTTCATGCCACCAGCTCAAACGGTTCGAGCCCCGACAGCCGCATGGCCACCGGACGCTGGGGAATCGCGCGCGGTGTCACGCCTGCGACCTCTTCGGCCACATGGCGGATGTGGTCGGGCGTGGTGCCACAACAGCCGCCGACGATATTGACCAGACCCGAGCGGGCCCATTCCTCGAGGTGGTGGGCGGTCTCGTGGGGCTGTTCGTCATACTGGCCCATGGCGTTGGGCAGGCCGGCGTTGGGATAGGCGGCGACCAGGGTGTCGGCCACGCGGCTCAGCTCGGCGATGAACGGCCGCATCAGGTCGGCCCCGAGTGCACAGTTGAAGCCCACGGCGAAAGGCCTTGCGTGGCGCACGCTGTTCCAGAAGGCCTCGGCCGTCTGGCCCGACAGGGTGCGACCCGAGCGGTCGGTGATCGTGCCCGAGATCCAGATCGGCAGGGGCTCCATGCCCTCGTCCTCGAGGTCCTTGATGGCCTTGATCGCCGCCTTGCAGTTCAGCGTGTCGGTGATGGTCTCGATCAGATAGAGGTGCACGCCCCCTTCGTTCAGCGCCTGAACCTGATGGCGATAGGCGTCATAGACCTGATCGAAGGTCACACTGCGGGCGCCGGGATCGTTCACGTCGGACGACATCGACAGCATCTTGTTCAGCGGCCCGATCGAACCGGCGGCAAAGCGGGGCTTGTGGGGTTCCTTCGCCGTCCAGCGGTCGGCGGCGGCGCGGGCCAGTTTCGCGCCCTCCAGATTGATGTCGCGCACCGCGGTGGCGTCGAGGGCGTAATCCTCCTGCGCGATCACGGTGGCCGAAAAGGTATTGGTCTCGGAGATGTCGGCCCCTGCGCCGAAATACCGGTCGTGCAGGTCGGCGATCACGTCTGGCCGGGTCAGGCACAGGATGTCGTTATTGCCCTTCAACTGGCCGGTATGATCCGCGAAGCGCTCGCCGCGAAAGTCTGCCTCGTCGAGGTTGCCGCGCTGGATCATGACGCCCCAGGCCCCGTCGAGGACGAGGATGCGCTCGCGGGCTGCGGCGTGCAGGGCCTCGATGCGGTCGGCGCGGGTCATCGGCGATCTCCCGCCCGCTGACGTTGCAACTCGGCCTCGAAGGCCTCGCGATAGGCCTCAACGATCTCGCCCAAGGCGGCGGAGTCAACGAACGCGTTGGCGTCGCCCTTGATCTGCCGCTCCCGCCGTTCGAACAGATCGGCGACCTCGGGGTGGTTGGCCAGAACCACATCGGTCTTGATCCCGCCCAACCGTTGGAAGGTCCGGCGGTAGTCGTCGACGATCCCCGGATACTCCGTATTGCCGACGAGGCGGTTCCCCCCGATGGAGGCACTGCAGAAGAACAGCACATTGAGATCACGGTCGTGATCCCGGACCGGCAGGCTCCAGTTCGTACATCCTGCCGTGTGGCCGGGCGTGATGATGGCCGTCAGGCGGACGCCGCCCAGCTCGATCGTTTCGCCGTCGGCGATCACCTGATCGACATGGACGGGCGGAAACCACCAGGTTCCGTAGTTGGTCAGGCCGTGATGGCGCCCTGACTCCAGAGCTCCCCGGTCGCCTTCGCTGGCAATAATCCGGGCGCCGGTCACCGCCTGGAGTTCTGCCAGACCGCCCGCATGATCGACGTGGGCGTGGGTGTTGAGAAGGATCCGGACGTCGGTCGGTTCAAAGCCCAGTTCGCGGATGGACTGGATGATGCGCGGAGCTGATTCCGGCAGGCCGCCGTCGATCAGGATGTGCCCCTCGGGGGTCGTGATCAGCCAGGCGCCCAGCCCGGCGACGCCCACGAAATGCACATTGCCGACAACGGTGAACGGCGGGGCGGGGCGGTTCCATTCCACCCGCGCGTCTTCTTCGTCCTGGGCCAGAGCGGGCGCCGCGCCCAGCATCAGGGCCACAGCCAGAAGGATGGATCGCAGCATCAGTCGGCCCCCACGGAGGTTTCTCGCACGCCCAGCACCCGGCAGATGGCATAGACCAGGTCGGCGCGGTTCAGGGTGTAGAAGTGGAAGTCGGCAAAGCCCTCTTCCTGCAGGCGCGCGCACATTTCGGCGGCGACCGAGGCGGCCAGCAGCTTGCGGGTCTCGGGGTCGTTGTCGAGGCCCTCGAAGTGGGCGGCCAGCCAGTCGGGGACGGCGGCGCCGCACCCTGCGCTCATCCGCTTCAGTCCGTTGAAATTCGACACCGGCATGATGCCGGGGGTCAGAGGCACCGTGATGCCAGCGGCCCGCACCCGGTCCCGGAACCGCAGGAAGGCGTCGATGTCGAAGAAGAACTGGCTGACGGCCCGGGTCGCGCCTGCGTCGACCTTGGCCTTCAGCACCTCGATGTCGTGATCCAGCGAGGGGCTCTCGGGGTGCTTCTCGGGATAGACGCCGACCGAGATTTCCATGTCGCCGTGCCGGGCAATGGCGGCGGTCAGCTCGGTGGCATTGGCATAGCCGTCGGCGCGGGGGCGATAGACACCGCCGATGCCCGCTCCGTCCGGCGGGTCCCCGCGCAGGGCCACGATGTGGCGGACCCCGAGGGCCTTGTAGTCGGCGATCACCGCATCGACCTCATCGCGCGAGGCGTCCACGCAGGTCAGGTGCGCTGCGGGCGAAAGCGTTGTCTCGGACAGGATGCGTTCGACGGTGCGGTGCGTCCGCTCGCGCGTTGATCCCCCGGCGCCATAGGTGACCGAGACAAAGCCCGGGTTGAGCGGTTCCAGCCTGCGGATCGCGCGCCACAAAGCCGCCTCGGCATCATCCGAACGGGGCGGGAAGAACTCGAACGAGACATTGACGGCATTGCGGTTGCTGCCCGCCCGCGCGACCGGGCCAAGCGGGGACAGAAGCAGGGCGCGGGCTTCGGCCAGCGAGGTCATGAGGCGCGCTGCCGACGGGCCTCGGCCGGGCGGGTCGCCGTCCAGATCAGAACGGTCAGGCCGTCCTTGTCCGGGGGGAGGGCGATGGGCGCGCTGGCGGTCAGGCCGGCGTGGTCCAGCCAGCCCTTGATCTCGGCATCGGTGAAACCGAGCCGCCGGTGCTGGTGCTCGTCCCGCAGTTCCTCGAGGTCGTGGGGAGCGAAATCGACGATCAGCAGCTTGCCACCCGGCATGACCAGACGCGCCGCCTCGCCGACCGCGGCCGCCGGGTCGGACAGGTAGTGCAGAACCTGATGCACCAGCACCAGGTCGGCGCTCTGCGAGGGCAGGCGGGTGGCAAAGATGTCGCCATGGCGCAGCTCGACGCGGCCCACGCCCGCCTGGGCCACCTTGGCGCGCGCGATGTTCAGCATGTTCTGGGACAGGTCCAGACCCACGGCCATCCGGGCTCGCCCGCCCAGCAGGGTCAGCATCCGGCCCGAGCCCGTGCCCAGATCGACCAGCCGCTCGAACGGGCCGGGTCCGGCGGCACGCTCGATGGCGGCCTCAACCGCCGATTCGCAGACATAGAGGGAGCGGATGCGGTCCCACTGGGGCGCGACCTGCTCGAAGTAGGCCTCGGCGGCGGCGTCGCGATCGCGGCGCACCTCGTCCAGCCGACGATGATCCTGCTCGCTCGACCGGTCATCCAGCAGATCCAGAACCGTGTCGACCAGCCGACGGGCCGTGGGCTCGGACGACAGGCGGTAATAGACGCGCGCGCCGTCGGGGAAACGCTCGATCAGACCGGCCTCGGTCATCAGCTTCAGATGGCGTGAGACCCGGGGCTGGCTCTGGTCGAGGATGTGCGACAGCTCCATCACCGACAGTTCGTCGCCGGCCAGCAGGGCCAGCACGCGCAGGCGCGTGGGCTCTCCTGCCCCTCTCAAGGCTTCGATGGTCTGATCAGCGGTCCAGCTCATCCAATCATATAAAGATATCCTTATACGATTATGCAAGCGAAATTCCGCGACGGAACGCGTGGGCTTGAGCGTATGTTTGTCGAAGGTGCAGCGCGGAGACACGCCATGTCGAAGATTCATCCAACTGCGGTCTTGGGCCTGATCCTCGCCCTCGCCGCCTGCGGCCCGGCGCCGGAGGAAGAGGGGGACGTGGCCCCGGTGGCGCAGGTCGCACCGGAATCCGAAAGCAGACAGCAGATGGCGGAGGAGGCCGGCGCAGCGCCGCCCGCGGGGGCACCGTACGACCGTCTCCCTCGCCGGTCTGGTCCGGGCGGCGCGGACCAGACCCTGCGTGGTCTGGAGCAACGGATGCTGGCGGGCTTCGACCGTCAGGACATCGACGGCGACGGCCGCCTGACGCCGGACGAGCTGGGCGCGGGCGATGGGCCGAACGGGGCCCGCATGCTGCGGCGGGCCGATCTGGACGGCGATGGCACCCTGACCCGCGATGAGGTCCGTCAGGCCGCGACACGCCTGTTCGCCATGATGGATGTGGACGGCGACGGCGTCGTGACCGCCGAGGAGCGTCCGGGCCGCCGGCCTTAGTCCGCCGTGCTGTCGGACGGCCGGTTTCGCGCGGCGGCCAGGCTGGACCAACTGCGGAAATCGACCTTGCCCTGGGGCGTGACGGGCGCCTCGGTCAGACCGGCCAGTCGGCGCTTGTTGACGTGGGCCTCGGCCTTGCGGTCACTGTCCGGGTACTGACCCCGGAAATAGAAGCGCTGCCAGGCCTCGCGCAGTGCCGCCGGGTCGCCGCCCGCCATCCGCTGGTTAAAGTCGGTGCGCTTCTCCTTCCACGCCTCATATTCTCCGGCAAGCGCGGGATCCTGATCGAGGGTGAGCCTGACGGGCTGGAAGGCCTCGATCTGGCGATGGGGCACCGGGCTGATGAAGCAGAAGGGCTCGCCCCTTTCGAAGCGCACCTTGCCCGGGCGGGTGAACTGCCAGTTCATGGTGAAGGGGTAGGGCAGCCAGTCGGTCTCGATCAGCCCCTCCAGCGCGGCGATCCCGTCCTTGGGCCGGTTGGGGGTGCCCGAGGCCCGAAGCGCCCAGCCCGGCGGCGTCCGGAACATCCAGCCGAGATGGAAGGTCAGAACCCCATGGCTGAAGTGCGAGGCGACCACATGGTCAGGGTAGAGCGCGCCCTCGTCGAACGTCAGGCGGATGTCCTCGACATTCATGCCGCCCGACCATTCGGCCTCGAATCCGAACGGGCACAGCACCTCCCAGCCGGTGGTGTTGGCCATGGTCAGGGGCAGGCAGCGATAGGCGTGGCGCGCGGCGAAGGCATCCATCCAGACGCGCTCGGGGCGCCCGGGCTTCAGTTCCGGCGGCTCGGGCGTGAGGGGCACGCATTCCAGGCGAAACTCGGCGGAGGCAGCAGGCTGGGTCACGGGCACCCCTCACAAAAGGCAACAACAGGCGGCACAGACAGGCGCAATTCGCCCGCCCTGTCCATCGTCTAGTCCCTGACGGGACTGACCAGCGGCTGGTCCGCGAACAGGGCGGCCAGGTTCTGCATCAGCAGCATCAGCATGCCCTGGACCGACTCGGTCGTGGCGCCGGCGGTGTGCGGGGTCAGGACCGTATTGGGCACATCGGCCCAGCGGGCGGGATCGGTCGGCTCGTCCTCATAGACGTCGAGGGCTGCGGCTCCCAGCGTTCCGCCCTTGAGGGCACGGATCAGGGCGTCCTCGTCGACGAGGCTGCCGCGCGCGACATTGACCAGCAGGCCGGAGGGCCCCAGCGCGGCCAGCACGTCGGCATCGATCAGGCCCCGGTTGTCGTCTTCGGCCTTGCAGGCCACCACCAGAATGTCGGACTGTCGCGCCAGCGCCAGAAGACTGTCGGCGCGCGGCCATTCGACGTCCTTGGGTCGGGGCCCCCACCAGTCGACGGCCATGCGCAGGGGGCGGGCCCGTTCCGCGATTGCCTGGCCGATCAGGCCCATACCGACGACGCCGAGCCGGGCGCCCTTGAGCGAGGGGGTGATCAGGCGGGACTCGGGCGTCCAACCCCCGCTGCGCAAGGTGCGGTCGCCCTCGACCAGTCGCCGGCGCGACGCGAGGATCAGGCCGATGGCGTGGTCGGCGACGTCTTCGTGATTGACCGCCGGGGCGTGGGTGACGGGCAGGCCGCGCGCCCGGCACCAGTCAACATCGATGCCGTCATAGCCAGAGGTGAAGCAGGCGATCAGCTTGAGCGCCGGCAAACGCTCGATCAGGGCGGTGTCGAGCGGGAACTCTCCGGCGACGATCAGGGCCTGGATATCGCGCTCGGCCTCGACCGGCGGGTGCTCCCAGAACCGGTAGACGTCATAGCTGGATTCCAGAAAACCGGTCAGCGGCGCCAGATGCCGCTGCATGATCAGGACTGCGGGGCGTTGGGTCATGGCTGATCCTTTCCGCTTCAAGGGCCGCTGGCAAGCGCGGCGAACCTGTCACGGGTTTCATGCCGCAGCCTCATTCCTGACTCAATTCGCTACAAACGTAGCGCTACATTTGTAGTGAGAGAACGCCATGACCTCCGGCCCCCTCGAAACCCTGCCCAGACGCGAACGCGAGGTGTTCGAAACCCTGTGTAGGCTGGGATCTGCGACGACCGCCAGCCTGCGCTCGGCCCTCAGCGACCCGCTCAGCGATTCCGCGACGCGCACCCTGTTGGTGCGTCTGGAGGCCAAGGGTCTGGTCGCCCGATCCTCGGAAACAGGGGGCATTGTCTACGCCCCGGTGCCGCGCACCGACTCGGTGGCGGCCGGGGCGCTGCGGCGGATGGTCGACACCTTCTTCGCCGGATCGGCAGCCAGCGCCGCCACCGCCCTGCTGGGCATGGGGACTTCGCTCACACCCGAGGAAGCCGAGGCCCTGCGCAGGACCATAGACAGTCTCAAGTCGCCGTCGGCCGAAGGTGAAGAACAATGATCGCCCCCCTGCTGATGACCCTGACGGTCAAGGCCGCCGTGATCGGCACGGCTGGTCTGGTCGGCTCGCTGCTGCTGACCCGCCGCCCGGTCGAGCGCGTCGACATCCTCCGGGCGACCGTCTGCGTCCTTCTGGCCCTGCCGCTGGTCACCCTCATGGTGCCCGCCTGGAACCTTGCCCTGTTGCCGGCATCATCGGCGGCTGAGGCGGCAGCCCTAACGGTAGGGCCGGCCTGGCAGGGGGAGATCGGTCCCGTGGCGGGCCTGTCCGTCTCGGCCGCCATGCCCTGGCCCGGGCCCTTGCAGATCGCGGCCATCGTCTGGCTGCTCGGCAGTCTGGCTGTTGTGGCGCGGCTGGTGGCCGGGGTGATGACGCTGGATCGCTGGAGCGGGGAGGGCAGTCCCGTGACGCAGCCGGTCTGGCGCGCGGCGCTCGCCCGGCTGGCCCCCCGCCGGACTCCCCGGCTGATCGCGACCCCGCGGCTCGGCGGCCCCGTCAGCTGGGGTGTGCCGCCCGGCACCATCCTGCTCGATTCCGCCAGCCTGTCCGACGCCTCGGCCGCCGAGGCCATCCTCGCCCATGAGCTCGCCCATCTCCGGCGCGGCGACTGGATGTTCCTGATGCTCTCGCGGCTGATGTTGGCGGTCTTCTGGTTCAACCCTGTGGTCTGGATGGTTCACGCTGCCCTGGTCGCGCGGACCGAGGAAGCCGCCGATGCCGCCGCCGTCGCCGGCATGGATCGCCAGACCTATGCCCACGCCCTCGTCCGGTTGGCCAGCCAGCCCGCCTCTTCGTCCCCCGCCCTGTGGGCCTCGACCGCCATGGCGGGAGACGTCCGCCTCCTCAAGAAAAGGATTGCCTGTCTGATGTCTGAACACACCCCCCGTTCGCGGCCCTTCGCCGTGGCCATGGCCGTTGTCGGCCTGTCGCTGGTCGCCACCCCGCTAGCGGCCCTGCAGGTGACCCAGGACCCGCCGCCGCCGCCGCCGGTCCCGGCTGCGCCCCGGGCACCCGCTGCACCTATTCTGGCGCTCGCGCCCGTGCCGGCACCGCCCGCGCCGCCCGCACCCCCGCGCAGGCTTCAGGATCCGCCCGCCCCGCCGGCGCCGCCCGCGCCTCCGGCCAGCACACGCAGCACCACCACACACTACCGTGTGACGTCCTATGAAGACCTCTCGCCACAGGAACAGGCCGAGGTGGACCGCGCCCGGGCCTCGGCCGAGACCGCCCGTCAGGATGCAGAGGCGGCTCGGGTCACCGCCCGGTCGGCGCGGGTGGAAGCCGAGCGCGCGCGCGCCGAAGCGGACGTTGCGCGGGCCGAGGCGGGACGGGCGCGGGCAGAAGCGGCCGGTGCGCGACAGCAGGCGACCGCAGCGCGTCGTGAAGCCGCCCGTCACATGGCCGAGGGAGCGGACGACATGCTGGCCGGCGCCCGCGAGATGCGGGAGGAGGCCGCCCGTCTTGAGGATCCGGCCTATCGAGCCGACCAGATCGCCCGCAACCGTGCCCGCGGCGAGACCGTGACCGATGCCGAACTGCGTGCGCTTGCGCCCCGGCTGCGGGAACAGGCCGACGCGATGGAGCGCCAGGCCGCTGAAATGCGGGCGCAGGCTGCCAATATGGGCTGAAGAAAAGGGCGGGAGGCGCGTCACCGCGCCTCCCGTTCGGTTTATCGTCCGAACTTCTGGAATTTGATGCGGTGGGGGATCAGGGCGTCGGTGCCGAGGCGGCGCTTCTTGTCTTCCTCGTACGCTTCGAAGTTGCCCTCGAACCATTCGACGTGGCTGTCGCCTTCGAAGGCCAGGATGTGGGTGGCCAGACGGTCGAGGAACCAGCGGTCGTGGGAGATGACCACGGCGCAGCCGGCGAACTCCTCCAGAGCCTCCTCGAGGTTCTGCAGGGTCTCGATGTCCAGGTCGTTGGTCGGTTCGTCGAGCAGGATCAAATTGCCGCCGGTGGCCAGGGTGCGCGCCAGGTGCACCCGGTTGCGCTCACCGCCCGACAGCTGGCCGACCTTCTTCTGCTGGTCACCGCCCTTGAAGTTGAAGCTGCCGACATAGGCGCGGGTGTTGATCTCGCGCTTGCCGACCATCATCACATCGGTGCCGCCCGAAATGGCCTGCCAGATGGTCTCGTCGGGCTTCAGGTCGTCGCGTGACTGGTCGACATAGGCGAGCTTGACCGTCTCCCCCACGCGGATCTTGCCGGCGTCGGGCTGGTCCTGGCCGGTGATCAGCTTGAACAGGGTCGACTTGCCCGCGCCGTTCGGGCCGATCACGCCGACGATGCCGTTCGGCGGAAGCTTGAAGGTCAGATCCTTGAACAGCAGCTTGTCGCCATAGGACTTTTCCAGTCCCTCGACCTCCAGCACCACATTGCCGAGGCGCGGCCCGGGCGGGATCTGGATGTGGGCGTGGGTCTGGGCGCCGCGCGCGGCTTCCTGCTCGTCGACCATGCGCTCATAGGCTGCCAGACGGGCCTTGGACTTGGCCTGGCGGGCCTTGGCGCCCGAGCGCACCCACTCCAGTTCGCGGGTAAGGGCCCGCTGACGGGCCTCGGACTCGGACTGTTCCTGCACCACGCGCTTCTGCTTGGCCTCAAGCCAGCTGGAATAGTTGCCCTCGTGCGGGTGGCCCTTGCCGCGGTCCAGCTCCAGCGTCCACTTGGTCACCTGGTCCAGGAAGTAGCGGTCGTGGGTGACCAGGATCACGCAGCCCGGGAAGTTCTCGAGGTGGTGCTGCAGCCAGGCCACCGACTCGGCGTCCAGGTGGTTGGTCGGTTCGTCCATCAGCAGCATGTCGGGCTTGCTGAGCAGCAGGCGGGCCAGCGCCACGCGGCGCTTCTCACCCCCCGACAGATTGGTCACTTCCCAGTCGTCCGGCGGACAGCGCAGGGCGTCCATGGCCATTTCGATACGGCTGTCGATGTCCCAGACGTCGGCAGCGTCGATCTTCTCCTGGAGGGAGGTCATCTCCTCCATCAGTTCGTCGGTGTAGTTTTCACCCAGCTCGCCGGCCACCGCATTGAAGCGGTTCACCCACTGCTTCTCCTCGCACCAGGCCTCGACGTTCTCGCGAACGTTCAGATTGGGGTCCAGCTGGGGCTCCTGCTCCAGATAGCCACGCTTGATGCCGTCGGCGGCCTTGGCCTCGCCCTGGAACTCCTTGTCCAGCCCGGCCATGATCTTCAGCAGGGTCGACTTGCCCGAGCCGTTGACCCCGACCACGCCGATCTTGGCGTCGTTGTAGAACGACAGCCAGATGTTCTCGAAGATCTTCTTGCCGCCGGGGAAGGTCTTGGTCAGACCCTGCATCTGAAAGATGTACTGCTGCGCCATGGAGTGCGGTGCGCCCTTGAAATCGTGTGGGGGGAGGTTGGGGCGGGATGTAGCGACTGCGGGGGCGAAGGGCAACGCCCGCCCCGGCACCGGCCTGCATCCATTCGCCCCGCTCGAAGCCTCCTGAGAGGAAACCTCGGGAAGGATGACCTCACCATGTGCGACCCATTCGCCGGACTTGCCCTCGCCCTCGCGTGCCTTCTGGCACCGGCCGCCAGCGTGAGCGCCCAGTCCACAGATCCTCGCGCAGCGCGGGCTGACGCCTTCATCGCGCGCAGTCTGGAGGCGGTGGACGTCGTGCCTGGCATGGCCGTCGCCGTCGTGATGGATGACGAGATCGTCTATCTGTCAGGGCATGGCGTGGCCGATGTACGCACCGGGACTCTGGTCGACGCGGACACGCGCTTCTACATCGCCTCCTCGACAAAGCCGATCGTGGCCCTGTCGATCGCCGCCATGGATGCCCGTGGAGAGCTGGACCTCGATGCGCCCCTGGGCGCCTGGTCCCACGCCGGCCTGCCATCGGATATCGCCGGCCGCGTGACGCTTCGCGACCTGCTGTCCCATCGATCCGGGCTCCGGAACGAGGGGCTAACCTTTCGCCTGGCCTATTCCGGCGATCATACCGCCGACGTCCGGCGGGACCTGATCCCGGCAACCGCATGGGATGACGAGAGCCCCTATGGCCAGTTTCTCTACTCCAACCTCGGCTACAATCTCGCGACCACGCTGATCGAGGCGGATCGGGGACTCGACTGGCGGGATCTGGCCACGCGCGAGGTGCTGGAGCCTCTGGGCATGGAAGCGACCACCCCCTGGATCGAGGCGGAGCGCGAGCGGGCGACCGTCACCGTCGGGCACCTCGGGCATCTGGCCGGCGGTCCGGTCGTGGCGCCGGTACAGAAGACGGATCAGACGATGCACTCGGCCGGAGGTCTGGTGTCGACCGCGCGGGACATGGCGCGCTGGGTCGAAATCCAGCTGACCGACGGGGTGCTGGACGGCGAGCGGGTGTTTCCGGCGGGTCTGGTGGCATCGACCCACAGGGCGCTTGTCGACACCGACACGACCTTCGGTCCCTATCGGCGTCTGGGATATGGACTGGGCTGGTATGTCGGACGCTATGGCGACGAGACCCTGATCCATCATTTCGGCAATTTCGGCGGATCGCGGGCCCACGTCTCCTTCATGCCCGAACGCGGTATCGGCGTTGTCGTGCTGATCAATGAGGACGCCGTGGCGGGAGGGCTTGCCGACGTGGTCGCCAACTATCTGTATGACCTCTACAGCGACCGGCCCGACGCGGAGACCGTGCACGGGGCGGAGGTGACGGCGCTCGCGGAGCGGATCGCCGGACTCATCCCCCGCATCGCCGCCGATGCCGAGGCCCGGCAGGCCCGTCCCTGGCGTATGGATCATCCGCTGGGCGCCTATGTCGGCGTCTATGAAAACCCTGAGATGGGCCGGCTTCGGATTGCCTCGACCGGAGAGGGACTGATCGTCTCGATCGGCGTCCTGTCCTCCGAGGCCCAGCCCTTCCCGGAACCCAACAGCCTGCGCGTCGAACTCATACCGGTGCGGGGCCAGACCATTACCTTCGTGGGTACAGACCGGCTCACCTATGACGGCGCGGTATTCGAACGCCTGCGCTGAGGGTCATTCGGCGTCTGCGAGCAACGCCTTCGCCGCCTTCAGATCGGCGATGAAGCGGGCGCGTTCGGCCTCGCGCATCTCTGCGTCCGGCAGGCGCAGCAGGTAGGACGGGTGAACGGTGGGCAGGACGGCCGTTCCATCGTCCAGCCGGACGGGGCGGCCCCGCTCCTTCGTCACCGCGATCTTGCGGCCCAGGACGCCCAGCGCCGCCGTCGCCCCCAGCGTCACGATCAGTCGGGGTTTCACCAGCGCCCGCTCGGCGTCCAGCCACCAGCGGCAGGCCTGAACCTCCCCGGCATCCGGGGTCTTGTGCAGGCGTCGCTTGCCGCGGGGTTCGTGCTTGAAATGCTTGACCGCATTGGTGATCCACGCGGCGTTCCGGTCGAGGTCCGCCTCGGCCAGCGCGGCATCCAGCACCTGACCGGCCGGGCCGACGAAGGGCTCGCCGGCCAGATCCTCCTGATCGCCCGGCTGCTCGCCCACGATCATCAGCGGGGCCTGCGTCGGCCCCCGGCCACAGACGGCCTGGGTGGCATCGCGCCACAGGGGGCAACGCCGGCATCCCTGAACCCCAGCCGCCAGCGCGGGGAGCGAGGTCGGCACCACTTCATTGGTCGTGGCGCGCTCGACCACCGGCGCGGTCGCGCGCGACAGGCGGGCATTGGTGGGTGTGGCTGGCGCACGGACCATGGCCTCTTCCCGAACCGCCGCCCGCGCCACCAGTTCCGGGATCAACGCCGCCTCGGGCAGGTTGGCCCAGTAGCGACGCGGCATCTCGCTCTGCATCATCTTCGTCTTCAGCCGGGCCGGATTGAAGGTCGAGGCGTAGTAGGTCTTCCAGAACTCCTCGACATCATCGCCCTCCGGGGCCTGATCCTTCGTCGCGGGTGGTCCGAAGGTCAGGTGTTTGCCGTCCCAGTCGGCCGTGCCGTCGGGCGTCAGGATCGTCCAGCGCATGGTCGTGAACCGCCTTTGGAAAAAGGGCGCCGTCCGCTCCAGAACCCTGTGCGCGGGCTCGAACCAGGCGATCCAGCGCTCATCGCCCGCGTCGCCGATCCGGCGAAAGCGGACGAAGGCCTTCATCTTGTGGCTCGCGCGGCTCACGTTTTTCGCCCGCTCCATGGCGTCAGCGACATCGCGGTCCGAGACGATGTTCAGCAGGTGCCGGTCCTGCTGCAGCCGCCACAGCAGCCGGTACAGCAGGTCGAACCGGTCTTCCGACCGGTGCAGCGCGACCGCGGCCGCCAGATCCATGAAGGCACGCGGCACCGTCAGGGCGAGGCTCGCCGGGGCAGGCGAGGGGGGCGCGACCTCCTCGAACAGGCCGGCGGTCGTCGTCCCCGTGCGGAAGGCCGCATGGGCCGGCTGAACCCCCTCGAACAGCAGGGCGCGGGCATGGGTGCGCCAGCCGTCCAGATCGGTCTCCGACTCCAGCCGCACGGTGCGCATCAAAACAGGCTCAGCTGCTCGGGCTCACGCGGCTTCACCAGACGCGCCTTGAGGTCGGCGGCATCGGTCAGGCCGCCGGGGTTCCAGTCCAGCGTGGTGATGAAGGGCCGGATCTTGTCGAGACTGCGCGTCAGCCGCTGGATGTCCTCCAGCCTCAGCGTCCGGTAGCGCCGGACCTTGAGGATCCGGTCGACCGAGCGCACGCCCAGGCCCGGCACCCGCAACAGGGTCTCGCGCTCCGCCAGGTTCACATCGACCGGAAAGCTGGCCCGGTTGGCCAGGGCCCAGCCCAGCTTGGGATCGACCGCCAGGTCCAGCATGCCGTCGGGCGTCGCCGAGGCGATCTCGGGCGCGGAAAAGCCATAGAACCGCATCAGCCAGTCGGCCTGATACAGCCGATGCTCGCGGATCAACGGCGGCTTTGACAGCGGCAGCTGCGCCGACGAGTCCGGTATCGGGCTGAAAGCGGAGTAATAGACCCGGCGCAAGCCATAGCCGCCATAGAGCGAGGCGGACCGCTCGAGGATTTCCCCGTCCGGCGCGCCATCGGCCCCGACAATCAGCTGGGTCGACTGCCCACCGGGGGCGAAGCGGGGCGGGCGCTTGCGATCCTTCTTCGCCGGGCGGGCGGCCTCGACCCGCTGGCGGACCTGACCCATGGCCTTCTTGATGACGCCAGCGTCCTTCTGTGGGGCCAGCCGGGCCAGCGCCTCGTCCCGCGGCAGTTCGATATTGGCTGACAGCCGGTCGGCATACAGCCCCGCCTGCGCCACCAGATCGGGGTCGGCCTCAGGGATCAGCTTCAGATGGATATAGCCGCGAAAGTCGTGCTCCTCGCGCAGGATGCGCGCGACCCGCACCAGTTCCTCCATCGTATAGTCGCCCGACTGGACAATGCCCGACGACAGGAACAGCCCCTCGATATAGTTGCGCTTGTAGAAGTTCAGCGTCAGGTCGACGACTTCCTGCACCGAGAACCGCGCCCGCGGCACATTGGACGACACCCGGTTGATGCAATAGGCGCAGTCATAGATGCAGAAGTTGGTCAGCAGGATCTTCAGCAGGCTGACGCACCGCCCGTCCGGCGTATAGGCGTGGCAGATGCCCATACCCTCGGTCGAGCCGATCCCCTTGCCCCCGACCGAGTTCCGCTTGCCCGCGCCCGACGACGCACACGACGCATCGTACTTGGCCGCATCGGCGAGGATTTCCAGCTTCTTGCGCAGGTCGAGACGGGCCATGCGTTCATGCTATGTTCCATTCCGGCGGCGACGTCCAGCGTGGCCGTAAAGGGCGGAATGTCGCGGCTTGCGCACGCGACTCCCTTGCCTGTTGCGGTGCAGCATGCGACAGGGCGGGCAACTTGGACCCGCGCCCTCAAGGGGCCTGCGGGTGGCTATTCCGGCCGCCGATCCGCCGGAGCAATGAGACCGGCCCCTGTCTGAACCTCGCCCATGGGCGCGGCCGGTCGTCTGGTGTGTGACCCTTCATGTCCGTCTTCCAATCGGCCCGCGCCCAGTGGCTGGCCCATCCGCGCAAGGACCTGCTGGCCGGCACGGTTGTGGCCCTGGCCCTGATCCCCGAGGCGATCGCCTTTTCCATCATCGCCGGGGTCGATCCGGCGGTCGGCCTGTACGCCAGTGTGGTGATCGCCATCACCATCGCCTTTGCCGGCGGGCGTCCGGCCATGATCAGTGCGGCGACCGGGGCCATGGCCCTGCTGATGGTGACCCTGGTCCGCGATCACGGGCTGGAATATTTGTTCGCTGCCTCGATCCTGACCGGCATCTTCCAGATCGGCATCGGCCTGTTGCGGCTGGGGCGCTACATCAAATTCGTGTCGCGCTCGGTCATGACGGGCTTCGTCAATTCGCTGGCGATCCTGATCTTCATGGCCCAGCTGCCCGAGCTGATTGGCATGGGCTGGCAGACCTATGCCCTGGTCGCCGCGGGGCTTGCGATCATCTACGGCCTGCCGCGCCTGACGAAGGCCGTGCCCTCGGCGCTGGTCGCCATCATCGTCATCAGCGGCTTTGTCATCTGGAGCGGGCTGGATGTCCGAACCGTGGGCGACATGGGCGAGATGCCGACAACCCTGCCGATGTTCCACATCCCCATGGTGCCCCTGACATGGGAGACCCTGGCCATCATCGCCCCGGTCGCCGGGACGCTGGCCTTCGTCGGGCTGCTGGAAAGCCTGCTGACTGCCAATCTGCTGGACGACATCACCGACACCCCGTCCGACAAGGATCGCGAGACCCGGGGCCAGGGCATCGCCAATGTCGCGGCCGGGCTCTTCGGCGGCATGGCGGGATGCGCCATGATCGGCCAGTCGATCATCAATGTGACGTCCGGCGCGCGCGGCCGCCTGTCGACCCTGTGGGCCGGGGTGCTGCTGCTGGTCCTGATCCTGTTGCTACAGGACTGGGTGGCCCGCATTCCCATGGCTGCACTGGTGGCGGTCATGATCATGGTGTCGATCGGCACCTTTGACTGGGGATCTATCCTCAGGCTCAGGACCATGCCGTTCCAGTCGTCCATCGTCATGCTGGCCACGACGATCACCGTGGTCCTGACCCATGACCTGTCGAAGGGCGTGGTACTGGGCGTAGTGCTGTCGGCCATCTTCTTCATGCGCAAGGTCGGCAAGACCGTGGTCGTCGAAGAGGTCGAGGCCCCCGAGGGGGAGCTGAAATACCGCGTCAGCGGCAATCTGTTCTTCGCCTCGGCCGATGTCTTTGCCGCCAGCTTCGAGCACCACGGCCATCCGACGCGCGTCGAGATCGACATGTCGAATGCCCACCTCTGGGACATCACGGGCGTGGTCGCCGTCGACAAGGTGGTGTTCCGCTATCGCCGCCAGGGCGCCGTGGTCGAGGTCAGCGGCATGAATCAGGCCGCCCAGACCCTGGTCACCAAACTGGGGCGCCACGAGAAGGAGCACCTGCCCGACGGGGCCGGCGCGCACTGACGTCAAGGGCACGTCACCCTCGGACTTGATCCGAGGGTCGGTGTCACGCTGGCCGCCGGAGTGCCCGCACCGATCCTCTGGTCAAGCCAGAGGATGACGGGTTCATCGGACTTACGCGTAGTTGAAGCTGATCGAGATGCGCTCGGCCTTTGCGCCGTTCGGCGGCACTTCGTGGCGCAGCCAGCTCTCCCACATCAGCACCGTGCCGGGACGGGGCTTCAGATAGACGAAGGGCTGTTCGGCCTCAGGCGCATCGGGGGCGACGCCGGGGCGGGCCATCATCATGGGCAGGCGGGGGTCTTCCAGCTTGAGCGCGGAGGCTCCCTCGGGCACCTCGATATAGACCGTGCCGGACAGCACGGCATGCGGGTGGATATGGCCGGTGTGGCCGCCGCCGGGCTTCAGGACATTGACCCACAGATTGTCGAGCTTCGGCTTGCGGGCCAGCTGGAAGTTCAGAGCCCTGGCATAGGCCTTCGCATGACGATCCAGTTCCCGCTTCAGCGCCTCGAACTCGGGCATACGCTTGGGCAGGTCATTCAGCGAGCCGTAGGAGGTGTAGCCCGGATAGCGGTGCTCGCGGCACCAGGCCCGGCCCGCACCGTCTTCGGCCGCGAGCAGGCGACAGGCGTCGGCCAGTTCCGGGACCAGTCCGGCTTCGCTCAGTTCGGACTGATAGATCTGGGTGACGAACAGGGGGCGCAGGGTCATGCCCCCGGGATAGCCCGTTCGGGCCGGGTCGAGAAGCCGCTCAGAAGGGCAGGGCCGCCTCGCCGCGCAGAATGGCCCCGGCCTCGGGGGTATGGGGCGCCCCGTTGCGGTCATGCAGGACCAGCGGTGGCAACAGGCGCAGCGGGCCCTTGCCGGTCTTGATCGCCTGAACCAGCACCCGTTTGGCAGGCTGGTCGGCAAAGGGATGGATCGGCCGGATGGCGAACGACCCGGCCTTGGGCGCCAGCAGGGCCAGAATGTCCCCCAGCCGCTCGGCCCGGTGGATCATGACGATGCGCCCGCCCCCGCGCACGGCCTTGAGCAGAAAGCCGGTCCACGCCTCAAGCCCGTCGTCGGCCATCCAGGCGGCGCGACGCTCCGGCGCGGGGGGCCGCAGACGGCCCGGATCGTCAAAGAAGGGCGGATTGCTGATCGCCCAGTCAAAGGGCGGCAGGTCCAGCGCCCGGAAACCCGCAGCGACATCGCCCAGCCGGACATCGGCCCGATCGTCCAGACCATTGGCCTCGATGTTTCGCCGCGCCAGGGCGGCGATCTCCGGCTCACGCTCCACCCCGAACAGCCCGGCCTCGGGGCAGCGCGCGGCCACCTGGGTCAGCACGGCTCCGGGACCGCAGCCGGCCTCGATCACCCGCTCGCCGGGCCCGGCCGCGACCGTCGCCGCCAGCAGGGCCGCATCCATGCCGGCCCGATAGCCCCGCACCGGCTGATGCAGGCGCACGCGCCCGCCCAGCAGGGCGTCTTCGCGGATTTCTGGAGAGGAGGCTGCGACCGTCACGCGTCTTGACCCTTCATGGCCCGGTCACCATTGTGCGCCCGCACCCGCTCCGGCAATACGGGCGCTGAATTTTCTCTCCCCGATTGCCCATCACGAGTACCGCCTTGGACGCTGTTGCTGATCCTGTTCGCCGCCCCGCCGGAGACGTCGCGCCTATCGTGCGGCTCAGCCAGCCCGACATGGACCGCGTCAACCAGCTAATCCGCGACCGGATGGCGTCGGACGTGCCCCTGATCCCGGCGCTGGCCGATCACCTGATCGCGGCGGGTGGCAAACGTCTGCGTCCGATGCTGACCATCGCCGCGGCGCGCGCTTCCGGCGGGGACAGGGGCATCGACAGCCCGCTCAAGCTGGCCGCCGCCGTCGAGTTCATCCACACCGCCACCCTGCTGCACGACGATGTGGTCGACACCTCGGACCTGCGCCGGGGCAAGGTCGCCGCGCACCTGATCTGGGGCGCGCCTTCCAGCGTGCTCGTCGGGGACTTCCTGTTCGCCCGCGCCTTCGAGCTGATGGTCGAGACGGACTCCATGCGCGCGCTGGGCACCCTGGCCCGGGCCTCAAGCGTGATCTCGGAGGGCGAGGTCCTGCAGCTGACCCGCGCCCACGACATCAACCTCGACACCGACGTCTATCTCCAGATCATCACCGCCAAGACCGCCGAACTGTTCGCCGCTGCCGCCGAGGCAGGCGCGGTCGGCGCCGGCGCCGACGACGTGGCCGTCACCGCCCTGCGCGACTATGGCATGGCGCTGGGCATCGCCTTCCAGCTGGCTGACGACGCCCTCGACTATGGCGGCACGGCCGCGGCGCTGGGCAAGAACGCCGGCGACGACTTCCGCGAAGGCAAGGTCACCCTGCCGCTGATCCTGGCCATGGAGCGCTCGCGCGGCGCCGAGGCCGGGTTCTGGACCGAACTGTTCGACAAGTCGTCCCGCGACGACGACGACTTTGCTCGCGCCTGCGAGCGGGTGGTCGGCACCGGCGCGCTTTCGGCCACCCTCGACGTCGCCGGCGACTATGCCGATCAGGCCAAGGCCGCCCTGACGGTCCTGCCCGCCAGCGACTGGTGCGACGCCCTCGACCTGCTGGCCGACTACGCCGTCAGCCGGGTGGTCTAGTTACTCGCCGTTTGGCGGCCTGTCGGTGCTTGCTCGAAGGGCCGCTGAACGGGAGTCGATCTGGGCGGCAAGAGTGTTGATCCGCTTCATGTGGCCGTCGAAGAACTCCAGATCCTCTTCGCGATAGAACGAGAATTGGCCGTTCTGCGCCTCCCATCTCCGAGGGCGGAGGGCGAGGAAATCCAAAATCGCCTCCCACGAGTTGAGGATTTCGCTCTCGAGCAGCCGGAGTGTCTTCATTTCCCGAGTGATGCGGCTCGTGTTCCGATCAAACCCGGTCAGGCCCCGCCCCTTGAAAAGGGCGCTGGTTTCGGAGGCCTCGATCTCGGCGCGGGTGGCTTCTACCTGAGCCTGGTAGGAAGCGTCATCTTCAGCCATCAGCTCGCGGTAGGCGGCAATATTGGCGCGCGCCTGATCAATGCCCCTCTGACGCATCAGTGTTTCGGGCGCCAGGACGTCCCCGCCGAGCAAGGCCTCGTACTGCGCCTCATACTTCCGGGCATCGGCCTCTACGCGTTCGGTGTGCCCGGCATCAATGGCCAGAAGTGTGGCTTCGTCGCCTCCTGTTGCTGAGACAAGGAAGGTCAAGGCGAGCGCCGGCAACGCCCCAAAGAAAGCCGCGCCAAATACGAACGCACTGTGGCGTCCGACCAGTTCGCCTCCCCGCTTCCGCAAGAAGATCAGAAAGTGGATGCCGCTCATCACCACACCCACAAAGGCGACGCTGCCAAAAATCCTGCCCAGCATGTACGAAGTGCGCACGTCGTCGGCATCCGCCGCGATATGTGTCGTCTGCCCGATCGTGCTGACCAGCGACCAGATCACGGCGACAAGGCACGTCGGAATCAGCCAGCCCCAGCGGCGCGGTCGCGGTCGAACAAGGCTGTCGGTCATGCGTTTGATCTCCCCCGACGGGAAGCTTAACGATGACGGTCCGTCTGGCAAGCCGCGTGCGCGCGGCGCGTGGCTGCTAGCGCAGGCTGGCGCAGAAGCGCTGGATGCGTTCGCAGGCGTCTTCCAGCACGGTGTCGCTGGTCGCATAGCTGATGCGGAAATAGGGGCTGAGGCCGAAGGCCGAGCCTTGCACCACGGCCACGCCCTCGGCGTCCAGCAGCGCGCTGGCGAAGGTGTCGTCGCTGTCGATCACCGTCCCGTCCGGCGTCGCCTTGCCGATCAGACCGTCGATCGAGGGATAGACGTAGAAGGCCCCCTCGGGTGTGGCGCAGCGGATGCCATGGGCCTGGTTCAGCATCGACACCACCAGATCCCGACGCGCCTCGAACGCCTTGCCGCGCTCGGCGATGAAGTCCTGGGGTCCGTTCAGCGCCTCGACCGCCGCCCACTGGCTGATCGACGACGGGTTCGACGTCGTCTGCCCGGCCACCTTGCGCATCAGGTCGATCAGGGCTTTCGGCCCGCCCGCATAGCCGATGCGCCAGCCGGTCATGGCATAGGCCTTGGACACGCCGTTGACCGTCAGCGTCCGGTCGTAGAGGTCGGGCGCTACCTGGGCGATCGTCACATAGTCGAAGTCGCCGTAGATCAGGTGCTCGTACATGTCATCTGTCAGCACCCACACCTGCGGGTGGCGACGCAGCACCTCGGCCAGCGCCTCCAGCTCGGCGGCGGTATAGGCCGCGCCGGTCGGGTTCGAGGGGCTGTTGAGGATCAGCCATTTCGTGCGGGGCGTGATCGCCGCCTCCAGCACATCGGGCCGCAGCTTGAAGCCGTCGGCTTCCTCGCCGACCACCCGCACGGGCTCGCCGCCGGCCAGCAGGACCATGTCGGGATAGCTGACCCAGTAAGGCGCCGGCACGATCACCTCATCGCCCGGCGACAGCGTGGCCAGCAGGGCGTTGTAGATCACCGCCTTGCCCCCGCCCGCAACATGGATCTGACTGGTCGCATAGTTCAGGCCGTTCTCGCGCGCGAACTTGGCGACAATGGCGGCCTTAAGCTCGGGCATGCCGTCGGCGTCGGTATATTTGGTCTCGCCCCGGCGGATGGCCTCAATGGCCGCTTCCTTGATGTTGTCGGGGGTGTCGAAGTCCGGTTCGCCCGCCCCCAGCCCGATCACATCGCGTCCCGCCGCCTTCAGCGCGCGCGCCTGGGCGGTGACGGCCAGCGTCGCAGACGGCTTCACGCGGGCAAGGGCCTTGGACTGCAGCTCGGACATGGACAGGGACTCGCAGACGGGGAGGGGAGAGGCCCCTTCTTAAGCAGTCGGGGAAAGCGGAGCAATGTGAGGCTCGCCTGTCGCCGGAGCCGGTGGTAACCGAAGACGAATGATCCGTCGCATCCTCGACTTTGTCCTGAACATGGAGGCGGCCCGCTGGCGGGCGGCGCTGGCGACGGCTGTGCTGCTGGGTGCGGTGGTCGGCCTGTTGCTGCTCGGCAAGGCGGCGCTGGGGCTGGAGGCCGAGCACCGGCTCGAGGCCTGGCTGCAGGGCTATGCCGGCGGGCCGTGGGCGTTTCTGGCGACCGTGGTGCTGTTCGTCGGTGCGGCCTTCATCGGGGCGCCGCAGTTCCTGCTGATCGCGGCCTGTGTCGTGGCCTTCGGACCGTCGCTGGGGTTCTGGTACAGCTGGGCCGCGACGGTGGTGTCGGCGGGGGTTACCTACTGGATGGGGCGCGGACCGACCGCCCGGCTGCTGGATCGCTGGGGCGGCAAGACCGTCACCCGGCTGAAGGGGTTCGTCGGGCGAAATGCCTTCTACGCCAGCTTCATGATCCGCAATGTGCCCTCGGCGCCCTTCATCGTCGTCAACATGGCCTTCGGTGCGGCGCGCGCCGGCTTCGTGCCCTTCCTCGCCGGCTGTGCATTCGGGGTGCTGCCCAAGACGGCGCTGGTGGTCTTCTTCGGCGGAGCGGTCGCGGCGGCGGCCAGCGGCGAGGGCACCTGGACCAGTCTGATCCTCGCCGGAGTGGCCGTGGTCTGGCTTGCCCTGATGCTGGGCGTCCGCGAATGGGTGAAGCGCCGGGAGGCTAAACGCAACTGAAGCGGTTGCAATATGGAGCCGTCTCTCTATCTGTCCGTTCAGGTCGCACCGACCCGAACCTGAAAGGAGAGATCGTTTGTCCCTGACCGTCTATATCTCGCCCGGCGCCTGCGCCATGGCCTCGCACTCGGCCCTCGAAGAGGCCGGTCTCGACTATCAGGCCACGGTCATCGACCTGAAGAAGGGCGAGCAGAAGACGCCCGAATATCTGGCCGTCAATCCGGCGGGCGTGACCCCGGCGCTGAAGACCGACAAGGGCGTGATCACCCAGAATGCCGCCATCCTCGGCTGGGTCGCCGCCGCCCATCCGGACAAGAAGCTGGCCCCCGTTGACGACGCCTTCGCCATGGCGCGCTTCGACGCCTTCAACGGCTGGCTGGCTTCCAGCCTGCACCCGGCGATCGGCAAGGTGCTGTTCAGCCGGCCGCCGCTGGAAGGGCAGGCCAAGGACGATGCCATTGAACAGGCGCTGGCCAAATACGACCTGGCCGAACAGCATCTGGTCGAGGGGCCGTACGTCTTCGGCGACGACTGGACGCTGGCTGACAACTACCTGGCCGTCTTCACCCGCTGGGCGCGTCAGGCGAAGCTTTTGGACGCCGACCGGTTCCCGAAGCTGAACGCCCATCTGGACCGCGTGCAGCAGCGTCCGGCCATGCAGCGCATGCTGAAGGCCGAGGGGCTGGAGCCCGTCGCCGCCTGACGACGATCTCGTGATGCGCCGGGCCGATTCAGGGCTTGTAATCCCTGTCCCATAAGGGCAAACGGGCCACGGTCGGCTCGGCGATATCGATCAGGACGGCCCGTGCGTGGGGATGCGTAGCGGGGCGGGGCTTCGTCGCAGCGGACATAAACGCTGACCGCCCCAAAAAGGCCCAACCCGGAACGGTATCCCACCCCTATGCATCTCTTCGGCATGATCTCGAACGACATCGCCATCGACCTCGGCACGGCCAACACCCTGATCTATATGAAGGGCAAGGGCATCGTCCTGAACGAGCCGTCGGTGGTGGCCCTCAGAAACGTCGGTGGACGGAAGATCGTCCACGCCGTGGGCATCGAGGCCAAACAGATGCTCGGCCGGACCCCCGGTCACATGGAAGCCATCCGTCCGATGCGCGACGGGGTCATCGCCGACTTCGAAGTCGCCGAGGAAATGATCAAGCACTTCATCCGCAAGGTTCACAACCGCAAGGGCTTCGTGAACCCCAAGGTGATCGTGTGCGTGCCGTCGGGCGCCACGGCGGTCGAGCGCCGCGCCATCAATGATTCGTGCCTGAACGCCTCGGCCCGTCGCGTCGGCCTGATCGACGAGCCCATGGCCGCCGCCATCGGCGCGGGCCTGCCCATCCACGAGCCGACCGGTTCGATGGTCGTCGACATCGGCGGCGGCACCACCGAGGTGGCCGTGCTGTCGCTGTCGGGCATCGTCTATTCGCGCTCGGTGCGCGTCGGCGGCGACAAGATGGACGAGGCGATCATCAGCTACATGCGCCGCAACCATAACCTGCTGATCGGCGAGACGACCGCCGAGCGCATCAAGAAGGACATCGGCACTGCCCGTATCCCGGCCGACGGCGAAGGCCTGTCGATCGAGGTCAAGGGCCGCGACCTGATGCAGGGCGTGCCGCGCGAGGTGCGCATGAGCGAGCGTCAGGCCGCCGAGGCGCTGACCGAGCCGGTCAGCCAGATCATCGATGCGGTCAAGGTCGCCCTCGAAGCCACCCCGCCCGAACTGGCCGCCGACATCGCCGACAAGGGCATCATGCTGACCGGCGGCGGTGCGCTGCTGCGCGGTCTGGACGCCGAGATTCGCGATCACACCGGCCTGCCGGTCTCGGTCGCCGATGATCCGCTGTCCTGTGTGGCCATCGGCTGCGGCCGCGTGCTCGAGCATCCGCGCTGGATGAAGGGCGTGCTGGAAAGCTCGCTCTAGAGCGTCCGGTACGGTTGCGGACATCAGCGGTTTTCAAGCTGCGCTGATTCTGCGATAGCCTGAGTTCACGGGCGGATTCGCCCGCCGGCCCCACGGGACCGGTTGACACCAACCCTCTGAATGCAAGGGGCGCCGTGGCGTTTCGCGACGGACCGTTCGAGAATCTGAAGGTTCCGCTGATCTGGACGGCGGGCCTGACTGTGCTCGTGGTGCTGGCCCTGTCGGCCTTCCTGTTGATCAGCCAGCGCCGGGGCGATCCGGAGGCCCAGAGCGCCGTCCGGGGCGCCAGCGATCAGGTGTCGGGCGGAGTCGGTGGCGTGCTCGCCGCGCCCGTTCGCTGGGTGGGTGCTGCCAGCGACTACGTCGGCGACTATTTCTTTGCCGTGTCCGAGAACCGTCGCCTGAAAGCACAGGTGGCCGAACTCCAGGCCGTGGCCGACGCCAATATCGCGCTTCAGAACATCAACAGCCGGTATGAGGCCATGCTCGGCATCCGGGTCGAGCCCCCGGTCCCGACCCAGACCGCGCGGTCGATTTCCGAGTCGCGTGGCCCCTTCGCCCGCTCGCGCCTCATTGATGTCGGCACCGGCCAGGGCGTTCGCATCGGCAATCCGGTCATCAACGAGCACGGACTGGTCGGGCGGGTGGTCGGCACCTCCTCGCGGGTCAGTCGCGTCCTGTTGGTCACCGATGTCTCCAGCCGCATTCCGGTGCTGATCGACCGCACCGATGCCCGGGCCATGCTGAGCGGGGATGGCAGCGGCAATCCCCGGCTGGAATATGTGCGGGGCACGGATTCGGTCGAGGTGGGGGATCGGGTGCTGACCTCGGGCGACGGCGGCGGCATTCCGCGCGGCGTGCCGATCGGGGTGGTGGCGCGCGGCATCGACGGCTCCTGGCGGGTCAAGCTGTTCAGCGACCGGGGCGCCATCGACTTCGTCAAGGTTCTGAAGTTCGAGGACTTCGGCCAGCTGGTGGATGCGGAAGATCTGAACGCCCCGCCGCTCGCCGCACTGGATACGGCCCCTGCGCCGTCCGCGACCGAGGCGGCCGCCATCACCGACGGCGTCACCCGCCGCCAGAACGCCCAGGCCGGTGCCGATCAGCCCGCCGCCACGCCAGCCCAGCCCCCCGCAGGTGGGCCCGAGTGAGACGCCCCGTCGCCGTTCGCGTGGTCGGCCCCCTGCAGTGGATCGTCTATCCCTCGCTGCTGGCGCTCCTTGCGACCCTGATCCTTGCCACGCCCGTGACCCTGTTCGGGCTCAGCCTGCCCGAGCCGGTCATTCCCATGGTTCTGGCCTTTGCCTGGCCGCTGATCCGGCCGTCGATCCTGGCACCGCTGGCCCTGTTCGTCCTCGGCCTGATGCTCGACCTGCTGCTCTACACGCCGCAGGGCCTGTGGGGGCTGGTCCTGCTGTGCATCTATGCGGCTATCCTGCTCGCGCGGAATTTCCTGATCGGCCAGGAAACCCGCGTCCTGTTCGTCTGGTACACGGTGGCCGTCCTGGGGGCCTTCTTTCTGGCGTATGTCATTGTTACAATCGACGCCAAGCGGGCGCCGAGCCTTCTGGCCCTGCTGGGACAGGTGGTGCCGACGCTCCTGATCTTCCCGCTGGCGGATCGACTGATCCAGCGGTTCGATGATGGCGATGTGCGGTTTCGATGAGCAGCGAACCCTCGATCTTCTTTTCGGACGTCAATGAGCGGCAGGGCTCGTTCCTGCGGCGCACCTTCGTGTTGGGTGGATTAACCGGACTGGGCGTGCTGGGCCTGACCGCGCGTCTGGGTCAGCTGCAGGTCGTGCAGGCCCAGGAATATACGACGCTCGCCACCGCCAATCAGTTCAACTTCCGGCTGGTGCCGCCGCCGCGCGGCATCATCCGGGATCGCGACGGGGTGATCATCGCCGGAAACCGCCCCAGTTTCCGCGTGCTGGTGGTTCGCGACGAGACCAAGGATCTGGACCAGACGCTCGACCTGCTGGGTCAGCTGATCCCTGACACACTCGAGCGTCGCCGGGGCATCATCCGTGATGTGAACGCCGCGCCGCGCTTTTCGCCCGTGCCGGTCAAGAGCGACCTCAGCTGGGAAGAGTTCGCCAAGGTCAATCTGTACGCCAATGAGCTGCCCGGCGTGATGGCCGACATGCACGAGACGCGCTTCTATCCGCACGGCGGGGCCTTCGCCCACGTCGTCGGCTATGTCGCCAAGGTCTCGGACCGCGACATCAAGGCCGTCCGCGACAAGGGCGAGGAGCCCTCGCCGCTGCTCTACAACCCCGGCTTCCGGATCGGTCGTCAGGGCGTCGAAGCCGCGCTCGACGAACAATTGCGGGGTGAGGCCGGCGGCCAGCGGGTCGAGGTCGATGCGCGCGGCCGCGTGGTCGGCGAGGATCCCGAGAACTCCCGTCCGGCCGTTCCGGGCAAGGAAGTGGTCCTGACCCTCGATGCCGATATCCAGAACCGGGCGCTCGAGGTGTTCGGCGAGGAGTCGGGCGGCTGCGTCGTGATGGATGTCCGGAACGGCGACATCCTGGCCATGGTGTCCGCGCCGTCGTTCGATCCGAATCTGTTCGTCTCGGGCGTGCCCAGCAACATCTACCGCGCCTGGGCGGACTATGAGCGCCGCCCCCTGCTGGACAAGGCGATCTACGGCACCTTCCCGCCGGGCTCGACCTTCAAGATGACCACGGCGCTGGCGCTGCTGGATGCCGGGATCGATCCGAAAGAGCGGGTGGTCTGCACCGGGGGCTATTTCTTCGGCAACCGCACTTTCCGCTGCTGGAAGCGGGGCGGGCACGGCGCGATGGACATGCACAATGCCATCAAGAACTCGTGCGACACCTATTTCTATCACCTGTGCAATCGCGCGGGGATCGACCGGATCGCGCGGGTGGCCGAGGATCTGGGCTTCGGCCACACCTATGAGATCGGCATCGCGGGCCAGTCGAAGGGCACGGTGCCATCGACCAAATGGAAGCGCGAATACACCGAGGCCACCAGCTGGGACGACGACCCCACTTGGTACCCCGGCGAAACCCTGTCGGTCGCGATCGGGCAGGGGGCCCTGTCCGTCAGCGCGCTCCAGCTGGCAGTAATGGCGTCGCGGCTCGCCAACGGGCGCAAGGCCGTCCAGCCGCGCCTGATCAGGTCGGTTGACGGCCAGCCCTATACCGAGGCCAAATTCCCGGATCTCCCGTTCAGTGACGAGCATCTGGACATCGTGCGCGCCGGCATGGCGGCGGTGGCCAATGACCGGACCGGCACCGCCTACCGCGCGTCCCAGCTGGGGCTCGGCGACATCCTGATGGCCGGCAAGACCGGCACCGCCCAGTCGCGTGACTACAAGGCCGGGGAGTCGCGCGGGCCTCGCAATGCGGTCTGGAGCCGCCGGGACCACGCCCTGTTCGTCGCCTTCGCGCCGCATGATGCGCCGCGCTATGCCATTGCGCTGATCATCCAGCACGCGCCTGCGGGCGGTGCGGCCGACGCCGCGCCCAAGGCGCGCGAGGTCATGAGAGTGGCCTTGCTCAAGGATCCGGACATGCGCGCCCGCATCGAGCGGCCCCTGCCGCCTGAGCCCGAGTCCGGCCCGATTGAGGACGAGGGCGCCGCGCCCCCGCCGCCCGAACCGACGGCGGCTGCGCCCGAGCCGACGCCGGCCGAGCCCACTCCGGTCGCGCCGCAGGACCAGACCGGTCCGCAGCCCTATCTGTCGGAGCCTCAATGACTGCCTCGGCCCTGACCCGCCCCGGAGAGCGCGACCGGCTGAGCGTCAAGATTACCCAGATCGACTGGCGGCTGCTGGTCCTGCTGTGCGCCATCGCCGGCATGGGCGCGGCCATGCTCTATTCCGTGGCCAAGGGGTCGTGGGAGCCGTGGGCCGCCAAACACCTGATCCGCTTTGCCATATGTCTGGTCATCATGCTGGGCCTGTCGATGGTGAACCTGAAATGGTGGTTCCATCTGGCCTATCCGGTCTATTTCCTGGCGCTGCTGATGCTGGCGGCTATCGAGATACCGGGGCTGGGCTATACGGCCATGGGCGCGACCCGCTGGCTGAACCTGGGCGTCACCCGCATCCAGCCGTCCGAGATCATGAAGATCGCTCTCGTGCTGGCTTTGGCCCGCTGGTACCACGGGGCGACGGCGAATGAGGCCCGCTTCCACTGGAAGCTGATATTCCCGGTCCTGCTGATCGGCGCGCCCTTCGCCCTCGTGGCCCACCAGCCCGACCTCGGCAGTGCCATGCTGCTGGGCCTGACGGGCGCGGCCATCATGTTCGCCGCCGGTCTCAGCTGGAAGGTCATCGTCGCCGCCGGTGGCGCTGCCGTCGCCGGTGTCTGGCCCTTCATCCAGTTCGTCATGCACGACTATCAGCGGAACCGCGTGCTGACCTTCCTGCACCCCGAGGCCGACCCCTCGGGTGAGGGCTATCAGATCATGCAGTCCAAGATCGCCATGGGCTCAGGCGGTCTGCTGGGCAAGGGCTTTGGCCTCGGCAGTCAGAGCCAGTTGGAGTTCCTGCCCGAGCGCCACACCGACTTCATCTTCGCGGCGGTCTCCGAAGAGTTCGGCTTCGTCGGCTCGTTCGGCATGCTGCTGTGCTACCTCGGCGTCATCCTGATCGCCCTGCGCATCGCCTCGCTGTCGCACAGCCATTTCGGCCGGCTGGCGACCGCCGGCGTGACGGCCACCTTTGCCCTCTATGTGCTGATCAACGGCGCCATGGTCATGGGTCTGGCCCCGGTCGTGGGCGTGCCCATGCCGCTGATGTCCAACGGCGGCACGGTCATGCTGACAGTGATGATCGGCTTCGGGCTGGTGATGGCCACGCGGGTCCACCGCTACGTCGAACTGCCCAAGGGGCACGGCCTGTTCTAGAGGCTGCAGGCCTCAGTCCGGCAGGCCGGCGGCCCAGTCGGTCGCCCGCACCAGACTGTCGATGATGCCCGGCTCGGTCGAGGCATGCCCCGCGTCGCCGATCACCTCCAGCCGCGCTTCCGGCCAGGCCCGGTGCAGGGCCCACGCACCCGACATCGGTGTCACCACATCGAACCGGCCCTGGGCGATCCAGCCCGGGATGTGGCGGATGCGGTCGATCTTCTTCAGCAGCCAGCCGTCCTCCGGCAGGAAGCCCTCGTTGCGGAAATAGTGGTTCTCGATCCGGGCAAAGGCCACGGCGAATTCGGCCTCTGCGAACTTGTCAGGGCGGGAATCGGGCCCGCGCACACTGACGGTCTCCCCCTCCCAGCTGGACCAGGCGACCGCGCATTCGCGCTTGGCGGCTTCGTCATTGCCGGTCAGCCGCTTCTGGTAGGCGGCCATCAGGTCGTCGCGCTCACCCTCCGGAATGGGCGCCAGGAACCGCTCCCAGGCATCCGGGAAGATCATTGAGGCGCCGTCCTGGTAGAACCAGTGCAACTCCTTCTTCGTCAGCAGGAAGATGCCGCGCAGGACCAGCGCCTTGACCCGCTCGGGGTGGGTCACCGCATAGGTCAGCGACAGGGTCGAGCCCCACGAACCGCCGAACACCACCCATTTGTCGACACCGCACCGCTCGCGCAGGCGCTCGATGTCCTCAATCAGCGTCCAGGTGGTGTTGTTCTCAAGCGAGGCATAGGGGCGCGACTGACCACAGCCCCGCTGGTCGAACATGATGATGCGATAGACCGCCGGATCGAAGTAGCGGCGCATGCCGGGGCTGGTCGCGCCCCCGGGTCCGCCGTGCAGCACCAGCACGGGCTTGCCCTGCGGATTACCGCTCTCCTCGAAATAGATGTCGTGCCCGTCCGGCGTCTTCATCATCCCTGTGGCGAAGGCCTCGATCTCGGGGAACAGGTCGCGACGCTCGCCGTCAGGCTTGGGAAAGGACATGGGCACTCACTCTGGGGTTTCAGGACAAATCAGACGGGGGTGGGGCGGTCCGCACCACCCCCCACGCAAACAGCAACCAGGACAGAATCATCAGAAGGCCGCCGACGGGTGCCACAGCACCCATGGCTCTCAGACCGGCCATGCCCACCAGGGCGAGGGAGGCGGCGAACACGGCCCCGCCGATCACCGCCAGCCAGCCGGCCCAGCGCACAGGCGGTGTGCCGGCCCATGCCGCCGCCAAAAGGGCGAGAAGGGCATGCACCATGCCGTAGTGCGCCCCTGTGGTCAGCAGGGGTTTCACCTGCGGACCGGCTCCATGCGCCGCGAACGCTCCCAGAACGACACAGATTGCGCCGAGGCCACAGGCCGTCACCGCAAGGGGGCGATTCAGTCTCATAAGGTCAAGCTAGCCCACGGAATCGCCGGAGTCTGCTATCGGAGCGCGTATGTCGTCATCGATCCGCCTCGCCTTCCACTATGTGTTGCTCTTCGGCGTCACCGGGGTGAGCCTGCCGTTCGCCGGTCTCTGGCTCAAAAGCCTGGGACTGGACGGGGCCGAGATCGGGACCCTGCTGGCGGTGCCCATGCTGGCGCGGTTCGTGACCGGGCCCCTGATCGCCGTCTGGGCCGACGGCTTCGCCTCGCGGCGCACCCCCATCGCCATCCTCGGGGCAGTGGCCATGGTCGGCTACGGCCTCGCTGCCCTGGTCGAGGGCTATCTGCTGTGGACGCTCTGCTGGTTCGTGGCGGCCACGGCGACCGCGGCGGTCATCCCCCTGATCGATGTGCTGAACCTGCGCCTTGCCCGGCGCGAGGGGTTCTCCTTCTCGGTCCCGCGCGGCTGCGGTTCGGCGGCCTTTGTCGTGGCCAATCTGGCCATGGGCGCGCTGCTGGTGCGCCTGCCGGTCGACGCCGTTATCGTCTGGATTGTGATCGCCAGCGGGGCCATGGCGCTCTATGCGGCGTTCGGCCTGCCGCACGAGGTGGTCAGTGCGGCCGGGCGCGCCACGGGCCGCAACCGCTTCCTCGGCCTCGGACGTTTGCTCGCCGATCCGGTCTTCATGCTGGCCATTCTGGCGATCGGCGCCGTGCAGGCCAGCCACGGCTTCTACTATGGCTTTTCGGCCATCCTCTGGACCAACCAGGGCCTGTCGACCGGACTGGTCGGCGCCCTGTGGGCGGCCTCCGTCGTCATTGAGATCGGCTTCATGTGGTGGCTGGACCCCTGGCGTCGGCGACTGGGGATCGGACCCTGGTCCATGCTGATGCTGGGCGTGGCGGCCGGGGTGGTCCGCTGGACGGCGCTGGCCTTCAGTCCGTCGCTGGCGTGGCTGTGGCCGCTGCAGGCCCTGCACGCCCTGACCTTTGCCGCCACCTATCTGGCCGGGGTCGAGATCGTCGAGCGACTGGCACCCGAGGATGCCCAGACCGCGGCCCAGACCCTGTCCTCCACCCTGTCGGCCGGGGTGCTGATCGGCATCGCCACCGTCCTGTCCGGCCCGCTCTACGACGCGCACGGGGCCGGGGGCTATCTGGCGATGGCCGGCATGGTGGTGATCGGGGGGATGGCAGCGCTGGCGGTGCGGACGCGCCTGTCGCCGGGCTCAGGCCGCGCGGGGGCCGGGCAGGGGTGACAGGTGCCGGGCCATGGCCTCCGCCGCCAGACGGATGGCGCGGGTCACGGCGGCGCCCCCTTCATCGGGAACGCGCAGAAGGCCCACCAGCGGGGCCTCCGGGTCGTCGGGCAGCGAGCTGAGCACGCGGTACAGCAGATAGTTTCCGGTATCCGATCCGGGTTCGGACGAAAGCTGGGTGCTCAGGCCGGCCTCTGACAGGGTCTGGGCCATTTCCAGCGCCGGGGCCGTGGCGCGCGCGACGCCCGGACCCGTCGGGACCAGCCGTCCCTTGCCGTTCAGGACCCGGTTCTCGGCCCGCGTCTGGATCAGGAATTCATGGGCGCCGGTCGCCCGGCCGATCAGCAGGGCTGCGCGGCAGGCGGGATCCTTCAGGCGTTCGACCAGGGTCCGGGCCAAGGGCTCAGGGGCATCCGCCTCGACCGGGATCAGGCGCGCGCCCGGTGGGGTCCAGTCGGTCGCAGGCGAGTCGTCTCCCGACCAGTCAACGTCGGGTTCGTAGGCACATAGCACCAGCCCCGGGCGCAAATCAGGCTGGGCATCGGCGGGCGTGTCGAGCATGGACCTGGCAAGCTGTGACGGACGTATGACGGCGGGGACCGTGTCTTTATCGTGGCGCGCCCGTCAACCCCAAAACCGGCCCGTAACGCCGGTTTCTCCTCTCAGGAGAGATCGCCGACCGCCGCATCCAGCAGCAGGAAGGCGCGCCCTCCATCCGAGGCCAGACGGTTCAGCACCGCCGCCGCATCGCCGTTCGCCGCATGGTCGCGCACGATGCGGGACCAGCTGTGGACATAGGCCTCGGCGTCCGCCTTCAGGCCTGCATCGCTCAGCACACGGCGTGACACGCTGCGCACCGCTGCGGGCGCCACCCGCCGCACGATCTGGCGGGCGCCGCCGGGATCGCGCGCGACAAAGGCCTCGGCGGCCTCCTCGATGCGCGAGCGCGGCAGCAGGGCATTGGGGTCGACCCCCATGCGCCGGATGGAGTCCAGCATGCGGGCGTTCAGGACCTCGGTGTCCTCGGGCGGCATGACGGGGGTGTCCAGATCCATCGGGGTCTCGTCCCGATCATCCCCCATCAGGTCCTTCCAGCCGATGCGGTCGTCGGTGGCCCGGTCCTTGCCCGCCTCGCTGCGATTGCGCAGGCCAAAACCCCGGCCCTCGGGCTCGGTCCGGGCGCGGCGCAGGGCAGGGGCCTCGTCGGTCGCCGGCGGGGCGTCGGGGGCCGCACGCCGGTTCCGCCCGCTGTCACCCGACACCACGCCCATCAGACGCACGGCCTCGGTCAGCATTTCGTAGTTGCGCTTCACCCGTTCCTGGAAGCCGGCATCCAGTGCCTCGGTGTCGTCGGCTGCCTTGCGGGAGGCTTCGGACAGGGCCGCCAGGCCTTCTTCCACGGCGTTGCGGACCGCCTCGACCCGCTCGCGGGCCTGTTCCGGCAAGTCGGCGGCGCGCTGGTCGAGGTCGCTGATCGCGTCGTCGACCCGCTGCATGGCCGCGTTCATCCGCTCGATCGTGGCTTCCAGCCGCTGCAGGGCCCGCTCGCCGGCCTCGTCGACCAGCTCGGCCGTATGGGTGACCACCTTGCGGGCGCCGTCGATGCGCGCCTCGGCGGCCGCCTCGGCCTTCTGCGAGGCCTCGAACACGGCCTCGCCCAGCCGGTCGGCCCGTAGCTGGGCCTGTTCCGTGGCGTCGGCGGCGGCCTGACGGCTCTCCTCGGCGGTGGCCTTGAGGATATCCAGTGCCTTGCGGGTCTCCTCCAGCAGGGCGTCACGGGCGTCGGCCGACAGGGCCTCGAACCGGTCCAGCGAGACCTTGGTCGCACTGTCGAAATTGTCGGCCTCGCGTTGCGACATTTCGATCAGGGCCCGGAACTGGTCGCCCGCCGCCTCGACCAGATCGCGCAGCGCCTCGGTGCCGATGGTCGTGGACTCGGTCAGCTGGGTGCTGCTGCTGCGCACCAGCGACAGCTGTTCGGTCAGCTGGGCGCGCTGGCTCTCGACCTGAGCCGAGAAATCCTCCTGATCGGTGCGCAGGGCATAGGCGGCCGTGACCAGGGCGGCGCGCTGCTGGCCCAGCCCTTCCTCGACCGACTGAATCTGTTCGGCCACACCGGCGCCGGCGTTCTCCAGACGCAGGGTCTGGCGCGCCAGATCATCGGCGGCGGCCCGGGCGGCTTCCTGCGCTTCGCCGGCGGCGGCGGCCATGTCGGCGGCGCGGGCGGCGAGCGCCGTTTCGGCCTCGCGCAGCTGGGTCTGGGCCAGATCCGACGCCTCGACCACCATCCGCGACTGGCGGTCCACGACCTCCAGCACATGGGCAGCCTGACCTTCCAGGGTCTGCCCCAGTCCGGCCATGGCGTCGCGTTCGCCCGACAGGCTCTCGACCAGACGGCGGGCCGTGCGGCTGGCGGTCTCGGCGGCTTCGTTCAACAGGCGGCTTTCCTCGGCCAGCGACTGACGCAGCTCGGCCATGTCCTGACGCGCGCGCTCAGCGGCCAGCGCGGCCTGGTCGATGTCCTGCTTCAATCCCACCAGCACAGCCCCGGTCTGGTGCGCGGCCAGCGCCGTCGGCGCCAGCAGGGCTTCGGACAGGCCCCGCGCCCGGCGGGTCTCGGCGGCGATCAGGCGCGACTGGTGCGCGGCCCGGGCCAGCAGGAAGGCCAGACCGGCAGGCGCCAGGGCGACCAGAATATAGAAGGCCAGACGCAGCGGCTCGATCGGCGCGGCGCCGAACCCGGCTTCATAGGCGGCCCAGGCGCCGACGCCCCCCGCCCACAGCAGGGCGGCAAGCGCGGCGGTCCAGTAGGCGCCGCTCGCGCTGACGGTCTCGACGGGCACGGCCTGAAGCGCGGCCTGAATGGGCGCCAGATCCCCCTTGGTATCGTCGGGGGCGGTGTCGGTGCGCGCCGCCTCTCCCTTCGACTGGGGGATCGACAGCGAGGTCTCGGTCTTGGCCGCTTCTTCGTCGCGCGCGGCTTCCGCGGCAGCGGCCTTCGCTTCGGCCTCCTCGCGCTGGCGGCGCTTGCGGCGTTCGGCGCGGCTTTCGGGAGCCGGCTCGGGCTCGGGCGTGACCTCGGCCTCGGCTTTGGTCTCGATCGCTGCGTCCGTGCCCTCGGGCGCGTCCGTCGCTGCATCCTCCTGCGGAGCGGTCAGGTTCAGCGGCGGCCGGTGGCGGGATTTCATGGACTGTGTGCTCGATGCGCGGGCGTCGCACCCCCCGGCGCGACCTCGAAAATGCAACCTAACGACTCAGAGCGCAGGCGCAAAGCGGTTCGGGCCGTCAACCGTCCCGTGACTGAGGATGGATCAGCAGTCGCGCTTGGCGGTCGCGCTCACCAGCACCGTCGAGGCGGGCTGCCGGTCACAGTCGGTGACGCGATGGACTTCCTGTGGAGTCGTGGGTTCGGCGCGCGATTCCACGCCGAACTGGGCAAGCGCCGCCGCCGCCATCATGGCGATGAAGCCGATGATCATTTCGATCAAGGCCTGCATTGGCGGTCCAGTCTCCCCCAGATGCCGTGGAACGACGGCAACACAGGGTCATTTATGCTCCAAATCGGTGCTCCGGACAATCGTCGGGAGAACAAGAATCGCGCATGATCGGTCCGGCGTGTGCGACAGGACACGGGAATCGCGGTCATCGGCCGGGCACATCGGGTGGGGCATGAGCCAGTTCGCAGACGGGGAAGGGCGGCTCGAACCCGCCACAGCCTCGCTGATCGATCGCCCGGGCCTGTGCTGGAAAACAGCCCGCGCCGGCCGGTTCGCCGTCCTGATGGACAATGAGGCCTATTTCGAAGCCCTCGCCTCGTCGCTGGCCAAGGCGCAGAAGTCGATCGTCGTGCTCGGCTGGCAGTTCGATCCCCGCACCCGCCTCGATCCGGAAACCCGTCCCGACGACTATCAGGCCCAGATCGGTCACCAGCTGCGCATGCTGGTCAAGACGCGGCCCGAGCTGGATGTCCGCCTGCTGATCTGGAATTCGCCGCTCCTGATCGCCGCATCGCAGGGCTTCTATCCGCACCGGGCCCAGGGCTGGTTCCGCAAGCGCATGGTCGAGTTCCGGCTGGACCAGCCCGGGCCCCTGGGCGCCTGCCACCACCAGAAGGTGATCGTGATCGACGATGCCGTGGCCTTCACCGGGGGCGGCGACGTCGCCACGGATCGCTGGGACAACCCCGATCATCTCGACGATGACCCGCGTCGCTGCATGCCGTCAGGCCTGATCGCACCCCCGCGGCATGAGACCATGTGCGTGATGGACGGCGACGCCGCCCGCGCCTTGGGCGATCTGGCCCGCGAGCGCTGGTTCCGGGCGACCTGGGAGCGGACCCTGCCGGACCATGTCGAGACCGATCCCTGGCCGGATGGGGTCGAGCCGGACCTCTACGACGTGCCCATGGGCGTCTCGCGCACCGAGCCGCGCTGGGCCGGACGCCGCGAGGTGCGCGAGATCGAGGCTCTCCATCTGGAATCAATACGTTCGGCGAAGAAGCTGATCTATTTTGAGAACCAGTATTTCACCTCTCCGCGCATCGCCGCGGCGCTGGCCGAGCGTCTGGAGGAGCCCGACGGGCCCGAGGTTGTGCTGATCTCGACCGGCAAGAGCCCCAGCTGGTTCGACCAGTGGACCATGGACACCACCCGCTCCGAGGTCCTGTTCCGGCTGGAGCAGGCCGACCGCCACAACCGCTTCTTTGCCTTCAGCCCGATGACCGTGGGCGGCCAGCGCCTGATCGTGCACGCCAAGGTGACCGTGATCGATGACCAGGTGCTGCGCATCGGCTCGGCCAACCTCAACAACCGCTCCATGGGCTTTGACACCGAGTGCGACGTGGCGGTCGAGCCGGGCACCGAGGATGGGGAGCGCACCATCCGCCGCCTGCGCCAGACCTCCATCGCCCACTTCATCGGCGCCCCGACCGAGGCCTATCGCATGGCCGAGGAAGTCACCGGCTCGGTGGGTCAGGCCATCCAGACCTTCAGCGAAGGCCGCATGAATCCGCTGGGTGCGGACCCGCCCTCGCGCCTCGAGGCCTTCATCGCCGAATGGCAGCTGGGCGATCCGTCCTCGACCGCCGATGCCTGGCGCCCGTGGAAGCGGCGCAGCCCGACGCAGCGCCCGCTTCAGTCCGCGGACGGCTCCACCTCGAAATCGAGGATCAGCGGCAGGTGATCCGAGGCCATCCGCGCCAGCGGTGAAAAGGAGGACCTCACCTGGGTCACCCGGATCTCGGGGCTGACGAAGGCGTGGTCGATGCGGATCGCCGGGAAGCTGGACGGGAAGGTCTTGACCGAGGGCTTCAGGCCCAGTCGCCGCTGCGCATCATCCAGCCGACCCGCTAGAATACGATAGGGACGCGTGATCGAGGTGGCGTTGAAGTCCCCGGTCAGGATGGTCGGCCCGGTGCAGTCGCGGCGTCCCAGCCAGTCCCGTCCGACCAGGGCGGTCGCCTGCCGCCGCTGCTCGCGGGGCACCAGACCCAGATGGGTGTTCAGCACATTGACCCACTGACCCGCGACGCCGATCCGGGTCCACAGCGCCCCGCGCGGTTCCAGTCCGGGAATGCCCGCGACCGAGGGCAGGGCGTCGGTCTTGACCAGCTGTTCGGGCAGATGGGTCAGGATGGCATCGCCATACAGCTCGGCCTCGACCCGCATGGCCGGATGGAAGTGGACCGACATGGCCAGTTTGCTGGCGATCTCTGCCGCCTGGTCGACCCCGCCCGTGCGGGCCCGGCCGACATCCAGTTCCTGCAGGCAGACGATGTCGGGCTCGAACTCGGCGATCACGCCCGCGACCCGGTCGAGGTCCAGCTTGCGGTCCATGCCCACACACCGGTGGACGTTATAGGTGATCAGCCGCGTCATGCCGTCGTCCTGACAGGGCAGACAGGCGACGAAGGGTCGGCAATCGGGCCGTTATGGGGCGTCACAGCTCGACCAGCCGGTCCGACAGCTCGTTCGGATTGTCGGGCGCCGGCGGGAAATGCGGCTCCAGGATTTCGCCGCACAGGGCAATGGCCTTCTCGAAGCCCTCGATCGGTCGGCGCGCCTTCATCTCGCGGATCAGCACGGCGGCCACCTGACCCCAAGTCTCGGGCGGCACCTGGCTGCGGATGCCCTCGTCGGCCACGACCTCGACCCGATGTTCCTCCAGCGCGCAGAAGATCAGCACGCCAGTGCGGGTGGAGGTGGCGTGGATGCCATGCGCCAGAAACTGATGGACGGCGGCCTTGCGGACGCGGTGGCGCCGTATGCCGGCCGGCGTCGTCCAGCGGCGCACGGCGGGCAATTCGTGAATCAGAAAGACGACCAGAAAGACGCAAATCTGCACCAGCCCATAGGCCGCCAGCGTCAGGGCCGTGTTGGCCGGCGCGGCGGCCAGCTGCGCCGCCTGCCAGCCGTCTGAATAGCCGGGCAGCCACGCCGGATTGAACCCCAACGGCACCAGCAGCAGCGGCAGGATCATGGCCGCGGCGGCCGCCCAGGCCAATCCGACTTCGCGATAGGCTGAGACGCGCTGCGCGATGACACAGAAGATCTCGCCCGAGGTGTCCTGTTCGGCTTCCTCGATGGCGCGTCTGACGCGCGCGTGGTCCTGTTCGGTGATGCGCATTACCAGCCTCCCGAGGCGCCGCCGCCGCCGAAGCTGCCGCCCCCGCCGCCGAAGCCACCGCTGCCGCCAAAGCCGCCACCGCGCCCTCCACCCCGGCCGCCCCGCGACCGCAGGGCCTCGGACGCCGCCCAGATCAGGATCGGCGAAATGTCAGAACCACCGCCCTTCCAGCGCCGTCCCCCGCGCCCCAGCGCGCCGATGAAGGCCAGCAGGATGAAGCCGAACACGATGACGATCATGATCAGGGCGCCCACCGGCACATCGGCCTTGGCGGTTTCGGCCGCCGCCGCGCGGGCATTCGCCTCCTCCGGGTCCAGCCTCAGCTGCTGTTCGATGGCCACGACCCCCTGTTCGATCCCGCGCTCGAACTCGCCGGTCTTGAACGCGGGGGTGATCTGGTCGTGGATGATCAGGGCCGACAGGGCGTCGGTCAGTATGCCTTCCAGCCCATAGCCGACCTCGATGCGGATCTTGCGCTCGTCCACGGCGACGATCAGCAGGACGCCGTTGTCCTTGTCCGCCTGGCCGATGCCCCAGTGGCGGCCCAGCCGGGTGCCGTAATCGGCGATGTCATAGCCCTCCAGCGACTGCAGGGTCACCACCACCACCTGATCGGTGGTGTCGCGCTCCAGGGCGGCCAGACGCGCCTCCAGTTCGGCTTCCCTCGCCGGACTCAGCAGATTGCCCTGATCGACGACCCGGCCGGTCAGCTCGGGAAAGCGCGGGTCCGCATGGCTAGGCAGGGCCAGCATCGTCCACGCCAGCAGCAGGACCAGTCCGGCCAGCAGGGGCTGCAGGGCCGTCCGCGTCCTCAGCAGGGCCGGGGAGACGGCGAGGGTGGCTGCGAGGCTCACTGTGCGGGTGTCGATCCGACGTTGAACTGCACCTGCGGCGCGGCATCGGCGCCCGGCGCCGCGCTGAACAGCGGGAGGGGTTCAGAGCCCGAGTGGAAGGTCGAGGCCCAGATGTTGCCGGGGAAGGTCCGCAGGGTGGTGTTATAAACCCGCGCCGCCTCGTTGTAATCGCGCCGGGCCACGGCGATCCGGTTCTCGGTCCCCTCCAGCTCGCTTTGCAGGGCGATGAAACTCGCAGTCGACCTGACCTCCGGATAGCGTTCGACCACCAGCATCAGCCGCGACAGGGCCTGACTGAGCTCGCCCTGGGCCGCCTGATAGCGTGCGACGGCGGCCGGGTCCGACAGGGCGTCCGCGTCCAGCTGGATCGAAGTGGCGCGCGACCGCGCGTCGATCACCTGCGTCAGCGTCTCGCGTTCGGCAATGGCCGACGCCTGCACCGTGGCCACGAGATTCGGAATCAGGTCTGCGCGCCGCTGGTACTGGGCCTCAACGTTGGCCCAGGCTTCCTTGGCGGCCTCGTGCTGCATAGGGATTGTGTTGTAGCCACAGCCGCCCAGGGTCAGGGTCACGGCGGCCACCGCCAGAACAGGCGCACGCAGAACGGTCATGGATAGCCCCCTCGAAAAGGTGCGGCCGACGATCCGGCCTCTTTCAGAGTATCGGCGCGGTTGGTCCGGGCTTCAAGCGTCCAGCTGTGACGGTTCGATGCCGGCCGCACGACAGGCTGCGGAATAGGTATTGGCCAGCAGGCAGGCGATCGTCATCGGCCCGACCCCGCCCGGCACCGGGGTGATGGCGCCAGCAACCTCGGCCGCCGAGGCATAGTCCACATCGCCGACCACGCGGGTCTTGCCTTCGGCCGCCTTGACCGGATCGGCCGAGGGCACGCGGTTGATGCCGACATCGATGACCGTTGCGCCGGGCTTCACCCAGTCACCCGGGATCATCATCGGCCGGCCCACCGCCGCCACGAGGATGTCGGCCCGGCGGCAGACCTCGGCCAGATCCCGGGTGCGCGAATGGGCCACGGTGACGGTACAGCTTTCGGCCAGCAGCAACTGCGCCATCGGCTTGCCGACGATGTTCGACCGCCCGACCACGACCGCGTTCAGGCCGGACAGATCACCCAGCGTCGCCTTCAACAGCTTGATGCAGCCCAGGGGGGTACAGGGCACCAGCCCCGGCTGGCCGGTCGCCAGCCGACCGGCGTTGATCACGTGAAAGCCGTCGACATCCTTGTCCGGATCGATCGCCGCCAGCACCGCCGTCTCGCGGATGTGCGCGGGCAGGGGCAGCTGTACCAGAATGCCGTGCACCGCCGGATCGGCATTGAGCCGCGCCACCAGATCCAGCAGCTCTTCCTCGGTCGTCTCGGCGCCGAGCGTGTGGGTGAACGAGTTCAGTCCCGCGCGCGCGGCCGTCTCGCCCTTGCTCTTCACATAGATTCGGCTGGCCGGGTCCTCGCCGACCAGCACGGCGGCGAGGCCGGGAACGACGCCGGTCTCTTCCTTCAGCCGGGCCGCGGCTTCGGCCACCCGATCGACCAGGGCCGCCGCCCGCGCCTTGCCGTCGATGATCCGGGCGGTGGGGGAGGGTGTCGCGGTCATGGCGTGTCCATTCTGCCGATCCCTCGTCAGGAATCGTTGCGGTCAGGCGATTTACATAGGCCGGGGTTCGGCGTCTATGATCGGGAAAAGATGTGAAGGGGACACCATGCGCCGATTCCGCGGGATCAAACTCATCGGACTTGCCACCGTTTCGTGGGCAGCCCTGTCGGCCGGCGGCGCGCTGGCGCAGGACGCCACCCCCCTGATGTTCGGCGAGGGCGTGGACGCCAGTCTCGACGACGGGGATGCCCGTAGCGAGCTGGGGCAGCCCTATGACGCCTGGACCCTGAACCTCTCCGCCGGTCAGCGGATCGAGGTGATGATGAACTCCGACGACTTCGACGCCTATCTCGAGCTGTACGACCCGGAGAGCGATGGCAGCGCGCCGGTCTCGGTCGACGACGACGGTGCGGGTGAGGGCACCAATGCCCGCTTGCGCTACACCGTGCCGGCCGACGGCACCTACACCCTGCGCGCCCGGGCCTTCAGCGAGGAAGCCCGCGGCACCTATAATCTGATCGCGCAGGAACGGCCGCCGGCGCCTCCCGCGCCCGAGCCCAGGGCCCTCAGTCTCGGCCAGACGGTCTCCGGCACGATCGACGATACCCACCCCGTGAACGACGAGGACGTGCCCTATGAAGCCTGGCGCTTCAGCGCGCGCGAGGGGGAACGCGTCCTGATCACACTGACCTCGGACGACTTCGACAGCTTCGTTCAGGTCGGCCATGCCTACACCGAGGTGTTTGAGGAGTTGGCTTACAACGACGACGACGGTGACACCCTGAACTCGCGCCTGATCTTCACCGCTCCGGCCACGGGCGACTACGTCGTGCGCGCCCGCCCCCTCAGCCTGGACGAAACCGGCAGCTACAGCCTGACGGTGGCAGAGGCGCCGCCTGCCCCGCAGCCGCGGTCCATCCGCATCGGCGGTGAAGCCGAGGGCAGTCTGTCGGCCGATTCGGCGCTGGATGAGGCCGGCTACCGCAGTGATGTCTATGAGTTCCGTGGCCGCGAGGGGCAGCGGGTCCAGATCCGCCTCGGCTCGGAAGACTTCGACACCTATCTCGTCCTGTATCAGGGCGCGGCGGAGGGCGTGGCGCTCAGCGAGGACGACGACGGTGGCGGCCAGGGCACCAATTCCCGCATCGTCAGCACCCTGCCAGCCGACGGCCTCTACAGCGTCGAGGTGCGCGGCTTCAGCCAGACGGCGGCGGGCGACTACACCCTCAGCGTGACCGAGATGGCGCCCGAGCGCCCGCCGGCCCCGCTGGCATGGGGCAGGGTGGTCGAGGGCGCCATTGACGATCAGGACCCGCAAGATGCCGAGGAGCGCGGCTATGACTCCTTCCGCTTCAGCGGCGTGGAGGGCAATCGCGTCCAGGTCATCGCCCGGTCTGGCGACTTCGACACCTTCCTGCGTCTCGGGTCGGCCGACGGGGAGTTCGACGCCCTGGCCCAGGACGACGACGGTCTGGGTGAAGGCACGGATTCCCGCCTGAACTTCACCCTGCCGGAAACCGGCGACTATGTGGTGCGTGTCTCGCCGCTGTCGTCCGGGAGTGAGGGTCTCTATTCGATCGAGCTGATCGATCGCGGTCCGGCGCCCACGCCCGGCAGCATCCTGATCGGGTCCACCGCCCGCGGCACCCTGACCGAGACCGACGCCGCCGCTGGTGACAACAGCTATTTCGACGCCTACCGGATCAATGCCAAGGCCGGTGAGACCCTGGTCATCACCATGATTTCCAACAGCTTCGATGCTTTCGTTATCGTCGGACGTGAAAAGGACGGCGACGATATCGAGGTGCTGGCCAGCGACGACGACGGCCTGTCGGACACCCACGCCCGTCTGGAGTGGGAAGTGCCGGACGACGGCGTCTACATCATCCGCGCCGGCAGCTATGCGCCCAGCGAAACCGGCACCTACGCCCTGAAGGTCGAGCGCCAGCCCTGAGCGGGCGTCAGGCCTCTACAGGCGCTCGAAGGCCTTGCCGTCCGCGTCGAACAGATAGGCGTGTTCGGCCGGCACCTTGAGGTCCAGCCGGTCACCCGAGGCCGGACGCACGGACCCCGCCAACTGGGCCGTCAGGGTGTCATGGCCCGCGCCGATGTCGACATAGGCATAGGTGGCATTGCCCAGGGTCTCGACGAAGTCGGCCTTGCCGTGCAGCGCCTCACCCGGCCCGTCGAGTGACAGGTGCTCGGGGCGGATGCCCAGCGTCAGCGCATCCCCCGGTTTCGCCCCGTCGGCCTTGACCGCCGCGCGCAGCGTATCGCCGCCGGCCGTCTTCAGCACAGCGCCCTTGGGCCCGGCCTCGACCAGGGTCACCGGGATCATGTTCATCTTCGGACTGCCGATGAACTCGGCGACGAAGCGATTGCAGGGCCGCTCATACAGCTCCATCGGCGCCCCGACCTGTTCGACGATCCCGCCGTTCAGCACCACGATCCGGTCGGCCAGGGTCATGGCCTCCACCTGGTCATGGGTCACATAGACCATGGTCGTCTTCAACCGCTGGTGCAGGGCGGCGAACTCATAGCGCATCCGGACCCGGAGCGCCGCGTCGAGGTTCGACAGAGGCTCGTCGAACAGGAAGACGCGCGGCTCGCGCACGATGGCCCGGCCGATGGCCACACGCTGGCGCTGGCCCCCGGACAGGGCCTTGGGCTTGCGGTCCAGATAGTCGGTGATGTTCAGGATTTCGGCGGCCGCCGCCACGCGGCGCTCGATCTCGGCCTTGTCGTGCTTGGCCAGCTTGAGCCCGAACGCCATGTTGTCGCGCACGCTCATGTGCGGATAGAGCGCATAGGACTGGAACACCATGGCGATGCCGCGGTCCGAGGGCGACAGGTCGTTGACCACTTGGTCGCCGATGATCACCTCGCCGGCACTGGCCTCCTCTAGGCCCGCAATGGTCCGGAGCAGGGTCGACTTGCCACAGCCCGAGGGGCCGACGAACACCACGAACTCGCCGTCGGCGATGTCCAGGTCGATGCCCTTCAGCACCTGCACGGCGCCAAAGTCTTTCCGCACGCCGTTGAGACGGACGCCTGCCATCGCGTTACCTGCCCTTCGCTTTTCGTTGGCGCCAACGTAACCGGTTACAGGCCCCGATCAAGCGCGGCGTGACAGGAATATGTCGCAGGTCACCTCACGCGCCCGACCGGGCGTCGGCGAGCGTTCGCCGCCCCCACGGAGCGGATCGCGCCAGCGGTCCCGGCGTGAGTGAAATGAGGGGAAGGAATGGTGGATGCGACAGGGATTGAACCTGTGACCCCCTCGGTGTGAACGAGGTGCTCTCCCGCTGAGCTACGCATCCGACCGGTCAGGAGGCGGGGTGTTTAGCCCGGCGATCCGGCAAGGGCAAGGCCCTGTTCGGTCTCATTCACACAGCGGCGCACGAGGGCCGGAAAGCCGTCGTAGTGGTCCAGCACCGCCCACGGCGCCATCGCCGGAATCGCCACGTCCGCATAGCCGAAGCCGACCGCCACGAACGGCAGGCCGGCCGCATGGGCGGCACCCGCATCCAGACTGCTGTCACCGACCATCAGGGCGCGCCCCCGATCGCCGCCGCAGGCCGCAAGCGCGTCGAACAGATGGGCGGCGTCGGGCTTCCTCGCCGACACCCGGTCCGGCCCCAGCACACAGGCGAACAGGCCGGTCATTTCCAGTGCGTCCAGCAGGGCCAGCGACAGGTCCGTCCGCTTGTTGGTCGCCACCGCCAGCGTATAGCTCTCGGCCTTTAGCGCCGTCAGTGCCTCGACACAGCCGGGATAGGGCCGGGTCAGGTCGGCGATCCGCCCGACATAGAGGTCGAGGAACAGGGCGAACCGCACGTCCAGCGCCTCGTCGGTCAGCGGCGCGCCCGCCGTCTCATACCCCCGCCGCAGCAGCGCCCGTGCCCCGTGACCGATCAGGTCGCGTCCCTGGTCCAGCGGCAGGGCGGGCAGATCATCCGTGTCCAGAACGGCATTCAGCGTGCCCACCAGATCCGGAGCCGAATCAACCAGGGTGCCATCCAGATCGAACAGCAGTGTCCATCCGTTCGCCTTCGAGGACATCCAGCCTCCCTTTTATCCGTTTGATGCGTTATGGCCCCCGGACGACTAGACGAGGGCTTGCCACGTGACCACCGAAACCCACGCCGGGCTCCCCCGCGCCGCCGTTATTCTGGCAGCGGGGCAGGGCACCCGGATGAAATCCCGCCTGCCCAAGGTCCTGCACCCGGTCGGCGGGCGCGCCATGCTGGATCACGCCATCGATGCCGCCGAGGCCTTGGGCTGTGAACGGATCGTCGTCGTTGTCGGCAATCATTCGCCCGAGGTGCGTGCCCACGTCGTCGCCCGGCTGGGTGAGGCCGCCGTCGCGGTCCAGGACCCGCCCATGGGCACCGGCCACGCCGTCCTGTGCGCGCGAGAGGCCCTGAACGGTTTTGATGGCCAGGTCGTCATCACCTATGGCGATGTGCCCCTGCTGAAGGCCCGCGACATTGCCCCGGTGTTCGAGGCCGCCGACGCCCTTTCGGTGATCGGCTTCGAGGCGCGCGACCCGGGAGCCTACGGGCGTCTGGTGATTGAGGGCGGCGAACTGACCGCCATCACCGAAGCCAAGGAAGCCTCCGCCGAGGTCCTGGCCATCCGCACCTGCAACTCGGGCGTCATGTCGGCCCCGGCGCGCGTGCTGTTCGACCTGCTCGACAAGGTCGGCAACGACAATGCCAAGGGCGAGTACTATCTGACCGATGTGGTCCAGCTGGGCCGCGAGGCCGGTGTGCCTACCCGCGCCGTCATGGCGTCAGAGGATGCGGTCATGGGCGTCAACGCCCAGTCCGAACTGGCCGAGGCCGAGGCCCTGTTCCAGAAGGTCCAGCGCGAGACCTTCCTCGCGCGCGGCGTGACCATGCCAGCGCCCGACACCGTACATTTCGCCTGGGATACCGACATCGAGGCGGGCGCTGTCGTCGAGCCCTATGTTGTCTTCGGCCCGGGGGTGAAGGTCGCCTCGGGCGCCCGCATCCGCAGCTTTAGCCATATGGAAGGCGCCACGGTCGGCGAGGACGCCATCGTCGGCCCCTATGCCCGCCTGCGCCCCGGTGCGCGTCTGGACCGCGATGTCCACATCGGCAACTTCGTCGAGGTCAAGAACAGCCACATCGCCGAGGGCGCCAAGGCCAACCACCTGTCCTATCTGGGCGACGGCCATGTCGGCCCGCGCGCCAACATCGGCGCGGGTACAATCTTCTGCAACTACGACGGCGTGTTCAAACACAAGACCACAGTGGGCGAGGGGGCTTTCGTCGGCTCCAACAGCTCGCTGGTCGCCCCGGTCACCATCGGCGCCGGCGCCATGACCGCCTCTGGCTCGGTCATCACCGAAGACGTCCCCGACGGCGCCCTCGCCCTCGGCCGCTCTGCCCAGACCGTCAAGGAAGGCTGGGCCGAGCGCTTCATGCAGATGATGAAGGCCAAGAAGGCGAGCCAGAAGAAGTAATGAGCGCAGACGATCAGAAACGCATCGCCGGCGAGGCCGCCGCCCTTCGGGTCGAGGCGGGCATGAAGGTGGGCCTTGGCACCGGCTCGACCGCCGCCTGGTTTGTCCGGGCGCTGGCGGCGCGCAACCTGCCTGACCTGCGCTGCGTGCCGACGTCGGAGGCCACCGCCGATCTGGCGCGTGAGCTGGGCCTGACGCTCGCGACGCTGGAAGACACCCCCCGCCTCGACCTGACCGTCGATGGGGCGGACGAGGTCGGACCGGGTCTGGCCCTGATCAAGGGCGGCGGCGCGGCCCTGCTGCGCGAAAAGCTGGTGTGGGAGGCCTCGGACCGCTGCATCGTCATCGCCGACGCGGCTAAGGTGGTGAAGACGCTGGGCGCCTTCCCGCTGCCGATCGAGGTCGTTGCCTTCGGGCACAAGACCACCGGCAACCGCATCGCCGATGTACTGGCCGACCACGACATCACCATGCCTGCCCGTGTGCGGACGGCCGAGCGCGGGCTGGTCAGAACGGACGGCGGCAATCTGATCTATGACGCCAGATGCGGGGCTATCACCGACCCCAGCCGCCTCGCGGATGATCTGAAACTGATCACCGGCGTCGTCGAACACGGCCTGTTCCTCGACCTCGCCGACGAGGCCATCATCGGCACCGATGACGGGGTTGAGGTGCTGGTGCCGTGACGGATGATCGGGTCTGAACGAGCGGGGGCAATGTAATGCTGGCGGAGATTGTCCTTTCATTGGTGCTGCAGGACCCACCGCCCGGTGCCGCTCCGCCGACGGCGCCGCCAGGGGTTGATGCGCAATCGGCGGAATTCCCATTGCGTGTTTTGCGGCAGCCGCTCCCCAGTTTCAGCGAGCAAGGTCATGCGGCGGGCCACACAGGGTCGGCCGTCGTGGAAGCAGTGCTCTACCCGGATGGTTCGCTTGGATCGGTAACACTTGTCCAATCTTCACGCTCCGAATTCCTTGATGCCGATGCGGTGGCTTCAGTGGAGGAGGCCGGGTTTTCGCGGTTGCCGGAAGAGCCTGTCCGGCTGAGACTAACCGTCGAATTTCGACCCGTTGATCTGCTGACCATGAGCTGCGGGGCCGTCGTGCAACAAATCCGCTGGTATGAATCGGCTTGGCCCGAGCGGACCTATGCCGACACGATCACCTACATCATGCAGCTCGGCTACGAAGTCCTCAAGCTGAGAGACAGCGCTGGCGTTAGGCAGTCCTTGGCGCTGGGAGAGACTTTCGGAGCGACTTTCGAGCGTACCCTGGCGGCGTGCGAAAGGTCGCCCAACCAGAACTTTCACGATACCCTGCATCGGGAGATGCGGCGCGGCTGAGCGGATCTCCAGGGGATGGGTCACTGACAGGCTACCGGCTCCTTGCCCCTCCCACCCCTGATCCCTAAGTCCCTGACGCGACGGGGGCCAGGCGTTCCCGGACCATGCCTGTCCCCAATTCGCCGGAGCGGATTCCAGACCATTCAGACGATTCAGACGGTCTTTTTCATCGTCTGATTTCTGCACCGCCCCCGGTTTCAGACCATTCAGACGATTCAGACGGTCTTTTTTCACCGTGTGAATTCAGGAGCCCCGAATGCCCACGACCTACGACTACGACCTCTTCGTCATCGGTGCGGGCTCGGGCGGGGTGCGGGCGGCGCGGCTGACGGCCCTGTCGGGCAAGAAGGTGGCTGTGGCCGAGGAGCACCGCGTTGGCGGCACCTGCGTCATCCGCGGCTGTGTGCCCAAGAAATTCATGGTCATGGCCTCCGAGGTCAGCCACGCGCTGGAAATCGCCGGGGGCTATGGCTGGGACATCGAGGGTGCGACCTTCGACTGGAAGCGCTTCCTCGAGGCCAAGGACGTCGAGATCGCCCGGCTGTCCGGCATCTATGTCGCCAATCTGGGCAAGGCCGGCGCCGAGCTGATCCACGGCCGGGCCCGGCTGAAGGACGCCCACACGGTCGAGGTCCTGAACAAGGACGGCTCGGTTGACCGCACCGTCACGGCCGAAACCATCCTGATAGCGACCGGCGGCCGCCCCTGGGTGCCCGAAGACCTGCCGGGCATCGAGCACGCCATCACTTCGGAAGAGGCCTTCCACCTGCCCGAGCTGCCGAAGAGCATCCTGATCGCGGGCGGCGGCTATATCGCGGTCGAGTTCGCCGGCATCTTTGCGGGTCTGGGGGTCGAGACCACCCTGGTCTATCGCGGCCCGAACATTTTGCGCGGCTTTGACGATGACGTCCGCGCCCATCTGGCGGGCGAGATCGAGCGGCGCGGCATCAAGGTCGTGCTGGGCTGCCAGCATTCCTCGATCGAAAAGACCGCCGACGGTCTTGTCAGCCACCTCGAGAATGACATGTCGCTGACGACCGAGGCCGTCATGTTCGCCACGGGCCGCACCCCCTACGTCAAGGGTCTGGGGCTGGAGGAGGCCGGGGTCGAACTGACCGAGGGCGGCGCCATCAAGGTGGACCAATACTCGCGCACCAGCGTCGACAACATCTGGGCCATCGGCGACGTCACCGACCGGATCAATCTGACCCCCGTCGCCATTCGCGAGGCCGTGGCCTTCCACGAGACCCGCTACAAGGACAACCCCTCGTCGTTCGACTATGAGGCCGTTGCCACCGGCGTCTTCAGCCAGCCGCCGGTCGGCGTGGTCGGCCTCAGTGAGGCCGAGGCCCGGCGTCATTGCGCGAAGGGCGTCGATGTCTATCTGACCCGCTTCCGGCCCATGAAGACCGTCTTTGTCGGCTCGGACGAGCGGGTGCTTATGAAGCTGGTGGTCGATGCCGACACCCAGCGCGTCGTCGGTGTCCATATCGTCGGCCCGGAGGCGCCCGAGATGATCCAGCTGGCCGCCATAGCCGTGAAGGCCGGCCTGACCAAGGCCCAGTGGGACGCGACCTGCGCCGTTCACCCGACCCTGGCCGAGGAACTGGTCACCCTGAAGGACAAGCAGTCGGTCGCCGCGACCGCCGCCGAATAGGGGCTCAGAAGCCCTCCAGCCGGTCCCGGATCGGCTTCAGGCCCGCCAGCAGGGGCTCGATCTCCGCCGCATTCTTCTTCCACTTGTCGGGCGCGGGCGGGGTCAGGGTGTGGCGCGACTCCGGCAGCTTGCCGCCGGTCCGCTCCTCCAGCGCCGCGTCGAACTCAAGGTCGGCGAAGTCACAGATGCCGCGCATCACCGCCGCGGGATCGGCGACGAAGTCGGCGTAGCGGACCACGTGGCGCCGGTCGGCCGGCAGGGCGGACAGGTCGTCCATGATGGTCTGGTTGGTGGTCGCCCACTGATAGGCCGCGATCTCGGGTAGAGGCTTGCCCTTCAGGCCCTGCCAGCCCTGCGGCAGCAGCAGTGACCAGGGGCCGTCCCAGCCGGGCAGCTGCGGATAGGTGACCCAGCCGCCGGCCCGCCAGGCGTCGATGATGCTGGAGACGTTCTCCTCCGGCTCGCGCCACAGGAAGACAAACCGGGCGTCCGGGAACAGGGCGTTGAAGAAGGGGATGCGCAGGGCGTTCTTGGGCGTCTTCTCCAGCAGGCGGACGCTGTCCTGGTTGGCGAAGGGCCGCTCGGCCCCGTCGCGCAGCTTCTCGGCCAGCCGGGCCTTCATCGCAAGGCCGATCTGGTCGCTGTAGTGGTCGGCCGTCACCCGGTTGGAGTCGATGCCGGGCGCGCCGGGCCGCAGGGCCTTGAAGCCCTCGACCAGCCAGTGAGCCTCGCCGCCCACGGTGTGCAACTGGGGCGTCACCGCCAGGGTCTCGAACAGGGCCGTGCTGCCCGAGCGGGGCGCGGCCACGATGATCACGGGGCGGTCATAGTCCGGCGTCTGCATGACCGCCGCAGGGCGGGCCGGGGCCGGGCTCGCACCGGCGGCTGCGGGGACGGGCTGACCCATCATGCCCGTGGCGACACCGCCGCCCATCGGCGCCACGCCCGGATTGACGCCATAGGCGCCGATCCGCTGCCGGACGACCGCGGGCACCGGCATCATGTTGGAGCTGACCCTCAGGTCGTCGCCCAGCGCCGTGACCTGCTGCATCAGCATCTGCAGCCGCTTCTGGTAATGCGGGATGCCCCGGTCGGTGTCGGCGAACAGGGACCACAGCTGGCGCCAGTCCTGCCGGAAGCCGTGCATCAGCCGCGCGAACTGCTGCAGGTGCGCCCGGCCCTCGTCGCCCTGACGCACCGACCCGGTCTCGGCCACCAGGTCGCTGAGCAGCTCGTCAACTTCAGACGGCGGCATGACGCGATAGATGTTGTACTGCTCCAGGGCCAGCGGGGCCCGTTGCCCGGGCCGGAAGGGGATGGGGGTCTCAGGCAGGGACTGGGTGGCCGCGGCTTCCGCGAGGTCCCAGAAGCGGCCGTTGCCTGTCGTGTCCGCCACCAGGTGCACGCGCGAGATGTCCGACCCGTTGTCGACCTTGTGGATCCGCCAGTTGTCGAAGATCCAGGCCTCGCCCGCGGCCATGTGGACCTCTTCCCCGTCGCAGTGGAAGCGCACCTCCGGCGTTGTCACGATCGGCACATGCAGCCGCACCCGGTGGAACCAGTGATAGTTGATGTCCGTGTGCTCGGGCACCGAAGACCCCGGCCCCAGCCGCATCAGCCGCGAGCGGCTCCACACCACGCCGAAGTGGCTGAGCACCTGCTGGATGTACGGCGAGGACTGCAGGTGCGGCGTCGGCGCCATGGCCCCGGCCACGTCGTCGTTCTCGGTCCCGCCGACCGTGATCAGGCGCAGGGCGCTGTTGCCGGGGATGTTGTTCGGATGCTTGGCCCAGGCGTCGTCGGGGAAGGCCTCGACCTCGCGCCGCAGCTGGTCCACGTCGAAGCGGAAGGGCAGCTTGATGAAGGGGCGGGACAGTTTCACGCGATCAGCCGGACACTCTGAACAGAAGGGGTGTCCGTGATAGACCCGCCCCCGGAGGGCGTCAAAGTCGCTCGATGCGGTGGCGCCCGTTCAGCTGGCGCACGAAGGGGCGTCCCGGGTCCTCGCCGGCCAGTCGCGCCTTCACCTCTCCGACGACGAAGCGGGTGATGGCGGGCAGGGGCAGGTCGTCCAGATCGTCCAGCGGCACCCAGGCCACGCGCTCCAGCTCGTCGCCGTGGTCCGTGCGCGCGGGCAGGTCCAGCGCGTCCGCGTCGGCCAGGAAGAAGCGGGCGTCGTAACGCCGCGGCCGACCCGGCGGTGTGATGGCGCGGGCGATGTAGCTGAGGCCCGCCAGGTCCGCCTGATGGCCCGTCGACAGGAAGTCCCGCCAAGGACCGGCCACGCTCCGACGGACGGCGGGGCGTCCGACGATGACGCCGGTCTCCTCATGGGTCTCCCGCACGGCTGCCATGGCCAGCGCCCGCGCCCGGCGCTCGGTCATCTCGCGCGACAGCATGGCAAGTTCGCTTGCGGGCAGGTCGGCGGCGAACGGCGCGGTGAAGTCGGCCCGCTCCACCCGTCCCCCCGGAAACACCCACTTCGAGGCCATGAAGACATGCCCGGGGGCCCGACGCCCCATCAGCGCCTCGACCTTGCCCGAGCGGCTCCGGGTCAGGATCAGGGTCGCGGCATCCCGGGGGCGCATCCGGGCCCCGACATCCGGCGAGTCCGCCAGATCGGCGCGGGCATCGAAGGGCCGGGAAGTCTCGGGAGTCTCACGCACCATGGACCAGCGATGCCACGATCCGCCATCCCGGGAAAGGCCGGGGCCTAGGTCTCTATCCGACCGATCCGGATCAGGGCGCCATTGGGGTCGCTGACCGAGAACTCGTAACAGCCCCAGGGCTTCAGCGAGGGATCACCCGGTTCGATGATGCGGTCCCGCACCCGTTCGGCAACAGCGTCCACATCCTCGACATAGAGATACAGCCCAAGCGCATTGTCCTCGATCCTGGCCGGCCAGCCGGGCACGAGCCGTAGATGCAGGTGCCAGCCGCGCCCGTCGCTGAGGATGCGGTAGTCCCCGTAATCTGCCGTGACGGTCAGGCCCAGTCTCTCGTAGAAGTCGGTCGAGGCTGCCAGGTCCCGGGCGGGGACGATGGCTGCGATCCGGTGCGTGTCGCTCATGGGGTGTCTTCCTTCAGAAGCCATGCGCCGGTCGCAAGGGCCCAGATCGCAAACAGTCCCATGGAAGCGGTCGCAGCGTGAAGTCCGAAATGGCCGCCGGATGTCAGCGCCCATACAGGTGCCGCCACGAACATGAGCAGCCCCGGCGCTGCTGCCAGACGCGCCATGGTGCCTCGTGTCAGCATGGGAACCGCGAAGGCGCCTGTGGCAAGGCCCAGCCCCGCAGTCCGAACGTGGCGAGTGTCTGGTTCAGGGCCCGGAGTGCCCCGGCGGCTTCCGGCGCGGCGGGCATGGCGAACCCATTGGTCAGAGCTGCCGTGACGAACGCCGCAATCGCCCCGTTGAAGGCCAGACCGCCGCTGACCACCGTTGGCCGATCCCGGCCAAGGCGTTTGACCAGGGCCGTCCCGCCAAGGGCAAAGGCGAACAGGCACACGACCATCGCGCCGTGAACGGTTGCGTTCGGCCAGTCCGCGAGCAGCTGTCCGTCGTCTGGCCCGTGCAGCGAGGTGGGGTGGTGCAGCATCAGGGCCGAAGCCGCGACGGCCCCTGAAATGAGTGCGCCGGCGCCGGCCTTGTCGAGTGTAGTGTTTGCCATCGGTGAGCCCCTGTCCTGTTCGGGTCGTCTCTGGCGGGAGCAAGGCCGGAGGGCCACGGACGAAAACGATCCGGAGTCCGCTTCCGGACAATCGCCGCGAATTGTCCGGTGGTTTCCGGCTCGCCCTCTTTCTCCGTGGGGCTATGGTGCGGGGATGACGATGCGGCCACCCGAAACCGACCGACGCAAGATCCGCACCCGACTGGCGATTACCGACGCCATGACGGCGCTCATGTTCAGCCGCAAGTGGCGGGACATTCGTACCGCCGATCTGATTGCCCGAGCGGGCGTCGGACGCTCGACCTTCTATGAGCATTTCCGCAGCAAGGACGAGGTGCTGCTGGCGATGATCGAGCCGCTCTGGAGGCCGCTCGCGGAGGCGGCGGTGGGCCGCGCGAACCGCTTCGACCTGCAGGCTATCCTGGCGCACATGTGGGACAGGCGTGCGCCGGCCCGGGCCCTCTTTGAGCCCCCGCTCGCCCCGCGATTGCAGCGAAAGCTCGCCCAGATGATCGAGTACCGCCTGCCGCCGACCGTCAGCGGTGTCCCGGCTGCGCTCAGGGCCACCGGGTCTGCCGCGGCAACACTCGCCGTCCTCAAGGCGTGGCTGACGGGCGAGCAGATGTGCTCGGTTGAAGCCATGGCCGCCTGGCTCGCCAATCTCGAACCGCTCAGCGGCGACGGCCCTTCCTCACGCCTTTGAGCCCTCCGGAAGGCGGCTTGCCACCGCCCTTGCGCGGCGGCTTGCCGGAGGGCCGGCCGCGCGGGCCGCCGCCGGTCGGGGGTTTGCCCTCTTCCGCGTCGGACAGCATCTCCAGCACCAGGCCGCCGGTCAGGGGGGTGGCCTCGACCAGCTTGACCTCGACCCGGCGCCCCAGGGTCCAGCGCTGGCCAGACCGTTGGCCGACCAAGGCGTGGGCCGCCTCGTCGTGCTGGAAATAGTCGCGGCCCAGCGACGAGATGGGGATCAGGCCGTCCGCGCCGGTCTCGTCCAGCCGCACGAACAGGCCGAAGCGGGTCACGCCCGTGATCCGGCCCGTGAAGGTCGCGCCCACCCGCTCCTCGAGGAAGGCGGCGATGTAGCGGTCGGTGGCGTCGCGCTCGGCGGCCATCGAGCGCCGCTCGGTCATGACCAGATGCTCGGCGATGGCGGGCAGTTCGGAGGCCTCGCGGTCGGTCAGCCCGTCCTTGCCCAGCCCCAGCGCCCGGATCAGGGCCCGGTGCACGATCAGGTCCGAGTACCGCCGGATCGGTGAGGTGAAGTGGGCGTAGCGGTCGAGGTTCAGCCCGAAGTGGCCGATGTTCTCGGGCGTGTAGATCGCCTGCATCTGGCTGCGCAGGACCACTTCGTTGACGATCTCGGCGTGGGGCGTGTCGCGCATGCTGTCGAGCAGGGCGTTGAGCTTCTTGGTGGTCGGCGCCTCGCCCTTGTTCCAGGGACGGCCCAGCGTCTGCAGGAAGTCGGCGAGGTTGAAGACCTTTTCCTGGCTGGGCGTGTCGTGCACCCGATAGATCAGGGGGGTGCGCTTCTGCTCCAGCGTCTCGGCAGCCGAGACGTTGGCCTGGATCATCATCTCCTCGATCAGGCGGTGCGCTTCCAGCGAGGCGCGCGGTTCGATCGAGAGGATCTCGCCCTTCGGCGACATGTTGATCTTGCGTTCCAGGCTTTCGATGGCCAGCGGGGCGCGCTTCCTGCGGCCCTTGAGCATGGTGCGATAGGCGGTCCACAGGGGCTTAAGGACGGCGTCGACGATCGGGCCCGTCACATCGTCGAAACGACCGTCGGCGGCGGCCTGGGCCTGTTCGTACGACAGGCTGGCGTGCGACCGCATCAGGCCCCGGACGAAGCGATGGCTGCGCTTCCTGCCCTCTGCATCGAAGACCATGCGCACGGCGAGGCAGGCACGGTTCTCGCCGACCTTCAGACTGCACAGGCCGTTCGACAGCACCTCGGGCAGCATGGGTTCGACCCGGTCGGGGAAGTAGGTGGAGTTGCCCTTGTCGCGCGCCTGCTGGTCCAGCGCGCTGCCGGGTCGGACGTAGGCGGCCACGTCGGCGATCGCGACCCAGACGATCCAGCCCCCGGGGTTCTTCGCGTCATCATCAGCGTGGGCATAGACGGCGTCGTCGTGGTCGCGCGCGTCGGCGGGATCGATGGTGATCAGCGGCAGGTCGCGCAGGTCTTCGCGCCCCTTGAGCGAGGGCAGGGCCTGATCCTCGGCTTCGGCCTCGACGGTTTCGGAGAAGCCTGTGGGCAGGCCGTGGGCATGGATGGCGATGAGCGAGGCCGCGCGCGGGTCGTCCTCGCGGCCCAGCCGCTCCAGCACCTTGCCGCGTTTGGGGCCGTGGCGGCTGCTGCCCTTTTCGACCGCGGCCAGTACCAGGTCGCCGTCCTTGAGACCCTCGACCTGGCTTTCCGGGACGATCAGCGTGTCCTTGCCCCGACGGTCGACGGACTCGATGCGCACCTGTCGGGCGGAACGGCGGATCACGCCCAGCACCCGGTCGGCCCCGGTGTCGAGCTTCTTGATCAGGCGGGCTTCCCAGCCCTCTTCACCCCGCGCGAAGCGGACCAGCAGGCGATCCCCCAGCCCCGGCGCGGCGCCGGCCGCCTTGCGATCCGGCATCAGCAGCGCGGTCGGAGCGTCGACGGACGCCTCGACCAGCCGGACGATCAGCTCGCCGTCGATATCGCGCTCGACGACGTCAGCCACCCCGACGGGGGGCAGGCCACCGGCCTCGCTGAGGCCCTTGCGCCCGCGCCGGCCGAGACGGCCCTCTTCCTCCAGCTCGCGGATCATCTCGCGCAGGGCGCGCCGGTCGGCGCCCTTCAGGCCGAAGTGACGGGCGATGTCGGTCTTCTCGGCCGACCCTGCCTCGCGCAGATAGGCCAGCAGGGTGTCCTTGTCGGGCAGCCCCGGGGCGGGGCGACGGGGGCTCTTTGTCATCTTCCTCCCTTAACGCGCTTCGCCCCGCTTTGTCGTCAGGTTCCGGAGGTTGAGCGCCGGACGGCGGCGCGCAAGGTGCAGGCCTCATCCTGGAGCTTCACATGTTCATCACCGCCCTGGCCCTGTCCTTCGCCCTGTCCACCGCCCCGCAGGACCCCCCGACCCATCAGCAGGCCGTCAACTGCACCGGCGTGTTCCTGTTCACCGCCGTACTGGCCGCCCAGGTGGTCGAGAACGACCCGACGGACGAGAATCGGGAGACCGCTGAGCTTGCGGCCACCCTGCTGAAGGCTGCTGATGCCAGCCGACTGCAGGCTGCGTCGCGCGAAGGCCTGTCGATCGACGACAGCGGCAACGCCCTGAACGCGTGGCTGGATTCCAATGAAGACGGCGGGGGCACCATTCTGGAGCGCGAACTGGATGGCTGCATCGGCCTCTACGCCTACGCCATTCCCTGAGGGTATGAGGCGTTCGGCTTGACCTGAGCGGGAGACCGGACCAGCTTCCGGCCCAAAGCCCAGGAGTCAGAATGTCGCTTGCCCCCAAACCGGTCCTTGCCGGTCCTACCGCTTCGCTGCTCGATCTGATCGGCAAGACGCCCATGGTCGAGGTGAGCCGCATGGACACCGGCAAGTGCCGGCTGTTCCTGAAGCTGGAAAGCCAGAATCCGGGCGGGTCAATCAAGGACCGCATCGCCCTGTCGATGATTGCGGCCGCCGAGAAGGAAGGTTGGCTCAAGCCCGGCGGCACGATTGTTGAGGCGACGGCCGGCAATACCGGTCTGGCGTTGACCCTGGTCGGACAGGCCAAGGGCTACAAGGTGCTGCTGGTCATCCCGGACAAGATGTCCAGGGAGAAGATCCAGCACCTGCGCGCCATGGGTGCCGATGTACGGTTGACCCGCTCGGACGTGCCGCACGGCCACCCCGAATACTATACCGACATGGCCGAACGCCTGGCCCAGCAGATTCCGGGCGGCTACTACGTCAACCAGTTCGCCAATGACGCCAACTCGGCCGCGCATTTCGAGACCACGGGGCCCGAGATCTGGGAGCAGATGGACGGCAAGGTGGACGGCTTTGTCGCCGGCATCGGCTCGGGCGGCACCATCACGGGGATCGCCCGCTTCCTGAAGTCAAAGGGCTCGGACGCCAGGATCATTCTGGCCGACCCGGTCGGGTCGACGCTGGCCGGGATCGTCAATGACGGGGAGCCGGGACCCGAGGGCAGCTATACGGTCGAGGGGATCGGCCAGAATTTCGTGCCTGACACTGCCGACATGGACCTGATCGACAAGGCCTATTCCATCCCCGACGCCGAGGCGATCGCCACCGTGCGCGACCTGCTGCTCAAGGAGGGCATTCTCGCCGGATCGTCGTCGGGCACCCTGATCGCGGCGGCCCTGCGCTGGTGCCGCGAGCAGACCGAACCCAAGACGTGCGTGACCTTCGTCTGTGACACCGGGGCCAAGTATCTGTCCAAGGTCTACAACGACGCCTGGCTGGCCGATCAGGGACTGGGCGAGCGCGAGTTGCACGGCGACCTGTCGGACCTGATCACCCGCAAATATGAGGACGGCGCCGTGGTCTTTGCCGGGCCGGACGACACGGTGGACACGGTGTTCAAGCGCATGCGCGGGGCCGATGTCTCGCAACTGCCGATCTTCAGCGAGGGGCGGCTGGTCGGCATCGTTGACGAGAGCGATCTGGTGCACACGATGAACACCGACGAGATCACCCGCGAGGAGCGCTTCAGGCTGCCGGTGTCAAAGGTGATGACGCGCGAGCTGGACACCGTTCAGGTCAATGAACCGCTGGAGGCGCTGGTGCCCCTGTTCGACCGGGATCGGGTGGCGATCGTGCTGGACGGCGAGAGGTTCGTCGGCCTGATCACCCGCACGGACCTGATCAACCACCTCAGCCTGAATCGGTGAGATGACCCCGGACCGTCGCCAGCTGCTGATCGGGGGCCTGGCCGCGACGACGGTCGGGAGTGCGGGCGCGGTCAAGGCCCAGGATCCGGCGGCACTGGGCATCTCCGTGGTCAGCTATCAAAGTGGGGCGTTCCCCATCAACGGCCTGCTGTTCTCGCCGGTCGGCGACGCGCGGCGCGGTCCGATGGCCGGATCCGCCGTCGCCCTGCTGCACGGGGGAGGCGGGGCGCAGGACGATGTGCACATCTTCACCGAAGGGGCCCTGTCCCTGACGGCGAGGGGCTATCACTGCCTGATGCCCAACTACTTCGACGCGACGCCGAGACAGCGCCGCACGACCGCCGTGGCGGCGGAGCGGTGGCGCCGGGCGATCCTCGACGGGCTGGACTGGCTGGGTGGGCGGTCGGGTGTCGAGCCGGACCGGGTGGGTGCGCTGGGGTTCTCGCGCGGGGGCTCCCTCGGGCTGGACGGGGTGCTGGAGGAGGGAAGCGCCGCGGCCTTCGTCGGTGTAGCTTCCGGCGGGTCGCTGGACACGGACAGGATCGGTCACCGCCCGCCGGTGCTGCTGATCTATGCGGACGGCGACCCTCTGGTCGCGGCGCGTCGGGTGCGCGAGCGGGCCCGGACCCTCGCCGACGCCAGAGTGCCTGTGGAGTTGCATGAGCTGACCTCACCCCGCCACCGCTTTGACGCGGGCGAGTGGCGGACGGTGTTTGACGTGGCAGGGCGGTTCTTCGACCGCACCCTGACATGACCCGCACGCGCCGGCAGCTTCTGGTCGCGGCCGCAGCCACGCCCTGGCTGGCGGGTATGGCACGCGTGCAGGACGCGCCGTTCTCGGTCGAGACCCTGACGTTCCGCAGCCGGCGCAAGGACATCCGTGCCGCGCTCTATCGCCCGACCGCGCCCAATGGGGCAGGCGTGGTCTTCATGCACGGTGCAGGCGGCATCGGTCCGCCGTATCTGACGCTGGCCGAGCGTTTCGCCGCCGAGGGCTTCGTGGCGATGGTGCCGGCCTATTATGACGCGGCGGCGGATGACGGGGTGCGGCCGGAGCCCATGATGGATGCCTGGCGGACTGTCGGCAGCGACGCCATCAACTGGCTGATCGCGGACGGTATCGACCGCCGCCGCACCGGCATCATGGGCTATTCGCTGGGCTCCTATGTCGCCGTGGATGGAGCGCTGGGCAACAGCCGGGCGGCCGCCGCCATCGGCTTGGCCGGAGGGTGGGACGTCTATATCCCGCGGTCGCCGCGCCGCCGGATCCCCGTGCTGGTCATCCAGTCGGAGAACGACAGCCACGTCTCTCCGGAGAGCACACGCCGCTGGGTCGAGTTCCTGCGTCGCGCCGATGTGCCGGTGCAGCATGAGGTGGTGCGCGGGGCCGGGCATATCTATACGCCGGCCCAATGGCTTGAAGTCCATCGCCTGGCGTCCGACTTCTTCAAGCAGACCCTTCTGTAGAGAGACCGATTCCGCATGACCGACCGCAAGAACCGTCCGGGCTTTTCCACGCGTGCCATCCACGCCGGACAGCGGCCCGATCCCACGACGGGTGCGGTCATGACGCCGATCTACGCCACCTCGACCTACGCCCAGGAAAGCCCGGGGGTGAACAAGGGCTATGAGTATGCGCGGGGTAAGAACCCCACGCGTGAGGCGTTCGAGGCCTGTATCGCGGACCTGGAGGGGGGCACGCACGGCTTTGCCTTCGGCAGCGGCATGGCCGCGACCTCGACGGCGCTCGAACTGCTGGACGCCGGCAGCCACATCGTCACCGGCGACGATCTGTACGGCGGGTCGTGGCGGCTGTTCGAGCGGGTGCGGCGCCGGTCCATGGGGCTGGACTTCGCCTATGTGAACATGGCCGATCCGGCGGCGGTCGAGGCGGCCATCACTGACAAGACCCGGATGATCTGGGTCGAGACCCCGACCAATCCGCTGATGAAGCTGGCCGACATCGCGGCCCTGTCGAAGATCGCGAAGGCGCGCGGCCTGATCCTGGTGGTCGACAACACCTTCGCAACGCCCTGGTGCCAGCAGCCGATCAGCCTGGGTGCCGACATCGTCATGCACTCGGCCACCAAGTATCTGAACGGGCACTCGGACATCGTCGGCGGGGTGCTGGTCACGGCCAACCCCGAGCTGGCGACACAGCTGAAGTTCCTGCAGAACTCGGTCGGCGGCATCATGGGACCATTCGACGCCTTCCTCGCCAACCGGGGACTGAAGACGCTGGGCCTGCGGATGAAGGCCCACTGCGAGAATGCGCTCGCGGTGGCGCGCTGGCTGGAGACGCGCAAGGGCGTGGCCAGGGTCATCTATCCGGGCCTGATCAGCCATCCGGGGCATGAGCTGGCGGCACGCCAGATGACCGGCGGCTTCGGCGGCATGGTCAGCGTGGTCATCGACGGCGATCTGGAGCGGACACGCCGGGTGCTGGAGCGGGTCGAGGTTTTCACCCTGGCCGAGTCGCTGGGCGGGGTCGAAAGCCTGGTGAACCACCCGGCCATCATGACCCATGCCTCGGTGCCGAAGGAGGTGCGCGAGGCGGGCGGCATCACCGACAGCCTGATCCGGCTGTCCGTCGGGGTCGAGGACATCGACGACCTGATCGCCGACCTCGACCAGGCGCTGGGCTAGGCGCCGCTGTCGGCCTCGGCCGCGGCATAATGCTCGCGGCAGAGGTCGCGAAGGGCGGCGTTGAGGGTGCCGCCATACAGCGACTCGCGGATGCGCTCGTAGCCCTCGATCTTCAGCTGGATCTTGATGTCGCCGACGGTGCGGCAGCGGCCCTCGCGCGCCAGCTCATAGGCGCGCTCGAGTGTCGTGGGTCGGAAGGTCATGCCCCTATATAGGGGCTACGGCCAAGGTTTAGAAGTAGAAGCCGATGTTGGCCACCACGGCCGAGCCGTACTGGTCGCCGAACAGGGACGGGTCGGCGTCGGTGTCGTGATAGCGGACATCGAGGTCGATCGCGGGCGTCAGCTGCCAGGTCACGCCGGCGTCCCAGCCCGTGTAGTCGACCGACAGGTCCTGTTCGCGGCGGCCGATTCCGGCCGAGATCGCGGTGGTGAGGGTCAGGTCCCAGCTGGCGCGCGCCTCGACCCAGGTCCAGGATTCGGTCGGGCCGGTGCCGTCCGGCGAGTACTGCAGGCGCAGCTTGCCCTTGGCCGGGCCAATGGCGCGGCTGACGTCGGCGGTGAGCTCCCAGGCGTCGTCGTCCGTGCCCGGATTGGCATCGACCCGCCACTTGTGCGTGGCGTTCAGGTCGAAGTCGAAGCCGCCCCACTGGGGCCGGATGCCGACGCCCGCCTCAATCTCCAGATCCGAGCCCGAGCTGTCGATGGTTTCGGCCCCGGCGCCCGTGTAAAAGAAGCCGTCGCCGCTGGTCCATTCCGCGAGCGCCCAGCCATAGGCGTCCGTGCCCGACTTGGAGACGTCCTTGGAGCGGTTGTCGGTACCGGCGCCGACGCCAAATGCCCAATCGCCACCGGCCATGCTCTGGGCGGCAGCCGGGGTCGAGACGGCCAGAAGGGTCAGGGCCGAAAGGCCGGTCAGGAGGGCGCGCATGATGGCTCCGTATAAGGACGAATCCGTGGGACGCCGCCCCCTTAGCTGAACTTGTCGCCGCTGGCGAATTGGGTCGCGGCGTGACAGCACATTTGTTGCCGCCGCGCCACGCAGTCAGGCGGGGTGCCGCGAGGCCTGCTCGGCCCGCCGCAGGGTATAGCGACCCGGCTCGGCCTGACCGTCCGGACCCTGATAGACCTCCGTGCGGACGAGAGCGCCGTCGCGGGCGGTCGAGAACGCCAGATCGTGCTGGTAGCTTTCGCCGGGGTCGAGGTCGGTCACGTCGCGGAAGGTGAATCGGATATCCGGACCGTCCGAGCCATGCGAAACTAGGCGCGGCTGGTTCCCCTGGGGGCAGTAGTGGGTCGCCACCAGGGCGTCGCCGTCCATGTGATAGACGGTCATTGAGTGCAGACCGTTGGGCGTCTCCCAGCGTTCGACGATGGTCCGGCCGTTGGCCGTGCTTTCGAAGACGATGGTCAGCACCTCGGTTTCGTCTACCCGCCAGCGCCCAACCCATTGCGCGATCTGTTCGAACTGCTGCGTGGCCGAGCGCGCGTCGGGAGCCGGAGCCGGGGGCAGGGGAGCTGCGCCGGAGCACAGCGCTACGCACAGGGCTCCGAGGGCAATCGACGCGAACTTCATAGAGGCCTCCGCTTTTGTGACCCGGTTCCTCAGCCGTAGCGCTTGTGGACGTTGGAGAGTGCGGATCGGAACTCACCCGTGAGACGCTGGACCAGCTCGGCCGCCGGCACAACATCGTGGATGGAACCTGCGCCCTGTCCGGCGGACCATACGGTCTTCCAGGCCTTGGCCTCGTCGGCCATGTCCAGCTTGTGCTCGGGCAGGGTCTTCGGGTCGATGCCGTTCTCGATCAGCGAAGGCGTCAGGAAGTTGGCCGGGATGCCCGAAACCGCCGGGGTGTAGGTGATGTCCGAGGCCCCGGAGTCCACAATCATGGCCTTGTAGGCGTCCTGTGCCATGGCCTCGGTCGTGTTGATAAATCGGGTGCCCATATAGGCAAAGTCGGCCCCAAGAGTGATGGCGCCGGCAATGTCCTGGCCGGTCGAGAGACAGCCGGACAGGATGATGGTGCCGTCGAAGAAGGACCGCACCTCATTGATCAGGGCAAAGGGATTGATGATCCCCGCGTGGCCGCCTGCGCCATTGGCCACGAGGATCAGGCCGTCGACCCCGGCCTCGGCGGCCTTGCGGGCGTGGCGGACATTGGCGATGTCGTGGAACACCACCCCGCCATAGCCGTGCACCGCATCAACGACATCGCGCACGGCGCCCAGGGAGGTGATAATCAGGGGCACCTGTTCCTCGACCGAGACCATCATGTCGGCCATCAGGCGCGGATTGGTCGGGTGGACGATGTGGTTGACGCCAAAGGCGGCGGCGTCGGGCTTCAGGCGGGCCTTGATGTCCTTCAGCCACTCCCGATAGCCCTCGGTGGTGCGCTGGTTCAGCGAGGGGAAGGTGCCGATGACCCCCGCATTGCAGGCCTCGACCACCAGATCCGGCCCGGACACCAGGAACATGGGCGCCGCGATCACCGGCAGCTTCAGCCCTTTTTGTAGGGAAGCGGGAATGGTCATGGGCGGCTCCTCCGTTGTCTTTCGCTACGGATAGACGGCTGTCGCGGGGTAAGGCAACGGGGGAAGGCGGTGCCGAGGGCGCGAAAAATACCGTCTGAATGGTCTGAATTGGCCTTCCTCTGACAAGGTGGTCCCCTTCTTCCGATGGGAGAAGGTGGCGCGTGAGCGCCGGATGAGGGGCGGCGGTGTCCGTCGGCGACAGCCGTGGCAGGACCGGTGCGACGGCTCACGCCGAAGGACATGGAGAGCCCCTCACCCCCTGCCCCCTCTCCCACGGGAGAGGGGGGAAATTTACCGTCTGAATCGTCTGAAATCATGGGATGGGGTGTGCGGCGACGTTGGCAACCGGACAGTATGGGCGGGCCGCGACCCAGGGCGGGAAGAACGGTCCGGGAAACGGCGGGAGCGTTGAAGGGGCGAGGGAATTCGGATGCGGCTTTGATAGCAGCAGCCGCCGGACCTTCGTCATGCCCAACCCCGCCATTTTCAGCCCGCCCGCAACCCGCTAAAGGCCTTCCATGACCACAGACACTTCCGGCCTGAGCCAGCTGGGCGCGCATACGGCGCAGCCGGCTGATCCTGACTCCGCAACGCTTGAGCGGGTGCCCAATCCGCACGCCGACACCCTGTATGTCGCGCGATTCACAGCGCCCGAATTCACCAGCCTGTGCCCCGTCACGGGCCAGCCGGACTTTGCCCATCTGGTGATCGACTATGTGCCGGGGGACTGGCTGGTCGAATCGAAGAGTCTGAAGCTGTACCTGACCAGCTTCCGCAATCACGGCGCCTTCCACGAGGATTGCACCGTGGCCATCGGCAAGCGGCTCGCGGGACTGCTGGAGCCCAAATGGCTGCGTATCGGCGGCTACTGGTACCCGCGCGGCGGCATCCCCATCGACGTCTTCTGGCAGACCGGACCGGTGCCCGAGGGTGTCTGGCTGCCCGATCAGGGTGTGCCGGGGTATCGCGGGCGGGGTTAGTCACCCGTTCCTCACCCCCCGCTCATGACGCTCAGCGGTGCTCCGTGATCCAACCGGGGCATGAGCGCTTCCTATCGCCGTCCGCCGCTGGAAATCCTGGGTCGCCGCTGGCTGGCGGGGGCGCAGGCCTGGGCGGATCGGGGGCGAGGGCGGGGGTATGCGTTCGAGCTGTTGATGTTCGGGATCAAGCAGGGCTGGGCGTGCCTGTTCGGCGGGCTGTTATTGGTGCTGATCGTCGCGACCTTCCTGTGGTGGCCCGAGGACCTCGGCATCGCCCGCTATGACGCCCTGGTCGTGGGGGCGGTGGCGATCCAGGCAGGCATGCTGGTCTTCAAGCTGGAGAGTTGGGAGGAGGCGCGGGTCATCCTGCTGTTCCATATCGCGGGCACGATCATGGAGCTGTTCAAGACGGCGCACGGGTCGTGGGTCTATCCCGAGGCCTCGATGCTGAGGATCGGCGATGTGCCGCTGTTCTCGGGCTTCATGTACGCGGCAGTCGGCAGCTATATCGCGCGGGTTCAGCGCATCTTTCACATCCGGGTGCGGGACTATCCGCCGGTGTGGATGACGGGGGTGCTGGCGGCGGGGATCTATCTGAACTTCTTCCTGCACCACTGGCTGCCGGACGTGCGGGGTGCGCTGTTCCTGATGGCCGGCGTGCTGTTCGGCCGGGGCTGGTTCTGGTTCACGCCGGACCGGAGGCGGCGGGCGATGCCCCTGTTGGCGGGCTATGGACTGGTGGCGCTGTTCATCTGGCTGGCCGAGAACATCGGCACCCTGGCGCGGGCTTGGACCTATCCGGGGCAGGAGGCGGGCTGGGAGCCGGTGTCACTGGACAAGCTGGGCAGCTGGTTCCTGCTGATGATCATCTCGATCGTGCTGGTGTCGCTGGTGCATCGTCCGGAGACGGAGCCGCGGAGCCCGTGCCGGATTCGCTCGCCTGGGTCTTAAGAAGCGTTAGCCATCGCGAATAACGCGATTTTATGACACCTGGGCGATAGTGGGGGCATGGCGGGGAATCCCACATCTCAAAGGCTTGATCTGCGGCGGGTTCTGCTCGTCGCCTTGCTGGTCGGCGCCCTTGTGCTCGCGGGGGCCGCGGGGCTGTTCGCCTTTGCGGCGCGCTCCATCGACAAAATCCACAAGGATGAGGAAATCCACCTGGCCTGGGTGGGCCTGCAGCGGATGCAGGCGCGGACGCTGGAGGAGGTACAGACCTCAAGCATATGGGCGGAGGCGGTGAGCGCCTTTGCCCGCAATGACACCCAGTGGATGAAGGACTATTTCGCGGACTACTACAACGAGTACATGCACCACGACGTGACGGTGGCGGTGGGAAGCGACGGTCAGGTGGTGATGGCCGAGCGGGTCGGTGCGCCGCTGACCGACGCGGAGCGGGAGGCCCTTGCGGCTGCGACCCGGCCGGTGGCGCTGGCCCTGCAGCAAAACCACCCGCCGGGGCTGGGCCTCGAGGTCGCCCAGAGCTGGACCGGAATGATGGAGGCGGACGGTGTCACCTATGTCGTCGCGGCCTCGACCGTGGTGCCGGAGGATGACTCGGTCGCGCGGCTCGCGACCGATCCGGTCGTGATCTCGATGCGCAACATCTCGGCGATGGTCGACAGTCTTAGCCGCGATCTGGCGCTGGAAGGCGTCGAGTATGTGACGGAGCCGCGCGTCAATCAGGTGGCCTTTCCAATCGTCGGGCCTGAAGGCAAGCGGCTGGGCGTGCTGGCGTGGACTCCCAGCCGGCCGGGCGCCGCCGTCCTGAAGCGGGCCAAGCCGATGTTCATCGTGCTGATCTCCGCCCTGATCGGCGGGGCGGTGCTGCTGTGGGTGTCTCTGGACCGTATCGCTAAGGCGCTGGAGCAGAACCAGGCCGACCTGTCAGAGGCGCGCGACCGGGCCGAGGCGGCCAGTGAGGCCAAGACGCGTTTTCTGGCCAACATCAGTCACGAGCTGCGCACGCCCCTGAACGGAGTGTTGGGCATGGCCGAGATCATGGCGCATGGCGAGTTGAGCCCGATCCAGCAGGGCCATCTGAAGATTCTCAAGGCGTCGGGTCAGGACCTGCTGGGCATGATCGAACAGATCCTGCTGGTCACGCGTCTGGAGCGCGAGCGAGTGGATCTGGAGACGGCGCCGTTCGATCTGGACGCCCTGATGGAGGACATCGCGGATCGCACCCGCGCAGCCGTGCAGACCAAGCCGATTTCGGTGCTGGTCGACTCGGGTGTGAAGGGCCTCTGGATGGGGGACGGCCCGCACCTGAAACAGGCGCTGGAATGCCTGACCCGCAATGCTGCGAACTTCACCACCGAGGGGCATATCCGTCTGTCGTCGACCGTGAAGGGCGGGGTGGTGCACCTGAGCGTGTCGGACACAGGGCCGGGTCTCGACCCGGATTTTGTCCCGCGCATGTTCGATGACTTTGCCCAGGCTGACGAGTCGGTGACCCGCGCCCACGACGGGGCCGGGCTGGGGCTGGCGATCTGCAAGCGGCTGATCCGCGCGATGGGCGGGGACATCTCGGTGAACAGTACGCTCGGCCAAGGCGCGACCTTCACCCTGCGCCTGCCGATGGTACCGGCGCCGGTCGAAGACGCACCGGCCAAGGCCGCCTGAGGCCTATCGGCGGACGACCTTGTCTTCCGGGTCGGGGCGGGGGCGTTCCATGGGCGGGGTCTCGAGCGTGCCCATATGGATGAAGCCGGCGATGCGCTCGGCCTCGCCAATGCCGAACAGGCTGAGGGCCCGGGGGTCATAGGCGTACCAGTCGGTGATCCAGCTGGCCGAAAAGCCGTGAGCGAAGGCCGCGTGGCTGAGGTTCATCGCCAGTGCCCCGGCGGACAGTTCCTGCTCCCAGACGGGGACCTTGTGATCCCGGACCGGAGTGGAGATCACCATGACCGTGACGGGCGGGGCGGTCAGCTTGGCGAGGACGGCGCGGGCCTTGTTGGGGTCGGGCTGGTCGTCAGCGAGGGGCTGCAGCGCATGGGCAAGGGCCGCGCGCGTCTCATTGGACAGGACGACCAGCCGCCAGGGGAAGAGCTTGCCGTGGTCGGGGGTGCGAAGGCCGATCCGCAGGATGGCCTCAAGGTCCGCATCGGACGGTCCGGGGCCCGCGAGGGCCTGGGCCGGAGCCGAGCGCCGGGTCGACAGATAGTCGATCAGGGCGGGGTCGCGGCGGGGAAGGGCGAGGGGGGCGGCAAGCTCGGTCATGAGCCCTAGCTAGGGGCGCGGGCGCGGGGCCGCCAGTGCCCGGGGTGGCGATATGCGGGTGGTGGGCCTATCTTTCGGCCTGAACCAATAAGCGAGGATGCATGGCCACGCCCCGACTGGAGGCCGTTCCCGAAACGTCTGACCTGTGGAACCAGCTGAGGCGCGCCGCCGAGCAGGCCTCTCGCGATGAGCCGGATCTGGCCTCGCAGATGAATGCCGTGATCCTGTCGCATGGCAATCTGGGCGCGGCGTTGAGTTTCCAGATCGCGAGGAAGCTGGGCGATGCCGAGCTGGGCGCCATGACGGTGCGCGAGGTGTGTCTTGCGGCGTTCGAGGCCGACCCGGGGATTGTCGCCGCCGCCGAGGCCGATCTGCAGGCCGTCGAGGAACGCGATCCGGCGATCCGCTCGCTGCTGCAGCCCTTCCTGTACTTCAAGGGCTTTCAGGCGCTGCAGGGCTGGCGCGTGGCCCACTGGCTGTGGACCGAGGGGCGTGAGACCCTGGCGCTGCATTTCCAGAGTCGCATCTCGGAACTGTTCCAGGTCGATATCCACCCGGGTGCCCAGATGGGCTCGGGGCTGTTCCTCGATCATGGGACGGGCATCGTTATCGGCGAAACGGCGGTGGTCGGCGACGAGGTGTCCATGCTGCATGCGGTGACGCTGGGCGGCACCGGCGCCGAGCGCGGCGACCGCCACCCCAAGATCGGCAAGGGCGTACTGCTGGGGGCCGGGGCCAAGGTGCTGGGCAATATTACGATCGGCGACTACGCCAAGGTAGCGTCGGGCTCGGTGGTGCTGAAGCCGGTGCCCGCCGGATGCACCGTGGCCGGGGTGCCCGCGCGGCTGGTCAACTGTCCGACCGATGCCACGCCGGCCCGCACCATGGACCACACCCTGGCCGACATTGTGTATGACTTTGTGATCTAGGCCCGGTCGGGCTTTCCCTTGCGGGCCGCCTTCTCTAGGGTCCGCGCCGAACGAACCGAGAGGCATCCCGTGAACGAGAACGACCAACGCCGGCTGGAAAGCCACCTGAAGCGCACCTTCAACCACGGAGGGATCAAGCTGAAGGCCCGCAAGACCGCCGACTCGGTCGAGGTCTATGTCGACGATGAATTCCTCGGCCTGGTCTTCGAGGACGAGGACGGCGACGGCTCCTTCATGTTCGAGATGGCGATCCTCGCCGAGGACCTGCCGCCAGCCTGACGACCCGCGCCAGCGCACAAGAAAAAACCCCCGCCGGTGCCACTCCGGCGGGGGTTTTCTGTTTGGGCGGTCGCCGGATCAGCGCTTGCCGAAAATGGCGTCGAGGATGCCGCCGATGAAGCTCTTCTTCTCGGCCGGCTTGGCCGCGGTCGAGGAGGAAGCGGCGGGGGCAGGGGCCGGAGCCGCCGAGGTCGGAGCCGGGTGAACCGGAGCCGGGGTAACGGCCGCAGCCTTGGGCGTGGTGGCCGGTTTGGCAGCGGCGCGCGCGGCGGCGGGCTTCTTCGCCGCAGCCGGACGGGCCGGAGTGGCGCGCGAGGCGGCCGGCTTCTTCGCGGCCGGGGCGGCCTTGGCCGGGGCCGCCTTGGCAACAGCGGGCTTGGCAGCCGCGGTCTTCGTCGCCGGCTTGGCAGCGGCCGGCTTGGTCGCCGCAGCAGGCTTCTTCACGGCCGGTGCCTTGGCCGCAGCGGGGGCCTTGGCGGTAGCCGGAGCCTTGGGTGCGGGCCGCGCGGCGGCCTTAGCAGCCGGGGCTTTCGCCTTGGCCGGAGCGGCCTTGGGCGCGGTCGCCTTGGCAGTCGCCGGCTTGGCCGTCGCTGCTTTCGCCGTAGACTTCGGCGCGGCTTTAGGCTTGGAAGCGCCCGATGCAGTTGCGCCCGGCTTGGACGTACTCGACTTGGATGGAACCTTGGCCATGTATTCCCCGACCCCTCGGATGGATTTGACGCGAGACGCCGCGCCGACGATTCATGCGATTCGGTATGATAGCGGCGTTTGAGAAATGTCAGAGTCCGCAGTTCAGATAATCGCACATGGGTCGAGAGACGCAACCGAAGCGCGGGTGGCGGCGTGGGACGCCGACCCCCTGCTGGAGGGCGTGACCTATTCCATCCTCGAGGAAGACGAGGACCGGGGTATCTGGCGCATCGACGCCTTTCCGACCACGGACGCCGAGGTCGAGCGACTGGTGACCTCGCTGAAGGGTGACACAGCCCTGAGCACCACGGTCGAGGATCTGGCCGATGCGGACTGGCTGGCGATGTCGCTGTCGGGTCTGCCGCCGGTGCGGGCGGGGCGGTTCTTCGTCTATGGCGCGCACGATCAGGGGCGGGTGCCGCAGAATACCGTGAACCTGAAGATTGATGCCGGCGCGGCCTTCGGCACCGGGCACCATGGCACGACGGTTGGGTGCCTGATGGCGTTCGATGACCTGTTGAAGCGCGAGCGGTTCGAGCGGGTGCTGGACGTCGGGGCGGGCACGGGTGTGCTGGCCATCGCCGCGGCGAAGACCGGCAGCCGGGTCGCGGTCGGGACCGATATCGACGCGCCGTCGGTGCGCATCGCCAACGAGAATGCGGCGCTCAACCAGGCGAAGGCCAGCTTTGTCCACGCCTCCGGCCTGAGCGACCGGAAGGTCCGTCGGCATGGCCCCTACGACCTGGTGTTCGCGAACATTCTGGCGCCGCCGCTGGTGGCGCTGGCGCAGGACATCAAGGAGGCGCTGCAGCTGGAGGGCGTGGCCATCCTGTCAGGCCTGTTGCGGACGCAGGAGCGTCGGGTGACCGCCGCCTATCTGTCGCGCGGCTTCGTGCTGGAGCGGCGCATCCGGCGCGATGCCTGGAGCGCGCTGGTGCTGAGGCGAAAGGGTTAAGGAACGCGGGCACAGGCGGGGCCGTTTTCAGGTCTGAAGACCCTGAGGAGCCCTCCCGTGACCTACCTTGATCCGAACGACCCCCGCCAGCCGACCGTGATCGTCGAGCCGGCGCCCGCCTATTCCGAAACGACCGAGACCGTCATCGTGCGCGAGAGCAACACCGGCTGGTGGATTGCCGGGATTCTCGGCGGGCTGGTGCTGGTGGCCGTCATGCTCATCCTGTTCAACCGTCAGGCCCCGCAGACCGAGCCGGTGGTGGTTGAACGCGAGGTGGCGGTGCCGGTCGCGGTACCGGTGCCGGCTGCCGAAGCCCCGGCCGGAACTCCGGCACAGCAATAGGCCAGCTCCCTTCCCGCATGGGCGAGGGAGATGCTAAGCCGCGCGCATGAGACAGACATTCGACGAGACCACCGACCCCGGCTTTGGCGAGCGCCACCTGCCGCTTCTGCGACGCGAGATGCAGGCCCAGGGCCTGGACGGCTTTCTGGTGCCGCATGAGGATGAGCACCAGAACGAGTATCTTCCGGCCGCCAATGACCGGCTGGCGTGGATCTCGGGCTTTACGGGCTCGGCCGGCGCGGGCGTGGTGATGAAGGACAAGGCCGCCGTGTTCGCCGACGGGCGCTATACGGTGCAGGTGAAGGCCCAGGTCGATCAGGGCCAGTTCGAGCTGCGTGATTTCAACGAGACGGCGGTCGCCCGCTATCTGTCGGAGCAGCCCAGGGGGTCGGTCGTCGGATACGATCCGCGGCTGCACAGCCCTGATGCGCTGAAGCGTTTGCAGACGGCGGCGAAGCGCGCAGGGGTGACGCTGAAGCCCGTCGACAGCAATCCGCTGGACAGCGCCTGGGGATCGGAACGTCCCGCGCAGCCGCAGGCGAAGGTCGTGCCCCACCCGATCGACTATGCGGGCGAGGACGCGGCCGACAAGCGCGCCCGTGTGGGCAAGGCTGTGGCGGAGGTCGGGGCCGATGTGGCCCTGCTGACGGCGCCGACCTCGGTCGCCTGGCTGTTCAACATCCGGGGCGGGGACGTGATCCGCTCGCCCCTGCCGCTGGGACAGGCGCTGGTCGAGGCGGACGGGCGGGCGCGGCTGTTCCTCGACCCGGCCAAGGTGACCAATGAGCTGCCCGGCTGGCTGGGCGAGGATGTGACGCTGGAGACGCCCGAGACCCTGGCCTCGGCGCTGGACGAGATGAAGGGCCGGTCGGTGCTGATCGATCCGGCCCAGAGCGCGGCCTGGTATTTCGACCGGGTGGAAGCCACCGGGGGCACCGTCGTGCGCGGTCAGGACCCCTGCACCCTGCCGCGCGCGGTCAAGAATCCGGTGGAGATCGAAGGCGCGCGTCAGGCGCATATCCGCGACGGCGCGGCGCTGGCCCGCTTCCTCCACTGGCTGGACACCGAGGCGCAGGAGACCCTGCCGGACGAGCGGGCCGTGGTCGAGAAGCTGGAGCAGTTACGCGAGGGCACCGGCGCCCTGATGGACCTGAGCTTCGACACGATCGCGGGGGCCGGTCCGAACGGCGCCCTGCCGCACTACAAGCCCGTGACCCGCACCATCCGACGGATGGAAAAGGGCTCGCTGCTGCTGGTGGACGGCGGCGGACAATACCTGGACGGCACGACCGATGTGACGCGGACCATCGCGGTGGGCGAGCCGTCGCAGGGTCAGCGGCGCATGTTCACCCTTGTGCTCAAGGGTCATATCGCCATGGCCGTGGTGCGCTTCCCCGAGGGCACAACCGGGCATCAGCTGGACGCGCTGGCGCGGCTGCCGCTGTGGATGGCCGGGCATGACTATGATCACGGCACCGGCCATGGCGTCGGCAGCTATCTGGGGGTCCACGAGGGCCCGCAGCGGATCGCCAAGGCGGTCAACACCCAGCCGCTGCTGACCGGCATGATCGTGTCGAACGAGCCGGGATACTACCGCGAAGGCCACTGGGGCATCCGCATCGAGACGCTGCAGGTGGTGACGGCGCCGGAGGCCATTCCGGGCGGCGAGCGGCCGATGCATGGCTTCGAACAGCTGACGCTGGCGCCGCTGGATCGTCGGCTGATCGACGTTGACCTGCTGACGGCGGACGAGCGGGCCTATGTCGATGCCTACCATGCCGAGGTGCTGGCCAAGGTCGGGCCGCTGCTGGACGGCGAGGTTCTCGACTGGCTGACGGTGCAGTGCGCCGCGCTCTGATCGCGCTGGCGGTCTGGCTGGCCGCCGGGCCAGTGGTGGCCCAGAGCCAGCCAAGGCTGCCCCGCGCGGTGTTCGATGTGATCCCGCCGTCCGAGCGGGTCACCGGACGGCGCGGGGCGATGCAGATCGTGCAGCCCGGGTGCCGGGTGGGCCCGACCCACTGGGCGCGCAGGCGGATCGTCGATGTGGCCGTGCAGGAATGGGGCGTGTTCGGCTTCCAGACCATCGATCTGCGCGGCCTGCGCGAGCGGCGCCTGCCGGAGGGTGTGGTGCCGGATGCGCTCAATCCCGCCCTCGAGGCGCCCGAGCAGGACCGGGTGATCCGCGCGGTCGGACGGTGGGAGCATACGCCGTCGCTGGCGGCCACCATCGCCGGCTACTGGAGCGCTACGCCGGACGGGGCCGACGTCCTGTCCCGCCAGAACCGCCAGTGGCGGCAGGGCGAGGGCGAGATCAACTGGGTCGAGCCCTGGTCGGCGGCCTTCATCAGCTGGGTGATGTGCGAGGCGGGCCTGGGCGAGATGGACCAGTTCGAGCGGGACATTGCCCACCGCGTCTATATCGATCAGGCCATCCGGGCACGGGACGGCGAGCGCCCGAAGGCGGCCTATGTCGCCCATGACCGGGGCGAGGTGCCGATCCGGCCCGGGGACCTGCTGTGCAATTCGCGGGGTGGGGTCGACTATCGCAGCCTCGCCGACCGCCGGCCTGATCTCGGACGCTATGCCGGGACGCATTGCGATGTGGTCGTGCGCATCGAGGGCGACACAGTCGCGGTGATCGGCGGCAATGTGCTGAACGGGGTCAGCCTGACCCTGCTGCCGCTGGCGGCCATGGCCGGAGGCTATCCGGCGGTGGTGGCGGCGAACGACCTCGACGAGGCGCGGACCATCTTCGCCCATCTGTCTTTGCAGGCCGATCCGGTGGAGGACACCGCGCTGGACGCCTCGCCGACCATCCGGGCGCTGAACGCGCCTTGAAACCCGGCCGGGCGCCGACCACCTGAAGGGCTCTCCGCCACGAGGACCTTTCCCATGAAGACGCGCACACTGGGTCCGAAGGGCCCCGAGGTTTCGGCCATCGGCCTGGGCTGTATGGGGATGAGCGCCTTCTATGGTCCACCCAGCGAGGAGGTCGGCGCCATCGCCGTGATCCACCGCGCGCTGGATCTGGGTGTCACCCTGTTCGACACGGCCGAGATGTATGGCCCGCACACCAATGAGATGCTGCTGGGCAAGGCGCTGAAGGGGCGGCGCGCAGACGCCTTCGTCGCGACCAAATTCGGCATCGGCTACAACGCCGACCGGACCGCGCTGAAGGTCGACGGCTCCCCCGCCAATGTGCGCCGCGCCATTGAAGGCAGTCTCTCCCGGCTGGGGATGGACCACGTCGATCTCTATTATCTGCACCGGGTCGATCCGGACACGCCGATCGAGGAGACGGTGGGCGCGATGGGCGATCTGGTCACGGAGGGCAAGGTGCGCTTCCTCGGCCTGTCGGAGGCCGCGCCGGCGACGCTGCGGCGGGCCCATGCCACCCACCCGATCACGGCGCTGCAGACGGAATATTCCCTGTGGAGTCGCGAGCCGGAGGACGAGATTCTGGCCACCTGTCGCGAGCTCGGCATCGGCTTCGTGCCCTACAGCCCGCTGGGCCGGGGCTTCCTGTCCGGGCAGATCCGGACGCCCGAGGATCTGGCGCCCGACGATTTCCGCCGGTCCAATCCGCGCTTCCAGGGCGAGAATTTCGACCGCAATCTGAAGCTGGTCGAGGCGGTCTCGGCGCTGGCGGCCGACAAGGGAGTCACGCCCGCCCAGCTGGCGCTGGCCTGGGTGCTGGCGCAGGGCGACGATCTGGTGCCGATCCCTGGCACGCGCCGCATTCCGACGCTGGAAGAGAATGTCGCCGCCGTGGAAATCTCCCTGTCCAACGACGAGCTGGCGGCCATCGAGGCGGTCTTCCCGCGGGATGCGGCGCAGGGCCATCGCTATGCGGAAGCGGCGCAGGCAGCCCTGAACCGCTGAGCCATTACGCCGAATTCACTGGCGCCAAGCGGAGTCGCCTAGCTAGTATTTGCATATGCAAACACTACAGACGAGCGATGACGCGGAAGCCGGGCTGAAGGCGCTGGGGTTCACCGAACTGGAGGCGCGGCTGTACTGCACCTTGCTGCAGGCGGGGCCGTCGACCGGCTACCGGCTGGCCAAGCTGTGCGGAAAGGCGCCGCCGAATGTGTACCAGGCGCTGGGGCAGCTGACGCAGAAGGGCGTGGTGCTGGTCGAGCAGGGGGAGCCGTCGGCCTATCGGGCCGCCGCCCCGTCCGAAGTGCTGGCCGCTCTTGAAGCCGGGTTCGAGCGGGCCCGGGAGCGGGCCGACGGAGCGTTGCAATCGCTGGGCCGGCCGCAGGACGATGACCGCATCTACCAGATCGGTGAAGCCGGACAGGTGATCGAGCGGGCGCGGGCCATGCTGGCGTCGGCGCGCGAGATCGTGCTGTTCGACCTGTTTCCGGCGCCGCTTGACGCCTTGCGCGAGGACTTGGCCCGGTGCGCGGCGCGGGGGGTGACGGTCGCGGGCCTGATCTATGGCGAGAGCACCGGGATCGAGGGGGTCATCCAGCGTCGCGCGACAGCCGAGGCGCGGGTGGCCTCGGACTGGCCCGGCCATCAGCTGACGCTGGTGGTCGACGGGCGTGAGCATCTGGTGGCCCTGATGGCCGAGGGGCTGGCCGGCGTCCACCGGGCCCTGTGGAGCGACAGCGCCTATCTGTCGTGCCTGCAACACAGCGGGCTGTCGGCCGAAATCCGCCTGACAGGTCAGGACAGGTCTTCGTCTGATCCCCTTGCAAACCTGTCGCTTTTTGCCAGCGCGCCGGCCGGTCTGGCGGCGCTGACGCGACGCACCCTCCCGGAGGTGAAACAATGAAGCAGACCCTGATGACGGCGGCCGCATGGCTGGTGCTGGCCGGCCCTCTGGCGGCGCAGGACGCGTCGGTGACCGAGGTGGTCGAGCGCTACCGCGACTGGCGCGGCGGCGCGGCCTTCGAGGCGATGAAGGCGGTCCGGCAGGAGGGGCAGATCCGCGCTTCGGGGCTGGAGGGCCCACTCATCCTGCTGGCCGAGGCCGACGGCGACCTGCGCCGCGAACAGGACCTCGGCATCGTGCGTACGGCCACAGCGCGCCACGGGTCCGACGGCTGGGTCCTGACGAACTCGGGGCAGATCGAGCCGCTGAGCCCGCATGCCGCCGAGGACCTGAGGCGAGATGCCCTGTTGCGGTTCGAGGGGGTGCTGGATGATCCGTCGCGGCTGAGCCGTCGTCCGGACATCGAGATCGACGGGCGAACCCTGGCGGTCATTGCGGTGGATTTCGGCCCGGATGCCGATGAGCACGAGCTGTGGATCGACGCGGAAACGGGCGAGCTGTACGGCCTGCGCACCGCGCGGGACCGGCGGGAGTCGGTCGTGACCTTCGGCGACTGGCGGATGGTCGAGGGCGTACGCATGCCCTTCCACGAGCAGGTGACAGGCGATGTCGGCGAGCCCGGCGAGGTCAGCTGGTCCACCATTGATATCGACCCTGTGACCCCGGCTTCGGCGTGGGATCGCCCCGAGGTCGTGGCCGCCCACCGGATGGCGAGCGAGGGCGCGCCGGACAGCGGCCCCATCGCTTTCGATCTCTATGCCGGGACCCGCATCTACATCCCGGCGACGGTCAACGGCACGGCGACCCAGGTGCTGCTGGACAGCGGCGCCGAGATGACCGTACTGGACAAGACCTTTGCCGAAAGCCTCGGTCTGGAGTTCGAGGGAGAGGTCGCGGCCGTCGGCACCGGCGGCGTGGGCGAGGCGCGCTTTGCCAAGGGGGTGACACTGGATCTGGGCGGGATCGCTTTCGTCGACCGGACGGTGGCGGTCATCGATCTGGCGGCGATCAGCCAGGCGCTGGGCCGGCCCCTGCCGGTCATCCTGGGCAAGGACGCGTTCAACGGTCTGGTGGTGGATATCGACTTTCCGACGCGCAGCCTGACCTTCCACGAACCTGCGGGCTATGTCCCGCCGGAAGGGGCGACCGAGCTGGCGCTGGTGTCGTCGGGGGCCATCCGCGCGGTGCCGGTGTCGATCGAGGGCCGTGCGCCCGTGCTGTTCGATTTCGACATCGGAAATGGCGGGGCGCTGATCATCTATCCGGCCTATGCCGAGGCCGAGGGCCTGCTGGAGGGGCGTCCGGCCACGACGACGCTGTCCGGCGCGGTGGGCGGCGTACGCGAGAGCGGTCTGGCCACCATCCGGTCGCTCGAGATCGGCGGGTTCGAGGTGAACGACATCCCGACCGTCTTCCCGCCCGCGGGCCCGTCGGCGGTCGACGCTGACCGGACAGCCGGCAACATCGGCATGGGGGTGTTGGGCCGGTTTCGTCTGGTGACCGACTTTGCCAACAACCGGCTGTGGCTCTCGGCCACGCCCGAGGCCTTGGTCGCGCCGTTTCCGAAGGACCGGCTGGGGCTGGGTATCCGGCTGGACCCGGGTGTGATCGTGGTGACGCGGGTGTCGGCCGGATCGCCTGCCGAGGCTGCGGGCCTGACGCCGGACGCGCGCATCGTCGCGGTAGACGGGCGCCCTGCCGCCGAAATGGATGCCGGGGCGCTCCGCGCCATGCTGACCAGCCCCGCCGGACACGAAGTGGTGCTGACACTGGAGGACGGCGCGACCGTCAGGCTGGTGGCGCGCAACTTCTACTGAGCGCCGATCAGCGCCAGCCATTCGTCCTCGGTCAGGACGGTGACGCCGTGCTTTTCGGCCTCGGCCAGTTTGGAACCGGCGCCGGGACCCGCGACCAGATAGTCGGTCTTCTTCGACACCGAGCCGGAGACCTTGGCGCCCAGAGAGGAGGCGCGGGCCTTGGCCTCGTCACGGGTGAAGCGTTCGAGCGAACCGGTGAAGACGACGGTCTTGCCGGTGACCGGACTATCGGCCTCGGGACGTTCGGCGTCCTCGATGGTGGTCAGCTCCGCTTCCAGAGCCTCGACCACGTCGCGGTTGTGGGCCTCATGGAAGAAGTGGGCGATCTCGCGGGCGGCCACCGGGCCGACCCCGGCGACCGAGGCGATGCCGGTCAGGGCGAGGCCAGGGCCCTCGGTGCGGGCGATGTCGGCCAGACGGCGGATGCCGGACCAGTCGGAGGCGCGGTCGGCAAGGGCGCGACGGGCGGGGGAGGCGAGGCCGGGGAAGGCGAGGCTGAGCTTCTGGTCCAGCGGCGCCTCGGGCCAGGGATCGGTCTCGGCCAGATGGGCGTCGGCCAGGATCGACAGCACGCGCGCCGACACGCCGTGACCCTCGGACAGGCGGGTCCAGGCCTCCGTCTGGATGCCGGTCGAGGCCTCGATGCCCGCTGCCTTGAAGGCGGACCAGCTACCGAAATGGCGGGCCAGCAGCAGCGAGGTCTGGTCGCCGATGTCGGGGATGCCGAGGGCGTAAATCATCCGCTGGAGGGTGATGGTCCGGCGGGCGTCGATGCCGGCCACCAGATTGCCGACGCTGGTCTCGCCATAGCCGTCCTCGGCCCGCAGTTCGTCGAGACGCGCGGTGTCGCGGGCGAGGCGGAAGATGTCGGCGGGTTCGCGGATCCAGCCGCGCTCGTGAAAGGCGGTCAGCTGTTTCTCGCCCAACCCCTCGATGTCAAAGGCGCGGCGGCTGACGAAATGCTTGAGGCGTTCGACGATCTGGGAAGCGCAGATCAGTCCGCCGGTGCACCGCCGGCGGGCCTCGCCTTCCTCGCGCACGGCCTCGGAGCCACAGACGGGGCAGTGGGTCGGGAAAGCGTAGGGCTCGGTGCCATCGGGCCGCAGGTCGGGCACGATGCCGACGATCTGGGGAATGACGTCGCCGGCGCGCTGGACGATGACGGTGTCGCCGAGGCGGACGTCCTTGCGGGCGATCTCGTCCTCATTGTGCAGGGTGGCGTTGGAGACCACCACGCCGCCGACGGTGACGGGCTCCAGCCGCGCGACGGGCGTAAGGGAGCCGGTGCGGCCGACCTGGATGTCGATGGCGTTGACGACGGTGCGGGCCTGTTCGGCGGCAAATTTGTGGGCGATGGCCCAGCGGGGGCTGCGGGCGATGAAGCCGAGGCGCTTCTGCCAGTCCAGCCGGTCGACCTTGTAGACCACGCCGTCGATGTCATAGCCGAGGCGGGCGCGGTCGGTTTCGAGGCTGCGATAGACCTCGATCAGGCCGGTTGCGTCCTCGACCACGCGGCGGCGGTCGTTGACCGGAAAGCCCCATTCGGCCAGCCGATCGATGGCGCCGCTCTGGGTCTCGGCAAAGTCGTCCGAAAACTCGCCCCAGCCATAGGCGAAGAAGCGCAAGGGGCGTTTGGCCGTGATGGTCGGGTCCTTCTGGCGGAGCGAGCCGGCCGCGAAATTGCGCGGGTTGGCATAGGTGCGGCGGCCCTCGGCCTCCGCCTCGGCATTGAAGGCGAGGAAGGCGTTGGTGGGCGTATAGACCTCGCCCCGTACCTCGATGACATCGGGCCAGCCGCTGCCGGACAGCTGTTCGGGGATGTCGTCGAGGGTGCGCAGATTGGCTGTGACGTCCTCGCCCTCGCGACCGTCGCCCCGGGTCGCACCGACGACCAGCTTGCCCTTTTCGTAGCGCAGATTGGCGGACAGGCCGTCGATCTTGGGCTCGGCGATGAAGGCCATGGGGGTGTCGGCGTCGAGGTTCAGGAAGCGCCGGACACGGGCGACGAAGTCGGTGATGTCACCCTCGTCAAAGGCATTGTCGAGCGACAGCATGGGGATGCCGTGGCGCACGGGAGCAAAGGCACCGGACGGCGCGGCGCCGACCCGGGCCGAGGGGGTGTCGGCGGTGCTGAGCTCGGGGAAGCGGGCCTCGATCGCCAGGGCGCGGTGCTTGAGGGCGTCATAGTCGGCGTCGGAGACCTCGGGGGCGTCCTCGTTGAAATAGAGGGCGTCGTGCCGGGCCAGTTCGGCGGACAGGCGGTCCAGCTCCACGCGGGCCTGATCGAGGGTCAGGGTCTCGACATCGGGGGAGGTGGGGGAGGGGGCGTCGGTCATGGTCGGGTCCGGGAATCTGCAGCCCCCTGTCTAGCATCGTCGGCCCGGCTTCCCAGCGCCGATGACAGGAAGTTAATCTGACGGCGGTCGCGCCCGGGTCTAGGGTTCGGGCGAACAGTTCCGGAGGTTCCATGCGTCGTCTGTCGAAGCCCGCGTCTGCCGTGCTGGCCCTTGTGGCCGCCGGGGCGCTTGCGGCCTGTGTGCCCGGCACGTCCGAGGTGTCGTCGCCCGCCCAGCCTGAGGTCTCGTCGCAGCTGTGGGCTGACCTCACGACCCTGTCGGCGGACGACATGGAAGGACGCGGGACGGGGACGCCCGGCGGCGAACGCGCCCGGGCCTATATCGTGTCGCGCTTTGAAGAGCTGGGCATTGCCGCGCCGGCCATGGGGCGTCTGCAGCCGTTTTCCGCCGAGGGGCGCTCGCACGAGGGACGCCGGACCTTCAACGGTGTGAATGTGCTGGGTCTGATCCCCGGCACCCGTGTCGGCAACCGCTATATCGTGGTGACGGCCCACTATGATCACGTGGGGATGTACGGCGGGCAGATCTACAACGGGGCCGACGACAATGCCTCGGGCGTCGCGACCATGCTGGCCTTGGCCGAGGAGCTGAAGCGCAATCCGCCCGAGCACAGCGTGCTGTTCGTGGCCTTCGACGGCGAGGAGCGGGGCCTGCTGGGCGCGAAGCATTTCGTCGAGGCGCCGCCGTTCCCGCTGGAATCGATCTCGATGAACCTCAACTTCGACATGACGGCCCGGGCGGAGACCGACGGGCATCTGTGGGTCACGGGCACCTATCAGAACCCGACGCTGCGGCCGTATCTTGACGGGATTGCGCCGGTCGGCCCGGTGTCGCTGGCATTTGGCAAGGATACGCCTGAGGACACGGGTTCGGACAACTGGGTCAGCGCCTCGGACCACGGGGCCTTCCACGCGGCGGGGGTGCCCTTCCTGTACCTCGGGGTCGAGTTCCACCCCGACTATCACAAGCCCAGTGACGACCCTGAGCGGATCACGCCCGAGGTTTTCCAGGCGGCCACCACCCTGTCGATCCAGTCCTTCCGGGCGCTGGATCGCGGACTGGACCGCTAGGATGAGGACGGTGATGCGCACCGCCGCCCTGATCGCCGGGGGCATGGCCGCCCTGGCGCTGGCCGCCTGCGATCCGCCGCTGGAGCCGGCCGATGCGCCCAAGGACACGGGGGCAGAGACGGCGTCCCTGCCCGAGGGGTTCAGCAATGACCTGAGCGCGGACGTGTCCGGCTACTACCGGCCGACGACCGAGGTCCGGCAGGCCAGCTGGCGGCTGGATCACGTGTTCCTCGGCCAGACGCAGGACTTTGCGGCCTGGGAGAATGGCGCGCGCGAGGGCCGGTTCGCGCCGGTCATGCTTGAGTTCGTGGATGAATCCAGCCCGACGGTCCAGACCGAAAGCGGCGAGATCCACACCGGCCGCGTGCGGGTGCTGCCGCGCTTCTACAGTCTGGAGAAGGGCATGCTGCGCTTCGTCGGCGTGTCGGACGAGCTGGGTGTGGTGCGGCTGGACGCCCAGCTGAATGGCGATGCGCTGGCGACGGCGCGGCGCAATCTGGGCGAGGAAGGCTCGGTGCTGAACGGCACGCTCAGCATCGGTCAGGGCGCCCCGCAGGCGGTGGGCTTCCGCTGGTGGGCGGGGGACTGACGTCACCCCGCCCGGATAGGCGAAATCGATCTAGTTAACGGTCGCCTTGACGATCTTGCCCGGATTGCGGGGCGGCTCGCCCTTGGGCAGGGCGTCGACGTGTTCCATGCCCGACTCGACCACGCCCCAGACCGTGTACTGGCGGTCGAGGAAGGTCGCATCGTCGAAGCAGATGAAGAACTGGCTGTTGGCGCTGTTCGGGTCGTTGGTGCGGGCCATCGAGCAGACGCCGCGCACGTGCGGCTCGGCCGAGAACTCGGCCTTCAGGTTCGGCTTGTTCGAGCCCGAGGTGCCGGTGCCGGTCGGATCGCCGCCCTGGGCCATGAAGCCGGGGATGACGCGGTGGAAGACCACGCCGTCGTAGAAGCCTTCCTGCGCCAGTTCGGTGATGCGCGCGACGTGGCCGGGGGCCAGGTCCGGGCGCAGGCGAATGACGACGTCGCCGCCGGTGTCATTGCCGGTGTCGAGGGTGAAGGTGAGGGTCTGTGCAGTCATACGGGCTCCTTTTGTCGAGGCGGGGTCATAGCGGCTCAACGCGCGGGGCGCTATGTCGGGAGCCATGACCGACGAAGAAAACCCCGCCCCTCGCCGCCGGATGGTGCGACCGCCGACCAAGGGCACGGCGGCGGGCCGGGGCATGGGCACCAGGATGAAGACGGCGGACGACAAGTCCATGTCCAGCCAGCAGTGGATCAAGCGACAGCTGGCCGACCCCTGGTCCGACCGGGCCCGGGCCGAGGGCTGGCGCAGCCGCGCGGCCTTCAAACTGATGGAAATCGACGACCGGTTCGGCCTGATCCGCCCGGGCTCGCGGGTTATCGATCTGGGCGCCGCGCCCGGCGGCTGGGTGCAGGTGGCGCTGAAGCGCGGGGCCCAGGCCGTGGTCGGCGTGGACCTGTTGATGATCGAGCCTATCCCCGGCGCCGAACTGGTGCAGGCCGACTTCACCCACCCGGGCGTGGACCGGCAGCTGATCGAGGCACTGGGCGGGGCGCCGGACGTGGTGCTGTCCGACATGGCCCACAACACCATCGGCCACCGCCAGACCGACCACCTGAAGATCGTCGCCCTGATCGAGATCGCCGCCGAGTTCGCCCTCAGGACGCTGAAGCCCGGCGGCCATTTCGTGACAAAGAACTTCCAGGGCGGTGACGCCGGGGGCGTGCTGGCCGAGCTGCGCGCCGGCTTCCGCGAGGTGAAGTACGTCAAGCCGGCGTCCAGCCGGAAGGACAGTTCGGAAGTCTATCTGGTGGCGATGGGACGGCAGCCCTGACGCCCCGCCTCAGGGTTGGGGGTCGTCGGCAAGGCTGCCGTAGGTGGGCGCGGCGCGCTGGGCTTCGCGGCGCGCCTCGATCCGGGTCCATATGCGGTCGTGGACGGTGAAGAACAGCGTCTGCACCAGGGGCTCGACGATGCCGATAGCCAGGGCGATGCGAATGTCGCGCGTGATGGCAAAGGCCACGATGACGGCCACGGTGAAGTGCATCAGGCCGTAGGTGACGGTCTTGAGTGCCACCTGTTTGAACGAGGTGGGCAGGGCATGGCTGTGGCCCGCATGTCCGTGCGAGCGGGCCTGCTCGCGGGCGTCCATCAGTTCGAGGCGGGCGGTGAAGGCCTCGGCCGTTTCCTCGACGCGGGTGAGGCGCTTGCGGCGCTCGATCCGGTGCCAGATGCGGTCGTGAATGGAATAGGCGATGGTCTGGAAGAAGGGCTCGACCATGCCGACCGCCAGGGCCATGCGCCAGTCGCGGGTCAGGGCAAAGGCCACCAGAATGGCGACCACCAGGTGCATGACGCCGTAGCTGGCGATCTTGAGCGCCAGGCTGCGCGCGGTTCTGAGGATCATTCGCACCATCGAAGCGAAAATGGGCGGGAACTGAGAGGGTTGCAACGTCAGAATTTCTATCGTTGCCATAAGCCCGGGTGACAGTTGCGCGGGAATGCGCGTCGCGGGGGCGATTGCCCCTTGCAGACTCGGCGCCGCCGCCGTTATACGCGGCCCGCAAAACGGAGACTCCCTATGGAGATACGCGAAGGCCTTACCTTCGATGATGTTTTGCTTGAACCCGGCAAGTCGGAGGTCATGCCCGCCGAGACAGACGTCTCGACGCGACTGACCCGCAGCCTGAAGCTGAACATACCGCTCGTGTCCTCGGCGATGGACACGGTGACTGAAAGCCGGCTGGCGATCGCCATGGCGCAGGCCGGCGGGCTGGGTGTGCTTCACCGCAATCTGACGGTCGACGAACAGGCCGAGCAGGTCCGCGTGGTGAAGCGGTACGAGAGCGGCATGGTCATCAATCCGGTGACCATCCACCCCGACACGACCCTGGGCGAGGTGCGCGACATCGTGGCCCGCAAGAAGATCTCGGGCTTTCCCGTCGTGGACCGCGAGACGGGACGTCTGGTCGGTATGCTGACCAACCGCGACATGCGGTTCGATACCTCGCCGGACCGCAAGGCCGCCGAGCTGATGACGCGCGATCCACTCTACACCGTGCCCGAGGGGGCCGGGCGCGACGAGGCGATCGCCATCCTGCGGGAGCGCAAGATCGAGCGGGTGATTGTGGTGGACGGCGACATGCGCGCCACCGGCCTGATCACCATGAAGGACATCGAGAAGGCCCAGGCCCACCCCTATGCCGCCAAGGACGATCAGGGGCGTCTGCTGGTCGGGGCGGCCTCGACGGTCGGTGACAGCGGCTATGAGCGGTCGCTGGCGCTGGCGGACGCGGGCGTCGATGTGATCGTGATCGACACGGCGCACGGACACTCGGTGCAGGTGTCAAAGGCCGTCGAGCGGATCAAGCGTGAGACCAACCGGGTGCAGATCGTGGCCGGCAATGTCGCGACCTATGATGCGGCGCGGGCGCTGATCGACGCCGGGGCCGATGCGGTCAAGGTCGGGATCGGGCCGGGCAGTATCTGCACGACCCGCATCGTGGCGGGCGTGGGCGTGCCCCAGCTGACCGCCGTCATGGATGCGGCCCGCGCGGCGCGGGACAGCGGCGTGCCGGTGATCGCCGACGGCGGCATCAAATATTCGGGCGATCTGGCCAAGGCCATCGCGGCCGGGGCGAGCGTGGCCATGATGGGCTCGATGTTCGCCGGCACCGACGAAAGCCCGGGCGAGGTCTTCCTGTACCAGGGCCGGTCCTACAAGTCGTACCGCGGCATGGGCTCGGTCGGGGCCATGGCCCGCGGCTCGGCCGATCGCTACTTCCAGAAGGAAGTGTCGTCCGAGAAGCTGGTGCCGGAAGGCATTGAAGGGCAGACGCCCTACAAGGGGCCGATCTCGCCGGTCATCCACCAGATGGTCGGGGGCCTGCGCGCCGCCATGGGCTATGTCGGGGCCGCCACCATTCCGGAGTATCAGGAGCGGGCGCGGTTCGTGCGCATCACCAATGCGGGCCTGCGCGAAAGCCATGTGCACGATGTGATGATCACGCGCGAAGCGCCCAACTATCGTCAGGGCTAGGGGAGAGAACCGGTCATGGACATGACACCGGAATTCATCGCCCTGGCCGGAACGCTCGTGCTGGCGCTGGTTCAGATCCTGGCGGCGGGTGCGGCACGCACGGCCGAGCTGGGCGCCAAATGGAATGCCGGTCCGCGGGACGGCAATCCGCCCCCGCCCGGACCGCTGGCCGGACGCCTCAAGCGGGCGCAGGACAATCTGCTCGAGACCCTGCCGCTGTTCATCGCTGCCGTGCTGATGGCCGTGGTGGCGGACAAGACCGGCACGCTGACGCAGTGGGGCGCCTGGCTGTACCTGCTGGGTCGCATCGTCTACGTGCCGCTCTACGCCCTGGGTGTGCCCTATGTCCGCAGCCTTGTGTGGATGGCCGCCCTGGCCGGCCTGGTCATGGTGATCGTGGCCCTGTTTGTCTGAAAGCCCTGAATGACTCCTGCTGCCCGACTGGCTGCCGCCGCTTCCATCCTCGACTCCATCGCGCAGGGTCGCCACCCGGCCGAGGTCGTGATCAAGGCCTGGGGGCAGCAGAACCGCTATGCGGGCTCCAAGGACCGGCGCGCGATCGCCGACCGGGTCTACAAGGTGCTGCGGGCCCGGGGCCGACTGTCGTGGATCATGGGCGGGCGCGAGGACGGCCGGGCGCTGGTGATCGGGTCGCTGGGCGTGCTGGACGGCCTGTCGCTTGAAGAGATCGAGGCCCTGCATACGGGCGAGGGCTATGGCCCCGGACCGCTGTCGAAGCACGAGCGCGGGCGACTGGCGGTCAAGGACAGCGAACTGCCCGGCTGGGTCGAGGCGGGGCTGCCGGAGTTTGTGGTCGAGGACCTGAAGCAGACCTTCGGCGATCAGTGGGCCGCCGAGGCCCGGGCCCTGATGGCGCCGCGCGCGCCGATCGATCTCCGGGTCAATACCGGCCGGGCCAGCCTCGAGGCGGTCGAGGGTGAGTTGCGCGCCGCCGGACTGTCGCCCGAGCGCACGCCCTGGTCGCCGGTCGGCCTGAGACTGACGGCCGAACCGCCGCCCAACATCCAGACGCTTGGTGCCTTCCGCGAAGGCCGTATCGAGATCCAGGACGAAGGCAGTCAGGTCGTCTGTGCCCTCGCCGGGGCCAAGCCCGGCATGACCGTCGTCGACTATTGCGCCGGGGGCGGGGGCAAGACCCTGGGGCTGGCAGCCGCGCTTCAGGGCGAGGGGCGACTGATCGCCTCGGACGTGGTGCAGAAGCGGCTGAACAACATCCAGCCCCGACTGGAACGCGCGGGCGCCGAGGCTGACCTGCGCCTGATCGGCCAGAACGGCGGGGGGCTGGAGGACCTGAACGGTCAGGCAGATCTGGTGTTCGTCGATGCACCCTGTTCGGGGTCGGGGACGTTGAGGCGTCACCCCGAGGCGGCGTGGCGCCTCAAGCCCGACGAGGTCGAGCGCCTGCATGCCCTGCAGGTCCGAATCCTGGATCAGGCGGCGAAGCTGGTGAAGCCCGGCGGTCGGCTGGCCTATGTGACCTGTTCGGTGCTGACGCGCGAGAACAAGGCCAGCGCCGATGCCTTCGAGGCGGCCCACCCGGATATGCGCCCGGTCGCCGTGACGCCGCCGTGGGCCGACGGGCCGATGACGCGGGTCCGGCTGTCGCCCGGTGCGACCGACACCGACGGCTTCTTCCTTGCCCTCTATGAGCGAGCGGCATGACAGGACGGCTGGAGCGTCGGGGCGGAGTGACGGTGTTGCCGGTCATGGCTGCACCGGCCGAATACGGCGCGCATCTGAAGGCCCGCATCGACCCGCTGATGACCGGCGTTGGCCCGGTCGAGGCGGCGGTGTCGCTGACCGCCGCGCTCGCCCGGCTGGAGGGGAGGGACGGACGGCCCGACCTGATCGTGTCGCTGGGGTCCTGCGGATCGCGCACGCTGGAGCATGCTGCGGTCTATCAGGTAGCCTCGGTCGGCTATCGCGACATGGATGCCAGCGCGCTGGGCTTCCCGAAGGGCGTGACGCCGTTGTCGGACCTGCCGGCGGTCCTGCCGCTGCCGTGTCCGATCCCGGGCCTGCCGACCGCGACCCTGTCGACCGGAGCCAATGTCGTCTCTGGGGCGGCCTATGACGCGATCGATGCCGACATGGTGGATATGGAGACCTGGGCGCTGGCCCGGGCCGCCCAGACGTTTGACGTGCCATTGGTTGCCCTGCGCGGCGTGTCTGACGGACGGACCGAGCTGAAGGCGCTGGAGGACTGGACCGGCACCCTGCATCTGATTGACGAACACCTTGCCACGGCGTGGGATCGGTTGACGGACGTGCTGGAGGCCGGGGGCCTCGCCGCCCTCGACCGCATCCCCTCCACCCGCCAGGATATGTCCCAGCCCGCCTCCCCGGAACCGATCGCATGAGCCAACCCGAACACCAGAAAGTCCTGATCGTCGATTTCGGCAGCCAGGTGACGCAGCTGATCGCGCGGCGCCTGCGTGAGGCCAAGGTCTATTGCGAGATCCATCCCTTCCAGAAGGCCGAGGCCGCCATGGCGGCGATGAACCCGGCGGCGATCATCCTGTCGGGTGGGCCCGAGAGCGTGCACGAGGAAGGCAGCCCGCGGGCGCCCGAGGCAGTGTTCACCGCCGGCGTCCCGGTGCTGGGCATCTGCTACGGCGAGATGACGATGTGCGAGCAGCTGGGCGGCAAGGTCGAGGGGGGGCACCATCGCGAGTTCGGCCGGGCCGAGATCACGGTTCAGAAGGCCTCCCCCCTGCTGGAGGGCCTGGCCGGGATCGGCGAGGACGAGCCGGTCTGGATGAGCCACGGCGACAAGATCGTCGCCATCCCCGAGGGTTTTGACGTGATCGCCACCTCGCCCGGCTCGCCCTATGCGGTGATTGGCGACGAGGCGCGGCGCTTCTATGGCATCCAGTTCCACCCCGAGGTCATGCATACGCCGCGCGGTGACCGGATGCTGAAGAATTTCACCCACGGCATCGCCGGTCTGAAGGGCGACTGGACCATGGCCGCCTATCGCGAGGAGAAGATCGCCCAGATTCGCGAACAGGTGGGCGACGCGAAAGTGATCTGCGGCCTGTCGGGCGGGGTCGACAGCTCGGTCGCCGCCGTTCTGATCCACGAGGCGATCGGCGACCAGCTGACCTGTGTGTTCGTCGACACCGGCCTGTTGCGCAAGGACGAGGCGAAACAGGTCACGACCCTGTTCCGGGATCACTACAACATTCCGCTGATCCACGTTGATGCGTCGAAGGAATTCTTGGGCGAACTGGCCGGTCAGTCGGATCCCGAGACCAAGCGCAAGACGATCGGCCGGGTCTTCATCGAGGTATTCGACCGCGAGGCCGGCAAGATCGACGGCGCCGAATTCCTGGCGCAGGGGACGCTGTACCCCGATGTGATCGAGAGTGTGTCCTCCTCCAGCGGCAAGGCCCATGTGATCAAAAGCCACCACAATGTCGGGGGCCTGCCCGACTATATGAAGCTGAAGCTGGTCGAGCCGCTGCGTGAACTGTTCAAGGACGAGGTGCGGGCGCTGGGCCGCGAGCTGGGCCTGACCGACGCCTTTGTCGGACGCCATCCCTTCCCCGGACCGGGTCTGGCCATCCGCATCCCCGGCGAGATCACGCCGGATGCGGTGGCGACGCTGCAGGAGGCCGACGCCATCTACCTCGAGGAAATCCGCAAGGCCGGCCTGTACGACGACATCTGGCAGGCCTTTGCCGTGCTGCTGCCGGTCAAGACCGTCGGCGTGATGGGCGACGCCCGGACCTATGAAAAGGTGCTGGCCCTGCGCGCCGTGACCTCGACCGACGGCATGACGGCGGACTTCTATCAGTTCCCGTGGGAGGTACTGGGCCGGACCGCCACCCGCATCATCAACGAGGTGCGGGGCGTCAACCGCGTCGTCTACGACGTGACGTCCAAGCCGCCGGGCACCATCGAGTGGGAATAGGGCGCTAGGCCCTGATCCCGAGCGCCCCTGCGCTGCGGTAGAGCATGTAGGCGGCGACGACGAAGATCAGGGTCGCGAACACGGCGTTGAGCGCGCCCTTGTGGCTGGAGAGGGTCTTGGCCAGCCCTGCGCCCAGCATGCCACCGGCGATCCCTCCGGCCAGGAAGACACCGGCCAGCGGCCAGTCAACCCAGCCGGACAGGGCATAGTTCGCGGCCGTCGTCAGGCCGAAGGCTGTGACCCCGACCAGCGACGATCCGACGGCGTAGAAGATCGGCATGCGGGTGGCATACATCAGGCTGGGAACGATCAGGAAACCGCCCCCGATGCCGAAGAAGCCGGAGAGGATGCCGGTGGCCGCTCCGGTGCCGAGCAGCTTCGGCGCATTGCCCCGGGTGAGGGTGACATCGGGATCGCCGTCGCCCTTGCGGCCGCGCAGCATGAGGACTCCGACGATCACCATCAGGAGGGCGAACAGGGCCAGCAGCTTCTGGCCGTCAAAGGCCTTGCCGAGCGTAGAGCCGAGCAAGGCTCCGACCACACCGGCCAGGGCGAACAGGCCGGCGATCTTCCACTTCACCGTGCCGTGGCGGGCATGGTTGACCAGATTGGCGGCGGCATTGGCGGCCACGGCGAGGGCACTGGTCCCGATCGCCAGGTGCGGCTCCTTGACCCCGACCAGATAGACGATCAGCGGCACGGCGAGGATCGATCCGCCGCCGCCGACAAGGCCGAGCGAGAAGCCGACCAGGGACCCGGCGGCCGCGCCGAGTCCGTACTGCAGCAGGGAAAGGTCCACGGGAGGTGTCCTTGGAAGGGGCCGGCCCTAGAGACGGGAGCGCAGGCCGGAAAGGTCATAGCCGGCCTCGCGGGCGGCGTTGATCAGGGTGTGCGGGTCGGACTGCGGCGCGCGGGCCAGCGCCCAGAGCATGGCGGTGCGGGTGCCGCTGCGACAGAAGCCGAAGATGGGAGCGGGCAGGGTCTCGAGCGCCTCGGCCATGGCCGCGACGTCGTCCGGACCGATGTTGCCGCCGGTGACCGGGATGTGGCGGAAGGCCAGTCCGTGCTGGTCGGCTGCAGCCTTCATCTCGGCCGCGGTGGGCTGACCGGGATCCTCGCCGTCGGGCCGGTTGGAAATGACCGAGCGGAAACCGGCCGCCGCAATGATCTCGAGTTCCTCGGGGGCCACCTGGGGCGAGGTGCTGAGGGTGTCGTCCAGTTTACGTCCTGCCATGGGGGGCTCCTTGAACTACGACCGCGCGGGCCGGGAAGAAGTGGAACACGGCCATGCCCGCGAGCATGGCGGCAACGAAGACCACGCCCTGCCAGGCGCCGGTCGTGAGTGAAGCAAGGGCAGGCCCGGGGCACAGGCCGACCAGGCCCCAGCCCAAGCCGAACAGGACGGCGCCGCCGATCAGGGGACGATCGATCCTGCGGCTGGTCGGAATGGCGAAATCCTTGGCCAGCATCGGGGCATGCATGCGCCGGTGCATCAGATAGGCCAGGCCGGACGGGATCAGGGCGCCGCCCATGACAAAGGCCAGCGCGGGGTCCCAGTTGCCGGTCACGTCGAGGAAGGCCAGCACCCGGGCCGGGTTGACCATGTCGGAGACGATCATACCGGCACCGAACAGGACGCCGCAGAGAATGGCGATGAGCAGGCGCATCCTACATCCCTCCGATCAGATGACGGGTGACGAAGACGGTCACGGCCGCCGTCCCCATGAACAGGGCGGTGGCCGCCAGCGACCGGGGCGACAGGCGGGCAATGCCGCAGACCCCGTGCCCGCTGGTGCAGCCGGAGCCCCAGCGTGTGCCGAAGCCCACCAGCAGGCCGCCGATGATCAGCAGCGGAAGGCTGCTGGTCACGATCACCTCCGGGCGGCGGATCAGGGCGCCGGCCAGCAGGGCCCCGCCCAGCAGGCCGCCGAGGAAGCCGAGGCTGAGATCGCGGGGGCCGCTGCCGCCCAGCCGCAGGCCACTGGCCATCAGGCCGGATATGCCGGCGATGCGCCCGTGCATCAGCAGGAACAGGCCCGCCGAGGCCCCGATCAGCAGGCCGCCGGTCAGGGGCCATATGAAGGACAGCGTGCTCACAGCAGGTTCAACGGCAGTTTGAGATAGCGGGTGCCGTTGGCCTCCGGCTCGGGCGGGCGCCCGCCGTTCATATTGACCTGCACCGAGGGCAGGATCAGGCGCGGCATGGCCAGCGTCGCGTCGCGCTGGGTGCGCATGGCGACGAACTCGTCCTCGCTGATGCCCTCGCGCACATGGATGTTGCCCGTGCGCTCGGCGCCGACGGTGGTCTCCCAGGCGAACTCGGTCCGGCCCGGGGGGGCCTTGTAGTCGTGGCACAGGAACAGGCGCGCCTCGTCGGGCAGGCTGAGCAACCGGTGGATCGAGCGATAGAGGGTGCGGGCATCGCCACCGGGGAAGTCGCAACGCGCGGTGCCATAGTCCGGCATGAACAGGGTGTCGCCCGGGAAGATGGCGTCGCCGATGACATAGGCCAGACAGGCCGGGGTGTGGCCGGGTACGTGCAGGACCGTCGCGTCCAGCGAGCCGACGGTGAAGCGATCCCCGTCATTGAACAACTGGTCGAACTGGCTGCCATCGCGGCGGAATTCGGTGCCTTCGTTGAAGATCTTCCCGAACACGTCCTGCACGGTCAGGATCTCGTGGCCGATGGCGAGGCGCCCGCCCAGCTTTTCCTGAAGATAGGGCGCGGCCGACAGGTGATCGGCGTGGGCGTGGGTTTCCAGAATCCAGTCGACCGTCAGGTCCTGGGCCTCGACATAGGCGATCAGGGCGTCAGCCGAGGCGTGGGACGTGCGCCCCGAGGCCTGGTCGAAGTCGAGCACGCTGTCGATCAGCGCCGCGCGACGGGTCGCCGGGTCATGGACGACGTGACTGATGGTGAAGGTGGCCTGGTCGAAGAAGGATTTCACGACAGGGCGTTTGACGGAATCGGCGAGGGCGGCTTCGATGATGGAAGCGGCGTGGTCGCGGGCGGGGTCCGACATCGGGAATCTCCGTTCAGTGGAGTCCCGATATAAACAGTTTCATAATTACTGCAAGTATGTAATTATGTGGACGTGATGACGCACCAGCCCCATATGTCCGACATGACCGTTGAAACCCTGCCGCCCCCGGATTTCGAGGCCATGGCCCGCCTCAAGGAAAAGGCCCCCGAGGCCGCTGACCTGTTGCGTCAGCTGGCCAATCCGACGCGTCTGCTGATCCTGTGCCACATCACCCGTCAGGAGCGGGCCGTCGGCGAGATGGAGCGGGACCTTGGCCTGAAACAGCCGGGTCTGTCGCAGCAACTGGCCGAGCTGCGTCAGGCCGGTCTGGTCAAGACGCGACGCGAGTCGCGCTCCATCTATTATTCGATCGCCGACGACCGGGTGCAGGGCATCATGGGCATGCTGCACGATATCTTCTGCGCCGAGCCGGTCAGCGCGCCCTAGTCTTCGTAGGCGGCCTCTAGAGCCGCGATGTCGAGGCGCTTCATGTCCATCATGGCGTGGAAGACGCGTCTGGCCCGCGCGGGATCCGGATCCGACAGCATGGCCGGCATGTCACGGGGGATGAGCTGCCACGACAGGCCGTATTTGTCTTTCAGCCAGCCGCACTGTTCGGCCTCGGGCACGACGGACAAGGCGGCATAGAGGCGGTCCAGTTCGTCCTGATCATCGCAGATCACCTGGATCGAAATGGCCTCGGTAAAGGTGAAATACGGGCCGCCGTTCAGGGCGGAGTAGGGCTGACCCGCGAGCGTGAACTGGATTTCAAGCGCCTGGCCTGCCTTCCCGCCCGGATAGTCGTCGGGAGCACGGGTTATGTGGTCGATCCGCGAGTTGGGAAGCAGCGAGACGTAGAAGTCTGCGGCGTCCTCGCCCTGATCGTCAAACCAGAGACAGGGGATCACACGGGTCGTCTGATCGGCGTAGGTCATGAGGCGCCTCATTCGCTGAGAGAGTGCCGAGGATATTAAACCATAGAGTTAAATGCAAGGGCTGGCCCGGGATGGACAGAGGCTTCAGGATCAGGCCCCGTGATTCACAGGAGCTCCCCATGACCCTCACTCTCTATGGCATTCCCAACTGCGACACGGTCAAGAAGGCGCGGGTCTGGCTGGACGGAGAGGGGCATGCCTACGCCTTCCACGATTACAAGAAGGCGGGGATCGACGAGGGACGGCTGCGCGGCTGGGTGGATCAGGTGGGCTGGGAAAAGCTGCTCAACCGGGCCGGCACCACCTTTCGGAAGCTGCCCGACGCGGACAAGGCGGACCTGAATGCCGACAAGGCGGTGGCGCTGATGCTGGCCCAGCCTTCGATGATCAAGCGGCCGGTGGTCGAGACGGGCGGGACGCTGCTGGTTGGCTTCAAGCCGGACGAGTGGAAGGCCGCCCTGGACTAGACCCCGACGAACCGCGCCACCTTGGCGAAGTGGTCCGAGGGCCAGACCTCGCCGACCGGCTGATCACCGAGGATGGCGGCCTCTACGGGGCGGAACGCGCCGGCATCGTACAGGATGTGGTCGATCTGGGCCGAGCGGTGGCCGAGCGCGGTGTTGAGCGTGGTGCGGTCGGCCTGATCGGGATGAACGGTGCGCAGGGCTTCGGAGAAGCGGGCGCGGAGGGGTTCCATTTCCGGATTGTCGAGCGGCGCATTGAGGTCCCCCGTCAGGATCAGCGGCACGCCGTCGTCCGGCAGCCAGTCCAGCAGATGGGCAATCTGGCGGGCCCGGATCGCACCACCCTCGGGCGTGTGATGGAAATGGGTATTGGCAAAGTCGACGATCCGGCCGTCGGCCATCCGGCAGCGGATGCGCTGGGCGGTGCGGTAGTCATCGAGGGGCTCCAGCTTGACCCAGTCATGGTCAAGGATCGGCAGCCGGGAGAGCAGGGCATTGCCGTAGCGCCGCGGGCGGTCCGCGTCGTCGACCGAGCTGAAGACCATCTGCATGCCCAGCCGGTCGGCCAGGGTCTGCGCCTGGTTGGGCAGCGCGTCGCCGTCCTGCAGGATCTCCTGGAGGCCGATGACGTCGGCGTTCGCGGCGCGGAGGGTGGCCTCGACCAGCGGCAGGCGGGCGGGCCAGTCTCCCTGATCGTGCCAGATGTTGAAGGTGGCGACCGTGGGCCCCGCGGCATTGCGGGACGGCAGGCCCGCACAGGCGGCAAGCGACAGGGCGGGCAGGGCGGCGAGAAGCCGGCGGCGGGTGGTCATAAGGGGAGCCTTTCCGATCGGCTGTGCCAACCTTACGAAGATTTCACCCGGGGCATCGCATCTGTTCAACCCTGTCGGCGCCTCTTCCCCCATAGAAGCCGGGAACATTCTGTTTCAGGCCCCTGAGAGGATTAGTCATGGAAGACTTCATTCCCGTCGTGGCCATTCTGGCGGTGTTCGGCACCATCACGGCCATTGTCGTCGGACCGAGCTGGCTGAAGAGTCGCGAACGCCGCGAGATTCAGGCCACGGTCAGGAGCGCGATCGACAAGGGTCAGCCCCTGCCGCCGGAAGTGATCGACGCCCTGAGCAAGGACATCACCAAGAATCTTCCGTCACGCACCCGGGACATCCGTCGCGGCGTGATGTGGCTGGCCGTCGGGATCGGCATCGCCGGGTTCGGCCTGGTCCAGGACCTGGGCGATCGCAACTGGAGCGACAACGTCGGTGACGGCATGCTGGCCTTCGCCGTGATCCCGGCCACCATCGGCCTGGCCTTCCTGGTGCTGAGCTTCTTCAACAAAAACGTGGACTGAGGTCGGGATCCGAGGGGACGAATGTCATGACCCGATCCGGCCTGTCCGACCGGCACGATGTGGAGCTGGCCGCCCTGGCGGCGGCCAGCGACCGCGCGGCCTTCGGTGAACTGGTGCGCCGACACTCCTCGTCGGTCCGCGCCCTGCTTCGCCGGATGGGTGCGCAGCCCGCCCTGGCCGACGATATTGCGCAGGACGCCTTCATCGTCGCCTTCGAGCGGAGCGCCGAATTTCGCGGGGAGGGGACGTTCTCCGCCTGGGTCCGGCGTATCGCGGCGCGCCTCTATCTGAAGCGGCGCGACAAGGAAGCCCGCTATGTCTCCGAAGATGCGGCCGGGGACGAGGCGGTCAGCGTCGACCCTCTCGGGCGGTTCGACCTGGATGCGGCCCTGCAGACCCTGAGTGAGGTAGAGCGACTGTGCGTCTCTCTCGGTCACGGCGCCGGAATGACCCATCCGGAGATCGCGACTGCCCTAAATCTGCCGCTTGGAACGGTGAAGTCTCATGTCAAACGTGGTCTGGATAAACTCCGCCAGATCCTCGATCCGGGGATGGGCGAAAGCGGGAGGGCGTCACATGTCAGCGGATGAATTCGACCCCTTCATCGAGCGCGCCTTCGAGCGCGCGGCCCCGATGGCCGACACCCCCCTGTTCGTGGCCGGTGTCGAGACGCGACTGCAGTCCGGTGCCCGTTGGCGCGCCGCCGGCCTTGGCGTCGCCGGCGCCTTCGGCGGTGTGCTGGCGCTCCGGGAAATGCTGAGCCTCGATGTCGACCTGTCGGGCGCCGACAACGTCCCGGGCGTCCAGATGGCGGAATCGGCCTCCCGTTCTGTGAACATGGATGTGGCGACCGCGATCCACGGAGTTCTGGAGAACTGGGGCGTGGCGGACCTGACGCTCGGCGGCGTGGGCAGCATGCAGATGTTCTGGATTGCCGCCGGTGCGCTGGTCGCCCTGGCCCTCGCCGGAGTGGTGCGCCTGTCGCAGGACGTCTGAGCGGCGGGTGACGCCGCGGGCGTCCGGGTCTATGCTGCGCCGCACAAGCCGACCGGGAGCCCACTATGTCGAGCCAGAAACAGGAGACCGTCCGCAGACTGGCGGCGCCGGACATCCAGGCCCGCAAGGGCAAGGAGCCCCTGGTCTGCCTGACGGCCTATGACGCACCGACCGCCACCCTGCTGGACGATTACTGCGATCTGCTGCTGGTCGGCGACAGCGTCGGCATGGTGGTCCACGGCCTGCCGAACACTGTCGGTGTAACCCTTGAGATGATGATCCTGCACGGCCAGGCCGTCATGCGCGGCGCGCGGCGGGCCATGGTGGTCGTCGACATGCCGTTCGGTAGTTATGAGGGCGGCAAGGAACTGGCCTACGAGAACTGCGCCCGGGTGATGAAGGAAACCGGCGCCCAGGGGGTCAAGCTGGAAAGCGGCCCCACAGTCCCCCAGACCATCGCCTATCTGGTCGAGCGGGGCATTCCGGTGATGGGCCATGTCGGATTGCGCCCCCAGGCGGTGCTGACCGAGGGCGGGTTCAAGGCCAAGGGGCGTACCGAGGCTGAACGCCTGAGGGTCATGGCCGAGGCCGAGGCCACCGCCGATGCCGGAGCCTTTGCCGTGGTCATCGAGGGCGTGGCGGCGGATCTGGCGGGCGAGATCACCCGTGCCATCCCCGTGCCGACGGTCGGAATCGGCGCCTCAGCCGAGTGCGACGGCCAGATTCTGGTGACGCCGGACATGTTGGGCCTGTTCGACTGGACGCCCAAATTCGTGCGCCGCTATGGCGATATGCGCGGCCATATCGTCGAGGGCGTGACCGCCTATGCCGATGACGTGCGGGCCCGCCGTTTTCCTGCCGAAGTCGAGACCTATTTCTCGCGCAAGCCGGTCGGCACCTAGCGGGCGATCCGCGACGGACGATTATGCGGTTTTTTCAAGGGGGGACGTCTCGACCCGGGCGGAAAATGCTCTAGGGTCGCGCCGAACTCTGAACAACGACTTGGGGCGTGCTTTTCGTGACGGATATCTTCGAGCAGGTCGAGGAGGAGCTTCGCTCCGAACGCTACAAGCGTCTGGCCAGGACCTGGCTGCCGGTGCTGGGTGGCGTGCTGCTGCTGGCGCTGATCGCGGCGCTGGGCTGGTGGGGCTGGCAGGCCAATGAGAGCTCGCGCGCCGGCAAGGCGTCGGTCGCCTATGAGCGCGGCATCGAAGCCCTGCGCTCGAATGATCTGGCCGCGGCCGAGTCGGCCTTCCAGGAAGCCGCCCAGGTGGGCAATGGCGCCTACAAGTCGATGGCCCTGGCGCAGCGCGCCGGTCTGGCCCTGACGTCCAACCGTGTGGACGACGCCATCAATCTGCTGGACCAGTCGGCCAAGGCGATCGGCGATCCGCTGATGTCGGACTCCTCGGCGTTCAAGGCCGCCCTGCTGGTGATGGATACCGATGCCAGCTACGAGGATGTTGAAAAGCGTCTGACCCCGCTGACCCGCGAGGGCCGTCCCTTCCGGGCTGAGGCGCTCGAGGCGCTGGCCATGGCGCAGATCCAGCACGGCAAGACCACCGAGGCCCGCGCTACCTTCGTTCAGCTGCAACTCGGCCAGAACGTGCCGGATACGATCCGCCAGCGCGCCCAGGCGGCGATCGGCATGATCGACGGCGGAACCCTGGGCGGCATCGGACAGGTGCTGGAAGCCCAGTCGGCCGCGCCCGAAATCGTATCGCCTGACGCCGCGCCGGCCGGCGGAGCCCCCGCGGAAGCCCAGGCTCCGGCCGCCGAATGACGTCACAGTTCAGGAGTTCTCCAATGAACCGGTTCGCCAGAACACTCATGGTCTGTGGCGCTGCCCTCACCGTCACGGCCTGCGGCACGGTCAGCAATCTGCTGCCCTTCAGCCTCGGGCGCTCGCCGGACGCCGGTGCGGTCGCCTCGGAAGGGGAACGCCTGTCGGTTCTCGAATTCGACCAGGCCCTCGCGCCTTCGCCCGCGCTGGCCGGTCGTGACTTCTTCCTGCCCGGTCCGCAGGCTGTCGTGTCCTGGCCCGCGCCGGGCGGCAACGCCGAAAACGCGGTCGAGCACGCCATCGCCGGTGCTGACTTCACCATCGCCTGGCGTCGTGACATCGGGGCCGGCTCTGCGCGCACCCGTCAGATCATGGCTCAGCCGGTCGCCGAGAACGGCCGCATCTTCGTGATGGACGGCGAGGCCACGGTCTCGGCTGTCGACGCGCAGACGGGTGCTGTGGCCTGGCGTGCCTCGGTCAAGCCCGAGGGGCGTGAAGGCGGCGGCTTTGGCGGTGGCGTGGCCCTCGGCGGCGGCAAGGTGTTCGTGTCGTCGGGCTATCGCACCATGACGGCCTTCGACCAGGCGACCGGTGCCATGCTGTGGCAGACGCCCGTGGACGTGCCGATTCACGGCGCCCCGACGGTGGCCGGCACCAAGGTCTATGTGGTCGACATCGACAACCAGATCATCGCCTTCGACACCCAGACCGGGGAGATCGAGTGGTCCTATCGCGGGATCGTCGAGCCGGCCCGCATCATGCGTGCCTCCAGCCCGGCGGTGACGGGCGAAACGGTCATCGCGCCGATGTCGTCAGGGGAAGTGTTCGCCCTGCGCGCCTCGACCGGCCAACCGGTCTGGCAACAGGAACTGTCGCGCTCGACCCGCACCAGCGCCCTGTCGGACATTCGCGACATCGCCGGTCGGCCGGTCGTCAGCCGCGGCTTCGTCTATGCTGTCAGCCACGCCGGCGTGCTGGCCTCGATGGATGTCCGCAGCGGCCAGCCCCGCTGGCAGGTGCCGGTCGCCTCGGTCAACGCTCCCCTGCCGGTCGGTGACGTGGTCTATGTGGTGTCCAAGCTGGGCGAACTGACGGTGGTCAACCGCGAGTCGGGCCAGGTCTACTGGACCCGTGACCTGAACGAAGGTCGCGTGCGTCAGGAAGGTGGCTTCTTCGGCTTCTTTGATCGCACCGTGCGCCCGACCTGGTCGGGCCCGCTGCTGGCGTCGAACCGGCTGGTGCTGACCAATTCGGACGGTGAGCTGGTGGCCCTCAACCCCAAGACGGGCGAGGTCACCGCGACCCTGCGTCTGGGCGCCCCCGCATTCGTCGCGCCGAGCGCCTATAACGGGGCCCTGCTGGTCGTCACCGATCGGGGCGAGCTGATCAGCATCCGCTGATCCGCCTTCCAGCCACGCCAGAAACAGGCTAGACGCCGATATGGCCCTGAAACTCGCCATTGTCGGCCGCCCCAATGTGGGTAAGTCCACCCTGTTCAACAGGCTGGTGGGAAAGCGTGTGGCGCTGGTCGATGACCGGCCGGGCGTCACCCGCGACCGCCGCTATGCCAAGGGCACTCTCGGCGATCTGGACCTGACCCTGATCGACACGGCGGGCTTTGAGGACATCAGCGACGACAGTCTGGAATCGCGCATGCGCGAGCAGACCGAGGCCGCCATCAGCGACGGCGACCTGATCCTGTTCATGATGGATGCGCGCGAGGGGGTAACGCCGCTGGACCGCATCTTCGCTGAACGCCTCAGGCGTCAGCCCAAGCCGGTCGTGCTGGTCGCCAACAAGTCGGAAAGCCGCGAGAGCGGCGGGGGCGTGGGCGAGGCCCACTCGCTGGGCTTTGGCGAGCCTGTTCCGCTGTCGGCCGAGCATGGCGAGGGCATGGCAGACCTCTATGCCGCTCTGGTCGCCGCGGCCGGACAGGAATCCTTCGTCGATGATGACGAGGATGAGGCCGACAAGCCGATCCGCATCGCCGTTATCGGCCGTCCGAATGCGGGCAAGTCGACCCTGGTCAACCGGATGCTGGGCGAGGACCGTCTGCTGACCGGCCCCGAGGCGGGCATCACGCGCGACTCCATCTCGGTCGACTGGGAATGGGAGGGCCGGGCCGTCCGCTTCGTCGACACCGCCGGTCTGCGGCGCAAAGCGCGGGTGCAGGAGAAGCTCGAAAAGCTTTCGGTCGCCGACACCCTGCGCGCCATCACCTTCGCCGAGGTCGTCGTGCTGGTGATGGACAAGGACAATGCCTTTGACATCCAGGACCTGCAGCTGGCCGATCTGGTCGAGCGCGAGGGCCGGGCGCTGGTCTATGTCGCCTCCAAATGGGATCTCGAGGAAGAGCCCCAGGCGCGTCTGGCCGAACTGACCCGCCTGGCCGACAGCAAGCTGCCTCAGCTGCGCGGCACGCCGTTCGTGGCCCTGTCGGCCCACTCCGGCTGGGGCGTCGACCGGTTGATGCCGGCGATCATCAAGGCGCACGAGACCTGGTCGGTGAAGGTCAAGACCCGTGACCTGAACGACTGGCTGGCCATGGCAACCCAGCGGCACCCGCCGCCCGCCGTCGACGGCAAGCGTATCAAGCCGAAATACATGGCCCAGACCAAGGCCCGGCCGCCGACCTTCGTGCTGTTCGCCAGCCGGGCCTCGGCCATGCCCGACACCTATAAACGCTATCTGATCAACACTCTGCGTGAGAGTTTTGATCTGCCAGGTACGCCGATCCGATTGACGGTCAAGTCGGGCGGCGCCAACCCCTATGCCGAGGGCGGGGCCAAGTCGGGGCCGGAACGCTACAAGGGCACGGCCAAGACCGCGCCGCGGCGGATCAAGAAGGCCGAAAAGGCCGAGGCCCTCTCGAACCTGCCCGGCAAGGCGCTGGAGCAGAAGAAGGCCAGCGGTCCCAAACCCAAGGTGATCAGCGGCCTGAAGGCCCGGTCCTCCAAGAAGGCTGGCCAGAGCGTGGCCATCCAGAAGGGGGCCCGCGGCGGCGCCCGCCAGGTCAGCCGCTCCGGCCGCATCCGCACCGGCCAGAAGCACGCGCCGAAGAAGTAGGGTAAGGTCAGCCGGATCAAACCGAGGGACCGACCATGATCTCAACTCTGATGGTGCTGGCCCTGCTTCAGGCGGACCCTGTCGGCTGTCATGAGGTTGCTCCAGAAGACCGCCTCGCCTGTGGCCGTCGCGCCGTCGAAGCGGCCGAAGCGCGCGTTGCAGAGTTCGACGTCACCGATTGTGCGGAGGCGATGACCACGCTGGAGATGAACGTCTGTGGCGCGCTCGACGTCGCGCGGGCCGAAGAGCAGATGTTCCGCTACCTCGATGTGGCTCTCGACCGCGCAGAGGAGTCGGATGCGGAAACCGTCGGATCCGTGCGGGTGGAGACGGCGCGCTATCTCGAAGCCTCGCAGGTCACCTGGGTATTCTATGCCGACCAGGCGTGTCAGGCCGTCTATGAGCAGTGGAAAGGCGGGACCATTCGCGGCATCATGTGGCAGGGCTGCTGGATCGAGCTGACGGAGCAACGGACGCACACGATCTGGGCCAACCATCTGACCCATATGGACAACTCTCCGCCGGTGTTGCCGGAGCCCTAGGCGCTCTGCGGATCAGGCCTGCGCGGCCTTCCACTCCCTGAAGCTGACCATGACCGGCGGCACCTGATCGCCGCGGGCCAGATCGACAATCAGCGGCACGATTTCCGACGGGTGGGGCAGGGTCTCGGGATCCTCGCCGGGGAAAGCCTGGGCGCGCAGGCGGGTGCGCATGCGGCCGGGATCCAGCACGGTGGCGCGGATCGGGGTGGACTCGATCTCGTCGGCCCAGCAGCGGACCAGCACCTCGGCGGCCGCCTTGGTCGCGGCATAGCTGCCCCAGAAGGCCTTGGGCGCATTGGCGAGACTGGTGGTCAGATGGATGGCGCGGCCGGCATCAGACGCCCGCAGCAGCGGTTCCAGCGACCGGATCAGCCGGTAGACGGCGGTCAGATTGACCTTTTCGATCTTGGCGAACTGGCGGGGGTCGGCATGGGCGACGGGGGTCAGGCCCTCGGCGCCCAGGGTGGCGGCCGTGTTGACCCAGATGTCCAGTCGGCCGAAGCGCTCATAGAGGGCGCCGCCCAGCCGGTCGATCGCCCCGCCATCGACCAGATCGAACGGGATCAGGGTGGCATGCTGGCCGGTCGCGGCGAAGATGGCGTCGTCCAGCTCCTCCAGGCCGCCCTGGGTGCGGGCCGTGGCCACGACATGGGCGCCAGCGCGGGCCAGGCCCAGCGCCGCTTCATAGCCGATGCCGCGCGAGGCGCCGGTGATCAGGGCTATACGGTCTTTCAGGGGGAAGTCGGACATGGGCGGCTCAATAGCGCGCGCCGCGCCCCGCCGAAAGGCCTGTCGCGCCCGGCGTGCCTACTGTCGCAGGCTGTCGTAAACGCGGTCGAAGGCTTTGAGGGCCTCGACATTCGGCAGGTCGCCGACTTTTGGCGTCGCATCGAGTATCAGGGCCGGCCCCTCGGGTCCCGCGAAGACCGGCCAGAACACGTCGTCGGATGGGTTCGGATCGCCGGTGCGGGCGAAACGGACCCAGGAGCCGGCCATCAGGTCTGCCAGTCGATGATCCTCATGGGTCCAGGCCCAGGGGTGTTGATCCAGGGAATCGAACATGTACCAGAGGTCGACGAAGTGCCCGGCTTGCCAGTGGGCCTGAACGGCATCGGACGGCACCGGCGGCACCCGCTCGAAGTGGTAGAGCCAGGCCGGCGAACCGCTGTCGGTCTGCAGTCTGGCCCAGCGCCAGATGTCCCACCCGAACCGGAGATCTCGCTCGAAGGCGGCCATGCCCTCTGACGGAGGCAGGGCCCGGTAGGGATCAATCAGCGCGGGCGGCAGATCGCCCCAACGGCGTTGGACCTCCGCCTCAAGGTCAGTCACGTCGTCGAACCGGCTCAGTGATCGGGCTTCGTCGGCGTTGAACCCCAGCAATAGCGGAACGCGGGCCTGATCCCCGGCGACGAATACATCGAACGGAGCCCGGGGAAGCACGCGCCCCTCGAGGGTCGGGTGGGCCCGGCGGTTTTGCGGCGCGCTGGCGATCGTCTCGGCGGGGATCAGACGAAGCTCATCCAGGGTCTCCGCGCCCATCGCTGTGGCAAAGGCAAGGCCTTCAGCCTCGGACGCCGGCAGTCGATATCGCGGTGCCAGCTCGATCGGCTCGAACAGGCCGCCGCTTTGCGCGATGGCGCGTTGAAACAACCCTCTGGCCCGTGGAGAGGCCATCAGGATGGTGACCGACGTGGCCCCCGCAGACTGGCCGGCAATCGTCACCCGATCAGGGTCGCCGCCAAAGGCGGCGATGTTGTCGCGAACCCATTCAAGCGCCGCGATCTGGTCCATCAGGCCATAGTTGCCGGAGCCGACACCGTCGGCCTCGGCAGTGAGCTCCGGATGGGCGAGAAAGCCTAGGAGGCCGAGGCGATAGGAGATCGTCACGACGATGGCGCCGTGGCGGGCCAGCCCTGCGCCATCATAAACCGGCGCCGCGGTCGCCCCATTCACGAAGCCGCCTCCGTGAATCCAGACGATAACCGGCAGGGGGCGATCGCCAGCGTCCTGCGGCACCCAGATGTTCAGGTAGAGGCAGTCCTCGCTGACCGGCGTCGGCGCTTCGTCCGGCATGGACGTGCCGGTCTGCATGCAGGCGGGTGCGAAGTGATCTGCGCTGCGCACGCCGGTCCAGCTTTCCGGGGGCAGGGGGTCATGCCATCTGAGGTCACCAACCGGCGGGCGGGCATAGGGCACGCCGCGGTACACGGCTCCGCCGTCTTCGAGCGTGACCCCGCGCAGATCTCCCTGATGAACGTGGACGGTCGGGTCCGCGACCATAAGGTGGAACAGGGCAGCCAGGATCAACATGGAACGTCCCCCTCAGCAGCAAGCTACCGACTTCGCAAGCGTCGGCGCAAGTTAAAGGGAGGCAAGGATCAGGCGCTGACCAGCAGCGACAGCTGGCGCGGATTGGCGCTGCGACCGCCCTCGGCGATTTCCCGGTCCAGAAGGCGGGTCGGATAGTCGCCGGTGAAGTAGTGATCGGTGAACTGGGGATTGGCCGGGTCGCGCGGACCGGCCTCCATGGCGGCATACAGGCCGTCGACCGACAGGAAGCCCAGGCTGTCGACCTCGAGGTGGGCGCACATTTCCTCGAGCGTCTTGTTGGCGGCCAGCAGCTGCTCCCGCTCGGGCATGTCGATGCCGTAGAAGTCGGGATAGACGATCGGCGGGCTGGCCGAGCGCAGGTGGACTTCGGTGGCTCCGGCGGCACGCACGGCGCGCACCAGTTTGACCGAGGTGGTGCCGCGCACGATCGAGTCGTCGATCAGCACCACCCGCTTGCCCTCGAGCACCGAGCGGTTGGGGCTGTGCTTCATGCGCACGCCCTTCTGGCGGGCGCCCTGGCTGGGCTGGATGAAGGTCCGACCCAGATAGTGGCTGCGGATGATGCCCATCTCATAGGGAATGCCGCTGGCCTGGGCATAGCCGAGGGCGGCGGGCACGCCCGAGTCGGGCACCGGTACGACCACATCGGCCTCCACCGCATGCTCGCGGGCCAGACCCTGACCCATGCGCTTGCGAACCTCATAGACCGAGCGGCCGTTCACCACGCTGTCGGGGCGGGCGAAATAGACGTATTCGAACAGGCAGGGACGGGCCGCGCGCGCCGGGAAGGGCTTGATCGAGCTGACGCCGTTCTCATCGATCACCACGACCTCGCCGTGCTCGACGTCACGCACGAAGGTGGCGCCCATGGAGTCGAGCGCACAGGTCTCGGAGGCCAGCACCCAGGCGTCGCCCAGCTGACCCAGCACCAGCGGGCGGATGCCCAGCGGGTCGCGCGCGCCGATCATCTTCTTCGGCGTCTGGGCGACGAGGGCATAGCCGCCCTCGATCCGGGCCAGGGCGTCGATGAAGCGGTCGACCACCCTGGCCTTACGGCTGCGGGCGATCAGGTGAAGGATGACTTCGGAGTCGGAGGTCGACTGGAAGATGGCACCTTCCGAGACCAGCTGGTTCCGCAGGAACAGGAAGTTGGTCAGATTGCCGTTGTGCGCCACGGCGATGCCGCCGGTGTCCAGATCGGCGAACATCGGCTGGATATTGCGCAGGAAGCTGCCGCCCGAGGTGGAATAACGGGTATGGCCGACCGCGGCCGAGCCGGGCAGGCGACCGGTCAGGTCGGTGCTGCCGAAAGCTTCCCCCACCAGGCCCACATGCCGCTCGGTGTGGAAATGAGTGTCGGCGACGCTGGCGATGCCGCAGGCTTCCTGTCCGCGGTGCTGTAGCGCATGCAGGCCCAGCGCGACGATGGAAGAAGCTTCGTTGGCCGCAGCGCCCCAGACCCCGCACACTCCGCACTCCAGCCGCAGCTGATCATCCTCAGCCTCGCGCTCGGGCCAATGGTGGACGACGGGATCGGCGAGGCGGTGGGACATCGTCGGCGGCTCCGATGACCTGGGGGAAATAACTAGCGGGCGGTGTCGGGCGAGTTAGGCGCTGTTTGTGTTTTCGGCAAGGCATCCTGATCGGAAAACCCTTGGCGTACGGACGAGTCTACCACGGGCACGAGGGCGTCGGCGCCCCGTCCGATACCGGGCAGGATGAACTGGATCATGCGCGCGGCGCCGGCGCTGACGGGATAGAGGGCGGCTTCGCCCAGCCAGCGTGGCGTCTTCTCTCCGGGCATGGCGGCCACGACCACCAGATGGATCGCCCCGATCAGGACCAGCGCCCGGGCCAGTCCGACGAAGATGCCGAAAAACCGGTCGATGCCGCCCAGATGCGGATGGGCCTGGGCCCTCCGCGACAGGGTCGACCCGAAGATGCGCACGCCGAAATAGACCAGAAGGAAGCTGGCGAGCGCCGCCAGCAGGGTCCCGGCCCAGTCGGGATCGACCAGCGACTTGCCGATCGGGGCGGAGAAGGGCAGGGCGATCAGGGCAATGAAGGCCGCCAGCACAAAGCTGAGCAGGGTCAGAAGCTCGCGCGTGCCGCCCCGGATCCAGCCCGCGGCCCCCGAGGCCAGCAGCACCAGTACGGCAAAGACGTCATAGGCGGTCATGGCGTCTCCTCCCCATTGCAAATGGGGAGGGGGACCGCGAAGCGGTGGAGGGGCACTTTTCGCCCCGCTGACCTGTTCCGGATCGCCTCACAACCCCTCCGTCTCGTCGGCTGCGCCGCCGATCCACCTCCCCGTTCGCGGCGCGAACAGGGAGGAGACAAGCATCTAATACCTGCTTTGCGAGATTCGTTCGACCGCCTCGGCCAGGCGGCTGAGCGAGGTGGCGGCCATGTCGGTGGGCTCGTGACTGAGCGGGGGGCAGAGTGCCTTGTCAAAGCCCAGCTTCATGGCCTCGCGCAGCCTCGCTTCGGCCCGGCCCACGGCCCGGACCTCGCCCGACAGGCCGATCTCGCCAAACACGACGCAGCCGCGCGGCAGGGGTTTGTCGCAGACCGAGCTGATCAGCGCAGCGGCGGCGGCGAGGTCGGCGGCCGGCTCGTTGATCTTCAGTCCGCCGGCGACGTTCAGATAGATGTCGCGGTCGCCGAAGCCGAGGCCACAGCGCGACTCCAGCACGGCCAGCACCATGGCGAGGCGGCCGGAATCCCAGCCCACCACCGCCCGACGCGGCGTGCCATAGGCCGACGGCGCCGACAGGGCCTGGATCTCGACCAGCACCGGGCGTGAGCCCTCGATCCCGGCAAAGACGGCGGTCCCCGGTTCGCGCTCGGCCCGCTCGCCATTCTGGTCGCCGAGGAACAGGGAGGAGGGATTGGTAACCTCGCGCAACCCCGTGTCGCCCATTTCGAAGACGCCGATCTCGTCGGTGGCGCCAAAGCGGTTCTTGCCGGCGCGCAGGACCCGGAACGGATAGCCGCGCTCACCCTCGAAATTCAGCACCGCATCGACCATGTGCTCGACCACCCGGGGTCCGGCGACCTGTCCGTCCTTGGTCACATGGCCGACCAGGATCATGGCCGGCCCGCCGGCCTTGGCCAGCCGTACCAGTTCGGACGCACAGGCCCGGACCTGGACGATCGAGCCGGGCCCGGCCTCATGCACGTCGGACCACAGCGTCTGGACGGAATCGATCACCACCAGATCAAAGGCCTCGCGCTTCAGGGTGGCGACAATCTCGCGCAGGGCCGTGGCCGAGGCGAGGGCGACGTCGGCCTCCGACAGGCCCATGCGCCGGGCGCGCGAGCGGATCTGCTCGACCGCTTCCTCGCCGGACAGATAGGCGACCTTGGCGCCCTTCAGCGCCGCGCGGGCGCAGACCTCCAGCAACAGGGTCGACTTGCCGACCCCCGGATCCCCGCTGATCAGCAGGGCCGAGCCGGGCACCAGGCCGCCGCCGCACACGCGGTCGAACTCTCCGACGCCGGTGATCAGGCGGGGCGGATCGGGGTTTTCGGAGCGCAGGTCCTCGAACTGGATGCCGCGCGCACGCTTGGTCGTGGCCGGCCTGAGCGCTCCGGGCGGGGCGCTTGAAGTCTCTTCCGTCAGGCAGTTCCATTCGCCGCAGGCGGAACACTGACCCGCCCATTTGGCATGGACGGCCCCGCAGACGCGGCAGATGTATTGGGATGAGTCACGAGCCATGCGGTTCGCTTACACCGATTTCGGTGCCGGGCGCAGAGGGTCGGGAGTGGCCTGCGACCGATCCTGACGTAGCCCTACCCGGTGTAGGTGCGATCCACCCGGCTGCCGACCGAAGTCAGCAGCTCATAGGCGATGGTGCCGGTGTCGCGCGCGGCATCGTCGATCGGCCGGTTGGGGCCAAACAGTTCGACCCGGTCGCCCTCGACCACATCCAGTCCGGTAATGTCGACCGCCAGCGCGTCCATGGATATCCGCCCCAGAATCGGCCGCAGCTGCCCGGCGACGAAGACCTGGCCCCTCGGGCTGGTGGCGCGCATGACGCCATCGGCATAGCCCGCGCCGACGGTCGCGACGGTCAGCGGCTGGTCGGCCACCTTGCCCCGGGCATAGCCGACGCTCTCGCCGACGGGGACCGGCCGCACCTGCAGAATCGGCGCGCTGAAGGTGGCGACGGCCTTGATACGCGGGTCGGGCCGCCCCTCGGGTCCACCGCCCCACAGGCTGATGCCGGGCCGAACGGCGTCGAAGCCATAGTCGGGCCCCAGGAAACAGCCGCCTGAATTGGCGAAGGAGGCGGGGATGTCGGGATAGCGACTGCGGACGTCGGCAAAGGTGTCGCGCTGTTGCCGGTTCATCGGGCTGTCCGGCTCATCGGCGCAGGCGAGGTGGCTGATCACCAGTTCCAGTCCGGGGAAGGCGGCCGGGGCCTGCTCCGGGCGAAAGCCCAGCCGGTTCATGCCGGTGTCGATGTGCAGGCCGCACGCGCCGCCGCCCGCCTCTTGCCAGCGGGCCAGTTGATTGGCGTGGTTGATGACCGGGCGGAGGTCTGCGTCTCGAAGGGCTGCCGCGGCGCCTGCGGTGCATCCATCCAGCACATAGATGATGGGGGTCGCTCCCATGGCCTCGCGCAGGGCCAGACCCTCGACCAGACGGGCGACGAAGAAGGTGCCCGCCCCCGCCTGCATCAGACGGGTGACGCAGGCCTCGGCGCCGAGGCCATAGGCATCGGCCTTGACCACGGGCTGTACCGGCCGCCCGGTCAGGCGTTCCAGCGTGTGGAAATTCTGTGCGAGGGCGTCGAGATCGACGGAAAGACTGGCCGGGGAGAGCATCCCCGGCTTATGCCGCAACCTGTAGGGCCTGCGAACCGGTTTGACGGAAATTTCCGACCGCCTTCAAACGGGATTGCCAGACGACCGGAAATCGCGCCTTCCTTCGGAATGAGCACGCAGCCGGTTCGCGACGATCTCCTCACCCTCGCCGCGATCGGCGTGCTGGCCGCGCTGACTGCCGTCGCGTCCCACGAGCTGGTGGGACACAGCGCGGGATGCCTCGCGGCGGGCGGCGAGGTAAGACTGGTCACGACCATCTTCTTCCGCTGCGACGGTGGCAATGGCCTGACCGATCTGGGCGGGCCATTGGGCAATCTGGCGTTGGGTGTGCTGGCGATGGCCCTGACGGCCAGCCGTCGTGTCAGGCTGAAGGAGATGCGGGTCTTTCTGCTGCTGACCGGGGGCTTGGCACTGTTCTGGTTCTTCTCGCAGCTCGTCGTGAACGGTCTGACGGGTTCCGGTGACTGGAGCTTTGCCGCCGGTCAGCTCGCATGGCCGTCGTCGTGGCGTGTCGTCGCCGTGGCGGTGGGCGCGCTGGGCTACGACCTGACGCGTCGCGGCCTGACACGAGGCATGCGGACGCTGTCGGCGGGCGGAGACCCGGCCGGCGACAGGCGACGGTTCCTGGTCCCTTGGGCGGCGGGCATGATAGCGCTCACGGCATCGGCCGCCCTGTTTGCCGGTGATCGACTGGGCGGCATTCGCGACACAGCCCTGACGCTGGGACTGGCCCCACTGGGACTGGTGCTCGCCCTGGTTCTGGCAGAACGGTTCGGCCCCACGGCGCAAATGCCGTTGCAACCGATCCCGCGCCGCCGGGCGTGGATCATAGCTGCCGGGGTCCTGTACGCAGCGTTCTGTCTGATCGTGGCGTCGGGACTGGGTGGCGGTGCGCTATAACCGGGACGTAGCCGCCACCCGAATTCTCCTGCTAGCGAGCCGACCGGGCGGCGTCCCGCAGCGTTTTCATGCGCTCAAGGTGCACGCGGGCGTGATTGATCGCGTTTCCGAAGGCGACATGCGGCGAAAACTCGGCCGGCGCCGAGACATAGGATCCGGCCATCAGGCCCCCCGAGATACGGCTGACTGTGCGCCCGTCCGGCAGGGTTTCGACCAGCTCCTGGCCCTCGCCCTCAAAGGTCGGCACAGCCGTCTGGTTGAGGTCGAGCAGGAGGTAACGGCTGGCCAGGGCGTGAGCGTTATCGACCTCGGCCCGGATCAGGCGACCGTCGTCCTTGAGCCATTCGCGCGTGAGGAAGATGGATATCTCGGCACGGGTCAGCTTGTTGTCGCGTGCCTCTTCGAGCTCCCGGGTCATGGCCCGATATTCGTCCGTTCCTTCTGCGGGCAGGGCGCCGGACTCGTCCCGAGCGCTGTTCTCGATCGAGGCGATGAGTTCTTGCTGCAGCTCAGGGGTCAGCTCCGGGACCGGCAGATGTGCCGAATAATAGACGAAGGTGTTTCTGTAGGTCGGTCCCGACAGCTCCGCCTTGGGCGGCGAGTCTTCAAACGTGTAGGGTGTGACGTACGGAATCTCCTCGCTGCTGTAGCTCGCCGTGATCGTGATCATCAGCGTGGTGGCGTCCTCGGACAGCCAATAGGTGGCCGCAACCTCGATCGCATCGTCTTCGGGCGTGGCTGGCGCCAGCCTTTGAACCGACGTCACCTCGGAAAAGGTCACGCCGGCCCCGGAGTCATCAACCGGAACCAGAGCCAGAAGACTGCCCGTCAGGGAAGCGTTCAGCGTGTCGACCGGCATCACCACAGCGATCTCGTCGGCGGCCTGTGAGGCCCGCTTGCTGGGACCGTAGTTCATCATCGCATCCAGACCTGCGGAGACGAGCGCACCGACGAGACCGTATGGGGCACCTGCGGCCGAGCTGTTCTGCATGAACCAGGTCTTGCCGACCCCGTAGTCGTTCTCGACAACCACGACCCGCGTCGAGCCCATGGCCGCAATCTGGTCGGTGTTAAGAGGTCTCGCCTGAGGCACAGGTGTACCGGCGCAGGCAGCAAGAGACATCGCGCCAAGCGCGGCAATCAGAATACGCAATGGAATCCCCCCAAGGAACGAGCGCGACCTCCCGCCGCTGCTCAGCCTTGATTTATTGACGGTTTTCCAAACCTGTCAATCGACCGCCACGGGAATTCTACTCGTAATTGCTGCTGTCGTAGCGGTTGTCGTGGGCGAGGTTGCCGAAGCGGGTCGTATCGGCGTCGAACGACAGCCGGACCGTGCCGATCGGGCCGTGACGCTGCTTGCCGATGATAACCTCGGCGACGTGCTGCAGCTGGTCCATGTCCTGCTGCCACTTGAGGTGTGCCTCGGTGCCCTCTCGCGGCTCGGACCGGCCCAGATAGTAGCTTTCGCGATAGACGAACATGACCACGTCGGCGTCCTGCTCGATCGAGCCCGATTCCCGCAGGTCGGACAGCTGGGGCCGCTTGTCGTCGCGGCTCTCGACCTGACGCGACAGCTGCGACAGGGCGATGACGGGCACGTTCAGCTCCTTGGCCAGCGCCTTGAGGCCCCCGGTGATCTCGGAGACCTCCTGCACCCGGTTCTTCTGGCTGTTGGCGTCGCCCACGGTCAGCAGCTGCAGATAGTCGACGATGATCAGGTCCAGCCCGTGTTCCTGGCGCTTCAGGCGGCGGGCGCGCGCGGCCAGCTTGGAGATGGGCAGGCCGCCGGTGGCGTCGATATAGAGCGGGCTCTCGCCGATCTCGATGGCGGCATCGCGCAGCCGGCCATAGTCGGAAGCGTCGATCTCGCCCTTTCTCAGCCGGTCGGACGAGATGCCCGAGGCATCGGCCAGAATCCGCATGGCCAGCTGTTCGGCGCTCATTTCCAGCGAGAAGAAGGCCACCACGCCGCCCGATACGGTCTTGCGGCCCTCGGGTGTCGGCTCCCAGCGATAGTTGCGGGCCACGTTGAAGGCGACGTTGGTGGCCAGCGACGTCTTGCCCATCGACGGGCGACCCGCGAGGATCAACAGGTCAGAGGGATAGAGACCGCCCAGTTTCTGGTCGAGGTCATCCAGCTGGGTTGCAAGGCCCGCCAGCTTGCCGTCTCGCTGATAGGCCTCGCCCGCCATCTGCACCGCACCGGCCAGCGCCGTCGAGAAGCTGACGAAGCCCGACGACGGCTTGCCCGTTTCGGCCAGGGTGTAGAGCGACTGTTCGGCGCTTTCGATCTGGTCCAGCGCGGGGGTTTCCGGGTCCGGCGCCGCCCGGGTGATGTCGCCACCGATACGGATCAGGTCGCGCCTGAGGGCCAGGTCATAGATGACCCGCGCATAGTCCGGCGCATTGGCTGCGGGCGGGGCCCGGTCCACCAGATCGGCCAGATAGCGCAGGCCGCCGAACTGTTCGAAGGCCGGGTCCTGTTTGAAGCGCCCCATCAGCAGGGTGGGCTCGGCCAGCAGGCCCTGGCGGATGTGATCCTCGATCACGTCATAGAGCCGCTGGTGGAACGGCTCGTAGAAATGACTGCCCCGCAGCTTGTCCGACAGGCGCTCGAAGGCCGAGTTGTCGAACAGCAGACAGCCCAGCAGCGCCTGTTCGGCCTCCAGGTTGTGAGGCAGGGACTGGGGACCGGCGTCGGACGGGGAGAGGGCAGCGAGGGCGTTCATTGGTTAACGTGTAACCGATGCGGCCCCCCGGAGTCAGGGGTTGTCCTGTCTTGGCCGGGGACGGATTGGCGGGGGCTGTGGATCAGCCGCCCGGACAGGGATAACGCGAGGCCAGCCAGGACCGGATGCCGTCCGTCACCGTCATGCGCTGGCGGCGGGACTGCGGAATGCCGTTCAGATAATCCAGCAACTGCCGCGGATTGAGGTCGAGGCGCTCGGGCGGGCAGGCGGGGGGCGTGCGACCGGCGGCGCGGGCGTCGCGGATCTCGCGGCCGACGGCGGTGAAGGCGCGTTCGGCCTCTCCCTTCAGCCGGTGGGCGTCGGGCATCAGCATGGCCGCAGGGTTCATCGGAATGCGATTGGCCCGGGTGACGAAGGTGTCCAGGTTCATGGCCGCCTGGGCATGGGCGACCCCCGCCAGAACGACGACCGCCAGAGCGATCAAAGCACCGATACGCATGAGACCCTCCCTCGATGGCGGGAGAGTTGTCCGGCCTCGTGTCAAAACTGGGGCGCGGTGCAGGCCGGGATCCCGCCAAGAAAAAGGGCGCGCCACCCGCAGGAGACGCGCCCTGATCTGTCGTCGATCCGCAGGGATCAGGCTTCTTCGCCGAAGCCTTCCTGTTGACCGGCGCCGCCTTCGATGAGGTCCGCGGCAGCCTGTTCGGCGGCCTGACGCTCGTCATCGAACTGCGAGCGGATGACGTCCTCACCGCGCGCCTGACGCTCGGCTTCATCGGCCGAACGCGCGACGTTCATCTTGACGGTGGCCGAGACCTCGGCGTGCAGGCGGACCTGCACCTCGTGGACGCCCAGCGTCTTGATGGGGAAGTGCAGCACGACCTGCGAGCGCTCGACCTTGCCGCCTTCAGCCTGGATGGCCTCGGCGACGTCGCGCCCGGCGACCGAACCGTACAGCTGACCGGTTTCACCGGCCTGACGGATCATCACATAGGTCTGGCCGTCGATCTTGTCGGCGATCTTCTGGGCCTCGGCCTTGTTCTTGTCGTTGCGGGCCTCGATGGCGGCGCGTTCGACTTCGAAAGCCTTCAGGTTGGCGGCAGTGGCCCGGCGGGCCTTGTCGCGCGGCAGAAGGAAGTTACGGGCGAAGCCGTCCTTGACGGACACGACGTCGCCGATGGCGCCGAGGTTCTCGACGCGTTCAAGCAGAACGACCTTCATCTTACTTCACCACATAAGGCAGGAGGGCCAGGTAACGCGCGCGCTTGATGGCCTTGGCCAGCTCGCGTTGCTTCTTTTGCGACACCGCGGTGATGCGCGACGGCACGATCTTGCCGCGCTCCGAGATGTAGCGTTGCAGCAGCTTGACGTCCTTGTAGTCGATCTTCGGCGCGTTATCGCCCGAGAACGGGCAGACCTTGCGGCGACGATAGAACGGACGACGGGCGGGGCCGTCACCGACGGGGGCGCCCGGCTTGGGGGATTGGGTATCGGTCATGTGGCCGGTCCTTATTCCGAGGCGTTGGAGGAATCGTCGCGCGACGAGCGTTCACGCTCGCGCTCGCGACGGGCCAGCAGGGGCGACAGTTCCAGGTCGAGTTCCTCGACGCGGACGGTCAGCCAGCGCAGCACGTCTTCATTGATCGACAGCTGACGCTCGACCTCGGCCATGGCGGCCGCCGGGGCGTCGATGGCGAGCAGCGAATAGTGCGCCTTGCGGTTCTTCTTGACCCGGTAGGTCAGGTTACGCAGGCCCCAGTACTCGATCTTGGCAACGGCACCGCCGCCTTGCTCGACAAGACCCTTGATCGTTTCGTTGAGGGCTTCGGCCTGTTGCGCGCTGATATCCTGGCGCGACATGACCGTGTGCTCGTATAGAGCCATCGTCATCTCCCTTGTGGGGCTCGGCATGGAGTGACCGGGTAAGTCGGCTCCACGATGGTTCCCGAAGCGGCGGCCGGAAGGCATTCCCGGACCCTTTGACATTCCGCACCGGGACCGAGGCCCTGGAAAGCGGCGGCGTATAGGGGATTTCCGCCCGCACGGCAAGCGCGCGCGGTCACCCCTCTCTATCCTGCGACCGAATGGCTTCAACCGTTTATTGTTCGGGAAGCTTCAACGCCCTATCTTGGCGGTATGACCCGCCGCTGGACCCCTGATAGCTGGAGAGAGAAACCCGTCGTGCAGATGCCGACGGACTATCCGGACGCCGGTGCGCTGGCGGCCGTCGAGGATGAACTGCGGGCCCTGCCGCCGCTCGTCTTCGCCGGAGAGGCGCGTCGCCTGACCGACCGGCTGGCGGATGTCGAGGCGGGGCGGGCCTTCCTGCTCCAGGGCGGCGACTGCGCCGAGAGCTTCAAGGAGTTCTCGACCGACAACATCCGCGACACCTTCCGCCTGATCCTGCAGATGGCGGTCGTCCTGACCTTCGCCGGCCGCAAGCCCGTTGTGAAGGTGGGCCGGATCGCCGGCCAGTTTGCCAAGCCGCGTTCCTCCTCTGTCGAGGCCATCGATGGCGTGGAGCTGCCCAGCTACCGCGGTGACATCATCAACGGCATGGGCTTTACGCCCGCCGAGCGCGTGCCCGACCCCCAGCGCCTGCTGAAGGCCTATCACCAGTCGGCCTCGACGCTGAACCTGCTGCGCGCCTTCGCAGGCGGCGGCTATGCCGATCTGTACAACATTCATCGCTGGACCCTGGGGTTCGCGGCCGACAACACCTATGGCGCGCGCTACCGCGAGCTGGCCGACAAGATCGGTGAGGCCTTGGCCTTCATGGAAGCGGTTGGCGTGACGCCCGAAAGCCATCCCGACCTGTCCCGGGTTGAGGTCTTCACCAGCCATGAGGCCCTGCTGCTGAACCTAGAGAGTGCGCTGACGCGGCTGGATGGGGCCACCGGGGAATGGTTCGACACCTCGGCCCATATGGTCTGGATCGGCGAGCGCACCCGCCAGCCGGACGGCGCCCACATCGAATTCGCCCGCGGCATCCGGAATCCGATCGGCCTGAAGTGCGGGCCGACGATGGAGCCCCACGACCTGCTGGCCCTGCTGGATATCCTGAACCCGGAGAACATCCCCGGGCGCATGACGCTGATCGGCCGGTTCGGCGCGGACAAGGTCGGCGAGCGCCTTCCGAAACTGATGCGCGAGGTGAAGGCCGCAGGCCGCCGGGTCATCTGGTCGATCGATCCGATGCACGGCAACACCCTCAAGGCCGGAAACGGCTACAAGACCCGCCCGTTCGAGCGGATCCTGAGCGAGGTGCGCACCTTCATCGATGTGGCCGAGGCCGAGGGCGTGCATCCCGGCGGCGTCCATCTGGAGATGACGGGCCAGAACGTCACAGAATGCCTGGGCGGCGCCCAGATGCTGACCGAGGACGACCTGAGCAGTCGCTATCACACCCATTGCGATCCGCGCCTCAACGCCGACCAGGCGCTGGAGCTGGCCTTCCTGGTGGCGGAACGCCTGACGTCGGGACGCCAGTCCCGATCTGCTGCGGCCTGAGGTCATCATGGCCCGGGGACGCGTCGCCTATCAGGGGGCACCGGGGTCCTTCAGCCATGAGGCCTGCGCCGTGCTGCGGCCGTGGGATGAACCGGTCGGCCACGAGACCTTCGCCCAGGCCATCGATGCGGTCCGGCAAGGCGATTGCGACTGCGCCCTGATCCCCGTCGAGAACAGCCGGATCGGCACGGTTCAGCCCGCCAGCGATCTGGTCGCCGCGTCCGGGCTCGAGGTCCTGGCGGAAGTCTGGCGGCCCATCCGCCTGGCCCTTATGGCGCCCGAGGGGGCGCGTCTGTCGGACATCCGCACGGCTGAAAGCCATCCGGCCGCACTGGGCCAATGCACGGGAACTTTGGCGGACCTGGGGCTCAAGGCCGTCGAGGCCTATGACACCGCCGGGGCCGCCCGCGCCGTGGCCGAGGCAGGAGACACCAGCCGCGGGGCGCTGGCGCCCACCGGGGCGGCCGAGATCTACGGATTGTCGATTTTGCGCAACGACATGCAGGATTCGGCCGATAATCGGACGCGATTTGTCCTGCTGGGCCGGAAGGGCGCTTGACGGCGCACGATTTCTGCGGGCATCACCGACCCATGGCCACCAAGCGCGCCCTGACTGCCGCTTTTGACGCCCGCGCTTTCGCGGCGTCGGCCCCCTATGCCTACGGCTTCTATTTCTACGGCTTTCGATACGCCGGCTGAGGCGTCCGGACCCTGTTCCTGACCTCTCACCGGCGACCGCTCCCCTCGGAGCGGCGGACTTCGGCCCCCCCGATCCTCCCCCTCGAAAGTTCTGAAGATGCCCCTGACCCTTGTGAAATCCCCCGATCCGACCGCCGACCTTGAACGCATGACGCTGGCTGCCCTGCGGCACGAGATCGACGAGATCGACGCCGAGATGGTGTCGCTGTTCCAGAAGCGCCTGGCGCTCGCGGACCGCGTCGGCAAGGCCAAGGACGCCCCGACCGGCGGCTTTGTGAAGCTGCGTCCCGACCGGGAGCAGGCCGTGCTGGCCCATGTGCTGCAGGGCGCACGTCCCGACACGCAGGAGGCCGTCGAGGCCCTGTGGCGCGAGATCGTGGGCCATGGTCTGGCGCGTCAGGGCCAGCTGGCCGTGCGGGTCTGGGCCCCGGTCGAGCCCGCGCGTGCCTTCGACGCGGCCCGCCTGCGCTTCGGGCGCGCCGCGGAGCTGAAGTCCGAGCGCGATCCCCAGGCCGCCCTGGCCTTCGCGGCCGAGGGCAAGGGCGTGGCGGTCCTGGCCATCAATGCGGGCGACCCGTGGTGGATGGGCCTGCGCCGTGAATGGTCGACCCTCAGCGTCTTCGAGGGCTTCGGCAAGGGCGTGCCGACAGCTCTGGCGGTCGGGCGGATCGATCCCGGCGCCCTGCCGCGCGGGGACCGGGTACTGGTCACCGCGGGCGGTGACGCGGGCGATGGCTCGGGCGCAGGGCGACGCGGGCTGGACACCCACCATGGCTGGAGCCTGTCGCTGACCTCGGCGGCGGTCGTGCCCGGTGGCCCCGAGGGCTGCGTGGGCGCCATCGCCTGACGGCGGCGGCTCAGACCGCCATATTGTCGATCAACCGGGTGCGCCCCAGCCATGCGGCCGCCAGGATGCGCAGGGGCGCGCCCGTGGCTCCGTCGACCGGTGCCAGAGTGTCGGCGTCGCGCACGGCGACATAGTCCACGCTGGTAAAGCCGTCCGCGACCAGGGCCGCAGCGGCGTCTTGTTCGACCGTGGCGATCGGGGCGCCTTCCCGAACGCGGGCGGCGGCGTCGGCCAGCCGGCCATTGAGGCGGCGGGCGATCGCCAGCTCCTCGTCGCTGAGGTACGCATTCCGCGACGACAGGGCGAGGCCGTGCCCGTCCCGCTCGGTCGGCACCCCGAGGATGCGCGTGGGGATGTCGAGGTCCGCCGCCAGCCGGGTAATGACCCGCAGTTGCTGGTAGTCCTTCTCGCCGAACAGGGCGACGTCGGCCTGGACCTGGTTGAGCAGCTTGGCCACGACGATGCAGACCCCGCCGAAGAAGTGCGGGCGATGGTCGGTCTCCAGCCCGAGGGCCGGGCCGTCCATGGCGATCCGGGTGGCAAAGCCCTCCGGATACATGGTTGATGCGGTCGGGGCATAGAGCAGGTCACACCCGGCCCCGGCCAGCAGCCCGGCATCGCGCTCCAGCGTGCGCGGATAGGTGTCCAGGTCCTCGTGCGCGGCGAACTGGGTCGGGTTGACGAACACGCTGGTGACCACGCGCCGGGCCTCCATGCGGGCCTGCTCGACGAGGCGCAGATGGCCCTCATGCAAGGCGCCCATGGTCGGCACGAAGGCGACGGCCTCGCCCGCCGCGCGCCATCCGGCCACCGCCGCGCGGACGTCCGCGGGCGTGTGGGCACGGGCGAGGAGGGAAGCGGCTGTGGGCATGATCAGACCCCGTTAACCTATCTACTTAAGGGTGTTCGTGAACCGGGCTGAAATGCGCTCCGGGTAGGGTCGCCTTATGACGTCCGCAGAAGTGTCCCGTCCAGTGCAGAAGCGCCGCGTGGGTATGGCCCTGATCCTCGGAGGGGCCCTGACCCTGTCGGGGTGTGGCTGGGTCGAGCATGACCCTCACCGGTTCGAACAGATGGCCGAGCGTGTCGCCGCCATCCCCGTCAGCCTCGACCGACCCGGCAAGACCCCGCTGGAAACACCCCGCAAGGCCGCCGAGATGGGCTTGCGCGAGGGGCGCCCCGGTGCTGTTCGCGTCGAGGTGATGGATCCGCACGACCTCTGGGAGGCCCGCGACGGCGCCATGGAAGGCCTGGTGCAGGCGGCTGCGCCGGCGATCGCCGAGGCCGCAGTGGATGCCGTCGAGACGCGCGTCGCCGATGCCGTGCCGGAGCTGCGGGTGCGCCCGGTCTCGACCCGACCCGCTGCGCGGCCGCGCGAGGATGGGTCGCTGGTCCAGCTGGGCGCGTTCGGCAGCGAGGCCTCGGCCCGCACGGCCTGGGCCCGCATCCGCGCTGCCGCTCCCGAGGTGCTGGGCGACATGACCCCCCGCTACGAGCCGGTGACCGTCGACGGACGCCAGCTGGTACGCCTGAAGGTCCCTGTTCCGGCCTCCGGCGCCGCCGCGGTCTGTGCCGCCGCGCGCATCCGCGATCCGTGGTGCCAGAGGGGCACTTAGGGCCGCTTCCCGGACCCTGCGGCCAAAGAGGCGTTGACCCGGACGGGTCTGCCCCCGATTTTGCCCCGGGCCCCGCATGAGTCGCGGGACGGGATCGAGTGCATGAAGCAGCCAAAAGTCATCGTGGTCGGCAATGAGAAGGGCGGGGCGGGCAAGTCCACCCTGGCCATCCATATCGCCGTGGGCCTGCTGTACTCGGGGCGGAGCGTGGCGCTGCTGGACCTGGACCTGCGCCAGCGGTCCATGGCGCGCTTCTTTGACAATCGCCGGGCGTGGATGGTGGCCAATGGACAGAAGCTGCCCCTGCCGGTCGAGCCGGACCTGGGCGACGGCAAGGCCTTGGCGCGCGCGCCCGAGGAGGAGCAGCTGGCCCGCTTCGAGGCCGCCTTCGCCGAGGCCCGCCAGATGGCCGACGTCGTGCTGATCGACACCCCGGGCGGAGACACCCCCCTGTCGCGCAGGGCGCACGGGCTGGCGGACCAGATCGTCACGCCGATGAACGACAGCTTCGTGGACTTCGACCTGCTGGGGCAGGTGGACCCGGTCACGCTGGACCTGATCCGGCCCTCGATCTACTCGGAGAGCGTGTGGGAAGCCCGCAAGAACCGGGCGATCGCGGGCGGGACGCCGATCGACTGGGTGGTCGTGACCAACCGCCTGGCGGTGGCGGCGGCGCGGAACCGGCAGCGGCTGACCGACCGGATGAAGAAGCTGGCCAAGCGGATCGGCTTCCGCATCGGGCCGGGCCTCCGGGACCGGGTGATCTACCGGGAGCTGTTCCCCTTCGGGCTGACGGTGGCGGACCTGTCCAACGAGATCCGGCCGGTGGCGGTGTCGCTGGCCCATGTGGCAGCGCGGCAGGAGATGCGCTCCCTGATGATGGCGCTGGGACTGGAGGGGGCCGAGGCGGCCTTCGACGTCACGGAATGATGCTGCTGGCGGTCCTCGCGGTGGGGGTGGCCTTCTGGGCCCTGGTCCAGCTGGGCCGCCGCGCCGACGCCGAGAAGCGGGCCCGCAGGGGCGCCATGCCCCTGGCCGAGGCCCGGGCCCTGCTGGGCGTCGGCGAGGGCGCCAGCGCCCGGGAAATCAACGACGCCTGGCGGCGGCTGATGGCGCGGGCCCACCCCGATCAGGGCGGAACCGAGGGGCTGGCGGCCCAGCTGAATGCCGCCCGGGACAGCCTGCTCGACGCGCGCTAGAGGACGTCGAGCAGCTCGACGCGGAACAGCAGGACCGAGTTGGGCGGGATCTCGTCGCCGCCGACCCAGCGATTGCCATAGGCGAGGTCGGCCGGGATGACGAAGTCGTAGGTCTCGCCGACGCGCATCAGGGCCACGCCCTCGGTCCAGCCCTTGATCACCCGGTTCAGCGGGAACTCGGCCGGCTCGTTGCGGGAATACGAGCTGTCGAACTCGCGCCCGTCGATAAAGGTGCCGCGGTAGTGGACGCGGACAGTGTCGGTGGCGGCCGGCTGGCGCGCGTCGCGGTGGGCGCGGCCGACGCGGCGATACTGCAGGCCGCTGTCCGTGGTAGTCCAGCCGCGCCGGTCACCATTCCACGCGAGATAGGCGACCTGACCCGCTTCCCAGCCCGCCTGGCTGGGCACGACGTCGGCAACCGGCGTGGCCGTGGCGCAGGCCGAGAGGGTCAGGGCCGCGAGGGCGGGCAGGGGGGTATGGTGCAGCTTCATGCGGGGGACGCTATCAGGCCTTTCCGGGGAGGCAAGCCGGATCAGTTCGGCCGCACGACCATACAGGTGACATTGCGGGCCGAGAGGGTCTCGCAGGCCGCGCGGGCCTGCTCCTCGGTGAAGCCGGTGAAGCGCGACCGGTACCAGCCCTGCGCCTCCTCCACCGACTGACCACTGCCGCGGAAGGTGGAGCGGAAGCGGCGGTTGACCTCGGTCAGCCAGTCAGCGGCCACGGTCCGGTCGCGGAAGGCGCCGACCTGGACACCCCATGACGGGGAGGGGGCCGCACGGCGGGCGGGCGTGTCGCTGTTGAGACGCGCGGTCGTGCTGGAGGGGAGGGTGGCGGGGCCGGAGGTCAGGACCACATCGGGGTCGCGGTCGCCCATGGCCTGGGCCAGCGGCGCCGGCGGCGCGGGCGTCGCCGAGGCATAGACGACGGGCGGCGGGCCGGGCGGCGTCGCCGGGCCGATGCCGTAGCCCTTTTGCTCGAAATAGAGCTGGGCGACCTCGATCCGCTCGCCATGGGCGCGCTTGTCGGCGATTTCGAAGCCGGTATCCATCAGCTCCTCGACGTGGGCATTGCGGGTGGCGCTGCTGCGGCCCCCGAGCACGACGGTGATCAGGCGGCGGCCGTTGCGAACCGCCGAGGCGGCCAGATTATAGCCCGAGGCATTGGTGTAGCCGGTCTTGATGCCGTCATAGCCGTGGCCCGAGCGGAGCAGGCCGTTGGTGTTGCGGTATTCGCGGCCCTGATAGGTCCAGTTCGAGACACCGAAAAAGCGGTAGTACTGGGGGTAGTCGCGCATGACGGCGCGGGCCAGGACGGTGATGTCGCGGGCCGTGGTGATCTGGCGGCTGTCCGGCAGGCCGTTGGCGTTGACGAAACGGCTGTCGGTCATGCCCAGCTGTTCGGCCTTGAGCGTCATCATACCGGCGAAGCGGGCCTCGGACCCGGCGACGTGTTCGGCGAGGGCGACGGCCATGTCATTGGCCGAGCGGAGCGCCGTGGCCTGGATGGCGTCGGCGACAGTGATTGTCTGGCCGGCGGGCAGGCCCAGTTTGGACGGCGGCTGGGAGGCGGCGCGCGGCGAGACGCGGATGACGTCGTCGAGCTGGATCCGGCCCTCGGTGATGGCCTCGAACACCAGATAGAGGGTCATGACCTTGGTGATGGAGGCCGGATAGCGGCGGCTGTCGGCGTGGCGGGCGAACATGACCTCGCCGGTCGCGGCATCGACCACAATGGCGGCGTAGCGCAGATTTTCCTGCGCCTGGGCCTGGTGCGAGAAGGCGGGCAGGGGGCCGACGGCCAGCAGCGAGAGGGACAGAAGCAGGGCGACGGCACGCCGGAGAATGAGGGGCATCGAGTTGTTCTGCCTTCTGAATCAAACAAAAGCGTACACGCGACCCCGTGCCGATCGGCAGGCCGCACAGGCGGAATGGTCTTACCCTATCATGAAGATCGAGGGTTTCATCGGGGTTAAGAGCCGGTGAACGGAGTTGTGAACGCCGTGAGTGGCGAGTGGCGAGTGTCAGCTATCGGGTCGGAAAATACCGTCTGAATGGTCTGAATGGTCTGAAAGCGGTGCGGGCAAATCCTCCCCCATTGGGGGAGGGGGACCATCCGAAGGATGGGGGAGGGGGCTGACCTCGGCGGCATCGACGCCGAAGGGTGGCACTGCCCCCACCACCCCGGCGCTACGCACCGCGGTCCCCCTCCCCCGAGGGGGGAGGATTGCCGCGTCTGCGCCTCCCGCGGCCTCCCCCTGCAACTGGTCGAGTTGGCGCAGCTTTGCTTCCAGGGCGGCGAGGTCGGCTTCGATGGCCTCGGCGACGGGATCGGGGGCGGGCTTTGCCGGACGGGGCGCGGGGCGGCGGGCGAGCTCGAGCAGGCGGACGTGCAGGCGCATCCATCGGCCGGCCTCGGTCGCGTGGCCCCTGAGGATCGCGCGGTTGAGGCGGATCAGGGCATGGGCGGCCATGTCGGCGGGATCGGGAAGGCCCTGTTCCCGCTCAAGCTCCAGATCGACGGGGTCGGGTTCGGGCTGGTCCTGTCGGCGCCAGCCCTCGGCGGCGGCCCGGTTGCGCAGGGTGGACAGGCGCATGCCGTAGCGGTCGCAGACGACCGGGGCGGACTCACCCGCCAGATAGTCGGCCCGGGCCCGGGCCCAGGTGTCGTCCGATACGCGGTGATAGCCCGAGCGTGCGCGGGGCTCGCGCTCGGTGAAGATGCCGGCGCATTCGTCGTCGATCGCGGCGCGGTCGGGATCATAGTCGGGATCGTGCCCCGGCCAGTCGCGGGGCCAGTAGCCCTGATCGGTGTGGTTGGGGTCGTGGTGGTTCATGGCGTCCTCCCTGTCTTCAACCGACCAGAGTGCGGGGGCGGTGAGGCAAGGCGAGGAAGTCTGTTCGGGATGCCGTGGGGACGTTGAAAGGATGGGGGAATTGGGGCGTGGCCACGAGGGCCGAGGGGCTCGGCTCAGCATTCCTTCTCCCCTTGCGGGAGAAGGTGCCCCCTGAGAAGGGGGCGGATGAGGGGTCTCTCGGCCGGTTGCCGGAGAGCCTGCATCCTCCGCAACGATGAGCGTTCGAGCGCGGCGCGACCCCTCATCCGAGCCGCTCACGCGGCCCACCTTCTCCCGCAAGGGGAGAAGGGCGAGGTGGGGGCGGTGAAGGGGTTCATCACAGCGGACACGGTGAAGGCACGGGGGCCAAGGGTCCGCATAGGTCGAAGGAACCAGGCCAAACGCGGGTGTTTCTGGCAACAGTCTTGGCTAGAAGAATGGTTTCGTCGAAGGGCTGTGAAGATATGGCACATCACATAGTAGCGCTTATCGGCTCCCAGCAGGCGGTCGCTCGGGTTTTGACCGTTGCGGACACACCGAGCCCTACAACCTTGGGGTCCGAACTGCAGATCGTTCCGTTAGGGTACGAGCAGATCGACCAACTGACCCGGCTTGTGCCGGGGGAGCGCCTCGACGGGTTTATGTATCTGTCAGTCGGGCTCGAGGCGGCGATTCTCAGAGCTGTTGATGGGCTGATGATCGGCTACGTCGAAACCGATTATGTTGGCGGTACGGGGGCTCAGGCAGCGGCGGTGTTTGCAGATGGCGCCGTAACATTCCGGGCAGCCACACCGATACGCAGGGGGCCAGCCAAGCGAGAGGATCCTATCAACACGGCTCTCCGACAGCTCGGCGTAATGGCATCCCCTCAGGTCGACGAGTTTGATACCCTGGGTTTGGGCCGGTTCCGAAACCTAGAGGCTCTGGGGCTATGAGATTGCTACGAAGCCTCCTGAGCACAAGGTTTGAGGCTCACGGGCTGGCTCCGGCTTTTTGAACGCGAGTTCGGGAACAACTCTGACCAAAATTGTGCGTTGCACAAAATTCACTTGAACTCTCTTCGCACTTGCACCATATGGTTCATCAACGCCCCGGAGTGTCATGGGGTGGATCATCAGAGCGGCGCGTGATGCCGCCACCCGAACCAGGAGAGTGACTCATGGCCGATACTGCCGAGACCACCAAGAAGACCGTCGAAAACGCCACCGCCAAGGCCCAGGCCCAGGCTGAGAAGATCCAGGCCGCCGGTGCGCAAGCCGTCCGCGAAGGCATGGACAAGTCGCTGGCCTCGATGAGCGAGCTGAGCGTCCACGCCAAGAAGAACCTCGACGCCGTGGTCGAGTCGGCCGCCGCTGCCCAGAAGGGCACCGAGGCCCTGACCAAGCAGGCCGCCGCCTATTCGCGCAAGTCGTGGGAAGACGGCATGGCCGCCGCCCAGTCGCTGGCCCAGGCCCGTTCGGTCCAGGAAATGATCGAACTGCAAACCAGCTTCACCAAGTCGGCCATCGAGCTGTACGTGGCCGAAATGAACAAGGCCGCTGAAGTCATGACCGCCTCGGTCAAGGACAGCTTCAAGCCGATCAACGAGCGCGTCACCGCCTCGGTCGAGAAGTTCCAGGCCGCTCGCTAACCCCGAGCTTCCTGACGGAACAGGAACGGGCCCCGGTGGAAACGCCGGGGCCTGTTTTCGTTTGTGCCGGAGCGAGGACCGTGAGCTTTCACAAGGAGGTGTGACTGGACGCCGCTTCAATTCGGGACATGATGACCTACATGATCAGTTCTTCCCCGAACCGGACGTCGAATGCCCAAATCCCGGCCTGATGAAACTGGTGGACTGCCCGGATCCGCCGTCGTTACCGAGACCCGCCCGCAGCTGAAGAAGCCTTCGCTGTACCGGGTGCTGATCCTCAACGACGACTACACGCCGATGGAATTCGTCGTCTATGTGCTGGAGCGGTTCTTCGGAAAAAGCCGCGAGGACGCGACTCGCATCATGCTGCTGGTGCACCAGACCGGCATGGGGGTGTGTGGCGTCTATACCTATGAGGTGGCCGAGACCAAGGTCGCCCAGGTCGTGGAGACCGCCCGCAGGCACCAGCACCCCCTGCAATGTACGATGGAAAAGGACTGAGAGGAGCCTTCGCCCATGCCTTCATTTTCCCGTCCTCTCGAAGAGACGCTGCACCGCGCGGTGGCCTATGCCAATGAGCGCCGTCACGAGTATGCGACCCTCGAGCACCTGCTGCTGGCGCTGATCGACGACCCGGACGCCTCGGTCGTGATGAGCGCGTGCAACGTCGATCTGGCGGCGCTCAAGGTGGCGCTGACGCTCTATGTCGACAACGATCTGGCGGCCCTGACCACCCCCGACGGTGACGACGCCAAGCCGACCGCCGGCTTCCAGCGCGTGATCCAGCGCGCGGTCATCCATGTGCAGTCCTCGGGCCGCGAAGAGGTGTCCGGCGCCAATGTGCTGGTCGCCATCTTCAGCGAGCGCGAGAGCCACGCGGCGTACTTCCTGCAGGAGCAGGACATGACCCGCTATGACGCGGTCAACTATATCGCGCACGGGATCGCCAAGCGGCCCGGCGCTTCCGAGACGCGGCCGGCCAAGGCCACCTCTCCGGAAGAGGCCGAGGATGCGGCGGCGGCTAAGTCCGGCAATGAGGCGCTGGAAGCCTATTGCGTGGACCTCAACGAGAAGTCGCGCCAGGGCAAGGTCGATCCGCTGATCGGCCGCCAGAGCGAGGTCGAGCGCTCGATCCAGATCCTGTGCCGCCGGACCAAGAACAACCCGCTGCTGGTGGGTGATCCGGGCGTCGGCAAGACCGCCATCGCCGAGGGCCTGGCCCGCAAGATCGTGAACGGCGAGGTGCCGGATGTGCTGGCCGACGCCACCATCTTCTCGCTGGATATGGGCTCGCTGCTGGCAGGGACGCGCTATCGCGGGGACTTCGAGGAGCGGCTGAAGCAGGTCGTCAAGGAACTCGAGACCCACGACAACGCCATCCTGTTCATCGACGAGATCCACACGGTGATCGGGGCCGGCGCGACCTCGGGCGGCGCCATGGATGCCTCGAACCTGCTGAAGCCGGCGCTGGCGTCAGGTACGCTGCGCTGCATGGGCTCGACCACCTACAAGGAATACCGCCAGCATTTCGAGAAGGACCGGGCCCTGGCGCGGCGCTTCCAGAAGATCGATGTGCACGAGCCCACGGTCGAGGACACGGTCAAGATCCTGCGCGGGCTGAAGTCGTACTACGAGACGCATCACAAGGTGCGCTACACTGATGCGGCCATCCGCACGGCGGTGGAGCTGTCCTCGCGCTACATGTCGGACCGGAAACTGCCCGACAAGGCGATCGATGTGATCGACGAGGCCGGGGCCAGCCAGATGCTGCTGCCGGAATCGCGCCGCAAGAAGACCATCGGCCAGAAGGAGGTCGAGGCCGTCATCGCCCGGATGGCGCGCATTCCGCCGAAGTCGGTCTCCAAGTCCGACACCGAGAGCCTGAAGGAGCTGAAGGGCGATCTGGAGCGGGTGGTCTATGGCCAGGAACAGGCCATCGAGCAGGTGTCTTCGGCGATGAAGCTGGCACGGGCCGGGCTGCGCGAGGCGAACAAGCCGATCGGCAGCTTCCTGTTCAGCGGCCCGACGGGCGTCGGCAAGACCGAGGTGGCCAAGCAACTGGCTGCGACGCTCGGCATCGAGATGCTGCGCTTCGACATGTCGGAATATATGGAGCGCCACACCGTCAGCCGTCTGATCGGGGCACCCCCGGGCTATGTCGGACACGACCAGGGCGGGCTGCTGAGCGATGCCGTCGATCAGAACCCGCACGCCGTGGTGCTGCTGGACGAGATCGAGAAGGCCCACCCCGACGTCTACAACATCCTGCTGCAGGTCATGGACAACGGCATGCTGACGGATGCGCTGGGCAAGAAGGTCGACTTCCGCAATGTGGTGCTGATCATGACCACCAATGCCGGGGCTGCCGACAATGCCCGGGCGGCGATCGGCTTTGGCCGGGGCAAGGTCGAGGGTGAGGACGAAAAGGCCATCCAGCGCCTGTTCACGCCCGAGTTCCGCAACCGGCTGGATGCGATCATCACCTTCAAGGCGCTGGACGCAGACACCATCCGTCAGGTGGTGACCAAGTTCATCCTGCAGCTGGAAGCCCAGCTGGGGGATCGCAACATCACCCTGGAGCTGACGGACGAGGCCACCGACTGGCTGGCGAAGAACGGCTTTGACGAGCTGTACGGCGCTCGCCCGCTGGGCCGGGTGATCCAGGAGCACATCAAGAAGCCGCTGGCCGAGGACATCCTGTTCGGCCGCCTGACCAAGGGCGGCCACGTCAAGGTGGCGCTCAAGGACGGCAAGATCGTCTTTGACATCTCGGGCACCGAGACGGCCGCGAAACAGGCCGCCAAGGCGGACGAGGATGCCAACGCCGACTGAGGGCTAAATCGCTCAGGAAAAAGGGCCCGGAGAGCGATCTCCGGGCCCTTCGTCTGTCGGGGGAGGCGTTTAGCGGCGACGGCCGAGCGCACCCAGCAGTACCGCCAGACCGGCGACGATGCCGGTCGTCAGCAGCGGCTTGCGGCGCGCGAAGTCGAGCCCCTTGCGGGCGCTGTCCTGATAGTCGGCGGGGGCCTTGGCGACCAGGCCGTCGAGGCCGTCGATGACGCGGCCATAGGCGTCACGGGCCTTGCCCTTGTATTCGGTCAGATGCCCCTGGACCTGCTGGCGACGATTGCCGGTCAGGCGACCGAGCGCGGCGCGCGCCCGCCCCACCGTCTTCTCGCGGGTGCCTTCGATACGGGGGTCGATAACGGGCTGGTCGGTCATGCAGAGTCTCCTGCTGCGTCTGGGGAAAGGTCCTCCTGAAGCGCATGCGGGAGAGGGCGGTTCCGCCGGTGCCCTGCGACACGGGCGCACGTGGGGAAGGTCGCCTAACGGCCCGCGCCGCTGATCAGGGCGGTGCGTTCGGCGGGGGTCAGGTGACGCCAGCGGCCCTCGGGCAGGTCCTCGAGGCTGAGAGGACCGATATGGGTGCGCCACAGGTCCATGACGCGCAGGTCCAGCATTTCACACATCCGGCGGATCTGGCGGTTGCGCCCCTCGCGCAGGACGAACCGCAGGCACAGCGGCCCCAGCTGTTCGACCTCGGCGCGCTTGAGGGCCCGGCCGTCCAGCGACAGGCCGAAGCGCAGGCGGGCGATCTTGGAGTCGGTGAGGGTGCCGCGCACCCAGACCTGGTAGGTCTTGGGCAGGTCGGCGTCGGGGCCGATGACGGCCTTGGCCACCACGCCGTCGGTCGACAGGATCAGCAGCCCGCGGGAGTCCTCGTCGAGGCGGCCGACCGGCGGCAGGCTGTCGCGCGAGGACGGCAGGGGGCCGTCGCCCAGCTGGGCCGTGGCCGTCAGCAGGCGGGCGGCCGGAATCTTGCCGGGCTCGGGCTGACCCGAGACATAGCCCATGGGCTTGTTCAGCAGGACCGTCATGGCCGAGTCGAGGCGGCGGGTGGCGTCGTCGGACAGGACCAGGGTCTGGCCGGGCAGGATCTTGCGGCCGGCGTCGGTGACGACCTCGCCGTCGATCTGCACCAGACCGCCCGCGATCAGACCCTCGGCTTCGCGCCGCGAGCAGACCCCGGACTGGGCCAGCCATTTGTTCACGCGGACCGGCTCTTCGCCGGAATATTGCCCTGTCCAGGCCATGAGCATCCCTCTTGAAGCGCCTGCCTTAGAGCAAGGGCGCATGGGCCGCCAACCCCCGGAGCGATTGAGGAAATCACGCGGGTTTCAAAGCAATGTGTGGAGTGCTCGCGTTGACTTTGAGTAACGGCTTCCTATATCAGGCCCCTACCAACCGAACCGCGCACGCCTCGCGCCCCGTGATGACAGATCACGGGTCATGGTCGTTTTTATCGATGTAAGGCGCCGCTCCCTGAATATCTCGGGATCGCTGCCGCTCGGGCGTGGCCATAACAGAAGGACTCGTTTTGAAACCTCAAGCCGCCAAGAAATCCCCCAACCGCAATCGTTTCCAGCGCGTTCCGACGCGCGCGCGCATTGGTCTGGCCATGCGCCGCGACATGAATTTCGGCCCGCTCGGCGATGTCGAGCCGATGATCCAGGCCGGTGGCCTGTCGATCGCGCCGATTTCGACCGGCGAGGCCAGCCTGCACGTCAATGGCGTCACCGTGCTGCCGACGGCCAAGGGCAAGGATCTGGAGAGCGGGGATCTGAAGGCACTGGTGGTGCCCGGCGGCTATTCGGATGAAGCCGGGGACAAGGCCGTGCGCGAACTGATCGACATGGCCAAGAGCCAGGGCGTGCCGGTCATCGCCTTTGGCGAGGGCGTGGTCCATGCGACCCGCGCGGCGGGCGCCAACCCGTCCGACTATGTGGATGCGCCGGCCGTGGTGACGGATGGCGACGTCGTGACCATGCTGGCCGACCGGGATGCCCTGTCGGCGGCGACTGCCCGGATCGGCTGAGGGGCGTTCAGACCGTACGGAAGAGGAGGCCGAGGTTGTTGGCCGGCAGGGCGGCGCGCCGCGTCAGCCTGAGCCCGTTGGCCCTGGCCTCCATCACGACGTCTTCGAGGGCGCGCAGACCCCAAGCGGGGTCGCGCGCCCTCAGGCTTTCGTGGAAGGCGAGATTGCTGGGCGCGGTCTCGACGTCCGCCTCGACATAGGGGCCATACAGCATCAGCAGGCCGCCGGGACGGGCCAGTCGCTCGCCCGCCATCCGCATGAGCCCGACGGTCGCTGACCACGGGCTGATGTGGATCATATTGATGCAGACGATGGCGTCGAACCGGCCTTCGGGCCAGGTCGCTGCATCCGCCGCGTCGAGCCGTTTCGCAGGCTTCAGATTGTCGGGGCCGCCCGAGGACTGCCAGACCCGGAGGGCCTCGACGGCAGAGGCATCGATATCGGTCGGCAAGACCTCAAGGCCCGGGTGGGCGCGCGCGATCCCGAGGCCGTGGCCGCCGGTGCCGGTCGCGACCTCGACCAGGCGTCCGGACGCGGGCAGGTGGGGCTTCAGGAAATCGAGGATGTGCGGCAGGTTTCGTTCGCCAGCGGGCGTAAGCAGGGCCGTATCGTGTGCCGTTTGGCGCTCACTCAAAAAAGATTCTCCATCCGTTTTCTCCCCCGAGTAACCGGTTACAGCCGCTTTGGCTGCCGGTTTCAGGGGTATTGCATGTCGCGGCCGGTGAAAAGTTGCAGCAGTTGACCTCGGGTCCGCGAGGGTGTTTTGAGCGTGTAACAGAGCGTGATCGTTGCGCTCTATGGGGGGTATGTCGGCGAAGATCGACGCTCCCGGACGACGTTCAGGAGCGCGTTTCATGGCCCAATCCTCCATTCCCGGTTTGCACCCTGCACCGACCCGCCACGCCCGACTGGTGGCCTGGGTTGAGGAGATCGCCCGGCTGACGAAGCCGGACCGTGTGCACTGGTGCGACGGCTCGGAGGCCGAGAAGGCCGCGATCGTCGCCGACCTGATCGACAAGGGCACGCTGCGCCAGCTGGACCCGGTCAAGCGTCCGGGCAGCTATTATGCCGCGTCGGATCCGCGCGATGTGGCGCGCGTCGAGAGCCGCACCTTCATCTGCCCCGCCGATCCGAAGGATGCCGGCCCGACCAACAACTGGGCCGACCCGGCCGAGATGCGCGACCGGCTGAACGGGCTATTCGACGGCTGTATGGCGGGCCGGACGATGTATGTCGTGCCTTTCTGCATGGGGCCGCTGGGCTCGGAGATCAGCGCGCTGGGCGTCGAGATCACCGACAGCGGCTATGTGGCCGTGTCGATGGGCATCATGACCCGCATGGGCAAGGATGCGCTGGACGCGCTGGGCGACGACGGGATGTTCGTGCCGGCCGTCCACACCCTGGGCGCGCCGCTGGCGGACGGCCAGGCCGATGTGCCGTGGCCCTGCAATGACGACAAATGGATCGTGCATTTCCCCGAAACGCGGGAGATCTGGTCCTATGGCTCGGGCTATGGCGGCAACGCCCTGCTGGGCAAGAAATGCTACGCGCTGCGCATCGCCTCGGTCATGGCCCGCGATGAGGGCTGGCTGGCCGAGCACATGCTGATCCTCAAGCTGACCGATCCGAAGGGCCGGGTGAAATATGTGGCCGCGGCCTTCCCCTCCGCCTGCGGCAAGACCAACCTGGCCATGCTTCAACCGTCGATCCCGGGCTGGAAGGCCGAGACGGTCGGCGACGACATCGCCTGGATGCGCTTCGGCGACGACGGGCGCCTGTATGCCGTGAACCCGGAAGCGGGCTTCTTCGGCGTGGCGCCGGGCACCAGCCGCAACACCAACCGGAATGCGCTCGAGACGCTGGCGACCAACACCGTCTTCACCAATGTGGCGCTGACGGCGGACAATGATGTGTGGTGGGAGGGCCTGACCAAGGAGGCCCCCGAGGGCCTGACCAACTGGAAGGGGCAGCCGCACGATCCGGCCTCGGGCGAGCCGGCGGCGCACCCGAACGCGCGCTTTGCGGCCCCTGCTGCCCAGTGCCCGACCATCGCGCCCGAGTGGGAAGACCCGAAGGGCGTGCCGATCGACGCCATCCTGTTCGGGGGACGCCGGGCCTCGGCCGTGCCGCTGGTGACCGAAGCGTTCGACTGGGACCACGGGGTGTTCCTGGGTTCGACCGTGGCGTCGGAAGGCACGGCGGCGGCCGAGAACAAGGTCGGCGAACTGCGCCGCGACCCGTTCGCCATGCTGCCGTTCTGCGGCTACAACATGGGCGACTACTTCGCCCACTGGCTGGCCATGGGCAAGAAGAGCGACCCGGCCAAGCTGCCGCGCTTCTACTTCGTCAACTGGTTCCGCAAGGGCCCGGACGGAAAGTTCGTCTGGCCGGGCTTTGGCGACAATGCGCGGGTCCTGAAGTGGATCTCGGAACGGCTGGACGGCGAGGCCGGGGCGGTCGAGACGCCGGTCGGCCGGGTGCCGACGCGCGAGTCGCTGGATCTGGACGGGCTGGACCTGACCGAGACCGACCTTGAGACCCTGCTGGACGTCGACGCCGAGGTCTGGACCGAGGAGGCGTCGCGCATTCCGGCCTTCTTCGAGACCTTCGACGATCGCATGCCGCAGGCGCTGTGGGACCAGCTGAAGGCGCTGGAAGCCCGTCTGGCGGACGCGCGAAGCGCCTCGCTGGCCGCCGAATAGGTCAGGCGACGACTTGATTTCGGGTCACGTCCGGTCGATGCACCGGGCGTGACCTTTTCCTGTGACATTGTGGTGCTGGGCGCGGGCGCCCTCGGCCTGGGCGTGGCCGCAGAGCTGCGCGCGCGCGGTCGGGACGTCCGGGTGGTCGACCCCGGCGGGGCCAACGCCTCCTCGGTCGCGGCCGGCATGATCGCACCGGCGATGGAGAGCCTGCTGGACCCATGGGACGCCGATCCGGCGGGGCGCGCCGCCCTGTTGCGGCAGGCGCGGGACCTGTGGCCGGGGTTCGCCGAGCGGCACGGCATTGAGCTGATCCGGGACGGGGTGGACTGGATCGGCGAGGATCCGGACGGGGTGGCGGCCCGGCTGGACGCGCTGGGCTTTGCAGCCGGGCGCACGGCAGCGGGCGTGTTCTGTCCCGAAGACTGGCGGGTCGATCCGGCGCGGGCCTTGGCGGCGCTGGGACAGGGCCTGGAGCGTATTGCCGTCCGGGCCAAGGCGGTTGTGGCCGTCGACGGGGGCTGGCGCGTGACGCTGGAGGACGGGAAGGCGCTGTCCGCCCGGCAAGGGGTGCTGGCGACCGGCACGACCTTTCCGGCTCTGCCCGAAGCAGCGGCGCGGGCTGTGGGGGCGGTCTCGGCGATCGGGGGCAGGCTGGCGTTCACACCCCGGGCGCTGGTCGAACGGCCCGCGCGCTTCACGGGCGGCTATCTGGTGCCGATGGGCGAGGGCACGGTGATCGGGGCGACGATGGAGGTCGGCGGTCTGGCCGGAGATGCCGCAGCCCTGCAGGACGGCCTGCTGGCGCGGGCCCGGCGGGCGCTGGGGCTGGACGAGCTGGGACCGATGGAATGGCGGACCGGCGTGCGCGGCGCGACCGCCGACGGCCTGCCGCTGACGGGGGCGGTGCTGCCGGGACTGCATCTGGCGCTGGCGCCGAGGCGGAACGGCTGGCTGATGGCGCCGACGGTCGCCGCGCGGACGGTCGAGGGGATCGAGGCGCACCCGAAGGGCTGACGCCCCGATCCCGGATCGCCCTTATTCCGGCAGGGTGAAGCGGATGCCTACATTGACGCGGGCGCCGCCGACGGGCTGGCCGTCCACCGTGCGCGGGCTCATGCGGAAGTCACGCGACAGACGGGTGGCGGCGCGACCGAAGCCGTAGCCGCCGGGCGTTTCACTGACCACCTGACAGTCGGTCAGGGTGCCGTTGACCCGCACCGTGCAGCTAAGCGTGGCCGAGCCGGTAACCCCGGCGGTGATGGCCCGGTCCGGATAGGCGCGCATCAGGGCCTCGCCGCTGGGTCTGCGGACCCAGTCGGGCTGGGTGATGACGGGCGGTCCGGCGGGCACGGTCTCGACCGGCGTGGTCCCGGTGCCGCCGGGCGTCGGGTTCTCGATCGGCTTGGTCAGGGTGATGGCCGGGCCGGTCGTCTGGGTCGGGACGTCCGGGATGACGGCGATCAGCGGTTCGGTCGCCCGCTCCGGCGCGACCGGATTGTGGATCGGCGGATTGGGCGCCGGGGGCTCGGGCGTGGGCTCGGTCTTCGGCGGCGGCGGCGTGTAGAACTCCATGACGATGGTGTCCTTCGGCTCGGCGGTGGGCGTGTAGGCCATCTCGATCCGCTGATAGTAGAGGGCCACCCCTGCACCGACGTGGGCGGCCACCACCACGCCGAGGGCGACGAGCGTCGCCGGCGACAGCTTTTTGCGGGTGTTGCCGTATTCCAGGGGACTGATCAGGCTGGGGCCACCGGCGTGCGTCATCATCATGGTCGTCTCTCCCTTATGCCGTCCCCACAGCACACCCTGAGGCGAGTGGGCGCTGACCTTGCGGCAAGTTTGAGGCGAAACCGTTGTGCGGCGATCACGGTTACGGCGGTTAAGATTCAATTAACCATGACTGGTCAGCCTTCGCACCATGACCATCGGTGCGATTCCCTCCCAGGGCGGTGTCGAGGCGGCCATCCGGCGCGCCTCTGCCTCCACGGGTGTGGACTTCGACTTTCTGCTGAAGACGGCCCAGCGCGAGAGCGCCATGAACCCGGGTGCCAAGGCCCGGACGTCGTCGGCGGCGGGCCTGTTCCAGTTCATCGAGCAGACCTGGCTGTCGACGCTCAAGCAGTACGGCGGGCGGCACGGCTATGGCCAGTATGCGGACCTGATCTATCGCGGGCAGGACGGGCGCTGGCGGGTCGACGGGGCGGCGCGCAATGTGGTGCTGGACCTGCGTTATGACCCTGTCGCGGCTTCGGCCATGGCGGGCGAGCTGACGGCCTCGAACGCGGCCTATCTCCGCGGGCGGATCGGGCGGGAACCGACAGCCGGCGACCTGTATGCGGCGCACTTTCTGGGGCCGGCCGGAGCCGCGCGTCTGGTCGAGGCGGTGAACACCCAGCCGGGGGCGAGCGCCGCAGCCTTGTTCCCGCAGGCCGCCGCCGCCAACCGGCCGATCTTTTATCGCGACGGGCGCCCGGCGACCGTTGGTGAGGTCTATGCCAACCTGTCGAGCAAGGCCGGGCAGGGCGCGCCAGCGGCGGGCGGAGCCATGCCCGACCCCCTGTCGCCCAAGGACAGGGCGCTGGCGGACCAGATGGACCGGATGCGGCAGGACCAGGGCCTGTTGGCGCTGCTGCTGGGACAGGACGGGGATCAGGCAGACGCCGGGTTCCGCCGGGCGTTCGTGGGCATTGCCGACGCCTGATCCAGTCCGCGTGGTAAACTGTGCGTTAAGCCTGTCACGCGCATGCTTCGAACCGGGAATCGGGGCACACCGGTTGATCTGAAACAGCTGAGTCCAAGATGACGGCCTTTCGCGCACGCCTGACCGAGTTTGATATCCGCCGGCTGGTGAAATCGACCGATGAGGACGAACGCGCGGCCGCGGCCCACAAGCTGTGCCGGAATATGGATCGGGTCGAGCTGACCCCCGAGGACCGCGAGGCGGCCGAGAAGATCCTGCGCGTGCTGGCCCATGACGCCGCCGAGCTGGTGCGGCGCGCGCTGGCGGTGACGCTGAAATCCTCGGACCTGATCCCGCGCGACGTGGCGCGCCGTCTGGCCGCAGATGTCGATAGTGTGGCCCTGCCCATCATCGGCTTTTGCCCGGCCTTTTCGGACGAGGATCTGATCGAGATCGTCAAGGCTGGCTCGTCCGCGCGACAAGTGGCCGTGGCGGCGCGGCCGACCGTGGGACGCGATGTGTGTCAGGTGCTGGCCGAGACCGGCAGCCGCGAGGCCGTGCGCACCCTGGCGGCCAATGACAATGCCGATCTGGCCGAAGGGGCCATGTCCGTCGTCCTGGACCGGTTCGCCGAAGCGCCCGAGGTGGTGACGGCGCTGTCCTACCGGCAGGTGCTGCCGCCCGATATTACCGAGCGACTGGTCGCCCATGTGTCGGAGACGGTGCGCGAGCATCTCATGACGCGCCATGCCATCGCGCCCGAGGCGGCCATCCGGCTGTCGGCGCACGCGCGCGAGCGGGCGACTCTGGATCTGGTCGACCAGGCCGCCAGCACCACTGACATGGCAACCTTCGTGTCGCGGCTGAATGGGCGGAAGGCGCTGACCCCGTCGCTGCTGCTGCGGGCGCTGGCCCGGGGGCAGGTGACCTTCGTCGAGCATGGTCTGGCCGAGCTGTCGCAGACGCCGCATTCGCGCACCTGGCTGATGGTGCATGATGCGGGGCCCTTGGGGCTGAAGGCCATCTATGACCGGGCGGGCCTGCCGCCGCGGCTGTTCCAGGCGTTCCGGTCGGGCATCGACACCTGGCGGGCCCTGCAGGCCGAGGGCGCGGACTTCAGCACCGAGACCTTCCGACAGCGCATGCTGGAGCGGTTCCTGACGCAGCGCCCGAATGTGCCGCGCGAGGATCTGGCCTATCTGATGGAGCGTCTGGACCGGTCGCCGCTGTCGGAAGACATGGAAAAGGCCGCAAACGCGGCCTGATCCGTCCGACAGGAAGAGTGGGGCCTAGCCGTTGTGCTCGGCCACGCGGGCTTCGAGCGTTTCCGCCAGCATCTGGCCGACCGGATGATCGTCGGTCTGGATCTTGTCGCGGACCGCGGCGCGGATGGCGTCAATATGGGCGTCGATCAGGACGACCGGGGCGCTCATACGCTTTTCCGGAGCATCCATGAGCTTGCACAGCGACCCTGCAAGCCGGGTGACCAGCGGATATTGGTAGGTGGTGCCGAGACCCTTGAGGTCGTGGGCGCGGAAATAGAGGCCTTCGGCCGTCTCGGGGGTGTAGCCCTGTTCGCGGATGGCGGTCTGGGCGGCCTCGAGCTTCACGATCTCGTCCTGCAGCCACTGGCTGAATTGGGCGGACATGGCCTGCAGGGCCTCTTCGGCCTTGGCGATTGCCGCAGCATCAATACCGCCGAATCCGCCACCCACCTTCAGGCGAAGGGTGTTCGGGGGACGAATGACCTGGGCCGGACCGCTCATCGGCTACTCCTGCATAAACCTGGGCGAGATCATGCGGAGGGGGTCTTAAGAAGCCGTGACTGTCAGCCGGTGAACTGTTCGGACAGGACCCGTTCCTCGAACGAGCGGCCGGGGTCGAACATCATGGTGAGGTCGATATCGCGCCGTTCGCAGACGTCCACGCGGCGGACGCGGCGGACCTCGAAACTGTCGGCCGTGGCGCTGACCGGGCGCTTGTCGGCCTCAAGCACCTCGAAGCTGACGCGGGCCTCGTGCGGCAGCAGGGCGCCCCGCCAGCGGCGTGGGCGAAAGGCGCTGATGGGTGTCAGGGCCAGAATGCGGGATTCCAGCGGGATGATCGGGCCGTGGGCCGAGAGGTTGTAGGCGGTCGAGCCGGCCGGCGTGGCGATCAGGCAGCCGTCGCAGGTCAGCTCCTCCATGCGCACGCGATCATCGACCCGGATGCGGAGCTTGGCGCTCTGGCGGGTTTGCCGCAGCAGGGAGACTTCGTTGATGGCCAGGCCGCTGTGGGTGGCGCCGCTCTCGCTCCAGGCGTCCATCTGCAGCGGATGGATGACCGTCCGGTTGGCAGCGGCGAGGCGGCGGAGCAGGTCGTCTTCGTCATAGTCGTTCATGAGGAAGCCCACCGAGCCGCGGTTCATGCCGTACACGGGCGTGCCGCGCGACAGATTGGCGTGCAGGGTCTCCAGCATGAAGCCGTCGCCGCCAAGGGCCACGATCACGTCCGCCTCGGCCGCCGGCACATGGGCATAGCGGTCGCGGAGGCGCACGAGGGCCGCCTGGGCCTCGGGACGTTCGCTGGCGGCAAATGCCAGCCGGGGAGCAGGAGGAGGAGTCACCGCCACAGGTGAGACCGGGGGTCGCGACTTGTCAAACGAAGTGCGTCAGCGAACCGGAGTTTCGCCGTCGCCGATCAGGGCGAGGAACGCGCGCTGCGCGGACTGGGGCGAGATGGCCCCGCGCTGCCAGACGGCCTGACCGGCCTCGCCCGGAGGTCCGCCGTTGATCTGGCGGATTTCGTACAGCAGGGGCGGGAAGACGGCCCGGTCGATCCCGACGGCCGCACAGGCGTAATAGAGGGGCTCGGGTGTGGTGTGGGTCAGGCAGGCCTTGACCTGGGTCATGGAGAAGCCGCCCAGCACCGACAGGGCGTGGCGGAACAGACCCATCTTCTTTTCACGGACCGCGCGGATCAGATAGCCCGGGCGCAGCTGGCCGGCGGCCTGAAGCTTGGTGACCAGTCGGCGATCCATCTCGTCGCGGTCGTCATCGACGAGTGGAGGCGTGACAGTGCCGTAGCCGAGCGACGTAAAGGCCTTGTCGACGGACTGATCCACGGCCTCGTCGAGCCGCAGGTCGGCGATGGCGAAGCGCTCGCCCATCGATTCCCGGAGCGCCGCCCCGACCCAGGCGTACATCTGGCGGGCGAGGGTTTCGTTCATGCGCGGGTGGCGGGTCAGCGGCGCGCGCAGGGCGGCCAGCCGGCGCGAGTGCTCGACCAGCCGGCGCAGGCCCTCGGCGCTGATCTCGGCCGTGGCATTGCCGGCGAGCGCGGTCAGGGGGGCGGGGTGGGCCTGATCCAGGATGGCGTCGGCGACGCGGGCGCTGAGGTTGGGGCGGCGGGCGACCTCGATCTGGTGCTCCAGGCTGGCCTTGACGAGGATGGCGAGCAGGTCCTCGTCCTTCAGGATCGGGCTGCTGGCGATCAGGGGGCGAGCGATCTCGATCTCGTCGAGGGCGAGGATGTTGATCAGGGCCGGCGGGGCCCAGCTGGCCCTGGCCAGGCGCTCGGACAAAGCGCGGCGGATGTCGTGCTCGGCCTGACGCGCGAGGGTCAGGAAGATGTCGGTCAGGACCGGCGAAAGTTCCTGGCTGGCGGCGTCGGGATGCTGGTCGCAGAGCGCCATGACGCCCAGCAGGAGGCGCTGGCGATCCTGATGCGTGCGGCTGTGGGCGAGGGTCAGCAGGGCGCTCGCATCCGCGCCGGAGGGCGAGGACAGGGCGGGGTCTTGCTGGGCGGCTGCCATCACGATCGACAACTCCGATGGGTGTCCGGGGCGCGCGCCGTCAGACGTTAACCGCACTATCGGTAAACTCGGTGAAGACAGGGTTAACCACATCTTGCCGAGCGTGGCCGTGGAGGGGTGCGGCTTGACCGCAGGCTCGTGTAGCGCGAGTTTCCCATCGCAACCGAGGAGTGTGAAGATGGCCGATGGAGCCTCTGCGTCGCTGAAGTCCCGCGTGTCCGAAGCCGAATGGCAGGTGCGGGTCGAGCTGGCCGCCCTGTACCGGCTGGTGGCCCTGCACGGGTGGGACGACATGATCTTCACCCACATCTCGGCCCGGGTGCCGGGACCGGAGCACCACTTCCTGATCAACCCCTATGGCTATTATTTCGAGGAGATCACCGCCTCGTCGCTGGTGAAGGTCGATCTGGACGGGAACATCGTTCAGGAGACGACGAACTTCATCAATCCGGCCGGCTTCACCATCCACTCGGCAGTGCATGCCGCCCGCGAGGATGCCCTGTTCGTGATCCACCTGCACACGGTGGCGGGGGTCGGCGTGGCGGCGCAGCAGCACGGCCTGTTGCCGGTCAGCCAGAACGCCTGCCTGTTGCAGCACCAGGTGGCCTATCACGGCTATGAGGGGCTGGCGCTGAACCACGACGAGCGCGAACGTCTGGTCGCAGATCTGGGCGACAAGCCGCTGATGCTGCTGCGCAATCATGGCACGCTGGCAGTCGGTCAGACGGCGGCGGCGGCCTGGGTCGGGATGTTCTTCCTGGAGCGGGCCTGCGCCCAGCAAATCGCGGCCCTGTCGGCGGGCCCTGACAAGGTGCTGATCGCGCCCGATGCGGCCCAGGCCGAAACGAAGGAGCAGGGCAAGGGCATCGGTTTCATCTCGGCCCTGGCCTGGCCGGGGGCCCTGCGGATGCTGGATCGCAAATCGCCGGGCTACGACGCGTGACACCCGCGCGGGGGCTGGCAATCGGTCTGGCCCTCGCGACGGCGGCCGCGATCGCGACCCCTGTTGACGCCGGCGGCTGGACAAAGAAGCGCGGCAAGGGCCAGCTGATCCTCAAATATGAGGCGATGCGCGCGACGAACGGATTTGACCCCGACGGCAACCGGGTGCCGCTGATGGTGGCGCGCCGGGACCGGAGCCTCGGCCTGTTCGCGGAGTACGGGCTGACCGACCGGCTGACGCTGGTCCTGAAGACGGACTGGCAGAGCGGGTCGGACGCCTTCGTCGACTATGAGGGGCGCGGGCCGCTCGAGGTCGGTCTGGCCTGGCAGCTGTATCGCGACGACGCCCACGCCGTCGCCCTGCAGGTCAGCTATGCGGACGGGGGTGAGGGCCGCAATGCAGGCTATGCCCTGCCGGGCGAAGGCACGGCGGATTGGGAGGTGCGACTGTCGGGCGGACGTTCGGTCACCCCCGATCAGCCCGTGTTCGGCGTGACGACCGTTTTCCTGGATGTGCAGGGGGCGCGGCGCTTCCGGAACGGGCTGGAGGACGAGACCCGCGTCGATCTGACGCTGGGGGGCCGGATCGGGCGGGACTGGCTGGTTCTGGGGCAGCTGTACGGCGGTCAGGTCGACGAGGGCGGGCCACGCTGGCTGTCGTCGGAAACCTCCGTGGTGCGGGACTTCGGGGACTGGAGCGTGCAGGTCGGGTGGCGGTCGGCTGTAACCGGACGTGAAACCCCGCAGTCGGAGGGCTGGGTTTTCGGCCTGTGGCGGCGCTTCTAGGCCCGCGAAACTTTCCGCGACGGAATCCGTAACTCCCTGCGTTCCTAAAGAGGAATTGCGTCTGCCTGCCAGACGGCTATTGCAGGCTCGCAGCCAGGGATTCTTTGTCACGTGATCAAGCGCCACTTCCTCCTCGTCGCCGCAGCCGTTCTGATTGTGGTGATGGCCGTTGCGGTCATCGTGCGCCTGTCGTTCGCCGATGCGGGCGAGGGCGGCGGACCTGGCCGGGGCGGCGGCGGACGCGGCGGTGGCCAGGAGGTCGCGGCGGTCCAGGTGGCCGAGCGGACCTTTTCGGACAGTCTGCAACTGGTGGGCGTGGCGCGCGGCCAGCGTTCGGTCAATATCGTCTCCTCGACCAGCGAGCTGATCACCCGGGTGATGTTCCGCGATGGACAGTCGGTTCGCGCCGGCGCGCCGCTGGTCGAGCTGCAGACGCGCGAGGAAGACGCCGACATCATCGAGGCGCAGTCGCGGGTCGATCAGGCGCGGCGCGACTATGAGCGGACGAGGGATCTGGCGGAGCGCGGCATCGCTCCCCGGGTGACCGCCGAGCAGGCCGAGGCCGCCCTGCGCGCCGCCGAGGCCTCGCTGGACGCCGCCGAGGCCCGCCGGGGCGACCGCATGATCCGGGCGCCGTTTTCGGGCGTGCTGGGTTTGACATCGGTTACCCCGGGGACTCTGGTCGGACCGGGCACGGTGATCACCACGCTGGACGACATCAGCACCATCCGGATCGATTTTCCGCTGCCCGAGCGCTACCTGGGCCGGGTGCAGTCGGGCACGCCGATCAGCGCCACGGCCGACGCCTTTGCCGGGTCGCAGTTCACCGGCCGGATCGCCCGGGTGGATACCCGGATCGACGAAGTGACGCGTTCAGCCACGGCGCGCGCGGAAGTGCCCAATCCCGAGGGTCGTATCCGACCGGGTATGTCGATGCGGGTGACCGTGCGTCAGGGGCAGCGGCAGGCGCTGGCCGTGCCGGAGTCCGCGGTGCAGTACGAGGGCGAGGGCGCCTTCGTCTATCGCGTGGCGAATGGCGAGAGAGGCCAGATTGCCCAGCGTGTTGAGGTCGAGGCGGGGGCCGTCGAGGGCGGCTATGTCGAGATCCTGTCGGGCCTGGACGCCGGTGACACGGTCGTCGCGACCGGTCTGAACCGCATCCAACCGGGTGCGCCGGTGACGGTCGCCGGCCGGAGTGCCGGTCAATGATGCTGTCGGATGTCGCCGTCCGGCGGCCCGTCTTCGCGGCGGTCGCGGCCATCGTGCTGTGCGTGATTGGCCTTGCAGCCTTCTTCTTCCTGCCGGTGCGGGAGCTGCCGGACGTCGACCCGCCGATCGTGTCGGTCAACACCTCCTATGCCGGGGCCTCGGCCGAGGTGATCGAGAACCGGATCACCGAGCCGATCGAGCAGCAGGTGGCCGGTATTCCGGGCGTGGAGCGGATCGAGTCGACCAGCCGCGACGGACGCTCGAGCGTGCGGATCGAGTTCAGTCTGGACCGCAACATCGACGACGCCGCCAATGATGTGCGCGACCGGGTCTCGCGCGTGGCCGGACGGCTGCCCGATCAGGCCGAGCCGCCGGGCGTGGCCAAGGCGGACACCGACAGCCAGCCGGTGATGATCCTGTTCCTGCGCTCCACGACGATGAACCGGATGGAACTGACGGACTATGCCGACCGGTATCTGATCGACCGACTGTCGACCGTGCCGGGCGTGGCCCAGGTGCAGATCTATGGCGAGCAGCGCTATGCCATGCGCGTCTGGCTGGACCCCGCTGCCATGGCCGCGCGGGGCCTGACCGTCCAGAACATCGAACAGGCCCTGACGACCCAGAATGTCGAACTGCCGGCCGGCGCGCTGGAGTCAGGCGCCAAGGACTACACCGTTCGCGTGGCCCGCAACTATGCGACGGCCGAGGACTTTGCCCAGATGCCGATCGGCACGGGCGGCTCGGCGTCGGCGCCCGGTTCGAGCCCGGCGGTGCAGGGCGATGTGACCTATGTCACCCGGCTGGGCGATGTGGCGCGCATCGAGGAGGCTCCTTCGGAGGACCGGCGTCTGTTCCGGGGGAACGGGCTGGACCAGATCGGTCTGGCGATCACGCGTCAGGCCCAGTCGAACGATCTGGCGATCTCGGATGCGGTGACCGAAATGGTCCAGACCATCCGGCCCAGCCTGCCGGACGGGGTGGAGCTGGAAGTCGGCTCGGACAATTCGGTCTTTACCGCCCACGCCATCGACGAGGTCTGGATCACCATCGGCATCGCCCTGGCGCTGGTGGCGCTGGTGAATTTCGTCTTCCTCGGCAGCCTGCGCGCCGCCTTTATCCCGTCGATCGTGGCGCCGATCTGCCTGCTGTCGACCTTCATCGTGCTGGCGCCGCTGGGCTTCTCGCTGAACCTGCTGACCTTGCTGGCACTGGTGCTGGCCATCGGCCTGGTGGTCGATGACGCCATTGTGGTGACCGAGAATATCCAGCGGCGTCTGGATCACGGCGAGCCGCCGCTGGTGGCTGCCGAGCGCGGGGCACGCCAGGTGTTCTTTGCTGTGGTGGCGACGACCGTGGTGCTGTTGTCGGTGTTCGCGCCGCTGTTGTTCCTGCCGGGCTATGTCGGACGCCTGTTCGTCGAGCTGGCCGCCGCTATCGCCGCCGCCGTGGCCTTCTCGGCCTTTTTGGCGCTGAGTCTGTCGCCGATGCTGGCGTCGAAGATCCTGCGCCCGGCCTCGGGTTCGGGCTGGCTGACGCGCCGCGTCGACCGGACGATGGACCAGGTCAAGAATTCGTACCGCAACTCGCTGGACATGCTGCTCGGTCGGCGGGCGGCCGTCTGGGGCGTGGCCGGGCTGATCCTGCTGGTCGCGGCGGGTGGTGCCTTCATGTTCGTGAACCTGCCCAATGAACTGGTGCCCGATGAGGACCGGGGCCGGGTCAGCGTGCGGGTGCAGGGGCCCGAGGGCGCGGGCTTTGACTACACCCGACGTATCATGCTGGGGCTGGAGCCGATCCTGGCCGAGTACAAGGCCTCGGGCGAGGCGGACAGCTATCTGGTGTCGGCGCCGGGCTTTGGCGGCGGCAGCTTCAACTCGGGCAATGCGGTGATGATCCTGTCGGACTGGTCGGAGCGTCACCGCTCGGCCGCCGAAATCTCGGCCGAGATCAACGGACGCCTGCGGAGCCAGACCGATGCCCAGGTGAACGCCAGCGTGCCGGGCAGCTTCCAGCGCGGCGGGGGCAATTCGAACAGTATCGAGATGGTCGTGACCGGCTCGGACTATGGCGAGATGTACCGGTGGCTGCAGCCGGTGCTGGCCGCGGCACAGGAATATCCCGGGTTCTCGCGCCCGCGGCTGAACTATGAGCCCAATGCCCCGCGCCTGCTGGTGGATGTCGATCCGCAGACGGCGGCCGCGCTCGGCGTGTCGTCGCAACAGATCGGCCGGACGCTGGAGACCATGTTCGGTTCACGCCGGGCCACGACCTACATCAAGGGCGGGCAGGAATACGATGTGATCCTGCAGACCGAGCGCGACAACCGGCGCGAGGTCAGCGATCTGGGTGCGCTGTATGTGGCGACCGGCAATGGCGATCTGGTGCCGCTGTCGTCCGTGGTCAGCACCAAGACGTCGGGCGATACGCCGGACCGGCGCCGTCAGGATCGCCAGCGCGCCATCAGCCTGCAGGCCGATCTGACGGAGGGCACGACACTGGCGGACGCCATGGCCTTTCTGCAGGCCCGCGCCGACGAGCAGCCGCAGGGCGTGGTCAATGTGCAGTGGGACGGCGCCGCCCGAGATCAGCGCGAAGCCGGCAATGCGGTGGCCTGGGCCTTTGGTCTGGCGCTGGTGCTGGTGTTCCTGGTGCTGGCGGCCCAGTTCGAAAGCTGGATCACGCCGGCGGTCATCATGCTGACGGTGCCGCTGGCGGCGGCCGGGGGCCTGTTCGGTCTGGTGATGGCGGGGTCGAGCCTCAACATCTATTCGCAGATCGGGCTGATCATCCTGATCGGGGTGGCGGCCAAGAACGGCATTCTGATCGTCGAGTTCGCCAACCAGCTCCGGGATCAGGGGCGGTCGGTGCGCGAGGCGATCATTGAATCCTCGACCCTGCGTCTGCGGCCGATCATCATGACCTCGATCGCGACCGCCTTCGGGGCTCTGCCGCTGGTGCTGTGGCAGGGGGCCGGCGCAGGCAGCCGCCAGACCATCGGTGTGGTGATCTTTGCCGGGGCGATCTTTGCGACCCTGCTGACCCTGTTCGTCGTGCCGGTGATCTATGGGGTGCTGGCCCGCTTCACGCGTTCGCCCGAGTACACGGCCCGCAAGATCGAGGAATGGGAAGCGCAGGAAGTCGCGGCCAATGATGCCCTGCCCAAGGCTGCTGAGTAGGTCGGGTCAGATCGTGGATCCCCTGAGTGACGTGCCATGCTCCCCAAAAGCGGACACCGCTAACGTCAGCTAAGGGTGGTTAGCGGACCTTCCAGATCATAGGTTCAAGGCCGTCAGGAGCGAACCGATGCGTCATCAGCCGAACATCGAAATGGTTATGGATTGCCTAGCGGAGTTAGGCAGTCGCGAGGAGCAAGAGCGGCTTTGGCTGTCTTCCGGAGCCGACGGCACCGAAGTCTCCTCACCCGTCGAAGCCGTTAGCGCGCTTTTCGACCACAGTGGGCTGGGAGACGCGTTGGACTGGTCGTGGCGTCAGCGGGAAGGTGGGCGCGAGGTGTCGGACGAGCGGGTCTATGACGACCAGATCGATGAGGGGATCAGAGCCTTACGCGAGTTGCTGAGGAAACTCCCCACTGCGTCCCCTCAGCACGTGATCGACTCTCCTGAGATGGCGGACGTAAGGATCGCTGCGCGTCACCTGCTATCCGACCTTCGGCAAGTTGCCGTCAAACAATAAGCCGCGAACAGCCGCTTCGGGTCGAAATCGGACATTTGGCTCCGAGGTCGTCAGATCGCCTCCACCCGAAGCCTCAGCCAGTCAGGCAGGTCCATGGCCACCAAGAAGAAGTCGTCGACATAATCGAGCCCAGCACGCTCCAACCGCCGATGAAGTTCTGTAGCTGCTTCCTCTCCGAAGCATGGCCCGAAAATCAGGAGCTCCGAGCCAACGCCGCGACAATCCACACCGGTCAGGAGCGCGGTGAGATCAGCCTCGCTGAGGCCGAGACGTCTCATGGCTTCGCGGCGAACAATAATGTCGTGATGGGCTGTTATCGCGACGGACGTCATCTCTCGATGTTAGGCGCTTTGGCCTTTCTCGCAAACGGACGCTCCTATGGGCAGGTATGGGTCGGGAACAGACATTGCACTGTCGCTTGCAAGCGGACCCGCAGGATCGGCGTTTCAGGGGTACGCACCCTGGCGCGGTGAGGTCTCGACCTTGAGCCAGGCGATGACGTCGCGGCGGTCCTGATCGTCGGGCACGCCGGGGAAGTTCATCTTGTTGCCCGGCAGGAAGGTGCGGGGGTTGGCCAGCCAATGGTCGAGGCGGTCGCCGTCCCAGGCGAAGTCGGCCTCCTGCAGCGCCTTCGAATAGGTGTAGCCCTCGTGCCGGCCGGCGGGGCGTCCGAACAGGCCCCAGAGGTTGGGTCCGGTCATGTTGGGACCGCCCTCTGTGACCGTGTGACAGGCCCGGCAGCGGGCGAAGACGCGGCGTCCGTTCTCGTAATCCGCCTGGTCGTAGGGCGCCGGAAGGGCGGCCATGGCCAGGGTCACCTGTTCCGGCGTCAAAGGCGGGCGGGGGGGCGCAGCGGGAACCTTCGCGCTGTCGTCGCCACAGGCGCTCACGCCGAGGGCGAGCGTGGTGAGCAGGGCGGGGAAGAGGATGGACGACTTCATGACAGGCTCCGTATCAGCCCCCTCTGGATAGGAGGGTGCGGCAAAACGGACAACAGGCTGGACGGCGGCGACCCGCACCTGATAATCAGTGTCAACTGGATGGACGCGCGGCCCGGGTGCCCGCGTCCGGACGCATTCCGCTGAACCTCCCCGACGGGCAGTACGCACGCTTCATGACCGACATCATTCGTTTGAGCCAGGCCCGCAAGGGTCAGGAAGGCCGCATTCACACCGTCGAGGCGATGGAGGACAACCCCGCCGACGCCCAGGAGCTGGAGCGTCGCCTGCTGGAGTTCGGACTGATCGAGGGCGCGCGCGTGGGCCTGATTCACGAAGGGCCGGTCGGTGCCGATCCCGTGGTGCTGAACGTTGAGGGCATGCGGATCGCCCTGCGCCGGCATGAGGTCAGGGGGCTGACGCTCAGGCTGGGGGATGCCGACCTCGACCTCGACGGCGAGGCGCGCGTATCGGCATGAGTGAGTCCACGACGACGGTTGCGCTGGTCGGAAATCCGAACAGCGGTAAGACGGCCCTGTTCAACGCCCTGACCGGAAGCCGGCAGAAGGTCGCCAACTATGCGGGGGTGACGGTCGAGCGGAAGGCCGGCGCGATCAAGGCTCCGGACGGCACGCCGATGACGGTGCTGGACCTGCCGGGGACCTATTCGCTGCGGGCGCGCAGCCCCGACGAGGTGATTACTCGAGACGTAGTGCTGGGCCGCCGGCCCGAGGATGTGCCGGACGTTCTGGTGGTGGTGGCGGACGCCACCAATCTGCGGCTGGTGCTGCGGCTGGCGCTGGAGATCAAGGCCGTTGGGCGCCCGGCGGTCATGGCGCTGAACATGTACGACATCGCCGAGCGCCAGGGTCTGAGGATCGACCTCGAAGGCCTGTCGCAGGCGCTGGGCATGCCGGTCGTCACGACCGTCGCCACGCGCAAGCGGGGTATGGACAGCCTGCTGGAGGCCGTGCAGGCGGTGCTGGCCTCGACGGCCGCCCGGCCCTCGACCTGGCACGAGCCGGGCGCCTCTGAAATCCGCGCCGCGCATCGCGAGGCCGGGCGCATGATGTCGGCCCATGTGAAGCCGCCCGAGCGGCCCGACACCCTGACCGGGAAGATCGACAGCGTGCTGCTGCACCCGGTGGGGGGGCTGCTGATCCTGCTGACTCTGCTGTTCGTGATGTTCCAGGCAGTGTTCAGCTGGGCCGCGCCGGCCATGGACGCGATCGACATGGGGCTGGCCGGTTTTGGCGGCTGGGTCGCGGGCGTTATGCCGGACGGTCTGCTGCAGAGCCTGATCGTGGACGGGCTGATCGCCGGCGTCGGCAGCGTGCTGGTGTTCCTGCCGCAGATTCTGGTGCTGTTCCTGTTTATCCTGCTGCTGGAGGACTTTGGCTATATGGCGCGGGCCGCCTTCCTGATGGACCGCATCATGGGCGGGGCGGGCCTGCACGGCCGGGCCTTCATTCCGCTGCTGTCCAGCTTCGCCTGTGCCATTCCCGGGATCATGTCGGCGCGGGTAATCGACTCCAAGCGCGACCGGCTGACGACCATTCTGGTGGCGCCGCTGATGACCTGCTCGGCGCGCATCCCGGTCTATACGCTGATCATCGCCGCCTTCATCCCGCGCGAGACCGTGTGGGGCTGGATCGAGCTGCAGGGGCTGGTGATGTTCGGCCTGTATGCGGCGGGCATTCTGAGCGCGCTGATCGTCTCGTTCGTGATCCGCAAGATCTTCTGGAGAGGCGCCTTCGAGCCCTTCATGATGGAGCTGCCGGCCTACAAGATTCCGGACCCGGGCAGTGTGGCGCTGAACCTGTGGCAGCGGGCGCGCATCTTCCTGGAGCGGGCCGGGCGGATCATCCTGCCGCTGATGGTCGTGGTGTGGGCCGTCTCGACCTTCCCCGGGCCGCCGCCCGGAGCGACGGGGCCAGCCATCGACTACAGCCTCGCCGGCATGATCGGACGGGCGCTGGAGCCGCTGTTCGCGCCGATCGGTTTCAACTGGCAGATGGTTGTGGCGCTGGTGCCGGGCATGGCCGCGCGCGAGGTGGCCGTGGCGGCGCTCGGCACCGTCTATGCCGTGGCCGATGCCGAGAGTGCGGTCGGTACACTGGCCAATGTGCTGTCGCTGCAGTGGTCTCTGGCCACAGGCCTCGCCTTCCTGGCCTGGTATGTGTTCGCGCCGCAGTGCGTGGCGACGCTGGGCGTGGTCAAGCGCGAGACCAATTCGTGGCTGTGGATGTGGGTCATGACGGCCTATATGTTCGCGCTCGCCTATGGCGCGGCCTTTGTGGTCTATCGGGTGGCCGTGGCGTTCGGCCTCGGCTGAGACGGAGCGGACATGCTGGCGGCGACGATCGGGATCGGACTGGCGGGCCTGATCGTCGGGGTTGCTGTCTCGCGGCTGAGCCTGTGGCTGGCGGCGACCGACGAGGCGCCGCAGAAGCCATCGAGCCTGAAGCGGGATGCGGTGCTGGCGCTGGCAGGCGGCGGGCTGGGCCTGTGGGCCGCGCTGGCGTCACCGGAGCTGTCGATCGCCCTGTTCGGCGCCTTGCTGGGCTGGCAGCTGCTGATGCTCGCCGTCGTCGATTTCGAGAATTTCTGGCTGCCGGATGTGCTGACCTGGCCGTTGGTGGCGACCGGTCTGCTGGCCGCCTTCGTGGCCGAACCGGAGGCTCTGATGGCGCGAGCGATCGGAGCGGTCGCGGGGTTTGCCGCCCTGTGGCTGATGGGCTGGCTGTACCGGCGGATGCGCGGGCGCGACGGACTGGGAGGAGGGGACCCGTTCCTGATGGCCGGGGCCGGGGCCTGGGTCGGCTGGATGGGTCTGGCCAGTGTGATGCTGTGGGGCGGGCTGGCGGGCATCAGTCTGGTGATCGCGCGGCGGGTGACGGGCAAGGCGGTCAGCGGTCAGGATGCCCTGCCGTTCGGTGTGTTCCTGGCGATCGGGATCTGGCTGACCTGGCTGTACGGCCCGCTGGGGATGGCGGTCAGCGGCCGGTGATCAGGCGGACGAGGATGTGGGCCGTGGTGTCGATGATGGCCCGGTCGCTGTCGGCGCGCTTCAGCAGATTGAAACTGGCGGCAGCGGACTCGGCGATATTGGCGACTTCGTAGGAGGCCAGCCGGGGGTCGTAGCCCTCCGGGTGAAGGCCGGCGTGGGCGGCCTGGGCGATGCGGCGCTCCAGCGCCAGGTGCAGGCGACGCAGGCGACTGACGCGGGCCTCGACAAAGGCCGGTGCGCCGCGGTCGGCCATCATCTGCTCGACCCGGATGATAGCGCCATGGCGCGCCCACAGGGCCAGCATGTCCATGATCAGGGCCCGCGCGTGGGTCAGGCCCTGACCGCCCGACCAGTCGGCCTCAAGGTGATGGGCCAGGCCCTGCCAGTCGCTGGCAACCTCCTCGCAGAGGGCCAGCAGGGCTTCGTCGAGGGTATCGAAATAGGTGTAGAAGGTCGGAGCCGAGATGGCGGCCGCCTGGGCCAGGTCGGCAATGCGGATCTCGCCCATGTGGCGCTCGGCCAGCAGGGTGCGCAGCGCGTCGAGAATGGCCGTCCGGGTGCGCCCGCCCCGCGCCCCGATCCTGTGTCCCAGCTTGTTGACGGCGTCAGCCATGGTGCCCCGCGCGAGGGGGAGGGAGGTGGTGCCGGTTGCAGGAATCGAACCCGCGACCTTCGGTTTACAAAACCGCTGCTCTACCAGCTGAGCTAAACCGGCGCCGGGCGGTTATGCGCAGGGGCGGGGCCCCGCGCAAGGGGGCGTGTGCAGGTGCAGCACGCCCTAGGCCGGTTCGAGGGCGGCGGCCACCTTGTCGGCAAGGGCGCGCAGGTGATCGCTGTCGGCCATCGGGGCGTGGCCGTGGCCCTTCATCGGACGATCCGACCAGCGCGGGACGATGTGGAAATGCAGGTGGAAGACGGTCTGGCCGCCGGCTTCGCCGTTGAACTGCATGATGCTGAGGCCCTCGGGCTTGAGGGCCTTTTCGGCGGCGCGGGCGGTGCGGCGGACGGCCCGGGTGATCCGGTCCAGCACGTCGGGCTCGACCTCCAGCAGGTTGCGGGCCCGGGAGGTCTTGGAGATCACCAGCATATGGCCCTCGGACTGGGGGAAGACATCCATGAACACCCGCACGTGGTCATCTTCCCATACGGTGACGCTGGGGATGTCGCCGCGCAGGATGCGGGCAAAGATGTTGTCGGGATCATAGGTGCCGTGCAGGCTCATGCGGGGCTCTCCGGTCTGACTCGCGGGACCCTAACACGGCCTGCGCCGGTCGGGAGCCATTGACCGGGTCGTGCGCTGTGTCGGAGGATTTGACCGGGGCCCGGTGCCCGAATGCGGAGACAGGATGATGGTGCGGTTTATCGTTCAGGCGCTGGTGACGATGCTGGGGCTCTGGCTGTCGTCAAAGATCATCGACGGCGTAGCCTTTACGTCGACCGGCTCGCTGATCGCTGCGGCCATCATCCTCGGGATCGTGAATGCGATTGTGCGGCCCATTCTGGTGGTCGTGACCTTCCCCATCACGGTGATCACCCTGGGGCTGTTCCTGCTGGTGGTGAACGCCGCCATGATCGGGCTGACGGCCAGCTTCCTGGGGGGATTTGTGGTCGACGGCCTGATGCCGGGGCTCGGCGCGGCGATCGTGACCGGCATCGTCAGCTGGATTGCCGGTGCCTTCATCCAGGACGAGCCGCGCGGCTGAGGCTGCTTGCCAGAGCGCCCGGCCCGGGCCATCAAGGGCGTTCATGCGGGAGGGGTGAATGCTCAGGATTGTTGCCGGATTTTTCATGGCGCTGGTGCTGGCCGGCCCCGCACTGGCGCAGGATGCGGACTATGCCCGGCGCGAGGCGCTGGCCCGACAGGTCGTGGACCTGATTGATCCGGGCGAGGCGCTGGAAGCTGTGCTGATGACCCTGCCCGATGTCATCGCGGCCGAGAGCACGGACATGTCGCCGGATGAGCGCGCCCTGTTCAAATCGGTGATGATGACCAGCTTCCGCGAGGCCATGCCGCCCTTCATGGACCGGATATTCGAGGCGATGGTGCCGCTCTATGCCGAGACCTTCACCGTGGCCGAGCTGGAGGCCATGCTGGTCTTCTATGCCACCCCGGAGGGCCGCTCGATCATGAAGAAGAGCCTGGCGCTCGGTGCCGAGGCGCAGCAGTTGTCCATGGCGCTGTTGCCCGGCTTCATGGAGGACATGGCCGTCAGCGTGTGTCGCCAGCTGGACTGTGACCCGGCCGAATTCCTGGCGGACATGCAGTGACCGCGCCTGTCCGGCCCCGCCTGTCTCTGGTCGGGCCGGGGATTGTCGTGGCCGCAACCGGTATCGGCGCGGGGGACCTGCTGGCCACCCTGATCGCCGGGGGACGGTTCGGCTATGTGCTGCTGTGGGCGGCACTGGTCGGGACCCTGCTGAAGATTGCGCTGGCCGAGGGCGTGGGACGCTGGACGCTGGCCTCCGGGCGGACGCTGTTTGACGGCTGGGCGCGACTGCCGGGGCCGTCGGTGCGGGTCGGCGGCGGGCAGAGGCTGAACTGGGCCGGGCTCTATTTCGGCATCTACGCGATCATCTGGGGCTTTGTGTACGGGGCCAGCGCCATGACGGCGACCGGCCTGCCGCTGACGGCGCTGTTCCCGGTTCTGGACCTGAAGACCTGGGGCATGATCTCGGGCGTGATCGGCCTGATCCTCGTCTGGCTGGGCAGCTACGGCCTGTTCGAGAAGATCATGACAGGGCTGGTGGCCATCATGTTCGTCACTGTCGTCGGGCTGGCTGTGCTGGTGTCGCCCGACCTGCCGCGCCTGATCACCGGCGTGTGGCCCAGCCTGCCCGAGGGGTCGGGTTTCTACACCCTGGGCCTGATCGGCGGGGTGGGGGGCACGATCACCATGGCGGCCTATGGATACTGGCTGACGGCCAAGGGCTGGCGCGGTCCGGAGTTCATGTCCGTGATGCGGTGGGACAACCGGATCGCCTATGGCATGACCGGCGTGTTCGTCGTGGCCATGCTGATCGTCGGCGCCGAACTGTTGCATGCGGCGGGGATTGCGCTGGCCAGCGGAGACCGCGGCCTGCTGAACCTGTCGGACGTGCTGCGGGAGCGGTTTGGACAGCCGATCGCCATCCTGTTTCTCGTTGGCTTTCTGGCGACGACCTTTTCCAGCCTGATCGGGGTGTGGCAGGGCGTCAGTCTGATGGTCACCGACTTTGTCGCCCATGCGCTGGGCCGGTCCGACGATCCGGCCATGACGGGATCGAAGTCTCCGGCGTTCCGGGGCTATCTGCTGTGGTTGACCTTCCCGCCGATGGCCCTGTTGTTCATCGATCGGCCATTCGGCCTGATCGTGGCCTATGGGGTGCTGGGCAGCCTGTTCATGCCCTTCCTGGCCGGGACCCTGCTGTGGCTGCTGAACGGTCGGGACCAGCCGGTCGAGTGGCGCAGTCACTGGCTGTCCAACGCCTCGCTGGCGCTGGCGGCGCTGCTGTTCGCGGTTCTGGCCGGGCAGCAGCTGTACGAGATCATCGCGGGCTGAGCCCCGTCGCGCTTGCCGTTGCGACAGGCTTGGCCTACCCCTCCGCACGCGGAATCACAGCTATGGACCCGGACGCATGACCCTCGCCTTCCTCTTCCCCGGACAGGGCAGCCAGACCGTCGGCATGGGCGGGGCCCTGGCCGGCGCCTTCGCCTCGGCGCGCGAGGTGTTCGACGAGGTGGATGACGCGCTGGGCCAGTCGCTGTTCATGCTTATGCGGGAAGGTCCCGAGGATCAGCTGACCCTGACCGAGAATGCCCAGCCGGCGCTGATGGCCGTGTCGGTGGCGGTGATGCGAGTGCTGAAGGCCGAGTTCGGCGTGGATGTGACCCGCGCCGGTTATGTCGCGGGGCATTCGCTGGGCGAATATTCGGCCCTGTGCGGGGCGGGGGCGATCAGCCTGGCCGACACCGCCCGCCTGCTGAAGCTGCGCGGTCAGGCGATGCAGCGCGCCGTGCCGGTCGGCAAGGGCGCCATGGCCTCACTGATCGGGCCGAAGACGGATCTGGCGCTGGCCGAGGCGGCCGCTGCGGCGGGCTCGGAAGTCGGCGTCTGCGTCGTCGCCAATGACAACAACGCCGGCAATATCGTGATCTCGGGTGAGAAGGCGGCGGTCGATCGTGCGATCGAAAAGGCCAAGGAACTGGGCGCCCGCGCCATTCCGCTGAACGTCTCGGCCCCCTTCCACTGTCCGCTGATGCAGCCGGCGGCCGATGAGATGGCCGAGGCGCTCGCCGATGCGAAGATCATCGCGCCCGCCGTACCCGTGATTGCCAATGTGACCGCCCGCCCCGAGACCGATCCCGAGGTGATCCGTCGTCTGCTGGTCGAACAGGTCACCGGCCGGGTGCGCTGGCGCGAGAGCATGGAGTGGATGGCCGGTGAGGGCGGCGTGACCCGCTTTGCCGAGGTCGGCTCGGGCAAGGTGCTGACCGGGATGGCCAAACGCATCGCCCCCGACGCCGAAAGCCTGGCCCTGAACGCCCCGGAGGACCTTGAGGCGTTCGCGAAGTCAGTGACGAGTGGCGAGTGACGAGTGGCGAGCCCTTTTGCCACGCCGCCTTGTTGCCTCGCCACACGCCACTAATCACTCGCCACTTGGAGAGATATTGATGTTCAACCTTTCAGGAAAAACCGCCCTTGTGACCGGGGCTACGGGCGGCATCGGCGGAGCCATCGCCCGGGCGCTGCATGCGCAGGGCGCGACCGTGGTGCTGTCGGGCACGCGCGAGGCGGTGTTGGCCGACCTGGCAAAGGAGATGGGCGAGCGGACTTTTGTCGCCGCCGCCAATCTGTCGGATGCGGAGTCCGTCGACGGCCTGATCGGCCGCGCCGAAGAGGCCGCCGGGGCGCCGCTCGATATCCTGGTCGCCAATGCGGGCATCACCAAGGACGGACTGTTGATGCGGATGAAGGACGAGGATTTCGAACAGGTCCTCAAGGTCAATCTGGAGAGCTATTTCCGCCTGTCGCGCGCCGCGTTGAAGGGGATGATGAAGCGCCGCTCGGGCCGCATCATCGGCGTGACCTCGATCGTCGGCGTGACCGGCAATCCGGGCCAGACCAACTATGCCGCGTCCAAGGCCGGCATGATCGGCTTCTCCAAGTCGCTGGCGCAGGAGGTCGGCAGCCGCGGCGTGACGGTGAACTGTATCGCGCCCGGCTTCATCGCCAGCCCGATGACCGATGTGCTGAACGACCAGCAGCGCGAGACCATCCTGTCCAAGATCCCGGCGGGCCGTCTGGGCACGGGCGACGAGATCGCCGCCGCCGCTGTCTATCTGGCCTCGGACGAGGGCGCCTATGTCACGGGCCAGACCCTGCACGTGAACGGCGGCATGGCGATGATCTGAGGTCGCGCCCGATCGCTATGCAACTATAAGTATTGCCTAACGCATAACTCGCGCATAACGTTCACCCGTTCAACCGACGGGGGGCTTGGGCGTGGATCAAGGGCGGCGGTCATGTCTGCTGGGGCTGGCTGGCCTCGGAGCGGCGGGACCTGCGCTGGCGCGTCAGGACGTCTACCGTGCCGAGGACACGGTCGAGCTGGAGCATGAGGACCGGGTCTTTCGCCTGAACCGGGCGGTGGACCGGCTGCGGGTCGACCCCCGGCCCCGGTTCTCGGTCACCCGCGTGCCCCGGTCTCGGATGCCGGCGAACTTCAATGTGTCCGTGCCGGTCCTGCGAGTCGCCTTCTCCGAACGGACCTTCTTCGACACGGCCGAGTGGCGCATCCTGCCGGGCGGGCTGCAGGCCGTGGAAGCGGTGGCCGCCGCCGCGCGCGGCGAGGCGCCGGACGTTGCCATCTTTGTCGCCGGGCACACCGACAATGTCGGCGGCGACGAATACAATCACAATCTGTCGGTGCGCCGGGCAGACGCCGTGTCCGAGGCCATGATGGGTTTCGGCGTGGGCGAGGTGGCCCTGTGGCGCGTCGGCTTTGGCGAGGCGGCGCCGCTCTACGCAAACGACAGCGATCTGCACCGGGCCTACAACCGCAGGGTCGAATTCCTGTTCGGCGCGCGGGTGGAGCCGGTCGTCGATGTGCTGACGGCCCAGCGCGAGGCGCAGGTCTGCATCTCGGCCAGCGAGACCGAAAGCCGGCGCTGCCTGATCGAACTGCCGCGCCGTGACACCTTTGAAGCCGTTCAACTAACCCGCCGCCAGACAGGCGTGGGCGGAGACGGGCGCGTGGCGGCAACCGGTCGGCCCGGCGGGCGATCCGCAGCGGGTCCGTCGAGGCCCGCCGTGACGGCAGCCGCGCCGCGCACCCTGGTCATTCCGCTGAGGCGGCCCCGGACAATCGAGACACCGCGTCGATGAAAGGCAATCCCATGGACAAACGCGTCGATGCAGAAATCTTGCTGGCGGACCCCCCGCGTGACGAGGCGGATCCCCTTGCGGCCTGGCGGGCGCTGGACCTGTCGGATCGGTCGCCTTTGTGCACCGAACTGCTGGAGGGCCTTGAGCGCGAGCAGTCGGAGCAGGGGCGGATCGATCTGACCGACGAACTGGGCAGCTATCCGCACGGGCTGACGCCGGAGATGCTGGGGTGGTTTCAGTCGCGCATCCAGCCGGTGCGAACGGCGGCGCTGCAGCATCTGAGGTCGGGCTTTGGATCGGCGACCCTGGGCAAGACGGCCATGGGGCGGGGCACCCTGGTTGAGGCGGAACGGGCGCGGAACCAGCAGGACCGGCTGATGGCCTATCACCGCATTCACAGCGACCTGCGCCGCAATCACCACGAGCGGATCGACGAGCGCGATGCGCGCCAGCGTGAGTTCGAGGAAGCGCGGGCCGAGCACGGCAACCGCGACCCGGTCATGACCAATCCGCTGCTGTACTGGGGCGGGCTGATCGCCGTCGTCGGCATCGAGATCGCGGTCAATTTCGACAGCCTTTTGAAGCTGCCGATGATCAAGAGCGGCATGTTCGCGGTGGGCATGGCCATTCTGGTGGGTCTGGCCGTCGGCTTTGCGGCGCACGTGCACGGCACGGTGCTGAAGCAGTGGCACTACTGGTTCAACAGCTTCGACCGGACGCGGGTGTGGAAGGCCAGCCGCAAGGTGGCCATCGGCGGGGTGCTGCTGAGCCTGGCGCTGGGCCTGATCGGCTGGTCGCGGATGTTCTACGTCATGCCGCTGATCCAGCTGGCCGAGGTGACGGGGGAGACGCCGCCCAATCTGGTCTTCTCGATCCTGTTCATGACGCTGAGCAATGTGATCGTGTACGGCGTCGGGGTCATCTGGGCCTATTTCCACCACGACGAGGACCCGGACTATCCGCCCAAGCGGCTATCCGCCGACAAGGCCCAGGCGGCCGTTGCGACGGTCGCGCGCGGCATCAATGCCCGTCTGAAGGAAGCCGACGACAAGGCCGCCCACCGCGAGAAGGAGCTGGATGCGCTGGAAAAGGCGCAGAAGGGCAGCACCGCCTGGGAGAGCAACAGCAAGGCGCTGGCGGCCTTTCGGGCGGTTGATCGCAAGGTCGAGGCGGCCCTGCACCGCTACCGGACGGCGCTGGTGAAGCACATGACGGAACAAGGGCTGACCCCCCGGTTCGTCCAGCCGCTGGTGACCCGGGACGATGCGGGGCGGGAAGAGGTCCTGACCGGCGCCGGCTATCTGGGTCGGCCGATCACCCTGAAACTGCTGTGAGGGAGGGGGCGATGCGGTACCTGTTCATGGCTGTGGCGCTCGGTCTGGCGCTGGTCGGATGCGGGCCGGATGACGATGAGACCGGTGGCAAGGGCGTCTCTCGGGCTGCCCTCAATGAGGTCTGGTGCACCCGCGATGGACTTGACCAGCCGCTGCGCCAGACGATTTTCGTGGTGGACGAGCGCGCCCTGACGCCTGGTACCGGCGCCGAATTCCGGACGGGGAATGCGCGGCTTTTCGAGGCGCTAAATGCCGTGGCCAGCCCGGTCGAGGGCGTGAACTCGGGCGTGATGGCGCCGCGCGAGCGCCTGACCGTCTATCTGGCGCCGGCCGACGGCGGAGCCCCTCGGATGGTGTTCAGCGGGTGCGCGCCGGGATTGTCGGCCGAGGAGCGGGCGGCCGTGCAGGCAGAGCGTTCCGGTATCGGCGATTTCGTCGGCGGCACCCTGTCGGGCGAAATGGAGACGGCCGTCGAGGCCTATAATCGCGCCTTCATCCTGGGCGTCGTGCGGATGGGCGACATCCCCGCACCGCCCCCGGTGCGTACGGGAGACTTCGGGCGGTCGAGCCTTGTGTCCTCGCTGCGATCGGTGCGCGATCTGGGGCGCGATGGCGAGGGCGTGCCCCGCTATTTCATCTTCACCGACTTCACGACCTTTCCGGACTTCCCGGACGTGACCGCCGCGCGGGAGGCCGGGTTCGAGCTGGCGCGCGAGGCGCGGCTGACGCTGGGCGGCGCCGAGGTCGTTCTGGTCGGATCGGGGAGCAACGGCAAGCCGAGGGCGCGGGATTTCGCGACGGCCTTTTTCCTCGGCAGTCAGGGCGAATTGCTGGGCTGGGGTGGAGGAGCTCTCGGATCACTGCCCGCCGCCCCTGTTGAGGTTCGGCGATACAGCGGCGAGCTGATCTATCCCGACACACGCTATCCCGTGCGGCTGATCCTGGGCCACGATGCCCAGAACCGACTGGTGAACAGCTGGCTGATCGTCACTTCGGATGCGGAGTGGGCCACGCCGCTGGGCGGGTCGCTGAAATGCACGGGCGACGTCTGCGAACTGCTGTCGGACAACAGCGGGCTGGGCCAGCGCTGGACCACGCATCCCGACGGGCCGCCGCGGTTCACCGCGGACATGCCGTTCAGCGGCATGCGAGGCATCTCGGCCGAGATCACCCCGGAATCCGTGCGGGGCGAGATTTCCGACCCTGACGTCGATGGCTTTGAGGACGCGCCCAACGTCCGGAGCCTGCCGTTCGAAATGACACCCTTCTGATCAACCACGGGGAGAGAGTGATGAAGACGTTTGTTGTGCCCGGCCTGGCGGCCTGTCTGATGCTGTCCGGCTGCGCGACCTCGGGATCCGCCATGGAGCGGGCCTGGCAGCAGTGCGGTGTCGCAGTTGTCGGCGGCGCCATTATCGGCGGTATCATCGGCAACAATACCGGTAACGGCGACGCGCAGCAGGGCATGACGACCGGCCTGTTGACCGGCGGCGGCATCTGTGCGGTCCTGCTGGCCATGGCCTCCGAAGAGGACAAGCGCCGAATCCGCGAAGCCGAGTACGCCGCGCTGGAAACCGGCCAGGTGCGCGAGGACAGCTATATCGGTGAGGACGGCAAACGCCGCACCATCGTGGTGCGGACACAGGATGCCCCGGCGAAGACCTGGAGCGTTCCCGCCGCGGAAGACGGCAAGGAGGCCGAGACGGCCAGCATGACGGATATCTGCCGCTATCGGCAGACGACCCTGAGCGTCGAGGGCACCGGATCGGGCTCGCTGGACGCGGAACTGGTCTGTCGCAATCCACAGACGCGGGAATGGGAAGTGCAGCGCGCCTAGGGCGCTCGGCGTGATCCCCGGCCGACAGCGGAATATCCGTTGTCGACTGGCCGAGTGAACCGGTGCTTGCTTCCGGGGGCTCTCCATAATGTCAGCGCGGGGTGGGCTTCCCCCCGCGACCGACTGTGCTAAAGGGCAGGGCACGACGGGGGCGTGAGTCCCGATCGGGCTTGCGCCGTCGTCCTCGCCGTCCTACGGCAGGCATACAAGACAACTGCCGCACCGTGCGGCTTATCAAGGCAGAGACACCCATGTCCGATACTCTGGAACGCGTCCGCAAGATCGTCATCGACCACCTGGACGCTGACCCCGACAAGGTCACCGAGAAGGCCAGCTTCATCGACGACCTGGGCGCCGACTCGCTCGACAACGTCGAACTGGTCATGGCCTTCGAGGAAGAATTCGACATCGAGATCCCGGATGATGCCGCCGAGCACATCCAGACGGTCGGCGATGCCGTGAAGTTCATCGACGAGAAACTGGCGGGCTGATGCCCGGCTGAAACCGGCCAGATGGCCGCCGTGGTGTGCCCCTAGCGGGCCCGCCCGGCGGCCATTAGTGTTTGTGGCGACAGTGGAATCGATAGGAGCCGCCAAGATGCGTCGTGTCGTGGTGACGGGACTGGGCCTTCTGACCCCTCTGGGGGCGGGCGTGGAACACAGCTGGAAGGGCATTCGGGAGGGTCGATCGGGCATTCGCCAGATCACCGCTTTCGACACCGAGGGCTGGGGCTGCACGATTGCGGGCGAGGTCCCGAGCGTGGACGGGCGTGGCGGCGGCAAGCCGGGCGAGCCGGGCGTGTTCGATCCAGACGCCATCATGTCGGCCAAGGAGCGCAAGCGCGTCGACAACTTCATCCTGTACGGCATTGCGGCCGCCGACGAGGCGCTGGCCGACGCCGGCTGGAAGCCCGAGACGGACCACGACCGCGAACGCACCGGCGTGATGATGGGCTCGGGCATCGGAGGGCTGGGCCCCATCGCCGATACCTCGCTTGAGCTGGAGGCCAAGGGGCCGCGCCGCATCAGCCCCTTCTTCATTCCCTCGGCCCTGATCAACCTGGCGTCGGGGCAGATTTCGATCCGGCATGGCCTGAAGGGCCCGAACCACGCCGTGGTGACGGCCTGTGCCTCGGGCGTGCACGCCATCGGCGACGCTGCCCGGATGATCGCGCTGGACGATGCCGACGTGATGGTGGCGGGCGGTGCCGAGAGCTCGATCGTGCCGATCGGTATCGCGGGCTTCCTGGCATGCAAGGCCCTGTGCACCGACTTCAACGATACGCCCGAGAAGGCCAGCCGCCCCTATGACAAGGACCACGCCGGGTTCGTGATGGGCGAGGGCGCCGGCATCGTGGTGCTGGAGGAATACGAGCACGCGAAGGCGCGCGGGGCGAAGATCTATGCCGAGGTGATCGGCTACGGCATGAGCGGCGACGCCTATCACATCACGGCGCCGTCCGAGGATGGCGACGGGGCCTATCGCGCCATGGCGGCGGCGGTGAAGCGGGCCGGGATCCAGCCAGGCGACATCGACTATGTGAACGCGCACGGCACCTCGACCATGGCCGACTGGATCGAGCTGGGCGCCGTCGAGCGTCTGGTGGGCGATGCCGCCTCGACGGTCGCCATGTCCTCGACCAAGTCGATGACCGGACACCTGCTGGGCGCGGCCGGGGCCATCGAGGCCGTGTTCACCGTACTGGCGATCCGCGACCAGATCGCGCCGCCCACGATCAATCTGGACAACCCCGAGCGCGAGACCGCCATCGATCTGGTGCCGCACACGGCCAAGCCGATGAAGATCGACGTGGCCATGTCCAACAGCTTCGGTTTTGGCGGCACCAATGCCAGCCTGATCCTGAAGAAGGTCGACTAGCGTGGCGGGCAAGGGGCGGGCGCCGTCCGACACGAAACGCCCGCTGGGGGCCGCGCTGCTGGCCGCATCGGCGACCTTCAGCCTGTTCCTGATCGGCGCGCTGGTCTGGGGCTGGAGCGTCTTCTATGCGCCCGGGCCGGAAGCGCGTCAGGGCGATGCGACGATCGTGGTCCTGCCCAGCGGGGCCGGGGTGTCGGCCATCGGTCAGTCCTTGAAACAGGCCGGGGTGATCCGCTCGACCGATATGTTCAAGGCGGCTGTGACCCTGACCGGAGCCGACCGCAAACTCAGGGCCGGCGAGTATGAAGTGCCGTCGGGCGCCTCGCTGCGCTCGGTCATCAGCCTGCTGGTCAGCGGGCGGGTGGTGCGCCACTTCGTGACCCTGCCGGAAGGCTGGTCGGCGGCGCAGGCGTACGACATCCTGATGGCCGAGGACATCCTGACCGGCGAGATCGACATCCCGGAGGAGGGCACGCTGTGGCCCGATACCTATGAGGTCACGCGCGGCGAGAGCCGGGCCTCGGTGATCACCCGGATGCAGAGGGCCCATGACCGCAACCTGGCCGAACTGTGGGCCCAGCGCAGCCCGAACACGGTCGTCAACTCGCCGGAAGAGGCCGTGATCCTGGCCTCCATCGTCGAGAAGGAAACCGCGGTGGCCGAGGAGCGGCCGATGGTCGCCTCGGTTTTCTCGAACCGGATCCGGCTGGGCATGCGGCTGGAGAGCGACCCGACCATCATCTACGGCATCACCCAGGGGCGCCCGCTCGGGCGGGGCATCCGACGCTCGGAGCTGGATCGCCGCACCGAGTGGAATACCTATCAGATCGACGGCCTGCCCCCGACGCCGATCGCCAATCCGGGCCGGGAAGCGATCGCCGCCGTGCTGAACCCACCCCGTTCGGATGCCCTGTTCTTTGTCGCCGACGGAACAGGCGGGCACGCTTTTGCCTCAACCTATGCCGAACATCAGCAGAATGTCGCGCGCTGGCGCGCGGTCGAACGCCAGCGGCAGGGTCTGCCGCCGGTGGAAGAGCCGGTCGTCGATGAACCGCCGCCCGAGGCCGGGGCCGAGATCACGATCCTGCCCCAGGGCGCGACGCCGCAATGAGTGACCTGTCGGGCATGACCGGCTTTGGCCGTGCCGACGGCAGCCAGGACGGCTGGGTGTGGACGGTCGAGGCGCGTTCGGTGAACGGACGGGGGCTGGAGGCGCGCTTTCGCGGACCGCCCGGATTCGACGGGCTGGAGCGTCACGCCAAGGCCCGCGCCCAGGCGCTGATGAGCCGGGGCCAGGTGACGGTCGGTGTGCAGGCCCGCCGCGAGGCCGATGCGGCCGGCGAGATCGCCATCGATCAGGCGCTGCTGGACCGGTATCTGGCGCTGTCACTGGAGCTGGTCGAGCGGGGCGCCGAGCCGCCTCGTGCGGACGGCTTGCTGGCCCTGAGGGGCGTGCTGGATCGTCCCGAGGAAGACGCCGACGAAGACCGCAAGGCGCGGGTCGAGGCCGCCATGGCCGTCAGTATCGACGAGGCGCTCAAGGCCCTGGTCGCGGCGCGCAAGGTCGAGGGCGGACAGCTGGCGACGCTGATCGCCGACTTCCTCGACCAGATCCGGGCGAACGTCGACCTGGCCGAGATCGAGGCCGCCGCCCAGACCGAGGCCGTGCGCGAGCGGTTCACGCGGCGGATGGCCGAGCTGGCAGGGGACACCCCGGGTGTCGAGGACAAGGTGGTGGTGGAGGCCGCGGCGCTGGCGGCCCGCGCGGATGTGCGCGAGGAACTGGACCGGCTGCGGGCCCATCTGGAGAGCGGGCACCAGCTGCTGGGTCAGCCTCCGGCCGGTCGCAAGCTGGATTTCCTGATGCAGGAGTTCATGCGCGAGGCGAACACCCTGTGCTCGAAATCGGCCACGGTGGAGTTGACTCGGGTCGGTCTGGCGTTGAAGGCCACCATCGATCAGTTGCGTGAACAGGTTCAGAATGTCGAATGAGCGTATGCCCCGGCGGGGTGTCCTGTTGATCGTCGCCAGTCCGTCGGGCGCGGGGAAGACCTCGCTGTGCCGGCGCCTGATGGCGGATCACGGCGGGCTGGAGCTGTCGGTCAGCATGACCACGCGGGCGATCCGGCCGGGCGAACAGGCCGGGCGCGACTATCATTTCGTGGACCGCGAGGAGTTTCAGCGGCTGGTCGAGGCGGACGCCTTCCTCGAATGGGCCAATGTGCACGGCAATCTGTATGGCTCGCCGCGCGCGCCGGTGGACCGCGCCCTGGCCGAGGGCCGGGATGTGCTGTTCGACATCGACTGGCAGGGCGCGCGCGAAGTGGCCCGCCGCTGCCCCGACGATGCGGTGCGGGTCTTTATCCTGCCGCCCAGTCTGGAGGAGCTGCGGCGCCGGCTGGTGACGCGCTCACAGGATGCGGAAGAGGTCATCGACCGCCGGATCGGCAACGCCAAGGGCGAGATCGAGCACGCCGACGAGTTCGACTATGTGTTCGTCAATGACGACTTCGACCGCTCCTATGCGGAGCTGGCCCACATCTATCATGCGGAGCGGTCGCGTCGGTTCCGGAACATCTGGGTCAGTGCCTACCAGCAGGCGCTGCTGAACGAGCGGGTCTGACGCCTCACGCCGGCATGTCCGGGTTGGTGTTGATCATCCACGGCACGCCAAACTTGTCGGTAAAGCCGCCGAAGCCGGGCGACCAGAAGCTGGCGGCGAACGGCATTCGGACCTCGCCGCCGGCTGACAGGGCGTCGAAGATGCGGCGGGCTTCCTCGACATCCTTGAAATGCAGGGTGACGTCAAAGCCGTCCTTCACCTTGTTCATGTCCGGCGTGAAGTCGGGATGCATGTCGCTGCCCATGATCGCCTGATCGCCGACCTGCAGCCAGCAGTGCATCATCCAGTCCTTGATCCGGTCGGGCACGGGCATTTCGGGCGGTCCATCGGAATAGGGCATGGCCGCAGTGATCTCGCCGCCCAACACGCCGGCGTAAAACTCAAACGCTTCGCGGCAGGTGCCGGGGAAGCTCAGACTGGTCACGATCTTCATGGTGGGGTCCCTCCCGTTCAATCCCTGTTTGCGGCCAACCAGGCTTCGAGCCGGTCGGTCGTGCTGGTCCAGCCATGGCGATGGCCGGTCAGGCTCTGCTCGGACTTCAGGCCCTGATGGGTGAAGTCCATGTGGGTCCGACCGTCATCCGTGTCGCTGAACACCACGGTGACGAGCGTGTCAGCGGGCGGGCCATCCTCGTGGCTCTCATCCCATTTGAAGGTGAAGACGAGACGCTCGTTCTCGACGATCTCGCGATAAGTGCCGCCCTGCCAAAGGTCCTGACCGGTTTCGGGCGAACGCAGGCAGATGCGCCAGGCGCCGCCGACCCGCAGGTCCTGCTCGACGCTGACCGCAGGCCATTCGACCGGTCCCATCCATTGGACGGTCATCTCGGGCCGGGTCCAGGCCATCCAGACCAGGGCCCGGGGCGCGTCGAACACCCGCGTCATATGCAGGGTGGGGCGGGTGGCGAGATCCTCGGCGACAGCCATGGTCAGAGCGTCTTCAGCAGTTCAGCCAGCTGGTCCGCGCATTGGCCCCAGCCCTCGTGGAAGCCCATTTGCTCGTGCTGTTTCATGGCCGCCTCGGTCCAATGCTGAGCCTTGGCCGTGTATTTGGTCCGGCCGTCGGGCAGCGGCTCCATGTCGATGCGGCTGACCATGAAGGGATCGCCGGCGGGCCGCCAGTCGGCGGTCAGGCCGTCGGTCGAGACGATGCGCCGGTTAGGGATCACCTCCAGAAAAACGCCGGTGTTCGGGAACTCCTGACCATCGGGCGAGCGCATGGTGAACTGTGTCAGGCCGCCGGGGCGGGGATCACAGACGGCGTCCGTGATGGTCCAGGGTTTGGGGGCCAGCCACTGTTTGATCAGTTCGGGCTCGGTCCAGGCGCGGAAGATCTTTTCCGGCGGGGCGTCGAAGACGCGCTCCAGAACGAGGTCGAAATTATGGGCCGCGCCGTCGGTGTCGCACGGGTTGTCAGTGTCCTCGGCCATCGTCTTTGCCTTTTTGCAGATTTCTCAGATAGCTATCGAGGCGATCGAAGGAGGCGTCCCAATAGCGGCGATAGTGTTCCAGCCAGTCGGCCACGCCCTTGAGGGCCATGGGCTCAAGGCGGGCAGGGCGCCACTGGGCCTCTCGCCCGCGGCTGATCAGGCCGGCCCTCTCAAGCACCTTGAGATGTTTCGACACGGCCGGGAGGCTCATGTCGAACGGTTCGGCCAGTTCGTTGACGCTGGCCTCGCCCTCGCACAGCCGGGCCAGGATGGCGCGACGGGTCGGGTCGGCGAGGGCGGCGAATTTGGCGCTGAGAGGATCGGTGGCCATGGCGGCTTTCGTGCTGAACTGAAAGGTTAAGTAAACCTGCCGTCGTGGGCTGTCAACCGATTGGTTAAATGCAGGGAGCATTTCGGGCGAGACAGCCGGGCGGCATTGAGAGATGTTTGTCCCATGAGCAGGAAGGCAATGACGATGAAGACACTCCTCGCGCTGGCGGCCGTGACAGCGATGCTGGCGCCGGTGCCTGCCCTGGCCCAGTCCGCCGAGGCGCCCGCCGCGGTCATCGACGCCCTCCATCAGGCGGCGCGGGAGGCGGACGGCGCCACCTATTTCTCGCTGTTCACGCCGGAAGCCCGCTTCATCGGGACGGACGCCACCGAACGTTGGACGGTCGAGGAGTTCCGCGCCTATGCCGATCCCTATTTCAGCCGGGGGCAGGGGTGGGACTATCGTGTGGTCCGCCGGGACATCTCGATCCTGCCGATCGAATGCCGGTGCGTGGCGGTCTTCGATGAGGTGCTGGACAATGCCGCCTATGGCACGACCCGCGGGTCGGGTGTGCTGCGCCTGACCGATGACGGCTGGAAGATCGACCAGTATGTGCTGAGCTTTGCCGTGCCGAACGATGTGGCGCGCGATGTGGTGGGCGTCATCCGGGCCGGGGAGACGACCGAGCCCTGATGGAGTTTGAGGACGACGCCTTTGTGCTGGCGGCGCGGTCGCACGGCGATACCGGCGCGGTCGTGGACCTGCTGACGGCGCAGCACGGCCGCCGCATGACCTATGTGCCCGGCGGAGCCTCACGGAAGATGAAGCCGCATCTGCAGCCCGGCTCGCGGGTGCGGGTGGCCTGGCGGGCCCGCGACGACAGTCAGCTGGGGTCGGCGCGGCTGGAGCCGTCAGGCGACGATGTCAGCCAGCTGTTCGACTCGGCCGTGGCGCTGGCGGGCCTGTCGGCCGCCGCCGCCGTGGTGCAGGGGGCCCTGCCGGAGCGCGAGGCCGAACCCGGTGTGTTCGCCGCCATGGAGGCGCTGATGCTGGCGCTGACCGACGATGCCGTCTGGCCCGCCGTATTCATACGGTTCGAACTGGGTCTGCTGGGCAGTCTGGGGTTCGGGCTGGATCTGGAGAGCTGCGCGGTGTCGGGCAGTCAGGACGACCTGGCCTGGGTCAGCCCGCGCACGGGGAGGGCCGTCAGCCGGACGGCGGGCGCGCCCTATGCCGACAAGCTGCTGGCGCTGCCGCCCTTCCTGCTGGGCAGTCAGGCGGCCGTGGTCGAGGGCGACGTCGGCCACGGTCTGGCGCTGACCGGGCATTTCCTCGAGGCCTGGGTCTTCCACCCGCGCGACAAGCCGCTGCCGCCGGCGCGGGACTGGATGATCGAACGGCTCAAGCGATCCGGCTTGTTATAGAGACGGCCCGGAGGCTAGGGTCGCGCCACATTCTGAAAATGGGGAAGAACGCCATGGCGATACGCCGTCTGAAGGGGCTGGGGCTTGCCACCTCCCTGGTGCTGCTGGGGGGGCTTGGAGCCTGCGCCAGCGTCGACACGCCTGCCGTCGCGCAGGTCGCCGCGCCGGCGGCCGACGATGCCCTGCTGGCCGAGCGGATGAAGGCCCATGTGACCTTCCTGGCCGATGATGCGCTGGAGGGGCGGGATACGGGCTCGCGCGGCTATGAGCTGGCGGCGCTCTATGTCGAAAGCCACTACCGCAGCCTGGGCCTGACCCCGGCGGGCAATGCCGAGCGCACCAGCTGGCGCCAGCCGGTGAATTTCGCCGAGATGTCCCTGACCGACGGCAAGCTCCGCTGGACCGGTCCGGACGGTGAGGCTCACGACTGGAGCCAGGGCGATGGCGTGGCCCTGTTCCCCTCCGTGACGGTGGGCGAGGTCGCGCTCGACACCGGCTTTGTGTTCGTCGGCTACGGGCTCGACGTGCCCAGTGCGGGCATTGACGACTATGCGGGCCTGGACGTGCGCGGCAAGGTCGTGCTGGCCATGTACGGCATGCCGGAGGGCCTGCCGAGCGAGCTGGCGGCCCACATGGAGTCGGCCAAGGCGACGACGGCGTTCGAGCACGGCGCGGTCGGCTACATCATGGTCCACTCGGCCGACACGCGAAACATCCCGTGGTCGGCGCTGATGGGCTATTTCGGCGAGCCGCAGACGCGCTGGGCGGATGCCGAGGGCCGGGCCCACACCGACGCGCCGGGCATCCAGGTCGAGGGCTTCCTGTCGCAACAGGTGACCCGCCAGATGTTCGCGGCTGCCGAACAGGATCTGAACGCCATCCAGAATGCAGCGGCCCAAGGCACCTCACCCAAGGGCTTCGCCATTCCGGGACCGGCGTCGGTGCAGCTGACGACCGAGGCCCGCTATTTCGAGAGCCCCAATGTCGTGGCCATCCTGCCGGGGTCTGACCCGTCGGTGGCCGACGAAGTGGTGGTGGTCATGGCGCACCTGGATCACGTGGGTGTGTCCGATGACGAGAACGCTCCCGACCGGATCTCGAACGGGGCCATGGACAATGCGTCCGGCGTCGCGACCCTGATCGAGGTGGCGCGAGCCCTGTCGGTCAGCGAGGAGCGCCCGCGCCGTTCGGTGATGTTCCTGGCGGTGACGGGTGAGGAGCTGGGCCTGCTGGGCTCCAGCCGGTTCGCGGCCGACCCGACCGTGCCGATCCAGAACATCGTCGGCGTGGTCAATCTGGACATGCCGATCCTGACCTATGACTTCGTCGACGTGGTGGCCTTCGGGGCGGATCACTCGACGCTGGGGGCCATTGTGGCGGCAGCGACCGGGGAAGTGGGCGTGGCGACGGTACCGGACTACCAGCCGGAAGAGAACTTCTTCGTGCGCTCGGATCATTATGAGTTCGTGAAGGCGGGGGTGCCGTCGGTCTTTCTGGCGACCGGACCGGGGGGTGAGGGCCGCGAGGCCATCGCCACCTTCCTCGCGGACAACTATCACCAGGTCAGCGATGAGCCCGACCTGCCGTTCAACTGGCAGGCGGCGGCGCGGTTCGCACGCGTCAACACCTCGATCGCCCGGGCCATCGCAGACGGCCAGGCGCCGCCGATGTGGTACGAGGGCGATGAGTTCGGCGACCTGTTCGATCCGGACGGGCCGCGCGCGCCCCGGCCCTGAGGCCATTCCGCACCGCCGTATCCGCCCGCCGGGGTGGAAATCGGCCTAGACTGACCGGAGCGGCGGGCGATTCGTCCGCCGCTCCTCCTTCATATTGATGCCATGACCTTGCACACCCCTCCGCCGGACGGCGGCCGTATCGTTGACGAGCCCATGGGCGAGGCGCTGAGCCGGCGCTACCTGGCCTATGCGCTGTCGACCATCACCAATCGCGCGCTGCCCGATGTACGCGACGGCTTCAAGCCGGTGCACCGGCGCATCCTGTACGCCATGCACCAGATGCGGCTGAACCCGCAGTCGGCGGCCCGCAAATGCGCCAAGGTCGTGGGCGATGTGATGGGGGGCTATCACCCGCACGGCGACGCCTCGATCTATGACGCCCTGGTGCGGATGGCCCAGTCGTTCGCCCAGCGCTATCCGCTGGTCGATGGCCAGGGCAATTTCGGCAATATCGACGGCGATAACGCCGCGGCCATGCGCTACACCGAGTGCAAGCTGACGCCGGCGGCGGTGCTGCTGATGGACGGCATCGACCAGAATGCCGTCGATTTCCGCCCCACCTATGACGATCAGGAGCAGGAACCGGTCGTGCTGCCGGCCGGGTTCCCGAACCTGCTGGCCAATGGCTCGTCCGGCATTGCCGTGGGCATGGCGACCTCCATCCCGCCGCATAATGTCAGCGAGTTGATCGAGGCATGCCTGATCCTGCTGGACGATCCGGAGGCCACGACAGAAACCCTGATGCAGCACCTGCCGGGGCCGGACTTTCCGACGGGCGGGGTGGTTGTCGAGGGGCGGGCGTCGCTGCTTGAGACCTATGAGACGGGCCGGGGTGGCCTGCGCCTGCGGGCGCGCTGGGAGGTCGAGCACCTCGAGCGCGGGACCTGGCGGATCGTGGTCACCGAGATCCCGTATCAGGTGCAAAAGGGCCGCCTGATCGAGGCGCTGGCCGACCTGATCGACCAGAAGAAGGCGCCGCTGCTGGGCGACGTCCGCGACGAGTCCGCCGAGGACATCCGGCTGGTGCTGGACCCGCGGGCGCGGACGGTCGAGCCCGAGGTGCTGATGGAGAGCCTGTTCCGGCTGTCGGACCTGGAGGTTCGCATCCCGGTCAACATCAATGTGCTGGATGCCACGGGCACGCCGGGCGTGATGGGGCTGAAGGCCTGTCTTCAGGCCTTCCTCGAGCACCGGCGCGATGTGCTGGTGCGGCGCTCGAACTGGCGGGCGGAACGGATCGAGAAGCGGCTGCACCTGCTGGAAGGCCTGCGCATCGTCTTCCTGAACCTCGACGAGGTGATCCGCATCGTCCGCGAGGAGGAGCAGCCCAAGGCGGTGCTGATCGCGCGGCTGAACCTGACCGAGGTGCAGGCCGACTTTGTGCTGGATACCCGGCTGCGGCATCTGGCGCGGCTGGAAGAGCTGGCCATCGAGACCGAGTACAAGGCACTGACCGAGGAACTGGCCGGTCTGCGCGCGCTGATCGAGTCGAAGGCGCGGCAGTGGACGCGGATCGGCAAGGATCTGGCCGAGGTGCGCAAGGCCCTGCCGTCGCCGCGCCTGACCACCTTTGGCGAGGCCCCCGAGGGCGCGGCCGCCGCGCCCGTCGAAGCCTTCATCCCGCGCGAGGCGATCACGGTCATCCTGTCGGAGCGCGGCTGGATCCGGGCGGCGAAGGGCAAGGTCGAGGACCCGTCGGAGCTGAAGTTCAAGGAAGGCGACAGCCTGTCCTTCCTGGTGCCCGCCTATACGACCGACAAGTTGCTGGTCGCGGCGACGGACGGGCGGATCTTCACCATCGGGGCGGACAAGCTGGCCTCGGGCCGCGGGCACGGCGAGCCGATCCGTCTGATGATCGATCTGGACGAAGGGGTAGAGATCGTCGCCCTGTTCGCTCACCAGCCGGGGGCGAAGCTGATGGTGGTGTCGAAGGCCGGCTATGGCTTCATCGCGCCCGAAGACGACCTGCTGGCCCAGAAGCGCGGCGGGAAACAGGTGCTGAACGGCGAACTGGCGGTCTGTCTGCGGGTCGCCGGTGACCACGTTGCGGTGATCGGGGACAACATCAAGACGCTGGTCTTCCCGGTGTCCGAACTGCCAGAGATGTCGCGGGGCAAGGGCGTCAAATTCCAGTCGTACCGTCAGGGCGGACTGGCCGATGCCACGGTGTTTGCCGAGGAGACCGGGCCGGAGTGGGTCGATGGTGGCGGACGCCGCCGGAACTGGCCCGACTGGCGTGACTGGCTGGGCAAACGGGCAGCCGTCGGACGCCAGGGACCGAGGGGTCTGCGCAAATTCCGGTAGGGTGCGGCGTTACCGTTCCTGACATGACCCCGATTTCACTTGGGTCCGGGCCCCGGTTCGCGCGATAAGAGAGATCAGAAGCAAGGGAAACCGCTCATGATCACCTGGATCGTTATCGGCGTCATCGTCGTCGTCCTCCTGTTTGTCGTCGTCGGGGCCTACAACCGGCTGGTGGCGCTGGACCAGCGCGCGGACCAGTCGTTCGCCGACATCGACGTGCAGCTGAAGCAGCGTCAGGACCTGATCCCCAATCTGGTCGAGACGGTGAAGGGCTATGCCACGCACGAACGGGCCACCCTGGATGCCGTGACCCAGGCCCGCGCAGCGGCGGCCGGGGCGAACTCGGTCGATGACAAGGTGCAGGCCGAGAACATGCTGACCGCCTCGCTGGGCCGACTGTTCGCCGTGGCCGAGGCCTATCCGGACCTGAAGGCGAACACCAACTTCCAGCAGCTGCAGACCGAGCTGTCGGACATCGAGAACAAGCTGGCCGCGGCGCGCCGCTTCTTCAACAATGCCGTCTCCGAGTTCAACGCCGTGCGGCGCCAGTTTCCGACCGTGCTGTTCGCCGGTCTGGTCGGCTTTGGTTCGGACAAGCCCTTCTTTGATGTCGGCGAGAGTGAGCGGGCCGCCATGTCCGCCGCCCCGCCGCAGGTGCAGTTCTAGGATCCATGCAGGCCGTCGGGCTCCAGACCCATATCTGGGCGAACAACACCCGTTCGATCGTGCTGCTGGCCATGTTCCCGGTGCTGCTGGTGCTGGTGCTCTACGGGCTGCAACTGGTCCTGATGGGATTCGGGATCATTCCCGGCTCGGGCGGAACGCTGGCCGACGACATGGCGCTGGCCGCCGGCATGCTGGGCTGGACCGTGCCGGCCGCGGGTGTGATCGCTGCCCTCTGGTTCGCCATCGCCTATTTCGGCAACCAGGCCATGATCGACGCCATGACGGGCGCCCGGAAGGTCGAGCGGCGCGAGAACCCCGAGCTCTATAACCTGCTCGAGAACCTGGCGATTTCGCGGGGGATGCGCACGCCGACGCTGCGCATCATCGAGACGGATCAGCTGAACGCCTATGCCTCGGGCCTGCACGAGGGTCGCTACAGCGTCACGGTTACGCGCGGTCTGATCACCACCCTGAACCGGGATGAGGTCGAGGCCGTGCTGGCCCACGAGCTGACCCATGTGATCAACAAGGATGTGCGGACGATGGTGATCGCCTCCATCTTTGCCGGGATACTCAGCGTACTGGCGGAACTGGTGTTCCGCGGGCTGTTCTTCTCGCGCGGCGGCCGGAGCAATAACAAGAACGCCGGGCCGCTGATCCTGATCGGACTGGCGATCGCGGCGATCGGCTTTGCCCTGGCTTTCGTCATCCGGATGATGCTGTCGCGCACGCGCGAGTTCGTGGCGGATGCGGGGGCGGTCGAGCTGACCAAGAATCCGGACTCGATGATCTCGGCCCTGCGCAAGATCGAGGGGCGGTCGACTCTGAAGGCCCCCGACGAGGTGCAGGGCATGTTCCTGGACAATCAACCGGAGAAGGCGGGCGTCATGGGCCTGTTCGCCACGCACCCGCCGATCTCGAAACGCATCGAGGCGCTGGTGAAGTTCGGCGGCGGACGCGATTCCGGGCCGTGGTCGCAGCAGACCTATGCGCCGTCGACCTCGGTGCCGAGCGCCGGTTAGGGCAGGTCGCGCCAGCCCTCGCGCGTCAGGGCCTGAAGCGGCCGCAGGCGGGCCTTGTAGTCCATCTTGGCCGAGCCCTGGATCCAGTAGCCCAGATAGACGAAGGGCAGGGCCTGATCGCGGGCCTGCATGAGATGATCCAGAATGGCGAACTGGCCGAGGCTGCGCCGCGCGAGCTGGGGATCGAAGAAGCTGTAGACCATCGACAGGCCGTCCGAGAGCATGTCGGTCAGCACCACCCCGACCAGATCGCCGGGCCCGGCACCCTGGGACGGCAGGCGATATTCGATCAGATGGGTGCGCACGGCCGTGTCCTCGACCATGGCGACATAGTCGTCCCATCCCATGTCGCTCATGCCGCCGCCCGCGTGGCGCGCCAGCAGATAGCGCCGCAGCAGGTCGAACTGCTCCATCGTCGCTTCGGCCTCGACCTGGGCGCGGACCAGATCGGCGTTGCGCTGAAGCACACGCTTCTGCGAGCGGGAAGGAGAGAAGCCGCAGACAGGCACCCGCACCGAGACACAGGCGTCGCAGCCCTCGCAGGCGGGGCGATAGGCGATGTTCTGGCTGCGCCGGAAGCCGGCCTGGGTAAGCTCGTCATTGACCCAGGCGCCGTCGCTGAACGGCAGATTGGCAAACACCTTGCGCTCGATCCGGCCCGGCAGATAGGGGCAGGGCGCCATGGCGGTCAGGTAGAAGCGCAGCTGCCGGGAAGGCACATGGCGGGTCATGCGCGCCCCCCGCCGGGGTGCGGGCGCTTCCGGTCGTGGCGGGAGCCTTGAGCGCGCTTCATGGAGGGATGGGAGACCAGTCCGGCCTCTGGCGCAAGGCCCTTCGCGTGTCGCCTGCGAAGGGTTTGCGCCGACGTCACAGACTGGTGTCGCCCGGCAGGACCGGCGCCTCTCGCAGCAGGATGATCGAGATTCGGCGGTTGCCCGCCAGACTGGGATCATCGGGGTAGAGCGGCTCGGACCCGGCCTTGCCGTTCACCGAATAGATGCGATCCACATCGACACCGGCGCCTTCCAGAATCTGGCGGGCCGCATCGGCACGGCGGGCCGACAGGCTCCAGTCACCCGGCGCACTCGCCCGGTTGGACCCGGCGACCGAGCTGGTGTGGCCGGTGATCGAGATGCGATTGGGCAGGGCGGTGATGATCCTTGCCACGGCGCGCAGAAGGACCTGGGCACGGGCATTGGGCCGGGCCGAATTCTCCTCGAACATCGAGCGGCCTTCCTGATCGACGATCTGGATACGCAGGCCTTCGGGCGTCTGGTCGATGATCAGCTGTTTCGACAGCTCGGCCAGTTCGGGCATCGACTGCATAGCCTGTCGCAGCGATTCGGCGGCGCTGGCGAAGTCGGCGGCCTCGCGGCGGGCGATCTCTTCGCGCAGCTGGTTTTCGCTGGCGCCTGCCAGATTGCTGCTCTGGCCGGCCTCGTCGGGCGAATCGGGAGCCTCCGGGGCCATCTGGGTGATGACCGACATGGAACCCGAGCTCTTGGAGCCGTCGTCGCCCAGCGATGTGCCGCCCAGAATGCCGCCGGAGCCCGAGGTGGTCGTCGAAATGCTGGCAGGGGCGAAGTATTCGGCGATGCCGCGCTTCTGCTCCGGATCGGTCGTATTGATCAGCCACATGAGCAGGAAGAAGGCCATCATGGCCGTCACGAAGTCGGCATAGGCGACCTTCCAGGCGCCGCCGTGGTGGCCGTGTCCCGCGACCTTCTTGACCTTCTTGATGAGGATCGGACGATCGCTCAGGGACATGGGCACCTCGCTTCAGTGTCGGCATGTTTCGGAGATCAAGGTTAAGGCGACGTTTCCCGAAGCGGCGGCTTGTGCGCAGGGAGGCGGACGCTAAGGTCGCGCCGTGACCGACAACTCCCATTCCGATCCCGACGGGGCCGAGGCCCGCGCCTATCGCCGCGCCATGTCGGCCTTCGCCACCGGCGTATGCGTGGTGACCGTCGACAGCGAGACCGGACCGGTCGGCATGACCGTCAATTCCGTGACGTCTGTCTCGCTGGAGCCCCGGCTATTGCTGTGGTGTCTGGACGACCGGGCCGAGCGCGCGGCGGCCTTCATGGAAGGACGGCCGTTCTCCGTACATGTGCTGGGGGCCGGAGAGGCGGACTGGGCCGACCGGTTCAGCCGGCGTGACTATCGCCTGTCGGAGGACGAGGTCGGACGGTCACGATCCGGATCGCCGATCCTGAAGGGTGGACTGGCGCGCTTCGACTGTGTGCTGCACGAGCAGATCGCCATGGGCGACCACCAGATTCTGGTCGGGCGCGTGGCGCATTTCGAAGCGGAGGAGGGGGCCGGCCTGACTTTCTTCCGGGGGCAGTACGGTCGAATCCAGGAGCATGTGGAATGAAGATCGCCTTTTCGGGACTGGGCGTCATGGGCGCGCCGATGGCGGGCCATCTGGTCAAGGCCGGCCATGAGGTGACCGGACACAATCGCAGTCCGGAAAAGGCCCGGGCCTGGGCCTCGGCGAATGAGTCCCGCGCAGTCGGGTCGCTGGCAGACGTGTCGGGCGAGATCGAGGCCCTGATCCTGTGCGTGGGCAATGATGCGGATGTGCGCGAGGTTGTGGAGGCGGCTCTGCCGGGGATGCGCGTGGGCGCGGTGATCATCGACCACACCACCACCTCAGCCAAGGTCGCGCGCGAGATGGCCGACCTGGCCGCTGCGCGGAACGTGGCCTTCCTGGATGCGCCGGTCTCGGGCGGACAGGCGGGGGCCGAAGCGGGGCAACTCAGCATCATGATCGGGGGCGAGGCCGAAGCGTTGGCGAAGGTCGAGCCCGTTCTGGCCGCCTATGCCAAGGCGATCCGGCACATGGGGCCGGCCGGCAGCGGCCAGCTGACCAAGATGGCCAATCAGATCGCCATTGCCGGGGTGGTGCAGGGACTGGCCGAAGCCGTGCATTTCGCCCAGTCGGCCGGCCTGGATACGGACGCCGTGTACGAGGCGATCTCGAAGGGCGCCGCCCAGAGCTGGCAGATGGACAATCGCTGGAAGACCGCAGCGGCCGGACAATTCGACTTCGGCTTTGCCGTGGACTGGATGCGCAAGGATCTCGGACTCGTGCTGGAGGAGGCCCGTGACAACGGCAGCCATCTTGCGCTGACCGCCCTTGTCGATCAGTTCTATTCCGAGGTTCAGGCCATGGGGGGATCGCGATGGGACACGTCGAGCCTGGCAGCACGCCTGCAGTCGCGCGCCCGAAAAAGCGGCGACGCCTGACAACGATCTGGCGTGAGGGCGATGCGAGTCATCCGGCCTGGGCGCTGTGGTGGAAGCTGAAGCGCCATTTCAGCCTGTTTTCGGCGCCGGCCAGCTGGTTCGGCACGCCGGGGTCGTGGACCTATTTTGGCAATGACTTCGTGACAGGGCTGCGGCGGAATGACTCCACCCAGGCGGCCTTCGACCTGCTGGATGCGGCGCCCCACCTGTTCCAGCCGGTTCACGATCTGGCGGCACTGAACCTGAAGCGCCATCAGGAAATGTTCCAGTTCATCGCCCTGCTGTACATCACCGTGCCGCTGACGATCGTGCTGGGCCTTGCCGATCTGATGCCGCAGGGTGTGATCGCCCTGTTCATGGACAACCAGAGACTGGTCCTGTACCTGACGGCGACCCTCGTTCTGGGGGCGGGGATCTATCTGGTTGGTCTGTGGCGCGCGCGGCAGCTGATGTCGGTGCTGGAGCTGTGGCGGATCGAGCGGGGCGTCCCGCCGGCTCCGCCGCTCAAAGGTCCAGAAACACCACCTCGCCCGACTGCATCTGTTTGACGGCGGCGACGATGCGCAGGGTGCCGGCCTCCAGGGCGTCGGCGAGCGAGGCGTCGGCGATCTTGAGCTTTTCGGCGACCCGACGGGCATTCTCCTCAACCGCACGCACGGCGACATCGGCGGCGTCCGAGCGGCGGGCATCCAGCACGGCCGGGATGATCGGCACGATCATCTCTTCCAGCGAGGGGTCGAGCGGGACCACCCCGTCGACGATGGCTTCGGCGGCCGCGACCGCCCCGCAGCCCGTATGGCCCATGACCACGACGAGCGGGCATTTCAGGTGTTTGACCGCATAGACGATCGAGGCCAGGCCCCGGCGATCGACCGTATTACCGGCAACGCGGATTGAAAACAGGCGGCCAAAGCCCTGATTGAACAGGATTGTTGGTGGTGTCCGGCTGTCCGCGCAGCCCACGATGGTGGCGATCGGGTTCTGGCCCTGCTGGAGGGGATCAAGGTCGCCGACCTTGACGTGGCCCAGGTTGTTTTCACCGCGCAGGAAGGCCTCATTGCCGGCCCTGAGCTCGGCCAGGGCTTCGTCCGGCGTCGGACGCGGGGGAGTAGGCGGCACAACGGGCTCAGGTGTCGGTTCAACCGGCCGTTCAAGCGTGGTGGTCTCGCCCGGCACATCGCCAAGGACCGTCACGGCGCGCGGCGCCTTCTTCCCAAAGCCAAAAAAGCCCATGTACCCCCCGGAAGCACGAACGACAGGCACCCCTGCGCCTGACGCCTGAATGGTTAACAGCGTTCGGCGTAAATCCGGTGACAGTGCGTCGCTGTCAAGCGGTCAGCGATTGAGCCATTCGGCGACGCGGGGCGCGAAATAGGTGAGGACGCCACTGCAGCCCGCGCGCTTGAAGGCACCGAGGCTTTCGAGGACGGCGCGTTCCTCGTCCAGCCAGCCGGCGTCGATGGCGCCTTGCATCATCGCGTACTCGCCCGACACCTGATAGGCGAAGACCGGCACCGAGAAGGTCTGACGAACACGCTGGATTATATCGAGATACAGGGTGCCGGGCTTGACCATGACGGCATCCGCACCTTCGGCGATATCCATAGCCACCTCGCGCAGGGCCTCGTCGGAATTGGCATGGTCCATCTGATAGGTGCGCTTGTCGCCGATCAGGGCGCGCGCCGAGCCGACGGCATCGCGATAGGGGCCGTAGAAGGCCGAGGCATATTTGGCGGCATAGGACAGGATCAGGGTGTCCTGATAGCCATTGGCCTCCAGCGCCTCGCGGATGGCCTGAACGCGTCCGTCCATCATATCGGAGGGGGCAACGACATCGGCACCGGCATGGGCATGGATGAAGGCCTGTTCGGCCAGCCGGTCGAGTGAGGCGTCGTTGACGATCCGCCCGTCCTCGACCACGCCATCGTGGCCGTGGTCGGTGTAGCAGTCGAGCGCCACATCGGTGATGACGCCGATCTCGGGCACGGTAGCCTTGATCGCGCGCACCGTTTCGGGGACCAAACCGTCGGGATTGGTGGCCTCGGTGCCGACGGCATCCTTCAGCTGGTTGTCGATGTTGGGAAACAGGGCCACGGCGGGAATGCCCAGATCGCGCGCGCGGCGGGCGGCCTCGACCGCGGCGGCCGTCGACAGACGATCCACGCCCGGCAGGGTCGCAACCGGGACGCGGTCTTCCTTGCCGTCGTGCAGGATCAGCGGCCAGACCAGATCGCCGGGCGTCAGGGTGGTTTCGGCCACCAGACGGCGTACCCAGGGCTGGCTGCGCAGGCGGCGACCGCGGGTCAGGGGAAAGCTGGCGGGAAAGACGGAGCTGGACATGGCGCCTCATACCGCCTGCGACGCTGCGGGCAAAGCGGGTGCGGCCGGTGGGGGTTCAGTTTGCGGCGCCATGCTCTAGAAGGCCTGCAACGAGACAAGAGAGGACCCCCATGGATTTCGCCCTGACCGAAGACCAGCGCGCCATTCAGGACGCCGCCAGAGCCTTTGCCGAGGCCGAGCTGGCGCCGCACAGCGCCGAATGGGACGAGACCAAGCATTTCCCCGTGGACGTCATGCGGCAGGCTGCCGAAATGGGGTTCTGCGGGATCTACACCGGCGAGGAGCATGGCGGCATGGCGCTGGGCCGGGTCGAATCGGCGGTGATCTTCGAGGAGCTGTCGCGGGGCGATGTCTCGACCGCCGCCTTCATCTCGATCCACAATATGGCGACCTGGATGATCGATAGCGTCGGCTCGGCCGAACTGCGCGCCCGCTATGTCCCGGCGCTGGTGACCATGGAGAAGATCGCCAGCTACTGCCTGACCGAGCCGGGCTCGGGCTCGGACGCGGCGGCGCTGCGCACCACGGCGGTGCGGGACGGCGACCACTATGTGTTGAACGGCTCCAAGGCCTTCATCTCGGGCGCGGGCACCAGCGACGTCTATGTGGTGATGGCGCGGACGGGGGCGGACGGCCCCAAGGGCATTTCGACCTTCGTGGTCGACAAGGACGCCCCGGGCCTCAGCTTTGGCGGGCAGGAGCGCAAGATGGGCTGGAACAGCCAGCCGACCGCCATCGTCCAGTTCGATGATTGCCGTGTGCCGGCCGAAAACCTGCTGGGGCAGGAAGGCCACGGCTTCCGCTATGCCATGATGGGGCTGGACGGGGGGCGGTTGAACATCGCCGCCTGTTCGCTGGGCGGGGCGCGACTGGCGCTGGAAACGGCGCAGGAGTACGTCGCCAGCCGAAAGCAGTTCGGCAAGCCGATCGGCGACTTCCAGAACACCCAGTTCAAGCTGGCCGATATGGCCACGCAGCTGGAGGCCGCGCGCCTGATGGTGCTGCGTGGTGCGTGGGCCATCGACACCAACCACCCGGAAAAGACCAAATGGTGCGCCATGGCCAAGCGACTGGCCACCGACGCCTGTTTCCAGATCGCCGACGAGGCCCTGCAACTGCATGGCGGCTATGGCTATCTGAAGGACTATCCGCTGGAGCGCATCGTGCGGGACCTGCGGGTGCACCGCATCCTGGAAGGCACCAATGAGATCATGCGCGTGATCACCGCGCGCGAAATGATGCGGCAGTGAGCAAGGCCATGACCGACGAACCTGAAATCCTCGCGCGCATCCAGTCCGGTCTGGGCCGGATTACGCTGAACCGGCCCAAGGCCATCCATGCTCTGAACAAGGGGATGTGCGACGCCATGATCGCGGCGCTGCTGGCGTGGAAGGACGATCCGGCGGTGAAGTCCGTGCTGATCGACCATGCGGGCGAGCGCGGATTTTGTGCGGGGGGCGACATCCGCATGATCGCCAAGAGCGGGGCAGGGGATGCGTCGGAAGCCAAGGCCTTTTTCCACGCGGAATACCGGCTAAACCACCTGCTGTTCGAATATCCCAAGCCGGTGACGGCCCTGGTGGACGGCATCGTCATGGGCGGCGGCGTGGGCATTTCCGAGCCAGCCGAGGTGCGGATCGCCACCGAGCGGACGACCTATGCCATGCCAGAGACGGGCATAGGCCTGTTCCCCGATGTGGGCGGGGGCTGGTTCCTGCCGCGGCTGCCGGGATTTGTCGGGACCTGGCTGGCGCTGACCGGGGCGCGGCTGAAGGCGGCGGATACTGTGTTTCTGGGCATCCACACCCACTATCTGCCGACCGATGCGCTGGAGGCCTTTCGGGCCATTCTGGCGGCCGATCCGGCCCATCCGGCCGACGTCGCCGACGGGCTGGAGGCCGACGCCGGGGAGCCGCCGATCGAGGCCCATCTGCCGGCCATCGAGCGGCTGTTCGGCCATGACACCCTGGAAGAGATTTTCGCGGCGCTGGAAGCCGACGGCTCGGACTGGGCCAACGCCCAACTGGCGATCCTGAAGACCAAGTCGCCCCAGTCGATGAAGGTCTCGCTGCGCCAGCTGCGCACGGGCGCCAAACTCGACAGCTTCGCCGACAATATGGCGATGGAGTACCGGCTGGGCGGGCGGGTCGTGCGGACCCACGACTTCCAGGAAGGCGTGCGGGCCGTGATCGTCGACAAGGACAATGCCCCGAAATGGTCGCCGGCCGACATTGAGGGCGTCACCGACCAGACACTGGACGCCCTGTTTGCGCCGCTGCCCGCCGATGAGGAATGGACGCCCCTGCCGCAACTGGCGTAAGCCTGCGACCGGGATACACACTGCGGGAGGATGGTCATGCGCCGTCAACTGACACTGCTTGCTGCCATGAGCGCTGGTCTGGTGGCCTCGGGCTGCATCATCATCGCCAATGACGGGGGCGGGCAGACAGTCATCACCCCGACCTCGCCGGCCACCGCGCGGGCCGATACCCGCGTCGCCATCGCCCTTTCGGATCCGCGCCGTCCCGAAGAGGATCGCGCCCGGGATGCCCTGCGCATGCCCCTGCAGGTGCTGACCTTTGCCGGGATCAGCCCCGGCGACCACGTGGCCGACATCCGCCCGGAGGAAGGCTATTTCACCCGTCTGTTCGCCCCGGCTGTGGGCGATGAAGGCCGGGTCTATGCCTTTGTGCCGACCCGGACGGCTGAGCGCGAAAAGCCCTATGCCGATGCGCTGGCGGCGACCTATGGCAATGTGGTGCCGGTCGTCGGCCTGCTGGACGAGATGCGCTTCGATACCCCGCTGGACGTGGTGTTCATGAGCCAGGAATATCACGACTTCCATATCCCGGCGTTCGGCGTGGACGTGGCCCGGATGAACCGCGCCGTCTATGACGCGCTGAAGCCCGGTGGCCTGTATGTGGTGATCGACCACTCAGGCCGGGCCGGGACGGGCAACAGCGAAGTGCAGACCCTGCACCGGATCGAGGGCGACTTCCTCAAGGCCGAGGTCGAGGCCGCGGGCTTTGTCTTCGAGGACTCCAGCCAGGCGCTGGCCAACCCCGACGATGACCGCACCCTCAGCGTGTTCGATGAGTCGATCCGCGGCGAGACCGACCAGTTCATCTACCGGTTCCGCAAGCCGGGCTGACCGCCCTTCGACAAGCGGTTAAGCTTGCCCTCGCGCCATCCGGAGCGCGGGAGGAACGATGATGCGGAAAATCACCCTGCTGGCCGCCTGTGCGGCGCTGGCCCTGTCGGCCTGTGGCTCGATGGATATGTTCGGACCGTCCGACGCGGCGCGTGTCGCGCTGATCGAGGCTGCGCTGGTCGGCCCGCCGCGCACCGATGAGGACCGCGCCCGCGATGCCAGCCGCATGACCGCGGAGACCCTGGCCTTTGCCCGGGTCGAACCGGGTGACCGGGTGATCGACCTGATGATCGGCGGCGGTTTCTTCACCCGGGCGTTCGCGGCAGCGGTCGGCCCCGAAGGCCATGTCACGGCCTGGCAGCCGGATGAGTTTGTCGCCTTCAGCGCGGACTATGGCGTGGCGCTGTCAGCAGCCGATGCACTGCCGAACGTGACCGGTGCGGGTTCGGCGATCAATGCTCCCGACTGGCCGGGCGGCGCGGATGTGATCTTCACCGCCCAGAACTATCACGACCTGCACCTCGACGCCTTTCCCGACGGCACGGCGGCGCGGGTCAATGCGGCGGCCTATGCGGCGCTGAAGCCCGGCGGCTATTATGTAATCGTCGACCATGCGGCTGTGGCGGGGGCCGATGCCTCGGTCGCCGATACGCTGCACCGGATCGACCGCGACCAGGTGGTGCGCGAGGTCACGGCCGCAGGCTTCGTTCTGGACGGAGAATCGGACGCGCTGATCCGCCCGGCGGACCCGATGACCGCCAGTGTCTTCGACCCCTCGATCCGCGGAAACACCAGCCAGTTCATGCTGAGATTCCGCAAGCCCGGCTAAGGTCACGCTGGCCTTGGCTGCCCCGACCGGCTAACCCTCCGCGCAACAAATGCACGCACAGGGAGACGCCGACATGACCATGACCATCGCCTTCATCGGACTGGGAAACATGGGCGGCGGCATGGCCGCAAACCAGGCGAAGGCGGGGCGGCGGGTCAAGGCGTTCGACCTGTCCGAGGCCGCTGTCGCGCGCGCGGTGGAAGCAGGCTGCGTGGCCGCCGGCTCGGTCGTCGAGGCGGTCAAGGACGCGGACGTGGTCATCACCATGCTGCCGGCCGGCCCCCATGTGCTGAAGGTCTATTCCGAGCAGATCATCGGCGCCGCGCCGTCCAGCGCCCTGCTGCTGGACTGCTCGACCATCGACGTCGATACGGCGCGCAAGGTCGCCGGTCTGGCGAAGGAGGCGGGCTATGCCTTTGCCGACGCGCCGGTCTCGGGCGGGACCATGGCGGCGGATGCCGGCACGCTGGCCTTCATGGTCGGCTGTGACGAGGGCGACTTCGCCCGGATCGAGCCGGCGCTGGAGCCGATGAGCCGGGCGACTTTCCGTGCCGGGGACCACGGGGCGGGGCAGGCGGCCAAGATCTGCAACAACATGATCCTCGGCATCACCATGCTGGGCACCTGCGAGGCCATCGGTCTGGCCGAGAAGCTGGGGCTGGACCCGGTCAGGATGTTCGACATCGTGTCCAAGTCCTCCGGCCAGAGCTGGTCGACCACCACCTACTACCCCTGGCCCGGGCCGGTGCCGACCGCGCCGTCGAATCGCAACTATGACGGCGGGTTCGCGACGGCCATGATGCTGAAGGACCTCAAGCTGGCCCAGGACGCGGCGGCCAAGGCCGGGGCCTCCACCCCGCTGGGTGCCCAGACCGAGGCCCTGTTCCAGATGTTCGACCGGCTGGGCTATGGCGGGCGGGACTTTTCGGCCATCCTGCAGCTGCTGCGCGGCAAGCTGGATGAGCTGCCCAAGGGCTGATACGGGCTATTGAGAACCGTTATCAATTAAGGGGTTGCGACCATTTCACCGCACGGTGAACATGGACTTTTAACCGTGTGAGGCGCACAAGGGCCGCGTCAGAAACGCCCAGGCGAGAGACCGCAAACCGTGTTCGACTACAAGGCCGCCTTTGGAAACGCCGTGGACCAGGTCCGGGCTGAGGGGCGTTACCGTGTCTTCGCCGATCTGAAGCGTGTTCGCGGTGAGTTTCCGCGCGCGGTCTGGCGCCGGGACGACGGCACCGAGCAGGACGTCGTGGTCTGGTGCTCCAACGACTATCTCGGCATGGGTCAGCACCCCGCTGTGGTCGAGGCCATGCAGGCCGAGGTCGAGTCGACGGGCGCCGGCGCCGGAGGCACGCGCAACATCTCGGGCACCACCCGTTCCGCTGTGGATCTTGAGGCCGAGCTGGCCGCCTGGCACCACAAGGAAGCCGCCCTGCTGTTCACCTCGGGCTATGTGGCCAATGAGGCGACGCTGACGACGCTGCAGCGCATCCTGCCGGGCATGATCATCTTCTCCGACTCGCTGAATCATGCCTCGATGATCGCAGGCATCCGCAACGGCGGCTGCGAGCGGCATATCTATCAGCACAACGATCTGGCTCACCTCAAGGCCCTGCTGGCGGCAGCGCCGGCCGATGTGCCCAAGCTGATCGCCTTCGAGAGCGTCTATTCCATGGACGGCGACATCGCCGACCTGGCCGGCACCATTGCCCTGGCGCACAAATATGGTGCCCTGACCTATCTGGACGAGGTCCATGCCGTGGGCCTCTATGGCCAGACCGGCGCGGGCATCGCCGAGCGCGACGGCGTGCTGGACCAGATCGACATCATCGAATGCACCCTCGGCAAGGCCGTCGGCGTGATGGGTGGCTATATTGCGGCCGACGCGGTGATCGTGGACGCTGTCCGCAGCTGGGCCGCCGGGTTCATCTTTACCACCAGCCTGCCGCCGGCCCTGACCGCCGGTGCCCTGGCCTCGGTCCGCCACCTGAAGGCCCACCCCGAGCTGCGCGCCGCGCATCAGGCCCGGGCCCAGGCGCTGAAGGACCGCTTCATGGCGGCCGGCATCCCGGTCATGCCGTCGGAGAGCCATATCGTGCCCGTGCACGTCGGCAATCCGGTGCACTGCAAGATGATCTCGGACATGCTGCTGGAAGAGCACGGCATCTATGTCCAGCCGATCAACTATCCGACCGTGCCCAAGGGCACCGAGCGCCTGCGCTTCACCCCGTCGCCGAACCACGACGACGGCATGATGGATGCGCTGGTGACGGCGATGGACAAGCTGTGGACCCACTGCAACGTGGCGCGTCTCCCTGCCGTCGCCTGACGACCGATCCGGCCCCGGCGAGGTGATCGTCGAGCTTGTGCGGAATGGCGCGTACCTGAAATGCTCTGCGGTCCACGTGGCCAGCGGGACCGAGGTCTCGGCGGTCGGGCCCGTGACCGAGCGCAACGGGCTGGAACGCATCGCCCTGGCCAAGCTGAAGCGCGCGTTGGCGAGCGGGAGCGACTGATGTCGGATAAACCCCTTTCAGACCGGCTGCAGGTCAAAAAGGGGCGGACCCTGGCGATCGTCGATGCGCCAGCGGGCCTGGTGGCGGCAACCGGGCTTGAGGCGACGGCCGGTGCCAGTGACGCTGATGTCGTGCTGAGCTTTGTCACGGACCGGGCTGGTCTGGAGCGTTATCTGTCCGGAATAGGCGGCATGACGCGTCCGGACAGCATCCTCTGGGTCGCCTATCCCAAGCTGACGTCGCCGCTTGCGGGGGAGGTCAGTCGTAATCTCGTTCACGGCATGGCCCCGGCCCATGGACTGGATACTGTTGCTCAGGTGGCCGTCGATGCGGACTGGTCCGCCATGCGGTTGAAGCGGCTGTAAGCCACAAGATGTTGTGGTCTCCGGTCGTGGGGCCTAGATAGGGCGACCTTTCAGTTCGGGGATTGCCGTGACCGCTCATACGCATGACGCCTTCTTTTCGCGCAGCCTGTCCGAGGCCGATCCGGACATCTTTGGCGGGATCCAGGGCGAGCTGAAGCGACAGCAGGAACAGATCGAACTGATCGCGTCCGAAAACATCGTCTCGAAGGCGGTGCTGGAGGCGCAGGGGTCGGTCCTGACCAATAAATATGCCGAGGGCTATCCGGGGCGGCGCTATTACGGCGGCTGTGAGTACGTCGATGTGACCGAGGATCTGGCGCGCGCGCGGGCGAAGGAGCTGTTCGGCTGTGCCTTTGCCAACGTCCAGCCGCACTCGGGCGCGCAGGCGAACCAAGCGGTGTTCCAGGCCCTGCTGACGCCGGGCGACACCTTCCTCGGCATGGACCTGGCCTGCGGGGGGCACCTGACGCACGGATCGCCGGCCAACCAGTCTGGCAAATGGTTCCGACCCGTCACCTACAAGGTGAAGGAAGACGGCCATCTGATTGATTATGATCATGTTGCGGAGATGGCCGAGCGGGAGAAGCCCAAGCTGATCCTGGCGGGGGCCAGCGCCTATTCGCGGCACATCGACTTCAAGCGGTTCCGGGAAATCGCCGACTCGGTGGGCGCCTGGCTGATGGTGGACATGGCGCACTACGCCGGTTTGATCGCGGGCGGGGTGTATCCCGATCCGCTGCCGCACGCCCATGTGGTGACGACCACGACGCACAAGACCCTGCGCGGTCCGCGCGGCGGCATGGTGCTGTCGAACGACGTCGATCTGGGCAAGAAGATCAACTCGGCCGTCTTCCCCGGCCTGCAGGGCGGGCCGCTGGAGCATGTGATCGCGGCCAAGGCCGTGGCCTTCGGCGAGGCGCTGAAGCCCGAGTTCAAGGCCTATGCGCAGCAGGTCGTCGACAATGCGCGCGCGTTGGCTGCCGTGCTGGTGGAGCGGGGCACGCACATCGTCTCGGGTGGCACCGACAGCCACCTGATGCTGGTCGACCTGCGGCCCAAGGGCGTGACGGGCAAGGCCACCGAGGCGGCGCTGGAGCACGCCCTGATGACCTGCAACAAGAACGGCGTGCCGTTCGATACGGCGCCCTTCACCGTGACCTCGGGCGTGCGTCTGGGCACCCCTGCGGGCACGACGCGGGGCTTCGGCGTGGCCGAGTTCCAGCAGATCGGGCACTGGATTGCCGATGTGATTGACAGCATGCAGGGCGGGGACGAGGCCGATCCCGAGGTCTCGCGCCGGGTGGCGGGCGAGGTGCGTGATCTGACCACGCGCTTCCCCATCTATGGATAGACATCGATGAAGTGCCCGTTTTGCGGCCATGCCGACACCCAGGTGAAGGACAGTCGTCCGTCGGATGACGGCGCGGCGATCCGGCGCCGTCGGATGTGCCCGTCATGCGAGGGGCGCTTCACGACCTTCGAGCGGGTGCAGCTGCGGGAACTGGTGATCCTGAAGCGGAACGGGCGGCGCACGCCGTTCGACCGCGACAAGCTGGAGCGGTCGCTGGGCATTGCGCTGCGCAAACGTCCGGTGCAGCCCGACCAGATCGAGCAGATGGTCAGCCGCATCGTGCGCCAGCTGGAGAGCCTGGGCGAGACCGAGATCCCGTCCAGCGTGGTGGGCGACTTCATCATGAAGGCGCTTAAGGGCCTGGATGATGTGGCCTATGTCCGGTATGCGTCTGTTTACAAGGACTTCCGGCATACGGGCGACTTCGCCCGGTTCCTCGGCGACGAGGGCTACAATGACGACAAGCCGGGTGGCGACGGCCAGCCGGAATGACCGGACGCCCCACCGTCACGCTGAAGCTCGCCACCTCGCTGGATGGCCGTATCGCCACGGCTTCAGGGGAGTCGCAGTGGATTACGGGCGAGGCCGCGCGGCGTGAAGGCCACCGGCTGAGGGCCGGCCATGACGCCATTCTGGTGGGCATCGGCACGGTGCTGGCCGATGATCCGGCGCTGACGGTTCGGTTGCCGGGCCACACCGGCCCCCGGCCCCTGCGTGTGGTGCTGGACAGCCGGCTTCGCACGCCCGGCACGGCGCAGGTCGCAGCGGGCAACAGCCTGATCTTTACGACGGCTTCGGCGCGCCCGATCGGCACGGCGGAAATCATGGAGGTTGTCGAGGTGGAGGGCCGCCCCAACCTGCACGCCGTGCTCGACATCCTGCACGCGCGCGGCATCCGCTCGGTCCTGATCGAGGGCGGGGGCGAGGTCGCGGCCGGATTCCTGCGGGAAAACCTCATCGACCGGCTGGAATGGTTCCGGGCACCGATCCTGCTGGGCAGCGAGGGGCGGCCCTGCGTCGCGGCCCTGTCGCTTGCAAAGCTGGCGGATGCCCCCAAGTTTCGGCGCATATCCGCTGAGATCGTCGGTGACGATCTGTGGGAGCGGCTCGAAAGGATCTGAATGTTCACCGGCATCGTCACGCACGTGGGGCGGGTGCGGCGCATCACGCCGACCGCGCGCGATCATCGCTATGAGATCGAAACGGCATTCGACACGGCCACGGTCGAGCTCGGCGCCTCGATCAGCCATGCCGGCTGCTGTCTGACGGTGACCGAGAAGGGCCCGGGCTGGTTCGCGGTCGAGGTCTCGGGCGAGACCCTGTCGAAGACCACCCTGGGCGACTGGGCTGAGGGCACGCGCGTCAATCTGGAGCGGGCCGCAAGGCTGGGTGACGAACTGGGCGGGCACATCGTTTCGGGCCACGTGGACGGTCTGGGCACGGTCGTGTCGATCACGCCCGAAGGCGGTTCGCACCGGATGGAGATCGAGGCGCCCGCGCCGCTCCATCGCTATATCGCGGCCAAGGGGTCGATCACGGTCGACGGGGTGTCGCTGACGGTCAATGAAGTCGAGGGGCGGACCTTTGGCCTGAACATCATCCCCCACACCTGGGAGCACACGACGCTGGGCGGTCTCAAGGTCGGAAATTCCGTCAATCTGGAGATCGACATGCTGGCGCGTTACCTTGCCAGATGGCAGGAGACGCAATGATGCAAACCGCCCGGCAAACCGACACCCCCATCAGCCCCATCGAGGACATCATTGAGGATGCCCGGAACGGGCGGCCCTATATCCTCGTGGACGCCGAGGATCGCGAGAACGAGGGCGATGTCATCATCCCGGCCCAGTTCGCCACGCCCGACCAGATCAACTTCATGGCCAAGCACGCGCGTGGCCTGATCTGCCTAGCTATCACCGCCGAACGGTCGCGCCAGCTGCGCCTGCCGCCCATGGCCGCGGAGAACCGCGAGAGCATGGGAACCGCCTTCACCGTCTCGATCGAGGCGAAGGAGGGGGTGACGACCGGCATCTCGGCCGCCGACCGCGCCCGGACGGTGCAGATTGCGGTGGATCCGAACCGGGGACCGGACGATCTGGTCTCGCCAGGGCATGTCTTCCCGCTGGTGGCGCGCGACGGCGGGGTGCTGGTCCGCACCGGCCATACCGAGGCGGCCGTGGACATCAGCCGCATGGCCGGCCTGACGCCTGCCGGGGTGATCTGTGAGATCATGAACGACGACGGCACCATGGCCCGGATGCCGGACCTGGTGGCCTTTTCCCAGCTGCACGGCCTGAAGATCGGCACGATTGCCGACCTGATCGCCTATCGCCGGCGGACCGAGACCTTCGTCGAGCGGGTGCTGGATACCGAATTCGACAGCGTGCACGGCGGGCCGTTCCGCATGGTCCTGTACCGCAACACGATCGAGGGCGTGGAACATGTCGCCCTGGTCAGCGGCAAGGTCGACCCCGCCAAGCCGACGCTGGTGCGCATGCACCAGGTGGACTTCGCGGCCGATCTGCTGGGCCACGTCGAGTCGCGTCAGGACTATGTGCCCAAGTCGCTGAAGACTATCAGCGACCACGGCGGGGCCGGTGTGATCGTGTTCCTGCGCGATCCTGAACTGCACGGCCTGGCCGAACGGCTGATGGGAACGCCCCGTCCGCAGGCGGTCGACCGGTCGATCCGGAACTATGGCGTCGGCGCGCAGATCCTGAAGGATCTGGGTGTGCGCGACATGATTGTGATGAGCTCAACCCGCCCCAATCCGACCGCGCTGGAGGGCTACGGCCTGCGCATTGTCGGCTGGCGGGACATGGATGGAGAACCGGTGGCGTGAAGGATCCCGATCGCATTCTGATCGTCGAGGCGCGCTTCTACGACGATCTGGCCGACGCCCTGCTGGAGGGTGCGACCGACGCCCTGAAGGCGCGCGGCGTTCAGTTTGACGTGGTGACGGTTCCGGGCGCGCTGGAAGTGCCGGGCGCCATCGCCTTGGCCGAAGAGGCCGGGCGCTATCCGACCGCCCCGCGCTATGACGGCTATGTGGCGCTGGGCTGTGTGATCCGCGGCGAGACCTATCATTTCGAGATCGTCTCGGATCAGTCGGCGGCCGGGCTGATGAACCTCAGCCTCAAGGGACTGGCGATCGGTAACGGCATCCTGACGACCGAGGACGAGGACCAGGCCTGGGCCCGGGCGCGCCTGAGCGAGGGCGACAAGGGCGGTGGCGCGGCGCGCGCCTGTCTGGAGATGATTGCCCTGAAGAAGCGGTTGCGCGTAGGACTGGGCGCGTGACCGAACCCAATAGCCTGAAATCCGTGCTGGAGCTTCTCGACGAGGCCCAGAAGTCCGGGGACTCCCCGACCCTGACCTCGCGCCAGCGGCGCGCGCGCACCGTCGCGCGCCTGGCCGCCGTGCAGGCCCTCTATCAGATGGAGCTGGCCGGCGAGGGCGTCGATACGGTGATCGAGGAGTTCTCACGCCACCGGTTCGACAGCGATATCGAGGGCCAGATGATGGCCGAGGCCGACGAGGCCTGGTTCGCCGATGTGGTGCGGGGCGTGGTCACCGAGCAGCGGGCGGTCGATTCGGCCATCCGGGCGCGGCTGGCCTCGAACTGGAAGATCGAGCGTCTGGACGCCACCCTGCGGGCCCTGTTGCGGTCGGGGGCGTGGGAGCTGATGCGCAAGCCCGAGGTCGCGCTGGAAATCGTGATCGACGAATACGTCGAGCTGGCCAAGGCCTTCTTCGACGACGCCGAGGCCAAGTTCGTGAATGCCGCCCTGGATGGGGTGGCCCGCGACACCCGGGCCTGATGCCCGCGATCGACGTCGCCGACGAGTTCGAGACCATCCAGCGCCTGCTTGCGCCCCTGGCCCATCCGGAATGGGGCAGGGGGCTGACCGACGATGTCGCCCTCGTCCCGCGGCGCAAGGGGCATGATCTGGTGGTGACCAAGGACGCCATGGTCGAGGGCGTTCATTTCCTGCTCGCCGACCCGCTGGACACGGTCGCCCAGAAGCTGCTGCGCGTGAACCTGTCGGATCTGGCCGCCAAGGGGGTGGAGCCCTTCGGCTATCTGCTGGCCTGCCACTGGTCGCCGCGCTGCGGCTGGCCGGAGCGCAAGGCGTTCGTGCAGGGGCTGGCCGAGGATCAGGAGCGGTTCAGCGTGGCCCTGCTGGGCGGCGATACGGTCTCGACACCGGGACCGGCCGCCTTCTCCATCACCCTGATGGGCTGGACGCCGAAGGGCGAGATCGTTGGACGGGGGGGAGCCCAGCCGGGCGATCTGGTGTTCGTGACCGGCATGATCGGGGATGGCTGGCTGGGCCTGCGGGCCGCCACGGACCTGTTGCGCCTCGAGCCTGAACGTCAGGCGGCGGTCATTGAGCACTACCGCCGGCCTATGCCACGCACCGCCTTTGCACCCGCCATCGCCGCTCATGCCACCGCGGCACTGGATGTGTCGGATGGACTGGTCGCCGACCTGGGCCATCTGGCCCGACAGAGCGGGGTCAGGGTCGATGTGCGGCTGGAGACCCTGCCGCTGTCCATGGCCGGTCAGGCTTGGTTGGACGGACGTGCCGACCCGATTCATGCGCTGGCCCAACTGGCGACCGGGGGCGACGACTATGAGGTCGTCTTCACGGCGCGGCCGGGGGATGAGTCGGCCCTTCGGCGCGAGGCCGAGCGGCATCATCTTCGCCTGACGTGCATCGGCGAAGTGACGGCGGGTGAGGGCGTCCGGGTGCGCTATCTGGGCGAGGATGTGCCCATCAGCCGGCCCGGCTGGGTTCACAGCTAGGTCGGAAACGGAATTCTAACCCCGCCCTGTCAGGGTGGCGGCCATGGATCGCAGACAACTTCTTTCCCTGATCGCGGGCGGCATCGGCATGAGCGCCGCCGGACCGGCCCTGGCCGGCGGCGGTGGGGCCGCGCCCGCCGTCGTCAACCTGCAGGGCGTGGGGCTGCCGGTGATCGCCGATGGCCGCGTGCGCAACTATGTGTTCGTCAGCGTGCGACTGCACCTGTCGGGTTCGGCCAATATGGAAGCGGTCCGCTCCAAAGACGCGCATTTCCGCGATGCGCTGGTCAAGGCGGCCCACCGTACGCCCTTCACCCTGGCCGACAACTGGTCGAGTCTGGACGCAACCGCCCTGTCGCGCGCCATGATGGCGGCGGCCAACCGGATCGCCGGGCGCGGCAAGGTCAGCCGCGTCGAGGTGACCAACCAGGCCGCGCGCCGCAGGGTGGACCCGCCCCGCACCCGGTGATCGCTGTTCGCCTGTTGCGCTTCCCCTGAGCATTTGGCACGTTTCCGCCGCAATTCCCGAGGGACGCAGCGTCGCGTCCATCGCGCACGGGGGGACCGGAAGGCGGACAGAGGCGTAAAGCCCGCCGCGCCAAGGGTCCGGGCGCCTTGCATGAACAGGGTATGGAAACGCCATGACAAACTATCTGTGGCTGGTCATCGCCGCAGGTGTGCTGGGGGTCCTCTATGGACTGGCCCAGACCGCCGCGTTGATGAAGGCCTCTACCGGCACGGACCGGATGCGTGAGATCGCTGCGGCGATCCAGGAAGGGGCTTCGGCCTATCTGAAGCGGCAATACACCACCATCGCCATGGTCGGGATCGTCATCCTGATCGCGGCCTATTTCCTGATCGGGCCCTATGCGGCCATCGGCTTCCTGATCGGGGCCGTGCTGTCCGGGGCCGCCGGCTATGCCGGGATGCTGATCTCGGTGCGGGCCAATGTGCGGACCGCCCAGGGTGCCAGCGAGAGCCTGGCACGCGGGCTGGACCTCGCCTTCCGCTCCGGGGCCATCACCGGCCTGTTCGTGGCGGGCGGCGCCCTGATCGGTGTGGCCGGCTACTATGCCGTGCTGACCGAGGTTCTGGGTCTGGAGCGCGTCGGCCGCGAGGTGATCGACGGTCTGGTGGCGCTGGGCTTCGGCGCCTCGCTGATCTCGATCTTTGCCCGTCTGGGCGGCGGCATCTTCACCAAGGGGGCGGACGTCGGAGGCGACATGGTCGGCAAGGTCGAGGCCGGCATCCCCGAGGATGATCCCCGCAACGCTGCGACGATCGCCGACAATGTGGGCGACAACGTCGGCGACTGCGCCGGTATGGCCGCCGACCTGTTCGAGACCTATGCGGTGACCACGGTCGCCACCATGGTGCTGGCGGCGATCTTCTTCCGCGACCAGCCCTATGTGGACGTGCTGATGCTGCTGCCGCTGGCGATCTGCGGCGTGTGTATCGTCACCTCGATCATCGGCACCTTCTTCGTGCGGCTGGGCAAGTCCCAGAACATTATGGGGGCGCTGTACCAGGGCCTGATCGTGACCGGCGTGCTGTCGGTCGGGGCCGTCTGGTTCATCGTGACCCGTATGGCGCCGCCGCTGATCGAGGCCTCGAACGGCAACAGCTTCGTCGCCATGAACCTGTTCTGGTGCGGCATGGTCGGACTGGCGGTGACCGCCGCCATCGTCGTGATCACCGAATACTATACCGGCACGGGCTTCCGTCCGGTGAAGTCGGTGGCCAAGGCCTCGGCCTCGGGTCATGGCACCAATGTCATCCAGGGTCTGGCTGTCTCGCTCGAGGCCACCGCCCTGCCGGCGCTGGTGATCATCATCGGCATCATCGCCACCTATCAGCTGGCGGGCCTGTTCGGCATCGCCATCGCCACCACCACCATGCTGGGTGTGGCGGGCATGATCGTGGCGCTGGATGCCTTTGGCCCGGTGACCGACAACGCCGGCGGCATCGCCGAAATGGCGGGTCTGCCGGCCGATGTGCGGGTCTCGACCGATGCGCTCGACGCCGTCGGCAACACGACCAAGGCGGTGACCAAGGGCTATGCCATCGGCTCGGCGGGCCTGGGCGCGCTGGTGCTGTTCGCGGCCTATACGTCGGACCTCGACTACTTTGCGGCCAATGCCGCCGAATACCCGTTCTTCGCCGGAATGGGCGCGGTCGACTTTGGCCTGACCAACCCCTACGTCGTGGTCGGCCTGCTGTTCGGGGGGCTGCTGCCCTTCCTGTTCGGCGGGATGTCGATGATGGCCGTCGGCCGTGCGGCCGAAGCGGTCGTCGCCGAAGTGCGTCGCCAGTTCCGCGAAATCCCGGGCATCATGGAGTTCAAGGCCAAGCCGGAATACGGCAAGGCGGTGGACATCCTGACGCGCGCGGCCATCCGCGAGATGATCGTGCCGTCGCTGCTGCCGGTGCTGTCGCCGATCGTGCTGTTCGTGGGCGTGATGCTGATCGCGGACAAGGCGGATGCCTTTGCCGCCGTGGGCGCCATGCTGATGGGCGTGATCGTGACGGGCCTGTTCGTCGCGGTCTCTATGACCTCGGGAGGTGGCGCCTGGGACAACGCCAAGAAGCTGATCGAGGAAGGCCACCATGGCGGCAAGGGCTCTGAAGCCCACAAGGCCGCGGTGACCGGCGACACGGTCGGCGATCCCTACAAGGATACGGCGGGCCCGGCGGTGAACCCGATGATCAAGATCACGAACATCGTGGCCCTGCTGCTGCTGGCGGTGCTGGCCAGCGGCAAGATCGGCTGATCGCCAGTCAAACTCGCTGACAAGGAAACGCCCCGGAGAGCGATCTCCGGGGCGTTTTTCGTTTCAAATCCGGGCCAGCCACGCATCCCACATCTGGTTTCGGAATCGCAGATGCGGATCCCACTGACGCTTGAGGGCCACGAAGCGCTCCAGCCCGGGATAGGCGCGCCGGAGCTGATCCGGCCGGGCATGCAGGCGGTAGGGCAGATAGAAGCTGCCACCGAGGGAAAGCGCGACATCGATCAGCGACCGGGTCAGGGCCGTCATGTCCGCTTCGGCGGTCGGGGTCTTTTCCTGCGAGAACAGCATCACAAGGGCGATGCGCGGTTCGGGAGCGAACGACAGCAGGCTGATCGGATCGGCTTCCACCCAGCGCAAGGTGCAGTTGAGCAGGTCCTGATCAGAGGCCGGGATCAGGCGTCGGCATGCCACGAGGAAGGTGTTCAGCGCCGCAGGCGGCACGAAGTACTCATGAAGGATGTCAGTCCGGTGATCGTCAAACGGCGCAAAGGATTTCACCGACACGTTCAGCAGGCTGTTGCGGGTGGACAGGGGCGACGGTGCGAGGTGCTTTTCCGCCCGCCACCTGAACTGTTTTCCCGGCTCCGAGCCGGTCTGGGCGCGAAAAATCCGCCTTGAGATCCCCTCCATATGGCCGGACGTCCGGGCGGGCGGCAGGGCGCCTTCCGCGTCGGGGACAGGCGTGTGGCTGACCAGCAGGGCTTCTTCCATGAACCGGGCGCGGGCCATGCTGAGGCGCCCGTAGGCCATCTCCACATCCGGCGCATGGACACGGTGCTGGAAGCGTTCGGCGAAATCGTCAGCAGCCAGATCTTCCTGGGCCCGCTGCAGCATCACATTGGGCGCAGCCTGAAGGTCTGCGTCCAGAAGGACGCCCATCAGCCCGTAGCCCCCGAGACAGGCTGAGAAGAGTTCGGGCCCCTGCGTCGGCGAACAGGTCACACGTGAGCCATCCGCCAGCATCACCCGCAGCTGCTTCACCGTGCTGCCCAGTGGTCCATGGGGCACCGCCCATCCATGGGCGTTGACCGAGATCGATCCGCCGACGCTGAAGTCGCAGTTCGATTGCATGACGAGCGGGGACAGGCCCTGCGTGTCCAGCCGGGCAATGACATCGCGCCAGCGAGATCCCGCCCCGGTCCTGTAGACGCCATCGTCCGCCGGTGATGCCGATGCCGCCTTGCCGAGTGCGATTGCGACACCGCCCGCAGGCGGCAGGCTCTGGCCGCCCATCGAATGTCGGGCGCCGGCGACGGTGACGGGCAGGGCGTTGCTGGAACTCTCGAGCACAGCAGGGACACCGGCCGGGATCGCGCTGGCGGGGACGGTGATATTTCGGCTGACACGCGTGGCGTTCAGACCGCTTTGATCGTCCACGACAAGGCGATCGCCGCCCTTTGGCGGCGGGGCCCGGCACGCCGAAGAGGCGAGCGGCAAGGATACGGTTGCTGCCGCCAGGCCCCGTCGTGTGAGCCCGGCCATCGGAAGGACCTAGTCCGGGCGGCGCTGGCCGGGGACGTCCTCGTCGGTGCGGGGCAGCTGGCCGCGGCCGACGTTGCCCAGCAGCTGCTCGATGATGGTCAGCTCGCGGCCGCGGGTCGGGGTCTCGTTCGGGTTCATCGCGATGTCCTGACCGTCTTCGAGGCCAAGGGTGCGCACGCCCGAGACCTTGCCCGCGTCGTCGAAGGTGATCTCGGTCACATTGCGCTGGGCCACGAAGGCGCGGTTGAAGGTGTATTTCCGCGTGGTCTGGCTGATGTAGTACCAGACGCTTTCTTCCTCGAAGACCGAGGTGGCCGACGGCGAGCCCAACTGGGCCAGCACGGTCTCGCGGGTGTCGGTGCCGGCCACGATGTCGGCGGGCTTCACATCGATCGCCTGAAAGCCGTGGACGCCCACGACGGGCGCGCAGGCCACGAGGCCGGCGGACAGCACAAGGGCGGCGGCGAGAGACTTGGTACGGTTCATGGACAGCGCCTGCGACAAGACAAGGTCTTTGACCTAGACCCTGCCGCGTCCTAGTTCAACGTCGCGGCGGAAAAGGGGCCGTTTGATCATGCTGAAAAAACTTCTCGGCCTGCGCGACAGGGCCTCCGCCGGACGGGCGGCCTACGATCTGGCGGTCAGCCGGGCGCGGGACCGTGCCTTCTATGTCGATCACGGGGTCGAGGACCGGATCGACGCGCGATTCGAACTCTACACCCTGCATGTGCTGCTGCTGGTGCTACGCCTGCGCGACGAGGACACGACCGAGGGGCGCGACGCGGCACAGGACCTGTTCGATACCTATGTGTCGGCACTGGACAACACCCTGCGCGAACTGGGTGTGGGCGACGTCGAGGTGTCGAAGAAGATGCGCAAGCTGGGCGAGGCCCTTTACGGTCGCATGCAGGCCTATGAGACGCCGCTGCGGGCGGGGGACAGCAGCGGCCTGACCGAGGCGCTGGACCGCAATGTCTATGGCGGCAAGGGCGCGGATCACGCCGCCTGGCTGGCCGACTATGCGCTTACATCGCGCGAGCGGCTGGCCAACCAGCCCTTCCGTGAGGCCCTGAGTGCACCAAACTGGGCGGAGATTACCGCATGAGCGCCGAGCCCCCCGTCCTGACCGAACCGGTCCGCCTGAACCAGATTGGCGAGAAGCGCAGCTTCAGCCTGAAACCCGACGCGGAGACGCGCCGCGCCATCGCGCGCTGGCTGGGCATACTGGAGCTGCCCGCCTTCGAAGCCGAGGTGCAGCTGGTGCCCGCCCACACCGGCTGGCGCCTGTCCGGCAAGCTGTCCGGTCAGGCGGTGCAGGCCTGCGGCCTGACGCTGGAGCCGGTCGAGGAAACGGTCCGCGAGTCCTTCGACCTGAATCTGGTCGAGGCGCCGGAGGGTGAGGAAACCTCCGAGGTCGAGATCACCCTGGATGAGAATGCGCCGGACCTGGTCACGGACGGCCGTATCGACGTCAGCCGGCATGTGCTGGAGCATCTGTCGCTGGCGCTGGATCCGTTCCCGCGCAAGCCGGGAGCAGTGTTCGAGCCGCCCGAGGAGACGGCGGAGATTTCGCCCTTTGCCGTTCTGAAGGATCGTGTGAAGTCACGCGATGATGACGCGGGCTAGGCCCGCAGGACGGTTGCATCCGCCGGTTCGGGCGCTATCGTCCGCCCCCCGAGGCCGAACGGCCCCATGGAGACTTTCTGCTTGTCGAAAACGCTGGTCATCTCGCTGGACGCCATGGGTGGCGATCACGGGCCTTCGGTCGTGGTGGGCGGCATTGCCGACTATCTGAAGGCCCATGAGGATGCCGATGTCCGGTTCATCGTCCACGGCCAGTCCGAGGCGATCGAGGCCCAGGTCAGCGCCCACAAGGTGCCGGCGGCCCGCCTGGATATCCGGCACACGGACAAGTTCGTCGCCATGGACGAAAAACCCGCCCAGGCCCTGCGGCGGGGCAAGGGGTCCAGCCTGTGGAACGCCATTGAGTCGGTGAAGGCCGGCGAGGCGGCGGCCGTGGTCTCGGCCGGCAATACCGGCGCGCTGATGGCCATTTCGAAGCTGCAGCTGCGGATGGCGGCACCGGGACTGGAGCGCCCGGCCATCGTCGCCAGCTGGCCGACGATGAAGGGCATTACGGCGGTTCTGGACGTCGGGGCCAATATCGACTGCGACGCGGCCCAGTTGATCGAGTTCGCCATCATGGGCGAGGCCTTCCAGACCGCTGTCCACGGCACGAAGCGGCCGACGATCGGCCTGCTGAACGTCGGTTCCGAGGACATGAAGGGCCATGAACAGGTGCGCGAGGCCCACCGCCTGCTGCGCAGCGGCGCCTTTGATCTGGACTATCACGGCTTCGTCGAGGGCGACGACATCGCGCGGGGCACGGTCGATGTGATCGTCACCGACGGCTTTACCGGCAATGTGGCGCTGAAGACCGCCGAGGGCACGGCGCGGTTCATCTCGGGCCTGCTGAAGGAGGCCCTGATGTCGGGCCTGCCGTCGCGTCTCGGGGCCCTGATGGCGCTGCCTGCCCTGAAGAAGATGCGCAGCCGGATCGACCCGAATGCCATCAACGGCGGGCCCCTGCTGGGCCTGAACGGCATTGTGGTGAAGAGCCACGGGGGCGCCAGCGCCTATGGATTCGGCAATGCCATCCGCGTGGCGGGCGATCTGGCCCGCAGTGACTATATGACCAAGGTGGGCGCCAATCTGAAGCGCATGACCACGGTTCTGGAAGAGGACGATGCCGGCCCGGCCACGGCCACCGGTGGGGAGACAGCTCAGTGACCCGAGTTCGCAGCGCCGTGACCGGCGTCGGTGCCTATCTGCCGGAAAAGGTCGTGACCAATGCCGATCTGGCGAAATTCGTCGACACGTCGGATGAGTGGATCATCGAGCGGACGGGCATCCGTCAGCGCCACCAGGCCGCGCCCGACCAGCCGACCAGTGATCTGGCGGTCGAGGCCGCGCGCAAGGCCCTGGCCGATGCGGGCAAGAGCCCGGCCGATGTCGATCTGATCATCGTCGCGACGACCACGCCCGACATGACCTTCCCGGCCACGGCCTCGATCGTGCAGCGCAAGCTGGGCGTGCCGGTCGGGGTGGCGTTCGACATCCAGGCGGTCTGCTCGGGCTTCGTCTACGCCCTGACCGTGGCCGACGGCTTTGTCGCGCGCGGCACGTCGAAATGCGCCCTCGTCATCGGCGCCGAGGAAATGACCCGGCTGATGGACTGGGAGGACCGCACGACGTGCGTCCTGTTTGGCGACGGCGCGGGCGCAGTCGTGCTGGAGCCTGTCGAAGGGCAGGGAACACCGGCCGACCGGGGGATTCTGGGCACGGCCCTGCGCTGCGACGGGACCAAGACGGACCTGCTGTACGTCGACGGCGGCCCGGCCACGACCGGCGAGGTCGGCCATCTGCGCATGCTGGGCAATCAGGTGTTCCGCCATGCCGTGGTCAATATCGCCGAAGCCATCACGGCGGCGGCCAAGGACGCCGGCATCGAGGTCTCGGACGTCGACTGGTTCGTGCCGCACCAGGCCAACCAGCGGATCATCAAGGGCGTCGGGGACCGTCTGGGTCTCGATGAGAACAAGGTGGTCTCGACGGTGGCGCTGCATGCCAACACCTCGGCGGCGTCCATTCCGCTGGCCCTCGATTTCGCCATCCGCGACGGTCGGATCAAGCGGGGCGATCTGGTTCTGCTGGAGGCCATGGGTGGCGGCCTGACCTGGGGCGCCTGCGCGCTTCGCCTGTAAAACGAATTTGCGCCTTTCCATTTCAACGGCTTTCAGCCTTTAATGGCGAACTGACTTCAGCGAGGGGAGTGACGCGTGGACAATCACCAGACACTGACCCGGGCCGACCTGTGCGACGCCGTGCATGAGTCGCTGGGCCTGTCCCGGAATGAATGTTCGACGCTGGTCGAGCGAACGCTCGGGCTGATCGTCGAGGCGCTGGAGCGCGGCGAGACCGTCAAGCTTTCGGGCTTTGGCGTATTCCAGGTCCGCGAGAAACGCGCACGCATGGGCCGCAACCCCAAGACGGGCGTGCCGGCGGCCATCCACCCGCGGCGGGTCATCAGCTTCCGCGCCTCCCAGATCATGAAGAGCCGCGTCCACGACGCGGCCGGCTGACCGGAGGGCACGCGTGGCCAAGAGCCCCGACGCCTTCCGCAGCATTTCCGAAGCCGCCACCGAAGTCGGCGTGCCCCAGCATGTGCTGCGCTTCTGGGAGACGAAATTCACCTTCGTCAGCCCGGTCAAGCGCGCCGGGGGGCGGCGCTTCTACCGCGCGCAGGACGTCGAGGTTCTGAAGGGCGTCCGCCGCCTGCTGCACGAGGAGGGCCTGACCCTCAAGGGCGTGGCGCGTCTGCACAAGACCGAAGGGCTGAAGCGCATCCTGGGCGAGGACACCGCCACAGTACCGGTCGATGCCCTGTCTCCCCCGGCGGCGAGAGCCGCAGTTCAAGCCCCTGCGGGGAGCGGACTGACCGACGACCAGCGCGAGCGGCTGACCTCGGTCCTGCGCGATATCGAGGCCGCACGGACGCGTCTGGAAGCCGCGCTCAGCCGCTGAAGCAATATTGTGAGGCCGGGCCCGGATTTGGGTTTGCGAGGGCCGGATTGCCCGTCTATAGGGGGCGCCTCCGGAGCGTGGCGCAGCCTGGTAGCGCACTTGACTGGGGGTCAAGGGGTCGCAGGTTCGAATCCTGTCGCTCCGACCATCTTTGCAAGAAGACGGTTGGCTTAGGGGGTCGCTTTCGGGCGGCCCCTTTGCAATTGCGGGCCTACCGTAGCTGGCTGTCCTTGCTGCCCCGGCGGTTGATGGCGGAGTGGCGGATGGTGGCATCGCGGCCGGACTGGCACTGGACGCAGGTGGTCACGCCGGGCAGGGCCTGGCGGCGGCGCTCGGGGATTTCATCCCCGCATTCGATGCACTCTTCGGTGCCCGGGCCAGAGGGCAGCCGCGCGCGGGCCGAGCTGACGCCGTCGCCGACCGTGTCCTCGATCTGGTCCAGAACCGCGCCGTCGCGTGTCCAGCCGCCTGCCATTCGTCTTCTACTCCGAAACCGTGTGATCCCTCAGATGGGTAAGCGACGGCCGGATTTCAAAGTTCCCTAGCGGGGCGGCGGCTCACGCTCGGCCCAGCGGAGCAGGGGAAACAGGGGGATGCCCCAGGCGATCCCGGCGATCGGATAGAAGATCAGGTCGGTCCAGAACGAGCGGGGCAGGAGGGCGTGGATGGCCAGAACCGCCCAGACATAGAAGGCCAGGAAGGCCACAATGCCGACCATGGCGACCAGTCGGCGGACCCGCACCGGCATCAGCGGGTGTTCCGGAACAGGAAGTGGGCGGCGAGCGCCAGAATCGCCCCGCCCAGCGCCCAGATGACCCACGGCCACTGGTCGAGCGTCGCCACACCGAACACCCGCACGGCCAGGAAGCCTCCGCACAGTGCGCCTGTGAACGCCACGAGCAGGGGGGCCGCCAGTCCGCGACGACCGGTCACGGCGTCAAAGCCCCAGGCGAGGGCCGCCGTCAGCAGGACCGCGACCGCGATGTCCAGATTATCCACGTGCGTCTCCGTTCGTGCGACGGCGTGACCGTCAAAAGCGACTCGATCTTGCCGTCATGGACAGGCATATCGCCTGTACCGAGGTCGGGTCCATCGACCTTGCACTGTACCGTACCCGTGGCGAGCTTTGAATGAACCGTTTTGGCCGGCCCGAACGCAGCGTTTCCGTAGCCCTGTGGCTGTTCCTCGTGGCGGGCCTCGTGTTCGCCATGGTGGTCGTGGGGGGGATTACCCGCCTGACCGGCTCGGGCCTGTCGATCACCGAGTGGAAGCCGCTGCTGGGCGCCATTCCGCCGCTGAACGAGGCCGACTGGCAGGAGGCCTTCCGGAAATATCAGGCGATCCCCCAGTACCAGCTGGTCAATGAGGGGATGAGCCTGTCGGAGTTCCAGGGGATCTACTGGTGGGAGTGGATCCACCGGCAGCTGGGACGGGTGATCGGTCTGGTGTTCGCCCTGCCGTTCCTGGTGTTTCTGGCCGCGCGGTCGTTCCCCTTCCTGCGACGTGTGGGCCTGCCGGCCCTGCCGGACCGGCTGATCTGGCGCTGCGGGGTGCTGCTGCTGCTGGGCGGGCTGCAGGGGGCAGTCGGCTGGTGGATGGTATCGTCGGGGCTGGAGGCCCGTGTCGACGTGGCGCCCGAGCGGCTGGCATTTCACCTGGGTCTGGCCCTGCTGATCTTCGCAGCCCTGATCTGGACCGGGCTGGAGGCCCTGAACGGACCCGAGCGGTCAGATTCGCCGGCGGGCTGGGTGCGCGGCGCGGCGCTGCTGCTGGGTCTGGTGTTCCTGCAATGCCTGCTGGGCGCGCTGGTGGCCGGGGGCAAGGCCGGACTGGTCTATACCGACTGGCCGCTGATGAACGGCGCCTTCCTCGCGCCGGTAAACTGGGGGCAGGGCGCGCTGGCCTTCCTGCACGACCAGGCCCTGACGCAGTTCAATCACCGGATGACGGCCTATGCGCTGATGGTGGCTGTTATCGTCTATGCGATCCAGGCTTGGCGCTGGCGGCTGGCCGAGGGGGCCGGGGCCTCGGCCTGGGTGCTGCTGGGGGTCGTTATGCTGCAGGCCGGGCTGGGCATCGCCACCCTGATGCAGGGTGTGCCGGTCTGGCTGGGTGTGCTGCACCAGGCCGGGGCGGCCGTTGTGCTGGCGACCGCGACCGTCAATCTGTGGCTGGTGATGCGGTCGCGCCCGCGGCGGTTTATCGGCGGACCGAGGTCCATGGGCCTCTGATCGCCAGGGTCATCCCCGGGTACATGATGTTGACGAACAGCACCTGTCCGTCGGGCGAGAAGCAGGCACCCGCGAACTCGGAATTGCCGGTGAAGACGTTGCGTCCGATCGTGTAGACCTGCCCGTCGGGGGTGACGCCCTTCAGGTGGTTGCGGATGGTCGAGGAATAGTTGTCCTCGCAGACGATCAGGTCGCCCCACGGGGCGATGGTGATGTTGTCACCCATGTTGAGGGTCTTTTCGTCGGTGCTCTCGACGAACAGCTGGATCCGGTCGGCGGCACCGTTCAGGCCGGGCTGGATGCGCATCACCTGACCCCGGCGGATCGGGCCGCCCGAGGTCGCGGTCATGTAGAACTCGTCCTTGCCCCACCACAGGCCCTCGCCCCGGGCGACCAGCGCCGCCCCGGCGGCATGGCCCCGCTGGCGCAGGTCGTCATTGGGGGATTCGACGTCTTCCATGTCGATCCAGCGGATCTCGCGCCAGTCGCTGACGGCCCAGAAGCGGTCGTCCTGGTTGCGGGTGTCGGCGCCGGTCACGCCCGCGATCGCCATGGCCTGGAGGCGCCCGCCCTCGGCCAGCTTGCCCGGCGTCTTCGGGATGAAGCGGTAGAACAGGCCGTCGTTCTTGTCCTCGGTCAGATAGACGATGCCGGTGCGGGGATCGACGCAGACGGCCTCGTGCTCGAAGCGGCCCATGGCCTTGAGCGGAACCGGATCGACCAGGCCCTCGGCGGCGACGGGAACCTCGAAGACAAAGCCATGCGGGCGGGTGACATTGCCGGTCTCGGCTGTCTCGGTGTTTTCCTCGCAGGTCAGCCAGCTGCCCCAGGGCGTGATGCCGCCGCAGCAGTTGGTCGAGGTGCCGCTGAGTGAGAGGTGCTGGCTGATCGTCTGGCGGGTGCCGAGATCGTAGACGAGGGTGGTGGCGCCGCCCGGCAGGGGGCGACCGTCCTTGTAGGTGTCATAGGCGCGGGCGGCGTCGATGTGGCGGATACGCTCCTGATGCAGGCCGCCCGGTCCGAGATTACGGTGCAGGGCGCTGGAGCCCTTCAGCTCGTGATTGCGGATCAGGGCGACGCGGCCGTCGCCCAGATCGAAACAGCCCATGCCGTCCGGCTGTCCGGGCACGAACAGGCCGTCGTCCATGGTGTCACCGCTCTGCGAGATCACCTGGTAGGAAAAGCCCTCGGGCAGGTCGAGAAGGCCGGCCGGATCGGTCCGGAGGGGGCCGTAGCCCTCGACCTGGTTGATGTAGGTCTCTTCGCCGGCATCCTGGGCATGGGCATGACGGGCGAGGCCCGCGAAGGCCAGACCGGCTGCGCCAGAGGCCAGCAGTTCACGACGCGCAAGAGACATGAGACACCTGTGGGGAGGACGATGTGGCGCCCTTATGCAACCGCCGGGGCCCGCGCGTCATCACGGTTCGGTGACGATTGCGGGACGGCTGTCACAGATCCAGATCGGCCTGGGCGAAGCGGGCGTTCTGCTGGATGAAATCGAAGCGCGGCTCGGCCTTCTTGCCCATCAGGCGCTCGACCAGATCGGCGATGTCCTCTTCCGACTCCGGCAGGGTGACGCGGGCGAGGGTGCGTTTCTTCGGATCCATGGTGGTCTCCTTGAGCTGGGAGGCCATCATTTCCCCCAGGCCCTTGAAGCGGCCGATCTCGGTCTTGCGACCCTTGAAGGTGGTCGCCAGCAGTTCGTCCCGGTGAGCGTCGTCGCGCGCATATTCCGACAGGCTTCCGGCCTGGATGCGATAGAGCGGCGGCAGGGCCATGAACAGGCGCCCGTGGCGGATCACCTCGGGCATGACGCGATAGAAATAGGTGATCAGCAGGGCCGCGATGTGGGCGCCGTCGACGTCGGCGTCGGTCATGATGATGACCCGCTCATAGCGCAGGTCGTCGAGGCTGAACCGGGTGCCGGGCTGGACGCCCAGCGCCAGCGTCAGGTCCGACAGCTCGGCATTGGCGCGCAGCTTGTCCGCGGTCGCCGACGCGACGTTCAGGATTTTGCCGCGCAGGGGCAGGATGGCCTGGGTGGCGCGATCGCGTGCCTGTTTGGCCGAGCCACCGGCCGAATCGCCCTCGACGATGAACAGTTCGGTGCCCTGGGCGGCCTGTCGCGTACAGTCGGCCAGCTTGCCCGGCAGGCGCAGCTTGCGTGTGGCGGCGGCGCGCTGAACTTCCTTGTCCTTGCGACGCTTGAGCCGGTCCTCGGCGCGGTCGATGACAAAGCCCAGCAGGGTGGTGGCCTGTTTCGGACTCTCGGTCAGCCAGTGGTCGAACGGGTCGCGCACCAGCTGCTCGACCAGCCGGGCGCCCTCGGGTGAGGACAGGCGATCCTTGGTCTGGCCCTGGAATTCTGGATTGCGCAGAAAGACCGAGATCATGGCCCCGGCGTTGGCGATCACATCCTCGGCGGTGATGATCGAGGCGCGTTTTTCGTTCGACAGCTCGCCATAGGCCTTGAGCCCCTTGACCAGGGCGGCCCGGAAGCCGGCCTCATGCGTGCCGCCGTCGGGGGTGGCGACCGTGTTGCAGTAGGACTGGACGAAGCCGTCGGCCTCGCCGAAGCCCGCCGGGCTCCAGGTCACGGCCCATTCGACGGCGCCCGCCTCGCCCTTGCGCTCGACGCGACCGCTGAAGGCCGGGGTGACGGTCTCCAACTCGCCGATACGGTCCGACAGGGCGTCCGCCAGACCGCCGGGGAAATGCAGCACCGCGCTGGCCGGGGTGGCATCGACAATCCGCTCCGGCGCGCAGGTCCAGCGGATCTCGACCCCGCGGAACAGATAGGCCTTGGACCGCGTCATGCGGAACAGACGGGCGGGCTTGAAGGTGGCACCGGTGCCGAAGATCTGCTCGTCCGGACGGAAGCGGATCAGGGTGCCGTGCTTCTTCGATGGCTGGCCCCGCTCCAGCCCGCCGAGGGGCAGGCCGCGCGAGAAGCTCTGGTGCCATTCATGACCGTCGCGCCAGACGGTGACTTCCAGATGGTCCGACAGGGCGTTGACCACGGACACGCCGACGCCGTGCAGGCCGCCGGAGGTCTCATACGCCTTGCCCGAGAATTTACCGCCCGAGTGGAGCACGGTCATCACGACCTCGAGCGCCGACTTGCCGGGGTGTTTCGGGTGCGGATCGACCGGAATGCCTCGGCCGTCGTCGTGCACCGACAGGTAGCCCTCGGCGTCCAGTTCGACCTTGATCAGTTTGGCGTGGCGGGCGACCGCCTCGTCCATGGCGTTGTCGAGCACCTCGGCGAACAGGTGGTGCAGGGCCCGCTCGTCTGTGCCGCCGATATACATGCCGGGGCGTTTGCGGACCGGCTCGAGCCCCTCCAGCACCTCGATCGAGGATGCCGAATAGCCCGTGGTGCCCGCCGGCGCCTCAACCGGCGGGGTCGGAGCGGCGGCCACGGGCGCAGGCGCCGCAGGACGCGCAGGCGTACCGGCCGGCTTTTCGGGCTCGGGCTCGGGCAGGTCGAACAGGGACGGCGAGGAGGAGGGAGGCATGACCTCAGTTTGAAACGATTCGAGGGGAGGTCAGGTAGGCCCCCTCGCGTCGTCGGGCAAGCGGAACCGTCACCCGGTGGCGGCGCGGCAGCGGGTCGGGCGTCAGCGCGCGCGCCGTCAGCGCCAGGAACAGCGCCCAGGGCAGGTTGGCGTGGCTGAGCAACACGCTCTCGGATGCGCTCAGGACCGCGAAAACCAGCAGATAGGCGAGGGAAAAGCCGCCCTCGCGAAATCCCTGTCCGCCCAGCCGCACGATCAGGGCGATCAAAGTGATGAGCATTACCAGCCCCACCATGATCGCGCCAGGCCACCCGACCTGGACCAGCAGGTCGATCCAGCCGTTGTGCGCCGACGGCACCAGCCAGCCTGTCTCCAGTCGCACATAATGGGCGGGGACGGACTCCTTGCCCCAGAAGGCGCTGTAGCCATAGCCGGTCCACGGACGCTCGGCGACGCGCCGCATCAGGCTCTCCCAGATGTCGGTCCGGCCGGTCAGGGACGGATCCTTGCCGAGCGCCTCGAGGATCAGGGCCGAGTTTTGCTGCCACACCAGCAGGCCGATACCCGCACAGGTGATGGCGCCCCAGACCAGCACGACCGACAGGGCCGGGCCGCCGCGCCGCATGGCCCACAGTCCGCCGATAACGCCTAGGCCCAGCAGCAGGCTCAGCAGCGACGTCTTGGACTGGGTGGCGAGCGTCAGGAAGACGCACAGCATGAGGGTGAACAGGGCCGGCCAGGGCGAGCGCCCGGCCTGACCGGGACTGGCCAGCACGGCGGCCGCGGCGATGGAGCTGGCCACCATGACGATGCCCATCTGGTTCTTCTCGTACCAGAGGCCGCGCCACAGGCCGGCGTTGTCGAACTGGTGGATGCCGATCGAGGGGAACGCCAGCACCATCACCAGACTGCCCACTGCCATCACAACTCCGGTGTGCATCAGCAGGCGGGGCAGCTGCGCCCCCGTGAAGGCGGCGCCCAGATAGATGGCAAAGGCACTGGTCATGAACAGGGCGATGACCCGCCGGTCGGTCACCCCCGGATCGATGGACCAGTAGCGCGAGGCCAGCGCCAGCAGGGTCAGCAGACCCAGAATCAGCCAGGCCGGCCAGGCCGCGAACATCCGCCCCGCCCGGTTCAGAATGAGGCCCAGCGTCACCGCATAGACGGGCAGCCAGATCAGCCGAAGGATCGGGGTCTCGCCCTGATCGGGGGCAAAGACCGGGCCGATCAGGGCGCCGGTCAGCATGACGATCACGAATCCGGCCGCCACCTGTTCCCACAGGGGCGGGGCGGGCAGGGGATCAGCCCCCGCACCGGGCACCGAATCGGGTCGCGCTCTGGACACGGACGGACCTTCCGTCGCCCGCCTTAAGGAGCGGTTTAGGCGGGCGCGCTGGACCGGCGGCGCGCTGCTCGCTAAATGGACCGACCACACGGGCACGCGGGTGCCCGATCCGCATACCGAGGCAGACATGTTGGCGCGCATCTACAGACCGGCGAAAACCGCCATGCAGTCGGGCAAGGCCAAGACGGCGGCTTGGGTGCTGGAATTCATGCCCCAGTCGGCGCGCTTCATCGATCCGCTGATGGGCTGGACCGGCTCGACCGACATGAACGGCCAGGTGCGGCTGACCTTCGACACCCAGGAAGAGGCCATCGCCTATGCCGACCGGCACGGCATCCCCTTCCGCCTGCAGGAACCGCGCGAGGCGCCGCTGATCCTCAAGGCCTATGCCGACAACTTTGCCCCCAACCGCAAACAGCCCTGGACGCACTGAGCGTTCCCCGGACTGACCGCGACCCGGGCGCCCTTAGCTCAGCTGGATAGAGCACCCGCCTTCTAAGCGGACGGTCGCAGGTTCGAATCCTGCAGGGCGCGCCAATTCCACGACTTTCGGGCGGCCCGGCGGTTGCGAAGGCGGGGCGGATGCCGTCTATAGGCGGCATGGCGCGTAGCGTTTCGTCCATCATCCGAAAGAGCCTGGCCGGCAGCGCCGCCCTTGTGGCCGTGCTGGTTCTGGCTGCGTGCGGGGACAAGGACGAGCCGACCGGACAGCCGGATGGCGAGCTGGATGGTCTGCCGCCGGTCGAGGCGACGGCTCCGGGCACGATCGGACCGACCTTGGCCGCGGTGCGTCGCCGCGGGCGCCTGAACTGTGGCGTCCACGAGGGGCTGGTCGGCTTTGCCTATACCGACAACCGGGGACAGTGGCGCGGGTTCGACGTGGACTTTTGCCGGGCCATGGCCGCCGCCATCTTCAGCAATCCGGACGCCGTGCGGTTCGTGCCGCTGACGACCGGTCAGAGGTTCGAGGCGCTGCGGCAGGGGCGGGTCGATGTGGTGTGGCGCAACACCAGCTGGACCATGGACCGCGACGTCACCGAGGACGTCAGCTTCGCCGGCACCAACTATTACGACGGGCAGGGCTTTATGGTCCGGCGCTCGCTCAACCTGGCCAGCGCGACCGAACTGAACGGCGCGCGCATCTGTGTGCAGGCGGAATCGACCTCGCAGCTGAACCTCGCCGACTATTTCCGCCTGCGCGGATTGGAATACGAGCCGGTCGTGGTGCCGACCGAGGAAGAGGCCCGCCGCGCCTATGCCGAGGAGCGCTGCGACGCCTTTACGGCCGATGTGTCGGCATTGGCGGCGGCCCGCACGACCCTGGCCAGCCCCGAGCAGCATGCGATTCTGCCGGATGTGATCTCCAAGGAGCCGCTGGGCCCGATCGTGCGCCGGGATGATCCGCACTGGACCCGGGTGGTGCGCTGGACGCTGAACGCCCTGATCCTGGCCGAGGAATACGGCGTGACCCGCGACACGGTCGCCGATCAGGCCGAGGAGGCCCGCGACCCGCGCGTCCGGCGTCTGCTGGGCGTGGAGGGCGAGTTCGGTACGCGGCTGGGACTGTCGGATCGATGGGCGTATCAGGCGATCGCAGCCGTTGGAAACTATGGCGAAATTTTCGGGCGCAATCTGGGATCGGATTCGGCGCTGGACCTTGCGCGCGGCCTCAATGCACAGTGGAACGCGACGCCGTCAGGGCTGATCTACGGCCTGCCGATTCGATAAACGACCAGAACGGACACCCCGGGGGGACCTATGGAAACGACCAAGCGTGGCGGGGTACCGCTCTATCTCTGGATGCTGCTCGGCTTTGCTGTCGGTCTGGGCGGGGGCCTGTTCGTCAACCTGAACGGACTGGTCGTCGATCCCCGGGTGATGGAGCTGATCCAGGCGGTCGGCCAGATTTTCCTGCGCCTGCTGTTCATGCTGGTCATCCCGCTGCTGTTCTCGGCACTGGCGGTCGGCGTGGCCGAGATGGGCGACCTGAAGTCGCTGGGCCGGGTCGGCTTCAAGACGCTGGCCTTCACCATCATGGTCTCGGCCATTGCGGTGGCCATCGGCCTCGGCATGGTAAACTTCTTCCAGCCGGGCGCCGGGGTTGACCCGACCCTGGCCGCGCAACTGCTGGAGGACGGCGCGGACGGCGCCGCCGCCATCGTCGGCAATGCACCCCAGAGCATCGAGGCGGGCCAGTTCTTCCTCGACATGATCCCGTCGAACGTGATCACGGCCGCCGCCGACAACCAGATCCTGCCGGTCATGGTGTTCGCGCTGATCTTCGGCATCGGCATGGTCATGGCCAAGTCGAAATCGACCGACCAGCTGCAGGAGACCCTGCAGGGGCTGCTGGAAGTGATGATGAAGCTGATCAACGCCGTCATCAAACTGGCGCCGATCGCCATTGCCGCCCTGATGTTCAACCTGGCCGCCGTGTTCGGCTGGGACCTGCTGATCCGGCTGGGCGCCTATGCCGGCGTGGCCGTGGGCGCAATGGCGATCCACATGTTCATTGTCTATCCGCTGCTGGTCATGATCTTCGGCGGCATGAGCCCGCTGAAGTTCGCCCGGGGCGTTCGCGAACCCTTCGTGGTGGCCTTCTCGACGGCCTCGTCGAACGCCACCCTGCCGATCGCCATCAAGGCGGCCGAGGAAGAGCTGAACCTGCCGAAGCGAATCTCGCGCTTCGTGCTGACCGTCGGCGCCACCGCCAACCAGAACGGCACCGCCCTGTTCGAGGGGGTGACGGTGCTGTTCCTCGCCCAGTTCTTCGGCATCGACCTGACGATCCAGCAACAGCTGGTGGTGATGCTGGTCTGCATCCTCGGCGGGATCGGCACGGCCGGTGTGCCCGCCGGCTCCCTGCCGGTCATCGCCCTGATCCTGGTCATGGTCGGCGTGCCGGCCGAAGGGATCGGCCTGATCCTCGGCGTGGACCGCTTCCTCGACATGTGCCGGACCACGCTGAACGTGACCGGGGATCTGGTCGCCGCCACCGTGGTCTCGCGCGGCGAGAAGGACATTCCGGCCTCGGTGGCCGGTCCCGAACCCGTCGCGCCGCCGACCTCCTGAGGATCAGCCGGTCTGGGGCAGCGTCGAGCCCGACCGTCCAAGCGCAAACATCAAGCTCGAATGTGGGAGACACGAAAGTCCACAGTCTGAGTCTGTGCATCCATGATCTCAACGGGGGCGCAGGTACAAGAGCGGGAGTTCAGCCTTCAAAACCGCCAAGCCGGTGTATGCTCGTCTTTTTCCGGGACTGGTCTGCAACCTTGTGTGGCAGGCGAGAAGGAACACTAGCCCTAATTGCGCTCCATACTTATAATCAGGCACTTCGGTCGAGATGAAATAGCCGCCTGTGAATACCCTTCAGCAATTTGGGCGATCGCCCTTCGATCGGACCACTGAGGCGTTCAAGTTCCTCCGCAGTGAGGACGTCAATAGAGTTATGCGGGACAATACGCTCAGGCTTTCGTCAGCGGGCGCGGTCCGCGTTTCAGAAAGTGGAGGCGCCGGGTACGGCGATGCAGCCGAGCTCGCAACTCTATGGGCACCAGAGGGTGAAGTGGTCCTGACCAAAGATCACCCGTTCGCTAAGAGAATGGGATACACGAAGGATGGGCCTGTCCGAATGGTGTTTGAGCCGGGAGCAAAAATTAATCTTTCCAGCAATGCTTACCTGTTTTGTGCATCCTCCAATAGATCGTCCGCTTTAATCGCCAGAATGAAGGATGAGTTCGGGTATGATGTTTCGTTCCGCATTCCCGACTTCACCGCTTTAGCCCGACGCATCGTGATTGAGACACCTAACTTTCATAAGTTGTATGTCGGGAAAGTCGAATACCGCGACTTCGATCAACGTCTAGATGAAGTATTTGAGAGAAACGCTATGCATAAGGATACGCGTTTTGCATGGCAGAATGAAATACGCGCTGTTATTGGTGTGCAAAATCCTTCCGATGACTTAATCGTTAAAATTCCCGGCATGGAAGCGTATGTCTGCGACTGGGAGAGTCACTAGAACCTGCGTCTAGTCAAACCGATGGCCTCGACCATAGCTCCAAAATCGTCGTCATAAGACGGTTTGGGTAGAAGACCTCCTGAGGATCAGCCGGTCTGGACGGGGGTGTCCGTGCGGCTCCCCCATTCGGCCCAGCTGCCGTCATAGAGACGGGCCGATCGTCCCAATACGGTCAGGGCCAGCACCAGGATGGCGGCGGTCACGCCTGACCCACAGGTGGTGACCGGCACGGCCGCCGCGTCCAGTCCGCTTGCGCGGAAGCGGGCCTCAAGTTCGGCCGCAGGCCGCAGCCGCCCCTGTGAATCCACCAGATCGGCATAGGGCAGGTTCACGGCACCGGGCATGTGTCCAGGGCGGACGCCCGGCCGGGGCTCGGGACTGTCCCCCCGGAAGCGGGCAGGGCCACGGGCATCCAGCACAGGCGTGTCCCCGGACCGCAGCGCTGTGCGGACGTCCTCCAGCCCGACAAGGGCGTCAGTGTCGAGCCGGGCGTTGAAACGGGCCGGCGCGGGCGTGGCATCGCCGGAGACCGTCTCGCCCCAGGCCTCGCCCCAGGCCGGGAGACCGCCGTTCAGAACCCGGACATCCCGGGCGCCGAAGGTCCTGAGCATCCACCACGCCCGGGGGGCGGAGAACATCGGGCCCGCCTCATAGACGACGATGGTGTCGGCCTCCGACAGGCCCAGCGCCCCCATCGCCTGACCGAAGGCCTCGGCATCGGCCAGGGTGTGGGGCAGGGGAGAGGCCGGATCCGAGACCGCCTCGAGATCAAGGAAGACGGCGCCCGGAATATGGGCGGCGCGGTACTGTCCCTTAGTATCCGTGCCGTCCAAACGCCAGCCGGCGTCGAGCAGTTTCACGGGTTGCGCCGCCATCAGCTCCCTGAGCTCCGCAGCGTCGATCAGCGGCGGCACCCGATCAGCTCCGGTTCAGGGCCAGCTGGATCACATCGGTGCGCCCGCTGCGGAAACCCGCTTCGCAATAACCCAGGTAGAAGTGCCACATTCGACGGAAACGCTCGTCGAAACCCTTCATTCGCTGAATATCGGGCCAGCTGGCGTGGAACCGGCGGTCCCAGGCCGCCAGGGTGTCGGCATAGTCCTGACCGAAGCGCTCGACCGCCTGCCATGCCAGGCCCGCCGCCTCGACGACGGGCTTCAGCCGATCCTCGCTGGGCAGCATGCCGCCGGGGAAGATGTACTTCTGGATGAAGTCGGTGCGGACCGCATATTCATCGAACAGGGCGTCCTGGATGGTGATGATCTGCAGCGCGGCCCGACCGCCCGGGTTCAGCACCTCGGCGATCTTGCTGAAATAGGTGGGCCAGTACTCGCGACCGACGGCCTCGAACATTTCGATCGAGGCCACGCGGTCGAACCGTCCGGCGACGTCGCGGTAGTCGACCAGTTCGATGCTGACCCGGTCGGACAGACCCGCGCGCTGCATGCGCTCGCGGGCGAAATCGTGCTGTTCCTGTGAAATGGTGATTCCGGTGACCCGGGCGCCGACCTCGCGGGCCGCATATTCGGCAAAGCCGCCCCAGCCGCACCCGATCTCAAGCACGGACTGTCCGGCCTGAAGGTCCATCATGCGGGCAAGGTTCTCGTACTTGCGGGTCTGGGCCGCATCGAGCGCCTCGTCCCGCCCGGCGAAGCGGGCCGAGGAATAGGTCATCGTCTCGTCCAGCCAGGCGGCATAGAATTCGTTGCCCAGATCGTAGTGGGCGTGGATGTTCTTGCGCGCGCCCCGGCGACTGTTGCGCCGCAGACGGTGGCTGAACCAGTTGAAGATCTTCATCGGCAGGGCGCCGTTGAACAGGCGCTGGATGTGGTCGTAGTTCTCGACCAGCACCTCCAGCAGGACGGCCAGATCGGGGCTTTCCCAATCGCCCGCCATATAGCCCTCGGCAAAGCCGATATCGCCATTGGCCAGAACCCGGCGCGCGATGGCGTAGTCCCGGATCTCGAGCACGGCGCTGCGGCCGGGGACCTTGCCGACCAGTTCGTGCATCTGTCCGTCGGGCAGCTTCAGCGTCAGCCGCCCCCAGGTCCAGTTGGCCGCCAGAAGCTTGAGGAACAGACCAAAGCCGCGCGGGGCGTGGGCCGGGGCCCGAAGCTCACCCAGGGTCATCGCCGTCATTACTGACCTCCGAAGCAGAGTGCGAAGGCCGGCATTCTACGACTCCTTGCCCAGACTCTTGAAGGCCTCGAGCGCAGCGTCGCGCGCCTCGGCGTGGTCGACGATGGGGCGGGGATAGTTCCGGCCCAGCTGGACCCCGGCATCGGCGCGGACCGCCGGCGGGGCGTCCCACGGGTTATGCAGCCAGCGGTCGGGCATTCGGGCCAGTTCCGGCACCCATTTGCGAACATAGCGTCCCTCCGCATCGAACTTGGTGCCCTGGGACACCGGATTGAATATGCGGAAATACGGAGCGGCATCGGCCCCGGATCCGGCAACCCACTGCCAATTTTGCGAATTGCTGGCCAGATCAGCGTCGACAAGGGTGTCCCAGAACCAGGCCTCGCCCTCGCGCCAGTCGATGCGCAGGTGTTTGACGAGGAAGGAGGCGACGACCATCCGCACGCGGTTGTGCATCCAGCCGGTGGCCCAAAGCTCGCGCATGCCGGCGTCGACCATGGGATAGCCGGTCAGGCCCTTCTGCCAGGCCTCCAGCGCCTTGTCGTTCGTCGCCCACGGAAAGTCGTCGAACTTGTCCTGGAAGTTCGCCTCCGGCAGCGTGGGGAACTGGTGCAGCAGATGGGCGGAGAATTCGCGCCAGCCGATCTCGCGCAGGAAGGACTCGGCCTGACCGTCGGTGACCTTGCCGTCCGACACCGCCGAGCGGACCTCGATCCACACTCGCCAGGGACTGATCTCGCCCCAGTGGAGCGCGGAGGACAGTCGGCTGGTGCCAGCAACCCCCGGGCGGTCGCGGCAGGTGCCGTAGTCCTTGAGGTCCTTGTCGATAAAGTCGCGCAGGCGCCGGGCTGCTGCCGCCTCGCCGACTGCATCCTCATCGAATCCGGCGGCCCAGTCCGGACGGCCGTCATACAGGCACCAGTCTTCCAGCGCCTCGGAGTCGACACCGCTGGAGCCCCGGATCTCCCGCGGAGCCGGGCGCTCGATCGGGTCACCGAGTTGCTCGACCAGGGCGCGATAGAAGGGGGTGAAGACCTTGTACGGTCCGCCGGACTGGGTGGTGATCGAGCCCGGCCGGGCCAGCAGCGAGGCGTTGAAGCCGCGGCACTGGATGTCGTCGGCCTCCAGCGCGTGGGCGATGTCCTTGTCGGCCTCGAAGGCCGCAGGTTCGAATCGACGGTTCATGAAGACCCGGCGAGCGCCGGCCTCCTCGAGCACGTCGCGGAGCACGGCCTCGGCAGGGCCCCGGCGGAGGACCAGGGGCGCCCCGGCCTGTTTCAAATCCTCGCCGAGCGCCTTAAGGCTTTTTTCCAGCCACCATTTGGAAGCCCCACCCCGTGGCCGGCCGTCGGCTGCCTCATCGAGGATGTAGAGGGGCACCACGGGGCAGCCGCTCTCGACAGCCTCGCGCAGGGCCGGGTTGTCGCGCAGTCTGAGATCGCGCCGAAACCAGACGACGACGGGCGACGGATCGTCACTCACGCGCGCACCTCCGGGAAAAACCTGTTATTCAGCACGCATTGCCCCCACATGGCCTCAAGCCCGGTGCAGGGCCAACGCCAATGGCCCCGTCTGGTGCCCCAAATACAGTCTCGGGAAATCGAATAAAGTGAGCCGTCCGAACAGCGTCATCGAAATCAAGGACGGGCTGAAGCGCCCGGTCACCATCGGCGGGGGGCGGCGGATCGTCTTCATCGCCGGCCCCTGTCAGCTGGAGAGCCGCCAGCATGCCCTCGAAATGGCCGGGGCCCTCGCCGAGATCGGCGAGCGGCTGAATGTCGGCATCATCTACAAGACCAGTTTCGACAAGGCCAACCGGACCTCGGCCAGCGCCGCGCGCGGGCTGGGTCTGGCGGACTCGCTGCCGATCTTTGCCGAGATTCGCGAGACCATCGGCCTGCCGGTGCTGACCGATGTCCATTCCGAGGCCCAGTGCACCGAGGCGGCCCAGGCCGTCGATGTCCTGCAGATCCCGGCCTTCCTGTGCCGGCAGACGGACCTGCTGCTGGCGGCCGCCGCGACGGGCAAGGCGATCAACATCAAGAAGGGGCAGTTCCTGGCGCCCTGGGACATGAAAAATGTGATCGCCAAGGTCACGGGGGCGGGCAATCCGAATGTCATGGCCTGCGAGCGCGGCGCCAGCTTCGGTTACAACACCCTGGTCTCCGACATGCGGGCCCTGCCGACGCTGCGCGAGATCGGCTGTCCGGTCGTGTTCGACGCCACCCACAGTGTGCAGCAGCCGGGCGGGCAGGGGACGTCCTCGGGCGGGCAGCGCGAATTCGTGCCGGTCCTCGGCCGGGCGGCCGTGTCGGTCGGTGTGGATGCCGTCTTCATGGAAACCCACCAGGACCCCGACAACGCTCCGTCGGACGGACCCAATATGGTGCCGCTCGACCAGTTCGAGGCGCTGGCCGCCCAGCTGATCGCCTTCGACGATCTGGTCATCGCCCAAGGCATCAAGGGCGGGGCCTGAGCCGGTCGACGACTGGACGTGCCCGGTGCTGTGGGATAGCTCCAGACCATGAACCTCGCCGGTCTTCAAAGCCTGCTTGCCCGGGCGCCGTCCCTGACCCTCGCCTGCGTGGGGGACATCATGCTGGACCGGTTCGTCTATGGCGAGGTCAGCCGGATCTCGCCCGAGGCGCCGGTGCCGGTGCTGCGCACACGCCGATCGGTGTCCATGCCGGGCGGCGTGGGCAATGTGGCCCGCAACCTGGCTTCGCTGGGCGCGCGCGTCACCCTCGGCTCCGTTGCGGGGTATGATGGCGAGGGCCGGGTGCTGGCCGGCCTGCTGGCCGAAGAACCCGGTCTGACCGACGCCGTCCTCTATGCCCCGAAGGCGCGGACGGTGGTCAAGACGCGCTACGTCGCCGCCGGACAGCAGCTGTTGCGTCTTGACGAGGAAGAGGCCCTCGATACCGCCTGGGTCGGCGAAGGGGTGTTTGACGGCGCCCACGCCATCCTGATCTCCGACTATGCCAAGGGCGTGGTCAGCGATGCGCTGATCGCTGCGGCACTGGCCCATGCCAAGGACGCCGGTGTGCCGGTGATCGTCGACCCCAAGGGTCGCGACTTCGCCCGCTATGGTGCCGTCGACCTGATCAAGCCCAACGCGGCCGAACTGGCCGGCGCGACCGGCCTGCCGACCGACACGGATGCCGAGGTCGAGCGCGCGCTGGCGGTCCTGCTGGAGCAGACGACCGCCCGGGCCGTGGTCGTCACCCGCGCGGGCAAGGGCATGTCCCTGCTGCGGCGGGGCGGGTCGGTGCAGCACATTCCCGCCCGCGCCCGCGAAGTGTTCGACGTTTCGGGGGCCGGCGATACCGGGCTGGCGGCGCTCGGGCTGGCGCTGGCGGCGGGCCATGACCTGTCGGCTGCGGCGGCCTTTGCCATCCTTGCGTCGGGCGTGGTCGTCGGAAAGAGCGGCACGGCGACGGTCACCCCGGCCGAGCTGCTGGAAGCCGAGTTGACCGGCGCCATGGACATCGATCACGGGCGGATCGTGCCTGTGGAGGCCCTGGCCGACCAGGTCGAACTGTGGAAAGCCGCCGGGCTGAAGGTCGGCTTCACCAATGGCTGTTTCGACATCCTGCACCGGGGGCATGTGGCGTATCTGGCGCAGGCCCGGGCCTGGTGCGACCGGCTAATCGTGGCGCTGAACACCGACGCCTCGGTCAGGCGGCTGAAGGGTGAAGGACGCCCGGTCAATGATCTGGACAGCCGCGCGGCGGTGATCGGCGGGCTGGCCAGCGTGGACCGCGTCACGGCCTTCGATACCGAGACGCCGCTGGATCTGATCAAGGCCCTGCGCCCCGATGTGCTGATCAAGGGCGCGGACTATACGCGTGACACCGTGGTCGGGGCGGCCGAGGTCGAGTCCTGGGGCGGCGAGGTCCGTCTGGCGGAGTTCTCGCCCGGACATTCCACCACGGCGACGATCAAGAAACTGTCAAAGGGCGAGGGCCAGTGATGCGCCGCATGATCGTGGTGACCGGCGGGGCCGGTTTCATCGGCTCCAACATCGTGGCCCGCCTGTGCGCGGAAGACCGGTACGATGTGGTCGTATGCGACCGCATCGAAGAAGCGGACCTCGCCAAGTGGAAGAACCTGGCCAAGCACCCGATTGCCGACTTCTGGTGGCCGGAGCAGATGTTTGACCGGCTGGAAGCCCATGCCGACAGCATCGAGGCCGTGGTGCACATGGGGGCTATCTCGTCCACGACCGAGCCTGATGCCGACCTGATCCTGAAGACCAATTTCGCCCTGTCGCGCGACCTGTGGGACTGGTGCTGTCGCAAGGGCGTGCGGCTGGTCTACGCCTCGTCAGCGGCGACCTACGGCGACGGCAAGCTGGGCTTCGATGATGACGATGACTTTGAGTCGCTGCAGAAGCTTCGCCCCCTAAATGCCTACGGTTATTCGAAATATCTTTTTGACCTGTATGCAACCCGGCAGGCCGCGCGGGGCCATTCGCCCGAGCAATGGGCGGGGCTGAAATTCTTCAACGTCTATGGTCCGAACGAGTACCACAAGGGCGGGATGAAGTCGGTCGTGGCCCAGATCTGGCCCAAGGTGCAGGCTGGAGAGCCGATCCAGCTGTTCCGCTCGCATCACCCGAACTATGCGGACGGGGGACAGCTGCGCGACTTCGTGTTCGTCGATGATGTGGTCGATGTGGTCGACTGGCTGCTGGGCAGCGATGAGGTTTCGGGCATCTTCAACGCCGGATCGGGTCAGGCCCGCTCGTTCGCCGACCTGGCGCGGGCGACGTTCGCTGCGGTCGGCAAGGAGCCGCAGATCACCTATGTCGACATGCCAGAGGTGATCCGGGACCGGTACCAGTATTTCACCCAGGCCCGCATGGACCGGGTTCGCGAGCTCGGCTTTGACGGGCAGTCGACGCCGCTGGAAGAAGGCGTACGTCGCTACGTCCAGTCGTATCTGGCGACGGACGACCCCTGGCGATGAGCCGTCGCGCGATCAGCTTCCGGTCCCTGCTCGGCTATGCCGGCTTTGCCCTGGTGTTCCTGATCGTGGCTGCCGCTGCCGTCTGGCGGGGAGACATCCTGCAGGCCGGCATGGACCCCGAGGTACCGTTCCAGACCTATGATCCGCCGCCGGCGCCCGACTATGGGCAGGCCTCGGCCTGGGCGATGCAGGATGTTGGCATCGAGGACTCGGGCCCGGCCGCCGTATTCTTCATCCATTCGACCACCTATGACGGAGGGCGCGAGTGGAATGGCCCGATCGGCGAGGCGGATGCCGACGACTGGCTGTTTCGCGTGGTTATCCCGAACTATGCGGGCCCTTTCGCACGGGCGGGTCGGCTGAGTATTCCCCGATACCGGCAGGGCAGCCTCTACACCCGGCTGACCCTCCGCGATGACGCACGTGAGGCCCGGGCCTTTGCCTGGAGGGATATCGACGCCGCCTTTGATGTGTTCCTGGCACAGCATCCGACGGGTCCTATCGTCATCGCCGGGCTGGAGCAGGGGGGGGAGCTGGCCGACCGCCTGGTGCGCGAGCGCATCGTCGGTAACCCCGCCCTGCGGCGCCGCGTCGTCGCGGTCTACATCATGGATGCTGTGGTCGCGAAAGCGCCCGAGACGCCCTCGCTGCTGCCCTGCCAGAGCCGGGACCAGGTCGGCTGTGTCGTCGCCTTCTCGCCGGTCGGGCAGGACAACGATGGCGCGGCCCGACGGCGGCTGCGACGGGCGCTGGTCTGGGACGTCCGGGGGCGACTGGCAGATCTGGGCGACCGGGACGCCCTGTGCGTCAATCCGGTCACCGGCTCGACAGACGAGGCCGAGGTGCCCGCGCGCCTGCACCGAGGCGCCACCAATGCCACCGGCCTGGAATGGGGCGCCCGCCCGGCCTTGATCGCCCGGACGGTCGAGACCGAATGCCGCGACGGCCTGCTGCGGCACAGCGAGCCGTCCATGGAGTCCTTCCGCGAGTCCGGCAACTGGTCGGATCGGCGAAAATCTCGTCCTTACAATCTGTTCTATGGTGATATTGAACACGATGTTCAGGAGCGCCTGGCCCTGTGGCTGCGCCTGAATGGGCAGGGCAGTGCGCCCGATCAGTCGCCCGAGGGGCGCGAGGCGCGCCAGTCGAACAGCGCCTCGAGCACCTGAACCGCCCGACCGCGCTCTGACGTCAGCGCCGGGTCGCGGCCCAGGATCAGGCGGGCGTCATCGGCCGCGGCGCGGATAAGGCTGGCGTGGGCGGTGGGGTCGGCAAAGCGGTAGGCGGGAAAGCCGCTCTGCTTCAGCCCCAGCGGATCGCCGCCGCCGCGGATGCGGAAGTCGGCCTCGGCGATCTCGAACCCGTCCTCGGTCTGGCGCAGGATGTCCAGCCGCTCGACGGCTGTCTTGCCGAGACCCGTGTCCGAAGAAGCATAGAGCAGGGTGCAGGCGCTGGGCTTGTCCGAGCGACCGATCCGACCGCGCAGCTGGTGCAGCTGGGCGAGGCCAAAGCGCTCGGCGTGCTCAATGACCATCAGGGTGGCGTTGGGTACATCCACGCCCACCTCGACGACCGTGGTCGCCACCAGCAGCGGCGTATGGCCGTCCAGAAAGGACTGCATGACGGTTTCGCGCTCCGGCCCCGGCATCCGTCCGTGCATCAGTCCGACCGGGCGGCCCATGAGCCGGGACAGGTCGCGGGCCCGCTTCTCGGCCGCGGCCAGATCGACGGTCTCGGACTCCTCGATCAGGGGACAGATCCAGTAGGCCTGCGCCCCGGCCTCGATGGCGGCTTTCAGCCGAGTGGCGACCTCGGCCAGACGGTCCAGCGGCAGGACGGCGGTGCGGATCGGCCGGCGGCCGGGCGGCTTTTCATCGAGCCGGGACACATCCAGCTCGCCATACTGGGTCAGTTCCAGGGTGCGGGGGATCGGCGTGGCCGACATGGTCAGCAGGTGTACGCCCCCATCGGGTCCGCCCTTGTCCAGCAGGCGCTGGCGCTCGCGCACCCCGAACCGGTGCTGTTCGTCGATCACCGCCAGCCCCAGGCGATGGAAGGCCACGCTGTCCTGGAACAGGGCGTGGGTACCGATCACGACCGGGAGGCGGCCACCGGCGAGCCCCTCCAGCACGGGGCGCCTCACGCTGGCCGGATCGCGACCGGTCAGCAGGGCACACTGGATGCCCGCCTCGGCGAACAGAGGTGTCAGCCGCTCGTGGTGCTGACGCGCCAGAATGTCGGTCGGGGCCATCAGGGCCGCCTGGAAGCCGCTGTCGACCGCATCCGCGAGGGCGAGGGCCGCCACCGCCGTCTTGCCCGATCCGACATCGCCCTGCAGCAGGCGCGCCATCTGTTCGCCGTTGGCAAGATCGCGCCGGATGTCGGCAACGGCGCGCTGCTGGGCACCGGTCAGAGTGAAGGGCAGGGCAGAGAGCAGGCGTTCAGCCGCTTGTCCGGGGGCAATACGGGGCGCGCGGACCGCTTGCCGCGTGCGCCGGCGCCGGACCAGCGCCAGCTGGTGGGCGAGCACTTCGTCGAAGGCCAATCGCGCGCGGGCCGGGGCTTGCGGATCAAGATCGTGCTCGCCCCCGGGCGCATGCAGGACCGTCATCGCCTCTGACCACGAGGGCCAGGCCTGTTTGCCCAGCCAGGCCGGATCCTGCCATTCAGGCAGATCGGGCAGGCCCTCCAGCGCCGTGAGCACCAGTCGGCGGACCTGTCGCGAGCTCAGGCCCTGGGTGGCCGGATAGACCGGCTCGATGGGCACGATCTCGTCCCGCTTGTCCGGAGCGAGCACATAGTCGGGGTGAGGTATCTGCACCAGGTCATTGAATTTCTCGACCTTGCCGCTGACGATCCTGCGCTCGCCCTCGGGGCACTGGCGCCGGATCCAGGCCTCCGATCCGCCGAACCAGATCAGGGTGAGAAAGCCGCTCTCGTCATTGGTCCGCACCTTGAACGGCAGGCCGGGGCGCCCCGGCTTGGTCAGGCCGCCCATGACCAGATCGAAGATGCCGATCTCCCCCTCGACTGCGGTCAGGGCCGTCATCTCGCGGCGCCGGATCAGGCCCGAGGGCGCGAGGAACAGCAGGTCACGCACCAGTGGCCCGGCCAGACGATGGACGGCCGGGGCCAGCCGGGGGCCCACGCCCTTCAGGCTTTCGACGGGCACGAACAGGGGGAACAGAATCTCGGGCCGCATGGTGCGTCACGATAGCGGGCCGCGACGGGTGGCGAAATGGACAGACGACCGCTATCTGACACGGCTCCACTCCTTTTGACCGGGCAAGAATTCTTGTGGCCGAAGACATCGCACGTGCCGAACTGACCACCCGGCTGAACCGGATCCGCTTTCGCGCCTGGCGCCGGGGCTTTCGCGAGGCCGACATGATCCTCGGCCCGTTCTCGGACCAGATCGCGCCCACGCTGGACGGGGCGGAACTGACGCAGTTCGAGGCCCTTCTGGATGAGGATGACCACGCGCTCTACGGCTGGATCAAGGGCTCGACGCCGACGCCCCCCGAGTGGGAGGGGCCGCTGATGGAGCGCATCCGCCGGTTCGTCGCCGACTCCGTCTCGGCCGAGGTCGCGCGGGGAATCGGCTGATGGGGCAGTCGTCCGCCCACACTCCCCTGACCGGCGCCCCGGAAGGCCTCGACGCGCTCCGGATTGCCGAGCGGCTGGCGCCCGGCCGGACGGCGCTGTTCGTGGCGCGCGATGCCTCACGGGCCGCCCGGTTCATCGACGCGATCGGCTTTTTCGCGGACGGGATCGAGATCCTCAACTATCCGGCGTGGGACTGTCTGCCCTATGACCGGCTGAGCCCCTCGTCGTCGGTGTCGGCGCAGCGCATGGCGGCCCTCAGCACGCTGGCCCAGGGCGGCGCGCCCGATCGACCGCGCCTGATCGTGGCCACGGTCGCGGCGGCGCTGCAGCGCACTCCGCCGCGCGATGTGACCGCCAGCGCCGGCTTCGAGACCCATGTCGGCCGCGAGCTCGATACGGCCGCACTCGAGGCCTATTTCGCGACCAACGGCTATGTGCGCGCCTCGACCGTTTCGGAGCGGGGCGAGTATGCGGTGCGCGGCGGCGTGATCGACGTCTATCCGCCCGGCTTTGACGAACCCGTGCGCCTCGACATGTTCGGGCAGGAACTGGAGTCGATCCGGACCTTTGACCCGGCCTCGCAGCGGTCGACCGGCCAGCTGACCTCCGTGCAGCTGGCGCCGGTGTCCGAGGCCCTGCTGAATGCCGAGGCCATTTCGCGCTTTCGCACCGGCTATCTGGAGCGCTTCGGCACGGCGGGGGACGATCCCCTCTATGCTGCCGTCAGCGAGGGGGCCCGCCGTCAGGGACTGGAGCACTGGCTGCCGCTGCTCTACCCGCGGCTGGAGACCCTGTTCGACTACCTGCCCGGCGATGCGGTCATCTATCTGGACAGCCAGGCCGATCAGGCCCGGGGCGAACGCTGGGACCTGACGGTCGATGCCTTTGATGCGCGGCGCGAGGCGGCCCAGAGCGCGGCCGGCCGCAGCGCCCAGAGCGGACGCGCCCTGCCGCCCGAGGCCCTGTATCTGTCGCCCGGCGACTGGACCGCGTCACTGGCGGATCGCGCTGTCGTCCAGCTCAGTCCGCTGACCGGGCCGGGAGAGGACGCTGGCGGGCGGCTGGGCCGGTCCTTCGCTGCGGAGCGCGCGCAGGACAGTGTCAATCTGTTCGAGGCCGTCGCCGCCTATGCCCGCAGCCGGCGGGAAGCCGGGCGCAAGGTGCTGTTCGCGTCCTGGACCGAGGGGTCTTCGGAACGCCTGGCGTCCATGCTGTCGGATCACGGACTGAATCCGGTCGTCCCCGTGCGCGACTGGGCCGATGTGCAGGCGGCCACCGACGCCCTCTATCTGCGCGCCATCCTGCCCGTCGAAACCGGGTTCGAGACCGATGATCTGGTGGTCATCACCGAGACCGACATTCTGGGGGACCGGCTGGCCCGGCCCCGGCGCAAGCGGCGGGCCTCCAACTTCCTCGCAGAGGCGTCGGCGCTTACCACGGGTGACCTGGTGGTCCACCTGGACCATGGCATCGGCCGCTACGAGGGTCTGCGCACGCTCGACATCCAGGACGCCCCCCACGACTGCCTCGAGCTGGCCTATGCCGGCGACGCGAAACTGTATTTGCCGGTCGAGAACATCGACCTGCTGACCCGCTACGGGGCCGAGGCCGAGGGTGTGCAGCTGGACCGGCTGGGCGGAGCAGGCTGGCAGGGCCGCAAGGCCAAGGCCAAGGCGCGCCTGCGCGAGATGGCCGAGGGCCTCATCGCCCTGGCGGCCAAGCGGGCGCTGCGCGAGAGCGATGTGGTCACCCCGCCGCAGGGCCTGTTCGACGAATTCTGTGCCCGCTTCCCCTATGAGGAAACCGACGACCAGCTGAACGCTATCGGCGACGTCCTGTCCGATCTGGCCAAGGGCACGCCCATGGATCGGCTGATCTGTGGCGACGTGGGCTTCGGCAAGACCGAGGTGGCGCTGCGGGCCGCCTTTGTGGTCGCCATGACCGGCCAGCAGGTGGCGGTCGTCTGCCCGACGACGCTTCTGGCCCGGCAACACTTCAAGACCTTCAGCGAGCGATTCGCCAGCTGGCCGATCACGGTGCGCCACCTGTCGCGTATGGTGACAGCCAAGGACGCCTCCGAGACCCGCGCCGGCCTGAAGGACGGTACTTTCGAGATCGTGGTCGGGACCCATGCGGTGCTGTCGGAACAGGTCGGCTTCAAGGACCTCGGCCTGGTGATCGTCGACGAGGAGCAGCATTTCGGCGTCAAGCACAAGGAGAAGCTCAAGAGCCTGCGGGCCGATGTGCACCTGCTGACGCTGACCGCGACGCCCATTCCGCGCACCTTGCAGATGGCCCTGTCCGGCATCCGAGAGATGTCGATCATCGCGACGCCGCCGGTCGACCGTCTGGCCGTCCGCACCTATGTCGCGCCCTGGGATCCGGTCATGGTGCGTGAGGCCCTGCTGCGCGAGAAGTACCGGGGCGGTCAGGCCTATTACGTCGCGCCGCGGCTGGTGGACCTGCCCGACATCGAGCAGTTCCTGCGCGAGCAGGTGCCCGAGGTGAAGGCCGTCGTCGGCCATGGACAGATGTCTCCGACCCAGCTCGAGGCGGTCATGAGCGCCTTCTATGAGGGCGAGTATGACGTGCTGCTGTCGACCACCATCGTCGAGAGCGGGCTGGATATCCCGACGGCCAACACCCTGATCGTGCACCGGGCGGACATGTTCGGACTGGCTCAACTGCACCAGATTCGTGGGCGGATCGGCCGGTCCAAGGCGCGCGCCTTTGCCTATCTGACGACAGATCCCAACCGGCCGCTCAGCCTGTCGGCCGAGCGTCGCCTGCAGGTGCTGCAGTCGCTGGACAATCTGGGCGCGGGCTTCCAACTGGCCAGCCACGATCTGGACCAGCGCGGCGGCGGCAATCTGCTGGGCGACGAACAGTCGGGCCACATCCGCGAGGTCGGGGTCGAACTGTACCAGCAGATGCTGGAAGACGCCGTGGCCGAACTGCGCGAGCAGGGCGGCGACGCGCGGGATCGCGAGTGGTCTCCCACGATCAATGTGGGTGCCGCCGTCCTGATTCCCGAAAGTTACGTGCCGGACCTGAACCTTCGTCTCAGCCTCTATCGGCGTCTGTCGGATGCCGAGCGCGGCGAGGATCGCGAGGCCCTGGCCGCGGAATTGATCGACCGGTTCGGCCCGCTTCCGGACGAGGCGCGGCAGTTGCTGCGCATCGTCGGGATCAAGGCCTCGTGCCGCAAGGCGCAGATCGAGCGGATCGACATGGGACCCAAGGGTGCGGTGCTGACGCTACGCAATAATGCCTTCCCCAACCCGCTTGGACTGGTCGGCCTGATCCAGAAGAACACCGGGGTGTGGAAGCTGCGGCCGGACCAGAAGATCGTGGTCATGGGCGAATGGGCCGATGCCGAGGCGCGCCTGAAGGCCGCCGAACGGATCACCGACTCGCTGGCCACGGTGGCGGCGCTGGAAAACTAGGCTCGGAGAGTCAGGCTTTAGCTGGCGGCCCGCGCGCTCTCTGACGCGAGTGCCGCCGAAGCGCGTTCCAGCGCACGGGCGGGCGCTTCGCCCGGCTGCTGCTCCGCCACGCCCAGTTCGAAGTCGACCACGAAGGGCGAACGCCCGGGGCCGGCCTCAAAGGCGGTGCAGCCGATCACGGCCACGATCCGCTGGGCGGCGATGCGGGCGTGGGCTTCGGTCGTACCGGGCAGGGCCAGCGCGAAGACCTCGCTCGACAGGCGGGCTGCCGTGTCCTCAGTCCGGATCAGTCGCGAGACCATGGTTCCGATCTGGGGGAGGGCACGGGACAGCCAGCCGTCCCTGCGGGCCTCCTCGACCGCCGGCGTCATCGATACCTTCAGCACACAGACCGACAGGGGACGTCGGCGCTCGCGAGCGGCCTCGCTCACCCGGCCGAGATGCTGGGCGAACAGGTCCCGGGTGAACAGGCCAGTGTCCGGATCGGTCAGCCCGGACCCGCGCACCGAATCCAGCGCGCGCCGCACGCCGATCTGCCGGCGATGGAAGCGCGCCATGGCCAGCAGGCGGCGGGCGGTCTCGTGCTCCTCGGTGTCCGCCGCGGCCACGTCGGCAAAACCGCGGCCGTAAAGATCGGCGGCGTCGATCTCGGCTCCGCGGCTCAGGTAAAGCATCACCGGGATGTGATAGAGCCTTGTGTTTCTTTTCATTCCCGACGCGATGGACAGGGCCGGGGCCTGATCCTCGGCGCCCCACAGGACGGCCGCGTCGAACGGGCTTTCGTGCAGATAGTCGAAGGCTGTGTAGGGCGTGGGGGCCGCCACCACCTCGGCGCCATCTTCGGTCAGGGCATTGGACAGGGCGAGAAAGCGCCGGTCGGGCTTGCCGGCCGCCAGGATCCGGACCGGGGCCTCGACGGGCGGGACATCAATGGGCTGGCCATTCTGGCGGAAGGTCTCGATTCGCAGATTGAGCTCTTCTTCGGCCAGGGCCGCGCGGACCAGCTGTTCCAGACGGATGCGCAGCTGCACGGGGTGCGCCGGCGCGGTCATGGCCAGATCCACCGCCTCTACCTCGGCTGCACTGGCGGCCCGCGTCATCAGGGCGATGACCGCCAGATAGCGGGGCGAAGCAAGGTCCTTCAGTCGCGTCGCGACCGCAGCGACGTCGCCGTCACCGCCCAGCAGGATAGCCGCTTCGATCGGAAAGTCTTCCAGCACGATTTCGGCCGCTTCGGGCGTGGAGGCGGTGACTGTGGTCCAGCCTTCGCTGTCCAGAAGTCGGCACAGGGCGTCAGCCTCGGAATCGTCCCCGGCAACGACCAGAATACGCGGATCGAAATCCAAGACGGTTCGCCCCCTTCAGCCCCGAATCCTGCCCCGGAGCGCAGCCCGACAGGGCGCGACCATAGACAGCCCCCCGCCGCTCTCGCAACCGGTTCCAAGACCTCCTGGGCTAAGAGGGTTTGCAAAGTCACAAAAAAGTCTAGTTTCGCGCCGGATTGCCGCTGAGCGGGTCGCCGAGAGATTGATCTTGAAAACGGACACTCCCTGGAGCCGGGCAGGCTTCTGGCTTCGATTGTCAGGCCGTGCCTTTGCCCGCAGCTGGGGTCGTGACGTCATGCTCTACACGGGCGGCGTCTCCTTCTTCGCCCTGCTGGCCGTGTTTCCGGCGGTGGCGATTCTGATCGGCCTGTACAAGGTGGGTCTGTCGATCAGCGAGGTCAGCGCCCAGGCCACGGCCCTTGCCGACGTCATGCCCACGGCCGCGCGGGCCATCTTCCTTGAGGAAATCACCCGCCTGACCAACGCCTCGGCCCGTACGGTCTCGACCCAGAGCGCCTTCGCCCTTGTCATCGGTGCCTATGCCGCGCACCGCGGGTTCAAGGCCCTGCTGGCCGGTCTAAACCTGATCCATGATGAGGCCGAGCCGCATGGCTTCCTCAAGTTCAACCTGCTGGCCTTCTTCGTGGCCTTGTTCGCCTTCGGCCTGTTCACCGTCGTGTCGGGTGCCGTGGTCACCGCGCGCCTGATGTCCCACGCCGATGCCGTTGGAACGGGTGAGGAGGTCACGGGCGGATATATGCCGATGGATGTGCTGTTGCCCGCCATCGGCCTGTCGTTCGGTCTGACCCTGCTCTACCGCTATGCCATGTCGCACAAGTCGCGCGTGGCCTGGCGCCCGGCCATCACGGGCGGGGTGATCGCCACCCTGCTGTCCATGATCTCGTCCTGGCTGTGCGCCATCTATGTCGAGCAGATCGCCGTGCTGGGCGCCACCTATGGCTCGGTCGGCGCGGTCGTGGTGCTGCTGATCTGGCTGTCGTGGAACGTGAACGCCATCTTCTATGGCGGCGCCTTCGCCACCGAGATGGAAAACGACAAGCGCGCCCGCGACGAGGCCCTGATCGTCGAGGCGGAAGAGGCGCTGACCCAGACGCCCAAGGTCGTCAGCCTGACGGCGCGGCGCCGGTCTCAACAGTAATCTCGAGGCCGCCCTCGACGTTCTGAACGGTCAGGACCCGGTGCGGGCCGTCGGCCAGCATGTGGGGCACGTCGATGCGGGCCATCGGATCCGTGGCCAGCAACCGGATCGTGTCGCCCGGACGGGCCGCCTCGAGCGCTCTGGCCAGGCGGAGGCTCGGCACCGGGCATCGGTGACCGCGCGCGTCAACGATCTTCACGACAGGGCGTCCAGAAGCATTTCGAGCGCCTGACGCGTCGCCGCCATCCGGATGGCCTGGCGGTCCGGCTCGGCAAAGTGCCGCTCGACATGTCGCACGCCCTCGAGTCCGGCCAGACCAAAATGGACCAGTCCAACGGGCTTGTCCGCCGATCCTCCGCCCGGCCCGGCGATGCCGGTGACCGACACAGCGACATCCACGCCTGCGCGACTGCGGGCGCCAGCAGCCATCGACTCGGCGACAGGGCGCGAGACGGCGCCGTGGGCCTCCAGCAAGGCTGACGGAACGTCCAGCAGACGCGTCTTGGCGGCATTGGAATAGGTCACCACGCCCTGCTCCAGAACGGCGGATGATCCGGCCACCGAGGTGAGGGCGGCCGCGACCAGTCCCCCGGTGCAGCTTTCGGCCGTAGCAATCATGACGCCGCGTGCCCGGGCACGGGCGACCACGTCCTCGGCGAGGGACAGAAGGTCGGGTGGAAACATCTCTATGGGCTCGGACGAGTCAGGCTTACGCTGGGCGCAGGGTGACGTGGAGACGCCCGTCTGTCGATGCATCGATCCAGTCCGGAGCCGGCATGAGTGAACACAGCCTGACCTTCGGTGCTCGCTGGGACCGCGAGCGCACGACGCCCCTGATCTTCGCTCTCGCCATCTTCACCTCGGCCATGCTGGTGTTCTCGGTCCAGCCGATGATCACCAAACTGGTGCTGCCGGTGCTCGGCGGATCGCCCTCGGTCTGGAACACGGCCATGGTCTTCTTCCAGACCGGCCTGCTGGCGGGATATGCCTACGCCCACCTGCTGCAGCGGCTGTCGTCGCTGAAGCTGCAGGTCGGGGTGCATGTCGCCCTGCTGGTCGTGGCGGCGACCTTCCTGCCCCTGCGGGTCAACGGGTTGCTGGGCGATCCCGACCCGGCTGCCCCGATCGGCTGGCTGCTGGCGACCCTGACCCTGTCGGTCGGACTGCCCTTCGCGGTGCTGTCGGCGACGGCCCCCCTGCTGCAGGCCTGGTACGCCCGGGTGAGGGCGGGGCATGCCGACGGCCAGAACCCCTATGTCCTCTATGCTGCGTCGAACCTCGGCAGCTTTCTGGCGCTGCTGGCTTATCCGGTCCTGATCGAGCCGCTGGCCTCGCTGTCGGGGCAGCGCTGGGGCTGGAGCGCGGGCTACGGGATATTTGTGGTGCTGATCCTCGCCCTTGGCCTGACCATATGGCAGGCGCGGGTCGCGACCCGGAGAGAGCCTGCTCCGCTCCCGGCCAGTCCGCCCATCCCCTGGCGCGAGCGCGGGCTGTGGGTGCTGCTGGCCGCCGCACCGTCCAGCCTGATGCTGGGCGTAACCGCCCATCTGGCGACCGATGTCGCCTCGGCGCCCTTCCTGTGGGTCATACCGCTGGCCCTCTATCTGCTGACGTTTGTGATCGCCTTCCAGAGCAGACCCTGGATCCTGATGCCGGTCACCTTCATCGTCCAGTCCGCCCTGCTGGCCGTGACCGTCAGTCTGGTCGCGTTCCGCAACTCCAACTGGATCTTCCTGCTGATCGTCAATCTGGGCGCCTTCTTCTTCACCGCCCTGTGGTGCCATCAATTGCTGGCGGCCCGGCGCCCCCCGCCGGACCGGCTGACTGAGTTCTTCCTGCTGCTTTCGGTCGGTGGCTTTGTTGGCGGTGCCTTCAATGCCCTGATCGCGCCCGTGGTCTTCAACATGGTCTGGGAATATCCGCTGGTGCTGGTCGCGGTCGGACTGGCCCGACCATGGCGGGGGCCGCTGACGCTCCGGCATGGCTATTTCCTTGTGGGAGGACTGGCCCTGGCTGTCCTTCCGCACATTCTCTACGACCTTATCCTGCCGATACCCGCGCTGTGGCCCCTGCTCGAAAAGACCACCACCTTGCAACAGGCCATGGTCATCCTTGGGGCTGCGGCGATCTGTGCCTTCATGGTTCGGGATCGCGCCCTGGTCTTTACGGGCATCCTGCTGGCGATCACCCTGTCGGCCCAGCACGTCACGCGGGGCTATGACTGGAGCCTGACCGAGCGCAGCTTCTTCGGCGTGATGCGCGTCGCCCGCATCGAGGACCCCGGCATGGGTGGGCCGGTGCATGTCCTGAAGCATGGTACGACGCTACACGGCGCGCAGGCCCGTAACCCCGACTTTGCCTGTGATCCCACCCTCTACTACGCCCGTGACACGCCGATCGGCGTGGCAACCTGGGTGGTCCAGTCGCGCGCCCCGGCCGTGCGAATGGGGGTGGTCGGACTGGGGTCCGGCGCGATGGCCGCCTACAAGCGACCGGGCGACACTCTGACCTTCTTCGAGATTGACCCCATGGTCGATCGGATGGCTCGAAATCCGCGCTGGTTCACCTTCATCTCCAACTGCGCCTCCGGTCCGGTCGAGACGGTGCTGGGCGATGCGCGCCTGACCCTCGCGGATCAGCCAGACGGCGCCTTTGATCTACTGGTGGTCGACGCCTTCTCCTCCGACGCCATTCCCGCCCACCTGCTGACGGTCGAGGCCCTGGCAGACTATTTGCGTGTTGTTGGTCCGACCGGGGTGGTGGTTCTACACCTGTCCAACCGGCACCTCGACATCACCCTGCCGGCCGTGGCCGCCGCCCGCCAGCTGGGTGCGACCGAACGGCATCGCATCTATGCCCAGAGGGAAGACCGGCCATATATGTCCGAAGCCTCAACCGAGGTGCTGATCCTGTCGGCAACGCCAGAGGGGCTGGCCGACTTCGTCACCGACCCGGACTGGAAAACGATTGCCGAGACCGACGTCAGGCCCTGGACCGACAATTACGTCAATCTGTGGGGCGCCCTGATGCGCGACAGTTTCCCGCCCAGGCGGGCAGGGTGACCGTGGCCACCGCCTGGGCCGCGAGGCCCTCATTTCGGCCGGTGAAGCCCAATTGCTCGGTCGTGGTCGCCTTCACACTCACGGCGTCCCGATCCAGCCCGCAAAGCTCAGCCAGCCGTGCGCGCATGGCCTCGCGATGCGGTTTGATCTTCGGCTGTTCGCAGATCAGCGTCACATCGACGTTCACCAGAACACCCCCGCGGGCCGTCAGTCGCTCGACGGCGTGAATCAGGAACTGGTCGGACGCGGCCCCCTTCCACTTCGGATCGGTGGGCGGGAAATGGTCGCCGATATCACCGTCGCCCATGGCGCCCAGAATGGCGTCGGTCAGGGCATGCAGGCCTGCGTCGGCATCGGAATGACCGATCAGGGTCTGGTCATGGGGAAGCTCGACCCCGCACAGCCAGACCGAGGCGCCCGGCCCCCAGCGGTGAACGTCGAACCCCTGTCCCACACGGGTCACCATCGGCGCCTGCAGCCCCCTCGCCAGCGCCTCGGCCATGATGAAGTCCTCCGGATAGGTCAGTTTGAACAGGCGCGGATCGCCGGGCACCAGGACGACCCGCCCTCCGGCCGCGCGCACCGCCTCGGCCTCGTCGGTGGGCGGGGCTGCGCCGGACCAGCCGGCGAGTGCGTCAACGACTTTGGCACGACGGAAGGCCTGCGGGGTCTGGGCGCGATAGAGTCCGTCGCGGTCCACGCTGTCACCCAGCGCTGAGTCTGTGCCGCGTCTCAGGCTGTCGACGGCGGGCAAGGCCGGGACGGCGCCGTCGGACGTCTCCAGCGCGGTAAGCAGGCGGTCAATCACAGCCCGCTCGAGAAAGGGGCGCGCTGCATCATGGATCAGGACGGCCTGGTCGGCGGGTCCGTCCAGGGCCTTCAGGCCCCGCGCGACCGACTCGGCGCGCGTCTGGCCGCCCTCGACCATCCGCCATCCCTCGAGGCCTGAGAGCGCCGGCGGCCCCTCGGCCAGTCGGTCCGCCGCGGCCACGACGATGACCTCGCTGGCCCCGGCCTTCAGGAGGGCGTCGACCGACCATCGCACCACGGGCATGCCGCCAAGAGCGACCCAAGGCTTTTCCACACCTGCCCGGGAGCCCGAGCCCGCGGCGACAACGACGGCCTGAAACTTCATGCCCCGTCTTCTAGGCGGCGGCCGCGCCCTTGACGAGAGGGGGCAGGGGCGAAGATAGGGGCCGATGCGTTCCTCCCTCGTCATCGGCGATGTGACCGTGCCCGGCCGGGTCCTGATGGCGCCGATGACCGGCGTCACCGACCTGCCGTTCCGCCAGCTCGCCTCTGAGCTCGGCGCGCCCTATGTGGCGACGGAGATGGTGGCCTCTGCCGAGCTGGCCCGCGGACGCCCCGACGTGGTGCGGCGCGCCGCAGTGGGAGAGGGGCTGCCGCTCACCGTCATCCAGCTGGTCGGGCGCGACCCGGAGGCCATGGCCGAAGGCGCGCGAATGGCCGAGCGCGCCGGCGCCGACATCATCGACCTCAACTTCGGGTGCCCGGCCAAGGAGGTGACGGGGGCCGCGTCCGGCTCGGCCCTGATGCGGGTGCCGGACCTTGCCTGCCGGATCATGGAGGCCGTGGTCGGGGCCGTGAGCCGGCCGGTGACCGTCAAGATGCGGCTGGGCTGGGACGAGACGTCCCTGAACGCTCCGGATCTGGCCGCGCGGGCCGAGCGGATCGGCGTGAAGGCGGTGACGGTCCACGGCCGGACCCGCAAGCAGTTCTATACCGGTCAGGCTGACTGGCAGGCTGTGGGGGACGTCAAGGCGGCAGTGTCCATCCCCGTGATCGTCAATGGCGATGTGGTCACGCTGGACGATGCCCGCGAGGCCCTGACCCGATCCGGGGCAGACGCCTTGATGCTGGGGCGGGGTGTCTATGGCCGGCCCTGGCTGGCGGCCCGGCTTCAGGCGGGGCTGGACGGCGGGACAGGTCCAGAGGCGCCGGATCGGGCGGAGCGGCTGGCCCTCGTCATCCGGCACATGCGCGCGTCGCTGGACTTCTACGGCTATCCGCTGGGGCTCAAGATGTTCCGCAAGCATCTGGGCTGGTACATCGAAAACGCACCCTGGCCGGAGGAGGCTACCGATCGGCGGGCTGCCAAGGCGCGCCTGTGCCGGCTGGATGACCCGGACGCCGTGGCTGCGGCGCTGTCGGACCTCTGGCTGGATCGGTGACGTAATTCCGCAACTAACCTGTTGATCATCGGCCACAGGTGTCGGATGGTGCCGCACGCATGACCGGCCCTGTTATCGCAGACCCGATGCCCAGAAGCCGCCCGCTCGACGCGGCGATCGGCGCCCTGCGCGCCGGAATCGCCACACCGGCCGGTCGCCCGGTCTTCGGCGTGGCCTATGCCCTGGCCTTCATCATCACCGTCGCGGCCATCTGGCTGGTGGCCATCGCGCCCGAGGCCGGGGGTGAAGGGGGCGCCCGCGCTGCCGCCAGCCGCGCCGTCCTCTACATCCTGCTCGGCAATCTGGTGCTGATCCTGACACTGGCCTCGGGGGTCGGTGTTCAGGTGCTGGACCTGATCAGAAATCGCCAGCAGGCGGGCGCGCGCCTGCACCTACGGTTTGTGACCCTGTTCTCACTGGTGGCCGTGGTGCCCGCCATCCTGATCGCCCTGGTGTTCGGCGTGCTGGTCAACCGGGGCGTGGACCAGTGGTTCAGCGTCAACGTCAGCGAGGCCGTCGAGAACGGGGCCGACATCGGCCGGGCCTATGTCCGCGACGTCAGCCTCGAGCTGGAATCCGACCTCGCCACCATCGCGAATGAGCTGACGGCGCCAGAAGCGCGCGCCGACTTCCGCAGCAGCCGGATTCGCTTCTCGGGCCTGCTGGCCCAGACGGCCGACATCTTTGGCTACCCCGCCCTCTACATCCTCGATGGCGAGGGACAGGTGCTGGCCAGCGGCGAGCTGCCGGGGGCGCCCCTATACGTCGGGCCCCCGCGCGGCGATCTTGAGATGGCCGCCCAGGGCGAGATCGCGCCCAGCGGGGTCACCGAGAACCCCGACACCATCCGCACCCTCTATCCGCTGTCGGGATATGGCGATGCCTTCCTGTATGCGGTGCGGCCGCTGCAGCCCGGGCTGATCGCCCAGATGCGCAACAGCGAGCAGTCGATCCAGGCCTACCGCGAAGCCAAGGAAAGCCGCGCCCGCATCCAGGCAGCCTTTGCTCTCAGCTATCTGGAGACCGCCTTGCTGGTGCTGGTCGGAGCGGTGTGGCTGGGCATGTCGGCGGCCAGCGCCATTTCGGTGCCGATCGGGCGCCTGGCCCAGGCCGCCGACCAGGTGGCGAGCGGCGACCTCTCGGCCCGCGTCCAGGTCGACAAGGAACCCCATGAAATCGCTGCCTTGTCCAATGCCTTCAACCGCATGACGGGTGATCTTCAGGCACAACAGGAGGCCCTGAAAGCCGCCAGTGAGGACGCCCAGGGCCGCAGTCGCTTCATTGAAACCGTGCTGTCGGGCGTCAGTGCCGGGGTAATCGGTCTGGACCGCAAGGGCCGGGTGTCGGCGATCAATGCCAGCGCGGTCGAACTGCTGGGCCTGCCCGACGATGACCTGACCGGTCAGGAACTGGCGGCCTTTTCGCCCGAGCTCAGCGAACTGCTCAAGCGGGCCGAAGCCCATATCGAAGAGGACATCGACGTCACCCGCGACGGCGAGACCCGGCGCCTGCGCGTCCGGATCGAAGGCGGTCTGGGCGGCGAAATGGTGCTGACCTTCGACGACATCACGCGTCTGGTGACGGCCCAGCGCAATGCGGCCTGGCGCGACGTGGCGCGCCGCATCGCCCATGAGATCAAGAATCCGCTGACCCCGATCCAGCTGTCGGCCGAACGCCTGCGCCGCAAATACCGGCCCCGCATCTCGGACGATGTGGAAACCTTCGACCGCTGCACCGAGACCATCATCCGGCAGGTGGGCGACATCGGCCGCATGGTGGATGAGTTCTCGTCGTTCGCGCGCATGCCGGCGCCCCGATTTGCGCCAGAGAACCCCGCCGAACTGTTGCGTCAGGCTGTCTTCGCCCAGCGGGTGGCCGTGCCCGATGTGGAGATCGAGCTGCAAAAGGGCCTGCCGCGCTACACCCTGCAATGCGACGGTCGCATGGTCGGTCAGGCCCTGACCAACATCCTGAAGAACGCCGGGGAATCGGTCGTCGCGCGTCGGGCCCTGACCGGAGAGGACGGCAACAGTCCCGCCATCCTGGCCCGCATGGAGGTCGACGACGGCACAGTCACCTTCATCATCGAGGACGACGGCGTCGGCCTGCCGGAAAAGGACCGCGACCGCCTGACCGAGCCCTATGTCACCACGCGCGAGAAGGGCACTGGCCTCGGCCTCGCGATCGTGCGCCGCATCTGTGAAGACCACGGCGGCGAACTGAAGCTGGCCGATGCCGAAGCCCTCAAGGGCGCCCGGGTCTGCCTGGTGTTCCCGCTCAAGGCGCCCTCCCTGACGGGGTCCGCGCCTGCCACACCCTCCACCTCCACCGCCCCGGCGGCTGAATAGAGAGAAGCCATGAAAAGCAACGGAGCCGACATTCTGGTCGTCGACGACGAGGCCGACATCCGCGACCTGGTCGCCGGCCTGCTGGAAGACGAGGGGCATTCGATCCGTACCGCCTCCAACTCGGATGAGGCGCTCGCCGCCATCCGGGCGCGCAAGCCGTCGCTGGCCCTGCTCGATATCTGGATGCAGGGCGGGGGCATGGACGGGCTGGAGTTGCTCGACATCATCCGGACCATCGACCCGGACCTGCCGGTCGTGATGATTTCCGGCCACGGCAATATCGAGACCGCCGTCAGCGCCCTCCAGCGCGGCGCCTATGACTTCATCGAAAAGCCGTTCAAGTCGGACCGTCTGGTGGTGGTCATCCAGCGGGCGCTGGAAGCTGCGGCCCTGAAGCGGGAAAACCGCCAGCTGCGCGCCCAGGCCATGACCCCGACCGGGATCATCGGCAAGTCGGCGGCGGCCGCCACCCTGCGCAGCACCATCTCGAAGGTCGCCCCGGCCAACAGCCGCGTGCTGATCTCGGGCCCGCCCGGATCGGGCAAGGAACTGGTCGCCCGTCAGATTCACGAGGCCAGCCCGCGCGCCCGGTCCGAGTTCGTGGCCATCGCCGCCGCCGGCATGACGCCCGAGCGTCTCGACATTGAGCTGTTCGGCGAGGAGGGGGTGGACGGTCGCCCCAGCAAGATCGGCGTGTTCGAACGCGCCCACAACGGCACCCTCTATCTCGACGAGGTGGCCGACATGCCCCGCGAAAGCCAGAGCCGCATCCTGCGCGTGCTGGTGGAACAGCGCTTCCGTCGGGTGGGCGGTGAGCAGGACGTCCAGGTCGATGTGCGGGTCATCACCTCATCCTCCCGTGACCTGAAGCAGGAGATCGACGAGGGCCGCTTCCGTGAGGACCTGTTTCACCGCCTGGCCGTGGTGCCCATCCGCGTTCCGCCGCTGTCGGAACGGCGCGAGGATATTGCCGAAATGATCGAGCACTTCACCGAGACCATCTGTGTGTCCCAGGGCCTGCCCCGTCGGCGGATCGGCGAGGACGCCGTGGCCGTGATGCAGGTCAATCCCTGGCCCGGCAACGTCCGCCAGCTGCGCAACAACATCGAGCGGCTGCTGATCCTGGCCACCGGCGACCCGTCCGAGCCGATCACCGCCGACATGCTGCCCCAGGATGGGCCCGCCGATAACGGCACCCTGTCGATGGGCAATGAGCGCATCATCGCCCTGCCGCTGCGCGAGGCGCGCGAGGTGTTCGAGCGCGAATATCTGTCGGCCCAGATCATGCGCTTCGGCGGCAATATCTCGCGCACCGCAGGCTTCATTGGCATGGAACGCTCGGCCCTGCACCGCAAGCTGAAGTCGCTGGGTGTTTCGCCCGCCCGCGGCGGCGATGACGAAGGGGAGGGTGACGAGGCCTGATGTCCCGCATTGCCTACGTCAACGGGGTCTACAGCCCCCACGGAGGGGCCGTCGTCCACATCGAGGACCGGGGCTTCCAGTTCGCCGACGGCGTCTATGAGGTCTGGTCCGTTTTCGACGGTCGACTGGCCGACTTCGACGGCCATATGGCCCGACTGCAGCGCAGCCTGTCGGAACTGCGTATCCGCATGCCGATGAGCCCCAATGCCCTGACCATCGTGCTCAGGGAGACCATTCGCCGGAACCGCGTCGACAACGGCATCGTCTATCTGCAGATCACCCGCGGCACCGCCCGACGGGACCACCCCTTTCCGCCAGCCGACACAGCGCCCAGCGTGGTCGTCACTTCGCGCCGCGTCGATCAGGCCAAGGCCGAGGCCCAGGCGAAGAAGGGCGTGGCGGTCGTCACCCGGCCCGACATGCGATGGGGCCGATGCGACATCAAGACGGTCGGCCTGCTGCCCAATGTGTTGGCCAAGCAGGCCGCGCGCGAAGTCGGCGCCTATGAAAGCTGGCTTGTCGACGAACTGGGGCTGGTGACCGAGGGCACCTCGACCAATGCCTGGATTATCGATGCGAACGGCGTGCTGCGGACCCGCGACACCCAGGCCAACATCCTGCGCGGCTGTACCCGCTCGACCCTGATGGAGATCATCAAGGCCGAAGGCATCCCGTTCGAGGAACGCGCCTTCACCGTCGAGGAGGCCAAGGCGGCGCAGGAGGCGTTCTTTACCGCCGCCGGCGCCTTCGTGCTGCCCGCCATCTCGATCGACGGCGTAAAGATCGGCACTGGCAAGCCCGGCCCCATCACCCGCCGCCTCCGCCAAGCCTATCTCGACGCCGCCCGCGACGGCGCGGTCTGACCGGCCGATAACCGCCGATCAGCCCAGACGGCCATCCGGTATGAATTCCGGGCGGACACAAAGGTCATCAGAGCCTGCAACAACAGGCGGATTGCCAATGTCGTACGTCCTCAAAACCATGCTCGCATCATGGTCAGGAACCGCGACGAAAACGCTGCACCGCTGCCCGTCGACCTTACAGATACGGCTGAGCAGCAGATATTCCCTTGGTGGTACGCCACGGGTCACACAGACCCGGATCGTATGGCCGGGCCGGGTATAGCCAACCAAGGGCTCCTCCAGAGCGGTCATAGCCACGTGCCCGCTGGGCAGGGGAAATGAATATACGCCATCTCCCGGATCACTGTCATTCGCCACGACCCCTGCCGCCGCCAGTCCGGTCGCTCCCAAGCCGAACGACAGGATAAACACGCCGGTCCGCAAGCGGCGCCACGAAACCTTGATCATAAACCGACCTCCACCCGTTCCAGGCGGTAAAAGCTGACACGATTCTGCCGGCTTGCCGTCCGCTTGCATTGCGCCCGCCGAAGATCGCGTTAGGTTGGCCCCGTCGCGGCAGATCGCGGCTCCGGCCGCCTCCCTGCGCCGGACAACAATCAAGAACAGGATCAACCTGCCATGTCGCAAGACAAGCGTCAGAACCTTCAGGACACCTTCCTCAACACGGTCCGCAAGACCAAGACCCCGCTGACCATCTTCCTCGTCAACGGCGTCAAGCTGCAGGGCATCGTCACCTGGTTCGACAATTTCTGCGTGCTGCTGCGTCGCGATGGCCAGTCGCAATTGGTCTACAAGCACGCCATTTCCACCATCATGCCCTCGGCTCCGGTCGATCTGCGCGAGCCCGAAGATCAGGACTGATCTGTCCGGTCCGGTGCCTGAGGGAGCCTGTGGTCCTGTCCGTTCGTTTGCGAACGGGATGCCCCTGTCCTCTTCTTGTCCGGAACCCGCGTGCCGACGCCCCTGATCGATCACACCGCTCCGCCCGTTCGGGCGCTCGTCCTCCACCCTGACCGTGCTGCGGGCAGTGCGTCCGCGCGTCGCCCGCACGACCGGCTGGACGAAGCCGTCGGCCTCGCCGAGGCGCTGGACCTCGACGTGCGGGGCCAGGAGGTGATCACCCTTCGCCGCACGACACCCGCCACCCTGTTTGGCTCGGGCAAGGTCGAGGAAATGGCCGCCCTGGTCCGGGCCGCCGAGGCCGAGGTCGTCGTCATCGACGACGCCCTTACCCCGGTGCAGCAGCGCAATCTGGAAAAGGCATGGGAGGCCAAGGTCATCGACCGGACCGGCCTGATCCTCGAGATCTTCGGCCGCCGCGCCCGCACGCGAGAGGGGCGCCTGCAGGTCGAACTGGCGCGGCTGGAGTACGAACGCTCGCGCCTCGTCCGCACCTGGACCCACCTGGAACGTCAGCGCGGCGGCACGGGCTCGACCGGCGGTCCGGGTGAAACCCAGATCGAGCTGGACCGCCGCCTGATCGCCGACCGCATCGTCAAGCTGAAGGGCGACCTGCAGGACGTGCGACGCACGCGCGGCCTGCACCGCACGGCCCGCAAGAAGGTGCCGTTCCCGACCGTCGCCCTGGTCGGCTATACCAATGCGGGCAAATCGACCCTGTTCAACCACCTGACCGGGGCCGAGGTGATGGCCAAGGACCTGCTGTTCGCCACGCTGGATCCGACGCAGCGTCTGATCCGTCTGCCGCAGGGGCGCTCGGCTCTGATCGCTGACACCGTGGGGTTCATCTCTGACCTGCCCCACGAGCTGGTCGAGAGCTTCCGCGCCACGCTGGAAGAGGTGGCCGAGGCCGACCTGATCCTGCACGTGCGCGACATCTCCAGCCCCGAGACCGAGGCGGAGGCAAAGGACGTCGAGACCGTGCTGGCCCGGATCAGCCAGGCAGACGGCGAGGGCGAAGGCACGCTTCAGGCCCGCACGCTCGAGGTCTGGAACAAGATCGACCGTCTGGACGCCGACAGCCGCGCGGCCATGGTCGCGCGGTCCGAGGTCGAGGGCGCCGTCGCGGTCTCGGCCCTGACGGGCGAGGGCCTCGATGCCCTGCGCCAGGCGATCGCAGAACGCATCGACACCGATGCCGAGATCCACCTGACGCTCGAACCCCAGGATGGAGAGGCCCTGGCCTGGCTGTATGAGCATGGCCGCATCACGGAGCGCAGCTCCGACCCCGAAGGCCGCACCCGGTTGACCGTTCGCCTGTCGGAACCGGCGCTGGGCCGATATCAGCGACTGTTCACGGGCTGACCCCGCTGGAGCGGCGAGAGATTTGCTGGGGCGATGGCTCCAACGGCCTATTGCGCTGAAAGCCTCCCTGAATGGCACAGATTATCGCCACCCGCTGCCCTGCCGCCGCGTTGCCTGAGGCTGAGGCCGACACCTGGCGCGCCTTTCAGGGACAACAGCCGGCCTTTGCCAATCCGCTGATGGGACCGGACTTCGCGCGCGCCGTCGGGCGGGTGCGCGAGGATGCCGAGGTCGTTACCTATCGACGCGGCGATGAGGTCGTGGGCTTCCTCGGCCTACACCGTCGGCCCCGCGGGTTTGCCCGCCCGCTCGGCGCGCCCTTTGCCGATTACCACGCTCTGGTGACGGGCCCCGCTCCGGGGTTCGACGGTCGGGAAGCCCTGGCCCTCGCGGACGTGCGCGCCTTCCGCCACATCGGTCTGATCGACCCGTACGGCCTGTTCGACAGGATTGCGGTCGGCCCCACGGCGTTTGCCATCGAACTGCCCGAAGGCCCGGACGCCTATATGGAGGCGCTACGGGCCTCCAATCCGAAGCGCTTCAAGAACTACCGCCGACTGCTCAACCGTCTGGCCGACATCGGTCCCCTGGAGTTGCGCGCCAGTCGCGACCGTGCCGACTTCGACCAGTTGCTGGCATGGAAGTCGGAGCAGTTTCGCCGCACGGGCCTGCAGGACGTGCTGCGCCCGGCCTGGGTCCGCGGGCTCATGTCCAGCCTGTTCGAGACTGAGACGCCGCGCTTTGGCGGACTGATGCTGACCCTGCACGCAGGCGACACCCTTACCGGCGGCCATTTCGGCGTGATCGCGAATGGCATCTATCACCCGTGGATTGCGTCCACCAACCCGGCCCTTGTCGCCGCCTCGCCGGGCAACGCCTTCCTGGACCAGGTCATCCGCGCCATGCCGGATCTCGGCATCCGGGTCTATGACCTCGGCCCCGGGCACGACCACTACAAACAGCCCTTCTCCTCAACCCAGATGTCGGTTGGTGTCGGGCTGACCCTGACCGACAGCCGCGCAGGCGGGTTGATCACGCTCGGCTCGACCGACTGGGCCTCGGGCATCGATGCACCACTGGCCAAGGTGCAGCGGCGGCTGGACCATATCGCGGCGGTCGACCCGACGGCAGCCGGCCGGGCCATGGCGCTGGTCGATGCCATGCGAGCTATCCCCAGACGTCTGGGCGGCGCCGACTGACCGACCCTAGGGTCGCGGAGACCAGCCGAGAAAGTGCGTGATGTCGTCCGCAGCGGCCTCGGCCTGACCGCGCACCACGGACGACGGGTCAGCCAACGCTTGCCGGACCAGCGGCTCGACCACGGTTCGATCCAGGGTGCGGAACTCGCGGGCCAGATGGCCGAAGCCTAGGATGGCATTGCCGCGCACCCATTCGAGCGGATGCGAGGTCAGGCGCACGCAGACGGATTCGGCCCAGTCCCGATCGGCCTCGTCACAGCCCATGGACACGGCGACCGGCACATAGGGCATTTTGTCCGGGTCGTTTTCAACGATCAGCGCCTCGATATCGGCGGGCGTCCAGTCCGGGGGCAGGGGGCCCATCAGCCGCGCTCCGTCCCCTTGGCCGCATTCCACAGGGCGTCCATCTCGGCGAGATTCGACTGATCGGGCGTGCGGCCGTCCTTCGCCAGTTCCGCCTCGATGAAGGCGAACCGGCGGACGAATTTGGCATTGGCGCCGCGCAGCGCATCCTCGGGCTCCACGCCCAGCTTGCGCGCCAGATTGGCAAGGACGAACAACAGGTCACCCACCTCGTCCTTCATCCGCGCGTTGGACCCGGCGGCGATCTCGACCTTCAGCTCGGCGACCTCCTCGTCGAGCTTGGCAAAGACCTCGTCCGTCGACGGCCAGTCAAAACCGACGCGGGCCGCCCGTTTGGTCAGCTTGGCCGCCCGGGCCAGCGCCGGCAGGCCGACGGGCACATCGTCCAGCACGCCGTGCTGGGCCTTCGCCTTGCGCTCGGCGGCCTTGATGTCCTCCCAGCGGGCCTTCTGTGAGACGGCGTCCGCCCGTGCGGCCTCCTCGCCGAAGACGTGCGGGTGGCGGCGCTCCAGCTTGTCGGCAATGGCGGTCGCCACCGCGTCAAAGTCGAACAGGCCCTGCTCCTCGGCCATGCGGGCGTGGAAGACGACCTGGAAGAGCAGGTCGCCCAGCTCGGATTTCAGCTCGTCGTGATCGCCGCGCTCGATGGCGTCGGCGACCTCATAGGCTTCCTCCAGCGTATAGGGGGCGATGGTCGCAAACGTCTGTTCGACGTCCCAGGGACAGCCGGTCACGGGGTCGCGCAGACGCACCATGATGGCGCGCAGCCGGTCGAGGGGGGAGGGGGATGCACTCATGGTCCCGACCTAGCCGGTCGCGCCGCGCGCATCCAGCGCCGCCCGGATTTCAGCATGGCGCTTCTGGTCCAGCGGATAGCGCCACAGGGCGAAAGCTCCGATCGCAAGGCAAAGGGCCGGCAGGCCCGCGAACATGGCCTGAAGCCAGGCCAGGGCCGTCGCACTGTTCTGGCCCCCCAGCGCGGGATCGAAGCCGGTCATGCGCAGGCCGGCGAAGGTCATGACGGACACGGCGTATCCCAGCTTGGACGTGGCGGTCAGGATCGAGAACAGCAGGCCGGTGCGGTCCGCGCCTTCGTCCAGCCGGACCTGGTCGGCGACATCGGCCATCATGGCCCGCAGCAACAGGTCTCCCGAGGCAAAGGCCAATCCGACCAGAGCCACCATCAGCCCGGCGACCAGAACCTCGGCACTGCCGAGGCCGGCCGCTTCCGCCAGCGGCACGAGTACCGGTCCGGCAAAGCTGGCCAGCAGCAGGGTGACGGCGAAATAGACGCAGGCCAGCACCAGGGCCCCGTGCTTGCCCATCCGCACAGCCAGCGCGCTCCAGGCCGGTGCCCCGGCCAGACCGGCGACGAAATAGACCAGCAGCAGGATGGAGGTCTCGGCCCGCTCGAACCCGCGCACGGCCTCGAAGAAATAGAAGAACAGGGCGCCGACCACGCCGCGCGCGATACCCAGCATGAGGTCGGCGGTCAGAAGCCGCTGGAGCACCGGCAGTCGGAACAGCCGAAGATAGGCGAACCGGCTGGCCCGGTCGGGCGTCGGGCCATGCTTCGGCTCGGGCGTGAAGGCAAAGGTCACCGCAAGCGTCAGGGGCAGGGCCACGATGATGAACAGTCCCTGCCAGCGCACCGCGGCCGCATAGTCCCCCAGCCCGAGGTTCTGGACGAGGGCCGGGATCAGCAGCACGACCAGTACGCCGACGATGTTGGCGGTCTGCCACCAGCCGTAGATACGCGATCGCTGGTCGTAGTCGCTGGTCAGCGTCGAGGCCCAGCTGACCTGAGACAGCAGGCTGACCGAAAAGCCCAGCGACATAAGGACCAGCCAGACGGTCAGATAGGCGCCCCCGGCACCGGGCTTCACCATGAACAGCATGCCGACCGCCAGCATCAGCAGCGGGGCCGCCAATCCCATCCAGAGCCGATAGCGCCCGAACCGGCTGTGCGTACGGTCGATCACCATGCCCAGCGCCGGGTCAACGAAGATGTCGGCCAGCCGGATGACCAGAAAGATCACCCCGACCAGCGCCAGATCCACGCCGACGTGGCTGGCGTAGAACTCGGGCAGGGTCACATAGACGGGCAGGCCCAGCGCCGCATAGGGCAGGCACGCGGCCGAAAAGGCAGCCAGCGTCCGGTTGGGCAGGCGACGGGGCGGGGCGGCGGTCGACATGGGTATCCCCTTGATGACGGCACGAGTCGTCCGCCATCCCTGTCATAGCGCGAATTCACGCGACGCAACTGCCCCCTTGCCCTCGGGGCCCGGCTGGGGCTTGCTCGGGACCATGACGAGGTTCGCAATAGCGCTGGTGGTCCTGCTGGTTGGTCTGGCCAGTCCCGCCCTGGCGCAGGAAGACTGCAACGCGGCGCCCGGCTTTCGGGGGATCGCCGTGGTCAACGGCTATTCGGTCAAATGGCTGATGTGGCAGCCCTTCGATCAGACGGAACGCGGGTGGCTGACCTACCTGCCGCTGATCCAGAAGGAGATCGGCACACGCTGCGCGCCGGATTCGCCCGGTTTCGCCCAAGCCCTCGCCGCCTTCCAGAAACGCTACAATCGCGTTCCGAACGGCCTGTTCGACCGGGGCACCTTCCAGGTTTTCAAGGGGGTCTGGCAGGAACGCCGACCGTTCGTCATGGCCCGCGTGGCCGACATCTGCCCTGACCCCCCGCCCCAGAGCGAGCTCGGCTATCTCGATCCCGGCGAGGAGCACGCCGACCGGATGGTGCGGCTGCTGCAATACGATGTCTTGAACGCTTACCGCCTGATGGTTCGGGCGGCGCGGGCCGAGGTTCCGGAGATCGCCGACAACCCCGAGCTTCTCCAGATCTTCTCCAGCTATCGTGATCCCGACGCCGACGCTGCCCGGTGCGCGACCGAGCGGAACTGCGACGGCTTGCGGCGCGCCGCCTGCTCGCCGCACCGGACCGGAACGGCCATCGACCTCTATGTCGGTCACCTTGCGGGGCATGGCGTCGACTCAACCCGCTGGGCAAACCGCAGGCACCAGTCCCGCGGCCCGGCCTATCGCTGGCTGGTGGAAAATGCCGCCCGTTTTGGCTTTGTGCCCTATGCCTATGAGCCCTGGCACTGGGAGTGGACCGGCCCGACCACAGAAATCCTGAACTCCGAGCGGCTGGCGCCCTATCCCCATACCTCGCCGCTGGCGGGCGAATGATCCGCGCCCTTATGGACGGAGAGATCGACCTGGCCCGCTCGGTCTTCGGCGACGGGATCGACCTGGAGGCGGTTCGCTTGGTGCGGCTGCCGGCGTTTCTCAGGCGCGCGTTCGTCCCGGGCCGGTTCGCCGGTCGCAGCTGGATCTTCTGGCCGCCCACCAGCTGGGGCGAGGACCTGTCGCAGGGCCCCCTTCGCCGACGCGCCACCCTTGTCCATGAACTGGTGCATGTCTGGCAGGCCCAGCAGGGCATCAATCTCCTGATCGGCAAGCTCAGGGCAGGGGACGGGCCGAAGGCCTACGCCTATCGCTGCGACGCCGATGTCGCGTGGGACGGACTGAACATCGAGCAGCAGGCCTCGGTCGTCGAGCACCGCTACCTTCTGGCGCAGGGCGCAACCGTTCCGGGGTCCGACGCCTTCTATCAGCGGGTCTGCCCTTTCTGACTTTCTGGTCGGTGCCCCTTGACGGGGCGAGGGCATAGCCTATTTCGACACTGTTGCAGTTACATATCCGACTCAGGAGATTTCCCATGCCCAAGGTTCTGGTCCTCTATCATTCCACTTACGGCCACGTGGAGCGCATGGCCCAGGCCATTGCCGAGGGCGCGCGCGAGGTCGAAGGCGCGACCGTGGATATCAAGCGGGTCCCGGAACTGGTGCCCGAGGAGCTGGCGAAGAAGAGCGGCTACAAACTCGACCAGGAAGCCCCGATCGCCAAGGTCGAGGATCTGGCCGACTATGACGCCATCCTGATCGGGGCCGGCACGCGCTACGGCACGGCGGCCTCGCAAATGCGGAACTTCCTCGACCAGACCGGAGGCCTGTGGGCCAACGGCAAGCTGGCCAACAAGGTGGGCGGGGCCTTCACCTCGACCGCCACCCAGCACGGCGGCAATGAGATGACCCTCATCGGCCTGATCCAGACCATCATGCACCACGGCATGCTGGTGGTCGGCCTGCCCTACACCTGGCAGGGCCAGATGCGGATGGACGAGATCACCGGCGGCTCGCCCTATGGCGCAACCACGATCACCGGCGGCGACGGATCGCGCATGCCCAGCGACAACGAGCTCGAGGGCGCGCGCTTCCAGGGCCGGATCGCCGCGGAAACCGCGAAGAAGCTGTTCGGCTGACGATGGCGGTGCCCGCCCTCTTCTTCGGCCACGGGTCTCCCATGAACGCCCTGGGCGGCCCCTGGGCCGAGGGGTGGCGCCAGCTGGGGCAGGACCTCGGCAAGCCGCGCGGCGTGGTGATGGTTTCGGCCCATTGGGAGACCCGGGGGTTGGCCGTCACCGCCATGGCGAGGCCCGAAACCCTCCACGACTTTGGCGGTTTCCCGCCCGAACTGCATGCCTTTCAGTACCCCGCGCCCGGCTCTCCGGAGCTCGCGGCGCGGGTTGCCGACCTGACGGGCGCGACCCCCACGGACCAGTGGGGCCTCGACCACGGCACCTGGTCCGTGCTGGCCCATGTCTGGCCGGACGCGGACGTCCCGATCGTCCAGCTGTCGCTGGACCGGACGCTCGACGCGCAGGGTCACTATGATCTCGCCAAGGGCCTGAATGCCCTTCGGGACGAGGATATCGTCATCGCCGGGTCCGGCGACTTCGTGCACAATCTGCGGACATGGAAGCGCGCCGGCGGCGAGCCCTACGACTGGGCGCTGACGTTCAACGAGGCGGTCAAGGCCGCCCTGGTGGCCGGGGATCACGACCGCCTGATCCACTGGATGGACCTCGCGGACAACGCCACGCTCAGCGTGCCCACGGACGAGCATTTCCTGCCGCTGCTCTACGTGGCGGCCCAGGCCCGGCCTGACGATCCGGTCGCCTTTTTCAACGACCGGATCGAGGGCGGCTCGATCTCGATGACCGGGGTCCGGATCGGCTGATCAGCGCTTCTTCGCCAGCATGCCGTCGACGCTGAAGGCACCCGGGCCGGCGAAGAAGATGAACAGGAACACCCAGCAGTAGAGCGCCGCCAGTTCGCCGCCGTTCACCAGCGGATAGAGACCGCCCGTCGAAGCGTGGAACTGGAAATAGGCCACGGCCATCATGCCCGACAGAATGAAAGCGACCGGCCGGGTGAACAGGCCGAGCACGATCAGCGCCCCACCGACCAACTCCAGCACGCCGCCAATGCCCATCTGGCTCATCAGCTGAAACGGGCCCATGGCTTCTGCGGGAAACGAGAAGATCTTCTGCGCCCCGTGCTGCATGAACATGAGACCGGAAATGACCCGCAGCCCGGCAAGGGCCATCGGGCTGTGACGCTCAAGCGAATCGAACATGGTTTCAGCCTCCCTGAATTGTGCCGGGATACTGCAATAGCCAAGGTTCCAGATCAATCGCTGTTCGCGGGCCCTCAGGCCGCCTCGGCCTCACCCTCGACCATACGCTGGATGGCGACATAGTCGGTCTTTCCAGTGCCAAGGACGGGGACCTCACTGACCTTCATGATCCGCTTGGGCACGGCCAGATCCGGCGCGCCGTGGCTGCGCGCCCATTCGGTCAGGCGTGAGGCCTCGGCGTCGATCCGGTCGGTGACCAGCACCAGCTTTTCGCCCTTGCGGCTGTCGGGCACGGCTACGACGGCGTGGCGCGACTCGGGCCAGACCGCGCTGGCCAGCCCCTCGACCGCCGTCAGGCTGATCATCTCGCCGCCGACCTTGGCGAACCGCTTCACGCGGCCCAGGATGCTGACATAGCCGTCGGCGTCGATGTCGACGATGTCGCCGGTGTCGTGCCAGCCGTCCTTGAGGGGTTCCAGCCGCTCGGGATCATCCTCGGCGATATAGCCCGCCATGACATTGGGACCGCGCAGGTAGAGCCGGCCGCCCGTCTCGATGCCGGGAACCGGGTCCACCCGCCATTCCATGTCCGGCAGCATCTGGCCGACGGTGCCCGGCCGGTTGCGGTCCGGGTGATTGACCGCCACCACCGGCGCCGCTTCCGTCGCGCCATAGCCCTCGAGCAGCTTCAACCCGCCGAATTTGGTGTTGAACAGATGGTGCGTCTCATCCCGCACCCGCTCGGCGCCGGCGACCACGAACTGCAGGGTCGAGAAATCGTCCGGCCCGGCGACGCGGGCATACTGGTTCAGGAAGGTGTCGGTCGCGAACAGGATCGAGGCCTTCACCTCGGGCAGCAGTTCCACGATCTGCTTGGAGTGCAGGGGAGAGGGGTACTGGAACGCCTTCATCCCGGTCAGCAGCGGCAGCAGGACGCCGCCGGTCAGACCGAAGCAGTGGAAGGTCGGCAGCGGGTTGAACATCACCCAGTCCGGGTCGAGGTCGATGTGGGTCGCGACCTGGCGGACGTTCGAGACCATGTTCGACTGGCTCAGCATCACGCCCTTGGGGCTTCCGAAGCTGCCGGAGGTGAACAGGATCACGCCTGCATCCGACGGGCGCGTCTCGACGCGGAACTGTTTGGGGAAAAAGCCGGCCATCAGGCCGAACAGCTTGTCGGGCAGGCCGATCGACTTGCGGATGTCGTCCAGCCAGACGATTTCGGCCACCTGTTCCAGGCTGGTGACGAGGTCCTCCAGCTTGGCCTGGCTTGTGAAGCGCCGGGCCGACAGGATTTTCTTGACGCCCGCGGCGCGGACCGCCGCCTTCAGGTTCAGTTCGCCCGAAGTGAAGTTGAGCATGACCGGTACCCGGCCCATGGCGTGCAGGCCATAGAAGGTCACGACCACGCCCGAGCTGGAGGGCAGCAGGATGGCCACGCGCTCGCCCGGCTCGGTCAGGGCGGCGATCTTGCGGCCCAGAACCATGGCCGCTCGGATCAGGCCCGTATAGGTCAGGGGATTGCGGTCCTGGTCCTCGAGAATCGGCTTGTCGCCATATTTTTCGCGCGCCGCGATCAGGGCGTCGAAAATAGTCTCCTGCGCGGCCTTGGCGTGCATGTCAGCCGACAAACGCATCCTCCCTGCGAGGGGTCTGCGCCCCTCCTTGATAATCGGGGCAAACTAGAGAGCAGAACGCCGGTTGAAAAGATAAGTTACACGGCGTGAGGGGCCGTGCGACGCCCACACGGCTTGCCATCCGGTTCCCGAAGGCCGACATAGCGGCTTCCGAGCCCTCCCGCCGCCCGCAATTGTCCGACGCCATGGTCACCCTGATCGATACCCTGCAGCGGTCCTCCGCCGAGCTGCGCCACCCGGAAAAGCGCAACCGGCCGGAATCGCCTGTGCTGCGCAAGCCGGACTGGCTGCGGGTCAAGGCACCCGGGTCGGGCCAGTACAATGCGACCAAGTCCATCGTGAAGGACAAGGGCCTCGTCACCGTCTGCGAAGAGGCGGCCTGCCCCAATATCGGCGAGTGCTGGAGCCAGAAGCACGCCACCCTGATGATCATGGGCGACACCTGCACGCGGGCCTGTGCCTTCTGCAATGTGAAGACGGGACTGCCCCAGCCGCTCGACCCCGAGGAACCGGCCAAGGTCGGCCTGGCCGTGGCCCAGCTCGGCCTGAATCACGTCGTCATCACCTCGGTCGACCGGGATGATGTCGCTGACGGGGGCGCCGCCCACTTTGCCGAGGTGGTGCGCCAGATCCGCCTGCAGGCCCCGACCACGACGATCGAAATCCTGACGCCCGACTTCCTGCGCAAGGACGGGGCGGCCGAAGTGATGATCGACGCGAAGCCGGACGTCTTCAACCACAACCTGGAGACCGTGCCGCGCCTGTATCTGAAGATCCGGCCCGGCGCCCGCTACTTCCACTCCCTGCGCCTGCTGCAACAGGTGAAGGAACGCGACCCGAACCAGTTCACCAAGTCCGGCATCATGGTCGGACTGGGCGAGACCAAGGAAGAGGTCATGCAGGTCATGGACGACATGCGCTCGGCCGGCGTCGACTTCATCACCATCGGCCAGTACCTCCAGCCGACCCGCAAACACGCGGCCATCGACCGGTTCGTGACGCCGGACGAGTTCAAGTCCTATGAGGCCATCGCGCGGGCCAAGGGCTTCCTGATGGTGTCGGCCTCGCCCCTGACCCGCAGCTCGCACCATGCGGGAGACGACTTCGCCCGGCTGAAGGCCGCACGTCTGGCGCAGACGGGGCGCTAGTCGCGACTTGGCCGTCCATACCCTGACCCGAATCCTGCCCTATGCGCCGGACCAGCTGGCCGCGCTGGTGGCGGATGTGCGCGCCTATCCGGACTTCGTGCCCTGGGTGACCTCCATGCGGGTCTGGAACGAGCGGGAGGAGACCGAGGGCGTCAGCCTGCTGGATGCCGAGGCCGGCGTGGGCTTTGCCTTCCTCAAGGAGCGCTTCTCCACCTGGGTCCGGCATGACCGCAATGCACCGAAGGTCGAGGTCGGCCTGATCCGCGGGCCGTTCAAGCACCTGAAGAATCGCTGGGCGTTCTTTCCCCATCCGGACGGCACCCGGCTGGAGTTCATGATCGACTTCGCCTTTCGCTCTCCCATCCTCGACGCCATGCTCAGGGCCAATTTTGACCGCGCCGTCGACAGCCTGATCCGCAAGTTCGAGGCCGAAGCCGCCCGCCGCTACGGCCAGCCATGACCTTCGACTTTGACGCTGTGGTCGTGGGAGCAGGCGCGGTCGGCCTGGCCTGCGGCTACGCGCTCAGCCAGCGGGGCCGGACGGTGCTGGTTCTCGAAAAGGAAGCCCACATCGGTCAGGGCGTGTCCTCGCGGAACAGCGAGGTCATCCACGGCGGGCTCTACTATCCGACGGGCTCGCTGAAGGCGCAGGCCTGCGTCGAGGGGCGGCGGCGCCTGTACGCCTTCCTCGACAGCCACAAGGTCGACTACTGGAAATGCGGCAAGCTGGTCGTGGCGACCGAGGCGGCCGAGGTCCCGCGGATCGAGGCGATCTTCGAACAGGCCACCATCAACGGCGTCGAAGGCCTGGAGCATCTGACCGGCGAGCAGGCCCGGGCGCTCGAGCCCGCGCTGAACGCCCATGCCGCCATCCTGTCCCCTGAGAGCGGCGTATTCGACAGCCACGGCTATATGTCGGCTCTGGAGGGAGAGATCACCGCGGCCGGGGGTGCGGTCGTCATCTCCGCTCCGTTCGAAGGCGCCGAGCCACTTCCGGACGGCGGCTTTTCGGTGCGGGTGGGCGGGGAGGGGGCCATGACCGTTACGACCCGCCAACTGGTCACCGCGCCGGGCTTGTCGGCCCAGTCGGTTGCCGGGGCCATCGAAGGCTACCCTGCTGACCGGATTCCCGAGGGCCACTATGGCAAGGGCATCTACTTCCGCCTGACCGGACCGGCCCCGTTCAACCGCCTGATCTATCCGCCGCCGATCAAGGGCGCGCTGGGAACCCACTATCGAAAGGATCTGGGCGGGCAGGGGGTGTTCGGGCCGGATCTCGCCTTTGTCGAGGCCGAGGACTACTCCGTAGATCCGGACAAGCGCGACACCTTTGCTCATTATATCCGTCGCTTCTGGCCAGATGTGGATGCTGAACGTCTGGTTCCTGACTATGCCGGCATCCGGCCGAAACTGCACGGCCCCGGCGAGGAACAGCCTGACTTCCAGATCCACGGCGCCGAGGTCCACGGCCTCGAAGGCCTGGTTGCCCTGTTCGGCATCGAGAGCCCGGGCCTGACCAGTTCGCTGGCGCTGGGCGAAATCGTCGCGGACCGGCTCAATGGCTGAGTTCCGCCCCGCCACCCCGGCAGATCTGGAACCTCTCCACGCTCTGGTGCATGCCGCCTACCGCGGCGACAGCGCCCGACGCGGCTGGACGCATGAGGCCGACCTGCTGGACGGCAACCGGATCGACCGGGACTCGCTGCTGGCCGCCCTGTCGGCCCCGGATCAGGTCGTACTGGTCGCCGACTCCGACGCGGGCCTGACCGGCTGCGTGCATGTCACCGACCGGGGTGAGGGGCTCGCCTATCTCGGCATGCTGACCGTCGACCCCACCCTCCAGGCCCAGGGCACGGGCCGTCGGCTGATCGCTGCGGCAGAGGCCCATGCCTTCCGGCATTTCGGGGCCCGGCGGATGGAAATGACGGTTATCGTCCACCGGCATGAGCTGATCGCCTGGTACGAGCGGAGGGGCTATCGGCGCACGGGCGAGACCCGGCCCTTTCCCGCCACGGACCCTCGCTTCGGCCTGCCCCGGCGCGATGATCTGGCCTTCACCGTGCTGGAAAAGGCGCTCGACCGCGTCGTCACCCACCGCCTGACGCTTCGCCCCGCGCGCCCCGACGACTTGGAGGCGCTCCACGCCGTCTTCACGCGCCCGGAGGCCATGACCTGGTGGTCGTCGCCCCCGCACGAGACGCTACAGGAGACGCGTGACTGGCTGGACAGCATGATCGCCCACCAGCACTCCGGTCTCGACTTCCTGATCGAGCGGGACGGCCAGGTGATCGGCAAGGCGGGTTTCTGGAAGGCACCGGACATCGGCTACATCCTGCACCCGGACCATTGGGGGCAGGGCGTCGCCCGAGAGGCCGCGACCGCCGTGCTCACCCGGCTGTTCGCCCTGACCGACCATGACGAGGCGACGGCGGACGTCGATCCGGAGAACCGCGCCTCGATTCGCCTGCTTGAGACCCTGGGCTTTCGAAAGACCGGCTTTGCCGAGCGAACCTGGCATGTCGGCGGCGAGTGGAAGGACAGCCTCTACTACGCCGTTTCGCGCGCAGACTGGCAGGCGCGCCCGGGCGCTTGAACTCTGCGGCGTGTTGAGGCATAAGCCGCCCTCCGCTGGCGGCTCTTCTGGGCCGCCGCAACTGTTTTCGCGCCCGATCGGGTGCCCCTAACCGAGAATTGAGACGGAAATGGCCGTTCCGAAGCGCAAAGTATCCCCCTCGCGTCGCAACATGCGTCGCGCCCACGATTCGCTGGGCACCAATGCCTATGTCGAGGACAAGGACACGGGCGAGCTGAAGCGTCCCCACCACATCGACCTGAAGACCGGCACCTATCGCGGTCGTCAGGTGCTGACGCCCAGCGAAGACTAGGGTCTTCCTCGCCGCCCCTCGCGGGGGACGGGCAGATATGCGATTCAAGCGCCGTCCGGGCACCGGGCGGCGCTTTCTGCGTTCCGGTCTGAGCCCACAAGGAGTTCCCCCATGCGTCATCCCCTCCGCAACATCCTCGGCACTGTCGGTGTCGTCGCCCTCATGGCGGCCTGTAGCCCGGAGACCGAGACCCCGACCGAACCGACCGCACCGCCCGCCGCGACCGATCCCACCGTCGGCGACACCACGGCCGTCAGCCTGACGGGCGAGGGCTGGGGCCCGCTGCGCATCGGCATGACCCGGGCCGAAGTCGTCGAGGCGCTGGGCGAGGATGCCAATCCGGACGCCGTCGGCGGGCCCGATCCCGAATCCTGTGACCAGTTCCGCCCCGAGCGCGCACCCGAGGGCATGCTGCTGATGGTGGAAAACGGGATGCTGACCCGGATTTCGATTTCGGAGCCCTCGGACCTGATGACCGACAAGGGCCTGCGTGTCGGAGACACCGCCGAGCGCGTGAAGGGCGCCTATGGCGATCAGGCGCAGGTCACCCCGCACAAGTATCAGGACGCCCCCGCCGAATACGTCACGGTCTGGAGCCGGGGTGGCGGCGAGGAGTATGTCCAGGACACGCAGGCGCGCGGCATTGTCTATGAGATCAGCCGCGACGGCACCGTCATGGCCATCCACGCCGGTGGCCCCTCGATCCAGTATGTCGAGGGCTGTGCCTGAGGCTGATTGGCGTTTGGTCGGGGCTGCGCTAAACCCCGCGACCTGATCCTTTCGCAGCCCCGAGCCGAACGCCATGACCGACATCGCCGACATCACCGCCCGCCAGATCCTCGACAGCCGGGGCAATCCGACGGTTGAGGTGGATGTGACTCTCGAGGACGGTGCGTTCGGTCGGGCCGCTGTGCCCTCGGGGGCCTCGACCGGCGCCCACGAGGCTGTTGAACTGCGCGATGGCGACAAGTCGCTGTGGGGTGGCAAGGGCGTGATGAAGGCGGTCGATGCCGTCAACGGCGAAATCTTCGACGCCCTGAGCGGCATGGACGCCGAGGATCAGCGGCGCATCGACGAAACCCTGATCGGCCTGGACGGCACGGCGAACAAGGGCCGTCTGGGCGCCAATGCCATTCTGGGAGTCAGCCTGGCCTGCGCCAAGGCCAGCGCCATTTCGGCGGGCCTGCCGCTGCACCGCTATGTGGGCGGGGTGACCGCCCGCATTCTGCCGACCCCGATGATGAACATCATCAACGGCGGGGCGCATGCCGACAATCCGATCGACATCCAGGAATTCATGATCCTGCCGACGGGCGCCGAGAGCTTCTCGGAAGGCCTGCGCATGGGCACCGAAATCTTCCATGCGCTGAAGAAGGCGCTGAAGGATGCCGGCCACAACACCAACGTCGGCGACGAGGGCGGCTTTGCCCCCAATCTGGCGTCGGCCGAAGCGGCGCTGGAGTTCATTACCAGGGCCGGGCAAGCCGCCGGCTATCTGGCAGGTGAAGATTTCCACCTCGGGCTCGACGTCGCCTCGACGGAGTTCTTCAAGGACGGCAAGTATCACCTTGAAGGCGAAGGCAAGACGCTCGATTCGGACGGCATGGTCTCGTACCTCGCGGACCTGTGCGAACGCTTCCCGATCGTCTCGATCGAGGATGGCTGCGGCGAGGACGACTTCGACGGCTGGAAGCTGCTGACGGACCGTCTGGGCGACAAGGTGCAACTGGTCGGCGACGACCTGTTCGTGACCAACCCCGTGCGTCTGGCCGCCGGCATCGGCGAGGGTCTGGCCAACTCGATCCTGATCAAGGTCAATCAGATCGGCACGCTTTCCGAGACCCTGGATGCGGTCGATATGGCCCACCGTGCCGGCTACACCGCCGTCATGAGCCACCGCTCGGGCGAGACCGAGGATTCGACCATCGCCGATCTGGCTGTGGCCACCAACTGCGGGCAGATCAAGACCGGCTCGCTGGCGCGGTCGGACCGCACGGCCAAATACAACCAGCTGCTCCGCATCGAGGAGATGCTGGGCGACCAGGGCGTCTATTTCGGCGACGGCATGCTGCTGAAATAGGCGGCACCCGCCGCTGAAATCCTACGGCCAAGCTACGGTTCGTTAGGCATTTTCGTGCAGGTTCTGACAACCGTTTTTCACGCTCAGAAGGAGCGTTGTCAGTGCCTGAATGGATGAAACCCTACCTTCCGTCCGCAGTCCTCGCGTTGAGCGTGCTCTATCTGGGCGTGCAGGCCCTGACCGGGCAATACGGACTGCTGACCGGAGACGAGCGCGCCGCCACCCTGGCCAAACGCGAGGCGGCTGCTGAACGTCTGGCCGCCGAGCGGCAGGATCTGGAACTGCGTGTCCGCTATCTGCAGACCAACCACCTGTCCCGCGACCTTCTGGAAGAGCGGGCCCGGGTGCTGCTCGGCTATGCCGACCCGGCCGATCACGTGATCCGGGTCAGCCTGCCTGCGCCCGCGGCAGACCGGTCTTCTCCTGCCCTCTAAACTAATGTTACAGCCCGGACGGGCCGCTTTGCGTTTTCGGAACGAAGGCTGCTAAAGCCGCTTTCGTAATGACAGGCCGCGCGCAGGTGCGACGGGCCGCAAAGCCGGGAGGCCCGGATGGCGAAAGCCGCCGCACAGAAATCCACATCGACCAAGCGGTCCAATGGTCCGGCCGCGACCAAGGAAGACCTGCTGCGCTACTATCGCGAGATGGTGCTCATCCGCCGCTTCGAGGAGCGCGCGGGCCAGTTGTACGGCATGGGCCTGATCGGCGGCTTCTGCCACCTGTACATCGGGCAGGAAGCTGTGGCGGTCGGCGTTCAGGAGAGCGTCAAGCAGGGCCACGACAAGATCATCACGGGCTACCGCGACCACGGGCATATGCTGGCCGCCGGCATGGACCCCAAGGAAGTCATGGCCGAGTTGACCGGTCGCATTGGCGGCTCGTCCAAGGGCAAGGGCGGCTCGATGCACATGTTCGACGTGCCGACCGGCTTCTATGGCGGTCACGGCATCGTCGGCGCCCAGGTCGCATTGGGCACGGGTCTGGCCTTCTCGGGCCGCTACCGGGGCGATGACTCGGTCGCCTTCGTCTATTTCGGCGATGGCGCGGCCAACCAGGGGCAGGTCTACGAAAGCTTCAACATGGCCCAGCTGTGGAAGCTGCCGGCCATCTACATCATCGAGAACAATCAGTACGCCATGGGCACGAGCATCGAGCGCTCGTCGTCGACGACCGATCTCAGCCAGCGCGGCGCCAGCTTCGGCATCCCGGGCGAGCAGGTCGACGGCATGGACGTCATCGCCGTGCGCGACGCCGTGGCAAAGGCGGTGAAGCGGGCGCGCGACGGGGAGGGGCCCTATATCCTTGAGGTGAAGACCTATCGCTACCGCGGCCACTCCATGTCGGATCCGGCCAAATATCGTTCGAAGGAAGAGGTCGACACTGTCAAGACGACCCGTGATCCGATCGAGCATGTGAAGAAGCTGCTGGCCGAGGCCAAGGCGACCGAGGACGAGATCAAGGCCATCGATGCCGAGATCAAGAGCATCGTCGCGGAGGCCGTCCAGTTCGCCCAGGAAAGCCCCGAGCCGGATCCCTCCGAGCTCTACACTGACGTCTACGTGGAGGCCTGAACGTGACCGACATTCTGATGCCGGCGCTCTCGCCCACCATGGAAGAGGGCACGCTGACCAAATGGCACATCAAGGCGGGAGACACCGTCTCTGCCGGCCAGGTGATCGCCGAGATCGAGACGGACAAGGCGACCATGGAGGTCGAGGCCGTCGATGAGGGCGAAGTTTTGGAAATCCTCGTGGCCGAAGGCTCCGAGGGCGTGAAGGTCAACACCCCCATCGCCCGCCTGTCGGGCGACGATGGCGCGGCAGCCCCCGCTCCCGAAGCGCCCAAGGCGGAGGCGAAGGCCGAGGACGGGTCCGGCGCGGAAGGCGCGCCTGCCGATGCGCCGGTCAAGCCGAAGACCGAGCTGAAGGACCCCGAAATCCCGTCCGATGCCAAGCTGGTCAAGACCACCATCCGCGACGCCCTGCGCGACGCCATGGCCGAGGAAATGCGTCGCGACGAGAACGTCTTTCTGATCGGGGAAGAGGTCGCCCAGTACCAGGGCGCCTACAAGGTCAGCCGCGAGCTGCTGCAGGAGTTTGGTGACAAGCGCGTCGTCGATACCCCGATCACCGAGCACGGCTTTGCCGGTCTGGGCGTCGGCGCCGCCATGGCGGGGCTGAAGCCGATCGTCGAGTTCATGACGTTCAACTTCGCCATGCAGGCCATCGACCACATCATCAACTCGGCCGCCAAGACCCTCTACATGTCGGGCGGCCAGATCCGGGCGCCCATCGTGTTCCGCGGACCCAACGGTGCCGCCAGCCGCGTCGCCGCCCAGCACAGCCAGGACTATTCGGCCTGGTACGCCCAGGTTCCAGGCCTCAAGGTCATCGCCCCCTATGACGCAGCCGACGCCAAGGGCTTGCTGAAGGCCGCCATCCGCGATCCGAACCCCGTCGTCTTCCTCGAGCACGAGATGATGTACGGCCTCGAGTTCGATGTGCCGGAGGTGGACGACTACGTCCTGCCGATCGGCAAGGCCAAGGTCCGCCGCGAAGGCACCGACGTCACCATCACTGCCCACAGCCGCATGGTCGGCTTCGCCCTGCAGGCCGCCGAGAAGCTGGCGGAAGAGGGGATCGAGGCCGAGGTCATCGACCTGCGCACCCTGCGACCGCTGGACCACGAGACCATCGTGGAGAGCGTGAAGAAGACCAACCGTCTGGTCTCGGCCGAGGAAGGCTGGGGCCCCATGGGCGTCGGCGCCGAGGTCGTGGCTCGCGTGATCGAGCACGCCTTCGACTATCTGGATGCGCCGCCGTTGCGCGTGCATCAGGAAGATGTGCCGCTGCCCTATGCCGCCAACCTGGAAGCCCTGTCGCTGCCCGGCGTCGACAAGATCATCGAGGCGGTGAAGGCGGTGACCGCATGACCCAGGAGCCGACCCAGTTCCAGCTGACGACGCCGGAAAGTGTCGCCTCCGATCCGAACGCCGTCGAACTGACGCGTATGTGGTGGTCGAAGGGCGAGCCGGTCATGTCGGTCAAGCCGGCCTTCACCGACCCCCGCCAGTATGGCCACATGCTGGCTCTGGCGGCGAAACACATGGCCCACGGCTATGCCGTTCGTCACGGCCACGACGAGCGCCAGGCCTATAATCTGATCCTCGAGGGCTTCTCGGAAATCCTGAAGCGCAACGACGTCCAGACCGTCGTCGAGAAGGAGTGAGCGTCGCATGACCGACATTCTGATGCCGGCCCTGTCTCCGACGATGGAAGAGGGCGTACTGGCCAAATGGCACATCAAGGTCGGCGACACGGTCTCGGCCGGTGATGTCATCGCCGAGATCGAGACCGACAAGGCGACCATGGAGGTCGAGGCCGTCGATGAAGGCGAAGTGCTTGAGATTCTGGTCGAGGCCGGCACCGAGGGGGTGAAGGTCAACACTCCCATCGCCCGCCTGGCCGGAGACGACGTGGCGCCCGCGCCGAAGAAGGCCGAGGCAGCCAAACCCGAGGCCGAGGCCAAACCGGAACCGAAAGCCGAGAAGGCCGAGGCCCCCAAGGCCCCTCCGGCTCCGGCGAAGGACGGCGAGCGGATCTTTGCCTCGCCGCTGGCCCGCCGCATCGCCGCGCAGAACGGCGTCGACCTGAAGTCGGTCAAGGGCACGGGCCCGCACGGCCGCATCGTCAAGCGCGACGTCGAAGGCATGAAGGGCGGCACCGCGTCGGCCTCCGCCGCCCCGGCGAAGGGCGAACCGCGTCAGGTGCTGTCGCTGGAGCAACAGGGCATCGCCCCCGGCAGCTACGACCTCGTCCCGCTGGACGGCATGCGCAAGGCCATCGCGCGCCGCCTGACCGACAGCTTCCGCGACGTGCCGCACTTCCCGCTGACCATCGACTGCGAGATCGACGGCCTGCTGGCGGCCCGCGCCCAGGTCAACGCCCTGCTGGAACCGCAGGGGGTCAAGGTGTCGGTGAACGACTTCATCATGAAGGCGGTCGCCATGGCCCTGAAGGCCGTGCCTGAAGCCAACGCCAGCTACACGCCCGAAGGCATCGCCATGCACCATCATGCCGATGTCGCCATGGCCGTGGCCATCGACGGCGGCCTGATCACCCCGATCATCCGCAAGGCTGAAACCAAGTCGCTGGCCGAGATCGCCACTGAGTCCAAGGACCTGGCCAGGCGTGCCCGCGACCGCAAGCTCAAGCCCGAGGAGTTCCAGGGCGGCACCTTCTCGGTCTCGAACCTCGGCATGTTCGGCATCAAGTCGTTCGCCTCGATCATCAACGAGCCCCAGGGCGCGATCATGAGCGTGGGGGCAGGGGAGAAGCGTCCCGTCGTGCGCGGCGACAGCCTGGCGGTCGCGACCGTCATGACCGTCACCCTGACCTGCGATCACCGCGTGGTTGACGGTGCCGTCGGTGCCCGCTTCCTGCAGGCCTTCAAGCCGATGATCGAAAACCCCGTGACGATGCTGGCGTAAGGACGACACTGTGGCTGACACCTTCGATCTCATCGTCATCGGCTCGGGTCCGGGCGGCTACGTCGCGGCCATCCGCGCCAGCCAGCTGGGCCTGAAGGTCGGCATCGTCGAACGCGAGAACCTGGGCGGCATCTGCCTGAACTGGGGCTGCATCCCGACCAAGGCCCTGCTCAAGTCGGGCGAGAAGTACGAAAGCCTGTCGCACCTCAAGGACTATGGCCTGTCGGCCGACAAGGTTGGTTTTGACTTCGAGGCCATCATCCAGCGCTCGCGCAAGGTCGCCAAACAGCTGAACAGTGGCGTCGGCTTCCTGATGAAGAAGCACAAGATCGAGGTCATCGAAGGCACGGCTAAGCTCGAGAAGGGCACGGCGGCCCCGAAAGTGGTCGTCGCCCTGAACGCCGGCGGCAACCGCACGCTGGAGGCCAAATCGGTCATGCTGGCGGTCGGCGCCCGCGCGCGTGCCATCTCGCAGATCGGGCTGGAAGCCGACGGCGATCGCATCTGGGCCTACCGCGAGGCCATGGCGCCGAAATTCATGCCCAAGTCCGTGGTCGTCATCGGCTCGGGCGCCATCGGCATCGAGTTCGGCAGCTTCTATCGGGCGCTCGGCGCCGAGGTGACCGTGGTCGAAGCCGTTGATCGCATCATGCCCGTCGAGGACATCGAGGTCTCCAAGGCCGCCCAGAAGGCGTTCGAAAAGCGCGGCATGAAATTCCGCACCGGCTGCAAGGTGACGAAGGTCAGCAAGGACAAGGCGGGCGTGAAGGTCGCCATTGAGGCGGGCGGCAAGGCCGAGACGCTGGAGGCCGAGGTCTGCATCTCGGCCGTCGGCATCACCGCCAACACGGACGGCATCGGTCTCGAGGCGCTGGGCGTGAACATGGACCGCGGCCACATCACGATCGACGGTCACTGCCAGACCAATGTGAAGGGGCTGTACGCCATCGGCGACTGCGCCGGCGCGCCCTGGCTGGCGCACAAGGCCTCGCACGAAGGCATTCATGCCGCCGAACACATCGCCGGTTACAAGACCCCCAACGTCCATTCGCCCATCGCGGGCTGCACCTATGCCCAGCCGCAGGTCGCCTCGGTCGGCATCACCGAGCAGCAGGCGAAAGAGGAAAAGCGTGAGGTCAAGATCGGCCGCTTCCCCTTCAAGGTGAACGGCAAGGCCATCGCCTCGGGCGAGACTGAGGGCTTTGTGAAGACCATCTTCGACGTGAAGACCGGCGCGCTGATCGGGGCCCATATGATCGGCGCCGAGGTCACCGAAATGATCCAGGGCTATGTCACCGCCATCACCCTGGAGGCGACCGAGGAAGACATCCACGGGATCGTCTATCCGCACCCGACCATGTCCGAGGCGATGCACGAAGCCGCCCTCGACGCCTATAGCCGCGTCCTGCACATCTGACGTTCGCTGATCATGAGCGATTTGTAAGGTTTGGGCAGGGGGCTTTTGCCTTGCCTGTTCAACCGTTGCGGACCTAGTCTGCCCGCTGATGTGCCTGGGGGAGTAGCGTCTTGTTGAAGCTTGTGGGCCTTTTGGCTGCCGGACTGGTGCTGGGTCAGGACCCTGTGCAGGATCCGGCCGACGCGGCGCCGATTGTCAATCCGGGCGCGCCGGGCGCCGCAACGCGCCAGATCACGGCGAGCCAGGCCGTCGACCTCAGCCGCACGACCCACACGGCCGAAGACGTGCGCTTCATGCAGCACATGATCGTCCACCACGCCCAGGCCGTCGAAATGGTCGCGCTGCTGGAGACACGGGGCAGTTCGCCCGCCGTGCGCAACATGGGCCGCCGGATCGCCCTCAGCCAGGAAGCCGAAATTGACCTGATGCGGAACTGGCTGCTGTCGCGCGGCCTGCCGCTCGAGCCGACAGATCTGCACGCCGGACACGCCATGGCGCCCGCGCCCGCCAGCGGCGGACACGATGCTCACGCCGGCCATATGGATCACGGCGCCGGTCACGATGCGCACGGCACAGCGGCCACGCCGACCGATCCTGACGAAATCCCCTTGATGCCCGGCATGCTGTCGCCGGCCCAGATGCGCCGTCTGGCCGCCGCCGAAGGGCCCGAATTCGACCGCCTGTTCCTCCAGGGCATGATCCAGCACCACCAGGGCGCCCTCGACATGGTCGACGAACTGCTGGCGCTTCCTGACTCGGGCAATGACCCGATGCTGTCCGACTTCCTGTCTTCCGTCGTGGCCGATCAGTCGGCCGAAATCCTGCGCATGCAGTCCCTTCTGTCCGATCAATAAGTCCCAACCAAAGGAAACGGCCATGTTTGTCCGCAAAGCCCTGTATTCCTCCGCTGCTGCCGTAGCCGTCCTGCTGGGCGCGACATCGGTCATGGCGCAGGTCCAGGAAATCCCGGTGGATGCCCGCTCGACGCTGGCGCCCGGTATCCACGACGCCGCCCAGGCCGCTCAGGGCATGGAACTCGAATATGCCGTGACCCCGCCGCCGGGCTTCTTCGACCCGGACGCCATCTTCGCGCCGCCGACCACGCGCGAAGAGGCCGAGGCCATGCGCGCCAATCCGCCGCGCTATAGCCCGCTGGCGCTTGCCAACAGCGACATGGCCGTGTCGGACGGCAAGCTGTTCGTCGGCAACTTCAACGGCTTCAACATCTATGACATCAGCGGGCAGGGCGCCCCGGAACTGGTCGTCTCGGTCGTCTGTCCGGGCGGGCAGGGGGACCTGTCGGTCCACGGCAACCTGCTGTTCATGTCGGTCGAGCAGAACAACGGCCGGATCGACTGCGGTGCCTCGGGCGCCAGCGGGGCGGTGAACCCCGAGCGGTTCCGCGGCATCCGCATCTTCGACATCACCGACATCAAGGCCCCGCGTCAGGTGGCGGCGGTCCAGACCTGCCGGGGGTCGCACACCCACACCCTGGTGCCCTCGGCCGACCCGCGCACCCTCTATGTCTACAACTCGGCCACCTCGGGCGTGCGTCGCAGCGACGAGCTGTCGATCTGCTCGGACGGCGAGCCCGGCACCAATCCCGAGACCGCGCTCTATTCGATCGACGTGATCGAGGTGCCGTTGGACCACCCGGAGAACGCCGCCATCGTCAACCGGCCGCGCATCTTCGCCGACCGTGACACCGGCGCCGTCGCCGGCCTGTGGATGGGCGGACGCGCCGGCGTCAGCAGCCAGGCCACGGCCCGCACCAATCACTGCCACGACATCACCGTCTTCCCGGAACTGAACCGGGCCGCCGGCGCCTGCAGCGGCAACGGCATCCTGCTCGACATTTCGGATCCGAAGAATCCGCAGCGCATCTCGGACATCTTTGACCCGGACATGGCCTACTGGCACTCCGCGACCTTCGCCAACAGCGGTGAGAAGGTCGTCTTCACTGACGAGTGGGGCGGGGGCACGTCGCCGCGCTGCACGGCCGAAGCTCCCGGCAACTGGGGCGCCAACCTGGTGGCCACCATCACCAACGGCGAACTGCGCGGCCGCGCCTTCCACAAGCTGCCGTCGGTGCAGGGCGCCAACGAGAACTGCGTCGCCCACAACGGCAACATCATCCCGGTGCCCGGTCGCGACCTGATGGTCCAGGCCTGGTATCAGGGCGGCGTCTCGGTCATGGACTTCACCGATCCGATGCGTCCGGTCGAAATCGCCTATTTCGACCGCGGTCCGCTGGGTGAGCGTCTGATGATCGGCGGTTCCTGGTCGGCCTACTGGCTGAACGGCCGGATCTACTCCAGCGAGATCGCCCGCGGCATCGACGTGCTGCGTCTGGTCCCGTCGGATCAGCTGTCGGCGGCCGAAATCGCAGCGGCCGAGGCCGTCCAGATGGACGAGATCAACCCGCAGACCCAGACCCGCATCAGCTGGGCTGACACGCCCGACGTCGCTGGCGCCTATCTGGACCAGCTGCACCGCTCGGAAGGCATCACGGGCGACATGCACCATCAGGTGATGGGCGTGATCGACGGCTGGCGCCGGGGCCGCATCAACGCCGGGGCCGCACGGACGGCCGCAGCTTCGCTGAACGAGGCGGCCAGCGCCCAGGGCGTCAACCCGATCGACGCCGGTCGCATGAAGGCTCTGGCCGAAGTGCTGACCCGCGCCGCGGGCTAGGTTCTGCGCCACAGACAGGGGAGCCCGCCGGAGCGATTCCGGCGGGCTTTTCCGCATGTCCGGTTATCGCCTAAGATATATTATGTGAAATTGGAGATACCGCCTTACCGGTATTCCGGATTGGGATGGTCGAAGCGCTCGCCCTTGTCCCAAGCGGTCTTCTGGTTGCCGTGGGCCGGAATGCCGCCTGCGTCCTTCAGTATGCGCGCGAGGTGCATCAGGTTCCAGGCCATGAAGGTCGTGTTGCGCTGGGTGAACTCGTTGTCGAGCCCAACCTTGCCGTCGTCGCCATAGGACGGTCCCGGGCCGGCTTCGCCGATCCAGCCGGCGTCCGCCTGCGGCGGGATCACGTAACCGAGATGTTGCAAGGAATACAGCACGTTCATGCCGACATGTTTGATGCCGTCTTCATTGCCCGTAACGATGCAGCCGCCGACGCGGCCGTAATAGGCATACTGGCCCTTGTCGTTCAGCTTGCCGGAATAGCCGTACAGCCGCTCGATCACGCGCGTGCAGATCGAGGATTTGTCGCCCAGCCAGATCGGCGTGCCGATCACCAGGATATCGGCGTCCATCACCTGCTTCTGCACCTCGGGCCAGCCGTCGGTGTCGAAGCCGTGCCCGGTCATGTCAGGCTGCACACCCGGTGGGATGTCCAGATCTGCACACCGCAGCGTGGTCGTCGATACCCCGTTGGCCGCCATGATGCCGATCGCCACATCCATCAGCGTCTGGGTGTGCGAGGTCTCGCCCCCGCGCTTCAGGCTGCAGTTTAGGAACAGCGCCTTGAGATCGTCGTATCGGGCCATGCAAGGAGTCCTTTGGTCAAAGACTGAAGCGCGCGGTCCATCCGTCATGGGCAACATCGACATGGGCCGGCAGGCGCGACTTCAGCGACTGATAGTCGAGGTCGAGATGCAGGTTGGTCAGTACAGCGCACGGCACGCCGGTTCGTTCAATCCACTCCAGGGCCTGGTCCACGTGGGCGTGGGTCGGATGCGGGGTCCAGCGCAGGGCGTCCACGATCCAGAGCTCGCTGCCCCGCACCGCGTCCAGAGCCGTCTCATCCATCGCATCAACATCGCTAGAGTAACTGACGGGGCCAAGGCGATATCCGACCGAACGGATCGGGCCATGACCCTGATCGAAGGTTATGACCGGGACGCTGCCGCCCGGCCCCTCCACACCCCAGGGCGTGCCATGGGGCGGGATGTCGCGCGCCTCCAGCAAGGCGGGATAGCCCTGCTGGCTCTCGAAGATGTAGCGAAACCGCCCTTCCAGCGCCTCGCGCGTGGCAGCGTCCATCCAGGCTGGAATGCGGGCCCGACTGCGCATCACGAACACCCTCAGATCGTCGATGCCGTGGGTCTGGTCGGCGTGGTCGTGGGTGTAGAGGACACCGTCGATGCGGGCCAGGCCGGCCGCCAGCGCCTGGGCGCGCAGGTCGGGCGAGGTGTCGATCAGAACCGCCGTCTCGGCCCCCTCCCCCTTCAGCCGCGCCAGCATGGAGCAGCGCGTTCGCCGGTTGCGCGGCTCGGACGGATCACAGGCGCCCCAGTCGCCATCGCCACGCGGCACCCCGCCCGACGATCCACAGCCAAGGATCGTGATCTCCAGCGCGCGGCTCATGCGCCCTCCGGCCGCGGGATCCGGTCGAACAGCGCAAAGAAGGCGTCGGTTGTCCGTCGCTCGGCCTCGTCATGGCTCCAGCCCCGGATTTCACCCAACTTGTCGAGCACGTGGCCGATATAGGCCGGCTCGTTCCGGCGCCCCCGGTGCGGGACCGGCGCCAGATACGGGCAGTCCGTCTCGACGATGATCCGGTCTGCCGGCATGGCCCGGATGACCGTGCGCACATCCTCTGCGGCCTTGAAGGTCGCGATCCCCGACACCGAGAACCATGCACCCAATTCCGCTGCCAGTTCCGCGAGTTCCGGCCCGCTGGTGTAGCAATGCATCAAGAGCTTGAACGGCCCGGCCGCCATCTCGGTGTGCAGGATGTCCGCCATCACCTCGTCTGCCTCGCGCGTGTGGACCACGAGCGGCAGCCCCGTCCGGCGCGCGGCCTCGACATGCACCCGGAACACCGCCGCCTGGACCTCTCGCGGGCTGAGGTCATAGTGGAAGTCCAGCCCACACTCGCCTATTCCCACAACCTTTTCTTGCCCAGCCAGCGTGACCAGCCGCTCGACCGTCAGATCCTCATAATGGCGGGCTTCATGCGGGTGCACCCCGACGGTGCACCAGATGTCGTCATGCGCCGTCGCCAGCCCATGCGTGGCCTCGAACGTCGACAGCCGGTCCGAAATCTCGACCATCAGCGCCACGCCGGCCTCGCGGGCGCGGGCGATCACGGCGTCGCGGTCCTCGTCGAACTGAGGCGCATGCAGATTGACGTGGCTGTCGATCAGCATGCGGCGCTCCGTCGGACCCGTTCCAGCTCGGCCATCAGGCTGAACAGCACATCCGGGCGGTCCAGGTTCAGTCCAGCCGTCTGCTCGGAGCGCGACTGGATCCGCGACCACAGATCGGCCCAGGCCGCGGCCCCGGCGCCGCCCTCCAGCGCGCGGCCGCGCGCTGCTGCCGCCAGCCGGTCGAGCAGCAACTCGAACCGCGGTGCGGCCTCGGCCCGCCGGAAGCTCTCGGCCGCCGCGATCACCGACTTCATGTCGGCCGGACCGCGCTCGACCCAGTTGCGCACCAGCACATCCAGTTCCGCAACCTCATTGCCTGCCAGCGCCAGCGCGCGCCCGGGCGATCCTCCCGCTGCCTCTGCGGCCGAGCGCCCCTGATCCTCGTCCAGACCCATGCGGGCTTGAACCAGGTCCGCCAGCCGCGCCACGGGCCAGGCCGGGAAGGTCAGGCGCCGGCAGCGCGACCGGATCGTCGGCAGCAGGCGTCCGGGCGAATGCGCCACCAGGAACAGCACGCCCCGCTCAGGCGGCTCCTCCAGAATCTTCAACAAGGCATTGGCAGCATTGACATTCAGGTCGTCCGCACTGTCGACAATGGCGACCCGCCACTGGGCGCGCGACGGGCTCTTGGCGAAGAAGCCCGGCAGCTCCCGCGCCTGGTCGACCGAGATGGTGCGGCGCGCCTTGCTGCCCTCCGTCACCCGCTCCAGCACCATCAGGTCCGGGTGCGACTGGGCCGCGATCAGGCGATTGGTCGGGTCTTCCGGCGCGCTGCCCAGCGGCCCGCGAGCGGGGTCCGCCGCCGCCCCCAGCAGACGCCGCGCGGCGCGATAGGCAAAGCCGGCCTTGCCCACCCCTTCCGGCCCGCACAGCATCCAGCCGTGGTGCAGGCGTCCACTGGCCATCGCCTCGGCAAAGGCCTGTTCGGCGGCGGGATGACTGACCTCATCATAGCGGTCGCGCGGATGGCTGCTCACGCCTGCACCTCGGGCAGCGGCAGGGCGGCCTCGATCGTGGACCAGACCCGTCCGGCCACCTCGTCTTCCGTGCCCCGGGCATCGATCAGGCGGCAGCGCTCGGAATGGCGCGCGGCGATGTCGCGAAAGGTCTGGCGCAGGCGTTCATGGAAGGCGAGGCCCTTGGACTCGAACCGCGTCTCGAACAGCCCCCTTCCGAAGGCCCGTTCCAGCCCCTCCTCCACCGGCAGGTCGAAAATCAGCGTCAGATCGGGTTGATCGTCATCCACGACGGCCCGGTCCAGCTGTTCGATAAAGGGCTGGGGCACGCCCCCTCCTCCGCCCTGATAGGCCCGGCTGGAATCGGCAAAGCGGTCGCAGATCACCCAGTGCCCGGCGGCCAGCGCCGGCCGGATCGTGCGCTCCAGATGGTCGTTACGCGCCGCGAACATCAGCAACACCTCGGTCAGCGGCGACCAGCGCTCACCCTCGCCATTCACGACCAATTGGCGAATCGCCTCGGCGCCTGCCGAGCCCCCCGGCTCCCGGGTCAGCAGCACCTCGATGCCCTGCGCGCGCAGTCGTTCTGCCAGCCGGCCCGCCTGGGTCGACTTGCCGCTGCCCTCTCCCCCTTCGAAGGTGATGAACCGTCCGCGCGTCATCCACCTAGAATGGCGGCACGCCCCGGGGAAACCAAGTCCGATGCGGGGATATCAACAGGCGCAGGATCAGACCGGCGGTGTCAGAGCCGGGGGGCCGGCCCCAGATAGCGCACCCGCACCCGCCCCACGCCACGTTGCAACAGGCCCAGTTCCTCGGCCGCGCCGCGCGACAGGTCGATGATCCGCTCGTCCACGAACGGGCCCCGGTCGTTCACGCGCAGCACCACGGTGCGCCCGTTGTCCAGATTGGTGACCTCGACCAGCCCCGGCAGGGGCAGGGTCTTGTGCGCGGCCGTCAGGGCATTCTGGTCGAACCGCTCACCGGTCGCCGTCGGTCGGCCATCGAATCCCGGCCCGTACCAGGATGCCATGCCGACCTCTTCGTAGTCGGCATCCTCGGCCGGATAGTACCAGCGCCCGCGGATCTGATAGGGCCGCATGGTGCCCGACACGATCGGCGCCGGATTGTCGACGCGGATGTTCGACCCCGCCCGCGATCCTCCGGTCAGCCCCGTCGCGCGGGCCCCGACCCGCACCGTGCCCGCCGCAAGGTTATAGCCCCCCTCGGCGACATCGCCCGCCAGCCCGGCCGCCGCCCCCACAGTGCCACACGCCGACAGGCTCAGCCCCGCCAGAACGACGGCCAGGGCGCGAAGAGGGGTGAAGGATCGGGCCATGCGGACACACCTGGAATTGGGTCAGAGGCCCACATCATCGCCGGATCATTTTCTCCTTTGGTTAACGCCCCCTCCCCCTGCTATGACGCCGATCCACTCCGGGGACAGGTGGCCGAGTGGTTTAAGGCAGCGGTCTTGAAAACCGCCGTAGGTGGAAGCCTACCGTGGGTTCGAATCCCACCCTGTCCGCCACATGGCCGGCACCAGGCCGCTTGCCTCACGTATCGGGCGCCACAAGTCGCGGACCGGGCGGCTCGGCATCAGCGCCCCGATGGTGGCCGATCTCGCCCAGCCGGAGCCTGTCGCGGCAATGGGCGTACAGATGCCGCCGGCGTCGATGTGGTCAGCGCGGCGCGCGTGACGACCAGTGGATGTGGCGAATGCGCCAGGCGTCCCCGTCCCGGTGCAGGATCATGGTCTCTGCGGTCAGCCTGTCGACGGCGCGGCCGTTGAACGTACCGGTGGTGCGGCCCTCGGTGAGCACCCAGGCGAGATCGCCCTCGACCCACGCCGTGCGGCGGGTCACCTCGGCGGTGGTTGCGGCCGCGAAGGCCATGTCGGCAGGCAGATGGTGGCCGGCGTACTCGGCGCGCGACCGTTCGGCGCCGCCCTCTTCCAGCACCACGACGTCCTCGGCCAGCAGGGCCAGGACGGCAGCGGAGTCGCCCGAACGCAGGGCTTCGTGGAAGGCGTCTACAACGGCGACCGCCGGGGCGGCCTCGTCAGCGCTGCGGACGACGCCGGGCGGCGTCAGGGCCCTGTGCGCCATTGTGGCCGGCGCCGCGACGACGAGCATGGCAGCGAGGATCTGGCGCTTCATGAATGGCTCCTTGAAAGCAGGAATGCAGACTATGTTGCAAAACCGCGCCCGACCATCATCCCCTCAGGAGGGAAGATCGCGACAGGCGCGTAGATGGAGCAGGAAGCCCGGAGACCTTCGACATGACCGACCTTGAGACCCTGATCGCGCGCGGCTCGATGCCCGGTCACGATGCGCTGGAGGGCGTGGAAGCTCGCGTCTGGAGCCGGGTTTCGGCGGCACAGGCGCGCCGGCGGGAGCGGAAGCTACGCGTCGCGGCCCTCTGCCTGGCCGCAGGGATCGGTGGGGTTGCCGGGGGACTTTCTGCGCCGGCGGTGGACCCGGGGCGGAGCGAGTTGTCGGTCTTCAGTCCGCGCCTTGCTGCAGCTCCCCTCGATATGCGGAGAATGCTCGGATGAACGGTTTGAGATCCACGCTTGTCACCGCCGCCCTGGCCGCAACCATCGGCGCGGCCGCCGCCTGGGGCGCAATGACTTGGTCGGCGCATCGGGACCAGCCCGCCGACCTGCATCGCATCGTCCACGGTCAGCTAGACCTCAGTCCGGATCAGGACCGTCGGGTGGAGCAGATCGAGGCCGCCTTCGCGGCCCGGCGCGGACCACTGGAAGCCGAGGTGCGCGCGGCCAACCGGGAACTGACCGCCGCCATCGCCGAGAGTCGCGGTGACACCCCCGAAGTCCGGGCGGCGGTGGCGCATTTTCATGACGCGATGGGCGCCCTGCAGATGGCGACGATCCGCCATATGTTCGACATGCGCGCGGTGCTGACACCCGAACAGGCCGAGCAGTTCGATCGCGCTGTGGTCGAGACCCTGCGCGCCGACACCGACTGACGCGGCGTGGATCCAGCCGACAGCGACGAACACAGGGCCGCCCGGGGCGATCGGGCGGCCTTCTCGCGCCTGATGACGGCGACGAAAGGCGACCTGCATCGCCTGGTCACGCGCTATGTCGGTGACGCGGACGAGGCGCTGGACCTGATCCAGGAGACCTATGTCGCCGCCTGGCTTTCGATCCGGCGATACACGCCTTCCCGTCCATTCGGGGCCTGGCTGCGGACGATCGCCTTGAACAAGTGCCATGACTGGAGTCGTCGTCGCCGGGTCCGGCGGATCGTGCGCGGCGCCATGGGACTGGACACGATCGAGGCGAGCGCGGTCGGCGACCCTGCGCCCGGGGCCGAGACACGGATGGATGACCGGCGGCAGGTCGAGCGGCTGAACCTCGCCTTGCTGGACCTGCCTGACGGCCAGCGCGCGCCGCTGCTCCTGGCCGCGCTGGAGGGGCGATCCCACGCCGAGATCGGTCTGATCCTCGGTCTCTCTCCAAAGGCCGTCGAACTGCGGATCGCGCGGGCCCGGAAGACGCTGCGCGATCGCCTCGACCTGTCCGAATGAGGGCCTGCGACGTGCTGTCGCGAGGGACATGGGCGGCACCGGCGTAAGACCAGTGAGACAGAGGGATGCTGACCGTCGCATGAGAGATTTCCAGGCTGACCGCCGCGCCCTGCTGCGCGGCTTCGCAGGCGGCGCAGGACTTCTGGCCGCACACGGACTTTTGCCCGTGTGGGCCCGGAGCGGGTCAGCGGGTTTGAGGGCAGACCTGCCCATACTCGACGGCCCGAACGTCCGGCTGACCGTTGGCCATTCTCCCTTCACGGTCGGTGGTCAGGCCGGCCATGCCATCACCGTCAACGGCACCCTGCCGGCGCCGCTGATCCGGCTGCGCGAGGGCCAGACCGCCCGGCTGTCCGTGACCAACACCCTGGATGAGGACACATCGATCCACTGGCACGGCGTCCTGTTGCCCTTCCACATGGACGGCGTGCCGGGCGTCAGCTTCCCCGGTATCCGGCCGGGCGAGACCTTCCAGTACGAGTTCCCGGTGATCCAGTCGGGCACCTTCTGGTACCACAGCCACTCCAATCTTCAGGAGGCCATGGGCCACTACGGTCCGCTGATCATCGATCCTGCGGGGGCCGATCCGGTCGCCTGCGACCGCGAGCACGTCATCGTCCTGTCGGACTGGAGCTTCCTGCACCCGCACGAAATCCTGGACCGGCTGAAGAAGAGCCCCGGCTATTTCAACCAGTCGCGCACCACCCTCTCCGGCCTCGTGTCCGGTGAGGACGGCCTGTCGCTGCAAGAGCGGCGGATGTGGGGCCAGATGCGGATGGACCCGCGCGACATCGCCGACGTCAACGGCACGACCTACACCTATCTGGTCAACGGCCATGGTCCGGCCGAGAACTGGACCGGCGTGTTCCGCCCCGGCGAGCGGGTACGGCTACGCCTGATCAATGCCTCGGCCATGTCGATCTTCAATGTGCGCATCCCGGGTCTGGCCATGACCGTGGTCAATGCCGACGGCGAGAATGTGCGTCCCGTCGAGACCGACGAGTTCCAGATCTCGGTGGCCGAGACCTATGACGTCATCGTCCGCCCCACCGACGATCGCGCCTATACGCTGGTCGCCGAGTCCGTCGACCGCTCCGGCATGGCCCGCGCGACGCTGGCGCCCCGCATGGGCATGACGGCCGAGGTCCCGCCGCTGCGCGAGGTGCCGACCCTGACCATGCGCGACATGGGCATGGGCGGAATGGCGGGGATGGACCATTCGGCCATGGGCCACGGAACGGATCATGCCGCGATGGGCCACGGCGAGCCCGCCGCCGCTGCGATGGACCATGGCTCGATGGATCACGACATGCGCAACCCGGACAATGCGCCCGCCGACATGGCCGTCGGCGTCGGGGTCGACATGATTTCGCCCGACCCGGCCAATCGCCTGGGCGAGCGCCCCATGGGGCTGGAGGACGCGCCGCACCGGGTGCTGGTCTATACCGACCTCATCTCCCTGGCCCCCAACAAGGACCAGAGACCGCCCTCGCGCGCGCTGGAGATCCACCTGACCGGCAATATGGAACGCTTCATGTGGGGCTTCGACGGGCGCAAATTCTCCGAGATCGTCGAGCCGATCCGCTTCGAGCGCAACGAGCGGGTGCGGGTGACCCTGGTCAACGACACCATGATGGCCCACCCCATCCACCTGCACGGCCACTTCTTCGAGCTGGTGACGGGCGGCCCTGCCGGGCATCAGCCGCTCAAGCACACGGTCAATGTCGCGCCGGGGTCCAAGGTGACCTTTGACCTGACGGCCAACGCCCCGGGCGACTGGGCCTTCCACTGCCATATGCTGATGCACATGCATGCGGGGATGTTCAACGTCGTCACCGTCCGCCCGCTGGACGGAGCCGCGTCATGATCCGGCTCCTGATCTGTATGGTACCCCTGTGGCTCGTGGCCTGGGCTGCGACAGCCCAGGATCATGAGCATCACCCGCCAACGGCCCGGACGCCCGCGACCGTCCCGCCGACGGCCGATCCACACGCTGGACATGACATGAGCGGCCAGGCCGCGGGCCCGCCTGACGTACCGACCAGCGCGGATGACGCGGGACGCCCGCGCCAACCGCCCCTGCCGCCCGGCGCCCTGTCAGGGCCGGCCCATGCGGCCGACGCCATCTGGGGGGCGGATCGGATGACCGGCGCCCGCGACCTCCTGAGGCGCGAGAACGGCGATGTGCGCGCCACTGCCGTCATCATCGACCGGCTAGAGGTCGGCTTCGACGACGGCCACGAGAGCTGGACGTGGGACGTCGCAGGCTGGACCGGCGGCGACATCAACCGCTTCTGGTGGAAGTCCGAGGCCGAAGGCGACTTCGACGGCGAGATCGAGGGCGAGGTCCAGGCGCTCTACAGCCGCGCCGTCTCGCCCTTCTGGGATGTACAGGCCGGCGTGCGACAGGACTTCGGCGAAGGCGGCGATAATCCGACCCATCTCGTGCTCGGCGTCCAGGGCCTGGCCCCCTACTGGTGGGAGGTCGACGCCGCCACCTTTCTGTCGACCCAGGGCGACCTTACCGCACGGGTCGAGGCCGAATATGACCAACGCATCACCCAGCGCCTGATCCTCCAGCCGCGCGTCGAGGTCGAGGCTTCCGCGTCCGACATCCCTGAACTGGGCCTGGGCTCTGGCCTCACCCACGTCGAGGCCGGCCTGCGCCTGCGCTATGAGATCGCCAAGGAGTTCGCGCCCTATGTCGGCGTCGAATGGAGTCGCGACCTCGGCGGCACCGCCGACTTCACCCGCGCGGCGGGCGGCGCGCCCGGGCACACCCGTTTCGTCATTGGCCTCAAGGCCTGGTTCTAGGGAGAGTACCCATGCGCAAGATCATCCCGGCCGTCGCCATGACCCTGGCCCTGACGGTCCCCCCATTCGCCCAGGCTGCAGAGGCTTGCTGCTGCTGCACGCAGGATCCCGCTAATGCACTCGCCGGCCACGACGCTCATGGTGCCGACCCCGACCCCGACCACGCCGCGCACGGTGTGGTCACAACTCCGGCAGATGGGGCGATGACCGACGGGTCGCCGGACTGGTTCACCGCCACCTTCCCGCATGCCATGACGCTCACGTCCGTCACCGTGAGCGCCGATGGCCGACCAGCCATAACGGTTCCCGTGGCGGCCGCTGCCGCGACGACGCGCGTCTCGGCCGATCTGCCGACCCTGGCCCCCGGCAACTATGTGCTGAACTGGACGGCCGAGGGCGCGGACGGTCATGAGATGACGGGCGTCGTCCGCTTCATGGTCCACTGATGCGGGCCCGGCTGAACCGTCGCATGGTTCTGGGCGGCGCCGTGGCCTTGGCCTCGACCGGTCCTGCGATGGCCCGGGACCGTCGGATGACCGCCTACAAGACGCCCTGGTGCGGTTGCTGCGACGGCTGGGTGGCGCATATGCGCGAGGCGGGCTGGACCGTGGAAGTCATCCAGCGCGAAGACCTCGCTCCCGTCCGCGCGCGTCATGGGGTGCCGGATCGCTACGCCGGCTGCCATACCGCCGTGGTCGGCGCCTATGCCATCGAGGGCCATGTTCCGGCCTCCGACGTCGCCCGTCTGCTGAGGGAACGGCCGTCACATGGCGACCGGGCCAGGTCGCCCGACCCTCCCCCGGTCAGCCGGGGCGTCGGCAACCGCCCGGGACCTGCCGGGTTTACCTCCTGAAGGGGCCGGACATGGAACGGTCCATTCTCCGGTCACAACTGCGAGGTCCGCCCGATGCCATCACCCGATCAGTACAGGCGTTTGAACGAAGGCGACGGGACCACTGACCCCAACGCGTCCACACCCGTTTTTGACCCGGTGCTTGCGAGCGGCCAGGCCGATGCCGAGGCTGGCGGCGCAAGTCCTGTGGCGCATTCCCCCGCACCGGCTGCACCGGAGCGGAGGACGCCCGAGTCCGGACAGACAGGCCTCCGGCTCCCGATGTGGCTCTGGGTGACGATAGCCGCCCTCGCCCTTGGCGCGCTTGTGGTGGCCTTGCTCTTCCTCTGATTTGCGGGTCTTCGCCCTCTGGACCGAGGCCGAAGCCTGACCTGTCGCTGACGCGTATGCGCCTTTCCCTGGAACCCCCGCGTCCGCGCCGGGTTGGGTTCATGGCGGGAGGAGCATGCTATGTCTCATGGAATGGCACTGGCGCGGTGGCCACTGGTCGCGATCGGCGTCATTTTCATACTTGTCGGCCTGCCATTGGTGATCGGGGGCGCCTGGCTCCTGATGCTGGGGGGCTCCTTCTACTACCTGCCTGCAGGTCTGGCCCTCGTGGCATCCGGCGTCCTGCTGGCGCTCGGTCGACCCCTCGGGGCATGGATCTATACCGGCCTCTACGGTCTGACCCTGCTCTGGGCGCTCTGGGAAGTCGGGCTCAACGGCTGGGCGCTCGTCCCGCGAGTGGTCGCGCCGACCGTTCTTATGACCCTCGTCATCGCAGTCCTGCCCCTGCTTCTGCCTCACGGCCGGCGGGCGGCCCTGATCGGCGGGGGGGCGCTGGCTGTCCTGGTGATCCTCGGAGGCGTTGTGATCGGGCTTGCCAACCGCGCCGGGACGGCCCTTATGGTCCCGGCGGGCAGCGGCGACATGGCCGAGCCGGGCCTCTATCAGGCCGGCGCCGACTGGCCGGCTTTCGGCGGCACCTATGCAGCCCGGCGGTATTCGCCCCTGACCCAGATCAACCGCGACAATGTGGAGGAGCTCGAGCGCGTCTGGCTGTTCCACACAGAGGATCTGCCCGAGGACAAATGGGGGGCGGAAACCACTCCGCTCAAGATTGGCGACACCCTGTATCTGTGCACCGCGCGCAATGAGCTGATCGCGCTCGATGCCGCGACCGGAGAGCAGCGCTGGCGCTACGACCCCGGGGTTTCGGACGACTGGATTCCCTACACCGCCGCCTGCCGAGGAGTGGCCTATTACGACACCCGCCGCACGACCGTGGCGCGACCCGCTCCGGAAATGCCCCCCACTCCCGCCCAGGACGGAGAACGGACAACGGCAGCCGTCTGCGCCACCCGGATCATCGAGGGCACACTGGACGGTCGCCTGATCGCGGTGGATGCCCGCACTGGCCGTCCCTGCCCTGACTTCGGCGAGAACGGACAGGTCGACATCAAGCGCGGCATGGGCGAGGTCATCCCCGGCATGGTCTCGATGACCTCGGCGCCCACGATCATCCGGGGCGTGGTGGTGACCGGCCATCAGGTGCTGGACGGCCAGTACAATGAGGCCCCCTCCGGCGTGATCCAGGGCTTTGATGCGGTGACCGGAGAACTGCGGTGGGCCTGGGACATGACCCGGCCTGACCTCGACGGCCTGCCTCCGGAGGGCGAGACCTACACCCGCGGCACGCCCAACATGTGGACGACCGCCACCGGGGACGAGCAGCTCGGACTGGTCTATCTGCCCATGGGGAATTCGGCGGCCGACTACTACAGCAGCGATCGCTCGGAAGCGGAGAACCGCTTTGCCACCTCGCTTGTGGCGCTGGACGTCACGACCGGCAAACCGGTCTGGTCGTTCCAGACGGTGCATATCGATGTGTGGGACTATGACCTGGGCAGCCAGGCCACGCTCATCGACTATCCCAGCGACGCCGGCGCCGTGCCGGCCCTGGTCCTGCCGAGCAAACAGGGCGACCTCTATATCCTCGACCGCCGGACGGGGGTGCCCCTGGTTGAGGTCGAGGAGCGCCCCGTCCCCGGCGGCGGTGTCGAGCCGGAGATGCGCAGCGCGACCCAGCCCTTTTCCGGCTTCCATACCCTCGCCAGGGATGACCTGACCGAGCGGGATATGTGGGGCATGTCCCCGATCGACCAGATGGTCTGCCGGATCGGATTCCGTCGTGCCGAATACGACGGCATATACACGCCGCCGTCGACGGAAAGGCGCTGGATCCAGTACCCGGGCTACAACGGTGGCTCGGACTGGGGCGGCGTGGCGGTCGACCCGCGGCGGGGCGTGATCATTGCCAACTACAATGACATGCCGAACTACAACCGGCTCGTCCCGCGCGAACAGGCGAACGCGAGGGGCTGGTATCCCCGCGGTCACCCCGAACTGAAGGAGGATGCCGGGATGCCGGCGTCCCGAGGCGGCGTCCCGGACGGGGCGGAGGGCGCCGGGGACCCGCAGTGGGGCGTGCCCTATGCCATCGACGTCAACGCCGGCTGGCGGATGGGCTTCACCGGCATGCTGTGCAAACAGCCTCCCTACGGTGGCATCCGCGCCATCGATATCCGCACGGGCCGGACCTTGTGGGATCGCCCGCTGGGACAGGCGCGCAAGAACGGTCCCTTCGGCATTCCCTCCATGCTGCCCATTGATATCGGCACACCCAACAACGGCGGTTCCGTGGTTACGGCGGGCGGCCTGATCTTCATCGCGGCAGCGACGGACGACCTGATCCGCGCCATCGATATCGAGACAGGCGAAACGGTATGGACCGATGTTCTGCCGGCCGGCGGGCAGGCCGCGCCCATCGTCTATGAAGAAGACGGCCGACAGTTCCTGGTGCTCATGACCGGCGGCCACCACTTCATGGAGACGCCGCGCGGAGACCAGGTGATCGCCTGGGCGCTCCCGGAACGGCGCGAGCGCTGACCCTCGACGTAGCTTCCCGATTGCAGCCCTGCCCTGATGTCTTGCGTTGGCGATCCGTGTGTACTGGGCTAGGCGTTCAGGATGTTCCTGTCCGTCGCCACAACCCACAAACCGGCCACCGATCTCGGATTTCTGCTGCACAAGCATCCGGACCGGCTGCACCAGACGGACCTGAATTTCGGCAAGGCCTGGCTGTTCTACCCCGAGGCCACAGAGGAACGCTGCGAAGCGGCGCTGATCCTCGACGTCGATCCTGTCGGACTTGTGCGCGGCAAGGGTCAGGCCGACGGCTTGCTCGACCAGTATGTGAACGACCGCCCCTATGCGGCCTCGTCCTTTCTGTCGGTCGCGTTGAACAAGACCCTGCGCACGGCGATGACGGGCGTGTCCAGGGAACGTCAGGACCTGGCCGACAGCGATCTGCCGCTGGAGGCCGTGGTCACCCCGCTGCCGCTGCGCGGGGGCGAGGCGCTGGTGAAAGGCCTTTTTGAGCCGCTGGGCTGGACCGTGGACCTGACACCCGTTGAGGGCTTCGGATCGGGCGCCGACGGGGCGCGTTACGGGCACCTGAAGCTGACCGGGACCGGCCGGCTCAGCGCCCTGCTGAACCATCTCTACGTCCTGATCCCGGTGATGGACGACGCCAAACACTACTGGGTCGGCGAGGCGGAGATCGACAAGCTGATGGCCAGGGGAGAGGGCTGGCTCGACTCCCACCCGTCCAGGGACCTGATCGTGCGGCGCTACCTGCGCAATCGCGGCGCACTGGCGCGGGTGGCGCTTGAACGCCTCGCGCCGGAAACGGCGGCCGAGGCTTTGCCGCCCGAGACTCGCGTCGCGCCCGAGGAAGCCCTGGAGGCACCGATCCGGCTCAACGATCTGCGTCTGGACGCGGTGGTCCAGGCCATCCGCGCCACCGGTGGGACGGTCATCGCCGACCTCGGCTGCGGCGAGGGCAAGCTGCTCTATCGTCTGGTGCGCGAGCGGTGGGTCCAGCGCCTGTTCGGCCTCGACCCCGCTGCCCGCGAACTGGAATGGGCGGCAAAGCGCCTCAAGCTGAACGAGTTCGGCGGCCCGCCCGAGGGACGCGTCACCCTTCTGCACGGATCGCTGACCTATCGCGACAGCCGCTGGGCCGAGGCCGATGTCGCGGTTCTGGTTGAGGTGATCGAACACCTGGACGAGGACCGGCTGCCGCTGGTCGAGCGCATCGTGTTCGGCGAAACGGCGCCCAAGTCGGTAATCGTGACCACGCCCAATGCGGACTACAACGCCCTGTTTCCGAACCTGGCCGCGGGCGCCTTCCGGCATCCGGATCACCGCTTCGAGTGGAGCCGGGCGCAGTTCGAGGCCTGGGCCGCGCGGATCGGCGAAACCTGGGGCTACACCGCCGCTTTCAGCGGCATCGGTGCCGAGGACGCGACGTTCGGTGCACCGACACAGATGGCGGTGTTCAGCCGATGAGGGAAGCTGACAAGACGGACCTCGCCATCCCCGACTTCGCCCTCGTCGTGCTGATCGGCTCGACCGGCTCGGGCAAGTCGACCTTCGCGGCGAAACATTTCCTGCCGACCGAGGTCATCTCCTCTGACTACTGCCGTGCGCTGGTTTCGGACGATGAGACCAATCAGGACGTCTCGGCGGACGCGTTCGACCTTGTACGCGAGATTGCGGCCAGGCGCCTGAAGCACCGCAAGCTGACGGTCATCGACGCCACCAATGTGCGCGCCGCCGACCGCAAGGCCTGGGTCGAACTGGCGCGCAAATGGCACGCCCTGCCAATCGCCATTGTCATAGACCCCGGGGTCGAGGTCTGCATCGCCCGCAACGCGCAACGGCCTGACCGCGACTTCGGTCCCGGCGTGCCGAAGCGAATGGCAATGGAGATACGGAAGGGCCTCGGCGGTCTCCAGCGCGAGGGCTTTCGTCAGGTCTGGAAACTGACCAGCGAGGACAGCATCGAGGCCGCCGTCGTCACACGACAACCGCTGTGGACCGACAAACGCCATGACCACGGACCGTTCGACATCATTGGCGACATTCACGGCTGCGCCGATGAACTTCAGGCCTTGCTCGAGAAACTCGGATACGGCGTCGCCTGGTCGGAGGATCGCGGCGACCGGAAGGTGACCGTCACGCCGCCAGAGGGCCGCAAGGTCGTCTTCGTCGGCGATCTGGTGGATCGCGGCCCCAATTCGCCCGACGCCCTGCGCATTGCCATGAGCATGGTCGCGGCCGGAAGCGCCTACTGCGTCCAGGGCAACCACGAACGGAAACTTGGCCGCTGGCTGGACGGCCGCAAGGTCACGATCGCCCACGGCCTTCAGGAAACGATCGACCAGCTTGAGGGCCAGGACCGGGGGCTGCGGGAAGGTCTGCCGGCCTTCCTCGACAGCCTGCGCAGCCATGTCTGGCTCGACGACGGGCGCCTCGCCGTGGCGCACGCCGGGCTCAAGGAAGAGATGATCGGACGCGGTTCGGGTGCCGTGCGCGAGTTCGCCCTCTATGGCGAGACCACGGGCGAGATCGACGAATTCAGCCTGCCGGTCCGCGCCGACTGGGCTGCCGCCTATCGCGGCAAGACGGCCGTGGTCTATGGCCACACGCCGGTGGTATCGGCCGAATGGGTCAACAACACCCTGTGCATCGACACCGGCTGCGTGTTCGGCGGCAAGCTGACGGCCTTCCGCTGGCCCGAGCGCGACATCGTCGACGTGCAGGCAATCCAGACCTGGTTCGAGCCGATGCGCCCCCTTGGCGGATCAAGCCTCGGCAAATCCGCCCAGGCCGACGCCGACGGCGTGCTCGACTACGAGGACGTGTCCGGCCGCCGATGGATCGAGACCGAGCTCAAGGGCAAGGTCGTCATCGCCGAGGAAAACGCCTCTGCGGCGCTGGAGGTGATGAGCCGCTTCGCCCTGTCACCCCAGTGGCTGACCTATCTGCCGCCGACCATGTCGCCGTCCGAGACGACCACCGCCGAAGGCTGGCTGGAGCGGCCCGAGGAAGCCTTCGCCCATTTCCGCGAGCGCGGCGTGGCCCAGGTCGTGTGCGAGGAGAAGCACATGGGCTCCCGGGCAGTAATTGCGCTGTGCCGTGACGGCTCGGTCGCCCGCGAGCGCTTCGGCGTTGCCGGCGAGGAGACGGGCGCCATCTGGACCCGTACCGGTCGCGCCTTCTTCGGCGACGTGGCGATGACCGAGGGGCTGCTGGCCCGGCTGCGGGCGCGGGTCGACCAGATTGGTCTTTGGGACGAACTGAACACTGACTGGCTCCTCATCGACTCCGAGATCATGCCCTGGTCGGCCAAGGCCGGCAGCCTGATCGAAAGCCAGTATGCGCCGGTCGCTACGTCGTCCGCCGAAGGCTTCCGGGCTGCCCGCGAGGCGCTCTCCCGCGCGACGAGCCGCAATGTTGATGTCGGTGCGATCGCTGCCCGCTATGCGGATCGCGCCATGCGGGCCGAGCGATATGCAACGGCGTGGGCCCCCTATGTCTGGCCGGTGTCGGGCATCGACGACCTGAAGGTCGCGCCGTTCCACCTTCTCGCCAGCGAAGGTCGCGTCTGGTTCGACCACGACCACGTCTGGCACATGACGCTGGTTGATCGACTGGCGGAAGGCGAAGGCGTCGTGACCCGCACCCGGTGGCGGGTCGTCGACCTGGCCGACGAGGCTGCCTGCAGCGACGCCATCGGCTGGTGGGAGAGCCTGACCGGATCGGGCGGTGAAGGCATTGTGGTCAAGCCGCGCGACTTTGTCAGCCGGGGCAAGAAGGGCCTGATCCAGCCCGCGCTGAAGGTGCGCGGGCGTGAATATCTGCGCATCATCTACGGTCCCGAATATGACGCGCCGGACAATCTGGTCCGGCTTCGCGAGCGCGGCCTGGGGGGCAAGCGCAATCTCGCCCTTCGTGAGTTCGCACTGGGGCACGAAGCCCTGAAACGGTTTGTGGCCAGGGAGCCCCTGCGCCGGGTCCACGAATGCGTCTTCGCCGTGCTGGCGCTGGAAAGCGAGCCGATCGACCCCCGTCTCTAGATCCACGGGGATCTGGCGAACGTCCGCTTGCCGGCACCGACCATCTCCGGGCAACCGTGCCGGCTCAATCGGCGCAGACGAACCGTTCGTTACCCCAGATCAGCACTGACGCGTGCCCGTCGATCCGCTCGAAGCGGACCGTTGTGGGGGCAGCGGCCTCGACCGGCGCCCAATGGCCCGAACCTCCCACCGTGCCGCAGGCCCTGCGGCCTCAGGCCAACGCGGCCGGCATAGCCTTCCACGACGGTTCCCCGGACAACCTCCTGGAACGCCCCGGTGACCACCAGAGAGAGGTGAGCCACCTCGTGGGCGTGCGGGTCCTGACGCTCTCCGGGCGCGTAGCGCCTTACCCGGACAATGGTTGATGGGACGGTCATTGCGCTCCCGGGGACCTGCCCGACTGCGGAGGGCGCCCCTGCATCGTGAATGGACGCAGCACGACGCATCTGGTCGCCGATGCTCCACGCTGAACTCCGGCATCAAACGTCCGGTCCTGTCAACCTGCGGGGAGAGTGGCTATCGACCCTGCCCGCGAATGACCGGATCCCCCTTACGGCAGGAAGATCGCCTTCGCATTGACGAACTCCTTCAGGCCAAAGCCGCCGTGTTCGCGGCCGTACCCGGAGTCCTTGACCCCGCCGAACGGCATGTTCGGGTCGGCGGCGCCGAAGCCGTTGATGCGGACCATGCCCGTGTCGAACCGGTCGCGGGCCAGGCGGAAAGCGCCATCCTCATCGCTTGAGAAGATTCCGCCGCCCAGGCCATAGCGGCTGTCGTTCGCCAGCTGCATGGCATGCTCGTCGTCGCGGGCGCGGATGACCGAGGCGACCGGCCCGAAGATCTCGTCGTCGTAGGCGGGCATTCCCGGGGTGACATCGCCCAGCACGGTCGCCGGATAATAGGCGCCCTTGCGATCCGGCGCCTTTCCGCCGCACAGGATTTTCGCGCCCTTCGCGACACTCTTCGCGACCTGATCGCGGACGGTCTCGAACTGGTCCTGACTGGACAGCGGGCCCAGCTCGCAGTCCTCATCCATGGGATCGCCCAGGGTGATGGCGTCCATCTGGGCCACGAACGCCTCGACGAACCGGTCATAGACGGCGTCCGTCACGATGAAGCGCTTGGCCGACACACAGGTCTCGCCATTGTTGTAGAGCCGCCCCATGACCGAGAATTTGACGGCCGTCTCAATGTCGGCGTCCTCCAGCACCAGATAGGCGTCGTTCGACCCCAGTTCGAGCACGGTCTTCTTGAGCGCCTTCCCGGCCACGGACGCGACATGGCGCCCCGCGCTGTCGCTGCCGGTCAGGGTCACCCCCCGCACCAGCGGATGTTCAATCAGGGCGTCGCTGGTCTCATGGTCGATCACCACCACCTGGAACAGGTCCTCGGGCAGGCCCGCCGCGATGCAGAGCTCGCGCAGGCGCAGGGCCGACCCGGTGCAGATGCTGGCGTGTTTCAGGACGCAACCGTTGCCGGCCATCACGGCCGAGGCCAGCACGCGGACAGGCTGGTAGAAGGGGAAGTTCCACGGCTGGATCGAATAGATGACCCCGATCGGCTGATAGCTGACGACGCCGCGCTGGCCGTCGCTGCCATAGGTTCGCTCCTCGTCCGCCAGCGCCGCAGGGCCCTTCCCGGCCGCATAGTCAAAGATGGCCGCGCAGATCTCGACCTCGGTCAGACCATCCTTGAACAGCTTGCCGGTCTCACGCGTCATCAGGGCGGCCAGGTCCTCGGCCTCGTCGCGCAGCCTGCCGGCGATCGCCTTCAGCACCTTTGCCCGCTCTGAATGGTTCGTCTTGCGCCACTCCAGAAACGCCGCGTGACAGGCCTCAAGGCGTTCGGTCGCCTCCGCCTCGGTCATGACATCATAGGTCTCGAGTTCCTGCCCGGTCGCGGGGTTTACGGTCGTGATGGTCGCCATTGGAGTCCTTTCATGGTGTCCGCCGTCAACGCGACCCAGCGGCGGACGTTGCCCTTTCCTCCCGGATCGACGGTGCGACCCGACGCCACCCCCGCTGCACCGGACCCCATGTCGGTACCTGTCGGAGGCAACGGAATGGGCTCAGAAGCGCTCGACAGGCCTCACCTTCAACACGGGATATCGACCATGAGCGCGAAGACACTGTTCATCACCGGCGCCTCCAGCGGCATCGGCGCCGCCGCCGCTCGGCTTGCCGTTTCAAAGGGCTGGCACGTCGGCCTGTTCGCGCGTTCCGAGGACAAGCTGCAGTCGCTGGTCAGTGAGCTGGGCGACAAGGCCATGGCCCTGCCCGGCGACGTCACCGAGCTCGACGAGATCAAGGCCGCGCTGGACCGGTTCGTGGCGCACGCCGGCCCGCTGAAGGCAGCCTACGCCAATGCGGGCACGGGGCTTTCGACCTCGGGCACCGAGGCGGGCGATCCGGAAGAATGGGCCAAGATGATCCAGGTCAACGTCATGGGCGTGCTCTGGACCGCCAAGGCCGCCATGCCGCATCTGAAGCCCCAGGCCGGACATTTGCTGCTGACCGGTTCGGCCGCGGGCCGTCGGCACCTGTCTGGCTCGGTCTATGGCGCGACCAAGTGGTTCGTGCACGGCTATGGCGGCAATCTGGCCGAGGAAATGAAAGAATTCGGCGGGCGCTGCACGATCATCGCCCCCGGCATGGTGGACACGCCCTTCTTCGACGAAGCCAAGCCCGACAAGCTTCAGCCGGAAGACGTGGCCCGCGCCGCAGTCTTTGCGCTCGAGGCCGACCCGCGCTGCTCGGTCAACGAAGTCTTCCTGATGCCGACGCAATAGGCGCCGACATGGCGGCGGGAACGGCCGGGCGCCATTGACCTTGATGGACAGTCCGCTCGCACGGGAGGAGGCATGACGGGAAGCGCGCGTCTGCGAGGCCGGAGCGACTTTCCCGACGCAGCTCCGGCTCGTGTCATACTATACTCCTGCCCGTTGCCCTGAGGAATGCGAGCCCTGATGTCCTTGTCTCCCACCCGTCCGCGCATTCAGACGATTGAGACTATTCAGACCATTCAGACGGTATTTTTGTGCGGTCGTCGGGGCACCCCCGGCAACCGGCCGGACCCTGCATCATTGAGCCCGGCATGAGCGACCCGAATGCCCGGCGCGTGCGCGTCATCGACCTTGAGACGGCGGGCAGCAGTCCGTCCGATGTGTGCGAGGTCGGCTGGCAGGATGTGGAACTGGGCCCGGACGGCACCTGGCAGGTCTCTGCCACCTCGCGCGGGGCGCGGTTCGTTGACCCCGGCCGACCGATCTCGCCCGGCACCATGGCCGTGCACCATATCCTCGACGAATGGGTTGCGGGGGTCGGCTACTGGCGCGATGTGGCACCCGCCGTCCTGAGACCGGAAGGCGGCGTCATGGCACTGGCCGCCCATCGGGCCAGCTTCGAACAACGCCACTGTACGCCCGACCTGACCGGCTCGGCCGACTGGGTCTGCACGTGGAAATGTGCCTTGCGGCTCTGGCCGGACCTGCCGCGCTTCTCCAACCAGATGCTGCGCTATCTGCGCCGGCCCGAGGGGCTGGATCACGACCTTGGTCTGCCGGCCCACCGCGCCCTGCCGGACGCCTATGTGACCGCCCACCATCTGCGCGACATGCTGAACGCCGCGCCGCTTGAGACCCTGCTGGACTGGAGCCGCCAGCCTGGCCTGCTGCCCCGGGTGCCGACGGGCGCCCACCGGGGCAAGACCTGGTCCGCGGTGGCCGATGCGGCCTTGGCCATCCTCGTCCGGGACCGCGATCCGGACATCCGCTTCAGTGCCGAGACCGAGGTGCGGCGGCGCACCGGACAGGCCGGGCTCGATGACCCCCTGCCCGTCCAGCGCACCCTCCTCTGACCTCAGAACTTCCGGCCGAAGCCGACCGACACGACCCACGGGTCCAGGTCCACGGCGCTGGTCAGGGCACCGCCGTTGATCTCGGCGTCGGTGTTGAACCAGACCTTCTTGACGTCGACGTTGAGGCTCCACGGCCCGGTAAGGCCGAAGTCTGCGCCGGCCTGCAGGGCCATGCCGAGGCCGTCATCCAGATCGACCGTGAAGCCGTTCTGATCATCGCCCGAGTAGAAGATCATGGCGTTCACCCCGGCCCCGACATAGGGGCTGACCCGGCCCTCGGTCATTGGCCGGTACTGGACCGTCACCACCGGCGGCAGGACCCAGGTCTCGTGGACGACGACGTCGGTGCCGGGACCCTGTGCGCGGATCTCGTGCTGGGTCGTGCCCAGGATAGCCTCAACCGCCCAGTGATCCGTCAGGAAGTAGGTGAAGCCCAGCGTCGGCATGATGTCGTCCGACACATCGACATGCAGGCCGCTGTCGGCGCCGCCAGAGGTCAGGATACGGTCGTCGGTCGTCGGCGCCACGTCCGTGATGCGGCCGGTCACGATCCAGTCGCCGGCGCGCGGCGGGCTCCACGGCTCGACCGACTGGGCCTGGGCGGTTCCGGCGGCACCGGCCGCCAGCGCAAGGGAGATGAGAGCGGTTTTGAAGGTCATGTTGAATATCCCCGGCGGTGGACGATCGCACCATGCGGTCCAGCGCCTGGGCCTGCCGTGCGTCCCTCTCCGAAGCGTTGCCTTGATCCAGGTCAAACCCTCATCGGGGTGCGGCAATATGGGACAGGCCTTGCTTTCGCCGCGTTCGGCGCGCATACGGGGCGGGTCAACATCTCTGCGCAACGCCCTTTTTCTACTTTGCGACGCATCGAGATAAGCCGTTACCTCAGACACGACGGGCCCCGGGAATGTTTCTTCGGGTCAACGCCAACGGAGGTCTCAACATGGCTACCGGCACAGTTAAATGGTTCAACTCCACCAAGGGCTTCGGCTTCATCCAGCCGAACGACGGTGGCACGGACGTGTTCGTCCACATCTCGGCCGTAGAGCGCGCGGGCCTCGGCTCGCTCAACGAAGGCCAGACGGTCTCCTACGAGCTGGAACGTGACCAGCGCAGCGGCAAGACCTCGGCCGGACAACTGCAAATCCAGGCGTAAGCCCGACTTGCATTGACGATCTGGAGGCTCGTCATCTCTTCGGAGGTGGCGGGCCTTCTGCGTTCAACCCGTGGTCATGGGGTTCGGCGCCGTGTAGTTTGAGGAGCTTTCGAGAGTCCCCGCTGTATGGTCCGTTTCCTCCTCATCGCTCCACGGCCCCACTGGGATGCCGACTTTGCCGGGATTGCGGGCGGAGCCGATGAGTCCGTCACGCGCGTGGCGCCGATCGCCATCGCCACAGTGGCGGCCATGGCGCCCGAGGGGATCGACGTCGCCCTGCATGACGAGGCGCTCGCTCCGGTCGATTTCGAGGCCAACGCGGACTTCATCGGCATCACGGCCAATGTCTCGCAGGCCCGGCGCGCCATCGAGATCGCCCGGGAGTTCCGATCACGCGGCAAACCCGTCATCATCGGCGGCCCGCACATCACGCTCGATCCCGGGGCCTTCGACGGGGCCTGCGACGTGGCCGTGACCGGCGAGTTCGAGGAGATCGCCGAGGGCTTCTACGCGGACATGTTGGGCGGCACGCTCAAAGCCCGCTACGTGGGCGGACGCCCCGACCTGTCCCGCTCGCCCGTGCCCGCCTGGGAGCTGTTCGACAATGATCGGGCACTGGTCGGTGTCGTCCAGACCAGCCGAGGTTGCCCCTTCGAGTGCAACTACTGCGACGTCATCCAGTACCTGGGCCGCAAGCAGCGCCACAAGACGCCCGACCAGGTGATCACCGAGGTCCAGCGCCTGTACGACCTCGGCTACAACCGGATCGCCCTGGCCGACGACAACTTCACCGTCTATCGCAAGCGCGCCGCCGAACTGCTTGACGCCCTGATCGCCTGGAACGGGCGCGACGGCCGCGACCATGTAATCTTTGCCACCCAGGTCTCGATCGATGTGGCGCGCGATGACGACATGCTCACCGCCTGCGCCGAAGCGGGCGTGTCGAACCTGTTCATCGGCGTGGAGTCGGTCAATGAGGAAAGCCTCAAGGCCAGCAAGAAGCGTCAGAACCTGAACACCGACATGCAGGCCCAACTGCGCAAGGTCGTCAGCCACGGCCTCAAGGTCGAGGCCGCGCTGATGGTCGGCTTCGATGCCGACGATCTGACGATCTTCGAGCGCCAGTACCGGTTCGGCATGGGCCTGCCGGTCGGGACCTTCAAGATCTCCTCGCTGGTGGCCCCCATGGCGACGCCGATCTATGCCGAGATGTTGAAGGCCGGGCGGCTGGACCTGACGGGAGAGCAGGCGCACTTCCCCGGGGCGGACATGGTGACCAACATCATCCCGGCCCAGATGACCAAGCAGCAGCTGTATACCGGCACACGCTGGCTGATCAGCCGGCTGTACAGCCCGGCGGCCTTCTGGACCCGGTTCGAGGCGCTCGCCGATGTTCTGGGGCCCAATCCGCTGCTGAAGCGCGGGACCGGACGGCTTCACAATCCGCCGTCGCGGGCGCGGGCCAATGCCCATTTCGGACGCATGCTGCGCGCCGTCAGTCGGGGCAATCCCGAGATCGCCGACGTCATCCGCAAGGCCAACCGGCTGATGCGCGCCCGCCCGGAGATCCGCGACGGACTGGCCGACATCCTGACCACCTGGATGCTGTCGCTGTATGTGCACATGGAGAAGGGCGTCTATGACGCGGAATGGGCCCTGATGGTTGCCCCGCCCTTTGACCGGGTTCAGTCGGTGGCGTGATCGTCGGGCTCAGGCCGCGAGGGTGGCTTGGCGGGAGGCATCCCGTTCGATCAGGAAAATCCGGCCAAGCGTGGCGATCATCTCCAGCCAGTCGGCGAGTGAGGCCTCACTGACCAGATCGACGTCGCGCGGCTCGAACTTCGAGGACCAGCCGCCGCTATACATGCGGCACTCCGAGCAGACGGCGTCCGAGGTTCCGCACTTCTCGTTGCCCTGCTGCAGGTCGGTCTTGAAGTAGCGCATCTGGCCGACCATCCGCGAATGGCAGTCGCGGGCGATCCCCGTCTCCGGGTCGATGTCATAGAGCGGCCCGGACTGGGTCGCCCAGGCATTGTAGGCCTTCGAATAGACAACCGTGTCCGGGAAGTCCTCGATCAGGCCATCCATGGTGCGCCGGACCTCGCCCAGGCTCTCGTCATCCCACAGCAGATTGCTCCCGGTGCTGGAGATGCGGAAGAACGCGCGATCGTTCCCCTCCCCCTCGGTCAGCTTGCGCAGATAGGTCTGGGTCGGCGAGTACATGTTGAAGGTGACCGGCAGGCCGTTGTCGCGACCGATCTCGGCAAGGCGGCGAGCATCCCCGATGTTCGTCTTCGTCAGGGTGAAGAGCAGGATCGCCCGCGGGTCGCCGGCATAGTTCCGGATGGCCTTGTGGAACGAGCGCCCGCCCCGCAAATCGGCGTCCGTATCGGCGTCGACGCCCCAGACAGAAACACCGATCCGGTACGGGACGGCGGGGTCGATCCGGACGGTGCCGTTCGAGCCGATATTGCCGTAGGGAAAGTACCGGCTGGCGGCGATCAACCGGTCCTGATGCAGCGCCGGCTCGGCCCCGACGAAATAGGCCATGGTTACGCCGCGTTCGGCCTCGGCGGCGAAGAACCGGTCCCAGGTCCCGATGTCCTCGACGTCTTTTATCGGTTTGAAATCATCCGAGAAATAGTAGCAGCCCTCGCAAAACAGATTGCAGCGCGTGGCGACCTCGTAGAAGGCCGGCTTGCGAAATGCGCGCACGACCCGCTTGGCCTCCTCATAGGCCGGCGCCAGGTGCGGCGCAGCCTGGAGAAGGCTCGCCAGCCTCGCCAGCCGTGATCTGCGGGTACTCGACACTGTGACTCCCATTCCGACGCCGGGTCGGACAGGCGACGCTACCATGGCTTGTGCGTCGGTGGGAGGGGCTCTCCTGGTCACGCGGGACATCCGGGCGCATCGTCCCCACGGGCCCGCAGAACCGCCGCCACGTCGGCGGAAAAGATCCTGGCCCCTTCAGGATTCATGTGATTCGGGTCGACGAAGAGCCTGGCGGGATAGACCCGGGCCGGGTCGCGCCATGCATTGACGACGACGGCGCCCTGATCCTCCACGTCGTCCAGTGACTGCCACAATCCATCCAGACCTTCCGTCAGCCCCTCACGGGTGCGGCGCTGGAACTCGGGCGATGCGGGCGGCACCACGATGTACAACTGCCCCCCGGATGCGCGGATTCGGGCGTTGATATCGGCAATGGCCCGCCCGGCGCGCTCCGGAACCGAGGGGTCGTAGAAGCGGATCGAGCGGATATCCTTGAGACGAGCCGCAGCCTCCCGGTCGGCCAGGGTGGCTTCGTCATCGGCATCCAGGCTGCCATCGAGGCGCCAGATCAGGGACCCCGCGGGTTTCGCCTCCGGCCGCAGGCCGACCCGGACGAGGACGTTCTGGAAGCGGCGGCGCCAGTCGTCATAGCCAAGGGCCGGTGACACGCGCGTCACCGCGTATTGTCGCCAGTCGCCGCCGATCATGTCGTTCTGACCGTTCTCGAACAGGAACCGGTACGTCAGTCGCCGGTTGTGGGTCCGGCCCGATGCCGAAATGGAATTGTCGTAGAAGACCGCGCCGGGGCTGAGCGCCAGAAACCAGTGCTGCGGCGGATCGGGTTGATCGAGCACCAGGTCGACCATGGCTCGGGTCTCAAATACGTCCTGAAGCACGAAGAAGAAGTCGGCGCCGTCGCTGCAGAGGGCATCGAAGCGGATGGCGCCCCCCACCGAACTGCCGATGATGATGGCGTCACGTCCCGAGGCCGCGGCTAGCAAATCGTTCATGGGGTCGAGGTGGCGACGATCCTCAAACGCGCGGGAGGCCAGATTCAGGCCTGCCAGCAGAAGAGCTGCCAGGGCGACGAAAAGGATCAGGAGGCGCATCGGATCCCCGTCAGAAGTTGAAATACAGGAAGCCGGGCTTGTCGAACGTCCCGAACATCAGGATGACGGCAATCAGGGCATAGTAGAAGCCCCAGGCCACGATCGCTCCCCGGGCCCTCACCCGCTCGAACACGGGGCGGCGCGCGTCCAGCCACTGGTAGAGTTCGAGCGCAATGATCGCCACAACAAGGTAGCGCGGCACGGCCGCGAAACCGGACAGCAGGGATGCGGGATCCTGAACGAACCAGCCGGGCAGTTCGGCCATGCGCCCCCAGGCCTGGATCGACGTCTGCCACCCCGGAGTCGCGACCATGGATCCGAGCAGGATGAGAAAGCTCCACAGGACGAAGCGGTTCAGTCCGTTCTGAAGACCGACCTCAAGGTCACGCGGGACACCGAGGCCTCGGGCCAGGCCGTTCGAGAGCGCCGTCGCCCTGCGGCTACGTCGCACGATCCCCTCACCGATCATGACGAAACCGGCGATCAGGCCCGCCGCCAGCCATGTCCAGGCCGCCCCGTGCCACAGGGCGACGATGGCTATGGTCAGCAGGGTCGCCAGCGCCCGGCGGACGGCCTTGTCATCCCGGCGCCCCCGGCTGCGCCCGCCTCCCCGGGCGATCGGCAGATAGACATAGTCGCGAAACCAGGTGGAGACGGTGATATGCCACCGCCGCCAGAACTCGGCCACGGAAACAGAGGCCAGGGGCCGGTCGAAATTCTTCGTCAGCTGGATGCCGAGGATCAGGCTGGAACCGATGGCGATGTCGGCATAGCCGGACAGATCGGCGTAGTACCGGTAGATCTCTCCCGCAGCAGCCGTCAGGACCAGCAGGGGCGAATGGTCCAGCGGCTGGTTCAGGACCGGCGGGACCAGGTCCGCCAGCCGATCCGCGATCACCAGTTTCTTGAAGTAGCCCACCAGCATGAGCGCCCCGCCGGCGGCCGCCCGACCGACGTCAAACATCCGCTCCTTGCGGAACTGCGGCAGCAGGGTCCCGGGCCGTTCAATCGGCCCCGCAAGGAGTTGCGGGAAGTACATCACATAGACGGCGAAGTAGCCGAGATGGCGTTCCGGCTCTTTGCGCCCCCGATAGACGTCGATGACATAGCCGAGGGTCTGGAAGGTGTAGAAGGAGATGCCCAGCGGCAGCAGCAGGCTGACCGGCTCGAAGGCGCGACCGTCACCCCCGTGGTAGATCGTCAGGCCCGTATTGGCGACCAGGGCAAAGTACTTGAACGTGAACAGAAGCCCCAGATTGCCGCACAGGCTGATGGCCAACAGGGCCTTCTTCCGCCAGCCGGGCCGGGCCGAAGGCAGCCTCTGCCCCACGAAGAAGTCGATCAGGGTGGACACCCACAGCAGCCACAGGAAATCCCACCGCCAGGCCGCGTAGAACAGATTGCTCATCACCAGCAGCACGACCCAGCGCCAGCGCTGCGGCATCACGAAATAGAGGACGACCACCAGCGGCAGGAACAGCAGGTAGTCGAGGCTGTGAAAGCTCATGGTCGGTCAGGCGCCGGTCACCGGGCTCGCGGCCGGACCCGGATCGGGGCGCGACCATGAGGACGAAGGGCAAAGTCGACCCAGCAGGTGAGGTCCTGCCCAGGATTGGGCGACAGATCATAGGCGCCGACCACATGGCCGATGGCCCGACTGAGCACCAGGAAGGCGAAAGAGGTGCCCACGCACCCCCGTGGCCCGGCCCCGAATGGCAGCCAGAGCTTGCGGTGGGCGGCGAGGTCCGCGCCCATGAAGCGATCCGGCACGAAGTCGTCGGGCCCCTCCCACAGATCGCGATTGCGGTGCATGGGATAGATGCCGAGGACTGCGGTGAATCCCCCGGGCACGACCTCCCCCGCAACGTCCAGATCAACGGTCACGTCCCGCAGGATTTGCGGAATCGGCGGATAGAGCCTGAGGGCTTCGTGGATGACGGCGCTGGTCAGGGGGCAGGATCGCAAATCTCTCGCCGGATCGGCCGGCCCGGGACCGGCAGCCCATTCTTCCCTCACCCGGTCCTGGATCTCCGGATGTTTGGCGAGCAACCAGAGCGCCCAGGTCAGGGTCGCCGTCGCATTGTCATGACCGGCATGCAGGAACAGCAGGGCCGTGTTGAGCATGCGGTAGGGTTCGCCGAAGTCCTCGGCCCGGACCGCTACTGCCCGGGCACTCAGCGCCCGGAGGCAGGTGATCTGGTCGCGAAGGGGGGCGTAGGCCAGGCGGTCCATCTCTTCGGCCGTTGCCTCGAGCAGCGGGTCACTCTCCGCCGCCTCCTCTTCACTGGAGAAGAAGGCGCGCCAGAGCGCCTGGATCGTCAGATGTCGGGCCGCATGAAACAGGTCGACCGGCCCCTCTTCCCAGCGGGAGAGGACGTGGGTGCAGGCCCGCGCGACGCGCTCGACCGTCGTACGTTCCTGCGCGCCCTGGATCGGACTGAGGAAGGCCTGGCGCCATGCCGGCCATTCCATCTCCTCGCCCTGAAGCAGGGTATCGCCGAAGCTGCTGCCAAGGACGCGATCGTGAAGGCGTGACCGTGGATAGAGACCTTCCCGGTTCTGGAGCACCCTGACGACCGTGGGCGGATCCGTCAGCATGACCATGCGGCGGCGGCCCACCCGTGCCTCCACAGCCCGTGCCTTGAGACAGGCTGAAGACCAGAACTTGTGGGGCAGTTGCAGGGCCCGGATCATGCCGGGGAATTCGAGAGGAGCCCGTCCTTCGAAGTCGAGCCTCGGCAGGCCCGCGCCCGTGCACGCCTCGTCCAACCCCGGCCTTAGATGCTGTCGCATGTCGCCGCCTGATCTGTCGCCGGGAACCGAGCCAGTTCGACGAACCGGGGCGCGACCTCTCCCCCGATTACCATGTGCCCGCCCGAAGTCACCCACACGTGAGCCTGAAGCCCCGGGCCTGCGGCCGCATCCCGGGCGATGCCGTAGTGCAGGATGCATGACAGGCCCCGCCGCCGCAGCATCCCCCGGACCGCCAACGCCTGTTCGAAGCACAGCGCCCGCCAGGGCACGTTCCGCGCGGCACGACGCACGGCCCGCCTGACCTGCAGGATTTCGTCCCGCGAGGAGGCCGGTCGCCCCCCCGCCGTCTGAAGGGCCCGGGCAAGGTGTCTGAACGGGACGCACGCCACCGCAAAGGCCCCGATCCCGAGCGCGAATACCGCCTCGGTCAGGATCGGCACATCGGTCAGTTTCATGACGGCCTCCGTCCGGCGGGCGCCACCCGCCGCCACAGCCACCGGGGCAGCCGCAGCAGATAGTAGAGGGGCGTCAGGCCTCGCGGCAGATCAAGCTCGACCTGGTCGTGGTCGCCCCGACCGTTGCGCGCCAGCTCGGACAGGAAGGCCTGCCGTGAGCCGCCGGTGAAGTGGCGGCCGATGCGGTTCATCCACCACGGCCTGCTGTGAGCCGAAACCTCGGTCCGACCCTCGCCCCAGGCCAGATTCAAAAGGGCGCCCTGAACCAGATAGCGCCCGGCGAGATCCAGACTCAGGCGCGGAATCGGCATGCCAAACAGGGTCGAACAAAGGTGCAGGGCCACATCGGGCCCGCGTCCGCCGCCCATGGCCACAGCCTCATCCCTGAGGCTCCGGACCTCGGCTTCGGACTTCTGCCGCAGGAAGGCCGCGACGTCCGCGATCCACTTCAGACGCGACCAGCTGTGGCGGGTGCCGTGAACGGTCAGATAGGCAAACAGCTCGACGTCGGCCAGCGTCCGCAACTGCCCCGATGCCACCGACACATGCCGCGTACGCGAGAGACTCAGCCCGGCCAGCTCATGCGGATTATCGACGAGTTTCCAATGCAGTTCGACGAATATCTTGCGCACCGGGTGAACCAGAACGCACTCTTTCGAGACGGTCTGGAAGCGAGCGAAGGCCTCGGGCGACAGCCCTTCGGGGCGATGCAGGACATAGCCCCGGCCGGCAAGCAGCGTGATCGCCGGGTCGACCTGAGCGGGGGGAACCAGCAGGTCGATGTCCCACGAGTCCTTGAGGCCGATGTCGTCATGGACGAGGCAGGCGAGCGCCGTGCCCTTCAAAAAGATGGCATGAAGGCCGGCGTGGTCGAAGGCCGTCTGGAGGGCCACGCTCTCTCCGGCCAGCAGAAGGCTCCGCATCGCCGCGCGGGACGCCATGTCCCTCAGCCCTGCACCTGTCACGGAATCAAGCTCGAGGCCGGACTTTTGCAGGGCCGCAAGGACCTGGGGCGCAACCCTGTGGCGGGCGACGGTCGCGAGGAGAGCCTTGCCGTCCAATCCGGGATGGGCCGCAAGCCGCACCACGGCGTCATCGACCGCCCGTTCGGCGCCCGGGCGACAGCAGGCCGCGACAAGCTGGAGTTCCGGCGAAAGAGGCGCGTTCATCGGCGGGTGTCGTCGATCAGACGCCCCGCTTCGAACGTGAGGCGGCGGTCGCACGCCGCCAGGACCTGGGGTCGGTGGGAGATGACCACAATCAGCGGGCGCGGCTCAAACGCGGCGAGGGCGGCCAGAACGGCGGCCTCGCTGTCGGCATCGAGCGCGGAGGTGGCCTCGTCCAGGATCATGACTTCGGGGCGCCGCAGGAGCGCCCGCGACAGGGCAAGGCGTTGACGCTCGCCGCCAGAGACGAGCGCGCCATTCTCTCCCACAATGCTGTCGAGGCCCTGCGGCATCCGGTCGACGACCTGGTCAGCGCCGGTGAGTTCGAGGGCCCGCGCGATCGCTGCCTCGTCAGCCTCGACCCCGCCCCAGAGGAGATTGGTCCGCACCGTGTCGTTGAAGAGCAGCGGGTCCTGGGTGACGTACGCCAGCCTCGCGCGCCAGTCCGGGACTGTGCCGGCATCGAGTCGCTGATCTCCTACGGTGATACGGCCCTCCTGCGGCTCCAGCAGGCCCGCGAGCAGGTCGGCGAAGGTCGTCTTGCCTGCGCCGGAGGAGCCACCGACCGCGATCATATCTCCGGGCGTGAGCGTTATGCTGAGGTTGCGGATGCCCCCCTGCCCACCGGACGCCGTGTGCAGGCAGGTCACGGCGTCAAAGCGGACCGGACAGAGCCGGGAAAGCCCCCTCTGCGTCTGACTCTTCGGCCGATCACGCACCGGGAGTTCGGTCAGGATCTGCCGCAGGGCCTGCCAGGCCGGCAGGGCATAGGCGATTTGCTGCATTCCCGACTGGATCTGCGCAGCGGGGCCGGCAACTCGCGCCAGGACAACCAGCAGGGCCAGCAAGACGGCCGGCGGCGACCGCAGCACGAAATAGCCGAGCATCAGGACGCCGCACGCGACAGCGGCGCCGAGCAAACTCCACATCACGCGCAAGGCGGCCTGCCGGTTGACGAAGGCAATCTGCTGCCGGGCGGCGAGGTCGAGGTCGCGGCGGAAACCGGCCACGAAGGCGGCATCCATATTCTGGCTCATCGCGGCCTTCAGCCCCCCCAGAAAGCGGCCGAGCTCGACCATGATGGCCATGTTCGCTGCGGTGACCTTCGCGCCGATGTCGCGCGTCGCCCCCAGCCACCGACCCATGACGAGGGCCCCGATGGCGAGAAAGCCAAGCGCAACAAGGGCCAGTTGCGGCGCGAGCATCACGGCAACGGCGGCCTGCACTACGACCAACACCACGGCGACACTGCCCTGCAGAAGGAAGTGGACCCCTGCGGCGCATCGCTGGATGTCGCCGCTCATCAGATGGGTGATGCGTCCATGTCCCATGGCATTGAGTTCGCTCCACCGGCTATCCGCCAGAGCCTGAGCCAGCATCGACCGCTTTGACTCCAGGTAGCCAATCTGCAGGGCACCCAGACGCAGATCGCGCTGCCAAAGGACAAGAGCTCTCAGGCCCATCACGCCCCCGAAGAGCAGCAGGATCACGGGCAGGCGGGCCGAGTCCCTGACAGCCGGGAGAAGGGTCCACACGGCGGCGGGCAGGCCGGAGAGCGGATTGTCCCCGGCGAACAGGGTGCCCAGCAGGGGGACGAGCAGGAACAGGCTGGCCCCCTCCAGCACGGCCCCCGCCGCAACCAGAAGCAGCAGACCCGGCGTGCGGCGGCCCACATAATTCGCCAGATCGCGGACGAAGTCCCCTGCCTGACCCAACGCCTGGGATTTTCCGGATTCAGGCATTCGTACGAGACGCCTTCCTGAGGAAATGCCCTGTGGAAATGCCGCGCAACAACTTCAGACGATACTCGCGTTCCACTTCAGGCCGCTCCCATCCCTCGGTCGGCAGGTTTTCCAGAGCTGCGTCCAGTCGGTCCAGATCCAGCAGGTCCGCCGCACCCTTGACGTGGCGCAGGCGCCCTACCTCATCGCACAGCGCGTGGCGAGAATTGGCGAGGTCCTCAAACCAGTCGGCCGCCTGATAGCCCTTGGCCCGTTCGCCAACGACCTCCGAAGGCAACCGGTCAGCGAGTCCCACGCGCGCCAACCGGCGCGGCAGACCGTCGGCCAGAAACGCCCCCGTCGGGAGTGCGAGGCAATACTCTACCAGGCGTCGATCCGCCGTCGGATCGCGGACATCCAGCCCCCAGCCCGCCAGCATGCCCTTGTTGTAGTTGCCGGGATCGAACCTCCGCAGGACACGAAGCCGCTGGGCGAAGGCGTCGGATTCGGCGCGGTAACCGAGGTCGTGGCCCGCCGCATCGGCGCGCGCGGCAATATCGAATTGCACCGCCGCGCTCTCCGAGAGGGCCGAGTAGTCGCCCAGTCCGGTGACCCGGCCCCGGCTGCGGCCCGCTATGCGCCAGAGCGTATCCGGCACGAACTGTCCGAGGGCTCTGGCGAAATAGCCCTTCCAGCGCATCCTTCCGGAGCGAACGAGCGCCCGCCCTTCCCGCACCAGTCCGCCGATGTCGCCTCGCATCAGGAGCTCCCCGGGCAAGGTCATCCCGTCGTAGCTGAAGCTCATATTCCCCGCATTGCCCACCAGCATCACCGCGAGTCCAAGCTGGCGGGCCTCGTCGTTGATGCGGTTCGTCCAGCCGAGGTTGCAGATATTCAGGACCGGGCGCTCGAACAGCAGAAAGGCCTGGTCCAGAGGGCCGGCGAGGTCATGTCCACCGCTACGCACGACCCGGTGGTCGATGTTCGGATAGAGCCGGGCGGTCGCGGTCGCGAGATGCGACTCGTCTTCGATGCGACCGGGCTTGCCAGGCAGGTCAGCCCCGCGTCGGGGTGCCGCCGTGAAGGCCGTCACCTGCCCCCCCTGGTCGGCCATGAGCCGGGCAGCCGTGGCCGTGACCGCCGCGCTGTCGAGCCCGGCGCTCAGATGACTGCCGACCCGCTTTCCCGCCCCCCTCAGCCGCGCGGCGACCGCGCGATCCAGAAGCTCGCGGAAGCCCTCGACCTGCGCCTCGAAATCCGCAGGCACAGGCTGGTTGCGATCCGGATTCCAGTGTCGACGGCTAACCATTCCCTGGCGGCCGAACTGGACATAGTGGCCGGGTTCGACGCGCCAGACATGACGGAACCACGTCCCGGGTCCGCTCTCGGGAATCAGGGCCAGCAGGCCGGCGAGCGCCGCTTCATCAGGCTCGATCGGGACGTCAGGCAGGGCATGGAGGCCCTTGGCCATCGAGGCGAAAGCGACAAAGCCATCCCGGTGGTGGAAGTGCAGCGGCTTGGCTCCCAGAGCGTCACGGGCCAGGGTCAGCTGCCGTTCGTGGCTATCCCAGACGGCAAGGGCGAAATCACCGTAGACATGGTCAAACAGACCGAGCTGCCATTTCTCCCATGCCCGAAGGACGAGACGCGTGTCTGACATGACCGCCGCCTCGCCAGTCGGTATGTCGAGCGCAGAGGCCAGTCCGGCGCGATCATCCAGCCGCACATCTGCCATGAGGGTATAGCGACCACAGCCGCTGACGAGCGGTGGCACATCGAAGTGGTCTTCATCCAGCCGGTCCGAGCGTCGCAGGGCAAAAGCGATGTTGCCGCCGTCCCATGCGCCCTCGCCGTTCAGCCCGTACATGCGCTGGGCGTAGTTCATGGCTCGGCATTCAGACAGCACGGCCCGCCCGTCCAGACGCCAGCATCCCGATAGAGCCGTCATCGCGCGTCAGCGTACGCCGAATTCAAAGCAGCCCCCTTGAGGCGACGGCAGTGATCGGCATCAGCCCCGAAGGAGCCAACCCGGCCAGCCCGGCCCGACACTGGTCAAGAGGCGGAGGTGATCCCGTCGCTTCCGGGGGTGACGTCATTCTCGGCCTGGCCGACATCCAGTCGCTGCAGTTGCGGGGCCGTCCATGTCTTCACGGTCGAGGACGGAAGCGTTTCATCAGGGGTGACGACAGGGTCGCTCATGGCGGTTGAATCCTTACTGGGTTGGCAGACAGTGCCACGGAAGCAAAATCTGTCAAACTCAATCGCGTAAAGTAGCCGACGTTCCCGTAAATCGGGCATTGCCGGGCTCTGGCGCCTCCACCGGCGGGCGGTCGGCGCCTGCCGAAGCCCTCACAGCCGGCGGATCAAACCCTCTGATTCGAGTGAGGTCAGAAGGGCGAGCACGTCGGTCCGGCAGACCTCCCGCGAGACATCGTACTCCGTCGTCAGTTGTCCGATGACATCGCCGACGGCGACAGGGGACGCGATCAGGTCCCAGATGCGCGATCCGATGGCGTCCAGCCCGTAACAGGTCCCGCGCTCCACGTTCATGGCCATGACCTCACCATCGACGCGGGTGGTAATCAGGTCCCCCGACGCCACGACACGCTGGCTGTCGGCAAAGGTCGTTTCCGTGCGGCTCATGCCAGTTCCTTTCCCATCCCTGATCGGACGAGGCGGTCAACCATTGCCTCGACCTCGGCATCGAAGACATCATGTCCCCAGGGCCGCGCCCATTCCAGAATGGCAGCGCCCGACGCCACAGCGGTGCAGTTGCGAAAATGCTCTGCCTGCAGCCCGACGGCGCCGACCACCGCGCGCCGATAGGTTTCCGACATCAGCAGTTGCAGTGCGCTTCTGCCCCGCAAACGCGTCAGAGTGCCGTCCCCCTCCCCCGCCCGCTTCAAACGGATGACAGCGGCGAGCGGCACCGGGGTCTCGTCGACCTCGACCGGCAGGGGCATCTGGTATTTGTCGAGGTCGTCATGAACGCGCTCAAGCGCTTCAAGCGTCTGGCCTCTCTTCTCGGCCGCATCCGCCCATAGCTTGAGACGCGGCAGACCGCGGTAGGCCACCGGCGCGCCCCCCTCCACGCCGATCACGCAGACGTCGTCGCACAGGACCGGGTAGCCGCGATCGGAAAACCACGCCGCCAGAGTCGACTTTCCCGCGCCAGAAGGCCCCGTGAAGGCCACCGCCCTCCCGTCAATTATCACCGCATTGGCATGGAGCGGGAAGAGGCCACGCTGGTGAACAAGGACGCCCAGCGCCGAGCCGAGCAGGAACAGTCTGAGGTTCCGGTCCGAGCAGCCCGCCGCGACATCCACCACGATCGAGGCTCCCGCCTCGATACGGAAACGACCAATGCCCGGCAGGTTCAGGATCGTGACCCGGCCCTCATGCCAGAGGGTCCCGGCGCCGATATCCTCGACGGCGCCACGGCTCACAGTGACGATGTCCCGGGACCCGGGCGCGGCGATCCCGGTCAACTCCGGAAGCGGAATCTCGGAACGCAGGCACAGGTTGAAACAGGCATAGTCGGGCACACGCCCCTGCTGGCCCGTTTTGCAAAATCTGACAACAGGGAAAGGAAGGTCTGGCGGAGACGGAGGGATTCGAACCCTCGGTACCCCTTACAGGGTACGACGATTTAGCAAACCGTTGCCTTCAGCCACTCGGCCACGTCTCCGGCAGGCGCCGTCGATAGCCGAGCACGCGCGGACGCGCAACAGGGGGATGAGCGCGATATTGCGGCCCCTGCGTTAACGCGACAGTCAGCCGGATGTGGTGGGGTGGCGATGACACTCTCCGAAAGCCGATCCGCCGCATGTCCAACAGCCCTGCCAACGCCCTGCCTGAGCCCTCATCCGACGCCGACGAGGCACTGGATGCTGCGGGCTTGCAGGCCATGGCACGCGCGGCGGTGAGCGGCGAAGCGGCCTCCCCCGACGCGGCCGCGCACCGGCGCGGGCCCTTCCGTCCCGGGGTCTGGCTGAATGCGCGGGAGCGGGCGCGTGCGCGGCTCTCGGTCCACTATTTCCATGCGATCGATGTGCTGTGCGTGGCGGTCGTGACCCTGCTGGCCCTGTTCCTGCTGACGCCGGACGGGCTGGGCGATGCGCGGGTCGCCGATGTCCTGCCGGTCATCACGGGCGCGGCTGTCACGCTGGCGCTGATGCGCTCGATTGACGTCTACCGGTTTGGCCAGACCCAGTCTGACATTCTGCACCTCGGTGCCGTCAGCGGCCTGGTGGCCTGTGGCGGCGTGGCGGCCGTCGCGGTCGGAGGGCTGCTGGGCGACATCCACTTCACCCTTCTGCTGGTGTGGGGGGCGCTGACGCTCGTCACCCTCTATGGCCTGCACCTGTGCTGGCTGGAGTTGATCCGGCGCATGCGGGAGAACGGCGCCCTGACGCCCAACGTCGTGCTGGTCGGGGCCACCCGCCACGCCGAGTCCATGATCCGTGAAGCCATGCAGCGGCGGGACCTCAACATCATCGGCGTGTTTGATGATCGCATGGCGCGCTCGCCGAGGGCAGTCGAGGGCGTGCCGGTTCTGGGCGACAGCGAGGCGCTGATGGCGCACCGAATCCTGCCCTATGTCGATCGCGTCGTGCTGGCCATCGACCCCCGCGCCGAGGAAAGGGTGCGTGACCTGACGCGGCGGCTGACCGCCCTGCCCAATCCCGTCAGCCTGCTGGTCGATACCGAAGACGGACGTCTCCGGGCCGCCGCCATGGAGCGTCTCGCGCGCTCGCGGCTGTCACGTCTGAACGGCCAGATCGACGATGACCGCCGCGCCTTCAACAAGCGTCTTCAGGACCTGATCATCGGCGGTGTTGCCCTGGTGCTGCTGGCGCCGGTGATGGCGGTGATTGCCCTTCTGGTAAAGCTGGACAGCCGCGGCCCGGCCTTCTTCCGCCAGCGCCGGCACGGCTTCAACCACGAGGAGATCGTGGTCTGGAAATTCCGCACCATGAAGCAGGAGGCCGCCGACGCGACGGCCAGCCGGCAGGTGACCCACGACGACGATCGCATCACCCGCCTCGGCCGGTTCCTGCGCTCGACCAGCCTCGATGAACTGCCCCAGCTGGTGAATGTGCTGAAGGGCGAGATGAGCCTGGTCGGCCCCCGTCCCCACGCCATCGGCATGAAGACCGGCCAGATCGAGTCCGCGCGTCTGGTCGCCGACTATGCCCACCGGCACCGGATCAAGCCGGGCATGACCGGCTGGGCCGCCATTCATGGCTCTCGCGGGCCTCTGCACACCGCCCAGGACGTCCGCCGGCGGGTCCAGCTGGACGTGGAATATGTCGAGCGCCAGTCGCTCTGGATGGACCTCTGGATCATGCTGGTCACGGTGCCTGTCCTGCTGGGCGACCGGCTGGCGGTTCGGTAGGGCGCGATGTTCTGGCGCGGGGTCTGGGGCTATCTGCCCGCCAATATTGTGCAGGGGGTGGTCGGCTTTCTGACGCTGGTCGCCTTCACCCGGCTGCTGAGCCCGGATGATTTCGGTCGCTATGCCGTCGCCTTTGCGGTTTTCAGCCTGACGCACGTGGCGGTCTTCACCTGGATCGAGGCGGCCATGGCCCGCTTCTGGGCGGCCGAGAGCGAGGGGCCGTCGCTGGCCGATCACTTCGCCGGCCTCTATCAGGCGACCTTTGCCCTCACTCTGATCTTCCTGCCGGTCATGGGGCTGGCCATCTGGCTGTGGCCGATGGATACAGCGTTCCGTGTAGCGGTGGCAGTCGGGGTCGCGGGCGTGCCGGTCCGGTGCCTGGCGCGGCTGGTTCAGGAGCGGTACCGCGCCTCGGGCGAGGTCGCCAAATCCGCCTGGATGGACATCTTCACGGCCGTCGGCGGTCTGGGGTTCGGCGTGGTCTTTGCGGTCCTGGGCGCGGGGGCTGCCTCGCCGTTGATCGGGCTGGCGCTGGCGCCGTTGGTGCTGCTGCCGTTTGCCCTGCCCGCCGAACTACGGTTCGCGCGCGGGGGTCGGGCCGATCCGCAGCGCCTGTTGTCCTATGCGCGCTATGGCTATCCGATTGCCGTGTCGCTGGCCCTGACGCTGGTTCTGGGCTCGACCGACCGCATCCTGCTGGCCGTCTTCATGGATGAAGCGGCGACCGGCGCCTATCACGCGGCCTACAGTCTCGCGAACCGCACCCTGGATGTTCTGTTCATCTGGCTGGGGGCTGCGGGGGGGCCGGCGCTTGTGATGGCGCTGGAACGTCACGGCCATGCCGGTCTGAAGGAAGCCGCCCGCGAACAGGCCTCGACCTTTCTTTTGATCGGTATTCCGGCGGCGGTGGGGCTGGCTCTGGTGGCGCGCCCGATGGCGGAGTTCATGATCGGCGAGCACCTGCGCGGTGCGGCTGCGGCCATCACCCCCTGGATCGCCCTGGCCGCCCTGATGTCCGGCCTGTCCAGCTATTACTTCGGCCAGGCCTTCACCCTCGGCAAGCGCACCAGCCTGCTGTTCGTGACCATGGCCATTCCGGCGGCGACCAATGTGCTGCTGAACCTCATCCTGATCCCGCTGCATGGCGTCATGGGCGCGGCCTGGGCGACGGCGGCCAGTCTGGCCATCGGGCTGACGTCGGTGATCCTGATCGGGCGGCGCGTGGTGGCCCTGCCCATTCCGGTCGACAGCCTGATCCGCATCGGCGTGGCTTCGGGCGCCATGGCGCTCGTGGTCACCCGCCTGCCGCGCACAGGGGGCTTCCTCGAACTGATGACGGACGCAGGCGTCGGCGCGCTTGTCTATGGCGCCGTCGTGGTCACGCTCAACGCCGCCGGGATCCGGGACGTGCTGGTCGAGCGCCTGCGACGCCTGAAGGCCCGCGGAGCCCCCGCATGAGCCGCGCCCGTATGACGGACAGTCCGGCGTGGGCCAGTGCCACCCCGCGTCTGTCGGTGCTGATCCCGTTTCTGCGCGACGATCCCACGGATCTTCTGAACCGGCTGGAGGCCGAGGCCCCGGACCTGAACGGCCAGGTCGAGATTGTGCTGCTGGATGACGGCACAGGCGATGCGAAACTGACAGCCGCGCTGGAGCAGCGCGTAACGACGCTCCGCCTGCCTGCGCGCCTGATCACCCTGACCGCCAATGAAGGCCGATCGCGGGGCCGCAACCGGCTGGCGTCGGCGGCCCGCGGGAACAGCTGGCTGTTCCTGGACAGCGACATGCGGCCGGACCGCTCCGACTTCCTTGCCGCCTGGCTCGCCCTGATCCAGCGCGAGGACCCCGCCGTCGCTTTTGGCGGCTTCTCGCTGATGCAGGCCCCGACCGACGCCCGCTACGCCGTGCACCGGTCCATCGCCCTGAAATCAGAGTGCCTGTCGGTCGAGGCGCGTGAGCAGGCGCCGGAGAAATACGTCTATACCTCGAACCTGCTGGTGCGGCGCGATGTGTTTGCGGCGGAAGCCTTCGACCCCGCCTTTTCCGGCTGGGGCTGGGAGGACGTGGAATGGGCCATGCGCGTGGCCCGGAACCATGCCGTCCGGCACGTCGACATTCCCGCCACCCACATGGGCCTCGACACCACGGCCAGCCTGATGGCCAAGTACGAACAGTCGGCTGACAACTTCGCCCGCGTCATCGCCCGCCACCCGACGGTGGTCGCCACCTATCCCAGCTATCGGGCGGCCCGCCTGATCCGGCGGCTGCCGGCACGGGGGGCCCTGAGGAGCGTCGTCCGGAGCACCGTGCTCCAGGACTGGCTGCCGGCAGGGGCGCGGGCGTTCGCGCTCAGGCTCTACCGGGCTGCGCTCTATGCGGAGGCCGTCTGATGGACCGCGTCGCCGTCCTCGTCCCCACCCTGCGGCGTCCCGAGGGACTGGCCGCCGCCCTCGCCTCGCTGATGGCGCAGGAGCAGGTCGGGGGACGCCTGTCCGAGATCGTGGTCGTCGACAACGATCGCCGGCCGAGCAGCCGGTCGGTGGTGGACGGATTCAAGGACGCGTCCGTGCCCGTCGTCTATGTGCACGAGCCGAGGTCCGGTGTGGCGTCGGCGCGGAATGCCGGGCTGGCGGCGACGCAGGCGCCCCTGATCGCCTTTCTGGACGATGACGAGATCGCCTCCCCCCGCTGGCTGGCCAGCCTGCTGGAAAGCCAGGCCTCGACCGGTGCCGACGTCGTATTCGGGCCGATCCAGGGGCGTGCGCCGGGGGCACCCGAGGACCTGCGCCCCTATCTCGAAACCTTCTTCGGCCGCGAAGGGCCGTCCGCCGATGGCCTGATCGATCATCCGTACGGCTGCGGCAATAGCCTGATGGTACGGGCCACCGCCCTGCCCGGGGACACGCCATTCGAGGTGCGCTGGGACCATTCGGGAGGAGAGGACGACGCCTTGTTCGCTGCCTTGGAAGCGCGGGGCGGCCGGTTCGGCTGGTCGGCAGGGGCGTGGGTGGACGAGGTCGCCCCGGCGCACCGGGCCAATCTCGGCTATGCCCTGTCGCGCGCCTTTGCCTATGGCCAAAGTCCGTCGCAGGCTGCGTGGGGTCGCAAGGACCTGCTGGCCGTGGCCAAATGGATGGCGGTCGGCGCGGCCCAGCTCGTCGCCTGGGGTCTGGTAGCCCTGCCGCTGGTGGCCCTGCATCGGCCCGAGCGCGCCCGAATCCTCGACCGGGCCGTCCGCGGTCTGGGCAAGGTGCTGTGGATGCCGGGGCTAGAGCCGCGCTTCTACGGAACGGCCGAGTTGCAGCGCCTGGACCGGGCCGCCGCCTAGGCCGTCAGCCGGCGCAACAGCTGCGGCGCGCGATAGGTGGAGCGATTGACCACCACGCCCGCAATATTGCCGCCGACCGCCTCGATCTCGTCGCGCAGCGCCACCGGAGCGGCCGCCTCGGTCGCCTGTCCCGCCACCACCAGCACGGTCACATCCGCGAGCGGCGCGAGGATCAGGGCCAGGTCGCTGCGATCCGCCGAGGGGGCGTCGATCACCACGGTCTCGGCGTGGCCCCTGAGGGCATCCCAGTAGCGCCCGTCGTCGATCGCCTCGGCGCGCTGGCCGGAGCGCAGCACTTCCTGATTGAAGCGGGTCACCCACAGCCGCCCGCCCAGCGCCGGACGCGCCGTCAGCAACCGTGCCGGAGCCACGGGCTGCCCATCCTTGCCGACCAGCGGCGGAGTGATGGCAAAGAAGCTGGATCCGTCAGGCGAGGCATGGGCCGGACGCCCCAGCTGGCCGAAGCGCTCGGGATCCCCGCCGATGGCGCTCATCTGGTCCTGCTGCAGAAGGTCGGCATCGATCAGCCAGACCGGCCGGCGCGCGCGGACAGCGGCCAGCCGGGCGTATTCCCGAGCGACTGTCGAGGTCCCCTCGCCCGCCAGGGCCGACACGAACAGCACGACGCGACCGCGATGTCCGCGCCCGGGGCCCAGGGCGGCCCACAGTTCTGCCATTTCGGTCGTCAGATCGATCATCGAATCGGTGTCACACGCCTCACCACGCCCGAGGCTACCATGCGCGCGGCCTCACCGGGCCTTCATCGGCGCGACGGCCAGTACCGGCATATCGAGGGTGCGCCCGACCACTTCGGCAGTGGCGAAGTCGCGCCGCGAGAAGATCCGGACCAGACCCACGCACAGGGCGGTGAAGCCCGCGAACAGGATGACCAACGCCAGCAGCGGCAGCTTCAGGCTCTTGCCGGTCGTCGGCGCGACGGCCCGCTCGATGACGGTCACATTGTCGGCGCCGGCCTGAACCAGCGCACTGTCCGCGCGGCTCTGGGATGTTCGCTGCTGGAACTCGCGGATGTTGGCCGACAGCACCTCGCGCTCACTGGCCAAGGTGGCGTTCTGCGACTCGACCTGGATCAGGTCGGACTGGCGTGCCTTGATCTGTTCCAACTGCCTGTCGAGCGTGGCCAGCCGGGCCTGAAGCGAATCGCGATCAGCCTGAAGGTTGATGCGAGTGGTCTCGAGCTCGGTCCAGATGGGGTTCGGCCCGGTACGGACCTCCCTCACGCCGACACCGCCGCCCGAGGCGACATAGTTCTCCAGCTGGGCGATGCGCGCCTCGATGTCGCGCACCGGCTGTGAGTCCGGCAGGTAGCGCGCCAGCAGGGCCTCGCGCTCATTGCGGGCCTGCAGAATCTGGTCCTGGGCCGAGACGTTCAGGTCCTGCTGCAGAGCGATTTCCGGCGGCGTCTGCGCCAGCTGTGCCTCCAGCGTGCGGAGGCGCTGGTCGGTCTGGTTCAACTGGGCCTGGGTCGACAGGCGGTCCGCGTACACCGTCTGGTAGCTGGTCGCATATCCCGCCTTCGCGGCCGCGAAATCGCCAATGTCGTTGGACCGCAGGAAGGCCTGATACTCGGCATCGGCCCGGGCCAGATCGTCCTCGAACGCCTGTTGCTGGGCCAGATTGGCATCGGTGCTGCGGTCGGTGAACAGCTCGCGCCGGTAGGCCAGATAGGCATCCACGATGGCGTTCAGAACGGTGGCCGAGCGCTGGGCATTGCCGCTTTCATAGCCCACCGCGATGACCGGGCTGCCGGGTGACACCCCGATCTTCAGGCCACCCGCCAGTGCCTTCATGGCCTGAGCCTCCTGGGCCGCGCGACTGCCGCTGGCCTTGTCGCCCAGAATGGCGGCCGGGCCGAGCGTGCGCACGACCTGCTGCTTGACCTCCTGGCTGTCCAGGATGGCGGCTTCGGATTGGGTCACGGCATCTGCGTCGGGCGCCTGCCCGCGCTCCGTCAGACCTACGCGTGGCTGATAGACATATTCCTGACCGACGCCTGCGAAAATTCGGGCCTCGGCGGTGTAGGTCTTCTTCAGGGTCATGACCGCCACGGTGCCGAGCGCGACGATGACGAGGAACACCAGCAGCATCACGCCGATCTGGCGGATCAAAAGGCCGACTATGTCCGCCAGGTCGTACCGCGGTCGGGCGGAATATGTGGCGGCGGAACGCATACGGGCGGAGAATCCTGTCGAGAGGGTCAGCCGATCCTCAATGGGCGGCGTTAACCATCGGTTACCCACGTTCCCCGACAGTGCCTGTACCTGATCAGAATGAGTCGGAACGGGACGGAATGACGGTCGATCGCAGACACCTGCTGCTGCTGGGCGCGGCGCTCGGGCTTTCGGCCTGTGGCGGGAATGGCGGCCGCATGCCGCAACCGGGCTACGGGCGGGTCGCACCGGCGTCGGCCAGCAGCTTCCCCGACATTCCGTTTGCCGACTGGACCGACGCCGAGCCCGAGTACGTCCTTTATCCGGGGGATGAGATCGAGGTCGCCACGCCGACGGCGCCCGAGTTGACCCGGACCGTGCGCGTCGGGCCCGATGGCCGCGTGTCCCTGCCCCTCGTCGGGCAGGTGATGGCGGCGGACCGCACCCTGTTCGAACTGGAATCCGCGGTCAGCGACGCCCTGTCGAGCGAACTGGTCCGGCCGGTTGTCGAGGTGACCCTGAAGCAGGCCGGGCCGCTCAAGGTGTGGGTGGATGGAGAGGTTCGTACGCCGGGGGTCTATGACATGGCCGGCGACATCGATGCCTATCAGGCCATCATCCAGGCGGGCGGCTTCCTGCCGACCGCCAAGCCGACCCAGGTCGCCCTGATCCGGCGCGGGCCCGGCGGCACCCGGATGATGCGGGTGCTGGACCTCCGGCCCCGGCGCGGCGAGATCGTCGCCCTGCGGCGAGGCGACATCCTGTTCGTGCCGCGCTCCAACCTGGGCGAGCTGGCCAACTTCTTCACCCAGATCCGCAACGCCCTGCCCATCGGGTTCACCTACACGATCAACGGGCAGTACCAGCAGTTCTAGGCGGCGAGCGTGGCCGAGCCTGCGTCGATCCAGCGGCGCGCGGCCCGTTGGGCCTCGCTGATTTCCTCGCGGTCCATCTCCATCGACATCTCGCGCCGATAGTCGCGGGCCTCGATCGAGCCCTTCATGGCCGCCAGGTTGAAGATCATGTGGGCCGACACGCGGTCGAGGGGACAGCCCCCCTGCCCGGCCGAATACATCAGGCCCAGTTTGAACAGGGCGTCGCCGTCCATGTCCGGGGTGGGCAGCGGCAGGCCGCCCGGTTCAGCGTCGTGCGCCATTTCTTGCGCCGTCATCTCAGTCCCTCCAGCCGAGGCCATTCTGGCCCGCCGATGGTCCCGATAAAACCGGTCGCGATTGAAGTTAGCGTTAACAGCAGAGGGGCTCGCGACGACTTTTGTGTCACCAAGTCATGAACGCAAGTTGCTGTATTTACTGGGCGTCAATCGCTTGTTGAGGCCCGCTTTACGGTTGACGCCCAGTGTCAGGCCTTGCGGGCGCGCTGGCCGAACAGAAGCTTGCGTGCGTCTTCCGCGTCCTTGCCAGCGGCGCCCAGATTACCGCGCAGTTCGTCGCCCACGGCCCTCCCTGCCTTGACGGCCGGGCGGGCGCCGACCCGGTCCAGCCAGGCGGCGAGGTTGGGGAATTCGGCCAGGTCCTGTCCCTGATGGGTCGGCAGGATCCACGGCCATATAGCCATGTCGGCAATGGAATAGTCCCCGGCGACGAATTCACGGTCGGCCAAACGGCGATCCAGCACACCATAGAGACGATGGGTCTCGTCCGTATAGCGGCGCACACCATAGGCGATCTGGCGCTGGTCCTTGATCATGGCCGGCGCATATTGGCGGAAGTGATGGGTCTGACCTGCCATGGGGCCCAGACCGCCGACCTGCCAGAACAGCCACTGGTCGACCTCGACGCGCTTGCGCACATCCTCGGGATAGAACTGGCCCGATTTCAAAGCCAGGTACTGAAGGATCGCTCCGGACTCGAAGATCGAGAGCGGCTGGCCGTCGGGCCCGTCCGGATCGACGATGGCCGGCATCCGGCCGTTGGGGCTGATGGCCTGGAAGGCCGGCTCGAACTGCTCGCCCCGGCCGATGTTCACGGGCTTCAGCTCATAGGGCAGTCCCATCTCTTCGAGGGCGATGGACACCTTCCAGCCGTTCGGCGTGGGCCAGTACCAGAGTTCGATGGGTTGGGTCATGCGGGGCCTCCTGCGCCTTGGTCCTGCATCTGGGCACCGGGCTGGCCCGCCACAAGGGCTTCCTGACCAGAGCGTTCAGGCGGGGTTCATTTCCGGACCGACAGCCTGTCGGCCTCGCGGATCACCTGATCCACCGGCCCCCCAAACCGGAGCATGTACCATGAGGCATCTTTCCCGCGCGGCCATCGTCGCGCTCACCATGGCCACCCTGGCCGTTCCCGCCATCGCCGAAGCACAAAGCCGCCGCGACCGCGACGACCGCCGCGAGTGGCGGCAGGACCGACGGGAGGACCGGCGCGACTACCGCCGTGACCGACGCGATGACCGGCGTGACTGGCGCCGCGACCGGCGTGAGGACCGTCGTGACTGGCGCAACGAACGCCGGGATGACCGGCGGGACTATCGGGATCACCGACGCGCCGACCGCTGGGATCGCAACAACCGCGACTGGTGGCGCGGCCGGTCGGACTTCCGTGACTATCGCGGGCGCCGCAACGGCTACTGGTATGCGCCGGGCTACGGCTATTACCGGGTCGAGCCGCGCTACTACGGCTATCGCTGGCAACGCGGTTCACGGCTGCCGTCGACCTATCACCGCTATTATGTGCGGGATCCCTACTACTATGGACTGAGACCCGCGCCGCGCGGCTACCGCTGGGTCCATGCGGACAATGACATCCTGCTGGTGGCCCTGGCGACCGGCGTCATCGCGGACGTATTGCTGGACATCTGGTAGCCTCCAGCAAGCTCCGATCGACAAGCCCCGCGTGGACAACCGCGCGGGGTTTTGCGTTTCGGCGGGTCAGATTTCGTTCACATACGGTTCAGCCTGTTCCTGCCAAGCCTTGGCACAGATCATCGATCGTGATGACAGACAGGGGCGACAAGGACATCGAGATGAAACGTACCCTTTTGGTCTTCAGTGCCCTGACGGCGTTCGTGGCTCCGGCCATTGCGCCTGCGGTCGCCCAGGCCCAGCAGGCCGAGGCCCGTCAGGATCGCGGCGACCGCCGCAGCGAAGCACGCACCCAGCGCCGCGAACAGCGACGCGAGGACCGCCAGCAGCCGCAGACGCAACCTCCGCAACAGCCGCGGCAGGATCGGGGCGGCACACGTCAGGACCGCCGCGAAGACCGGCAGGACCGGCGAGAGGACCGTCGTGACGACCGGCAGGACCGGCGCCAGGATCGCCGCGAGGACCGGGGCGATCGCCGTCAGGATCGGGGCGAGAACCGGCAGGACCGCCGGGGTGACCGGGGCGAGAATCGTCAGGATCGGCGGGAGAACCGTCAGGACCGACGTGAGGATCGCCGCGACAACCGCCAGGATCGCCGTGAGGACCGCCAGGATCGCCGCGAGGACCGCCGCGAGTGGCGTCAGGACCGGCGCGAGGACCGCTACGAAAACCGTCGTGACCGGCGCGACTACCGGGAGTTCCGGCGCAGCTGGAGCCGCGACAACTGGCGGCGCGACTGGGACCGTCGTCACCGCTCGGATTGGTGGCGCAACCACCGCTCGTTCCGGGGCTATTCCGGCGTCCGTGTCGGCTTCTACTTCGCCCCGGACTACGGCTACTATTCGGTGCCGCGCCAGTACTGGGGCCGCCGCTGGAGCGAGGGCGACTATCTGCCGTCGATCTTCTGGCGCTACCAGCTGAATGACTATCGCACCTACGGGCTGGGCTTCCCGCCCCAGGGCACGCGCTGGGTCTACGTCGACAACCACATCTATCTGATCGACGAATATGACGGCTACATCATCGACGTCGTCTACGACTTCTGGCGCTGGTAGGCGTCAGGCCGCAATGACGAAGGGCCCGGAGAGCGATCTCCGGGCCCTTTTCCATGGCGCTCAAGCGGCGAGCAACTGCGTCGCGAGCGTCAGCGCATCAGGCAATACCCAGCTTGGCCTTCAGGATCTCGTTGACGGCAGCCGGGTTGGCCTTGCCGCCGGTGGCCTTCATGACCTGACCGACGAACCAGCCGATGGCCTGGGGCTTTTCGGCGACGGCGGCGGCCTTGTCGGAGTTGGCGGCGATGATCTCGTCCACCGCCTTCTCGATGGCGCCCGTGTCGGTGACCTGCTTCAGGCCATGCTTCTCCACCACCTCGGCGGGTGAGCCCTCACCGTTCCAGACGTGATCAAAGACCTCCTTGGCGATCTTGGAAGAGATGACGTTCGTCTCGATCAGTTCGACCAGTTCGGCGACATGGGCTGCAGGGACCGGGCTCTGGTCGAAGTCCAGGTCGTTCGCAGCGAGCCGCGCCGACAGCTCATTGGTGACCCAGTTGGCGACCAGCTTGGCATCGCGCCCCTTGGCGGCGGCCTCGAAATAGTCGGCCTTGGCCTGTTCCGAGATCAGCACAATGGCGTCGTATTGCGACAGGCCGTAGTCGGCCATCAGCCGCTTGCGCTTGGCGTCGGGCAGTTCCGGCAGGGAGGCCTTGATGCTGTCGATCCACGCCTGCTCGATTTCCAGCGGCAGCAGGTCCGGGTCGGGGAAGTAGCGATAGTCGTGCGCCTCTTCCTTGGAGCGCATCGAGCGGGTTTCGCCCTTCACCGGATCGAACAGCCGGGTTTCCTGGGTGATCGAGCCGCCGTCCTCGAGGATCTCGATCTGGCGACGAGCCTCATACTGGATCGCCTGAGAAATGAAGCGGAAGCTGTTGACGTTCTTGATCTCGCAGCGCGTGCCCAGATGGCTGAAGTCGCCCGTCGCCTTGAAGGCGTCATAGCCCCCGGCGCGGCATACCGAGACGTTGACGTCAGCGCGCAGGTTGCCCTTCTCCATGTCGCCGTCGCAGGTGCCCAGATAGATCAGGATGGTCCGGATTTTCTTGACGTAGGCGACCGCCTCTTCGGGCGTGCGCAGGTCCGGACGCGAGACGATCTCCATCAGGGCGGTGCCCGACCGGTTCAGGTCGACATAGCTCTCGGTCGGCGACAGGTCGTGGATCAGCTTGCCGGCGTCCTGTTCCAGGTGCAGGCGCTCGATACCGACGTTGAAGAAGCTGCCGTCCTCGGCCTCGACCTCGACCACGCCCTCACCGACGATCGGGTGATACAGCTGGCTGATCTGATAGCCGGTCGGCAGGTCGGGATAGAAATAGTTCTTGCGGTCGAACTGGCTGAATTTATTGATCTTGGCATTCAGACCCAGGCCGGTGCGCACCGCCTGTTCCACGCAGAATTTGTTCAGCGTCGGCAGCATGCCGGGAAAGCCCGCATCGACCAGCGACACCTGTTCGTTCGGGCCGGCGCCAAAGCCGACAGCCGCCCCCGAGAACAGCTTGGCCTTCGACGCCACCTGGGCGTGGATCTCCAGCCCCATGACGATTTCCCAGTCGCCGGTACGGCCCCGGATGGTTTTGGTAGTGGTCGCGGTGTCAGTCATGCCCTGCTTCTAGGTCGGCGCCGTTATCCGGGGAAGTCATTTCAGGCGTTTTACGGCGGAACAGGCGTAAGAAAAACAGGCTGAGCACGGCGCCAATGGCCACGCAGACCAGCCCGATGAACACAAGCACGACTCCGGAAATCCGGACGTCGAGAGGGCCGGCAGGCATGTAGAGCAGCGACTGGGCATTTTGCGGATCAACGACCATCCAGATGCCGAGTGCGGTCCAGACCAACCCTATCGCGGCCATCAGAACACCTGCGACCGCGACGATGCCCAGTGGAACGAACACCAGAAGCAGGCGCCGCAGAGTCGGGATCGCGCCAGGACCACCGAGCGCGCGCCTGTTCAGGCGGAGGCGCCAGACCAGCACCGCCATCGCCAGAACAGAGCCGAGAATCATCCCCCAGTTCAGCTGGTGCCGCCCCTGGGCGTCGTCCCCGGCCACACCGACGAACAGAACCAGCAGACATAGAGGAAGCGTCAGGCCGTAAACGACCATGGCGAACCGTCGAAAGAGCTTTACGACCCTTTGCTTCATCCCTCTTTCCTACTGGGCAGACGAAAGAACGGGAAGGCATGCGGACGCTTGGTCTTGAGCCCGTCACGAAATCGGGGTTCTCTGGCCGGATCGAAACCGGGAGGAGCCCCCCATGTCCAGAATTCTTGCCGCCGCTGCCATCGCTGCCCTGTCGACGGGTGTCCTCACCGCGCCGGCCCTTGCCCTGACCGCCACGCCGGTGATCGTCGCCGTTGCCGACCATCCGACCATCGACAGCCCGATCAAGGACCTGCTGGCTGATCCGGCGACCGCTGCCATCCTCGACAAGCACCTGCCGGGCATCGCCGACCACCCGGCCCGTCCCCAGTTCGAAGGCATGACGCTTGCTGAGGTGATGCCCTACTCCGAAGGCGCCATCACCCAGGACATCATCGACGCCATCGACGCAGACATCAAAGCGCTGGAAGAGTAGGCCATCTGCTTAGCGGCTCAGGTCAAAGCCCAGGCGCTGGGCCGCATCCCGCTCCGAGACGTCCTTGCCGAAAATCAGCGGGCCGACGACCTTTGCCACTGCAAAGTCGTAGATCCATTTGTAGTGGCGGAAATTGTATTCGATCGTGCGGGGCCGCCTACCCGGTAGCGTCTTGAACTGTTTGTAAGCACGATGGATTTCTGTGCCGCACGGATCGTCAGAGAACTGGTGCGCCAGTGCTCCGAACAGTATGCGATCCGCGGTCCAGATGCCTTTGCCAAAATCGCTCGCCTCGTAGCGTTCAATGTCGACCGGTATAAGCTCGGCGAACCGAAGTCTCGCCCGCGCCTCATCCACGGGCAGGCGGGACGGAGCATTCAACAGGACTATGTCTGCCGCGATGGGGAGCGCGTCGTTCGGGCGTAGCAGATCGATCCGATTCCACCACATGATCCGGTTATGGACGAGATTCATGCCCCAAACGGCATGGCGGCACAGAAACCCGAGCATGAAGTCGCTGTGCCAGGCCTCGGGATCGGCCAGATCAAACCGGCGTGAGGCCGAAGCGGCCATATCGAACGTGAACCGCGACGCCACCTCGCCGTCCCGGAAATAGAGCGCGCGTTTTCTAGTGTCGACTACCACCACCGCTCCGGCCGCGCGGTGAAGCCGGCCGACTGCTCCAGCACGTCGGCGACCTGGAAGACGGTCGCCTCGTCCAGGGCCTTGCCGATGACCTGAAGGCCGAGGGGGAGGCCACCGCTGTCGACACCGGCGGGCACCGAAATACCCGGCAGACCCGCAAGGTTGGCGGTCACGGTGAAAATGTCGTTCAGATACATCTGGATCGGGTCGATTTCCTTGTCGCCCAAGGCAAAGGCGGCCGAGGGCGTCGAGGGGGTAAGGATGGCGTCCACCTTGTCCCAGACCGCGTCGAAGTCCTGGGCGATGCGGCGGCGAACCTTGAGCGCGCGGACGTAATAGGCGTCATAGAATCCCGCCGACAGCACATAGGCACCGATGGTCAGGCGACGCTGGACCTCGGTTCCGAAGCCTTCGGCACGGCTGGTTTCGTAGAGATCGGTCAGCGATTTCGCGTCGCTCGCGCGATGGCCGAAGCGCATGCCGTCATAGCGGGCGAGGTTCGACGAGGCTTCGGCCGGGGCGATGATGTAATAGGCCGGCAGGGCATATTTGGTGTGCGGCAGGCTGATCTCGACGATCTCGGCGCCCGCGGCCTTCAGCCACTCGACGCCCTTCTCCCACAGCGCCTGGATCTCGGTCGGCATGCCGTCGACGACATATTCCTTCGGCACGCCGATGCGCAGGCCCTTCACACCCTTGCCGAGACTGGCGGTCCAGTCAGGGGTGTCGATGTCAAGGCTGGTGGAGTCCTTCGGGTCGAAGGAGCACATGGACCGCAAAAGGATGGCCGCGTCCTCGACCGTCTTGGTGATCGGCCCGGCCTGATCCAGCGAGGAGGCGAAGGCGACCATGCCGAAGCGGCTGGCGCGGCCATAGGTCGGCTTGATGCCGACCGTGCCGGTAAAGGCGGCGGGCTGGCGGATCGAGCCGCCGGTGTCGGAGGCCGTCGCGGCCAGGCACAGGTCACCCGCAACCGCCGAGGCCGAGCCGCCCGAGCTACCACCCGGCGTCAGCTCGGCGTTCGAGGCCTTTGATTTCCAGGGATTCCGGACCGGACCAAAGGCCGAGGTCTCGTTCGACGAGCCCATGGCGAACTCGTCCATGTTGAGCTTGCCCAGCATGACCGCGCCATCGGCCCACAGATTGGCCGTGACGGTCGATTCATAGGGCGGGACGAAGCCCTTCAGCATGTTCGAGCCGGCGGTCGTCTGGACGCCGTCGGTGCAGAACAGGTCCTTGATGCCGAGCGGGGCGCCTTCCAGTGCCCCACCCTCGCCCTTCGCCAGACGCGCGTCGGACGCGCGGGCCATGTCGAGCGCCTTGTCGGTCGTCTGCACGACATAGGCGTTGAGAGCCGGGTTGGCGGCTTCGATAGTCGTCACGAAGGCACGGGTGATCTCTTCCGACGAGAAATCGCGGGCCTTGAGGCCGTCCAGCGCGGCCTTGAGGGTCAGTTTCGTCAGGTCGCTCATCTATTCGACCACCTTGGGCACGACGAAGAAGCCATCAGCCGACTTCGGCGCATTCGAGAGCACGTCCGCGACCTTGTCACCGTCGGTCACGACGTCGTCGCGCAGACGCAGGGGCTGGGCCACGTTCGACGTCATGGGCTCGACGCCCTCGACGTCGACCTCGTTCAGCTGCTCGATCCAGTCCAGAATGCCGCTCAGCTCGCGGGCCAGCGGCTCCAGCCGCTCCTCGGGGGTCTTGATACGGGCGAGATGCGCCACCTTGCGCACCGTCGCGGCGTCGATCGCCATTCCGGCCTCTCCACAGCAGGGGTGAACGGGCACACGGCCCGAACGGCGGGATTAGCGGCACGGGGCCGGATTCACAAGGCGGGCACTAGCGCGCCGGGGTGACGGTCACCGTCTCGGGCACCGCGCCGTCCGGGCCGGGCGCGAAGCTCAGGATGACAGCGGTCTGGCGGCTGCCGATCTCGCTGGTCCCCTGATCCATCACGCTCTCGTTGAGCATCAGCTCGACGCGACCGGCCGATACCGCCTGGATCTGGTACTCGAGATAGTCACCGATGCGGAAGACGCGCCAGCCTTCGGCGGGGCTTTGGAAGAAGGCGATGTAGGTATAGAGGCCGTTCATGGCCGGGTCGCCGCCGGCGGTACCGAACATCTTGGCGGTCAGATCGCCCTGATCCGGCAGATAGTCGAGCGCCACCACCGCAGCGGCAGTCTGCAGGGCATCATCGGTCTCGGGCTGCAGGACCACGGCCTGACCCGCCTCCACCAGGCTGCCGTCGGGGGCGGGCGTCGGCGTCGACGCGGGGGGTGCCGTCGGTCGCTCCACGGGACCGGGATTGTTGAAGCCCTCCCATGCGGCTGACAGGCGATCACAGCCCGCAGTCCCGGCCAGGAGCAGCCCGCAGGCGCCGACGATCACGATCCGCTTCATATCCAACCTCCCGTTTCCCGCGGCCAGCTTCGGCTTTGACAGCCCTGGCAGCAAGCCCTATCGCCTGCCACGTGTCCGTGGTTCCCCTGTCCGAGCTTGCCGCCTCATGCCCGCCGGGGACGCCCTGGCTGGGGCTGGATCTCGGCAGCAAGACGATCGGAGTCGCCGCCTCGGACGCGACGCGCATGATCGCCTCTCCTTTTCAGGTCATCCGACGGACCAAGTTTACGGAGGACGCCCACCAGCTGTTCCGGCTGATGGAGGCGCGCGGCGCCACGGCACTGGTGATCGGCCTGCCGCTCAACATGGATGGCACCGAGGGACCGAGGGCCCAGTCCAGCCGCGCCTTCGCCCGCAATCTGGACCGGCTGCGTGACATTCCGGTCGCCTTCTGGGACGAGCGTCTGTCGACCTCGGCGGTCGAACGGTTTCTGGTCGAGGATCTGGATATGAGCCGGGCCCGCCGGGGCGCCGTGGTTGACCGCAATGCGGCGGCCTGGATCCTTCAGGGTGCGCTCGACAGTCTGCGGCCCTGATCGCGGTTCGCGCTTTCGTTTTGGCCCGCATCGGCCTATAGCCGCCCGTCGATGGCCCGACCCGACACAGACCTTCTGACCGTCATCCAGGACCGGCTGAGGCCGTTCCCCCGGGACCATTTCCTGTCCGTCACCGATCTGAACGCCCAGACCGCACGCGATGTGCTGGAACTGGCCGACGGCTTCGTCGAGCTCAACCAGGGCACGGCCAAGTCGCTAGACCTGATGGCGGGCCGGACGGTGGTGAACCTGTTTTTTGAGAACTCCACCCGCACCAGCGCCTCGTTCGAGATCGCGGCGCGCCGGCTGGGGGCCGATGTCGTGAGCCTGAGCCCGCGGTCGTCGTCGGTCGCCAAGGGCGAGACCCTGATCGACACGGCCGCTACCCTGAATGCGATGAAGCCGGACGTGCTGGTCGTGCGCCACTCGGCCTCGGGTGCCGCCGACCTGCTGTCGCAGAAGGTGGGCTGCGCCGTGGTCAATGCGGGCGACGGGCGGCACGAGCACCCCACCCAGGCGCTGCTGGACCTTCTTACGCTCAAGCGGGAGTTCGGCGATGTGGGGGGGCTGACGGTCGCCATCTGTGGCGACGTGGCCCACAGCCGCGTCGCGCGCTCGAACGTGGCCCTGCTGTCGATGATGGGGGCGCGCGTGCGGCTGGTGGGGCCGCCGACCCTGGTGCCTGGCGATGCAGACCGCTGGGGCTGCGAGGTCTACCATGACATGCGCAAGGGCCTGGAAGGCTGCGACGTGGTCATGATGCTGCGCCTTCAGCTGGAGCGGATGCAGGGCGCGCTGGTCCCGTCGACGCGGGAATACTACCGCTTCTGGGGGCTGGACCGGGAAAAGCTGCGTGTGGCCGCGCCGGGTGTGCGGGTCATGCACCCCGGCCCCATGAACCGCGGCGTCGAGATCGACTCGGATATCGCCGACGATCCGGACATCTCGCTGATCCAGACCCAGGTCGAGATGGGCGTGTCCGCGCGCATGGCCGTGCTGGCCAGCCTGTCACGCCGACGCGAGGAGGCCCGACTGTGAGCGCCCCCTTCTGGATCATAAACGCCCGCCTGCTCGACCCCGCCACCGACTATGACGGTCAGGGCGCCCTGCACATTGCCGACGGCCGCATCACCGCTGTGCACAAGGGCGCGGGCTTCGTGCCCACCGACGGCGACGAGGTTGTCGACGCCGGGGGCCTCTGCCTGTCGCCCGGCCTGATCGATATCCGGGTCAAGACGGGCGAGCCGGGCGCCGAGCCCAAGGAAACGCTCAAGTCCGCCGCCCTGTCGGCCGCAGCCGGGGGTGTGACGACCCTGGTCATCCAGCCAGACACGGCGCCTGCGGTCGACGACCCCGCCATGGTCGACTTCATCCAGCGCCGGGGCGCCGCCCTGGGTCTGGTGAATATCCTCGCGGCCGGCGCCGCGACCCAGGGCTGTGACGGCAAGCTGATGGCCGAGATCGGCCTGATGCAGGAAGCAGGCGCTCTCTATTTCACCGACGTGGACCGCGTGATCCCCGACAGCCGCACCCTGATGCGGGTCATGAGCTATGCCGCCGCGTTCAATGCCCTGATCGCCTGCCGGCCCCATGATCCGTGGCTGGCGGAAGGGGCCGTGGCGACCTCCGGCGAACTGGCCACCCGGCTGGGCCTCTCGTCTGTTCCGGCCATCGCCGAGCGCATGCAGCTGGAGCGCGACCTGGCGCTTGTCGAGCAGACCGGTGCGCGCTTCCTGGTCGACCAGATCTCGACGGCGGGCGCGCTGGAGACCCTGGACCGGGCGCGCCAGCGGGGGCTGGAGGTCGCGGCCAGTGCCTCGATCAACCACCTGCGCTTTAACGAGGTGGATATCGGGGACTATCGGACCTTCTACCGGCTGGACCCGCCGCTGCGGGACGAGAGCGACCGTCTGGCCCTGATCGAGGCCGTGCGGGATGGCCGGATCGATGTGATCACCTCGGCCCACGCCCCGGCGCCGGCCGAGGACAAGCGCCGCCCGTTCGCCGAGGCCGTGCCGGGGGCAGTCGGCCTGCAGACCCTGCTGCCCGCAGCGCTCGGGCTGCACCACGAGGACGGCCTCGATCTTCTGGACGTGCTGCGCCCCCTCACCTGCGGCCCTGCCGAGCTGCTGGGACTGTCCGCCGGACGGCTGGCCGAGGACGCGCCCGCGGACCTGATCCTGTTCGATCCGGCGGCCCCCGTAGTCATCGATGCATCGACCCTCAGGTCCAAGTCCAAGAACTCGCCGTTCGACAACCGGCGGCTGCAAGGCCGGGTCGAGCGGACCTGGGTCGCCGGGCGCTCGATCTTCACCGCCTGACTTGCGGCAAGGCCCGCCAGCCTCCATCGTCGGGCCGGGGACTGAAGGAGACCGAATCAGGTGCAGGATCTGGCCGGAATCGCGGTGACGACGCTGCTCGGAGCGGCGCTGGCGGGCTATCTGCTGGGTTCAATCCCGTTCGGCGTCCTGTTGACCCGGGCCGCCGGCGCCGGCGATGTCCGAAAGATCGGATCGGGCAATATCGGCGCCACCAATGTGCTGCGCACGGGCCGCAAGGACCTGGCCTTCGCCACCCTCATCCTCGATGCCGGCAAGGGCGCCGCCGCCCTCCTGATTGCGCGCGCCGTGACCGGCAGCGACGTCGTGGCGGCTATCGCGGGCGGCGCCGCCTTCCTCGGCCACCTCTATCCCGTGTGGCTGGGCTTCAAGGGCGGCAAGGGAGTGGCGACCTTCTTCGGCCTGATGCTGGCCGCCGCCTGGCCGCTGGGACTGGTCGCGGCGGCCGTGTGGCTGCTGACGGCGGCGGTGTTCCGCATCTCGTCCCTGTCCGCCCTCGTGGCGACCGTGTTGACCCCGATCCTCGCGCTGATGCCGATTGCGACGCTCGGCCCGCCTGCGCCCGACAGCGTCTTCCTGCTGGCTCTGTTCGCCATGACCCTGATCTGGCTCCGCCATTTCGACAACATCATCCGGCTGATCCGGGGCAAGGAACCCCGTATCGGAGCCCGGCCCGCGGGATGACGGTGGACGCCGCCGAGCGGATCGCGCGGCTGCAACTGGCCCGCAGCGAGCGGATCGGCCCGGTCACCTTCGCCCAGCTGCTGGCGCGCTATGGCACGGCCGCCGCCGCGCTGGATGCCCTGCCCGGCGTGATCCGCAAGGCGGGGGGAGCGGCCTACACCGCTGCCAGGATTGAGGACGTCCAGTCCGAGGTCGCGCGAGGCGAGGCTCTGGGCGCGCGGCTGCTGGTGATCGGCGAGCAGGATTATCCCCCTGCCCTCGCCGCGGTCGATCCGGCTCCGCCCGTCCTCTGGATCAGGGGCAAGGTCGAGCTGCTCTCGCGGGACTCCATTGCCATCGTGGGGGCCCGGATCGCCTCGGCCGGTGGCCAGAGGATCGCGCGGGGACTGGCGTCCCAGCTCGGTGAAACCGGCATGAGCGTCGTGTCGGGCCTGGCCCGGGGCATCGACGCCGCGGCGCACTGGGGCGCCGTTCCGACCGGCACGGTGGCGGTGCTGGGCGGCGGAGTCGACGACGTCTATCCCTCCGACAACCGCGAGCTCTACGACCGGCTGGTCGACGAAGGCTGTATCGTGTCGGAGAGCCCGCCCGGCACGCGGGCCCAGGCGCGCGACTTCCCCCGCCGCAACCGCATCATCTCGGGCCTGTCCCAGGGCGTGATTGTGGTCGAGGCGGAAATCCGCTCCGGTTCGCTGATCACGGCGCGGCTGGCTGCGGAACAGGGCCGCGAGGTCTTTGCCGTCCCGGGCTCGCCCCTCGATCCCCGGTCCCGGGGGCCAAACTCGCTGATCCGGGATGGTGCGACCCTGTGCGAACGGGTCGAGGACGTGCTCGAGGCCCTCGGGACCCGGGTCGCGCGCCGGGTCCGGCCCGAGCCCCCACCGACCGTCGCCCTGCCCGATGAGGTCGACAGCGAAACCCTGAGCCGCGTCGAGGCCCTGCTCTCGCCGACGCCGACGCCGCGCGACGACCTGGCGCGGTCTCTGACCCTGCCTGTCGCCGTGGTGTCCGGCGCCCTTCTGGAGCTCAGTCTGGTCGGTCGGGCCCGGCTGTTGCCCGGAGGATTGGCTTCGCGCTGAGCCCTACTTGCGTGGCGCGCTGGCCAGCAGGGCAGCCTGCTCCAGGGCGGTTGCCAGGGACTCGTCGTCCCGGCACTCCGCCCGGGCCAGCACAGCCAGCTCCCGTGCCATCGACCCGATATATTCCCGGAAGGGGGGCTCGGTCGGAGCCGCTCGGTTCAAGGGATGACTGTCGGCGTTTTCCATCTGGGGTCTCACCTGCGAGTGAACGACCTCTACCTTAAGGCGTGTTCATTACAAATATCAACCTTGTCGCGTTTTGCGGACCGATGATTGACACGCGGCAAGAGGCGACCCACGTTCCCCCGCCCTCACTGCCCCCGCTCCCCCGGGGCCGGTCTTCCCCGAAAGGCGCCACGCCCGAATGAACCTCGTCATTGTCGAAAGCCCGGCCAAGGCCAAGACCATCAACAAGTATCTCGGCTCTGACTTTGAGGTTCTGGCCTCCTACGGCCACGTCCGCGACCTGCCTTCAAAGGACGGCTCGGTCCGCCCGGACGAGGACTTCGCCATGTCATGGGAAGTCGATGCACGCGGGGCCAAGCGGCTGTCCGAGATCGCCGAGGCCGCCAAACGGGCCGACCGCGTCATTCTGGCGACCGACCCCGACCGCGAGGGCGAGGCCATCAGCTGGCACGTCCTGGAGGTGCTCCAGAAGAAGAAGGCGCTGAAGGACACCGAGGTCGAGCGCGTCACCTTCAACGCCATCACCAAATCGGCGGTGCTCGAGGCCATGGCCAATCCGCGCCAGCTGGATATGGAACTGGTCGAAGCCTATCTGGCGCGGCGCGCCCTCGACTATCTGGTGGGCTTCACCCTGTCGCCCGTGCTGTGGCGCAAGCTGCCCGGCGCCCGCTCGGCAGGCCGGGTCCAGTCGGTCGCCCTGCGCATCGTCGTCGATCGCGAGATGGAGATCGAGCGGTTCCAGCCGCAGGAATACTGGTCCATCGAGGCGGACCTGACCGCCGACAGCCCGCCCTTCACCACCCGACTGGTGAAGCACGCCGGCAAACGGGTCCAGCGCCTGGACATCAAGGATGAGGCGACGGCCAGCGCCGCGCGCGCCGCGATCCAGTCGGGCCAGTTCACGATCACCTCGATCGAGAAGAAGCCGGTCCGGCGCAATCCCTCCCCGCCCTTCACCACCTCGACCCTGCAGCAGGAAGCCGCGCGCAAGCTCGGCTTCACCGCCCAGCGCACCATGCAGGCCGCACAAAAGCTGTACGAGGGTGTCGACGACCAGGGCGGCCTGATCACCTATATGCGGACCGACGGTGTCTATGTGACCCCGGAAGGCATCGCCCAGGCGCGCGAGGTCATCGGCGAGCGGTTCGGTCCCGCCTACGTCCCGTCCGAGCCCCGCTACTACAAGGTCAAGGCCAAGAACGCCCAGGAGGCCCACGAGGCGATCCGGCCGACCAATATCGCCCGCCACCCCGACTCGGTGCGGCTCGATGACGACCTGCGCCGCCTGTACGAGCTGATCTGGAAGCGGATGGTCGCCAGCCAGATGGAAGCCGCGCGCATGGACCGCACGACGGTCGATATCGAGACGCCGGACGGCCAGACCGGCCTTCGCGCCACGGGCCAGGTCGTCACCTTCGACGGCTTCATCGCGGCCTATGAAGAGGGGCGCGACGACAAGCCCCGCGCCGGATCGGACGACGACGAGGACGACACCACCCGCCTGCCGGCCCTGAAGGAAGGCGCCAAGGCCAAGGTGGAGGCAGTGCGCACCGACCAGCACTTCACCGAACCGCCGCCCCGCTATTCCGAGGCGACCCTGGTCAAGAAGCTGGAGGAACTGGGGATCGGTCGTCCGTCGACCTATGCCTCGATCCTGACCACCCTGCGGGATCGCCAGTACGTCCGGATGGAGAAGAACCGCTTCTATCCCGAGGACAACGGCCGGCTGGTCACCGCCTTCCTTGAGCAGTTCTTCGGGCAGTGGGTCGAGTATGACTTCACTGCGGCGCTCGAGAACGACCTCGACGAGGTCTCCGACGGGCAGATGGACTGGAAGACCCTGCTGCGGACCTTCTGGAGCCAGCTGAAGCCGGCGACCGCCGCCGTGCTGGACCGTCAGGGCGTGATCGATGAACTGGACGCGGCCATCGGCCCCTTCCTGTTCCCCGACAAGGGGGACGGGACGGACCCGCGCCTGTGCCCGCTGTGCAAGTCCGGCCGTCTGCACCTGAAGGCCAGCTTCAAGATGAAGTCGTCCTTCATCGGCTGCTCGAACTATCCCGAATGCCGCTACACGCGCGGCTTCGGTGCGGGCGCCAATGCGGAAGGCGGCGCCGAGGGCGGCGACCGGGAGCTGGGCGTTGATCCGGACACCGGACAGCCGGTGGCCCTGAAGATCGGCCGGTTCGGCCCCTATGTGGAGACCACGCCGCCGGACGCCGACAAGCCCAAACGCTCGTCCCTGCCCAAGGGCTGGAGTCCCGCCAGCCTGACGCTGGAACAGGCGCTGCGTCTCCTGTCCCTGCCGCGAGAGGTCGGGCCGCACCCCGAGGACGGCAAGCCCATCAGCGCGGGTCTGGGCCGCTACGGGCCGTTCGTCCTGCACAATGGCGTTTATGCCAATCTGCCGGATATCGAGGAAGTGTTTGAGGTGGGCCTGAACCGCGCCGTCTCCCTGCTGGCCGAGAAGAAGGCCTCGCGGGGCGCGCGGGGAGCCGCGGCGCCGCTCAAGGAGCTGGGCAACCATCCCGAAAGCGGCGATCCCGTTCAGGTCATGGCCGGCCGTTTCGGCCCCTATGTGAAGTGCGGCAAGATCAATGCGACCCTGCCCAAGGGCACCGAACCCGAGAACCTGACGCTGGAAGCGGCGCTTGAACTGGTCGCCGCCAAGGCCGCCGCCGGGGGCAAGAAGCCCGCGGCCAAAAAGGCTCCGGCCAAAAAGGCAGCTCCGAAGAAAGCGACCGCTAAAAAGGCCGCTCCCAAGAAGGCTGCCGCCAAGCCCAGGGCCGCGAAGGACTAGACGGATTTCAGCCGGTCGGGCGCCAGCCCGGCCAGCACCGCCGGTATTCGATCAGGGAGGTCCTCGGAGATCAGTCCGGGGCCGAAGCGGCGCGCGGCCTCACCATGGATCCATGCGGCGGCTGAGGCGGCGGCGAAGCTGTCCATGCGCTGGGCCGCCAGCCCGCCGATCAGCCCCGCCAGGACGTCGCCGGAGCCTGCCGTCGCCAGCCAGGGCGTGCCGGTCGGATTGATGCAGATGCGGCCGTCGGGCGCGGCAATGACCGTCTCCGGGCCTTTCAGCAAGACCACGGCATCCGCCCGCTCGGCCGCGCGCGGTGCCGCCTCGACCGACGCCAGATCAGCCAGGTCCGGAAACAGCCTCGCGAACTCGCCCCTGTGGGGGGTAAGCACGTCGTCGCGATCCAGCAGCGAGAACAAGGCCTCGGCCCGCCCTTCGAAGACGCTCAGCGCGTCGGCGTCGACCACCAGGACCGCGCCCGTTCCGGCCAGGGCATGCAGATTGTCGATGGTCTCTTCATCCAGCCCGGCGGCGGGGCCGATGACGATGGCGTCCATCTGCCGGGCGCGCGTGGCCAGATCATCGGCTCCGTCAAACGGCTCCAGCATGACCGCCTCCAGCGCGGCTGCGAGGACAGGGACTGCGGGCGGCGGCGCCATGACCTTCACCAGTCCGGCCCCGATCCTCAGGCCCGCGCGGGCCGCCAGCCGCGCCGCGCCGGTGCTGTGCAGGCCACCCGACACAACGGCCAGACGCCCTCGCGCGTGCTTGTGCGTGTCGTCGTCGGGCCAGGGAAATTGGTCGAGCCAGTCGGGCCGGTCGGCGGGGGCGGTCATGGCGACTCCGTTCACGGATGGTGATAATTGTCGAAAGGCCCTTGCCTTATGGTGCAATGCAATGTCCCATTGCGATCCGAGTGCATGGACCAATTCCGGGTCGCCTCGGGGACGCTATGAAAAAGATCGAAGCCGTCATCAAGCCGTTCAAGCTGGATGAAGTCAAAGAGGCGCTGCAGGACGTGGGCGTCCAGGGCATGACCGTGCTCGAGGCCAAGGGCTATGGCCGGCAAAAGGGCCACTCCGAGCTGTACCGGGGCGCGGAATACGTCATCGACTTCCTGCCCAAGATCAAGATCGAGGTGGTCGTCAGCGACGATCTGGCCCCCGCCGTGATTGAGGCCATCCAGACATCCGCCCGCACAGGCAAGATCGGCGACGGAAAGATCTTCGTATCCGACATCCAGGACGTCATCCGCATCCGCACGGGCGAAACCGGCGCCCAGGCGGTCTGAACCTTCACCGGCCGTCCCGCAAGGGATGGCACTCCTGCCCTCCTCCCCCAAGCCACAGGACACGAACTCCATGAGCGTCAAGGCCATCCTTCAGGACATCAAGGACAAGGACGTAAAATACGTCGACCTTCGCTTCACCGACACCAAGGGACGACTGCAGCACGTCACCTTTGATATCGATCTGGTCGACGAAGAGTTCCTTGAGGAAGGGACCATGTTCGACGGGTCGTCGATCGCGGGCTGGAAGGCCATCAATGAGTCCGACATGCTGCTCAAGCCGGACCTCGACTCTGCCTACATCGACCCCTTCTACCAGCACACCACCATGTTCCTGTTCTGCGACGTGCTGAACCCCGATACGGGCGAGCCCTACAACCGCGACAGCCGCTCGATGGCCAAGAAGGCGCTGGCCTTCGTCCAGTCGGCCGGCGTGGGCGACAAGGTGTTCTTCGGGCCCGAGGCCGAGTTCTTCATCTTCGACGATGTCCGCTGGTCCACCCAGGCCCACGACACCGGCTATGCCTATGACTCGACCGAGCTGCCGGCCAACACCGGCTCGGAATACAGCGAAGGCAATATGGGCCACCGCCCCGGACCCAAGGGCGGCTACTTCCCCGTGAACCCGGTCGACTCCGGTCAGGACCTGCGCGCCGAAATGCTGTCGGTGATGAAGGACATGGGCCTGAACCCCGAAAAGCACCACCACGAAGTGGCGCCCGCCCAGCACGAACTGGGCCTGAAGTTCGCCGAACTGGTAACGATGGCCGACCGGCTGCAGCTCTATAAATACGTCATCCACAACGTCGCCGCCGCCTACGGCAAGTCGGCCACCTTCATGGCCAAGCCCATGTTCGGCGACAACGGTTCGGGCATGCACGTGCACCAGTCGATCTGGAAGGACGGCAAGCCCCAGTTCGCCGGCGACAAATACGCCGGCCTGTCGGACATGTGCCTGTGGTACATCGGCGGCATCATCAAGCACGCCAAGGCCATCAACGCCTTCGCCAACTCGACCACCAACAGCTACAAGCGCTTGGTCCCGGGCTATGAAGCGCCGGTCAAGCTGGCCTATTCGGCCCGCAACCGCTCGGCCTCGATCCGTATTCCGTGGGTCAGCTCGCCCAAGGCCAAGCGCATCGAAGCCCGCTTCCCCGACCCGATGGGCAACCCCTATCTGACCTTCACCGCCCTGCTGATGGCCGGTCTGGACGGCATCGAGAACCGTATCGATCCGGGCGCCCCGGCCGACAAGAACCTCTATGACCTGCCGCCGGAAGAGCGCGGCAACATCCCCGAGGTCTGCGGCAGCCTGCGCGAGGCCCTCGAGGCCCTCGACAAGGACCGCGCCTTCCTCAAGAAGGGCGGCGTCATGGATGACGACTTCATCGACAGCTACATCGAGCTGAAGATGGAAGAGGTGATGCGCCTCCAGCTGCATCCCCACCCCGTCGAGTTCGACATGTACTACAGCTGCTGATCGAACCGCTGAATTGACGACGGCCCCGGTGATCGCTCACCGGGGCCGTTTTCAATTTTGTCGCCGGGATCAGCGGTTGGTTGTTTCGACCGAGATGCCGTTCTCGTCAGCGCGGACGGTGGTCGAGTCGCCGGTCTCGCGCTCGACGACGACGGGCGCGGGCGTTTCGGTTTCGACCGGTACCGGGACGACCGTTTCCTTCTCGACCACGGTGTGGGTTTCGGTGGTCGGCTCGGCTTCCTGCTCGGCGGGGGTGCAGGCAACGGCGCCGACAACCAGGGCGGTCGAGGCCAGAACGGTCAGGGTAAGGCGGGACATGCGTGTCTCCTGTCGTGATAGGTCAGGACAGAACGGCGCCGCTTGTCCCAGGTTCCGCCTAGACGGCCAGACCGTCCTCAATGTCCCGCTTGCGACGACGTAGCTCAATGACACGGACGCACAGGATCGAGACCTCGTAGAGCAGGATCAGCGGGATGCCGAGCATGATCTGGCTGAGCGGATCCGGCGGGGTCACGAAGGCTGCCACTACGGCAATGGCCACGATCGCGTATTTGCGCCCCTTCGAGAGCGCCTCCGAGCTGACCAGTCCAGCCATGCCAAGCAGTGTCATGACGACCGGCAGCTGGAAGCAGAGTCCGAAGGCCAGCAGCAGCGCCATGACGAGGTTGAGGTAGTCGGACACCCGCGGCAGCAGCTCGGCTGATATGCCGCCGCTCGCCACCTGCTGGCCCAGCGAGAACAGCATCACGAACGGGAGCATCACATAATAGACCATCGCCGCGCCCAGCAGGAACAGCAGCGGGGCCGCGATCAGGAACGGCAGGAAGGCGCCGCGCTCATTGCGATAGAGGCCCGGGGCGACGAAGCGGTAGACCTGCCAGGCCATGACCGGGAAGGTGATAACCACCGCCCCGAAGGCGGCCAGCTTCATCTTGGTGATCAGGAATTCCAGCGGCGCGGTGAAGATCAGATTCACCGTCTCGCCGTCGCCCCGGGGCACGGGTATGAGCCCGGCCGTTCCCAGAATCAGGTCGAAGGGCGAGACGTTGCCGCCCGGGCCGGCGGCTTCACGGAACTGGGCCGCAACGGCAAAAGGCTGGACCAGGAAGACATAGATCGGATCGGCGACGATAAAACAGCCGATGAAGCCGACCACGAACGCCACGACGCACACGATCAGCCGTCCCCGCAGCTCGATCAGGTGATCCATCAACGGCGCGCGTGACGATTCGATCTCGTCTTCGTCGTGGGCGGAGCGGCTCAAAGGTCCAGGGCCTTCTTGCGTGTGACTTTGGCCCGGCTTGCGGTCGATCCGGTCCCCGTCTTCGGGACAGCTTTCGCGCGGGGTTTACGCACTGGTTTGGCTTTCTCGGGTGCCGCTTCAGGCTGCTCGGCAGGCGGCGAAGGCATGGGCCTTGCGGTCATCTCTTCCTTCGCGGGCCCCTCAGCCTCGGGCGCGGCAAGGGCCGGCTGCGCGGGCGGCGACACCAGCGGCTGCTTCAGGCTCTGGTCGATGTCGCGGAAGGCCTCTTCCGCCTCGGCCCCGAGCGGCACGGCCTGGGCATTGCGCAGGGCCTCGACTTCCTTGCGCAGCTCATCGAGCTCGGCCTGGCGGGCCATTTCGTCAAAGCTGGAGCGGAACTCGGCCGCCATGGCGCGGGCCCGGCCCACGAACTGGCCAACCTTGCGCATCATCAGAGGCAGGTCTTTCGGCCCGACCACGATCAGGGCCAGCAAGCCGATGACAAGGATTTCCAGCCCGCCGATGCCGGGACCCAGACCACCCATGGATCACACGCTTTCGTTCAGGGGGACGATCAGCGCTTCAGGTCTTCTTTTTCCGCATCGGTCCGGGGCAGCACGCTGTCTCCAGAGGACTTGTCATCCTCGCCCTTCAGGCCTTCGCGGAAGGCGCGGATGCCCTTGGCGGCATCGCCCATCAGGCCGGAAATCTTGCCGCGCCCGCCGAACAGCAGGAGAGCCACAACGGCGATGATCAGAATTTGCCAGATGCCGGGCTGCATGAATCTACGTCTCGATAAACAGGGTGGCGGGAGTGCCGGTGACTTTGATCACACCCCATATAGGCCTTGTGATGGCCACGCGCCAAGCGATCCTGTAGTGCGCCGCCATGGCTGCTGAACTTTCTCATGTGATCATCCACACCGACGGTGCCTGCAAGGGCAATCCCGGCCCGGGAGGCTGGGGCGCGATCCTGCAGACCGGCGCCGGCCACGAGCGGGAACTGCACGGCGGCGAGCCGGAAACGACCAACAACCGCATGGAGCTGACGGCGGCCATCATGGCGCTGGAGGCGCTGACCCGGCCCTGCCGCGTCGATCTGCACACCGACAGCCGCTATGTCATGGACGGCATCACCAAATGGATCGTCGGCTGGAAATCCCGCGGCTGGAAGACGGCCGACAAGAAGCCAGTCAAGAACGAGGACCTTTGGCGCCGTCTCGACGAGGCGCGAACGCGCCATCAGGTGAAATGGCACTGGGTGAAGGGCCACGCAGGCCATGAGCTGAACGAGCGGGCCGACGCCCTGGCCAATGCCGGCATCGACGCCCTGCCCCGCCGCACCGGTCGGCGCTAGGGCGCGCGCACCTTCAGCCGGGCACCCTCGACCATCTCGACGATGACGCGCGAGCCGATGGGCGGCGTGCCGTCCCCGTCAATCTCGGCCGCCCATTCGGCACCCGAGATGAACACCCGGCCCTTGCCGTTCAGGAAGGGGGTGATGACCTCGGCCGGGCGACCGACCAGACGGGTATCGCGGTCGTTGACGTCGGGCATGTCCGCAGGGTTCATCCGCTTGATCAATCGGCTGGACAGCAACGTCAGGGCGGCGGTCAGCACACCGAAGACGATGAACTCGATCGCGAATCCATAGCGCAGTCCGAGGGCGGTCAGCACCGCCACCAGCCCGGCGGATACGGCCGGCCACAGCAGCCATTCGCTGGACAAGGCAGCCTCGATCGCCAGCAGGGCGAGGCCGACGGCCAGCCAGATCCACCAGGGCTGGGAGGCGTGAAGCGAGACCAGGGCGTCGATCATGGATCCCTCTCCTATTCGGTCCGCGGCACTGAACCCCGCGCCGGACGCGAGGCGGGGGCACGGGCGGGCGCCGAACGCGCCGGCTGGGGCGCCGGAGCCGGGGTGCGCTGCTGTTCGCGGGCCAAGCCGACCAGTTCGCCCAGACCGGCGACCGTCCCGACCAGCCCCCCCAGCTCGGCCGGCACGATCACCGTGCGCTGCTGCGGGCTGCGGGCCAGTTCGGCAAAGGCCTCGACGTATTTCTGGGCCACGAAGTAGTTGATGGCGTTGACGTCGCCGCGGGCGATCGCCTCGGACACCATGGCCGTCGCGCGGGCCTCGGCCTCGGCTTCCCGCTCGCGCGCCTCGGCGTCGCGGAAGGCGGCCTCGCGGCGCCCCTCGGCCTCAAGGATGGCGGACTGTTTCGCACCCTCGGCGCGGGCGATGGCCGCCTGCTTCTCGCCGTCGGCCTCGGTGATCACGGCACGCCGCTCGCGCTCGGCCTTCATCTGGCGGGCCATGGCGTTGGTGATGTCGACCGGCGGGGTCAGGTCCTTGATCTCTATACGGTTGACCTTGACCCCCCACGGCTCGGTCGCCGCGTCGATCACGGTCAACAGGCGGCTGTTGATGCTGTCGCGCTGGAACAGGACCTCGTCCAGCTCCATGGAGCCGATCACGGTCCGCAGGTTGGTCGAGCTGAGCTGGGTGATGGCATAGGGCAGGTCCTCGACCCGATAGGCGGCCGCCGCTGCATTCATTACCTGGATGAAGACGATGGCATCGACCTTCACCATGGCGTTGTCCTTGGTGATCACCTCCTGCTGGGGCACGTCCAGGACCTGTTCCATCATGTTCATGCGGCGACCGACGCGTTCGACGAACGGGGTCAGCAGGCTGATGCCGGGCGACAGGGTCTTGGTGTACTTCCCGAAGCGTTCGACCGTGAATTCACGGCCCTGCGGCACGATCTTGATCACGCTGAACAGCAGGATCACCGCGAAGACGACGACCACGATTCCAAAGATGTCCAACATGTCCATTGTTTCCAGCACTCCCGATGGTTTTGGACAGGCTAGGCCGTAAAACCCGGGTTCGCCACAGAAACCGGACGCGGCGGGATCATTCCGGCGTGAACAGGTCCGCGGCCATCCGTATGACCCGCACCGTCTCGCTCCACGCGACGCGCGCAGCGATGTCCTTCACCGGCCAGAACCGCGCCTCGGCCGCATCGTCACCGGCCACCGGCTCTCCCGCCGTCCAGCGCGCGGCGAAGTCTATCAGCACATAGTGGCGGCCATCCTCGGGGAAGAGGCCATCCACGACGTCCACCAGCGGCCCCAGCTCGGCCTCGACGCCCGTTTCCTCCCTCAGTTCGCGCAGGGCGGCGTCACGAACCGTCTCCCCCGGCTCGACGCGACCGCCCGGCAGGCTCCATTCGCCCAGTCGGGGCGGACGCCCGCGCCGGATCAGCAGGACCTCATCGCCACGCAGGCAGATCACACCCACGGCGGCGACCGGAGCAGTCATGGGCGGCGTATCGGAGGTCGTGTGCGGGGCCATTGTCCCTTTTCCCCGGCCCGGTCATCTGAGACAAGCAGGCATGGCAGCCCCCTCCCCCCAGGCGATCGCGGAACTGAAAGAGGCGCTCGGTCCCGAGGGCTGGAGCGAGGATGCCGACACCCTGGCCCCGCATCTTCGCGAATGGCGGGATCGCTGGCAGGGCCACACCCCCCTGTTGCTCAAGCCTGGCTCGACGGCCGAGGTCGCGGCCGCCGTCGCCATCTGCGCCCGCCATGGGGTCGCGATCACGCCCCAAGGCGGCAATACCGGCTTGGTCGGCGGGCAGATTCCGATGGGCGAGGTTCTGCTCAGCACCAAACGCCTACGGGCGATCCGCGACGTCAGCCCTCTCGACGACGCGCTGACGGTCGAGGCCGGCGTGACCCTGTACGAGGCCCAGCAGGCCGCCCTTGCGGTCGACCGCCGGTTCCCGCTGGGACTGGCGTCCGAGGGCACAGCCACGATCGGCGGCGTCCTGTCGACCAATGCCGGCGGGACATCGGTGGTGCGCTACGGCATGGCGCGCGATCTGGTGCTCGGCGTCGAGGCGGTGCTGGCGGATGGTCGGGTGTTCAACGGGCTGAAGCGGCTGCGCAAGGACAACACCGGCTACGACCTGAAGCAGCTGCTGATCGGGGCCGAAGGCACGCTGGGGATCATCACTGCCGCGACGCTGAAGCTGTCGCCGGTTCTGCGGGGGCGCGCGACCGCCATCGTCGGTCTGGAGACGCCCGAGCAGGCCATCACCCTTCTGGCGCGGGCCAAGGCCGAATCGGGCGGCGGGGTCGAGGCCTTCGAACTGATGAAGCGGCTGGGCACGGAGCTGGTGCTGAGATGGATTCCGGACACGCGTGAGCCGCTGGAGAGCATGCCGCCCTGGTCGGTGCTGATCGAGCTGGGCTCCGGCTCTCCGGACGAGGCAGGCAAGGCGCTGGAACGGCTGCTGGCCCAGGCCTTCGAGGACCGCCTGATCACGGATGCCGCCATTGCCGCGAACGAGACCCAGGCGGCGGCCCTCTGGCGCCTGCGCGAGGAACAGTCCGCGGGTCTCAAGCCGGAAGGCGGTGGCTGGAAGCACGACGTCTCGGTGCCGGTGTCGCGGATCGCCGACTTCATCGAAGAGGCCTCAGCCGCCGTCGACTCGTTCGAGCCCGGCGCGCGAATCAGCGTCTTCGGCCATGTCGGTGACGGCAATCTCCACTACGACGTCTTGTGCCCTGAGGGCGCGGACCTGAAGCCCTTCCTGTCCCGCTGGACGGAGGGATCCCGCATCGTTCACGACATCGTCGCCCGCTACGACGGCTCGATCTCGGCCGAGCACGGCCTGGGACGGCTGAAGACCGACGAGGCCCGGGGCTACAAGTCGGATGTCGAAATCGACACCTTGAAAGCCATCCGCAAGGCGCTGGACCCCCACGGCATTTTCAACCCGGCCATCCTGTTCTGAACGACTGCGACCCTCTGACGCCGGTTTCCATCTGCGGCGAAGCTGCCTAAGTCAGGCGCCCGAAGGGAGACCCGATGTGCTGATGATCCTGTCCCCGGCCAAGCGGCTGGACTTCTCCGAACCTGCGCTGGACGCCCCGGCGACCGCGCACCGCATGGCGGAGGACGTCCGTAGCCTGTCGGTCACGGCCCGGCGCCAGACCCAGGCGGACCTGCGGCGCCTGATGGGTATATCGGCAGATCTGGCCAAGCTGAATCAGGCGCGGTTCAAGGCCTTCGATCCCGACAGCAACGAGGGGATGCAGGCCGCCTTCGCCTTTGCCGGCGATGTCTATCAGGGCCTGGATGCCCGTAGCCTGGATCGCGACGGCCTGACCTGGGCCCAGGATCACCTGCGCATCCTGTCCGGCCTCTACGGCCTGCTGCGACCGCTCGACCGGATCCAGGCGTATCGGCTCGAGATGGGCACCCGGCTGAAGACCCGCCGGGGGTCCAGCCTCTACGACTTCTGGGGCGACCGGATTTCGAAGGCGCTCAATGCCGATGCCGACGGTCAGACGGACCCGACGCTCGTCAACCTGGCCAGCCAGGAGTATTTCGGCGCCGTGGACGCAAAGGCGCTGAAGCTGCCGGTCGTGACCATCCACTTCCGCGAGGAGAAGGACGGCGAAAGCCGGGTCATCTCCTTCTTCGCCAAGAAGGCGCGCGGGAGGATGGCCCGCTATGCGATCGATAACCGCCTCGATCGGGCCGAGGATCTCAAGGCCTTTGATCGCGACGGCTATGCCTTCCGGCCCGGGCCGTCGACCGAGACCGACTGGATATTCACCAGATCAGGAAATTCCTGATCCGCCTCCGTGGCGCGCCCGCAGATCAGTCGCTATAGATCACGGACGGTTTCATTCACGAGCAGGCAATCGATGTTTCAGTGGCCCAAGCGCGGTGACAAGGCAGAGTCCGAACAGGCCCGCCCGCGCGACATGAACGATCTTCGCGGCCAGGTGGCCGTGATCACGGGCTCGACGTCGGGAATCGGACTGGCGCTGGCCCGGGCCGTGGCCGCGCGGGGCGGCGACGTGGTACTGAACGGGCTGGGTGATCCCTCCGAGATCGAGCGCACCCGCACCGAGATGGAAGCCGCCTGCGGCGTCCGCGTCCGATATCACGCCGCCGACATGCGCCATGGCGAGGAGGTGGCCGACATGGTCGCCTATGCCAAGCACGAGCTGGGTCGTCTGGACATCCTGGTCAACAACGCCGGCGTGCAGCACGTCGAGGCCATCGAGAAATTCCCGGCCGACAAATGGGAACAGATCATCGCGATCAACCTGTCGTCGGCCTTCTATGCCACCCGCGCCGCCGTGCCGATCATGAAGGCCCAGGGGCGCGGCCGGATCATCAATGTGGCCTCGGCCCACGGACTGGTCGCCAGCCCCTACAAGTCCGCCTATGTCGCGGCCAAGCACGGCGTGATCGGCCTGACCAAGACCGTCGGGCTGGAGCTGGCGCGCGAGGGCATCACCTGCAATGCCATCTGCCCGGGCTTCGTCGAAACGCCCATCGTCGAAAAGCAGATCGCCGATCAGGCCCGCACCCACGGCATCTCCAAGGACCGGGTGCTGGAGGAAGTGATCCTCAAGTCCCAGCCGACCAAACGGTTCGTCACGACCGACGAACTGGTCGGCATCTTCCTGTACCTGGTCTCCGATCTGGGCGCCTCGGCCAACGGCACCGCCTTCTCGATCGACGGCGGCTGGACGGCCCAGTAGAACCTAGCCGACGAACCCGGCCGCGCGGCGTATCCGGTCATTGATGGCTTCGCCCAGTCCAGTCTGCGGAATGGGCGCGATGGCAATTCCGGCCGGCTGCTCGCGGTCGGCCTCGCGCAGCAGACGGAACAGCCGGGCAGCCGCCTCGGTCAGGTCGCCACTGACGCTGAGGCTCCAGCGCGGATCGCCCACGCCGGGGCCGAACCCCAGCAGGATCTCACCCGGCCGCGCCTCCTCCGCCTCGATTCTCACCGGTGCGTCCGGCGCATAGTGCAGGCTGAGCCGCCCCGGCGACCGGTGGCCCTCCGCCCCGTCGGCCTCCAGCGTCCCGACCACCGCCTCCAGCTGCTGGCGGGTGATGCTGCCGGGCCTGAGCAGGCGCGGGCGATCGCCCAGCAGGGACACGACCGTGCTCTCCAGCCCCACAGCACAGGGCCCGCCATCCAGAGCGGCGGCGGCCGCACCGCCCGTCTCCTCGACGGCATCATCGTAAGTGGTCGGGCTGGGCCGCCCCGACCGGTTGGCCGAGGGCGCGACGACCGGACCGCCGAACGCTTCCAGTGCGGCGCGCGCGACCGGATGCCCGGGCACGCGGACCGCCACACTGTCCAGTCCCGCCCGCGCCAGATCACAGACCGGACTGCCCTCGCGCACGGGCAGGACGAGGGTCAGGGGCCCCGGCCAGAACCGGTCGGCCAGCGCCTTGCCCATCGCCGTCATCACGCCCACGCGCGCGGCGGCCGCGACGCTGTCGACGTGGGCGATCAGGGGGTTGAAGCGCGGACGCCCCTTCGCAGCAAAGATGCGCGCCACGGCCTCGGCATTGCCCGCGTCGGCGGCCAGACCGTAGACGGTCTCGGTCGGCAGGATGACCAGATCACCGCGGCGGAGCGCCGCCACGGCATCCGGGATCGTCTGGGTCACGGGCGGCGCGGAATGAACGGCAGCATCCGGTGCAGCACATTGTCGCGGTCGACGAAGTGGTGCTTCAGCGCGCCGAGGATGTGCAGGGCCAGAAGCACATACAGCAGCTTGGCGCCCAGCTCGTGCGCCTCCATGAACTGTTTGGCCACCTCACGTCCGCCCGAGATCGGCAGCAAGGGCCAGCTGAACAGGCCGAAGAACTCGATCTCGCGACCCGCCGCCGAGGACGCCGCCCATCCCCCCAGCGGCATGCCGATCAGCACGACATAGAACAGCACATGGGTCGCGCGGGCCATCCAGACCTGCCATTTCGGCATTTCGGCAGGCAGCGGGATGGCCGGATTGGCGATCCGCCAGCCGATACGGATCAGGGTCAGGACCAGAATCGAAAGGCCGACCGACTTGTGCCACATCACAAACGAGCGGCTGAGGTCGCCCTCGGTCGCGTCATGGGCCATGATCAGGACGATCTGTCCGATCACCAGAACGGCGATCAGCCAGTGCAGGATCAGGGACACCTGCGAGTATCGATTGCGGGGCTCGGCCATGACTTCCCTTCCGTGACGGCAGCGGACCAAACTTGGCAAATCCGGTGTTCGCAGCCAAGTGTCTGAGGAACCGCATCGCCACCCCCCGGTCAAGGGAATCCGTATGAGCTACCGCGCCCCCATTCGTGATCTGGGCTTCACGCTGAAGCATGTCCTCGGTCTGGAAGAGCTTCAGGCCACCGGGGTCTACCCTGACCTCGATGCCGATCTGGTCGATGCCGTACTGGAGGCGGCCGGTCAGGTGGCCGAAGGAACGCTGGCGCCGCTGAACGTGCCGGGCGACCGGGCCGGAGCGCGGCTGGAAGGGGACGGTGTGATCCCCGCGCCGGGATTCGCCGAGGCCTACCAGACCTTCGTCGAGGGCGGCTGGATGGGGCTGGCCGCGCCGGTCGCCCATGGCGGTCAGGGCCTGCCCAAGGCGCTCGAGCTGGCGGCCTATGAGCCGGTGCATTCGGCCAATATGGCCTTCGGCCTTTGCCCCATGCTGTCGCTTGCGGCGATCGAGGCACTGGAGGCCCACGGCACCGAGGCGCAGAAGGAGACCTATCTGACCCGGCTGATCTCGGGCGAGTGGACCGGCGCCATGGTGCTGACCGAGCCCAATGCGGGATCGGACCTCGGGGCCCTCACGGCCACCGCCACGCCAAATGGCGACGGCACGTACAGCCTGACGGGTCAGAAGATCTTCATCACCTGGGGCGACCACGACATGACGGACAACATCGTCCACATGGTCCTGGCCCGCCTGCCCGATGCCCCTCCGGGACCGAAGGGCATCAGCCTGTTCCTCGCCCCCAAATACCTCGTGAACGACGACGGCTCGCTCGGCGAGCGGAATGCCTTCCGGCCCGTGGGCGTCGAGCACAAGCTGGGCATCCATGCCTCTCCGACCTGCGTCATGGCCTATGAAGGCGCGATCGCAGAGCTGGTCGGCCGGCTCAATGAGGGGCTGGCCCATATGTTCGTAATGATGAACGCTGCCCGCGTCGCCGTGGGCGTCGAGGGGGTCGGTATCGCCGAGCGCGCCTATCAGCACGCCTTGGCCTATGCGTCGGATCGACGGCAGGGCCGTTCGGTCTGGACCGGCGAGGCCTCGGCGCCGATTCTGGATCACCCGGACGTCCGCCGCAGCCTGTCGGTGATGAAGGCGAAGGTTGCCGCCGGTCGCGCCATCTGTCTGGCGACCGGCATGGCCGCCGATCTCGCCCGCAGCTCGGCCGACGCGGACGTGGCCCGGCAATGGAAAGGTCGCGAGGACCTGCTGACCCCGATCGCCAAAGCCTGGTCGACCGACATGGGGGTCGAGGTGGCTTCCATGGGTGTGCAGATCCACGGCGGCATGGGCTTCATCGAGGAAACCGGTGCGGCCCAGTATTATCGCGACGCCCGGATCGCCCCGATCTACGAGGGCACCAATGGCATCCAGGCCATGGATCTGGTGGGCCGCAAGCTGTCTCAGGACGGCGGAGCCTCCGCGCGTCTGCTGATCGAGGAGATGAAGACGGTCCTGACACCCCTGGCCGGCCTCTATGACGGCAAGCCGGTCGAGCGGATGGCCAATGCCCTGTCGGCAGTCGAGGACGCCACGCTGTGGCTGCTGGACCGCAAGGCCGCCGAGGACGGCACCGCCGATGTGCTGGCCGCCGCCGACGCCTATCTGAAGCTGATGGGTGATGTGATCGGGGGCTGGTTCCTGGCCCGCGGCGCGCTCGCGGCCCAGGCGCTGAAGGCCGATGGCCAGGGCGACACCGAATGGCTGGACGGCCGGATCACGCTCTACGAGGTCTATGCCGCCAATGTTCTGGGCCATGTGTCCAGCCGTCTGGCTGCGATCGGTCAGGGCGGCGACCTGCTGCTGCGCATGACCCCGGCGGTGCTGGCCCCCTGAGGCCCTTCATGGCCGTTTGTTCATTTGACGCCTTCGCGCGGCGCCGATCATGGTGCCGGCTCCTGATTTCCGTCCCTTGCTGGAGCCTGTCATGAACCGTCGGCAGATGATCGCATCCACCGCCGCCACCGCCCTCGCCGCTGCGGCCTCTCCTGCCCTTGCCCGTTCTCCGAAAGGCTCACTGCCCGACATGCCCGTGCCCCCCGTCGCCAAGAAGATCCCGGTCACCATCGAACAGCTGGGCCGCGTCCGCGTGGACGAATACCAGTGGATGAAGGACGACAACTGGCAGGCGGTGCTGCGCGATCCGACCCTGATCAAGGCCGACGTCAAGGAACACCTCGAGGCCGAAAACGCCTATCGCGAGGCCATGATGGCCTCGACCGAACCGCTGCAGGCCACGATGTTCGAGGAGATGAAGGGCCGGATCAAACAGGACGACAGTTCGGTCCCGTCGCCCGATGGCCCGTGGGAGTATTATACCGAGTACAAGACCGGCGATCAGCATCCCCGCTACATGCGCGTCGAGCGCCAGGGAACGTGGATCGAGAACGGTCAGCCGGTTACCCGGAATTTCGTCGTCGCGCCGACGCCGCAGCTTCTTCTGGATGCCAACGCCCTGGCCGAGGGCAAGGCCTATTCCGACGTCGGCGACATCGCCTGGACACCCGACCACAGCCTGTTCGGCTATTCGGAAGATGCGCAGGGGTCCGAGGTCTACCGCATCTACGTCAAGGATCTGGCGACCGGCGAACTGCTGGGCGAGCCGATCGAATCGGCCTCGGGCGGACTGACCTTCTCGCCCGACAGCCAGTGGATCTTCTGGACCAACCGCAACGACAACGGCCGCCCGGACAAGATCTTCCGCCGCCCGGCCCGCGGTGGCGCCATCACCCTGGTCTATGAGGAAGAGGACGAAGGCATGTTCATCGGCGTCGGGCGCACGTCCGACGACCGCTTCATGATCATCGGCATCGGCGATCAGGAGACCTCCGAGACCCGCTATATCCCGGCCGACGACATCACCGGCGCGCCGCGCGTGCTGGAGCCCCGTCAGGTCGCTCGCAAGTATGACGCCGACCACTGGGGCGACCGCTGGGTCATCCACACCAATGCCGACGACTCGATCGACTTCAAGGTCTGCGAGGCCCCGACGGCCACGCCGGGCAAGGCGAACTGGCGGGACCTGATTCCCCACACCCCGGGCCGCTACATCGAGGGCATTTCGCTGCTGAAGGGCTTCATCGCCCGCCAGGAGCGCGCCGATGCCAACACCCGGATCGTCATTCGCGACCGCGCCGGCGCCGAGCACGAGATCGCTGTCGACGAACCCGCCTATGCCCTGACCCTCGGCGGGGCGTCCGAATTCGACACCCCGGTGATGCGCTACACCTACAACTCGCCGTCCACCCCGACCTCGACCTATGACTACGACCTGGCGACGCGTGAGCGGACCCTGCGCAAGGTTCAGGAGGTCCCCTCGGGTCACAATCCGGACGACTATGTGGTCGAGCGGGTGAACGCCCCGGCCAGCGACGGCCAGCTGGTGCCCGTCACCATCCTGCGCCGCAAGACGACGCCGGTGAACGGCTCGGCCCCGCTGTTGCTGTACGGCTATGGCTCCTACGGAATCCCCATGTCGGCCAGCTTCTCGACCAACCGGCTGTCGCTGGTGGACCGGGGCTGGATCTATGCCATCGCCCACATCCGCGGCGGCTCCGACAAGGGCTGGGGCTGGTTCCTCGACGCCCGCCGCTTCACCAAGAAGAACACCTTCACCGACTTCATCGCCGCGGCCGAGCACCTGATCTCGACCGGGCACGGCAAGGCCGGCCACATCGTGGCCCAGGGCGGCTCGGCCGGTGGCCTGCTGATGGGCGCCGTCAACAACATGCGGCCCGACCTGTGGGCCGGGGTGATCGGACAGGTGCCGTTCGTCGATGTGATCAACACCATGAGCGACGTCAGCCTGCCGCTGACTCCGCCCGAGTGGCCCGAGTGGGGCAATCCGCTCGAGGATCCCGAGGCCTATGACTACATCGCCAGCTACAGCCCCTACGATAACATCGAGGCCAGGGCCTATCCGGCGGTGCTGGCGACCGGCGGCCTGTCGGACCCGCGCGTGACCTATTGGGAACCCGAGAAGTGGGTGGCCCGCCTGCGCCCCGCCACGACTTCGGGCAAGCCGGTCCTGCTCAAGATCAATATGGAGGCCGGCCACGCCGGGTCCTCCGGCCGCTTCGACTATCTGAAGGAAGTCGCCCACGATTACGCCTTTGCGATATGGGCCATCGACAAGGGCTGGGAGCGGGCCTGACACGCCGCCGCCGGCCGGGGCCCTGCCTGCTAGTGCGGGGCGATGGTCGGCGGGGGCGTCTGTAGCCAAGGGGCGAGCCTCAACCTGCGCGGCGGACGGGACGTGTCGCCGGAGGCCCGGAAGCGGCAGGCAAAGTCCACGACATCCTTCAGGGTGCTCTCGTCGAAGGGCTTGCACACCACGCCGAGCGCGCCGGCAAAGCCTTCCGGGATCTGTTCGGGGTTGGCGGTCATGAAGATCACGGCCGCGCCATGGCGGCTAACCAGCTCGTGCGCAACGGCGGGACCTGAAAGCCCATCCAGCAGATTGAGGTCGACCAGCGCAAGATTAGGCTTGTGCCGCTCGGCCAGAATGGCCGCCGTAGCCTGGTCCGCAGCTATGCCCACGACTTCGCAGCCGTGGTCGAGCAGCATCAACTCCAGCTCCATGGCCAGGATGGGCTGGTCCTCGACGACGACGACCCTCATTTCCCCCGGGAGATACTTGATCAACACAACAACCAAACGCCGGTGGACGAGGCGGCTAACACGGTTGAGCCCGCAATTGTCCGATTGCGTACACAGTGAACGCACCTGTATCGGATTGGTTCGACCTTTGCTATTCACGCGGCGGGGCGATGTCAGGATAGAGTAGACGGCGTGTCGGAATTTGAGCCTCGTCACGAGGAAACCCCTGTATCGACACAGGGTTTGAAGCTTCTGGGAACCCTGGTGCGAATCCGGTTGCGCGCGGTGCGTGACCCGGAGGCCGTGCGTCATCTGGGCTGGGTCGCGGACATGACCAGCGCCCTCAACCTGATGGCAGAGCGTGTCGCGCGCAGCGATGGCGCCGCCCTCGACGACTATCTCAATGAGGCCGTTGCCTTCTGGCGCCGCCACTATGAGGACGCGGGCCTGAGGCTGACCCTCAGCGGCCTGCCGCGCGAGGTCCCGCGAGCCCTGCACCTGCCGCTCGCCATCATCCTCCACGAGATCTGCGGCGAGGTCGCCCGCTTGCATCAGCCCGGTGACGTGGGGGCGGCGCTGGCCGTCGCCTTCTCGGCCTCGGGCGAGGACGTCGGCATGGTGGTCACGACCACCGCCAACCCGCGCGAGGACACGCCCCACGCGGAGGCACGCGCGATGATCGAAGGGCTGGTCACCCTTATGGGCGGTATGACCGGCTGGTCGGACCCGGCCGCGGGGGGCCTGACGCTCCGCGTACGCCTGCCCCGCGAGGGTCGCAGCCTGCAGTAGCGCCTACTGGCCGTCCTCGACGATGGCCCAGGCGTTGGCCGCGAACTGCTGGGCCGAGATGAAATAGCCCTTGCGCGACGCGTCGCTGGAGCAGACCTCCCGACGCACGTCGCTCATGATCGTGCCGTCGTTGACTGGCGTCAGGGTGCCGTCGCCGATAAAGTCCTCGACGACGATGTTCCCGCCGCGATCAAAGAACTGGCTGCGATGCGTGGCATAGTGGGCCTGCGAACAGTCCATGGTGATGCTCGAGACGGCGTAGTCGAACGGCACTGCGTCCGGCACCAGCGAAACCATGGTGAAGGTCACGTCCCGGCTGCTGCCGCTGATCCGCATCGAGCTCCAGTCCACGGCCGCTACGGCGTTGTCGGATGCCGAGACGGCTTCCCAGCTCTGAGCCAGGGCAGGCGTCGCGCCGATGACGGCCAGCGACGCGGCGATTGCGAGTGATTTCAACATGGAAGGCCTCCCGAATGATGCGCCGCACTCTGCCCGAACGCCGGTCGCGGGTCGACCGCGATGTCCTGATCATATCTGACGGGAAGGCCGCGAGGCGGTGGCTGGGGAACTAGGACTCGAACCTAGAATGACGGTACCAAAAACCGTAGTGTTACCATTACACCATTCCCCAGCAGGGCCGGTGCGTCGCGGGGCGGGCCCGCGAGAGGCGCCGAAATACGCCAAGGGCGCGGGCGATGCAACACCCCCTTTCGCAACTTTGCAGCGCTTTTCGTTCACCCCGAGAAATAGGCCATATCGCGGCTTGCGGGGGGTGGGCTGCATGGGTATAAGCCGCGTCCTCAAGTCGGAGTGTGGCTCAGTCTGGTAGAGCACTGCGTTCGGGACGCAGGGGTCGCAGGTTCGAATCCTGCCACTCCGACCATTTTCCCGGGGCCCGTCCCGTCGGCCCCCTTTCCTCCCTAATCTTCGGCCTTCGAGGCGACCCCGGCCAGATGACGGCCCACGGCCTCGATCGGGCGTTCGCCCAGCGCCTTGCGCCGCGCCAGCAGGTCCGGAGAGCCCGCGTCATAGTCGGCCATCAACGTCTTCACGAAGGCGCCCGAGCGGACCTCGGCCAGCACCTCGTCCATGGCGGCCTTTGACACCTCGCCCAGCACGCGTGGACCGGTCAGATAGGCCCCGTATTCCGCCGTGTTCGAAATCCGGGCGAACGCCCCGGCGATGCCCCGCTCGAACATCAGGTCGGTGACCAGCTTCAGCTCATAGAAGCATTCGAACCAGGCGACCTCGGGGGGATAGCCGGCCTCAACCAGCTTCGTGAAAGCGCCGTCGACCAGATCCTTGACCCCGCCGCACAGAACCACCTGTTCGCCGAACAGGTCGCTCTCGCATTCGGCGGCAAAGGTGGTCTCGAGGATGCCCTTGCGCCCACAGCCCAGCGCCGCGGCATAGGACAGGCCGAGCGCATGGGCGGCGCCGGATGCGTCCTGGTGCACACCGAACAGGCAGAACACCCCCTGCCCCTCCTCATAGAGGTCGCGGATGCGCGGCCCGATACCCTTGGGCGAGGCCAGAATCACATCGAGATCCGCCCGCGGCGTCACCAGGCCGAATCGCACCGACAGGCCGTGGGCGAAGATCAGGGCCGCCCCCGGCTTGATGGCAGGCTCGATCTCGTCCGCCCACAGATCGCGGTGCGCCTCGTCCGAGACCATGATGGCCACGACATCGGCGCCTTCCGTCGCCTCGCCAGCGGTCCGGACCTCGAATCCGTCCGCCTCGGCCACTGCGCGGGTCCGGGAGCCCGCCTTCAGGCCCACGACGATGTCGGTCACGCCCGAATCGCGCAGGTTCAGCGCATGGGTACGCCCCTGGCTGCCATAGCCGATCACGGCGACGCGCTTGCCCCGGATGATCGACAGGTCGCAGTCGCGGTCGTGGAAAACGGGTAGCGGGGTCATCGTGGAGAGCCTTTGTGGAGCAGATCTCTTATCCGCGACGCCCGACCGAAGCCCCAATAGTGCCTCTCGACCCGCAGAGTCGGCTGTCGGCCCGTGGTTTCCAGCGTCCAGACGTACGTAAGATCCAAACTGAACTCCGCATGGGTGCTACGCAACGGCTCGGCGTCGACACAGGGATCCGCCAACTCGTCATCCAAAGCGAACCCATCAGACCACGGCAAGGTCCAAGTGCGATGACGGATCGCGGCGTCGTTCCCGCCCACTCCGAATTCAGCCAGTTCGTCGACGGACCAGTGCCCCTCATTGTTGCGGCTCGCCACCAGACTGATCTCGCCGAGCGAGGAGTGGGCGATCACCTCGAAAACCAGAACCTGTTGCTCGCCCGAGGGCATGCTCACCCCGGCGCGGGCTCGGAGCGCCTTGTGGCGATCGATCGCACTCTCTGGCGCGACCCAGCTCGACGGATCGCGAAGCTCGGATTGAGGGGGAATGGGATTGGGAGGTGCCCAGAGCATCTCAGGAACCAGGCGCACGTCGTCGCCCTCCGGCGGCGGGAAATTGAGTGCAGGACAACGGGCAAACGCTGCGATCCGGGCCTCGAGTGACCTGTCCTGGCCTTGGGCAGGTACGGCAAGGAGCATCAGGACACCCCAAGCCAGCCCGAGTCGGCGCACGAGCTGAGCGCAGTCGCGGTCGTGGAAAACGGGCAGCAGGACGGCTAGGGTCTGGGTCATGACCCAAGACATAACCCCTTCTGATGTGATCGCCTTCTGGAAAGCCGCCGGACCCGAGAAATGGTTCGCCAAGGACGCGGCCTTCGATGCGGCGTTCAAGGACCGGTTCCTGAAGGCGCACATGGCCGGGGCGCGGCGCGAGCTGGACGGGTGGATGGAGACGGCAGAGGGGGCGCTGGCGCTGATCATCCTGCTGGACCAGCTGCCCCGGAACGCGTTTCGCGACACGGCGCACCAGTTCGCCACCGACCCGCTGGCGCTCAGCCTGGCGCGGGATGCCGTGGCCCGCGGCCATCTGGAGCGGACCGAGCCGGACCTGCGGAAATTCCTGCTCCTGCCGTTCGAGCATTCGGAGCGGCTGGAAGACCAAGACCGGTTCATGGACCTGATCGGGGACGATCCCGAGGATCTCAAATGGGCCAGGATCCATCGCGACATCATCGCCCGTTTCGGCCGCTTTCCGCACCGCAACCCGTCGCTGGGGCGCGAGACCACGCCCGAGGAGCAGGCCTTTCTGGATGAAGGCGGGTTCGACGGGTGAAAAATACCGTCTGAATGGTCTGAATAGTCTGAAACGGCATTGCTCATCTCCTCCTCGCCTGCGGGGAGGTGGCGCGGCGGCGTAGCCGACGTGACGGAGGGGGCGGCGGGACGGCTTGCCATGTTGGGGGATGAGGCCAACGACATATTCGGAGGGGGCACCGCCGCCCCCTCCACCATCTTCGATGGTCCCCCTCCCCGCGAGCGGGGAGGAGATGAAGTTGTCACCGTCTGAATGGTCTGAATCGTCTGAAATGAACGCTCCCCCTCCCGCCACTCCTCTGCCAACCGGACAGTATGGGCGCGGCGCGGACCAGGGCGGGAAGAACGGGTCAGCGTTCGAGGACGGCTCTGAAACCATTGCCGAAACGCACGCCAACCCGGATGGATGGCGCGCCTGGCCCCCTCAGTGGTCGACGCCAGCGTCGCGATCCAGCCGCCCCAGCCCTTGCCCGGCCAGCCACGCGTCCTGCAGGCCGTTAAGCTCATCGCGGCTGGAAGCGGTCATGGCGGCGAAACCGTGCCCCGTTTCCGGGTCATAGATCGCACTGGCGTACCAGGGGCCGTTGCTGCCGGTTTGCCAGCTGATGCGACGGACGGCGCCGTCGCGGTCGCGGACCCATTCGAACCGTCCGCCCAGGGTGTAGGCCTCATCCGGCGTGGAGACGCGCATCAGGTCCGCCCGATCGGCATCGTCGAACAGGGACGAGGTGAAGGGGAAGGCGCTGATGGCCAGCAGGTCGGCGGGGCGGGCCGCCAGCCCGCCGGCACAGGAGACAAAGTCGGGAACCGGCGTCGGACTGCCCTCGGCCCGGGCGGTGCCGGGGCCGTCCAGCTGGCCCGTGAAGATATAGGCCCCGTCGGCCCCGGCGGGGGTCAGCACCCACTCGTCGATCACGACGGCGAGGTTCTGTCCGGTGGCCTGCTCAAGGATGGCCTGCACGAGGACCCAGTTGGAATTCACATAGCTGAAGGCCTGTCCGGGTGGCACCGGCGAGCGGGCCACCGAGAACCGGTTGGCGGCCTCGGCCGAGGGAATGGCGGCGGTCAGAAGCCCCCGGTCCTGCGAGAGCGCGGGCGACAGGCCGTCTTCCAGCCCCGACCGGTTCTCGAGCAGGCGACGGAGGGTGAGGTCCGGATCGGACGCGCCCCTATACGACGGGAGCAACTCACTGACCGGCGAATCCAGCGACAGCAGCCCTGCATTCTCGAGCCGCACGGCGGCGAGGGTGCAGACATATTTGGCGATCGACCCCGATTGCCGAAGCAGCGCCGTATCCTCCCCCTCCGCGCCGCGCGGGAGAGTGGCAACCTCGACGGCCGGGTCGCCCCGCGCAACCTCAGCGCCCTGCGCCCGCGGCGTCGCAACCAGCAGGGCTGTGGCAAGGAGCAGAGCTGTGGCGAGGCTCAGGTTGAGGTGTCTCATGGTCGATCCTCCCGTCCTGCCCGCATGGGGCCGTTAACCGAGAGAGGCATTCGGAGACGCGGCTGGATGCAGTCGGTCGCCAGTTTTCTGTGGATGCTGATTCGGCAAGCCTGCCGCCGCCCCGCGAATCGGGCAGAGTGATCGCATGAACGCGCTCGCTCCGATCCTGACCGCTGATGCCGGGCCGGCGGCCGATCCGGCCCATCCCGAGTATCAGTATCTGAACCTGCTCCGGGACATCCTGGACAATGGCGCGCGGCGCGGGGACCGGACGGGCACGGGGACGCTCGGCGTATTCGGCCGGCAGATCCGGTTCGACCTGTCGAAGGGGTTTCCGCTTCTGACGACCAAGAAGCTGCACACCCGCTCGATCATCGTCGAGCTGCTGTGGTTCCTGCGCGGCGAGACCAATATCCGCTGGCTGAAGGACAATGGCGTTCGCATCTGGGATGAATGGGCCGATGCCGAAGGCGAACTGGGCCCGGTCTATGGCAAGCAATGGCGCAGCTGGACCGCGCCGGACGGCCGGGTGATCGACCAGATCGAAAAGGTGGTCGAGAGCATCCGCACCAATCCGAACAGCCGCCGGCACATCGTCACGGCCTGGAACCCGGCCGATGTCGACGACATGGCCCTGCCGCCCTGTCACTGCCTGTTCCAGTTCTTTGTGGCGGACGGCAAGCTGAGCTGCCAGCTGTACCAGCGCTCGGCCGACATCTTCCTCGGCGTGCCGTTCAACATCGCCAGCTATGCGCTGCTGACCCTGATGATCGCCCAGGCGACGGGGCTGGAGCCGGGGGAATTCGTCCATAGTTTCGGGGACGTGCACCTGTATCTGAACCATCTGGATCAGGCGGAGGAGCAACTGTCGCGGGTGCCGCGCCCCTTCCCCACCCTGACCCTGGCTCCGCGCGACGACCTGTTCGCCTATGAGCTGTCGGACGTCACGCTGGAGGGCTATGACCCCTGGCCCCACATCAAGGCCGTGGTCGCGGTGTGATGGACCTCAAGGCCCTGCAGGCCGACGTCCTGCGCATCTCCGACATCTATGCCGCCGAGCACGGGATCGACCGGTCTGGTGACTGGGCGCTGCTGAAGCTGCAGGAGGAGCTGGGCGAGCTGACGGCCGAGCATCTGCGCATGAGCGGACGGGCGCGGGGGGAGGCGGATGCGGGAAAGCTGGGCGATGAGGCCGCTGATGTGCTGGGCATGCTGCTGATCTATTGCGACAGCGCCGGCATCGATCTGGAAGCCGCCATGCAGCGCAAGTGGCTGCACTGGCTGGAGAAGGCGCCCGCATGATCCGCCCTCGCCTGTCCCTTGTGGCGGCCCGGGCGCAGAATGGCGTAATCGGGCTCGACGGTGACCTGCCCTGGCGGCTGCGGGGCGACCTGCAGCGGTTCAAGGCCATCACCATCGGCAAGCCGTGCCTGATGGGGCGGACGACCTGGGAGAGCCTGCCGCTGCGCCCCCTGCCCGGCCGGCTGAACATCGTGCTGACCCGCGACGAGAGCTTCGAGGCGAAGGGGGCGGTGGTCTGTACCAGCCTGTCGGAAGCGCTGGAGATGGCGCGCGAGCAGGCGCGCGAGGACGGGGTCGACGAGATCTGCGTGATCGGCGGGGCGCAGCTGTATGAGGCGGTGCTGGACCGGGCGGACCGGCTGTACATCACCGAGGTCGAGGCCGAACTGGAAGGCGACACCCGGTTTCCGGCCTTTGACGAGGGGGCTTTTGTCGAGATGGCGTCCGAGGCGCATGATGCGGGCGAGAAGGACGACCACGCCTATGTGTTTCGCACCTTGGACCGGAGAGCCAAATGATCGTCGCCACCACCAATGACCTGCCCGGACACCGCGTCGTGCGCGTGATCGGTATGGGGCGCGGGATCACCGTACGCTCGCGCAACATCGTGTCGGACGCCCTCGGCGGGCTGCAGTCGATCGTGGGCGGGCGCGTCGGCGCCTATGTCAAACTGGCCGAGAGCGCCCGCAAGGAAGCCTATGAGGCCCTGATCGAGGAGGCGCGCGCCATGGGCGGCAACGCCATCCTCGCCATGCGCTATGACGCCAATGAGATCATGCCGGGCATCACCGAGGTGCTGGCCTATGGCACGGTCGTGGTGGTGGAAGCCGAGTGAGTGACTAGCTGAGCGTCGCCATCGCGCTGCGCTCGAAGTCCTTGAGCTCGTCGTGGCGACCGTCGCGGATCTTCTGCATCCAGTACGGATCGGCCAACAGGGCGCGGCCGACGGCGACCAGATCGAACTCCTCGCGCTCCAGCCGGGCGATCAGGCCGTCCAGCGAGGCGGGTTTTGAACCCGCGCCGCCGAAGGCCGCGATGAACTCGCCGTCCAGGCCGACGGAGCCGACGGTGATGGTCGGCTTGGCCGTCAGCTTCTTGATCCAGCCGGCGAAATTGAGGTCCGAGCCCTCGAACTCCGGCTCCCAGAAGCGGCGCTGCGAGCCGTGGAAGACGTCGACGCCCGCGTCCGACAACGGGGTCAGCCACTGGGTCAGTTCGTCGGGCGTGTGGGCATTCTTCGCGGTGAAGTCGTGCGACTTCCATTGGGACAGGCGCAGGATCAGGGGCATGTCGGGGCCGATGCCTTCGCGCACCGCCTTGACCACCTCGGCGCCGAAGCGGGCGCGGTCGGCGATGGTCGGGCCGCCCCAGCGGTCGGTGCGGTCGTTGAGGCCGCTCCAGAAGAACTGATCGATCAGATAGCCGTGGGCGCCATGGATCTCGACGGCGTCAAAGCCCAGCTCGCGGGCGGCGCGGGCCGACCGGCCGAAGGCGGCGATGGTGTCGGCGATGTCCTCCTCGGTCATCGGCTCCAGCTTGCGCTTGCCGGGGGTGGTCATGCCGGACGGGCTGTCGACCTTGCCGAGGGGCTGCCAGTCCTCGCCCTGCCCGCGGGCCGAGCCGACGTGCCAGATTTGCGGCGCGATCAGGCCGCCGGCGGCGTGGACCTCGTCCACCACCTTCTTCCACTCGGGCAGGGCCTCACCGTGGAAGACGGGGACCTTGGCGTCATTGCGCGCGGCGGGGCGCTCGACCACCGTGCCCTCGGTGATGATCAGACCGACATCGCCCTCGGCCCGGCGGCGATAGTAGCCAGCGACTTCCTCGGTCGGGATGCCACCCGGCGAGAAGGAGCGGGTCATGGGCGCCATGACAATGCGGTTGGGCAGTTTCAGCGACTTGATCTGAAACGGCTGGAACAGGGCATCGACGGACATGAGGAACTCGCGGTTCAGTGATTGGAACCGCCGATGTGGCGATTAAGGTTGCGTTTGAAAACCCTGACGGCGGAAAAAACTGGCGGGGCATCAGGATCGGAACGGCGCTCCACATCGGGTGCATTGGCGGGGAAGCGGCAGGCGCACGCCCCCCGGATCCTTGCCCCACAGGCGGGTCCAGAAGCGTTGATCCTGTTTGAGCCGCTCCTCCGCAGCATGATCGGTGAAGGCCGGCCAGCCGCAGCGATAGCATTTGAGGGTGAACAGCCACACGCTCGGCAGGAAGGCGATGAGAGCCACCGCGGCCGGCCAGACATATCCCAGGGGCCACGCCACGAAGACTGCGATCAACGCCAGGGACGCCCGCGCCAGAGCGACCCACTGCCAGCGCCGGGCAATGGCGAAGCGCCGTGGAATCGAAGTCGGGGTCTCGCTCAATCCAGTCTCCCGGCAGGTCCGGGGAAGCCTACCGCCGGAGAACCCGTCCGCAAAGGTCTCAGCAGATCGCCGCGTCAGGGAAAGAGCACGGCCGCGACCTGCCCGGCCAGACGTCCGAACGCCTCTGCCGCATCAGGGGTGACCTCACCGATCAGGAACGGCGTGCCGGAATCCCCCGCCCGGCGGACGGCGGCGTCCAGCGGGATGTCGGCCAGCATCGGGATGCCCAGCCGCCCGGCTTCGGCAGGACCGCCGTCGGTGCCAAAGATGTCGCCGCTCATGGTCTGGACCAGGCCGAGCACCGGGGTGCCGACCTTGCCGAACAGGGCGCGGGCGCGGCGGGCGTCGGCGAGGGCGACCTCCTGAGGCGTGGTGACGATGATGGCGCCGTCCAGCGGAGTCTTCTGGATCAGGCTGAGGTGGACATCGCCGGTGCCGGGCGGCAGATCGACGACCAGCACATCCAGCGGCGCGGCCTCGGTGCCCCAACGGGTCTGGGTCAGCATCTGGGTCAGGGCCTGGGAGGCCATGGGCCCGCGCCAGACCATGGCGTCAGAGGCCTGGGTCAGGAGGCCGACCGACATGGCGGCGAGGCCGTGGGCGCGGTGTGGCTCCATCTTGCCGTCGACATAGTCGGGCTTGCCCGAGATGCCGAGCATGGTGGGCAGGGACGGGCCGTGGACATCGGCGTCGAGGATCCCGACGCGCAGGCCTTGCTGCGACAGGGCGACGGCCAGATTGACGGCGACGGTCGACTTGCCGACCCCGCCCTTGCCGCTGCCGACGGCAATCACCCGGCGCACATGGTCAGGACGGTCGGTCGGCACCGGTGCCTTCGGGCGGCCCTGATCCACCGCCTCTTTCGACAGGCCGGCCGTGCGGCGCGCGGGTGCGGGCGTCGTCTCGGCGGTCAGGATGACCGAGACACGGGCGATGCCCGGCAGGGCCTTGAGGGCGGCCTCGGCCTGATCACGGATGGGGGCGTACCGAGCGACCTCGGCCTGGTCGACCTCGAGCACAAAGCCCGCGCGATCCTCGGCCACGACCAGACCCTTGACCTTGCCGCCGTCCATCAGACCGCCGCCGGTGACCGGATCGGTCAGGCGGTTCAGCAGATCGATGACGGCCTGTCTGTCGGGCACGGCTTGCTCCTTGGCGCGCGAGGGGGTTTACCGGGCCTTCTATCCCCCTGACCGCATCGGCGCGAGGTTCCATTTGTCCCAGGGCGAGGCCGCCAGACTGACCCTGATCGGGGGGCCGACCGCGTCGGGCAAGTCGGCGCGGGCGCTTGAGCTGGCCGAACGGACCGGGGCGGTGATCATCAATGCCGACAGCCAGCAGCTGTATGCCGAGCTCAGCGTGCTGAGCGCCCGGCCGGATGCCCACGAGGAGGCCCGGGCCGAGCACCGGCTGTACGGCGTAGCGGCGGGCGACGATCCCTGGTCGGTCGGGCGCTGGGTGCGCGCGGTACAGGACCTTCTGGAAGAGCTCGACGGACGGCCCGCCGTGCTGGTGGGGGGCACCGGCCTGTACTTTACCGCCCTGACGAAGGGGCTGGCCGATATTCCGCCGGTGCCCGACGCGGTGCGCGAGGCCGTAGAGGCCGACTATGACCGGATGGGCGAAGCGGCGTTCCGACAGCGGCTGGCTGAAGTGGACCCTGAGGCCGCCGCGCGGATTGAGGACAATGACCGGCAACGGTTGATCCGGGCCATGGCCGTGGCCCGGCATTCGGGACGGGCCCTGTCGGACTGGCAGGCGGACACTCGCCCGGTCCTGAGTCCCGGCAGCTGGACCGGACAGGTGCTGATGCCCGACCGGGAGGCTCTCTATGCCGCCTGCGACGCGCGCTGTGCCGTCATGCTGGAGCGGGGCGCGCTGGACGAGGTGCGGGGCCTGCTAACGCGGGACCTGTCCCCTGCCCTGCCGGTGATGAAGGCGGTCGGTGTGCGCGAACTGGCGGCCCACCTGCGGGGCGAAACCTCGCGGGAGGTGGGGCTGGACCGGATGCGGCAAGCCACCCGCAACTATGCGAAGCGACAGGTGACCTGGTTCAGGAACCAGATGGCGGACTGGGAGCGCGTCTGACCTCAGCCGCCAGAAGGCCGACGCCCAGCCAGGCCCCCAGAATCGGACTCATGCCGATGCCCAGCCACGGGACCGGAAAGGCGCCGAACAGAGGCGTGACGGCGGTCGCCACGCACCAGGTCGAGAGCGCCAGCGCGGCCGTTGCCGCCGTCGACCGGCGCGCGATCCCCGCCGGAAGAAGGACGGTCACCGCCAACCCCAGCACCCCGGCCACGGCGAGGACGGGCGACACCGACCAGGCCAGCTGGACGATCTGCTCAACCTCGGGGACCGGCTGGAGCGGGTCGGGTCGGAGCCAGCTGACGACGGCCAGCGCCAGAATCGCGCCTGACAGAGCCAGCTTCGCCGGTCGCCGCAGATCCGACCGGACGACGATCACTGCAAACGCCAGGGCGAAGGCTGTGGCCTGCGAGGCGTCAGGCTGCCCCACCAGCACGGCAAGCACGCCGAGGGCCAGCACGCCCTGCCACCGCCGCAAGGGAGATCCAGCCATAGTCACCACCATCACGGGCAGGACGACCAGGGCGACGTTGATGTGGAGCGGCCCGATATCCAGCCAGCGGCGCACCCCCTCCTCCGGCTGTCCGAAGAGACTGGCAACCAGCAGCACAGCACAGGATATCAGAGACAAGGACCTTGCCTGGGGCCCTGGAGCGAGAGTTAGACGCGCTGCCAGCAAGGCTCCTGTGCCCCAGGCGATCAGATTGCGAACCCATGACCCTGTCGCCACGTCCGCGAGGGCGCATATCCAGCAGCCGAGGCCCACCGTGGTCAGGCTGGCGACCGCAAAGAGTCCGTAGAACAGCAGCGAGCGACGGCTTTCCGTCAAGGCTCGACCACTTCCATCACGCCGGAATCGAACCGGACGCCCTCAAACTCGGGATAGGCCTTGCGGAGCATGGCGGTCTGATCGGGGCTGGAAGGATCCATGATGTACCAGACCCCGTCGACCATGAAGGCAAGGTTCGGCGTGATGGCGCGCACCTGGATGTCCTCGACCTCCATGAGCATGGTCAGGTCGAAGGTGACGTATCGACGGCTGCCGTCGGGGGTGACGAAGGCCTGCGCGCCGTCAACGTCGATGTCATATTGGACGATGGTCACGCTGCTCATGACCTCGCGGACCGATGCCTTGGTCGCGGCCCGGGCTTCTGCTTCGTCCACGCCGAAGTGCTCGGCGATCGTCGAGAGAAGCCGCGGCGGCAGGAAATCCATGATGGCCTCGAACTGGCCGGCATCGACATAGCCGGTCAGTTCGGCGACGCGGGCCTCGAGGCCGGCGCGCTCGTCAGCGGTCAGCTGGACGGCGGTCTGCGCAACGGCGGATGTGGGCGTGACCAGCGGCGCAACCGCGAGGGGCCCCAGAAGGGCAAGACAGAGTGCGAGACGACGAAACATGGAACCTCCCCCTTGGATCAGGGATGATTGCCTGAGGCTCGCCCGACAGGCCAGCACGTTTCTTCGTCCCGACGATTATTGGATTTGTGACCAATGGCCCCTATATTGGGGGTGTCCGGGTTCGCCCGGACTATGGCGATAAAGGCGCTTGTAATAAGCGGACCGGACCCGGGTGCGATTCCCGGCGGCTCCACCATTTTCCCCCGCGTTATCGGCGGAAGGTATGGGGCCGACTAGCATCGACGGACGTGTAAAGAAGATTGCTTTCGCTCGTACTGGCCCATCGTTATCGGGCCATTTTCTAACTGCGAACGATAACTTCGCTGGGGAATACGCTGTCGCCGCGTAATGCGGTTCCGGTAATTCCAATCTAAACTCCTGGAGGTTCAGATCTTCAGGCGGGGCCTGTCGGGAGCCTGGCAACAGAATCCCGGCGCTTTTCCCGCATTCCGGCTCATGTCGCCCTTTCGTCCCCTGACGCACGGGGCTATCAGGGTGCGTTCCTGACTGAGGCTGGCATGACAAGCGCGACCCCACCCGTCGACGAGATGCATTATGAGCGCCTGGCGCAGGATGCCCTGCGCGGGGTGATCCGGGCCGCGCTGGCGCGCGCCGCCGAGCCCGAGGGCCTGCCCGGCGCGCACCATTTCTACATCACCTTCCAGACCCGGGCGAAGGGTGTGCAGCTGCCGCCCGATGTGGTCGCCAAATACCCCGAAGAGATGACCGTCGTCCTGCAACACCAGTACGAGGATCTGGTGGTCGAGGACGACCAGTTCAGCGTGATGCTGCGCTTCGGCGGCGTGCCCAAGGCGATGACGGTGCCCTATCGCGCCATCACCCGCTTCTTCGATCCGTCCGTGCAATTCCTGCTGCAGTTCGAAACCGTGGCTGCGCCCGATCCCGACGAGGATGGCGACGAGGAAGAGGCCGTCGAGGCACCCGTGGCCGAGGTCCCCGCCGATGACGGGCCCAAGGTCGTCTCGCTGGACCAGTTCCGGAAAAAATAGCTAAGGTTTGCGGGCCAGCCGGATGGAGCCCGCCCTTGCCTTCACTCGCCGCCGATGCCCTGCTGATCGGGGTCGTGTATGCCATCGCGCTTGCGCTGCTGCGGGCGTCGTATCAGCGTAGTGGACGGGTCTGGGTGCTGCGCCACTGCATCGTCGTCCCGAACGCGCGCCGGCCGTCGCAGCGGGCCTGGGTCGAGGGATGGATCGGCGAGGCCGTCATCCTGACCCTCGCCGCCGCAGCCAGTCTGATCATCGCCTATTTCACCCCGGATATTTCACTGGTCGGCCTGCTGACCCGCTGGTGGTGGCAGGCCCTGCTGGCCACCCTGATCGTGGTGGCCGTCGTGCAGATCTACTCCACGACGGTCATCCGCGCTGCCGTGCTGGAAGGGCGGAAGGCGGTCTATTGCAAGCGCCTGCGGGCGGCCTATGCGACCTATAATTTCTACAGCGTCTGCCTGTTCGGGGTCGGCGCCATGGTTCTGCTGATGCTGGCGGCCCAGTATCTGAGCGATGCGGCGGCTTTCCGGGCCGAGGCACGGGTGATCTCCGATGTCTTCGATCTGGCGCGCATGGCCGCCCTGTCGGGTACGGAGCCGGACGCGTCGTTACAGGGCCGGTACGTCGAGGCGATGACGCTGGCCGAGACCGGCTTTGGCCGCATCGCGCTGGCCGCCAAGCTGCTGCAGAGCCAGTTCAATCCGCTGTTCGTGTTCGCCGGCCTGCTGATCGGGATCAATATGCTGATCAACTTCACGCCGCTGAAGCACATGTTCATGGGCGAGGCCGTGCTGATGACCGCCATCTTCACCTATGGCCCGCTCGCCATCATCGGCCTGTTCGCCCTGGCGGTTTACATGGGCTCGTACGAGACGCTGATGGAGGGCGTACTGGCCAATGTGCGGGCCTTCACGCCGCCACCCGGGCTCGGCGACTGGGAGATTGCCCAGCGCCACTCCGAAATGGTGGCCGAGCTGGCCAACTCCATCAACCTGTTTGGCTTCGTGCGGATGATCGCGGGCGAAGGCGGCGGCTTTGCCATCCTCGCCTGGGGCGTGCAGTTCGCGCTCGACAAGATTTCGGACAAGAAGGAGGCCGTGCCGGTCCGCCTGCCGAATGCCCGGTTCCGTCCCAATGCGGGTTAGGGCCGCCGTCGCCACCGCCGTGGTCTTCTGCGCGGGGCTGATCGCGGTGCATGCCTGTTCGGCGCCGCTGAAAGACGCTACGCCCCGCCCCTTCCCTGCCCATCCGGAGTGGCCGCAGTCCATGGACACCATCAGCGTCATCACCTGGAACCTGGGCTATAGCGGACTGGGACGGGGGTCGGACTTCTTCGCCGACGGCGGTCGCTCGTACCTGCCGCCGGGGCCGGGCACGACGCGCGAGTCGGCCGATGCGATCGCGGCCTGGCTGGGCGACAGCGATGCGGATGTGATCCTGACCCAGGAGAACGCCCGGGCCAGCGTGGTCAACTACTGGACCGATCTGAAGGGCCGCACGGACCGGGCGCTGGCGGACTATCAGGCGCAGTTCCACGACGACTTCCGCACCCGCTATCTGCCGCCGCCGCTCAGGATCAGTAACGGGATGGCGACCTATGTGCGCCATGGGCGGGTCCGGTCCGAGATCTGGCCCATGCCCAGCGACGGCGACCCCTATGACGGCCTGATCCGGCGTCGCTACGGGGCGCTGGCCACCTATGTCGAGGGGCCCGGCGGGTGCTGGGTGATGGTCAATCTGCATACCTCGGCCTTTGACGAGGGCGGCGCCCTGCGCAAGCGTCAGGTGGCCGCCGTGCTGGAGCGCGCAAGCGAGGCGCACGGCCAGGGGTGGCGTGTGGTGATCGGGGGCGACTTCAACCTGCGCCTCGTGGAGACCGCCTTCCCGCACACGACCGAGGATCAGTATCTGGACTGGATCCACGACTTTCCGGACGAGGTTCTGCCTGAGGGCTGGCGGATCGCCGCGGACGCCTCGGTGCCCAGCGTGAGGACCAATGAGCGCCCCTTCGAGGCGGGTCAGAACTATACGACGGTGATCGACGGCTTCCTTGTCTCGCCTGGCGTCGAGGTGGTGTCGGTCGCGGGAACGCCCATGGGCTTTCGCCATTCCGACCACCAGCCGGTGCGGGCGGTGTTCAGGAGCGCCGAGATGCCGGGTGCGGCGGTCTGTAGCGAGGCGCCCTGAACGGCATCAGGGTCAGCAGGCTTGACCCCCTGACGATTTGGCGGCTCCAATCGCATCAGGAGGAGGCTCGCCATGATCCGTCGCATCATCCCTGCCCTGTTCGGCGCCCTCGTGCTGCTGGGCACAGGCGCCTCGCCGGCTGCGGCCGAGCCGGAGACGGGGTTCGAGGGCTGGGCCTCGGCCATCGTCGCCGCCGACTGGCGCACCAGCCGCGGTACGCCGATCCAGGCCTTTGACAATGCCCGGCGCGATCTGGTGGCCGGCTTTACCGCAGTCGGCTTCGACCGGGCCGATATGGTCGACTTCAGCCTCCGCCCTGACGTGCCGAATCCGACCGGGGGTGACGAGGCCCTCGCCGCGATCACGGAAGTGACAGGCCGGGCCACGAAGGGGTGCTTCCTCTATTTCACCTCGCACGGCTCGCCACGCGGGATCGTGTTCGGCCCGGACCGGATGATCAGCCCCGTGCTGATGGACCGGCTGGTCGATGGCTGGTGCGGCGAGCGGCCCACGGTGGTGGTCGTCTCGGCCTGTTTCTCGGGGGTGTTCGCCGATCAGCTGGCGGCCCCGAACCGGATGATCATGACGGCGGCGCGGCGGGATCGCTCCTCGTTCGGCTGTTCCGAGGACGCCACCTATCCCTATTTCGACGGCTGTGTGCTGGAGAGCCTGCCGACGGCGCCGGACTTCCTCGCCCTGGCCGATCAGGCCGCCCTGTGCGTCGAGCGGCGCGAGCAGGAGGAAGGCCTGAGCCCCGCCTCCGGCCCGCAGACCGTGGTCGGGGTCGAGCTTGCCCCCCTGCTGAGCACCACCTACGCCTTTCGTCGCTGACCGCATCTTCCCGCTTGCCATAACCGGCCAGCCGTGGAACATATGCAGAACATAGAGGCAGGAGGGACGACATGCTCGAGGGCGGATGCCACTGTGGGGCAGTGCGGTACAAGACGGACGGCAAGGTCGAGCATCACGCGCTCTGCCATTGCATCGACTGCAGGAAGTCAGCGGGCGCGCCGGCGGTCAGCTGGTGTCTGGTGCCGACCGACAGTCTGACGATCACCGGCGAAACGCGGACCTACGCCTCGTCCGAGCATGGGCGGCGGTCGTTCTGCGTCACCTGTGGAACGGGCCTGTTCTATACGAATGAGGTCATTTTCCCGGGCATGACCGACATTCAGGGGGCCACGCTGGATAACCCGGACGTCCTGCCGATTCAGGCCCAGATCCAGACGGCCGAGCGCATCGGCTGGATGGCGACCCTGGATCAGCTGCCGGCGTTCGAGCGCTATCCGCCGATCGGGCCGGACGCCTGAGCCTTGCCTCGGTCATGTATCCATTCCAACCTGCCCTGATCTGTGGGGAGGTCTTCATGCTGAAGCGCGTTTTGCCTGTCTTTGCCGCACTGAGTCTGGGGGGATGTGCCTCCGATATGCAGGCGGGTGACCCTTTTGCCGATATGTTCGGCGGCGTTCCTGAAGCGCGGGCGGCACGGGTCGCAGCCGTAGTTGCGTCCCACCCTCTCGGTACGGAGCAGAACCCCGTGCGGGTCAACATGCCTGCCGGGCAAAGGAGCTACCTGGGCCGCCTGCGCTGCGCCGATGGAAAGACCCCGACGTTTCACCGTCTCGGGAGTGCCGGCGACGGGCCCTATGGCACCATCATTGACGGATACCAGGTCGACTGCCCCGGCTCACAACCGGCCAGCAATGTGATCTTCCTCGATATGTATCACCCCAATCACTACGAGACCGAGGCCCCGCCCGGATATACGATCGTCCCCTAGGTCAGGGCCTGGGAAAGACCCGGATGACGATGCGTTCGCGCTCGCCCTCGTGGCGCTGGACCAGCAGGCGCGCGACCTGGGCGTCGTCGTGGAACAGATAGCCCTTGATCGCGTCCAGCAAGGCCTTGGCCAGATTGTCGAGGTCCATGTGCGGGGGCTCGCCCACATGCTCCATGTCGATCTCGACGACGTGGTCGCCCCATGAGGGGCGGGCGCCGCGCCATTCCTTGCGCATGAACTCATAGACGAGCGGCTTGTAGTATTTGGCCTGGGTGGTCAGGCCGTCGATGGTGATCTCGACCCCCTGCCCGGCCTCGCGCGCCCGGACCTTCCCCGTGCCGATCCAGTCCGGACTCACGGGAAGCAGGGCGCCGGCAGGTCGCCGACCAGACTGGCGGACAGGATACGCACCGGCGGCGTCAGCTGTTCCTCGGCATTCGCAGGACTGCGGTGGATCGCGTGCACAAGATCCATACCGGCCGTCACATGACCGAAGGCGGCAAAGCCCTGGCCATCCGGGTTGCGCGCGCCGCCATAGTCGAGGCTGGGCGCGTCCTCGACCACGATGAAGAGGCTGGAGGTCGCCGTGTCGGGCCCGTCGCGCGCCATGGAGATGGTCCCCGCCAGATGGCTGAGGCCCGTGTCGCGGGTGCGCTCAAGGCTGACCGGCGGGTTGAGGTCATCGTCCGACCCGCGTGGGGTGGCCGCCTGGATGACGCTGATCGGATTGGGGTTGGCGTTGGTCTCGGCGACGACGGTGCGGAAGAAGCTGCCCCCCTCGTAGTGGCCGTCGGTGACGTAGGACAGGAAGTTGCAGACCGTCAGCGGGGCCTTGTCCGTCGCCAGCTCAAGCGAGATGACGCCGCGCTCGGTGACCAGATCGACGCGCACCGGATCGCCGACCGGCCGGGCTTCCGTCGCACAGGCCGCGAGGGCCATGGCGGCGACCGGAATCAGGGACAGAATTCGCATCAGGTCCTCCGCATGTGAGGGCCGCTTGCCCCCCTGACGCTTCGTGCTACACCCGCGCCCATCCAGGCGCCAAGCCCGATCCCTCTCCGCTGCCGGAAAGCTGTCCATGTCCGATACCCAGAAGCCCCGCGTCGAAACCGATACCTTTGGCCCGATCGATGTGCCCGCCAGCCGCTACTGGGGCGCGCAGGCGCAGCGCAGCCTGGGCAATTTCAAGATCGGATGGGAGACGCAGCCCCTGCCGGTCGTGCGCGCGCTGGGCATCGTCAAGAAGGCCGCCGCCGAGACCAATATGGCGCTGGGCAAGCTGGACCCGAAACTGGGCAACACCATCGTCAAGGCCGCCGATGAGGTGATCGAGGGCAAGCTGAACGACCACTTCCCGCTGGTGGTCTGGCAGACCGGCTCGGGCACCCAGTCGAACATGAACGCCAATGAGGTGATCTCGAACCGCGCCATCGAGATGCTGGGCGGCGAGATGGGATCCAAGGCCCCCGTTCACCCGAACGACCATGTGAACATGAGCCAGTCGTCGAACGACACCTATCCGACGGCCATGCACATCGCCTGTGCCGAGGAGGTGGTGCACCGCCTGCTGCCGGCCCTGCAGACCCTGCACAACGCCCTGAACGACAAGGCCCAGGCGTGGAAGGACATCATCAAGATCGGCCGCACCCACACCCAGGACGCCACGCCCATTACGCTGGGGCAGGAGTTCAGCGGCTATACCCAGCAGATCGCCAAGGGGATTGAGCGGATCAAGGGCACCCTGCCCGACCTGATGCAGCTGGCGCAGGGCGGCACGGCCGTCGGCACCGGCCTGTCGGCACCCGTCGGATTCGCCGAAGGCGTGGCCGACAAGATCGCCCAGATCACCGGCCTGCCCTTCACCTCGGCGCCGAACAAGTTCGAGGCCCTGGCCGCGCACGACGCCATGGTCATGACCCACGGCGCGATCAACACGGTCGCCATGTCGTGCTTCAAGATCGCCAACGACATCCGCTTCCTCGGCTCGGGCCCGCGCTCGGGTCTGGGCGAGCTGGCCCTGCCGGAGAACGAGCCCGGCTCCTCGATCATGCCGGGCAAGGTCAATCCGACCCAGTGCGAGGCCCTGACCCAGGTGTGCGCCCACATCCACGGCAACAATGCCGCCATCGGCTTTGCCGGGTCGCAGGGGCATTTCGAGCTGAATGTCTACAATCCGATGATGGCCTACAACTTCCTGCAGTCGGTGCGGCTGCTGGCGGATGCGGCGGTCAGCTTCACCGATAACTGCGTGGTCGGTATCGAGCCCCGTCTCGACAACATCGAGCGGGGGCTGAAAAACTCGCTGATGCTGGTGACGCCGCTCAAGGAAAAGTACGGCTACGACCTGGCCGCCAAGGTGGCCAAGACCGCGCACAAGAACGGCACGACGCTGCGCGAGGAAGCCATCGCCCTCGGCATCCCGGGCGAGGACTTCGACGCCCTCGTGCGGCCCGAGACGATGATCGCGCCGGGCTGAGGGACGACGACGGTTAGTCGACGACCGTCGTTTCGGGCCGGTCGCCGCCGTCCGACACTTCGCGGTGCCATTGGCCGGAGGAGTCCTCCCAGCTGATGGTGCGGGTCTGGCCGCCGACCTGCTGTTCGGCGGCGGCGGTGCGGGCCGCCTTCAGCGCCGCGTCGTGGTCAAGGAAGGTCTCGGACCAGGTCTCGCCGACCTGATAAGCCCAGCCGCCGTCGTGCTGGACGATCTTGTAGATGACTTCGGTCATGTGGTGTTCCCGGGTTGATTTGACTTCAGATAGGCAGAAGGCCCCGCCTGTAAAAGCGGGGCCCTCGTCAATCGCTGCGACTGGCCGACCTATTGTTTGTCGGTCCAGCGGTCCTTGGCCTGGTCCTCGGTGAGGTTCAGGTGGACATGCTCGTCGACACGCGAGACCCACTCGGTGGGGATCATGCGGTGCTTGAACCCGGTATCGAAATCCAGCTTGGCCAGTTCGATCTGATCGCCCTTCACATGGTCGACGCGACCGATGCGACCGCCGTCCGAGGCGATGACGTCCATATGTTCCTTGATGGCTTCCAGCATGGTGTTTCTCCCTGTCTGTTGGATGTGATCCATAAACGGGAAGACGCTGGAGGCCGTTGCATACGGCAGCGCTGAGGGCGCCTCAGGGCTTGTCGCGGATGGTCCGTCCGACCGGGGCCAGGGCCAGCTTGGCCAGCTCGAGGTCCTTGAGCGCGAAGGGGATGCCGATGATGGTGATCGCCTCGGCGAAGGCCGCGATCAGGTGGCTGAGCGCGATGTACCAGCCGGCGAAGATGAACCAGACGACGTTCAGCACCACGCCCACCGGGCCGGCGCCGATGTCGGTTGCGTCCGGCTCGCGCCACACGACCTCACGACCGAACGGCCAGAGGGTGTAGGCGCCGATCCGCCAGGCCGCGAAGGTCCACGGCAGGCCGACGATGGTGAGGGCAAGAATAGCGCCCCCGACGAACCAGCCGATAGCCGAGATCAGACCACCGAAGATCAGCCAGAGAACGTTGAGAACAAGTCGAATGAGGTCCATGCGCCAACCATAGAAGACGACCGGGCGCCTACCGAGTGAATTTCCTGACATCCTGATGTAGGCTTTGCGGCATGGCCGAGATCATCAACCTGAACCGGGTGCGTAAGGCACGTGCGAGGGACGAGGCCCGCGCCGACGCCGAGGCGAACCGCGCCCGCCATGGTCGCACCCGGGCCGAACGCGAAGCGGCCGGGAAGGCCCGCGACACGGCAGCCCGCCATCTGGACGGCCACAGGCGCGAGCCGGACGATGAGTGATCCGCGCAAGGACAAGCGGGTCCGCCACGGTCTGGTCCCCCTGCTGGTCGCGCTGCGACTGGAGGCGAAACGACGCGCGCAGAAGGAGGGGAAGCCGCCCCCGGACGACGAACCCGACGACGATCACCGCTGAGGCTTCGTCCCTCTAGCTGACCTTGGGCGCGCGGATCAGCAGCACCTGTCCGGCCAACACCAGCGCCAGACCGGCGAAGGCCGGCAGGCCGAACCGGGCCCCCTCGAACATGACCGACACCAGCATGGCGATGGGCGGCGTCAGGGCCGAGATGTAGCTGGCGAGGCCATAGCCCCGGCTGCGCGCGATGGTGAAATAGATGACGAAGGCCACCACCGACCCCATCAGCGACAGATAGAGCAGTGATCCGACGTAGGCGAAGGACGGCTCGATCCGCCACTCGACCCCCTGCGTCAGGCCGAACAGGGCCAGCATGGCGGTGCCATAGGCCATCGCCCATGCGGTGGCGGGCATGACGGCGGCGCCGGCCACCTGTCCCCGCCAGGCGAAATAGTTTCCGAGGGCCGAGCTGAGCACGGCGATGCAGGCCATGCCGACGCCCAATCCGGCGGCACTGGTCATGGAGCTGCCGAGGATTTCGCTGCCGGACAGGACGGCCACGCCCACCAGTCCGAGCGCCGACCCAACCCAGGCCAGACGCGAGGCCTTCTGCCCCGCCACCAGACGGAACAGCACCAGATTGACGAAGGCCAATCCCGCGAAGATGACGGCCACGACGGCCGAGGGCACGCGCTCTTCCGAGGCATAGACGAAGCCATAGGAGAGGGCGAAGACGAAAGCCCCCTGCCCCAGCGCCGCCAGATGCTGGACCCGGTTCAACCGGACCCGGCGGCGGGTCGCGAGGCAGAAGGCGAACAGCACCAGCGCCGCCAGTCCGAACCGCCAGACCACCGAGACAGTTGGCGCAACCGGACCCAGTTGCAGGGTGATGGCGTACCAGGTCGTGCCCCAGATCAGCGCGCAGACAGCGATCCCGGCGACCAGCCAGCGCCCACCGAGCATCGGGGATGAAGGAGACGACACGGCACAATCCCTGCAGCGAAACGGAGGCGGAGCCATGCGCCGATTTCCCCGCCATGGCGAGGCCCGCTCGCCTTCGCGACAGTCAAATCGCGTTCCAGTGCGTGACACGGCGCCGCAACAGGTCGGATTTGCGGCAACGCTTGGAGCGCTCGTTCATTGTGGTCCTGAACGATTGCGGACATCCGGGGCGGAATGGAACATCAGGGACTGGTACTGGCGGCCATCGGTGTGCTGGGCATTGGCGCGCAGTGGGTCGCGTGGCGGACCGGCTGGCCGGCCATCGCCCTGATGCTGCTGGCCGGGATCATCGGTGGACCGCTGACCGGATTTATCCAGCCCGAGCGGGATTTCGGCCATCTGCTGGAGCCGATCATCTCGCTGGCGGTCGCCATCATCCTGTTCGAGGGCGGGCTGAACCTGAACTTCCGCGAGCTCCGCCACTCCGAGGGCGCCGTGCCACGGCTGGTGTTTCTGGGCGTTCCGATCGCCTGGGTGCTGGGGACCCTGGCCTGCTACTATGTCGCCGGGCTGATCTGGCCGGTCGCCATCCTGTTCGCCGGCATTCTGGTGGTGACGGGTCCGACCGTCATCCTGCCCCTGCTGCGACAGACCAATCTGGCGCAAAGACCCCGGGCGATCCTGAAGTGGGAAGCCATCGTCAATGACCCGCTGGGTGCGCTGTGCGCCGTGCTGACCTATGAGGTGCTGCACCGGGCCGGGGAAGGTGACACCGTCGCGGGTGTGGTCATCTCCCTGCTGTTGGCGTCGCTGGTCGCCTGTCTGATCGGCTGGGGCGCGGCCCGGATCATCGCCTGGGCCTTTCCGCGCGGCTACGTTCCCGAGTTCCTGAAGTCACCGATCCTGCTGATCGCCGTGATCGGCGTGTTCGTGGGCGCCAATATGATCCAGGAAGAATCGGGCCTGCTGACCGTGACGGTGATGGGGGTGGCGCTCGCCAATATGAAACTGGCCAGCTTCCGCGACTTCATGCACTTCAAGGAAAACATCACCGTCCTGCTGGTGTCGGGCGTGTTCGTGATGCTGTCGGCCTCGTTGAACCTCGAGGTCCTGCGCCAGTTTGAATGGCGTTTCCTCGCCTTCCTGATCGTGTTGCTGTTCGTCGTGCGTCCGGCCACCGTTCTGCTCAGTCTGGCCTTCAGCCGGGTGCCCTTCCGCGAGCAGCTGTTCATCGGCTGGATCGCCCCGCGCGGGATCGTGGCCGTGGCCATCAGCGGCCTGTTTGCCCTGAAGCTGGGAGAGCTGGGCTATGCCGACGGCAGCACGCTGGTGACCCTGTCCTTCGCCGTGGTGATCGTCACCATCCTGGCCCACAGCTTCACCGCCAAACTGGCCGCACGCTGGCTGGGGGTGACAGGCAAGGGTGACAAGGGGGTGCTGATCGTCGGCACCACGCCGTGGAGCCTGTCGCTGGCGCAGCTGCTGCAATCGCTGAAGATCCCGGTGCTGATCGCCGACACCAGCTGGCAGCGCCTGGCCGCCGCGCGCCAGATGGGCATGCCGGTCTTCCACGGAGAAATCCTGTCGGAGGTGACCGAGGACCACGTCGACATGAGCCAGTTCCAGGCCCTGGTCGCGACCACGGACAACGAGGCCTACAATGCCCTGGTCTGCAACGAACTGGCGCCCGAGGTGGGCCGCCATGCCGTCTTCCAGCTGGGCGACACCTCCGAGGACAATCCGCGCGCCCTGCCCCCGGCCCTGCGGGGCCGGACCCTGTTTGCCTCGGGCCTCGGTGTCGAGGAGATCGAGCGGCGCGAGCGGTCCGGCTGGGACTTCCGCAAAACGCGGCTAAGCGAAAAATACGGTCTGGAGGACGCCCGCAAGGAGCTGCCGGACGAGGCCGAAATTTTGGTGCTGGTGAGGGACGGCGGTAAGCTGCACTTCTTCAGTCATGCATCGCGGCCCAAGCCGCAACCCGGCGATACGGTGGTGTCCTATGCGCCGCCGCGTGAAACCGCCAAGGCCCGGGCGAAGAAAACCCCGCCCCCGAAAGGAGACGAAGGCATGATCCCGATCCCTTCGCCGTCAGGCGCATGAACCGGACCGTTCCCCTGCTGATCGGACTGGGACTGGCGACCGCCGCCTGTCAGGAGCCGTCCGAGCCCGCCACCGACCCGGTCGCCGAGGCGCCGCCGCCGGCGGAGCCGGCCGAGGCCGAGCCCCGTGGGTCGATCATGCGGCCCGATGTGCTGGCCGAGCTTGAGGCGCCCCCTGCCCCGGTGCCTCCGCCCGTGGAAGGGCAGGTGCTGTTCGGTCTGGGCGAAACCGGCCTGAGCAACGAGGCGCGCGCCGTGCTGGACGCCCTGATCGAGGGCAAGGACCTGACGGAGCCGATGTGGCACCTGACCCTGACCGGCCGCACGGACGCCAGCGGCGACCCGGAGGTCAATCAGCGGCTGGCACGGGAGCGCGCCGAGTCGGTCCGCGACTATCTGGTCGAAAAGGGCATTCCGGCGGGTCGCATCGAGGTCGTGGCTGCAGGCGCGCCCGAACCTGGCCAGGAACGTCCTGCCAATCCCATGCAGAACCGCCGCGTCGACATCCGGGCCGAGGCGCGGGCAGCGGAAGACTAGACGTCCTGGGGACATGCCCGACTGAGCGGGATGCGCTAGGCTGGGCGTATGTTGAAGAAGAAGTCCGTGCTGCTGGCCGGCCATGCCACCTCCATCGCGCTCGAGCCCGAGTTCTGGGCCGTGCTGGAAGGGCGCGCCACGCGCGACGGGATCAGCCTCGCCGCCTTGCTCAAACAGATCGACGCGAGCCGGGGCCGAAGGCCGCTGGCCTCGGCCTGTCGGGTGGCGGCTCTTCAGTGGGTGACGCAGACCGCCCACGAAAAAGGGCAGGCCGCCCGAGGCGACCTGCCCTGATCGTCAAATCGCGCAGGCCTACTGCGAGGGTGTGACGTCCGGGGCCGAAACCTCGGGCAGGTTCACATCGACGTTGACGTCCTTCTTCTGGGTACCCATGCCGCCCGCGAAGACGAAATAGGCCACGATCGCCAGTACGACGACCACGCCGCCGACGATGAAGGCCAGCCCGGCATTTCCGCCGCCGCCGTTGTTGCCACCCGAGTTGTTCGATTGATCCGACATACGCATCCTCCTGTTTGATCTGCTCAGCCAAACGGGACCGAACGGCACAGGTTCCCGAACCCACAGCGCCGCTGGCCTTGGCGCCGGGCAGTTCCTATTATGTTTCGCTCATGACCGAATCCGCCTCCCTGCCCTCGCCCCGCATCTCCGACCTCGCGCGCGCCGCCGCGCCGGTGCCGGACTATCTCGCGGGCCTGAACCCGGAACAGCGCGAAGCGGTGGAGACGACCGAAGGGCCGGTTCTGGTGCTGGCGGGCGCCGGCACGGGCAAGACGCGGGTGCTGACCACGCGGCTGGCGCACATTTTGGCGACCGGGAAGGCACGCCCGTGGGAGTTGCTGGCCGTCACCTTCACCAACAAGGCGGCGCGCGAGATGCGCGAGCGGATCACCCACCTGATCGGTCCGTCGGCCGAGGGGCTGCGCTGGCTGGGCACCTTCCACTCGATCGCCGCCCAGATCCTGAGACGTCATGCCGAGCTGGTGGGCCTGCGCTCCAGCTTCACCATCCTGGACACCGATGATCAGGAGCGGCTGCTGAAGCAGTTGATGGAGGCCGAGGGCATCGACACGAAGCGCTGGACCCCGCGCACTCTGTCCGGCTTGGTCGATCACTGGAAGAACCGCGGCTGGACGCCCGCCAAACTGCCCGCGACCGAGGATTTCGCCGACGGCAAGGCCAAGACGCTCTATGCCGCCTATCAGAACCGCCTGCAGACGCTGAACGCCTGCGACTTTGGCGACCTGCTACTGCACAACCTCACAATCCTGTCCGAACATGCTGATATCGCAGAGGAATACCGGCGCCGGTTTCGCTACATCCTGGTCGACGAATATCAGGACACCAATGTCGCCCAGTACCTGTGGCTGAGGCTGCTGACGTCCTCGACCGGCAATGTCTGTTGCGTGGGCGACGATGACCAGTCGATCTATGGCTGGCGCGGGGCCGAGGTGGACAACATCCTACGCTTCGAACGCGATTTTCCCGGCGCCAAGCTGGTGCGGCTGGAGCGCAATTACCGGTCGACCGGCAATATCCTGGGGGCAGCCTCGGGTCTGATCGCCGGCAACCGGGGACGACTGGGCAAGACCCTCTGGACCGAGGACGACGGCGGCGAAAAGGTCCGCGTGCGCGGCGTCTGGGACGGCGAGGCCGAGGCCCGGCTGATCGCTGACGAGATCGAGACAGCCAAGACCACCGGCATGAAATACAAGGACATGGCCGTTCTTGTTCGCGCGTCGCATCAGATGCGAGCGTTCGAGGAACGCTTCGTCATGCTGGCCATCCCCTACACCGTCATCGGTGGCCCCCGCTTCTTCGAACGCGCCGAAATCCGCGACGCCCACGCCTATCTGCGGCTGATCCAGTCCGAGGACGACGACCTCGCCTTCGAGCGGATCGTCAATGTGCCCAAGCGCGGCATCGGCGACACTTCGGTCCAGAAGATCCTGCAGCTGGCGCGTACCGCGGGCATCTCGGCCATGGCGGCCGTCCACCGGCTGATCGAATCGGACGAACTACAGGCCCGCACCCGGACCGCGCTCGCCGGGTTCGCCCGCGACCTGCACCGCTGGCGCACCCTGGCCGCCGACACGCCCCACCCCCAGCTGGCCGAGACCGTGCTGGAGGAGAGTGGCTACACCGATATGCAGAAGGCCGACCGCCTGACCGGCCAGACGCGGCTGGATAATCTCAAGGAACTGGTCCAGGCCATGCAGGCCTTCGACACCCTGCAGGCCTATCTGGAGCATGTGTCGCTGGTCATGGACATGGAGCGGGCCTCGGGCGACGACTCGGTCCAGATCATGACCCTGCATGGCGCCAAGGGGCTGGAGTTCCCGCTGGTGTTCCTGCCCGGCTGGGAGGAAGGCGTCTTCCCCAGCCAGCGCAGCATCGACGAGAAGGGCGAAAAGGGCCTCGAGGAGGAACGCCGGCTGGCCTATGTCGGCCTGACCCGCGCGCGCCGCGATGCCCGCATCAGCTTTGCCGCCAACCGGCAGGTCTATGGCCGCTGGACCGCCCAGATGCCCAGCCGCTTCGTCGACGAACTGCCGATCGAGAACGTCCAGCCGGAAAGCGAGACCGGCTATTACGGGGCCGCCCCCAGCGCCCGCCAGGTCCAGGATCGCTGGTCAGAGGACAAGACCTTTGGCGGCGGCTATGACAGCCCCGGCTGGAAGCGCGCCCAGCAGCGCAGCGCCACCGGCTCGGCCCACCGCAGCCCGCCCATCGAGGGCGTCAGCCGCCGCGTCGAGCACCCCACCACCGCAGCCCCCACCGGCCAGTGGAGCCGGGGCGAGCGCGTGTTTCACCAGAAGTTCGGCTATGGTCGCATCCAGGGCGTCGAGGGCAACAAGCTACGCGTCGCCTTCGACAAGGCCGGCGAGAAGAAGGTGATCGACAGCTTCGTCGAAAAGGCCTGACCGCAGAGGGTCGGCCACGGCCACGTGATGGTCGGGGCGAGAGGATTCGAACCTCCGACCCTCTGCTCCCAAAGCAGATGCGCTACCAGGCTGCGCTACACCCCGACATCAAGGGACGGCCCTCATGCCACGCCCCTGCCCCGCCCGCAACGCGCGTCAGCCGCCGCAGGGGGTCTGGGTGTCGAAGAAGGGGTGACGGATGCGGTCGCCCGGCCCCGCGCCGATCTCGGCCATACGGCCGGCCCGCACCTCGAGCACGCCCTTGGCCGCGCCGTTCGAGGGATAGGTCGTCTCGGCATAGGGGGTGGTGTGGGCAGCGATCGAGACGATGCAGCCCTGCGGATCCAGATAGACGATGTCGAGCGAGCTGGGCGTGTTCTGCATCCAGAAGGCGCGCTCGGCCACGTCCGGGAACTGGAACAGCATGCCGCGGTCATCCTCCAGCGGCGGACGATACATCAGGCCGCGCGCGCGTTCCGGCTGGTCGTCGGCGATCTCAACCTGAAAATCGAAACTGCCCTTGTCGGTGATGACGGTCAGGGGCTCGACCGGCAGGGTCTGGCCGTCGCCGGTCGTCGATTCCTGGGCGCAGGCGCCGGTGAACAGAAGGGCCGCGCAGAGCGCCGCAGCAGGAAGATAACGCTTGAACACCTGTTCCACCTCTTTCGTCAGGCGGAGCGGGCTCCACCCAGTCTGATTTCAGCGACCACGAGGCCCTTGGGGCCCTCGGCGAATCGAACCTGCACCGGATCGCCCGGCAGAAGGTCCTCTATGCCGCAGCGGCGCAGGGTCTCGACATGCACGAAGATATCGCCCTCGGCGTCGTCGCGCACCACAAAACCGTACCCCTTGGTGCGATTGAACCATTTCACGACCGCCGGCTCGAGCGGAAGACCCGAGGGCGCCACGGTCGAGGCCCCCTCGCCCCGTCCGAGCGCGCGCAGCCCGTCATAGCCCGTACGGCGCGCGGGCGCGGCGTCGGCAGTGTCCTCCTGGAGGTCCAGAACCTCGAGCACCTGCCAGCCCTTGGGCCGGCGCACGCACTCACAGCGGATTTCGGCGCCCTCGGGCGCCGTGTCGCGACCGGTGTCGCGCAGATTGCTGATGTGCAGCAGCACATCCTTGAGGTCCGTCATGTCCGGATCGTCCGGAACGATGAACCCGTATCCCTTCCCGGGATCGAACCACTTGACCTTGCCGACGATCTCTATCGTCCCCGGCGTATCAAGCCCCTCTGTATCAGACACAGTCAAACACCCCCGCCCGCGACAGCAGACGGACGATGCTTAACACGGTTCGGCGAAGCCTGTGGAGTGCGAAAACGCCGGTTTTACACCTGCGGTTGCAAATGCGAAGCAGTGTCAGAACGACGGCTGGCCGCAAAGTGCGGGAGGAACGCAATAAATTGTCGGGGGAGATACTCCCGCGTGGCAGTCCCTAGGGGAATCGAACCCCTCTTTCTAGGTTGAAAACCTAGCGTCCTAACCGATAGACGAAGGGACCGCTGCGCGGGAGGACGGCGATATAGCGGGCGATTCCGACGCTTGCAACCCTCTTTGGTCAACTGAATCAATCAAAGTCGCCTGGGATCGGCGACGTCGTCGATTTCCAGCTGAACCCCCCGTCGGCCGTTCCAGTCGTCGGGCTTCAGACGGCCCACGATATTGAGCGCGCCACCGGCCGCGAGGGCCTGTCCGGTCTCCTGATCCGCACACCGCCAGGCTACTGCGCGAAGCGTCCGACCGTCCGCGCCGCGCAGCTGGCAACGCAGATGTCCGCCTTTCATGGCGCGCACATCGACGGCCCGGACGCGCTCAAGGGCGAATACAGGCTCCGGATTGCCGGGGCCGAAGGGCGCCAGCCGTTCGAAGGCGTCCAGCAGGGCGCGGTCGGCGGCCCCCGGCTCGATCAGGGCGTCGATCAGCACGGCGTCGAGGGCGCGCGCGGCCACGGCATCCGTCTGGGCCGTAAGGGTGGTGTTCAGATAGTCGCGCAGGGCATCGATCCGGTCGGTGCGAACCGTCAGGCCCGCCGCCATGGCGTGACCGCCGCCGGCCATCAGGATCCCCTCGTCGAAGGCCTGCTGCACCGCCCGCCCGAGGTTATAGCCGGGCTGGGATCGGCCCGAGCCCTTGCCGATGCCGTTAACGGGATCAAGGCCGATCACGACCACCGGCTTGCGCCAGCGCTCGCGCAGGCGTCCGGCAACAATGCCGACGACGCCCGGATGCCACCCCTCGCCCGCGATCACGGCGGCCGCAACGGCGGGATCCTCCACGCCCTGGGCCTCGCCCAGCCGGACGGCCGCCTCGGTGACCTCGGCCTCGACCTCGCGCCGGGCCAGATTCAGGGCGTCCAGCTCACGGGCCAGCGCGAGTGCCTCGCCGGGATCGTCCGTGGACAGCAGGCGCGCGCCCAGGTCTGCGCGTCCGATCCGGCCCCCGGCATTGATGCGCGGGCCGAGGATGAAGCCGGCGTGGTTGCTGCGGGCCTCGCCGGGCTCTCCGCCAGCGACGGACAGAAGGGCGCTGAGGCCGGGATTGGCCCAGGACGACATGACCTGTAGTCCCAGTCGTGCCAGCGCCCGGTTGAAGCCGGTCAGGGCGGTCACGTCACATATGGCACCCAGCGCCGCCAGGTCCAGCCAGCGGCGGATGTCGGGCTCGCTGCGCCCCTCGAACAGGCCGCGCCTGCGGGCCGCGCGGTTCAGGGCGGCCAGCAGCACGAACACCACGCCTGCTGCCGCCAGATTGCCCTGTCCCGAGCGACAGTCGGCCCGGTTGGGATTGACCACTGCCAGACAGGCCGGCGCCTCGCCCCGCATGAGGTGGTGGTCGACGACCACGACGCCGAGATCGATGGCGGCGGCATGGGCCAGGGCGACCTCGGCGGCCGCACCGCAGTCGACGGTGATGACCAGGTCGGCGCCCGCGGCCTTCAGCGTGTCGAAGGCGCGGGGACTGGGTCCGTAGCCTTCGGTCAGCCGGTCGGGAACATAGAGGGAGAGCTCGTGCCCCATTTCGCGGAACCAGCGGACCAGCAGGGCGGCGCTGGATGCCCCGTCCACGTCATAGTCGGCGAAGACATGGATGTTGGCCCGACGCTCAAGGGCGTCGACGATGGCCGAGGCCGCCGCATCCATGTCGGCAAAGCTGGATGGGTCCGGGAACAGGGCGCGCAGGGTCGGATCGAGGAAATCAGCCCCCTCCTCTGCCCCCACGCCGCGCGAGGCCAGGGCGCGGGCCAGCGGCTCGCCCAGCCCCAGCGCCTGGGCGTGGGCGCGGGCGATGGCCGGATCGTGCGGGCGCTCCAGCCACTGCCGTCCCGACAGGGAGCGTTCGACCCCGAGGAAGGCCGGCGTCGGTCCTGTCCGTTCCGCCTCCACCCGCGCGTCAGGCGGGGCGCGAGGTGCGGATGCGACGCACCGTGCGGCTGAAGGAGTCCATCACCAGGGTGTGGGTCTCGATCCGGCCACCGACATGGCGCACGCCGTCCAGCAGGGCGCCCTTGGTGACGCCGGTTGCGACGAAGATGGCGTCCTTCGAGACCAGCTCGTGGAGGTCGTACTTGCGGTCGAAATCGGTGACGCCGGTGCGCTCGGCGCGAGCGCGCTCGTCGTCATTGCGGAAGATCAGCCGGCCCTGGAACTGGCCGCCCACGCATTTGAGAGCCGCAGCGGCCAGCACGCCCTCGGGCGCCCCGCCGGACCCCAGATAGAGGTCGATGCCGGTCTCGGGTTCGGTCGTGTGGATGACACCGGCGACGTCGCCGTCGGTGATCAGCAGCACACGGGCACCCACACCGCGGAGGGCAGCGATCAGGTCGGCGTGGCGCGGCCGGTCCATGACGCAGACGGTGATCTCGCCGGGCTTGACCCCCTTGGCGCGGGCCAGCGCCATGACGTTGTCCTCGGGGCTGCGGTCCAGATCGACCAGACCCGGCTCGTATCCCGGGCCGATCGCGATCTTGTCCATATAGGTGTCGGGGGCGTGCAGCATGCCGCCGCCGGGCGACATGGCCAGCACCGCCAGGGCGTTGGCCATGGCCTTGGCCGTCAGGGTGGTGCCCTCCAGCGGATCCAGCGCGATGTCGATGGCCGGGCCCTGACCGGTGCCGACCTTCTCGCCGATGTAGAGCATGGGAGCTTCGTCCCGCTCGCCCTCGCCGATCACGATCTTGCCGTCGATGTCGAGCGCATTCAGCGCCGTGCGCATGGCATCGACCGCGACCTGGTCGGCCGCCTTCTCATCGCCCCGGCCGACGAGGGACGAGGCCGCGATGGCGGCCAGTTCCGTCACACGCACCGCGTCGAACGGCAGGCTGGAAGCGTAGGGTTTGGCGTCCTGGGCCATGAGTCTCTCCTGAGGGGCGCGTGACCGGCGGTCCGCGCCGTTGTTATGGCTGTGTACCCGGACTCACCGTCTGGGAATGGGGGGTGGGGCGCGGCCCCGGTCGCGCAGGCCCTGGGCAAAGGCCTCGACCTCCTCGCGGGTCTGCAGCGTCGCGGGCGCGATCGGCCGGGCGGCGACGTCCTCGGCGACGCGACGGGCAAAGCCCTCGGGGTCCTGGAGCGTCCAGTCGATGGCCGCGACCTGGGCCGCCGCTTCCGATGAGGCCGTATCCAGAGCCGCCACGCGGCCCGCGACCTCGACCGCCGATGGCGGCGGCGTGCCCTGCCGGGGGAAGTTCCGCCAGTCCGGGTAGCCCCGATTGGCGGCGATCAGCGCCGTGATTCGCGGCGACAGCGGCGCCACGGCCTCGTCAGCGGTTTCGGCGCCCGGCGTGGCACAGGCAGCGAGGGACAGCCCCGCCGCGAGGCCGAGGCCGGTCATCGCCCACTTTTTCGCCTGCTGCGCATTCATATCGGGCACGGTCATATGTCATGATCCCGGCGCAAGAAAGGGCAAGGACGCGATCCGGGGCGGCATTCCCAAGCCGGGTCGACAAGGATCTCGCCCCATTGAGAGGAAACCATGGCGAAACGCCCGACTGAGTCCGACAGCCCTCGCCCGAAAGCCGGTGCCCGCGCGCCGCGCAAGGCGGGCCGGCCGACCTCGGCAAAGGGCAGCGCCAGACCCCGAAAATCCGCACCGCGTCCGGAGCCTGAAGCGGAACAGCCGGCGCCCGGGGCCCAGGCACGGCAGGAGGCCGCCCCTGACGCGCCGGAAACCGCCCTGCCCGACCTCGAGGCCCTGTCCATGAACCTCGCGCGGGCGGCGATGATGGCCCAGGCGGCCATGGCCGAATCGGCGATGAGCCAGGCCGGACGGCCGGCAGCGCTCAACCCGGACCCGTTCAATGTCGGCCCCGCCCTGACCTCGGTGATGACCGGTCTGGCCGCACGGCCGGACAAGCTGTTCCAGGCCCAGGCCGACCTGTTCACCCGCTACATGGATCTGTGGTCGTCGACCGCCAGCCAGACGCAGGGGGTGCCCGCGTCGGCGGGGCGCCCGGACAAACGCTTCAAGGATCCGGCGTGGAGCGAGAACCCGACCTTCGACATCATGCGGCGCTCGTACCAGCTGTCAGCCGACTGGATGAACGAGCTGGTGTCCTCGGTCGAGGACGTCGATCCGCGGACCAAGCGCCGGGCCGAGTTCTTCACCCGTCTGCTGACCGATGCCTTCTCGCCCTCGAACTTCCTGGCGTCCAACCCGGTGGCGCTGAAGGCCCTGGCCGAGAGCAACGGCGAGTCGTTGGTGAAGGGGATGCAGAATTTCGCCGCCGACATGGAGCGCGGGGGCGGCAAGCTGAAGATCAGCCAGGCCGACTACGACCGCTTCCGGGTGGGCGAGAACGTCGCCACCGCCCCGGGCCAGGTGGTGTGGCGCGACGACCTGTTCGAGCTGATCCAGTACGCCCCGGCGACGGAGCAGCAGCACGAGATTCCGCTGCTGATCTTCCCGCCGTGGATCAACAAATTCTACATCCTGGACCTGCAGCCGGCCAATTCGATGATCCGCTGGCTGTCGGAGCAAGGCTTCAGCGTCTTTGTCTGCTCCTGGGTCAATCCGGATGCCGACAAGGCGGGCTACGGCTTTGACGACTATCTGGAGAAGGGCATCTATCGCGCCATCGACAAGGTGCGCGAGCAGTGCGGCACGGGCACCGTCAACACGGTCGGCTATTGCATCGGCGGAACGCTGATGGGTGCGGCCCTGGGCCATATGGCGGCGACGGGGCGCAAGGATGTGGGCGCGACGACCTTCTTTGCCGCCCAGCATGACTTTGCCGAGGCCGGGGACCTGCTGCTGTTCACCGACGAGCACTGGCTGGACGAGATCGAGCGGCAGATGGACGAGGCCGGGGGCGTGCTGCCCGGCAGTGCCATGGCCGACACCTTCAATGCGCTCAGGGCCAATGATCTGATCTGGTCGTTCTTCGTGTCCAACTATCTGATGGGCAAGGACCCGCCTGCCTTTGACCTGCTGTTCTGGAATGCGGACCAGACGCGGATGCCGAAGCGGCTGCACATGGACTATCTGCGCTCGATGTATGGGCGGAATGCCCTGACGCAGGGCCAGTTCGAGCTGGGCGGGGTGAACATTGACCTGTCGAAGGTGGCCATTCCGCTCTATTTCCAGGCCAGCCGCGAGGACCACATTGCGCCGACGCGCTCGGTCTATCGCTCGGCGCGGGCGTTCAGCGGCGCTGACGTGACCCTGACGCTGGCGGGATCGGGCCATATCGCCGGGGTGATCAATCCGCCCTCGGCCCGGAAGTATGCCCACTGGACGAACGACGCCCTGCCCGAGACCTTCGACGCCTGGCTGGAGGGGGCCGAGGAGCACCCCGGCAGCTGGTGGCCGCATTGGGCGGCTTGGCTGTCGAAGCGGTCGGGGCCGAAGGTGAAGGCGCGGGATCCGGCGGCCGGTCCCCTGCCCCCGATCGAGCCCGCGCCCGGCAGCTATGTGAAGGTACGCTCGTGACGGCTGGCCCCAATCTGATGCTGGCTGTGACCACGGGCACGGCCTATGCGCTACAGGTGCTGACGACGTCGCTGTACGGGCGGACCGACCAGACGCTGAAGTATGTGCTGATCGCCCTGCTGGTGCCTGTGCTGTTCGTCCTGATGAACGGCTGGATGCTGAAGCGTATGGGTCGCGGGGCTCAGCCGCTGATCCAGCCGGGCTATCCGGGCGCGGCCATCTGGGCGTCGATCCTGCCGCTGCTGACCCTGATCGGCGCGGCCATTCCGGTGTTCGTGCCGGGCTATGACTACGGCATCCTGATCGTCATCGCCGGGGTGTGGTTCGGCCTGACGGTCCAGTCGGCGCTGGCTGCGCGCATGGCCTAGGCCGGTCGGAAGATCAGGGCGACGCCGTTGTTGCAGTAGCGTTTGCCCGTGGGGCGCGGGCCGTCGTCGAAGACGTGTCCCTGATGCCCCAGGCAACGGGCACAGTGGTATTCCGTGCGCGGGACCCCGATGCGATAGTCAGTCTTGGTGCCGATATTGCGCGAGATCACATCGTAGAAGCTGGGCCAGCCGGTGCGGGAGTCGTACTTCCAGCGCGACTGGAACAGCGGCAGCTCGCAGCCCCGGCACAGGAAGGTGCCGTCGCGGTGCTCGTCATTCAGAGGGCTGGTGAAGGGCCGTTCGGTCGCCTCGCGCCGCAGGACGTTGAACGACGGACCGGACAGGCGGGCGCGCCACTGGTCCTCGGTCAGGCGACGGAAGGGCGAGTCGGCAAACCGGGGATCACCGGCGCTGGCCGTCTCGGACGAGCAGCCGGCGAGGGCCAGTCCGCCCAGACCGGCCAGAAGGGTGCGACGATGAAGGAGCGCTTGGGTCATGATCCATATACGGCGCCCGGCCCCGAAGGGTTTCAGGTCAGCCCCGCCCCTTCGTCCAGGCCCAGCATGAGGTTCAGGTTCTGGACCGCCGCGCCCGAGGCGCCCTTGCCCAGATTGTCCAGCAGGGCGACCAGTCGCGCCTGATGGCCGTCGCGGTCCCCGAACACGTGGAGGCGCAGGCGGTTGGTGCCGTTGAGGCCCTCCGGCGTCAGGCCGGTCATGGCCTCGGTCTCCTCCAGCGAGGCGACCTCGACGAACCGGGCGCCGTCATAGGCCTCGACGAGTGCGCCATGGATCACCTCGATCGACGACGGCGACGGCAGGGCCGACAGGTGCAGCGGCACCTCGACCAGCATGCCCTGACGGTAGTTGCCGACCGCCGGAGAGAACAGCACGGGACGGGAAAGTCCTGCATGTTTCGTCATTTCGGGCACGTGCTTGTGCTTCAGGGTGAGGCCGTAGGCCCGGAAGGGATCGGGGGTGCCGTCCTCGAATTCCGCGATCATGGCCTTGCCGCCGCCGGAATAGCCCGAGACGGCGTTGACGCTGACCGGCCAGTCGGCGGGGATCAGGCCCGCGCGCACCAGCGGCGCCACCAGCGCCAGAAAGCCGGTCGGATAGCAGCCCGGGTTGGACACGCGGGTCGAGCCGGCCACGGCCTCGCGCTGGCCCGGGCGCAGTTCGGGAAAGCCATAGGTCCAGCCGGGCGCGACGCGATAGGCGGTCGAGGCATCGATCACCCGGACGGCCGGGTTTTCGACCATGGCCACAGCCTCGCGCGCCGCATCGTCGGGCAGGCACAGGATGACCGCATCGGCGCTGTTCAGGGCTTCACGCCGGGCTTCGGGATCGCGCCTGCGATCGCCCAGCAGGATCAACTCCAGGTCCGATCGCCCCTCGACCCGCTCGCGGATCTCAAGGCCCGTGGTGCCGGCTTCGCCATCAATGAACAGGGTGTGGGGCATCTGTGTCTCAATCAACAACCGCCACGCCGGGCGGGTACCAGGTAATCTCGAACCTTAGGCCGTCCGGGTCCTTGAGGAACAGGGCCTTTGCACCCCCGAGGTCCTGAATTTCCGGAACCTCGAGCCCCGCGGCCTGCATGGCGTCGCGGATGGCCGTGACGGTTTCGGCATCGGGCGCCCCGAACCCCAGGTGGTTGAGGCCGGCGCCGTATCGCTCATAGGGCCGGGTCTCGGGCCTTGCCGGCAGGAATTGCAGGAAGAAGCCCTGCCCGTCGGTCCAGTTCTCGCGCGTGGTTCGGTGAAAGCCCAGCAGCGGCAGCAGCGTTTCATAGAAGGGCCGGCTGGCCTCGATCGAGGTCACCAGCAGGGTCAGATGGTCCAGCTTGAGGTTCGGCATGATGGCCCCCTTTCGGCGGGGATATGGGGAGCCTGAGCACGGGTGGCGAGAGGGGCAGAGACGCCCCAAAGCCCCCGGCCGTGGTGGCGGCGGGTTGGAGAGCAGGCGGAGCGCCGGGCCTTCGCCCGGAGTGAGTAGAGTTTACCGTTTCGACGAAGACCGACGCTCCGCGCGGTGGTTTTCCGGAAGCTTGCGTCGGGTGGCCGTATTCGGGCCTTACCGCAGCGCCCCCGGCGGGCGGGGCCTTCCTGCGAAGGCTCCCGGAACGGCCGAGTATCCCCCTCGACCCTTGCCTCGATCCCGCACCCGGAGGCGGAGATCGAGGGTGCTCAGGCCCCAAGGTCTGATCCCGCTCCATCGCTCCCGCCGCTCACAAGGTCGCAGGCCTTACGAGCCCTCCGTGCGACAGGACCCGGGGAGGTTTGCACGGCCCCGGGCTGAGGCGGGGAAGTCGGGTCGGGAAACGGTGGGGGCTTTGAAAGCGCGGGGGAAATTGGGGGTGGTTGTGATGGCAGAGGCGTTTGACCCAGCGGTCCTTCTCCCCTTGCGGGAGAAGGTGGCAGGCGAAGCCTGACGGATGAGGGGTCTCTCAGTCGGGTGACGATGAACCCGCTTCATCCGACCCGATGACGTTCCGATCTCGGCGCGACCCCTCATCCGCCCCCTTCTCAGGGGGCACCTTCTCCCACAAGGGGAGAAGGACAAAGGGGCGCAACGACCAGGTCGAGCCCGAGGATGCCGGGTAGACTGACTCCTCCCTATCGGAGATGGGGAGGTGGCACGGCGGCGAAGCCGACGGGACGGAGGGGATCTTGAGGGAGGGCGAGGGGTGAAGAACCCCTCCACCACTTCGTGGTCCCCCTCCCCATCAAGATGGGGAGGAGACGAGTGCCCCATAGAAGAAAGGCGCCCCGGTTTCCCGGGGCGCCCTCTTCCGTAGCGTATCTGAAGAGCCTTAGCGCTTCGAGAACTGGAAGCTGCGGCGGGCCTTGGCGCGGCCGTACTTCTTGCGCTCGACGACGCGGCTGTCGCGGGTCAGGAAGCCGTGGGGCTTCAGGACCTTGCGCAGTTCCGGCTCATAGTGGGTCAGGGCGTGCGACAGGCCGTGGCGGATGGCGCCGGCCTGGCCCGAGAGGCCCGAGCCCTCGACGGTGCAGACCACGTCGAACTGGGTGGTGCGGTCCGAGACGGTCAGCGGCTGGGCGACCATCATCTGCAGCACGGGGCGGGCGAAATACTGGGCCAGCTCCTTGCCGTTGACGGTGATCTTGCCCGAGCCGGGCTTCACCCAGACGCGGGCGATGGCGTTCTTGCGCTTGCCGGTCGAATAGGCGCGGCCCAGCTTGTCGAGCTTCTGGACGTGAACCGGGGCCTCGGCCTCGGTGGAGCCCATGCCCTTCAGGGCGTCAAAGCCGGTTGCGGCGGTGTCGGTGTTGGTCGCGTCGGTCATGATCAGACGGTCCGGATGTTCTTGGAGTTGGCCGACTTGAAGTCGATCGTTTCCGGCTGTTGGGCTTCGTGGGTATGCGCGCTGCCGGCGAACAGGCGCAGGTGCGTCATCTGCTTGCGGGCCAGCGGGCTTTCCTTGGGCAGCATACGCTCGACGGCCTTTTCAAGGACGCGCTCGGGGAAGCGGCCGTTCAGGACCTTCTCCGGGGTGGTTTCCTTGATACCGCCCGGGTGACCCGTGTGACGGTAGTAGACCTTGTCGGTCAGCTTGGCGCCGGTGAAGACGACCTTGTCGACGTTGGTCACGATGACATAGTCACCGCAGTCGACGTGGGGGGTGTAGTCCGGGCGGTGCTTGCCGCGCAGACGGTTGGCGATGAAGGTCGCAAGACGGCCCACCACGACGCCTTCGGCATCGATGTGGATCCACTTCTTCTCGACATCGGCCGGCTTCAGCGAAGCCGTGGTGCTCTTCAGCATGTCTGAGGTCCTGATGGTCGGATGACGCCCCAGAAAATGCGGTGCGCCGGATTGAAGGCGGGCTGCTACAGGATCGCCGCAGCGCCGTCAATGCCGGTTCGAGCACGGTTTATACGTTAACGCGTTGTTCTAAAATGGTTTTCTTTGTACGGTATTAAATTACCGCATGGAAATGGTCGAATTGTCAGCTTCGGCCCCGCACCAGGGTGTTGCGGACCCGCCGGCCGAGGGGGTCGCGTGCCATCCAGCTGTCACCGATCTCGGCCTCGACGATGTCGCTGCAGAAGCGCGGGATCATGAAGCCGGGCCGGATGCGGTCGAGGCAGACCCGGTTGCGATCCACCTCCCAGCGGGCGGTGATGCGGCGCCCGTCGGAGAAGCGCCCCTCATAGCTGCCGTCGCGGTTGAACCAGTGCTTGACCCAGCCCCCGTCCGGATAGTGGGACATGACGGTGTTGTCGAAGGCCACAGCCATGAAGGCCGGCACCTCGTCCATCCGGCTGTCGCCCGCCTGCAGCGACGACGCCGGCAGGAGCGCAAGCCCCGCGGCCAGGGCAAATCCGACAACTGACCTGCGCATGCGCGGCCCCCTCCCCTCTGAACTCTCCCGGGACGGACTATTAACGATCTGTAAGGATTTGCAAGATCGCTGACAGGCCAAATACTTGACTTCGCCGTGTGGATATCTATATGCGGCGCTCGTGCTCGGGACAGGAACGGCAACGGGGCCGCCCGCACGCCCAGAGGGGCGGTTTCGCGCACAGTCGGCTCCATACGGGGGCCCGCCTGACTTTTCCTCCCGAACATACAAGGTTTGAATGACCGACTTTACCCAGCTGGGCCTTTCGCCCACGACGCTGAAGGCCGTGACTGACACGGGCTATACCTCCGCCACCCCGATCCAGGCCCAGGCCATTCCCGTGGCCCTCGCCGGACGTGATGTCCTGGGGATCGCCCAGACCGGGACCGGCAAGACCGCCGCCTTCACCCTGCCGCTGGTCGAGCGACTGGCATCCGGACGGGCGAAGGCCCGCATGCCGCGCGCCTTGGTGCTGGCGCCGACCCGCGAACTGGCCGACCAGGTGGCCGAGAGCTTTGCCAAATACGCCAAGGGCACCAAGCTCAACTGGGTGCTGCTGATCGGCGGCGTGTCCATGGGCGACCAGGTCGCCGCGCTGAACAAGGGCGTGGATGTGCTGATCGCCACGCCCGGCCGCCTGCTGGACCTGTTCGATCGGGGCAAGATGCTGCTGACCGGGGTCGAGCTGATGGTGGTCGACGAGGCCGACCGCATGCTGGACATGGGCTTCATCCCCGACATCGAGCGCATCTTCAAGCTGACGCCGCCGCGGCGCCAGACGCTGTTCTTCTCGGCCACCATGCCGCCGGAGATCACGCGCCTGACCACCCAGTTCCTGAAGGATCCGACCCGCATCGAGGCCTCGCGCCCGGCGATGACGGCCGAGACCATCACCCAGTATCTGGTGCGCATCCCGCGCAGCGATCCCAAGCTGAAGCGCGAGGCGCTGCGGGCGCTCGTGGCGCGTGACGACGTCAAGAACGGCATCGTCTTCTGTAACCGCAAGTCCGACGTCGACGTCGTCGCCAAGTCGCTGAAGCGGCACGGCTTTGATGCCGCGCCCATCCATGGTGATCTGGACCAGAGCCTGCGCATGAAGACGCTGGCGGACTTCCGCTCGGGCGATCTGAAGGTGCTGGTGGCGTCGGATGTGGCGGCCCGGGGCCTGGACATTCCCGACGTAAGCCATGTGTTCAACTATGACGTGGCGCATGCCGCCGACGACTATGTGCACCGGATCGGGCGCACCGGCCGGGCCGGCAAGACCGGCCAGACCTTCATGATCGTGACGCCGTCGGACGACAAGGCGCTCGACAAGGTCCTGAAGCTGATCAAGATGACGCCGGAAGAGCTGACCCTCGACCTGTCGGGCGGCGGCAAGCCCGCGCCCGCGAAGGCCGACAAGGCGCCGAAGGCCGAGGCCGCGTCGGATGAGGCTCCGGCCGACAAGCCGCGCCGCTCGCGCTCGCGCCGCAAGCCGGCCGGTGAACCGACGCAGGACACGGCCCCCGAGGCGAAGGCTCCGGCGGCGGAGGTCGCGCCCCCTGCTCCCGCGCCCGAGGCCCCAAAGAAGGACGCCGAACCGCGCACGCGCGGCCGCTCGGGCCGGGGCAAGAAGGCGGACAAGGCCGAGGCGGCACCGAAGGCGGACACGGCCGACAAGGCCCCCGTCAAGGCGGCGGACAGCACGGCCTTTGGCAATGAGGGTGTACCCGCCTTCCTCAGACGTCCGATCTGACGACCGGCCGGCGTTTAACCCGCTGTTACGCTTCACGGCCTAATGTCGGGAAAGCGACCCAGAACGGGGCGCCGGTTTCGGGGGAAATGACGTATGACCAAGGTCGACACCACGGTGCGAGGGCCCGAAGCCTATGGGCTGGCCCGGCGCGTGCTCGACGACATGGAAGCGGCCGGTGTGTGGCCGACCCCCGTCAATTTCGAACTGTGGCTGCACTATCTGGGCGATCCCGAGGGCGCCCTGGGCCGTGAAATCCGGCGCATCCTGGCGGCGCAGGAGCCGTTCTCGGAGTCGACCTCCGAGATGCTGGCCTCTGAATATCTGCCGCGCGGGCGCCTGAACGAGGAAATCCGCGACGCCGGGCGCATGCTGGACAAGGAACTGTCCACCGTCGCGACCACCATCGCCAATGCCCATAAGTCCCAGGTCGAATACGGCGTGACCCTGGCCGATGCCAGTGGGCGCATGGACGGGGTGGAAAGCCCCGAGACGCTCAAGACCCTGATCAGCACCCTGGCCGACGCGACCCACAAGGCCCAGAGCCAGAACAGCGCGCTGGAGCAGCAGCTGGAACACTCGACCCGCGAGGTCGCCAAGCTGCGCGAACACCTGGAACAGGTGCGCCGCGACGCCATGACCGACGCCCTGACCAATCTGGCCAACCGCAAGGCGTTCGACGAACACCTTGAGGGCTCGGTCGACGCGGCCCATGCAACGGGCAAGGCCCTGACGCTCGCCGTCATCGACATCGACCACTTCAAGCGGTTCAACGATACCTGGGGCCACCAGACCGGCGATCAGGTGCTGCGCTATGTGGCCAGTGTGCTGGGCCGCTCGGCCCGCTCGCCCCGCCTCGCAGCCCGCTATGGCGGCGAGGAGTTCGCCATGATCTTCCCCGAGGAAAGCACGGCCGCCGTCGATCAGGCGCTGAAGTCGGTGCTCAAGGAAATAGCCTCGCGCGCGCTGCGTCGCCGGTCGACCAATGACGAGCTGGGCGCCGTCACCATTTCGGCGGGCTATGCCCGACTTCGTCCCGAAGAGACCCCGTCCTCGCTGCTGGAGCGGGCCGATGCCGCGCTCTATGCCTCCAAGCGCGCCGGACGGAACCGGGTGACCGACGCGGACCAGCTTGAACAGGCCGCCTGACACCGTGGACAACGGGCGACTGGCGCCGTTCAGCCGGCCCCGCAGCCTGGCCTTTGCCGCGGCCTACTGGACGCTGTCGGTCCTCTACTGTCTGGCGGCGGTGTTCGCGGCCCTGCTGCCGGGACGCGGCGCGACCGGCTGGATCATCCGCCGCTATGTGCACCGCATGGTGCAGGCCATGCGCCTGCTGGCCGGCATCCGCGTCACCGTGAGGGGGCGCGAGCACCTGCCCGAGGGGGCCTTCATCGTCGCGGCCAAGCACCAGAGCTGGGGCGACGGCTATTCGGTCTACAACCAGTTCCCCGACCTGGCCTTTGTGACGGGCGACCACCTGGAGAAGTTTCCGCTGCTGAGCACGGTGCTGCGCAAGCTGGGCGCCATCGTCGTGAACAACTGCGGGGGACATGAGGCCCGCGCGGCCCTGAAGCGCCGGGCCGAGGACGCCCGCGCCGAGGGGCGCCGCATCCTGATCTATCCCGAGGGCAATCTGGCGAAGGTCGGCGAGAAGTTCCGCTATCGCAGCGGTGTCTGGCACATGTACCGCGACTTCGACATGCCGGTCGTGCCGGTGGCGACCAATCTGGGCCTGTTCTGGCCGCAGGAGCAGTTCCTGAAACGGCCCGGCACGGCGGTGCTGGAGTTCCTGAACCCCCTCCCGATCGGCCTGCCCAAGGACGAGTTCATGGAGCGGCTGGAAGCGGCGGTCGAGGCCCGCACAGCCGAACTGGTGGCCGAGGCAACCGGCCTGCCGGTCACCCCGGCGGTCCAGGTGCCGACGCCGGACGAGGTCCGAAAGGCCGCTCAGTCGGCCTGAGACACCGGCGTCAGGGTCACGCTCTCGCCGCAGCCGCAGGCGTCGGTCTGGTTCGGGTTGTTGAAGACGAATTTCGACGCCAGATCGGTGACCTGGAAGTCGATCTCGCTGCCGATCAGGAACAGGACGGCCTTGGGATCGATCAGGATGCGGGCGCCCTTGTCCTCGACCACCTCGTCCAGCGGTTCGATCCGCTCGGCGTAGTCGACGGTGTATTCCTGTCCCGCGCAGCCGCCGTTCTTGATGCCGACGCGCAGGCCGACGCAGGGGCCGGCGGCGCCTTCGGTCAGGTCGCGGACGCGCGCAGCGGCGGCCTCGGTCAGGCGGACGGCCTGGGGACGGGGACGGCGGGCGGGTCGGGTGGCGGTCAGGTCGGTCATGGATCAGAACATGTTGAGGGCCAGTTTGGCCTCATCGCTCATCTTGGAGGGGTCCCAGGGCGGGTCGAACACCAGATTGGCCTTTGCCGAGCGCACGCCGTCGACGGTCATGACGGCATCCTCGACCCATCCGGGCATTTCGCCGGCGACGGGACAGCCAGGCGCGGTCAGGGTCATTTCGACCAGCACGTCGCGGTCGTCCGAAACGTCGACCTTGTAGATCAGGCCCAGCTCATAGATGTCGACCGGGATTTCGGGGTCGAACACGGTCTTGAGCGCCGCGACCAGATCATCGGTCAGGCGGTCGAGCTCGGCCTGGCCGAGGGCGCTCTTTTGCGGCGCGTCCCAGCTTTCGGCGAAATCCGGACTTTGGGTGATGCGATCGTCCATGCCTAAACGAAGAATTCCCTGGCCTTGATGAGGGCGTCGGCAAAGGCGTCGGCGTCCTCGATCGTATTATATAGGGCGAAACTGGCCCGCGTGCTCGACGTCAGGCCAAAACGGGCGGCCAGCGGCTCGGCGCAGTGCAGGCCGGCGCGCACGGCGACGCCATAGCGGTCCAGCACCTGGGCGATGTCGTGGGCGTGGGCGCCGTCGACGGTGAAGGTGAAGATGGCCCCCTTGCCGGGCGCCGTGCCGATCTCGGTCAGCCAGTTCAGTCCCGAGAGGCGCTCGCGCACGCGCTCGAGAAGCGCGGCCTCGTGAGCCTGAACGGCGGCGGGATCAAAGGTCGAATACCAGTCGAGCGCCGCGCCCAGACCGATGGCCTCGAGGATCGGCGGCGTGCCGGCCTCGAAGCGCTGGGGCGGCTTGGCATAGGTGACGCGGTCCTGGCTGACGGACTCGATCATCTCGCCGCCCCCCTGATAGGGCGGCAGGGACTCCAGCGCTTCAGCCGTGCCGTAGAGGGCGCCGATGCCGGTCGGGCCGAACAGCTTGTGGCCGGTCAGCACGTACCAGTCGCAGCCCAGCGCCTGAACGTCAGGCGAGGCGTGCACCGCGCCCTGGCACCCGTCGATCAGCACGCGGGCGCCCGCCGCGTGGGCCAGGCGGCTGATCTCGGCCACCGGATTGAGGGTGCCCAGCACATTGGACATGTGGGTGACGGCGACGACTTTGGTCTTTGGTCCCAGCAGGTCGGCACAGGCCTGCATGTCGAGGCTGCCGTCGTCCTTGACCGGGATCCACTTCAGCACCGCGCCCCTGCGCTCGCGCAGCATGTGCCAGGGCACGATGTTGGAGTGGTGCTCCATCTGGCTGACGAGGATCTCGTCGCCGGGCTGGATGGATTGGCCGATACCGGCGGCGACCAGATTGATCGCCTCGGTCCCGCCCCGCGTCCAGACGATCTGGTCCGCCGAGGGCGCGTTCAGATAGCGGGCGACGGTCTCGCGTGCGGCCTCGAAGGCCTCGGTCGTTTCATTGGCGAGGGTGTGCAGGCCCCGGTGGACGTTGGCGTAGCTGCCCTCCATCGCCGCCGTCAGGGCGTCGATGACGGCGCGCGGCTTTTGTGCCGAGGCGGCCGAGTCCAGATAGACCAGCGGCTTGCCGTTCACCTGCCGCGACAGGATGGGGAATTGGGCGCGGGCAGCGTCGGCGTCGAAGAACAGTATTCCTCCCCCCCCGGGGGAGGGGGACCGCGAAGCGGTGGTGGGGGCAAAGCCGGAGGATGGTGACTGGGGCAGGCCCCCTCCACCACCCTGCGGGTGGTCCCCCTCCCCCGATGGGGGAGGAGCCATCACGACCTTTCCGTCAGCCATGCGCGGACCTCCTCTCGTGCCCCTTCGTGGTCGATGCGGTCGACGACCTCCATCAGGAAGGCCTCGGTCAGAAGCGCCCTCGCCTCCTCGGCCGAAAGGCCCCGCTGCTGCATGTAGAACAGGGCGGTTTCGTCCAGCGCGCCGACCGTGTTGCCATGGGCGCACTGCACATCGTCGGCGTAGATGATCAGCTCGGGCTTGGCGTCGACCTCGCCGCGGTCCGACAGGATCAGGGCGTGGTGGCCCATGCGGGCATCGGTGCCGTCGGCGCCGCGCTCGACCACGATCCGGCCCTGGAAGACGCCGCGTGCCGTGTCGGTCACGACGCCCTTGGCCAGTTGCGAGGTCAGGCCGTCGGGGCCCGCGTGGGTGACGACGCTGGTCAGGTCCACATGGCGGCTGTCGGTCAGCCGATAGAGGCCGTCGAGGCGCACATCGGCGCCATGACCCGCGTGATGGACTTGGGTTTCCAGCCGCTGGAGCCGGCCGCCGGTCGCGATCAGGGTCTGGTGATAGACGGCCCCCTCGCCCACCGTGACCTCAGCCTGGGTGATCGAAAGGCTGTCGGCCGGTTCGTCGGTCAGGACGATGCGATGGACGGCGGCCCCCGACGGAACGTCGATGCTGAGGCGGTTGTGTGCGGCATAGGCCACGCCGTGCCCCTCATGGCTTTCGAGCAGCAGCAGGGTCGAGCCCGGGCGCGCCGAGATGCGGGCCGTGGCCGTGTGGCCGGTGCGGCTGGCGTCGGACACGAAGCGCAGGCGCAGGGTGTGGTCCCCGAAGGCGACATAGGCGTCGGCGCCCACGGCCCGGCCGTTGACGAACACCAGGCCGTCGCCGCCCAGATCGTAGAAGGGCCCGCCCCCCTCGACCCGGCCCGGCGGAGACGGCGGTGGCGCATCGCGCATATAGCGACGCACGTCGCTGTACTTCCACGCCTCGGTCCGCCGCGAGGGGAAGGTCGCCGGGTCGTTGAGATCAAAGGCGGCGGTCACTGGATCCTCCCCCGTTCACGGGGGTGGAGGCTGGCGCGTGTACGCGCGAACGACGGGAACCTCCGCAGGAGGGTGGAGGGGGCGGAACCGGGCGCGGCGTGTGGGGTCGCCCCCCCCACCACTCCGTGGTCCCCCTCCCCCGCGGCGCTTCGCTTGCTGGGGAGGATCATTCAGGCGGCCTCGCCCACATAGCGGTCATAGCCCTCGGCCTCGAGCTGGTGCGCCAGCTCAGGACCGCCCGAGGCGACGATCTTGCCGGCGGCCAGCACATGGACCTTGTCCGGTTTGATGTAGTCGAGCAGGCGCTGATAGTGGGTGATGACCAGCATGGAGCGCTCGGGGCCGCGCAGGGCGTTCACGCCCTCGGCGACGATACGCAGGGCGTCGATGTCGAGGCCGGAATCCGTCTCGTCGAGGATCAGCAGCGACGGCTCCAGCAGGGCCATCTGCAGGATCTCCATCCGCTTCTTCTCCCCGCCCGAGAAGCCGACGTTGAGCGGCCGCTTCAGCATGTCGAAGTCCATCTTGAGGGCCTTCGACGCCGCCTTGACCGCCTTCAGGAATTCGGGGGCCGAGACTTCTTCCTCGCCGCGGGCGCGCTTCTGGGCATTCAGGGCCGTGCGCACAAAGGTCAGGGCCGGGACGCCGGGGATTTCGATCGGATACTGGAACGACAGGAAGACACCCTTGGCCGCACGCTCGGCCGGGTCGAGGTCCAGCAGGTCCTCGCCGCGCCAGGTCACGGCGCCTTCGGTGCCTTCATATCCGGGACGGCCCGACAGGGCGTAGCCCAGCGTCGACTTGCCCGCGCCGTTCGGCCCCATGATGGCGTGCACCTCGCCCGCCGGGACGTCGAGCGTCAGGCCCTTGAGGATCGGGGTGTCACCGACGGCGACGTGGAGGTTGGAGATGGAGAGCATGTCAGTCAATCGGAAGGAGCGTCGTGTTGATGCGGAACACCGCAGCGCGATTTGAAGGGGTGGTGAAGGTGGCAGTGTGGCGATCTTCGTCGAACTCCAGAACGGCGCCCTCCTGCATCAACGCGATCAGGCGGCGGTAGCGCTCGACGTCCTCGACCAGACAGTCTTGATCGAGACCTGAACCGCGGGGAGAGCTTTCGAGCCCCTTTGAAGGGGTAGACCCACTCCAGAAACGGCCGTCGACAGCATCGAGAAACCCGTGGTCCTCACAGCCTCCGGTCAGGAAATAATGGTTGGGCACCGTCCGATCATCTCCGCCCGCTCTCAGGCTGATGTCGATGTTGGTCGCCTCCACAAGCTGACCATCCAGACTCACGAGATGACCGTCGAAAATCTCGACCAGGTCGGCATCTGCGCTCCCCGAGGACGGGGCACCTGTGCAGCCAGAGACCAGCAATGCCGTCATGAAGATGAAGGTACGGATCACCCCACGCTCCCTTCAAGACTAATCGCGACCAGCTTCTGGGCCTCGACGGCGAATTCCATCGGCAGTTTCTGCATGACGTCGCGGACGAAGCCGTTGACCAGCAGAGCCACGGCCTCTTCCTCGGACAGGCCGCGCTGCTGGGCGTAGAACAGCTGGTCGTCGCTGAGGCGGGTGGTGGTGGCCTCGTGCTCCAGCTGGGCCGAGCCGTTCTTGGCCTCGATGTAGGGGATGGTGTGGCTGCCGCAGTCCTTGCCGATCAGCAGGCTGTCGCACTGGGTGAAGTTGCGCACGCCGGTCGCCTTGGGGTGGACCGAGACCAGACCGCGATAGGTCGAGTCCGATTTACCCGCCGAGACGGCCTTGGCGATGATCCGGCTTTTCGAATTCTTGCCGAGGTGGATCATCTTGGTGCCGGTGTCGGCCTGCTGGTGACCATTGGTGATGGCGATCGAATAGAATTCGCCCGAGCTGTCCTCGCCCTTCAGAATGCAGGAGGGGTATTTCCAGGTGACGGCCGAGCCGGTCTCGACCTGGGTCCAGCTGACCTTGGAGCGGTCACCGCGGCAGTCGGCGCGCTTGGTGACGAAGTTGTAGATGCCGCCCTTGCCCTCGGCGTCGCCGGGGTACCAGTTCTGGACGGTCGAATATTTCACCTCGGCGTCTTCCAGCGCGACGATCTCGACCACGGCGGCGTGCAGCTGGTTCTCGTCGCGCATGGGGGCGGTGCAGCCCTCGAGGTAGCTGACGTAGCTGCCCTTGTCGGCGATGATCAGGGTGCGTTCGAACTGGCCGGTCTGGCTGGCATTGATGCGGAAATAGGTCGACAGTTCCATCGGGCAGCGCACGCCCGGCGGGATGTAGACGAAGCTGCCGTCCGAGAAGACCGCGCTGTTCAGGGCCGCGAAATAGTTGTCCGAGACCGGCACGACCGATCCGAGATACTGGCGCACCAGCTCGGGGTGTTCGCGCAGGGCCTCGGAGATCGGCATGAAGATCACGCCGGCCTTTTCCAGCTCCTTCTTGAAGGTGGTGACCACCGAAACGCTGTCGAACACGGCGTCGACCGCGACCTTGGGCGCGCCCTGGACGCCAGCCAGGACTTCCTGTTCCTTCAGCGGGATGCCCAGCTTTTCGTAGACGGCCAGCAGCTCGGGATCGACCTCGTCGAGGGACTTTGGCCCCTCCTTCTTCTTCGGCGCGGCGTAGTAGTACAGGTCCTGATAGTCGACCGGCTCGTAGCGGACCGAGGCCCAGGTCGGCTCTTCCATCGCCAGCCAGCGCTCATAGGCGGCCAGACGCCATTCCAGCATCCACTCCGGCTCGCCCTTCTTCTCCGAGATGAAGCGGACGATGTCGGCGTTCAGACCCTTGGGGGCGAAGTCCTGCTCGATGTCCGAGGTGAAGCCGTATTTGTAGCGCTCCAGCTCGGCGACGGCGTCGACGGTTTCCTTAACGGCGACCATCAGGCGATCTCCTCGACGGGCTGGCGGGCGCGCACGCGGGCGCGAGCCTCGCACCAGGCGTCGGCAAAGGCCTGCCAGTCGGCCTCGGTCGTGCCCCAGCCCCCCGAGACGCGGATGGCGAAGGTGGCCAGCGGCTCCAGCCCCATGGCGACCATGGTCTTGGATGGTTTGGTCTTGCCCGACGAGCAGGCGCTGCCGGCCGAGACCATCACCCCCTTGAGGTCGAGGCTGATCAACTGTTGCGGGCTGTCCCAGCCCCCGGTGGCGACGAACAGGGTGTTGGGCAGACGCGGCGCGCCCTCGCCCACCACGACCGCGCCCTCGGCCTTGAGGCGTTCGGCGGCGGCGTCGCGCCAGGCCGAATGGTCCTGCGCCAGGTCACGGGCCGCGCATTCGGCGGCGATGCCAAAGGCGGCGATACCGGGCACGTTTTCGGTGCCGGCGCGGAAGCCGCGCTCCTGACCCGCGCCGTGCAGGATACGCACCGCGCTGCGGCCCTCGCCCATCACCAGGGCGCCGACGCCCTGCAGGCCGCCCAGCTTGTGCCCAGACAGGGTCAGGGAGTCCGCGCCCAGTTCGCGCATGTCGACCGCGATCTTGCCGGCCGACTGGATCGCATCGACGTGCAGCCAGCCGCCCGCCCCGGTGACCAGGGCGCGGGCTTCGGCGATCGGCTGGATGACGCCGCTCTCGTTATTGGCATGGTGAATGGCGACCATGGCCCGGCCCGGACGCTTCAGCGCCCCGGCCAGCCAGGCCAGGTCGACCTGACCGTTGGCATCCACCGGCAGGGTCTCGACCGGCACGGATGACATGGCGGCGGCTTCGGCCACGCAGGGGTGTTCGGTGGCCGAAACGATCAGCCGCTCGCAGCCCGCCGCAATGGCGCTGGCCACGGCCTGGGCGTTCGATTCGGTGCCGCCGGAGGAGAAGATGACGGCCGTCGGATCGGCCCCGACCAGATCGGCGACGCGCGTGCGGGCGGTCTCGATGTGGGCGCGGGCGCGGCGGCCCTTTGCGTGCACGGCATTGGGGTTGCCGCCCTCGGCCATGATCTGCGTGACCAGGGCCTGGACTTCCGGACGGATCAGGGCGGAGGCGTTGTAATCGAAATAGACGGTCATGCGGCGGCTCCCACGCTGGCCGGGGCCCCGGCACACGGCGAGCGACGGCGCGCGCCCGTGCGGTTCAGAACGACGTCCTCGAGCGACACGCCGGCCAGATAGGCATGGATCTCGGCGCCCAGATCTTCCCAGAGGTTATGGGTGATGCAGCGTTCGCCCGAGGCCATACAGCCGCGCGGCGAGGCATGGGCGACGCAACGGGTGGCACGGATCGGCTCGTCGACGGCCAGAACGATGTCGGCCACCACGGTCTCGGACGGCGCGCGCGCGAGGCGATAGCCCCCGCCCGGCCCGCGCACGCTTTTCACCAGGCCGCAGCGCCGCAGCCGGGCGAACAATTGCTCGAGGTAGCTGAGCGAAATTTCCTGGCGCTGGGCGATCTCGGACAGGGAGACCGAGCGAGCCGATCCGTCCTGGGCACGGCCGTTCCGCGCCAGATCGGCCATCGCCATCACCGCATAGCGTCCCTTCGTCGACAGTCGCATCCCGCACCTTCCTCATTTGCGCGCACAGACGGGCAATTTTCCCGCGCACAGGCGATCAGGTGTGTTAGAACCCGCGCCTTCGCCGCCGCGCCCTCGGGGTACCGGCACTTAGAAAGTCCTACTACAGCAGTCAAGTATTGCCTGACCCTGCTGTGACCTTTTGAACCGGATGGTTTGAAGACACATGCCTGAAGTGATTTTGCCGGGTGCGTCCGGTCGTCTCGAAGCCCGCTATTCCCCCGGCAAACGCCCCGATGCGCCGATCGCCCTGATCCTGCACCCGCACCCCAAGGCGGCCGGCCATATGAACAATCCGGTCGTGCTGACGCTGTTCCAGCTGTTCCAGCAGCGCGGCTTTGCCACCCTGCGCTACAACAGCCGCGGCGTGGGCAAGTCGCAGGGCGAGTTCGACAGCGGCATCGGCGAGCTGGGCGATGCGGCGACCGCGCTGGACTGGCTGCAGGCCGAGAACCCCGCCGCCACCCAGACCTGGGTCGCGGGCTATCAGTTCGGCGCCTACATCGGCATGCAGCTGCTGATGCGCCGGCCCGAGACCGACGGCTTCATCTCGGTGTCGCCGCCGTCGAACATCTACGACTTCTCCTTCCTCGCCCCCTGCCCGGCCTCGGGCCTGTTCCTGCACGGCACGGCCGACACCATCGTGCCGCCGGTCGAGGTCGAACGCGTGGTCAACAAGCTGCGCACCCAGAAGGGCATCGTCATCGACTATGAGCTGGAGGACGGCGCCAGCCACTTCTGGCAGGACCATATCGATGCCGTCGACCGCCGCGTCGGCGCCTATCTGGACAAGCGCCTGGAAGAAAAGCCGGCGTGAGCCGGGAGGCCGATCAGTTTCGCGCCCATCTGGGGCCCGGAGAATCGATCCTCTGGGCCGGAAAGCCCGCGCAAGGCGTCCTGTTCACCAGCCGGGACTTCCTGCTGATCCCATTCAGCATCTTCTGGCTGGGATTTGTCTGCTTCTGGCTGTTCGGCGTCATATCGGCCGGTGCCCCGCTGGAATTCATGCTGTTCGGCCTGCTTTTTCTGTTCATCGGGCTCGGCTTCATGGTCGGGCGGTTCGCCCTGGATGCGTTCGTCCGGGCCAATACGACCTATGCGGTGACGACCGAGCGGGTGATGATCAATCGCGAGGGGCCTTTCGGGGATTTCACCGCCATAGCCCTGGCCCGCGTGCCGACCGTCAAGCTCAAGCCACGCGGGGGCGGTCGGGGTACGATCGTCCTCGGACAGGCGACCAGCCCCTGGGTTCAAATGTCGATCTGGACGCCATCTCTGGATCCCACGCCCCAGCTCATCGCGATCGCAGACGCCCAGAGGGTCTATGCGCTGATCCAGAAGCAGGGCGCCCGCGTCGAATAGGCCCGGGACCGGCGTCCCGCCGCGTCTAATCCTCCTCCAGCCAGGTCTCGATCTCCCGCACAATGTCCTGCGGCCAGGACGCCGCATGCTGCGCCAGCGCCTTGCGGTCGCCGGCGAACAGGGCGCGTGAGGCTTCCTCGAACCCGGCGCGGTCGCCAGCCATGGCTGACATGAAGCGGTACGCGGCCTCGCGGCCCAGGCGGACCCGCTGCGTCTGGCCGTCCGCCTTGCTGGCGGTCTCGACCATGCGGCGAAGCGCCGCCGACGCCCCGCCCGGCTGGGTCGCCAGCCAGTCCCAGTGCCGGGGGAGAAGGGTCACCTCGCGCGCCACCACCCCCAGCTTCGGGCGGCCCCGGCGTGGCTTTTCCGCGGGCGCGTAGCGCGCGACCACATCGGCAAGGTCCCCGCGCAGGTCCAGATCGACCACCGCCCCCCGGGCGTCGAAGACAAGGATGGTCCGCTCCGCATCCTGTTGCCGGGCATGCCAGACGGCCCCGGCGACCTCGGCCAGGGTGCCCTGGCCGATCCGCTCATCGCCCGCGAAGGCCGTGTAGCGCGATGGCGCATTTTCGTCAGTCATGCCGGTTCCTATATTTACCCGGGTATATTTATGCGTCATATTACCCGGATAATATGGAGATGACCATGGACCCCCACGCCAGAAAAGAGGCCCTCAGCCAGTATCGCGAACGCCCGCCCGCCTGGGGCGTGTTCGCCGTCGTGTGCGAGGCCAGCGGACAGGTGTGGGTCGGCAAGGGCGCCAACGTCGATCGGCAGCAGAACGGCCTGTGGTTCGCGCTCAGAATGGGGTCCAGCCCCTTCCGCTCGCTTCAGGCCGCGTGGCGCGAGCACGGCGAGGCGGCCTTCCGCTATGAGGAACTGGAGCGCCTGCGCCCCGACTATCCCGAGATCGGCATCAAGGATGAGCTGGTGCGCCGCGCCGCCCTGTGGACCGCACGGCTACAGGCCGACGTGCTGAAGGCCTGATCGACAGGGCTAGACCGGCATTTCGGGTGGCATGACGTCGAACCTGGGCACGCTGTCATCGGTTCGATCCCAAAGCGGGGCTCGGCTGGCGTAGACCGTCATTCCGGGCGTCACTGCGTCCGGGTCGTCCAGGGCGCCGGCGCGAATGAACACCATGCCGGGCATACGCTCATTCGTCGAACAGATCGGGGATCCGCAGGTCTCGCAGAAGACGCGGGTGACAATCGCCCCGCTGTCGGCGGGCTTGTCGAAGCGCCGCACCGGGCCGGTCAGCGTAAAGCCGGCCTCGGCCACCACGACGTGGGTGCAGCGACCTGCCCCGCTGGCCTTGCGACAGTCGATACAGTGGCAATGGCCCGCCATCTGTGCGCCGCCGTCGCTCGAGAAGCGCACCTGCCCACAGAGACAGCTGCCCGTCAGCGTAGTCGTCATGCTCCCCCCCTCCGATATGCTCCGGCATGTTAACTTGCATTTTGCAAGTTGCAAGCCATGTGAAGGGCATGGCCTCCTATTCCAAGCGCTCCGGTTGTCCGATTGCCTCCAGCCTCGACCTTGTCGGGGATCGCTGGTCGCTGGTCATCCTGCGCGACCTGCTGAACGGGAAGAGCCGCTATGCCGAGTTCCTTACCTCCCCGGAAGGCATATCGACCAACATCCTCGCGGATCGGCTGGCCGCCATGGAGGCGGACGGACTGGTGACGCGTCAGCCCTATCAGTTGAAGCCGAAGCGGTTTTCCTACCACCTGACACCCAGGGGGGCGGCCTTCCTGCCCGTGCTTCAGGCCCTGTGCGTCTGGGGCAATGCCCACCTGCCCGGAACGTGGACGCCCCCGGCCGCCTTCATGGCCCGGACGGTGGATCAATAAATCAGGAACGGCCTGCGAGTCTCTGCCCAAGCGGCCTCGTCCGGGGTGGCGAGGGCGTCGAGGTCGGCGGGGACCGCGCCCGCCTCGTCGACCCATTCCCGGAGGGACGGCCCGCCGTTGATCACGTCGATGGGCAGTTTGCCGAAGGCGTATTCGTAGGGGAAGTCGCGCCACAGGTCGTAGTCCGGATACAGGGCGCGGACGGCCTTGAAGCCCAGGGCCTGCACCCGCCAGGGGCGGAAGGCGGCGTGGTCATAGTGCGGACCCTCCACGTGAATCTGCACCCCGTGGCACAGCTGGCCGACGTGTTTGTGGAAGGTCGGCTGGAACCACATTTCGCGGAGGGCACACCCCGTCAGCCAGTCGGGCGCCAGACACTGCATTTCGGCGATCACGGCGCGGGCGTCGATGTCGGGCGCACCGAAGAGTTCCAGCGGGCGGGTGGTGCCGCGGCCTTCGGACAGGGTGGCGCCCTCCAGCATGACGGTTCCGGCATAGGCGCGAGCCATGCCGAGCGTCGGGGCATTGGGGCTGGGGTTGATCCAGGCCCGCTCCAACAGCGGCCAGCCATGGCCGGGCGCGGCGTCGATGTCGTAGCCCTGCATCTCGATGACGCGATAGTCGACGTCGAGCCTGAAGTGATCGATGAACCAGCGGCCCAGCTCGCCCATGGTCAGGCCGTGGCGCATGGGCATGGGGCCGGCACCGACGAAGCTCTCCCAGCCCGGCTGCAGCAGGGTGCCCTCGACCGGCCGGCCGGCGGGGTTGGGGCGGTCCAGAACCCAGACCGTCTTGCCGTGCGTCTGTGCGGCCTCCAGCACGTAAAGCAGTGTCGTCACATAGGTGTAGATGCGGCAACCGAGGTCCTGAAGGTCGATCAGGATGACGTCGAAGGTGTCCATCCATTCGTCCTTCGGACGGCGGACCTCGCCATACAGGCTGAAGACGGGAAAGCCGTGGACCGGATCGCGATAGTCCGGGCTCTCCATCATATTGTCCTGGAGGTCGCCCTTCATGCCGTGCTGGGGTCCGAAGGCGGCGGTGATGTCGATGTCCGGGCAGGCGACCAGGGCGTCGATGGCGTGCGTCAGGTCCTCGGTCACCGAGGCCGGATGGGCCAGCAGGGCCACGCGGCGGCCCTTCAGGGGGCTGCGCAGCGCCGGTTCGGACAGCAGGCGGTCGAGACCGGTCTTCATGTGAGCTCCAGCACGAACGAGTCGGGATGATGAAAGTCGGGCTTATCCGACGGATGCGCCAGCGCCCAGTAGCCGAGGCTGCCGTCGGTCGCCTCGATCACGGCGGAGACGGCGATCGGGCCGGTGGCATTTGGGGGCAGGTCGATGACGGCCTCGAGAGCGACATACTCCTTCCCGCCATCCAGACCATGAACGTCAATGACCTGGTCCGCCGGACTCATGCCTTCGCGATAGCCGCTGAAGGCATATGTCGCCCAGGCATCCGAGGGCGACAGATTGTATTCGACGTAGCCATCGCCGGTTCTGACGAAGACCTCGAAACAGGTGTGCTGCCAAAGACCGTCTGTGCGGATCGCCGGAGCTTTGCGCGGCCACTCGACGGCATCCGTGTCGCCCTCAACAATGAAGCGCAGCCAGAGCTGGTCGGCCCGGCGCTCCCGATCAACCGAAACCGTTAGCGTGTCGCGCGGCGACGCGGGGTGAGGCGTCAGGTCGACCTGCATTCGAAATCGGCTCCTTAAGCTGGCGCAAGGTCCGTGCTACACGCCCCTTCCCCTCCCCGCCAAGCCTCAAGACCCATGACCGAGCCAGCCTTCAAGTCCGACTTCCTCAAGACGCTGCGGGATCGCGGCTACATCCACCAGATCACCCATCCGGACGAGCTGGATGCGGCGGCGGCCGGCGGGGTGGTGTCGGGCTATATCGGCTTTGATGCGACGGCCCCCAGCCTGCACGTCGGCAGCCTGATCCAGATCATGATGCTGCGCCGCCTGCAGCAGGCCGGGCACCGGCCCGTGGTGGTCATGGGCGGCGGCACGACCAAGGTCGGCGACCCGACCGGCAAGGATGCCTCGCGCCCGCAACTGACCGACGAGACGATCCAGTCGAACATCGCCTCGATCCGCACGGTGTTCGAGAAATTCCTGGCCTTCGGCGACGGGCCGACCGATGCGGTGATGGTCGACAATGATGAGTGGCTGTCGACCTATGGCTACATCCAGTTCCTGAGGGACTACGGCACCCATTTCACGGTCAACCGGATGCTGGCCTTTGACTCGGTCAAACTGCGGCTGGAGCGCGAGCAGCCGATGACCTTCCTCGAGTTCAACTACATGCTGATGCAGTCGGTGGACTTCCTCGAGCTGAACCGGCGGCTGGGCGTGACCCTGCAGATGGGCGGCTCGGACCAGTGGGGGAACATCACCTCGGGCGTCGATCTGGTGCGGCGCGTGGACCAGAAGTCGGCGTTCGGCCTGACCACGCCGCTGCTCACCACGGCCTCGGGCGGCAAGATGGGCAAGACCGCCCAGGGCGCCGTCTGGCTGAACGCCGAACAGCTGAGCCCGTATGACTACTGGCAGTTCTGGCGGAATGTGGACGATGCCGATGTCGGCAAATTCCTGCGCCTGTTTACCGACCTGTCGCTGGACGAGATCGCCCGGCTGGAAGCGCTGGACGGCGCGGCCATCAATGACGCCAAGAAGGCCCTGGCCGATGCGGCAACCACCATGCTGCACGGCGAAGAGGCGGCCGCGACCGCCCGCCAGGCCGCCGAGAGCGCGTTTGAGAAGGGACAGCTGTCGGCCGACCTGCCGACGGTCGAACTGCCACGCGACGAGGTGATCGGGGCCATGATCGCCGCCGTCGCGACGCGGGCGGGCCTGACCGCCTCGAACGGCGAGGCGCGGCGTCTGGCCCAGGGCGGCGGACTGCGTCTGAACGATGTGGCGGTGAGCGACGGCGCCCAGCTGGTGGCCGACGGGGACGTGACCGATGGCGTCATAAAGCTGGCGGCCGGCAAGAAGAAGATCGTTCTGGTGAAACCCGTCTGAGGAGACCGAGATGTCCGAGCTTGAAGGCAAACCCGTTTTGGCGTTCGACATGCCGACCGCCGACGGCGACCGGGTCAGCGACGGGGCGCTGAAGGGGAGACCCTATGTGCTCTACTTCTATCCCAAGGCGGACACGCCCGGCTGCACGACCGAGGGCAAGGACTTCTCGGCCCTGATGGACGAATTTGCCGCCGCGGGCGCGCGGGTGATCGGGGTGTCGAAGGACACGGTCCGCAAGCTGTCGAACTTCAAGGCCAAACACGATCTGACCGTCACCCTGGCCTCGGACGAGGACGAGAGCGTCTGCGAGGCTTTCGGCACCTGGGTCGAGAAGTCGATGTACGGCCGGACCTATATGGGCATTGAGCGGGCCACCTTCCTTGTGGATGCCGGAGGGGTGATCCGCCGTCACTGGCCCAAGGTGAAGGTCAAGGGGCACGCCGAGGCGGTTCTGGAGGCCGTGCGCGAACTCTAGATTCGTGGACCGTCCGCGCTCCGATCAACTGTACGGCATCTGACACAAGATTTTGTCTGTCCAGATTCGCGGATACCCTTGAGAGGCGAAAACCGGTTTCGGCGACCGTCGTTATTCGCCGAATACGATTCCGAAGAGGGTTAATGCTTCACTAACAGGGTTGAAGCCCCCTGCCCCCTGCCGCATAAAGCGTGCGTTCGGGGGTGTAGAGTATGCACGACGAGGAAGAAACGACCCGGACAGGCTGGCTGCAACGGTGGTTTCCTGTCCGTTACATCTATCTTCGCACCGGCGATGAGGTTCAGGCCTATGCCCTGACCGCCAGACGCCAGATCATGATGGGCGCGCTGGCGCTCGGACTGGTCGGATGGGGTCTGGTCGCCAGTTGCGGCTTTATCATCGACATGATCGGCGTCAGTGGCGCCGAACGCGCCGTGGCCCAGGCCCGCGCGGCCTCCGAGCGGGTCAATGCGGACCTGCAGGCCCGTCTGGACACCGCCGTGGTGCGGATGGAGGCCAGCACCGGCTCGCTGGACGAACTGGCCCAGATGGTCGAGCGGCGCCACGCCGCCCTGACGCAGGTCATGGGCACCTTCCGCGGCGTCGACGGGGCCGAGCTGGCGCTGCAGCCGGTCGTGATGACCGACTCCGACAGCCGCACGCCGATGGAGCGCATGGCCGCCGTGCGCATGGATCAGGAGCGGCTGATCGCCCGCGCCGAGCAATTTGCCGAGACGCGCGCCGAGCGCCTGCGTCTGGCATTCCGTCTGGCCGGCCTGAACCCCGCGGCCTACGTCGGACAGGGCACGTCGCTGGGCGGGCCGCTGATCCAGGCCGATGACCCCAGCGCGCTGGCCGCCATCCTGAATGTGGACGAGCCCTTCGCCACCCGCATCCTCAACGCCTCACGCAATCTGGGGGATATGCGCGGCCTGACGGATGCCGCCGACGGCCTGCCGTTCTCGCGTCCGACCCAGGCGCGCACGACCTCGGGCTTCGGCGTGCGGTTCGATCCCTTCAACGGTCGCCCGGCCCTGCATCAGGGCCAGGACTTTGCCGCCCCGCTCAACACGCCCATCCATGCGACCGCGCCGGGCGTCGTCTCTTTTGTCGGGGTGCGTTCAGGGTATGGCAACACCGTTGAGATAGACCACGGGGGCGGTTTCAAGACGCGCTACGCCCATCTCAACTCGACCTCTGTCCGGGTCGGGCAGCGGGTTGCGTTGGGTCAGAGAATTGGCGCCATGGGTTCGACCGGCCGGTCGACCGGTGTGCACCTCCATTATGAGGTCTGGATGAATGGCCGCGCCCAGAATCCAGCCCGCTTCATGAAAGCCGGAGATTATCTTGTTCAATAAGTCCAAATCGCCCGCCAAGCCCTCGTCGGTGCCGTCGATCCCGCCGCTGCCCGACATGCCGCAGGCCCCGCAGTCGACCCAGTCGGCCCAGCCCCGTCCGGCCGCACCGGCCCCGCAGGCCCAGCCCGCGCGCAATCTGTCGACCCTGTCGGCGGACCTGAAGTTCGACGGCAATGTCTCGGGCTCGGGCGACCTGCAGGTCGACGGCCAGATCAAGGGCGATGTGAAGGTTGGCCGCCTGATCGTCGGTGAGACCGGCGCCATCGAGGGCGGCGTCAGCGCCGACTATGTCGAGGTGCGCGGCCGGATCGTCGGTGCCGTCTCGGGCAAGCAGGTGAAGCTGATCTCGACCGCCTATGTCGATGGCGACATCACCGCCGAACAGCTGTCGATCGACATCGGTGCCTATTTCCAGGGCCGCTGCATCCAGGGCAGCCGTGGCGCCGCTCCGGCTCAGGCCGCCGCGCCGCGCCCCTCGGCCCAGCCCGCCGTCGCGCCCCAGGCGCCGCAGCCGGTCCCGCCGGCCGATGCGCCGCAACGGATCGACATGTCGTCCAACTAGCAGCGACGAATTTGATGGATACCAAAACGGGGCCTCGCGGCCCCGTTTTTCGTATCAGCTGTCGGCGCCCTCGCGGGTCTCGCCGACCCGCGCCGCCAGCGCGGCGCCCATGAAGGCGTCCAGATCGCCGTTCAGGACCCCGTCGGTGTCCGAGGTTTCGACATTGGTCCGCAGGTCCTTGACCATCTGATAGGGCTGCAGAACGTAGGAGCGTATCTGGTGCCCCCAGCCGATGTCGGTCTTGGCGTCGGCCAGGGCCTGGGCCGCAGCCTCGCGCTTCTGCAGCTCCAGCTCGTAGAGCCGCGCGCGCAGCATCTTCCACGCCTGTTCGCGGTTCTGGTGCTGCGACCGACCGGCCTGACAGGCGACGACGGTATTGGTCGGCACGTGGGTCAGACGCACGGCCGAGTCCGTCTTGTTGATGTGCTGACCGCCGGCGCCCGAGGCCCGGTAGGTATCGGTGCGCACATCCGAGGGATTGATGTCGATCTCGATGGTGTCATCGACCACCGGCGACACCCCGATCGAGGCGAAGCTGGTGTGGCGCTTGGCCGCCGCATCATACGGACTGATCCGCACCAGCCGGTGCACGCCGGATTCGGACTTGAGCCAGCCATAGGCATTGGGGCCCGAGATCTGCACGGTCGCCGACTTGATGCCGGCCTGTTCGCCCGAGGTCTCTTCCTGCAGCTCCACCTCATAGCCGTGGGCCTTGGCCCAGCGCGTATACATGCGCAGCAGCATGCCCGCCCAGTCGTTCGACTCGGTGCCGCCGGCGCCGGAGTTCACTTCCAGATAGGCGTCATTGCCGTCGGCCTCGCCGGACAGCAGGGCCTCCAGCTCGGCGCGGGCGGCGCGTTCCTTGATGGCCTTCAGCTGGTCGACAGCCTCCTGCCAGGTGGCCTCGTCGCCTTCCTCGTCGGCCATTTCCGAGAGCATCACGCCCTCTTCCAGGCCCGATTCCATCTCGCGAACCGTGTTGACGCGCGCCTCGAGCTGGGACCGCTCGCGGCTGACGGCCTGGGCCTGATCGGGGTCATCCCAGAGCGTCGGGTCCTCGACCCGGGCGTTCAGCTCATCCAGTTTCCGTAGGGCGACATCCCAGTCAAAGACGCCTCCTGAGCAGAGCCACGCTCTGCTCGATGTCGGCCTTCAAGGCCTCGACATCCGCTCTCATCGCCTACTCCTGCGATCTGATGAAAAGGCGCACCCGACCGGGGCCGGGTGCGCGCCATGGCAGCTACCTAGAGCGTCAGTAGAGTCCGCTCAAGTCCTCGGCCGGCTCCTTGCGGGGTGGCGGCGGGGTGGTCGGGGGGGCGGGCGTCGAGTCCTCACGGGCCTTTTCCTCCTGCTCACGCCGGATGATGTCGTTGTAGTTCTGCGGCCCCGTCGGGGTTTCCGGCTCGCGGGTGGGCTCCTCGCGGCGACGCTCGGTGCCCGGGCGGAAGGCTTCCTCGATGCCGTTCACGGTGCGGAAGACGGCATTCTTCGGCTTCAGGAACGGACGGGCCGGATATTCCTTCAGCGCTGCCTGCATGAAGGCGTTGAACACGGGCACGGCGGTCGCCGCCCCCGCCTCGCCACTGCCTAGCGAACGGTTGTCGTCAAAGCCAATGAAGACGCCGACCACGATGTCGGTGGTGAAGCCCACGAACCAGGCCGAGCGGTATTCATTGGTCGTGCCGGTCTTGCCGCCGACCCAGCGGCCGAGGCCGCGGGCGCTGGCGGCCGTACCGCGCTGGACCACGCCTTCCAGCATGGAGCTGACCTGATAGGCGGTTATGGGGTCGATCACCTGCTCGCCGCGCGGCTCCAGCCGGGGCGACTCCTGACCGCTGAACCCACGGGTGCACTCGCGGCAGGTGCGGTCATCGGCATTGAAGATGGTCTCGCCGTTCCGGTCCTGGATCAGCTCGATCAGATAGGGCTCGACGCGGCGCCCGCCGTTGACGAAGGCGGCGTAGGCGGCGGTCAGGTCATAGGGGGTGGTCTCGCCGGCCCCCAGCGACACCGACAGGTTCGGCTGCAGGTCGTCGGCCACGCCCATGCGCGACGCCAGGTCGATGATCTTCGGCATGCCGACCCGATCAGCCAGACGCACGGTCATGACGTTTCGCGACAGCTCCAGTCCACGACGCAGGGTCTGAGGGCCATAGTACTGCCGGCTGTAGTTTTCGGGGCTCCAGCGGGTGCCGTTCGGGCCGCCCGCGAAGCTGATCGGCGCGTCGTCGATGACCGAGGCCGGGGTGAAGTCACCCTCGAGGGCTGCGGCATAGACGATGGGCTTGAAGGCCGAGCCGGGCTGGCGCCGGGCCTGGGTGGCACGGTTGAAGCTGGACAGGGCGTAGGAATAGCCGCCGACCATGGCCAGCACACGGCCGGTCTGGGGATCCATGGCAACCAGGGCGCCGTTCACCGCGGGGATCTGCTTCAGGGCGTATTGATCGCCGCGAGGCTCGACGAAGATCAGGTCGCCGCGCTGAAGCTGCTTGCGCGCATTGGCCCAGGCCGCATCGCCGGGCACCAGGGTGCCCGCGCTGCCGTCGCCCGCCAGACGCACGCGGACGGTGTTGCCCGAGGCGCTCTCGACGGCGGCCGCCTGCCAGGCGCGACGCTCGGGGGGAGCGGTCTTCTTGAGGGCCTGTTCTTCCCAGCCTTCCGAAAAGTCAGTCGTGCCCCAGGGCCCGCGCCAGCCGTGGCGGCGGTCGTAGGTCTCAAGACCGGTCATAAGCGCGTCGCGCGCGGCGGTCTGAAGCGTCGGGTCCAGCGTGGTCCGCAGATAATAGCCGCCGGCATTGATGGCCTGGGCGCCATACTCGGCGATGGCCTGACGGCGGGCTTCCTCTACGAAATAGTCGGCGTCGCGATACTGGGCCCGGCGCGGGGCATCCTGGGTGACCAGTGGACGGGCGCGGGCGGCGGCCAGTTCCTGGGGTGTCAGGGCGCGGTTGTCGGCCATTTCACCCAGAACCCAGTCCCGGCGGGCCTTGGCGGCCTCGGGATAGCGTTTGGGGTGATAGTTGGTCGGCCCCTTGGGCAGGGCCGCGAGGAAGGCGGCCTCGTCGGCCGTCAGCTGGTCCAGCGACTTGCCGAAATAGTTATAGGCCGCCGAGGCGATGCCGTACGACCGGTAGCCCAGATAGATCTCGTTCAGGTACAGCTCGATGATCTGTTCCTTGCTGAGGGTCGCTTCCAGCCGGCTGGACAGGATGGCTTCCTTCAGCTTGCGGTTCACGCTGGTCTCATTGGTCAGCAGGATGTTCTTGGCGACCTGCTGGGTGATGGTCGATCCGCCCTCAAGGCGCCGTCCCGTCACGACATTGAAGACGTTCTTGAACATGGCCCGGCCGAGGCCGGACACGTCGACACCGCCGTGGGTGAAGAAATTGCGGTCCTCGGCGGCGAGGAAGGCCTCGATGACCACCTGCGGAATCTGCTCGAAGGAGACATAGATCCGGCGTTCCTCGGAGAATTCGCCGATCAGGGTGCCGTCGCCCGCATAGACGCGCGTGGCCGTGGCCGGACGATAGTCGGCCAGCTCGGTCGCATCGGGCAGGTCATGGAACAGCCACGCCGCATAGACGGTGACCACCAGACCAGCCAGGGCGATCGCGCCCAGAAGGCCGATCCCCGCCATCACGAACCAACGTTCGGCTATCTTCACCGCTTACTCCGACAGGACCCGTCCGGAGGGTTTAGCCCGCGTCGCTCCCCGGCGAAAGGTCTTGCGCGCACGGGACGGACCGGGCCGCAGTCTCAGCGATTGCCGCCGGCTTGGGGCGTGCCCGCATACTGGGCCGGCGAGGCCAGGGTGGTGAAATACTGGTCGATGCCCTGCACCACACCGCGCATCAGCTCCCGGCGGCGGCGTTCGTCCATCAGGACGCGCTCATCCTCGGGATTGGTGACAAAGCCCATTTCCAGCAGGACGGCGGGCACATCGGGGGCCAGCAGGACGGCCAGACCGGCATCGCGGTGGCTGCGCCGCAGCAGGGGGTGGCCGGTGCGCTCGATCTCGGACAGCAGGTTGCGGGCGAACTGGGCCGAGCGGTTCTGGGTCGAGCGCTGGGTCATGTCCAGCAGGATGCGGTCGACCGACGGGTCCTGACCCGGCAGGTGCAGCTCGCGGTGCCAGTCGTCGCGGCCGGTAAACTCGCGTACGGCCCGCCCCGCGCCCTGTTCGGACAAGGTGTAGACGCTGGCGCCCCGGGTCGCGGGGTCTCCCCCGGCATCGGCATGCAGCGAGATGAACAGGTCGGCGCCGGCCTGACGGGCGATCTCGACGCGACGCGGCAGGCCCACATAGACGTCGGTCTGGCGGGTCATGATGACGCGATAGCGGCCGGTGCGTTCCAGCTCGGCCTTGAGCGCCAGTCCGGCGGCCAGGGTGATGGCGCTTTCCCGCGACTGGTGCCCGAGGGCGCCGGGGTCGTGGCCGCCATGGCCGGGATCGATGACGATCAGCGGGCGGCGGTCGCCCGAGCGCGAGGGCGGAGGCGGCGTGGCCACCCGGGCGCGGCGCGAGTCGGCCGTGCGGGGTTGCGGTGCGCCGGTGGCCTTCAGGTCGATGACATAGCGATAGTGGTCAACGCCGTCGCCGGGCGACAGCAGGAAGCGGCGCTCGATCTCGACGCCCGAGGCCAGAACCAGCTCGATTCGCGAGCGGCTGCCGCTCTGGGCAACCTGATAGGCGCGGACGAGCCCCGTCCCCTGCCCCGTCTGGCCGCGGCCGGCGCGCACGCCGTCGAGATCCACGACCACACGGCCATCGCCGCCGTCATCGACCACCGTGCCGCGCGTGGAGGCTTCCAGATCCACGACCACGCGGGTGCGCTGGGCATCGCCGCCGAAGCGGACGCGCAGGATCTCGCCGTCCGCGCCGAGGGCAAAGCCCCGCCCGGCCGTCAGGATCAGCATGCAGATCACGACAAAGGCCAGGGCCGTCATGGCCCATTCCCTGGCTCGCCACCCGGCAAGATCGAATTTCAGACGCGCACGCATTCTGTCGTAACCAAAAGCCCGTATTTCCGGTCTTGGTCAGGGATGACACAGGCCTCTGTGGATTCCGTTAAGACCATTCGCCTTTCAATTCCGTCAGAGGCCCCCTATTGTTCAGCTGCTGTGGTCGCGGACCGCCCCGAGCGGGACCTTTGACCGGCAGCCCCGATCCCACCCCTTCTGACGCCCGCACGGCCTGACCGACGGACGACAGGGCGGAACCGGACCGCGGATGGCGGATGCCGACGAATGGCAGACTGACCGACGCGGACCGCGTTCCAGGAACACGCACGACCATGGGCCTTTCGACCCGCTCGAATCCGGAGACCGAACCTGTCCGCTCAGCAGACGGCATGACCGTTTGCGCGAGGTTCCTCCTGGCCCACCCCCCTCATTTCAATCGGCGAGCCGCTCGACCGGTCGGGACACGTCCCGACGGGCGGGGACCGGCGCGCCCAGGAAAGACCCTTCATGTCCAAGACAATGCTTATCGACGCGGCCCATGCCGAGGAGACCCGCGTCGCCATCGTGGAATCTCGCCAGGTTGAGGAATTCGACTTTGAATCCCGGGCGCGGCGCCAGCTTCGCGGCAACATCTATCTGGCCAAGGTCACACGGGTAGAGCCCAGCCTCCAGGCGGCCTTCGTCGAATACGGCGGCAACCGCCACGGCTTCCTGGCCTTCAACGAAATCCACCCCGACTATTACCAGATCCCGGTCGCCGACCGGGAGGCCATCATGGCCGAACTGTCGAACTCCTCGTCCGAGGATGAGGCCGACGACGGCGAACTGCGCGAGGTCGACGAGGAACACGACAGCGACGGCGCCCTCGCAGACGAGGAGCGCCTGAAACGGCGCCTGATGCGGCGCTACAAGATCCAGGACGTCATCCGCCGCCGCCAGATTCTGTTGGTCCAGGTCGTCAAGGACGAGCGCGGGGCCAAGGGTGCGGCCCTGACCACCTGGCTGTCGCTGGCCGGCCGCTACTGCGTGCTGATGCCCAATACCGGCAAGGGTGGCGGCATTTCGCGCAAGATCACCAATGCCGCCGACCGCAAGCGCCTGAAGGCCGCCGCCTCGGCGCTGGACGTGCCGCACGGCATGGGCCTGATCATCCGGACCGCCGGCGCCAAGCGCACCAAGGCCGAGATCAAGCGCGACTACGAATATCTGCTGCGCCTGTGGGAGACGATCCGGGAGACGACCCTCAGCTCGAACGCCCCGTCGCTGATCTATGAGGAAGAGAACCTGGTCCGCCGTGCCGTGCGCGACATGTTCGACAAGGATTTCGACGGCATCCAGGTCGAGGGCTATGAGGGCTGGAAGCAGGCGCGCGACTTCATGCGCGTGCTGATGCCCGCCCAGGCGAAGAAGGTTCACCTGTACCGGGGCTCCAAGCCGCTGTTCGCCGCGAACGGCATTGAGGACCTGCTGACCCAGATCCACCAGCCGGTGGTGCCGCTGAAGTCCGGCGGCTATCTGGTCATCAACCAGACCGAGGCCCTGGTCGCCATCGACGTGAACTCGGGTCGCGCGACCAAGGAACGCAACGTCGAGCAGACCGCCTACAAGACCAATCTGGAGGCCGCGGCCGAGGCCGCCCGCCAGCTGCGCCTGCGCGACCTGGCCGGCCTGATCGTCATCGACTTCATCGACATGGACGAGTCGAAGAACAACCGGTCCGTCGAAAAGGTCATGAAGGACGCGCTGGCCAAGGACCGCGCCCGCATCCAGATGGGCCGGATCTCGGACTTCGGCCTGATGGAAATCAGCCGCCAGCGCCGCCGCCTGGGCGTGATCGAGGGCGCGACCGAGGTCTGTCCGCACTGTCAGGGCGCCGGTCGGGTCCGCTCGCCGGAGTCCGCTGCGCTGATGATGCTGCGCGCCGTCGACATCGAGGCCGGCAAGAATGGCGCCGGCACCGTCGGCCTGAAGGTGCCGCTGGCCGTGGCCCTCTACATCCTGAACCACAAGCGCGACTATCTGGACGCGCTGGCCCGCACGCGCGGCGTGGTGGTCATGGTCTCGGTCGACGAGAGCCTAGCCCAGGGTGATTACAAGGTAGAGCGCCTGACCTCCGATCCGGACTTTGTCGCGCCCGAGGCCGACGCCCTGCCGGTCGACGACGCACAGATGGATGACTTCGCCGACGACGATTTCGACGACGAGGACGAAGACGAGGAGCTCGACGCCACCGAGGCCGGTGACGAGGACGAGAGCGAACACGAGGACGAGGACGGGGACCGCTCGGGCGGCCGTCGCGGCCGTGGCCGGGGCCGTCAGCGCGGACCGGCCGTCGAGGCTGCGACCGAGGACGACAGCGAGGATGGAGGGCGTCGCCGCCGTCGGGGCCGTCGGGGTGGTCGCCGGGTCCGCGAGGACAGCGAGCGCGACGGCTTTGCCTGGGTGCGCGGTCGCACGCCGGACCTGTCCGATCCGTTCGTCTGGTTCGATCCGCTCAACCCGCACGGGGATGGCGACGACAGCGAGCCGAAGGCCGAGCGGACCGAGCGTCCGGCCGTCCAGGCCTCGAACGACGATGCCGAGGGTGAGCGCGAGGGCGGTCGTCGCCGTCGCCGCCGTCGCGGCCGCGGTCGGGACCGGAACGGGTCCGACGGGGCCAGCCCGCGTGCCGAGGCCCGCGCCTCGAACGAGGGCATGATCGACGAGGATCCGGTCGACACTGCGATCGCCGCTCCTTCGGAAGAAGGCGCGCCCTCGGTGCCGGTGACGCCCGACGCCCCCGCCGCCGAGGAAGCCGCGCCCAAGCGTCGCCGCGTGCGCCGCAAGGCCGCGCCGGTCGAGGCCACGGAAACGCCCGACACCGTCGATGCCGAGGTCGACGCGACGACGGAAACGGCTGTCTCGCCCGACATCGCGCCTGAGTCGGTCGAGGCCGGACCGGCCGGGGTCGAGCCGGTCGCCGTGGAGGCTGAGCCCGCACCGCAGACCGCCGAAGACGTCGAGGTCACGCCGGCCGCACCGCCGCGCAAGACGGTCGATGTCGAGGAAATCCTGGCCAATGATCCGAACCAGATCACGTCCCCGCCTCCCAAGCCCAAGCGTGGCTGGTGGCGCCTTTGACCTGACGCGCCTGCGCGGCGATGATCGCGCAACCGGTCCTGTCGGGCGACTTGGTCATTGTTTGGCCTTGTCGCCCGGCGACCAATAGCCATCCGGGAACCAGGCGGTCGCGCGGCCGTCGTCGGACAGGAGCACGTCTTGAGCTGGCTTAAGCGAACCGTTTCCCGCGTCGGCGGCGTGGCCGTCGCGATTGCCGCCCTGCTGGCCCTGCCCGCGCAGGCCGATGCCCAGAGCATCATCCGGGATACGGAGATTGAGGGCATCATCCACGACTGGTCCGCGCCCGTGTTCACGGCCATGGGGCTGAACCCGGACGAGATCACCATCCTGCTGGTCAACGACCCCTCGCTGAACGCCTTTGCGACGCGCGGGCGGATTATGGGGCTGAACACCGGCCTGATCCTCGAGACCGACAATCCCAACCAGTTGCTGGGCGTCATCGCCCACGAGGGCGGCCACATCCGCAACCGCCACACCCTGCGCGACGGCGTGCAGCAGGCGGGCATGCAGCCGTTCCTGATGACCATGGCGCTGGGTGCGCTGGCCGCCGTGGCCGGAGCCCCCGACGCCGCCGCCATGCTGGTCGCGTCCAGCCAGTATTTCGGCACCCTCGGCGCCCTGCGCTATATGCAGAGCCAGGAAGGCGAGGCCGACATCACCGCCGCCCGCGCGCTGGAAGCCGCCGGGATTTCGGGCCGCGGTCTGGTCGAGTTCTTCGAGAACTTCCGCTCGCAGGAAGTCTTCTCCGAGGCCCGGCGCTATCCCTATTTCCGCAGCCACCCCCTGTCGTCGCAGCGCATCGAGAACCTGCGCCGTCCGGTCGAGGCCTCCCCCTATTACGGCGAGGTCGACAGCCCCGAGCGGATGGCCGAGCACGCCCTGGTCATCGCCAAGATCCACGCCTTCATGGATCACCCCAACTATACGTTGCGCGAATATCCCGAGAGCGACACCTCCCTGCCCGCCCGCTATGCCCGCGCCATCGCCTGGTTCCGCGACGGCCAGACGGACCGCGCGCTCAATGCGGTGGACGCCCTGATCGCCGAACAGCCCGAAAACCCCTTCTTCTGGGAGCTGAAGGGCCAGATCTTCTTCGAGGAAGGGCGCCCGGCCGAGGCCGTCGAGGCCCACCAGCGCTCGGTCGATCTGATGCCGGATGCGCCGCTGCTGCGGATCAATCTGGGCCACGCCCTGATCGAGTCGCGCGACGATACCCTGCTGGACCGCGCGGTGGCCGAGCTGAAACAGGCCACGGTGCTGGAGCACGACAACCCCATGGCCTGGCGTCTGCTGGCCCAGGCCTATTCGCAGATGGGCCGCGAGGGTGAGGCCCGGCTGGCCTCGGCAGAGTACTACTATGTTCAGGGCCAGACGGATCAGGCGACCCAGTTCGCCCTGCGCGCCCGCGACATGCTGGAGCCCGGCTCGATGGAATGGCGCCGGGCCATGGACATCATCCTCGCGTCTGGCGCGACCATGGACGACATCCGGGTGCTGGACGAATCGAACGCCAACCGGCCACAGGGGGTGATCCCGCCCTCCGGCCAACCCTAGAGACCGCATGACCGACACGCCCCCCGAGACCGGCTCCGAGACCAACCCGGCACCGCAGGACACTTCCTCGCGCTGGCTCGCCCGCTACGGGACCCCGCTGGCGCTTGGCATCGCCGTGGTCGCGCTGGGCCTGTCGGCCTGGGCCAGTTTCGGCGGCGGGTTTGAAAGCCGGGTGCGGACCTATCTGGTCGCGAACCCGCAGATCCTCGACGAAATGATCCACGCCCGCGACCAGCGTGCAGCGGCCGAGCGGATCGACCGCATCAATGCGGCCGTCGCCTCCATGCCCCAGATGCTGGAGCCCGGCCCCGGCGAGCCGGTGTTCGGGCCGGCCGACGCCGCCGTCACCGTCGTGGAATATTTCGATTACCGCTGCCCCTACTGCAAGGCGGCGGCGCCCGGCTATCTGGAGCTGATGCGCGCCAATCCCGATGTGCGCTTCATCTTCCGCGAATGGCCGATCCTTGATTCGGGCAGCACCACCGTGTCGCAGCACGCGGCGCGCGCGGCCCTGCTGGCCCACAGCCAGGGCAAATATCTGGCGGTGCACCAGGCCCTCATGGCCGAGAGCGCCCTGTCGCATGAGGCGATCGACCGGATCCTGGCCGCGAACGGCGTGGACACCGGCCCGAACGGTCAGGCCCTGATGGCCACCGGCATCAGCCGCACCCTGGCCGATGTGCAGGCGGGCGCGGGCGCCGCCGGCATGGACGGCACGCCGACCTTCTTCATCAATGGCAAGGCCAGCCCCAGCAATGACCCGGCGGCCATCGCCCAGGCTATTGCCGCCGCGCGCTAGATCAGGCCCCTAGATCAGGCCACTGAGCGGCGACGAGGCGCTGGCGTAGCGGCGCTTGGGCATGCGTCCGGCCAGATAGGCCTCGCGTCCGGCGATCACCGCATGCTTCATGGCGCGCGCCATGCGGATCGGGTCCTTCGCCTCGGCAATGGCGGTGTTCATCAGCACGGCGTCGCAGCCCAGTTCCATGGCGATGGTGGCGTCCGAGGCCGTGCCCACACCGGCGTCGACCAGCACCGGCACCCTGGCCTGTTCGACGATCAGCCGGACATTGACCCGGTTCTGGATGCCCAGACCCGAGCCGATCGGGGCGGCCGCCGGCATGATGGCAGCGGCCCCGGCCTCTTCCAGATGGCGGGCCATGACCACGTCGTCGGTGCAATAGACCATGACGTCAAAGCCGTCCTTGACCAGCATCTCCAGCGCCCGGAGCGTCTCGGGCATGTCGGGATAGAGGTGCGGGGTCTCGGACAGAACCTCCAGCTTGACCAGGTTCCAGCCGCCCGCCTCGCGCGCCAGCCTGAGCGTCCGCACCGCATCCTCGCTGGTGAAACAGCCGGCGGTGTTCGGCAGATAGGTGAAGCGGTCGGGTTTGACGTGATCGACCAGCATGGGCTGGCTGGGATCCGACAGATTCACCCGGCGCAAGGCCACAGTGACGATCTCGGCGCCCGCCGCCTCGGCCGCTGCGGCGTTCTGGGCATAGTCGGCATATTTGCCGGTGCCGACGATCAGCCGCGAGGTGAAGGTCCGACCGGCGACGGTCCAAGTGTCATCTGTGTGTGTATCGCTCATGCGCGACACCTAGGGCGCGGCGGGCGCGAGTGAAAGAGCGTCCGGCGATTTCATGCACTCGGGGCTTCAGGGCCACCGTCCAGGGCCGCCCGCACGGTAGCCAGGCGGCCCCGGCTGACCGGAAGCGGATCGCCGTGCGACAGGTGCACACGGTATCGCCCCTCCTCCCGCTCCAGTCGGGTCAGATGGACCAGATTGACCAGGGCCGACCGATGCACGCGCACGAAGGCAGGAGACAGGTCGCGCTCAAGGGCATCCAGTCGGGCCGCATGAAGCAGGGTTTGCCCGTCCACCAGCCGCAGCTCGACATAGTCGTCGGCGCCGAGAATGGCGACGATGTCGGCCAGCGGGACCAGAACGACACCGCGCGATGAGGCCACGGTCAGGCGATCAGGCCGACCGGCCGCCCGCGCAAGCGCCGTCTCCCGGCGCTCCGCCTCCCACCCCAGACGCACCACCTCGACCATCAGCAGGGGAAGGACCAGACAGGCCGCCAGCACGAAATAGGACAGGTTGACGAACACGTCGGGCCAGATCGTCAGCACGCCGAGGATCAGGACCAGCCACGCCAGCATCGCCCGGGCGCCCGGTTGGCGGCGGTACACGCCCCGGGCGGTGATCGCCGCCGCCAGCGCAAGGCCGAGACCAAGGGCGGCGGCCGTCTTGGCGTCAAAGCCCGGCACGACCAGCGACGTCGCTACCAGCAGGGCGGCGCCTGCGGACGTCCTGCGACCGGCCATCGGCCAGAAGCGCGCCGTCACCCACGACACCAGCAGGATGCCGAACAGGGCCGCCAGGCTCCAGATCGCGACAAGCCGCCAGATGTGGAGCGGATAGGGATAGGTGCCGATCAGGTTCACGCTTTCCAGCACCGCATGCAGGCCGGCGGCGCCCGCCATGCCGGCGAGGGCCAGGCTGGACCCTGTGCGCCGGATCGCGTGGATGACGCCGAAGCCGAAAGCCGCTGCCAGCAATGCCCCGGCGGCCAGCAGCATGGCCGGCATCAGCACCCTTGGCATGGCATAGGGATAAGGCGCAACGAGCACCGCCCCCATCGGATAGTCCAGTCGCAGGCCGCCGTGAAAGGACGACAGGTGCACGACCAGCGTGTTCCCCTCCGGCTGCCACAGGCGATCGCTGATGGGAAAGGCGGCCTGATAGGCGCCCGGCTGTTCGGCGGCCCGGGTGGTGCCCGGTCGGCCATTCCGGCCCAGCCGCTGCCCGTTCAACCAGGCCTCTGAGGATGCGACCCCGACCAGATAGAGGGCATGCGGGCCCGGCCCGGTCGGCGTGGCCTGGCGCTTGCGCAGCCACAGCTCCCGCCCCTGAGGATCGACGGGCCCTCGCAACGGCGCGCAGGTCGTCCCGCCGACCCCGGGCGGTCCGTCGCAGACGTCCCAGCCCTCGCTCGCCGCCGCCGTCGCCGTCGTCGCGAACAAGGCCACCAGGACCCCGATGAGAATCAGCCACCGTGCCATGGGCCGATCCTAGCCCACCCTTCACCGGGCGTGCCGGTCATTGACCGAACCACGGGCGCCACTCACCGATCCAGCCACGACGGAGGGCGGTCGGATGGAGGAGACACGACGGCATGAAACCGATCCAGATCAACCGCCGCTCCGTTCTGGCCGCCGCCGGCCTCGCCCTCCCAACCCTGGCCATCGCGCAGGACGCGGCCGGCCCGTTCCGCTTCACCGGCTGGCGCGGGGCCGAGACCGATGCCGAACGCGGTTTCCTTGAAGTTCCGGAGGACCGGAGCGATCCGGCGTCGCGGACGATCCGCCTCGGCTATGTGCGCTTCCCCTCGACGTCGCCGAACCCCGGCAATCCGATCGTCTATCTGTCAGGCGGTCCGGGGGGCACGGGCACCGGCACCGCGACGGGTCCGCGCTTTCCGATCTTCATGGCCTTGCGGGCCGTTGCGGATGTGATCGCCTTCGACCAGCGCGGCACGGGTCTGTCGGCCTCGATCCCGCCGCTCGACCTCGCCCCCCTGCCCGTGCCGCCGCTGACCCGCGCGGGGCTGACCGGGCATGTGCGCGAGGCCTACCGCGCCGCATGGGATGCCTGGACGGCGCGCGGCATCGGCATGCGCGGCTACACGACGGCGGAGAGCGCCGACGATCTGGACGCCCTGCGGGTGCATCTGGGCGCCGAGCGGATCGACCTGTGGGGCATCAGCTACGGCTCGCACCTCGCCCTGTCGGCCCTCAGGCGCCATCCGGACCGGATTGGCCGCGTCGCCCTGGCCAGTCTGGAGGGGCAGGATCAGACCGTGAAGCGGCCCGACCGGCTTGAACTCTATCTGGACCGCGTAGACGCCCTGCTGGACGGCGACGCCTCGCTTCGCGCGGCGGTGCCCAGCCTGCCGGCGCTGATGCGGCGCGTGCATGCGCGGATGGAGGCCGAGCCGCTGGCCCTCGCCTCCACCTACCGGGGCGCCCCGGTCGAGGCGCAGGTCGGCGGCTTTGCCGTTCAGATGCTGGCCGGTGGCCTCATCGCCAATCCGTCCAGCCTGGCCCTGCTGCCGTCGCTGTATCTGGCACTGGAGGCCGGAGAGACTGCCGTCCTCTCGCGCTTCTTCGGCCAGATGGAAGGCCTGCTGGACATCGCCGGAATGCCCGAAACCATGGACCTTGCGTCCGGTATCTCGCCCGCCCGGGCAGCCCTGGTCGCCGAAGTGGCCCCTGCCTCGGTGCTCGGAGACGCCCTCAACTTCCCCATGCCGCACCTGTCGGGGGTCGTGCCCGGTCTGGATCTGGGCGAGACGTTTCGCGCGCCCCTGAGCATCGACACGCCCGCCCTGCTGGTCGCCGGCACCCTCGATGGCCGGACGCCGCTGGAGGAACAGGCCGAGGTGGTCGACCAGTTCCGCAACCGGTCCCGCATCATCGTCGAGAATGCCGGCCACAATGTCTTTGAGGCCCACCCGGAGGTTCAGGACCTGCTGGTCCGCTTCTTCGCCGGAGAGGCCGTCTCCGACACGCACCTCACCCTGCCGCCGCCTGCCTTCCCGCCGGCCCTGGTCCGCGCCTGATCACCCCCCGCCGACGAACTGGACGATCTCGATGCGGTCACCGTCTGTGAGGGCGGTGGTGGGGTGCAGGGATTTGGGCACGATCTCGAGATTGCGCTCGATGGCGACCTTGCGGGGGTCGAGACCCAGTTCCTCGACCAGACCGGTCAGGGTTGTGGCTGTGACCCGACGGGATTCGCCGTTGACCTGAATGTGCATGACGCGGGGTCACCTTCCTTGCCGTCCGGGCTATGACCGGCCGGAATGCTAAGCTAAAACCCGGGCCGGAATCGCGAGCGGCGGAGCCCATGGGCCGTACTGACGTCATCTATGTGCTGAACGGCCCCAACCTCAACCTTCTGGGTGAGCGGGAGCCCGAAATCTATGGCCGGGAGACCCTGGCCGATGTGCAGGCGCTGTGCGAGGCGGCGGCCGGGGATGTCCCCGTCGTATTCCGCCAGTCGAACCACGAGGGCGAACTGGTCGAGTGGATCCACGAGGCCCGGGGCACCGCCCGTGCGCTGGTGATCAACCCTGCGGCCTTTACCCACACCTCGGTTGCCCTGCTGGATGCGCTCAAGACCTTGGACATTCCGGTCGTGGAGTGCCATTTGAGCAATCCGGCGGCGCGGGAGGAGTTCCGGCGCCATTCCTATGTCTCGCTGGTTGCGACCGGCGTCATTTCGGGCTTCGGCCCCCACGGTTACGAGCTGGCGGTCAAGGCCGCCCTGAGGCTGGCGCAGGAACGCGCCGACGCCGCGGCTCGTTGAAAGAACGAAGAAGAACAAGGGTCACCCTCTCATGGCTGTGAAGAAATTGCCGAACGAATCCGAGATCGACACCACCCTGGTCCGCCAGCTGGCCGACATCCTGAAGGAGACCGAGCTCTCGGAGATCGAGGTCGAGCGCGGTGAGCTGAAGATCCGGGTCGCGCGCGAACTGACCGTGGCCGCCGGCCCGGTGACCTATGCGGCGGCGCCGGCTCCGGCTGCTGCCCCCGCCCCGGCCGCTGCGCCTGCGCCCGCGGCCATGCCGAGCGACCCCGCGACCATGGTGGCGCGCGCCGGCGAAGAGGTGAAGTCGCCGATGGTCGGCACCGTCTATCTGCAGCCCTCGCCCGAGGCCCCGACCTTCGTGAAGGTCGGCGACAAGGTGAAGAAGGGCCAGACCCTGCTGATCGTCGAGGCGATGAAGACCATGAACCCGATCCAGTCGCCGCGCGACGGTGTGGTGGCGGACGTGCTGGTCGGCGACGCGCAGCCGGTCGAGTTCGGCGAACCCCTCGTCCTGCTCGAGGCCTGATCCCGTGTTCACCAAGGTCCTGATTGCCAACCGGGGTGAGATCGCCCTGCGCATCCATCGTGCCTGCAAGGAGATGGGCATCTCCACCGTGGCCGTGCACTCGGAAGCCGACCGGGGCGCCATGTGGGTGCGGCTGGCCGACGAGAGCGTCTGCATCGGCCCGGCGCCGGCCGCCAAATCCTATCTGAACATCCCCTCGATCATCGCGGCGGCGGAAATCACCGGGGCCCAGGCCATCCACCCCGGCTATGGCTTCCTGTCCGAAAACGCGCGCTTCGCCGAGATCGTCGAGGCCCACGGCATGAGCTTCATCGGGCCCAAGTCCGAGCACATCCGGATCATGGGCGACAAGATCACCGCAAAGCAGACGGTGAAGGACGCGGGCATTCCCGTGGTTCCGGGCTCTGACGGCGAGGTCGAGACGGTCGAGGCGGCCATTGCGGCCTCGAAGTCGATCGGCTTCCCGCTGATCGTCAAGGCGGCCGCCGGCGGCGGCGGACGCGGCATGAAGGTGGCGCTGACGCCCGACGATCTGGTCGAGGCGGTGCAGACGGCCCAGTCCGAGGCCAAGGCCGCCTTCGGCAATGGCGCGGTCTACATGGAGCGCTATCTCCAGAAGCCGCGGCACATCGAGCTTCAGGTCGTGGCCGACAGCCACGGCAATGTCGTGCACCTGGGTGAGCGCGACTGTTCGCTGCAGCGTCGTCACCAGAAGATCTTGGAAGAAGCCCCCTCGCCCGCCCTGTCGGCGGCCGAACGCGCCAAGATCGGCGAAACGGTCAACAAGGCCATCGCCGCCATCGGCTACCTCGGCGTCGGCACCATCGAATTCCTGTGGGAGGACGGCGAGTTCTTCTTCATCGAGATGAACACCCGCCTGCAGGTCGAACACCCGGTCACCGAAATGATCACCGGCGTCGATCTGGTCCGCGAGCAGATTCGCATCGCCGCGGGCGAGCCGCTGTCGTTCAGCCAAGACGATGTGAAGTTCACCGGCCACGCCATCGAATGCCGGATCAATGCCGAGAATTCGGAGACCTTCACCCCGTCGCCCGGCACCATCACCGACTATCACGCGCCCGGCGGACTGGGCGTGCGGATGGATAGTGCCATCTATGCCGGCTATTCGATCCCGCCCTATTACGACAGCCTGATCGGCAAGCTGATCGTGCACGGGCGTGACCGCGAGGCCTGTCTGGCACGGCTGAAGCGCAGCCTGAACGAGATGGTCGTGGGCGGCATCGACACCACCATCCCGCTGTTCCAGAAGCTGCTCAACGAGCCGGACATCCTGTCGGGGGATTACGACATCCACTGGCTGGAAAACTGGGCCAAACGCCAGAAGGGGCCGGCCAGCTGAGCGAGGCGCTCACAACGCTGATCGACCCCGAGGCCCTGACCGCCGACTATCTGCTGCATGCCTATCGCTATGGGTCCTTTCCCATGGCGGAGGCGCGCGACGACGACACCCTGGTCATGATCCGGCCGAATGTGCGCGGGGTGATCCCGCTGGACCGGTTTCACATTCCGGCGCGTCTGGCCCGCACGGTGCGGAGCAGCGATCTGGAGGTGCGGGTGAACGGGGACTTCCCGCAGGTGATCGCCGGCTGTGCGGCCCTGATCCGCGATCGCTGGGACACCTGGATCAACCGCCGCATCGAGCAGGTCTATACCGAGCTGCACGAACAGGGGCATGCGCACAGCATCGAATGCTGGGCGGGCCACGCCCTGGTCGGGGGCCTGTACGGAGTGCAGATCGGCGGGGCCTTCTTCGGCGAAAGCATGTTCACCTATCAGCGCGATGCCTCAAAGATCGCGCTGGTGCATCTGGTGGCGCGCCTGAACCGCGCGGGCTTCAGCCTGCTGGACGCCCAGTTCGTCAACAATCACCTGAAACAGTTCAACATCGTCGATGCCCCGCACCGGATCTATATGCGCGTGCTGCGTCCGGCGCTGGAGCAGCACCCGGACATGGAGGCGTTCAGGGCAGCAATGACGGGCGAAGAGGCCGTGGCCTATGCCCGGCAGTCGACCAGCCAGGCGTCGTAGACGGGGTGCTCCAGCACGGCCATGCCGGGCGAGGAGGCGAACATCCAGCCGCGGAAAATCTGGCGCGGCTCGGCCCCGGTGACCACGCCCCGGGGCTGCAGGCTGACCTCGACATAGCCGGCGGCTTCCTGATCGCGCTCTTCCTCGGACGACACCTCGCAGGCGCGCACGCGGAAGATCAGCTCGCGCTTGAAGGCCACCGGGCGACCGCCGACCTCGACCTCGAAGCGGATGGATTCGGCCGTCACCTTGTCGATGGCCTGGATCACGGCGACGCGGCGGCGCTGCCGCGGCGGCGGCGGGCCTTCGGGCTCGGTCGGGGCCTCGATCACCTCGACCTCGTCCTCCTCGGCGACCTCGACCTCGTCGGTTTCCTCGGGCGGCGTCTGGATTTCGTTGAGCGGCGCATTCCGGCGCGCCTGATTGAGGGCGGCCGTGGTCTCTTCCGGCGTCAGCGGCACGGGCACCGGTGCGGACGGCGCGGGCTGGGTATTCGGCGCCGTCTCGGTCGGGGTCAGGGTGTTCTGCGCGGGTGCAGGGTCCTGGGCCGGGGCCGGATTGGTCGGCGGGTCCTGGATCGGCCGGGCATCCTGGGGCAGGTCGTTCAGGGCGGCGGTCACGCCGACACCGGCCACCGCCAGGGTGGCCACCGTCACCAGTCCCAGAAGGCGGGCCGGGCGTTTCATTCGGGCGTCCACGCCTCATAGTCGCCGGTGGCGGCCGGGCGCTTGCCGGTCGTCAACAGCGAGCCGGGCGGACGCCAGGCCAGCGGCGTACCGGTCAGGTTGGGCAGGTGGTCCTTTTCCCAGGTCTGGCGCGGCAGGGCCGCCTCGGTCGGCGGCTCGTCGAAGGTGTAGTGCAGCCAGCCGTGCCAGTCAGGCGACACCTTGGTCGCCTCGGCATAGCCGTCATAGATCACCCAGCGGCGGCGACGGCCGTCATAGCTCCGGGTATCGCGCGATTCGTAATAGCGGTTGCCCTGCTCGTCCGTGCCGACCAGCCGGCCACGCTTGGCCACCGTGAACAGGGTGCCGATCGTTGCACCACTCCACCAGGAAAACAGTTTGGCCAGCACGTCAGGAAACCCAGTCATGTCAGTGGGGCGCGAACCGGTGCGCGCCGATGGATCATCATACGAACCGGCACCCGGCACGTCCAGCGGCGGATCGCCGCGAAACAGGGCTGGACGGGCGGCGCGGAACTTGCATGACAGGGGGTGACTGATCCGCAAACGGGACCCCTGCCATGACGCGCCCTGCCCTTGCCGCCGCCTTCGGCCTCGCCACAGCCGTGGTCATGCTGGCCGTCGCCGTTCCCGAGCCGGCCTTTGCCCAGAATGCCAGCCAGATCGCGCGGGTGCGGGCCGGCAACAGCTGCCCGGGCTGCAACCTGTTCCAAGGCGATTTCTCCTATATGGAGGCGCGCGGGCTGAACCTGTCGGGGTCGCGTCTGCGTCAGGCGAATCTCAGCCTGGCCGTGATGAACCGCACCCGCTTCACCAATGCCGACCTGCGCGACGTCGACGCCTATGGCGGGGTGTTCTCCAGTTCACGGTTCGGCGGGGCCAATCTGACCAACGCCAGCTTCGTGGGCGCCTATCTGGAGGGGTCTGACTTTTCCGGCGCCACGCTGGACGGGGCCAATTTCTCCGGCGCCCAGCTGCAGCGCGCGACCGGCCTGACCCAGCGCCAACTGGATCGGGCTTGTGGGGATTCTGAAACACAACTGCCCGGTTCGCTCCGCATTCCGGCCTGCTGAGGGGCCCGATCCTTACGCCGAATTAAGTAGGGATTTGCGGTCAATGACGGCATGGAGACGGTGTGAACATTCTTGTCCTTCCCCTTGCGAAGCCTGAACGCCGCGGCCGTGCCGCCCTGGCCGGTCTGGCGCTGCTGACGGTTTTCGCCGCGACGGGTGCGCAGGCCGGGGTCTGGCGCGGGGACGGCGACCGTCAGGATGTGCGCTCGGTGCAGGTCCAGGTGCCCGCCCTGCAGGATGGCCAGATCTGGGATCAGATGTTCGTCCAGGATCCCGACGTGGCCCGCGTGGTCTCGCTGGGCGGGACCTGCCGCCGGTGCGAACTCTCCGGTCGCGACCTGTCCGGGGCGACGTTCACGGCCGCCACCTTCACCGATGCCACTCTGGTCGATGCCAATCTGCGCGGGTCCGAACTGGTCGGATCGAACTTCTCGGGCGCGGACTTCACACGGGCCGACCTGCGGGGCGCGACCCTTGTCGCCGCCAACTTTACCGGGGCCGACTTCACCAACGCCCGCATGGACGGCATCGAGGGCCTCGGGTCGGTCTTCGTGCGCGCCGACATGTCCTCGGCCAACCTTCAGGGCGCGGCCCTGGGCGGCGCCAATATGAACGGGGCCATTCTGGCACGCGCCGATCTGCAGGGGGCCGAGCTGTTCGGCGTGACCCTGGCCAATGTGAACGCGCGCGGCGCCGATTTCCGTAATGCGGAGATCACGGCCTCGAACCTGTCGAACGGCAATTTTGCCGGCGCCAACTTCCGGGGAGCGGAGCTGGACGGCGCGCGCCTGACCGGAGGCTCCTTCTCGCGCGCAGATTTCACGGGCGCCTCGCTGGACCGCACCGACATCCGCGGTACGGACCTCAGCCTGTCGCGCGGCCTGACCCAGTCGCAGATCGGCGAGGCGTGCGCCGACTCGGCCACCCGCCTGCCCTCGGGCCTGACGGGCCGCAGCTGCCGGAACCTGTCGCGGGTTCAGCCCCCGGCCGCGCCCCGGCCTCCGACCCCTCCCCGCGTCGTGGTCGCGGGCCGCTAGGCCCCAACCTCAAACCTTGATCGGCAGGGCCGTGCGGATGTGCACGTCCTTCAGCTGACGCTCGTCGGCCGCCGTCGGCGCATTCATCAGCAGATCCTCGCCCTGCTGGTTCAGCGGGAAGGCGATGACCTCGCGGATGGCCGTCTGGCCGGCCAGCAGCATGACGATCCGGTCGATCCCGGGCGCGAGGCCCCCGTGCGGCGGGGCGCCATAGCGGAAGGCGTTCAGCATGCCACCGAACTGGTCCTCGACCACCGAGGCGTCATAGCCGGCGATCTCGAAGGCCTTGAGCATGATCTCGGCCTTGTGGTTCCGGATCGCGCCCGAGCACAGCTCATAGCCGTTGCAGACGATGTCGTACTGATAGGCGCGGATGGTCAGCGGATCCTGGGTCTCCAGCGCCCCCAGCCCGCCCTGCGGCATCGAGAAGGGGTTGTGGCTGAAGTCGACCTTCTTCTCTTCCTCGGACCATTCGAACATCGGGAAGTCGACGATCCAGCAGAATTTGAACTGCTCCTCATCGATCAGCTTCAGCTCGGTGCCGACGCGGGTGCGGGCCGATCCGGCGAATTTGGCGAAGGTGGCCGGCAGGCCGGCAGCAAAGAAGGCGGCGTCGCCCTTGCCGAGGCCCAGCGACGTCATCAGGGCCTCGGTCGGCTCCTGGCCCAGGTTCTTGGCGATCGGTCCGCCCCAGGCCTGCTGGTCATCGGACCAGAAGATGTAGCCGAGGCCCGGCTGGCCCTCGCCCTGGGCCCAGCTGTTCATGCGGTCGCAGAAGGCGCGGCTGCCGCCGGTGGGCGCCGGGATGGCCCAGACGGCGTTCTTGGCGTCGGCCGCAAGGATCTTGTTGAACAGGCCAAAGCCGCCGTCGCGGAAATGCTCGGACACATCCTGCATCTTGATGGGGTTGCGCAGGTCGGGCTTGTCGGTGCCGTACCAGGCCATCGACTGGGCGAAGGTCAGACGCTCGAAGCCCTTGTGCTCCAGCGTCTGGCCGAAATCGTTGGTGAAGGTGTGGGGCTGGTCGATCGGCGAGACCGGCTTGCCGTCGGCGAACTCCTCGAACACGCCGTGCATGACGGGCTCAATGGCGGCGAACACGTCTTCCTGGGTGACGAAGCTCATCTCGACGTCGAGCTGATAGAACTCCAGCGACCGGTCGGCGCGCAGGTCCTCGTCGCGGAAACAGGGCGCGATCTGGAAATAGCGGTCGAAGCCCGAGACCATCAGCAGCTGTTTGAACTGCTGCGGCGCCTGGGGCAGCGCATAGAATTTGCCGGGGTGCAGGCGCGACGGCACGAGGAAGTCGCGCGCGCCCTCGGGCGACGAGGCCGTCAGGATCGGCGTCTGGTACTCGAGGAAGCCCTGATCGACCATGCGGCGGCGGATCGAGGAGATCACCTTGGAGCGCAGCACGATGTTCTTGTGCAGGGTCTCGCGGCGCAGATCGAGGTAGCGGTGCTTGAGGCGCAGCTCCTCGGGATATTCCGGCTCGCCAAAGACCGGCAGCGGCAGTTCGGCGGCTTCGGACAGGACCTCGACCGACTCGACCTGAATCTCGATCTGGCCGGTCGGCAGGGTCGCGTTGACGGTCTCGGGCGAGCGGGCGACGACCTCGCCGTCCACGCGGATGACGCTCTCGGCGCGCAGGCGCTCGACGACCTCGAAGCCCGGCGTTTCCGGATGCAGCACCAGCTGGGTCAGGCCGTAGTGGTCGCGCAGGTCGATGAACAGCAGGCCGCCGTGGTCGCGCTTGCGGTGCACCCAGCCCGACAGACGGACCGTCTTGCCGGCATCGTCACCCCGAAGGGCGCCGCAGGTGTGGGTACGATAAAGATGCGTCTCGGCCATGGGTCTGGATCGGTCACGAAAAGGGGAGAATTCGGGAGGCCGGAAGGGCGCATTATCGTCGCTGAAAGTCAAGCATGCGGGTGATCGGGAAAGACACGACCCGCGCGGGAAAGCGCTTTTCACGAACGATACAATATAGCATTAGGCAAGGCGTGACACGCGATCCCGCAGACGAGATCAGCCTGACCCGGGCGCTGGCCATTCTGGCCGCGACCTTTGCCATCGTGTTCGCCAGCCTGCTGCCCTCGGCGGTGGCGGCCTCGGCGGCCGGCGACACGCCGATCCAGCTGTGCTCCGGTCAGGTCATCCGCGTCACGCTCGACGCCGACGGCCACCCCGTCCCGGTCGATCCGGACCAGCAGGCCAGCCTGACCTGCGCCATGGCCCTGCTGTCGGGCCTGCAGGCCGTCGACACCCCGCCGGTCGTGCTGCCGGCTCAGCCAGAGGCCACCGCCGCTCCTGCGTTCGCGCCGGTCTCTGCCAGCGCGCGCCCGACCGCGCTCTATCCGCCAAAGCCCCCCGCCACGGCCCCACCTCACGCCTGAAGACGTCTCTGCCGACCGCGCACGCCCTTGCGGCCGTGCGCCTCCGTGACTCTTTCAGGACATATCCACGTGAAATCCCAACTGTTTGCCGCCACTTCCGTGGTGGCCCTGGCCTTTGCGGCCACCCCTGCCCTCGCCCAGGAGGCGACCGAAGCCACGGTCGACTCGATCATCGTCACCGGTACCCGCAATTCCGACGACCCGCCCGTGGTCGCCGAGGCCCGCACGCGCCTGTCGCGCACGCCCGGCGCCGTGTCGGTCGTGGCCGCAGAGACCTTTGAGGACCGCTTCGCCCAAGGCTTCTATGACACCTTGCGCAACGTCCCCGGCGTGCTGGCGCAAAAGCGCTATGGCGAGGAAGCCCGCCTGTCGATCCGGGGCTCGGGCATTGCCCAGGGCTTCCACCAACGCGGCGTTCTGTTCGCCCAGGACGGCGTGCCGTTTGCCGACGCCGACGGCTTTTCCGACTTTCAGGCCATCGACCCGATGAGCGCCCGCTACATCGAGGTCTACAAGGGCGCCAACACCCTGCGCTTCGGCGGTGCCCAGCTGGGCGGAGCGGTCAATCTGGTCTCGGTCAACGGCCGGACCGCACCCTATGAGACCCTGCTGCGCGTCGAGGGGGGCTCGTTCGACAGCTATCGCGGGCAACTGGCCCTGGCCCGCCAGTGGGGCGACTGGGACCTGTACGCCTCGGTCGCCGGCATGGAATCCGACGGCTATCGCGATCATGCCGACCAGTCGCAGGGGCGTCTGAGCCTGAACCTCGGCCGGTCGTTCGGCGAGGACCGCGAGGTGCGGCTGGTCTTCCAGGCCGCCGACATCAAGCAGGACCTGCCCGGCGCCCTGACCCTGAGCCAGGCGCTGGAGACCCCGGAAATGGCCAGTGCCGGCGCGCTCGCCGGCGATCAGGCCCGTGACCTGACGGTCAAGCGGCTGACCTTGCAAACCCGCTGGCGCCTGAGCGCCTCGACCGTGTTCGAGGGCGCGGTCTGGGGCTGGCAGAAGGATCTGTGGCACCCGATCTTTCAGGTGCTCGACACCGACTCGCAGACGGCGGGCCTGTTCGGGCGATTCGACTGGACCGGTCAGGTCGGCGGCCTGAAGGCCGACCTGTTCTACGGGCTCAGCTATCGCGACGGCGAGGTCGACGGCCAGCGCTACGTCAACACTGCCGGGATGGCCGGGGCCCTGACCGCTGACAATCTGCAAAAGGCCACGGGGCTGGACGTGTTCGCCGAAGGGCGGCTGTTTGTGACCGACCGGCTGGCACTGGTGGCAGGCGGGTCGTATGGCCGGGCGACGCGCGACTATGTCGATCGCCGGAATGCCACCAACAATGACGGCGTCACCTGGGACTGGGTTTCGCCCCGGCTGGGACTGCTGTGGGAGAGCGAGGACGGGGCGCAGGTCTATGCCAACCTGACCCGCTCGGTCGAACCGCCGACCTATGGCGCCCTGGTGCAGGCCCCGCTGACGGGCTTCACCCCGGTCGACATCCAGGACGCCTGGACGGCCGAAGCCGGCACGCGCGGCCGCCGCGGGTCGCTGGCCTGGGACGTCACCCTGTACCGCAGCCGGATCGACGGCGAGATCCTCAACTACATCACCGGACCCGACATTCCGGCCGCCACCTTCAACGGCGATCGGACCATCCATCAGGGTCTCGAGGCCGGGCTGGAGTGGACCCTGCCGGTAACCCCGGCAGACGGCCGATTGGTGCTACGTCAAACCTATAATTACAATGACTTCTATTTCGAACGCGATCTGCTGTGGGAAGGAAACCGGCTGCCGGTCGTGCCCAAGCACCAGTATCGCGCCGAGCTCACCTGGCGGCATCCGTCGGGCCTGTTCGTCACGCCGACGGTCGAGTGGCGGATCGATGACGTCTGGGTCGACTATGCCAATACGCTGAAGGCGCCGGGCTTTACCGTCTGGGGTCTGAACGGCGGCTGGGACCTGGCCAACGGTACCACCCTGTTCGTCGATGCCCGCAACCTGACGGACGAGCGCTACATCAGCGAGATCAGCGCCGTCACCGACGCGCGGACGGCCTCGACCGCCGTCTTCATGCCGGGCGAAGGGCGCTCGGTGTTCGTGGGAGTGAGGTTGAGCCTGTGATGTCGAAGGTCACACAGCCCTGGCAGGACGGCCCTGCCCTGTCCGACAGCTGGCGCCGGGTCTGGCGCTGGCATTTCTTCGCCGGCCTGATCGTCATGCCGGTGCTGATGCTGATGGCCCTGACCGGCGGCCTCTATCTCTACAAGACGGAGATCGAGGGGCTGGCTTGGCGATCGATGGCTGTGGTCGAGGCGCGGGATACCCGCGCCTCGGCTGACCTATGGCAGAAGAATGCCGAACAGGCGGCGGGCGGTACGGCGCTGGCCGTCGTCGTGCCCGACCGCCCCGACCGCGCCGTTCAGGTCCGCGTCCGCACAGATCACGGCGAGCGCACCGTCTTCGTCGATCCCTACGACGGTCAGGTCACCGGCACGGTCGGCGGTCAGGGGATCATGGAACTGGTCAAGAAACTGCACAGCCTCGAACTGCTCGGAAAGCCCTTCAACATCCTGGTCGAGGTGGTGGCCGGCTGGGCCATCATTCTGGTGGCGACCGGCCTGTTCCTGTGGTGGCCGCGCAAGGGTCGGGACGTCGCCGTCGCCCTGCCCCGTCCCGGCAACCCGGCCCGTCGCCCGTTCTGGCGCGACGCCCATGCGGTGACGGGCCTCTATGTCGGCGGGATCATCCTGTTCCTCGCCCTGACCGGCATGCCCTGGTCGGCGGTCTGGGGCGACCGGTTCATGAATGTGATGCGTGAGAGTGGTCTGGGCCGTCCTCCGGCCCCGGCGGCGGCCAGTCCGTGGAGCCACGGCAAGGGCCACAATGCCCCTTCCGGCACCGGCTGGACGATGGAGCACGCCGTGCTGCAGGCCCCGACCGAGGGCCCCGGCATGCTGTCCCGCGTCATCGCCACGGCCGAGGCCGAGGGCATGGGCGCGCCCTACACCGTCTCGATCCCCGCTGATCCGACGCTGGCCTTCACCGTCTCGCGCGTCACCCGCAAGGCCGAGGACGCCCGCAGCCTGTACGTCGACGGCTCGACGGGACGTGTGGTCGCCGACCTGCGCTGGGAGCAGTTCGGCGGCGGCGCCAAGGCCTTCGAATGGGGCATCGCCGTCCATCAGGGCATGCAGTATGGCGAGATCAACCGGTTGATCATGCTGCTGGGCTGCATCGGCATCTGGGTGCTGGGCATCAGCGGTGGAACGATGGTGTGGAAACGGCGTCCGCGCGGGCGTGGCATCACCCCCCCGCCTGCGCCACCGGGCGGTCGGGGCCGAGCCGCCGTGCTGGGCATCGTCCTGCCGCTGGCGGTGATCTTTCCGCTGACGGGCCTGTCGCTGGCAGTCGCCCTTGGCGCAGAGTGGCTGTGGGGGCGAATGCGGCGCTGAGACCCGCCATTCATCCACAGACGCGACAGCTTGTCCCGGATGGTCACAGCCATGCTTAACCGATCGCCGCAGGGTTCTGATATGTCAGGGACCATGACGTCCCCGACGGACAGCACCGGCCAGATGCGACTGCCCCTCAGGCGAGGCCTGAGCGGGCAGGAAGAGGCGTTTGTCGTCTCGGCCAGCAATGCGGCGGCCCATCAGGCGCTTCTGACCTGGCCCACACCGCTGGGCGGGACGGCGGCCCTGTGCGGCCCGGCGGGATCGGGCAAGAGCCATCTGGCCCGGGTCTGGGCGGAACGGGTCGGGGCCCTGCCCTTCGACGGCATGGAGATCGCCCTGGCCGACCCGCTGGAGCTGGAAGGCCGTCCGCTGCTGCTCGATTCGGCGGCAACAGTGGACGACGAGACCCTGTTTCACCTGATGAATCTGGCCCAGGCGCCCGGTGGCGCCCTGCTGCTGGTGTCGCGCGACCTGCCGGGACAATGGCCGGTCGACCTGCCGGATCTGCGGTCCCGCCTGAACGGCCTGCTGGTCCTGACGCTGGAAGCGCCGGATGACGCGGTGCTGGCCGCCATGTTCCGCGCTCGGTTCGCCGAACGCAGCCTGCAGCCCGCCGAGGATGTGATCGCCTATCTGATCCGCCGGGTGGACCGGTCTGCCGACAGCGTCGAGCGCGTGGTGGAACTTCTGGACGGGGCCCACGCTCCGGTCACGCGGGTTCTGGCGCGCCGGGTGCTGGACGAAAGTGGCGACCTGTTCGCCCCGGAGTGAGATCGAAGGTTGCGACTGTCATTGCCCCGGTCCAGAACCGCATCATGACGGATACGCCCTCGCCCGACCTGTCCTCCATCACCGATCAGGCCGTGGGCGAAGGTGTGCCCACCTCGCGCGCGCCACAGCTGAAGCTGTCCGAGACCCTGATCACCTCGCCCACCCGTTTCATCAACCGGGAACTGTCATGGCTGGCCTTCAACGGGCGGGTCATGGAAGAGGCGTCGAATCCCGCCCACCCGCTGCTGGAGCGGCTGCGGTTCCTGTCGATCTCGGCCAACAACCTGGATGAGTTCTTCATGACCCGGGTCGCGGGCCTGAAGGGTCAGGTACGCGAGCGGGTGCGGGTGCTGTCGGCCGACGGCCTGACGCCCAGCGAGGCGCTGGAGCGGATCAATGAGGCCGCCGGCGAGCTGATGGCGCATCAGCAGAAGCGCTGGCGCAAGCTCAAGGTCGAGCTGGCCCATGCGGGCATCGAGGTGATCGACGCCAGCAAGGCGACCAAGACCGAGCGCGAGCGGCTGGAGCCCGAATTCCTCGACCAGCTGTTCGCCATCCTGACGCCGATGGCGATCGACCCGGCGCACCCCTTCCCGTTCCTGCCCAACCTCGGCTTCTCGCTGGCGCTCAAGCTGCGTCGGCGTCGGGACAATCGCATCCTGTACGCCCTGGTGCCCGTGCCGACCCAGGTGAAGCGGTTCTGGCCCCTGCCCACCGACGGCCGGTCGGCCAAGGGGCGCACCCGCTATGTGACGCTGGAAAGCCTGCTGATGCTTTTCATCGACCACCTGTTCCCCGGCTGTGACGTGCTGGAGCGCGGGACCTTCCGCCTGATCCGCGATTCGGACATCGAGATCGAGGAAGAGGCCGAAGACCTGGTCATGGAGTTCGAGGAGGCGCTGAAACAGCGCCGGATGGGCTCGGTCGTGCGCATCAAGATCGAGGCCTCCATGCCCGACGACCTGCGCGACTTCATCACCCGCGAGCTGCACGCCCTGCCACAGGACGTGGTGATGATCGACGGCATGCTGGGTCTGGCCCAGGTGTCGGAGCTGATCGGCGGCGGCCACCCCGACCTGAAATTCCCGGGCTATGAGCCCCGCTATCCGGAGCGGGTCCGAGACCATGGCGGCGATGTCTTTGCCGCCATTCGCGAGAAGGACATGCTGATCCACCACCCGTTCGAGAGCTTCGACGTGGTGGTGCAATTCCTGCGTCAGGCCGCGCGCGACCCCAACGTCATCGCCATCAAACAGACCCTCTATCGCACATCGCGCGACAGTCCGGTGGTCGCCGCCCTGATCGAGGCGGCCGAGAACGGCAAGAACGTCACCGCCGTCGTCGAGATCAAGGCGCGCTTCGACGAGGAAGCCAACCTGCGCTGGGCGCGGGCCATGGAGCGGGCGGGCGTGCACGTCGTCTTCGGCTTCGTCGAGTACAAGACCCACTCCAAGCTGAGCGTGGTCGTGCGGCGCGAGGGCGACGGGCTGCGGTCCTACTGCCATGTCGGCACGGGCAACTACCACCCGGTGACGGCGCGCATCTATACCGACCTGTCGCTGTTCTCATGCCAGCCGACGCTGACGCGCGATGCTAACCGGGTGTTCAACTACATCACCGGCTATGCCCAGCCCGACGATCTGGAACAGATGGTCGTCTCGCCGCTCAATATGAAGTCGACCCTGATCGAGCTGATCGAGAAGGAGATGGCCGCCGCCGCGCGGGGCAAGCCCGCCGCCATCTGGGCCAAGATGAACTCGCTGGTCGATCCCGACATCATCGATGCCCTGTACCGGGCCAGCCAGTCGGGCGTGCGCATCGACCTGGTCATCCGGGGCATCTGCTGCCTGCGCCCGGGGGTGAAGGGCCTGTCCCAGAACATCCGGGTCAAGTCGATCGTCGGCCGCTTCCTGGAGCACAGCCGCATCGTGGCCTTTGCCAACGGGCGGGACCTGCCCAACGACCGGGCGAAGCTGTTCATCTCGTCGGCGGACTGGATGAACCGCAATCTGGAGCGCCGCGTCGAGGTGATGGCGCCGGTCCTGAATGCGACCGTCCACGACCAGGTGCTGGACCAGATCATGGTCGCCAATCTCAAGGACGACGCCCAGAGCTGGGAGCTGGACTCCGAGGGCAACTACCACCGGCTGAAGCCCGCCGATCCCGAACGGCCCTTCTCGGCGCACCGCTATTTCATGACCAATCCCAGCCTGTCCGGACGCGGCAGCAAGGTAAAGACGCTACCGGCCACGCTGCGCTATGACCGCCCTGACGCCTGACCCCCTCCACTCCCGCGCGACGACCTCGGCCGACGCCGCGGTGATCGACATCGGCTCCAACTCGGTGCGCATGGTGCTGTACCGGCTGGAGGGGCGCGCCGTCTGGACGGTGTTCAACGAAAAGGTGCTCGCCGGGCTGGGCCGCGACCTGCCGAATACGGGGCGCCTGTCCGAAGAGGGCGTGCTGATGGCCCTGCCGGCGCTGCGCCGGTTCGCCGCCGTCATCGAGGGGGTGCGCCCCGAGCATGTGTTCGTGGCCGCGACCGCCGCCGTCCGCGACGCCGAGGACGGGCTGGAGTTCTGCGAGCGGGTGGCTGCAGAGACCGGCATGCACATCCGCGTCCTGTCCGGCGAGGAAGAGGCGCGCGAGGCCGCGCGCGGCGTGCTGGCGGGTCACCCGGCCGCCGAGGGCGTGGCCGCCGACATGGGCGGGGCCAGTCTGGAGCTGATCCGCCTCAAGGATGGCGAAGTGGGTCAGGGAATCACCCTGCCGCTGGGCCCCTTCGCCCTGGCCGATGGCGGCGATTTCGACGCCAAGAAACTGCGCACCAAGATCGACAAGCGACTGAAGGGCAAGACGGCGGACTTCAAGGCCCCGATCCTGCACGCCGTCGGCGGGGCCTGGCGCAGCATCGCCCAGCTGCATATGGCGATGTCGGACTACCCGCTGCAGATCGTGCACCAGTACGCCATGACGGCCGACGACGCGCGCGAGGTGGCCCGCTTCGTCTCGCGCCAGTCGCGCGCCTCGCTGGACCGGACGCCGGGTGTGTCGCGCCGACGGGCCGAGACCCTGCCCTATGCCGCCCTGGTGCTGGAGGCCCTGATCGAGCGGCTTGAGCTGAAGAGCGTGGAGTTCTCGGCCTGGGGCCTGCGCGAAGGTTTGTTGCAGGACGCCCTCAGTGACGAGCATCGCGACAGCGACCCGCTGATCGCCGGCTGTGCGGCCTGGGGGGCGCGGCAGGGGATTTCGCCCCTGCTACCCGGCGCCCTTCAGGCTTGGCTGGAGCCCGTCCTGCCCGCCCTGCCGGAGAGTTTCGGCAAGGCGCGGGACCATGCGCTGACCACCGCGGCCTGTCATCTCTGCGATCTCGGGGCACGCCTGCACCCGGACCACCGCGTCGAACTGGTCTTCGACCAGGTGCTGCGCGCGCCGGTTCCCGGACAGACCCATGCGGAGCGCGCCTTCCTCGCCTGCGCGCTGAACGCCCGCTACGGCGGGCCGTCGGCCACACCCCAGCCCGAGGTCATCGACCGCCTGCTGGACGAAGGGGCACGGCGCCATGCCAAGGCGCTCGGTCAGGCGATTCGCCTCGCCTGCGACCTGTCCGGGCGCGCGCCGCAGCTGCTGGCCGGCGCCCGCCTGTCGCTTGAGGACAAGACGCTGATCCTGACGGCGGCGGACGGCTATGCAGACATGCTGCTGGGCGAGCAGACCCGGCGGCGGCTGAAGAACCTGGCCGATACCCTCGATCTTGAGTGCGGCGACTGACCGGCGCAGTCTGTCCCTCACACTTCGGGAGGGTGACATGCCAGTGACGGGAATCGGCGGCTTCTTCTTTCGCTCAAAAGATCCGGACGGTCTGGCCGCCTGGTATCTGAAGCATCTGGGTGTCGGCGCCCCGCCCGGCGCCTTCGTCTGGGATCAGCAGGCGGGCCCGACCGTCTTCGCCCCGTTCAAGGACGACAGCGACTATTTCGCCGCCGACAGGCGCTGGATGCTGAACCTGCGCGTCGAGGGTCTGGACGACCTGCTGGCGTCGCTGGCCGCGGCCGGCATCCCGGTCGAGACTCGCGCCGAATGGGACGCGCCCGAGGTCGGGCGGTTCGCCCGCATCCACGACCCCGAGGGCAATCCGATCGAACTGTGGGAGCCCGCGGGGGCCTAGTCCTCGATCTCGACGACCTCGACGCGCGAGCCGTTCAGGACCAGAGCCAGCTCGCCACGCTTCAGCTTCAGGGCGTCGTCCCCGAACAGGTCCCGCCGCCAGCCGCGCAGGGCGTCGACATCCGCGTCGTCATCCAGCGCGATCTTCTCGAGGTCCGCGACGTTGGCGATCATCTTGGGGGCGACGCCGGCATTGTCGCTCTTGGCCTTCAGCAGCACCTTCAGCAGTTCCACCACCGAGGGGGCCGCCGCCGGACGGTGGCCCGGACGCTCCAGCTTCGGCGCATGGGCCTCGGGGTCGGCCAGCACCCGCCGCAGTTCCTCGATCAGGCTCTCGCCGAGGCGCGAGGCCCCGAATCCCTTGGACACCGAGCGCAGGCGGTTGAAGGCGTCCGGATCGGTCGGCGCCTGGGTGGCGATCTCGTCGATGGCTTCGTCCTTGATGATGCGCCCGCGCGGCTGGTCGCGTTCCTGGGCCGTGCGCTCGCGCCAGACAGCCGTGGCCACGAACGCGGCCAGATATTTGGCCGAATATTTCTTGGGCTTCAGGCGCTTCCAGGCATTTTCGGGTGTGGTGTCGTAAAGCGCCGGGTCGGTCAGACTGCCCATTTCCTCCAGCACCCAGTCCAGCCGTCCGGCCTTCTTCAACTGCTCGCGCAGTTTCGGGTACAGGGCGGCCAGATGGGTCACATCGCCGAGCGCATAGGTCAGCTGGGCGTCCGACAGCGGGCGCCGCGCCCAGTCGGTGAACCGGCTGCCCTTGTCCAGATCGCGCTTCAGCATCTGGCGCACCAGCGCCTCGTACGACACCTGATCGCCGAATCCGGCCGCCATGCCCGCCACCTGGGTGTCGAACATGGGCAGGGGCATGGCCCCCAGCCGCACGAAGATCTCCGTGTCCTGCCGCGCGGCGTGGAACACCTTGATGATGTCCGGATCGCGCAGCAGTTCGAGGAACGGCTCGAGGTCCAGCCCGTCCGCCAGCGGGTCGATGATGCCCGAGACCTCCGACGACGCCGCCTGGATCAGGCACAGCTTGGGCCAATAGGTCGTCTCGCGCATGAATTCCGTGTCCACGGCGATGAACGGCGCGCGGGCCAGTTCGGCACAGAATTCGACAAGGGCTGGATTGGTGGTGATCGGTGTCATTTGGATGCTATAGCCCCCGCGTGCGCCCCCATGGCAAGAGGGACGCCGGATTTCCGTCCACTGATTCAGGTTCGTGTTCGATGAGCGACAGTTCCCCTCCCCCGCCCAACGGCCTGACCTACGCCCAGGCGGGGGTGGATATCGACGCCGGTGAGCGGCTGGTCGATGCGATCAAGCCGCTGGCGAAATCGACCGCGCGCAAGGGGTCCGAGCCGTCGCTGGGCGGATTCGGTGCCCTGTTCGACCTCAAGGCGGCCGGGTTCGAGGACCCGCTGATCGTCGCCACGACCGACGGGGTCGGCACCAAGCTGAAGATCGCCATCGACACCGGCCGCCATGACGGCGTCGGCGTCGATCTGGTGGCCATGTGCGTCAACGACCTGCTGGCCCAGGGCGCCGAGCCCCTGCTGTTCCTCGACTATTACGCTACCGGCAAGCTGGACGTGGAGGCCGCCCGCCGCGTGGTGGCCGGCATCGCCGAGGGCTGCCGCCAGGCCGGCTGTGCCCTCGTGGGCGGCGAGACGGCCGAGATGCCGGGCCTCTATGAAGGCAGCGACTATGATCTGGCGGGCTTTTCGCTGGGCGCGGTCGAGCGCGGCCATACCCTGCCCCGTCACGATCTGCAGAACACCGGCGACGTCATCATCGGCCTGGCCTCCAGCGGCCCGCACTCGAATGGCTATTCCCTGATCCGCAAGGTGATCGAGACGCGCGGCCTGAACTGGGCCGACGACGCCCCCTTCGCCCATGAGCGCACCCTGGCCCAGGCCCTGATGGAGCCGACCCGCATCTATGTGAAATCGGTCCTGCCGCTGATGAAACAGGGCTGGGTCAAGGGCGCCGCCCACATCACCGGTGGCGGCCTGATCGAGAATCCGCCCCGCTGCATCGCCCCCGGCCTCGAGGCGGCGTTCGACTGGCAGGCCTGGCCGCGCCCGGCCGTGTTCGACTGGCTGGCCGAAAACGGCGGCATTTCCGACCACGAGATGCGCCGCACCTTCAACTGTGGCGTGGGCTTCATCCTGATCGTCGGCCCCGAGCACGTCGAGGATGCGCTGGAGGCCCTGCTGGAAGCCGGCGAGACCGCCTTTGTCTGCGGCCAGCTTCAGGCCAGCGCCTGAGCGGTTGACGCCCCGGGCGGCTTGCCCTCACGGTAGCCGCCCTGTTCAGGAGATCGCCATGCGTCTGCTCGCTTCCCTCTGCCTGACGGCAGGTCTCGCCCTTTCGGCGGGACTGGCCACACCGGCCTCCGCCCAGACCCCGGCCGCCGTGGATCATGCCGACCTCAGGGCGCTGGGCCTTCTGGTCCAGCCGGAGCGGATGCGGGCCGACATCCATACCATGGTCGACTTCGGCACCCGCCACACCCTGTCGGAGACCCAGTCCGAGACGCGCGGCATCGGTGCGGCCCGCCGCTGGGCCGAACGCGAGTTCGAGAGCATCAGCCGCGACTGTGGCGGCTGCCTCGAGATCGTCACCCCGTCGGACACAGTCACAGGCCGGCGCGTGCCGACCCCGACCGAGGTCGTCGATGTCGTCGCCATCCAGCGCGGCACCGGCGATCCGAACCGCGTCATCATCATCTCGGGCCACCTCGATTCGCGCGTCAGCGACGTGATGGACTTCACCTCCGACGCGCCCGGCGCCAATGACGATGCCTCGGGCGTAGCCGCCGTGCTGGAGGCCGCCCGCATCCTCTCGGCCTATGAGTTCGACGCCACCCTCGTCTATGCCGTGCTGTCGGGCGAGGAGCAGGGTCTGCTGGGCGGCAAGATCCTGGCCGACTATGCGACCGAGCAGGGCTGGTTCGTTCAGGCCAATCTGAACAACGACATCGTCGGCAATTCCGAGGGCCAGAGCGGCATCGTCGACACCACCCGCGTGCGGGTCTTCTCGGAAGGCACCAAGACGGTCGAGACCGAGGCCCAGGCCAACAACCGTCGCTACAACGGCGGCGAGGTCGATTCCTCCTCGCGCAATCTGGCCCGCTTCATCGACGGCATCGCCGACCGCTATCTGACCAATTTCGACGTCGAGATGATCTATCGCACCGACCGCTTCGGGCGCGGCGGCGACCAGGTCGAGATGCTGCGCGCGGGCTTCCCCGCGGTGCGGATTTCCGAGGGCGCCGAGAATTACGACCGCCAGCATCAGGACCTGCGGGTCGAGGACGGCGTCCACTATGGCGACACCATCGACGGCGTGGACTTCGACTATCTGGCCCAGGTCACCCGCCTGAACGTCATCAGCATGGCGGCGCTGGCCCGTGCCCCCGCACCGCCGACCGGGGTGACCATCGCCGGTGCGGTGCAGCCCGACACCACCCTGACCTGGCAGGCCGTGCCCGGCGCCGCGGGCTACCGCGTCTGGTGGCGGTCCACCACCGCCCCCCAGTGGACGTACAGCCGCTGGATCGCGGGCGGCGACACGACCCGCGTCGTGCTGGAAGGCATCGTCATCGACGACTTCTTCTTTGGCGTCTCGGCGGTCTCGGCCGACGGCTATGAGAGCCCGGTCACCTTCCCCGGCCCGCCCGGCGACTATCGCGTGGCCGCTGCCGAGTGACAAAAGCGCCTGTCCGTGTCGCCGTGCTGATCTCCGGCACGGGCAGCAATATGCGCGCCCTCGTAGAGGGGGCCGGCGACGCCTATGCGGTCGCGCTCGTGCTGTCGAACAAGGCGGAGGCCCCAGGTTTGGCCTGGGCCGCCGAGCGCGGCATCCCGACCATTGCCCTTCCCCACGCCCCCTATGGCAAGGATCGACAGGCGCACGAAGCGGCCATCGATGACGCCCTGCGCAACCACGCCATCCAGGTCGTCGCCCTCGCCGGCTATATGCGCGTCCTGACCCCCTGGCTGGTCGGGCGCTGGTCCGGCCGCATGCTGAACATCCACCCCAGCCTGCTGCCGAAATACCCCGGCCTCGACACCCATCGCCGCGCCATCGAGGCCGGCGACGCCGAGGCCGGCTGCACCGTCCACCTCGTCAGCGAAGGCGTGGACGAAGGGCCCGTGCTGGATCAGGCCCATGTACCGGTCATGGCAGGCGACACGCCGGAGACCCTCGCCGCCCGCGTGCTCGAGGCCGAGCACAGGCTGTATCCGCAGGCACTGGCGGCATTCTGCGCGGGACTGTGAGGGGCGGCGCTAGCGGGTATCCGCGTCCGGCCAACAAATTCGGCACCCGCTCAATGGCTTGACCACGCCGGAAGTCTTTTAGCCCGCCCTGCATCCTCCCGCACCTATGCTGCCCGGCACCAGACCGGCGCGCAGGAGGGATACAGACTATTCAGACGATTCAGACGGTGTTTTTCGTCCCCTCTCCCGTGGGAGAGGGGGTAGGGGGTGAGGGGCTCTCCCTCACCTTCGGCGTGAGCCGTCGCACCGGTCCTGCCACGGCTGTCGCCGAATGAAGACGCCAACCCTCATCCGGAGCTCACGCGCCACCTTCTCCCACCGGGAGAAGGGTCACCCCCTACCGGCGGGTCGCACTCGAGACCATTCAGACCATTCAGACGGTATTTCGCCCACGAAAAAGGCCCCGGCGTTTCCACCGGGGCCTTGTTCATCACGTCACTCAGCCTTAGCCGACGATCTGGTCGTCGGTGAAGAACTGGGCGATTTCGATGCCGGCGTTTTCGATCGAGTCCGAGCCGTGGACCGAGTTTTCACCGATCGACAGGGCGAACTGCTTGCGGATGGTGCCCTCGGCGGCCTGTTCCGGGTTGGTGGCACCCATGACTTCGCGGTAGCGGGCCACGGCGTTCTCGCCTTCCAGCACCTGGACGACGACGGGCTCGGCGGTCATCTGGCCGACCAGCTCACCGTAGAAGGGGCGCTCGGCGTGGACTTCGTAGAATTTCTTCGCTTGCGCTTCGGTCAGCTTCACACGGCGCTGGCCGACGATGCGCAGGCCGGCGCCCTCGATCACGGCGTTGATGGCGCCCGTCAGGTTGCGGCGCGTCGCGTCGGGCTTGATGATCGAGAAGGTGCGTTCGGTCATGGGGTCAGTCTTCGTTTGGGGGTTTCGGGTCGCGGGCTTATAGCGGGGCGCCCGCGCCTTTCCAACCACCCCCGTGATGCCGGTCGCCGTCAGGCGCATCCGGTGCCCGTCTGCCTTTTGCGATATTCCTCCTCCCCATGCTTCAAATCACCAATCTGACCTTCAACGCCTGGGGCCGCCGGTTCCTCGACGACGCCTCCGTCTCCCTGCCGCCCGGGGCCAAGGTCGGCCTCGTGGGCCGGAACGGTATCGGCAAGTCGACCCTGTTCAAGATCATCCTCGGCGAGCTGGCCGGCAACGGTGACGAGGTCTCCCTCCCGAAGACCGCCCGCATCGGCTCGGTCGACCAGGAGCACCCAGCCACACCCGTCAGCGTGTTGGACACCATCCTGGAGGCCGACGAGGAGCGTCACGCCCTGATGACCCGGCTGGAGACGGCCGAGCCCGAGGAGATGGGGGAGATCTGGGCCCGGCTGATCGAGATCGACGCCGACAGCGCCCCGGCGCGCGCCTCGGAAATTCTGGTCGGTCTGGGCTTCAGCCAGGAAGAGCTGCACCGGCCGATGTCGCACTTCTCGGGCGGCTGGCGGATGCGGGTGGCGCTGGCCGCCGCCCTGTTCGCCGAGCCCGACATGCTGCTGCTGGACGAGCCGACCAACTACCTCGACCTTGAAGGCGCGCTGTGGCTGGAAGCCCGGCTGAAGAAGTATCCGGCCACGGCCCTGATCATCAGCCACGACCGCGAGATGCTGAACGCGGTCTGCACCCACATCCTGCACCTGTCGAACCACAAGCTGGACCTCTACACCGGCAACTACGACACCTTCGAAAAGACCCGGTCCGAGAAGCTTCGCCTGATGGCCGCCACCCGGGCCAAACAGGACGCCGAGCGCGCCCACCTGCAGTCCTTCGTCGACCGCTTCAAGGCCAAGGCCTCCAAGGCCGCGCAGGCCCAGTCGCGGGTCAAGAAGCTGGAGAAGATGCAGCGCATCGAACTGCCGCCCGAGGACCGGGTCGCGCCCTTCGTCCTGCCGTCGCCGCCGCGCCCCCTGCCGCCGCCGCTCATCCGTCTGGAAAAGGCCTCGGTCGGCTATGAGCCGGGCAAGCCGATCCTGCGGAACCTCAACCTGCGGATGGACCTGGACGACCGCATCGGCCTGCTGGGCGTCAACGGGGCGGGCAAGTCGACCTTTGCCAAGCTGATCGCCAAGGCCCTGACCATCCAGGCCGGGGAGTTCCACCGCGACGGCAAGATGCGGGTGGGCTGGTTCCACCAGCACCAGATCGAGGCCATGGACCCGACCGACACCCCGCTGGAGATCATCCGCCGGGCCATGCCGGACGCCTCCGAATCCAGCCGCCGCTCGCGTCTGGCCCAGTTCGGCCTGCCGTTCGAGAAGCAGGAGACCCGCGTCGATGCCCTGTCGGGCGGCGAACGCGCACGGCTGCTGCTGAACATGGTGGCCATGGACGCGCCCCACATCCTGATCCTCGACGAGCCGACCAACCACCTCGACATCGACAGCCGGCGGGCCCTGCTGGATGCGCTGAACGAATATACGGGCGCCGTCATCCTGATCACCCACGACCGCTCGCTGATGGAGCTGGTGGCCGACCGGCTGTGGCTGGCCGCCGACGGCACGGTGAAGCCCTTCGAGGGCGACATGGACGCCTATGCCGCCTTCGTGCTGGAGCGGGCGAAGCAGGGGTCCAAGCCTGCCCAGCTCAAGGCCGAGCCGGAACCGGCGCCCGCGGCGACGCCTGCCCTCCAGCCCTCGCCCGCCGCGAGCAAATCGGGCGGGAGCAAGGACAAGACCCCCTCACCCTCGACCCTGCGCCATGCGGCGAAGAAGGCCGAGGCCGAGATGGCGCGCCTGACCGATCAGCTGGCCCGCATCGACGACGACCTGGCCGAGGCCTCGGTCAACGATCCGTCGAAGCTGGAAGGCCTGACTCGCGCCCGGGTCAAGGCCCAGACCGCGCTGGACGAGGCCGAGGCCGCCTGGCTGGCCGCCGAGGAAACCCTGGCCGCCGTCGAGGCCGGCTGACCCCTTCCCTCCCCGCGCCGAAATGGTCTAAGGCCACGCCAGAACCTGGCGGATGTGGCGGAACTGGTAGACGCACTGGATTTAGGTTCCAGCGCCGCGAGGCGTGGAGGTTCGAGTCCTCTCATCCGCACCAGGTCCGGCGGGCTCAGGCTTGGGCCGGGACCGCAAAGACCAGCACGATGACGGCCAGAGCGATGGCGCCCGCATAGAGGGCGGCCCTGCCCCTCTTGCCGAGGCGCCAGGCCGACCAGGCCGCCTGCACCGACTGCAGCGCGTAGTAGAGCACGAAGGCCCGCGAGGCCCAGGTGATGATCTCGTAGATGTCCGAGGTCCAGACGATGGCGATGGCCGCCGCGGCCGTCACCACATTGCCCCAGCGCACCCGCACGCGGTGGCCCGAGACCTCGTGCAGCAGGCCGCCCGCCCCGTTCATGTCGGCGACTGCCGCCGACAGCTGGGACGCCAGCGCCGCCAGGATGATGGCCGGGGCGATGAGCATGCCGACCGGCCGGAGGATGTCGATGATCGCCGTCTCGCCCGCGCCCTGGCTTTCGCTGCCGGTGAAGTGGCTGGTGATCAGCAGGAAGAAGACCAGATAGATGGCCGTGGCGATCCACTGGGCATGGCGCATGGTGCGGATGCGCATGGGGCCATCATAGGCCGCACCGAGGAAGCGCGAGGTCTCAAAGCCCTGCACGAGGATGACCAGCCCCAGCAGGACGCGCAGGTCCTGCAGCCCGGCGTCGGGCACCGGGGCCGACCAGGCGAAGGTGCCGCCCTGGATCGCCAGCCAGGCCGCCACCGCAAGCGCACCGAACAGACCCAGAATGACGGCCAGCTTCAGGGCCACCGCGCTGCTCGCCAGCCGCTCCAGCCCGTTCAGTCCGAACAGGCCGCCGATCAGGCCGACCGAGGCGATCACCACCGTGGCCGCCGCGCGGATCCAGACCGGGTCGGTGACCTCACCCAGCCGCAGGCCAAAGGCGGCGAACAGGTGCAGGTAGTAGGCGACCGAGACGAAGTAGGCGAGCGCCAGCGTCAGCTCTGACGCACGCTCCAGCCCCTTGATGGCCCGCGATCCGGGCTTGTCCAGTTCGGGCTCGACGTGGCCAATGTTGTGCCGGATGGCCGAGCCGAACAGATAGCCGGCCGCGCACAGGGCCAGCATGGCGGCAATGGCCAGATGCCCGGCCAGTGAGGCCAGCACCGGCCCGGCGACCAGAAAGCCCGAGCCGATGATCGAGGCCAGCGGTGTGACCGTCGCGCGCCAGCGACCCGACCTGAGCAGTCTGGGGTGAAACAGGGCCGCCGCAGCGACCAAGCCGACGCCGATCAGGGCATAGTCGGCCGGTCCCATCAGACCAGCCGGCTTTGCACCACCGCAGCCTCAATGAAGCTGGCAAACAGCGGATGCGGCGCGAACGGCCGGCTCTTGAGCTCCGGATGGTACTGCACCCCGATGAACCACGGGTGGTCGGTGCGCTCGACCGTCTCGGGCAGGACACCGTCGGGCGACAGGCCCGAGAAGATCAGCCCCGCCTTGTCCTCGATCGCCTCGCGGTAATTGATGTTGACCTCATAGCGGTGGCGGTGCCGCTCGCTGATGTCGGTCGTGCCGTAGATGTCGGCGATGCGCGAGCCGGCCTTCAGGGTCGAGTCATAGGCCCCCAGCCGCATGGTGCCGCCGAGGTCGCCGTCGGCCTGGCGCAGGACCCGCTGGTTGCCCACGGTCCATTCGGTCATCAGGCCGACCACCGGCTCGTCCGCCGGGCCAAACTCGGTCGAGGAGGCGTCGGGGAAGCCGGCCAGATGCCGCGCGGCCTCGATCACCGCCATCTGCATGCCGAAGCAGATGCCGAAATAGGGAATGTTGCGCTCGCGGGCGAAGCGGGCCGCCTGGATCTTGCCCTCGGCCCCGCGCGCGCCGAAGCCGCCGGGCACCAAGATGGCATGGGCGCCCTGCAGGCGGGCGTCGCAGGCCTCGCGGTCGCCCTCGAAGGTCTCGGCCTCGACCCAGTCGATGTTGACCTTCACGTTGTTGGCCACGCCCCCGTGATGCAGGGCTTCGATCAGCGACTTATAGGCGTCCTTGAGGACGGTATACTTGCCGACCACGGCGACCGTGACCTCGCCATCGGGCTGAAGGCGGCGACGGACGATCTCTTCCCAGCCGGTGAGATCGGGGGCGGGCGCGTCGTCGATCCCGAAGTGGGCCAGAACCTCGGCGTCCAGCCCCTCGCGGTGGTAGTCCAGCGGCACGGCATAGATGTCGGCCGAGTCCATCGCCTGGATGACGCCTGACGGGCGCACATTGCAGAACTGGCCGATCTTGCGCTTCTCGTCGGCCGGGATGGGATATTCGCTGCGGCACAGCAGGATGTCGGGCTGGATGCCGATCGAGCGCAGTTCCTTCACCGAGTGCTGGGTCGGCTTGGTCTTCATCTCGCCGGCAGTCTTGATGAAGGGCAGCAGGGTCAGGTGCACGAAACACGACTGGCCGCGCGGCAGGTCCTGACCCAGCTGGCGGATCGCCTCGAAGAACGGCAGGCCCTCGATGTCGCCGACGGTCCCGCCGATCTCGACGAGCACGAAGTCGACCTCCTTGCCCTCGTCGGTCAGGGCGGGGGTCAGGCAGAACTGCTTGATCTGGTCGGTGACGTGCGGAATGACCTGCACCGTCGCGCCCAGATAATCGCCGCGCCGCTCCTTCTCGAGGATGGTCGAATAGATGCGGCCGGTGGTGATGTTGTCGGACTTGGCCGCCGACACCCCGGTGAAGCGCTCATAGTGGCCGAGGTCGAGGTCGGTCTCGGCGCCGTCATCGGTGACGAACACCTCGCCGTGCTGGTACGGGCTCATCGTGCCCGGGTCGACGTTCAGATAGGGGTCAAGCTTGCGCAGCCGGACGCTGTAGCCACGCGCCTGCAGAAGCGCGCCGAGAGCGGCGGAGGCGAGGCCTTTTCCCAATGAGGAAACCACGCCGCCAGTGATGAACACATAACGGGCCATGGGGGGTCACCTTAGCGTCGATTCGCGGCGCGCACAGGGGCGATCCTCTCGCGAGGACAAACGCCTGTTGAAAGCCGGGGTACAGGTTGGCGGTCAGGCCCTATTGGGCGGCGGGTTCCGAAACGGCTTCGGCGTCGAGATCGTCCAGCGTCGGGGCGGCCGGAGCCTGGCCGGGCACGGCGGTCGGCGGAGCGGCAGGCTGAGCGTCCACACCCTCGGTCTCGGTCGGGGTCGGCTGCACCAGGGCGCCCACGGCATCGGCGTCCACCACCGAACTGGCACCGCGCGAGACGTTGCCCGCCACCGTCAGGCCGACGGCGAGCAGGAAGAACAGGGCAGCCGCGATCCAGGTCGACTTGGTCAGCAGATTGCCCGCGCCGCGCGCCGTCATGAAGCCCGACGGCCCGCCTCCCATTCCGAGCGCACCGCCTTCGGAGCGCTGGAGCAAGACCAGCGCCGTCATGGCGAGCGAGACGATGATGATGGCGACGAGGAGAATTGTCTGGAGCATGGCCGCATCTATGTGTGGCGCGAGGCTGCGCCGATCAAGCGGCGGGCTCTATCATTCTTGTCCGGAGGGCGCAAACCCGATCAGACCGCTCGAAAGCCCTCAGGCCGCCTTGAGAATCCGGATGAAGTCGGCCGCCTTCAGCGAGGCGCCGCCCACCAGACCACCCCCGACGTCGGCTACCGCCAGAATCTCGGCGGCATTGTCCGGCTTCATGGAGCCGCCGTACAGGATCGGGGCCTGACGGCCACCCTCGCCCAGTCGCTCGATCAGGGCCGCGCGAATGGCGGCATGGACCTCGCCGATCTGCTCCAGGGTGGGGGTGAGGCCGGTGCCGATCGCCCAGATGGGCTCGTAGGCCACGGCAAAGGCCTTGTCCTTCAGGCTGTCCGGCAGCGAGGCCCGCACCTGACCGGTGACGAAGGCCACGGCGTCGCCCGCCTCGCGCGTTTCCAGCGACTCACCCACACAGATGATCGGCTCCAGTCCGGCGCGCAGGGCGGCCTCGACCTTGTCGGCCACAACGGCATCCGTTTCGCCAAAGCCCTCGCGCCGTTCCGAATGCCCCAGAATCACCAGCCTTGCCCCGGCATCGGCCAGCATGGGCGCCGAGACGGAGCCCGTGAAGGCGCCGGAGTCCTTGTCGTGGCAGTCCTGTCCGCCCAGTTCGACGGCGCTGCCGCGCATCTTCCATGCCATCGGGGCGATCAGGGTCGCCGGAGGGCAAAGGCCGACACGCGCCTTGACCGGCTCGGCCTCGATCATCTGGGCCAGGGCCTCGGCTTCCTCGAGGGCCGGGGTCAGGCCGTTCATTTTCCAGTTGCCGACGATCAGTTTCACGGGCGTTCCCACGGTCAGTTTTCGATGCAGATGACGGATGCGCCAAGCCAGCGTCTTGCCGCAAGGGGGCTGGTGCCCCTATACGCCGATAAAGCCCGTCGTGGGTACCTGCGCACTGCTCAAGGTTTGTCATGATCAGCCACTTCCGCAATTTCGCCAAGTCGCCGTGGGCCATTGGCCTGGTGGGGCTGATCATCCTCAGCTTCATGGTGCTGGGCGGCAGTCAGGCGGACATCTTCGCCTCGCTCGGGCCGCGCCATGTGGTGAAGGCCGGTGACCGCAGCCTGAGCCAGCAGGAGTTCCGGGTCGACTTCGACAAGATCGCCGAGAACTACCGGGAGCAGACCGGCCAGCCCGTGACGGCCGAGGATCTGGTCAACCAGAACATCCACATCCGCTATCTGGAAGGGAAGGTTCAGGAGCTGTCGTTCCAGAGCTGGGCCCACCGCGTGGGAATCCGCCCGGGCAAGGAACTGATCCTTCAGCAGATCCGTCAGATCCCCGCCTTCTTCAACCAGATCACCGGCCAGTTCGACGAAGAGTCCTACAAGACCGTCCTGCAGGGCGAAGGCCTGACCCCGGCTCAGCTGGAAGGCAATCTGCGCAATGAATATGCCCAGAACCACTTCGGTGCCTCGCTGTATGCCGCCGCCCGCGTGCCGCGCATCTATGGCGCCGTGATTGCCAACGGCGCGCTCGAGCGCCGCGACGGTCGCTGGTTCGCTGTGACCCAGGCCATGGCCGGCAGCGCGCCCGCCCCGACCGACGAACAGCTGAATGCCTTCATGGCCGAGAACGCCGACCAGCTGCGCCGCCCGGAAACGCGCATCGCCTCGATCGTGCTGTTCGACAGCCCTCCGGGACAGGCCCCCGAGATCAGCGAAGAGGCCATCCAGGAGCGGTTCGAATTCCGCAAGGATGCCCTGTCGATCCCCGAGCGTCGCACCTTCTCGGTCTATCCGGCGGCCAATGCCGAAGCGGCCCAGCGTATTTCCGCAGCCCTGAAGGCCGGCGAGAACCCCGGCGTCGAAGCCACCCCCTATTCGGAAACCCCGCGCAGCGCCGTGCCCGATCCGGCCGTGGCCGAGGCGGTGTTCGGCATGTCCCAGCCCGGCGTGTCGGGCCCGGTTCAGGGCCGCGTCGGCTTTGCCGTGGTGCAGGTGACCGGCATCCAGCCGGGCGAAGCCGCCACGCTGGACGGCGTGCGCGAAGCCATCGTGCAGGAGCTTCAGGCCGAGGCCGAAAAGGGCGCCGAATTCGACCGCGTCAGCCGCTATGAAACCGCCCGCAACAGCGGCAAGTCGATGGAAGAGGCCGTCGAGGAAGTCGGCGCCCGCATCCTCACCCTGCCGGCTTTCAACGAGCAGGGCTTCCGCGCCGACGGCAGCCAGATCAATGCCCCGCCGCAGATCTTCGAGACGGCCTGGCGCCTGCCCGAGGGTGGCATCAGCGACGTGATCGATGCCGGTCAGGGCCAGTATTTCGTCCTGCGCGTCGACAAGATCCGTCCCGCCTCCATGCCTGCGCTCGACGAGGTGCGTGACATTCTGGTGCGCGAATGGACGGCCCGCGAGAACAGCCGCCTGCTGAGCGCCAAGGCCGAGGAACTGGCCGCCCGCGTCCGCGCCGGCGAGGATATTGCCGAGGTCGCCCGTTCGGTCGGCGCCACGCTGATGTCGCGCGAGGGCGCCCTGCAGGATCAGGAAACCGTCGAGGCCATCGGCCAGGGCGTCGCCCAGGGTCTGTTCGGTCAGGCCAAGGGCCAGGTGTTCGTCCAGCCGCAAAGCCAGACGGCCTTCGCTGTCGGCGTCGTGGACGACGTTCGTGCCTCGGATCCGGCCATGGTCGCGCCGATCGCCGAAAGGGTTCGTCCGCGGGTCACCCAGGACGTGGTCAGCGGTATGGGCGAAAGCGCCATCGGCTGGACACAGGCCCGCGCCAAGGCCAGCTATGATGTCGGCGCCGCGCGTCAGGCCCTGGGCCTGCCCGAGGAAGCCCCTGCCCCGGCCGGAGCTCAATGATCGACGAACGCGCGCCGGTCGACGCCGACGCATTTGCCCGGGCCTGGAATGCCGGTACGCCCCAGGTCGTCGTCCGTCGCCGGATCGACGACCTGGAGACCCCGGTCTCGGCCTATCTGAAAGTCGGTCAGGGGCGGCCCTACGCCTTCCTGCTCGAGTCGGTCGAAGGCGGGGCGGTCAAGGGTCGCTATTCGATCCTGACGCTCGACCCCGACGTCGTCTGGCGCTGCCGCGACGGACAGGCCGCCCTGTCGCGCGGGTCCGACATCCCCTCGGAGCGGTTCGTGCACGAGCCTGACGGCGCGCTTGTCTCACTGCGACGCCTGATGGCGGCCAGCCGGTTCGACCTGCCTGCCGACTTGCCGCCCATGGCCGCCGGCCTGTTCGGGGCGTTCGGCTATGACATGGTGCGGCTGCTGGAGCCGCTGGGCGAGGCCAATCCCGATCCCCTGGACCTGCCCGACGCCGTGCTGGCCCGGCCCTCGCTGGTCGCCATCTTCGATTCCGTCAGCCACGAGATCGTGCTGGTCGCCGCAGCCTATCCCGACGGGACGACCCCGGCGGATCAGGCCCTGTCGCAGGCCATCGCCCGGCTGGATGACTTTGAGGCGCGCCTCGACCAGGGCCTGCCGCGTCCGCGCGCCGAGCCCCGCCCCGCGCCCGAGTTCCGCACCCGCGTCGACGGCCCGGCCTTTGACGGCATGGTCGACCGGGCCAAACGCTATATCGAGGCGGGGGACATCTTTCAGGTGGTGCTCAGCCACCGGCTGTCCGCCGAATGGACGCGCGATCCGTTCGCCTTCTACCGCTCGCTGCGGCGCCAGAACCCCTCGCCCTATCTGTTCTATCTGAACTTCGGCGGCTTCCAGATGGCAGGCTCCAGCCCCGAGATTCTGGTCCGGCTGAAGGACGGCGGCGTCACCATCCGCCCGCTGGCCGGCACCCGCCCGCGCGGCGCGGACGAGGTCGAGGACAAGCGCCTTGAGGCCGAACTGCTGGCCGACCCGAAGGAGCGGGCCGAGCACCTGATGCTGCTGGATCTGGGCCGCAATGACGTGGGCCGCGTCAGCCGCCCGGGCAGTGTGACCGTGACCGAGAGCTTCGTCGTCGAACGCTACAGCCAGGTCATGCACATCGTCTCGAACGTGACCGGCGCGGCCGATCCGAAGCTGGACGCCGTCGACACCCTGCTGGCTGCCCTGCCCGCCGGCACCCTGTCAGGCGCGCCCAAGGTGCGGGCCATGGAGATCATCGACGAACTCGAGACCGAAAAGCGCGGCATCGGCTATGGCGGCGGCGTCGGCTACATTTCGGCAGACGGCCAGGCCGACATCTGCATCGTGCTGCGCACCGCCCTGTTCACCCCCGGGCAGATCCATGTGCAGGCCGGCGCGGGCGTGGTGGCCGACAGCGATCCGGCCGCCGAATATGCCGAGACCCTGGCCAAGGCGCGCGCGCCCATGCGGGCCGCCGCGGACGCCTGGAGATTCGTGTCAGGAAATGACTGAGGCCGTCGCGGCCGGGTCCTCGACTTGAACGCCCGGGCCCAGCACCACGGCCCCGGCCATCAGGACGGCGGCCGCCGCCAGCAGGGTCATGGCGGCCAACGCGCCGACGGCCTGTTTGCGCGGCGCGGCCGTGCCCTGCCCGTCCAGCAGGCGGCGCGCTTCTGCGAGCTTGGGTGCGATGTCCATGGTCCGGCCTCCCTCAGAGGCCCAGACCAGTCTGATTGGGTTAACGCGGGGTTTACGCTCCACCGCTTGGCGCAGGCGCAACGGCATTCTAGAAGCCGCTCATGATCCTCGTCATCGACAACTACGACAGCTTCACCTGGAACCTCGTCCACTATCTGGCCGAGCTGGGCGTGGAGACGCGCGTGGTGCGCAATGACGAGCTGACCGTCGATCAGGCCCTGTCGGCCGGGGCGGAGGCCGTGCTGCTGTCGCCCGGCCCGTGCTCGCCCAATGAGGCGGGCATCTGTCTGTCGCTGATCGAGCAGGCGCCCGCGACCCTGCCGATCCTCGGCGTCTGTCTGGGCCATCAGGCCATCGGCCAGATCTTCGGCGGCGAGGTCATCCGGGCCAAGGCACTGATGCATGGCAAGACCTCGCCCATCCACCATGAGGGCCAGACCCTGTTTGCCGGCCTGCCGTCACCGTTCACGGCCACGCGCTATCACTCGCTGGCCGTGCGCCGCGAGAGCCTGCCCGATGTGCTGACCGTCACGGCCTGGACCGAGGACGGCGAGATCATGGGTCTGAGCCACGTCAGCCGCCCGATCCACGGCGTGCAATTCCACCCCGAGTCGATCGCCACCGAACACGGCCATGCCATGCTGGCCAACTTCCTCGACCTCGCGGGCGTGCGCCGCAAACAGGCGGCCTGAGATGTCAGACGGGTTCAAGGGGCTGCTGGCCCGGCTGATCGAGGGGCGACCGCTGGCCGGGCCGGACGCCCAGGCCTTCTTCGCCGCCTGCCTTCGGGGCGAGCCGACCCCCGCCCAGGTCGCCGCCGCCGTCACCGCGCTTCGCATGCGCGGCGAGACGGTCGAGGAGATCGCGGCCTTTGCCACCGCCATGCGCGAGGCGGCGACGCCCTTCCCCGTGCCCTATCCGGTGATCGACACCTGTGGTACGGGCGGGGACGGACGCCACACCTGGAATGTCTCGACCGCCGCCGCTCTGGTGCTGGCCGGCGCCGGGCTGAAGGTCGCCAAGCACGGCAACCGGGCGCTGAGTTCAAAGTCCGGCTCGTCCGATGTGCTGGCGGCGCTGGGCGTCGATCTGATGGCGCCGCCCGAGATCCAGCGGCGCGCGCTGGATCAGGCCGGCATCTGCTTCCTGTTCGCGCCCGCGTATCATGGCGCCATGCGCCACGTGGGGCCGATCCGTTCCGAGATCGGCTTCCGGACCGTCTTCAACCTGCTGGGACCGCTGTCAAATCCGGCAGGCGCGAAGCGTCAGGTGATGGGCGTCTATGACCCCGCCCTGCTGGAGCCGCTGGCCGAGGTGCTGGGGCGTCTGGGGGCCGAGCGCGCCTGGACCGTCCACGGCGAGGGGCTGGACGAACTGACAACCACCGGCCCGACCGAGGTGGCGGAATGGCACGAGGGCAAGGTCCGCCGGTTCACCATCACGCCCGAGGACGCCGGCCTGTCCCGCGCCGATCCCGAGGCGCTGGTCGGCGGCGATGCCGAGGCCAATGCCAAGGCCCTGTCCGACCTTCTGGACGGTACGCCGGGGGCCTATCGCGACATTGTGCTGCTGAATGCCGCCGCGGCGCTCGTCGTCGCGGACAGGGCCGGAACCCTGACCGAGGGCGTGGCCCTGGCGGCCCGGGCCATTGACGAGGGCGCAGCCCGGCTGGCCCTGACCCGCCTGTCCGCCATCAGCCACACCCGGCCGGAGCCGGACGCATGAGCGACGTGCTGGACCGGATCGCCGCCTACAAGCGCGAGGACGTCGCCGCGCGAAAGGCCGCCCTGTCGCGGGCCGAGGTCGAGGCACGCGCCGCCGGGGCCCCTGCCCCGCGAGGGTTCAAGGCTGCCCTTCTGGCCCGCCGGGCCACCGGCCGCCCCGGCCTGATCGCCGAGATCAAGAAGGCCAGCCCGTCGAAGGGCCTGATCCGCGAAGACTTCGATCCCCCCGCTCTCGCCCGCGCCTATGAACGCGGCGGGGCGGACTGTCTGTCGGTGCTGACCGACGGGCCCAGCTTTCAGGGCGACGACGCCTATCTGGTGGCCGCCCGGGACGCGGTCCGCCTGCCCTGCCTGCGGAAGGACTTCCTTGTCGACCCCTGGCAGGTGGCCGAGAGCCGGGCCCTGGGCGCCGACTGCATCCTGATCATCATGGACATGGTCGACGACGCCCTCGCCGCGGACCTGCTGGCCGAGGCCCGTCGCTTCGGCATGGACGCCCTGGTCGAGACCCATGACGAGGCCGAAATGGCCCGCGCGGCCCGGCTGGGCGGCGACCTGATCGGGGTGAACAACCGGTCGCTGCGCACCTTCGAGGTCGACATCGCCACCTTCGCCCGGCTGGCGCCCTTGGCCCCTGAAGGGGCTACCCTGGTCGCCGAAAGCGGCCTGTTCACACCCGGGGACGTAGCCACCGTCACCCGCGCCGGCGCCGACGCCCTGCTGGTGGGCGAAAGCCTGATGCGGCAGGCGGATGTCGAGGCGGCGACAAGGGCGTTGATGGGATGAGCCCTCGCCGCTAACCGCTCCTTAACCAGAACACCTCACGAACACAGCATGGACGTTCGCGGTGTGTTCCGCTATTGTCCACAGGCGGAACAGATTCGGGTCAGAGGTCTCCATGCTCACGCGCAAACAGCACGAACTGCTCATGTTCATTCACGAGCGTATCCGCGAGACCGGGGTCTCTCCGTCGTTCGACGAGATGAAGGCGGCGCTGGATCTGGCGTCCAAGTCCGGCATTCACCGGCTGATCACGGCGCTGGAAGAGCGCGGCTTCATCCGCCGTCTGGCGCACCGGGCGCGGGCGCTCGAGGTCGTGAAACTGCCCGATCAGGCGGCCGCCCAGCCGGCCCGGGCGCGCGGACCGTTCGTGCCTGACGTCATCGAGGGTGGCGGGCGTCCTGCGGCCAATGCCAATGAGCCGGGCACGCGCGAACTGCCGCTGCTGGGCAAGATCGCCGCCGGTACGCCGATTGCGGCCATCCAGCACGAGCGCGACCGCATGGCGGTGCCCGAGGCCCTGCTGGGCGCCGGCGAACACTATCTGCTCGAGATCGAAGGCGATTCGATGATCGAGGCGGGCATTCTGAACGGCGACTATGCCATCATCCGCCAGGTCGACAGCGCCAGCAGCGGCGAGATCGTCGTGGCCCTGGTCGAGGACGAGGAAGCCACCCTGAAACGCCTGCGCAAGAAGGGCGCCTCGATTGCACTGGAGCCCGCCAACCGGGCCTATGAGACGCGCATCTTCGGCCCGGACCAGGTCAAGGTGCAGGGCCGTCTGGTGGGGTTGATCCGCCGCTATTCCTGATAATCCGGATCGCCCAGCCGGTTCCATGGGCGGTCGCCCCGCGCGGTCGTTGACCACAGGGCACGCCAGCCTGTCCCGGTGCGCCACAGCTCAACGCTGCCGCCGGTCGCATAGTCACGCCCGTCCAGTACCAGACGCCCGGTGCAGGCGTCCGGCAGGGCGGGCAGCTCAACCCGCACACTGACTACCTCGGCCGAGCGGCACAGGTCGGCCAGCTGCTGGTCGTCCGGCGCGCGCCGACCCCACCACAGGGCCAGCGGTCCCGGTACGTCGGGCCTGCAGTGGGTTCGCCCGCAGGTCCAGCCGTCACTTTCCCGGTCAACCGCCTCCAGCCCGCGCCGCCCCGACCAGACGTCTCGCGAAAAGGTGCCGACACGCCGCATCATCAGGGCCTGATCACCGGTGACGAGGGCAGCATTGCTGCCGGCCTCCGCGATCCACAGGTCGGGCGCGGGCGGACGCGGCCAGAGCATTACCGCCGCAGCCAGTGGCAGACCCAGCCAGCGCAGCCGCCCTCGCCACAGGCAGATGAACAGGAGGCCGACGAAGGCGACCGGAAGCGCGATCACCGGCGCGCTGGCTGTATGGATCACGGCACCGGGCAGGCCGGAAATCCACGAGCCGATGGCCATGATCGCCTCGATCCCCCACCCCGCCACCGTCAGGAACGGCCCGCCTAGGCCGAAGGGCTGCAGCATGACGCCGAGGGCCAGCATGGGCATCATGACGAAGTCGGCGAGCGGCGAGCTGAGCATATTGGCGGGCAGGCCGTAGACCGCCGTCCGGTTGAAATGCTGCATGGCAAAGGGGCTGGTCGCCATCCCGGCAACGAAGCTGGCCAGAATGGCCAGCCCGACCCAGGTGCCGGCGCGCTGGGCGATCAGGATCGGCAGGGGCACCTGGATCTCGCGCGGACGACGCGGCCAGCTTTCGGCCAGGGCGACGAGCGCCGCCGTGGCCGCGAACGACATCTGGAAGCCGGGCGTGACGATCGCCTCGGGCTGAAGCAGCAGGACGGCAAAGGCAGCCACCGCCAGGGCGTTCATGCTGATGGCGGGGCGATCAAGGATGATGGCGAGAAAGGCCACCGAGGCGGTGATGGCCGCACGCTCGGCCGGCGGCGGCGCGCCCGATATGACCAGATAGGCGATCACGGCCGTCCAGCCCGCCCAGGCCGCGACCTTCTTGCCCGGCACGCGCAGCACCAGCCAGGGCATCGCCGCGATGCCGAACCGAACGGCGAAGAAGACAAAGCCTCCGACGATGGCCATGTGCAGGCCCGAGATCGACAGGATGTGGATCAGGCCGGAGTCCCGCATGGTGTCGTAGGTCTCCTGCGCGATCCAGCTCTCGTGGCCGGTGGTCATGGCGGCCGCGACCCCGCCCTCGCGCGGGCCCAGCCGCTCGACCAGCCGCTCGGCCAGCCCGTAGCGGAACTGGTTGACCGCCATCCGCAGGCGGAGTGTCCAGGGCGGCGGCGGAAGGTCGATCCAGCGGGTGTGACCCAGCTCGAAACCGACGCCGCCCATGCTCTGGAACCAGGCCGTGCGACCAAAGTCATAGGCCCCTGGCGCCGCAGGACCGGGTGGCGGGTTGAGGATGGCGAACACGCTGACCGCATCGCCGGGCCGGGGCACCTCGCCTCGCACCGTGACGCGCAGCCGGATCGGTGTCTCTTCCGGCGCCAGCCCCCTCACCCGGACCGGTGCAAGGATGACGCGCGCCCCGCGGGCCCCGGGGCTGTCGACATCCAGAACCCAGCCTTCGACCACGACCGGATCGCCGGTCGCAGGCGCGATGGGTGCGGCGACATTGTCCGACCTCAGCTTCGCCACCGACACCCCGGCCGCAAGGCACGTCAGCAGCATCAGCGGCACGGTCACCGCGCGCCCGACCCCCTGATGGCGAGCGCCCCCCCACAGGCCGGCACTGATCAGAACCGCGAGGACCAGCGGCCAGAGCGGCGGTTCGGTCTTGAGGACGAAATAGAGGCCGCAGCCCCCGCCGAAGGCCACCGGCGCCCACAACCGCCACCGATCTGTCTGGCGATCGACGGCCGTGCGCAGGCCCTGCACAGCCCGCCGGCCAATTCGCCACGGCAGGCTGGGCAGCGGGCCCTCAGGGGGTATAAGGGCGGCCTCTTCCTGAACCTTGGCCAATCCCGTCCCCCTTGACCGATTCCCACGCCCCCACTGACGTCGTCACGCGCTTTGCTCCCTCTCCCACGGGATACCTCCACATTGGGGGTGCAAGAACAGCGCTTTTCAACTGGCTTTTTGCCCGGCACCACGGCGGGCGGTTTCTGATCCGCGTCGAGGACACCGATCGCGAGCGCTCGACCGAGGCGGCGGTGAAGGCGATTTTCGACGGTCTGGACTGGCTGGGACTGAAGAGCGACGCCCCGCCCGTCTTCCAGCACGCTCGCGCCGACCGCCACCGCGAGGTTGTCGAGGCTCTGGTCGAGACCGGCTATGCCTATCGCGACTGGACGTCTACCGAAGAGACCGGCCGGCTGCGCGACGAGGCCAAGGCCGAAAAGCGCGCCTTCGTCTCGCCGTGGCGTGACCGTGACCCGTCCGAGGGCGATCCGAAGCAGCCCCATGTCGTGCGCTTCCGCCGCCCGATGGAGCAGAGCGTCGAGATCGCCGACGCCGTCCAGGGCACGGTTCGCTGGCGCGCCGAGGATCTGGATGACCTGGTGCTGCTGCGCTCGGACGGAAATCCGACATACAATCTGGCGGTTGTGGCCGACGACCACGACATGGGCGTGACCCACGTCATCCGTGGCGACGACCATCTGAACAATGCCGCCCGGCAGGCCCTGATCTATGACGCTCTGGGCTGGACCCGCCCGGTGTTCGCGCACATCCCGCTGATCCACGGCCCGGACGGCGCCAAACTGTCCAAGCGCCACGGCGCCCAGGCCGTCCACGAATATGCCGACATGGGCTTCCTGCCCGAGGCCATGCGCAACTATCTGGCCCGCCTCGGCTGGGCCCATGGCGACGACGAGCTGTTTGACGACGCGCAGGCGATCGCGTGGTTTGGCCTTTCGGGGATCAACAAGGCCCCGGCCCGGCTGGACTTCGCCAAGCTGGCCCATGTGAACGCCCACTGGATCCGTCAGGCGGAGGTGTCGCGGCTGGTCGATCTGGTCGCGCGGGACGAGGCGGAAAAGCCCCGTCTGGCCCGCGCCCTGCCCCACATCCGCGATCGCGCCACGACCCTCATCGAGCTGCGCGACCAGGCGGGCTTTGCCCTGATGGATCGCCCGATCGTGATCTCCGACAAGGCGCGTGGTCAGTTGACCGAGGACGCGATCGCGCGGCTTTCGCGCCTTCGGCCTGTTCTGGCCGATCAGGCCGACTGGTCGGTGGACGCCCTTGATTCCACGCTGAAAACCTTTGCCGAGAGCGAAGGGGTGGGCTTTGGCAAGATCGGTCCGGCCCTGCGCGCGGCCTTGACGGGAGGGGCTGCCTCTCCCGATATCGCACGCACACTGGCCTCAATATCGCGGGAAGACGCCCTCGGTCGCTTGGATGATGCGCTGCAACATACTAAGTGAACGGCCATAACTCATTTGCGGATCGCGACTCCTAAGCGGTTCGCCCCGGTCGGGGGCACCCGGTCGGCATGCACACAGGGACGCAGATGACCAACACCACCTCCCCGACCGGCACCGCCACCCTTACCTATGGCGACAAGAGCGTAGACCTGCCGGTGCTGTCCGGCTCGACCGGCCCGGACGTCATCGACATCCGTAAACTGTACGGTGCCACCGACGCCTTCACCTATGACCCGGGCTTCACCTCGACGGCGGCCTGCGAAAGTGCCCTGACCTTCATCGACGGCGACAAAGGCGTGCTGCTGCACCGCGGCTATCCGATCGATCAGCTGGCCTCCAAGTCGAACTTCGTCGAGGTCTGCCACCTGCTGCTGCGCGGCGAGCTGCCGACGGCCGAGCAATATGCGGCCTTCGAGAACAGCGTGACCATGCACACCATGCTGCACTCGCAGTTCGATCGCTTCTTCGAGGGCTTCCGTCGCGACGCCCACCCCATGGCCATCATGGTCGGCACGGTCGGCGCCCTTTCGGCCTTCTACCACGACAGCCTCGACATCCATGATCCGGTCCAGCGCAACATCTCGGCCATCCGCCTGATCGCCAAGATGCCGACCATCGCGGCCCGCGCGTACAAATACTCGGTCGGCCAGCCGTTCGTCTCGCCGCGCAACGACCTCAGCTATTCGGAGAACTTCCTGCGGATGTGCTTCGCCGTCCCGGCCGAGGACTATGAGGTCAATCCGGTGCTGGCCAAGGCCATGGACCGCATCTTCATCCTGCACGCCGACCACGAGCAGAACGCCTCGACCTCGACGGTCCGTCTGGCCGGCTCGTCGGGCGCCAATCCGTTCGCCTGTATCGCCGCGGGCATCGCCTGCCTGTGGGGCCCGTCGCACGGCGGCGCGAACGAGGAGGCGCTGAACATGCTGAAAGAGATCGGCACCCCGGACAAGATTCCGGAGTTCATCCAGGGCGTGAAGGACAAGAAGTACAAACTGATGGGCTTCGGCCACCGCGTGTACAAGAACTACGATCCGCGCGCGAAGGTCATGCAGGAGAGCGCCCACGAGGTGCTGAAGGCCGTCGGCGACCCCAACGATCCGCTGCTGCAGGTCGCCATGGAGCTGGAGAAGGTCGCGCTGAACGACGAGTATTTCATCGAGCGCAAGCTGTTCCCGAATGTCGACTTCTATTCGGGCATCACCCTGTCGGCCATGGGCTTCCCGACCACCATGTTCACCGTGCTGTTCGCTCTCGCGCGCACCGTGGGCTGGATCGCCCAGTGGCAGGAGATGATGGAGGACCCGTCGCAGAAGATCGGCCGTCCGCGCCAGCTGTATACGGGCCCCACCGCCCGCGACTACACCCCGATCGAACAACGGGGCTGATCCCGAACCGGGCCAGACCCGGACAGATCATGACCTTGAAGGGGCGCGGCGCAGGCTGCGCCCCTTTTCGTTGGCGGACACCCTGACGCAGTTCCGGTGCTTTGGTTGGGGGGCACCCCGTGCTAGCCGTAAGGGATTGTCACATTCCTGGAGGCTTCCCTTGCAGAATTCCGGCTCTTCGATCCGCAAATTCCTGGGGGCATCGGCCGCCATGGGCGTCGTCCTGTTCGCCACCGGCGCCCTTGCCCAGGAAGCGCCGCTGATCCAGCCGGGCGCCCCCGGCGAGGCCAGCCGCGCGCTGGAGGGCCGCGAAGCGGCGCGGATCGCCGACAACCGCTATTCGGCCGACGACGTCGCCTTCATGCAGGGCATGATCGTCCACCACGGACAGGCGGTCGAGATGGCGATGCTGGCGCCCGAGCGGACCAACACCCCGGCCATCCGCGATCTGGCGGCCCGCGTGCTGGCCTCGCAGGAAGACGAGATGGCCTTCATGCGCGGCTGGCTGACCGAACGTGGCGAGACGGCCCCGATGACCGGGGCCATGAACCATTCGGCGCATGGCGGCATGGATCACTCCGCCCACGCCAGTCACGCCGGCATGCCGGGCATGGCCTCGCCCGAGCAGATGGCGCGCCTGGCCGCTGCCACCGGGCCCGAGTTCGACCGCCTGTTCCTTGAGCTGATGATCCCGCACCACGAGGGCGCGCTGACCATGGTGTCGACCCTGCTGTCGCGCCCGGGCTCCGCCTATGACCCGATCCTGTTCCGCTTCATCAATGACCTGACCAATGAGCAACAGGCCGAGATCAACCGGATGACGGGGCTGCTGCGGGCGGCCTCGCCCGACCCGCGGACCAATCTGCGCGCTGGCTTCCGCGACGCCGAACAGGCGGCCAGCAACATGCAGCTGATCGCCAGCCTGCCCAAGCCGACCGGCTTCTTCGACCCCACCAACCCTGCCGGGCTGCCGCCGCAGGTGGGCGATGAGACGGGCCGTCGCTCGCCCTTCCTCAGCTTCTCCAACACCGACATGGCCTTCCAGGGCGACCTGCTGGCGGTCGGCAACTATCACGGCATCAATCTGTATCGCCTGACGGATGCGCCCGAGCCGCAGCTGATCAGCTCGATCGTCTGCCCCGGCGGACAGGGCGATGTGTCGCTCTATGGCAATCTGATGCTGATGTCGGTGGAGTCGACCAACGGCCGCGTCGATTGCGGCCGCGAGGGTGTCGGCCCCGGCGCCAGCCCCGACCGCTTCCGGGGCCTGCGGATTTTCGACATCACCGATCCGCTGCGCCCGATCCAGGTCGGACAGGTCCAGACCTGCCGCGGCTCGCACACCCACACCGTCGTGGCGTCCGACGAGCGGCGGCTGATCGTCTACAATTCGGGCACCGCCAGCGTCCGCGACGAGGCCGAGCTGGCCGGCTGCGTGGTCGGCACGCCGGGCGATGAGCGCACCGCCCTGTTCCGGGTGGACGTGATCGAGATCCCGCTGGCCGATCCGTCGCAGTCGCGCATCATCGACAGCCCCGCCGTCTTTGCGGATGCCGAGACCGGCGAGATCGCCGGCCTGTGGCGCGGGGGCGACCACGGTCCCGGCACCCAGACCACCCGCCAGACCGACCACTGTCACGACATCACCATCTTCCCGACGCGGAGCATTGCCGCGGGCGCCTGCGCCGGTAACGGCGTGCTGTTCGACGTGTCCGATCCGCGCGCGCCGAAGCGTATCGACGCCGTGGTCGACGAGGGCTTCGCCTACTGGCACTCCGCGACCTTCAACAATGACGCGACCAAGGTGCTGTTCACCGATGAATGGGGCGGCGGCGGACGGCCGCGCTGCCGGGTGCAGGACCCCATGACCTGGGGTGCCAACGCCATCTATGACATTGTCGACGGCCAGCTGGAGTTCCGCAGCTACTACAAGCTGCCGGCCGCCCAGACCGAGCTCGAGAACTGCGTCGCCCACAACGGCTCGCTGATCCCGGTGCCGGGACGCGACCTGTTCGTCCAGGCCTGGTACCAGGGCGGGCTTTCGATCAGTGACTTCACCAACTCCTCGGCGCCGTTCGAGATCGCCTATTTCGATCGCGGCCCGGTGAATGCCGAACGCCAGGGTTCGGGCGGCTACTGGTCGGTCTACTGGTACAATGGCCGGGTCTATGGCTCGGAGATCGGGCGTGGCCTCGATGTCTTCACCCTGACGCCCAGCGAGCATCTGACGGCCAATGAGATCGCTGCCGCCGCCCTCGCCGACGAAGGCGGAACGGTCAATCCGCAGCAGCAGTACCCGGTCAGCTGGCCGGCCCACCCCGTCGTCGGTCGCGCCTATCTGGACCAGTTCGCGCGCGATGGCGGACTGGATGTCGGTCTGGCCGCACGGGTGACGGCCGCGCTGGACCGGGCCGAACCGCTGGTGGAGGGCAACCGCAAGGACCCTGCGCTCGCCCGCGACCTGCTGGCGCTGGCCGGTGAGATCGACCCGTCGGGAACCGATCAGGCCGCCAAGCGCCGTGCGGGCCTGCGCGACACCCTGACCGGAATCGCCACCCTCATCCGCTGAGGCGGCGATACAGCAGCGCGCCTGTATCCGGATCCTCGGCCGTGAGCACCTCGGCCGAGGACAGGGCGGCGACGGGCGCCGTCGGCACGCGCGGCGACAGGTTGACCGTCAGATGCTCCCACTCGGCGGAATAGCCCATGCCCCAGGCGCAGTTGTGGGCCACGACCTCGCGCCCGCCGCGCAGCTTCAGCCGGGTCGCCCGGCCCCGACGCTGGCCCAGCAGACGGACGAGGCCGGCCCCCTGCCCCGGCAGGATCAGATCGACCATGATGCCTCCGCTACCCTGTTTTGCTCCATTGCCTTTGCTCCCGCGTTGGTGGACGCTGGCAGGATGAGGCGTCTGCCCCTGAGCGGCATGAGCGACGGCTGAGGGTTTGCTGAAATTGACGACGGACGGCCTTCGCTTCGGTGCCTTTACCCTCGACCCCGTGAATCGTCGGCTGATGCAGGACGGCGCCCCGGTCGAGATCAGCGCCCGTTATCTCGACGCCCTGATCCTGATGGTCGAGCGGCCGGGGCAGCTGGTGACCAAGGACCAGTTTTTCGACCAGGTGTGGCGCGGCATTCCGGTCACCGACGAGGCGCTGACGCAGTGCATCCGCACCTTGAGGAAGCAGCTCGGCGATACGGCCGGGCGGCCGACCTATATCGAGACCGTCCCCAAGCACGGCTATCGATTCATCGTCCCTGTCGCGGCGGCCGAGCCCGCATCGAACGGCCCGCCTGTCGTTCAGGTGGCGCCTGGCCCCGCCGACGATGCCTGGGATGCGAAGCGCACCCTGTTGCTGGGCGGGGCCGGTGTGCTGGGGGGCGGACTGGCGGGGGTGATCGGCGGGCTGATCTATGGCCTGATCGCGGTTGCCCACCCCCTGCAGCCCGGCATGGGATCGGGCTCCATCCTGCTGGTTCTGGTGTGGCTGACCACGATCGTGGCCCTTATGGGCGGGGCGGCAGTGGGCCTCGGCATGGCCGCCACCGGCCTCGGACGGCGTGAGCCCAGCCCCTGGATCATCTTCGGCGGCGCGCTGGGCGGCATGGTGGTGGGCGGAGCGGTCAAGCTGCTGGGCATCGACGCCTTCAACCTGCTGGTAGGGCGCTCACCGGGGGACATCACCGGAGGAATGGAGGGCTTCATCCTGGGCGGCGCCATCGGGCTCGGCCTGTGGCTTGGGGCGCGGGGGCGTCAGCCGGTGCCCCTGCGGCGCTGCATGATCACGGCCGGTGTCACGGCAGCCGTGGCCGGCATGGCCATTCCGCTGTTCGGCGGCCGTTTGATGGGCGGCAGTCTGGACCTGCTGGCGAAGACCTTCCCTGAGTCCCAGCTGCAATTGGGCATGATCGGAAGTTGGTTCGGCGAGGCCGGCTTTGGCCCGATCGCCCAGAGCGTCACCGGCGGCCTCGAGGGCCTGTTGTTCGGCCCCTGCGTCGTCGGCGCCATGATCCTGTCCCGCCGCGCCATGCGGGGCGAGGGTTAGCGGATGTCGAAGTCCCGGCGGATGTTCGCTATCGTTGACGCCGCATGCCGTTCCACAGCGTCTCGAACCTCTTCTGGAGCGTCTCTGCTTGGAGCGGCACATTCGACGACGGTGATAGACTCAATGAACACGGCATCTTCTCGCGCCATATCATAATGAGGCGCGTAGGCCGTGCCCTTCAGGCTCTCCCTGAAGGCCGACACTGCCTGCCATGCTGGCCCCATGATCCAACGATCATCCCGGTACTCCGAGATACGGCACATGACCTCCCCGGTAAGGGGAAGCGCACTGACAGCCTTGCGGAAGGAGGCGCTGATTTCTGGTGGAAGAGGATCGTGGGGCCAGGGTCCCGCAAGTTGCGGCGCCAGCGAGACGAGGCGCCTGTAGGCCCGGCCGAAGTCCTCCCTCGCCATCTCGACATGTCTCTGCGCGAAGCGTGGATCGCTATCCGACCAGCAGCCGGCTCCTGACGCCTCTATGTCCCTTCGCGCAATTTCAAGCTGATATCCTGCGTTTGATTCCTCCAACTCGGCCTCGAGTTGGTCGAGCAGGGCGATCTCAGGAGCGAGAACTCTGGAGCGAGCAAACGCCGGGTTCCGCTGGCACGACTCCATAAGCACCATCTTGTATGCTCGACGAGCGCTGTCACGAAAGTCCGCCTCGACTGACCGTTGATGCCCGACCAACTTCTGAACTGAACCGGCAAGCGGCATGGCGCGGACGAAGCAGGACGTAGAACCCCAAAAACCCAAAGTAGCGAGAGATGCAGCGAGACCCAGCCCGCAGAACAGGCGCCATCGGAATCCGGGCCTTCTATCGGTCATCGCCCTCGCCCCTCAATCACATCCAGCACCGCGTCGGCGGCGATTTCAGACGGGTCACGGCCCTCGCGGCCCATGAGGTCGAGGGCGGCGGTCTGGCGGCGGGCCTGTTCGGCACGGGCCTCGGGGTCCTCCAGCAAACGCTCGACCGCCGCGACCAGCTTGTCGGAGGTGGCGTCGTTCTGGATGTACTCCGGGGCGATTTCCTCGTCGGCGGCGTGGTTGAACAGGGTCGCATACTTGCCGGTGAAGAAGGGCCGCATGATCGCGTAGCTGAGCGGCTGGAAGCGGTAGGCGATGATCATGGGCGCCCCGGCCAGCGCCAGCTCGGTCGAGACGGTGCCGCTGGTCGCCAGCGCGACGCTCGCCGCCTTCATGGCCGCGTATTTGTCGTCTTCCTCGACCAGATGCACCTTGTCGGGCATGGCGTTCAGGCGCTCACGGACGTCGGCGGCCACGGTGCCGGCCACCACGGCGGCGATCTCCAGATCGGGGTGGAGCGCCTTCAGCCGCCCGATGGTCTCGGCATAGACCGGCGTCATCAGGCGGATTTCCGAAGGACGGCTGCCGGGCAGGACCAGCAGCAGGGGCGCGTCGGGCGCAATGCCGCGCGCGGCCCGGAAGGCGGCCGGGTCGGCACCCGACATATCGACGTGCAGGGCCTGTGAGCCGACCACGGTGGTGGGCAGGCCCTCGCGCTCGAACCACGGCGCATCGAAGGCATAGAGCGCCAGCAGGTGGTCGACCGCGGCGGCCAGCGTCTTGGCCCTGCCGGGGCGCGAGGCCCAGACCTGCGGCCCGACATATTTGATCAGGGGCACATCCGGCATCAGCGCGCGCACCGCCTTGGCCACCCGGATGGTGAAGCCCCAGCTGTCGATCAGGATCACGGCGTCAGGCCGCTCGCGGTCCGCCAGCGCCGCCGTATCGGCCACCCGCTGCTTGACCAGCCCGTAGGCCTTGAGGCCCTCAAGCCAGCCGTGGATCGACAGGTCGGCGATGTCGAACGGGCTGACGATGCCCTCGGCCGCCATCCGGGGGCCGCCCACACCGACGAGGGTCAGCTCATTGCCCAGCCGTCGCTTCAGGGCCTTGGCCAGACCCGCCCCCAGCGCATCGCCCGAAGCCTCGGCGGCCACCAGCATGACCTTGAGCGGGCGGTTCACTGCCCTTCCCCCCAGATGAACAGGCCCAGCCGGTCGGCCGTCTCGATCATGGCGGCGCGATCAATCAGGATCAGACGTCCGGCCTGCCCCCCGACCCCGGCCAGCCCCGCCTCGGCCGCGAGTTCGAGGGTGCGGGCGCCCATGACCGGCATGTCGACCCGCAGGTCCTGGATGGGCTTGGGCGCCTTGCCGAGCGCGCCCTTCGGTAGGGACGGATTGCCCCGGAGGTCGGCCGGAAGGCCTGCGACCCGCCGCAGCATGGCGTCGGTGCCCTCCTGGGCCTCCACGGCGAGCACCAGTCCGTCGCAGACGACCGCGCCCTGGCCAATGTCCAGTTCGCCAGATTTTTCCGCCACATGCAAAGCCTTCCTGAGATCGGAAAGCTGGTCGTCGGTCGGCTGGATGCGCCCAAGCGCACCGGCCGTCAGGGTCTCACCGCCCAGAATGTCGTCCGCCCCCTCGACGGCGAATCCCTCGGCCTCAAAGATCGACAGTATCTTGCGCAGCAGGGCGTCGTCGCCCCTGGTGGCCGCCGCAACGATGCCGGGCAGGAGGGTCGCGCCCTTGAAGTCGGGGCGCAGGGTCTTGAAGTCGGGCCGGTTGACCGTGCCGGCCAGACAGACCGCCTGACAGCCGGCACCCTTCATTTCGGACAGGATGCGACCGATCTCGGCCATGCCGGCCTCGATGCCGGGATAGCGGGCCAGATGGGCATCGGCGAAACCGGCCAGGCGGATGACATGCACCGCTCGACCCTCAACCTCGCAGCGCGCCGCGACCGCCAGCGGCAGGGCCCCGCCCCCGGCGATCAGGCCCAGCTTGCCTCGCTGTGCCACCTCAGTCCTCGGGCAGGCAGAGGGGCCGCCGCGTATCGCGCCGGATGAAGGCGATGATCTCGACGATCTCCGGCAGGTCGGCATAGGTCTCTGCGGCCGCGTCGATGCGCTGGGCGAAGGGCTGGTCCTTGCACTCGAACAGGTCGCGATAGGCCGCCAGCAGGCGCCGGACGGCGGCCTTGTCATAACCCTTGCGCTTCAGCCCGATCAGATTGAGGCCACGCAGGCGCGCATGATTGCCCCAAGCCGAGCCATAGGGAATGACATCGCGCGTAACGGCGGCGAGGCCACCGACGATGGCGCCCTGCCCCACCCGGCCGAACTGGTGCACGGCCGACAGACCGCCCAGGAAAACCCGGTCGCCGATCTCGGCGTGGCCGCCGAGGGTGGCATTGTTGGCGAAGGTGATGTTGCTGCCGACGATACAGTCATGGCCGACGTGGGCCCCGGTCATGAACAGATTGTCCGAGCCGATGACCGTTTCGCCGCTGCCCTGGGGCGTGCCGCGGTTGAAAGTGGAATGCTCGCGGATGGTGTTGCGCGCGCCGATTTTCAGGGTAACCCGCTCGCCCTTGTAGCCGTTGTGCTGCGGGTCGCCGCCGATCACGGCGAAGGGGTGGATGACCGTACCGGTTCCGACGGTCGTATCGCGCGGGATCACCACATGGCTGACCAGGCGCACCCCGGCCTCCAGCGTGACGCCGGGACCGACGGTGCACCAGGGGCCGATCTCGACGTCGTCCGCGATCACGGCGTCGGCGTCGACCAAGGCTGTGGCGTGGATGGACATCAGCGGATTGGCTGGTCGACGGTGGAAGCCATGGCGGCAAAGTCGGCCTCGGCCGCCAGCTTGCCGTCGATGAAGGTCTCGCCCCGGAACTTGAAGATGTCGCCCCGCTGTTTGGTGACCACCACCTTCATGTGCAGCTGATCGCCCGGGCGGGCGGGCTTGCGGAAGCGCACGCCGTCGATCGACATGAACAGGATGACCTTGCCCTCGACCGAAACGTCCAGCGACTTGGACATCAGCAGCGCGCCGGTCTGGGCCATGGCCTCGACGATCAGTACGCCCGGCATCACCGGGTCGATGGGGAAGTGCCCGGGGAAGAAGGGCTCGTTGTGGGTGACGTTCTTGATGCCGGTGATGGACGTGCCGGCCACGAAGTCCTCGGCGCGATCGACCAGCAGGAAGGGGTAGCGATGGGGTAGCCGCCGCATCACCTCGGCATAGTCGATCCGGTCCTCGGCCATGGAATCCTCGTATCAGCCCTTGGTCTTGCTGACCTGTTTGGCCAACCAGACGGCTTCACGCAAGGATTGACGCAGGGGTTTGGCGGGATAACCGGACCAGGTCTCGCCCGGCGGGATGTCGGCCAGCACCCCGGCGCCGCCGGCCACCCGGGCCCCCTCCCCGATCGTGATGTGGTCTCCGATCCCCGCTCGCCCGCCGAACATGACGTTGTCGCCGACCTTCACCGAGCCCGATATTCCGGTGTGCGCCGCCAGCAGGCCATTGCGGCCGATGGTGACGTTGTGGGCGATCTGGACCAGATTATCGATCTTGGAATTCTCACCGATCACGGTGTCGTCGAAGGCGCCGCGATCGATGCAGCTGTTGGCGCCGACGGTCACGCCGTCCTGCAGAATGACCCGTCCCAGTTGGGGGATGTCGACCGGGCCAGAGCGTGAGGGGGCGGCCCCGAAACCGGCCTCGCCGATCCGCGCGCCGGCCAGAATGCGCACGCGGTCGCCGATCAGGGCATGGGACAGGCTGACCAGAGGTCCGATCTGGCAGTTGCGGCCGATCTGCACCCCGGCCCCGACCACGGTGTTGGCCCCGATCCGGGTGCCGCGACCGATGCTGACGCCCGGGCCGAGCACGACGCCGGGTTCAATGACGATACTGTCGTCTTCCAGCCAGGCCGGAGGGCCCGCTAGCGGGTCCAGCGCATGGGGCCGGTGCAGCAGGTCCGCTGCCCGGGCCCAGGCCGCCTGGACCTCGGACGAGACGATGACGGCGGCGCCCGGGGGCGCTTCATCCACGAGGGCTTCGGACAGCACAACGGCCCCGGCGCGGGTCTCGGCCAGGGCCGTCTTGTGTCGACGGTCGGACAGGAAGCTCAGCTCGGACGCGCCCGCCCGGTTGAGCGGTGCGACGCCGGCGATACGGACATCGCCGCCCCGCACGACCCGGTCACCGATGGCGGCGGCCAGATCGTCGACCGTCCGCTCCGGGAGGGTCTGAAAGAAGCGGGCGTCCGGCATCCCTGCCCTTCGGCTATTATTGCTGGGGCTGCTGGACCGGCACCGGCATCCGGTTGAAGGACAGCGACGGCAGCTGCGCGTTCAGGCGCTGGATCACCATGTCGGTGATGTCCATCTGCGGATTGGCCTGATAGACGGCCTCGCCGCTCAGCAGGATGCCACAGCCACGCTCCTGGTAGACCGCCACCAGAATGGGGTCGATGGCGCGGGCGATCGCCACGCGTTGCTGCGACAGGGTGTATTCCAGCTCCTGACCGCGGGTCTGTTCCAGTTGCTCGGCCTCGGCCATGCGCTGCTGGACGGCCTGGCTGCGCTGGGCGAACTCTTCCTGCGGAATGGAGCCGCGGCCCTGTTGCAGCGCCTGGATCTCGGTGCTGATAGCCTGACCATAGGGGGCCAGTTCGTTGATGACCTCGTCGGTCAGGCGGCGCATGCCCTGTTGCACCGACTGGCCAACCGTGGACTGGGCCATCAGGCGGGCGTTGTTGTAGACGCACAGGCCGGGGATCACCGGACCGGGGTTCTGCGGGCCAGCGGCCTGGGCCAGAACCGGCGTGGCCGTCAGGGTAGCCAGGGCGACGGCGGCGATTGCGAACAGTTTCATGGTTTTACTCATTCAGCGGCGTCGGAAGTGACGCCTTCTAGAACTGGGTGGAAGTCGAGAAGCGGAAGCTCTCGGTCTTGTCGTAGTCCTCGTGGGCGAAGATCTTGGAGATGTCGAACCGGATCGGCCCCACCGGCGCACGCCAGTGGATGCTGATGCCGGCAGACCCGCGAATGGCCAGATCGTCAACGATGCGGGTATTCCGCAGGCCGGTGACCGGATCGAACAGATAGCGGTCGTCCAGCACGCCAACGGTACCCACATCGGTGAAGACCGAGGTGCGGATGCCGTATTCCTCGGGCAGGCCGTTGGGGACGGTCATCTCCAGCGTGCCGATCACATAGAAATTGCCGCCGAGCGCGTCGGTGGTCAGCGTGTCGCGCGGGCCAAGACCGGCGGTCTCGAAGCCGCGGAAGCTGTTGCCGCCCTTGAAGAAGCGGTCGTTGATCCGGACCGGATCGCCACCCCAACCGGAGACATAGCCGGTCTGGAACTGGGCGGTGACCACCCACTCCGGACGGACGCCCCAATAGGCCGAGGCTTCGGCTTCGGTACGGAGATAGTTCACGTCGCCGCCCAGACCCGCGAGGTCCTGACGCAGTGTGCCGACCCAGCCGCGCGTCGGCCGCACGGGGTCGTTCCGGCGGTCAACCAGGATGGTGTAGCCCGCCGAGGAGTTCACGAAGGAACCGACCTGATCACAGAGGGCGGATGAGCCTTGGCCTGAACCACCACAGAAGCTGTTCGGGACGATCACCTCGTCCGCCTTCAGGAAGTAGCGGGTGCTGAGCAGGGTGTAGCCGTTCAGCGGATAGGACAGGCGCAGGCCCGCGCCGGTCGAGCGATAGTCGTAGGACGAGAACTCGCTCAGGTCATAGCGCGAGTGGAACAGGTCGAAACCGGCGCGCAGGTCGCGGCCCATGAACTTCGGCTCCGTGAAGCGGAAATCCAGGTTCTGGCGCAGCGAACCCCACTCGACGCGGGCGACGACCGACTGGCCGCGGCCGCGGAAGTTGCGCTCCGAAATGCCGAGGTTGACCACGAAGGAGTCGACCGAGCTGAAGCCGGCCCCCACCGACAGCTCACCGGTCGGCTGCTCCTCAACGGTGACGTTGACGATCGAACGGTCCGGCGCCGAACCGCGGACCTCCTCGACGGTCACTTCCTTGAAGAAGCCCAGGCCGCGCAGGTTGTTGCGCGAGCGCTCGACGAGGGTGCGGTTGAAGGCGTCGCCCTCGGTCAGCGCCAGTTCACGGCGGATGACCGGGTCGATGGTGCGGGTGTTGCCGACCACATTGATGCGCTCGACGTAAACGCGCTGGCCCTCGCGGACGTTGAAGGTCACGTCGACCGTGTCGGTCTCGGGATTCGGGCGATAGCTGGGTGTGATCTCGACGAAGGCATAGCCGGCCGAACCGGCGGCATAGGTCAGGGTATCGACCGCCTGCTCGATCTTGGAGCTCTCGTAGAGGTCCCCTTCCTGAATCGGGATGATCAGCTTGAGGAAGTCGGCGTTCAGGCGGTCGTTCTCGGTGACCACCTCGACAGTGCCGAAGTTGTAGCGGTCTCCCTCGTCCACCGTCAGGGTGATCGCGAAGGCGCTGCCGTCCGGCACCAGTTCGGCCACCGCCGAGACGACGCGGAAATCATAGTAGCCGCGGTTGGTATAGAACTCGCGCAGCTGCTCGCGGTCGTAGTCCAGCCGGTTGGGATCGTAGTTGTCGTTGCTGGTGAACAGGCGCCACCAACGCGACTGCTTCGAAACCATGACCTCGCGAAGTTCACCGTCGGAGAAGGCCTGGTTGCCGATAAAGGTGATGGCCTGCAGGCCGGTTTCCGGGCCCTCGTCGATCTCGAAGATGACGTCGACGCGGTTCTGTTCCAGCTGAACAATCTTGGGCGTCACGCTGGCCGAGATGCGGCCGGACAGGCGGTACAGCTCGACGATCTTGCCGACATCTTCCTGGACGCGGGCGCGGGTGTAGATGCCGCGCGGGCGAATGGTGACTTCCTCGCTGAGCTTGTCGTCGCCCAGCGCGCCGTTCCCCTCGAAGATCACCTGGTTGATGATCGGGTTCTCGACGACCTCGACGATCAGCACGCCGTTCTGGACGCCCATCTGCACGTCGGCGAACAGGCCGGTGCGCGACAGGGTCCGCACGGCCACGTCCAGCACGACCGGGTCGACCATGTCGCCGGGACGGATGGGCAGATAGGACAGGACGGTCGCGTCCTCGATCCGCAGATTGCTGCCGCGCACCTCGATTGCGGTCACCATCACCCGGTCGTCGCGCACCGGATCCTGGGCGGTCTGCTGGACGTCCGGGGTCGGCGGCGGCGCTTCCTGGGCCAGGGCCGGCCCGGCCAGACCGGCGGCGAGCACGAGCGCCACGGCGCTTGCACGACCGGCAAAGGCAAAGGAGCGGGAAGAGGAAGTGTGGTGCATCACGGGTCCCATCGGGGGCTGGCGCCGGCTCATCAAGCGAGCCCGCCGAGGAATTTGAACAGATTCAGCTTTTGTAGATCGTTCCAGGTGGCGAACAACATCAAACAGGCCAGCAAAGCAAGACCGACCCTGAATCCGGCCTCCTGATAACGTGCCGCGACAGGCTTCTTGGCAACAGCTTCATAGCCATAAAAAACCAGGTGACCCCCATCCAGGATCGGGATGGGCAACAGGTTTAGAAAGCCAATTCCGATCGAAAGTATGGCAGCAAAGCTGGCCATGGTCAGAACCAGGTTGAAAACGGTGGCGCCGGGGTCCGGATTGGCCTCGACCGCCGCAGAAGTCAGGGCCCCCGATGCCTTGGCGATGCCGATCGGCCCGCTCAGCTGGTCACCGCTCTCGCGACCGGTGAAGATTCGGCCGATGTAGCGCAGGCTGGTGCCCAAGACGTCCGCCGTCTGGGAGACCCCCTCGCCCACCGCTGCCAGCGGGCCATAACGCACGTGCCGCACTTCATCCACGGCGGGCAACAGGCCAAGGCCAATGCGTCCGACCGAGATGCGGCCCCCGACAGGGTCGACCACGACCTCGCGCTCCGGCGTGGCCGTCAGCGTCACTTCGGCCCCGTCGCGCTCGACGAGAAAGCGCAGCTGGTCGCCGCTACTCAGCGACACGATCCGGGTCACATCGCGCGAGTCATCCACGCGACGCCCGTTGATGCCGGTGATCAGGTCCCCTTCGCGGAAGCCGGCCGCCGCCGCGGGGCTGCCCTCACTGACCTGGGCCACCCGCGCGGGCAGGATCTGCACGCCGATCAGCGAGAACAGCAGGGTGAAGATGAAGATGGCCAGCACGAAATTGGCCAGCGGCCCGGCGGCCACGACAAGGGCGCGCTGCCACACGGGTTTGAAATGATAGTAGTCGCGGAGCGCGGCCGGACCCTGCTCGGCGACGATGCGGCCCTTAAGTTCGGCCAGACCGGCCTCGTCCGGAACGCTGGAGGGGTCGAGATCACCCGAGAATTTGACGTAGCCCCCCGCCGGGATCCAGCCGAGGCGCCATTCGGTACCGTGTTTGTCGGTACGGCTGAGAAGCGCGCGACCAAAGCCGATGGCAAACCGGTCGATCTTGACGCCAAAGGCCCGCGCAACAAGGAAATGGCCCAGTTCGTGGATCGTGACCACAACGGTCAGGACCAGCAGAAACGGCAGGACATAGAGCGGCACCTGCGCCAGAAACTCCAACATTCGGTCGCCCTACTCCCCCTGGTCGATCCGGAATCGGATCACGCCGCCTGTCCTCGTCGGTCCAGACAGGTCCGGGCCAGACGCCGGGCCTGTTGGTCCACAGCCAGGGCCACCTCGCAGGCATCCCCGGTCGCGTCGGCAAGGCCAGAGGCCGACGCCGCTTCAAGCGTGTCGGCTATGACTGCGGCAATATTGAGAAAGGCCAGACGGCGGTCAAGGAAGGCCAGGGCCGCGACCTCATTGGCGGCATTGAAGACCGCCGGGGCATTGCCGCCGGCTTTCAGAGCCTGCCGGGCCAGGTCCAGAGCGGGGAAACGCTGGGTGTCCGGGGCCTCGAAGGTCAGGCTGCCCAGCGCGACCAGATCCAGGGGCGGCGCTTGCCACGCCATGCGCCGGGGCCAGGCCAGGGCATAGGCGATCGGTGTGCGCATGTCGGGCGGGCCCATCTGGGCAAGCGTGGACCCATCCACACATTCCACAAGGCTGTGGATGATCGACTCCGGGTGAACCACCACGTCGATTTTCGCCTCGGGCATGGCAAACAAATAGGCGGCCTCGATCATCTCGAGCCCCTTGTTGGCCAAGGTGGCGCTGTCGACGGAAATCTTGGCGCCCATGCTCCAGTTGGGGTGGGCCACGGCGCGCTCGGGCGTGACCTGGGCCAGCTGGCTACGCGGCGTTTGGCGGAAGGGCCCCCCCGAGGCAGTCAGGACCAGGCGTTGGACATCCTGCGGCCGGTCGTGGGGGAACACCTGATAGATGGCCGAGTGCTCGGAATCGACCGGCAACACCCGCCCTCCGGCCGCCAGCGCCCGGGCCATGAGGGCCGGACCGCAGCACACCAGACTTTCCTTGTTGGCCAGGCCGAGCACCGCCCCGGTCCCTGCCGCCGCCCAGGCCGAGCGAAGGCCGGCCGCGCCGACGATGGCCGCCATGATCCAGTCGGCCGGGCGCAAAGCAGCCTCGACCAGGGCGTCGGCCCCGGCGCTGACCCCGATCCCGGTCCCGGCAAGCGCCTGCTCAAGCTGCGGACGCAGGTCCTCGTGGGCGGTGACGACGATCTCGGGCCGCCAGCGGCGCGCTGCCTCGGCCAGCCGGGCAATGTTGCGCCCGCCCGTCAGGGCCACGACATGGAAGCGCTCGGTGCCCGCGCGCTCGGCCTCGTCCATCAGGGCGAGCGTGGAACTGCCGACCGAGCCGGTCGCGCCCAGAACCGTGATGCGGCGGGGGCTCACGCCGTGGCGTCCATCAGGATGAAAATCAGGCGGCCGGCCGCCATGACCACGGCGGCGAACATAAGGCCGTCGACGCGATCCAGCAGACCCCCGTGCCCCGGAATCAGGCCCCCGGCGTCCTTGACGCCGAACCGGCGCTTGATGGCCGATTCCCAGAGGTCTCCGGCCATGGTCGCAAGGGCAGCGGCGAGGCCCAAAACCAGACCCCAGAAGGGGTGCGGCACATCCAGCGGCAGGACCCAGGCGATCAGCCCCCCGGCCGCGGCGCCGGCGACAAGGCCGCCCACGAAGCCGGACCAGGTCTTGTTCGGGGAATATCGGGGCCACAGCTTGGGCCCCTTCAGCAGGCTGCCGACCATGAAGGCCGCCACGTCCGATGACCAGGCGACCACGAAGACCAGAATGGTCCAGCTAAGCCCCACCATCGACTGGCCGTCGCGCAGCCAGATTAGCAAGATCGCGGGCCAGCCGAGGTAGAGGACGCCATAGGCCGCATCCAGACCCTCCTGCCCGATCCGTCTGGCAAACAGGCCGGCGGCAGCGGCGGCCAGCACCAGGGTGACCAGGGCGGGCGACATGGCCCCCGTGTCGGCAATGGCGGTGACAGCGACCAGCGACAGGGCCACCGCCCAGAAGATTGGCGTGGGGCGCCCGGGGACGCTCATCTCGGCCCACTCGCGGGCCAGCAACACACAGGCCGCCAGCATGATGGCGAGGAACCACAGATTGCCGGCCCAGATCGCCAGCACGGCCAGAGGCGCCAGCACCAGCGCCGACACCACCCGCATGCCCAGATTGCCGAACGGAATGGCCATCAGGACGCCACCGCCGAGGGCTCGGGCGCGCGTCCACCGAAGCGTCGGTCCCGACGATGATATTCGCCGACCGCCGCGTTCAGGGCTTCGGGGCCATAGTCCGGCCAGAGGATGTCCTGGAACACCATCTCGGCATAGGCGGCTTCCCAAAGCAGGAAGTTGGACAGCCGCTGCTCGCCCGAGGTGCGGATGATCAGGTCGACCGGCGGGCCCCTATGGGTCGACAGGGCCCCGTCGATGTCAGCCTCGGTGAAGGCGGGGTTCGCCTCTCCACTTTCCGCCGCGCGGCGCGCAAGGCGGTTCATGGCGTCCACGATGTCGGCGCGGCCGCCATAGTTGAACGCCACCTGCAGCAGGAAGCGGTCGTTATGCGCGGTCTCACGCTCGGCACGATCGACAATGGCGGCGATATCGTCGGGCAAACCCTCACGGCGGCCGAGGATATGGATGCGCACCCCTTCCCGCTTCAGCCGGTCGAGATCGCTGCCGACATAGGCGCGCACCAGCCCCATCAGGTCGGAGACCTCCTCGGCCGAGCGCTTCCAGTTCTCGGTCGAAAAGCCGAACACCGTCAGGCACTGGATGCCGAGGTCGGCCGCCGCCCGCACGGTGCGTTTGAGGGCCTGCACACCCTCGCGGTGGCCCATCGCCCGGGGCAGACCCCGCGCCGCCGCCCAGCGTCCGTTGCCGTCCATGATCAGGGCGACGTGGTCCGGTCCCGTGACCGTGTCGGCCCGGGCGGAGGAGGACTCTGACGCGTGAGGGGGCCCCGAGGTCGTCACACCTGCATGATCTCGGCTTCCTTGACCTTCATCATCTCGTCGATGCGCTTGATGGCCGCGTCGGTGTCCTTCTGGACCTCGGCCTCCATCTTCTTCTGCTCATCCTGACTGATGTCGCTGGCCTTCTCCGCCTTCTTGAGGTCGTCGTTGGCGTCGCGGCGCACGTTGCGCACAGCGATCTTCTGCTGCTCGGCGTATTTGCCGGCCAGCTTGACCAGGTCGCGACGGCGCTCCTCGGTAAGCGGCGGGATCGGGATGCGCAGGGTCTGGCCATCGACGACGGGGTTGAGGCCGAGCCCGGCCGAGCGAATCGCCTTCTCGACCGACACCACCATGCCCTTGTCCCAGACACTGACGGTGATCATCCGCGGCTCGGGTACGCTGATGGCCGCGACGGCATTCAGGGGCGAAGTCGAGCCATAGGCTTCGACCTGAACCGGATCGAGCAGGCCCGCGTTGGCCCGGCCGGTGCGCAGACCGGCGAACTCGTCCTTCAGCGCGGCCACAGCCTTGTCCATGCGATCGCGGTAGGATTTCAGATCGGGTTTGGCCATTTTGTCCTCGTTGCAGGTCTGTTCGTTCAGCGGTCGCTTCTAGCGCCCGACTGGATGACGGTGAAGGCACCCTCGCCGCGAAGCACCTTGTCGAGCGAATCGTCCTCGCGGATCGAGAAGACGACGATGGGGATGCCGCTGTCGCGCATCAGCGCCACAGCCGAGGCGTCCATGACCCGCAGGTCGCGCGCCAGCACGTCGTGATAGGTCAGGGTGTCATAGCGGGTGGCCGAGGCGTCCTTCTTGGGATCGGCGCTGTAGACGCCGTCCACACTGGTACCCTTCAGAAGGGCATCGCAACCCATTTCGGCCGCGCGCAGCGCCGCCCCCGAATCGGTGGTGAAGAAGGGCGCGCCCACGCCGGCGGCAAAGATCACCACCCGGCCCTTTTCGAGGTGACGCAGGGCGCGGCGGCGGATGTAGGGCTCGGCCACGGCATTCATGGTCAGGGCGCTTTGCACCCGGGTCTGGACGCCGATCTTCTCAAGCGCCCCCTGCATGGCCAGGGCATTCATGACGGTCGCCAGCATGCCCATATAGTCGGCTGTGGCGCGCTCCATGCCGGCCGCCGCCTTGGACACGCCGCGGAAGATGTTGCCGCCGCCGATCACCAGACAGATTTCGACGCCCTGCCGCGCGACTCGGGCAACGGCCTCGGCCACCGAATCAACCGTGCCGATATCGATGCCGAATCCCTGGTCCCCCATCAGGACCTCGCCCGACACCTTCAGCAGGACGCGCTTGTATCGATATCCGGACGAGGGTGAGGGCATGATCTATCCGTCAACAGGAAGCCGCGCGAACCGGCGGCCATAAACAAGGGGCGCGTGGGCCTTCAAAGCCCAACGCGCCCCCGTATGCAACGCTCCGATCACAGATCGGAACGGTATTCGACCAATCGGGCCTTAGCCGGCGGTCATCGACGCCACTTCGGCGGCGAAGTCCGGGCCTTCGACCTTTTCGACGCCCTCACCCAGCGCCAGACGGACAAAGCCGGCCAGCTTCAGGTTCGACGAGCCGAGTTCCTTGGCCATGTCGGCGACCAGTTGCTCGACAGTGACGTCGGGGTTCATGACGAACGGCTGCTTGGACAGCACCACGTCCTTCTGGAACTTGGCGATCTGGCCCGAGACGATCTTGTCGATCATGTTCTCGGGGCGACCTTCTTCCTTCGCCTTCTCGGTCAGGACAGCGCGTTCCTTCTCGATGGCGGCGGGGTCCAGATCGTCGGTGTTGAGCGACAGCGGCGCCGTGGCGGCGACGTGCATGGCGATCTTGCGGCCCAGCTCTCGCAGGGCAGCCTTGTCACCCGCGCCTTCCAGCGCGACCAGCACACCGATGCGGCCGACGCCCGGCGACACGGCGTTGTGGACGTAGGAGGCGACGACGCCTTCCTCGACCGACAGGCGCGCGGCGCGACGCAGCTGCATGTTCTCGCCGATGGTGGCGATCAGGCGGGTCACCTCGTCCTGGACGGTGGTGCCGTTCTCGAGCTGGGCGCCGTGGATGGCCTCGACGCTGTGGTGCTCCAGACCCAGCTGGGCGAACGACTTGGCTGCTTCCTGGAACAGGTCGTTGCGCGCCACGAAGTCGGTTTCGGCGTTGAATTCGATGGCAGCACCGATTTCGCCCTTACCGTCTTCACGGGTGGCGACGGCAACCAGACCTTCGGCGGCGACGCGGTCAGCCTTCTTGGCGGCCTTGGACAGGCCCTTGGCGCGCAGCCAGTCGATGGCGGCGGTGATGTCGCCGTTGGTTTCCTGCAGGGCCTTCTTGCAGTCCATCATGCCCACGCCCGAACGCTCGCGCAGTTCCTTGACGAGGGCGGCGGTGATCTCGGCCATGTTCAGTCTCCTGATATTCTGAATGCGGGAACGGCCGGGCTGGTTTAGCCCGGCCGCGTAACAGTTTGGCGGTCGCGGAGAACCGCCTGGCGTCAGGCCTCGGCCTTGTCCGTCTCGGCAGCTTCCGGAGCCGCTTCCTCGGCGGCCGGAGCGGCGGCTTCGGGCTCGGCTTCAGCCGGAGCGGCCTTGGTGCTCAGGGCCGGCTCGGCCGGAGGGGCTTCCGAGGCGCCGATGTCGACGCCCGAGGCCGACTGGCCGGCGGCCAGACCGTCCAGAACCGCGTCGGCGATCAGATCGCAGTAGGTCTGGATGGCGCGCGCGGCGTCATCGTTGCCCGGGATCGGATAGGTGATGCCGTCCGGATCGCAATTGGTGTCGAGGATGGCGATCACCGGAATGTTCAGCTTGCGCGCTTCCAGGATGGCGATCGACTCCTTGTTGGTGTCGATCACGAACATGATGTCCGGCAGGCCGCCCATGTCCTTGATGCCGCCCAGCGACAGCTCCAGCTTGTCGCGCTCGCGGGTCAGGGTCAGCAGTTCCTTCTTCTGGCGGCCTTCGCCACCGGTTTCCAGAAGGGCGTCCAGTTCACGCAAGCGCTGGATCGAGCCCGAGACCGTCTTCCAGTTGGTCAGGGTGCCGCCGAGCCAGCGGTTGTTCATGTAATATTGGGCGCAGCGCTTGGCGGCTTCGGCCACCGGATCCGACGCCTGACGCTTGGTGCCGACGAACAGCACGCGGCCGCCCTTGGCCGCCACGTCGCGCACGGCGACCAGCGCCTGGTGCAGCAGCGGGATCGACTGCGACAGGTCGATGATGTGAATGTTGGAGCGCGAGCCGAAGATGTAGCGCTCCATCTTCGGGTTCCAGCGGTGGGTCTGGTGGCCGAAGTGGGCGCCCGCTTCCAGCAGGGTGCGCATCGAGAATTCAGGCAGAGCCATGATCGTAAAGTCCTTTTTCCGATTCAATCCGCCGCAGACGGTGAAAAGGACCAAATGGCCCCTCGGAACGGCCCGGCCGGGATGTCTCCCCGGACGCGCCACGCCTGCGTGTGAAGTGCGCGGGCATCTAGGCGACATCGACGGAAAAGGCAAGGCCTGCGTCGCAGGTCCCCGGCCGGTCAGAGCTTGTGCAGGCCGTCGAAGCGCGTCGTCTCGACCGTCCAGGGCTCGACGTCATCGAGCGTCCGGACATTGACCGCGATCATGTCGCGCCCGTCCGGAGACTTGCCGGCGCCAAAAGGCTCAACGCCACACACGCGGCAAAAGCGGTGGCTGATGACATGGCGATTGAACAGATATTCGCTCAGCCGGTCCTCGCCCCGGATCAGGCGGAAGGCTTCGGGCGATACAAAGCCCAGCATCAGCCCCTTGCGGTAGCAGTGGGTGCAGTTGCACTCGATCACCCCGGACAGGTCCAGGTCGGCCTCGAAGGCCACGGCCCCGCAGTGACAGGACCCCTTGTGCGTCGCCGTCTCGCCCATCACGCCTCCTCCAGCAGAACCACGCCCGGCACGGTCTTGAGCGCACCCCGCAGGGCCGCATCCAGCCGGTATCGCCCGGGCAATTTCACCTCGACCTCACGCCGGCCCTCCAGGGTGGCGATCAGGCTGACCTCCCCACCCCGGCCCGGACCCTGGGCCCGCGACCGGTCCAGCCGCGCCTTCAGCGCCGCCGGGTCCGCCGCGCGACCGGACACATGGACCCTCAGGTTGACATCGGACTGTTCGATGGCCGCATCCATGCGGCTGGCCTCGTCGCCGAAGAAGCGCACCTCGCCGTCGCTGGCCTTCGCCCGCACCTTGACCATCAGGGCGGCGCCGACTTCCAGCACGTCGCGATAACGCCGCAGGGCCTCGGGCGTGAACAGGCATTCGAACTCGCCCGTCGGGTCCGAGAAGTTGACGAAGGCGAACTTCTCGCCGCTGCGGGCGCTGGTGCGCTCCTGCCGGCGACGCACGACCCCGGCCATCAGGAAGGCCTCGTGCCCCCCCTCGGCCAGCGACAGGGCCTCGGCTGCAAAGGTCACCCGTTTGCGGCGCAGGGCGGCTTCCATGTCCTCCAGCGGGTGGCCCGACAGATAGAAGCCGACCGCAGACAATTCCTGGTCCAGCCGCTCGGGCCCGACCCAGGGCTCGACCGACTTGAGGCGCGGCCGCGCGGCATGGGCCTGATCGGCCCCGAACAGGCTGACCTGTGACGAGGCCCGCTCGGCGGCCACGCTCTGGCAATAGGCCATCAGGGTGTCGGCCTGGTCGAGGATCTGGTGCCGGTTGGGGTGCAGGCTGTCCAGCGCCCCGGCCTTGGCCAGCCCTTCCAGCGCGCGCTTGTTCACCGCCCGCGGGTCGATCCGCTCGAGGAAGTCGAACAGGTCGGCAAAACGACCGCCGGTCTCGCGCACCTCGACCACATGGCGCATGGCCTCCAGCCCGACGTTGCGGATGGCGCCGAGGGCATACAGGACCGCGCCCTTGCCCGCGTCATCGTATGCCACGTCAAAGTCGGCGGCCGAGCGGTTGATGTCGGGCGCCAGCACCGTCACCCCGGCCTTGCGCGCGTCCTGATAGAAGATCGCCAGCTTGTCGGTGTTGGAGATATCCAGCGACATGGAGGCGGCGAAGAACTCGACCGGGTGGTTCGCCTTCAGCCAGCCCGTCTGATAGCTGATCATCGCATAGGCGGCGGCGTGCGACTTGTTGAAGCCGTAGCCCGCGAACTTGGCCACCAGATCGAAGATGCCGCCCGACTGGGCTTCCGGCACGCCGCGTTCCGAGGCGCCCGCAATGAATCGCGCCCGCTGGAAGTCCATCTCCTCCTTTTTCTTCTTGCCCATGGCGCGGCGCAGGAGGTCGGCTTCGCCCAGGCTGTATCCGGCCAGGATCTGGGCGATCTGCATCACCTGCTCCTGGTAGATGATGACGCCGTAGGTCTCCTTCAGCACATCGGCCAGCGAGGGATGGAGCGTATCGACCTCGGCCCGCCCGAACTTGCGGTCGATATAGACGTCGATGTTCTCCATCGGGCCGGGCCGGTAGAGCGAGATCAGGGCGGTGATCTCCTCGATCGACTCGCAGCGCATCTTGCGCAGGGTGTCGCGCATGCCCTGCGATTCCAGCTGGAACACGCCGACCGTCTGGCCCGAGGCCATCAGCTCATAGGTGGCCTTGTCGTCGAGCGGCAGGAGCGAGAAATCGACCGCCGCGCCGCGCCGGGCCAGATAGCCGTGCGCGCGGTCCAGCACCGTCAGGGTCTTGAGGCCAAGGAAGTCGAACTTCACCAGACCGGCCGGCTCGACCCACTTCATGTTGAATTGGGTGGCCGGGATGTCCGAGCGCGGATCCTTGTAGAGCGGGGTCAGTTCGACCAGCGGCCGGTCGCCGATGACGATGCCGGCGGCGTGGGTCGAGGCGTTGCGGTACAGGCCCTCCAGCTCCAAGGCCGTGGCCAGCAGGGTCGCGACCGCGGGCTCGGCGTCGCGGGCCTCCTTCAGGCGCGGCTCAAGCTCGATGGCCTGGGCCAGGGTGACCGGATTGGCGGGGTTGGCGGGCACCATCTTGGCCAGCCGGTCGACCTGGCCGAGCGGCATCTGCAGCACCCGGCCCACGTCGCGCAGCACGGCCCGTGCCTGCAGGGTGCCGAAGGTGATGATCTGCGCGACGCGGTCCTCGCCATAGTGCTTTTGCACATAGGCGATCACCTCTTCGCGGCGCTCCTGACAGAAGTCGATATCGAAGTCGGGCATGGACACCCGCTCCGGATTCAGGAAGCGCTCGAACAGCAGGCCGAACCGCAGCGGATCGAGGTCGGTAATGGTCAGCGCCCAGGCGACCAGCGAACCGGCACCGGAGCCCCGGCCCGGCCCCACCGGAATGCCGTGCAGCTTGGCCCATTTGATGAAGTCCGACACGATCAGGAAGTAGCCGGGGAAGCCCATCTGCTGGATGATGCCGACCTCGAACTCCAGCCGGTCCCAATAGGCCTGCTCCGGCGCGGCCGCCTCGACCGAGGCCAGCCGGGCCTTGAGCCCTTCGCGCGCCTGAAACGCCAGTTCGTCGGCCTCGTCCCGGCCCTCGCCCGTATCGAACCTGGGCAGGATGGGCGCGCGGGTGGGCACGAGGAAGGCGCACCGCCGTGCGATCTCCAGCGTATTGTCACAGGCCTCCGGCAGATCGGCGAACAGGGTCCGCATGTCCGCTGCCGACTTGAACCAGTGGTGGGACGTGACGCGTCGGCGGTCGTCCTGACCGGTGAAGGCCCCATCGGCGATGCAGAGAAGGGCATCGTGCGACCGGGACCGGTCCGCCCGGGCGAAATAGACGTCGTTGGTGGCGACCAGCGGAACGTCCGTCTCATAGGCCCAGGCCACCAGCCCGGCCTCGGCCTGCCGCTCCTCGGGCAGGTTATGGCGCTGAAGCTCGACATAGAAGCGGTCGCCGAACACCCGCGCCATTTCGGCCAGGGCCTCTCGCGCCTCGCCGTCCCGGTTCTGCACGAACAGGGGATCGACCGGACCATCGGGTCCACCCGACAGAAGGATCAGCCCCTCGGCATGCTCACGAACCCGGCTCCAGGCCACGCCCGGCTCGGCCAGATCGCCGGCTTCCAGATAGGCCAGCGACGACAGGGCCGACAGATTTCTCCAGCCCAGCTCGTTCTGGACCAGCAGCACCACCGTCGGCAGGCGCGCCCAGCGCTCGGACTTTTGCCCCCCGAGCCCGGTGACCGGCAGGGCGCAGCCTACGACCGGCTGCACACCCGCCCCCTTGGTCGATTGGCTGAATTCGAGGGCCCCGAACAGATTGGTGCGGTCGGCGATGGCCACCGCCGGCATGCCCGCGTCCGCCGCCATCTTGCCCAGCGCCGAGGCCTTGATGGCTCCTTCAAGCAGGGAATAGGCCGATCGGGCCCGCAGGTGGACAAAGCCGTTTTCGAAGGCCTCCGTCACCGACTGTCTCCCCTGCCCCGCAGATCACACATGCCCCTGACTATGGAAGGATTCTGCCGGCGGGCACCCCGGCAGTTCCAATCCATCCCCAGCCGCGCAATGCCGCCGGTGGATCAATAGGCCAGCAGGGCCGCCTGCCAGGCCATCCAGACGAAGCCGCCGCACGACGCCAGCGACAGCATTTCCCGAACCCAACGTGCCATGACGGCCCTCCGCGTGATGTTCCTGTCTTGTTCTATGTTCCATGTATGTTCCGCGTCAAGAGGCGGATTGAAACCGGGCGACCGTTGATCTCGTATGTGAGGTCATGACCCGTCTGATCATTGCCGTCCTCGCCCTGATCGCTGCCTGCAGCCCGGCACCCCCTGCCCCCGCAGAGCCGCCGCCGCCCGGCAGCCAGACCGCGATCTTCGCCGGGGGGTGCTTCTGGTCCTCGGAGAAGGCGTTCGAGCACGTCCGCGGCGTATCGTCGGTCGTGTCGGGATTTGCCGGGGGCCATGTGGCGAACCCGACCTATGCCCAGGTCGTGCGGGGCGGCACCGGTCACCGCGAGGCGATCCAGGTCACCTTTGACCCCCGGGTCGTCAGCTACCGCGCACTGGTCGACCGGTTCTGGCGCACGATCGATCCGACGGATCCGGGCGGCGTGTTCTGCGACCAGGGGCCCAGCTATCGCACGGCCGTCTTTGCAACGGCGGAACAGCGCCCGATCGCCGAAGCGTCGCGCACCGCTGCCCAGAGGGCTCTGGGCCGGGAGTTCGTCACGCCCGTGCTGGCTTCTGCCCGCTTCTGGCCGGCGGGTCCGGAGCATCAGGACTATGCCGAGCGCAACCCGGCCCGCTACGAGGCCTATCGCATCGGCTGTCGTCGTACCCCGGCCCTTCAGCGCGTCTGGGGCGACGCCGCGGTCAACTAGGACCTCAGCCGATCTTCACGCCGGGCGGCGGAACGCTGTCGGCCGGGACGAAGAAGTCCGGCATCAAGGGCTTTGTCGGATCGACCCGGTAGACGTCGAAGTCCCGTACCCCCTGCTCGTACAGGAAGCTGTCGTCGATCAGGAACCGGCCCGTATTCTCGTGCGCGGGCAGGCAGAACAGGGCGTGGGCCGCATCGGCCAGAATGTCGGGCGTGCGACAGTGGGCCAGCCCCTCCTTGCCTGTCAGGGCAAATTCGATGGCGGCCGTCGCCACTCCGGTCCGCGGCCACAGGGCGTTGAAGGCAATGCCGTCGGACTTGAACTCCTCGGCCATGCCCAGCATGGCGAGGCTCATATTGTACTTGGCCATCGAATAGGCGACGTGCGGCCCGAACCAGTGCGGCGCCAGATCCAGCGGCGGCGAGAGCGCCAGCACATGCGGGTTGGCCGCTTTCTTCAGATGCGGAATGCAGGCCTTGGACACCAGGAAGGTGCCCCGCCCGTTCACCTGATGCATCAGATCATAGCGCTTCATGTCGGTGGCCAGCGTCCCGGTCAGCTGGATGGCCGAGGCATTGTTCACGCAGATATCGATACCGCCGAACCGCTCGACCGTCGCCTCGACCGCCGCCATGACCGACTCTTCGCTGCGGACGTCGACAACCAGCGGCAGCGCCTTGCCGCCGGCCGCCTCAATCTCTTCGGCGGCGGAATAGATGGTGCCCGGCAGGTGCTTGTGCGGCTCGGCCGTCTTGGCCGCGATCACCACATTGGCACCGTCGCGGGCCGCGCGCAGGCCGATGGCCAGCCCAATCCCCCGGCTGGCACCCGTGATGAAGAGGGTTTTTCCGTTCAGCGACATCGGCAGGGTCCTCCAGTGCATTTCGATGGAAAACCGATAGCATGGGTTGACCCGCAATCACGATGGCCCGGACATGACTGACACCCTTCCCTTCCAGATCACCCGAGAGGGCGCCGTCGCCCGCCTGACCCTGTCGCGCCCGGAAGCCTCCAATGCGCTCGATATGCGTTTCTGGAGGGGTCTCGGTCCGGTGCTGAAGGAGCTGGATGCCGGTGGCGATGTGCGGGCGCTGGTCCTGTCGGGCGAGGGCCGGAATTTCTGCGCCGGCATGGACATCTCGGTTTTTTCGGGCGGCGCCATCCTCGGCACCGATACTGCCGCCGAGCGGCAGGCCTTTCATCAGGCCGCCCGCGACCTTCAGGACGCCCTGTCGATGCTGGAGCGGGTGCGCTTTCCGGTGATTGCCGCGGTTCAGGGGGCCTGCGTCGGCGCGGGGCTGGACATGATTGCCGCCTGCGACCTGCGGCTGGCCACCGAGAGCGCCTATTTCCGCATCGAGGAGATCAACATCGGCATGATGGCCGACGTCGGCAGCCTGCAACGCCTGCCCCGCCTGCTGCCCGAGGGCGTGGTCCGCGAACTGGCCTATCTGGGCACCAGTCTGACGGCCGACCGCGCCGAGCGGCTGGGCTTCGTCAATGCCGTCCTGCCCGATGCCGAGGCCCTGCAGGCGGCCGCCATGGAAATGGCACAGGCCATTGCCGCCAAGGCCCCGCTGGCCATTTCGGGCTCGAAGGCCGCCCTCTCCTATGCCCGCGACCACACCGTGGCCGACGGCCTGGAATGGGCCGCAGTCATGCAGGGGTCGATCTGGAACACCGCCGACATTCTGGGCGCCATTCAAGCCCGGGCCACCAAGGCCACGCCGGAGTTTGCAGACCTGCACCCCCTGCCAAAGCCCTGAGGCGTCCGCTCAGTAGGCCTGGCTTTCGGCCGGGCGTTCCTCGAGGTGGCCGTCCTTGAGGGCGAAGACGCGGTCCATATGGCCGGCCAGTTCCATGTTGTGCGTGGCGATCAGGGCGGCCACGCCGGACTTCTTGGCCAGATCGTGCAGGGCCTCGAACACCGTCTGGCTGGTCGCCGGGTCCAGGTTGCCCGTCGGCTCGTCGGCCAGCAACAGCCGCGGCCGGTTGGCCAGCGCCCGGGCCACGGCCACACGCTGACGCTCGCCCCCCGACATCTGTGACGGCTGGTGGGTCAGGCGATCCGCCAGACCCAGGGCGACCAGCAGCTCCTCGGCCCGCTCGCGCGCCGCCGACAGGCCATGCCCCGCGATGCGAAGCGGCAGGGCAACATTGTCCCGCGCATCAAATTCCGGGAGCAGGTGGTGGAATTGATAGACGAAACCGATCCGGGCCAGGCGGATATGGGTGCGTGCTCGCTCGGGCAGGCCCCCGACAGCCTCGCCGTCAATCTTCACCTCGCCCGAGGTCGGATGCTCCAGCAACCCCGCCGCATGCAGCAGGCTGGACTTGCCCGAGCCGGAGGGCCCGATGAGGCCCACGATCTCTCCGGGGCGGACATCGAGGTTCACGCCCCTGAGGACGGTCAGGTCGCCGGCGGCGGTGTCATAGGTGCGGGTCAGGTCGTGGACCGACAAGACGGGCGGGGCGAGGCTATTCATAACGGAGGGCCTCCACCGGATCGAGGCGAGCAGCCTGCCACGACGGGATCAGGCCGGCCACGCAGCTCATGAAGAACGACCACATGGCCACCCAGAAGACATCGGCCGGATCCACCAACGCCGGGACCGCGTCCAGCATGTAGACGTCGGCATTGAATAGCTCGACCTGGAAGACCCACTCCAGGAAGTGCTGGATGGCGCCGATGTTCAGGCAGAACAGCAGCCCCAGCACCAGACCGGTGATCGTGCCGGCGATGCCGATGGCGGCACCCGACATGAAGAATACCCGCAGCATGGACGACTGGCTGGCACCGACTGTCCGCAGGATGGCGATGTCCCGCGTCTTGTTCTTCACCAGCATGACGATGCCCGAGATGATGTTGAGCGCGGCGATCGCCACGACGAGGCCCAGGATGATACTCATTGCCACCCGCTCGACCTTGAGGGCGCCCCAGAAGGCCGCCAGCCGGTCGCGCCAGTCGCTGACCAGATTGCCGTCACCCACCGCTTCTCGCACCGGACCACGCAGCGCCTCCACCCGGTCGGGTTCGGCCGTCTTCATCTCAATGATGTCCCACAACCCCTCCTTGCCGAAGAACAGCTGGGCCTGCTCCAGCGGCATGAAGATGAAGGCGCGGTCGTAGTCAGCCGTACCGGAGCTGAAGACGCCGCCGACCACATAGGTCTTGGACAGACCGCCCAGATTGCCGAACGCGCTGTCGGCACCGGTCGGCGAATAGAGGGTGATGGGCGAGCCGACGCCGATGCCCAGCTGCTCGGCCAGCGACTTGCCGATCAGCACATAGTCGCCGCCGTAGTCGCCCTTGCCGAACATGTCGCGCGCGGTCTGGGACAGGCTTTCATAGACGTAGGACATGGAGGTCAGGTCCTCGGGGCGAATACCCCGCACCAGACCCCCGGTCGCCTGCCCTGCCGCCTGGAACATAGCCGGAGACTCGATCAGGGGGGTGACGCTGACGATACCGGGGACCTCGCGCAGCCGCTCCAGCGCAGCTTCGCGCTCGGGGTCGACCAGCACCTGGCCCTGCACATACATGTGCCCGTTGAACGACAGCATGCGGCTGAGCAGTTCGGCGCGGAAGCCGGCCATGATGCTCATCACCACGATCAGCGCCATGACGGCCAGCGCCACGGCGACGTAGGAGATGATGGCGATCAGGGCGATGCCGCCCTCTTTCCGCTTGGCGCGGAGATAGCGCAGGGCCAGACCGACCTCCCACAGGGAGAACGGACCGGCGGGCTTCGGCGTCTTGCCCACGGTGTCGGTCATGCGGTCAGCCGGGTCAGGGCGTCGTCGAGCGACAAGGTCAGTTTCTCGCCCGTCGCCCGGCGCTTCAGCTCGACCACGCCGTCGGCCAGCCCCTTGGGCCCGATCGTCAGCTGCCAGGGAATACCGATCAGGTCGGCCGTCGCGAACTTGCCGCCCGGACGCTCGTCGGTGTCGTCGTAGAGCACCTCCTTGCCCAGCGCTTCCAGCCGCGAGACGGCCTCGTCGCAGGCGGCGCAGACCGCCTCGTCATTGGCCCTGAGGTTGATCACGGCCACGTCGAAGGGCGCCACGGCGTCCGGCCAGATGATGCCGGCGCTGTCATGACTGGCCTCGATGATGGCGCCCAGCAGGCGCGAGACCCCCACGCCATAGCTGCCCATGTGGACGTCGGCGTCGCGACCATCCGGGCCCTGGACCCGGGCCTTCATCGGCGTCGAATATTTGGTCCCGAAATAGAAGATGTGCCCCACCTCGATGCCGCGGGCGGTCAGGCGGTCGCTCTCGGCGGTCTCGGCCTCGAAGCGGTCCGCCTCGTGCATTTCCTCGGTCGCGGCGTAAAGGGCGGTCCGCGCATCGACGATGGCCTGCAGGTCGTCCCAGTCGACATCGCCGCCCGGCGCCGGCATCTCGACCAGCTTGCGGTCGCAGAACACCTGGCTTTCGCCCGTGTCGGCCAGCACGATGAATTCGTGGCTCAGGTCGCCACCGATCGGGCCGGTGTCGGCGCGCATCGGCACCGCCTTCAGGCCCATACGGGCAAAGGTGTTCAGATAGGCCACGAACATGCGGTTGTAGGCCTTGCGCGCCGAGGCCTCGTCCAGATCGAAGGAATAGGCGTCCTTCATCAGGAACTCGCGGCCGCGCATCACGCCGAAGCGCGGGCGACGCTCGTCACGGAACTTCCACTGGATGTGAAACAGGTTCAGCGGCAGAGATTTGTAGCTCTTCACATAGGCCCGGAAGATGTCGGTGATCATCTCCTCATTGGTGGGGCCGTACAGCAGCTCGCGCTCATGCCGGTCCTTGATGCGGAGCATTTCGGGGCCATAGGCGTCATAGCGGCCCGACTCGCGCCACAGATCGGCCAGCTGCAGGGTCGGCATCAGCAGCTCGACGGCGCCCGCGCGGACCTGCTCTTCACGCACGATCTGCTCGATCCGCCGCAGGACGCGCAGGCCCAGCGGCAGCCAGGCATAGATGCCGGCGGCTTCCTGACGGATCAGGCCCGCCCGCAGCATCAGCTGATGCGAGACGATCTGGGCGTCGGCGGGCGCCTCTTTCAGCGTGGGCAGGAAATAGCGCGACAGGCGCATGGGCACATCCGGATCAAGCAGCAGGGTCTGGCTGTGCTTTAGCCGGGACGTTGGCCCAAAAGCTAGACCAGTCTGTGGCCAAGCTTTATCCGGCGCCGATTTCCGGCATGGGCACCAGGCCGGTGAAGATCGCCCCGACGATCAGAAGCCAGAGGACGGCCCCCACCCAGGTGGTGGTGACGAACTTCTTCTTCAGATTGGGCGTATCGGGCGCCCCCCACTGCGACCCGTCGGTCGGCGGCGGCTGATCCTGGCGGTTCGTGCCGATCGGCAGGACCATGAACAGCGCCACCCACCAGCAGATGATGTAGATGGCGAACATCGTGAGCGGGCCGATCGGCATCAGTGAGCTCCTTCCTTCGGGGTTTCCATCAGCTCGACCAGCACACCGCCCATGTCCTTCGGGTGCACGAACAGGATCGGCGTCCCATGGGCCCCGATGCGCGGCTCGCCGGTGCCAAGAATCGTCGCCCCCCTGGCCCGCAGCACATCCCGCGCGGCCAGAATGTCCTCGACCTCGAAACAGACATGGTGCTGGCCGCCCTTGGGGTTCTTGGCCAGAAATCCATGGATGGGACTGTCGTCCCCCAGCGGCTCGATCAGCTCGATCTGGCTGTTGGGCAGGTCGACGAAGCACACCCGCACGCCCTGCGCCGGCAGGTCGAACGGCGCCTGCGCCTGCGTCGCGCCCAGCAGGTCCCGATACAGGGCGACGCTGGCTTCGATGGAGGGGGTGGCGACCCCGACGTGGTTCAGGCGACCGATCATCAGACCCTCAGCACAATGGTTTCAACGATGGGGCGGCGGTCCCAGATGCCCTGGCTGGCCTTCTTCAGGGTGCGGGCCACGGCCTGTTCGATGACCATTTCGTCCTCCAGCGCCTCGCCCTTCAGCTTGCGGACGGCATCCTCGGCCCGCTCGGCCAGCTCGTCCAGAAGGTCGCCCAGCGGCTGGTCCTCGTCGCCCGGCAGGCCGATGCCCCGCACATCGATGCTGGAGGCCAGCTTGCCGCGCCGGTCCAGCGCAAAGCTGACCAGAATCAGGCCATTCGACGCCGCGTGGCGCCGCTCGCGCAGGGCCTCGCCCATTTCCTCGACCAGCATGCCCCCGTCGACGAACAGGCGGCCCGAGGGGACCTCGTCGATGATCGCCGCAGGCCCGGGCGCCAGACGCACCATGTCACCGTTCCGGGGCGTGACCGTTTCCGGCACCTGCATTTCCTTGGCCAGCATCGCGTGCTCGGCGATGTGGCGGCGCATGCCGTGCGTGGGGATGGCGATATGGGGCCGCGCCCACTGGTACATCTGGCGCAGTTCGTCGCGGCACGGGTGGCCCGAGACGTGGATGCCCGGATGGTCCCGGTCGGTGTAGATGCGCACCCCCCGCTCCGACAGGGCGTCCTGCAGGCGGCCGATGGCCAGCTCATTGCCGGGGATCATGCGCGACGAGAAGATGCAGTGGTCGCCCTTGCCCAGCTTGATGAAGGGGTGATTGCCCTCGGCCACGCGCGACAGGGCGGCACGTGCCTCACCCTGACTGCCGGTGCACAGGTACAGCAGCTCGTCCGCGGGCCAGCGGCGGGCGTCTTCCTCGCTCAGGAAGGGTTTGGCGTCGGTCAGCAGGCCGACGGACCTGGCCGCCGCCGTGATCCGGTGCATCGACCGCCCGGCCAGCGCAACCCGGCGCCCGGCCTGCTCCGCCGCATGGATGACGCTGTCCAGCCGCGCCACGTTTGACGCAAAACAGCCGACCGCCACCCTGCCCTTCAGGCCGCCGATCAGTTCGGTCAGGGCCTCCCGCACCTCGCCTTCCGAACCGGCGGTGCCCTCGACGAAGACATTGGTGGAATCGCACACCATGGCCAGCACCCCCTCGTCTCCGAGGCGGCGGATGGTCTCGACATCGGTGCGCTCGCCGACGACCGGATCGTTGTCGATCTTCCAGTCACCGGTATGCAGGACCAGCCCCAGCGGCGTGGTGATGGCCAGACCGTTCGGCTCGGCCGTCGAATGGGTGATGGTCACCATCTCGATGTGGAAGGGGTCGAGGTCGATGGTGCCACCCAGCGGCACCTCGTGCAGCTTCACCCGGTCGCCGAGGCCGGCGTCGCGCAGCTTCTCGCGGATCAGATAGGCGGTGAACGGTGTGGCATAGAGCGGGGCCTTCAAGCGCGGCCACAGCCAGCCCAGCGCCCCGATGTGGTCCTCGTGGGCGTGGGTCAGCACGATCCCGAGGATATTCTCCCCCTCAAGGAAGGTCGGGTCGGGCACGATCACATCGACGCCCGGTGTGGTGTGATCGCCGAATGTCACCCCGACATCGACCAGGATCCACTTGCGATCATTGGCCGGGCCAAAGCCATAGGCATTCAGGTTCATGCCGATCTCGTTCGACCCGCCCAGCGGCAGGAAGACCAGTTCGTCGGATTTGGATTTGGTCATGGCGTCTTTCCGGAGTTGCGACGCCAGACGTCCAGCAGGCCGCGAAGGGTCAGGTCGGGGTCGAAATGGTCGATGCTGTCGGTCGCACCTTCGAACAGGCTGGCGACACCGCCGGTGCCGATGACCGTCATCGGACGGCCCCACTCGGTCTTGATGCGTGCAACCAGTCCCTCGATCAGGGCAATATAGCCCCAGAACACGCCCGATTGCATGTTCGACACCGTATCCTTGCCGATCACGCGGTCCGGCTTCTGGATGGCGATGCGCGGCAGCATGGCGGCGGCCTCGTGCAGGGCCTGCAGCGACAGATTGATCCCGGGCGCGATCACCCCGCCCTCGAAGGCTCCGTCGGCGGCGATCACGTCGAAGGTGGTGGCTGTGCCCGAGTCGATGACGATCAGGTCGCCGGGGTATTTCAGGTGGGCGCCGATGGCGTTGACGAGGCGGTCCGCGCCCGCCTCGGACGGCTTCTCGATGCGGGCTTCCATCCCCAGATCGACATTCTGGCCGACCACCAGCGGCTCTACCCCCAGATAGCGCCGGGCGAGGTTCCGGAGATTGAAGATCGACTGGGGCACCACGCTGGAAATGATGCAGCCCTTCAGCGTGCCGAGGTCGAGCCCGCGCATGGTCAGCAGTTGGGTCAGCCAGACCGCATATTCGTCCGCCGTGCGATTGGCGGCCGTGGCCGTGCGCCACTGCACGATCCAGTCCTCGCCGTCGTGCACGGCGAACAGCGTATTGGTGTTGCCCTGTTCAATCGCCAGAAGCATCAGGCCCGCTCTCCGAAAAAGACATCCCCTGCCGATATAAGCCGAAGGGTGCCGTCGGCCAGCCTGAGACGCAGCGCCCCGTCGTCGGCGAGACCTTCGGCCACACCCTCAACCGTCTCGTGACCCAGTCGGGCGACGGCCGGGGCGTTGAGTCCATGGGCCCGCCGGGTCCAGGCATCGCGGATGACGTCAAAGCCCAGCGCCTCGCGCCGCTTGGTCCAGGCGGCAAAGGCCTCGGCCAGAGGGGGCAAGGCTTCCTCCAGCGTCGGGGCCCGCGCCACGCCTCCGGCCAGATGGGCCGCGGCGGCGGTTGCCGGCCGCTCCACATCCTGCGGGGCACTGGCCAGATTGACGCCGATGCCGACCGCCAGCCACAGCCCGCCGGCGGGCGCGGGGCCCGACTCGACCAGAATGCCTGAGGCCTTCATGCCCTCGATCATCACATCGTTCGGCCATTTGATCGTCACACACGCCGGCGGGACGTAGTGGTCCAGAAGATCCGCGACCGCGAGCGCGGCGATAAAGCTGGTCTGGGCGGCCTCGGCCGGCGGCGCGTGCGTCACGCACAGATATGTGGCGGCCAGATTGCCCTGATGGTCCGACCAGGCCCGCCCGCGTCGGCCACGTCCGGCATTCTGGCGCCGGGCGGCGATCCAGATCGGCCCGGTGTGCCCGGCCTCGGCCAGTCGCCGGGCCTCGGCGTTGGTGGAGTCGATCTCGTCGAGAATCAGCAGCTCGGCGGGCGACACCGCCCTACCCGGCTCCGAAACCGGACGCGGCGATGGCCGTCAGCGGCTCCAGCCAGGTCAGACCGATGATCACAACCGGGAAGGCGAACGCTGCAGCGGCCAGGGCCAGGGTGCGCGCCTCGATCGGCTGGGGATCGGTCACGGCCTCCTCGTCGAGCGGCGGATCGAACCACATCAGCTTGATGATGCGCAGATAGTAGAAGGCTGCCACGACCGAGGCCACCAGACCCGCCGCCGCCACCATCCAGTAGCCGGCATCGGCGGCAGCCCCGAACACATAGTATTTGCCCCAGAAGCCCGAGAACGGCGGCATGCCCAGCACCGACAGCGAGAGCACGGTCAGGACCACGGTCGTCAGCGGACGCGTCTTCTTCAGCCCGGCCAGGTCGGCGATCCGGCGGATCGGCTTGCCTCCGCGCGACAGCGACAGCAGGACGGCGAAGAAGCCGATCTGGTCGATCACATACAGGGTCATGAACATCAGCATGGCCTGAAGGCCCGCCTCGGTGCCCGCGACAATGCCCAGCAGGGCGTAGCCGATGTTGGCGATCGAGGAATAGGCCAGCAGCCGCTGCAGATCACGCTGCGCCAGACCGCCGATGGCACCGACGACGAACGAGGCCAGACAGATCAGCACCAGCACCTGGGCCCACTGGTCGTGGATGGCGCCGAACCCGTTGCTCAGAACGCGGGCGACCAGCACCATGGCCGCCATTTTGGGCGCCGTGGCGAACAGGGCGACGACCGGCGTGGGCGCGCCCTCATAGACGTCGGGCGTCCACATGTGGAACGGCGCCGCCGAAACCTTGAAGGCCAGACCGCACAGCAGGAACACCAGACCGAAGATCAGGCCCGCGGCGCCGCCATCGGCCACCGAACGCGCCGACAGGGCGATGTCCTCGAACCGCATCGAGCCCGAGAAGCCGTAGATCAGGCTGGCACCATACAGCAGCAGACCCGACGACAGGGCGCCCAGCACGAAATACTTCAGACCAGCCTCGGAGGCCTTGAGGTCGTCGCGGTGGAAGGCGGCCAGCACATAGAGCGCCAGCGAGTGGAGCTCGATGCCGACATAGAGCGAGATCAGATCCCCCGACGACACCATCATGGCCATGCCGACCGAGGCCAGCACGATCAGCACCGGATATTCGAAGCGGGCGATGCGGGTGCGGGCCATCCAGCCGTCGCCCATGACCACGGCCACGGCGCTCAGCAGATAGATGGCGACCTTGCCATAGGCCGCCAGCGGATCGGCGACGAAGGCCCCGTTGAAGGCCTGGCCCAGCGGGGCATTGATGGCGAGGGCCGCGGCGGCCACCAGCAGGGCGACCGACAGGATCGAGATCAGACGGGTCGACTTCTCGCCGATGAAGGCGCCCAGCATCAGCAGCACCATGGCCCCGATGGCCAGGGTCACTTCGGAAGCGGCGAGTTGAAGGGCGGAGGACAGGTCAGGCATTTCGGATCTCATCCACCGATCGCGGCACGGAAGCCGGCAGTCAGGGCCTCGACGGAGGTCGAGGTCAGGTCAAGCACAGCCGCCGGATAGACGCCCAGCCACAGGGTCCCCACGATCAGGGGCACGAAGACGATCAGCTCGCGCCGGTCGATATCGGTGATGGTCTTGAGCGCGGGGTTGGTGATCTCGCCGAACATGACGTTGCGGTACAGCGTCAGCGCATAGACGGCCGAGAAGATCACCCCCGAGGCGGCGAACAGGGCGGTCCAGGTCGAGACCTCATAGACGGCGGTCAGCGACAGGATTTCGCCGATGAAGCCCGAGGTGCCCGGCAGGCCGACGTTGGCCATGGTGAACATCAGGAAGATGGCGGCGAACCACGGCATCTTCGACGTCAGACCGCCGTAGAAGGCGATCTCACGGGTGTGCATCCGGTCATAGACCACGCCCACGCAGAGGAAGAGCGCGCCCGAGATCAGGCCGTGGCTCAGCATCTGGAAGACCGCGCCCTGCACGCCCTGGTCGTTGCCGGCGAAGATGCCCATGGTCACGAAGCCCATGTGGGCGACCGACGAATAGGCGATCAGCTTCTTGATGTCGGTCTGACGGAAGGCGACCAGCGAGGTGTAGACGATGGCGATAGCCGACAGGGCGAACACCAGCGGGCGGAACATTTCCGAGGCCTGCGGGAACATCGGCAGGTTGAACAGCAGGAAGCCGTAGCCGCCCAGCTTCAGCAGGATGCCCGCCAGGATAACCGAACCGGCCGTCGGCGCCTGCACGTGGGCGTCGGGCAGCCAGGTGTGGACCGGCCACATCGGCATCTTGACCGCGAAAGAGGCGAAGAAGGCCAGCCACAGCAGCGGCTGCACCGCCGGGCTGAAGGCATATTCCTTGAGCAGCGGGATCGAGGTGGTGCCCGCCTCCGCCGCCATCCACAGCATGGCCAGCAGCATCAGCACCGACCCCAGCAGGGTGTAGAGGAAGAATTTGTAGGCCGCGTAGATGCGGTTCTGTCCGCCCCAGATGCCGATGATCAGGAACATCGGGACCAGGGTGCCCTCGAAGAAGATGTAGAACAGGAACAGGTCCAGCGAGGTGAAGACGCCGATCACCAGCGTCTCGAGCACCAGGAAGGCGATCATATAGTCGGCCACCCGGTCCTTGATCGTCGTCCAGCTGGCCAGGATGCACAGCGGCAGCAGGAAGGCCGTCAGCAGCACGAACAGGATCGAGATCCCGTCGACACCCATGTGATAGGCGGCGCCCGCAAACCACTGATAGTGCTCGACGAACTGATAGGCGGCATTCGAGGCGTCAAACCTGGCCACCAGCAGGATCGACACCGCCAGGGTGATCAGGGTGGTGACGAAGGCGATGCGCCGCGCGGCCGGCGCGACAGACGCGTCCGACTTGCCCGCCATGCGGACGGCCAGCAGCACCGCTGCCCCCACGAGCGGCAGGAAGGTGACGAGGCTCAGGATGTGAGACATCAACAGGGACACGCGATCAGCCCCCCCAGGTGGCGATGGCGAAGGCGAGCAGACCGGCCACGCCCAGCAGCATCACGAACGCATAGTGATAGACGTAGCCCGACTGGATTTTCGACAGTCGCGCCGCGGATTTCAGCGAGGCCCAGGCGGCCCCGTTCGGGCCCAGCCCGTCGATGATCTTCACGTCGCCGATCTTCCAGAACAGATCGCCGACCGCCTTTGCCCCCTTCACGAAAACAAAGTCGTACAGCTCGTCGAAGAACCACTTGTTGTAGAAGAAGGTGTGAAGCGGTCCGCCGCGCTCGGCCATACGCCGGCCCAGGCCTTCCTTGAGCACATAGACATAGACGGCGATCAGCGTGCCGAGGCCCGAGACGACCAGCGGTGCCCACAGCACCCAGGTGGGCACCGAATGGCTGTCGTGGATCACGTGATTGGTCGGGCCGCTGAAGATGGCCCCGCGCCAGAACTCGTGCTCGTGATGGCCGACGAACTGGTCGTAGAAGGTAAAGCCCGCGGCCACGGCGCCCACCGACAGCACCAGCAGCGGCACGATCATGACCCAGGGGCTCTCGTGCGGCTTCAGCGGGCCGTGATGATGGTGGTCGTCATGCGCATGATCGGCATGGTCGTCGGCGATCGGCTCGGAATGGGTTTCCAGCTGGGCGTCGGTCGCGTGATCGTCCGCATGATGGGCGTCCTCTTCCTTCCACGCCGGCTTGTTGTGGAAGGTCATGAACACCAGACGCCACGAATAATAGGCCGTCAGACCGGCAGCGAACAGGCCGATGAAGAAGACGAACATGCCCACCGGATTGTCGGCGCCGGCGGCAAAGGCGCTCTCGAGGATCGAGTCCTTGGAATAGAAGCCGGCAAAGCCCCACTTCAGGCCGGGGATGCCGAGGCCGGTGATGGCAATCGTGCCGATCATCATCACGCCATAGGTGATGGGCAGCAGACGGCCGAGACCGCCCATCTTCCGCATGTCCTGCTCGTGATGCATGCCGTGGATCACCGAGCCGGCCCCGAGGAACAGCAGGGCCTTGAAGAAGGCGTGGGTGAACAGGTGGAACATGGCCGCCTGATAGGCGCCGATGCCGGCCGCGAAGAACATGTAGCCCAGCTGCGAACAGGTCGAATAGGCGATGACCCGCTTGATGTCGTTCTGGGCCAGACCGACGGTGGCGGCGAACAGGGCCGTGACGGCACCGACGATGGCGATGATCTGGGCCGCGACCGGCGCATATTCGTAAATCGGGCTGAGCAGGCAGACCATATAGACGCCGGCGGTCACCATGGTGGCCGCGTGGATCAGCGCCGAAACCGGGGTCGGGCCCTCCATGGCGTCCGGCAGCCAGGTGTGCAGGAAGAACTGGGCCGACTTGCCCATGGCGCCGATGAACAGCAGCAGGCCGGCCAGATCCAGCGCGGACCAGGTGTGACCCAGGAACTCCCAGCCCGTTCCGGCCTTCGACGCGATCATCGGGAACAGTTCGGCGAACTGGATCGTGCCGAACATCCAGAAGACGGTAATGATGCCCAGCGCAAAGCCGAAGTCGCCGACGCGGTTGACCACGAAGGCCTTGATGGCGGCGGCGCTGGCCGTGGGCTTCTTGTACCAGAATCCGATCAGCAGATAGGACGCCAGACCCACCCCTTCCCAGCCGAAGAACAGCTGCATGAAGTCGGCGGCGGTCACCAGCGCCAGCATGGCGAAGGTGAACAGCGACAGATAGGCGAAGAACCGCGGCCGGTCGGGATCCTCGGACATATAGCCCCAGGAATAGAGGTGAACGAGCGACGACACCGTCGTCACCACGATCAGCATGACGGCCGACAGGGCATCGATGCGGATCGACCAGGCCGACTGGAAGTCGCCGACGTTGATGAACGGCATGAGCTGGAGCGTGAAGGCTTCCATCCCGCCCCAGGTGTGACGGGCGAACACCGTCCAGGCCACGGCGCAGGAGAAGAACAGCAGGCCGGTCGTCACCGCCTGGGAGGCGATGTTGCCGATCCGCCGTCCGGTCAGACCGGCGATGGCCGCGCCCAGCAGCGGCGCAAAGATGCCCAGAATGATCAGGGTTTCGAAGCTCACGTCGATCAGCCCTTCATCACGGACGCATCGTCCACGGCGATGTCGCCGCGGTTACGGAAGAAGGTCACCAGAATGGCCAGCCCGACGGCCGCCTCGGCCGCCGCCACGGTCAGCACGAACATGGCCATGATCTGCCCGGCCACATCGTTCAGGTGGGTCGAGAAGGCGACGAAGTTGATGTTCACCGCCAGCAGGATCAGCTCGATCGACATCAGGATGATGATGACATTCTTGCGGTTCACGAAGATGCCGAACACACCGATGGTGAACAGCATGGCCCCCACGGCCAGATAGTGGGACAGGGTGATGTCCATCAGGAAAGCTCCTCGGAGGAAACGCCCTGGCCGGTCGGGATCGACTTGATCTCCATGGCCTTGCCCGCCTCACGGCCGACCTGTTTGTCGACCTTCTGGCGCTTGATGCCCGGCTTGTGTCGGAGCGTCAGGGTGATGGCCCCGATCATGGCGACCAGCAGCACGATGCCCGCCGCCTGGAAGAAGTAGACATAGTCGGTGTAGAGCACCCGGCCGATGGCCTCGATATTGGTCTGGTCAGCCGTCGCGACCGCCGGGCCGGCGGCATCGGCGGCCACGCCGCCCTGCACCACCGCCAGGGTGATCATGATCATTTCCGCCAGCAGAACCCCGGCCACGATAGCGGCCAGCGGCAGGTAGCGCGCATAGCCCTCGCGCAGACGCACGAAGTCCACGTCCAGCATCATGACCACGAACAGGAACAGCACCGCAACGGCGCCGACGTAGACGACGACCAGCAGCATGGCGAGGAATTCGGCGCCCATCAGCACGAACAGGCCGGCCGCCGAGAAGAAAGCCAGGATCAACCACAGCACCGAGTGCACGGGGTTGCGGGCCGTGACGACCAGCAGGGCCGCGACGACAGTGACGGTGGCCATCAGGTAGAAGGCGATCGATGCAATCACTCGACGGCTCCGGCTGAAACAAAAGCGGTATGGGGGACCGAGTCGCCCCCCTCGAACGCGCGGCGCCCTTCTAGACCTGTGCGTCCGGCCTTGCCAAGGCCGCAGGCCGGTCGGATCGCGCTATGGCGGGACAGGGCGGTCATCAGCGGTACGGCGCGTCCATCTCGAGGTTGCGGGCGATCTGGCGCTCCCAGCGGTCGCCGTTGTCCAGCAGGCGCGCCTTGTCGAAATACAGCTCCTCGCGGGTCTCGGTGGCGAACTCGCTGTTCGGGCCCTCGACGATGGCGTCCACGGGGCAGGCTTCCTGGCACAGGCCGCAGTAGATGCACTTGACCATGTCGATGTCGTAGCGGGTCGTCCGGCGGCTGCCGTCGGCGCGCGGCTCGGACTCGATGGTGATGGCCTGGGCCGGGCAGATGGCTTCGCACAGCTTGCACGCGATGCAACGTTCCTCGCCATTCGGATAGCGCCGCAGGGCGTGCTCACCCCGGAAGCGCGGCGACTGCGGGTTCCGCTCGAACGGATAGTTCACCGTCATCTTGGGCTTCAGCAGATAGCCGAAGGTCAGGAAGAAGGCGCCCACGGCGTCAACCAGCAGGGCCCCCTTCACGGTCTGTTTGATACGGGAAATCATGTCTTGATGATCGTCCTTGACGGGGGTCAGCGGCGGTTCTTGCAGTCACGGTCCCAGCGCGGATCATCCCGATCCAGCGACTGGCACCGCACGATACGGTCGGTCTCGGCGCGGTCCTGACGCTCGCGGCGCTCCAGCCGCTCGGCGGTGGAGCCGGGCGCCGGCACCTCGTCCAGCGGCCGCGTGAAGCTGCAGCCGGCGAGGCCGGTCGCGAGCAGCATCGCGGCGATCAGGGGAGCAGCGCGCATTACGCCCCCACCACGAAGACGCGCCAGGCCGATACAGCCACCACCGCCACCAGCGAGGTCGGCAGGAAGATCTTCCAGCCCAGCCGCATCAGCTGGTCATAGCGATAGCGGGGCACGAACGCCTTCACCATGGCGAACATGAAGAACCAGAAGACGATCTTCACGCTGATCACCAGCAGGTAGAACAGGTTCGCCGCCCAGACCGGCCAGTCCGGCAGGCCGATAAGAGAGACGTCGAAACCGGGGTTCCAGCCGCCGAAGAACAGGATGCTGATCATGGCGCACATGAAGACGATGTTCACATACTCGCCCATCATGAACAGCAGATACGGGGTCGAGCTGTATTCCACCTGATAGCCGGCCACGAGCTCGGACTCGGCCTCGGGCAGGTCGAACGGCGGTCGGTTGGTCTCGGCCAGGGCCGAGATGAAGAAGACCATGGCCATGGGGAACATGATCAGCACCAGCGGCCAGGTGTCAGCCCCGCCGCCGAAGGCGAACCAGTTCCAGATCCAGCCGTCCTGCTGGGTCACGATCGACGTCAGGTTCATCGTCCCGGCCAGCAGGATCACATTGATGATCACCAGACCGATGGAGACCTCATAGGACACCATCTGCGCCGCCGAGCGCAGCGCGCCGAGGAACGGGTATTTCGAGTTGGAGGCCCAGCCTCCCATGATGATGCCGTACACGCCCAGCGACGACACCGCGAAGATGTAGAGGATGCCGACGTTCAGGTCCGACATCACCCAGCCGGGCGCAAACGGAATGACGGCCCAAGCCATGAAGGCCAGGATCACGGTGATGATCGGCGCCAGCAGGAAGACCGTCTTGTCGGCGCCCGCGGGCACGACGATTTCCTTCAGCACGAATTTCAGCATGTCGGCGAACGACTGCAGCAGGCCGAACGGACCGACGACGTTCGGGCCCTTGCGCATCTGCACGCCCGCCCAGATCTTGCGATCCGCCAGTAGCAGGAAGGCGACGGCGATCAGCACGCAGACGCTGATCAGCAGCGCGGCGCCGGTCGAGGCCAGCGTCCAGCCGAGAGGGGAATTCCAGAAACCGGTGTCCATGGCTTACTCCGCCGCCATCGCGACCGGAGCAATCCGCTGGGCGGACAGCTCGGCCATGGTCGCGCTGGCCCGCGCGATCGGGTTGGAAAGATACGGGTCACGCACCGGGCTGGCGAAGGCGACATCGCCCAGATCGCCCTTGGTGCCCAGCTTCGACGGATCGAAGGCCGCCGCCGGTGCCAGATAGTCGATCCGTCCGAAGGTGACGTGATCGGTCATCAGCCGCAGACGCAGCTGGTCCAGCGTGTCGTACGGCAGGGTCTGGCCGACGCGCTCCGACAGGGCGCGCAGGATGGCCCAGTCTTCCTTGGCCTGTCCCTTGGGGAAGACGACCCGCTCGGCCATCTGCACCCGGCCCTCGGTGTTCACATACAGGCCTGACTTCTCGGTATAGGCCGCCCCCGGCAGGATCACATCGGCGCCGTGTGCGCCCCGGTCCCCGTGGCTGCCCACATAGACGGTGAAGGCGCCCGAGGCCGAGGCGTCGATTTCGTCCGCCCCCAGCAGGACCAGCACGTCCAGCTTGCCCTTCTTGACCATGTCGATGGCCGACAGGCCGCCCTCGCCCGGGACAAAGCCCATGTCCAGACCGGCGACCCGGCTGGCCGCCGTGTGCAGGACGTTGAAGCCGTTCCAGCCGTCGCTGACCACGCCATGCTTCTTCGCCAGCGCGCCCAGCGCATTCAGCACCGCCGGTCCGTTTTCACCCGCCAGGGCGCCCGCACCGACGATGATGGCCGGGCGTTCGGCGTTCGACAGCATGTCGGCGGCGGCCTTCGGCAGCTTCGACAGGATCTTCGATCCTGCGCCCAACCAGTTGTAATCGTAGCTGAGATCGACCTGCTCGCCGATCAGGGCGATCTGGGTCTTGCCGGCCAGCCAGCTCTTGCGCAGGCGGGTGTTCAGCAGCGGCGCCTCGACGCGCGGGTCGGCGCCCACGATCAGCACGGCGTCCGCCGCCTCGATCCCGGCGAGGCCCGAGTTGAACAGCCAGCCCTCGCGGGCGTCGCCGCCCAGGGCCACGCCGTCCTGACGGCAGTCGGTGTGGGGCGAGCCTAGCGCGCGGAACAGGTCCAGCGCCGCCTTCATCGACTCGGCGTCCTGCAGGTCACCGGCGACCACGCCAATCCGGTCGGCTGCAGCCGCCTTCAGCTTGTCAGCAACCACGCCCAGGGCCTCGTCCCAGGTCGCGGCGCGGAGCTTGCCATTCTCGCGCACGAAGGGGCGGTCCAGACGCCGGGTGGTCAGGCCGTCAACGACATAACGGCTCTTGTCCGACAGCCATTCCTCATTGATGCCCTCGTGGACGCGCGGAAGAATGCGCATCACCTCGGACCCGCGATAGTCGGCGCGAATGTTCGAGCCCAGCGCGTCCATGACGTCGATGGTCTCGGTCTTTTTCAGTTCCCACGGGCGATAGTGATAGGCCCAGGGACGGTGCGTCAGGGCGCCGACCGGGCACAGATCATTGACGTTGCCCGAAAGCTCCGAGTTCACCGAGCTTTCCAGATAGGTGGTGATCTCGGCGCTCTCGCCGCGCGAGATCATGCCTATGTCCGGCACGCCCGCCACTTCGGTGATGAAGCGCACACAGCGCGTGCACTGGATGCAGCGCGTCATATAGGTCTTGATGGTCGGACCCATGTGCTTTTCTTCGACCGCGCGCTTGTTCTCGGCATAGCGAGAGCCATCGCGGCCATAGCCCATGGCCTGGTCCTGCAGGTCGCACTCGCCGCCCTGGTCACAGATCGGGCAGTCCAGCGGGTGGTTGATGAGCAGGAACTCCATCACCCCTTCGCGGGCCTTCTTCACCATCGGCGTGTCGGTGAAGATTTCCTGGCCGTCAGCGGCCGGCAGGGCGCAAGACGCCTGCGGCTTGGGCGGTCCGGGCTTCACCTCGACCAGGCACATGCGACAGTTGCCGGCGATCGACAGCCGCTCGTGATAGCAGAAGCGCGGAATCTCTTCCCCGGCGCGCTCCGCCACCTGCAGCACGGTCATGCCGGGCTCGAATTCGACGTCTACGCCGTTGACCTTGGCGACGGGCATCAGCGGGCCTCTTCTTCACTCGTGACGGCCTGAACGGTCGTCGTGGTCGTTCCATCAGGCATTCTCTGGCTGACCGTCAGGGTCGAGCCGTCGAGCGCATAGGTGACGACGGGGTCTTCCGGCTGGTCCATCCAGCGATTCTCCCCGGCCACCGGGCGATCCAGCGGGCGCCACAGCACCCGGTCACCCTCAATCCGGCATTCCGCCGTCAGCTGGCCGCCGTCGACCGGCGCGCGCCAGCCCACGGTGACGATGTTTCCGGCCCGGTCCAGCACCATGACATCGGCGCCCGACTGGCCGTAGACGGCACCAACACCGGCCTGACACACGGTCGCGCGCGCGGCCTCGCCCAGCGCAGCCGGCTCGGCAGCAGCCGTCGGCTGTGCGTCCGACGTGGCCGGCGCCTCTGCAGGCTCACGCGCCGGCTCACCGCAGGCGCTCAGAACCAGGCAGGCACCGATAATAAACGGGACAGAGTGAAGGACCCCGGGGCCTTCACGCTTCGATGTCCGGCCCAGGACGCCCGCCAGCATTCCCACCGCCAGCCTCACAACGAGCAGCACGGACAGGAGCGGTCCCACGCCCATGGCAATCACGCTGACCCAGGTCACGATGGTGTTGGGAAGCGCACGATTAACGGCAACTTCAATTAAACCGATGGGAAAGACGAGCACGAACAGGACAACCGGGGCGAACTGCGCGGCAAGGCTCGCCACAGCCCACCGCTTCAGGCGTCGGTTCCTGGCGATGAAAAACACCGCCACCGCCATCGCGATACCCAGTGCATATACCCACCAAAGCACTGCTGCGACGATGAGCAACTGGATTGCGAGGGTAATGCCCGACCACGCGTTCATCCCCTACTCCGCCGCGATCGCATGGCCGGCGAAGTTCGCGCGGCGGCTGCGGTATTGCGAGATGCGGTCCTCGATCTCGTGACGGAAATGGCGGATCAGGCCCTGTACCGGCCAGGCGGCGGCATCGCCGAGCGCACAGATGGTGTGGCCCTCGACCTGTTTGCTGACGTCGAGCAGCAGGTCGATCTCGGTCGGGTCGGCCTCACCGACGGCCATCCGCTCCAGCACGCGCCACATCCAGCCCGTGCCCTCGCGGCACGGCGTGCACTGGCCGCAGCTCTCGTGCTTGTAGAAATAGCTGATGCGGGCGATGGCCTTCACCAGATCGGTCGACTGGTCCATGACGATCACGGCCGCGGTGCCAAGGCCCGACTGCATCTCACGCAGGCTGTCGAAATCCATCAGGGCCGTCTCGGCCATGTCGCGCGTGATCAGCGGCACCGACGATCCACCCGGGATCACTGCCTTGAGATTGTCCCAGCCGCCGCGCACGCCGCCGCAGTGCTCTTCCAGCAGCTGCTTCAGCGGGATCGACATCGCCTCTTCGACATTGCACGGGCGGTTCACATGGCCCGAGATCGACATCACCTTGGTGCCGGTGTTGTTCGGGCGACCAAAGCCCGCGAACCAGTCGGCGCCACGCCGCAGGATGGTGCCCACCACCGCGATCGACTCGACATTGTTCACCGTGGTCGGACAGCCATACAGGCCGGCACCCGCCGGGAACGGCGGCTTGAGGCGCGGCTGGCCCTTCTTGCCCTCCAGGCTCTCCAGCAGGGCCGTCTCCTCGCCACAGATATAGGCGCCGGCGCCGTGGTGGACGTAGACGTCGAAGTCCCAGCCGTGGACGTTGTTCTTGCCGATCAGCTTCGCGTCATAGGCCTGCTTGACCGCAGCCTCCATGCGCTCGCGCTCGAGCACATATTCGCCGCGCAGATAGATGTAGCAGGCGTGCGCCTGCATGGCGAAGCTGGCGATCAGGCAGCCCTCGATCAGCAGGTGCGGATCATGGCGCATGATCTCGCGGTCCTTGCAGGTGCCGGGCTCTGACTCATCGGCGTTGACCACCAGATAGTGCGGGCGGTCCTTCACCTCCTTGGGCATGAAGGACCACTTCAGACCGGTCGGAAAGCCCGCGCCGCCGCGGCCGCGCAGGCCCGAGTTCTTGACGTTGGTGATGACCCAGTCTCGCCCGAGGTCGAGCATGTCCTTCGTGGCGTTCCACGCGCCGCGCTTCTTCGCCCCGTCCAGCGTCCAGTCCTGGAGGCCGTACAGGTTGGTGAAGATGCGATCCTTGTCTTGAAGAATACCGACCATCAGAGAGACGTCTCACGGTTCAGGGTCTGCATGCGCTGCCGGTGGTGCCGGGTGCGGATGAAGACAGCGGTGATCACAAGCGCCCAGCCGAACGCCAGCATGCCATAGCCGATGACGACCGCGTCCTCGCTCAGGCCCAGCATGCCGCGCGAGGCCAGGACCACGAAGACGGCCGCCAGAAGGATCAGGACGAGGCCCGCGGCACGCACGGGCAGTCCGACGCCCCGCAATTCCTTGCGGTAGGCGGCCCGGCCTTCTTCGGTTTCCAGATCGGGCGCGTCGATCATGCCGGCGCCTTCTCGGGTTCGGAGTTGGGCAGCTTCTTGATCGGCTTGGCGGCCGAGCCGTCATACAGCTTGGGATCGGTCAGGGTCAGTGCCCCGCCCTCGGGCTCGGAGCTGGCGCGCCCCACACGGCTGCCGGGCTTCGGTGCCTTGCCGGCGGCGAAGTCGTCGATGATCTGCGCCATGTCGTCGGCGGACAGGTCCTCGAAATAATAGTCGTTGATCTGGGCCATCGGCGCATTGGCGCAGGCGCCGAGGCACTCGACCTCCTGCCAGGTGAACCGGCCGTCGGCCGACAGGCGGTCCTTGGGACCGATCTTCTTCTTGCAGACGTCCATCAGGTCGCCGGCGCCGCGCAGCATGCACGGCGTCGTGCCGCAGACCTGGATCAGGGCGCTGGTGCCGACCGGCTCCAGCATGAACATGGTGTAGAAGGTCGCGACCTCCAAGACCCGGATGGTCGGCATGTCGAGCAGTTCGGCAATGGCGCGGATGGCGGGCTCGGACACCCAGCCCTCCTGCTTCTGGACCAGCCACAGGATCGGAATCACGGCCGACTGCTTGCGGTCGGCCGGATATTTCTGGATCCACCAGTCGCACTTGGCCTTGGTCGCCTTCGAGAAGGCGAACGAGGCGGGCTGTTCCTTGGCGAGACGACGAACGCTCATCAGACTTCCATTTCCGAGGCGACCAAGCCGTCGCCCAGCATTTTCTTGCGCACAGTCAGAACCTTGTGCTGGCTGTTGCGGGCCAGCAGGAAATTGTGGTGCCAGGTTTCGCCGCTGGAATCCGTCACCGAATAGCTGACCACCTGCCAGCCCTGACGCACCAGATCGCTCAGGGGGGTGTCGCTCATCGCGCCCCTCCCATCCAGCGGCCCAGACGCGCGCGCCAGACGTCGCGGCCTGCATCGCGCAGCGCACCCGTCAGCAGCGAGAACGGCGGCAGGAAGCGCATGGCCAGCTGGCCGGCCATGATGGCGCCGCTCATCCAGACCAGCGAGCGCAGGTTCGCCTCGATGAAGCCCCGACCCTCTTCCAGATAGCCAAGCCGGTAGGCGCCGCGCACCAGCGTCACCCCGGCCGCGCCGGGCATGGCCACCAGCGCCGAGGCCGTGGCAAAGGACAGGCCGCCCATGATCGCACGCCGACGCGGGGAAAAGGCCAGCTGCACCACGACGCCCAGCGTCAGCAGCGCCGCGAACCAGATCGCCTGCGTCGTCGTGAAAACCGGCTGGACGGCAAAGCCCTGCATCAGCGATCCACCTCGCCGAACACGATGTCGAGCGAACCGAGGATGGCCGAGACGTCCGCCAGCATGTGGCCGCGATTCATCCAGTCCATGGCCTGCAGGTGGCGGAAGCCCGGCGCCGAGATCTTCACGCGATACGGCTTGTTGGTGCCGTCGGACACCAGATAGATGCCGAACTCGCCCTTGGGCGCCTCGACGGCGGCATAGACCTCACCCTCGGGGGTGTGGAAGCCCTCGGTGTAGAGTTTGAAGTGGTGGATCAGCGCTTCCATCGAGCGCTTCATCTCGGCACGGCGCGGCGGGACGATCTTGTTGTCCTCGACCATGACCGGCTCGCCGGGGCAGTTGCGCAGCCGGTGGATGCACTGCTCCATGATGCGGACCGACTGGCGCATCTCTTCCATGCGGCACAGGTAGCGATCCCAGCAGTCACCGTTCTTGCCGACCGGCACGTCGAACTCCAGCTCGGCATAGCACTCATAGGGCTGCGACTTGCGCAGGTCCCAGGCGATGTCCGAACCGCGGATCATCACGCCGGTGAAGCCCCAGGCCAGCGCCTGTTCCTTCGACACCACGCCGATGTCGACGTTGCGCTGCTTGAAGATGCGGTTCTCGGTGACGAGCGAGTCGATGTCCTTGAGCGCCCTGGGGAACTCCTTGCACCAGCGGTCGATGTCGTCGATCAGCTGGGGCGTGATGTCCTGGTGGACGCCGCCCGGCCGGAAATAGTTGGCGTGCATGCGCGCGCCGCAGGCCCGCTCATAGAACACCATAAGCTTCTCGCGCTCCTCGAAGCCCCACAGCGGCGGGGTCAGGGCACCGACGTCCATGGCCTGGGTCGTCACGTTCAGCAGGTGCGAGAGAATCCGGCCGATTTCCGAGAACAGCACGCGGATCAGCTGGGCGCGGTACGGCACGTCCAGCATCAGCAGCTTTTCGATCGCCAGGCAGAAGGCGTGCTCCTGGTTCATCGGCGCGACGTAGTCCAGCCGGTCCAGATAGGGCACGTTCTGGAGGTAGGTGCGCGCTTCCATCAGCTTTTCGGTGCCGCGGTGCAGCAGGCCGATGTGCGGATCGACCCGCGTCACCAGCTCGCCGTCCAGCTCCAGCACCAGACGCAGCACGCCGTGCGCGGCGGGGTGCTGGGGCCCGAAGTTGATGGTGAATTTGCGCTCGTCCATCTCGCGCGCGTGCGCGGTCCGGCCGTCATGCTCCAGCGGCATGTCGTCGAAGACGGTCGTTCCGACCGTAGCGGGCGCCGTGGTTTTCAGGTCGTCAGCCATCCGACATATCCTCGTCGCGGGTCACGGTCTTGCGGGTCAAGGCCACCAGCCAGCCGAGCGCCAGGGTCAGCACCCCCATGCCCGACACGGCCGCCGTCGAAATCTCCCAGTCGCCGGTCAGCACGGCGATCGCCAGCGGCGTCGACAGCAGCACCGCCGAAGCGCCCAGCAGAGCGCTCTGCAACTCGCCCGCTGACAGCCGCCGGATGCCCGCACCGACCGCCAGGCACACCACCGCGATCATGATCGACACGCCCAGCGCCTGCAGCTGGCCCTGCGGAATCTCCGGCGCGCGCGTGAACCAGCCGGTCAGCCGAGCGCCCAGCGTGAACAGGAAGGCGGTCGAGAACGTCACCAGAAAAAAGGAGGAGGCTGACCGAATGGCGGTGCGGGTCATGAGGGTCATGCCCCTACCGTCATATTGCCGAGAGTCTCGCTGGGCTGCGACGATTCTCTCTCGACCGACAGACAGCGGTGTTCTTCGACGTCGCGTTGCGCGCGCTGGATCGACAGCCGGCGGTCAACGGAACCCACGAAATCCAGCCCCTCCCGATAGTAGGCGACCATTCGCGCTTGGCGAGTGGCGTCGGGCTCACTCATCGCGAGTATGCCGCGCCACGCCTTCGCCGCCTCGGTCACACCGGGCTCACCGTCCACGAAAGCGCCCGGATATTCGAGCGCAGCGATGCAGGTCAGCGCTGTGCGCTGCGAATCTTGCGGCGACTGCACTGCGGCGGTCGACAACAGGCCGGTCAGGAGAATAGCTGTGACCATCCCCTACGCTCCGGCCTTCTCGTCGCCCGGCAGGACCGGCGCCGGATAGTCGGCCCCTTCCCACGGGGACAGGAAGTCGAAATTGCGGAACTCCTGGTTCAGCTTGACCGGCTCATAGACGACCCGCCTCTCGGCCTCGTCGTAGCGAACTTCGACATAGCCGGTCATCGGGAAGTCCTTGCGCAGCGGATGCCCCTGGAAGCCATAGTCGGTCAGGATGCGACGCAGGTCCGGGTGGTCCGAAAACAGGATGCCGTACATGTCGAACGCCTCGCGCTCGAACCAGTCGGCCGCCGGATAGACCGCCGTCACACTGGGCACCGGCGTCGTCTCGTCGGTCGAGACCTTGACGCGCAGCCGTGCGTTCCGGGTCAGTGACAGCAGGTGATAGACCACCTCGAACCGCGCCTCACGGTCCGGATAGTCGACCCCGCACACATCGATCAGCTGCTGGAAGCCGAAGCGGTCGCGCAGGGTCGTCAGAACCGTGACGATCGCCTCGCGATCGGCAACCAGGTTCAGCTCGCCATGGGCCACATAGGCCTCGACGCCCAGCTCGGCGACCATCTCGGTGCCCAGGGGCGTCAGCGCCGTCTCGAGGGCGGTCAGGGCTTCCAGCGCGTTCATCGGTCGATCGTCCCCGTGCGACGGATCTTCTTCTGCAGCTGCAGCAGGCCGTACAGCAGGGCCTCGGCCGTCGGCGGGCACCCGGGCACGTACACGTCCACCGGTACGATCCGGTCGCAGCCCCGTACAACGCTGTAACTGTAGTGATAATACCCGCCGCCGTTGGCGCAGCTGCCCATCGACAGGACATAGCGCGGATCGGGCATCTGGTCGTAGACCTTGCGCAGGGCCGGAGCCATCTTGTTGGTCAGGGTGCCGGCCACGATCATCAGGTCCGACTGGCGCGGACTGGCGCGCGGGGCCATGCCGAAGCGCTCCATGTCGAAGCGCGGCATCGAGGCCTGCATCATCTCGACGGCGCAGCACGCCAGACCAAAGGTCATCCACATCAGCGAGCCGGTGCGCGCCCAGGTGATGACGTCGTCCAGCGAAGCCGTCAGGAAGCCTTCCTTGCCGACCTCGGTGTTGACCGCCTCGAAGAATTTGTCGTGGATCTTCGGGTCATAGCCCTGAACCGTGGCGCGGGCGCCCTGACCGAAGGCCGGGCTGGCCGGGCGGCCGTCCGGGGTGACGATCACTCCCATTCCAGGGCTCCTCGTTTCCACTCGTAGATAAAGCCGACGGTCAGCACGCCGAGGAAGACCATCATCGACCAGAAGGCGAACACCATGCCGCCCGTCGACAGATCGAACATCGACACCGCCCACGGAAACAGGAAGGCGACCTCGAGGTCGAAGATGATGAACAGGATCGACACCAGATAGAATCGCACGTCGAACTTCATGCGCGCGTCGTCAAAGGCGTTGAACCCGCACTCATAGGCCGAGAGCTTTTCGCTGTCGGGATTGGTCGGCGCCATCGCCCAGGCCGCAACCATGAACAGGGTGCCGATCACCGCTCCGATCGCGAGGAAAATCACGACCGGCAGATATTCAAGCAGAAACGCATTCATAAGAGGGGGCCTCGCGCACCGGGGAGACGGCGGAATCGGCGCTTTCTAGACCTAAGCCGCGCGCGGTTCAAACCCATGCGGCAAAAGGTTTTTCTTGAGAATTGTTCGCAAATGCCTGCTTTGGGCCGGGTCGATCCGGCCCCGGAAGCGCCTCGGGGCCGGATTGTGAAAATTGCAGCATTGACCCGCTTGACGTCTGCCGAGGCCCCGCCTAAACGACGCCCTCCTTCGGGCGGCAACGCCTGAACGGGAAACGCGGGTGTAGCTCAGTTGGTTAGAGTGCCGGCCTGTCACGCCGGAGGTCGCGGGTTCGAGCCCCGTCACTCGCGCCATTCCTGACCTGGTTCGGAATGGCGCCGCGTTCCCTCTCCCCTACCCCCCGCTGTAGCCCCCGATAATCGGCAGCACCTCGCCGGTGATGTAGCTCGAGCACTGGGGTGAGGCGAGGAAGACATAGGCCGGAGCGATCTCTTCCGGCTGGGCGGGGCGCTTCATCACCGTCCCCGATCCGAATTTCGCCGTTCCCTCTGCATCGCGGTCCGCCGGATTGAGCGGGGTCCAGACCGGGCCCGGGGCCACCACATTCACCCGGATGCCGCGCGGCGCCAGATGGGTGCCCAGCGAGCGCGCGAAGGCGTGGATGCCCCCCTTGGTCATCGAATAGTCGAGCAGCTGGTCGTTGCCCATGATGCCGGTCACCGAACCGGTCATCACGATCGCGCCGCCGGTCTTCAGATGCGGGACCGCCGCCTGGCAGATGTTGAAATAGCCATAGAGGTTGGTTTTCAGCGTGCGGTCGAAATGTTCGAAGGTCAGGTCCTCGAACGCCGGCACATGCTCCTGGAACGCGGCATTCGGCACCACCACGTCCAGTCGGCCAAAGGCGTCGAGCGTCGCCTGCACGGCCGCCTTGGCGAAGGCCGGGTCCGAGACGTCGCCCTTCAGCACAATCGCCTTGCGGCCTTCCTTCTCGACGGCCTTGCGGGTGTCCTCGGCGTCGCCTTCCTCATCGAGGTGGCAGATGGCGATGTCGCAGCCCTCGCGCGCGAACAGAACGGCGACGGCCCGGCCGATTCCCGAATCGCTGCCGGTGATCAGGGCCGCGAATCCCTCAAGCTTGCCCGAGCCTTTCCAGAACGGCGCATCGTACATCGGCTGGGGGTCCAGGGCGGCCTCGTCGCCCGGCTTGGTCTGGTGCTGCTTCGGGAATGGCGGTTCGGGATAGCGCCGGGCACCGGCCTGCACCGCCCCCTGCTCTTCCGAATCGCCCGAGCGGGCATCCCTTGCGTCGATCCGTTCCTGGATCTCGCGTTCCTGATCGGCAATTTTCTCGGCGCGCGCGTCGAAGCGGTCGTCCATGGTTGGCCTCCTGTGAGTTCAGAAGGGCAATGCGCCATGCAGGCGGCCTGTTCCGAACGGTCAGGCTTCAGCAGGTGGACGGCGCGCCGTACCTCAGGGTCTCGCCCGAAACCTCGCCATTGCGAAGCTCGATCCGGATCAGCCGGTCATATTCGCACTCGGGCATGTCCGGCGTCTCATAGCCCAGCGCCCGCGCAATCAGGGGGACGGTATTGCTGTGTCCCGAGATCAGGACCACGGCATCTTCCGGCAGGGCCATCACACCCCGGCGAATGGTCTCGACATGGGTCTCGACGCCGGCATCGAGCGGACTGGTGGCGATAAAGGCGCCGGAAATCTCGGCCGTCGCCCCCGCCGTCAGCCGCGTGCGCTGAAACGGGCTGACGACGATCAGGTCCGGCTGACCTTCGGCAAACAGGCCGGAGAGCGCGATAGCCCGGGTGACACCGGCATCCGAAAGGCCCGGGTCGCGCTCGGTGTCGCTGGCCTTTTCCGCGTGGCGAACGATGTAGACGGTCTGGGCCGAGGCCGCGCCCGCCGCGAGGCTCAGGCCGCAGGCGGCGGCGATCCCGATGATCAGGCTTCTCATGTTTTGTCCCCTCCCCGCATGAAGGCATTTTGCCCGCTGGCCTCGCCATAGACGCGGCACAGGTCCTCGAACACCCGGTTCCAGGCAAAGCGGGTCTCGGCCTTGGTGCGGGCCGCCCGGCCAATGGCCTCGATATCGCGCTCGAACAGGGCGGAGACCGCCTCGGCATAGGCGCGCGGCTCGGCGCGATCCGCCAGTTGACCCACCTCGGTGTCGACCGTCTCGGCCACGCCGCCGGCGTTGACGCCCACCACAGGGCGGCCACAGGCCATGGCCTCCAGCACGATCAGGCCGAAAGGCTCCTTGTCATTGGCGTGCACGAAGGCGTCGCAGCTGGCGATGATCTTCGCCACGGCCTTGGGATCGGTCTCGTATGGCATGGCGATCACCCGGTCCTCGGGCGGCATGCCCGTGCCCGCGCCGACAAGCACCAGATGATAGGGATCACCCAGCAGCTGGACCGCCTCGATCAACACATCGATGTTCTTTTCTTTGGCCGGTCGCCCCGCGAAGCACAGCAGGCGCGCACTGTCGGGCAGGCCCAGCTGGTCCAGCAGCCACTGACGGTCGCGTCGGTCCGGGCGGAAGGTGTCGATCTCCACCCCCAGCGGGCGGATGACGATATTCTGGATACCAGCTTCCTCGAGGCGCCGCGCAATGAAGCGGCTGGGCGAGACCACGGCGTCGAACTGCGAGAACAGGCGGGCCCAGCGCTTCTCGACCGGTTTCTTGGCCCATTCGCCGAAGTGCAGGGCCGCGAGCCCCGCCGGATCCGAATGGCAGAAGCCGATCACCGGACAGCCGACCCGCTGGCCGGCCTCAAGCGCCCCCTGCCCGGGCGTATAGGGATCGCCCGCCTCGATCACCGAGGGCTTGAGCGCCGACACCCAGGCGCCCCAGCGACGCACGGACGACGGCCAACGATAGCCGTCACCGAACGGCAGCTTGGCGGCATGCAGGCGGACGATGTCGTCGGCCCCCACGCGGTGCTTCGCGCCCGGGACGACCAGACTGTGGGCGACGTCCGGGCGGTTCTCGGCAAGCCAGGCCTTCTTGGAAAGGAGGTACCGCTTCACCCCACCGGACCGCGGGGCATACAGCATGGTGGTGTCGACCAGCCGGGGGCGCGGATCGGTCGCCACGCGGCGCACGCCCTCAAAGGCCTCGGAGACCTCTTCGTCGAGCCCGGGAATCAGCCGGAGCTCGGTCTCCTGGACATCCTGGCCCCGGAGGCTGCGGGCCAGTTTGAGGCCACCTTCACGGCCGTGACCGTCGGTGCGGGATTTCCGCTTCGCGGAAGACTTGGACTTGACCATAAGCGCCCGTAACCCCGACGGGGGTCAATCTCAAGCCTCGTCCGTGTCCGGTGCATCGTCCTCGACCCGCCGGCCGCGACGGGCCAAGGCTTCGCGCAACAGGATTTCCACCTGGGCATTGACCGAGCGCAGGTCAGCGGCGGCCAGTCTTTCGACGGCCGCCATGACCTGGGGCGAACCTCTGAACAGAAACGCTTTGCGGTCCTTCGCCATCCGCTCCCTTACCCGTACAGGGTCCCCGTATTGACCACGGGCTGGGCTTCACGATCCGCACAGAGCACGACCAGCAGGTTCGACACCATGGCCGCCTTGCGATCCTCGTCCAGATCGACGACCCCGCGATCGTTCAGGTCTTCCAGCGCATTCTCCACCATCTCGACCGCGCCGCGCACGATCAGGCGACGGGCGCCCAGCACGGCCTCGGCCTGCTGACGCTTGAGCATGGCACCGGCGATCTCGGGCGCATAGGCCAGGTGGGCGATACGGGCTTCATCCACCGCCACACCCGCGACCGCGATGCGGCCGACCAGTTCCTCGCGCAGCCGGGTCGCCACCTCCTCGGCGTCGGAGCGCAGGGTCAGTTCATGATCCTCGCCATGGTCGTAGGCATAGTGGGCCGCCATGTCGCGCAGGGCCGTGTCGACCTGGATGTTCACGAAGGCCCGGAAGTCGTCGACGTCGAACAGGGCCTGGGCAGAATCCTCGACCCGCCAGACCACGTTGGCCGCGATCTCGATCGGATTGCCGCGCTTGTCGTTCACCTTCAGCTTGTCGCTGGTCAGGTTGCGGACCCGCAGGCTGATCTTCTTGCGCGAGTACCAGGGCAGGACCCAGCGCAGGCCCGTCTTGCGATCCGTGCCGCGATAGTCCCCGAACAGCAGGATGGCCATCGCCTCGTTGGGCTGAAGCGCATAGAGGCCGCACATCAGGATGAAGCCGACTACGACCAGCAGAATCCCGCCGATCACATTGAGCGCCGCATCGGGATTGATCAGCACGGCGGCACCGCCCGCCACCATCATGCCCAGCGAGACCAGCAGCATCAGAATGCCATTACCCGTGCGGGCCAGATATTCCTTCGACAGGGCATGCGAGCCACTGCGGGATTGAGTTTGAGCGTCAGTCATTTGCACCCTCCAGATATATCGAAATGATATCACTGCGATATTGATTTGCGCAAGCCACATCCGGCGGCTGAGGGGGTCAAAAAGGGCCAACGGCCTTGCATTCGCCTCAAATTCGAGAAACTTGGGGCGCAACGGGTTTGCTCCTGCTAGAGGGGGCACACCTGAAAGCTCGCGCGTTTTCCACGAGGGGTTTGTTCCGAATGCGTTATCTCTATGCGACCGCAGCGGCTGTCGCCCCTCTTCTCCTTGCCAGCGTGGCCAATGCCCAGGTCGCGATTGATACGTCGCGCTCGACCCCCATCACGACTGCGAATCCAGCGGGCAACGGTCCTGACGACATCATCATTACCTCTGGCGGGACGCTGGCCGTGCAGTCCGGTGCCGCGGTCACTGTAAATTCCGACAATGATTTCTCGATCAACGCCAATGGCAATATCACCATGGATAACGCCGCCGATGGCGCGACGGCGGTCCTGATCGAAGGCGGTTTTGCCACAAACATCACTATCGCCGGCTCCATCACTGTCCTGGATTCGCTGACCGAGACCACAGACACGGACGGCGACGGGGACAACGACGGGCCGTTCGCCGCAGGTTCGGGCCGCTACGGCATCCGGCTGAGAGGCCCCGGCGACATGACCGGCAATCTCATCATGCAGAACGGCTCGACCATTCTGGTTGAGGGGAACGACTCGTTTGGCATATCGCTTGAGAGCAACCTGATCGGAAACCTGACCAGCTACGGCACCATTCGCGTGGTTGGTAACAACGGCATGGCTGTGCGTGCGCTCGGCGATATCGACGGCACTGTATATTTGGGCGGCAACATCAGCACCGTCGGCCAGGGGGCAACCGCCGTAGGAATGTTCGGCGACATAAGCGGCGGTCTGAACATCCAGGGCGCCGTGACGTCCACCGGATATCGATATACGAGCCGCCCTTCGGACGAGATCATCGCCAATCTCGACGCCGACGACCTGCTGCAGGGGGGACCGGCTGTCATTATCGGGGGCAATGTCGCTGGCGGTGTCACCTTTGGTCGTCCGCCCGCAGACGACGATGAGGACGAAACCGATGAGGACGGTGATGGCATTGCCGACGCCGACGAAGGCACGGCCCAGATCAACGTCTTTGGCGAGGCCCCGGCCATCCAGGTCGGCTCGGCGACGCAGGACATCACGCTTGGCGTGGCCGGAACAGGCGACCTGGCTTACGGCTTCATCAACCAGGGCCAGGTGACGGCCCAGGGCGTCTATGATGGCATCACCGCAAATGCGATCCGCTTCGGCGTCGCCGGTGGCCAGTCGGTGACGATCGACGGCGGTATCCTCAACAGCGGCACCGTGGCCGCGCTGGCCTATGACGCCGACGCGGTCGGCATCCGGCTCGCCGACGGTGTGACGACCCCGCAGTTGATCAATGACGGCGCAATAACAGCTGCATCGTCCTCCAGCGAGGGCGGCAACGTCACAACGGTGCTGATCGAGGCAGGAGCGAACCTTCCGAGCTTCACCAACAATGGCCAATTCCTGGCCTCGTCCGCTGGGGGCACGGCCAATCTGACTGGCCTTCTTGATCTCAGTGGGACCCTGACTGCGATCACCAATACGGGAACGATGCAGGCCAACCTGTCGCCCAACCAGGACGGCGATCCGCTGACGGGCAGCGCGACGGTCATCAACGTGCAGGCCAACACGACCGGCGTCACCCTGATCCAGGACGGCGTGGCCGGGACGGTCACTTCGGACAACCCCGACACGGACGGCGACGGTGTGCCCGACGCCGATGAGCCATCCATGGTTGGAGCGATCCTGCTGGGATCTGGCGCGGATACGGTCGACATCCGCAACGGCGTCGTACTCAGCGACATCTCTTTCGGCGACGGCCTCGACACGCTTAGCATCAGCGGGGGCGCCAACGTCATCGGCACGCTGAGCGACAGTGACGCCCTGCTGGACATCAGTGTTTCGGACGGCATTCTGGACAACCGGGGCGCGTCTGCGGTCGACATCTCCAATCTCGACGTCGGCGCCGACGGTCGCCTTGTGTTCACGATCGACGGCGACGCCGGCACCAACTCGGGCTTTAATGTCTCGGGGACGGCGGATATCGCGGACGGCGCCGAGCTTGGCGTACGCTTCACCTCCCTGATCGACGGTCCCAGCCGCTTCACCGTGATCGATGCAGGCACCCTGGACTTCGGCACCCTCGACCTCGAGGGTATGGCCGAGAACTCGCCTTACCTCTTCATCGTGGATGCGGGGGCCGACCTGCCCAATAATCAGGTCTATGTGGACGTCCGTCGTCGTACTGCCGAGGAAGCCGGGCTGATCTCCGTCGAGGCCTCCGCCTATGACGCCATCTATGACGCCCTCGACCGCGACTCGGGCATCCTGACCGCCTTCATCAACCAGACGGACCGCGACGGCTTCATCGATCTGTACGAGCAGATGCTGCCGGATCACTCGGGCGGTCCCCTGCTGTCCTTGGCCAGCGGCGTCGATGCGGTGACGCGCGCCCTTGTGGGTCGTAACGCCTCGGCCGCACCCGGCGAGACCAGCGCCTGGGTGCAGGAAATCACCTTCTACGCCGACAAGGACAAGACCGACAGCTACGGCTTCCGTTCGGAAGGCTTCGGCGTCGCGGGCGGCGTGGAGTACGGCACCGGCAACGGCGCCCTGGGCGTCAGCATCGCCTTCACCTCGTCCGACCTCGAGGATCCCGAGGCCGAGGCGCAGGAGAACCTGACCGCCAACCTCGTCGAGCTCGGCCTCTACTGGCGCGCCCAGGGCCAATACTGGACCACCTGGGCCCGCGCGGCGGCGGGCTATGCGTCGTTCGACGCGGACCGCCAGTTCGTGGGCGGCGGGCTGAACCTGAACAACACCTCGAGCTGGAACGGCTTCACCCTGGCCGCCGCCGGGGGTGCGTCCTACGAGCGCGACTACGGTCGCTTCACCATTCGCCCCGAGGTCTATGCCGAATACTTCTCGCTGAGCGAAGATGCCCGTGAAGAGGTGGGAGGCGGGGACTCGTTCGACCTGATCATCGACGAGCGCGACGGTCACATGTTCTCGGCGGTGGCCGCCATGAACATCGCCTACAGCCTCGGCGAGAATAGCTGGCTCAAGCCGGAATTCCGGATCGGGTGGCGCCAGAACATCTCGGTCGACCCGGGTGCGACCATCGCCCGCTTCGCCAGCGGTGGCCCGTCCTTCACGCTCGACCCCGATTCCATCGAGGGCGGCGGTCCGATCGTCGGCTTCCGCCTGAATGTGGGCAACGAACTGGGCATGCTGAGCGTCAGCGCCGACGCCGAAATTATCGGCGACTACATGCGCTACATGTTGCTGCTGCGGGCCAGCTTCCGCTTCTAGGCGGCAGCCACGGACCACGAAAAAGGGCCGTCGGAGCAATCCGGCGGCCCTTGTCGTATCTGGTGGGCGGCGAGGGGTTCGAACCCCCGACCCCCTCGGTGTAAACGAGGTGCTCTGACCAGCTGAGCTAGCCGCCCGTTCCTGTGCCTATGCCTGCGCGGCCTCAGCCGTTCAAGGCGCTTTTCAGCCCCTCACCCGGGCGAAAGCGCACGGTCCGCGTGGCGGGCTGCAAAAGCGGCTCGCCCGTCGCCGGGTGGCGCCCTGCCCGCTCGGCCCGGTCCACGGGCACAAAGGCGCCGAAGCCCGTGAGACGAACCGTCCGGCCCGCGGCCAAACCCTCGGAAATCCCCTCCAGTGTCGCTTCCAGAGCGAGGCGAGCCTGATCGGGGGTGAGACCGGCCGCACGCGCGATGCGGCCGATCAGTTCAGGTCTGGACATGAGGCTCTAGTGGCTGATCACGGCGTCGGAACCCGGGTCCTTGCCGGGCATGGCCGACGGCAGCGGTTCAGCCACCTCGTCCCACTCGACCGGCGTCAGCGTGCCGACAAGGGCCCATTTCAGGGCCTCGTCCGCCGTGGACACCGGCACGATCTCCAGCGCCTGCTTGACCGTGTCCGGCACGTCGGCGAGGTCCTTCTCATTCTCCTGCGGGATCAGCACAGTCTTCACGCCTGATCGGAGCGCGGCGAGCAGCTTCTCCTTGAGGCCGCCGATCGCCGTGACGCGACCGCGCAGGGTGATCTCGCCGGTCATGGCGATATCCTTGCGCACCGGGATACCGGTCAGCACCGAGACCATGGCCACCGTCATCGCCACGCCGGCCGAAGGACCGTCCTTGGGCGTCGCGCCATCTGGCACGTGCACGTGGATGTCGGTCTTCTCGAACACCGGCGGCTTGACCCCGAACGTCAGGGCCCGGGCCCGCACATAGCTGGCGGCCGCCGAGATCGACTCCTTCATCACATCCTTCAGGTTGCCGGTCACGGTCATACGCCCGCGACCCGGCATCTTGATCGCCTCGATGGTCAGGATGTCTCCGCCGAACTCGGTCCAGGCCAGACCGGTGACGATGCCGACCTGGTCCTCGGTGTCCGTCTCGCCATGGCGGAATTTCCGCACGCCGGCATAGTCGGGCAGCTTGTCCGTATCGACCGTGATGGACAGGGCCTTGGTGCGGGCCATTTCCCGGACCGCCTTGCGGGCCAGTCCGCCCAGTGCGCGCTCCAGCGAACGCACACCAGCTTCCCGCGTGTAATAGCGGATCAGGTCGCGGATCGTGTCGTCCGGCACGATCCATTCGCCGTCCTTCAGGCCATGGTCCTTGGCCAGCTTGGGCAGCAGGTGGCGCTTGGCGATCTCGACCTTTTCATCCTCGGTGTAGCCCGAGACCCGGATGATCTCCATGCGATCCAGCAGCGGCTGGGGCATGTTCAGGCTGTTGGCCGTGGTGACGAACATTACGTTCGACAGGTCGTAGTCGACCTCCAGATAGTGGTCGCCGAAGGTCGAGTTCTGGGCCGGATCCAGCACCTCGAGCAGGGCCGATGAGGGGTCACCGCGCCAGTCGGCACCCAGCTTGTCGATCTCGTCCAGCAGGATGAAGGCGTTGGTCGTCTTGGCCTTCTTCATCGACTGGATGATCTTGCCGGGCATGGAGCCGATGTAGGTCCGGCGGTGACCGCGGATCTCGGCCTCATCGCGCACCCCGCCCAGCGACATGCGCACATACTCGCGGCCCGTCGCCTTGGCGATCGACTTGGCCAGAGAGGTCTTGCCGACGCCCGGAGGGCCGACCAGGCACAGAATCGGGCCCTTCAGGCTGCCCGTGCGGGCCTGTACGGCCAGATACTCAATGATGCGTTCCTTGACCTTCTCGAGGCCATAGTGGTCCTCCTCGAGAATGGACTCGGCCTTGTCGAGATTAATCGGCCTGGTCCGCGCCTTGCCCCAGGGGATACCCAGCAGCCAGTCGAGGTAGTTCCGCACCACGGTCGACTCCGCCGACATGGGGCTCATGTTGCGCAGCTTCTTGACCTCGGCGTCCGCCTTTGCGCGCGCTTCCTTGGACAGGCGCGTCTTGCGGATGCGCTTCTCCAGCTCCATGACCTCGTCACGGGCGTCGTCGGTCTCACCCAGCTCTCGCTGGATCGCCTTCATCTGCTCGTTCAGATAATACTCGCGCTGGGTCTTCTCCATCTGCCGCTTCACACGGCTGCGGATTTTCTTCTCGACCTGCAGGACGCTGATCTCGCCCTCCATCAGGGCATAGACCCCCTCCAGGCGCGCGGCGACGTCGACGGTCTCCAGCAGGGCCTGTTTGTCGGCGATCTTCACCGACAGATGGGCAGCGACCGAGTCGGCCAGCTTGGACGCATCCGTGATCTGGGGGATGGAGGTCAGGGCCTCGGGCGGCACCTTCTTGTTGAGCTTCACATAGCTTTCGAACTGCTCGACCACGGCGCGCGACAGGGCCTCGGCGCGCGAGGCGTCGGTCGACTCATCTGCGATGTCCTCGGCCTCGGCCTCGAAATATTCGGTCTGGTCGGTAAAGCGTGTCAGGCGTGCGCGGCTTTTGCCCTCGACCAGCACCTTTACGGTGCCATCGGGCAGTTTGAGCAGTTGCAGCACATTGGCGATCACGCCGATCGGATAGATGGCGTCAGGCCCCGGATCGTCATCGACGGAGTTCTTCTGGGTTGCCAGCAGGATCTGCTTCTCGCCCTTCATGATCTCGTCCAGTGCGCGGACGGATTTCTCGCGCCCCACGAACAGCGGCACGACCATGTGCGGGAAGACGACAATGTCCCGCAGCGGCAGGACGGGAAGGGTTCTGGTCTCGGACATGATACTTACTTTCCCGGGCCTTTGCTTATCTCCGGCCCGCCACCCGTAGGTGCCCGACGCTATGCCGGACCCCGTCGGGGTGACCCGTCGATTCCGACGGCGTTCATGTGAGTATGTGGGTCGCGGTGCCCCCGGTTCAAGCGTAACGGCAAATTGCCCCCATCGTAGCTGTTGACGGGGCTTTCGGCGGGTCCGGCGCTACTCCGTCACCGGTCGGGTTCCGGCCGACAGGTTGCATCGTCGCCGCGCACGATTTGCGTCGCCTGACAGCGGGAGCTAGACCAGCCCCGAACTCTGTCATGGAAGGTCTGCGGATGGCGGTTTCCCGCCGCGAAACGCTTCACGCCGCCTGGCGGGAGCGGATTGGCCCGGTGTGGAAGAGCCGCCTGGCGTCGGGCGGCGGCGCTGTGCTGGTCGGTTTGTTCGCCTTCTGCTTTGCCTGGTCCGCCGACCATGCCCAGGCCCTGTTCGGACGGGTGTCCAGCAGTTGGCCCTACGCCCCGCTGATCGTCACTCCCCTCGGCTTCTTGCTGCTGGCATGGCTGACCCGGCGTTTCGCGCCCCTGGCCAGGGGCTCAGGGATCCCGCAGGTGATCGCCGCGGCCCGGCAACCGGCCAGCTCACGGCCTCTGGTGTCGCTGCGTACCGCCCTGTTCAAGCTGGTCGCAACCCTGCTCGCCATGGGAGTCGGGGGATCGGTCGGACGTGAGGGCCCGACGGTCCAGGTGGGCGCCGCCATCATGGCCGCCTCGCACCGCCTGCTGCGGGTTCCGGTCAATGCGGCCGTGATCATTGCCGGGGGCGCGGCCGGGGTCGCTGCGGCTTTTAACACCCCGATCGCCGGGGTCGCCTTCGCCCTTGAGGAGCTGGCCGCCGCCTATGAGCAGCGGCTGACCCTGCTGGTCATGGCCGCCGTGGTGATCGCCGGCCTGATCCCGCTCAGCCTGTCGGGGGACTACGTCTATTTCGGCGTCGTGTCCGAGACCATGTCGGCCCTCAAGGCTTTGCCCATTGCCCTTCTGGTCGGGCTGGTCGGCGGGGCGGCAGGCGGGCTGTTCTCGCGAGTGTCCCTGCGGTTACTCGCCAGGGGCTCGATTCTGGGGCGTCGCCCGCTGATGACGGCGCTGGTCTGCGGCATCATCGTGGCCGTGATCGGCGTTGCGGCCCAGGGCCTGACCTGGGGCACCGGCTATGACGCGGCCCGGACCCTGGTCGAGGGCGGTCGTCAGCCCATCTGGTTCGCCCCGGCCAAGTTCATCGCCACCCTCGCCTCAAGCCTGTCCGGGGCGCCGGGCGGGGTGTTTGCGCCCTCGCTGTCGGTGGGCGCGGGCCTTGGCGGCCTGCTGGCCAATGTCTTCCCGGAGGAAAGCCGCAGCGCCATCGTCCTGATCGGCATGATCGCCTATTTCGTGGGCGTGGTGCGGGCGCCGCTGACGGCGGTCGTCATCATCTCCGAGATGACCGCCAACCGGGGCATGATCCTGCCCCTGTTCACCGCCGCCGTTGTCGCTGACTTTGCCGCCAAGGCCGTCAGCGGGCGTCGCCTGTATCACGGACTGGCCGACAATCTGACGCCGGAGCCGGAAGACCCGTCCCCGGACCGGGTCAAGCCCTGACGGTGGCGCCGAGGGACTTGCGACAGGCGTCAGCCTCCTCGACCAGGGCCGCCCGGCGCTCCTCCGGCCATTTGTCCAGCGTGCGATAGGGCATGGCGAGCCGCGGGTTGTCGCGCAGGACCTTGCGATTCCGCTCCAGAAAGCCCCAGTAGAGGCGATTGAAGGGACAGGCCTTGTCCCCCGTCTTTTCCTTCACGTCATACGCGCAGCCGGCGCAGTAGTCGCTCATCCGGTCGATGTAGGCCCCGGACGCGGCATAGGGCTTGGACCCCACGATCCCGCCGTCCGCATAGGTCGCCATGCCGCGTGTGTTCGGCATCTCGACCCATTCATAGGCATCGGCGAACACCACCATGTACCAGTCGTCCACCTCGTCCGGGTGCACGCCCAGCAGCATGGCCAGATTGCCGGTGACCATCAGCCGCTGGATATGGTGGGCATAGGCATGCGTCCGGGCCTGTGCGACGACATCGGCCACACAGGCCATGTCGGTCTCGCCGGACCAGTAGAACCATGGCAGGCTGCGGTCGGCGTCCAGGGCGTTCCGCTTGCGATATTCGGGGACCTTGAGCCAGTAGACGCCGCGCACGAACTCGCGCCAGCCCAAGATCTGGCGGATGAAGCCCTCCACCGCGTTCAGCGGCGCGGATCCGTTGCGAAAGGCCTGCTCGGCCCTCTGACAGATGTCCAGCGGGCCCAGCAGGCCCAGGTTCAGCGAGGTCGAGACCAGGCTGTGCCAGAGGAAGGCTTCACCGTTGGCCATGGCGTCCTGCCAATCGCCGAAGCCGGGCAGGATGTCGTCGATGAAATGGTCCAGGGCAGCCCCGGCCTGCTCCCGGGTGACCGGCCAGTCGAAGCCGTCCAGATCGCCGAAGTGGTCGGCAAACCGGTCGCCCACCAGAGCCATCACCTCCTTGGTCGAGGCGTCGGGCGGGAAGCGCTTCCGCCGTGGGAGGGTCTGATCGGCGGGTAGCTTCTTGCGGTTCTCGGCGTCATAGTTCCACTCACCGCCCTCGGGCTGGTCACCGTCCATGAGCAGACCGGTTTCGCGGCGCATCTCGCGGTAGAAATACTCCATGCGCAGCTGGCGGCGGTCGCTGGCCCAGGCGCGGAAACGGTCGGCTGAACAGATGAAGCGGTCGTCCTCCCGGGCCTCGACGGGAACGTCGAGGGTGTCCGCCAAGGCATTGAGCGATTCCTCGAGGCGCCACTCGCCGCAGCGGGTGCGGATCAGGCGGTCGGCCCGCAGATCCTTGACGGCCCGGCGGACCTCGCCGGCGATTGAGCCGCTGTTGTCCGCATCATCCAGCGCGACGTAGCGCACCGTGTGGCCGGATGTCCGCAGCCGTTCGGCAAAGGCGCGCATGGCGGCCAGCACCAGCACGATCTTCTGCTTGTGATGCCGCACATAGGTCGCCTCTTCGGCAACCTCGGCCATCAGGATGACGTCACCCTCGCGGATGTCCGACAGGGCGCTCAGGCCGTCGCTGAGCTGGTCGCCCAGAACAAGACGGAGCGCCCCCATGCCGGCGTCAGGCGGCGCCGTCGGCCTTTTTCTTCTTGTCGGCGTAGATCAGGAGGGGCTGGGCCTTGCCCTCGATGACCTCGGCGTTAACGACCACTTCCTCGACGCCCTCGAAGGTGGGCAGTTCGAACATGGTCTCCAGCAGGATGCCTTCGAGGATGGAGCGCAGGCCCCGGGCACCGGTCTTGCGCTTGATGGCCTTGCCGGCGACGGCGGTGAGCGCGTCATCGGTGAAGGTCAGTTCGACATTTTCCATCTCGAACAGGCGCTTGTACTGCTTGACCAGGGCGTTCTTGGGCTGGGTCAGGATGGTGACCAGAGCGGTCTCGTCCAGATCCTCCAGGGTCGCCAGAACCGGCAGACGGCCGATGAACTCGGGGATCAGGCCAAAGCGCATCAGATCGTCGGGCTCGACCCCCTTGAGGATGTCGCCGGTGCGGCGCTCGTCGATTTCCTTGACCTTGGCGCCGAAGCCGATCGAGGCCCCCTCGCCGCGCGCCGAGATGACCTTTTCCAGGCCAGCGAAGGCGCCGCCGACGATGAACAGGATGTTGGCGGTGTCGACCTGCAGGAACTCCTGCTGCGGGTGCTTGCGACCCCCCTGCGGCGGCACGGAGGCGACCGTGCCTTCCATGATCTTCAGCAGGGCCTGCTGGACGCCCTCACCCGACACGTCGCGGGTGATCGAGGGGTTGTCCGACTTGCGCGAAATCTTGTCGATCTCGTCGATGTAGACGATGCCGCGCTGGGCCCGCTCGACGTTGTAGTCCGAGGCCTGCAGCAGCTTGAGGATGATGTTCTCGACGTCCTCGCCCACATAGCCGGCTTCGGTCAGGGTCGTGGCATCCGCCATGGTGAAGGGCACGTCGATGATGCGCGCCAGCGTCTGGGCCAGCAGCGTCTTGCCCGAGCCGGTCGGCCCGATCAGCATGATGTTGGACTTGGCCAGTTCGACGTCGTTGTTCTTCGTCGCGTGGTTCAGGCGCTTGTAGTGGTTGTGCACCGCGACCGAGAGCACCTTCTTGGCGTGCGACTGACCGATGACGTAGTCGTCCAGGACCTCGCGGATCTCGCGAGGCGTGGGCACGCCGTCCTTGGCCTTCACGAAGCCGATCTTGTGCTCTTCGCGGATGATATCCATGCACAGTTCGACGCATTCATCGCAGATGAACACGGTCGGCCCGGCAATCAGCTTGCGGACCTCGTGCTGGCTCTTGCCGCAAAACGAGCAATAGAGCGTGCTTTTAGCGTCTGTACCGGCGGCTTTGGTCATCGACCCTTCTCACTCCCACGAACCCGAAATCCGGAGTCCGCGCTTCCTGCGAACCTGATTCCGAAAGCCTAGGTCCGAAGGTCTTCAAAAATTGACAATCCCCCATCCGGGGCGAGGCGACAACCCCATCCGATCAGACAGATTGGGGACGATCACGGAATTGAGCCTGATCCTTTATCAAGGCGAAGTTCTGACATAGGCATCGGCTGCCCCCATCGCCAGCCCCCGGACCAGACCCCTGCCCCCAGCCCGCACTCCCACCGGACCGCTCGTTGCCTTCGACTTTGACGGCACCCTGACCGTGGCCGACAGCTTCACGGCCTTCCTGCGCTGGCGGGAGGGAGCGGTTGGCTGGTGGACCGGACTGGCCAGCCTTGCCCCCGCCACGGCGCGCTACCTGGTCGACCGGGACCGGGGGCGGATCAAGGCAGCGGCCGTCGAACGGTTCCTGAAGGGGGTTCCGACCGATCAGCTGTCCGCCGAGGCCGAGCGGTTTGCGGACGCGGTCTGGGACCGCTTCATGCGACCCGATGCCCTGGCCTGCTGGGAGGACTGGGGCCGCAAGGGGGCGCACCGGGTGATCGTGACGGCATCGCCCGCCCTGACGGTCGCGCCCTTTGCCCGGCGGCTGGGCGCCGAAGCCCTGATCGGGACCGAACTGGAGTTCGATGCGGAGGGCCGGGTCACCGGCGCCTTCGTCGGCGAGAATTGCCGCGGGCAGGAGAAGGTCGAGCGCCTGATCCGTGCCTATGGGCCCGAAGCCGAGCTGGAAGCGGCCTATGGCGACACCTCGGGCGATGCCGAGATGCTGGCGCGCGCCGCCCATCCGGGCTTTCGCCGGTTCCGGCAGAAGCCCTGAGGCCTACTCCTCATCCTGCTCGCGATAGGCGGCGACGATGGCCTGGGTGATGGTCTGGACCTGCACCATGGTGCTGATCCGGCCGGGACGCACCGCGTACATGCCGTCCATATAGGCGCGGTCCCAGCCGGACAGGCCGGCAATGCTGTCCGGGGTCTCGAACAGATTGAGGATTGTCTCATAGCGGCTGGTGTCGGCGTCGGGATTGACCTGGACCAGGGCGACCATGGCCACGTAGTCGCCCAGCTGTTCCAGCGAGACACCGCCCAGCTTGTCGACGTCGATGATGACGAAGGACCGCTTCATCGTGTCCTCGATTGAGGACTGGATACGCGAGGCGACGGTCACGCTGACCTGGGGTGCATAGCCCAGCACGTCATATTGAGGATCATAGCCAGGGACGTAGTCGCCGGGCAGGCGGGCTGCCCGGGTTCCAGTCTCGGAGTCGGTCGGCATGCTGACGTGCCACCAGCGGACGGGGCGATCTGACGACATGAATTCCTCGAGCGCATTGCGGCCCCGGTCCATGCCCCCGCCGCCGACGACGAACAGGCGCGGACGCATCTCGACGAAGTCGCGGGTGAAGCTGGCGCCGTCGGTCGTGCCGATGATGAGGATGCTGGGCTGGCAGCCCGGCTGGCCGGCGCTCAGGCCCAGGTCGCGCGCGACGTCGGAGACCCGGTCGACCAGATATTGCGCAAGCTCGGGGTCAAAATTGGCCGCCCCGACGCAGACGCCCTGACGCCAGCGGGCGGGCCCTCGGCCGCGGGCCGGGGCGGCGACCTCGCGGACGTATTCCGCCGTGCGCTCCTCGAGCCGGGTTCCCTCGACCACGATCTCTTCGAGCCGGTAGACGGTCGGGTCCTGGGCCGCAGACGGGGGCGGCGTCACGGGATCCTGGAGGGCGGTCAGCGCCAGACTTGCCGCAAACAGGGAACCGATCATGCCGCCCTCCATGCCGGTGGTCCCCTACGGGCCCCGGCGGTTGTGATGCTCAACCCTAGACGGTCTTGATCCCGTCGTCATCAGCCTGCTGGCGCCGGTCGTAGACGTGATCGACGATACCCCAGGACTTGGCCTCGTCCGCGCTCATGAAGTGGTCGCGGTCGAGGGTCTTGTCGACTTCCTCATAGGTGCGGCCGGTGTGGTGGACGTAGATTTCGTTCAGGCGGCGCTTGGTCTTGATGATGTCCTCGGCGTGGCGTTCGATATCCGAGGCGGTGCCGCGGAAGCCGCCCGAGGGCTGGTGCACCATGATGCGGGCGTTCGGCAGGGCGATGCGGTGTCCCGCCTCACCGGCCGTCAGGATCAGCGATCCGGCCGAGGCGGCCATGCCCATGACCACGGTCGAGACCGGCGACTTGATGTATTGCATGGTGTCGTAGATCGCGAGCGCCGAGGTCACCTGACCGCCGGGGCTGTTGATGTACATGCTGATTTCCTTCTTCGGGTTTTCCGATTCCAGATAGAGCAGCTGGGCGCAGATCAGGCTGGCCATGCCGTCCTCGAAGGGGCCGGTCAGGAAGATGATGCGCTCGCGCAGCAGGCGCGAGAAGATGTCGAACGCGCGCTCACCCCGGCTGGACTGCTCGACCACCATGGGGACGAGGTTGCTTTGGATGTAATCGATGGGATCGCGCATGAAGGCCTTCTTGGGTGCAAGGGGGCCCGACTCGGCGGTCCAGCCCGTTTGAGACCCGGAATATCGCGACCCGAACGGCCCGGCGCAAGGCGCGTCAATCGCTGGCTGGTTCCGCATCGTCGTTAACAGGCTCGGCCTTAAGCGTCCGCGCCAGATCCGAAGCGATGCCCGAGGCCAGAACCGCCGGATTGCGGCGCAGGGCGCGGTCGTCCCGGTACAGCCCCCTGAGGAAGGCCAGATCCCAGTCCGTCATCCCGTTGACCGAGGCCGGATCGTCGATAACGTTGAGCACCGTCGGAAACCCCGAGGTGTCGCCACGGGGGTCGATCTGGGCCAGTGCCACCATCGCCAGATAGTCGGCCAGCTGGGGACCCGTCAGGTGGGAGACGCCGTCCACATCGACCACCACGATCACCTTGTTCAGGTCGTCCCGGACAATGGTTGTCAGCAAGGAGCCGAAGGTGCTGAGCGTGGGTGCGGAGGGATTGCCCTCGTTATCCGTCTCGCCCGGAATGCGCACCGCAATACGACCTGTCTCGGAGTTGATCGGCAGGGCCATGTGCCACCAGCGTACCGGCGCATCCCCTTCCTGAAACCGCTGAAGGGCTGCGCGGCCAAGGTCCATGCCGCTGCCGCCGACGCGGAAAGCGGCGGGCTCGGCCTCGACCATGGCGCGGGCCATCCCGGCGCCGTCGTCGGCAAAGGTGATGATGACATTGGGCGAGCAGCCGGGCGCGCCGATCTCCAGCCCCAGATCCTCGGCCCGGGTCGAAATCACGTCGACCAGATACTGGGCCGCTTCGCCGCGCAAATTGACCACGCCGACACAGACGGTGTCGCGCCAGCGGGCGAGGCCCCGGCCCCGCGCCGGCACGGTCAGGCTGTAAACAAAGTCGCGCGCCGCCTCGTCCAGCGGACGTCCCAGGACGACGATGTCCTCGACGCGCGTTTCCGTCGGGTCCTGTGCGGCGGGGTCCTGAACCGGCGGATCCTGGGGCATGGCCGTGGCCAGCAGGGCAGCAAGGGCGGTGGCGGCCAGCATGGGAAACTCCGTACGGATTCAGGCCTCGCTGGCCCGACATTCAAACGCGCCCCGCCCATAATGCCGTCGCGACCGGAACGTGCATTACAACGCCGTAATGTCGCCGATCCGTAGCAAGGCAGCCGAAAGCGCCTCTCGCCGCGCGCGGCAGAGGGTTGGAGGGCAGGCGGAGCGCCGGGCCTTCGCCCGGAGAAGATGTGTTTTACCGTTTCGACGAAGGCTGACGCTCCGCGCGGTGGTTTTCCGGAAGCTTGCGTCGGGTGGCCGTGTTCGGGCCTTACCGCAGCGCCTCCGACGGGCGGGGGTGTCCTGCGACACCTCCCGGAACGGCCAAGTATCCCCCTCGACCCTTGCCTCGATCACGCACCCGGAGGCGGAGATCGAGGGTGTTTGAAGGTGGGCCTAACGCTCGCGGCGCGGTCGCTCGCTGCTTGAGGCCCCTCCAACCCCGCTCCATCGCTCCCGCCGCTCACAAGGTCGCAGGCCTTACGAGCCCTCCGCGCGACAGGACGGGTAGAGGTTTGCACGCGGCTGGACCAAGGCGGGGAAGTCGCGGCGGGACAAGGCGGGGGTGTTGAAAGGACGGGGGAATTGGGGCGCGGTCATGATGGCCGAGGCGTTTGACCCAGCGGTCCTTCTCCCCTTGCGGGAGAAGGTGGGCCGCGAAAGCGGCTCGGATGAGGGGTGGCGCCGCCCGTAAAGACACGCCCCCACATTCAGCCGCAGCAAGACCCCTCATCCGCCCCCTTCTCAGGGGGCACCTTCTCCCACAGGGGGAGAAGGATCACGATACGGCCTGCCCGAACGGTCCTCGGGTCGAGCCCGAGGATGACGGACTTTCTGTCCCCCTCCCCATGAGGGATGGGGAGGAGACGGGTCGTTGCGTGTCACTCCGGTTCGGACGGCGCAGTGGGGGTCACGATCTCGCGGGCCATGCCGTCAGCGATGGTGCCGACCCCACGGGTGCTGATCACCTCGTCGGTATAGAGGCCGGTGAGGAAGGCCCAGTCCCAGTCCGTCATATAGGGCGGGTGGACCGCCCCATCGGTGAACAGGTTGAGGATGGTGTCATAGCCACCGACCTCAGCGTCAGGATCGATCTGGGCCAGCGCCACCATGGCCACGTAGTCGGTCAGTTCGATCAGGCCCGTGCCCTCGGCCCGCGCCACATCCACGATGATGATGACCTGCTGGAGATCGTTGCGGCTGTGGTTCAGCAGGCGCGACCCCATGACGATCTGGCCAAAGTTGCCAAGGTCCGATGGCTGGGTGATCTTCCCGGTCCGGGTGGCGAAGGGCCGTTCTCCGGGGAGACGTACCGACGGCTGGCCCGTATAGATGTCGACCGGCAGGCTGACGTGCCACCAGCGCACGGGCGCGTCAGAGGCCTGGAAGGCCGCGAGGGCCTCGCGCCCCCGGTCCGTGCCGGCCGAGCCCAGAACGAATTGTCGGCGGCGGGCATCGACAAGGTCTTGCGCCATCCGGTCGCTGTCGTCGGTGAGCGCGATCAGGATGTTGGGCTCGCAGCCCGCCTCCTCGACCCGCAGTCCGACGTCGGAAGCCACGGTTGCGACCCGGTCCGCCATATAGCGGGCCGCCTCGCCCTGCATGTTCAGGACCTGCACACAGACATGATCGGCCCACCGGGCCGGTTCGCTGCGGCGGGCCGGGGCAATGATCTCGCGCGCAAAGGGAATGGCGCGCTCGCGGGCGCTCTGCTGCCGGCCCTCGACGGTGACTCCTTCGACGGTGACGGGACGTTCAGGGTCCTGTCCTGGCGGGTCCTGGGGTACAGGATCCTGAGCCAGCAGGGCGACGCTCAGCGCAAGCACGATGGCAGACATGGACAGCCCCTCCCGTATGTCGGGATGACTGTAGCCGAAACCCGGATAACGGCAATCCCGGGGACCGGACAGCAAAACGCCCGGCGCAGGAGCTGCGGCCGGGCGTTGAGGGTCAGTCGGGAAGAAGCGATCAGGCCTCTTCGTCTTCCTTCATCAGCTCGTCCTTGCTGATGGCCTTGTCGGTCATTTCCGCCTGGTTGAAGATCAGTTCGCAGACCTTCTCTTCGTAGATGGGGGCGCGCATCTGGGCGGCGGCCTCGGGGTTCTGGCGGTAGAAGTCCAGCACCTGACGCTCCTGACCCGGATAGTTGCGGGCCTCGGCCATCAGAGCGTTGTTCAGCTCCTGATCGGTGACGCCGACATTGTTGGCGCGGCCGATCTCGGCGAGCACCAGACCCAGGCGCACGCGGCGCTCGGCGATCTTGCGGTACTCTTCCTTGAGGGCCTTGTCGGACTTCTTGGCGTCCTCTTCCGGCAGGCGGCCGGCTTCCTTGTCGGCCTCGACCTGACGCCAGATGCCGTCGAACTCGGCCTCGACCATCTTGGGCGGCAGGTCGAAGCTGTGGCCGGCGTCCAGCTGGTCCAGCAGGGCGCGCTTCAGCTTGAAGCGGGCGGCGTTGGTGTACTGCTGGTTCAGGTTGTCCTTGAGGATGCTCTTCAGCTTCTCGAGGTCTTCCAGACCCAGACGCTTGGCGAAGTCGTCGTCGATCTTGGTTTCGGCCTCGGCCTTGATGGCCTTGACGGTCACGTCGAAGGTCGCGGCCTTACCGGCCAGATGAGCGGCCTGATAGTCCTCGGGGAAGGTGACCTCGACGACCTTTTCGTCGCCGACCTTGGCGCCCTTCAGCTGCTCTTCAAAGCCGGGGATGAAGCGGCCCGAACCGATCACCAGGTCGGCGTCGGTGGCCGAGCCGCCCTCGAAGGCCTCGCCGTCGATCTTGCCGACGAAGTCGATGGTCAGCTGGTCGCCGTCGGCGGCCTTGACCGTCTTGCCGGTCTTGTCCTCGTAGGACTTGGACTGCGAGGCCAGTTCCTTGAGGGTTTCGTCGATGTCGGCGTCGGTCGCCTCATAGACCGGGCGCTCCAGCTTGAGCGTCTTGGGGTCGACGGGGGTGAACTCGGGCATCACCTCGAGCGACATTTCGTAGGCGAGGTCGGCTTCACCGGCGACGACCTTGTCCATGTCGCTGGTCAGCTTCATCTCGGCCGGGGCGGCGGGACGGACCTTGGCCTCTTCCAGCGCCTTCTGGCTCGATTCATTGAGGGTGGTGTTGACGATCTCGCCCATCAGGTCGCGGCCATAGGCCTTTCGCACGTGGGAGGCGGGCACCTTGCCGGGGCGGAAGCCCTTGAGCTTCATCTGGGGCGCCACTTCCTTGATACGCGCGTCCAGCTTTTCGTTCAGCTCGGCGGCGGGAACGGTGACCTCGATCACGCGGCTGAGGCCGGCGGCGGACTTTTCAACGACTTGCATGGACGATCTGACGTTCTGGGGGCGCGACCGTCAGGAGATCGCGCGCATGGTGGGACAAGCAAATAGGGCCGCCCTTTGTGGAGCGGCACCTCGAAGCCCGCCCTTATGTCGAGAACGCCGCCAAAGGTCAACGCGCGCTGCGATCCGGCGACGGTTCACAGGCGGCAGACGGCAGCCTATGTCAGAGCGATGAGCACCCCCTCCTCCCCCCTCGGCCTGTTCATCTGTCCGGTCACGCCCCTGCAGCAGAACTGCACCGTCGTCTGGTGTACGGCGACGAAGATCGCGGCGGTGATCGATCCGGGCGCCTCCGGGCCGATCATCCTGGACGAAATCCGGCGGCGCGGCCTGACGCTGGAGCAGATCTGGATCACCCACGGCCATCTGGACCATGCGGGCGGGGCGGCCGAACTGCACGAGCTGTCCGGGGCGCCCATCATCGGCCCGCACCCGGACGACCAGTTCTGGATCGACGGCATTCCGCAGCAGGGACAGATGTACGGCCTGCCCGAAGCGCGGAGCTTCACGCCCGACCGCTGGCTGGACGAGGGCGACGAACTGACGCTGGGCGAGACCCGCTGGGTAGTGTTCCGGACACCGGGCCATACGCCGGGCCATGTCATCTTCTACTGCGAGCAGGCGCGCTTCGCCCAGGTCGGCGATGTTCTGTTCCAGGGCTCGGTGGGGCGCACCGACTTTCCGAGGAGCGACCCGCAGGCCCTGATCGACAGCATCGTCACCAAGCTGTGGCCGCTGGGGGATGACGTGACCTTTGTGCCCGGGCACGGGCCGCATTCGACCTTCGGCGCCGAGCGGCGCAGCAACCCGTTTGTGTCCGACCGGGCGCTCGCCGGACAGGGGTTCGCGCGGCCCGCTGAGTCGGATCGTCGCACGCCACCTTAGGGGGAACCGGACGGGGGCCACGGGGTTCTTTCTGCACAGTTTTCGATTTGTCAGAAAGGTCAACATCATGGCCGAGGCCAAGCCCCCAGCTCGCGCGTCCGGAGTGTCCAAGCGCGGCTTTGCGTCGATGGACCCGGAACGCCAGCGCGCCATCGCCCGCAAGGGTGGCGCCAGCGTGCCGAGCGAAAAACGCAGCTTCTCGCAGGACCGGGCGCTGGCCGCCCAGGCCGGCCGCAAGGGCGGTGAAGCCTCTCACGGCAGCCGCCGCACTGAAGAAACCGCGACCGCCACGCCCAAATAGGCGCGGCCCGTGCCCTCAGCCCTGCAACAGGGCGAGGGCCACCGCGGGGTCGTCCGACTGACGCCAGTCGACCAGTTTCCACCCCGCCTGCTCGACCAGCTCGACCACCGCCTCGCGCGTGAATTTCCGCGAGCTTTCGGTGTGAAGGGTCTCTCCCTCCAGAAAGCGATGACGCGTCCCGTCGATGGTGACCGTCTGATCCGCCAGCGACACCAGATGCATCTCCATCCGTGAGCGGTCGGCGTTCCACACCGCCCGATGCGCGAAGGCGTCGAGGTCGAAGTCCGCGCCCAGATCGCGGTTGGCGCGCTCCAGCAGATTGAGATTGAAGGCGGCCGTCACCCCCTCGGCATCGTCATAGGCCGCGACCAGAACCTCGGGGGACTTGACCAGATCCACACCCAGAATGAAGCGCGAGCCGGGCGCCAGACGCTCGTGCGCCGAGGTCAGGAAATGAACCGCCTGATCCTGCGTCAGATTGCCGATGGTGGAGCCGGGGAAGAAGCCGGTGCGCGGGCCGCGTCCCAGCTCCGGCAGGGGCGGCAGATCGAGGAAGTCGCCGGCGACGGGGCTGACCTCAAGATCGGGATAGGCCTCGCGGATGCGGTCGGTGGCGGCATCCAGCGCATCGGTGCTGATGTCGATGGGCATATAGGTGGCCACGCCCGGGGCCTGGTCCAGCACGATGCGGGTCTTCTCGCTGGCGCCCGAGCCGAATTCGACCAGCACGGCATTGTCGCCCATGAAGCGGGCGATGTCCGGCGCCATGGCACGCAGCAAGGCCGTCTCCTGACGGGTCGGATAGTATTCGGTGACGCGGGTGATGTCCTCGAACAGGTCCGAGCCGGCGGCGTCGTACAGCCATTTCGGCGAGAGCGACTTCTGTGGCTTCGAGAGACCCTCGATCAGATCAGCCCTGAATTGTGCGGTCTCTTCGGTCAGGGGCATCCGGGCTCCGGTCTGGGGGTCAGGGTCGCGCGCCAGCCTGAGGCCCGAAAAGGCCCAGCGCTGATGCGGATAGTAGAAGTTGCGATAGGTCAGGCGGCGATGATCGGGCGGGGTGGCGAAGCACGAGCCGCGCAGCACGCCCTGATTGGCCATGAACTTGCCGTTGTACTCGCCCGCGGTGCCGGGCGTGGCGCGAAAACCCGGATAGGGCGCATAGGCGCTGGCGGTGTGCTGCCAGACCTGCCCGTCGAGGCCTGAGAAGGCGTCGGGGCGCGTGCGGGCGGCGTGCTCCCATTCCGCCTCGGTCGGCAGGCGGGCGCCGGCCCAGCGGGCAAAGGCGTCGGCCTCATACTGGCTGATGTGACAGACCGGGGCCTCGGGATCGACCGGGCGGCGGCCGGTCAGGCTCATGACCGACCAGCGACCGTCGCCCTCCTCGCGCCAGTAGAGGGGCGCCTGCCAGTTCTCTTCCCCGACCGTGGCCCAGCCGTCCGACAGCCACAGTTCGGAGCGGCGATAGCCGCCGTCGGCCATGAATTCGAGCCACTGGCCATTGGTGACCAGATCGCGGGCGAGCTCATAAGGCTGTAGGTTCACTTCGTGCGTCGGGCCCTCGTTGTCGAAGGCGAAACCGGCGGAGCCGTGGCCAAGGGTGACAAGGCCGCCGTCGAACGCTTCCCATCCGCCACGCGCGGCCGCAAGCGTGCGCCAGCCGGGCTCGGCCTCATAGGCCGCCGGGTCGATCGGCGAGCAGGCCATCAGGTTCAGGATGTCCATCAGGAACAGCTCCTGATGCTGCTGCTCGTGATGGCGGCCCAGCACGAGCAGGTAGCGCCCCTCCCCGTCCGTCAGCCCGGCGCGCAGGCGATCAACCATGCGCCGGTCGATCTCACGCCGGTAGTCCATGACGTCGTCAAGGGACGGGCGGGTCATGCGGCTGCGGGCGTCGCGGGTGATCCGCTCCCCCACGCCGTCATAGTAGGAGTTGAACAGGGTGAACCAGACCGGGTCGTAAGGCCGGTAGTCCGGGTCGCGGCCGAGGATCATGGCCTCGTAGAACCAGGTCGTGTGCGCCAGATGCCATTTGCCCGGGCTGCAGTCCGGCATGGACTGGGCCTGGAGGTCCTCGGCCGACAACCCCCTGGCCAGCTCGGGCATGACGCGGCGCGAGGCCAGATAGGCCGCGACGTCGCGGGCGCTCTGGTCCTGAACGGGGGCGGGCGCGTTCATGGGCATCTCCGGGTCCGGGCGGGCGGGATCGAGCCCCACCAGCCCGACACGAGTCGGCCTAACGTATCAGCCCCGCAGACGTTGCCGCAAAAACGCCGTGTTCTCAGCGAACCGGGCGACCGCCGTGCTTGGCATATTCCAGACGGGCGATGGTGCGGTTGTGGACCTCGTCCGGGCCGTCCGCGATCCGCAGCGTGCGCACCATGGCGTACATCTCGGCCAGCGGCGTGTCGGACGAGACGCCCGCGCCGCCAAAGGCCTGGATGGCGTCGTCGATGACCTTGAGCGCCATGCGCGGCGCGGCGACCTTGATCTGGGCGATCTCGGAGCGCGCGGCCTTGTTGCCCGCATTGTCCATCATCCAGGCGGCCTTCAGCACCAGCAGGCGGCACATCTCGATATTGGTCCGCGCCTCGGCGACGCGCTGTTCCCAGACCGAGTGTTCGCCGATGGCCTTTCGGAAGGCCGTCCGCGTCAGCAGCCGCTCGCACATCAGCTCCAGCGCCCGCTCGGCCATGCCGATGACACGCATGCAGTGGTGGATACGGCCCGGCCCCAGACGGCCCTGGGCGATCTCGAAGCCGCGCCCCTCGCCCGCGATCAGGTTCTCGACCGGAACGCGCACGTTCTCGAGCACCACCTCGGCGTGGCCGATCGGCTTTTCGTCATAGCCGAACACCGACAGCATCCGCTCGACGCGGAAACCGGGCGTGTCGACGGGCACGATGATCTGCGATTGCTGGGCGTGGATGGCGGCATCGGGGTCGGTCTTGCCCATGACGATGGTCACGGCGACGTTCGGATGGCCCATGTTGGTCGACCACCATTTGCGGCCGTTGATCACATAATGGTCGCCGTCGCGCTCGATGCGGGTCTCGATATTGGTGGCGTCGGACGAGGCCACCGCCGGCTCGGTCATCAGGAAGGCCGAGCGGATCTCCCCGGCCATCAGGGGCTTGAGCCAGCGCTCCTGCTGCGCCGCATCGCCGTACATATGGAGTACTTCCATATTGCCGGTGTCCGGGGCGTTGCAGTTGAACACCTCGGCCGTCCACAGGTGGCGGCCCATCATCTCGGCCAGCGGGGCGTATTCCAGATTGGTCAGGCCCGAGCCGTGCTCGCCGGGCAGGAACATGTTCCAGAGGCCGGCCTCGCGGGCGGCGGCCTTCAGTTCATCCATGACCGGGGGCTGGCGGTTCGAATCCTCGTGCACCTGGGCCCAGTATTCCGCCTCGCGCGGCAGGACCTTGTCATCGAGAAAACGGCGGACGCGCTCCTGCCAGTGAAGGGCCTTTTCGCTGTGCTGGAATTCCATACGTCAGTTCCTCCCCCATCGGGGGAGGGGGACCGCGAAGCGGTGGTGGGGGCAAACCCCGGACACCGGCATGGGCGGAAGCCCCCTCCACCATCCTACGGATGGTTCCCCTCCCCCGATGGGGGAGGAGTTTAAAACAATCAGCGCTTCAGCAGCGGAGCCAGCTTCTGGGCGATCATCATGTCGCCGGTGATCTTCAGCTTGCCCTGCATGAAGGCCATCATCGGGTCGAGCTTGCCTTCCGAGAGGGCCATGAAGTCGTCCCACGCCATGGTGACGGTGGCGTCGGCGGGCTTGTCCTCATTGGTCACGGTGTTCGGCACCGAGGCGCCGTCGATGAAGATCACGCCCTTGTCGCCGAGGTCCAGCTTGACGGTCTTGCCCAGGCCGGAGTTCTCGCCGACGGCGGCGCGGATGTGTTCGGTGACGGAAGCCAGATCAGCCATGTCGTTTTCTCCCTGAGAGGTGTTGGCTGATGGCCTAGCCCGCCTGTCCGGCCCTGCCAAGATCACCCTGGGTAAAGATGATGCGAGGCGAATGCCCGCACCTTGACGTTGACGGGGTTGACCCGGCGCGCGCGGTGGTCCGAACTGCACCCGACCCTTTCCTGATCTGCGAGTGACCCATGCGCCTTCGTCTGACCGCCTCCGCCCTGGCCCTTGCCCTCAGCCTGGGTCTGGCGGCCCCGGCCCTCGCCCAGGTGGGCACCCCCGCCCTGCCCCGCGTCCTGCCGGAAATCCCGGCCCCGGTCGATCAGGCCTATCCGGGGGTGATCCGCTACGAGGTCGACGCCACCGACATCGACCGCAAGATCGTCAGCGTGCGCCAGACGATCCCCGTCAGCGCCGGGCCGATGACGCTGCTGTATCCGAAATTCCTGCCGGGCAATCACGCCCCGACCGGCCCGATCCAGCTGATTGCCGGGGTGACGATCCACGGCAACGGCCAGCGCATCGAATGGCTGCGCGACACCATCGACCCCTATGCCTTCCACATCGAGGTGCCGGCGGGCGTTGACGAGATCGTGGTCGAGTTCCAGTGGCTGACCCAGCCGGACAGCAGCAACTGGCGCGTGGTGATGGCGTCGTCCATGCTGAACCTGCAGTGGGAGAAGGCCCTCATGTATCCGGCGGGTTATCGCCACAGCCGCATCACCTTTGCGCCGTCGATCCGCCTGCCGGAGGGCTGGCAGTATGGCGTGGCCATGGACACGGTGTCGTTCGAGGACGGGGTGGCGACCTTTGCCCCCGTTAGCCTGGAAACCTTGGCCGACAGTCCGATGTTCGCCGGCGCCAACTACAAGTCCTATGACCTGGATCCGGGCGGTCGCTCGCCGGTCACCCTGCACATCGTGGCCGACCGGCCCGAGAACATCGCCCCCACGCCCGAGCATCTGGCGGCCTATGAGGCGCTGGTCGACGAGGCGGAACTGCTGTTCGGCTCGCGCCACTTCGACCGCTATGAGTTCCTGCTGGGCATGACGCGCGAGATGGGCGGCATCGGTCTGGAGCATCACCGGTCCAGCGAGAACACCGCCCCGACCAACTTCTTCACCGGCGGATGGGACGACAACTACGGCACCCGCGCCCTGCTGCCGCATGAGTTCGTCCATTCCTGGAACGGCAAGTTCCGCCGTCCCAGCGACCAGCTGACGCCCAACTTCAATGTACCGGTGCAGAACACCCTGCTGTGGGTCTATGAGGGCCAGACGGAATACTGGGGCGACGTGCTGACCGCCCGGTCGGGCCTGGGCACCAAGGAGGAGGTGCTGGCCTCGTTCGCCGGTATCGCGGCCTTCTATGAGAACCAGGCCGGGCGCGAGTGGCGCGCATTGCAGGACACGACCAACAACAACCTGCTGGGCTATCGCGCGTCCAGCCCCTGGCCGTCGTGGATGCGCGGCACGGGCGACTACTATCGGGAATCAGCGCTGATCTGGCTGGATGTCGATACCCTGATCCGCGAGATGACCGGCGAGCAGAAGTCGCTGAACGACTTCGCCGCCCTGTTCTTCGGGATCGACGACGGGTCGTGGACGGCGACGCCCTACACCTTCGACGACATTGTGACCGCCCTGAACACCGTGGCGCCCTATGACTGGGCGACCTTCCTGCGCACCCGTCTGGACGCCGTGGGGCCGGACGCCCGGGCGCCGCTGGACGGCATCGAGCGCAGCGGATACCGCCTCGTCTACACCGACAGCCCGACCGAGGTCGAAACCCGCATCAACGGCAGCGGGCCGGGCGACTACCTCTATTCGCTGGGCTTCTATCTGGCGGGCGGCAACCGGATCGTCGGCGTGCAATGGGGCAGCCCGATCTTCGAGGCCGGGATCGGCGCGGGCTGGACCCTGGTGTCAGTCAATGGCGAACGCGCCAGTGCCCAGGTGCTGTCCGATGCGATCACGGCGGCCAAGTCATCGCGCAACCCCCTCGTGCTGGAGGTCCGCAACGCCCAAGGCAGCCGCACCCTCGAGATCGATTACCACGGCGGGCTGCGCTATCCGCGGCTGGAGCGGGTGCCCGGCACGCGCGACCGGCTGGGCGACATCCTGACGCCGCTGCGCGACTGAGGCGGGCCGGAGCCCGGGCCTGCTACCAGCAAGCCCGGGGCTTGGGTGTCGCCTGCAACTCGGCATAGAGGACCCCGCAACGGGCCTGGGCATCCGCCGGGGACAGGGCGGCCAGTTCCGCATGCATGCTGCGCAGGGACTCGACCAGCGGGGCATCGCCCTCGGCCACGCCGCGCTTCACGTCGCACTGGTGCATTTCATACTTGAGCGAGGCGATCGGCTTGCAGTCCATCGGCAGGCCGTCGAACAGACCCACGGCCGCGTCCTGGGTCAGCGGCCCTTCGGGCAGGACGGGCGCTTCGACCGCGGGGGCGGGTTCAGGCGCCGGCGTCGCCGACCTGGTGGCGTCCTCCTGCCCGGAACAGCTCGCCAGCAGCAGTGAGGCGAGGACGGTGGCCTGCGCCATGGAGCGGATCGACATGATGGATTCCCCCTGTTTGTCAGAGGGGGATTTGGCGGGCCCGCGCCGGGATTGTCCAGACCATCCCTGAGGGGGCGCCGAAAAAGGAAACGGCCCCGGCGGATATCCACCGGGGCCGTTCGAGAAGAGGTCGCTGACGCGCCAGATTACTTGATCTGGACCTTGGCGCCGGCTTCTTCCAGCTTCTTCTTGATCTCTTCGGCTTGTTGCTTCGAGACGTTTTCGACGACGTTCTGCGGAGCGCCTTCGACCAGGTCCTTGGCTTCCTTCAGACCCAGGTCCGAACGCACGCCACGGACTTCCTTGATGACGTTGATCTTCTTGTCGCCGCCGTCGGTCAGGACGACAGTGAACTCGGTTTGCTCTTCGCCGGCCGGAGCGGCGTCACCACCGGCACCACCGCCGGCGGGCATGGCCATGGCGACCGGAGCGGCAGCCGAGACGCCCCACTTCTCTTCGAGCATCTTGGACAGCTCGGCGGCTTCCAGGACGGTCAGGGCGGACAGGTCTTCAACGATTTTGGCGAGATCGGCCATTTGGATTTTCCTTCGGAGGATAGGGGTTCAGTAGAGAGGTTGCAGAGATGAAAGAGCAGGCGCTCAGGCGGCGTCCTTGGTCGCGTAGGCGTTGAACACGCGAGCCAGCTGGCCGGCCGGGGCCTGGACGACACCGGCGATCTTGGTCGCGGGCGCGTTGAGCAGTCCCAGCAGCGAGCCACGGATCTGATCCAGCGACGGCAGCTTGGAGAGAGTCTCCACGCCCTTCGCGTCCAGAACCTTGTCGCCCATGAAGCCGCCCAGAACGACGAACTTGTCGTTGCCCTTGGCGAATTCAGCGGTGACCTTGGCCGCCGTGACGGCGTCGTCGGCATAGGCAATGCCCACCGGACCCTTGAACAGGCCGTGGTAGTCGCTGCCTTCCTCGGCCTCGAGGGCCTTGAGCGCCAGACGGTTCTTGATCACCTTGAACGCGCCGCCTTCCTTGCGGAGGCGGCCACGCAGGTCTTCCATGTCCGCAACGGTCAGACCCAGGTTGTGGGTCACGACCACGGCGCCGGCGTCGGCGAACACGCCCTTCAGCGTCTCGATCGACTCGGCCTTTTGTGCGCGGTCCATTGCGGTCTCCAGTCAGTCGTTCGCCGCCGGGCTTATTCCCGACGACGGATGGCCCATACGATCGCGTCGCCGCGAGACGTGGGGGCCGGTCGTATTGTCCGAAGGAAGTTCCGAGGCCATGCCAGCCGCGCGAGCGCAGGCCGGAAGGCGACGTCTGCATCCCCATCTCCCCACGGTGCCAGAGGGCTCTCTGACGTTTATGGCGAAGGTGACCCCCTCGCCCCGAAGTTCTCGGACAGGCAGATCAGACCCGAAGGCCCGATCAAGGCGGGCTACATACACAGACCGGGGGGTGAACTCAAGCGCGGAGCGCTACTTGGCCGACGGAAGGACCAGGGCGGGGCCGTCGCAGTCGAACTCCGCGCAGTATTTCGTGGCAAAGGTCTCAGCGAAGCCGAGCAGGGCGCGGCCCAGCAACTCCTCGGTCCGGGTGCCCAGCTCGAACTCCTTCACCGCGACGGACTGGCCAATGGGGGTGCTGTAGAAGGCGACCATGGCCTCCAACTCCTCAATGGAAAAGGTCTCGGCATAGATGGGCGCCAGTTCCGCAGCCATCTCGTCGATGAGGTCGAGGATCATCGGCGGCAGGTTGGCCCTCATCCAGGCCCGCTCACGCTCCGGCATATTGGGCGTGGCTGCCAGCTCTTCCTCAATGAATCCGGCGACCAGACTGGAGACGCTATCGCCGAGCGACAGCTCGATGTACTGCTCGGCCAGCTCCAGACGCCGTGCGGACCCGGCGTCCTGCGCCATAGCGGGCGCGGCAGCCAGCAGACCCAGACACACAGCCAGTACCGACAGAATACGCATGAGATCCTCCCTGATCACCGGACAGGGTTTCGATCTTCATCGTGACCGGCAAGTGCGCGCGGGACACGGCCCACAAAAAAGCGGCGGCCTCCGCCTGGAAGCCGCCGCCTGATTTACGCTTTGCGATCCGTGAGGATCAGGCGCCCAGCGAGGCCGGGTCCACCTTGACGCCCGGTCCCATGGTCGAGGACAGGCTGATCTGCTTGACGTAGGTGCCCTTGGCGCCCGACGGCTTTGCGCGGACGAGCGCGTCGACCATCGCCTTGACGTTGGCTTCCAGGGCGTCCTGGGCGAACGAGGCCTTGCCGATGCCGGCGTGGACGATGCCCGCCTTCTCGACGCGGAACTCGACCGCACCGCCCTTGGCGTCCTTGACGGCCTGGGCGACGTTCGGGGTCACGGTGCCGACCTTGGGGTTCGGCATCAGGCCGCGCGGGCCCAGCACCTTACCCAGACGGCCGACCAGGGCCATCATGTCCGGCGAGGCGATCACGCGGTCAAAGTCCATGAATCCGCCGTTGATCTTCTCGTACAGGTCCTCGGCACCGACGTGCTCGGCACCGGCGGCCTTGGCTTCCTCGGCCTTGGCGTCCTTGGCGAAGACGGCGACGCGAACGTCACGGCCCGTGCCCGACGGCAGGTTGACCACGCCGCGGACCTGCTGGTCAGCGTGACGCGGGTCGACGCCCAGGTTGACGGCGATCTCGATCGACTCGTCGAACTTGGCCTTGGCGTTGTCCTTGACCATCTTGATGGCTTCGTCGAACGGCAGGGCGTTCGTGCGGTCGCCGGTCCAGGCCTTGATGCGCTTGGTTTGCTTGGTCATGGCTTAGGCCTCCACCACGTTGAGGCCCATGGCGCGGGCAGAACCTTCGATGATCTTGGCCGCGGCCTCGATGTCGTTGGCGTTCAGATCCTTCATCTTCTTTTCGGCGATCTCGCGCAGCTGGGTGCGGGTGATCTTGCCGACGGTCTCGCGGCCGGTCGCCTTGGCGCCCGACTTCAGCTTGGCCGCTTCCTTCAGATACCAGGTCGCCGGCGGCGTCTTGGTGATGAAGGTGAAGCTCTTGTCCTGATAGACGGTGATGACGGTCGGAAGCGGGGTGCCCTTGGCTTCCTTCTCGGTGCGCGCGTTGAACTCCTTGCAGAAGCCCATGATGTTCACGCCGCGCTGACCGAGCGCCGGCCCGATCGGGGGCGAAGGCGTGGCGGAGCCCGCGGGCACCTGCAGCTTGATATAGCCGAGAATCTTCTTGGCCATTGGTCTCTCCTATGAAGCGGGGAAATCAATCCCGGCGGATGAGCCGTGGTGCGGTATGGCAACCTCCCACGGATTTGTGCGAGCAAGCCCGCACCGCCCTGATCAGAGCGAGGCGCGCGTATAGCGGACGGCGCCCCGATTGGCAAATGGGGTGTCGGGCGTCCCCTCCGTCACGACGCTTGTGGGCCGTGCCACCTCCCCGCAAGCGGGGAGGAGATGGCTGGATAACGTCTAGCCCGCGACCTTTTCCACCTGGTTGTATTCCAGGTCGACCGGGGTCGGGCGGCCGAAGATGGACACGGCGACGCGCAGGCGGGCGTTGTCCTCGTCGATGCTCTCGACCTGGCCGTCGAAGCTGGCGAACGGGCCGTCGACGACCTTGACGGTCTCGCCGATGTCGAAATGGATCTTGGGCTTGGGCCGCTCGACGCCTTCTTCCGAGGTGCCGATGATGTTCTGGATCTCGCGCTCCGAGACCGGCAGCGGCTTGGTGCCGCCCTGGGCCCCGAGGAAGCCGGTGACCTTGGGCGTGTTCTTGACCAGGTGATAGGCCTCGTCGGTCAGCTCCATCTTCACCAGCACATAGCCGGGCATGAATTTGCGTTCCGAATTGACCTTGCGGCCGCGACGGACCTCGACGACCTCTTCGGCCGGCACGAGGATTTCCGAGAAATAGTCGCTCAGTCCCTGCTGGCGCGCCTGGTCTTCCAGGTGCTGGGCCACCTTCTTTTCGAAGTTCGAATAGGCATGGACGATGTACCACTTGTGGCGGGGATTGGCGGGCGCGGCGGCCGGAGCGGCGTCGGTCATATCGATATCCTCAGGAGCCGATGGCGAGAATGCGCTGGGAGATCGCGCTCAGGCCGAAATCGACCACGAAGAAGAAGGCAGACGCCAGCAGGACCATGATGAACACCATCACCGAGGTGATCCAGGTTTCCTTGCGGCTGGGCCACACGATCTTGCGACCCTCGGCCTGCACCTGGGAGAAGAACTGGACCGGCGAGGTCCGCTTCTTCGGCGCCGGAGTGTCGACCGACACGGTCTGCGCACCGGCCGGGGTTGCCCCCGCCGTGCGGCGTCCACCCGGTGTTTTCGCCTTGGCCATCTGCTGTCTCTTCAAAGCTCTTTGACTGTCACCCCCACATGGGCATTGCCAGGCGGCGGTAACAGGGGGGAAGTGGCAGGAGTGGAGGGACTCGAACCCCCGGCCCTCGGTTTTGGAGACCGATGCTCTACCAGCTGAGCTACACTCCTGTGGCCCGGACAATGAACAACGCGCCGTGGGCGGACCCATCGGCGCGCGGTCTTGACCAGAAGGGGCGTATGCCCCAGCGCGCCATGCATTTCAAGCGGGCATTCGCCGTGCCGGGCGGCAAGGCCCCTGCCCGTCCCGCGGCCCTAGTCGGTATCCGAGTCGTCGACGGCCTGTTCGGCAGCGATCACGGCCCGGAATATGAGCTTGTCGATACGGCGGTCGTCCATGTCGACGATCTCGACCTCGAAGCGGCCCAGCTGCAGCACCTCGCCCTCGGAGGGCACGCGCGACAGCTCGTGCAGCACCAGACCGGCGACGGTGTGGAAGCTCTCGTTCTCGCCGAACATCTCGCCCAGATGGTCCGACAGCTCGTCCAGATCGGTGCGACCGTCGACCAGCCAGCTGCCGTCAGCGCGCTGGGTCACATAGGCATTGGGTTCGTCGTGGCTTTCGTTGAAGTCGCCCGCGATCATCTCCAGCAGATCGGTGGCCGTGACCACGCCTTCGAAGGCGCCGTACTCATCGACGATGAAGGCCATGTGGACGCGCGAGCCCTTCATGATCTCCAGCGCCTTCAGCACCGAGGTCGACTGGGGGATGAAGGCCGGCACCTGGACCAGCTTCTCGACATTGAACTCGCCATTGTCGAGCAGGCTGTCCAGCAGGTCCTTCTTGTGGACCACTCCCAGCGGATTATCGACGTCGCTGTCACGCGCCACCACGATCCGGGAATAGGGACAGGTGCGGACCTCTTCGCGCAGGGCCCCCTCCTCCTCGTCCAGCGCGATCCAGAAGACCTCGTGGCGGGCCGTCATGGCCACGCGGATGGGACGGTCGCCGAGGCGCAGGATCTCCTCGATCATCACCTGTTCCTCAGGCTCGATCAGGCCGGCCGAGGTGCCCTCGGCCAGGATGGTCTCGACCTCTTCCTGGGTGACGTCGGTGCCGTCGCGGTCCTTGACCCCGATCAGCTTGAGAATGCCCGAGGTCGAGGCCGTCAGCACGACGACGAAGGGCTTGAGCACAATGGCCAGCGACGAAATCGGGCCAGCGGTCAGGGCAGCGATCGATTCGGGGAAGATCAGCGCCAGCCGCTTGGGCACCAGTTCGCCGACGATCACGGAGATATAGGTGATGAAGATGACGACGAGGGCCGTCGAGAAGACCTCGGAATAGGCCGCCAGCGACGGGATCGAGGCTTCGAGCAGGTGGTTCAGCTCGCCCGCAATGGCCGCCTGACCATAGGCACCCGCCAGAATGCCGATCAGGGTGATGCCGACCTGGACGGCCGACAGGAAGTGGGTCGGATCCTCGGCCAGTTTCAGGGCCGCCTTGGCACCGCGATCCCCCCGCTCTGCCCGGCTCTGGAGCTTCGCCTTCCGCGAGGAGACGACCGCGAGCTCGGTCATGGCGAACAGGCCGTTGAGCACCACGAGGAGCAGAACGACGACGATAGAGAGGGCTAACATTCAGGGGAGACAGTGCGTCGCGGCGCGACAAGGGGCATCCGCATTTCCCTAATACGGTGCTTTGACCATTCCCGCCATGGGGTTGTTGGCCACCGCCGCCGATTGGGGCGCGTCCGCCGGAATCACGGCACAGGCCGCCGCCCCCAGAAGGGTGCCGATGAAGATCCCGATGTGAAGCGAGCGGCGCATAGGGTTATCAAATCCTTAATGACCCCCAGCTAACCTCCTGACTTCTCGCCGCGCAAGCGTGCACCCCGGAGAGTTGCGGGTTAACCCTACCCTGCCCTCCGGCAGACGAAGGTTGGTTGCCATGGCCCCTCCCCTGCCACGACGGCTCGCGCTCATTGGTGCGATGATTGCAGCTGTCCCGCTGGTGGGCGCTGGCGCCATAGTGATCGACGGTCTGACCGACACCGTCGCCCCGAGCGATGTGGCCGTCGTCCTCGGCAATACGGTTCAGCCGGACGGGACTCCGTCGAAGCGGCTCGCCGCCAGACTCAACCGGGCGCTGGATCTCTGGGAGAAGCGCACGATCGAAGCCATCATCGTCAGCGGGGCGACCGGCAAGGAGGGCGTTCCGGAGGGCGATGCCATGTATCGCTATCTGGTTCAGCAAGGCGTGCCGGGTGACCGGATCATTGTCGACAATGCCGGCGTCGATACCTCGGCCACGGCGCACAATGCCGCCGGCATCATGGCAGCCCGGGGCTATGACAGCGCCATCGTCGTGGCCCAGTACTTCCATATCCCGCGGGCGAGATTGGCCATGCAGCGGGAAGGGATCGAGACCCGGACCGCCCATGCCAGCTTCTTCGAGGCGCGGGACATCTATTCCACCGCGCGGGAGCTGGTGGCCTATCCGGTGTATTTCCTGGGCCTTCGCGACTGATCCAGCCCCAACGAAAACGGCCCCCGGATTGCTCCGGGGGCCATTCTGTCTTTCAGCCTTGGAGGCTGATTACTCGGTGATCTTGGAGACCACGCCGGCGCCGACGGTGCGGCCGCCTTCGCGGATGGCGAAGCGGAGCTTCTCTTCCATGGCGATCGGGGTGATCAGCTCGACGTTCAGCTCGGCGTTGTCGCCGGGCATGATCATCTCGACACCTTCCTTCAGGTGCACGATGCCGGTCACGTCCGTCGTCCGGAAGTAGAACTGCGGGCGGTAGTTGGTGAAGAACGGCGTGTGACGGCCACCCTCTTCCTTGGTCAGGATGTAGGCCTCGGCCAGGAACTTGGTGTGCGGGGTGATGGAGCCCGGCTTGCACAGCACCTGGCCGCGCTCGACGTCTTCACGCTTGGTGCCGCGCAGGAGCACGCCGACGTTGTCGCCCGCCTGGCCCTGGTCCAGCAGCTTGCGGAACATTTCCACGCCCGTGCAGGTCGTCTTCTGGACCGGACGGATGCCGACGATCTCGACTTCCTCACCGACCTTGACGATGCCGCGCTCGACGCGACCGGTCACCACGGTGCCGCGGCCCGAGATCGAGAACACGTCTTCCACCGGCATCAGGAACGGCAGGTCAACCGGACGCTCCGGCTGCGGGATGTAGTCGTCGACCGTCTGCATCAGCGCCAGGATGGCTTCCTCGCCGATCTTGGCGTCGCGGCCTTCGACCGCCGCCAGGGCCGAGCCCTTGGTGATCGGAATGTCGTCGCCCGGGAACTGGTACGAGCTCAGCAGCTCGCGCACTTCCATCTCGACCAGCTCCAGCAGTTCCTCGTCGTCGACCATGTCGACCTTGTTCAGGAACACCACCAGCGCCGGCACGCCGACCTGACGCGACAGCAGGATGTGCTCGCGGGTCTGCGGCATCGGGCCGTCCGCGGCCGACACCACCAGGATCGCGCCGTCCATCTGCGCGGCGCCCGTGATCATGTTCTTCACATAGTCCGCGTGGCCCGGGCAGTCGACGTGGGCGTAGTGACGGTTGGCCGTCTCATATTCCACGTGCGCCGTGTTGATCGTGATGCCGCGCGCCTTCTCTTCCGGCGCCGCGTCGATGTCGGCGTAGTTCATCGCCTTCGCACCACCGGCCTTCGCCAGCGTCATCGTGATCGCCGCCGTCAGCGTCGTCTTGCCGTGGTCAACGTGACCAATCGTGCCGATGTTGCAGTGCGGCTTGGTGCGTTCAAACTTTTCCTTGGCCATTCTTTTCTCTCCGTCCCCTGAACAGGGGCTAGTCCTTGGGTTTCAGGGCCCCCGGCGGACCGAAGTCCGCCGAAAGCAGGGGGTTTGGGTTAGGCGTACTTCTTGATCACTTCGTCGGCGACGTGTTGCGGCACCGGCTCGTAGTGGTCGTACTGCATCGTGAACTGGGCGCGGCCCTGCGACATGCCCCGCAGGGTGTTCACATAGCCGAACATGTTGGCCAGCGGCACGAAGGCGTTCACCACCGTGGCGTTGCCGCGCATGTCCTGCCCCTGGATCATGCCCCGACGACCATTCAGATCGCCGATGACCGAACCCAGGTATTCCTCGGGCGTCACCACCTCGACGGCCATGATCGGCTCGAGCAGCTTGGGTCCGCCCTTCTCACGCAGTTCCTTGAAGGCCGCGCGCGAGGCGATTTCGAACGCCAGCACCGAGGAGTCGACGTCGTGGAAGGCGCCGTCGACCAGGGTCGCCTTGACGTCGATGACCGGGAAGCCGGCCAGCAGGCCGTTTTCCTTGGCCGACTTCAGGCCCTTTTCCACGCCCGGGATGTATTCCTTGGGCACGGCACCGCCGACGATGGCGGATTCGAAGACGAAGTCCGTACCCGGCTCGCCCGGCTCGAACACCAGCTTGACGCGGGCGAACTGGCCCGTACCGCCGGTCTGCTTCTTGTGGGTGTAGTCGATCTCGGCCTTGCGGCTGATGGATTCACGGTAGGCCACCTGCGGCGCGCCGATGTTGGCCTCGACCTTGTAGGTGCGCTTCAGGATGTCGATCTTGATGTCCAGGTGCAGCTCGCCCATGCCCTTCAGGATCGTCTGGCCCGACTCGTGGTCGGTCGAGACGGTGAAGGACGGATCTTCCGACGCCAGCTTGGCCAGGGCGACGCCCAGCTTCTCCTGGTCGGCCTTGGACTTGGGCTCGACGGCGATCTCGATCACCGGCGCCGGGAATTCCATCTTCTCGAGGATGACGGGCGACTTGATCGGGTCGCACAGGGTGTCACCGGTGCGGGTTTCCTTCAGGCCGGCCAGGGCGACGATGTCGCCGGCGTAGGCTTCCTTGATGTCTTCCCGGTTGTTCGAGTGCATCAGCAGCATACGGCCGACGCGCTCCTTCTTGTCGCGGCTGGAGTTCAGCAGCGACTGGCCGGTTTCCATCTTGCCCGAATAGATGCGGCAGAAGGTCAGCGACCCGACGAAGGGGTCGTCCATGATCTTGAACGCCAGAACCGACAGGGGCTCGTCGTCCGACGCCTTGCGGGTGATCGGCTCTTCGGTCTTGAAGTCGATGCCCGGGGTCGGGGGGATGTCAACCGGCGACGGCAGGTAGTCGACGACAGCGTCCAGCAGCGTCTGCACGCCCTTGTTCTTGAAGGCCGAGCCGCACAGGATCGGATAGAAGGCGCCGGTCAGCACGGCTTTCCGGATGCACTTCTTGATGGTCTCTTCCGAGGGCTCCTGGCCTTCCAGGTAGGCTTCCATCGCCTCGTCATCCAGCTCGACGGCGTTGTCGATCAGGTACTGGCGGGCCTCATTGGCCTTGTCGACCAGATCGGCGGGGATGTCCTCGTCGTGGAAGCTGGCGCCCAGGTTGTCGTTGTCCCAGACAACCGCCTTCATGCGGACCAGGTCGACCAGGCCGCTCAGGTTCGATTCGGCGCCGATCGGGAACTGGATCGGCACGGCCTTGGCGCCCAGGCGGTCGCGGATCGACTCGACCGACTTGTCGAAGTCGGCGCCGATCTTGTCCATCTTGTTGACGAAGACAATGCGGGGCACGCGGTACTTGTCGGCCTGGCGCCAGACGGTTTCGGTCTGCGGCTCGACGCCGGCGTTGCCATCCAGCACGGTCACGGCGCCGTCCAGCACGCGCAGCGAGCGCTCGACCTCGATGGTGAAGTCCACGTGGCCGGGGGTGTCGATGATGTTCAGGCGCTTTTCACGCCAGAAGGCGGTCGTGGCGGCCGAGGTGATGGTGATGCCGCGCTCCATCTCCTGGTCCATCCAGTCCATGGTGGCCGCGCCGTCGTGCACTTCGCCGATCTTGTGGTTCTTGCCGGTGTAGAACAGGATCCGCTCGGTCGTCGTCGTCTTGCCCGCGTCGATGTGGGCCATGATGCCGAAGTTGCGGTAGTCCTCGATCTTGTTGATGCGGGCCATGGGAAACGTGCCTTGAAGTGAGATCAGGGCGCGGGGGGCGCCCTCGGGAAAGTCGGTCTGTGCGGATGTGCGGCGCGGGCGATTTAGCTGAAACCGCCCGCGCCGTGAACCCTCAGATAGTCAGTGCAGGTGACGCTTTGAAGGCGCCTACCAGCGATAGTGGCTGAAGGCGCGGTTGGCTTCGGCCATCTTGTGCGTGTCTTCGCGCTTCTTGACGGCGGTGCCGCGGTTGTTGGCGGCGTCCAGCAGCTCGGCGGCCAGCTTTTCCGTCATGGTGTTCTCGCCGCGCTTGCGGGCAGCGTTGACCAGCCAGCGGATGGCCAGGGCACGACGGCGCTCGGGGCGAACCTCGACCGGCACCTGATAGGTGGCACCGCCGACGCGACGCGAGCGGACTTCGACGGCCGGGGCCACGTTGTCCAGCGCGGAATGGAAGGTCGCGACCGGCTCCATGTCCTTCTTCTTGTCAGCCAGGATGTCGAAGGCGCCATAGACGATGTTCTCGGCGACGGCCTTCTTGCCCTCGTACATGACGTAATTCATGAACTTGGTGACGATCAGATCCCCGAACTTGGGATCCGGCAGAACTTCACGCTTCTGGGCGCGGTGACGACGGGACATGGGCTTGCTCTTCTTGGTTGTCTGGGGTCCGGCCCGGGCCGGGAATTAAATCGTGAGGCGCGAGGCTTACTTCGGACGCTTGGCGCCGTAGTGCGAACGACGCTGCTTGCGGTCCTTGACGCCCTGGGTGTCGAGCACGCCGCGCAGGATGTGGTAGCGCACGCCCGGAAGGTCCTTCACGCGGCCGCCGCGGATCAGCACCACCGAGTGCTCCTGCAGGTTGTGGCCTTCGCCCGGGATGTAGCACACCGCCTCGATGCCCGAGGTCAGGCGCACCTTGGCGACCTTACGCAGAGCCGAGTTCGGCTTCTTCGGGGTGGTGGTGTAGACGCGGGTGCAGACGCCGCGGCGTTGGGGGCAACCCTTCAGGGCCGGAACCTTGTTCCGGGCGACCTTGGGCTGGCGGGGCTTGCGGATCAGCTGGTTGATCGTAGGCATTCGAACCGTTTTCTCTTCATGTCAGGAGACGTGTGCCTGTCGGCCGGGGCGTCTCGGAGCCTTCTTTTGGACCCGGCCGGATGGCCGTGGCCCGGGTGGATTGTTCTCAAACGCAAAAGCCGGAATGCGCGCTTTGGGCATTCCGGCGGGACACAGCCCGTCGCATTCGATTGTCACGATCTCCGGAGCCGACGAATCCGCCCCGTCAAAAGTGCGCGGGTTCTACGCGCGGAAGGCCCACGGGTCAAGGGCGTGTGACAGCCCCTGCCGTCAGCTTCCATAAGGCAGCGTCAGGGACGGTCAGCCCCCTGCCCTGGCCCCGGCGATACACTGCGCCCCGGATCGTCACAGCAAGGAGTTCGCCATGTCCCGCCTGCGCTTCCCCCTTCCCGGCCTGATCGCCGTTGTCGGCCTGATGGTGGCCGGACCGGCCATGGCCGAGGTGCTGTCGGCCTGGGGTACGGGTCACACCCGGGCCGCCGCCTGTCAGGATGCTAAACGTGCCGGTGAGCGGCAGGTGCGAAACCTGTCCTATGCCTCGGTGCGGGGCAGCCGGGATGCCTCGCGCACCCTGTCGGTAACCCACATCGGCTATTGCGAATGCTCGCGCGACGGCGATGACTGGGAATGCACGGTCGACGTCTACTACGAGCGCGACTGACCCCGCCTTCATCGGTGGTTCAGCGGGTTTCGTGTTGAGCTTGCGACGGAAACGCCGGTTGCCGGCGTTAAGCCTTCACGCCCAAGGGCAATCCTTCCTTTCGCCGAGACCCGATCCGCATGACCTCGACCCTTTCGACCGGCCCGTCCTCGCCCAAACCCCGTCCGCGCCGCCGGAACCGTCGCACCTGGATCATGGCCGGCGCCGGCGTGCTGATCGCGGCGCTTGCGGTCTGGTTCTTCTTCCTGCGCGGCGGCAGCGATGCCGACCCATACCGGACGGAGGAAGTACGCACCGGCGATCTGGTCCGCAGTGTCTCGGCCTCGGGCACGCTCGAAGCCCTGGTCACCGTCGAGGTCGGCTCCCAGATCTCGGGACAGGTCACCGATGTGCTGGTCGACTACAATGATCGGGTGCAGCGCGGTCAGGTGCTGGCCCGTCTGGACCCTCAAAACCAGGCCTCGTCTGTCGAACAGTCGCAGGCGGCCATCGCCTCGGCCCAGGCCGGCATCGCCCAGGCCCAGGCCCAGGTCGCCCTGGCCCAGGCCGAGTATGACCGACAGAAATTCCTGTTCGACCGCCAGATCATCGCCCAGGCCGCGCTGGATACAGCCGAGGCCTCGCTGCGCACGGCGCGCGCCAATGAGCAGAGCGCCCGCGCCCAGGTGCGCCAGCAACAGGCCCAGTTGCGCGCCAATCAGGCGACCCTGGGCCGAACCACCATCACCGCCCCCATCAGCGGCATCGTCATCGACCGCCAGATCGAGCCGGGCCAGACGGTGGCCTCGGGCCTGAACGTCGCGGTGCTGTTCACCCTGGCCCAGGACCTGTCCCGCGTGCAGGCGCTGGTGACGGTGGACGAGGCCGACATCGGCTCGGTCCGCGTCGGCCAGCCGGTGCGCTTTACCGTCGATGCCTTTGCCGACGACAATTTCACCGGCGAGGTCACCCAGATCCGGGTGCTGCCCACCACCGAGCAGAGCGTGGTCGCCTATACGGTCGTGGTCGAGGCGGACAATCCGGGCGAGAAGCTGTTGCCCGGCATGACGGCCAATGCCGACATCATTCTGGAAGAGAAGCGCAATGTGCTGCGCGTGCCCAACGCCGCCCTGCGCTTCACCCCGGGCGATGTGCTGGCCGAACAGCAGGCCGCCCAGGCGGACCGTCAGGGCGGTGGATCGCCGTTTGGTCCGCCCGCCGGCGGCAACCGCGCGCGCGGCGCCGGTCGCGGCAATCTGGTCGCCACCCTGGTCGAGGAGTTGAAGCTGGACAGCGACCAGCAGGCCAGGGTCACGCCGATCCTCGAAAAGGCCCAGCAGGACATGCGCGCCCAGCGCGGCGCCGGCGGCGGCCAGCGGCGGCGCGGCATGAACCCGGCCTCGGCGGCGATCCTGAATGCCGCCCTCGACGAGATCAAACCCATGCTCCGCCCCGACCAGCAGGCCATTCTGGAAACCCAGCGCCTGCGTTTTGCCGGCGGCGGCAACCGCGGCGTGGTCTGGGTGCTGCGGGACGGCAAGCCTGTGCGCGTGCCGGTGCGGACCGGGGCCACCGACGGCTCCTATACCGAAATCCTGGGCGGCGAGCTGAAAGCCGGCGATCAGGTCATCACCGGTGGCGGTCCGCGCGCGCCCGATCTGGAAGCCCAGCGTCGCGGCGCCCGCATGGGCGGCGGCGGCCGGTTCTAGAGCGATGATCCGTATCGATAATCTGACCAAGACCTATGTCATGGGCGACAATGTCATCCACGCCCTGGGCGGGGTGTCGCTGGGCATCGACCGGGGCGAGCATGTGGCCATCATCGGGCCGTCCGGCTCGGGCAAGTCGACGCTGATGAATGTGCTGGGTGGGCTCGACCGGCCGACGGGCGGCGACTATCGCTTCGAGGACGATCCGGTCGCCGACTATGACGACGATGAACTGGCCAGCTTCCGCAACCGGCGGATCGGCTTTGTCTTCCAGTCCTTCCAGCTGCTGCCCCGGCTGACAGCGGTGCAGAACGTCGAACTGCCGATGATCTATGCCGGGATCGCGCCCGCCGAGCGGCGGGACCGGGCCGTGGCCCTGCTGGAGCGCGTGGGTCTGGGATCGCGACTGGAGAACAGGCCGACGCAGATGTCGGGTGGACAGCAGCAGCGCGTGGCCATCGCCCGGGCGCTGGCCAATGCGCCGGACCTGCTGCTGGCCGATGAGCCGACCGGCGCGCTCGACACCGCCACCGGCCAGGAGGTGCTGGCCCTGTTCGACGAGCTGAACAGCCAGGGTCTGACCCTGTGCATCGTCACCCACGACACCGAGGTCGCCGCGCGCGCCCGGCGCCGGGTCGCGTTTCGCGACGGGCTGATCGTATCGGATGACCGCAATGCCGCATGATCCTCGTCCCCTGACCAGCAGCGCCATGAGCCCGCTCGAGCTGGTGCGCTTCGCCGTGGGGGCCATAGCCGCCCACCCCATGCGCTCGGCCCTGACGTCGCTGGGCGTGGTGATCGGGGTGGCGGCCGTCATCATGATGACCTCCATCGGTCTGGGCGCCCAGCAGAGGGTCGAACAGGCCCTGTCCAGCCTCGGCACCAATATGCTGGTGGTGCGGCCCGGGGCCCCGCGGGGCGCAGGCGGCGGCTTTGTGCGCGGCGGCGGGGGCTCGGGCGCCAGCCTGACCGTCGACGACGCCGAGGCCATGCGGACCCTGGACGGGGTCAAGGCCATCTCTCCGGCCGTCAACGGCGGGGCGCAGCTGGTCTATGACGGTGCCAACTGGGCCAGCCGCATCGAGGGGGTGACCCCCGAGTATCTGGTGGCGCGCGACCTCGAGATCGTCTCCGGGCAGATGTTCGATCAGGCCGCCGCCGACAGCGGTCGCAAGGTCGCCGTTCTGGGCCAGACCGTGGTGCGCGAACTGTTCGGCGAGGGCGTCGACCCTGTCGGCCAGCGCATGCGCATCGGCCCCATTCCCTTCACCGTCGTCGGCGTGCTGGGCGAGAAGGGCCAGTCGGGCTTTCAGGACCAGGACGACATCGTGGTCATCCCGCTAGACGCCGCGCGCAGCCGCGTCATCGGGCGGGGCTCGGGCTCTCGCGGGAACAGCGTCAACCAGATCTATGTCAAGGCGGTCGACGAGGACTCCCTCTACCGGCTGGAACAGGATGTGGCCGAACTGCTGCGTCAGCGGCACCGCATCCGCCCGGGACAGGAGGACGACTTCAACGTTCAGAACCTGACCTCCATCCAGGAGGCGGCGCAGTCCTCGACGGCCACCTTCACCATCCTGCTGGCCGCGGTCGCCGGAGTGTCGCTGGTGGTTGGAGGGGTCGGCATCATGAACATCATGCTGGTGTCGGTGACCGAGCGGACGCGCGAGATCGGCCTGCGCATGGCGATCGGGGCGCGGCGCAGCGACGTGCTGACCCAGTTCGCGCTCGAGTCCGTGGCCCTGTCGCTGCTGGGCGGTCTGATCGGCCTGCTCCTCGGGGTCGGCGGCGCGCTGCTGATGTCGAAGTTCGGGGACTGGCCCGCGGCCATCCCGGCCTGGGCCGCGCCGCTGGCTATCGGGTTCTCGACCTTCGTCGGCGTGGTGTTCGGGGCCTATCCGGCGTGGCGGGCGGCGCAGCTGGACCCGATTGAGGCACTGCGCCGCGAATAGGCCCGCAATTCAGCCCTGACTTGGCCATGGTTGGCCGGTTGTCTGCCCCTCAGAGGGGAGGCCGCCACCGTGATCCGCAGGGACCGTCTGGACGCCATCATGACCAGGGTGGGCAAGGCGCGCTGGCGCCTGCCGGTCGTCGTGGCCCTGTCGCTCATGGCGCACCTGCTGGTGCTGGGATTGCTGGCCTTCGGCGCCTTTGGTCCCGTCATGGATACGACCCGGCCCCTGCCGCCGCTCTATGTCGATATCCAACCCCGCCCGCTGCTGGAGGGCGAGCGCCCGAGGCCGCCGCGGACGCCGCCGCCGACCAGCACCGCCCCCCTGCCCGCTACTGCTGACCGCTCGATGCGCGTGACCGATCCCCTCGCCCGCCCCGAGGATGACGACGAGGAGGCCCCGGTCACCCGGCCCGCGACACCGGGCCTGCCCGGGCGCCCGTCATCGGAATGGGCCGTGCGGCCCGAAACCGAGGGTGGTCGCGTAGCACGCAGCCTGCGCACCAGCACCCTGGGCTGCAACGCCCGGAACGGTCGCATGTCGGCCGCCGAGCAGGCCGTGTGCGACGAGGCCTTCAATGAGGCTGCGGCGCAGGCGACCCCGATCCGGGGGACCGACAATCCCGCCCGCGACGCGCGCTTCGCCGCCGAGGGCCGACGCGAGATCGAGCGCTATGAGGCCCGGCGCCGTCCGCTGGCGGGGGGCACGGGGGTGACCGGTGTCGGCGACTGCCCCGGATCCAATTTCGGCATGGGGTGTCCCGGCGCGCACCTGGACCCCGGCTTCCGTCAGGACACCAACGACCAGCTCGACCAGGGCCTGAGCGACCGGGATCGGAGAGACGCCGACGAATAGAAAAAGGGCGGTGCCTTTCGACACCGCCCCGTTTCGTTCAGCCGGTGAGGCCGATCAGCCTTCGGTCTCTTCCAGTTCGGCCGCCAGATCGGCGGGCAGAGCCTCGACCGCCGCCTCGCGGGCGTCGGTGAGCTCGGCATCGCGCTGGTTGGCGACCTTCTGCAGCGACCGCAGATAGGCACCGGTGCCCGCCGGGATGAGGCGGCCCACGATGACGTTCTCCTTGAGGCCTTCCAGATTGTCGACCTTGCCGTTGACCGAGGCGTCGGTGAGGACGCGGGTGGTCTCCTGGAAGGACGCCGCCGAGATGAAGCTGCGGGTCTGCAGCGAGGCCTTGGTGATACCCAGCAGAACCGGCTGGGTGGTCGCCGGGCGGCCCTTGCGCTTGATGACCTTGGCGTTCTCGGCCTCGACCTCGGGGATGTCGACGTGGTCGCCCTTGATCAGGGTGGTTTCACCCGAATCCAGGATTTCGACCTTCTGCAGCATCTGGCGAACGATCACCTCGATGTGCTTGTCGTTGATCGGCACGCCCTGCAGTCGATAGACCTCCTGCACCTCGTTGACGAGGTACTCGGCCAGCGCCTCGACGCCCTGGATGCGCAGCAGATCGTGCGGATCCGGGTTGCCGTCGATGATGTAGTCGCCCTTCTGGATCAGATCGCCGTCGTGGACGGAGATGTGCTTGCCCTTCGGGATGAGGAATTCGACCGCCTCGGCCTGGTTGCCATCGGCATCCACTTCCGGGGTGATCTTGATGCGGCGCTTGTTCTTGTAGTCGCGCCCGAATTCCACACGACCGTCCATTTCGGCGATGACCGCGCAGTCCTTGGGACGACGGGCCTCGAACAGCTCGGCCACCCGCGGCAGACCGCCGGTGATGTCGCGCGTCTTGGCACCCTCGGTCGGGACACGGGCGATGATCTCGCCCGGCTTGACCACGTCGCCGTTGGCCACGGACAGAACCGCGCCGACCGGCAGCAGGTAGCGGGCGTCGGAGCCCGAGGCCAGCTTGGCATAGGCGTCACCGTTGGTGACACCCATGGCCGGACGCAGGTCCGAACCACGCGGATTGGCCCGCCAGTCGGTGACCACGCGCTGGGCGATACCGGTGGCCTCGTCGGTTTCCTCGCGGAACGACAGGGATTCCACCAGGTCCTCGAAGCGGATGGTGCCGCCGACTTCGGTCAGGATCGGCGTGGTGTAGGGGTCCCACTCGGCCAGACGCTGGCCGCGAGCGACCTCCTCGCCTTCCTTCACGCGCAGACGGGCGCCGTACGGAGCCTTGTGGGTCTCGCGATCCTTGCCGTCCACGACCACGGTCACGATGACGTTGCGGCTCATGGCCATCAGGTCGCCGTGCGCCGCCTTGACGGTCGGGCCGGTGATCTTGATCGAGCCGGCGTTGGTCGCCTCCATGAAGGAGGTCTCGGCCACCTGGGCGGTACCGCCGATGTGGAAGGTCCGCATCGTCAGCTGGGTGCCCGGCTCACCGATCGACTGGGCCGCGATAACACCGACGGCCTCGCCGATGTTGACGTTGGTTCCGCGCGCCAGGTCACGCCCGTAGCAGTGGGCGCAGATGCCGGCCTCGGCCTCACAGGTGAGGGCCGAACGGACCTTGACGGCCTGGACGCCGGCGTCCTCGAGGGCCTCGATCTCCTCTTCCTGGAGATAGGTGTCGGCGGGGAACAGGACGGTATCGGTGCCCGGCTCCTTGATGTCTTCGGCGGCGTAGCGGCCGAGAACGCGCTGACCCAGCGAGACCAGCACATCACCGCCCTCGACCACCGCGCGCAGGGTAATGCCCCGCGTCGAGCCACAGTCTTCCTCGGTGACGATCGAGTCCTGCGCCACGTCCACCAGACGACGGGTCAGGTAACCCGAGTTGGCGGTCTTCAGCGCGGTGTCGGCCAGACCCTTACGGGCGCCGTGGGTCGAGTTGAAGTATTCAAGGACGGTCAGGCCTTCCTTGAAGTTCGACACGATCGGCGTCTCGATGATCTCGCCCGACGGCTTGGCCATCAGGCCCCGCATGCCGCCCAGCTGCTTCATCTGGGCCTGCGAACCCCGGGCGCCGGAGTTGGCCATCATGTACACCGAGTTGATGTCGGGGCGTTCGCCCTCGGCCAGCACGCGCGGCTGGGCGATCTCGGCCATCATGGCGTCGGCGATCCGGTCCGTGGCCTTGGCCCAGGCGTCAACGACCTTGTTGTACTTCTCGCCCTTGGTGATCAGGCCGTCGGCGTACTGCTGTTCGTACTCCTCGACCTGCGACTGGGTTTCCTCGACGAAGCCAACCTTCTTCTGCGGGATGACGATGTCGTCCTTGCCGAAGGAGATGCCCGCCTTGGCCGCCTCGCGGAAGCCCAGGCCCATCATCTGGTCGGCGAAGATCACCGTCGCCTTCTGGCCGCAGTGGCGATAGACCACGTCGATCAGATTGCCGATTTCCTTCTTGGTCAGGTTCTTCTCGAGCAGCCGGTAACCGACGTTCGGGTTCTTGGGCAGGATCGCGCCCAGCTTCATCCGGCCCGGGGTGGAGTCGATCACCTTGGTGACCAGCTCGCCCTCGGCGTTCATCTCGGTCCAGCGGGCCTTGATGCGGGTGTGCAGGCTGACGACACCGGCGTCGAGCGCGGCATCGATCTCGCCGATGTTGGCGAACAGCTTGCCTTCGCCCGGCTCACCGTCCTTGACCAGCGACAGGTAGTAGAGACCCAGCACGATATCCTGCGACGGCACGATGATCGGCTTGCCGTTGGCCGGCGACAGGATGTTGTTGGTCGACATCATCAGGACGCGCGCTTCCAGCTGGGCCTCAAGGCTCAGCGGGACGTGCACGGCCATCTGGTCGCCATCGAAGTCGGCGTTGAAGGCGGCGCAGACCAGCGGGTGCAGCTGGATGGCCTTGCCCTCGATCAGCTTGGGCTCGAAGGCCTGGATGCCCAGACGGTGGAGCGTCGGCGCGCGGTTCAGCAGGACCGGGTGCTCGCGGATGACCTCCTCGAGGATGTCCCAGACCTGGGGCTGTTCGCGCTCGACCATGCGCTTGGACTGCTTGACGGTGCCCGACAGGCCCTTGGCGTCCAGACGCGCGTAGATGAACGGCTTGAACAGCTCGAGCGCCATCTTCTTGGGCAGGCCGCACTCGTGCAGCTTGAGGTCCGGACCCACGACGATGACCGAACGGCCCGAATAGTCGACGCGCTTGCCGAGCAGGTTCTGGCGGAAGCGGCCCTGCTTGCCCTTCAGCATGTCGGCCAGCGACTTCAGCGGACGCTTGTTGGCACCGGTGATGACCCGGCCGCGACGGCCGTTGTCGAACAGGGCGTCGACCGATTCCTGCAGCATCCGCTTTTCGTTGCGGATGATGATGTCCGGCGCCCGCAGCTCCATGAGGCGCTTCAGACGGTTGTTCCGGTTGATCACCCGGCGGTACAGGTCGTTCAGGTCCGAGGTGGCGAAACGGCCACCGTCCAGCGGCACCAGCGGGCGCAGTTCCGGCGGGATGACCGGCACGATGGTCAGCACCATCCACTCGGGCTTGTTGCCGCTTTCGAGGAAGGCCTCGATCAGCTTGAGGCGCTTGGAGGCCTTCTTGGCCTTCATTTCCGAGGGGCTGTCGGCCAGTTCGGCGCGGTGCTTCTCGGCCTCGGCGTGCAGGTCGATGCCCATCAGCAGGTTGCGGACGGCCTCGGCGCCGATCTCGGCGGTGAAGCCGTCATCGCCGAACTCTTCCTGGTAGCGGTAGTACTCGTCCTCGGTCAGCAGCTGGTTCTGCTTCAGCGGGGTCAGGCCCGGCTCGGTGACGATGTAGTTCTCGAAATACAGGACGCGCTCGACGTCCTTCAGCGCCATGTCGAGCATCAGCGAGATACGCGACGGCAGCGACTTCAGGAACCAGATGTGGGCGACCGGAGCGGCCAGGTCGATGTGGCCCATGCGCTCGCGACGGACGCGGGCCAGGGTGACCTCAACGCCGCACTTCTCGCAAATAATACCCTTGTACTTCATGCGCTTGTACTTGCCGCACAGGCATTCGTAGTCCTTGGTCGGGCCAAAGATACGGGCGCAGAACAGACCGTCACGCTCGGGCTTGAACGTACGGTAGTTGATGGTTTCCGGCTTCTTGATCTCGCCGAACGACCACGACCGGATCTTCTCAGGCGAGGCCAGGGCGATCTTGATCTGGTCAAAGGTCGGGGTGACCGGGACCGGGTTGAAGATGTTCAGGACGTCCTGGTTCATCTCAGTTCCTTAGCTGCGGCGACTGCCGCGAAAATCAATGAGGAGAGGGCTTCGGGAGGCGGACTGCCCTCCCCCGCCGCGCGGGAGAGGGCCTTGATGTCCGGATCAGCCGTTCTCCAGCTCCACGTTCAGACCCAGCGAGCGCATTTCCTTGATGAGCACGTTGAAACTCTCGGGAATGCCGGCCTCGAAGCTGTCGTCGCCGCGGACGATGGCCTCGTAGACCTTGGTGCGGCCGGCCACGTCGTCGGACTTGACCGTCAGCATCTCCTGCAGGGTGTAGGCCGCGCCGTACGCTTCCAGCGCCCAGACCTCCATCTCGCCGAAGCGCTGTCCGCCGAACTGCGCCTTGCCGCCCAGCGGCTGCTGGGTGACCAGCGAGTACGGGCCGATCGAGCGGGCGTGGATCTTGTCGTCCACCAGGTGGTGCAGCTTCAGCATGTAGATGTAGCCGACCGTGACCGGACGCTTGAAGCGATCGCCCGTCTGGCCGTCGTACAGGATCGACTGTCCCGACTTCTCCAGACCGGCCTCGACCAGCAGGCGCTCGATGTCGCCGATGTTGGCACCATCGAAGACCGGCGTGGCGAAGGGCACGCCCTTCGACAGATTGCGGGCCAGTTCGATCAGGTCCTCTTCATCGTCAGGCAGCGGGGTGTCCTTGCCGTAGATGTCGGTCAGACGTTCGATCAGGGCCTTCTTCTGGCCGCCGTGCTGCCAGTCATCCAGCAGGCCGGCGATCTGCTTGCCGAGGCCCGCAGCCGCCCACCCGAGGTGGGTTTCGAAGATCTGGCCGATGTTCATGCGCGAGGGCACGCCCAGCGGGTTCAGCACGATGTCGACCGACGTACCGTCTTCCAGGTACGGCATGTCCTCGATCGGCAGGATCTTGGAGATGACGCCCTTGTTGCCGTGACGGCCGGCCATCTTGTCGCCGGGCTGCAGCTTGCGCTTCACGGCCACGAAGACCTTGACCATCTTCATGACGCCCGGGGGCAGTTCGTCGCCGCGTTGCAGCTTCTCGACCTTGTCCTCGAAGCGGCGGTCGAGCGCCTTGCGGGCGTCCTCGAACTGCTTCTTCATGGCCTCAAGCTCGCCCATCGCCTTTTCGTCGTCGAGGGCGATCTGCCACCACAGGCCGCGCGACAGGCCGCCCAGCTTCTCTTCGGTGACTTCGCCGCGGCCCAGGCCCTTCGGACCCGAGGTGGCGTTCTTGCCCAGCAGCAGCGGCTTCAGACGGCCGTAGACGTTGCGCTCCAGGATGGCGAGCTCGTCGTCCCGGTCCTTGCCCAGACGCTCGATCTCGGCGCGCTCGATGGCCACCGCACGTTCGTCCTTGTCGACGCCGTGACGGTTGAAGACGCGTACGTCGACCACGGTCCCGGCGACCCCCGGCGGCAGACGCAGCGAGGTGTCGCGCACGTCTGAAGCCTTCTCGCCGAAGATCGCGCGCAGCAGCTTCTCTTCCGGGGTCATCGGGCTCTCGCCCTTGGGCGTGACCTTGCCGCACAGGATGTCACCCGGCTGGACCTCGGCGCCGATGGCGACGATGCCGGCCTCGTCGAGGTTGCGCAGGGCTTCCTCGCCGACGTTCGGGATATCGCGGGTGATTTCTTCCGGCCCCAGCTTGGTATCGCGGGCCATCACCTCGAACTCCTCGAGGTGGATCGAGGTGAAGACGTCGTCGCGCACGATGCGCTCCGAGATCAGGATCGAGTCCTCGAAGTTGTAGCCGTTCCACGGCATGAAGGCGACGAGGGCGTTGCGGCCCAGCGCCAGTTCACCCAGGTCCGTCGACGGGCCGTCGGCGATCACGTCGCCGGCCTTGACCGTATCGCCCACGCGCACAATCGGGCGCTGGTTGATGCAGGTCGACTGGTTCGAACGCTGGAACTTGGACAGGCGATAGATGTCGACGCCCGAACGACCGGCGTCGGCCTCGTTGGTGGCGCGCACCACGATCCGGGTCCCGTCGATCTGCTCGACGATACCGTCACGCTTGGCGACCACGACCGCGCCGGAGTCCACGGCCACGACCGCTTCCATGCCGGTGCCGACCAGCGGGGCGTCGGCCTGGACCAGCGGCACGGCCTGACGCTGCATGTTGGCGCCCATCAGCGCGCGGTTGGCGTCGTCGTTTTCCAGGAAGGGGATCAGGGCCGCAGCGACCGAGACCACCTGCTTGGGCGACACGTCCATCATGTCGACGTCGGCCTTGGCCAGCAGTTGCGATTCCCCGTTGACCCGGCCCGGGACCAGGTCCTCGACGATCTCGCCGGCCTTCAGCTCGATGTTGGCCTGGGCGATGACGTGCTTCGCCTCTTCCATGGCCGAGATGTAGACGACGTCGTCAGTGGCCTTGCCGTCCTTGATGCGACGGTAGGGGCTTTCGATGAAGCCGTACTTGTTCACCCGGGCGTGGGTGGCCAGCGAGTTGATCAGGCCGATGTTCGGGCCTTCCGGCGTTTCGATCGGGCAAATCCGGCCATAGTGGGTCGGGTGCACGTCGCGGACCTCGAAGCCCGCGCGTTCGCGCGTCAGACCGCCCGGCCCAAGCGCCGACAGGCGGCGCTTGTGGGTGATTTCCGAAAGCGGATTGGTCTGGTCCATGAACTGCGACAGCTGCGAGCTGCCGAAGAACTCACGGACGGCCGCGGCCGCCGGCTTGGCGTTGATCAGGTCGTGCGGCATGACCGTGTCGATATCGACCGAGCTCATGCGCTCCTTGATGGCGCGCTCCATGCGCAGCAGACCGACGCGGTACTGGTTTTCCAACAGCTCGCCAACCGAACGCACCCGGCGGTTGCCCAGGTTGTCGATGTCGTCGATCTCGCCCTGGCCGTCCTTCAGGCCCACCAGGATCTGCAGGACCTTGAGCACGTCTTCCTTGCGCAGCACGCGGACGTCGTCGCCGACTTCCGGGCTTTCCAGGCGCATGTTCATCTTCACGCGGCCGACCGAGGACAGGTCGTAGCGCTCCGAGTCGAAGAACAGCGAGTTGAACATCGCCTCGGCCGCTTCCGGGGTCGGGGGCTCGCCCGGACGCATGACGCGGTAGATGTCGAACAGCGCTTCCTCGCGGCTCGAATTCTTGTCCACGCGCAGGGTGTTGCGCATGTAGGCGCCGACCGTGACGTGGTCGATGTCCAGAATGTCGAGGGTGGTGAAGCCGTTCTCGACCAGCAGGTCGATGGTGGCGGCGTCCAGCTCGTCACCGGCCTCGGCGAAGATCTCGCCGTTTTCCATATTGACCGCGTCGGCGGCCAGATACTTGGTCACCAGGGCGTCGGACGCCAGCGAAAGCGACTTGACCGTTTCGCCCAGCTTCTTGGCGGCGCGGGCGCTGATCTTTGTACCGGCCGGAGCGACGACCTCGCCGGTGTCGGCGTCGACCAGGTCGAACTCGGGCTTCACGCCGCGCCAGCGCTCGGGCTTGTAGGGCGTGACCCAGGTGTCACCGCGCTTCTCGTAGGGCACGGTGTCGTAGAAGGTCTTGAGGATTTCCTCGCCGTCCATGCCCAGCGCCATCAGGAAGGTCGAGGCGGGCAGTTTGCGGCGACGGTCGATACGGACGTAGACGATGTCCTTGGCGTCGAACTCGAAGTCCAGCCACGAGCCGCGGTACGGGATGACGCGGGCGGCGAACAGCAGCTTGCCCGACGAGTGGGTCTTGCCCTTGTCGTGGTCGAAGAAGACGCCCGGCGAGCGGTGCATCTGCGAGACGATCACGCGCTCGGTGCCGTTGACGGTGAAGGTGCCCTTGTCCGTCATGAGCGGGATGTCGCCCATGTAGACGTCCTGCTCCTTGATGTCCTTGACCGAGCGGGCGCCGGTTTCCTCGTCCGTCTCGAAGACGATCAGGCGCAGCTTGACCTTGAGCGGCGCGGCATAGGTCATGTCGCGCTGGATGCACTCCTCGACGTCGTACTTCGGCGGCTCGAACTCATACGAGACGTATTCGAGCACGGCGCGCTCGTTGAAGTCCTTGATCGGGAAGACGGACTTGAAGACCGCCTCGATGCCCTGGTCGATGCGCTCGCCGGGGCGCACTTCGCGCTGCAGGAACTGTTCGTACGAGGCGCGCTGCACCTCGATCAGGTTCGGCATCTGCACCGCTTCCGGGATGCGACCGAAGGATTTGCGAATGCGCTTCTTGCCGGTGAACGACGTGGCGGAGGCGATCTGAGCCGCGTGGGCGAGACCGTCGATGGACTTGGCCATTCCTGTTTCCCAATCGGCGGGCCGGACGGCCCGCAGTCAAAGCAATGACCCGTGGCCGCCGACGGCGGTCCCGGGCCTTACGGATGTCGGTGTCCACCCTCGATCGCGGGCCGCGGGCCTCTGCGATCAGGACACCAGTCATGTCGGCTCCCTTGGGGAGGAGCGCGCCTTCGCACCGGTCGGAGGGCAACGGACCGGGCCTCGGCGCTGTCGCGCGGACTCGTTACAGAGTTGTGCGGAACGCGGTGATATACTCGCTTTTCCGACGAAATAAAGGCCCCCGGTGAATTTCCTGCGGACTAGCCGCAGGTCACCCGCTCGATGATGCCGGTCTCCTGGTCGAAGAAGACGTTCATCCGGTCCGCCTGATAGTCCATGGTCACGGCACAGGTGGTGCAGGCCGTGCGGACATTGGCATCGGCAGCAAAGCTGACGGCGGCGATGTTGCGCCCGATCAGGCTCTGGTTCTGCGCGGCCCCGCAGGTGTCGGTCGCGCCACCGGGCATGGCGGTGTCCGGCGTCGGGGCGCAGGCGGCCAGAACGGCCAGGCTACCGGTCAGAAGGGCGGTACGCATCATGATCGTGGGTCTCCATGCTTTGACTGTCGAAGGGCTAAGGCGCGCCGGACCAGCCGGTTCCCTCAGCCGCAGCTGACCTGGGTCACCCGGTTGGTTTCGGCGTCGTAGAGAATGTTCAGCAGATACGGGGAATGGGCCTCGGTCCGCGGGCAGGTGGTGCAGGCCACCCGCCGGTTGGTCAGGTCGACCGGCACCGGGATCTCGCTGCGGTCCTTGCCGACCAGCCACTGGAGGGAGGATGCGCGGCACAGGTCATTGGGGTCCTGAACCTCGACCGCCGCCTCGGCATAGGGCGTCCGGCCGGCAGGCGCGTCGGGCACGACCACCACGCCGACCGGGCGGGTGGGCAGGGGCTCGGGCGGGGCACAGGCGCTGAGGCCGAGGGCCAGCGCCGCCAGGATCAGCCCGCCTTTTCCCAGCGTCCCTCCAGCGTCTGCCGCCAGTAGCTGATGTCCGCGCCCGCGGCCTTGAGCGCCTTCCAGCGTTCTCGCGCCTGCATCAGCGCCGCCTCGTCCTGACCGTCGAATAGGATGAAACACCGTTGGAAATCCTCCGTCGGCCCAAAGTCTGATCCGTCGACAATGAACAGGGCCTGAGCCTGGTTCACATTGTCGGTTCCTGATGTGAACAGGATCGGTTGTCGCCCGGGATGAGGGTCGGAACTGTGGCCATGCGCGAGAAAACTGTCGTCCCGCCAGGTCCACAGCGCCTCGCCCAGGTGCCGGGCGAGGTCTGTGTCGGCGACCCGGACCTGGGCCCGCAGGCCAGCCTGCATCACCTTGTCCAGCAAGGTCGGCAGCACCTGCTCCAGACCCGACCGTTCGAGGTGGTAGAACCAGATTTGCGGGCCCTGACCGGCCATGGCTTCCGGCCCCTCGCCTGCCCTAGCCCTCGTAGGTGTCGGCGATCATCCGGTCGAGCGTGCGCACGCCGAAGCCGACGCCGCCGTCCGGCACGGTCGACCGCTGGCTCTTGCTGACCCAGGCGGTCGGCGCGATGTCGATGTGCGCCCAGGGGGTGTCGTTGATGAAGCGTTTCAGGAACAGGGCGGCGGTGATCGAGCCACCGGCGCGGCCGTTGCCCATGTTCTTCACGTCCGCGGCGGGCGAGTCGATGTGACGGTCGTATTGATCCGGGATCGGCATGCGCCAGAAATTCTCGTCGACCTTGGCGCCGGCGTCGAGGATCGGCTGGGCCACCGAGTCGTCGTTCGAGAACACCCCGGCGTAGTCCATGCCCAGCGCGACGATCATGGCGCCCGTCAGGGTGGCCAGATCGATCATGAATTTCGGCTTGAAGCGGTCCTGGGTGTACCAGAGGCAGTCCGCCAGAACGAGGCGCCCCTCAGCATCGGTGTTCAGCACCTCGACCGTCTGGCCCGACAGGGATTTGACGATATCACCGGGGCGCTGGGCATTGCCGTCGGGCATGTTCTCGACAAGGCCGATGACACCCACCGCATTGACCTTCGCCTTGCGGCCCGCCAGCGCGTGCATGAGGCCGGACACGGCGGCCGCGCCGCCCATATCCCACTTCATGTCTTCCATGCCCTCGGGCTGTTTCAGCGAAATGCCGCCCGTGTCGAAGCAGACGCCCTTGCCGACGAAGGCCAACGGCGCATCGCCCGACTTGCCGCCGTTCCACTTCATGATGGCGACGTGGCTGTCGCGGCGGCTGCCCATGCCTACCGCGAGCAGGGTCCGGAAGCCCAGCTTCTCGAGCTCCTTCTCGCCCAGAATCTCGACTTCGAGGCCCAGCGATTCGAGCGCCTTGCAACGGCTGGCGAATTCTTCGGGGTAGAGGACGTTGGCGGGCTCCGAGACCAGGTCGCGGGCAAAGATCACGCCGTCGGCCACGGCCGACAGGGGCTGGAACGCCGCCTCGGCGGCCTTCACATCGGCGCAGACCACGGTCAGGCTCGTCACCGACGGGATTTTCTCGGGCTTCTGGCGGGTCAGATATTTGTCGAAGCGATAGGCAGCCAGCTTGATGGCGAAGGCCACGCGGGCGGCCTGTTCGGCGCTGAACGAGCGGGCATCGACGGTCAGGGTTTCAGCCCCGCTCATCTTGACCGCGTGGAAGGCCGCTCCCGCCGCTTCCTCGATCGCCAGATCCGTCAGCTCGTCGCGCTTGCCCACGCCGGCCAGCACGACCACCGACGCGTCCAGCCCATGCGGAGCCGACACGACGAGCGTCTTGCCCTTGCCGCCGGTGAAGCGGCCGGACTGCATGGCGCGCTCGAAGGTGCCGCCGGACTGGCCGTCCAGGGCCTTGCCGCCGTCGCACAGCTTGCGGCCCTCCCCGACAAGCAGGGCCAGAGCCTGCGGTTGTCCCAGATCGGCAGCAAAGGCGATGTTCATGAAGCACTCCCACGCGGGCGAACGGCCCGGTTCCCGGTTACACAATACAAAAAGAGGCGTTCCGTTTCTTCCGACCGCCTCGATGTGTATTAGATGCGCGTTATCGACACGGCCCGCAACCGGGCGAAATTTTCCCACCGATGACGCTGATTCAAGGCTACCTTTTTCGCCAGTTGCTGCTGCCGGTCGCCGGGGCGTGTGCCGCGCTGGTGGGAATCGGTGTGCTGAGCCAGAGCCTGGAGCAGCTGGAATTCGTGGTCGAGCGCGGCCAGAGCCTGTGGCTGATGCTGAAGTTGACGCTGCTGGCCGTGCCCCAGCTGCTGGGCGTCATCCTGCCGATCGGCCTGTTCGTCGGGGCCCTGGTGGCCCTGACCCGGCTGCAGCGGGAGCAGGAACTGACCGCCGCTCAGGCCGCAGGCATCACCCGGGTGGCTCTGATCCGGCCGGCCGCCAAGCTGGCGGTGATCGTCATGGCGCTGGGCCTGCTCATCAATCTGGTCATCCAGCCCTGGTCCCAGACCACCGCGCGGACCGAGGCCTTTGCCGTGCGGTCCGATCTGGCCGCGCTGCTGGTGCGCGAGGGCGAGTTTGTACAGAGCGGCGACGGCCTGACGGTCTATGTGCAGGAGATCGAGCAGAACGGCCTGCTAAAAAACCTCTTCATCTACATCCGGGACGGCGAGACGACCCAGACCTGGAGCGCCGCCGAGGCCCGCTTTGGCCGCGTGGACGGTGAGCCCGTGCTGACCCTGATCGGGGGGTCGAGCCAGCAGTTCTCCTCGGCCGGAGTGCTGAACCTGCTGTCGTTCGACACCTATGTCTTCCCCTTGGGCGGCTATGCGGAGGGGGCCGAGCAGCCCCGCTTCAAGCCTTCCGATCTGGGGCTCAGTGACCTCTTCATGCCGCGGCCGGAGATGATCCCCTCGGTCGGCACCCGCAATGAGCTGCTGGCGGAGGGGCATTCGCGGCTGGCGTCGCCGCTCTATGCCCTGACCGCCATGGCGCTGGCGCTGGCGGCGATCCTGGCGGGGTCGTTCAGCCGCACCGGCTATGGCATCCGCGTGGCCAAGGCGGCGGCCGTATTCCTGCTGGTGCGGATCCTGGGCTACGGCGTGGTGGCCGCCGCCGCGTGGACGCCCTGGCTGAACCTGTTGCAGTACGCCTTTCCCCTCGTGGTCACGGCCCTGGCGGTCGCCATGCTGTTCCGGGCCCCGAGGCGCGGACGCAGGCTGGACCTGTTCGACTGGCGCGCCCTGATGCCGGGGAGCGCCCGGGCATGAGCTTTCGTCCTCCCCGCCTGTTCAGCCTCGGCCGGATCGAACGCTATGTGCTGATCCAGCAGGCCCGGTCGCTGACCGTCGCCCTGGCCATCATCGCCAGCCTGATCATGCTGATCGACTTCGTGGAGATTTCGCGGGGCGTCGGCTCGGACGTCGATCTGTCGGCGCTGCGCATCCTCGGCCTGATGGCGATGAAGTCGCCGGCCGTGATTCTGCAGCTGATGCCGTTCGTCTTCCTGTTCGGGACGCTGGCCGCCTATGTGGGCCTGAACCGGCGCAGCGAGCTGATCGCCATGCGGGCGGCTGGACTGTCGGCCTGGCGGTTCGTGCTTCCGGCTGCCGGAACCGCCCTGATCTTCGGCATCCTGACCATCACCGTGCTGGGTCCGGTGGCGGCCTGGGGCGACGGGGTCTTCCAACGCGAGCGCACCCGTCTGTCAGCCGCCCCCGTGGAAAGCGACCGTCCCGAAGCCGTCTGGATCCGCGAAGGCAACAGCCAGCGCCAGATGATCATTCGCGCCGAACAGCAGGACCGGGCCCGGGCGCGCCTGACCGGCGTGACCTTCTTCATCTATACGGTTGGCGAAAACGGCGCTCTCAGCTTCGTCGAACGGCTGGACGCCGCCTCGGCCTCGCTGACCGCCGGCAGCTGGCGGCTGGTAGACGCCGTAGGGGCGCAGACAGGCCAGCGGGCCGTGTCCTATGCGCGGCTGGACCTGCCCTCGAGTCTGGCGACAAATGAAGCCTTCGCCCGCTTCGCCCGACCGCAGTCGACCTCATTGTGGGCCCTGCCGACCCAGATCCAGCGGGTCGAACAGGCCGGCTTTTCCTCGACCGCCTATCGCCTCCGGCTGCACCAGCTGCTGGCCACGCCCCTGATGTTTGCGGCCATGTCGATTCTGGCGGCGGCCTTTTCGCTCCGCCTGATGCGGCTGGGGGATCTGGCGCGCATGTCGATTGCGGCCGTCATCCTCGGTTTCGCCTTCTTCTTCGTGAACCAGACGTTCGCGGCCTTCGGCACGGCGGAAGTGATTCCGCCCTTTCTGGCCGCCTGGCTGCCTCCGGTTCTGACCGGGCTCGCAGCCTTCACCCTGCTGTTCTATACGGAGGACGGCTGAGCCGCCCCCGTTCGAGGTTGATGTGAAGCAAGACAGGATTTCGTCCGGCCCAGCGGCCGCCCGGCCCGGCCGCCAGAAGCGCGGCGCCCTGCGCGGGCGCCTGCTGGCCGGTGCGGCAAGCCTGGCCTGCGCGCCCCTGTTTCTGGCCGGCCAGGCCCTGGCCCAGGACGCCACGCCCCCCGCGCCCGCCGACGGTCTGGCGCCCGAGGCGGTCTACATGGACGCGGGCAGCGTCTCGCGCGACGGCGATGTCCTGACGGCCGAGGGCACGGTGGACGGCGAGCGCGTCTTTGCCCGTTTCCGGAACCACACCCTGCAGGCGCGCCGCGTGGCCTATGACCTGGCGAACCAGACGGCCACGGCCGAGGGCCAGGTCGAGCTTGTCGCTCCGGACGGGACGGTCGTCTATGCCTCGCTGCTAGAGCTGGAAGACGATCTGCAGACCGGCGTCGCCGTCGACTTTGCCACCCGGCTCGAGAACGGCGCCAGCCTGATGGCGGCCACGGCGGTCCGGCGCTCGGAAACGCTCAACGAGCTGAACTACGCGCTGTTCACCCCCTGCCCCATCTGTGACGAGGAAGGGCGGCCCAAGACACCCAGCATCTCGATCCAGGCCGAGCGGGTCGTCCAGGACGAGGCCCTGCGCGCCATCCTGTACCGGAACGCGGTCTTCAAGATCGGCGGAGTGCCGGTTCTGTATCTGCCCTACTTTGGCCACCCCGATCCGACCGTCGAGCGGGCCAGCGGCCTGCTGGTGCCGATCATCGAGTTCGATCAGGAACGCGGCCTGTCGTATGAGCAGCCCTATCTGATCGTGGTGTCGCCGTCCGAGGACTGGCTGATCAGTCCCCAGCTGAACACCGAGGTCCTGCCGCTGCTGAACCTGCAATGGCGGCGCCGGTTCGCCGACGGCACGATCGTGGCACGCGGGGGCTATACCTATGAGCGGACGTTCGGCGATTTCGACATCGACGACGATGGCATCGACGATGTGCCGACCCCGCTGGACCGCGAGCACCGCAGCTATCTGCTGGCCCACGGCCGGTTCGACCCGGACGGGCCGTGGCGCTGGGGCTTCACGGTCGAGCGCACCTCGGACAAGACGCTGTTCGACCGCTATGACATCCGAAATCCCTATCAGGACAACGGCCTCTACTATGGGGATGAGCGACGCCTGATCAGCCAGATCTACGCCGAGCGCCAGACGCGGCGCAGCTATGTTTCGGCCGCGGCCTTCGACATCCAGAGCCTGCGGATCGCCGTGGCCAATGAGGCGGCGCCTGGACTGAACGTGTTCGAGGCCGACAGCAGCCTGCCCTTCGTCGCCCCCCTGATCACCGCGCGGTGGGAGCCGGAAAGCCCCGTGCTGGGCGGTCGGCTGAGGCTGAGCGGCTCCTCGGTCGCCCTGTTCCGTGACGACTATGTCGGCTCGCCGATCCTGCGGCCTGAAGTGGTACCCGATCCCGTGCCAGCAGGCCTGTCAGGCGTGGACAGCCGTCGCGTCACCGGCCGGTTCGACTGGCGCCGGGCGATGGTCAGCCGCGCCGGGGTCATCTGGGAGCCGTTCGTGGACGGCCGGGTCGATCTGTATTCTCTCGACGACCTGCCGCCGCCGTTCGACAGCGGGTCCGAGACCCTCAGCCGCGGCCGCCTGAGCGCCGGTCTGGATATCCGCTACCCGCTGGTGAAACCGCTGGCCGGCGGCGGAGACCTGATCGTCGAGCCGCATGCCCAGCTGTCGATCTCGACCGCCAGCGACCTCGATCCGCGCATCCCCAACGAGGACAGCCAGACGCTGGAGCTGGACGCCGGCTCCCTGTTCCGCATGGACCGCTTCCCCGGGTTCGACCTGTATGAGGGGGGTGCGCGCCTGACGCTGGGCGCGCGCACGACCTATCACTGGGGGCCGGCACGCGAGGCCTCGATCTTCATCGGCAAGAGCTGGCGTGATGATGACGAGCCGGGCCTGCTGGCGGTTCTGCCCGATCCGACGCTTCCGGCCGTGCCCGCTCTCTACGACCCGACAGGGCTGGCCTCGTCGTCCTCGGACTGGGTGGTGCAGGGCAGCTTCACGGCTACTGACGGCATCCGTGGCTGGGGCCATGCGACCTTTGACGACTCGGGCGATGTGCGCCGCGCCGAGGCCTCCGTGGATGCCACCTGGCGGCGCCGCGACCGCGCGACCGTGACCTATATCGTCGACCGGTCGAACCCGCTCGGCGGCCCGCTGAACCGGAACTATGAGTTCGTGGAACTTCAGGCCCAGCAGTTCATCTGGGGCAATTGGGGCATCGCCGGCACGGGGGTGATGGATCTGGAGCGGGACCTGATCACCCGATCCGAGGTCGGCCTGCTGTTCGACGACGACTGTTTCCGGTTCGAACTGGGGTATCGGCGCGACAACACGCGGGTTCGCCCCAGCGGCCCGTCCGAGGGCGTCTACATCCGCCTAAACCTCGCCACTTTTGGAGGGTCAGGCTATGACCGGAATGACAGGCGCTGGTAGGCAGGGTTCCGGACGCGCGCTCGCGGGTTTGACCTGACGCCGAACTACGTTGATACGGGGCTGAGTTGATGCGGGGCGAGTTGCCGACGGCGCCTGCACCGAACCGGTATGAGGAATCAGAACGAACCATGCGTTTCATGCGTACAGTGATCGCGGCAGCGGCACTCCTGGCCGTGGCCGGACCGGCCCTTGCCCAGACCCAGCCGCCTGTTTCCGCCGGTACCCTGAACCCCGCGGCCGACCGCCCGGCCCAGCCGCGCGCGCAGGAGCCCCAGTTCCAGATCGCCGACGGCATCGTCGCCACGGTCAATGACCGGGTGATCACGGGCTATGACCTGCGCCAGCGCATGCTGCTGCTCATCGTGATGAGCGAGGTCCAGCCGACCGCCGAGAACGTCGCCCAGATCCAGAGCGAAGCCCTCGACATGCTGATCGAGGAGCATCTCCAGGCCCAGGAGATCGCCAAATACCCGACCCTGATCATCACCGATGAAGAGGTCGATGCCGAGATCGCGGCCATGGCCCAGCAGGCCAATCTGACGCCCGAGCAGTACATGCAGGCGCTGGCCCAGGCGGGCATTCACCCCAGCACGATCCGCGAGCAGATCCGCACGGCCATCGGCTGGCGGGAGCTGGTCGGCGGGCGCTTCGCCAGCCGGGCCCGCGTCAGCCGCAACCAGGTCGAGCAGACCCTGCGCCAGTACGAGGAAGCCGCCACCAAGAAGCAGTACCTGATCGGCGAGATCTACATCGAAGGCGCGCGGGTCGGCGGTATGCAGCAGGCCATCACCGGTGCCCAGCAGCTGATCCAGCAGATGATCCAGGGCGCGCCCTTCCAGGCCGTAGCCCAGCAGTTCTCGGCCGCGCCGTCGGCCGTGCGCGGCGGTGACGCCGGCTGGGTGGTCGAGGGCTCAGTGCCTCCGCCCGTGCAGCAGGCCATGGACAATCTCGATGTCGGCCAGCTGTCGAACCCCATCGTCGTCGATGGCGGCGTCTACATCATCTACATGCGCGACAAGCGGGACGGCGCGGCCTCCAGCCTCGTCAGCCTCAATCAGGTGATGGTCGAGCTGTCGCCGGATGCGACGGACGCGCAGGTCGAGGCTGCGGCCCAGCGCCTGATGTCGATCCGCCCCTCGCTGACCTGCGAGACCATGGTGGCGCGTGCCACCTCGGAAACCGGCCTGCTAGGCTCGGACCTTGGCGAGACCGAGGTGCTGAGCCTTGCGCCTCAGTTCCAGCCCTTCGCCCGCGAGGCGCAGGTGGGACAGATCAGCGAGCCGATCCGCACGCCCCTGGGCCTGCATCTGGTCGGGGTCTGCGGACGTCGCCTCGGCACGGCTGAAATGCCCAGCTACCGCGAGGTCGAATCCCGTCTGCAGCGGTCGAACCTGTCCATGCTGGGCCGCCGCTACATGCGTGACCTGCGCGCCGACGCCCTGATCGAGATGAAGTGATGGCCGGGCGCGTGCCGCCGCTCGCCCTGACCATGGGCGAACCGGCCGGTGTGGGCCCCGAGATCATCGCCGCGTGCTGGCGCGCCGCCCCGGCCCCCTTTGTGGTCGTCGGCGATACGGCCTCGATGGCCGAGCACGCTCCGGTCACGGCGGTTGCCACGCCCGATGAGGCGGAGGCCGTGTTCGGTGAAGCCATCCCGGTTCTGGACCACCCCCTGCCCTCGCCCGCCACGCCGGGTCATGCCCGCCCGGAGCATGCCGCCTCGGTCACCGGCTGGATCGAGACCGCCGTGCGGATGGCCGTTGACGGACAGGTCGCGGGCGTCGTCACCGCCCCGATCGCCAAGGCCCCCCTGTACAAGGCCGGGTTCCGCTTTCCGGGCCACACCGAGTTCATCGCCGATCTGACGGCGGACGTGCCCTGGCCGGGGACGCGCGGCCCGGTGATGATGCTGACGGCGCGGGACCTGCGCGCCTGTCTGGTCACCATCCATACGCCGCTGGCCCAGGTGCCCGAGCTGGTGACGGCCGAGCGCGTCAGCCGTGTGGCGCGCGTGGTGCATGAGGCGATGATCCGGGACTTTGGCATCGCCCGGCCCCGTCTGACGCTGGCGGGCCTGAACCCGCACTCCGGCGAAGGCGGCTCCATCGGGCTTGAGGAACAGCAGGTTCTGATCCCCGTGGCCCGCGCCTTGCGGGACGAGGGCATCGACGTCAGCGACCCGAGGCCGGCCGATACCCTGTTCCACGACGAGGCCCGGCAGACCTATGACGCCGTGCTGTGCCTCTATCACGACCAGGCGCTCATCCCGGTGAAGACGCTCGACTTCTGGGGCGGGGTGAATGTCAGCCTGGGCCTGCCCATCGTGCGTACCTCGCCCGACCACGGAACCGGCTTTGACATTGCCGGGCGCGGCGTGGCCCGCCCCGACAGCCTGATCGCCGCCGTAAAGCTGGCGCGTGCCATGGCCGACCGCCGGGCCGCAGCGGCATGAGCGACCTGCCCTCCCTCCGCGAGACGCTGGACGCCCATGGGCTGATGGCGAAGAAGAGCTTCGGCCAGCATTTCCTGCTGGACCTCAATGTCACGCGCAAGATCGTCCGGCTGGCCGGTCCGTTCGCGGGCGACACGGTGATCGAGGTCGGCCCCGGTCCCGGCGGCCTGACCCGCGCCCTGTTCGAGAGCGACGCCGGGCGGGTCATCGCGGTGGAGAAGGACGCCCGATTCCTGCCCCTGCTCGCCGAGCTGGACGATGGCTCCGGGCGGCTGACGCTGGTCGAGGCGGATGCCCTGAAGGTCGACGAGGCCATAATCGCCGGGGGCCCGGCGCATCTGGTGTCCAACCTGCCCTACAATGTCGGCACGGCCCTGCTGATCAAATGGCTGACCGGGCCGTGGACACCCGCATCGATGACCCTGATGTTCCAGAAGGAGGTCGCCCAGCGCGTGGTGGCCCAGCCGGGCGACGCCGCCTATGGCCGACTGGCGGTCATCAGCCAGGCCCTGTGCGAGGCGCGCATGGTGATGACCCTGCCGGCCGCCGCCTTTACCCCGCCGCCCAAGGTCTCCTCGGCCGTGGTGCACCTGAGGCCGCTGGCGGAGCGCCTGTCCGATGCGCGCATCCGCAAGCTGGAAAAGGTCACCGGTGCGGCCTTTGGCCAGCGTCGCAAGATGCTGCGCTCCAGCCTCAAGCCGCTGGGGGGCGCGACCCTGTGCGAGGCGGCCGGCATCGAGCCCGATGCCCGGGCCGAGACCATTGATGTGGCAGGCTTCCTGCGCCTCGCCGACGCGCTCGCCTGAGGTTCAATCGCGCGGGGCCATCCGCTCCGGATACGGCCGGCCCAGCGCCTCGGCCATGGCCTGCTGGCTGATCAGGAACACCTCTTCGCGGCGGTGATAGTTGTTCGACAGGACGATCACCACGATCTCGGCGTCGGGCTGCCAGAGCACCATGTTGCGGAACCCCGACCAGCTGCCCGTGTGATAGATCTGGCGGTCCTCGAAGGCCGGCTCGACCTGATGCCCCAGTGAGCGGCTGAACAGGCCATAGCCCCACAGCCGACGCGGCCCGCCCCGTCGTTCGTCGGGCGTATCGAGCGGGGCATGGTCGGCGATCATGGCCGCATAGGACCGGTCACTCAGCAGGCCGCCGCGGTGCAGCGCCCATTCCCAGGCCAGCAGGTCGTCCAGCGTGGAGGACAGGGCCCCGGCACCCGGGATGATGCTGACATTGGCCTCGGGCTGGGGGGTGATGCCGGCGGGGAAGTCCGCATAGCCCATGGCCAGACCCGGCACGACGTCGTAGCCGGTCCGGGTCATGCCAAGAGGCTGGAAGAAGGTCTGGCTCAGCCAGCTGTGAAAATCCTGCCCCGTCGCCGACTCGACCACCGCTGCCGCCAGATTGAAGCCGGCATTGTTGTAGCGCAGGTCGGTGCCCGGCTCGAACTCCAGCCGGTACTGGCTGCTGTCGAAGGTCAGCTCATCCAGCGTGGCAGGGGTGGTGCGGCGGATTCCCCAGCCGGGCCGCTGCATCAGGTCGGGGATGCCGGACTGATGCGAGATCAAATGGCCCACGCGGATGTCGGCCCAGGCCTCGGGACACGGCTTGATCCATTGGCAGACCGGATCGTCGACGCTCAGCACGCCCTCGTCCTGCAGGCGCAGGAGGGCGGCGGCGGTGAACATCTTGCTGACCGAGGCCAGCCGGAACGGGGTCTCGAGCGTGAAGGGGCGTCCCGCCTCGCGGTCGGCCATGCCGTAGACCTGTCGGAAAAGGACCTCGTCGCCACGCGCGACCAGAACGCCGCCGGTGAAACGGCCCCGCTCGGCCATGTCCTCCAGCGTCGCCTGCAGCCGGGGCAGCGATTGGACCACCGTCACCGGCGGCCGCGGCGGGAGTGTGGGGCCCTGCTCGACCTCGGGTGCGGCGGCGCCTGCGCCAAAGCCGGACAGGCCGGCCCACAGGCCGCCTCCGAGTAGGACGAGAACAGCGAGACCGGCGAGAATCGGGGTGGGCTTCATCCGCCCTAGATATCGAATGTGAGGCCGAACTGCGCATAAAGAGCCCGTGAGTCCTGCCATTTCGGGTCGACCTTGACCGTCAGGAACAGGTGGACCGGCCGGTCCATCAGCAGGGTCAGTTCCTCGCGGGCCTTCTGGCCGATCCATTTCAGCGTCTGGCCCTGGCGGCCCAGCACGATCGGGCGCTGGCTCTCGCGCTCGACATAGATGGTCTGTTCGATCCGGACCGAGCCGTCCTGACGCTCCTCGAACGAGGTGGTCTCGACCGCCGCCGAATAAGGCAGTTCCTCGTGGACGCGCAGGAAGACCTTCTCGCGGGTGATCTCGGCCGCCAGTACGCGCAGCGGCAGGTCGGCGCTCTGGTCCTCGGGATACAGCCACGGTCCTTCGGGCATCAGGCCGGCCAGATGCGCCTTGAGGTCCAGCACCCCGTCGCCGGTCACTGCCGAGATCAGGAAGACGTCGCTGTAGACCCCGGTGTTGAACAGCTCGGTCATGACGGCCAGCATCGACTCGCGTTTCAGGCCGTCGATCTTGTTGAGCGCCAGGATCGCCTTGCGCTCGCGCCCCTTCAGCGCCTCGATGATCGTCTCCACGTCCTCGACCGAGCGGCGGTCGGCGGCCGAGCCCTTGCCCTCACCGATCGCCATCTGGGCCGAGGTGTCGACCAGATGCACCACGGCATCAGCTTCCTCGGCGCCTTCCCAGGCCGAGGCGACCATGGCGCGGTCCAGCCGGCGGCGCGGATTGAAGATGCCGGGCGTGTCGACCAGCACCATCTGGGTCTGATCATCCATGACGATGCCCCGCACGGGGAAGCGCGTCGTCTGGACCTTTTGCGTGACGATCGAGACCTTGGAGCCCGTCAGCCGGTTGACCAGGGTGGACTTGCCGGCGTTGGGCGCGCCGATCACGGCGACGAATCCGGCTCGCGTTCCGGTCTGGGGGGAGTCCGTTTGGGTATCGGGGGTCAAATCACGCCTTCACGCTGCATAAGGGCCAGGGCGGCCGCTTTCTCCGCCTCCTGACGCGATCGGCCCTCTGCGGTCAAGCCATCGGTGCCCGAGATCGTCACCTCGACCCGAAAGGTCGGGGCGTGATCGCTGCCGGTCCGGTCCACGACCCGATAGGCCGGAAGCCCGCGACCGACCTTCAGCGACCACTCCTGAAGGGCCGATTTCGGATTGCTGTGGCTGCGCGAGGACGGGTTGGCCAGCTCGGCCTTCCACAGGCGCTCGAACACGGCGCGGGCCGCGTCGATCCCCCCATCGAAATAGACCGCCGCCAGGATGGCCTCGACCGCATCGGCGAGGATGCCGTCACGGCGGCGCCCGCCCTGTTTGCTCTCGCCCGCCGACATGCGCAGGGCCGGTCCGACGCCTGCAGCCTCGCCCACGCGGGCACAGGCCGACCGGTCGACCAGTCCGTGCAGGCGCGAGGACATCTCGCCCTCGTTTGCCTGGGGGAAGTCGCGCATCAGCCGCTCGGCCACCAGCAGGCCCAGCACCCGGTCGCCGAAGAACTCAAGCCTCTGGTTGTCCAGAATGGGCCGGCCGACGGCATCGTGGGCCGCGCCCTCGCCCACGCTGGGGTGGGTCAGGGCGCGCTCCAGCAGCGAGGGATCACGAAACGCGTGACCCAGGGTCCGGGTCAGCGCCTGGACAGCTTCACTGCGGCGATCCGTCATTCCCTACTTCAGGACGGTGAAAAAGCGGTCCAGGCGAACCTTGCTGAACCAGCTGACCGGATTCCAAAGCGAGGCGCCTTCGTGCCACGAGAAGAGGATCATCTCGGCCTTGCCGATCAGGTTCTCCTCGGGGACCAGGCCGACGCCCATGGCCGACTGCTCGCGGCTGTCGATCGAGTTGTCGCGGTTGTCACCCATCATGAAGTAATAGCCCTCGGGCACCTCGAACACCGGCGTGTTGTCGAGGCTGTAGTTCGGGCCAAAGTCCTGGATGGTGAAGGTGCGGCCGCCCGGCAGGGTCTCGCGCAGCTGGGTCGCGGTCTGGCCGTCGAACATCTCGGACACTTCCGCAGAGCTGATGACGACGTCCTCGACGGCCGTGCCGTTGATGTGCAGCACATTGTTGATCATCTGCACCCGGTCGCCCGGCACACCGATCACCCGCTTGATGTAGTCGGTCTTGTTGTCGCGCGGCAGCTTGAAGACGACGATGTCCCCGCGCTCGGGCGCATTGTTCATGATGCGGCCCTCGAACAGCGGCGGGCTGTAGGGGATGGCGTGCTTCGAATAGCCGTAGGTCCACTTGGACACGACGATGTAGTCGCCCTCGTACAGGTTCGGCTCCATCGAGGCCGACGGGATGGTGAAGGGCTGGAACAGGAAGATCCGCAGCAGGACGGCGATGACCAGGGCGATGACCACCGTCTTCAGGATCTCGAGACCCTCGTTCTTGGTCTTGCCGCCGTCGGAGTTGTCGCCGCCATCATCGTCGTCATCGCCGCTGTGATCCGGAGCGTCGCCTTCGTCGCTCCAGACCGGGCGGCGCGACGAGGTGGCCTCGGCCCCGGACGAGGCAGCAGCCAGGGCCGCAGCGGCCGCGATCGGCTCGGCAGGGACAGGGGCCGGTTCCGGCGTGTGCTCGGGCTCCGGCGTGTGTTCCGGCTCGGCCGCATGTTCGGGCTCAGGCTCAGGGTCGTGCGCGGCGACCGGCTCGGCGGCCTCCGCCGGCACGACGACGGGCTCGACCTCGTGTTCCACTTCCGGCGCGGGCTCGGCCGCCGCCTCGGGCTCGACAACAGGCTCTCCGTGGGGCTCTTCGTGTGCCACGTCGTGCGACGGCACTTCGTGCGCCTCTTCGGCGGCGTCGGTGTGCACCGGATCGGCGTGCGCGCCGGTCTCCGGCGTGTCGGTTTCGACCGGGGCGGGCGGCGCCTCGTGCGAGGCGTGATCGTCCGTTTCGGTCTTCTTGTGTTCTTCAGTCATGGCAGAAACCCCCGGTGTGCGCGCGCACAGGCGTGCAAGGCCTATAGCCTGATTATGTGACGGGCAAGACTTCGATCACCACGAAGGCGAGTGCGTAGGGATGCTCGTCGCTGAGCGTCAAATGGATATTCGGAGTGTGGCCGGACGGTGTCAGTCGGGCCAGATGCTCGGCCGCGTGGCCGGTCAATTTCAGGGTCGGTCGCCCGCTGGGCAGGTTCACCACCCCCATGTCGCGCCAGTAGACATCCGCCCGCATGCCCGTGCCCAGCGCCTTGGCACAGGCCTCCTTGGCCGCGAAGCGCTTGGCATAGCTCCAGGCGGGGTCGGGCTTGCGGTCCGAACGGGTGCGTTCCAGCTCGGTGAAGCAGCGATTCTTGAAGCGCTCCCCGAACCGGTCCAGCGAGGTCTGGATCCGGCGGATGTCGCACAGATCGGCACCCACGCCGACGATCAACGGGCCGCTCCGTCAATGGCCTCACGCATGCGCGCAATAGCGGCATCCAGGCCGATGAAGATGGCCTCGCCGATCAGGAAATGGCCGATGTTCAGCTCTCGCACCTGCGGCAGGCTCGCCACCTCGGCGGCGGTCTCATAGTCCAGCCCGTGACCCGCGTGGACCTCAAGGCCCACGGCCTCCGCCATCTCCACCGCAGCGGTGAGCTCGTCAAAGGCCGCGCGACGGGCGTCCCCTTCCGCATGGCAGTACCGGCCGGTGTGGAACTCGACCACCTGGGCGCCGACGCCGGTGGCCGCCATGACCTGTTCCTTCGACGGATCGATGAACAGGGAGACGCGGATGCCCGCCTCCTTCAGCTGCTGCACCGGAAAGAACAGCTGGCTGAGGTTGGCGCGGACGTTCAGCCCGCCCTCGGTGGTCACCTCCTCGCGGCGCTCGGGCACGATGCAGACGGCGTGCGGGCGATGGCGCATCGCGATCTCGAACATTTCCTGCGTGAGGGCCATCTCGAGGTTCAGCGGGCGACCTGCGGTGGCGCAGAGCGCGCTCAGCGCCTCGATGTCGGCGTCGGTGATGTGGCGGCGGTCCTCGCGCAGGTGGGCGGTGATGCCGTCAGCCCCGGCCGCAAGCGCCTGTTCGGCCGCCCGCACCGGGTCGGGATGCTGGCCGCCGCGCGCGTTCCGCACCGTGGCCACATGGTCGATATTGACGCCCAGACGCATGCGCTCGGCCATGGTCTACCCTTTCGCCAGTCTGCGGCTGCCCGGATCCTCGACCGGCAGGGCCGCCAGTTCCGGCGGCAGGGCGTCGGCGGGGTAGGCCGGCACATCCAGGGTGGCCAGGGCGATCAGGGGCACCCCCACATCGGCCTTGCCCCCCGACCGGTCGACGATACAGGCCGCAGCCACGACCTCGCCGCCCGCCTTCTGAATCGCGGCGATACATTCGCGCGAGGACAGGCCGGTGGTCACGATATCCTCGACCATGACGACGCGCTCGCCCGGCTCGACGGAAAAGCCGCGACGCAGTTTGAACTCGCCGCCTTCGCGCTCGACATAGAGCGACCGGACCTTCAGGTGACGGGCCGTCTCATAGCCGGGAATGATGCCGCCCACGGCCGGCGAGATGGCCACATCGACCGGCCCGACCGTCGCCGTGATCTTGTCGGCCAGCGCCTTGCACAGGCGTTCGCAGCGGTCCCCGTCCATGAAGACCAGGTTCTTCTGCAGGAAGACCGGGCTGTGCAGGCCCGAGGACAGCACGAAATGCCCCTCGCGCAGGGCCCCGGCAGCGCGAAATTCGGAGAGGACGTCTTCAGTGTTCATGGGCTGTTTCTAGCCCCCACCGACGGGCCGAGGAAAGGGCGAAGCTGAGCCCTATTCGAGGTTCTCGTGCGGTTTCAGCCCCCGGACCAGCAGCTCGCGCCAGATTCCCTCGGCATCATCGGCAAACCCCATCAGGTCCAGATCCTTGCGGGCGATCATGCCGTGCTCGGCCAGGGCCTCGAAATTGATCACCGTGGTCCAGTAGTCGCGATCGACCAGCACGATCGGAATGGGGGGCGCCTTGTCGGTCTGGCGCAGGGTCAGGAGCTCGAACAGCTCGTCGAAGGTGCCGAAGCCGCCCGGGAAGACCACCAGCGCATTGGCCCGCATCGCCAGGTGCATCTTGCGCATCGCGAAATAGTGGAAGCGGAAGGTCAGCTCCGGCGTCGACCAGGCGTTCGGCTCCTGCTCATGCGGCAGGGTGATGTTGAAGCCGACCGAGGGCGCACCGACGTCCATGGCGCCGCGGTTGGCCGCCTCCATGATGCCCGGGCCGCCGCCGGTGGCGATGACATTGTTGCGCAGATCGCCGACCTCGCCGTCCAGCGCCCCGCCCCGTTCCGACGCCAGTTTCCCGAACGCCCGGGCGGTCTCGTACCAAGGCTGGCCCGGCTTCACCCGCGCGCTGCCGAACACCACGATGGTGGACCGCACGCCCCATGCCCGGAGCGCCTCCTCGGCCTTGGCGTATTCCAGCAGGAACCGCACCCCGCGCATGGAGTCGCCCAGTAGGAAGTCCTGATCCAGAGCGGGCAGCCGGTAGGACGGCGAGGCCATCTGGGCCGTATTGTCAGGCGTTTCGTCTGTCATCAGCCGCGAACGCGCTCGACCGAATCGACGAAGGCATTGGCGCGCAGCGCCGCCATCAGGGTGGTGGCATGGCGGGCGTCGCGCACCTCGACATCGATCTCGACGTCAAAGAAGTCCTGCTGGCGGTGGGTCATGACCAGATTGAGGATGTTGCCGCCCGCCTCGCCGATCTGGGTCGCGACCTGCCCCAGCACGCCCGGCGCATTGCGGATGGTCGCCTTCAGCCGTGAGGCCGCCGTGGCGTTCATCTCGGCGCGCGGCGTCCACTGCAGGTCCTGCCACAGGCTGTCGTCGTCGCTGAACTCTACCAGCCGGCCGCAGTCGATGGTGTGGACGGTCAGGCCCTTTTCCGGCTCGAGGATGCCGACGATGCGATCCCCGGGCAGGGGCGAACAGCAGTGGCCGAAATGGATACTGATGCCCGGGGTCAGGCCGCTGCCGCGCACATAGAGAGAGGCCTCGCTCTCCTCGATCCGGCGACGGTCATGGGCGGGCTTCACCTGACCCTTCAGCGCCGGGAACAGGATTTCGACCACGCGCGTCGCCTGGACCTGGCCGCGCCCGATCGCCTCGAACAGGGCCTCTTCCGTCTCGATCGACAGGGTTTCCAGCACAGGCTTCAGCGCCAGATCGGCCAGCTTCTTGCCGGCGCGGGACAGGGTCTGTTCCAGCGTCGTCTTGCCCAGCTTCTGGAACTCGTCGCGCTCGGAACTGCGGATGGTGCGCCGGATCGACGACCGTGCGCGGCCCGTGACCGTCAGCGAGCGCCAGTCGACCGGCACTTCCGGCTTGGTGCCCCGGATGATCTCGACCACATCGCCGTTGATAAGCTGGGTGCGCATCGGCTTCAGCTCGCCGTTGATCTTCACCCCGACGGCCGTCTCGCCGACCTCGGTGTGCACGGCATAGGCAAAGTCCAGCGGCATGGCGCCGCGCGGCAGAGTGATCAGCTGACCCTTCGGGGTGAAGACAAACACCTGGTCGAGGAACATCTCCAGCTTGGCATGCTCGACCCAGTCGTCACCGCCCTCCCCGGTCTCGATCACCTGCACCAGCCGGCGGAGGTTATCCAGCGGGTCACGGCCACCCGACCGTTCCATCGCCTCGCGGTCAAAGCCGTAGGACTTGTTCTTGTAGCGCCAGTGCGCCGCCACGCCGTCCTCGGCGATGCGGTCCATCTCCTGTGTCCGGATCTGGATCTCGATCCGCACCCCGCCCTTGCCGATCAGGGTGGTGTGCAGAGAGCGATAGTTGTTCGACTTGGGTGTCGAGATGAAATCCTTGAACCGGTCCGGCACCATCCGCCACGCCCGGTGGATCACGCCCAGCGCGCGGTAACAGTCGTCCTCGTTCTCGACGAGCACGCGGAAGGCGTAGATATCCGACAGGGTCGAAAAGCCCACCGACTTGCGCTGCAGCTTGCGCCAGATCGAATAGGGCGTCTTCTGGCGGCCGATGACCTCGGCTTGGACGCCCTTGTCGGCCAGCACATCCTGGACCTCCTGCGCCACATCCTCCAGCGCACTGCCCTGTTCCTGCTTCAGGGCGTCCAGTCGCCGCTTGATGGCGTTGTGGGCGATGGGGTTCAGATGCTCGAACGCCAGTTCTTCCAGCTCAAGCGCGATGGAGTGGATGCCGATCGAGCGGCCCAGCGGCGCATAGACCTCCAGGGTCTCGCGGCTGATGCGTTCGCGCTTTTCGGGTTTGACGTATTGCAGCGTCCGCATGTTGTGCAGGCGGTCCGCCAGCTTGACCAGCAGCACCCGTACGTCGCGGCTGATGGCCAGGATGAATTTCCGCAGGTTCTCGGCCTGGCGGGTGTGCTCGGCCTGCAGCTCGAGGCGACTCAGCTTGGTCACGCCCTCGACCAGACCGGCGACCTCCTCGCCGAACAGGCTGGCGATGTCGTCGCGGGTGGCCGAGGTGTCCTCGACCACATCGTGCAGCAGGGCGGTGACGATGGTGGCGGTGTCCAGCCGGTAGTCGGTCAGGATGCCGGCCACCTGGATGGGGTGGGCGAAATAGGGATCGCCCGAGGCCCGCAACTGCGAGCCGTGCATCTTCATCGCATAGACATAGGCCTTGTTGATCAGGGCCTCGTCGGCGGAAGGGTCATAGGCCTTGACCATCTCCACCAGTTCGAACTGGCGAAGCACCCGCATGCGCTCGCCCTGCGGCCTCTCGGGGGCCGCAGTGGCGGGCATTTCAGTTTCGGCGAGTTTTGCTACCGGTGCGGTACGGGACCGCTTCGGGCGGAGAGGAACAACTGTGTTCGGTTCCGCTGTCAGTAGCGCTCCTCCTGGCCACCGTCGCGGTCGCTTTGCAGCGCGCGGATCAGTTCGGCCTCGGCCATGTTCATGTGCTGAGGCTCGGCCAGCAGGGCGCGGGTCTCGGCCTCATCCTCAGCCTCGGTGCGCTCGTCGACCCGTTGCAGGGTGGTGATCAGGTGCTCCGACAGCTCGTCCGGCGACACGGTGTCATCGGCCAGTTCGCGCAGGGCGACGACCGGGTTCTTGTCGTTGTCGCGATCGATGGTCAGCGCCTCGCCCTTGGCGATGTTGCGGGCCCGGTGACCGGCCAGCAGGACCAGGCCGAACCGGTTCGGCACCTTCTCGATGCAGTCTTCGACAGTGACGCGCGCCATGAATTTCCTCGAACTCTGGGAGAACCTGACAAAATATAGGGTTCAGGCCGATTGTGCAACGCCACATCGGCAGGAATGAGGCATGGCGGCTCCCCGGCGGGAGCCCTGCGGAGGCTCAGGCGGCCGACGAATCTGCCGGCGCCATGTCGACCGGCGCGGGGGCGACGGCGGCCGGGGCCGCATCGCTGGCCGCCGGGTTCATCATCAGGAGGGCCGCGAACACAATGGCCAGCACCGGCCCCGCATAGGCCCAGTAGCGCACCGGCACAAAGAACAGCGACCCGGCGCTGCGGCCCACGACCACGCGCTGGCCCGTCTGTTCGTCGATGAAGACCCGACCGGTGCCCTTTTCCATCTGGCGCGCGAACAGGAAGGAGCCCAGCCCCATCGTCAGTCCGGCGCAGATGATCGAGATGGCGGTCGCCATATCGGGATCCGACGTGACCGCCGCCCCGACAGGCAGGCCAATAACAAGCCCCACAGCGGCAAAGACGAGCACCAGAATGCCCCAGCCCGACCAGATAATCATGATGTCCCCCTCACGGCCCATAACCGTGTCCCTCGGACGGAGATTAGCTTCACCTTCAGCGGCGGCAATCGAAAACGCCTGACGGGAGCTGACAGGCGAAACGTCGACCTCAGGGCGTGGCAGTGGCGTCACGGCCGACGTTGGCCGAGGCGGCCAGATCCAGTGCCGAGCGGCCAAGGACGGGATGGCGCCAGTCCGGGGCGATCTCGGCCAGCGGCCCCATGACGAACAGCCGCTCGGCCGCTCGGGGATGGGGCAGGATCAGGTCGGTCCCTTCGGCCACCTGCCGGCCAAAGTCGATCAGGTCCAGGTCGAGGGTGCGCGGGGCGTTGCGTACCGATCGTTGCCGACCGAACCGGTCCTCGATGTCGGCAAGCGCGGCCATCAGCGCTTCGGCCGTGCCCGCCCATTCGCCCTGGACCACACCGTTCAGAAAGGCCGGATCGGCGGGGTCGGGCCAGGCGGCCGACCGCCACCAGCGCGAGCGGGCCCGCACGACCAGTCCTGCGCCCGCCAATTCGGCCACGGCGGCCTCAAGCAGGGCCGGAATATCCGCCCATGGCCCCTTGTCATTGCTGCCGAGTGCGACGATGACAGGGGTATTCATATTGTCTCCCGGGTGCCTCGCGCGCCCGCACATTTTTTAAAGGGCATTGTCATGCACCTGTACCCCGACGAGCGGCTGGCGCTGTTCATTGACGGATCGAACCTGCACGCGGCCGTGCGCTCGCTGAATTTCGATCTCGACTTCAAGGCCATGCTGGATGATGTGCGTGAGCGCTCGCGCTTCGTCCGGGCCTACTACTACACTGCCGTGGTCGAGGGCGAGGAGTTCTCGCCCGTGCGGCCACTGGTCGACTGGCTGGGCTACAACGGCTTTTCGACCGTGACCAAGCCGGTCCGCCGCTTCACGGATGCCTCGGGCCACAGCCGCATGAAGGGCAATATGGACGTCGAGATCGCCGTCGACATGATGCAGCTGGCGCCCCGGCTGGATCACGCCGTGTTGTTCTCGGGCGACGGCGACTTCCGCCGGCTGGTCCAGGCCGTGCAGAGCGAAGGGTGCCGGGTGTCGGTGGTCTCGACCATGAAGACCCAGCCCCCGCACATCGCCGACGAACTGCGCCGTCAGGCCGACGACTTCGTTGAACTGGCCGACCTCAAGACCCTGTACGGTCGCCCGCGGGCGACGCGCGAAGACGCATGACGAGGGTCGCCGCTCCGGTCGCGGATCCGCCCGCCGACTGCCCGCTCTGTCCGCGTCTGGTGGCCTACCGCGCCGAGAATGCCCGGCGCGAACCCGACTGGTTCAACGGCGCGGCACCGTCCTTTGGCGATCCCGAAGCGCGCCTGCTGGTGGCGGGGCTGGCCCCGGGCCGGACCGGGGCCAACCGCACGGGCCGTCCCTTCACCGGCGATCATGCCGGCTGGCTGCTGTATCAGACACTGATCGACACCGGCTTTGCCACCGGCACCTATGACGCGCGGCCCGACGACGGCCTGACCCTGGTCGACTGCATGATCACCAATGCCGTGCGCTGCGCCCCGCCCGGCAACAAGCCACTGCCGGTCGAGGAGGCCACCTGCCGCCCCTTCCTGACCGCGCGGCTGGACGCCCTGCCCCGGCTGAAGGTGATCGTGACCCTGGGCGACGTCTCGCGCCGGAACATTCTGAAGGCGCTGGGCAAGCCCGCCTCGGCCATGCCGCCGGGTCACGGGTCCGAGGCGCGGATCGGCAACTACTGGCTGCTGAACAGCTATCACTGCTCAAGGCTCAACACGAACACCGGCCGCCTGACGCCGGCCATGTTCCGCGACATCTTCGAGCGCGCCCGCGCCTTGATGGACACCTGAGGGGCCCGGGCTCCGGGCTTACCGCGTGGCTTCCCGGACACAGGTTTTCGCCTGTGACGTGCACGGGAAATTTGCCGGGAACATCTGAAGAGCAGCCCGCGTTTCGGACCGCAGGAGGCTGTTATGCGGACCAATACTCACTTCTTCTCTCGCGCCGAACGCAAGATCGCCCTGTGGGCCATGGTGGCGGCCGTCGTGCTGACCGGCGGCGGCATGGCGCTGGATCACGCCATGGGCCCGTCGCTCGGCGCCTATGACCACATGGGCTCGACCCAGCTGGTGGGCGTGCTCGAGGCCCAGCCGATCGGCTGACGACCGACGGGGCGCTCAGCCCCGGTCGCGCAGCAGCCGGGCCTTGTCCCGCGCCCAGTCGCGTTTGGCCGCCGTCTCGCGCTTGTCGTGCAGCTTCTTGCCCTTGGCCAGAGCCAGCTCGACCTTCGCCATCCCCGATTCATTGAGATACAGCTTGAGCGGAATGAGGGTCTGCCCCTCCTTCTGCACGGCGCCGATCATGCGGTCGATCTGACGGCGGTGTAGCAGCAGTTTGCGCGGCCGGCGCGGCTCGTGGTTGAACCGGTTGGCCTGGGCGTAGGGCGGGATGTCGGCATTGACCAGAACGATCTCGCGCCCCTCGATCGCGGCATAGCTCTCGGCGATGTTGGCCCGGCCCGCGCGCAGCGCCTTGATCTCGGTGCCGACGAGGGCAATCCCCGCCTCGACCGGCGCATCCAGAAAATAGTCGAAGCGCGCCCGCCGGTTTTCGGCGATCACCTTAGGCGCATACTTCTTCTTGTCCGACTGCGGACGCCTTTGGGCCGGTGCCTGCGCCATTACTGAACGCCCGCGGCCTTCATGGCCCGGTCAATGGCGGGCTTTACCGCATCCGCGGTCGGGGCCAGCGGCAGGCGGATTTCATCCGAGCACAGGCCCAGCGACGCCAGGGCGTATTTGGCCGGCGCCGGCGAGTTGTCGAGGAACAGGGCCTTGTGGAGATCGATCAGGCGGTCCTGCCACAGGCGGGCGCTTTCCAGATCCCCGGCCTGCACCGCATCATGCAGGGCGACCATGGCCTCGGGGGCCACGTTCGACGTCACCGAGATCACGCCGTGCCCGCCGTGCGCCAGATAGCCCAGATAGCTGGGATCATCGCCCGAGATCAGGTCGAATCGCCCCTCCACATGGGTGCGCATCCAGCTGACCCGGGTCATGTCGCCGGTCGCGTCCTTGATGCCGACGATATTCGGGTGCTTCGCCACGCGCGCGATCGTCTCATTCGCCAGATCGACCCCGGTGCGGCCGGGCACATTGTACAGCAGCACGGGCAGCTGCACGGCCTCGGCGATGGCCTCGAAGTGACGGGCCATGCCCTCCTGCGACGGGCGGTTGTAATAGGGGGTCACGACCAGGGCACCGTCGGCGCCCACGGTCTTGGCGTGGCGGACCATGTCGATGGCCTTGGCGGTCGACGACGAACCCGCGCCGGCGATCACCCGGATACGCCCTGCGACCGTCGAAACCACGGATTCGACCACATGCTCATGCTCTTCGGCGGTCAGGGTCGCACTCTCGCCCGTGGTGCCCATGGCGACCAGGCCGTGCACGCCGGCGGCGATCTGGCGCTCGACCAGGGCGGTGAGCGCGGCGTCGTCCACCTTTCCGTCACGAAGAGGTGTGATCAAGGCGGTGATCACGCCCTTGAAAGTCGGGCCAGTCATGGGAACGATGGTCCTTCGCGGAGGCTTTAGGGTGTCTGCGGAAGGTTCCGAACGTAAGGGGCGCCAACGGCCGCCGCAACCGAGATGATGGGGATAGGACAAATCATGCTGACGTCGATACTGGGCACGATCCTTGCCCTGAGCGCCCCTGCGCCCGAGGTCCTGGTGTCCAACCTCGCATCGACCGGCCTGTTCCCCGCCCGCGGCGCCGCATCGTCCGATCAGGCCGTCCCCTATGGCGCCACTGTCCGCCTGCTGAACGAGGCCGAGGCCCGCTTGCTGAATCAGGCGCTGGACGCCGCCCGTGCGCGCGACATCGCGGGCGCCCGTTCCATCGCGGCCGGCATCGCCCACCCGGTGGCGCGCAAGCTGGTCGACTGGGCCCTCGTCGACACCTCGGCCGATCTGATGAGCTTCGAGGAGCTGGCCCGGGCCCGCGTGACCTATGCCGACTGGCCGCGTGCCGAAAGCCGGATCATGGCGGGCGAACGCGCCATCTCGCGCAGCTCGGCCAGTCCGGAGGCCGTGATTGCCTTCTTCGACGGCCATCCGCCCCTGACGGTCGAGGGGGCGATCGGCCTGGCGCTGGCGCTGGAAGCCACCGGCCGCGCGGACGAAGCCCGTCCGATCATCCGCGACTGGTGGCGGAACCAGTCTTTCGACTTCGACAACCAGAGCCGGATCCTGTCGATCTGGCCGAACTGGATTGCCCCCGCGGACGACGAGGCACGGCTGAACATGTTGCTGCTGGGCCCGCACGGTCCGGCCACGCGCGCCATGATCGACCGTGTCCGCCCCGAACAGCGCGCCATCGCCCAGGCCGTGCTGGCGCTGCGCACCGCCTATTCGCCCGACACCATCGTCGCCGGGCTGACCCCGGCCCAGGCGGGCCACCCCGCGGTGGTGTTCGAGCGCGTCCGCATCCTCCGCTCGCAGGGTCGCGAACAGGAGGGCTTTGCCCTGCTGGCGGGCCTGCCTGCCGCCCCCACCCATTCGGACGGTCAGAGCGGTTTGTGGAGCGAACGCCGCAACTATTTCCTCGACGCGCTGGAGGTCGGCAACTGGCAGGCCGCCTATGACTCCATGGCCGGGCACGGCTTCCCGGGCGGCGAGCGCATGGTCGATGCCGAGTTCTTTGCCGGATGGGTCGCGCTGGTGAAGCTGAACGACCCCGCCCGTGCCGCGCGCCACTTCGAGGCGCTGCGGCAGATGTCGGAGACCCCCATCACCCAGGGCCGGGCGCTGTACTGGCTGGGCCGCGCGTACGAGGCCATGGGCGATACGGCCACGGCGCAAAGCCACTATGCCGCCGGGGCCGTGCACATCCAGTCCTTCTACGGCCAGCTGGCTGCAGAGAAGGCGGGCGTGACACAGATCACCCTGCCCGCCGATCCCGAGATCACACCGGACGCCCGCGCCGCCTATGAGGCCAATGAGGTGGTGCAGGCGACCCGCATGGTCGGCGAGGCCGGCGAAGCGGGCCTGCTGCGCGCCTTCGCCTATCACCTCGACGACACCCTGCCGGCGGCGGTCGACGTGGCACAGCTGATGGACATGGTGCTCGGCTATGGCGACCGGTTCGGTTCGATGATGGTCGGGCGCGCGGCCAGCCAGCGCGGCTGGCTGATGCCGAACCGCCAGTATCCGATCCGCATCCCGCCCGAGGTGGAGGGCGCCGCCCCCCTGCCCTTCACCCTGGCCATCACCCGGCAGGAGTCGAGCTACGATCCGCTCGTCGTCTCCAGCGCGGGGGCGCGCGGCATGATGCAGTTCCTGCCGTCGACCGCCTCGGGCGTCGCCCGGCGGCTGGGCATGCCCTATTCGGCCGACCGCCTGTGGGACCCCGACTACAATATGACGCTGGGCAGCTATCACCTCGGCGAGCTGATGCAGGCGAACGGCGGATCGATGATCCTGGCGGCCGTCGGCTACAACGCCGGGCCGGCCCGTCCGGCCCAGTGGATCGCCCGTTGCGGCGACCCGCGCGGGGCCACCGTCGATCCGATCGACTTCATCGAGTGCACGCCCTTCACCGAGACGCGCAACTATATGATGCGGGTCATGGAGAATATGCAGATCTACAAGGCGCGACTGGGCAACGGCACCGGGGACCTGACCCTGTCGTCCGATCTGGCCCGGGGCAGCTACGGGCCCCAGCCCTATCTGTCGCTGGTCGACTGACGACGGCTGAGGGCCAGCACAGGCTCGCTCTCCTCCTCCAGCCAGCGTCCGGTTACACCGAACACCTCGTGCAGAATGCCTACCGTCAACGCCTTCCGGGGTGGTCCGTCGGCCACGACGCGGCCCTGGTGCATGACGATCACCCGGTCCGCGAAACGCGCGGCCAGCGACAGGTCGTGCAGGCTGGCGATGACCGACTGACCGGCGGTGGCCCGCGCGCCCAGCCGCTCCAGCGCCAGCAACTGACCGTCCGGATCCAGCCCTGCGACCGGCTCGTCCGCCAGAAGGATCTGCGCGCCGGAGGCCAGCACCCGCGCCAGCAGCACGCGGGCCCGCTCCCCCCCTGACAGTTCCGCGACCCCCCGGTGAGCCAGCGCAGCGGCCTCGACCTCGTCGAGCGCCGCCTTGGCCCGCGCCTCGACCTCGTCGGCATTCAGGAACGGCTGGCCCAGAGCCACCACCTCGATCGCAGGCATGTTCCAGGCGACCGTCCCGTCCTGCGGCAGATAGGCCATGGCCGCAGCCCGGGCCCGGGGCTTGAGCGTCGACACGTCCGCCCGTTCGATGCGGATGCGCCCGGCGGAGGGCTTCAGCAGGCCACAGATCGCCTGGATCACGCTGCTCTTGCCCGCGCCGTTCGGCCCGACCAGGGCGATGCGCTCGCCTTGGCCCACCGTCAGGCTGACATCGTGCACTACGGTCCGCTTGCCCCGGGCAAGGGACAGGCCGTCGATCTGCAGCAGGGGCCGCTCCATCCTCAGACCCTCCAGGCGCGGGCGGCACGCCAGGCGATCAGGGCGAACAGCGGGGCACCGACCAGCGCCGTGAATACGCCCAGCTTCAGCTCCTGATCCGTCGGGGTGACCCGGGTCAGCAGGTCCGCCACCGCGAGGATCAATCCGCCCGCCAGCGCCGAGGGCATCAGCACCCGCCCCGGATCAGCCCGCACTGCGGCCCGCACGAGGTGCGGCGCCACCAGACCGACAAAGCCGATGACACCGGCAGCCGCTACGGCCGCGCCGGCCGCCACACTGGCCGCGATCAGGGCAAGCAGCCGAAGCCGGTCCAGCGGCAGGCCCAGGGTACGGGCGGTCTCGTCGCCCAGCGACAGGGCCTTCAGCCCCGGGGCGCTCCACACCGCCAGAAGACTGGCCGGGGCCAGCGCCAGCGCCACCCACAGCACATCGCCCCAGCCCCGGTTCTGCACCGATCCCAGCAGCCAGCCCATGACCTCGGCGGTCGCGATCGGCGACGGCGACAGGTTGAAGATCAGGGCGGTGGCCGCGCCCGCGAAACTCGACAGGGCCACGCCGAACAGGATCAGGGCCTCTGGCGCCCGGATGCGCGCCGCGAAGGCGACAAGCGCCGCAGCGCCTAAACCGGCGCCCGCCATGGCCGCCAGTTCAACCGCGCCCGGCACCAGCCCGGCCCCGGCGACCAGCACCAGCGCCCCGCCCAGACTGGCGGTGGCGGAAACCCCCAGCACCCCCGGCTCGGCCAGCGGATTGCGCAGCAGCCCCTGCATCAATGCCCCGGACAGGCCGAGGGCCGCCCCGACCACCAGCGCGCACAGCGACCGGGGCGCCCGCACCTGCCACAGGATCTGGCCCGGGCCCGAGGCCGGGTCGCGCAGGGCTTCGGCATATTGCGCACCCGACAACAGAACCTCGCCGCCCAGCAGGCCCGCGATGAGGGCGATGACGAGCGCACCGCCGAGCAGGAGACTGATGCGGGCGGGGGTCATGATGCCTCCCGCAGGGCCGCCAGCGCGGGCACGGCATCGGCCATGAACCATGCCGGGCAGGTCAGGACGGCAGCGGGCAGGCGGGTATGGGGCCGGGCCTCGACCAGCCCCTGCACCAGCGGATGCCGCCCGGCCCCCCGCCGGTCCGCGCGCACCTGATCGTAAAAGCCCAGTACAAACCGCTCGGGCGGGTTCATCGCGAGACGCTCGACCCGGACCGGGCCATAGCCGGCATGATCAGCGGCGTTCTCGAGACCCGCCGCCTTCAGCGTGGCGTCCACCAGCGTTCCACCGCCGGTCGTGAAGCCGCCACTGGTGAGATACAGGGCAGACACAGGGGCATGCCCGGCCCCGGGCGCGCCACGGGCCAATGTGCCTCGCATGTCCGAGATCAGGGCCTCGCCCTCCGCCTCGCGGTTGAGGGCCTCGGCCACACGGGCAATGTTGTCCTCGACCGTCGCATAGTCGGGCGCATCGGCAATCGTCACCACGGTGATGCCCCGCTTCTCTAGCGCGGCCAGCAGATGCGCATCCCCGCCCCAGTAGCGAACCACGACATCCGGGGCCCGGGCCACCACGGCCTCCAGCGTCGGGCGGACCTTCCGGTGGCCGGCTGCCTCGGCGCGCAGATACGAGTCCGGATCGTCGGCGCGCGGCGAGAGCGACAGGTCATGCCCTTCACCCAAGGCCAGCACATACTGGTCGGCGCACTGGTCCAGCGCCATGACGCGCAGGGCGCCGTCTGCCCGCCCGGTCGGCGCAGCACTGCACCCGGCCAGCAGCAGGAGGCAGACAGTCAGCCCGGCAGCAGGCGTTCTCACGCGCGGATCAGGCCGCCGAACACGGTATCGAGCATGGTCCCGACCAGACGATCGCGCTCGACCCAGCCGAAATAGGGCTTGGTGATCATCAGCGAGACCACGCCGTGCCCTCCGGCCCAGATCACCTGGGCCGCCGTGCGGGCATCGGTGGTCAGGCGACCGGCGGCCTCGACCTCGCGCACCACGGTTTCAAACGCGTCGAACAGGGCGCTGCCGACTTCCTGCGCCGCCGTCTGGGCACCCGCGTCAGCTTCCTGCGGGCGGGTCAGATAGATCAGGCGATAGGCATTCGGGTTTTCGAATCCGAACTCGACATAGGCCTCGATCAGGGCCCGCAGCCGGACCTCGGGCGCCGCCTTCAGATTGGCGATGTGTCCCATCGACCGGTCCAGCGACTGGAAGGCCTCCTTGCAGATTTCCAGCAGGATCGCCGCCTTGTCCGGAAAGTGCATATAGAGGGCCGTGGACGACAGGCCGACCTCGTCCGCGATCTTGCGGATGGTCGCCCCGTCATAGCCGCGCTCGACGAAGATCCGCTCGGCCGCCGCCAGGATTTCCGCCCGCCGCACATGACCCTCGCCCTTGGGCTTGCGCGTGGACTTCGGTCGGGTGGCGGGGGTGGGCAAGCCGGGGCTCTCCGTGGCGTCGAGGTCCTGCCTTACCCCGTCTTCCTTCCCCTTGCCAGTTTGACGGCATGGCTTGCCCGCGCCGCATACCGTCGTTAACCGAAAGGACGGGAGGGGGCATGGACGCATTGGCCAACACTGCGCGGCTGGACCGTGCTGCGGCGCCGTATGGGCCACCACGGCACCTGAGCGCTGCCGAGCGTTGGCTGACGCCGGGCCAGGGAGTGTTTGTCGGGCTGCTGCTCATGGGGATCGTCGTCTGGCTGTCGCGCGACGCCGGCGGCGCCTGGCACACGGCCTCCATCGTGGTGCCGGGGACCTTTCTCGTCGCCGCCCTGTGGCGCCTGTTGCTGATCGGGGTGTCGCTACGCCCTGCGGCCCCGATCCAGCCGGTCGCCGACCTGCCCCGCTACACTGTGGTGGCCGCCCTGCACGACGAGGCCGAGGTCCTGCCCCAGTTGGTCGCCCATCTGGCGGCCCTCGACTATCCCGCCGACCGGCTGCAGGGCTTCCTGGCCCTCGAGGCCCACGATCACGACACCATCGAGGCCGCCTGGGCGGCGGACCGGCCAGACTGGCTATCGATCCTGATTGTCCCCCCCGGAAAGCCCCAGACCAAGCCGCGCGCCCTCAATCACGCCCTCGCCCGCGCCACGGGGGACCTGATCACTGTCTATGACGCCGAGGACGAGCCGGACCCCCTTCAACTGCGTGAGGCGGCGGGCCGGTTTGCCAGCGATCCGGAGGGCACCCTCGCCTGTTTGCAGGCGCCCCTGCGCATCCGCCGCCGCAGCGCCAGCCCGGACGCCTCACCCTTCCTCGATCGCCAGTTCGCCGTCGAATATGCCGCCCTGTTCGAGGTGGCCCTGCCGGGCATGACGCGTCTCGGCCTGCCCTTCCCGCTGGGCGGCACCAGCAACCACTTCCGCGTCGACATCCTGCGTCAGGTGGGCGGCTGGGACCCGTGGAATGTGACCGAGGATGCCGATCTCGGCTTTCGCCTGTGGCGGCATGGCTATCGTCTCGGGGTGCTGGGCCGTCCGACGTGGGAGACCCCGCCCGGCGACCTGCGCGCCTGGCTGCCCCAGCGGAACCGCTGGATGAAGGGCTATATGCAGACCTTCGGCGTGCATACGCGGCGACCGCTCGGTCTGCGCCTGCGAGGACTGGTCGCCCTGGTCATGACGCTGGGTGTGTCGCTGGCCTCGGCCGCCGTTCATGCGCCCTCGGTCGCCTGGGTCATGGCGGCGGTCATGGTGGCCTTCGACGCCGGTCTCACGCCGGCCACGCCGGTGCCGGCGCTCAGCGTGCTGCTGCTGGGTGCGTCCGTGGCCTGGGTCTCGGCCCTGATCGGCGCCCGGCGGGCCGGGGTGCCCTATGGCCTCTTCGACATGCTTCAGGCCCCGGCCTACTGGTCGCTACTCAGCCTGGCCCTCGTCCACGCAGCCTTCCGGCTCGTCACCCAGCCCTTCGCCTGGGACAAGACGCACCATAGCCCCGATCCGGTCGACCGCCCGAGTGCCGACGACGAGTCCGATCGGCAGGCCGACCCAGGACCGTTTGCGGGCGCGAATGATGACCTGCGTCAGAAGCCGAGGGCACGCCGTCTGGCCAGCGCGTCGGCAGGCCAGAACTCTTCGATGCCCGGATAGAAGACGTCAAATGAAGGTGTATCCGCGGGCAGACCCACCCACGGCAGTTTCGAGCGGGTGAAGATGTGAACATCGGGCGGCAACCGGGCCGGCTCATCCAGCGTGCCGACCCGCAGGAACACCATCGTGCGCCGGCGACCGTAGTCCGACCACACCGTGGTTTCGCAAGCGTCGCACCGGTACAGATCGTGGGGTCGTCCGCTGTCGGTCGGCAGGGTGGTCACGGCGGTCGCCCCCTGCTCGATCTCGATGTTGTCGCGCTCGATGATGGCGTTGATGACAAAGCCACTGCCAGTCTGCCGCTGGCAATCCTTGCAGTGGCAACAGTGCACGATCATCGGCTCGGCCTTGAGGCGATAGCGCAACGCCCCGCACCCACATCCCCCCGTCAGCTTCAATGCCGTCTCGTCCCTCCCAGAGGCCTTGAGGAATTCGGCGCCGCTACGACCGGAAGTCAACGGGGTCGTGTACCCTCTCTGGACGCGGCCCCGCCGCTGCGCTTAAGCAGCCCCCATGGCCACACGACTGTCCGCACATCCTGATGTCCTGATGACCCGCGCCTGGGGCGACTATGCCCTGGTCGACTCTGGTCAGGGGCGGAAGCTGGAACGCTATGGGCGCCACACCGTGGTCCGGCCCGAGCCCCAGTGCGTGTGGGAGCCGCGCAACGCGGATGCCTTGGACCGCGCCGATGCCCTGTTCGATCCCCAAGGCGAGGACGACGACGGCCGCTGGCGCTTTGGCGGAAAGCCGATCGAGGCCTTTCCTTTGTCCTGGGGCGATGTGCGCTTCACCGCGCGGTTCACGCCGTTTCGCCATCTGGCCTTCTTCCCGGAGCAGGCGGCCAACTGGGCCTGGCTGGACCAGCGCATCAGGGCCCGCAAGCGCCCGACGCGCATCCTGAACCTGTTCGGCTATACGGGCGTCGCCTCGCTGGTCTGTTCGGCCGCCGGCGCCGAGGTCACCCACGTCGATGCCTCGAAGAAGTCGGTTGCCTGGGCGCGCGAGAATGCCGAACTGTCAGGTCTCGCCGACCGACCGATCCGCTGGATCGTCGAGGACGCCCGCCGCTATGCCGCCCGCGAGCGCAAGCGTGGCTCGCTCTATGACGGCATCATCCTCGATCCGCCGAAATACGGGCGCGGCCCGACGGGCGAGGTCTGGCGTCTGTTCGAGGACCTGCCGGGCCTGCTGGCGGACTGCGCCGCCATTCTGGAGCCCGACGCAGACTTCCTGCTGCTCAACGCCTATGCGGCGCGCATCTCAGGCCTGTCGCTGGCCCATCTGATGGATCAGGCCACCGCCGGGCGTGCGGGCCGGATCGACTGGGGCGAGCTGGCCCTGGCCGAAGAGGGCGACGATGCCCGCGCCATCGGCCTCAGCTTCTTTGCCCGCTGGTCCGCCACATGAGCGGCCGTCTGATCACCTCCCTGACCAATGACACCGTCAAGTCGGTGCGCGCCCTGCACATGCGCAAGGAGCGCGAGGCCACGGGCCGCTTCCTGTCAGAAGGCCTGAAATTTATCGGCGAAGCCCTTGATATGGGTCATACTCCCAAACTCCTGCTGGTCGGGATGGAGGCGCGCCCGCATGCCCTGTTGGACCGCGCCCGCGCTGCCACCGAGGCGGCCGGAGGCGAGGTGGTCACCGTCACCCACCCCATCCTCGAAAAGATCAGCCGGCGCGAGAATCCGCAGACGGTGCTGGCCGTCTTCGATCAGGTCTACACCCCGCTGGACGCCCTCGACCCCGCCAGCGCGCCCGCCTGGATCGCCCTCGAGCAGGTGCGCGATCCCGGCAACCTCGGCACCATCATCCGCACCGCCGACGCGGCGGGCTGTGGCGGTGTCATCCTGATCGGCGACTGCGTGGATCCCTTCTCGGTCGAGGCCGTGCGCGCCACCATGGGCTCGGTGTTCGCGGTCACGATCACGCGCACGACGCCCGAGGCCTTCCTCGACTGGCGCAAGTCTTGGCCCGGCAGTGTGATCGGCACCCGGCTGGACGCGACCGTCACCCCCTCCTCCGCCCATTTCGTCCGACCCAGCCTTATTCTGATGGGCAATGAACAGGCTGGCCTGACCGACGCCCTCGCCGCCGCCTGCGACGTCAATGTCAAAATCCCCATGCGCGGCCGCGCCGACAGCCTGAACCTCGCCATCGCGACGGGCATCATGGCCTATGCCGCGACGGAGGAGCGCTAGGTCCCTCTTGGCTTGGCGCGGCTCGTGGGCGCGGCATTGGCCGGGTCCTCCGGCCAGGGGTGCCTCGGATAACGTCCGCGCATCTCGGCCCGCACGGCGGCCCATGAGCCCTTCCAGAATCCCGGCAGGTCCTTCGTCACCTGAACGGGACGGCGCGCGGGCGACAGCAGGGCGAGAGTCAGCGGCACGCGGCCGTCGCCGACCGCCGGATGGCTCTTCACCCCGAACAATTCCTGCACCCGGATATCGACGCGCGGCCCGCCCTCAGCGGCATAGTCGATGGCGGCCGAGCCCAGCGGCGTCTCCAGCCGCGCGGGCGCCAGCCGGTCCAGATCGCGCACCCGGTCCCACGGAATGAGCGCCCGCAGCCCCTGCTCCACGGCGCCGTCCGCAATGCCGTCCAGGCCATGGACACCGTCCAGAAGCGGCCAGAGCCAGACCTCGCGCGCCTCCATCAGCCCCGCTTCCGACACATCCGGCCAGCCGTCGTCCAGTGCGCGCAGAAAGGCCAACCGCGCCCGCAAAGCAGAGGCCCGCTCGCCCCAGCGCAGACCCTTCAATCCCTCGCGATCAACTGTTGATCTCAGCAAGGCACCGATCTGGTCGCGGTCCGGCGCGCCCAAGGCGACCTCCTCGACCACCAGCTCCCCGATGCGCTTCAGGCGGCGCACCTCCATCCGGCCGGAAGGCGTGCGCACGAGACGCTCCTCCTCGACCATCCGGTGGCCGAGGGCCTCGATATCGACCGGACAGGCCAGCCGGATCCGGTCCCCGCTGACCCCGCCGCTCAGCTCTGCGACCGCCAGCCATGGCTCCGACGCCAGGGCATCGGTCGGGTCCAGCGAGGCGCCCCGGCCGGAGGCCAGCCGAACCTCGCCCGGCTTGCCGCGCGCCCGGGCCACCCGCTCGGGAAAGGCCTCGACGACGAGCAAACCGGGATCCACGTCCTGACCCTTGCCTCCCCCCGCCAGACGCGCCCAGCGGTCGGCCAGTTTCAGCGCATCGCGGGCCCGGGGGGAGCGATCCCGCTCCAGCGCCTCCAGCCGGTCGCGCAGATCGGTCGAGGTGCCGCCCAGCCCCGGCTCTCCCAGAATGGCGGCGATGCGGGCTCCCGTCAGGGCATCGCCCCGGTCCGAGGCCACTGCCACCATATGCGCCAGCCGCGGGCTCATCGGCAGCTCGGCCATCCGCTGGCCGTGCGGCGTCAGATCGCCCCTGTCGTACAGCGCCCCCAGCCGGGTCAGGACCGCCCGCGCTTCGGCAAAGGCCCCCGCTGGCGGCGGATCGATCAGGGCCAGCCCCTCGGACGACCGCGCCCCCCACCGCGCCAGATCCAGCGCCAGCCCGGTCAGGTCAGCCTCAAGGATTTCTGCGGGCTGCTCGGGGATCAGGCCCCGGCTCTGTTCTTCGTCCCACAGGCGATAGCAGGTGCCCGGCCCGACGCGCCCGGCCCGGCCCCGCCGCTGATCGGCTGAGGCGCGACTGACGCGCACGGTCGCCAGTCGGGTCAGGCCGCTGGCTGGATCAAAGCGCGGCACCCGCGACAGGCCGCTGTCGACCACCGCCGTGACCCCCGGCAAGGTCAGGCTGGTCTCGGCCACCGCCGAGGCCAGGATCACACGCCGCTGACCGGGTGGCGGCGCGGACAGGGCGCGATCCTGCACGGCACGGTCCAGCCCGCCGTAGAGGGACACCACCTCAACATCTGACGAAAGCCGGGCCTCGGACAAGGCGCGCGCCGCGCGGTGGATCTCCGACTGGCCGGGCAGGAATACGAGCACCGATCCCGGGGTCTCGCCCAGCGCCCGACGCACGGCGCGGGTGACGCTCGCCTCAAGCCGCTCGGCGGGGTTACTGCCCAGATGAATCGTCTCGACCGGAAAGGCGCGACCCTCGGCCTCGATCACCGGCGGGCCGTCCAGCACCCGCACAATGGACGCCACATTCAGGGTGGCGGACATGACCACCAGCTTCAGGTCGGGGCGCAGCAGCTCCTGCGTCTGGCGGGCCAGGGCCAGCCCCAGATCGGCGTCCAGACTTCGCTCGTGGAATTCGTCGAACAGGACGGCGGCCACCCCTTCGAGCCCCGGATCGGCGATGATCCTGCGGGTGAAGATGCCCTCAGTGATCACCTCGATACGGGTCTTCGGACCGACGCGGCTTTGCAACCGGGTGCGATAGCCAACGGTCTCGCCCACCGGCTCGCCGCGCAGATCCGCCATTCGTTCGGCGGCGGCCCGGGCGGCCAGCCTGCGGGGCTCGAGCACAAGGATGGTGCCGGCGCGACCGATCTCGCTGTCCAGCAGGACCAAGGGAACGCCGGTGGTCTTGCCCGCACCCGGCGGGGCGCCCAGCACGACGGCCGGGTGGTCCCGGACCGCCGCGATCAGGCGGTCCAGAACCTCATGGATAGGCAGGTCGGACGCCGCATTGCGGCCAGGCGTGGTCGTCACGGCGTCCGGCTCAGGGTCAGCCCAGCAGTTGCGGGAACATGCCGATCACCAGGATGGCCGTCACCGCCAGCGGGCACAGCCAGGCGATCAGGAAGCGCCACATCGACAGGGCACCGCCGGTCAGGCCGGTCTCGGCATTGACGATCTTCTTGTCGGCCACCCAGCCCACGAACACGGCCGTGATCAGACCCGACAGCGGCAGGAACAGCTTGGACGTAATGCCGTCAAAGGCATCGAACCAGCCGGCATTCTCGAAGCCCGGGATGAACGGGATCGGGCGCTGGTCCGCCAGCAGATTGAACGACAGGGCCGACAGCACACCCAGCACGAAGATCAGCACACCCATGCCCCACGAGGCCGCACTACGCGAGACACCGAAGCGCTCGGTGATCCAGCCCACCGAGATTTCCAGCAGCGACACCGACGAGGTCAGGGCCGCGAAGAAGGCCAGCAGGAAGAAGGCAAAGGCCACGATGGCCCCGGCCGGCATCAGGTGGAAGGCCGTCGGCAGGGTCTGGAACATCAGGGTCGGACCGGCATCCGGCTGCAGGCCCACGCTGAACACGATCGGGAAGATGGCCAGACCGGCGATGATGGCGACCGCCGTATCGGCAAAGGCGATGGTGCCCGAGGTCGACCCCAGATTGGTGTCCTTCGACGCATAGGCGCCGTAGGCAATCATGGCGCCGCCGCCGAGGCTCAGCGAGAAGAACGCCTGCCCCAGCGCCGAGCTCAGCACGCCCGGTTCGGTGATGCGGCTGAAGTCCGGCGTGAAGAGGAAGTTGATCGCGCGGGCGAAGTCACCCGTCACGGCGGCATAGATGGTGATGCCGATCAAAAGGAAGAAGAAGGCGGGCATCAGCCACACGGCCGCCGCCTCAATGCCGCCCTTCACCCCTCGTGCCACGATCAGCACGGTGAGGATGACGAAGATCGACTGCATGCCGATCAGCAGGCCCGGATTGGCGAACAGGGTCGGCATCATGTCCCGGATCGAATCGGGCGACTGCTCGGGATAGGCCCCGGCCAGCGCCTGGCCGCCAGAGATCGCCTCGATCAGGCCCATGCCGCTGGTGCCGATGAAGTAGACCACCCAGCCGGCGACCACGCAGTAGAAGGACAGGATCAGGGTGTTGGCGATCAGGCCGATCACCGCCAGCGCGCTCCACGCGGGGCTGGCCCCGGACTGGCGCGCCAGCGCCACGGCACTGCCGATGGTCGAACGCTGGCCGTGACGGCCGATCAGGGTTTCCGACAGCAGCAGCGGCGCGGCGATCAGCACCACGCACAGCACATACAGCAGCACAAAGGCGCCCCCGCCATTGGTGCCGGCCTCCGTCGGGAAGCGCCACAGATTGCCCAGCCCGACGGCCGAGCCGGTCGCTGCCAGAACGAAGGCCGTCTTGGACGACCAGTGAGCCTGCCCCGAAGGTGCTGCTCCTGCCATATCTACTCCCCCGCGCCGGTGACCGTGGCCCCGGCGTCATCTGTTTACTGTGGCGGCGACCTTGGCGGGGGCTACCGGGTGAATCAACCCTTAATGCCCGGAATCCCGGCCCTCGCCCCCTGCAATATGACGATTGCGCGAAAGCCGGGGCCGATCTAGCTTCCGCCTCGGAGCGGTGGTGGCCCCTTCGGACCGCCCGCTGGAGGCAATATCCGAATATGAGTACACAGCCCGTTTCAGGAGGCGGCAACCGCCTGTTCCTGAAGAAATCCATTGCCCAGATTCAGAAGGAGGCCGCCAAGAGCGAGCTGAAACGAACCCTGGGTCCCATCAACCTGATGAGCCTCGGGATCGGCGCCATCATCGGCGCGGGCATCTTCGTGCTGACCGGTCAGGTGGCCTCGGCCAACGCCGGCCCGGCCATCATGCTGTCCTTCGTCATCGCGGGCTTTGCCTGCGCCCTTGCCGGCCTCTGCTATGCCGAGCTGGCCTCGACCATGCCGGTCTCCGGCTCGGCCTATACCTATGCCTATGGCACCCTCGGCGAAGTCTTCGCCTGGATCATGGGCTGGCTGCTGGTGCTGGAATACGGCGTCGCCGCCTCGACCGTCGCGGTCGGCTGGTCCGGCTATGTCGTATCGATCCTGTCTGACTTCGGGATCAGTCAGAACATCTTTCCCATGATCCAGTACGCCGGGGGCGAGGGGCCACAATGGGCCACGCCGCTGGTGCAGCTGGTCCAGGATGGGGCGGCGACGACCTTCCCCCTGACCGGCACCTTCAATCTGGTCGCGGCCATCGGCATTGCCGCCGTCTGCAGCCTGCTGGTGCTGGGCGTGTCGGAATCGGCCAACGTCAACAACATCATCGTGGTCATCAAGATCCTGGTGCTGCTGACCTTCATCGCGGTCGGCGTCGCCTATGTGGACCCGAACAACTGGGTGCCCTTCATCCCCGAGCCGACCGGTCAGGCCGGCCAGTTCGGTGTGGGCGGGATCTTCCGCGGCGCGGCCATCATCTTCTTCGCCTATGTGGGCTTCGAGGCTGTCTCAACCGCGGCGGCCGAGGCGCGCAACCCGTCCAAGGACGTGCCCGTCGGCATCCTGGGCGCCCTGGTCGTCTGTACCGTCATCTATATGGCGGTGGCCGCCGTCATGACCGGCGTGGTCCCCTATCTGGAGCTGGCCTCGCCCGCCCCGATCGCGGTCGCCATCGACCGGATGGGCCTGCACTGGGCCGATGTTCCGCTGGCCGTCGCGCCCGGCGGTCAGCTGAACCTGATCAGCTTCCTGATCAAGATCGGCGCGATCACCGGCCTGTCGTCCGTCATGCTGGTGCTCTGCTACGGCCAGACGCGGATCTTCTACACCATGGCGCGTGACGGCCTGCTGCCGCGCGCCTTTGCCGTGATCCACCCCAGGTTCCGCACTCCCTGGATCGGCACCATTGTGCTGGGCATCCTCATCTCGATCGCGGCGGCCTTCCTGCCGATCTCGATCCTCGGCGATCTGGTGTCGCTGGGCACGGCCACGGCCTTCTCGATCGTGTGTCTGAGCGTGATCTATCTGCGCATCAAACACCCCGAGATGGAGCGTCCGTTCCGGGTGCCGGGCGGCGTCTATACGGCCTTCGCCGGCATCTGCGCCTGTTTGTTCCTGGCCTACAACAACCTGTCGCCCATGATTCAGCACGCCATGAACGACAACCCGCTGCCGCTGATCCTGCTGGCCAGCTATGCGGCGGTCGGCGCGGTCATCTACATCGCCTTCGGCTTCTGGCACTCCAAGCTGGCCAAGGGCATCGACATCACCGAGGAGACCACCATTTCCTCGCCCGCCGCCGCCTTCGGCGAAGGGGTCGACAACATCAAGGAAGACTGACGGCATCACCCCTCAGACGCGGCAAGGCCCGGAGGTCACCCTCCGGGCCTTTTCGTTTGCGCCACCCGGATGGGATCAGGTGATGACCGAGGGCGCCGTACGGCCCAGCCGGGCCTCGATATCCGACAGGACGCGGGCCACCTCGGCCACGGCCTCCAGTGCCTCGACCGGGGTCTGGTGCAGGTCGCCGGCCGGGTCCTCGAACCGTTCCAGATAGACCCTGAGCGTCGCCCCGGACGAGCCCGTGCCCGACAGCCGCCAGGTGATCCGCGCATCGGGGCTCAGATGCACGGTCACGCCCTGCTTCGTGACGGTCGTGCCGTCGACCGGATCGGTATAGGCAAAGTCCTCGGCCGACTGGATGGCATAGCCCGAGACGGTGCGCCCGGCGGCCCCGGCCGCCATCTCGCGCAGGCCCTGGATGAAGGCCTGGGCCGGTTCGACCTCCAGCCCCTCATAGTCATGCCGCTGATAATAGTCCCGGCCGAACCGGGACCAGTGGCCGGCCACGACCTCGCCCACGCCCTTGCCGGTCGCCGCCAGCACATTCAGCCAGAACAGTACGGCCCACAGGCCGTCCTTCTCCCGCACATGGTCCGAGCCGGTGCCGAAGCTCTCTTCCCCGCACAGGGTGATGCGGCCGGCATCCAGCAGGTTGGTGAAGAATTTCCAGCCGGTCGGCGTCTGGTGCATCTCGATGCCCAGCGCCTCGGCCACCCGGTCGGCTGCGCGGCTGGTCGGCAGCGAGCGCGCCAGCCCCTTCAGCCCGTCGCGATAACGCGGCACCACATCGGCATGGGCCGCCAGGATGGCCAGACTGTCGCCGGGAGAGACGATGGTGGCGGGCCCCAGGATCATGTTCCGGTCGCCGTCCCCGTCCGAGGCTGCGGCGAAGTCCAGCGGGTCCGCACCGAACATGCGCGCCGTCAGCTCGGGCGTATGGTCCGGGTGCGGATCAGGGTGGCCTCCCCCAAAATCGGGCAGAGGCCGGCCGCGCATGACCGTCCCCGCAGGCGCGCCCAGCCGCCGCTCCAGAATCTCGGTGGCATAGGGACCGGTGACCGCATTCATGGCGTCGAAGGCCATGCGGAAGCCGGACTGCGAAATCAGGCCGCGAATGGCGTCGAAATCGAACACCGTCTCCATCAGATCGGCATAGTCCGCGATCGGATCGACCACCTCGACGATGCCATCGCCCAGCCGGGTCTCGCCGATCACCGACAGGTCGGGGGCGGCGGCCTCAAGGATGCGATAGCCCTCCAGCGCCTTGCTGCGCGCGAACACACCGGCGGTGAAGGTGGTGGGCGCAGGCCCGCCGGTTTCCGTGTTGTATTTGACACCAAAGTCGCCGTCCGGGCCGCCGGGATTGTGGCTGGCCGACAGGATCACCCCGCCCTTGGCCCCCCGCTTGCGGATCAGGGCCGAGGCCGCGGGCGTCGACATCAGGGCATTTTGCCCCACGATCACGCGGGAAAATCCGTTGGCCAGCGCCATCCGAACGACCGTTTCGGCCGCCTCGCGGCAGAAGAAACGGCCATCGCCCCCGACCACCAGGGCATCGCCCTTTGCGGGAGCGGCCTCATCGAACACGGCCTGCAGGAAGGCTTCCAGATAGCCGGGTCGCATGAAGTCGCGCGTCGACTTCCTCAGGCCCGAGGTGCCGGGCTCCTGATCCTGCCACGGATCGATGCGGATGGTCTGGACGGACACGAACTACCCTCGGCCTGCGGCGGCGCGATGCCACCCGTAGGGGTCGTGTCTAAAACGTTTTGCCTGTCAGGCGAAGGTCAGGCGATCGGCGCCGTGAACCATCCCAGCAGGGTGGCCGCGCTGACGGCCCCCGTCACCACACCGACAGTCACGGCCAGACGGGCATTACGAACGACGAAACCAAAGACTTCACTGAACATGGCACTCTCCCCGGACGCCCCATTCACGCCACATTCCGCCCCGGCCATCAAGGTGTACAAAGGGTTAACGCCCTAACAAGTCCGTGATTCGCCTCCTGAGCGAGTGAGGTGGTGCAGCACAATCGCTGAGGTCGCGGCCACGTTCAGCGAATCGAATCCGGAGGCCATCGGAATGCGCACCGGCTGCGCCCGGGCCAGCACTTGGGCCGGCAGGCCCGGCCCTTCGGAACCCAGCAGCACCAGCGCCCGGTCCGGCACCTTCAGCGCCGCAAGCTCGGGCCCGTCGCCCGGAGTGAGCGCCAGCGGCACATAGCCGTGCGCCTCGGCCTGCTCGACCATCGCCTGTACCGTCAGGTCGGCCATCAGGGGCGTACGCAGCACCGCCCCCACCGACACGCGGATGGCCTTGCGATAGAAGGGATCGCAACAGCCGGGGTCGACCATCACCCCGCACGCCCCAAGCGCCGCCGCATTGCGGAAGATGCCGCCCATATTGTCCGCATTGCCGATGCCCACTGCGCCGACCAGCACAGAGCGCGCCGGCCGCGCGGCCAGAAAGGCGTCCGGGTCCAAGGGATCCGGTTTCTCCCCAAGAGCCAGTATGCCCCGGTGCAGATGAAAGCCCGCAATACCGTCCAGCACGTCCTGCGGCGCGGCATAGACCGGCACCTCCGGATCCAGCCGCGCCAGCACGGGGGCCAGCTTCTCCAGCCGCTTTTCGGCCAGCAGCACCGCCCGTGTCCGGCAGCGCGACCAGGGCGAGGTCAGCACGTTCAGCACCACCTCCCCCTCGGCGATGAACAGGCCGTCGCGGCCCGTCAGGTCGCGCTCGCGCACATCGCGAAAGGCGGCGATGCGGGGATCGTCGGAAGAGGTCAGGAATATCGGTGTCATGGTGTCGATTTATCGTTGCACAGTCCGGCGGGCCGCTGCTATAGCGCCCCCCTCTTGAGTTCCTGTTCCGCGGTAGCTCAGTGGTAGAGCAGCCGACTGTTAATCGGCTGGTCGTAGGTTCGAATCCTACCCGCGGAGCCACTCCCCTTCCCCAGACATCGGCACAAAAAAGAGCCCGACGCAGCGCGCCGGGCTTTGAAAAGGCTTGGTGATGGTGGGTGCCTCGCTAAAGGAATCCCGAAACCCGTGGTCGGCCGATTGGCTTAAGAAGTCGTTAACGGCGCGGCAGCCAGGTCGTCTGGGGCGCGCCGTCCGGCGCCTGCCATTGCAGCAGATAGCCGTCCTCCCGGGTCAGCACCGCCACCGCCGAATTGGCCTCGCTCTGCCCGGCCGTCGCCAGACCCGGCAAGGCGAAGGCCTGACCGTTCACCTGCACCTCTGACGGCACGCCCCCGTCCAGCGTCACGCGCCAGGTGCCCGAGGATTCTGCGCGGACCTGAAGCGGTCCCCGACCCGGCATGTCGATACGGATCGTCGAATCGGGATCGGACCGACCTGACAGGATCACAGCCCGACCGTCATGATCGACCGCGGCCAGCGCCGGCGCCGGACCCAGGCGCCGGCTGGCTTCGCCGGGCGACAGGATGGCCGCCGTCCCGACCTGCGAATCGAGGATCACCATCCGGCCGGCTGCGGGCACGGTATCCTGACCCAGTTGGGCCTCGGGCGTCAGCACCAGACCGTCGGCCGCGGTCAGCCGGACGGCGAACACGCCCCGGGCGTCAGCCACGGCCGCATAGGCGCGGCCGACCGGCGTCCTCAGCACGACGCGGCCCCCCGGATCGCCCAAGCCTGAAATGACGAGATCGGCGCCGTCCCGCTCCACGGTCTTGACCGAAGGGGGTGTCATCCAGGGCGAGGCCCCGTCTACCTCGGCCTTGGTGACCGGCGCGGCCGGGGGCCCGGCGGCGCTGTCGTCCCCGCCACACGCGCCCAGCCCCAGCATCAGGCCAAGGCCCAGCAGGCCCCCGATGCGGGAGCTCAGGAGTGAGTGGGTGTCGATTGCGCGTTTCGCCGGGGCCATAGGCCCTGTATGGCAAAAACAACCGGTGACCGACAGTCGCCGCGACCCTTCATTCCTACGTTCGCTTGCCCGAGGTTTCATGTCCGCCCCTTCCGTCGAGATCCAGCCCTTCTCCGGCCGTTCCGTCTGCCTGTTCTGCGGCTCGTCCGAGACGGCGGACCCGAAATACACCGAGGCCGCCCGGGCGTTCGGCGAAGGCGTCGCCGGGCGCGGCTGGCGTCTGGTCTATGGCGGCGGGGGCGTCGGCCTGATGGGCGCCTCGGCGCGCGGGGCCCATGCGGCCGGCGGTCGGGTGCTGGGCGTCATGCCCGAATTCCTGCGCAGCCGCGAACGCCTGTTCGATGACGTCGAGACCTTGGTGGTCGGCTCGATGCACGAGCGCAAGCAGATCATGTACGACGAATCCGACGCCTTCGTCGTGGCGCCCGGCGGCATCGGCACCCTTGAGGAGGTGATCGAGCTGCTGTCGTGGAAACGGCTGGACCTGCACGGCAAGCCGGTCATCTTCCTCGACATCGACGGCTTCTGGCAGACCCTGTTCCGCCTGATGGAGCACACGGTCGAGGCAGGCATGACCCCGCCTTCCTTCCTTCAGGCATGGACAGTATGCCGCACGGTCGACGAGGCCCTGGACGCTCTGGGGGGCATGGACAATGTGCCGGACATGAAACATGATCATCGATAAGTGATCGACGGTCATATTTCGCAAATCCGCGATCACCAGCCTTGACAGTTTTCAAAAAAGACGGACATTGCGCCGTCACGGGCTGACCTGCCCGTTCCAAGCTGGAGCACTCCCCATGCGCACTCTTCTGATCGCGGCCCTCCTGGCCGTCGCCACCCCCACCCTGGCCACCCCGGCCACCGTCGCCGACACCTCGGCCACCCTGGCAGACGCCGCCTCGGCCCCGTCGGGCCGCGTGATCATCGACGGCGCCACCTGGCGTTGCGAGGGTGACAGCTGCACGGCCACCGGCGGCTCGAACCAGCCGGCCACGCGCGCGTGCCGCCGCGTCGTCGCCCGCCTGGGCGAAGTCACCGCCTTTACCTGGAAGGGCACCGCCCTGTCGGCCGAAGAACTGGCCGCCTGCAACGCCTGACGATCCTGACCTCCGGCGGGACGGTCAGGCCGTCTCGCCGGAGAGTCGCTTCAGAACCCGGTCGCGCCCGATCAGCGGGATCAAGGCGGCCATGTCGGGACCATGGTCCTGACCCGTCAACGCCTGACGCAGCGGCATGAACAGGGCCTTGCCCTTCGCCCCCGTCCGGGCCTTGATCTCTCCGGTCCACACCGACCAGCTTCCGCCATCGATGGTCTCCGGCAGGGTCTCCGCCGCCGCCCTGGCGAACTCCGCATCGGCAATCACCGGCGTCACCGGACCGTTGACGATCCGCGCCAGCCCCTCGACGTCGCTGAAGCGCTCCAGATTGGGCCGCACCGCGGTCCAGAACTCCTCGCCCAGATCACAGCCGGCCGCCGACAGGCGCTCGTGCGCGCTGTCATAGTCCATGGCGTGCAACGCCTGCGCATTCAGCCGGTCCAGATCCGCCGTGTCATAGCGGGCGGGTGAACGGCCCATCTTGTCGAAGCTGAAGCCTGCGCCCAGCGCGGCCATCGACGGCGCGATCTCCAGCGCGTCGGACGTGCCGATCTTGCCGAGGTGGCTGGTGATGGCGATCGGCTCATAGCCCTGCTCGCGCATGTCCGAGATCGACAGCGAGCCGAGACGCTTGGACAGGGCCTGACCGTCCGCCCCGACCAGCAGCGGCATGTGGGCAAAGCCCGGCAGGGCGCCGGTCCAGCCCAGGGCGATCAGCGCCTCGAAGATCTCGATCTGCGCGCCCGTATTGGTCACATGGTCCTCGCCCCGGATCACATGGGTGATGCCCATGTCCAGATCGTCGACCACCGACGGCAGGGTATAGAGAAACAGGCCGTCCTCACGGATCAGCACCGGATCGGACATCGAGGCCGTATCGACCTCGGCCGAACCGCGCGCCAGATCGACCCAGTGCACCCGGCGTCCGTCCAGCTTGAAGCGCCAGTGCGGGCGGCGACCCTCGGCCTCATAGGCGTCGCGCTGGACCTGCGTCAGTTGCAGTGCGGCCCGGTCATAGATGGGCGGCTGGCCGCGCGACAGCTGCACCTTGCGGCGCCGGTCCAGTTCCTCGGCCGTTTCGTAGCAGGGGTACAGCCGCCCGGCCGCCTTCAGCCGCTCGGCGGCCTCGCGGTAGCGGTCAAACCGCTGCGACTGATTGTGCCGCTCGTCCCAGACCAGACCCAGCCAGGTCAGGTCTTCCTCGATGCCGTGCTCATACTCGGCGGTCGAGCGCGCCAGATCGGTGTCGTCGATGCGCAGCACGAACTGCCCGCCCTGCCCTTTGGCAAACAGCCAGTTGACCAGGGCCGTGCGGACATTGCCGACGTGCAGCTTACCCGTCGGCGACGGGGCGAAACGGACTTTGACAGTCATGGAGCGACAAACCTTGAACGTGAGGCGCGTAGGTCGCGCCCCGCCCGGTCGAAGTCAAGGCAGGGAAGCGTCAGGCGCGGCAATCAAGCCCGTCAGTCCGATGAGGTTTCGGCGTCTCCGGCCTCCATTTCGGCCACTGCACACTCCACGCTGATCACTGTCGCGACCGCTTCCAGACTTGCGATACGGTCTGCGGACTTGATGGGCACCTCATGCCGGCTGATGCGCTCAGGTGTGTCGTCGAGCGCGCCCTGCTGGATGCAGGCCGTGCCGTCGAGACAGGAAAAGGTCAGGACCAGTTCACCATCCGGCCCCGGCTCCGAGCGCACCCAGTCGACCTGTTCGAACGGCATCCGCCACAGGCCCCAAGCAGCGTTGCGACCAAAGCTGTGCGTGATGAAATCGCAGTCGATCGCAAGATGGTGATAGTCGTTGACCCACTCGGCATATTTGGGCTCGGGATCGTCGGCGAACCCGACGAGCGCGAGAAGGGCAAACAGTCCCGGCATCAGGGTCCAGCCTTTCCGAAAAGCCATAACATCCCCGCCCGATAGGCGTCCGTCGAATTGGCGGCGTGGGTGCCGCCGGGAATCCGGATCAGGCGAATGTCCCACGGGCGATCGGGCACATCCCGGCCAGACCAGGTATCGACCCAAAGGGCCGCTTCCGCCGGAAGGTCGGCCCTGTCCCGCTCGCCGCTGGTGATGACAACCCGGAGGTCGTCCCGCCCGGCGGGGGCGGCCCCGTCAAGGATCGACCCCATGCCGGGTGTGAGCGACGGATTGCTGGCGATCCGCCCCCGGAACACGTCGGGATGGGCGACCGCCGAATAGAGCACGAGATTTCCGGCCCGGGACTGGCCGAACAGCACGCGCCCGTCGGGATCGACGTGGAACCGCGCCTCGATCACGGGGATCAGCTCATCGGTCAGGAAGGTGTGAAAGCGCCCGGCGCCGGCGTCTTCGGGCGGAACACCCTCATCGGGCGACTGGAAGTCGATGTTGCGGCGGTTCACCGAGGGTTCGAACCCGCCATAGGCAATGCCGACGATCACGACTTCCGGCAGGTTTTCCTCGTAGGTCAGGAAGAGGTGATTGGCCGCCAGTATGGGAAACAGGCTGTCGCCATCCAGCAGATAGACGACCGGATAGGCCGGGCCCTCATGGTCGTACTCCGGCGGCAGGCGGACATAGAGGTCGAACCCCCGGCCAAGGGTCGCCGACTCGAGCCGGAAGGCCTCGCCGCGGAGGGCCGCTGGAAACGGAACCTCGCCGACCTGCTGCGCGGTTGCCTGTGGCGCCGGGACCAGCAGAAGAAGACCGAACAGGATGCTGACAAGGCCCCGCATCCCGGTCATGCCGTCAGTCGTCGCGGTGGACGCGCTCGCGGCGCTCGTGGCGTTCCTGGGCTTCGACCGAGAGGGTCGCGGTCGGGCGGGCTTCCAGACGGCCCAGGCTGATGGGCTCGCCGGTTTCCTCGCAATAGCCGTAGGAGCCGTCCTCGATCCGGCGCAGGGCCTCGTCAATCTTGGCGATCAGCTTGCGCTGCCGGTCACGGGTCCGCAATTCCAGCGCCCGGTCGGATTCCGACGAGGCCCGGTCCACCAGATCCGGATGATTTTCGGTCTCGGCCTTCAGATTGACGACCGTGCCGCGGGACTCCCGCAGGATGTCATCCTTCCAGGCGTTCAGCTTGGCCTTGAAATAGGCCAGCTGCCGCTCGTTCATGAAGGGTTCGTCGTCGGACGGGCGATACACTTCCGTCCCTTCAGTCACCACAGACGCTAATGCGTTCATCGCACTCACGCTCACTTCTCACGCCCCCCTGTGGCGCATGCAGGCCTATAGGCAAGGCGACGAGTCGTCTCAAGCCGATTCCCCGGTTTGGTCAGCTTTATCGGGTCACTATGCCGTGAGCCGTGACAATTCCCCCGCACCCTGAGCGGGTGTCAGCGCCCGGCGACGGCGGCTTTGGCCAGCTCGACCGCGACCCGCAGGTCCACCTGGTCGAGCACGGCATTCAGGCCTGCATCCTCGGCATCCGGACGTTCCTCACGGCCGGTTAGCGACAAGGCGGACAGGGCCTCGGCGCCGCCCTGCCCGGCCAGATGCGCCAGCTTCAGCGCCTCCAGCCGGTCCAGCAGCCGGCTGCCCCGGCGGATGGCACGCCGACGCCGCTCCTGCGGACCTTCGATCCCATCGACGCCCTGGAGGGCCATCAGCGAGGCGACACTGGTCGGGCCTGCCGGGCCGGACACGCCGGCTTTCGCGCCGGTAGAAGTCGCCCCCGCCGTGCTGCCCAGGCTGAATCCGCCCGAGGCCTGACCCGTACGCGTGGGCCGACCGGCGGGGGTGTTGGACTGGGGACCAGTGATCTTCATGTGCGGGCACTCCGGACCATGGTTCCTGATTGGGGCCACGAGGTGAGGGTTTGGTTAACGGCCCGGCAGAAAATGCAGACCTGCGTGCAAGCTTCACAGATCAGGCCACTGAAATTCCGACACTTTCTCTCCGGCACGGAATTGGCATCCCTCCGGGCATGTTTGTCAGGACCGCCCCCATGTCGTCAGTTCTTGCCCGCCTCGCCTCCTGCCTTGCCGCCGGTGCGCTCGCCGTGGTCGCCCTGCCGCAGGCCGCCCAGGCGCAGTCGCGCATCAAGGACATCGTCTCGATTGAGGGTGTCCGGTCCAACCAGCTGGTGGGCTATGGCCTGGTCGTCGGCCTGAACGGCACCGGCGACAACCTGCGCAACTGCCCCCTGACCCGCCAGTCTCTGGAAGGGATGATGGAGCGCCAGGGCGTCAACATCCGGGGCGCAAACGCCAACACCAAGAACATTGCCGCCGTCATGGTCACGGCCGAACTGCCGCCCTTCGCCACGCCCGGCGCACGGATCGACGTTTCGGTCTCGACCCTGTGCGATGCCAAGAGCCTGCTGGGCGGCACGGTCGTCGTGACCGCCCTGCAAGGCGCTGACGGTGAGGTCTATGCCGTGGCCCAGGGCTCGATCCAGACCGGCTCGCTGTCCGCCTCGGGCGCCTCGGGCTCGTCCGTCACGCGCGGCGTGCCGACCGCCGGACGCATTGCGGGCGGGGCCGTAGTCGAGCGCGAAACCGGCTTTGACCTCAGCCGCCAGCCCGAGGTTCGCCTGACCCTGCGCAATCCCGACTTCACCACCGCCCAGCGGGTGGCCGGGGCCATCAACGACGCCTACCCCGGCACGGCCTGGGCCGAGAACGGCACGGTCGTGACCGTCCGCGCGCCCCAGGGCTGGGGCATGGCCGGCTATCTCAGCCGCATCGAGAACCTGCCGATCATGGTCGATGCCCCCGCCCGGGTGATCATCGACGAGGTCAATGGCGTCATCGTCATGGGCGATGCCGTGCGCATCTCCACCGTCGCCATCGCCCAGGGCAATCTGACCGTCAGCGTCCAGGAAGACCCCTTCGTCAGCCAGCCCGCGCCGTTCAGTGACGGCGAGACCGTGGTCGTCCCCTCCTCGACCGTCACGGTCGAAGAAGATCAGGGCACCCAGATGCGTATCGTCGGCGGCGGGGCCTCCCTCTCCAGCCTGGTGGCCGGGCTGAACGCGCTGGGCGTCACGCCCCGCGACATGATCAGCATCCTGCAGGCCATCAAGGCCGCCGGCGCCCTGCAAGCCGACATCGAGGTGATGTGAGCATGAGCGATCCGATCTCCCTCTCTCCCGACCTGCTCCGCCCGGTCCAGACCCCGGCTCTCCGCCAGGACCGCATGCGCGAGACCGCCATCGACTTTGAGGCCTCCTTCATCGCCCAGATGCTGCGCCCCATGTTCGAAGGCATTTCGACCGAGGCCCCGTTCGGCGGCGGCGAGGCCGAGGGCACCTGGCGGTCCTTCCTGATCGACGAAATGGCCAAGCAGACCGCCCGCGCCGGCGGCATCGGCCTGGCCGATCAGGTGATGTCCACCATGCTCCAGATGCAGGAAGTTCCGGAATGATCGACACCGCCCTGACCGTGAATGCCTCGGCCCGCGTGCGCCAGCTGATCGACCTGACCCAGGCTCTCACCCGTCGCCTGTCCGATGAGCTGGCCGCCTTCGAGGCCCAGCGCCCGCAGGACGTTGCCGAAGGTCTGGCCGAGACCCAGGAGCTGGCCAATCGCTATCGCCGCGAGTCTGCCCAGCTTAAGGCCGATCCGTCCGGCCTCGCCCACGCCCCCGCCCCCGACCGCGCCGCCCTGATCAAGGCCACGGAGGCGTTCGAGGCCATCCTGGGTCGCCACGCCCGCGCGGTCGAGGCCGCCCGCATCATCTCGGAAGGTCTGGTGAAGACCCTGGCCGCCGAGATCCGCCAGCAACGCGGCGCCCCCAACGCCTATGGCGCCACCGGTCAGGCAACCCCGACCGACGCCTGCGCGGTGGCCTTCAACCGTTCGGCCTGATCGCCGGAAACCTCTCGTAAACCAGACTTGCCACCGGTTTCTTCAAGACTGCCACGCTAGTGTGCGGCAATGGCGCTCAACAGTCGTCTTCTGGGTCTGGCCTTCGCTTCGGCGGACACCCTCGTCGAGATCGACGGAGGGGGCCGTATTGTGCTGGCCATGGGGGCGGCCCCCTGCGCCGGCCATTCCCCTGAGGCGACATGGACCGGCCGCTCGCTGACCGACCTTTTCGAGGCCCGCAGTGTCGAGCGGCTTGAAGCCGCGCTGACGGACCTGACGCCAGGCGCCCGCAGCGAACCGCTGGATCTGATGTACGACCTGGGCCGCGGCACCTATCGCCGGGTCCGCCTGCGCCTGTTCAGCCTGCCCGAACTGGCCCCTCATCTGTCGTGCGCCCTCACCTGGCTGGGCCAGCCCTTCGCGCTCGAAGCCCCCCAGCCCACCGAAATGCTGTCGCGCGACGACCTGCTGCGTCAGACCAGCGGTCTGCTGGCCGCATCAGGCTCGGACGCGATCAATCTGGCCTTCGTCGATGTCACGGGCCTTGAGAGCGTCGAGCCGGACCGGATGGAAGGTCTGAAGGCCCATCTGCATCACGCCCTGCAATCCGTATCGATCGACGGGGCCTCCGCCTCGCATCTGGCGGGGAATGCCTATGCCCTGCTGCGCCGCGACGGCGACGCCTCGGCCGTCGAGGACGCGATCCACAATGTCGCCGCCCTGGAAGGTATCGACGTCGGTGCCGACGTCCGCCAGGTTAATCTGACCAACGGCAGGGACCGCCACGCCACCCTGCGCGCCATGCGCCATGCGCTTGAGGTCTGCATCACCAATGGCGCGCTCGACGCCCCCGATGTGACCTTCCACAAGACGCTGGATCGCACGCTCGTGCAGATGGACAGCTTCCGCGCCATGGTGAAGGCGCGCGATTTCAGCCTTCACTATCAGCCGATCGTCGACCTGCGCACCGGCGCGGTCCACCACTTCGAGGCCCTCGCCCGCATTCCCGGCAGCGACGGTCCCGAAAGCACCATCCGCCTGGCCGAAACCCTCGCCCTGATCGACAGCTTCGATCTGGTCGTGGCCGAAAAGGCCATCCAGCAGATGAAGAGCCCCGGCTATGGCCTGACCCACATCGCCGTGAACGTCTCGGCCGGATCGCTGGATTCCGACGCCTATGGCGAGGCCCTGCTGCGGTTGTCAGCCAACGATCCCGACATCCGCCGCCGCCTGAGCCTCGAGATTACCGAGACCGCCAGTATCGCCGATCTGGAGGGCGCCCAGAAGCGGCTGGCCCGGATTCGCAAGGCCGGATTCCGCGTCTACCTCGACGACTTCGGGGTCGGTGCCTCCTGCTTCGACTATCTCAACCACCTGACGGTCGACGGGGTGAAGATCGACGGCGGCTTCGTCATGCGCGCCTGCGAGGACGAAAAGTCCCGCACCCTGATCCGCCACCTGGTCGACATGTGTGCGGGCCTCAAGCTCAAGACCGTGGCCGAGCGGGTCGAGACCGGACAGGTGGCCGAACTGATGGTCGGCCTGGGCGTCGATCTCGGCCAGGGCTGGTTCTACGGCAAGCCCGAGCCCCGGCCCCGGCTGGAGCCCCCGGCGCCCCCCGTCGCGGCCCGCCGCCGCGGTGCAGTCGAGTCCTGGGGCTGAACCTCAGTCCAGACGGAGCTCGCGATCAATCCGGATCGCGTTCAGAAAATCGCGGTCGTGACTGACCACCACCAGCGCCCCGTCCCACGCGGCCAGCGCCGCCTCCACCGCTTCGATGGCCTCCAGATCGAGGTGGTTGGTGGGCTCATCCAGCACCAGCAGTTGCGGGGGCTCCGGGCCGGTCATCACGCAGGCCAGGGCGGCCCGTAAACGCTCCCCACCCGACAGAGTCGCGACCGACTTGTGCGCCTCGACATTGCGGAACAGGAAGCGCGCCAGCGCCGCCTGGGCGTCATTCAGGGTGCCGCCGGGGTTCAGCCTCTGCCACGCCTCGATCAGCGTCTCCTCATCGCGCAGGATACTGGCGTGTTGGTCCAGCATCGCCATCGGCACGGAGCGTCCGACCTGCCCCTCTGAGGGTTCTAACCGGCCCGCGATCAGGTCCAGCAGCGTCGTCTTGCCCGAGCCGTTCGGTCCCGTGATGGCCACCCGCTCGGGCCCGATCAGCCGCAGATCGACCGGGCCGATGCGGACGCCCTTCGCCGGCGCGACGACCACCCGGTCCAGGGTCAGCACCTGCCGCACCGCTGCCAGTCCGGTCGCCGGCAGGGTCAGGCTCATGCGCCTTACCCGTTCGACCCGGTCACGCGCGGCGGCCAATGCCTGTTCCGCGTCTTCCGCCTGCTTCGCCGCCAAACGGACCTGACTGGCCCCGGACTGCTCGGCCTGCTCAATCTTCGCGTCGCGCAGCATCTTGGGCATGTCGCCCTTCATGCCCTTGCGCCGCCCAACCCGATCCCGCCGGGCCTTGCTCTCCGCCCGGCGCTGCGCCTCGGCAGCCGTCCGTACCACTGCGCGTTCGGCGACGGCCAGATCATGTTCAGCGGCCTCGCGTTCGACGGCCTGGCGCTCGGCATAGAGCTCGTAGTTCCCGCCATAGACGGCCGCACCGAGAGGCGACAGCTCGACGATCCGGTCCATCCGGCGCAGCAGCGCCCGGTCATGACTGACCACCACCGACCCGCCCGGCCATGTCGCCAGTCGCTCGGCCACCAGGGCGCGCCCCGCCTCATCGAGATGGTTGGTCGGCTCATCCAGCAGGATCAAATCCGCCCCGACCAGCTCCAGCGCCGCCAGCTCCAGACGCGTGCGCTCACCCCCGCTGAGGGTGGCGGCGTCCCGGCCGAGGGCCAGCCCGCGCAGACCGACGGCGGCCAGCGCCTCCTCCAGCCGCGTCTCCAGTGTCCAGTCGGCCTCGGCCAGGTCATCTGCCGTGCCTTCCCCCGCCAGAATACGCTGCTGGCGGGCCAGCGCCGCTTCCGCGCCCAGCACGCCCGCGACCGTCAGATCCGGCGCCCTGTCGGCTTCCTGACGAAGGCGCGCGATGCTGCCTGCCCGCGCGACCGATCCCTCGGCGGGGGCACGGTCGCCCGAGATCAGGTCGAGCAAGGTCGTCTTGCCGGTGCCGTTGCGGCCGACAATGCCGGTGCGCTCGCGCCCCAGCGACAGGTTCAGATTGTCAAAAAGGGTGCGGCCGTCAGGCGTGCGGGCGGCGACGCCGCTGAGCGTCACGTACGCGGATGGGCACGGGTTTCGGGCGAGGCTGGAGCGAGACATAGGCGACCACGAGGGCGACGAGGGAAAGGGCGGTACCGATTTCCACAGCGCTGATCATGATCGTCTGGCCTCCAGAAACTACTCACGCGAAGCTAGGAGAATGGGATGGATTGCCGATGGGTGCAAGCGCCATTCCCCCTTGGCCAGATGCACGATGCCGTGAGATCGTGCCACAGGCGAACGGACGGGAGGCGGCCATGAAGCGATCGGCGGGCGGGATTCTGATGGCCATGGCCGGGATTTCGGCCTGCGCCCACGCACCGGCGGGGCCGCCCGATCCGCTGGACCTCCGGCCGGTCACCACACAGACTGCGCCGCCCCACGCCCGCCTCTATGCCGACTGCATCGGTCAGGCCATCGACGCCGGCACCTATGCGCGGGCGTCCGACCCCGGCACCGAGCTTCTGGTGTTCAGCTGCTCCGGCCAGCCGGCCCGGGCCTTCTACGACGGCCTCGCCACCCGCAGCCAGGCTATGGGTTCGGAATACGCCGTCGAGGGCCGCACCCTGCGCACGACCGAACCTCTCCAGCGCGACCGCTTCGGCGCCGACGGCTGCAGCTGGGACGGCGTCACCGACTGGCGCTGCGACATCACCCTCCGAACCGGCACCTTCCTGGCGGATATGTCGCCGGTCCAGTGATCCTAAGGATCGACCGGCCTCAGAACGGGCGCTTCATCCGCTTGCGGCGCCCTATCGGCCGCTACCGCTGCCGGCCCCTCAGGCGTGGCGCCGGGTTTGAAGTTCGCATTGATGTGGAAGCCGTGAACCTTCCAGACCTCGCCCTCCTTCCGGAATACGACGTTCTGGACAATGACCCGGTCCGGATAGTCGTAGCTGCGCACCAGACTGTAGGTCATGCCCCCCGTCCCGGCATTCGTTTGCCAGCCTTCGGTCTTGCCCTCCGGCACCGGCCCCTCGGGCAGCATGGACTTCACAAAGGGAAGCTGGGCCGCGACCTGTTCCAGATCCGTGCCCGCCGCCATGGCTTCGGTGATCCGGGCGTCATCTCCGGTCGCAAGGGCGACCATAATCGCCTGGGCTTCCTGATTGCGGTCTTCATCACCGGTCAGGGACGGCATGCTGCACGCCGCCACCGCCAGCGTCATCACCATTGCAAGCGCCCGCATCCAGGCCATCGACATCACTCACTCCCGTTTCCAAGGGAACGCTGGCACGGAGACCGCGCGGGTTCAAGAAGTGCGATACAGCGAGTTCCGCATTTGTTCTTGCTGAAATCGGCAAATCAATGCCCATATACCGGCGTCGCGCCGGACCCGTCCGGCCCTCTCTGCGTTCCCGGACAGGCATGATCGAAAAACACGACTTCATCCGTGTGCGCGGCGCACGGGAGCACAATCTCAAGGGCGTCGACGTCGATATTCCCCGCGGCCAGCTGGTCGTGATGACGGGGCTGTCCGGCTCGGGCAAGTCCTCACTGGCGTTCGACACCATCTATGCCGAAGGCCAGCGACGCTATGTCGAGAGCCTCTCGGCCTACGCCCGCCAGTTCCTGGAGCTGATGGGCAAGCCCGACGTCGACCTGATCGAGGGGCTGTCGCCGGCCATCTCGATCGAACAGAAGACCACCTCGAAGAACCCGCGCTCGACCGTCGGCACGGTCACCGAGATCCACGACTATATGCGCCTGCTGTGGGCGCGGGTCGGGGTGCCCTATTCGCCGGCCACGGGCCTGCCCATTGAAAGCCAGACCGTCAGCCAGATGGTCGACAAGTTGACCGCCCTGCCCGAGGGCGAGCGCATCCTGCTGCTGGCGCCCGTGGTGCGCGACCGCAAGGGGGAGTACCGCAAGGAAATCGCCGAATGGCAGCGGCTGGGCTATCAGCGGCTCAAGATCGATGGTGAGTTCTACCCCATCGAGGACGCACCGACGCTCGACAAGAAGTTCAAGCACGACATCGATGTCGTGGTCGACCGGCTGATCACAAAGGATGGCCTTGAGGGCCGCTATGCCGACAGCCTGCAGACCGCGCTGAAGCTGACCGAAGGCATCGCGGTCGCCGAATGGGCCAGCGTGGCCGATGGCGAGACCGAACCCCGCCGCATCATCTTTTCCGAGCGATTCGCCTGTCCGGTCTCGGGCTTCACCATCAGCGAGATCGAGCCACGCCTGTTCTCGTTCAACAGCCCGACCGGCGCCTGTCCGTCCTGCGACGGCCTCGGCGTCAAGCTGGCCTTCGATGCGGGCCTGGTCGTGCCCGATGGCGACAAGACCCTGCACAAGGGGGCGGTCGCCCCCTGGTCGCGCGGCCCCTCGCCCCTCTACACCCAGACGCTGCAGGCGCTGGCCCGCCACTATGGCTTCTCGATGGACAAGCCCTGGCGCGACCTGCCGCAGCAGGCGCGCGACGTCATCCTGGGCGGCACGGGCAAGGAGAAAATCAAATTCGTCTATGACGACAACGCCCGCAAATATGAGGTCTCCAAGCCGTTCGAGGGCGTGCTGCCGAACCTGGAGCGGCGCTGGCGCGAGACGGACAGCGCCTGGGTGCGCGAGGAGCTGGGCCGCTACCAGTCGGAAACCCCGTGCGAGTCCTGTGGCGGCAAACGGCTGAAGCCCGAGGCCCTGTCGGTCAAGATCAGTGGCGAGGACATCGCCGACGTCAGCGCCCTGTCGATCTCAAAGGCTTACCTCTGGTTCTCGACGCTTGAGGAGACCCTCACCGAGAAACAGGCCGAGATCGCCCGCCGCATCCTCAAGGAGATCACCGACCGGCTGCGGTTCCTGAACAATGTCGGGCTCGATTATCTGAACCTGTCGCGGAACTCCGGCACCCTGTCGGGCGGCGAGAGCCAGCGCATCCGTCTGGCCAGCCAGATCGGCTCCGGGCTGACCGGCGTCCTCTATGTGCTCGACGAGCCCTCGATCGGCCTGCACCAGCGCGACAACACCCGCCTGCTCGACAGTCTGCGCGGCCTGCGCGACCTCGGCAATTCGGTGCTGGTGGTCGAGCACGACGAGGAAGCCATCCTGACCGCCGACCATGTCATCGACATGGGCCCGGCCGCCGGCGTGCATGGCGGCCAGATCTGCGCCCAGGGCACACCTGCGGAGGTGATGGCCAACCCTCAATCATTGACGGGCCAGTATCTGACGGGCGAGCGCGAGATCGAACTGCCCGCCGACGGCCGCCGCCCGGTCGACCGCAAGCGGATGCTCCGCATCTCGGGCGCCACCGGCAACAACCTCAAAAACGTCACGGGCGAAATCCCTGTCGGCCTGTTCACCTGCATCACCGGTGTGTCCGGCGGGGGCAAATCCACGTTCACCATCGAGACGTTGTACAAGGCCGCCGCGCGCCGCCTGCACAATGCGTCGGATGCGCCAGCCCCCCACGACCGGATCGAGGGGATGGAGCATTTCGACAAGGTCATCGACATCGACCAGTCCCCCATCGGCCGGACCCCGCGCTCGAACCCGGCCACCTATACCGGGGCCTTCGGGCCGATCCGCGACTGGTACGCCGGTCTGCCCGAGGCCAAGGCCCGCGGCTATGGCCCCGGCCGCTTCAGCTTCAACGTCAAGGGCGGCCGCTGCGAGGCCTGCCAGGGCGACGGCGTCATCAAGATCGAGATGCATTTCCTGCCCGACGTCTACGTCACCTGCGACGTCTGCAAGGGCAAGCGCTACAACCGCGAGACGCTGGAAATCGTCTTCAAGGGCAAGAGCATATCCGACGTTCTGGATATGACGGTTGAAGAAGCCGCCACCTTCTTCAAAGCTGTCCCGCCGATCCGCGACCGCATGCTGACGCTGGAGCGTGTGGGCCTGGGCTATGTCAAGGTCGGCCAGCCCGCCACCACCCTGTCCGGCGGCGAGGCCCAGCGGGTCAAGCTGTCCAAGGAGCTGTCCAAGCGCGCCACCGGCAAGACCCTCTACATCCTCGACGAGCCGACCACCGGCCTGCATTTCGAGGACACCAAGAAGCTGCTGGAGGTGCTCCAGGAACTGGTCGAGGCCGGCAACACCATCGTGGTGATCGAGCACAATCTGGACGTCATCAAGGTGGCCGACTGGCTGCTCGACTTCGGGCCCGAGGGCGGCGACGGCGGTGGCGAGATCGTCGCGACCGGCACGCCGGAACAGGTGGCCGACAATCCCGCCAGCTGGACCGGCCGCTACCTCAAACCGGTGCTGGAACGCCACGAGGACCGCCGCAAGGCGCGTGTGGCCACCCTCACGGCCGAGGCCGCGCCCGCCCGACGAAAGACCCGGGCGAAAGCCTGACGCCCGGGCGCTTCGAGTATCAGAGGTGGGTGGCGGTGCCCTTCAGGCCCATATAGGCAGCCGAGAAGGGCGCATAGCTGACGGCGGCCTGCAGGGCGGCGCTGATGGCCTGGATCACGATCGCGATCAGGATCATGGGCCCGGCGCTTTGCAGGATGGTGGCAATATCGGCGCCTTCCAGCGCCTCCCAGTCCACGGTCGCAAACAGGCCCATGGTGACCGGGAAGAAGACGATAGAGGTCAGAATGCTCACCACAATCGTCATGACAAAGGCGATGATCGCCATGCCGATCAGGCCCCACACATGGCCGCGGGTCATCTTGAACGACTCGAAGAACGCAAACTTCTTCTCGGCCACGGTGATCGGCACCGCCAGCGACAGACGAACATAGAGCCAGATGATCGCAGCAGCCGCCGCCAGGCCCAGAACGATAGCAACCAGCCAGGCTCCGGGCACATCCGCCGCGATCAGTGCGCCGCCGACGCCGCCTGCCACCGTGAGGGCGATGAAAGAGGCGATGCCGATCAGGACAGACAGCACCAGGCTGACGACCGCCACGCGGACCTCATCCATGCCGATGCGCAGATAGCCGAAGGCCGACTTGCCCGGCTCCACCACCGAGCGTGCCACGGCAGCGGTGGTCACGGCCCCCAGCAGGATCCCGAGCGGAACCATAAGCGGCATGACGCCCATATAGGCCATCATGAACGGTTCGAAGTCTTCGGGTGATGCGGCCGGGCCCATTTCCTGCAAGGCGCTGAACGCATTGATCATGCCGATGATCGGTCCCGCAGCCACCGCAAAGATCAGGGCGAAGCTGAGCATGTAGAAACCGGCCCACCACAGCAGCACCACCGGCTTGCGCCGCACCACGCGAAAGCCCTCAAAGGCCGCGTCTGTCGCTGAAAACATGGTCACCCCTCCCGATCGATGAGCGCCCGACCCTAGACGGACTCGGATGCACTGTCAGCCATGTCCGCATCGGTCGACAGCTCGCGCACCACATGGGCAAAGGGCGCATTGCCCAGCAGTTGGAAGAAGCCCTGCGCCCACGCCAGCGGTATCAGCATGATGACACCCACGGTGACCCAGATCATCGGCTGGTCAAAGATGTTCTCGAACCATGCCTCCGGGTCATCCATGGCCGGCGCAGTCCAGCCGCCCAGAACGGCGCCGACGATCATCAGCAGGATCACGCCGACAACCAGCAACACCAGCGACATCACGATGCTGACGATGGCCACCATGATGACCAGACCGGCCAGCCGCCAAGTGTTGCCGCGGCCCAGCTTCCAGCCCTCCTCAAAGGCCAGTTTGTGGTGCCAGACACAGGCCGGCAGGATCAGATAGGCACGTCCGGCCGCCAGCAGGATCGCCAGCAGCACCCCGACGCCCAAAATCAGATAGCCAAACACGCGGGCCACCTCGGGCAACTGCCAGATCGCCACGCCCAGACCGATGGCCAGGGCCGCCAGAATCAATACCGCGATCACCGCCACGATCGCCACGACCAGGCTGCCGACCAGAACCCACAGTTCGTCCCAGCCAACCCGCAGGAAGAAGGCGTTGTCCCGCCGACGGACGGCGAAGGTCGCGCGCGTCACGGCCGTGATCACGACGATCGAGCCCAGCCACTCGACCAGATTGATCATCGCCGACCATCCTTGGAACTGGAAGAAGGCGCCCAGGTCTTCCATGCTCTCGGGGTCCGGCTCGAAGAACATCTCATTGCCGAACAGATGGAACATCAGGGCGATGCCCGCGAGGCTCGGCAGCAGGCCGATCAGCCCCCACACCAGCGTCGCCATCGGGCGCCGCATGGTCTGGCGAAAGGGCTCGGCGAGCGCCTCCGTGATATCGAATGTCTTCATCTCACCCTCCCCCGAGGTGGCGTGAAAAGTCCGGCGTCCAGTATTCCAGCTGCCCGTAGGCCGCAGCCAGCGCCCCCGCCGACAAGGGTAGCCATAGCGCGATCAGTCCCGCGAGCGCCAGCCCGATCAACCCGTTGGCGCCCGCCCACCCCAGAAGGGCGAGCGGCGGCACGGCCAGAATCAGGAACAGCCCCATCAGCGGCCAGAAGCTGCCCTGCGCCACCCCCATGGTGTTCAGCGACACCACCTGGCCCCGGCCGACGGTCGCCTGCACGAACAGCGACAGCCGCACAATCAGCAGCAAGGGCACGACCAGCACGATCAGGGCGACGGCGCCCAGGGCCACCATCTGCCAGAGCGGCCCGACCCGGGCCCAGTCCCGGGCCTGAATGGCCTCCAGATCCAGCCCGGACATGCCGAAGATCGCCAGGCTGACCAGCGCCAGCACCACCGCGATCATGGCCAGAAAGATCAGGTTCAGCACCGCCGCCGCCACCACCCGCAGCAGCCGGACACCCAGCGCGACCCCTCCGGCGGGCGGGTCGCGATCCAGCGCCACCGCCGTCAGCCCGGTCCAGACCGCCAGCGTCAGCACAGCCCCCATGGCATGCACCAGGGTGGCGGCCGCGGTCGACCCGGCCGCCCAGCGACCCAGCGGAATCATCAGGCCCAGCAGCACCAGTCCGGGCCAGCCCCCGGCCCACAGGTGCGGCAGGCCCCTGACCGCCGTGGCCAGCGCCTTGCCCGGCTGCAACCGGCGCGCGTCCGTCATCGATGCCCTGAGTGCCGACATTCTGCCTCCCCCACGGGACATTCTAGCGTCCCTGCCGCCTGTGCGACCAGACGGTTGCTGACGAAGTCTCCCGGCGTGTCTAGAAAGCCGCGATGACCTCTCCCTCCCCCTCTCCCGTACACATCATCGGCGGCGGCCTGGCCGGCTCGGAAGCCGCCTGGCAGATCGCCCGCGCGGGCGTGCCCGTCATCCTGCACGAGATGCGTGGCGTGCCCGGCATCAAGACCGATGCCCACCAGACCGACGGCCTGGCCGAACTGGTCTGTTCCAACTCCTTCCGCTCGGACGACTGGGAGTACAATGCCGTCGGCCTGCTCCACGCCGAGATGCGGGCGCTGGATTCCATCATCATGAGCTGCGGCGACGCCCATCAGGTGCCCGCCGGCGGCGCCCTGGCCGTGGACCGCGAGGGCTTTTCCGAAGCGGTCACCGCGCGCCTGATGGATCACCCCCTGATCACCGTCTTGCGCGAGGAAATCGTCGGCATCCCGCCGGAGGACTGGGACAATGTCATCGTCTCCACCGGGCCCCTGACCTCGGCCGCCCTGGCCGACGCGATTCTGAAGACCACAGGCGAGGAGTCGCTCAGCTTCTTCGACGCCATCGCCCCCATCGTCCACGCCGACTCGATCGACTTCGACATCGCCTGGCGCCAGTCGCGCTATGACAAGGCCGGACCCGGCGGCGACGCGGCCGCCTACGTCAACTGCCCGATGGACAAGGACGAGTACGAGGCCTTCATCGATGCCCTGCTGGCCGGCCCCAAAACCGAGTTCAAGGCGTGGGAGAACGTCCCCTATTTCGACGGCTGCCTGCCGATCGAAGTGATGGCCGAACGCGGCCGCGAGACCCTGCGCCACGGCCCGATGAAGCCCGTCGGCCTGACCAATCCGCGCAACCCGACGGTCAAGGCCCACGCCATCGTCCAGCTGCGTCAGGACAATGCGCTCGGCACCCTGTTCAACATGGTCGGCTTCCAGACCAAGCTGAAGTACGGCGCCCAGACCGAGATCTTCCGCATGATCCCGGGCCTGCAGAACGCCCAGTTCGCGCGGCTGGGCGGCCTGCACCGCAACACCTTCCTCAACAGCCCGAAACTGCTGGACCGCCAGCTGCGGCTGAAGGCCCTGCCCCGCCTGCGCTTCGCCGGTCAGGTGACCGGGGTGGAGGGCTATGTCGAGAGCGCGGCGCTCGGCCTGCTGACCGGTCGCCTCGCCGCCGCCCAGGCTCTGGGCCGCGATCTGGCGCCCCCGCCGCCCGAGACCGCCATCGGCGCCCTGGTCGAACACATCACCGGCGGCCATCTGGAAGGCTCGAAATTCCAGCCGATGAACATCAACTACGGCCTGCTGCCGCCGCTCGAGGCGCCGCGCGTCGACGAGGACGGCAAGAAGATCCCGCCCAAGGACCGCGGCCGCGCCAAGAAACGCCTGATGAGCATCCGCGCCATGGAGTCGCTCAAGGCCTGGCGGGACTCGGCATGACCGGCTCCGCCAGCGAGCTGGAGCGCCTGATCGAGCGCCGCGTCACCCTGATCCACCGCCTCGACCTGATCGCGAAGGGGGCGCAGATCACCTATGACGACGGCACGCCTGTCGACATGGCCTCGGAAAAGGCGCGCCTGGAGTCCGAGATCACCCGCCTCGACCGCAAGATCCTCGCCCTCCAGCCGCCGGCCGGTCAGGCCTGACGGGCTGCGCAGAGGCGTCACCGGCGCCTGGCGCGAGCCGCTCTCTACGCTCCTGTTCGGACTCGCGCCGCCCGGACGCTCACCACGGCACCCCAACCCCCGGCGATCACCACACACAAGAGCAGCAGAACCGGCACGTCGTGACGTGAAAGGCCACGCATCGCATAGAACAGGAACATGAGGTTCATCACCAGCAGCGCTGCATACCATGGCAAAAATGCTGCCTTGAGCGCGTTTGGGAAGGCAAGCGTCGGGCGCCCGCCCTTCATGACGAGGGCCATCAGACTGGCCGGAATTATCGCCAGCACGGCCGGGTAGACGATGGTGTAGATGATGATGCCGACGATCTGCATGAGCGGGCCCCCCTCTCTACAGTCAGCCTCACCGCACCCGGATTCACAAGGGATTTGAACTTCTCGGGCTGAAGACGGGCGTCCTGAGCCGGTCAGCTGGCCTGGCTGAGAAGCCTGCTCAGGTCGGGCAGCGGAACGTCAAGCCAAGGCTTTGACTGGCCACAGTTGTAGTTGACCCGGGCTGTTCCCCTGGCCTCGGGGGGACTGTCAGTCCACATCTGGGTCGGGTTGAGGAACAGCAGATACTGGACGTTGGGATCAAAGCGCCCTCGGGGTGGCTCAAGATAGAAGCCTCCGCTATCGCGCTCGGTAAACACCGTCATCTCGCGGGGGGCGTCGCCCTTGAAGACCTCGAGAACCTCGATCCGGTAGGTGGTCCACGGGTCCTCGTCATAGTCGGGGCCGGCATCCGCCCAGCTGTCCGTCTGGGCCGTCACGCGCGCCCTTACGACCCAGCGGGAGTCCGCAAACTCCTGGGGGATCGTCGTCGTCGCATACAGTTCACCCTTGTAGATGCACAATGCGTGCGCCGCCGGGGGTCCGGTCAGGGCCAGGGCGGCTGCGACAAGCAAGGGGGTCGGCGACATCATGAGCCGATGCTATCACCGCTCCACCCCGGCGCCAGCGATCCACGAGAACGTGATGCTCTCCCCTTCCCAGACCCTCCGCGCCGCCATCCGCAAGCGCATCAGCGATGTGTTCAACGATGCGGAGAAGGGCGAGCGGCCCGTGATGCGCCGGGGCGATGCCCTGTTCCCGCCGGACTCAGTCGCCTGGCAGGTCAATGGCGATGTCGTCACAATGATGATCGGCGGGGTGTCGGGCTTGCTGCTGCAGATGCTGCACCCGGCGGTGCTGGCCGGGGTCTGGGACCATTCCGACTTTCGCGCGGACATGCACGGGCGGCTGCGCCGCACGGCCAAATTCATCGCCGTAACCACCTATGACCATGCCGAGGCGGGCCGCGCCGCCATCGACAAGGTCAACCGCATCCACAGGAAGCTGGGCGGCACCCTGCCCGACGGTACGGCCTATCGCGTGTCCGACCCCGCCCTGCTCGCCTGGGTCCATGTGACCGAGACGATAAGCTTTCTCGATGCCTGGATCCGCTACGCCCGGCCCGACATGCCGCTGGCCGAACAGGACGCCTATTTCGACGAGATGGCCCGCGTCGGTCAGGCGCTGGGCGCCGATCCCCTGCCCCGGACGCGGGCGGACGCGGAAGCCCTGATCCAGTCGTATCATCCCCAGCTGCGCGCCGACGCCCGCACCCGCGAGGTCGCCGATCTGGTCATGCGCCAGCGGATCGGCTCGCCCGCCGTTGACGCGGCAGCCGGGGTGATCATGCAGGCCGGCTTTGACCTCCTGCCCCCCTGGGCCCAGGCGATGCACGGGCCCAGACCCGCCTTGCCGCGTCCGCTCGTCCGCAACAGCGCCCTGACCACCGCCCGCTTCATCCGCTGGGCCTTCGACCAGTCGCCCAACCGCCGGGTCTGGCCGCGCGAGGCGACCGAGTTTCCGCGTCCTTCCCGTTCCTGATCGCGGCTAGGCAAAGGACGTTGCGGGTCATAGGCTTGCAGCCGGAATTTGCGGAGTGACGATCATGATCAGCGTGCTGGCCGCCCTTGCCCTTCTTGTCCCGGCTCCGGATCCGCAGGACGGCCCTTGGCGCCAGCTGATCGACTTTGTCCCGACCGCAGAGCAGCCTGACGGCACATCCTTGTTTCTGCTCGAGGCGGATATGCTGCCGCAGGGCAGCCCCTCGCGGCGGGAAGAGCGCCCCGTCCGGTATCTCCGGGTCAATCATGGCGCGGTCGTCGGCGATCAGGCCGTGACCCTGGTCACCGGCACCACCGACTGCGACGGCGAGATCCGCATGCAGCAGGTTCAGGTCTTCGACGCCGAAGGCCGAACGCTGGGCGAGGCAACGATCGACGAAGTGGTCCATGCCATCCCCCACTCGGCCGAGAGCCTGATCAGCGACGCCGTCTGCCGGGGGTCCCCGTACCTGTATAACAAGCCTGTGGTCGCCACCCGCGCCGAAGCCACCGCCGGGGCCGGCTCCAGCGCCGCCCTGTCCGCGCCGGCCGACGCTGTCCGCTGGGACGTCGACTATGACGGCCAGGACGACACCGTCCTGATTGCCCTGCGGCCCCACAGCTATCGCCATGACGTCGAGTTCGTGCTGGCGAAGGCCTCGAACCGCAGCCTTAATGTCATTACCGCCAACCCGTTGCCGACCGGCCCGCTACTGGAGCGCCGCATCCGCCCGCTCGAGCGCGATCGCTATCTGACCGCCTGCGATATGAATGAAGGCGCGGACGTCGCGCCCTGCGTCGCCCGCTACCCGCTGGTCCAGCGCGGCGTCGAGGTGGTGACCGAGGGCCAGCCGCCCATCCTCGTCTGGCTGGTCAATGGCGAGCCCCATGTCGCCCGACTGCCGATGGCTGAGTGATCAGGCGGTTCGGTCGCCCCTCACCCGCTCAGACGACCGCGCCGAACAGCCTGCCCACCGCAGCGGTCACCGCCATGGCCAGTGTCCCCCAGAACACCACCCGGACCGCCGAGCGCGCCAGCGGCGCCCCTCCGGCTCCAGCGCCCAGAAGACCAAGCGCCCCCAGTCCGATCAGCGCCGCTCCCGCTACCCACCACAGAAGGGTCGCCAGCGGCGCTATGGCGGCCACCAGCAGCGGCAGGGCCGCACCCATGGCGAAGGTCAGGGCCGAGGTCAGCGCCGCCTGTATCGGCCGGGCGGTCGAGATTTCCGAAATGCCGAGTTCGTCCCGGGCATGGGCCCCGAGCGCATCCTTGTCCATCAGTTGCAGCGCCACCTGGCGCGCCAGGTCCGGATCGACCCCGCGCGCGGCGTAGATGCCGGCCAGTTCCTCGACCTCGGCTTCCCGATCGGCGGCCAGCTCAGCCGTCTCGCGCAGGAGGTCGGCCTTTTCGGTGTCGGACTGCGAACTGACGGAAATATATTCACCGGCCGCCATCGACATCGCACCGGCCACCAGCCCCGCCACGCCCGCGACCAGCACCGCGCCGCGCGGTCCCCCGGCTGCCGCCACCCCCGCCACCAGGCTGGCGGTCGAGACAAGTCCGTCGTTGGCACCCAGCACAGCAGCACGCAGCCAGCCGATGCGTGACACCCGGTGTCTTTCCGCGTGGACCTTCATCCGCGTCATTGTCCCCTCCCCGGACGTCCGCGCCGGTCGCGACCCGCCCCTTCTACACCCTGGCTGTGAGACTGGCCCAGACGAGCCTTAGCCGCTTGACCGGTTCGGGGGCGGCCGGGTCTCTCAGGGCCGCGGGGGCCACGGCAGGAAAGGCCTCGGTCGGCAGCGCCTTCAGGGCCGCATTGGCGGCAGGCCTCAGCGCGCGGGCCTCATCCATGCGTCCGGTCTGGGACAGGCCCCGCACCCGTCCGGCCTCGACCACCGCCGCCTCGTGGCCCGGCCCGGCCAGAATCTGCACCGCCGCCTGCATCGGTCCGACGTAGAAGGCGTCCAGATCGTGGGGCTCGCCGTGCACCCGACCGATGTGCGCCTCGATCAGGGCATCCAGTGGCGCGCGCGGCAGATCGTGCCGTGTGACGGTGCGGGTCAGGGCTTCCAGAACGGGATGGCCGATGCGGGGCACGTTCGCAAACACCCCGTCCATCTGGTCGGCCCACCAGCGGTAGCGCATCTCGGCCAGCAGCGGCTGGGTCACCCGCGTGGGGATGACCATCAGCTCGGACTCGAACGCATACAGCGCAATCAGGTGCGCGCGCCGCGCCTCGTCGCTGACGAAACGGCTGGCCAGCCAGCGGTCCGGATCGTGCGTCCGGACCTGGGCGTCCAGATCGACCGCAGGAGAGTCACTCACGCCTGCCTCCGCCTTACGGGCGGCTGGCGCCGCCCAGCTTGATCGGCTTGGCTTCCTCGGCGAACTCGCCCCGCTTCACGCCCCACAGCAGGATGATCGGCGCGGCCACATAGACCGAGGAATAGGTGCCGACGATGATTCCGAACATCAGGGCCACCGAGAAGCCGAACAGCACCTCGCCGCCCAGGAAGGCCAGCACGGCCAGCACCATGACGGCGGTCACACCGGTGATCACCGTCCGGCTGAGGGTCTCGTTGATCGACAGGTCGATCACCTCTGCCAGGGGCATGCTCTTGTACTTGCGCAGGTTCTCGCGAAGGCGGTCAAACACGACGACGGTGTCGTTCATCGAATAGCCGATCACGGTCAGGATCGCGGCCACCATGTTCAGGCTGAACTCCAGCCGCATGATGACGATCAGGCCGAACGTCAGGATCACGTCGTGCACCAGACCCGCCACGGCGCCCATGCCGAACTGCGGCTCGAACCGGAACCAGATGTAGAGGAACATCAGCACGGTCGCGAGGCCCAGCGCCATCAGGCCAGAGCGGAACAGTTCGCCCGAAACCTTGGAGCCGACCACCGACACCCCGGAATAGGACACTTCGCCCACGGCCTGGGTGATGGCCGCCTCGGCATTGCGTACGACCTCGGTCTGGTCAGCACCCTCCGGCAGTTGGAAGCGCAGCAGGACGGTCGAGCCGTCGACCTGGTTGTTGTCCAGCCGGGCGATGCCCTGGACCCCTACGTCCTGCAGGCCGATGGCGGTCACGGCCCGGGCCACCTCTTCCTGGTCAATGGTCTGACCAGCGGGCTTCGACACTTCCAGCGAGGCGCCACCGCTGAAGTCGATGCCCATGTTCAGACCGGGCGTGAAGCACCCCACGATCGAGGCGATACACAGGATCACCGACAACACCCCGAACAGGCGGGAGTATTTGACGAACTGGAAGTTCGTCTTGGTCGGCAGCAGCTTGATAAGAGGCCATCCACGCATCGGCTTACTCCGCGACCGGCAGTTTCTTGGGCTTGGCGACCTTCAGCCACCAGGCCAGTCCCACCTGCGCGACCAGAACGGCCGACAGCATGGAGGTGAAGACGCCGATCGACAGCGTCCAGGCGAAGCCGCGCACCGGGCCCGCCCCGAAGAAGAACATGATGATCGCCGCCACCAGCGTCGTCAGGTTGGCGTCGACGATGGTGCCCATGGCCTTGTTGAAGCCGGCGTCCAGCGAGGCGATCACGCTGCGCCCCTGTCGGGCCTCGTCACGCATCCGCTCATAGATCAGAACGTTGGCGTCCACGGCCACGGCAAAGGTCAGGATCAGACCCGCGATACCGGGAAGCGTCAGCGTCGCCTGGGTCATCGACATGGCCGCGAGGATCAGGAGGCCGTTCAGAACCAGACCGATCACCGAAATGCCGCCGAACAGCACGCCATAGGCCAGGAACATGAAGACCACGATCACGACAAAGCCCAGCGCCGTGGCCCGCATGCCGCGATCCACGGCATCCTTGCCCAGCTCGGCGGTCACGGTCCGGCGCTCCTCGACCTTCAGCGGCGCCGGCAGGGCCCCGCCGTTCAGCAGGCTGACCATTTCCGAGGCCGAGGCGATTGAATAATTGCCCTCGATGACGCCCGAGCCGCCGAGGATGGCGCTGCGGATCACCGGGGCGGAAATCACCTTGCCGTCCAGAATGATGGCGAACCGGCGTCCGATGTTCGAGGCCGTCGCCTCACCAAAGCGACGGGCGCCTTGGCTGTCGAAGTTGAAGCCGATGGCCGTCTGGCCATTCTGGTCCTGGGTCACAAAGGCCCGGGTCAGGTTCTCGCCCGACACCAGAATGCGGCGCTTGACCAAGAGCGGTGTGCCCAGCTCGTCCTGCATCAGCACGGCATCGGGCGGCACCCGGCCCTGCAGGGCATCTTCGATGCTGTTGCTTTCATCCACCATCTGGAAGGTCAGTTGCGCCGTCTGGCCAATCACCCGCTCCAGCTCGGCGGGATCGCTCTCGCCGGGGGCCTGAATGACGATGCGGTCCGCGCCCTGGCGCGTGATCGACGGCTCCCGCGTGCCCAGGCTGTCGATCCGGCGGCGCACCACCTCGATCGACTGGGTCACGGCATCCGGCCCCATGCTGTTCAGGGCCGCGTCGGTAAAGGCCACCCGCAGGCGGTTGCCCGACAGACGGTTCAGCTGCCGGTCCGGCACGCCGCCGGCCGAGGTCCGTCCCACCACGTCGCGCAGGGCGGCAAAGGCTTTGTCCACGTCCGCATCGCTGGCCAAGGTGACAACGACGCCCGCATCCTCGGTCTGCATCGAGACCGGCGTGATCTGGGCCTCACCCAGCGCCTGACGGACGTCCTCGACCGTATTGCCGACCCGCTTGGACTGCATCTCGGTCACATCGACCTCGAGCAGCAGATAGGACCCGCCCTGAAGGTCGAGGCCCAGATTCAGCGTATTCTTGGGCAGGAAGCCGGGCAGCGCGTCGCGCTGGGCCGGCGTCAGCAGATTGGGGTAGGCGAACAGCAGTCCGAACGCCAGGGACAGAGCCAGAAGGATCACCTTCCAGCGCGACAGATGGATCATGGTTCGCTTCCCCGAAGGCCGGCCCTGGTCAGGCCTTGGCGCTCTTGGCCTTACGTTCGATGGCCGGAGCGGTGCGGCCACGCACCTCGGTGATCATCGTCTTGACGACCCGCACGTTCACGCCCTGGGCGATCTCGGCCATGACTTCCTCGGCCTCGACCCGCGTCACCTTGGCGATCATGCCGCTCGACAGCACGATGGTGTCGCCGCGCTTGACCGAGGACACCAGCTCCTGGTGCGCCTTCATCCGCTTCTGCTGCGGCCGGATCAGCAGGAAGTAGAACAGGACGAAGATGGCGACGAACGGCAGAAAGTTCACCAGCAGCGGCAGGATGCCGCCGTCGGCCGCCACGGCCATCAGCAGGATGGGGTCTTGGTCTGTCATGGTTTCTCCCGGCACGGATCGTTGTCCGGCCACATGTCTCGAATGTGGCGCGGAACCTAGGGGGCCGGACGCCTGAATGCAACGGACCTCAGGGCCCGCGAACGCGACTTATCGCGGCAGTTGCGTCACGGGGTCCAGCGGCACCGGCTGATCGCCCTGCATGCGCCACACCTCAAAGTGGATCGAGGGGCGTCCGTCACCGGCTGTATCGCCCACGGTGCCCAGTTGCTGACCGGCCTCGACGTCATCACCTTCGCGCACCAGGGCCGAGCCCAGATGGCCATAGACCGTCCGCCAGCCGTCCCGGTGCAGCACCAGCACCGTCAGCCCCTGCCCCGGCAAGGTGTCGCCGACATAGCCGACCCGTCCGGCGGCCGAGGCCCGGACCGGCTCGCCCAGCGGCGCGCCGATATTGATGCCGTTGTTGCGCTCGCCCATGCCGACGGGGCCGAAGCGGCGCAGGATCTCGCCCCGCAACGGCCAGTCCAGCGGCCCGTTGCGCGCGGTCGATCCGCTGGCGATGGGCGGCATGGGGGCATTGCCCGAGGGCGGCGGCGGCGGGGGCGGCAGGGCACCGGACGGCACGCGCACCCCGGTGGGTGAAGGCCCGGTGGCATAGGGGTCGCGGCCCGAATCCACGGCGGAGTCCGGCAGCACCACATCGGCGCCGACGCTGAGCGCCGCACGCGGACCCAGATCATTCATCTCGATCAGCACCTGAATGGGGGTCAGGAACCGGCGGCCGATCCCCGACAGGGTGTCGCCCGGCTGCACCGTATAGCGCGCACCCGCCACCCGGCTGACCGGTAGCGGCTCGAGTGCGGGCGGAGGCGGCACCTCTGCTTCAGGGGGCGGCGGGAGCGTGCCGGTTGTATCCAGCGCCCCGCCCTCGATCTCGCCCCGCGGCGCGGTCGAGCCGTATTCCACCGCGGGCGGCAGGCCGGCTTCGCGGGCCGGCGGCGGGGCCTCGTTCGGGCCGACGACCCGCACCCCGGTCGGGTTGACTGGCATGGGCCGCGTCGAATAGCGCGGCTCGCTGGGATAGCTGGCACAGGCCGCCATGGTCATCATACCCATGGCCAAAGCCAGAAGGGTCATCCCCTGACGGATGCTCACCATCGCCTGTCTCCTCTCGGTCCCGATTCCTCAGCCCCCGGTGTGCCCCGGCGCGGCCCCCAAGCCAACCCGCCAAACCGCGCCAAAATGGGGCGCCAAGGTTAACAGCCCCCGGAAATCCGGCGTCAGCCTTCCTTCGCCGTGCCCTCGACCAGCGGCACAAAGCGCACCTCCGTCAGGCTCTCACGGTGGAAGGAACCGTCGGGCTGGCCGACATAGCGGTTCAGCATCTGCACCGACGTCCGCCCCACCGGACACACCAGAATCCCGCCCGGCTTCAGCTGTTTCAGCAGTTCCGTCGGCTCGTGCGGCGCGGCCGCCGTCACCATGATGCGGTCAAAGGGCGCCTGTTCGGGCCAGCCCATGCCGCCGTCGCCATGCCGGGTGATGACATTGTCGATCTGCAGGGTCTTCAGCTTCGCCTCGGCCTCGTTCAGCAGGCTGCGATAGCGCTCGACCGAATAGACATAGCGTGCCAGCCGGCTCAGCACCGCGCACTGATAGCCACTGCCCGTGCCGATCTCGAGCACCCGGTGGCGCGGCTGCACCTCCAGCGCCTGGGTCATCAGGCCGACGATATAGGGCTGGCTGATCGTCTGGGCACAGTCGATCGGCAAGGCCTGGTCCTCCCAGGCCTGATCGAGGAATTTCTCGTGCACGAAGACCGCGCGGTCGATTGATTCCATCGCCGCAAGCACGCGGGGATCGGTCACCCCCTGCTGCCGCAGGCCCAGGATCAGCCGCCCCGCCCGATCGTCGTTCAGCTTCATCCCACCGTCCTCGGGACCGCCCCGCCCAGCACACCCTTCAGGTCATGCATACTCGGCCGGTGGGTCAGGTCGATGTGCAGCGGCGTCACCGAGATCCGCCCCTCGTCCATGGCGCGCAGGTCGGTGCCGGGGGCGTGGTCCTGCTTCTCGCCACGGAAGCTCATCCAGTAGTAGTCCCGCCCGCGCAGGTCGGTGCGCTTGACCGCGTGCATCTCGCCGATCTGACGGAAGCCCTGGCGGGTCACCTCGACCTCGGTCACCGCCTCGGGCGCGCGGGCGGGGAAGTTGATGTTCCACATCACCCCCTCGTGCCACTCCTGCGCCATCAGCCGCGACAGTATCGGCGGCGCATGCGTCTCGGCGGTCTCCCAGTGCGCCGTCACCTCATCGTGGAAGCGCTCAAGGCTCTGAGACAGGGCGATCGAGCGGATGCCGAACGCCATCCCCTGCAGGGCGCCGGCCACCGTGCCGGAATAGGAGCAATCCTCGCCGACATTGTGCCCGCGATTGACCCCCGACAGCACCAGATCGGGCCGCTCGGGCATCAGATCATTGACCGCCAGCACCACACAGTCGGTCGGCGTGCCGGTCACGGCGAACCGCTTGTCGCCCATCCGGTTGACCCGCAGCGGCTCGGTCAGGGTGATGCCGCGCCCCTTGCCCGATTGTTCGACCGCCGGCGCACAGATCCACACATCGTCCGACAGGGTCCGCGCGATCCGCTCCAGACAGGCCAGACCCTCCGCCTCGATCCCGTCGTCATTGGTCAGAAGAATACGCATCAGATGGGACTCAACCTCAGTTCGCTGGCCGGATATCATCGGCCAGAAGCACCGTATCGCCGCCACAGCTGTTCCGGATGACCGACCCCCGGTGCCGGATCAGGCTCCCGTCCCGGCCGGACCAGGGCATCATACGCGCGCTGATCGTCACGCGGCTGTTGTCCAGACCCTGACGCGCCTGATCCATTTGGGCGCGTGACGCGGCGCCCGACACACAGGACCCGGAGAACGGCGACCGGTCACTCTCTGGGTTGCCATAAAACCGGAATTCCTCGCCTTCGAACCGCACCCACCCGGTCACGCTGAAGTGGGCCCCCTCGACGGGTGTGGACAGTCTGGCGGTAGGAGCGGTGACAGTGCAGGCCGTCAGGCCAAGCACACTGATGACGCCCAGAACTACGGCTGGACTACGGACCGACATGCGTCACCCCTTCCGGCATGTAGCGCTTCAGGACTTCGGGCACGGCGATGCGGCCGCCCTCTTCCTGATAGTTCTCCATGACGGCCACCAGCGTCCGCCCGACCGCCAGGCCCGAGCCGTTCAGCGTGTGCACGAACTCGGTCTTCTTCTCGCCCGCCCGCTTGAAGCGCGCGTCCATCCGCCGGGCCTGGAAGTCCCCGCAGTTCGAGCAACTGCTGATCTCGCGATAGGTGTCCTGGCTGGGCAGCCAGACCTCGAGGTCAAAGGTCTTCCGCGCCGAAAAGCCCATGTCGCCCTTGCACAGCAGCATCCGCCGATAGGGCAGCTCCAGCGCCTGCAAGACCGCCTCGGCACAGCCGGTCATGCGCTCGTGCTCGGCGTCCGAATCCTCGGGCCGGGTGATCGAGACCAGCTCGACCTTGGAGAACTGGTGCTGGCGGATCAGGCCGCGCGTGTCCCGCCCCGCCGACCCCGCCTCGGCCCGGAAGCACGGCGTCAGCGCCGTCAGCCGCACGGGCTGCGCCAGTTCCTCCTCCGACAGGATCGTCTCGCGCACGAGGTTGGTCAGGGAGACTTCGGCCGTGGGGATGAGCCAGCGGCGCTCGGGGTCCCGCTGCTCAAGCGCGAAGAGCAGATCGTAGACCGCTTGATAGCCGAGATCGTCGGCCAGATTCCGACTTTGGCCATGCCTCAGTTCGAAAGACACCGCGCGATCAAAAGCCGGGACGTAATCGTTGATGATGCGCCGACGCTGCTCTTCCAGCGAGACACCCGTCGCGAAAAGGTCATCCGAAAACTTCGGCAGCTGCCCCGTCCCGAACATGGCCTCGTCGCGGACCAGATAGGGCGGGTTGACCTCCAGATAGCCGTGCTGGACCGTCTGCATGTCCAGCATGAACTGACCCAGCGCCCGTTCCAGCCGGGCCAGCCCGCCCTTCAGCACGGCAAAGCGCGCGCCCGACATCTTCGCCGCGGCCTCAAAGTCCAGCAGGCCCAGGGCCTCGCCCAGATCGGCGTGATCCTTGGCCGGGCCCGACTTCCTCGGTTCGCCCCAGCGGCCGGTCTCGACATTGCCGGTCTCATCGTCACCGTCCGGCACATCGTCGGCGGCCAAGTTCTTCAGCCCCGCGAGGATGTCCCGCAACTCCCGGCCCTTTTCGGCCTCGACCGCCTCCTGCGCCGCGATCTCGCCCTTCAGCCCCTCGACCTCGGCCTTCAGCCGCTCAGCCTCGGCCATGTCCTTACGGCCCATGGCCGCGCCGATGGCCTTGGACGCCGCATTCCGCTTCGACAGGGCCTCCTGCCCCGCCGTCTGGGCGGCGCGCAGGTCGCGGTCCAGCTCCAGAATACGGTCGACCATCGCCTCGGCATCCTCCACCCCGCGCGAGGTCCAGCCCGCCACATAGGCCTGCGGGTTGTCACGGATGGCTCGGATGTCGTGCATGGTCGGTCTTCGTCTTCGGGGAGGAAGCGATGCTCTAACGCCCCACGCGGAGTCGGGCAAACCTCCACATCGTTTCCTTCTCCCCTTGCGGGAGAAGGTGGGCCGCGAAAGCGGCTCGGATGAGGGGTGGCGCCGCCCTTAAAGACACCTCCCCACATTCAGCCGCAGCAAGACCCCTCATCCGCCCCCTTCTCAGGGGGCACCTTCTCCCGCAAGGGGAGAAGGACCATGTCCTGGCAGACGCCCTCCGCGCTTTGCCGTAGTCTCTCCGAATCCATGCCCATCCGCCGCCTCCCCCCCGAGACCGTCAACCGCATCGCCGCCGGCGAGGTGGTCGAGCGCCCGGCCAGTGCCGTCAAGGAGCTGGTCGAGAACGCCCTCGATGCCGGCGCCACCCGCATCGAGGTCCAGATCGAGGGCGGCGGCCTGACCCGCATCCTGGTCGCCGACGACGGCCACGGCATGGCCCCGGACCAGCTGGAACTGGCCATCGAGCGCCACGCGACCTCCAAGCTGGAGCCCGACGACGCAGGCGATGTCGACCTGCTGCGTATCTCCACCCTCGGCTTTCGCGGCGAGGCCCTGCCCTCCATCGGTTCGGTCGCCCGGCTGACGCTGACCAGCCGCCCGGCCGCCGGCGGCGACGCCCATGCCCTGCGCGTCGAGGGCGGGCGCGTCACCCCGCCCGGCCCCGCCGCCTTCCCCGGCCCGCACGGCACCCGGGTCGAGGTGCGCGACCTGTTCTATGCCACCCCCGCCCGGCTCAAGTTCATGAAGTCCGAGCGCGCCGAGGCCATGGCCATCGCCGAGGAGCTGCGCCGTCAGGCCATGGCGCACGAGGCCGTCACCTTCGCGCTGGACGTCGAGGGCCGCTCCGTCCTGCGCCTGCCCGCCGAACATCCGGGCGACGAAGGCCGCCTGCGCCGTTTGGCCGCCATCCTCGGCCGCGATTTCGAGGCCAATGCCCTGCTGGTCGACCACACCCGCGACGAGGTCCGCCTCAGCGGCTATGCGGGCCTGCCCACCTATTCGCGCGGCAACGGCCAACACCAGTATCTGTTCGTCAACGGCCGCCCGGTGAAGGACCGCCTGCTGCAGGGCGCCCTGCGCGGGGCCTATGCCGACTTCCTCGCCCGCGACCGCCACCCCGCCGCCGTCCTGTTCCTCGAGGTCGATCCGCTCAAGGTCGACGTCAACGTTCACCCGGCCAAGTCGGAGGTCCGCTTCCGCGACGCCGCCCTGGTGCGTGGCCTGATCGTCGGCGGCCTGCGCCACTCCCTCGCCGCCGCCGGCCACCGCGCCTCGACCACCGTCGCCGATCAGGCCCTCACCGGCTTCACCCCCCACAGCGGCATCGGCCCCGCGCCCGCGAGCGCCGCCCCGTCCGCCACCGGCTGGAGCGGCTGGACCGGCTGGAGCTCCGCCGCGGCGGCCGCCCAGACCATCCCCGGCCTCCACGACCGCAGCGCCCGCGTCGAGCCAGAGCGCTCCCCTACTGCCTACGCCCTACTGCCTACTGCCCCGCAGGCTCCCGAGCCTGCGGACATCGACCTCCCCCTCGGCGTCGCCCGGGGCCAGCTGCACGGCACCTATATCGTCGCCCAGACCCGTGACGGCCTGGTCCTCGTCGACCAGCACGCCGCCCACGAGCGCCTCGTCTATGAGCGGATGAAGGCCCAGATGGCCGAGGGCGGCGTCACGCGGCAGGCCCTGCTGGTGCCCGAGGTGGTCGAGCTGGACCCCGCCGAGGCCGAGCGCGTCACTGACCGCGCCGGCGAACTGGCCGAGCTGGGTCTGGTGGTCGAACCCTTCGGCGCCGGCGCCGTCCTGGTCCGCGAAGTCCCCGCCCTGCTCGGCCGCGTCGATGCCGCCGGCCTGGTGCGCGACATCGCCGACGACCTCTCCGAACACGGCGCGGCGCTTGCCCTCAAGGAACGCCTCGGCGAGGTCTGCGGCACCATGGCCTGCCACGGCAGCGTCCGCGCCGGCCGGGTGCTGTCAGGGCCCGAGATGAACGCCCTCCTCCGCCAGATGGAAGCGACGCCGCACTCCGGCCAGTGCAACCACGGCCGCCCGACCTACGTGGAGCTCAAGCTGGCCGATCTGGAGAAGCTGTTCGGGAGACGGTGAGGGAGCCTTGAGCCATGGAGCGACTCGGCCCAAAGTCCGTTAGGCTTTCCTTAGTAGTATTTGCTGGTCGTCGCGCGCGAATCAGCTAAGATATACCTTGCCTTGGGACAAGTCGGGCCCAAGGGGACCAGGTTAATGGACGCAAGGACGATCTTCGCCGAGGCGAGGAGCAACTTGCACCAGATCGCGGATTGCCCGGTGGGCATGATGAGGTCTCCATGACCGGCGTCACGAGTATACGCCAGAATGTTACTGCCGTGGCTGGCTTAGGCCAGAACATTGTCGTGAATGCAGCCGGGGGAACGCGAGGGTTGAACGGCACCCGCCCCCGGCGCGTAACGCAGCGGAAACTCAAGGTTCGCAGTTACACCCATTTCGATGACCCATTAGAGCAGTCAGCTCTGGACGCTTTGGTGCTCACTCCCGAACGCGTCGAACGCAATCCATTCCTTCCGCTTCTCGGTTACGAGAAGACGACGCGGAAGATCGACTTCGATGTGTTCCCACCTCTCCCAAAAGAGAAATCACGCGCCATCCGATACGCGGGGCACATGGATTCCGCCATCTACGCCACTTATGCCTTCGATCTGGGCGACCGGTACGAGGCGATCCTTAGTGAGCGCGATATCGGCGACTGCGTCTTGGCCTACAGAGGGGGCATTGGATACAATGTCCCTTTCGCGAAGTCCCTTTTTGATGAGATTCGAAATCGCGGAGATTGCTGGGTCGTCTGCCTCGATCTTTCAAAGTTTTTCGGCAACCTTCAGCACAATGTCTTGCGAACTCGGTTGGCGACAGTCTTGGGTTGCGATCATCTTCCGGCCGATTGGTACGCCATCTTTCGCCGGCTCACGCGGTACGAACACGTTGACGCCAAGGCTCTTGAGGCTCGCTTAGGAAAGCCCAAGGGCAAGCGCATCTGTGGGATAGACGCCTTCCGCGATGCGGTCCGCCCCCTAATCCGTCGCAACGAAACGGGCCGGGGTATCCCTCAAGGAACACCTCTCTCCGGCCTCCTCGCCAATATCTACATGCTAGAGTTCGATGAAGCATTGCGTCGCTGGCTGAGCGAGCATGGCGGCTCTTACCGGCGCTATAGCGATGACATTGCTGTGGTGCTGCCATCACCGGACTTGGAGGCCGAATTCAGCTCATTCATCAAGGCGAAAGCTGATGCTATTGGACTTGAATTCAACGATAGCAAGACTTGCAGAACTCGGTTCATACGCGAGGGTAAACGCCTGACGTCTGACGGTGACGAGCTCCAATACTTAGGGTTCACCTTCGATGGAACGGATATCCGCATCCGGCCGCAGAGCATTAAAGCCTTCTATGCGCGGATGAAGAGGAATTTGCGACGCTACATCAAAGCGGCGAAACGAAAGGACATCGCGTCGAGCCAGATTCGTAAACGTGTTCTCATCGGTCGCTTTACTCACTGGGGTGATAATCGAAATTTCGTTCAATACGCATACCGTGCCGCGCGTGAGCTGAAGTCTCCAGCAATCCGCCGACAGTTGCGTAACCACGTAGGCATCTTCGATCGATATTGGGCGCAGATGATAGGGAAGTTCTATCCCTCACTAGCCGAGTCGGTTTCGTCATCCGTCAACTTGGGAGCTGAAAATGTCGAATAGGCAAATGGAAGAAGCAGCAGAGCAGCGTTTAAGCTCGTACATTGCTCAGCAGCTTGGTGTGTCAATTGACGCGCTGGACGAACACCCATTCCAGATTGAAGAGAACGCCAGCGACGACGGGATAATTTATAGCTGGCGCATCCTGTGGGATGACACGCCTCCCGAAGGCGTAACGACTTACGGTGCTCCCAAAGCACTTTGGTCCGAAATCCATCCTGCCGATGAAAGTGACGTTGAGAGTTAATCCCCCCTCCCTCCTGTTCGTCTGTCTCGGCAATATCTGTCGCTCGCCGCTGGCCGAGGGAGCGTTGCGCCATGTGGCGCGGCAGCAGGGGCTCGCGCTGAGGCTCGACTCGGCGGGGACCGGGGACTGGCATGTCGGCCATCCGCCCGATCCGCGCGCGATCGCGGCGGCGCGCCGGAACGGGGTGGATATCTCGGACCTGAGGGCGCGACAGGTGACGGCGGACGACTTCACCCGCTTTGACCACATCCTGGCCCTCGACCGGCAGAACCTCGCCGACCTGCGCCGTCTGGCCCCCGCCGGCAGCACCGCCCGCCTCACCCTGTTGCTGGATCACGTCCCGGGGCGCGAAGGTCAGGGCGTGGCCGATCCGTACACCGGCACCGCCGCCGACTTCGACCAGACCTGGGCCGACGTCACGGCAGCCGCGGCGGGGCTGGTGCAAACCCTTCTCCCCTCCGGGGGAGAAGGTGTCAGGCGGAGCCTGACGGATGAGGGGGACGCCTGACACGATACCGGAAGCGTGGGCGTTTGCTCTCAACCGCCCCCTCATCCGGGCCGCTCTCGCGGCCCACCTTCTCCCCCGAGGGGAGAAGGATCGCTGACCCGATGCCCCCAGCCATCACAGCCGCCCCCGAATTCCCGCGCCTTTCCAAAGCCCCTCCCGTTTCCCGACCCGACTTGCCCGCCTCAGTCCAGCCGTATGCGACTCTCCTCCCGTCCCGTCGCGCGGAGGGCTCGTAAGGCCTGCGACCTTGTGAGCGGCGGGAGCGATGGAGCGGGGTTGGAGGAAGCCAACACCCGGCTTTCGGGCCTCAAGCAGCGAGGCTCCGCGAGCCGAGCGTTAGGCCCACCTTCATGCACCCTCGATCTCCGCCTCCGGGTGCGGGATTGGGGTAAGGGTCGAGGGGGATACTCGGCCGTTCCGGGAGGTGTCGCAGGACGCCCCCGCCCGTCGGAGGCGCTGCGGTAAGGCCCGAACACGGCCACCCGACGCAAGCTTCCGGAAAACCACCGCGCGGAGCGTCGGCCTTCGTCGAAACGGTAAACTCTAATCACTCCGGGCGAAGGCCCGGCGCTCCGCCTGCCCTCCACCTCTGCCTGCCGGGCGAGAGGCGCTTTCGCGCGCCGTCCCTAGGCCTCGCGCCGCAGGAACAGCACCTGCGCCGCGCCATAGTCGCGCTGGTCCAACCGCTCATAGCCGGGGGTCTCGATGTCCGGCTCGGTCGCGCCGCGTTCGAACACCACGATCGCGCCGGGCGCCAGCCAGTTGCCCTCGATCAGCCGGGTCAGGGTCTGTTCCCCCAGACCCTTGCCATAGGGAGGATCCAGAAACGCCAGCGTAAACGCCTCGCCCGCCGAGCCGGGGCGGGTGCCCAGATCGGTGGCGTCGCGGCGGTGCACCCGCGTCGCCCCCATCAGGCCATAAGCATCGGCATTTTCGCGGATGGCGCCGCGCGCCTCGTCCGCCGTCTCGACGAACAGGCAGAAGGCCGCCCCCCGGCTCATGGCCTCAAAGCCCAGCGCGCCCGAGCCGGCGTACAGGTCCATGACCCGCGCCCTGGCCAGCGCCCCCCCGTCAATATCCTGGGCCCACGCCGCGTGCTCCAGCACATTGAAGACGGCCTGCCGCGCACGGTCGCTGGTCGGGCGGGTGCCCTGACCGTCGGGGGCGACAATCGCCCGCCCCTTCAGCCGTCCGGCGACGATCCTCATTTCGGCGTGCGACCGCCTCGCGGACCACCCCGGGCGGGCGGGCGACCGCCGCCACCGCCTGCCGGGCGCCCGCCTGAGCCACCCCCGGGCCGGCCGCCGGGTTTACCGCCCGGCTTGCCGAAGGACTTTCCGGCGGGCTTGCCGCCCCGTCCCTCGCCCCTCGGCTTGTCACCCCGGGACTTCTCGCCCCGGGGCTTGTCGATGAACTGGTCCTCGCGCGGCTTGAAGGCGCGTTTGGGCCGCTCGAGGCCCTCCCCGCCCTCGCCGTCCGGTCGGGCGCGGGGCTTGAACGATTTGGTGTGCTCGAACTTCGGCTTTGCCTTGGCCCAGCCATCCTTTTTCGGTGCCCGGCGTCCGGTCTCGGCGCGCTCGGCGGCCTCGGTCGTGGCGACGCCCGCCGCGCGGACCCGGCTGGGCTTCCTCGAGGGGTCCGACAGGGCCGAGCCCGACTTGCCGACCACCACCGGGCCACGCGGGCGCCGGCCGGGGATGGGCGCGGGGGTCGAGACCGTATTGCCCTGCGGCAGGTTCTCGGGCCGGATATACTCGGCCAGCATCTCGCGGATCACCCGGGGGCCGACCTCCTCGACCGAGCCGACCGGCAGGGTGCCCAGCTGGAACGGCCCGTACGCCAGGCGGATCAGCCGGTTGACCGTCAGGCCGACCGACTCCAGCACCTTGCGGACCTCGCGGTTCTTGCCCTCGGTGATCGACACGCTCAGCCACAGATTGGCCGGGCCGCGCCCGTCCTCGCTGGCCGTCTCTTTCGCCTTGTCGATGGTCGCCTCGATCGGGCCATAGTGGACGCCGTCGACAGTGGTGCCGTTCTTCAGCGTATCCAGCTTGTCCTGGGCGATGCGCCCGCGCGCCCGCGCCCGGTACTGTCGCACCAGCGCCGTGGTCGGTAGTTCCAGCGCCCGGCTCAGCTCACCGTCATTGGTCAGCAGCAGCAGGCCCTCGGTGTTGAGGTCCAGCCGCCCGACCGAGATCACCCGGGGCAGGCCGCTGGGCAGGGCGTCGAACACCGTCGGCCGCCCGGCCGGATCCATGTGCGAGGTCACCAGCCCGGCGGGCTTGTGATAGCGCCAGACGCGCGTCGCCTCGGCCGCGCCCACCGGCTTGCCGTTGACGGTGATCACATCGTCGCGGGTCACCAGAGTAGCCGGCGTGTCGAGGATCTTGCCGTTGACGGCCACCTGTCCCAGGCCGATCAGCCGCTCGACCTCGCGGCGGCTGGCGATCCCGGCCCGCGCCAGTGCCTTGGCGATCCGCTCGGTGCGCTTGGGCTCGGGCTTGCCGCCCTTGGCGTCGCGCGGTCCATCCTTGCGGTCGTATTTTCCGCCCGGTTTGCGGCCGGCAGGGCCGCCGCGCTCTTGACGCGGGCGGGGCTTCTTGTCGTTGTCTTTGGAATGACGGTCCATGATGAGCGGTTCATGCGCATGGCATTGGCCCTGGCGCAAGCGGCGGCGGACGCGGACGAGGTCCCTGTCGGCGCAATTCTGGTGGATGAGGCCACCGGAACCGTCATCGCCGAAGGTGCAAACCGGCCGATTTCCAGCTGCGATCCCACGGCCCACGCCGAAATCGTCGCCTTGCGTGCCGGGGCCGAGGCACTCGGAAACTACCGTCTCACGGGCCTGACGCTCTATGTGACGCTGGAGCCCTGCCCCATGTGCGCGGGCGCCCTCAGTCTGGCGCGCGTCGGCCGGGTCGTCTGGGCCGCCGATGATCCCAAGGGCGGCGGCGTCATCCACGGCCCCCGCGTGTTTGACCAGCCGACCTGCCACTGGCGGCCGGCGACGGAGCACGGACTGCTGGCCGACGAGGCCGCCGATCTGCTGAAAGGCTTCTTCCGCGCCCGGCGGGGAACGGCCTCCGCCCGCGCCCGTTCGGAAGCCGAACCGACCCCCGAGGGACACCGCCCATGATCCGAGTCCTGATCGTCTGCGCCGGACTGACGGCCGCCCTGTCCGCCTGCGACAATCCCACACCGGTCAGCGACGACGGCGATGCCGTGCAGGAGCGGGCGGTTGAGGCGCAGACGGCCCGGCGCCGCACCGGGGCGGAAATCCAGGAGCGGATTCTGCACCGCCAGATCGAGGCCTCCTACGTCTGCGTCGGCGGCGACCGCCTGACCGTCGATTTCGATAACCGCCGCGAGATGGCAACCGTGCGCAACTCGACCGGTGAGGCCTTCGATCTCTATCTGGAGCGGGCGGAGGACGGCATCTGGTATCGCGGCAGCGGCAATGAATTGCGCGGCTCGGGCACGGAGGCCGTCTGGAGCGTCAAGGGCCGTGACCCGGTCGACTGCCGGGCGGTCGACTAGGTCGCGCCCGCCGCCTTCAGGAACGCGCGAACGCGGGCCGCCTCGACGTCGCGTGCCACGAATGCCTCGCCGATCCGGCGGTCCAGCACCAGGGTGAGACGCCCGCCCTCGGCCTTCTTGTCCTCGGCCATCCGGTCCAGCAGGGCATCCGCCTTGAAGGCCCCGACGTCGGACAGGCGCGTCGGCAGCCCCGCGGCCTGCATGGCGGTGGCGACCCGGTCCGCCTCATCTTGTGAGCACAGGCCTTCCCGGGCCGAATAGCCGAACGCCAGGACGCAGCCGAGCGCGACCGCCTCCCCGTGGGTCAGGAGGCTCTCGTCGAAGCCCAGTTCGGCCTCCAGCGCATGGCCGAAGGTGTGGCCGAGGTTCAGCAGGGCCCTCTGGCCGGCCTCTCGCTCATCCGCGCCCACCACCGCCGCCTTGATGCGCACCGACTGTTCGATGGCCCCGGCCAGTGTGGTGTCGTCCACGCCGACCGGATCGCCGACCGCCGCCAGCGCGTCGAAATAGGCGGCATCGGCCAGCAGGCCATGCTTCAGCATCTCGGCCCAGCCCGACCGCAACTGCCGGTCCGGCAGGGTGCGCAGCACGCCCGTATCGGCCACCACCCGGCGCGGTTGGTGGAAGGCGCCGACCAGATTCTTGCCGCGCGCGGTGTCGATGGCGGTCTTGCCCCCGACCGAGGAGTCGACCTGGGCCAGAAGGGTCGTCGGCACCTGGATGAAGTCGATCCCGCGCATGAACAGGGCCGCCGCCAGCCCGGCCAGATCCCCGATCACGCCGCCCCCCAGCGCGACGACCAGACTGGACCGGTCCAGACCGTGCCCGAGCAGGGCATCGAGCACCTGTTCCAGCGTGCCAAAGCTCTTGCTGGCCTCGCCGGGCGGGACCTGCACCGCGTGAACCCGGGCGCCGCTCGCCTCAAGGGCCGCCATGACCCGCTCGCCATGCAGGCCAAAGACCGTCTGGTCCGAGACCACCGCCACCGCGCGCCCGGGCCGAAGCTCCGGCCACTGGCCGATGGCCTCGATCAGGTTCGGGCCGATCACCACCTCATAGGGCCGGAACCCGGCGCCCGAGACCGCGACGATCCGGCTCATGTCGACGCGCCACGCTGATGCTCGGCGATGGCGCGGATGATGGCGTCAACGGCCTGGGCGTGGGCGCCGGCCCCCACCTCGACCGTGACATCGGCAAAGGCGTAGATCGGATAGCGAACCTCGGCCATCTGCTTCAGCGTTTCCAGCGGATCGCGCCCCCGCAGCAGCGGCCGCGTGTCCCGCCGCCGCACCCGTTCGGCCACGACCTTTAGGTCGGCCCGCATCCAGACCGTCAGGGCCTTCTCCTTCAGCAAAGACCGGGTCTCGGCATTCATCACGGCCCCGCCGCCGGTGGCCAGCACGATCGGCGGCCCCTCGACCAGCCGTTTCATCACCCTGGCCTCACCCGCCCGGAATTCGCCCTCCCCGTAGAGCGAGAAGATGTCCGAGACCGTCATGCCCGCGGCCTCCTCGATCTCGGTGTCGCCATCGGCGAAGGGCACGCCCAGACGGCGCGCCAACCGGCGCCCGACGGTCGACTTGCCAACCCCCATCAGCCCGATCAGGGCGATGGTGCGGTCGACGGTCACGGTCGGGAGCCTGTCAGGCTTGGCGGCGGCGGCGGCTGGGGTCATGATCCCTTCGACCTCTACACCATGGCGCGCCAAGCGCCACAGTCAGGGCACCCGTGACCCCCCAGATCGAAGCCTTTCTGGAAATGATGGCTGTGGAGCGGGATGCCTCGCCCCACACCCTGTCGGCCTATGGCCGCGATCTGGCCGATGCGGAGGCCGGCCTGAAGGAGTCTGGCGGCCTGATGCAGGCTGATTCGCCGGCGCTTGAGGCCTGGTACGCCGATCTGTCCCGCGCCGGACTGTCGGCGGCGACCGCGGCCCGGCGGCGCTCGGCGGTCCGCCAATTCTATCGCTTTGCCCTGTCCGAAGGCTGGCGGACAGATGACCCCTCCCGGCGGCTGGAAGCGCCTGCAAAGGGCCGGCCCTTGCCCAAGGTGCTGAGCCGCGACGAGATCGAGCGCCTGTTCGAACGGCTCGCCGAGCGGGACGGCCCGTCGGCCCTGCGGCTGCTGACGCTCGTCGAACTGGCCTATGCCTCGGGCCTGCGGGTGTCGGAGCTGCTGGCACTGCGGGTCGAGCCGTTCCGGCGGGATCCCGACCACCTGATCGTGCGCGGCAAGGGCGGCAAGGAGCGGCTGGCCCCCATCGGTCCTGCGGCGCGGCGGGCGGTCCAGGCCTGGCTGGCCGTGCGCGATGCCGCGCGCGAGCCCAAGGCCCCCGACAGCGTTTGGCTGTTCCCATCCTCCGGCGCGTCCGGCCACCTCACGCCGCGGCGTTTCGCCCAACTGCTGGAGCAGGCCGCCCTCGACGCCGGGCTGGAGCGGGGCCGGGTCACGCCCCATGTGCTCCGCCACGCCTTTGCCACCCATCTTCTGGAGGGCGGGGCCGACCTGCGGGTCGTCCAGACCCTGCTGGGCCATGCCGACATCTCGACCACCCAGATCTATACCCACGTCGCCCGCGACCATCTGGCCCGGGTGGTGCGTGACAAACATCCGCTGGGACGCCCCCGCCCGCCCTCCGACGACTGAACCCCGCTTGCCCCCCGGCGTTAGGGCCACTAGGTTCCGCCGCCTTTCCCGGGGCGATGTCTCCGCCCGCTGCAGGATGCCTTCATGGCCACCCACTACCTCGATTTCGAAAAGCCGATCGCGGACCTCGAGGCCAAGATCGAGGAACTGTCCCTGCTGTCCGAAACGGCAGGGTCCTTCGAGGCGGAAATCGCCGGCCTGACGCGCAAGGCGGCCGAGCTGCGCCGCAAGATCTACGGCAAGCTGGACCCGTGGATGAAGACCCAGGTGGCCCGCCACCCGCAGCGCCCGCACCTGGTCGACTATATCGACGGCCTGTTCACCGACTTCGTCGAACTGCACGGCGACCGGCAGTTCGGGGACGATCAGGCGATCATCGGCGGCCTCGCCCGCTTCCGCGGCCGCCCCGTGGTGGTCATGGGCCAGGAGAAGGGTCACGACACCCAGACCCGCCTGACGCACAATTTCGGCATGGCCCGGCCCGAGGGCTATCGCAAGGCCGTCCGCCTGATGGACATGGCCGAACAGTACAGCCTGCCGGTCCTGACCTTCGTCGATACGGCCGGGGCCTATCCGGGTCTGGGCGCCGAGGAGCGCGGTCAGGCCGAGGCCATTGCGCGCTCGACCGAGCGCGGCCTGACGCTGGGCGTGCCCTCCATCGCCACCATCACCGGTGAGGGTGGATCGGGCGGCGCCATCGCCATCGCCGCCGCCAGCCGGGTACTGATGCTGGAACACTCGATCTATTCCGTCATCTCGCCCGAGGGTGCCGCCGGCATCCTGTGGCGCGACGGAGCGCGCGCGAAGGACGCGGCCATGGCGATGAAGATCACCGGTCCGGACCTGATCGGCCTCAAGATCGTGGATCGCCTGATCGACGAGCCGGTCGGTGGCGCCCACAGCAACCGCACCCAGGCCATCGCCAATGTCGGCGACGTCCTGGCCGAGGAGCTGGAGGCCATGAAGGGCCTGTCGCCCGAGGACCTGCGCCGCCAGCGGGCCGACCGCTTCTACGCCATCGGACGCATGAACTAGGCCTTAGCGGCCGAGCCCCGCGTCTGCTTGCGCCACAAGGTCGCGTACTCACCGCCCTGCCGCGCGACCAGTTCGACGTGGGTCCCGCGCTCGACCACCCGGCCGTCCTTGAGCACCAGGATCAGGTCGGCGTCGGCTACGGTGGACAGGCGGTGGGCCACCACCAGGGTCGACCGCCCGGCCCGCGCCTTCCTCAGGGTTTTCTGGATGGCCTGTTCGGTACGACTGTCCAGGGCGCTGGTGGCCTCGTCGAGGATCAGCAGGCGCGGATCGGCCAGCAGGGCCCGGGCAATCCCGACGCGCTGACGCTCGCCCCCCGACAACTTCAGGCCCCGTTCGCCCACCCGGGTGTCCAGTCCGTTCGGCAGGGTGCGGATGAAGGTCGCCAGTTCCGCGGCCTCGGCCGCCTGCCAGATGTCCGCCTCCTCCGCGCCCGGTCGGGCGAAGGCGATGTTGGCGCGCAAGGTGTCGTTGAACAGGGCCACATCCTGCGGCACGAGGGCCATGGCGCGGCGCAGCGACGACTGGGTCACCGCCCGTGCGTCCTCGCCATCGATGGTCACACGGCCCGACTGGGGATCCAGCAGGCGCAGGGCCAGCTTCACCACCGTCGACTTGCCCGCCCCGGAAGGGCCGACCAGGGCGACGGTCTGGCCGGGCTCCAGCACAAAGCTCACGTGCTCCAGCCCGGCCGAGCGGGCATCGTGGCGGAAGCTGACGTCCTCGAACGCCAGGCACCCGCCCCGGGCATCCAGCGGCCGGACCAGATCGTGGGCGTTCGGCGCGTCCGCCACATGGGGCCGCTGTCGGGTGACCTTCAGCAGCTCCTCCATATCGATGAAGCCCTGCCGGATTTCCCGATAGGCAAAGCCCAGAATGTTCAGCGGCGCATAGAGTGAGATCAGGATCAGCACCGCCGCCATGACGTCGCCGGGTCCGAGCCGCCCGGCTGCGGCCTCGAACCCGGCCATGACCGCCATGATGGCCAGACCCACATTCATGATCACAGCCTGCAGGCCGTTCAGCATGGCCAGCGAGTTATTGGCCTTCAGCGCCGCCTGCACATAGGTCGACAGCGCCTGCTCGTAGCGCGCGGACGTCCGGGTCTCGGCTCCGAAGGACTTGACCGTTTCGTAGTTCAGCAGGGCATCGACTGACAGGCCGGCGGCCTCCGAGTCGGCCGTATTCATGGCCCGGCGATGTTCCAGCCGCCACCCGGCCATGCCGAAGGTCGCAACGGCATAGATGACCACCACCCCGACCGCGACCAGGGCGAACCGCCAGTCGTAGCGCGCGCCCAGCACTCCGGCCGCCATGACAAGCTCGATGCCGGTCGGGGCCAGATTGAAGACGATGATCCGTAGCAGGAAGTCCACGGCACGCGAGCCGCGCTCCATGGTGCGTGACAAGGCGCCGGAGCGCTTGGTCTGGTGAAAGTCCAGCGACAGCGACAGGGCGTGGGAAAAGGTATCGGCCGCCATCTTGCGCTGGGCCGCCGCCCGCACCGGGGCGAACACCACGTCGGACAGCTGCGGCGTGAGCGAGGACAACAGGCGCACACCGGCCCAGCCGACCGCGAAGGCGGCAAATCCCCAGCCGACGGCAACGGCAGCCCCCTGCCCCGCAGCCAGCTCGTTGACGGCAATGCCGAGCACCACCGGCGCCGCCACGCCCAGCGCCTTGCCGGTGAGGGTCAGGGCGAGGGCCGCGATGATCCTCAGCCTCAGTTGCGGTGCGCCGGACCGCCCCACGACCCCGAACAGATCGGCCAGCGCCTTCCAGGTCGGGGGTGTCTCCACAGGAGGATCGGCCGCCGATGCGCCGTCCAGAGCCTTGACCGCAGGGTCCGCCTTGCGCCCCCGCCCCCGTTCACCACGCATCGCCATCCGCCCTATATGGAGAGCGTCGCCGTCAGCTCAAAGGCCTCAATCGAGCGGACAGCGCGCGCGGTACACGGCCCGCTCGTCAATCGGGTGGTCGGGCAGATAGGCGATCAGCAGGGCCCCGCTCTCGGTGAAGCGAACCCGGCGCCCGCCCTCATACCGGTCTGACCACCACAGGAAGGTGTCCCCGTCGCGGGTGACCGTCACAACCTCATGGCCGCGCCCGCTCGAGATTTCCAGCCGGTCGGGTCCGAGGGCCGTCATCGTCAGGGGGCGGCTGCAGGGATCGAAGCGCTCGTTCTCCTCGACGCTCAGCTTGTGATTGGGCCCGAGGGTCCAGTCTCCGACAAAGGGCGCGGTGAGGTCAGGATCCTGGGGCGCGCCCAGGGCGAGCAGAAGAAGCAGCAGTCCGATCATGACCCGAGCATGGGCGGCCCGCTGTCGGCCGTCCACTGACGGAACCGGACGATCAGCCGACCTCGGCGATCGCCTCGACCAACTCCCCCACCGCCTCGTCGGTCGTGGCCCAGGAACAGACGAACCGGACCGAGCCGTCGTCGAAGCGGTAGCAGGCCCAGCCCTTCTCGTTCAGCCGGGCATGCGAGGACGCCGGCATGCGCACGAACACCGTATTGGCCTCGACCGGGTGGGCCAGCACATGCGGCGAGCGCATCACAATGCCCTCGGCCAGCTTGCGCGCCATGGCATTGGCGTGGGCAGCGCGGGTCTCCCAGGCGCCGGTCTCAAGCAGACCCAGCAGGGGTGCGGCCAGGAACCGGCCCTTGGAGGCCATCTGGCCGGCCTGTTTCAGGCGATTGTCGACGCGACGTGCCAGCGAGGTGTCAAACATCACCAGCGCCTCGCAGCACAGGGCACCGGCCTTGGCACCGCCCAGCACCAGAACATCGACGCCCAGTTTCGCGATGCCGGTCAGGTCGAAGCCCGACGCCACCGCATTGGCCAGACGGGCGCCGTCCATATGCACGCCATGGCCGCGCGCCTTCACGGGGTCGATCAGCGCCTTCAGCTCGTCATGGGTATAGACGGTGCCGTATTCGGTCGCCTGCGTCAGGGACAGGGCGGCCGGGGGCTGTCGATGGCCGACCTCCGGCTCGGACAGATGGGCGGTCAGGGCAGCCGGGTCGATCTTGCCGGAGAACCCCGGCAGGCCGATCAGGCCGACGCCCTGGCCGAAGAAGCCGGGCGCGCCGGTCTCGTCCGTGCAGATGTGGGCGGCATGGTGGGCCAGCACCGCCTCGAACGGCCAGGCCAGCATCGAAAGGGCCAGCGCATTCGCTGCCGTCCCGGAAAAGACGAAACGGACCTCGGCCTCGGCATCCAGCTTCTCGCGGATCAGGTCGGCCGCCCGGGCCGTGACCTCATCCGTGCCGTAGGCGCGCGCGAACCCGCTGTTGGCCTCGGTCAGGGCCGCGAGAGCTTCCGGCGCCATGCCCGCCGTATTGTCGGAGCCGAAGTCGTAGCGCATTACGCCTTGCCTTCCCGATCATCGGTCTTGCCGGCCTTGTCTGACTTTTCCGTCTTGTCCGCCGAGACCATCACCAGGCGCGCCAGATCGGCCCCCTTGTGCGGCACCTCGACCTGATGCGGGAACGGAATCTCGATACCAGCCTCATCCAGGGCTTCCTTGCCGCCCTGCATCAGGTCGGCCTGGGTCTGCCACCAGTCTCCGGAATAGACCCAGGCGTGCAGGGTGATCTGGACCGCGCTGTCCAGCAGTCCGGTGACCCCCGACCAGACGGGCGGGTCCTGCATCACCTTGTCGTGGCGGGTCGCGACCCCTTCCAGCACCTCGCGGGCCTGCTTCAGGTCCTCGCCATAGCCGACAGTGAAGTCGATCTCGACGCGGCGCCGCGTCTGACCTGACAGGTTCAGGATGCGGTCGCCGAGCACCAGCGAGTTGGGCACGACGATCTTGTGGTTGCTGGCATTCGTCAGCTGGGTCGTGAACAGGTCGAGCTTGGTCACCGACGCCGTGACGCCGCCGATGTCGACCACGTCCCCGACCCGGTAGGGCCGCAGGACCAGCAGCATGACGCCGGCCGCCACATTCGACAGCGTGCCCTGCAGCGCCAGACCCACGGCGAGAGAGGCCGCGCCGAGAACCGCGATGATCGAGGTGGTCTGGACGCCGAGCCGCTGCAACACCGCGATCAGGCCGAGGATCAGGACCGCGACCCGGACCACCTGGACCGCAAAATTCAGGACTGTGGAATCGTGGCGGAAGGCGCTGATCCGTCCCAGCCCCTTGCGTGCGGCCGACGCCGCCCAGCGCGAGGCCACAATGGTCGCAATCAGGATCAGGATGGCCAAGGTCAGGTTGACCGCGAAGTCGCCGATCAACTGCGTCGCCTTGGCGATCATGGCCGCATCGAGGGTGATGGCATCGCGACCCGAGGCCAGGGTCGTGGCTAGGAGGCTGGTCTTTTCGCTCATGCCCCGGGTCTAGCGCGACCACGGGCCATGTGAACCCCCTGCTCCGGAATTCTTTGCCGGAACAGGCCTCAGGCGGCGGCCTGGGCCTGAATGTCGACGCCCGACATTTCGCGCAGGGCTTCGCGGCCTTCCCCGACCCGGGCCATCATCTGGGCCAGGGCGACAAAGTCGATCGGCTTGTTGAGATAGGCGTCGGCACCGGCATCCAGCCCCGCGGCATGGTCCTCGCTGCGGGCGGAGGCCGACAGCACCACGATCGGGGTCTCGGTGTTGGCACCGTTGCCGTCGCGGATGTGGCGGGTCGCCGTCAGGCCGTCCATCACGGGCATGTTGACGTCCATGATGATCAGGTCGAACGCCTGGGTCGCGCAGGCATCGAGCGCCAGCTGGCCGTTCTCGGCCGTCGCCGACACGTGTCCGGCCGAGCCCATCCAGGCCTCCAGAATCATGCGGTTCACCGGGTGGTCCTCGACGATCAGGACCGACATCTGGCGGCCGTCCTCAACCTCGGCGCTGATCTCCTCCACCGGCGCCGGTGCGGCCCATTCCACCACCTCGGCCTCGACGGCGAAGGTGAAGACCGAGCCCTTGCCCAGTTCCGACTGGATGGTGATGTCACCGCCCATGATGTTGGCCATACGACGCGAGATGGTCAGGCCCAGCCCGGTGCCGCCGAAGCGACGCGTCGACGACGCATCCACCTGGGTGAAGGGCTGGAACAGCCGCGCCATGTCTTCCGACGAAATGCCGGTGCCGCTGTCCTTGACCTCGAACTCGAAGCTGACGCGGCGGTCGGCGACGCGCTGTCCGCGGACCGTATAGGTCACGGCGCCCGTATCGGTGAACTTCACCGCATTCGACAACAGATTGTGGATCACTTGGCAGACGCGCAGGGGGTCGCCCCGCACCACGGCCGGGATCTCGCCTTCCTGACAGACCTCGAAGGTCAGACCCTTGGCCTCGGCCTGGGCCTGGAACGGACCGGTCACGCGGCGATGCAGATCCTCGACCGAGACGTCGACCGTCTCGAACGTCATCTTGCCCGCCTCGATCTTGGTCATGTCGAGGATGTCGTTCAGCAGGCTCAGCAGATTGTCGCCCGAGTTGCGGATGATCGACAGATATTCGCGCTGGGTGGCCTCCAGACGGGTCGCGCTCAGCAGCTGGGCGGCGCCCAGCACCCCGTTCATGGGGGTGCGCAGTTCGTGCGAGATGATGCCCAGGAAGTTCGACTTGGCCTCATTGGCGGCATTGGCCTTGTCGCGGGCCGTCTCCAGCTCCTCGATCAGATGGGCCTGATGGGCCTGGAAGGCGCGGATTCGCTCTTCGCGCATCATGGTCATGGTCACCAGCACGAACAGGCCCGCGGCCGTGAACGGCACCACCGCCATGAACGGCCAGAAGATGGGGCTGCCCCACAAGCTGATGGCGATGATCAGGGCAACCGCGCCGTAGGGTGACGAGATCACCATGGCCTGACGCGGCGAGCTGCGCAGTTGGGCGAACACCAGCACATAGCCGGCGACCAGCAGGCTGAGCGCCAGCGGTTGTCCGAAGGGCGTGCCCGAGAACCAGGCCAGCAGCGGTGCTGCGGCCCAGGCTGCGGTCGTCACCGTCGCCACCAGCGGGAAGATCAGGCCCCAGCCCGTGCCGACGCGCTGGCTGATGCGCTTTTCGACGGCCCCGCGGAGTGCCCCGGCGGCCAGGGTGCCGACGAACCACAGGCCCGCGGTCACAGTGCCCAGGGTGGCCAGCAGGCCAAGCGCCCAGCTGGTGATGATCAGATAGCGAAGATACTGGGTCTGCAGGATGGCGCGCAGCGCCGCTGCAGCCTCTCCCGGCGCCGAATCCTGCCCTAATCCGTCTGTTTCGACCAAGGCGGGCCCCCTCCGCACCGTCATCTGGAAGCCAACACGCTAGGCAGAAGGTTCTAAGAGTAGGTGAATCTGCGTATCTTTCGCGGCTTACGCTCCGGATACGGACTTTTCAGCCTCCTGCGGGGTCAGGGCCTTGACCGACAGGGCGTGCACCGGCCCGGCCAGTTCTTCCCGCAAAAGATCCAGCACTCGGCGCTGGCGCTGCACGCGCCCCACGCCCTCAAAGGCGGTCGAGACGATCACCAGGTTGAAATGGCTCTCTCCGCCGGGCTTCGCATCCATGCCGCCTTCGTGGTGGTGACCGGCGTGTCGCGCGCTGTCGTCGACCAGTTCGATGGCGTCCGGTGACAGGGCGGCCCCCAGTTTTTCGAGAATTCTTTGGGCAATAGGGCCGTGCGACATGTCATCTTCCTTGATGAGGACCAAATCAGCCCTACACTTTGGGGGATGCCTTCATCCTTTCAATACAAGCCGCGCTTCACGGACATCCGCGTCAAGCCGCCCCGCACCGAAGAGGAGCGCGTGGCCGAGGCCGATGTCCTGCACCTCAAGCCCGGCGAAAAGCCCTGTCAGTGGCCCGACTGCACCCGGGCTGCGACCGCCCGCGCGCCCAAGTCGCGCGAGCGCATCAATGATTTCTACGATTTCTGTCAGCCCCACGCGGCCGAGTACAACAAGGGCTGGAATTTCTACGCCGGCATGAGCGAGGCCGAGATCGCTGCCGCGCGCGAGAATGAGGCCATGACCGGCGGTCGCCCGACCTGGGAGATGAAGGCCGGCCGCTTCAGTCGTGAGGCTGCCGCTGCATCGCGCACGTCCGGCACCGGTGGCACCTGGCGCGACAGCTTCGGCCTGTTCGGACGCAGGGGCGAGGCCGTCCCCGAAAAGCCTGGCGAGGACCGCCGCATCGGCCGGCTGGAGCGGGCGGCCCTGGCGGACCTCGATCTGGAACCCGGCGTCGAGAAGAAGGCCATCAAGGTCCGCTACCACGAACTGCTCAAGCGCTTTCACCCCGACCACAACAAGGGCGACCGCGGCGCCGAGGCCAAACTCCAGCGCGTGATCAAGGCCTGGAAGACCTTGCAGAAGGCCGGCCTCGCCTGACCGATCCGGGGTCGTGGACGTAAGCCGGGGGTCAGCCTAAGACTGCCGACATGGCCCATGCCCCTCAGGTGCTGATCGTCGGCGCAGGTCCCACAGGACTGGCCGCAGGACTGTTCCTGACGCGCGCGGGGGTGCCGGTGCGGATCGTCGACGCTGCCCAGCAGCCCACCGCCACCTCGAACGCGCTGGCGGTCAATCCGCGCACCCTGGACCTGCTGGCGCCCACCGGCGTGTCTGCGCGGGTTCTGGAACAGGGCCAGCCGATTGCCGGGATTCGCATTGCCACCGACGGGCGTCAGGTCGCCCGGCTCTGCCCCGACTGGGCGCGGATCGCGCCGGGACGGCCGATGACCATCCTTCCGCAGGCGCGCACCGAGACCCTGCTGGCCGAAGCCTTCACCGCGCTGGGCGGTCAGGTCGAACGCGGCCTGGCCTTGACGGCGCTGGCGCAGGACGCAGATCGTGTGACGGCCACCCTTTCGAACGGCGAAACCGTGACCGTCCCGTTGCTGCTGGGCGCAGACGGGGCCCACTCGGCGGTGCGCCACGCCCTCGACCTCGACTTTCCGGGCGAAGCCATGCCCATGCCGTGGCACCTGATGGACGTCGACATCGAAGGCGCGCCACAGGACGAGGCCTGGATCGACTTTCAACGGGTCGGCCCCGTGGTTGTCCTGCCTTTCTCGGGCGGGACCTTCCGGCTGATCGGCTTTGGGCCGGACCTGCTCACGCGCCTGCCGGACGGCTGGCGTGCCGGGCATGTCCACTGGTCGTCGCAGTTCACCATCTCGCACCGCATCGTGCCGACCATGGCGGTTGGGCGGGTCGCCCTCGCCGGCGACGCCGCCCACATCCACTCGCCCGTTGGCGGGCGCGGCATGAACCTCGGCATCGAGGACGCCTTCGTCTTTGCCGCCTGCGCTGCGGATGTCCTCAAGGGGCAGCCCGATCGGTTGGCCGACTATGCGCGACTGAGGCGGTCGGTAGATGCCGACTGGGTCCGGACCGCGCGGAGCCTCACCCGGTTCGTCGCCGACGACTCTCTCGGCGCGCGACTGCTGAAGCGCTGGGGTCCGCCTCTGGCGGCGCGGGTGCCCGGTCTGGTGGATCGCGCGATCCGGCGGGGTACGGGTCTCGACCACCCGGTGCGCATCCGCTAATCGCACCCTCATGACCTCTCCGCTCGACTCCTCCCCCGATCCCCTGCTGACGCTCGAACCCCACCGGCAGGTGTCGGTCCGCGAGCTGTTCGGCGTCGACTCGGACATGACCGTGCCGGTCTTTACCGAGCGCGACAGCCACGTGCCCGACATCGACGAGGCCTATCGCTTCGATCCCCAGACGACGCTGGCCATCTGCGCGGGGTTCGCCTTCGACCGCCGCGTCATGGTTCAGGGCTACCACGGCACCGGCAAGTCGACCCACATCGAGCAGGTCGCCGCCCGCCTCAACTGGCCACTGGTTCGCGTGAACCTCGACAGCCACGTCAGCCGGATTGATCTGGTCGGCAAGGACGCCATCGTCCTTAAGGACGGCAAACAGGTCACCGAATTCCGCGAGGGCATGCTGCCCTGGGCGATCCAGCGGCCCATCGCCCTGGTGTTCGACGAATACGACGCCGGCCGTCCCGATGTGATGTTCGTCATCCAGCGCGTGCTCGAGGCCCAGGGCCGCCTGACCCTGCTGGACCAGAACCGCGTCATCCGCCCGAACAAATTCTTCCGCCTGTTCGCCACGACCAACACCATCGGCCTCGGCGACACCTCGGGCCTCTATCACGGCACCCAGCAGATCAATCAGGGCCAGATGGACCGCTGGAACATCGTGACCACGCTCAACTACCTTGACCACGACGTCGAGGCCGAGATCGTGGCCGCCAAGATCCCTGACTGGCAGGATGCCGAGGGCAAGCGCACCATCGCCGCCATGGTCCGCGTGGCCGACATGACCCGCAACGCCTTCATGAACGGCGACATCTCGACCGTCATGTCGCCCCGCACCGTCATCACCTGGGCCCAGAACGCCATTATCTTCGGCGGCGACGTCGGCCTGGCCTTCCGCCTGACCTTCCTGAACAAGTGCGACGAGCTGGAACGCCCGACCATCGCGGAGTTCTACCAGCGCGCGTTTGGCGAGGACCTGCCGGAAGCGGCGACGCGGGTGAAGGTGGGGTAGGCGGTGAGCCATGCCCGGCACTGAGAGCGAGGCACCCTGGCCTAGGGCTCTGGAAACAGCGCTGGATGAGTTCAGGTCGAATCCCTCGGTGAAGGACGTGCCTGCCGGTCTGATCGAGCGTATTGTCGACGAGCTTGGGAAGCTCCCGCCTCAATCCATCCCGTGGGCCGGTAGCAGGGTGGCAGCGTGGGCGGGCCTATGGCACCAACCTGATCACCTGGCTGACCGGAGGGGATGTCTCATTCCCTTTTTTCGGCCTCCCGCGCCCCCGTCTCCGATGGAGCAGTTGGAGGCTTGCCCGCATGTGGCGCCCCTCATGCTGTTTCACCACAGCGGGTACTTCCGCCAGGCAGCACTTCGGCATCTGGCCAGGCTGCCAAACTCGCCATTCTTCATTGCGGCCCTGTTCTGGCGGACGAATGACTGGGTCGCCGAAGTCCGGGCTGAGGCGATCCGTGCAGGTTCCAGGCTCCTCGAGGCGGTCAAGGCAGATGCGATCGTCGGGGCCATGCCCTATTTGCTCAGCCGTGAGCTTGCCTGGGAACGCTGGGATCTGTCGGCCCGCGAGCTGTTGCATCAGAGCCTTGCCAGAAATGACGTCGCGGAGGCACTCGCATCCCATCTGGCCTCAACTGCGACCGGGCCGGTTGCGCGCACAATGCAGCTGGCGATGCGGACCCCGGCGATAGACGAGGCATTACCCACCCTCGCACGCTCCGCCATTTCCCCTCACGTTCGACGCTTGGCCTATCACGCCCTGGGCACGGCCCAGGCGAGGTGGCCAGCTCGACCAGCTCGCAAGAGAACGGCCTACGGTTGGACCCCGAGGTACGAGTACGAGACCCGGGCGCTTTCCCCATCACTTTCGCTGGATCACATCCTGGACCGTGCGGGCCGCGACCGTTCGCCCATCGTGCGTCGTGGAGCGCTCGACATCCTTATTCAGCTCTCGCAGGACCCGACTCCCTACCTGCCTCTGCTGGCAGAGCTGAGGGCGGACGCGAGTCCTTCAGTTCGCCAGAGGGCCGACTTCCTGATCCAGAAATTCAGGCCAGGCGACGGATCGAGGCCGTAACCGCGCGGCACGCCGGGCCACTATCTCGCCTGACCTACTCCCCCACCGGCTTCGTCAGGTCGAAGCTCACCCGCAGCAGGCGGTTTTCGCGGGACAATTCGTAGACGAAGGCCTCGCCGGGGTTGACCTCAACCGCCCAGACATTGGTGGTCGAGACTGCCGCATTGTTCGCGTTGAACAGGGCGATCGAGAAGGCATCCACCGGGAACTCCTGACGCGTCGCCGTGCCCGCACTCTCCGTGTCGCCGCCGTACCAGTGCAGGGTGTGGGCCGTGCCGTCCGGGTCGCGGTGGTCGTGCTTGAGGCGCAGGCCATCGGTCGTCCGGCTGATCACCCAGGTGCGGCTGTGGTCGGCGCCCACGTGGAAGGGGATGCGGATCTCGCTGGCGGAGCAGTCGCGCACTTCCATGACCAGTCGGTGGCGGCGCATCTCTGCGTCGGCGGCGTCGTCGGTGACCACCTGCCCCTCAAAGGTCTGGCCGCACAGGGCGGTCAGATTGGCGAAAAAGGCATCCTGCGCGCTGCCCTCCCCCTCGCCCGGCACACCGGTCGCACAGCCGGCGAGCAACAGGAGCGACAGGGCGGCGGCGGGGACGCGGGCGGTCATGGACAGGGTTTTCATGGCCGGAACTCTGGCGGGCCTGTGGCAGGCAGACAAGAAAAACCGCCTGTGGCATCGACGGCGTTGACTTGGGCGCGCGCCTGAGTATGTTCCGCGCCTCTCATTCCACGGCTTTCGCCGTCGCAAAGGTAATTGTCCGATGGCCAAACCGGCTTCCATCAAGATCCGCCTGAACTCCACCGCGGACACCGGCTTCTTCTACGTCACCAAGAAGAACGCCCGCACCATGACCGAGAAGATGGTCGTCAAGAAGTACGATCCGGTCGTGAAAAAGCACGTCGAGTTCAAGGAAGGCAAGATCAAGTAACTCCTTGAATGCCTGACACGTTTGCAACGCCCGGCCCGAAAGGTCCGGGCGTTTTGCTGTGCGCTACCCGGCCTTGGTTGCGTCGAAATAGTGGTTGCCGCCCGCATCGGTCGACCGGCTCTCCAGCGCAAGGCCCACGCCATCAAGCGCTTGCCGGTAGGCCTCCTCCCCCAGCGAGCGTGAGGGGCGATCGGTCAGCACATCCGTCCATTCGCACGCCTGCCGGGGCGCGCTGAACAGGAACCGGCCGCCGGGCTTGAGGGCCCGGGCGACCCGTTCGATCAGCCTGCGCTGATCCCCGTCCGGCAAAAGAAACAGCAGTCCGACGGCCACGGCACCGTCAAACCGGAGACCGAACAGATCGCTCTGTTCCGCCGCCTCGCAGGCGACCGGACAGTCGGAAAATCGCCGCTGGTATTCGGCCAGCAGCGTCGGGGACGCGTCGACGCCCCACACCTTGAGCCCTGCTTCGACCAAGGTGCGCGTGACCGGCTCGCCATAGCCGCAGCCAATGTCCACCACCGCCGCGCCCGGCGGCAGCTGTTCGGCCCAGCGGCGTACGATATCGGCCCCCACGCCAGATCGCGCCGCCATGAAGGCGTCGGCCACCGCGTCCCAGCCGTGTGAATCGTCCGGCGTCATGGGGTCAGGCTAGCACGCCGCAGCGTCCTAGGCCGCGCGGGCGATCACCCGGTTGCGGCCGGCGGACTTGGCCTCATAGACCCCCTCGTCGGCGCGCTTCAGGAGGGCATCGGGGGTGTCGTCGCGCCCGGTCGTGGTCGCCACGCCGATCGAGATCGTGATCTGCAGGTGCGCGTCCCCGTTCATCACCGGGAAGGGCGCATTGGCCATGTCGGCCCGGATACGGTCGGCGATGCGGACGGCGTCTTCCAGCCGCGTGCCCGGCATTACGACGACGAACTCCTCGCCCCCCATCCGGCAGGGCAGGTCGACGGCCCGGACCTTGGTCGCCAGCCGCACGGCGAATTCGCGCAGGACCTCGTCGCCGGCATCGTGACCGAAGCCGTCGTTGACCGCCTTGAAGTGGTCGATGTCCAGCATCAGCAGCGAGACCGGCTCTCCGCCCTGGCTGGCCCGGCCGACCAGGGCCTGGAGCTGCCCGGCCATATAGCGCCGGTTATGCAGGCCGGTCAGGGCGTCCGTCACCGCCATCTCGAGGCTGTAGTCCAGCTTCTGGCGCAGGAAATCGGCATAGCGCTTGCGACGCACCTGGGTGCGGGCACGGGCCGCCAGTTCCTCGACATCGATGGGCGCGGCCAGTATGTCGTTGGCACCCAGCTCCAGCGCCTTGATCATGCGGGCGCGCTGGTGCGGGTCGACCACCGCCAGCACCGGCAGCGGACGAGTCGATTCCAGTGAGCGGCTCTGGGCTACGAGGCGAAGGCCGTCGAACCCGCGCGAGGCCGTATTGGCGATCACCAGATCGAACGGTCCGCGCAGGGCGGCCAGCCCCTTTTCAATGTCGGTCTCGACCGTCAGCCGATGCTCGCCGTCCAGCTGGCTGCGAATGCGCTCGACCTGACGGGCGTCGTCGTCGACCAGCAGGATCCGCCCGCCCGTCGCGCGCAAACGCCCGGCCGAGTCCGTGTCGACACCCAGCCGGCGACCGCTTTCCTCGCGGGCCCGCAGTTCGTCCATGATGGATTTGAGGCGCGTCAACGACCGCATGCGGGCCAGCAGCACCACATCGTCGATCGGCTTGGTGACGAAGTCATCGGCCCCGGCTTCAAGGCCCTTGATGCGCTCCTCGCGGCCATCCAGCGCCGTCACCAGCACCACGGGGATGTGGCGGGTGGCCGGGTCGGCCTTCAGCCGGCGACAGGTCTCGAACCCGTCCATGTCCGGCATCATGACGTCCAGCAGGATGATGTCGGGGTGATGTGCGGCCGCCAGCTCCAGCGCCGCCGCCCCGCTGCCGCAGGTCAGGACGTCATAGTATTCCAGCGTCAGCTTGGCCTCGAGCAGCCGGACGTTGGTCTCGATATCATCGACGACAAGGATTCTGGCTGGCATGGCGTCAGCCCATATGCTTCCGGACCACGTCCAGGAAATGCATCACCGAGATGGGCTTGGAGATGTAGGCCTCGCATCCGCCCTGGCGGATTCGCTCCTCATCGCCCTTCATGGCAAAGGCGGTCACGGCGACGACCGGGATGTGCGCCAGCTCCTCGTCGTCCTTCAGCCATTTGGTGACTTCCAGGCCGCTGATCTCGGGCAGCTGGATATCCATGAGGATCAGGTCGGGACGATGCTGGCGCGCCATGGCCATGGCCGTCAGTCCCTCGCGGGTCTGATAGGTCTGATACCCCTGGGAATCGAGCAGATCATGAAAGAGCTTCATGTTCAGCTCGTTATCCTCCACGATGAGGACTTTCTTGGACATCATCACCGGTTCCTGCCGCCCCTTGCCGGCGGCGGGGCTGTTGTCGTCTTCTCCATGGTCAGCATGCCCGCCCAGTCTTAAGTTGACGTGAAGGGCCACCTCCGGCCCCGGTGCCCCGGATGACCTCCCTCTGCCGAGACTGTCTGTCGCGTTTTGACCGGCCGGAACCCCGCTGTCCGGCCTGCGGGTCGCCGCGCATGGTGAACCATGCCGAGCTGGACCGTCAGGTCATCGCCCACCTGGACTGCGACGCCTTCTATGCCTCAGTGGAAAAGCGGGATCGACCGGAGTTGCGCGACCGGCCGGTGATCGTCGGCGGCGGCCATCGCGGCGTGGTCGCCACCGCCTGCTACGTCGCGCGCCAGTATGGGGTGGGCTCGGCCATGCCGATGTTCAAGGCGCTCAAGGCCTGTCCCGATGCCGTGGTCATCAAGCCCGACTTTGCCAAATACAAGCATGAGAGCCGCCGCATCCTGGGCGCGCTCGCCAACCTCACCCCCTTGATCCAGACGCTGTCGCTGGACGAGGCCTGGGCCGATCTGTCGGGCACCGAGCGGCTGAACGGTGGCTCACCCGCCTGGCAGCTGGCCCGGCTGCAGAAGTGGATTGAGGACGAGGTCGGCCTGACGGTTTCGCTTGGCCTCGCGCCCAATCGCTTCCTCGCCAAGGTCGCCTCCGAGATGGACAAGCCGCGCGGCTTTTCGGTGATCGGGTCCGAGGCCGAGCAGCTTTTGGCCCCGCGCCCCGTGTCCATCCTGCCGGGTGTCGGCCCGATCTTCGGGCGGACCCTGCGCGCCGACGGCTTCGAGACCATCGGTCAGCTGGCCGGCGCCGATGTGCGTGATCTGGCCAAGCGCTACGGCGACTGGGGTCTGCGCCTGCACGACCTCGCTCACGGCCGCGACAGCCGCCCGGTCGATCCCGAGCATGACCGCAAGGGCATGAGCGCCGAGACCACCTTCAACGTCGATCTGTCCTCGGCCGCCGATCTGGAGAGCCAGCTCTGGCCCCTGTGCGAGAAGCTGGCGGCCAAGGCCCGGCGCGATGGCATCGCCGGTCGGGTCGTGACGCTCAAGCTCAGGCGGACGGACTTCCGCATCCTGACCCGGCGCCGCACCCTGCCCGATCCCGTCCAGACCGCCCGCACCCTGTTTGCCGAAGGGCGGGCCCTGCTCAAACCGGAACTGGGGCGCCCCTATCGCCTGATCGGCATCGGCATGGCCGATCTGGTCGACGCGGCCGACGTGGCCCCCGGTCTGTTCTCGGCCGACCGCACCAGGGAGCTGACCACCGAGACCACCATCGACCGGCTGCGGGATCGCTTCGGCCCGGGCGCCGTCATCTCGGGCCGGTCGCTGAAAAGCTGAGATCGACCCTCCGGCGGGGTGACGCCTCGCCCGCGCCGGGCTAAACGCCCCCGAAAGACATCAGGAGACGACCATGAGCTACGCCGACCGCATCGCCGAACTGGGCCTCGACCTGCCCGAGCCCGCCAAGGCCGTCGCCAACTATGTGCCGTGGGTGCGCAGCGGCAATCTGGTCCACATCTCGGGCCAGCTGTCGAATGACGCCTCGGGCGGCATCAAGGGCACGGTGGGCGTCGACGTCTCGCCCGAGGACGCCGCCCGCGCCGCCCGCATGTGCGGCGTCAACCTGCTGGCCCAGATCAAGGATGCGCTGGACGGCGACCTTGAGCGGGTCGTGCGCGTGGTCAAGCTGGGTGGCTTCGTCCAGGCCGGCCCCGAGTTCAGTGCCATTCCCGCCGTCATCAACGGCTGTTCGGACCTGATGGTCGAAGTGTTCGGCGACGCCGGTCGCCACGCCCGCTCGGCCGTCGGCGTCTATCGCCTGCCGCTGGGCTTCGCCGTCGAGGTGGACGCCATCGTCGAGGTGAAGTGACGGACGACGCCTTCACCCTCCGCGTCCACGGCGCGGTCGCCGATATCGATCGGGGTACGTGGGAGGCGCTCGCCGCTCCCACGGGCGACCCCTTCATCGGCTATGACTTTCTCGACGCCTGTGAGGCCTCGGGCAGTGCCGCGCCGGATCAGGGCTGGGCCGGGCGTCATCTGGCGCTCGAGGATGATCAGGGCCGCGTCCTTGGCCTGATGCCCCTCTGGCTGAAGGGGCACAGCAGCGGCGAATACGTCTTCGACCATGCCTGGGCCGATGCCTGGGTGCGCGCGGGCGGGCGCTACTATCCCAAGCTGCTGGGCGCCGTTCCCTTCACCCCCGTCACCGGCCCGCGCTTCCTGATCCATCCCGACGCCGACCCCGGCACGGTGCGTCAGGCCCTGATCCAGGGGGCCGAGACCCTGTGTGCGCGGCTCGACCTGTCGTCAGTCCACGTCAACTTCCCGACCGAGGGCGAATGGCGCGAGATGGCCGACGCCGGCTGGCTGCCGCGGCTGGACCTGCAGTACGTCTTCACCGATCAGGGCTATGGCGATTTCGAGGGCTTCCTCGCCGCCCTGTCCTCGAACCGCAGGAAGACCATCCGGCGCGAGCGACGCGAGGCCCAGGCCGGGCTCGACATCCGCATCCTGACCGGCGCCGATCTGACCGAAGACGTCTGGGACGCCTTTTTCGCCTTCTATCTCGACACCGGCAGCCGCAAATGGGGCCGCCCCTATCTGACCCGCGACTTCTTTGCCCGCATCGGCCGGACCATGGCCGACCGCATCGCCCTGGTCATGGCGTATCGGGGCGAGACCCCCATCGCCGGCGCCCTCAACTTCATCGGCCGCGACGCCCTGTACGGCCGCCAGTGGGGCACGCTGGAGGACATCCCCTTCCTGCATTTCGAGCTCTGCTACTATCAGGCCATCGAGTTTGCCCTGTCGCGCGGCCTGTCCCGCGTCGAGGCCGGCGCCCAGGGCCAGCACAAGATCGCGCGCGGCTATCTGCCCACCCCCGTCCGCTCGGCCCACCACATCCCCGACCCCGGCTTTCGCGACGCCATCGCCCGCTATCTGGACCATGAGCGCCCGGCCATCGAAGCCGAGATCAGGGCCCTCACCGACGAACAGTCACCCTTCCGAAAGACCTGACTTTCCACTTCGGAAAATTATCACTTGCCAATCTGGAAAGTCATGCTACTTTCCACATCGGAAAGTGAGGATCACCGATGACCGAAGACCCGAACGAAGCCCTGGCCCGCATCCGCGAAGCCCGCGAAGGGGTGCCCGGCCCCGTCGCCTATCCCGTCGCCTGGGATCTGGCCTATGGCGCCATTTGCGGCCTGATGGTCGCCAGTCAGGGCCTGCCGACACCGTGGGCGATGCTGGCCCTCGTCATTGCCCTCGCGGGGCTGGCCATCTGCGTCCAGTGGTGGCGGAACCGCGTCGGCTGGTGGGTCAGCGGCTATTCGCCCAAGCGCGCCCGGTGGGTAGCCATAGGCCTCGCTGTCATCCTGATCGCCCTGATGGGCCTGTCGATCTGGGGCAAGGACGCCGGCATGGTCTGGATGCCCCTGGCAACCGGCGCAGCGGGGTTCGTCTCGGCCATCATCGGCGGCCGCCTGTGGATGCACGTCTGGAAGCGCGAGCTGGCCGGAGATCTGTCATGAGCGAAGCCCCCGATCCCCGCGAGGCGCTCGCCTCGATCCAGTCCACCCGCGAGGGCATGACGGAGCGGATGACCCATCCCGTCGGCTACGACCTCGTGTGCGCCGCGATCTGCGGTCTGATGGTCGCCAGCCAGGGCCTGCAGAAGCCCTGGTCGCTGGTGGCGCTGCTGGCCGCCATGGCGGCGCTCGGCGGCTGCGTCCACTGGTGGAAGTCTCGCTTCGGCTGGTGGGTCAACGGCTATGCGCCGAAGCGGGCGGGCCGCGTCGCCTATGGCATGGCAGTCATGCTGGTGGTGCTGATCGGCGTGACGATGTGGGGCCGGGGCGCAGGCATCCTCTGGATGCCACTGGCCACCGGGAGCGCGGCCTTTGTCCTGTCGATCCTCGGCGGACGTCTGTGGATGCACGTCTGGAAGCGCGAGCTGGCCGAGGCTGATGGATGACGCCCCCGCCCGTTTTCGATCCCGTCATCCACGCCCCGGGTCGGCTGCAGATCTGCGCTATCCTGTCCAGTGTCGATGAGGCCGAGTTCGCCCTGATCCGCGACACCATCAAAGTCTCGGACTCCGTCCTGTCCAAACACCTGAAGCAGCTGGAGGACGCCGGGTATATCACGCTGACCAAGACCCCCGTCGACGGTCGCTCGCGCACCTGGGCCAGCCTGACCCCGGCCGGCAAGAAGGCCTTCGCCGCCCACGTCGCCGAGCTGAACCGCCTTGCGGCCCTGACGCAGGCGCCGGTGCTGGGCAAGGGGTTCTCGGGCTAGTTGTCGCCCCCCCTCAATCACGCACCACACCTCGGTCGCCATCGGCGCGGGAGCCGCGGCGGCGACGAACCGGCTTGTCACAATCACTGGCATGCCCTACGCCGGAACAAGGTAATCTGGGGGGGCGAGGCATGAAATCCATCCTGTTCGGCGTCAGCGTGCTGGCCGGGGCCGCAGTCTTCAATGCAGCCGTCGCCAATCCGCTTCTTCAGGAACCGCGCTATTATCGCACGGCGGACGAAGCGCGAACGCGCATGCCTGAACCACAGGCCGAATGCCTTGATGCCATGGGGGCGAACAAATGCGTTGCCGCCCTTCTGGCGGTCGATGTTCGGTTCGACGGAGAGCTTTCGCTGGGGTGGGAGCCGGTATGGATTGCAGCGGGCACTGAAACCGTCTGCATCGACAGCGGCACCGCCTACTTCCGGGTCGATTGCGATGCGCCGGACGCCGTGGTGTCTACCCCACTGCCCCAAATTTGCGCCTTCAATCCCGACGGCACACGCCGCAGCTGTAGTGGACGCGAGCGGCCCTATCGACCGACGTCGACTCCGTAGCCCAGCCACCCCGTCTTGCCTCCCCGGCCCACCCTCCTTAAGGCTCGCCGTCAAGGAGACACCTCATGCAAGACATTCTCGACCAGCTCGAAGCCCGCCGCGCCGGGGCCAAGCTTGGCGGAGGCGAAGCCCGCATCGCCGCCCAGCACAAGAAGGGCAAGCTGACCGCGCGCGAACGCATCGAGGTGCTGCTGGACGAGGGCTCCTTCGAGGAAACCGACATGTTCGTCGAGCACCGCTCGCACGACTTCGGCATGGAGAAGCAGCGCATCCCCGGTGACGGCGTGGTCACCGGCCGGGGCACCATCGGCGGCCGTCTGGTCTATGTCTTCTCCAAGGACTTCACCGTCTTCGGCGGCAGCCTGTCGGGCGCCCATGCGGCCAAGATCGTCAAGCTGCAGACCATGGCCCTGACCAATGGCGCGCCCATAATCGGCATCTTCGACGCCGGCGGCGCCCGCATCCAGGAAGGCGTCGAGAGCCTCGCCGGCTATGCCGACATCTTCCTCCAGAACACCCTGGCCTCGGGCGTCATCCCCCAGATCAGTGTGATCATGGGCCCGTGCGCCGGCGGCGACGTCTACAGCCCCGCCCTGACCGACTTCATCTTCATGGTGAAGGACACCTCCTACATGTACGTCACCGGGCCCGACGTGGTGAAGACGGTCACCAATGAGGTCGTGACGCACGAGGAACTGGGCGGCGCCCGCGTCCATGCGGGCAAGTCGGGCGTGGCCGACGGCGCCTTCGAGAACGATCTGGAGGCCCTCAGCGAGGTCCGCCGCCTGATCGGCTTCCTGCCCCTGTCCAACCGCGAAAAGCCCCCGGTCCGCGACAGCTATGACGACCCCGAGCGGGACGAGGCCAGCCTCGACACCCTGGTCCCGGCCAATCCGAACCAGCCCTATGACATCAAGGAGCTGATCCTGAAGACGGTCGACGAGGCCGAGTTCTTCGAGATCGCCCCCGACTACGCCAAGAACATCGTCACCGGCTTCGGCCGCCTGGACGGCCAGACCGTCGGCATCGTCGCCAACCAGCCCCAGGTGCTGGCCGGGGTGCTGGACATCGACTCAAGCCGCAAGGCCGCCCGCTTCGTCCGCTTCTGCGACGCCTTCGACATTCCGCTGGTGACCTTCGTCGACGTGCCCGGCTTCATGCCCGGCACCCGTCAGGAATACGGCGGCCTGATCAAGCACGGCGCCAAGCTGCTGTTCGCCTATGCCGAGGCCACCGTGCCCAAGCTGACTGTCATCACGCGCAAGGCATATGGCGGCGCCTATGACGTCATGAGCTCCAAACACCTGCGCGGCGACGTCAACTACGCCTGGCCCAGCGCCGAAATCGCCGTCATGGGCGCCAAGGGCGCGGTCGAGATCATCTTCCGCAAGGAAGCCGGCGACCCGGAGGCCCTCGCCGCCCGCGAAGCCGAATACAAGGAGCGCTTCGCCAACCCCTTCGTCGCCGCCAGCCGCGGCTACATCGACGACGTCATCATGCCCCACGGCACCCGGCGGAGACTGATCAAGGCCCTACGCACGCTGAAGAACAAGCAGCAGAGCAATCCGTGGAAGAAGCACGATAATATTCCGTTGTAGGGGGATTGCTTTGACCGGTCACCGTCATTCTATACATCCCGCCTCTGCAGCATCAGTCGCGATCGCAAAGGTCATCACGACGCCGAAAGGAGAAAAAACCTGTGGCTGGGGCACGGGCTTCCACTACCGTGATAAGGATGGAAATTTATGGCTGATCACGAACTGGCATGTTTTAACCGGGCGGCGACCTGATGATCCAGGTTTCTTACTCCAGGGATACCCAAGTAGCCCTACGGGTATAGATGTTGCCTATCTCAGTCGTAGGCCGGGGGGACTTCTTCACATCATAAGGATGGAGCTTTATTCCGACGGCAAGCCAACCTGGTTGCAAGGGCGACTAGATAGAGGCGAGGACGTCGCAGCCATTCGTGTCGAACTGCCAGAAGACGCAATCACTCCCTGCATTCAGGACTTTTGTAGTACATTTGACGAAACGCTTCAGCCGGGCAGAGACGTTGTGACCATTGGATTTCCCTTTAGTCAAACTTGTGAATCACCTTTTCCGATCTGGAAGAGTGGGATGGTTGCCGCAGAGCCAGATTTTCAGTTTCGCTCCCAGAACCAAAATCTATTGGATATGCCTGGAGCACCCGGGATGTCGGGAGCTCCCGTTTACGTACGCGAGCCGGGATACCGCCAAGCCATGCATGCGATGGAACTTACTACAGTATTGAAATTTGTCGGTATATACTCAGGATCATCCGGCCAAGAAGAACTTAGCCGAATATCGCTCGGTCGCTTCTTGCGCTGCAATTACATTGACATATTGGTCAATGGTGGGGGCATTATCGGAGATAATCCGTACCCGCCCCAAGAGTAACTTAAGAAAGTCCAGCCAAGTTCTCGTGTCCTGGGCGAGTTTGTGCGTCATTCGCTTGCCCTCTCCTTGGCATCCATGCCGCAGCGAAGCGGAGGGCCGGGACGGGACCTACACTCTCTTCACTCCCCTCCCCGCCAGAACAGCCGCTGAGCCGGGCGATGTTCCGCTTAGTTGATCCTTCTCCCCTTGCGGGAGAAGGTGGCAGGCGAAGCCTGACGGATGAGGGGTCGCGCTGCGGTCGGCCATCGTTTTGCGGCGCGAAGCGGACTCCCCGTCAACCGACCGAGCGCCCCCTCATCCGAGCCGCTCACGCGGCCCACCTTCTCCCGCAAGGGGAGAAGGAAACTTGCTCCTACCCCAGCGGCGGCGGGGCATCGCCATTGGCGCGCACGGCCTCAAGGATCGCCGCGATCACCCGCCAGCCCTCGTGGTCGATCATGCCGTTCGGAAAGCGCAGCACGCGAAAGTTCTGCCCGGCCAGCCAGGCGTCCCGCTCGGCATCACGCACCGGATCGTGAAACGGCCCGTCCGCCTCGACGATCAGCCGGTGCCTCAGGCAGATGAAGTCCGCAATGTAGGGCCCGATCACCATCTGGCGCCGGAACTTCAGCCCCTCCAGCCGCCGGTCGCGCAGCAACGTCCATAGCCGCCGCTCGTGGACAGAGGGCGCCCGCCGCATCTTCCGCGCCAGACCGGACAGGCGCCCCTCCACCCCTCACCCCCCCTCCTGATATCGCGCCACCAGTTCCACGATCGCCACGGTCACGGCGTGGCCGATCAGGCCGACGGTCCACCACAGCATGGGGGCCTTCATGATGAAGGCGCCCGCGTTCAGGCTGATGGCGGCGAACACGGCCATGCCCATCAGCCAGCTGACGGCGTGGATGCCGAACGAAAGGCGCACGCCCGCGCGGGCCTTTGCATTGCGGGTCTGGACCATCTCGGCCGCCTCAATGCGCGGGTCGACCGCCAGAGCCGCCACATCGACCTGATAGGCATTGGCCAGCGCCTTCAGCGTCTCCAGCGAGGCCTGCTGGCCGCGCTCGATGCGTTGCAGGGTGCGCAGGCCGATGCCGGACAGCTCGGCCAGATGCTCCTGCGACCAGTGGCGCTCCTCGCGCCAGCGTTTGATCTTTGCGGTGTCGGTCTTGAACGTCATGGGGCCCTCCTTGGGCACGGGGTTATCAGACACGGACCACAGACCGCAAAACCGGCCCGCCGCACCACGTCGGCGACCCGCCACCGGGCCGCCATCAGCCCGCCACGTCCCCGCCAGCGCGCCGCCGGTTCCTGCGGACCCCCCGACCATGGAGGATTCTTAATCTGCAACCGGCGGTTTGCCGCTTGCGTGCCGGGGCGGTGGCGGTCACCCTCCCGACCATGAGCGCAGTCATCGAAACCCGCCGCCTCACCAAGACTTATGGCACGGTCAAGGCCCTCGACGGGCTCAGCCTCACCATTCCCAAGGGGGGCGTCTATGGCGTCCTGGGGCCGAACGGGGCGGGTAAGTCGACCCTGTTCCGGATCCTGCTGGGCCTGATCCGGCCGACCGACGGGGACGCCACCGTCATGGGCGGCACCATCGGCGACCCCAAGGCCATGCGCCGCATGGGCTCTATGATCGAGACGCCGCGCTATCCGCCCTTCATGACCGCGCGTCAGGTGCTGACCTGGCTGTCGCTGGCACACGGCCTTTCGTCGGACACCAACCGTACCGACCGCTGGCTGGAGCGCGTGGGCCTGACCCAGGCAGCCGACCGCCGCGTGCGCGGCTTCTCCGTCGGCATGCTGCAGCGCCTGGGCGTCGCCGCCGCCCTGATTACCGAGCCGGAGCTGATCATTCTGGATGAGCCGACCAGCGGCATGGATCCGCCCGGCATCCAGGAAATGCGCGCCCTGATCCGCAGTCTGGCGCACGACGACGGCCTGACCGTGGTTCTGGCCAGCCACCAGCTGCTGGAGGTCCAGCGCGTCTGTGACCGCGTTGCCATCATGAACAAGGGCACCCTCGTCCGCGAGGGCACGGTGTCCGAGTTGACCACCACGAGCGAACGCCTGCGCCTGTCGGTCTCGCCGCTCGAGCGCGCGGCCGAGGTGCTGGGCGACAAGGGAGCGGTCGACGGCAAGGCCCTGCTGGCCAATGTCCCCCGCGCCGAGGGCCCGGCCCTGATCCGCGCCCTGGTCGAACAGGGCATCGACATCGACGAGGCACGTTGGGTCGGCACCGACCTCGAGAGTGTCTTCTTCACCGAAACGGGTGCCGTCCAGACGCCGGAGCATGATCATGTGGGCTGATGCCATCCGCGCGGAAGCCTTCCGCCTGACCAAGAGCCGCACGACCTGGTTCTGGAGCGTGTTCTTCGCGCCGATCCTGATGCTGGCGCTGAGCGCCATCACCAGCTTCTTCATCAAGGCGAACGAAGCCAAGCTGACCGAAGACCCCAAGATCCAGGCCGACCTCAGCGAGATGCTGGCGACCGTGCCCCTCGATCTGGGCCAAGCCATGGTCACCAATGCCGCCAGCCTGTCGAATCCGCTGGTGGTCGCCTTCATGCTGATCGGTGCCGCCACAGTCTATGCGGGCGATTATCGCTGGGAGACCTGGCGCCTGATCAGTGCGCGCAACACCCGCACCAACCAGCTGCTGGGCAAGCTGGCCGTCGTCATCGGTCTGGCCCTGATGGCCATGCTGGTCATGCTGATCTCCAGCACGATCGGCGACATGATCCAGGCCGGCATCTTCGGGCGCGGGCTGACCTTCACCATGGACGCCGGCGACGTCGGACAGTTCTTCGCGCTGGCGGGCCTGTCGCTGCTGCGCATCGTGCAGTTCACCATGGTCGGACTGCTGGCTGCCGTCATGACCCGCTCGCTGCTGGTGGCCCTGTTCGTGCCGCTGGTGCTGGGGATCGCCCAGTTCTTCGTACCGATGCAGGTCCTGCCGCCCATGGGCCTCATGCCGGACAGCTGGGTGTCGATCCTGTTCAACCCGGGCGGCGCCATCGATTCGATCAAGGATCTGGTGAAGGGTGGCGAGGTCGCTGCGGCTGTGCCGGATCACGTGCCGGTCCGCGCCTGGATCAGTATCATCCTGTGGACCCTGCTGCCCGCCATCGGCGCCATCGCCTCGTTCAACCGTCAGGACCTGTCGAAGGAATAGGGCACGGCGCTGAGGCAACTGTACGACCGATTGGCCATGAGTGTGGGGCGCCTTCCCGCGGCGCCCTTCACCTATGCCTATATGACATCGTGCGACATCTTCCTCGCGTCAGTGGTGGCCTGGGCGTTTCCCCCATCCCGTGCATGGGCCGAGACCGTTCTGGACCAGGTGCTTCCCGGCGATCGCATTTTCACCTTCCACAAGGGCCTTTGGGTGGTGTTGGGGTTGCAGGTCACCAGCATCCTGGTCGCCAACCTGAACCAGCGGCGGCAAGGACTGCTATCGCCACCCGACGAGCGCCCCGAGGGGCTCACACCCTATTTCGACGTTCGTCCTTTTGACGCTTTGCCCAGGGACTTCTTCGCCCTGTTGGCCCTGTACGGCACGATATTGCTTGTTGGCCCGCTCTTGTGGCTTCTCACCTAGGACCTTCCGCATGCGAACCCGGCTGTTGGCCATCTCCCTCCTCGCGCTCGGCTTGCCGGGGATCGCGGCAGCACAGGACCGGCCGGACGAAACGACCGTCGAGGATATCGTCGTCCTCGGCACGCCGCTGCGCGAGCAGGTCGAGACCTTTGCCGACACTGTGGTCGCCCCACCGCACGGGCGCGGCCCCGCCCGCTGGAGCGCCCGGTCGGGTATCTGCGTCGGCGTGGTCAATCTGCAGCGCGAGGCTGCCCAGGCCATGGCCGATCGCGTGTCCGAGGTCGCGCTGGAGCTGGGGCTGCCCATCGGCGAACCGGGGTGCAGCCCGAATGTGCTGATCATCGCCACCGATGACGCCCCCACACTGACCGCCGCCCTCGTCGAGCGCAGTCCGAATGCCTTCAAGCCCCCCTATTCGGGGTCGTCCCGATCCCGCCTGCAGCTGCGACGGTTCATCGAGTCGGACGCACCTGTGCGCTGGTGGCACGTCAGCCTGCCGGTCAATAGCGAGACGGGTGGCATCGCCGTCCGTATCCCCGGCTATCCCCCGCCGACAACCGGAACCATGGCCAGTCGCCTGACCACGGTCATCGAGAACGACCTCCGGCGCGCCTATGTCATCATCGACATCGATCAGGCCGAGGGCATCACCTTCCAGCAGCTGGCCGACTATGTCGCCATGGTCGCTTTCGCCCAGATCGATCCCGACGCCGACCTGTCGGGCTTTCCGACCATTCTCAATGTCTTCGACAATCCGACCATTGCCTTTGGCCTGACGGACTGGGACCAGGCCTATCTGGGCTCGCTGTATGGCGCCGAGCTGAACCAGCGCAATCCGAATGCCCAGTCGGGCGCCGTCGCCGCGCTCATGTTCCGCGAGCGCAACCGGGATGCGGCCGAGGCCGCCGCAGAAGAAGATGCCGACCCCCCGGAATAGAAGAAGGGCGGTGGATCGCTCCACCGCCCTCGTATCTTTCAGACCTGTGCCGGGGCTCAGTCTTCGGCGTCGTCCTCGGCGCCCATGACCGGGCCCGAATCCAGACCCTTGGCCGAGGTGTCGCGGTCGACGAACTCGATCACGGCCATGGCAGCGTTGTCGCCGTGGCGGAAGCCGGCCTTCATGATGCGGATGTAGCCGCCGTTGCGGTCGGCGTAGCGCGGGCCGATCGTCTCGAACAGCTTGCCGACCTGCGGCACATCACGGACCTGGCTGATGGCCTGACGACGGGCGTGAAGGTCGCCCTTCTTGGCCAGGGTCACCAGCTTCTCGACGAAGGGGCGGAGCTCCTTGGCCTTGGGCAGGGTCGTCGTGATCTGCTCGTGCTTGATCAACGAGGCAGCCATGTTGGCGAACATGGCCTGGCGGTGGCTGGTCGTCCGACCGAGCTTGCGATAGGCGGCGCCGTGGCGCATCGGGGTCTCTCCTACTCCAGGCCCGGTTTCCCTCCTCAGGGACCCTCGCCTGTCCTCATTCTATCCGCACCGCCCGACTGGGGACCGGTCCGGAAGGTTGAAACTAGATCTGGTCGTCGAACTTCTTGGCCAGGTCTTCGATGTTTTCCGGCGGCCAGTTGGGCACGTCCATGCCCAGGCTCAGGCCCATGGTCGCCAGAACTTCCTTGATCTCGTTCAGCGACTTGCGGCCGAAGTTCGGGGTGCGAAGCATCTCGCCCTCGGTCTTCTGGATCAGGTCGCCGATGTAGACGATGTTGTCGTTCTTCAGGCAGTTGGCCGAACGGACCGACAGTTCCAGCTCGTCGACCTTCTTCAGCAGGGCCGGATTGAACGGCAGCTCGGGCTTGCCGTCCGACTGCTCGACCGCGGCCTTCGGCTCGTCGAAGGTGATGAAGATCTGCAGCTGGTCCTGGAGGATGCGCGACGCATAGGCCACGGCGTCCACGGGGGAGACCGCACCGTTGGTCTCCACTTCCATGATCAGCTTGTCGTAGTTCAGCGACTGGCCCTGACGGGTCGGCTCGACGCGATAGGCGACGCGCTTGACCGGCGAATACAGGGCGTCGACGGCGATCAGGCCGATCGGCGCGTCTTCCGGACGGTTGGCTTCCGACGCGACATAGCCCTTGCCGTTCTGGACGGTCAGTTCCATGCGCACCGAAGCGCCGTCATCCAGCGTGCACAGCACGTGGTCGGGGTTCAGCACTTCGATATCGGCCGGCACTTCGATCTGGCCGGCGGTCACCGGACCGGGGCCGGTGGCCTTGAGCATCATGCGCTTGGGGCCTTCCGCGTGCATACGCAGGGCCAGCTGCTTGATGTTCAGGACGATGTCGACCACGTCCTCGCGCACGCCTTCCAGCGACGAGAATTCATGAACCACGCCGTCGATCTGGATGGCGGTCACTGCGGCGCCCTGAAGCGACGACAGCAGCACGCGACGAAGGGCATTGCCGAGCGTCACACCGAAACCGCGTTCGAGAGGTTCGGCCACCAGGCGCGCCTTGCGCTGCGGGTCGGTGCCGGTCTCGATCTGCGGTTTCTCGGGACGGATCAGTTCTTGCCAGTTTCTTTCGATCATAGGGTCCCTCGAACGGGTTTCGTCGATCTGGAAGGCCCGCGACAGCGGACATCCCGATCAACGGGAAAGGATTGCTTCAGCGGGCCTTAGACGCGGCGACGCTTGGGCGGACGGCAACCGTTGTGCGGCATCGGGGTGACGTCACGGATGGTCGTGATGGTCATGCCGACGGCCTGCAGGGCGCGCAGCGCCGACTCGCGGCCGGAACCCGGGCCCGAAACGTTCACTTCCAGCGTCTTCACACCGTGCTCGGCGGCCTTCTTGCCGGCGTCCTCAGCCGCCATCTGGGCAGCGTACGGGGTCGACTTGCGCGAGCCCTTGAAGCCCATGTGGCCGGCCGACGACCAGCTGATCGCGTTGCCCTGGGCATCCGTGATCGTGATCATGGTGTTGTTGAAGCTGGCGTTCACATGCGCCACGCCCGAAGTGATGTTCTTGCGTTCGCGGCGTTTGACGCGACCCGTGTCCTTGGCCATCGGTCAGCTCTTTCTCTTACTTCTTCTTGCCGGCGATCGGCTTGGCCGGACCCTTGCGGGTGCGGGCGTTCGTGTGGGTGCGCTGACCGCGGACCGGCAGGCCCTTGCGGTGACGCAGGCCGCGGTAGCAGGCCAGGTCCATCAGACGCTTGATGTTCATCGAGGTCTCACGACGCAGGTCGCCTTCCACCGTGTGATCGCTGTCGATCGTTTCACGGATCTGCAGGACCTCGGCGTCGGTCAGGTCGTTGACCCGGCGCGCGGCGTCGATGCCCACCTTTTCGGTGATTTCCTTGGCGGCGGCGGGGCCGATGCCATGGATGTACTGAAGCGCGATCAGGACGCGCTTGTTGGTCGGAATGTTGACGCCAGCGATACGGGCCACGAATATCTCCAATAACGCGTTTCCAGACGCAGAAACCGCTCCGGTCAACAGACCAGGAGCGTGTCGCGTCCTTCGCGGAAGCGGGCCTTATACAGGGGATTCAGATTGCGTCAATGCCGACGGCGGATTCGGCATCAGCGCGGTCGGCCAAAGTCGATACCGACCGTGAACCGCTCGCCCGATTGCGGCACGCCGTTCCGGGTCGGCGGAACCACCCGGAAGAAGCGCGCCAGCGGCAGGGCCGCCTCGCCGAACCCCCGGCCTCGCGGCGTCTCGCTGACGACCCGGCAGTCCTCGAGCCGCTCGTCCAGCCGCACGATGCAGGACAGCTCAACCCGGCCGTACTGGCTGCGGGCGTTGCGCGGGTGGGCATTGCGGATCTGATCGATGGTCGGCCCCCGGACCGGTCGCGCGCGCGTCGAGCCGCTGCCGGGGCCATAGCCGTCTCCTGACCCGGTACCCGTGCCGGTCCCCTGCCCGCCAAGGCCCGGTCCCGGCTGAGGAGTCGGTGCAGGCGCGATGCCGAGCTCCGGAGCGGGCTCGGGCGCGGGCTCAGGGGGCGCGATGATCTCCCGTTCCACTTCGGGCGGGGGCTCCGGAGGCCGGTGCACGCGAGAGGGTGCGGCGGGGGCCCCTCCTCCGACCTCAGGCGCCGGATCTTCCGGCTCGGGAGGGGGCGGGGGCGGTTCCGGGGGCGGGGTGAACAGCACCACATCGATGAGGGGTGGCGGATAGCTGGCGGGCACGGGCGTCGAACGGCTGGCGGCGAACAGCACCAGCCCGTGCATCAGCAGCACGACGATCAGGGCCCCACTCCACCGGGTGGCCCGCCGTTGGCGCTTCGTCAAATGTCCAGAGAACCGGCCCATGCGACCAGCCTAACGCGCAAGGGCGCGATCCGTCGCCTGCCGATCAGGCGTCGATGGCGGCGTCGAGGGCGGCCGCCACGGTGTCGATCGAGGCCATGCCGTCCACCTCGACCAGCTTGCCCTGTCCCTCATAGTAGGGGAGCAGCGGCGCCGTCTGGCGGTTATAGGCCTCCAGCCGCACCTTGAAGCTGTCGGGATTGTCGTCAGGACGGCCCTGTTCGGCATAGCGCTGGGCGATGCGGGCCTTGAGGGCCTCGTCATTCACCTTCAGGCGCACCACGCGGTCGATGGTCGATCCCCGCCGGGCCAGCATGGTGTCCAGCGCCTCGGCCTGGGCGACCGTGCGCGGGAAGCCGTCAAAGATGGCGCCACCGGCCGCCTCGGCCTCGTCGAGGCGGGCCTCGATCAGGGCGATGACGATCTCGTCGGTGACAAGCTCGCCGCGCTCCATGATGCCCTTGACCGTCTGGCCCAGTTCCGAGCCCGAGGCGATGGCGGCGCGCAGCATGTCACCGGTCGACAGCTGGACCATGCCGCGCGTCTCGACCAGTCGCTTGGCCTGGGTGCCCTTGCCGGCCGCAGGCGGCCCGAACAGGATCAGGTTCATGACGTCCTCCCCCGAGGCCTAGCGGCGCGCGGGCGCCGGCATGCCGCCCCGGCCACCGCCGCCACGTCCACGCAGCTTGGCCTTCTTGATCAGCCCCTCATACTGGTGCGCCAGCAGGTGCGACTGGATCTGCGCCACAGTGTCCATCGTCACCGAGACCACGATCAGGATCGAGGTACCGCCGAACAACAGCCCGCCCATCGAGCTGGCCAGGAACTCCGGCAACAGACAGACGGCGGTGATGTAGGCCGCGCCGATCACCGTCAGGCGGGTCAGCACATAGTCCAGATACTCGGCCGTACGCTTGCCCGGACGGATGCCCGGCAGGAAGCCGCCGTACTTGCGCAGGTTCTCGGCCGTGTCCTCGGGATTGAAGGTGATCGAGGTGTAGAAGAAGCAGAAGAAGATGATCAGGGCGCCGTACAGCACCATGAAGATCGGCTTGCCGTGCGACATCTGGGCCGTGACATACGGCAGCCAGCTCATCCACGAGGGCAGGTCCGCATTGGCTGTCATGGTCGCGACCGTGGTGGGCAGCATCAGCAGCGACGAGGCGAAGATCGGCGGGATGACGCCGGCGGCATTGACCTTCAGCGGCAGGAACGAGCGCTCGCCCCCCGCCATCCGATTGCCTTCCTGACGCTTCGGATACTGGATCAGCAGGCGGCGCTGGGCGCGCTCCATGAAGACGATGAAGACCACGGTGGCGATCGCCATGACGCCCAGGAACAGCAGCAGGAAGGCCGACATCTGGCCCTGCTGGGCCAGACCCAGCAGACGCGCGATGCTGGACGGCAGCACCGCCACGATACCGGCGAAGATGATCAGCGAGATGCCGTTGCCGACGCCGCGCGCCGTCACCTGCTCACCCAGCCACATCAGGAACATGGTGCCGCCGGTCAGGGTCACGACCGTCGAGACGATGAAGAAGATGCCGGGCGCATCGACCAGATTGGCCTGGGCGTTCAGGCCGATGGCGATACCAAACGACTGCATCAGGGCCAGCACCACGGTCAGATAGCGGGTGTACTGGTTCAGCTGCTTGCGGCCGCTCTCGCCGCCTTCCTTCTTCAGCTTCTCCCACGGCGGATACACCGCGCCCATCAGCTGCACGATGATCGACGCCGAAATGTAGGGCATTACGTTCAGGGCGAAGACCGCCATCCGCTCGACCGCGCCGCCCGAGAACATGTTGAACATGTCCAGGATGCCGCGCTGGCCATCCGGGTTCTGGAAGAACTGCAGGAAGGCTTCCGAGTTGATCCCCGGGATCGGCACGAAGGTGCCGATGCGATAGACGATCAGCGCGCCCAGGGTGAAGAGCAGACGCTTGTGCAGCTCGGTCGCTTTCGCGAACGAGCCCACATTCATATTGGCAGCAAGTTGTTCGGCGGCCGAAGCCATAACGGTTTACCCCGACGTTTAGTCCAAGACCGGTCGCGCACGACCGGGTGCCCGTTCCCAGATAGGCGAAGGGCGGCCTCTTAGCGAGACCGCCCCGGCGGGTTTATTTTCCGGCCTTGTCGGCGGCCTGGCGACGGGCCCGGGCGGAAACCTTGTTGGCATCGCCCTTCGGAGCCTTCGCTGCCGGGGCCTTGCCCTTGGCGGCGTTGCGCTTCTCGACGCGGGCCTTGGCCTTTTCTTCGGCCTCGATGCGCTGCTGCACCACAGTGCCGCCGGCAGCTTCGATGGCCTTGATCGCGCCGGCCGAGGCCGACCAGACGACCAGGTTCAGCTTGGCCTTCAGCTCGCCGGTGCCCAGCACCCGCACGCCGTCCTTGACGCGACGCAGCACGCCGGCGGCGACCAGGGCCTCACCGGTGATTTCCTTCTTGATGTCCAGCTTCTTGGCATCCACGGCGTCCTGCAGACGCCACAGGTTCACCTCGGCCAGCTTCAGCGCGCCAGGATTGTTGAAGCCGCGCTTGGGCATGCGCATGTACAGCGGCATCTGGCCGCCTTCGAAGCCCAGCAGGCTGACGCCCGTCCGCGACTTCTGACCCTTGACGCCGCGACCCGAGGTCTTGCCCTTGCCCGAGCCGGGGCCCCGGCCGACGCGCATGCGCTTCTTGTGAGCGCCTTCGTTGTCACGGATTTCGTTCAGTTTCATGTGCCTGATCCTTTCGGGTGCTAGCGCCTGGCCAGGCCAGACTCGGCGTTTGGATAAATTGAAGGGCCGCTTCTAGGCGGCCCCGCACAGCTTCGCAAGCAGCGAACCGCCCTCCCCCGGTCCGGGAGAGGGCGTCTCGGCTTACTTTTCGACCACTTCCACCATGTGGCGGACCTTGGCGATCATGCCACGGACGGCCGGGGTGTCCTCGAGGGTCGACTCGCGGCCCATGCGGTTCAGGCCCAGACCCATCAGGGTGGCGCGCTGGTCCGACTTGCGACGGATCGGGCTGCCGGTCTGGCGGATGGTGACGGTTGCGTTTTCTTTCTTGGCCATGATCAGCTCTCGACGGCTTCCGGCGCCGAGGCACCGTCATTGCGACGTCCCATCAGATCCGCAACCTTCTTGCCGCGCTTCGACGCGATCTGACGCGGCGAAGACTGGACCTTGAGCGCCTCGAAGGTGGCACGGATCATGTTGTAGGGGTTGGACGAACCGGTCGACTTGCCGACCACGTCCTGCACGCCCAGGGTTTCCAGAACGGCCCGCATCGGACCGCCCGCGATCACGCCGGTGCCGGGAGGCGCCGCGCGGACCATGATCTTGCCGGCGCCCCAACGGCCGTTGCCGTCGTGGTGCAGGGTGCGGTTCTCGCGGAGCGGGACCCGGATCATCGTCTTCTTGGCTTCCTCGGTCGCCTTGCGGATGGCTTCCGGCACTTCGCGCGCCTTGCCGTGACCGAAGCCGACGCGGCCCTTGCCGTCGCCGACGACCATCAGGGCCGCGAACGAGAACCGGCGGCCGCCCTTCACAGTGGCCGCGACGCGGTTGATGTGAACCAGCTTCTCGATGATGTCCGACTCGGGACCCTCGGCCTGGGGGGCGTTGCGGTTGTCGCGACGATTGCCACCGCCGCCGCGTTGGGGTTGTTGCGCCATACGTCCCGTTCCTTAGAAGTTCAGGCCGGCTTCACGCGCGGCTTCCGCCAGCGCCTTCACCCGTCCGTGATAGATGTAGCCGCCGCGATCGAAGACGACGTCCTTGACGCCCTTCTCGATGGCACGTTCGGCGAGCAGCTTGCCGATGCGCGCCGCGGCCGCGGTGTCCGAGCCCTTCTGCTTCTTGCCCTTTTCGCCTTCCAGCGAAGAGGCAGCCGCCAGGGTGACGCCGTTGGCGTCGTCGATGATCTGGGCCGAGATGTTCTTGTCCGACCGGTGGACCGACAGACGCATACGACCGTTGGCGACCGCCTTCAGGCGGCGGCGCGTGCGCTCGGCGCGACGCTTGGCATTCTGTTTGAGCGTAGTGGCCATGACTTACTTCTTCTTGCCTTCCTTGCGCCGGACGGTCTCGCCCGCATAGCGCACGCCCTTGCCCTTGTAGGGTTCCGGCGGACGGAGCTTGCGGATGACGGCGGCGATCTGACCGACGGCCTGCTTGTCATTGCCCGAGATCTTGACCTCGGTCTGCTTGGGCACGGCAAAGGTGATGCCGGCCGGCGGAGCGATGTCGATCTCGTGCGAGAAGCCCAGCTGCAGCGACAGCGACTGGCCCTTCAGCGCGGCACGATAGCCGACGCCCACCAGTTCCAGCGTGCGCTCGAAGCCTTCGGTGACGCCGACGACCATGTTGTCGACCAGCGTGCGCGACAGGCCCCACATGGCGCGGGCACGTTGCGTGTCCGCACGCGGGGCCAGGCTCAGGCCGTCGTCACCCTGGGTGATCTCGACCTCTTCGGCCACGGTCCAGGAGCGCTCGCCCTTGGGACCCTTCACCGACACGGTCTGGCCGTCGATGGAGACGGTCACACCCTTCGGAATGGAGATGGTTTTCTTACCGATACGGGACATCTTAGTAGACCCTGCAGAGGACTTCGCCGCCAACATTGGCGTCGCGGGCGGCCGAGTCGGACATCACGCCCTTCGAAGTCGAAAGGATCGAGATACCGAGGCCGTTCTTGATCGGCTTCAGGTCGCTGATCGCCGAATAGACGCGGCGGCCCGGCTTGGACACGCGGCTGATCTCGGCGATGACCGGCTGGCCGTCGAAGTACTTCAGTTCAATCTCGAACTGCGGGAACTCGCCGGGGTTCTGAACCAGCGAATAGCCGCGGATGTAACCCTCGTCCTTCAGCACGTCCAGGACGCGCTGGCGCAGACGCGAGGCCGGGGTGAGCACCTTGGAACGCTTACGGGTCGCGGCGTTCTTGATGCGAGCGATCATGTCGCTCAGGGGATCGTTGATCATCATGGCGTTCTTCCCCTTACCAGCTCGACTTGGTCAGGCCGGGGATCTGACCCTTGTTGCCCAGTTCGCGCAGGGCAATACGGCTCATCTTCAGCTTGCGATAATAGGCGCGCGGACGGCCCGTCACCTCGCAGCGGTTGCGGATGCGGCTGGGCGCAGAGTTGCGCGGCAGCGCGGCCAGCTTGAGGCGCGCTTCAAAGCGCTCTTCCAGCGGCAGCGATTCATCGTTGGCGGTCGCCTTGAGGGCGGCCCGCTTCGCGGCATACTTCGCAACAAGCCGCTTGACGTGCTCGTTCCGGTTTACGGCGCTCTTCTTAGCCATTTTGCTCTTCCTTTCCCGATCAGTTCACGAACGGGAACTTGAATTCGGTGAGGAGAGCCTTGGCTTCCTCATCCGTCTTGGCCGTGGTGCAGACGACGATGTCCATGCCCCACATCTGGTCGATCTGGTCGTAGTTGATCTCCGGGAACACGATGTGCTCCTTCAGACCCATCGCATAGTTGCCACGGCCGTCGAACGACGTGCCCTTCAGGCCGCGGAAGTCTTTCACGCGCGGCAGGGCGATCGTGATCAGGCGGTCCAGGAACTCGTACATCCGGTCGCCGCGCAGGGTGACCTTGCCGCCGATGACCATGCCTTCACGCAGCTTGAAGCCGGCGATGGAGTTGCGGGCCTTGGTCGGCACAGCCTTCTGGCCGGCGATCGCGGTCAGATCCTTGAGGGCGGCGTTCGCCTTCTTGGAGTCGGCCACGGCTTCACCGATACCCATGTTCAGGACGATCTTGTCCAGCTTCGGCATCTGCATCGGGTTGGTGTAGCCGAACTTCTCGGACATCACCGCCTTGATGCGGTCCTGGTACTCGCTCTTGAGGCGAGGCGTATACTTGGTGTCGGCCATCAGATGACGTCTCCCGTCGTCTTGGCGAAGCGAACCTTCTTGTCGCCTTCAACCTTGAAGCCCACGCGGGTCGCCTTGCCGTTAGCGTCGGCGATCGCGACGTTCGACAGGTGAAGCGAGGCTTCCTTGTTCTTGATGCCGCCTTGCGGGTCAGCCTGGGTCGGGCGCGTGTGGCGCTGGACCATGTTGACGCCTTGCACGACGACGCGGTTTTCGGTCGGCAGGACCTTGAGCACCTTGCCGGTGCGGCCCTTGTCCTTGCCGGTCAGGACGACGACGGTGTCGCCCGATTTGATCTTGGCGGCCATGGTTACAGGACCTCCGGAGCCAGCGAGATGATCTTCATGTGGTTCTTGGCGCGCAGCTCGCGCGGAACCGGGCCGAAGATACGGGTGCCGACCGGCTCGTTCTGCTTGTTGACGATCACGGCCGCCGACTTGTCGAAGCGGATGACCGAGCCGTCACGGCGCTGGATGTCCTTGGCCGTGCGGACGACGATGGCGCGCACGACGTCACCCTTCTTCACCCGGCCGCGCGGAATGGCTTCCTTGACCGAGGCGACGATGGTGTCACCGACCGAGGCGTAGCGACGCTTCGCGCCGCCCAGCACCTTGATGCACATGACCCGGCGAGCGCCCGAATTGTCGGCCACCTCCAGGTTAGTTTGCATCTGGATCATGGGATCCGATCCTTCTTCTTACGAAGCCGAGGCGGGGGAGTCGGAGACGACTTCCCAGCGCTTCAGCTTGGACTTCGGGGCGCACTCGACGATGCGGGCCAGGTCACCGACCTTCAGGGCGTTCGCTTCGTCGTGGGCGTGATACTTCTTGGACAGGCGCACGGTCTTCTTCAGCACCGGGTGCAGCAGGGTGCGTTCGACCTTGACGACGATCGTCTTGTCGCCCTTGTCGGAGACGACCACGCCTTCGAGAATTCGTTTCGGCATCTTCGTTCCTTTAAGCCGCAGCCTGCTTCTGGCGCAGAAGCGTCGAGATGCGGGCGATGTCCTTGCGCACTTCACCCACGCGGTGGGTCTTTTCCATCTGGCCGGTGGCCGCCTGGAAACGCAGGTTGAACTGTTCCTTCTTGAGCTTGAGCAGCTCCTCGGACAGCTGGTCGGGCGTCAGAGCCCGCAGGTCGGCGATCTTGGTCATGCCGCTTGCTCCGTGTGACCGATGCCGGCATCCAGGCGAGTGACCACCTTGGTGCGGACCGGCAGCTTGGCAGCGCCGAGACGCAGCGCCTCGCGGGCGATGTCATCCGGCACGCCGTCGATTTCAAACAGGATACGGCCCGGGTGGCAGCGCGCGGCCCAGTGGTCCACGGCGCCCTTGCCCTTGCCCATCCGCACTTCGGCCGGCTTGCCCGAGACCGGCACGTCCGGGAAGACGCGGATCCAGACGCGGCCCTGACGCTTCATCTGGCGGGTGATCGCGCGGCGGGCCGCCTCGATCTGACGCGCAGTGATGCGTTCCGGCTCCAGCGTCTTCAGGCCATACGAGCCGAAGTTCAGCGAGAAACCACCCTTGGCCGAGCCATGGATGCGGCCCTTGAAGGCCTTGCGGTATTTGGTCTTCTTCGGTTGCAGCATGACTTAGTTCTCACGTCCCCGGTCACGGCGCGGACCGCGATCACCGCGGGGGCCACGCTCGCGGCCTTCATTCGACGACGGGCCCGACGCTTCCTGGGCCCAGCGCTTGTCCTGGGCCATCGGGTCGTGCTCCAGCACCTCGCCCTTGAACACCCACACCTTCACACCGATGATGCCGTAGGTGGTCTTGGCTTCGTAGACGCCATAGTCGATGTCCGCGCGCAGGGTGTGCAGCGGCACACGGCCTTCGCGGTACCATTCCATACGGGCGATTTCCGCACCGCCCAGACGACCCGCCACATTGATCCGGACGCCCTTGGCCCCCAGACGCATGGCCGATTGCATGGCGCGCTTCATGGCCCGACGGAAGGCCACGCGGCGCTCCAGCTGCTGGGCGATGTTCTCGGCGATCAGCTGGGCATCGACTTCCGGCTTGCGGACCTCGACGATGTTCAGGTGAACCTCGCCTTCGGTCATCGCGGCGATGTCCTTGCGCAGCTTCTCGATGTCGGCGCCCTTCTTGCCGATCACGACACCCGGACGGGCGGCATAGATCGTCACGCGGCACTTCTTGTGCGGACGCTCAATGATGATGCGCGACACACCGGCGCCCGACAGGCGCTCACGCAGCCACTCGCGCAGCTTCAGGTCCTGGTGCAGGAGCTTGGCGTATTCGCGGCCGCCGGCGAACCAGCGGCTGTCCCAGGTGCGGTTGACGCCGAGCCGCAGCCCGATCGGATTGATTTTCTGACCCATCAGGCGGCCTCGCCGGCTTCACGGACCACGATGGTGATCTCGCTGAACGGTTTCAGGATACGCGACGAGCGACCACGAGCGCGGCTCGCGAAACGCTTCATCACCAGGTTCTTGCCCACAAAGGCTTCGGCAACGATCAGGTTGTCGATGTCCAGGTTGTGGTTGTTTTCGGCGTTCGAGACGGCCGAATACAGCACCTTGCGGACGTCGGTCGCAATGCGCTTGCGGCTGAATTCCAGCTCGTTCAGCGCCTTCTGGACCGGCAGGCCACGGATCGACTGGGCCACCAGGTTCAGCTTCTGGGGGCTGATCCGGACGTTGACCAGCTTGGCGCGGGCTTCGGTCGTCGACACGCGACGGGGGTTCTTGGTCTGGGCCATCGGTTACTTCCTCTTGGCCTTCTTGTCCGCCGCGTGACCCGGGAAGGACCGCGTCGGCGAGAACTCGCCAAACTTCATGCCGACCATTTCTTCGGAGACCGACACCGGCACGTGCTTCATGCCGTTGTGCACGCCGAACGTCAGGCCGACGAACTGAGGCAGGATGGTGGAGCGGCGCGACCAGGTCTTGATCACGTCCTTGCGGCCCGACGCTTGCGCGGCCTCGGCCTTCTTCAGCAGATACCCGTCGACAAACGGGCCTTTCCAGGAGGAGCGGGCCATCTTTAGCGAGCCTTCTTCACGTGGCGGCTACGGATAATGAACTTGTCCGTGGCCTTGTTCTTGCGGGTACGGGTGCCCTTGGTGTCCTTGCCCCAGGGCGTGACCGGCGTGCGGCCGCCCGAGGTCCGGCCTTCACCACCACCGTGCGGGTGGTCGATCGGGTTCATGGCGACACCGCGGACGTGCGGGCGGAAGCCCATGTGGCGCTTGCGTCCGGCCTTGCCCAGGTTCTGGTTCATGTGGTCGGGGTTCGACACCGCGCCCACCGTGGCCATGCAGCCGTCCAGCACCATGCGCAGCTCGCCCGAACCCAGACGGATCTGGGCGTAGCCGGCGTCGCGGCCGACCAGCTGGGCGTAGGCGCCGGCCGAACGGGCCAGCTGGGCGCCCTTGCCCGGCTTCATCTCGATGTTGTGGATGATCGTACCCACCGGCATCGAGCGCAGCGGCATGGCGTTGCCCGGCTTCACGTCGGTCTTTTCACCGGCGACCACCGTGTCGCCCGCCTTCAGGCGTTGCGGCGCGATGATGTAGGCCTTTTCGCCGTCCTCATAGGTGATGAGGGCAATGAAGGCGGTCCGGTTCGGATCGTACTCCAGGCGCTCGACGGTCGCCGACTGGAACTTGCGACGCTTGAAGTCGATCTTGCGGTACAGGGTCTTGGCGCCACCACCGCGGAAGCGGACGGCCACGCGACCACCGGCACCGCGACCGCCGGACTTGGTCAGGCCTTGGGTCAGCGACTTCTCCGGACGCCCCTTGTGGAGCTCCGAGCGGTCGATCAGCACCAGGGCGCGGCGGCCCGGCGACGTCGGATTATATGTCTTCAGAGCCATTGGTTCAGAGCCCCGTGGTGACGTCGATCGACTGGCCCTCGGCCAGCGTCACGATCGCTTTCTTGATGTCGACCCGACGGCCCTGAATGCCGCGGAAGCGCTTGGTCTTGCCCTTTTGGACCAGGGTGTTGACCTTCACGACACTGACCTTGAACAGGCTTTCGACCGCAGCGGCGATCTCGTCCTTCGAGGCCGTGCCGGCCACGCGGAAGACGACCTTGTTCTGCTCGGACAGGATCGTCGCCTTTTCGGTGATGATCGGCGACAGGATGGTGTCGTAGTGTTTGGCGGTGGGTTGAGCGCCGGCCATTACGCGGCCTCCTTCTCAGAGAAGCGCGCCTCGATGGCCTCGACGGCCGCCTTGGTCAGCACCAGCTTGTCGGCCCGCAGGATGTCAAAGACGTTCAGGCCGGCGTTCGGCAGCACGTCGATGTGCGGGATGTTGCGCGCCGCCAGGCCGAAGCCGGTGTCGACTTCCGGACCAGCGATGATCAGGGCCTTGGTCCAGCCCAGCTTGCCGAACTGCTCACGCAGCTTGGCGGTCTTGGGCTCCTTGACCGAGACGCTGTCGACCACGATCAGGTCGCCCGAGACGACCTTGGACGACAGGGCGTGGCGCAGGGCCAGGGCGCGGACCTTCTTCGGCAGCGAGAAGCCGTGGTCGCGAACGACCGGGCCGAAGGCGCGCGAGCCGCCCACGAACTGCGGCGCACGCCGCGAGCCGTGACGGGCGCCGCCGGTGCCCTTCTGCTTGTACATCTTCTTGCCGGTGCGCGAGTTTTCGTTGCGCGTCTGGACCTTGTGGGTACCGGCACGGCGCTTGGCCAGCTGCCAGTTCACATAGCGGGCCAGCAGGTCGCCGCGGATGTCGGTGATGCCGAACACGGCATCCGACAGCTCCACGTCGCCCGAGGCCTTGCCGTCGAGTTTGATGACCGAGAGCTTCATTACGCTTCACCGCCTTCTTGGGTCTCGGCGACGGGCGCGTCCTCGGCCGGGGTTTCGGCAGGCGCCTCGGCGGCGGCCTTGGCCGACTTCACGGCACCGGGGAACGGAGCATCGGCCGGACGGGCCTTCTTGATGGAGTCGCGAACCTTGACGTAGCTGCCGTCGTGACCCGGGACGGCGCCCTTGATCAGGATCAGGCCGCGGTCGGCGTCGACGCGGAACACGGTCAGGTTCTGCAGGGTGACGGTTTCCTGACCCAGGTGACCCGCCATCTTCTTGCCGGCGAAGGTCTTGCCCGGATCCTGACGGTTACCCGTCGAACCGTGCGAACGGTGCGAGACCGACACGCCGTGGGTGGCGCGCAGACCGCCGAAGTTCCAGCGCTTCATGGCGCCCGCGAACCCCTTACCGATGGTCTGGCCCTGGATGTCCACGGTCTGGCCGGCGATGAAGTGGTCCGCCGTCAGCTCGGCACCGACGTCCAGCAGCGCGTCTTCCGACACGCGGAACTCGGTGACGATCCGCTTCGGCTCGACCTCGGCCTTGGCGAACACGGTCCGCTGGGCCTTGTTGGTCCGCTTGGCCTTGCGGGCACCGGCACCCAGTTGCAGGGCGACATAGCCGTCCCGGTCCTTGGTGCGTTGACCCACGACCTGGCAGCCGTCCAGCTGCAGCACGGTCACAGGGACATGCGCGCCATCTTCAGCGAAGATACGCGTCATTCCCAGCTTCTTGGCGATCACGCCCGTTCTTTGCGCGTCCTGGCGCATCGGATCCCGCCTCTTCTTCTTAAATCTTGATCTCGACGTCCACACCAGCGGACAGGTCGAGCTTCATCAGCGCGTCCACGGTCTGCGGGGTGGGGTCGACGATATCGAGAACACGCTTGTGCGTGCGGATTTCAAACTGCTCGCGCGACTTCTTGTCGACGTGCGGCGAACGGTTCACGGTGAACTTTTCGATCAGGGTCGGCAGCGGGATCGGACCACGGACGGTCGCCCCGGTGCGTTTCGCAGTATTGACGATTTCGCGCGTCGAAAAGTCGAGGACGCGATGATCGAAGGCCTTGAGCCTGATGCGGATGCTTTGATCCATATCGGTCGTATTTCCCAAGCAGGCGAACCTGCGTCCCTGTGAACCATTTCAAAGACCGGAGTCTTCAGGCCGAAGCCCTCAGAGTACGCACGTCCGCAAAAACGAGCGGCCCACGCAGTTACCCGCGAAGGCCGTTTAAGTCCTGGATCGCTGCAAAGAACAGGGTCTCAGGTCGTTCCTGCGGACCGCGTCTGCACTTCATACTCACGCGAAGTGCACAGCCGGTCCAACAAGAGTGCGGGCTTATGCCGTTCGATTCCGCCTGCGTCAAGGGCAGAATCCGACGGATGTCAGTGGCGGATGGAGATATCTCCCGCCCCCAGCACCGAACGGCTGACCCGGCCGGTGACCCGGTCGATATCCACGTCGCCCGCGCCGACGATCGAGACATCCAGATCGCCCACGGTACCCCGGAACTCCACGTCCCCGGCGCCGGCGATCGAAATGTCCATGGTCGGGGCATTGCCACCCCGGATCAGCAGGTCACCGGCGCCGGCCACCGACAGATCGACCGGACCATTCACGCCGGCGATCTCCACATCGCCCGATCCCCCGATGGAAATGTCGAGGTCACGGGTGGCTCCGGCCCGGACATCGCCCGACCCGCCGATGCTGATGTTCAGGGCGCCGGAGGTGCCGATGACCGAGTCCCCAGACCCTACGAGCGACAGATCCACCTGCCCGTCGACATTGGCGACCATCCAGTCGCCACAGCCGGCATTGCCGAAGTCGACGCTGCGTGCGCCCCGACCGACCGTCCCGTAAACCGCGCCCGATACGCCCAGGTCCACGTCACGCGGCGCATGGATCACGATCAGCGTGGCGTCTTCCAGATTGATGCGGCCCTTGCCCCGCACATCAACCGAGGCGCCCTCGCCCGGCTGGGAGCCCCCGGCCCGGCCCGAGCGGCAGCTGCGGATGGCCCGGCGCGGAAGGTTGCCCTCGATCTCGATGCGGTCGCCCCGTCGACGCACGGTCGGCACCGGCAAATCGGCACGGCCCTGATCGATCTCCACGGCCACGTCGGTGCGGTCCTCGACCAGCACGATGACGCGGGCCACGGCGTTCTCGATCTTCACGTCCTGCGCCTGGGCCGTTCCCGCCAGCGCGGTCGTCGACAGCAGGGCAGCGGTCAGGATGTATGCGGCTTTCATGAGAGGTCCTCCCTGTTCCAATGACAGGAAGGATGCGCAGCCCGGACCCCGAAGTCATTTTAACTCGAGGTCATGACTCCGAATTAATCTCGCCCGCACCGTCCACCGCGCCCACGGCGGGTTCGAACTCCCGCTCGAAGCGGGCGATCCGGTCGGGCATGACCTTCAGCTTGCGCAGCACCTGCGCTGCCGCCCAGCGCACCGCCAGACCCGGCGAGCCCAGACGATCGGTCGACACCGGCCTCAGCCCCCTCGCCCGCGCCACGGCGTGGGTATAGAGGGCGCCATTCCTCAGCCGCGTGGGCCAGGTCTGGAACTCGACCGACAGGGACACACAGAACCGGTCGAGGTTCTCCACCCGGTGCGGCGCATAGAAGGGCCAGGTCAGCGCCTGTCCCGGCTCCAGATCCACGACCTGGGCATCGGCCTCGAAGCTGCGGGTATAGGGTACCTCTTCGGTCGTCTGCCGTGCGACCACCTGCTCCATGGCGACCTCGGGCAGGTGCAGCTCGTCACCCGGATAGACGAACACCCGCTTGCGCCCGCGCATATGGAACAGCATCACGCCGGCCGCATCGAAGTGATAGGGCACGCGGGCCTTGGGTGACGACAGGATCAGCTGCCCTGCCCGGCGGATCGCCTTCAGTCCCGGATAGCTGGCCTGGATGGTGTCGAACTCGGCCATGGCGGCCTGCCACAGCTCGGGCCAGCCCCGCTCCACCGAGCGCAGGTTCACCCATAGCCGCCCCTGTTTGATCGCGTCCAGCAGGTCCGCGCCCGACAGGCGCCCCCGCGCCCCGGTCCGCAGGCGGGCCTGACCCTCGTCGTCATAGTCATAGAGGTTGATGTCGAACAGCTCGGCCGGATAGCGGTCCAGCAGGGCCGCCAGCGCCTCGTCCGAGGCGAAGCCCTGATCGACCAGGGCATGCGAATGCACCTCGCCCTTTTCGATGGGGCCGGTGTAGCGGGTGCGGGCGGTCTTCTGCAGCATGGCGTCCTCCGCCGGGGGTCAGGCCGAAGCCGTCAGGATGTCGGGCGTCTTGCGCAGGGCCGACCGCGCCGCGACGGCCAGGCCCCGGGCGCGCGCCAGTCCATCGACCTCGCAGGCCTCGATGGCCGCCCAGCGGCGCCGCAGGCTGGTGCGAAGCGCCTCGGCCCGACCGGCACCGGCCAGTCCGCCCAGCGTCGCCAGTGCGGCCCCACCCAGCGTCGCCGTCAGGCCAGGCTTCTGGATCACCGCCTCGCGCAGGCTCTGCGACGCGTTGCAGAAATACTTCTTGTAGTGCTCACCCCCGAAGCCGAAGTCGAACACCCGATAGCCCAGCTCCGAGCCCTGCCGCATGGTCTCCAGACTCAGCAGCACCCCGGGCGAACAGCGCGCCAGTCCCGGGACGTAGGTCGGGAACCAGAAGTGATAATGGCTGTCGGCGTGCATGGAATATTCCAGCGCACAGATATCGTCGCCGGCCTTGAGCACGGCGATCGAGGCGCCAAAGTCGCCCTCGGACTGCATCAGCGCCTGCAGCAGCCGACCGGTCCAGCCACAGGCGAACACATCGTGCAGGCCGCTGCGGCGGTACTGCTCGCGCTTCAGCCCTATGATCCGCTCCAGAAGCTCGGGATCGCGCAGGCCCAGCTGGACCTCGACCGGTCCCAGCTCGGCCTCCAGGCTGCGCCGGGCGCGCTCCTTGTCCTTGAAGTACTTGCCCTGGGCGGTGCGCCGCTCGGCGTACCAGGGCTCGAAGCCCTCGTCCGGCAGGACAGCCATGACCGCCTGGCGAGCTTCACCGGCCCCGCACGGCCCGACCCATCCGCTGACGTTCAGCCGCTTGCCGTCCAGAAGTTCGGCCACATGCGCCAGGGTCGGCGCCGTATCCGGATGGCTGATGATGCCGTGGTAGTCATTCATCGGCGCGGCCAGCGGCTGGATCGCCCCGCCGCGGGTCTGGTGCGGGAAGAAGCCGACGACCTCCTCGCCCCGGTGCAGCACGGCCACCCGCGCGCCCGGCGTGACCCCTGCCGCAATGCGGGTGAACTCGGTCCGGAAATAGGGGCTGGACAGCGCCGGGTTGGCCTGTCGCATCGCGTCCCACAGCTGCCAGTGATCCGCCGACAGTCGCTCGACCGCCAGCATTTCGACCTTCAGTCCCCTGTCCATACCGGCTCCACCATCCCCTTCGGGCGCGCGCAGCACGCACCGCTTCACACGGAAGACTAGACTCGCAGCCTTGAATCGAAGTTGAGAGCCATGGTGAACGGGGCCTTATACATGTCCGGGCTGCGGGAGCCGCGTGGCGACCTTGAGCGTTCAGGTCACGCCGGGCACTGTTGCCCATCGACGGAGTCCGAGATGACCGATCCCCGCCCTGACAACCGCTCCACTGAAAACGAGGACCTGCGCCCGGATCACGACGGCGAGCCGCCGCGCCCGGCGACCGAGCCGCGGGGCTCCAAGGGCTCCAGCAACTCGGGCGAGACCGAGACCGATCCGGCCACGGGCGAAGAGAACTGATGCGTCACGCCGCTGCCGTCGCCGCCCTGCTGGTGCCCCTCGCGCTCGGGGCCTGTGCCCCCGGCATGACGACCACGCCCATCCGGGCCTTCGACATCCCGGCCGCCTGCCCGGTTGCGGGGGCGGTTTTCCACGAGAACGGCGCGCTTGACCGCAGCCGGGCCGCACTGGCGTCGGGCCAGCTGACCATTCTGGCGGTCGGCTCCTCCAGCATCGAGGGGGTGGGCGCCAGCGCCCGTGAACTGTCCTATGTGCCGCTGGTCGAGGCGGGTCTGCGCGAGGCCTTTCCCTCCGCCACGATCACCGTGGTCAATCGCGGCATCGGCGGAGAAACGACGGCCGACACCGTCAACCGCCTCAAGGCCGAGATCGACGCCCACCACCCTGACCTCGTGCTCTGGCAGTTGGGCACCAATGACATGCTACGGGACCTGACCCTCGCCCAGGTCGTCGCCGACTTCGACCGGGGCCGCGACATCCTCGATGCCGCCGGCGTCGACGTCGTGCTGATCGATCCCCAGCGCCTGCCGGAGCAGACTGAGAACGCCGGCTTCCGCGGGCGCAACGCCCTGCTGTCGGGCGTGTCGGGCACCATCACCTATCTGGGCGAGCGCGAAGGCTATGCCGTGGCCCAGCGGTTCGTGCCCATGTCGGACTGGGGCGCCCTGCCCCACGGCGGCGTCGGCCCCGACGACCTGCACCTCAACGACGCCGGCTATGCCTGCTGGGCCGCCCAGACCGTGACCGGACTGGCGGGAGCGCTCCGCTAGAAACTGCGGAACGCCCCCTTTCGCGAAGGGTTGGACAGGTCCCTCTCCCGGAGCCTGTTCATGATCATCCGCCGTCGCCGTCCGCTCGCCCTCGCTGCCGCCTTCCCCCTGCTCGCGCTGGCGGCCTGTGGCGACGATTCCCGCGACCGCTCCCCGCCCGAGGCCAGCAGCCCGGCGCGCGACGAAGCCTCGCGCCTGCGGCAGTCAATCGAGGCGGCGACCTACACACCCCCCGCTCCTGAACAGAACGAGGCGTCCACCGGTGACACCCCGACAGAGGACGGCGCGGTTTCCGGCGAACTGCCGGACGAGGCGAGTCCCGACCCGGCCATGGTCCGCGTCCAGATCCTGCTCGACCGGACCCGCTTCTCGCCCGGCATCGTCGACGGGCTGGGGGGCGAGAACACCCGTCAGGCCATCGCCGCCTTCGAGGAGGCCAACGACATGGAGGTCGACGGCGAGCTGGACGCCGCCGTATTCGACCGCCTGACCTCGGGCGACACCGCCCGGGTGCTGACCGACTACACGATCACCCAGGCCGACGTCGCCGGCCCCTTCATCGGTTCCGTGCCCGAAGATCTCGCCGACATGGCCGGGCTTGAGACCGTCGGTTACACCGATCCGCTTGAGGCCCTGGCCGAGAAATTCCACATGAGCGAAGCCCTGCTTGAGGCGCTCAATCCGGGCGTTGATTTCGGGCGTGCGGGCCAGACCATCGTCGTCGCCTCGACCGGCCAGCCGGCCTTGGACGGCAAGGTCGCCCGCATCGTCGTCAGCAAGGCCGAAAGCGCGGTGCGCGCCTTCGATGCCGAGGGCCGGCTGCTCGCCTTCTACCCGGCCACCATCGGCAGCGGCGACACCCCGTCTCCGTCTGGCACCCACACGGTCCGGGCCGTCGCACCCCGCCCGAACTACACCTACGACCCGTCGCGGGTCAGCTATGGCGAGGGGGGCAGCAAGGTGATCGTGCCCCCGGGCCCGAACAATCCGGTCGGCTCCGTCTGGATCGACCTGTCGAAGGACACCTACGGAATCCACGGCACGCCCGAGCCTGCGGAGATCGGCAAGACGGCCTCCAGCGGCTGCGTGCGCCTGACCAACTGGGACGCCGAACAGCTGGCCGAGGCGGTGGAACAGGGCGTCGAGGTGCGCTTCACCTAGGATTCCCCAGGGTCTAAGCCCGCGTACCAGTCGGCATAGGGCGTCGTGCGCGCCATATGCCGATTGAGGTCCGGCGCCCCGTCTGTCCACCACACGGGACCGCGCTCGCCCAGCGCCACCTTGGCCGCGTCCACTGCCTGTCCGGCCGCCGCCAGCCCCTCGCGGTCGCCCGCCTTTCGCGCCCGGCCCACCTCGCGGCGTGCGGCCATGAGCGCCTTGACCAGCCGGGCCTTCTCCTCTGGAGCCAGCGCAGGGTTGGTGGAGCGCCACAGGCGACCGCGCACCACGAAGTAGCGACCGTCGGGCGTGGTCGGATAGATCGGCTTCATCCAGTCCCAACGAAAACGGCCCCCGGATTGCTCCGGGGGCCGTTCTGTCTTGTCTCAGGCCTATGCTCGTCCCGGATTTAACCGGGGCTCGCGGCTTGAGGCCGTCGCTTACTCGGTGATCTTCGACACGACGCCGGCGCCGACGGTGCGGCCGCCTTCGCGGATGGCGAAGCGGAGCTTCTCTTCCATGGCGATCGGGGTGATCAGCTCGACGTTCAGCTCGGCGTTGTCGCCGGGCATGATCATCTCCACACCTTCCTTCAGGTGCACGATGCCGGTTACGTCCGTCGTCCGGAAGTAGAACTGCGGGCGATAGTTGGTGAAGAACGGCGTGTGACGGCCACCCTCTTCCTTGGTCAGGATATAGGCCTCGGCCAAGAACTTGGTGTGCGGGGTGATCGAACCCGGCTTGCACAGCACCTGGCCGCGCTCGACGTCTTCACGCTTGGTGCCGCGCAGCAGCACGCCGACGTTGTCGCCCGCTTGGCCCTGGTCCAGCAGCTTGCGGAACATTTCCACGCCCGTGCAGGTCGTCTTCTGGACCGGACGGATGCCGACGATCTCGACTTCCTCACCGACCTTGACGATGCCGCGCTCGACGCGACCGGTCACCACGGTGCCGCGGCCCGAGATCGAGAACACGTCTTCCACCGGCATCAGGAACGGCAGGTCAACCGGACGCTCCGGCTGCGGGATGTAGTCGTCGACCGTCTGCATCAGCGCCAGGATCGCTTCCTCGCCGATCTTGGCGTCGCGGCCTTCGACCGCCGCCAGGGCCGAGCCCTTGGTGATCGGAATGTCGTCGCCCGGGAACTGGTACGAGCTCAGCAGCTCGCGCACTTCCATCTCGACCAGCTCCAGCAGTTCCTCGTCGTCGACCATGTCGACCTTGTTCAGGAACACCACCAGCGCCGGCACGCCGACCTGACGCGACAGCAGGATGTGCTCGCGGGTCTGCGGCATCGGGCCGTCAGCGGCCGACACCACCAGGATCGCGCCGTCCATCTGCGCGGCGCCCGTGATCATGTTCTTCACATAGTCAGCGTGGCCCGGGCAGTCGACGTGGGCGTAGTGACGGTTGGCCGTCTCATATTCCACGTGCGCCGTGTTGATCGTGATGCCCCGCGCCTTCTCTTCCGGCGCCGCGTCGATGTCGGCGTAGTTCATCGCCTTCGCACCACCGGCCTTCGCCAGCGTCATCGTGATCGCCGCCGTCAGCGTCGTCTTGCCGTGGTCAACGTGACCAATCGTGCCGATGTTGCAGTGCGGCTTGGTGCGTTCAAACTTTTCCTTGGCCATGGCCAAAACTCCTGATGGCCCGGGTTGAGGGGCGCTGAGTGCTATCAAAAACCTGGAGCGGGTAGACGGAATCGAACCGACATATTCAGCTTGGAAGGCTGCTGTACTACCATTGTACTATACCCGCATAACGAATGCGGCAGGCTCCGGATCACTCCGGAACGCGACACAATCGGTTCCGATCCGGACCGTTCCGGCGGGTCGGGCAGCGCGTGGTGGGGGAAGCAGGACTCGAACCTGCGAAGCTTACGCAGCGGATTTACAGTCCGCCCCCTTTGCCGCTCGGGACATTCCCCCAGCGCGCCTGTCGACCCGGTTCAGAACCCGACCCGCACCGCGAAGGTCCGTGTCGTCACAAAGGCCTCGGTATCCGTCTCCGCCTGCGTTAGAGGGGGTGAAGGACCCGGAAACCCCCGGGGCTCCCAAATCGGAGCGCGTCTTATAGTGTCGTCGAACCGCGAACGCAACGACTGGAAAGCCGGTCGTAAACAGTCTGCCCGGAGTGGCCCCAAAGGCCCCGAAAAGCCGGGCCGCAAAGGGGACCGCCCGGCCCCCGGTGGCGTGCGCGAGGCACCGGCGGCGCGCGAGGGACGCCGCGACGGCGGCCGCGAGCGGACCGATCCCGATTCCCTCATCTGGGGACGCCATCCGGTGCTGGCTGCGCTCGCCAACCCGGCCCGGCGCGGCATGGGCCGCCTGATGGCCACCGCCGACCGCGCGACCGAACTGGAACGCGACAATCTGCTCCACGGTCATGCCGTCGAGGTCGTCGAGGCTGACCGGCTGGCCCGGCTGCTGCCGCCCGGCGCCGTCCACCAGGGTCTGGTGTTCAAGGTCAGGCCGCTGGAGGGCGTCGATCTCGACGAGCTGGCCCGCCCCGCCCGCGGCCTGCTGGTCATGCTGGATCAGCTGACCGATCCCCAGAACGTCGGCGCCATCTTCCGCTCGACCCTCGCCTTCGGGGCGCGCGGCATCATTGTTCAGGATCGTCACAGCCCGGCGCTTGCCGGACCGCTGGCCAAGACGGCGGCCGGTGCCACCGAACGTCTGCCCTGCGCGCGGGTGACCAATCTGTCGCGCGCCCTGCGGACGCTCCAGGACGCGGGCTGGCATATTGTCGGGCTGGACGGTCAGGGCGAGGCCACCCTCGACGAGGCCCTCGATTCGCGCCCGACCGTTCTGGTCATGGGGTCGGAAGGCGACGGCCTGCGCCGTCTGGTCGCCGAAAACTGCGACACCCTGGCCCGCATTCCCATGCCCGGCGGCTTCGAAAGCCTGAATGTCTCGAATGCGGCCGCGGTCGCCCTCTACGAGGCCTCGCGCAAGCAGGCGGGCTGATGACATCCGCCCCGTTTTGGCTCTAGAGAGCCGCCATGGAATTCCTGTCCTCTCCCGAACTCGCCAGTCAGCTCGCCGCGCTCGGCAAGGTGTTGATGATCGATCTGGTCCTCGCCGGTGATAACGCCGTCGCCGTGGGCCTGGCCGCCGCTGCCCTGCCGCAGGAGCAACGCAAGAAGGCCATTCTGGTTGGTCTGGCCGCCGCCGTGGTCATGCGCATCGGCTTTGCCCTGATCACCGTCCAGCTGCTGGCCATCGTCGGCCTGCTGCTGGCGGGTGGCTTCCTGCTGCTGTGGGTGTGCTGGAAGATGTGGCGCGAACTGCAGGAGCAGCGCACCCACGACCAGGCCGAGTCTGGCGAGGCCATGGAGATGGCGCTGGCCGCGCACCACGGCGGCGGCGCATCGCCCGAGGAAATGGGGATCAAGCGCAAGACCTTCGGCGCGGCCCTGATCCAGATCATGATCGCCGACATCACCATGTCGCTCGACAACGTCCTGGCCGTGGCCGGCGCGGCGCACGATCACCCGTGGATCATGGTGTTCGGCCTGGTGCTGTCGATTGCCCTCATGGGCGTGGCTGCGACCTGGATCGCCAAGCTGCTGAACAAGTACCGCTGGATCGGCTACGTCGGTCTGGTGATCGTGCTCTACGTCGCCCTGCACATGATCTGGGACGGCTACCGCTCGGTCGTGGTCCGCACCGGCAATATGGAGAGCTACAACGCCTCGGCGCCGGGCTTCCTTGAGATCGGTCCGGACGAGGCGAAGAAGCACATGCGCGGCGTCCGCACCGAGGACAGTGACCTCAAGACGCCGCCCGTGCCTTCCAGCCCGGCAGACGCCCCGCCTGTGCAGACGATTCCGGCAGAGGAAGCGGTGGCGAACTAGCTCACCCGTCCCTCACGCTCGACGCAGGCCCCCATCCTCTTGCCCCCGAGGATGGCGATACTGTAACCGGTACCCGCCGGGCCCTGAGCGCGGTCGGATGAGAGGCGTCATGAAGAGACTGGTCGCATTGGGGGTGCTGGCGGCAGCTTCATTAACGGCCTGCGACCAGACAAACGAAACCCCGGCGTCGTTGGATACCGCCTCAGCAAATCCTCCACTTTTCGACAAGCAGGAATTCACGATCATCTCCAGGGACGTTGCAGGCAACGCCACCAAGACGGAATATGTGAGGGACTGGGGACATCGACGGGTCGAAGTGTTTGAAAGCCCTTCGGACAGCATGCGTGTCGTTTACGAGGGTGGTCTTGCCTGGGCCATTCTCCCGCCGAACGATCAGGTCTTCGAGCGAGAGGACCCCACTTCGGACATTCTCGCTGCGCGCATCAGTGAGGCCGAGGGAAACACCTTCGGTCAACGCAGGATGATGGCCAGCGTGGGCGCCCTGCCGACGGGCGAGACGGGGACTTTCGCTGGACACGAATGCGAATACTATCAGGCCTCTGCACCGGGGCAGTCCGGCCGGGTTCGGGTCTGCGTGGCCGACTGGGGAGGCGTCTTGTATATGAAGGCGGCTAGTCCGGGGGGCGAAATCGAAGTGGTAGCCACAACGGTTCGGCTGGGCGATGGCGGACCAGATTCGGCGTTCGAGTTTGACCGGGCTGGCGCGCAGCGCGTGACACCGTCGTCTCCGGTCGGCTAACCCTCGCCGCCGAAGCGGGCCGCCCATTCGGCGACCTGCGCGTCCTCGATCTTGGTGAAGAGCACGCCCTGATGCGCCACCGCGCGCCCGGCCGGCACGGCCTCCAGCCAGGCCGCGTCCGGTGACGGCCAGCCCAGGTCCGTCTCGCCGACGCTGGCCGCGATCTGCGGCGCGCTGAACGGCAGGATCGGGGCTGCCAGCCGCGCGAACAGGGCCACCAGATTGAGCGCGAACCGCACCGCCGTCGCCGCCCGTTCCGGGTCGGTCTTGAAGGCGGTCCAGGGCGCGGCGACCTGCAGATATTCATTGCCCAGCACCCAGGCGGCGCGAACGGCCTGCGCCGCCTTGCGGAACTCCATGGCCTCGAAGGCCGCGGTCGCCTCGGCCACGGCCTGGGTGATCCTGGTCTGGAAGTCCCGCTCGACGTCAGTCAGTGCGCCGCCCTCGGGCACAACACCGTCGAACTTGGATTCCGTGAACTTCACGATCCGGTTGACGAAATTGCCCAACACGTCGGCCAGGTCCTTGTTGGTCGCCGACTGGAACTGCTCCCAGGTGAAGGCCGAGTCCGAATGCTCGGGCCCGTAGGCCGTCAGGTACCAGCGCCAGTAATCCGCCGGCAGCAGCTCCAGCGCCTGGTCCATAAACACGCCCCGGCCCTGGCTGGTGGAGAATTTCCCGCCGTACCAGTTCAGCCAGTTGAAGGCCTTCAGCGTATCGACGGTCTTCCACGGCTCGCCCGAGCCCAGAATGGTCGCCGGGAAGCTGACGGTGTGGAAGGCGACATTGTCCTTGCCCATGAACTGGACGTAGCGGACGTCGTCGGCGCCCTCGTCGGTACGCCACCAGTCGCGCCAGCTATGCCCCGTGGCCTCGGCCCATTCCTCGGTGGCACCGATGTATTCGATCGGGGCGTCGAACCAGACGTAGAAGACCTTGCCCTCCATGCCCGGGCGGGGACCGCCGTCGGGTCCGACCACCGGGACGCCCCACTTCAGGTCGCGGGTGATGCCCCGATCAATCAGCCCCTCGTCCAGATGCTTCAGCGCGATCGACCGCGCCAGCGTCTGCCAGTCGGACTTGGTGCCGATCCAGTCGCGAATACGCTGCTCCAGCTTGGTCTGCAGCAGATACAGGTGCCGGGTGTCGCGCACCTCCAGATTTCGGCTGCCCGAGACGGCCGAATAGGGCTCCTTCAGATCCGTCGGGTCCAGCAGGCGGCCGCAGTTGTCGCACTGGTCGCCGCGCGCCTTTTCATAGCCGCAGTGCGGACAGGTGCCCTCGACATAGCGATCCGGCAGGAAGCGCCCGTCGTCGATCGAATAGATCATCTGATCGACGCGTTCCTCGATCAGGCCGTTGTCCTCCAGCACCTTCGCAAAGTGCTGGGTCAGGCGTCGATTCGGCGCATTCGACGACCGTCCGAACCAGTCATAGCTCAGGCCGAACGCTTCGCCCGCCGCCTTCTGGATCTGGTGCTGTTCGTCGCAATAGGTCCGCACGTCCTGGCCGGCCGCGGCAGCGGCCAGCTCGGCCGGCGTGCCGTGCTCGTCCGTGGCGCAGATATAGAGCACCTCATGCCCCTGCCCGCGCTTGAACCGGGCCCACACATCGGCGGGCAGCATCGACCCGGCCAGATTCCCAAGGTGCTTGATGCCGTTGATGTAGGGCAGCGCCGAGGTGATGAGGATGCGGGCCATGGGAGTCCGGGAGCAGCAGCGTTCGGGGAAGCGTGGCATATAGAGGGCCACGGGCGCGCCGTCACCCTGCCCTCATGCTCCAGCCTACGACCCCGGCGTCGGAGCCAGGCGCACCATTCGCCGCGCCACCCGGATGAACCGCCCGGTCAGCAGGCTCGAAGACACCAGACTGGCGATGATGATGGCCCAGACCATGCCGTTCACGCCCATCTGCGGCGCCAGCACCCAGCCCAGCGGCATCATCACCGCGCCGTAGGCGGTGAAGTGCATGATGGTCGGCCACCAGATGTCGCCGGCCGCCCGGTTGGCCTGGGCCGCGACCGCCTGGATGCCGTCCGCCACGAAGAACAGGGTGGCCAGAACCAGCGCCGGCACCGCCAGCGCGACCAGCTCAGGATCGCGGCTGTAGGCCTGGATCAGCAATGGCGCGGTCGGCCAGACGATCAGGGCGATGACCAGCGTCAGCGCCGCAATGACGGCCAGACTGACCAGTCCGGCCCGCATGACGCCCGGTGCATCCGCGGCGCCGAACGCCCGTCCGACCAGCACCGCCGTCGCCGAAGACAGCCCCATGGGCACCATGAAGACGATGGCCGAGATGTTCAGCACCACGGCCCAGGCTGCGGTCTCGACCGTGCCCAGCCGGCCGGCGATCAGGGCCATCAGGGCAAAGGCCGCGACCTCGATGAAATAGCTGGAGCCCGCGCCGTACCCCACCTTGCGCTGCTCGGCCTCGGCCAGCGGATCGCGTTCCGGCTTGCGGAACAGGCCCAGCGCCCGCGCCTCCGGCAGTCGCAGGATATAGACGATCAGGAAGACGGCCAGCGCGCCGCGCGCACAGAAGGTCGCCCAGGACGAGCCCAGCGCCCCGTCGACGCCGAGGCCCAGCAGGTCCGGCACGAACAGCAGGTTCAGCCCCAGATTGACCCCGTTCGCCACCCACATGGCGACCATGCCGGGCTTGGGCTTGCCCAGCGCCTCGAGGAAGAACTGCGCGGCGACGCTGATCAGATAGGCGGGCATCGACAGGGCGAACACCATCAGCGGCAGGCGCGCGCCCTCCGCCAGACCCTCGCCCAGGCCGAAATTCTCCAGCCCTGCCGGCCCCAGCACCATCAGGCCGATCATCGACCCGCCGCCCAGCCACAGGGCATAAACCAGCCCGCGGCGCAGCACCGCGCCGGCCTCGTCGCGGCGGCCTTCGCCCAGACGACGGGCAGTCATGACCTGCACGCCCAGCAGCAGGCCCACGGCCGTGGTCACCACGATGGCCGTCGGCGTCCACGCCAGGGTGTGGAACGCCAGCTCCTCGCTCGAGAAATTGCCGACCACGATCGCATCGGTCAGGCCCATGACCATGATGCCGATGCGCGCCAGCACCACCGGCCAGGCCAGGGCCAGCAGGTCGCGCAGGACGGTTCGGGTGGCGGGGGATACGGGCATGGGGGCTTCGCGGCAGTAGGCAGTAGGCAGTAGGGAATAGAAGGGTTGATCGGGCAGCGGGCGCGATCGGGCCGGTCGCTTTAGCGACTTCTCGTCCGCCTGTCTCTAAGGCCCACTGCCTACTGCCTCCCCTTCACCACGCCCCCATTTCACGCAGCTGCTGCGCCAGTTCTTCCGGCAGATCCCCGGCGTCCATGGTCGACAGGTCCGCCGGTGCATCCTTCGGCTCCAGATAGCGCCAGCCCTGAAAGGGGCGCCGGGCCTGCGGGGCCGTGCGGATCACCCGTGGCTCCAGCTGGATCAGGCACTGTGAGGTCTTGCCCTCGCCGCGCGTGGAGACGTCGGCGATCGGCATGCGGCAGGCGACCGAGCCCTTGATCACCCAGTACAGAGACCCGCCGTCTTCCAGCTCGGCAGCCCGCTTGGGCGTCATACGCGTGTGCACGGTCAGCCAGTCGCCCTTGGCCGCACGCCGCTCCAGCGTCTCCACTTCGGACACGCCGACACACAGCTTGATCATATGAAGAGGCATCCGGCGGGATCAGGCGCCCGCGCTGCCGGCCGCCACCATCGAACTGCCCAGCGTCTCCAACTCACCGGCGCAACGCTCGCCGGCCTGGTCAAGCATCGTCCCCAAGGCGGCTTCGTCCTGAGAATGCAACCAGTTAGAAAACCGCTCCGACTGATTGATACCGGGATTGCGCCCTTCAAGGCGGCCAAGGAAATAGGCCATGCCGACCGTACCCGCGACGACATACTCAGGGTCACGTCCGGCCATAGTGGCGAACAGGGCGACGCACTCCATATCCTTGCGGTCCATCTCGGGCACAGGGTCCTGTGCCTGGGCCGCAGCGGGGGTTCCCAGCAGGGCGGTGCCAAGGGCCATAGTAGCCAAAATCGGGTTCATCACTCAGTCCTTTGCTGTGACCACCGCCAGGACGGCGTCGGCCCCGACCTGATCGCCCACGCTATAGGCGACACTCTCCACGACGCCGTCAAACGGAGCCGTAAGCGCCTGTTCCATCTTCATGGCCTCGATGACGATCACCGCCTGGCCCTTGCCCACCGTGTCGCCCGCCTTGACCGGCACCGCCACCACCTTGCCCGGCATGGGCGCGCGCAGGGCCCCGTCACCGGCCTCGGCCGCCCCGGCCGCCGCCGCAGGCCGGCCGTCCACCCGCCAGGCGCGCCCGTCGCGGAACAGCACGGCCGCATGGTCGTCGGCCAGATAGCGATAGGACACCGGCGCCCGATCCGGGCTCAGCGTCACCGAGGTCCGGTACCAGGATTCATGGGGTCCGCTGCCCGGCCACGGCTGGACCGGCACCGCCTCTCCATCCAGATCTCCGGCATAGCCGTCGCGCCCATCCGGGGTCAGCTCGACCACACGGGCCTCACCGCCCGCCCGCAGCGGCACCGCCAGGGTCGCGGGCCGGTTCAGGCGAAAGCCGACGAGTTCCGGCGCGGTCGCCCACGGCGTCTCCGCACTTTCCTCTGCCAGAGCCCGCTTGCGCGCTTCATGCGTCAGCGCCACGGCCGCTGCCAGGGCGCCGTCGTCATCCAGCGTCCACGGCGCCAGCAGGGTGTCCTCCTCCGCCGCGATGAACGCCGTATCCACATCGCCCGCGACAAAGCGCGGATGGTCCAGACAGCGCGCGAGGAAGGCCGCATTGGTCCGGACCGGCCAGACCTCGACCTCGCGGCACACCCCGGCCAGATGGTCCGCCGCCGCCTCGCGCGTCTCGGCATGCACGATCAGCTTGGCGATCATCGGGTCATAGAACTGGCTGACCTCGCCGCCCTCCTCGACGCCGGTGTCGACCCGCAGCAGGGGCCCGTCCGCCGGATCGTCGATATCCTCCGGATCGCCCGTGCCCATGTCCGCCGGCGGCAGCACGAAATGCTCCAGCGCCCCGACCGACGGCAGGAAGCCGTTTTCCGGATCCTCGGCATAGAGGCGCGCCTCCATGGCCCAGCCGTGGATGCCGATCTCATCCTGCTTCAGCGGAATGGGCTCGCCCGCGGCAACGCGCAGCTGCCATTCCACCAGATCGACGCCGGTAATGGCCTCCGTCACCGGGTGCTCGACCTGCAGGCGGGTGTTCATCTCCATGAACCAGATGCGGTCCGCCTTGAGGCCCTCACTGGCATCGGCGATGAACTCGATGGTCCCTGCGCCCTCATAGTTGACAGCCTTGGCCGCCCGCACGGCGGCGGCGGTCACGGCCTCACGCGTCGCGGTATCCATGCCGGGGGCGGGAGCCTCCTCGATCACCTTCTGGTGCCGACGCTGCAGCGAACAGTCGCGCTCGTTCAGATGCACGACGGTGCCGTGGGTGTCGCCGAACACCTGCACCTCGATGTGGCGCGGCCGGGTGATGTAGGTCTCGATCAGCACGCGCGGATCGCCGAAGGACGACTGGCCCTCGCGCTGGGCGCTGGCCAGGGCATCGGCGAAATCCTCGGCCCGGTCGACCCGGCGCATGCCCTTGCCGCCACCGCCGGCCACCGCCTTGATCAGCACGGGATAGCCGATGCGATCGGCCTCGGCCTTGAGGGTGTCCGCCGACTGGTCCTCGCCCTGATAGCCGGGCGTGACCGGCACGCCCGCCTCGATCATCAGCTTTTTCGCCGCATCCTTCAGGCCCATGGCGCGGATCGACGCCGGGGGCGGCCCGATCCAGACCAGCCCCGCCGCCTTCACCGCCTCGGCAAAGTCGGCGTTCTCGGACAGGAAGCCATAGCCCGGGTGGATGGCCTCGGCCCCGGTCGCCCTCGCGGCCGCCAGCACCTTCGCCCCATCCAGATAGGACTCGCTGGCCTGCGCCGGCCCCAGCAGGACGGCCTCATCGGCCATCTGGACGTGCGGGGCCCGGGCATCGGCCTCGGAATAGACGGCGATGGTGCGCAGGCCCATGGCACGGGCGGTGCGAAACACACGACAGGCGATCTCGCCACGGTTGGCGACCAGAACGGATTTGAACATGACGCCTCTCTAACGCCTTGCGGCGTCCTCGGCCACTCAGTGACCGCCCGCCATGTCATTGAATCCCAGATACAGCCACAGCAGCGCCAACAGGGTGAAGGTGATGTTCGTCATCACGAACAGCACCGCCATGCGCGCCAAAGTGCCGAATGTGCTGCGCTGATAGGTGCCCTTCATGTGCAGAAACAGGTGGACGGGTGACAGCAACAACAGTGTCCAGGCCCAGCCGCCGATAATCGTGGCCAGCACGAAGATCGTCGTCAGCAGCAACATTTGCGCCGCCAGCGAGTGCATCGAAAAGATCAGATGGTCGAAGACGTAGTAGCGCCGGTTGAACACGAACAGCAGCGTCAGCATCAGGGCCGAAACCGGCAAGGCCAGAATGGCGACCCGGTGACCCCAGATTTCCAGCAGCAGCGCAAAGCGCTCGGGATCGCGCTGCACGGCCTCGTAACGGGACTTCACCCATCCCTCCACGACACCCAGCTGTTCATCGTTCAGCACATTGGATCGAACCTCGATCTCGTCCGGCTCCGATTCCGCCGCCGCGCCGGCTACGGACTTTCCGAAATTGCCCCAGTCGCCGTCGATGGCCGCCAGCGCCGCTGCCTTGGCCGCAGGGGGCATGTCGGGGTCGGCCTCGATCTCGGCCCGGGCCGCGGCACGCTCTTCGGCGCTCACCTGCGGACGGACGACGTTCACGGTCGAATGGCTCTCATCCCCCGTGTGCCGGGCCTCGATCACCGACGTAGACCAGTGCCCGACGAACAGCACGATCAGCAGCAGCACCAGGAACATGCGGAACGGCTGGACCTGAAAGGCCCGTTTGCCGTCCAGATAGTCGCGCGTCAGATGTCCCGGGCGCCGCACCAAGGCGGGGATGGTCCGGAACAGCTTGCCGTCGAGGTGCAGCAGGCCCTCAATCGCCTCGACCAGCAGGTGCCAGGTCGAGCGGTGGAAGTCTTCGGCCAGCTGGCCGCAGTTGTGGCAGTAGGTGCCCTCCAGCGGGGTCTGGCAATTGGCGCAGGGCGTGCCCGGCGGAATGTCCGCATGCTTGCGCTTCCAGCGCAAAAACCCGCCGCCCGAGTCGAGCGCCGCTGCTTCCAATTCGCTCGACATCGAATCCCCCTCCGAACCGAGGCTCTACTTAGCCCAGTCGGGCTTACGCTTGTCCAGAAAAGCGCGCACGCCCTCCTGCCCCTCGCGCGACACGCGAGCCCGGGCGATGCGGTGCGCCGTGTCATCCATCAGCGAATGATCGACCTTGTGATGGGCCACATCGTGCACCAGCCGCTTGGCATGGCCCATGGCGCCCGGCGCACAGACCGCCAGCGAACCGCTCAGCTGGCTGATGAAGCCATCCAGCGCCGCCGTATCCGGCACCACGGCGTCGACCAAGCCGATATGGGCGGCATAGTCGGCATCGAACACATTGGCCGTCAGGAACAGGGCCCGGGCGCGGCGCGCGCCGACGGCCTCGATCACATAGGGGGCGATGGTCGCGGGGATCAGGCCCAGCTTGACCTCGCTGAAGGCGAACTTCGTGCCCTTGACCGCCACCGCCATGTCACAGGCCGCGACAATGCCGGCGCCCCCGCCCATGGCCGCGCCCTCGACCAGCGCCACAGTCAGCGCCGGCACGTCGTGCAGGGCCTTCAGCATCTTCGCCAGCCCCATGGCGTCCGAGCGGTTGTCGCTCTCGGACCAGTCCACGGCCGCCGCCATCCAGCTCAGATCGGCGCCGGCGCTGAAGGTGCCGCCTGCTCCGCGCACGAACACCACGCGGATGTGGTCGGCCCCATGCAGGGTCTCGAACGCCTGATAGAGGGCGCCGATGGTCCGCGCGTCGAAGGCATTCTTCTTGTCCGGGCGGTTGATGGTGATGAACACCGCCCCGTCCGGCGTCGACTCGATCGACACCAGATCGCTGACGGCATCCGTATCCGCCCCCGCCACCATGGGATGAGCAATGCGATTCATCTCGCGCGCCTCGGCATCGGTGATGTCCATGGCGTTGAGGTCGGCGTCGGTCGGGGTCTTGTCGGGCATGTCAGCGCCTTTCGGTGGCCCGTCCCCATCGCGGGGCACGGGCAGGAAAACTTACATCCTGAACACGCCGAACGGCGTGTCGGGGATCGGGGCATTCAGGCTGGCGCTGATGGCCAAGCCCAGCACGTCGCGGGTCTGGACCGGGTCGATCACGCCGTCATCCCACAAACGCGCGGTGGCGTAATAGGGGTTGCCCTCGTCCTCATATTTCTGGCGGATCGGCGCCTTGAAGGCCTCGGCCTGATCCTCGGTCCAGGTGTCGGCGTCGCGGTGCACGGTCGCCAGCACACTGGCCGCCTGCTCGCCGCCCATCACCGAAATCCGGCTGTTCGGCCATGTGAACAGGAAGCGCGGGCTGTAGGCCCGGCCGCACATGCCATAGTTGCCGGCGCCGAAGCTGCCGCCAATCAGCACGGTGAATTTCGGCACCTCGGCACTGGCCACGGCGGTGACCAGCTTGGCCCCGTTCTTGGCGATGCCCTCGGCCTCATACTTTCCGCCGACCATGAAGCCGGAGATGTTCTGCAGGAACACCAGCGGAATCTTGCGCTTGCAGGCCAGCTGGATGAAGTGCGCCCCCTTCAGCGCGCTCTCCGAGAACAGCACGCCATTGTTGGCCAGAATGGCGACCGGATAGCCCCAGATGCGGGCAAAGCCGCACACCAGCGTCGTGCCATAGTCGCGCTTGAACTCGTCGAACTCCGAGCCGTCGACCGTGCGGGCGATCACCTCGCGCACGTCATACGGCGCGCGCACATCGTCGGGAATGATGCCGTACAGCTCTTCCGGGTCCAGCGCCGGCGGGCGCGGCTCGCGCACATCCAGCGGCACATCCTTGACCGTGTTCAGATTGGCGACGATCGAGCGCACGATCTCCAGCGCGTGTTCGTCATTCTCGGCCACATGGTCGACCACGCCCGACTTGCGGCCATGGGTGTCGGCCCCGCCCAGATCCTCGGCCGAGATCACCTCGCCCGTCGCCGCCTTCACCAGCGGCGGCCCGGCCAGGAAGATGGTGCCCTGATTGCGCACAATGACCGTCTCGTCCGACATGGCGGGCACATAGGCGCCCCCCGCCGTACAGCTGCCCATCACACAGGCGATCTGGGGAATGTCGCGCGCGCTCATCCGCGCCTGATTGAAGAAGATCCGCCCGAAATGCTCGCGGTCGGGAAACACCTCGGCCTGGTGCGGCAGGTTGGCCCCGCCCGAATCGACCAGATAGACGCAGGGCAGACGGTTCTGTTCGGCGATCTCCTGAGCCCGAAGGTGCTTCTTCACCGTCATGGGGAAGTAGGCACCGCCCTTCACCGTCGGGTCGTTGGCGACGATCATCACCTCGCGGCCCGACACCCGGCCGACGCCACAGATCATGCCCGCGCCGGGCGCCTGATCGTCATACATCCCGAACGCCGCCAGCTGCCCGACCTCGAGGAAGGGCGATCCCGCATCCAGCAACCGCTCGACCCGGTCGCGGGGCAGCAGCTTGCCGCGGCTGACGTGGCGCTCGCGCGATTTGTCAGAGCCGCCCCGCGCCGCCTGGGCCACCCGCTCGACCAGTTCGTCGCGCAGGCGGCGGTTGGTGCTCTCCAGCGCCTTGAAGGCCGGACTGGACGGATCGATCGCAGAGGTCAACTTGGGCATGCCCTCCCTTTAGGCAGCTTTCCGCCGATGGGCAAAGGGGACGAAACTGCCAGGCGACGGATGACCACGCCCCCCGGAATCTGCCATAAGGCCGTATGGCCAAGGCGCGCACCGACACCCTCGAAGCGGCACTTCAGAACCTCTTCACCGGCGGCGACACCACCCGGGTCAGCTGGTTTGCCCTGACGGGCGGCGAGCAGCTGTTTGGCGAGGGCGATCCGGCCGACACCCTTTATCTGGTGCGCTCCGGCCGTCTCGGCGTCTTCTGCCACGACGGGGATCAGACGCCACGCTTCCTCGGCGTCGTCCGCCCCGGCGAGCCGGTCGGCGAAATGTCCATGCTGGCCGGCACACCCCATACCGCCAGCGTGGTGGCCCTGCGCGATTCCGAAATCCTGGCCCTGCCGCGCGAGACCTTCTTCGAGGCTGCCCGCAGCCAGCCCGATCTGATGGTCGAGCTGTCCCGCCTGATGATCCGACGCTCGCGCGACAAGACCCTCGGCGGCAGCGAACCCAGTGTGTTCGGCTTCATCTCTGCACGGCCCAAGCCCATCCGCGCCTTCGTCGAGCGTATCGCTGCCTGTATCGAGGCCGACGGCTTCACCTGCCAGATCATTGATCATTCGGCCCTGACCTCGGTCGCAGACTGGTTCAGCCGCGTCGAGGACAGCCACGATTACGTCCTCTATGTCGCCGAGGCCGACGAGCCCGCCTGGGCCCAGCTGTGCACCCGTCAGGTCGACCGCCTGTTCATCGTCGGCAACCCCCTGAACACGCCGCCGGGCGCCAACCTGCCCCGCAATCCGGCACTGGACGCCCAGCAGCGCACCGATCTGATCCTGCTGCGCGATCCGCGCATGCCCCGCCCCGCCAACACCTCGGTCTGGCTGGATGCCGTCAAGCCCGGCCGCTGGTTCCAGGCCATGGACGGTCACCTCGGCGATGCCGCCCGTCTCGCCCGCGTCGTCACCGGCACGGCCGTGGGCGTGGTGCTATCGGGCGGCGGGGCCCGGGCCTATGCCCATCTCGGCGCACTCAGGGCCCTGCGCGATGCCAAGGTCCCGCTCGACTTTATGGGTGGCGCCTCCATGGGAGCAGTCATCGCCGCCGGTCCGGCGCTCGGCTGGTCGCAGGACGAAATGGAGGACGAAATCAAGCGGGCTTTCGTGGCCAGCGATCCGCTCTCGGACATCACCTTCCCGCTGATCGCCATGACCCGGGCGGGCAAGGTCACGCGCCTGCTGCGCAACGCCTTTGGCGACACCGAGATGGCCGATATGGCCCTGCCCTACTTTGCCGTCTCGACCAATCTGACGACAGGCCGGATTGAGGTGCACAAGCGCGGCCTTCTTCGCCGGGCCATGCGCGCCACCATCTCCATTCCTGGCGTCATGCCGCCGGTGGTCATGCACGATCAGGTCCTGGTGGACGGCGCCGTCCTGCGGAATTTCCCCGCCGAAACCATGCGCCAGATGAACGCCGGCCCCGTGATCGGCGTGGACATGTCCCAGGCGCGCGGGGTCGACCCCGCCACCCTCCAGAACCCGCCCTCCTGGTGGCGGTGGATCCTGTCCGGGGACTGGAAGAACGGCCCGCCCATCGTGGCCCTGCTGATGCGCGCCGCCACCCTGACCAGCGACGCCGATATCGAAACCTCGCGCAGGGCCACGGACCTGCTGATCCAGCCCGAGCCCGAGGGCATGGATATCCGCGACTGGAAAGCCTACGACATCGCCGTTGGGGCTGGCTATGAGGCCGCGCACGCGGCCCTCTCGGAACTGGACGGCCCTGTCACCCGGCTCCGGCAGGACCGGAGCCGTCAGGCCGAGGCCGCCGAGACCGTCACCGCGCCCGAGCCACCAGAAAAAGCCTCGGGAAAGGCAAAAGCGTCACGCCGTCAGACCGCTTCGGAAAGGCCCGGTTGAGCGCCTCTTCCAGCGCCGCCAGATAGGCCGACTTCAGCCCGGGTGCTGAAGCCAGGGCCGTCAGATACGGCCGCAACGCCGTTCCGGACATCCAGGTCAGCACCGCATTCTCGCCCGTCAGGGCATGCAGATAGGTGGTGGACCAGATGTCGACCTCGGCACCCGCCCCGGCCAGTAGATAGTAATAGACCTCGGCGGAGGGAAGGGGTGCGATTGTCGAGACGTCCCGCAGCGTGCCGGCCCACGGCCCGTCCTCCGCGACTTCTCGCATCAGACTATGATGGCGGGTCTCAAACGCCATCGGCATTTGCACGGCCAGCACGCCGCGCGAGTCCAGCTGACCGGCCAGACGCGGGAAGAGCTGGTCGTGCCGGCCCAGCCACTGCAGCGAGGCATTCGCCAGAATCAGATCGACGGGCTGCCCGGCGGTCCAGTCAGCGATATCGCCCTGACGCCACTGCACCCGGTCGTCCCGCGCCCGCGCATCGGCCAGCATGTCCCCGCTTTGCTCCAGCCCGTGAACCTCGGCGGCCGGATAGCGCCGCTTCAGCAGACTGGCGTGATGCCCGTCACCGCAGCCAAGGTCCCAGATCACGCGGGGCTGCAGATCGTCGGGCAACCGGACCAGCAGGTCCAGCGCCGCACGATCGCGCTCGGCCTCGAACCGGTTGTAGGTTTCGGGATCCCAGTGAACCGGATCGGAGGGAGAGAGGATCATGGGGACAGCCTCCCCATTGTCGCGACCCGGTCAAGCGGGGCGCTTCGCGATGGTACAGCCTCTCAGGATCGAACTGAGGACCTCCGGCTCCACAAACCGGCGCTCTAACCAGCTGAGCTAAGGCTGCACATCTCGTCGCGAGGGCGGTTCTCTAGCGGGCCTCGCGGTCGGGGGCAAGCGGCTCTTTCGAATTCACTGCCCCGTCCGGATCAGCTGTAACCCTTGGACTGGATATAGCGCTCGATCGCCTGGATGCGCGAGGCATCCGACGGGTGGGTCGAGGCGAACTCCGGCGTCTGGGTCTGACGTTGGGCAGCCATCAGACGCCACAGGGTCAGGGCCTCGGTCGGGCGATAGCCGGCGCGCACCATATAGTCGATGCCCAGCTGATCCGCCTCCAGCTCATGCTGGCGCGAGAAGGGCAGAAGCACGCCCAGCTGGGCCCCCAGCCCGCCCAGGGCGCCGACCGCCTGCCCATAGTCGCCCGAGGCACCCTGGATAGCCTGCAGGCCAATGCTGGTCACCGCCGTGCTGGAATAACGCTCGGCCGCGTGCTGGGCGACAACATGGCCGACCTCATGACCGAGGACGGCAGCCAGCTGGTCGTCATTCTGCACCAGCGCCAGCAGACCGGTCGTCACGCCCACCTTGCCCGACGGCAGAACAAAGGCGTTCGGCGACGAGTCGACAAAGACCGCATAGTCCCAGTTGAGATTGGTCAGGCCGGCGGCCTGAACGATCCGCCCGCCAACGCGGCGAATGCGGGCATTGGCATTGGCGTCGCGGGACACCTGCTGCGTCCGCAGGGCATCGGCCCACGCCTGATCGGCCTGCTGCGTGAGGGACGCGTTGTCCACCAGCAGGAACTGGTTGCGGCCCAGCGCCTCGTTGTAGGCGCACCCTGCGACGAGGGCAGAGGCGGCGACCAGTCCGACAAGGACCTTGGGCACAGTGAGGGTCATCAGGGAATCTCCCGGAGTGTTTCAGGATAGCGGTGAAGCTTGAACCCGCTGGGGCCGAAATTGATCCAGCCCGCACGACAACCGGCGGGCAAGAAAAAACGCCCCGGAGCGGACTCCGGGGCGTTTCCATTTTCAGTCGACCTAGTCCGCGATCGGGAACCGGATCGTGACGTTGAACGTCGCGTTCTCGGCGGCCCCATCCACGGTCCGCGGCGACAGTTCGCCGCGCTGGACCACCCGGACTGCGGCCCGGCCGAAGCCGTATCCGCTGGGCGTTTCCGACACCACCTGGCAGTTGGCGGGTCGGCCGTTCGCCTGGGCGGTACACCGCACGGTGGCTTCACCGCTGGTGCCCGAGTTCAGCGCCCGATCGGGGAAGTCCCGCTCGGTGGGCTGGGGACGACGCGACCACGACGGGTTCGTGATCACCGAGGGGCGGACCGGCGGCGCCGGCGGAGCCGGAGGCGGCGGGGGCCCGGGGATGTTGATCGGCGGTCCCGTGTACTCCTGACGGTCCTCTTTCGGCACCGGCGGAATGGGCAGCGGGGCCGGCGGCGTGATCGGCGAAGGCAGCGGCTCGCGCGGCTGGATCTTCGGCGGCGGAGGGGTATCCGTCGGAGGCGGCGGAGGCGGAGGAGGCGGCGGCGGAGGCGGAGGGATCGGATCGATCAAATCCACCTGCACCGACTCATCCGAGTACTCCGGAATCTTCAGCTCGAACTTCGTCTTGTCGATGAAGTAGAGCATCACCCCGAACAGGATGGTGACGACGACCAGCACGATCAGCCAGACGCCAAGCGAGACCCCCAGGAAGCCCTTCTTGCGAGGGGCGTCATAGCGACTGCGATGGTACTCAACGGGTGTATCGGTCATATGCCCGTCCTTTACTCTGGCGCGTTGTCTTCGCCGACCAGGGCGACGCTATAGAAGCCATTGTCCTGCAGGGCATTCATCACCTGCATGAAATCGCCATAGCGCGTCTGCTGGTCGCCGCGGATGAAGATACGCTCTTCCTCCGGGTTACGCGTGCGGATCTGTGTGCGGAGATCGTCACCCAGGGTAGCCACCGAGGTCCGGAAGTCGCCGAGGAACACGTCCCCGTCGTTCTGGATCGAGATGAACACCGGCTTGGGCGGGTTCTCCTGCGGGTCTGCCGCGGCGGTGGGCAGTTTCACCTCGATCGACACGGTGGCCAGAGGCGCGGCCACCATGAAGATGATGAGGAGAACCAGCATGATATCAACGAAAGGCGTAACGTTGATCTCGCTGTTCTGCTCGACGTGATACTTTCCGCCGCCGCCTCCTGAGAGTTTTGCGGCCATGAGCCTTACGCTCCCTTGTCGAGCTGACGCGAGATGGCGTTGAGCAGTTCAGCCGCAAAGCCGTCCGAACGCGTGCCGTAGGCGGCGATGCGGGTGTTGAAGTAGTTGTAGAAGATAACCGCCGGGATAGCGGCGAACAGACCGATACCGGTGGCCAGCAGGGCCTCGGCGATACCCGGGGCCACGACGGCCAGGTTGGTCGTGTTCGACTGGGCGATACCGATGAAGGAGTTCATGACGCCGTACACCGTACCGAACAGACCGACGAACGGACCGGACGAACCGACCGAGGCAAGGAACTGCTGACCGCCCGAGAGGCGACCGGCCAGACCAGATTGCACCGCGGCAACGGCGGTCGAGGCGCGGGTGATGGCCGAGTCACGGTGCTCACCGGTGACCGACAGACCGGCCTGACGCGACAGTTCGACTTCTTCAGTGGCCGCGGCGGCCATGTCGGCCAGCGGGTTACCATCGAACTCGTCCGCCGTGGCGATCTTGCGCATGTCCGCGATCGAGCGGGCCCCGCGGAAGCTTTCCAGGAAGCGGTCGGTCTTGGAGTTCAGACCGGCGAACTCGATAATCTTGATGATCAGGATGACCCACGAGAAGATCGAGGCCACCAGCAGGCCGATCATGACGATCTTCACGACGATGCCGGCTTCCATGAACATGGAGATCGGCGTGATGTCGCCGTGGCCTTCGCCGCCGACGGCGTCAGCGACGCTTTCCGGATCGGCTGCGGTGTCGACCGGGGCCGCGTCCGTGGCCGGAGCCTCGGTGGTGGTAGCTTCGGCAGTCGCCGGAGCCGGAGTCGCGGTGTCCTGAGCCAGGACCGGCGAGCTCGCCATCAGCACGGCGGCGCCGGCCATTGCGAGAAGGATGTTCGTCTTTTTGCTATCGCGCATAGTTCGCCAGTTCCTGCGTTGTGGTCTGACCATAAAACCAAAAGGACCCGACCCCAGTGGCCGTACCCCAGTTGAAAACTCTGACTTCCCGACTTCAGACCTGAAGGGGTCCGACGTCGAAACGCCTTCGGATGCGACCGGTTGCCGAATGGAACCGGTGTCGGTGACAGATGCCTCCGGATCGAGATCCGGAACCCCCTGGCCACCCCCACCCAAGAAAGCAGTCACGCTCCCTTTGGCGAACGCATACCAGAGCGTCAAGTGCGCCGAGCCGCTTTTCCCCCGGCGCGAGAACACCTGTCGTTGGGGCACAGACTTCCCCCGGAAAGCGACATTTTCATGATATCTGGAATTTCCTGCCCCAAGGGGGTTCGGAGAAGTGGTGCCTGGGGGCGGATTCGAACCACCGACACGCGGATTTTCAATCCGCTGCTCTACCAACTGAGCTACCCAGGCGCGCTCCGGCGGGCGGGAGCGGGGTCTATAGGCGAGCGAATGCGGGGTGTCCAGCACCCTTCTTCACAGTTCGCTTTCGTCGTCCCGCCGATCGTCCTCGCCGCCCTCTGCGGGCTCCCCGGGAAGCACATATCCTCCCGTCAGCCAGCGCTGCAGATCAACGTCCGAACACCGTTTGGAACAAAACGGCCGATAATCCGGATGTGTGGAATTTTTCTTGCAGATCGGACACTTGGCCATTCAGCCCTCCCGCAGTTCATAGGTACCGACCGCCAGGCCCGGGTCTGCGACAACGCGTCCCCTCGGACCGAGGCCGACGGTCAGCGACGCGATGTCGCCCGCCTCCCCTTCCGGGACCGCCAGGCTCACCCACGGGGATGACCTGTCGGTGGCCAGCGCATGGCGCAAGTTGCGCACGGCGTCGATCTGTTCCGTCCGCCGTCGCCGTTCGCCCGATACACCGAACAGCACCTCCTCGATCGGGGTGTGCGTCCAGGGCAGCGACAGCTGCAGGACCCCGAAACGGCTCAGTGGCCCAAAAGTGACACCGGTGTCCTGAAATGAAATTTTCGCTCCGGCCATCACCGGTTCCGGCGGAAGCGAGGTGCCGACCAGATCAATTGCGACCAGCCCGCCCCAGTTTTTCAGGGCGATCCGGCGCGCGGCCAGCGTCATTCCGCGCCGATTCGCCGCCAGACGAGCGCGCATGCCGTCGCGCCCGGCCTCTCCGGCATGATCGATGTCGACGTTCACCATGGCCCGCGTGCGCTCCACGGCCACGTCCAGTCCGCCTTCCATGACGAGGGCGGCCAGCGCCAGCTCGCGTGCTTCCCGCACGACCTCGATGGCGGGTGCCCCGGTCTCGGGCACGACACCCGGCGCGGTACGGGCCAGCCAATCAGCCACGCCGGGCCCGGCCTTCAGCAGGCGCGGCGCCCCCTGCCCGTCTCCCACCCGCTTCAGCGTCGGCCCCTTGCCGCCCCGCGGCTCGGCCGTGACCGCCACATGGACGGCCTCGCCTACCGCCCCCGCGCCCTTCGGCAGGAATCCGAACGGTTCTCCGGCCCCCAGATCGACAAAGGCCCCGCCGCCCCCGGGCAAAAGCGCCGTCACCCGGCCGATGCTCTCGGCCTCGAGGCGATTCGCCGGATGATCCTCGTCGCGCGACAGGAAGATGCGGCGCGGCTCGCCGTCCTCGCACACCACGCCCCAGGTCTCACCCGGCGCCCTATCCAAAAAGGTCTGCAGCGCGCTCACCCGCGCCGGTACCCGACGCCTTCCAGCAGGCTGACGGTCTCATAGAGCGGCAATCCCATAACCGCCGGGTGACTGCCCACGATTCGCCGGACAAAGGCGCCCGCAGGCCCCTGGATGCCATAGGCCCCGGCCTTGCCGCGCCAGTCGCCACTGGCGACATAGGCGGCGATCTCCGCCTCGCTCAGCACCTTCAGGGCGACGCGGGTCTCCACCACCCGCACGGACACGCGGTCCCCCCGGGCCACGGCCACACCGGTGTGCACCCGGTGGTTCCGGCCCGACAGCATCTTGAGGAAACGCGTCGCCTCGGCCTCGTCCGCCGCCTTTTCCAGAAACCGGCGCCCCAGCGACACGACGGTATCCGCCGCCAGAACGATGGCGTCGGGATGCCGCTCGGCCAGCACAGCCGCCTTGCCGCGCGCCAGACGCTCGGCCAGCTGCGCGGGAGTTTCGGATTTCAGCGGGGTTTCGTCGATGTCGGCGGGCTCTATCCGGTCCGGAACGATCCCCACCTGGGCCAGCAGCTCACGCCGGCGCGGACTGGCCGAAGCCAGGATGAGCTCAGGACGGGCCATCCCGCCCGGCCTTACTTGAAGCGATAGGTGATGCGACCCTTGGTCAGGTCGTAGGGGGTCATTTCGACCAGCACCTTGTCACCGGCCAGCACGCGGATGCGGTTCTTGCGCATCTTGCCCGCGGTGTGGGCGATGATCTCGTGGTCGTTCTCGAGCGTCACACGGAACGTGGCGTTCGGCAGCAGTTCGCTGACCACGCCGGGAAACTCGAGCAGTTCTTCCTTAGCCATGCGGCCTCTCACGCCCGGGGAAACATTGAACGGTACCAAGTCGGGCGAAACACGGACCGTTGAGGTCGCGCCCTATGCATTAAAATGCATGAATAGTCGAGAGGTCAGGGCTGATACGCCGCTTCCATCCGTGTCCAGGCATCAGCCGGCACATACGGTCGGATGGCTTTGGCAAAGCCTTCGTGTTCACCCAAATAGCGTTCTAGATGTCTCGATCCCGGGCTTGCCGCCTCTACATTGGCGACCCGATCAGCCAGCTTTACGAGGGCAGCGTCCGGGGTATCTGCAATCTTGCGATAGATGGCTGACATCTTCTCTGCACGATTTTCGCCCTCTGCGGTCACCGCCCACACCAGACCCGCGACACGCTCTCCGAAAACTCTCATCAGGTCGTCACGAGACGTGTCGGTATCCTCGATCGTGTCGTGCAACCAGGCAGCTGCCAGAAGATCGGGGTCGTCTGTCCAACTCTGCAAAATGTCCACGACCTGCGAAAGGTGATGTTCGTAGGGATGCTCGTCGTACCGCTGCTCCCCATGCTTTCGGATGGCAAAGGCCCTGGCTGATTCCGGCCCCATGGACTTCACCGCCGGTACAGGGCGCAGACCAGGGTGAACAGCCGTCGCGCCGTCTCCTGGTCCATGTCGATCTTGCCGTCCAGCCGGGCCTTCAGGATCTCCGCGCCCTCGTTGTGCAGACCCCGGCGGCCCATGTCGACGGCCTCGATCTGGCTGGGCGAGGAGCCCCTCAGCGCCTCATAATAGCTTTCGCAGATCAGGATATAGTCGCGCAGCACCGTCTTGAGCGGCGTCAGCGACAGCCCGTGCGCCCGCGCATAATCAGGTCCGCTGATATCGAACACCAGCCGGCTGTCCTGCAGCGACAGCTTCAGCGCATAGGGACCGCCGGACGCCCCCTCGGGCCGGAAGGCATTCTTCTCGACCAGATCGAAGATCGCCACCCGGCGCTCATGCTCGATCTCGGCCGTGGCGGCGGGCAGGGTTGCCGCATCCAGGTCGACCGAGGCCAGACGGTCCGTGTCCGGGCGGGCGCTGTCGGTCATTCCGTCTCGCTTCCCTCGTCCAGTTCGGGATGGCTGGGCTTCTCGCGCGCCGGCCACCGGTCCGACAGGTCCGCCAGCACCACGTCCAGACATTCCACATCGATGCGCAGATCGCCACCGCCCGCGAACATCAGATAGACCTGACCGGACGGCGCCTCCGACGGCTCGAAATGCAGGGCCAGCAGTTCCAGCGCCTGTTCCGGTCCGCGCGGCAGCTGCCGGCTTTTGACCGCTGTCACGTCGCCGAACTGCATGGCGGCCATCACCCGCGTGCCGCCGCACTCCCAGCAGAAGCGGCTCAGCGTCAGGGTCAGCTGCCGCGCCGACCGCTCCCACACGATGTCGACCGGTCGCAGGATCGCGTCCTGCAAGGCTGCAGACACAAACTGCAGGTCCTCGACGTCCATGGCCAGCAGCCGCAGGGGCTCGGGCGGCGTGGCCGGCTGCGGCGGCGAGACGGCGGCCTCGACGTCAGTGCTCATGGCCATCCCCTGTGATCCGGCGGATGTCCGCACCACAGCGCCCCAGCTTCTCTTCCAGCCGTTCGAAGCCGCGATCCAGGTGATAGACCCGGCCGATCGTGGTCTCGTCCTCGGCCACCAGCCCGGCGATCACCAGACTGACCGAGGCGCGCAGGTCGGTGGCCATGACCGGCGCCCCGCGCAGGCGCTCGACGCCCGTCACCACCGCCTCGCCGCCGTGCACGGCGATGTCCGCACCCAGACGCGCCAGCTCGGGCGCATGCATGAAGCGGTTCTCGAAAATGTTCTCGTGGATGCGGCTTTCGCCCTCGGCCGTGGTCATCAGGGCCATGAACTGCGCCTGCAGGTCGGTGGCAAAGCCCGGATAGACCTCGGTCGTCACATCGACGGCCTTCAGTCGCTCGGCCGGATCCCGCCGCACGCGCACGCCGTCGTCGGTCTCGGCCACGTCCACCCCGCACTCGCGCAGCTTGGCGGTCAGGGCGGTCATCAGCTCGGGCCGGCTGCCGGTCAGGGTCACGTCGCCCCCCGCCATGGCGGCCGCCACAGCATAGGTGCCCATTTCGATCCGGTCGGCGATCACCGGCCAGGCGGCGCCGCCCAGCGAGGTCACGCCCGTGATCGTCAGCGTATGGGTGTCCAGGCCCTCGACCTTCGCCCCCATCGCCATCAAACACCGCGCCAGATCGCCGATTTCCGGCTCGCGCGCCGCATTGTTCAGGACCGTCGTCCCCTCGGCCAGCACGGCCGCCAGCAGAGCATGCTCGGTCGCCCCGACCGAGATGAAGGGGAAGGTGATCTCCGCGCCTTTCAGGCCGTTCGGCGCCCGGGCCTCGACATAGCCCTCTTCCAGCTCGATCTCGGCGCCCAGCGCCTTCAGCGCCATCAGGTGCAGGTCCACCGGCCGCGCCCCGATCGTGCATCCGCCCGGCAGCGACACCCGTGCCTCGCCGGTCCGGGCCAGCAGCGGGCCCAGCACATTGAACGAGGCCCGCATCTGCCGGACCAGATCATAGGGCGCGAAGGTCGAGGTGATCTCCGGCGCATGGAACAGGGTCTGCTGCGCCCCGGCCTCGCCCGATTCGGTGACCTCGACCCCCAGCTGACGCAGCAGCTGTCCCAGGAAACGCGTATCCGCCAGCCGCGGCATATTGGTCAGGCGCAGCGGCTGGTCGGTCAGGATCGAGGCGGCCATCAGCTTCAGCGCCGAATTCTTGGCGCCACTGACCGGGATGCTGCCGTTCAGGGTGTTGCCGCCGCGGATGGCAATACTGTCCATGTCGATCCTGATGCTGACCGCCGGCACCTGATCGCGCTGCGGGGGGACCGGTTATCTAGCGCGACCCGCCCCCGGGTTGAAAGGGCAGGCCGCCGCCAAAACTCAGCTTTCTTCGTCGCCGGCCTCACCGGCCGGTTCCGGGGCGGGCACGCCGCGCGTGGCCTGCTTGCGCCGCCGCAGATTGGCCCGAAGCGCGCTGGCCAGCCGGTCCTCACGGGCCCGGGCCGCCCGGGCGGCGGGCGTGTCGGCGGGGGAATTGTCTCGCTCGCTCATGCGCCCCTCTGACCACCGGATGCGCTTTTCAGCAAGAGATTGCGATTAGGGGCTTTCGCCCGCACCGCGCTTTGGCTATACGCCCGGTTCCTCAGATTTGGCCGCCGTAGCTCAGTGGTAGAGCGCATCCTTGGTAAGGCTGAGGTCGTGGGTTCGATTCCCCCCGGCGGCACCATCTTCCCTACAAGATTACGCTAGCGCTCCGACTCCGGAGCGCGACGCGTGCGTCCATAGTCCTGCCAGGCCCGCGTGCGCTCCGGTCGGCCGTCGAGGCGCGCGTCGATGGGCTCAAGCCCCGCGTCCGACCGCCAGGGCGTGATCACCACATCGGGCCAGTCGGGGTCATAGTCGTAGCCATAGGGCGAGCCATAGCGGCTGTAGGCGGGAAAGCCGTTCTCGACCTCCCGATAATGCAGCTCCAGATGGCCCCGCTCGCCCAGCGGCACCGACACCGATGCTCCGTACGAGCGATAGCCCTCCGTCCCGACGCCAACGCTGAACTCACCGCGCACGCGGCGTTCGGCGTCCCACGCGACCCCGTCGACGGGGCCCTCGGGCAGATCGTCCGAAATCGTCTCGACGACCGGCCCGGCCGCCAGCCAGCGTTGGATCTGCTGGTCCGTCGTCAGGCCGTGCGGATCGGGGTCCTGAGTCGCTACTGTCGGCTGGCCGGCCCCGGTCGTGGCCACGGCTTCGGCGGACACCTGCGGGGCAGTGGCCGTGCGGATGATCTCGCCCTCGGGGTCCTGCGGATCAGACGCGGACAGGCTGAGGACGGCGCTGGCGAGTAAAAGGATCATCCGCTGATCTTCCCCTGTGATCGGGCGCGCCGCAATGGCCCGGGCGCCCGACCGGCACCGTGGGGGCCAAATGTGGCCATGTCAGGCCCCGTTTCCGGTACCGATTGCCTCGCCCCGACCGAGAGGGTCCGGCAGGGCCTCTCCCTCGGGCACGAAGCTCAAGGCCGCGGAGTTGATGCAGTAGCGCAGACCCGTCGGGGGCGGGCCGTCCGGGAACACATGGCCCTGGTGCCCGTCACAGCGGGCGCAGCGCGTCTCGATCCGCACCATGCCGTAGGAGGTATCGCGGATCTCGCGGATGTGGTCGGGGTCATACGGCCGGTCGAAACTGGGCCAGCCGGTCCCGCTCTCGAACTTGGTCTTGGTCTGGAACAGCGGCAGGCCGCACAGGCGGCAGCAGAAGACCCCCGCCCGCTTCTCGTCCAGCAGCCCGCCACAGAAGGGCGCCTCGGTGCCATGGGCCAGCAGGATCCGTTCCGCCTCCGGGTCCAGATCGGCGATCAGCCGCTCGCGCTGGTCTTCGGAGGGCGGGGTCAGGTCAAAGCCCGAGGCAGAGGTCATCTGGGTCATGTCCCTGAAATAGGAAAGGCCGGCCGGGGTTCCACCCCGACCGGCCCGATCCTTGTCCGTGTCGTGCGCCCTAGAACAGGGTGCCGACCCAGGTCCGCACGGCATTCTCGTCCGTGGGGTTGCCCGTATAGGCCAGACCGTCGGCCGGGACGTGGGGCTCGTTATTGCCCCGCTCGCGGCTGGTCCACACCTTGTGACCATAGGTCAGGTCGGCATAGTTCGACGGCAGGCGCACGATGGTCGGCTCCACAAAGATGGAGTCCTCGGCCGTGGTCGACCCGGCCAGACGCACGTTCGGCAGGTTCACCAGCAGGTCCAGCACGTCCAGGCAGCCGCCCGAGCAGCCCGAGTCGATCAGAACGACCACCGGACCCTGCACGGGGTTGGCCGCACCCGTATCGGGCACCGGAGCCCGACCCGGCAGGACGAAGCTGTCTTCACCGGCAGCCATGGCCGCATCAAACGCGGCGACCAGGGCGCGGGTCTCTTCGATGACGACCGGGTTTTCCTCGACGAACAGCGGATCGGCTTCCATGCGACCCAGCGCGTCGGCGAACCATTTGCGGTTGTCGGCGCTGACCCGATAGGTCACCTCGCCCACGACCGGCTGGCGGCTGACGGTGAATTCGGGCGTCCAGATGCGGTTGGCCACACCATAGGCACGCCGCGAGGCCGTGAACTCCGAGCCGTTGGCTCCGCGCAGGTCCAGCACAAAGCCCTGCGGACCCCGGATCGAGTCGACCTGGGCGACCAGGGCGGCGTTGAACGCGGCCCAGTCAGCGTCTTCGCTCAACGAGTGCACATGCACCCACGGACGACCGTTGACCTCCTCGATGGCCAGCGGCACGTCGCCCGGCATCCAGACGGTGGCGCGATAGGCCGCTTCCATGGCCGCGGGGCTGACCGGCTGGATTTGCAGGTCATAGTCGCGCGGACGGCGACGGCCTTCCTGGAATTTGCAGGTCTGCGGCACGCCGCGGGTGAAGGGGTTGTTGCGGTTCCACAGCAGATAGGGCGCAGAGCGGACACGACCGGCCTCGGTCGTCAGATCGCCTTCCCAGCGATCCAGCTTGCCCATGGCGAATTCCTCGATCGGGATGCCGTTGCATTCCAGAACGACCGAGCCGACCGGCGGACCCCGGCGCACGCCCGGTGCCACCTGGGTCACCACATACTGGCCATCCTTCCAGCCGGTAGTCACACCCGCCCAGCTGGTCGCGAAATACGGTCCCAGCAGGTCGAAGGTCGGGGTGATGCGCAGGTTGGAATCGCGGAAACCGGCGGCGAAGAAGCGCATCAGATAGGCGTGGCTGTCGCCGCTGTTCACCTGTCCGAGCATGGACTGCGCCTCGGCGAGACCTGCATCCAGATAGGTGCGGAAGGCCGCGGCCTCGGGGCCGTCGACGATCAGCGCCGGGTGGTTCTCGCGGATTTCCTCCTGGGCGGTGACCAGGTCCTGCGAGGCCAGTGCGCGAAAGTCCTGCGCAGCGACAGAGGTCGCGGTGGCGATGGCGAGGGCCGCAGCCGTGAGGGCAACATACGGTCGAAACGTCATACAAAAGGCTCCAGTGGCCGTGTCAGGGAGTACCCACACGTTAAAGCCGATCAGGCGGGGCCTTGCCAACCCCGAACGCCGATCAAGCGAACCCCCCGGTCCGGAACGCGGTTTACTCGCATCCGATCACGGCCTAATCGGGGCCGTCGCCTCAAGGTGAGATCACAGAGCCTTGATCTCCCGCCTCCGGCGATGTCGATGGAACCGGGAATGTTCGCCAAAATCCTGATCGCCAACCGGGGCGAAATCGCCGTCCGCATCATCAAAACCTGCCGTCGCATGGGCATTCGCACGGTGCAGGTCTATTCCGAGGCCGACGCCGGCTCGCTGGCCGTCGAGATGGCCGATGAAGCGGTCCTGATCGGTCCGGCTCCGGCCTCCGAGTCCTATCTGCTGGCCGACCGGATCATCGAGGCCGTGCGGCAAACGGGCGCAGAGGCCGTCCACCCCGGATTCGGCTTCCTGTCCGAGAACGCCGGTTTCGCCCGTCGCCTGCGCGACGAGGGAATCGCCTTCATCGGCCCGAACCCCGAGGCGATCGACGCCATGGGCGACAAGATCACCTCCAAGAAGTTCGCCGCCGAGGCCGGGGTCTCCACCGTGCCCGGCCATATGGGCCTGATCGAGACTTCCGAAGAGGCCGTCGAGATCGCGCGCGGCATCGGCTATCCCGTCATGATCAAGGCCTCGGCCGGCGGCGGCGGCAAGGGCATCCGCGTCGCCCACTCCGATGCCGACATGGCCGACGGCTTCTCCTCGGTGAAGGCCGAGGCCAAGGCCGCCTTTGGGGACGACCGGGTCTTCCTCGAGAAATTCATCGAGAACCCCCGTCACATCGAGATCCAGGTGCTGGGCGACAAGCACGGCAACGTCGTCCACCTGTTCGAGCGCGAATGCTCGATCCAGCGCCGCAATCAGAAGGTCATCGAGGAAGCCCCCTCCCCGCTGCTCGACGAAAAGACCCGCAAGGCCATGGGTGACCAGGCCATCGCCCTGGCCAGGGCCGTGAACTACGACTCGGCCGGCACGGTCGAATTCGTCGCCGGTCAGGACAAGAGCTTCTACTTCCTCGAGATGAACACCCGGCTGCAGGTCGAGCATCCGGTCACCGAGCTGATCACCGGCGTCGATCTGGTCGAACAGATGATCCGCTCGGCCTGGGGCGAGAAACTGAACATCACCCAGAAGGACCTCAAAATCCGCGGCTGGGCGATCGAGAGCCGCATCTATGCCGAGGACCCCTATCGCGGCTTCCTGCCGTCGATCGGCCGTCTGGTCCGCTATGGACAGCCCCGCGAGGGGGATCAGGACGGCTATCTGGTCCGCAACGACTCCGGCGTCCGCGAGGGCGACGAGATCAGCATGTTCTACGACCCCATGATCGCCAAGCTGTGCACCTGGGGCGAAACCCGCGAAGCCGCCATCGACGGCATGGCCCGCGCGCTGGAAGACACCCACCTCGAGGGCGTCGGCCACAATGTGCCCTTCCTCGCCGCGGTCATGGACCAGCAGCGCTTCCGCTCGGGCGAACTGTCCACCCGCTATATCACCGACGAATTCCCCGACGGTTTCGACGGCCTGCCCGTGGCGGGCTTTGGCCGCGACGTCATGCTGGCCGCCAGCCTCGCGATGAAGGCGGTCCAGGTCGAACAGGCCGGCGACCCCGGCCACCGCAGCGACTGGACGGTGCTGGTCGGCGCCGAACATGTCTCGGCCTCGCTGGCGGTCGATGACGACGAGAACCTCGTGATCGAGCTGGACGACGAGGATCGCACCCTGGTCCTGTCCGAGATCGACTGGTCGCCCGGCCTGCCCCAGTTCCGCGCCGTGCTGGACGGCACCCCCTTTACCGCCCAGGTCACCCGCGTCCCCGACGGCTTCGACATCCGTCACCGGGCCATGCGTGCCCGCGTCCGCGTGCTGTCCCCGCGCCATGCCGAGCTCTATGCCCGCCTGCCGGAAAAGGTCCCGCCGGACACCTCCAAACTGATCCAGTCGCCCATGCCGGGCCTGGTCGTCTCGGTCCCCGTCACCGTGGGCCAGGAGGTCAAGGAGGGCGAAACCGTCGCCATCATCGAGGCCATGAAGATGCAGAACATCCTCAAGGCCGAGCGCGATGGTGTGGTCAAGGCAATCGGCGCCGGCCCCGGCGACCCCGTCGCCGCCGACGACGTGCTGGTCGAGTTCGAATAGGCTGCGGCTGCGCATTACATTTACGTAAAACGTAATGATATTGCTGTTAATCGATATGTGATCATGTCACATGGGCGGAAAGGAGTTCGCCCATGCCGTCTCATGTCCTGCCCCGCCTTCTGACTGTAGCCCTGATCCTGACCTGCACGGCGACCGCCGTCGCAGCGGCCTTTGCGATCATCGCCCCACTGGTCGGCCAGCCCCTGATCACCGGTTTCCCCGTCGCCTGCGTGGACGCGGCGAATTCGGTCTGTGCCCTTGAGCGGCAGGCGGGCGCCGCCCAGCTGGTCCTCGATCGCGGAGAGATTGTGCTCCCGGCCTCGAGCCTCGACGCCACCGTTCTCCGGGTGGTCGATGTGGCGATCACAGGCGGCTTCGCCATTGTCCTGATCTGGCTTCTGCGCCGCTTCGCCCGCGATGCAGCCAGCGGCAGGCCCTTTACAGCCGGTTCGACCCATAGCCTCGCGCGCGCCGGCGTGCTGCTGATGGCCTGTCCCGTCTGGCAACTCCTCCGATCCGCTCTCTGGCAGATGAGCGTGATCGCTCACCAGGGGGAGCAGGTAACCCTCATCCACACCCTCGCCCCGGCGCCTGACCACGCGGCCCTCCGCCTGCTGCCCGAGTTCAGCCCCGAGGCCGTCATCGCCGGCCTGATCCTTCTGGTCGTGTCCCGCGCATTCGGTGTGGGTGTCGAGGTGCAGCGCGACAGCGACGAAGTCATCTGATGCGCATCGTCATCCGGATCGACGAACTCATGTTGCGCAAGAAGATGTCCCTCAATCAGCTCTCCGAGCAGGTCGGCATCTCCACCACCAATCTCTCCCTGCTGAAGAACGGACATGTGCGCGGGGTCCGGTTCAACACCCTGCTCGCCATCTGCCAGGCGCTGGACTGCCGGCCAGGCGACATTCTGGATATCGAAGAGGAAGCCTGATGCTCCGAACGCTTGCCTGCACCGCCATGCTCCTGCTGGCGACCACCGCCGCCCACGCCCAGGACCCGCTGATCCCCGAGCCCGTCACCCTAGCGGTCCGGTCGGCCGTCCAGGATGGCGATCGTATGGGCGTGGTCATCGGCTACTGGCGGGATGGTCGGAGCGATTTCTACGCATGGGGCACGACCGCGGCGGACGGAGTACCGGTCGGCCCCGACACCCTGTTCGAGACCGGATCGATCACCAAGGTCTTTACCGGAGACCTGCTGGCCGCCCTCAGCCTGTCCGGAGATCTGGAGCTCGATACCCCCCTGTCGGACATCTGGCCGGGCGCGGCCTTGCCGTACGACCTCACCCTCGGTGACCTGGCCACCCATACCGGGGGCCTGCCCCGCGACGTCCCGCTGGCGGCCCTGCAGAGCGGCAATGACGAGGACCTTCTCGCGACCGTTCCCGCACCCCCGCTCGACCGCGCCCCGACCTATTCCAGTGCGGGGATGGCGCTGCTCGCCCGCGCGATGGAAATACGCACCGGGATGTCTATGGAGCGCTTGCTGGGCCGTATCACGGGTCCCGCAGGTCTGCGCAGCACGGCCTACCATCCCGTTGATCGCGCGCGTCTGGCGCGGCCCCATATCGGCAGGACCGACATCGGTGACACCCGCCCGGAAACGGTGGATATCGGCCGGGGCGCAGGCGGCCTCTACAGCACGCCGCGCGATCTGCTCCGCTTTGCCGTCCTTCATCTGCCCGCCAGCCGGCAGCCGCAAACGGCCTCCATGCAGGCCGCACTGGTCGGCTACCGCGACCTTCCGCTCGGCTGGCAGGTTCACGAGGTGGACGGCCAGCGCATCTACCACCACAGCGGCGAGGCTGGCGGGTATCAGACCTTCATGGGCTTTCGTGAGGATGACGGAGGCACCGCCGTCGTCCTGATGTCCAACTCGTCCGTCGACGACGATCTGCAGGCCATCGCCCTGCACCTCCTCGATCCCGCGGTACCGCTCCCCACCTTCGACCGCACGGGCGGTCTGCCGTCGGCCGATGTTGACTATCTGGCGGGCACCTACGCCGTCGCCGAGGATCCCGAAGGCAACCGCATCACCCTCGTCCCCGTGGATTCCGGCCTCGGCTATTCGGAGACGGCACCGGACGGCACCGGTATCCGTCGCGCGCGGCTGGAGTTCGTTGGCCCGGGGGACCTGAGGATTCCCGGCACCCCCATCCACATCCGCTTTGACCCCAGTCCGTCCGGACCGATCCGGCTGGTGGTGGGCGATCAGACCTTCTCGCTGGTGAGGCTGGACCCCGCCGATTGAGCGGAGGGCTTGTCGTCTCCGGCCCCGGCGCCCCCGTCGCCGCCGACGATGTGCTGGTCGAGTTCGAATAGGGCCTACCCCTCGACCGGCTCGGCCTTCGTCCCCTTCAGATACGCCGCCGACAGCTGGCGGAAATAGCGCGAGTTCCAGGCGATCACCGTGACGATCAGGCCCAGAATGCCGGCCACGGTGAAGACCAGCGCCATCCCCCGCTCGGGCCCGCGACCGTACCAGTCGCCGATCAGGTCGGCCCCCCAGCCGTCGGTCATCAGCGGGATGAAGACGAACTGGGCCAGCGGCGCGATCAGGAAGGCCGTCAGGGGCGAGGCTGCCTGCTCCACCGACTGGGCAAAGCCGAACACCCGCCCCTGCCGCTCGAACGGCACCACCTTCTGCAGCGTCGTATGCTCGGCCGCCTCGGCGTAGGGGCTCAGCAGCATCCACATGAAACAGCCGATCGCCAGCAGCACGATCGACGACTGGATGGTGAACAGCGCCGCCACCACCCAGCAGATCAGATTGACGATCATCAGGGTACGAAGCGGGTTCCTCCCCAGCCCCGTTCTGGAAATGATGATCCCGCTCAGGATGAAAGCCGTCGACACCCCGGCCCAGAAGAAGCCCCAGGCCTCGACCGGCATGAGCGACAGCCCGTACGCATCCATCAGGGCCATGAACACGCCGCCGAGGAAGTTGTTGAAGGTCGCAAACAGGATCAGGGCAAACAGCCCCGGCACCACCGCGATCACCTTGATCGTCCCGCGAATGTCGACCCGCGCCGGGCCGCTCTGCCCGGCTTCTGCCCGCAAGGTCTCAGGGTACGGCTCATCGACGGCCACGAACCGCAGATGCAGGAATACCGGCACGATCAGCGCCAGGGCGAACGCCAGCGCACCTTGCATCCCGGACCAGGCGACCAGCAGACCGCTGATTACCGAGGTGGTCAGAAACCCGATCCCGGTCACCATCCCCACCAGTCCGTTGGCCCGGTCGCGCCGGTCCTCGGCAACCAGCGCCGTCACCAGCGTCGGCAGGGCGATGGAGCGGATATTGCCGGCAATTACGCCCAGCATCACCACGCCGACGAAGGCCCACAGCCAGAGGCTTCCGACCTCGGTCATCGCCCCGTCCGGCGCAACGGTCAGCACGCCAAATGACACGCCATAAAGCCCCAGCGACACCAGGCTGGACGCCAGCATGACCTTCTTCTTGCGATGGTGGTCCACCAGACTGCCGAACCAGAAGGCCAGCCCCGCCGTTAGCACCAGATACAGACCCGCGATCATCCCGGTGGCGAACACCGAGCGCGTCTCCAGAAACACCCAGAAGGTCAGGGCGAACCACACCGTGAAGTTGATGATGTTGGCCACCAGATTGTTGACCAGCACATGGTGAAAGGCGCTCATGACCCGCTCGCAATCCCACGCGCGGCCCGGCCTGCGCGGCGCGCCTTATGCCAGAAGTCGAGGCAGGCGGACCAGAGGGGCCGCCGGCGGGCGCCAGCCCTCGACGCGCGATCAAATCGGCCGTTTCCCGTGACAGCATCGCCCATGGCTGCCAGCATGGCCGCTATGACCTCCCCCCTCCGCGTCCTGCTGGCCGTCTGCCTGATGCTGATCATCGGACTGGCGGCGGCGGGCGCGCCGGCCTGGGGCCAGACGCCCGAACCGGTTCAGGATCCCCCCGCCATCCGCGTCGACAACGACGCCGGCTCTGATGCCGCCATCGCCGCGCGCCTGACACGCATTTTCGCCCAGTTCGACGCCCTTTCCGCGGTCGAGGTCCGGGTGACCGAGGGGGTGGTGACCCTCGACGGCATGGTGGCCGACCGCGCGGATCTGGATCAGGCCGAGGCGATCGCCGGCCGGGTCGAGGGCGTGGTGGCCGTGCGCAACGAGCTTGTGGCCAGTGTCCAGCTGGGCGAGCGGGTGTCCCCCTTCCTCGCACAGATGAAGGCCCTGTGGCGGTCTGTGCTCGACAGCGGGCCGCTGGTGGTACTCAGCCTCGTGATCGTCCTCGTCTGCGCGGGCCTGGGCTGGTGGGTGGCGTCATTCAACCGGTTCTGGCGTGGCCTGACGCCCAATCCCTTCGTCGGCGACCTGCTCGCCCAACTGGTCCGGGTGGTCAGCCTGATCATCGGGATCGTTCTGGCGCTGAACCTGATGGGCGCCACTGCCCTGCTGGGCACCGTGCTGGGCGGCGCGGGCGTGCTGGGCATCGCAGTCGGCTTCGCCCTGCGCGACACCCTGGAAAACTACATCTCCAGCATCATGCTCAGCCTTCGCCAGCCGTTCCGGGCGAACGACCACGTCGTCATCGACAGTCACGAGGGCAAGGTGGTGCGGCTGACGTCGCGGGCGACCGTCCTGATGACGCTGGACGGCAATCACCTGCGCATTCCCAATATGATGGTCTTCCGGGCGGTGATCCTGAACTACACCCGCAACCCGCAGCGCCGGCTGGAATTCGAACTGGGCGTCGATGCCGAGGACGACCCGGAGGCCGCCATCAAGGTGGGCGTGGCCGCCCTGGCGGACCTCGACTTCACTCTGTCCGACCCTGCGCCGACCGGCGTCATCGTGGCCGTCGGCGACAGCAACATCATCCTGAAGTTCACCGGCTGGATCGATCAGAAAGACGTCGATTTCCTCAAGGGGCGGAGTGCCGCCATCCGCGTCGCCAAGATGGCCATCGAATCGTCAGGCTTCTCGCTTCCCGAGCCCATCTACCGCCTGCGCATCGACCAGATGCCGGATCTGTCCCCAACCCCGGCCAGTCCGCCGGTGGCCAGGCCCCGCGCGGCCGCCCCGGCGGACGGCTCGGCCGAGACCGTGCAGTCCGTTCGCCCCGACGACCACATCGACCGCACCATCGAGGCCGAGCGCCGCGACTCCTCCGAAGAGAATCTGCTCTCGTCCAAACGCCCCATCGAATGACCACACGGGTCAGGCGCCGGCGCCCCGTCCCCCATCCCGTTCCCGGTGCGGGCACCCCGGCCAGCAGCAGGGGCGGCGCTTGCCGGCGGTCAGGTCCTCGATGGCCCGGACCACATGCTTCTCGCGCGTCCCGGCCTTCTTCACCGAGATCGTCCAGCAGATCCATTCATTGCGCGCCAGCGGGGTGATGTCCTCCCACGCGGCGCGCGCTTCGGGGTGAGCCTTCAGGGCGACGGCCAGATCGTCGGGCAGGTCGTGGACCACGCCCCCGCTGAGGACGGGTCCGCTCATGCGGCCCGTTCCCGCCTCACGACCCCACCGATGGCTTCCAGCAGGCCCGCTGGCGTCACCGGTTTCGACACGTGCCGGTCCGCACCAGCCTCCTTCGCCTGCTCCAGATGCTGGGGCATGGCATTGGCGCTCAGCATCAGGATGGGCAGGCGCTTCGGCGTCGCCATCGCCGCCTCGGCCGCCCGGATCGCCTGGGTCGCGGCCAGGCCGTCCATCACGGGCATCTGCATGTCCATCAGCACCACGTCATAGGCACCGGTCTCCACCTCGGCGATCGCCAGGGCGCCGTTCTCGACAATGGTCAGTTCGAACTCCGGCCCCGCCAGCATGGCCTCCACCACCCGCTGGTTCACGGGATGGTCCTCGGCCAGAAGCACCCGCACCGGCCTTTCGGCGTCCCGCGCTGTGATCGTCGGGACCGCCTGTTCGGCCCGCTCGCGCGCGGCCGCCACGCCAGCGTCATAGGCGTCCAGCGAGCGCGTCCGTGACAGCGGCAGCTCCACGACGAAGCGACTGCCCTTGCCCGGAACGGACTCGGCCCGAATCTCACCGCCCATCATCTCGGTCAGCGCCTGACAGATCGACAGGCCCAGACCCGTCCCCCCGAACCGGCGCGTGATCGTGCTGTCGGCCTGGGTGAACCGGTCGAACAGGGTCCGCGCAGCCTCGGCATCAAAGCCGACGCCCGAGTCCTGCACAACTATCACCAGCTGGCTCACCCCCGGCTCGGGCGTGTCGTCGTCGATCGTCAGCTCCAGCGCGACCTCGCCCACGTGGGTGAATTTGATGGCGTTCGACAGCAGGTTGGACAGGACCTGCCGGATGCGTCCGACATCGGCCAGGAACCGCCCGCGCGCCGTCGGCCCCGGGCGGAAAGTGAAGGTCAGATCCTTGGCCTCGGCCTTGGCCCGGGCCGTCGCGATCGCCCCCGCCAGCTCGTCCATGATGTCCATGTCGACCGGCACGATCTCGAGCTTGCCGGCCTCGACCTTCGACACATCCAGAATGTCCGACACCAGCCGCTCCAGGCTCTCGCCGGATTGGGCGATCAGGTCGACCAGTTCCCTTTGGCGCGGCGTCAGATCATCGCCCTGCAAGGCGCCGATCAGACCGATCACCCCGTTCAGCGGCGTGCGGATCTCATGGCTCATATTGGCCAGAAAGTCGGTCTTGGCCTGGCTGGCCGCCTCGGCGGCGATCTTGGCGGCCTCCAGTTCGCGCCGGGTGATCTCTCGCTCGGTGACATCGCGGGCCACGGCAAAGATGTGATCCCCGTGGCGCCGCGCCTGCCACTCCAGCAGCCGGTAACCCCCGTCCCGGTGTCGGTATCGATTAATGTATCCGCTTACAAAGCCGCCCCTCTGAAGGTCCTGCACCCGGGCGGCCGTCGTCTGCGTCGCCGCCAGGTCCTCAGGGTGCACCAGTTTTAGCAGCGGCTGACCTTCCAGTTCATCGGGCGAATAGCCGAGCGTCGATTCCCACGAGCGACTGACCCGGACGATCCGACCCTCCAGGTCGCGGATGCACAGCATGTCGAGCGAGACGTCGAAAAAGGTATCCGCCACGCCCATCTCGTCCGGGCAGGAATCAAAGGCGGCAAGAGACATGGCAGGCATACCCGGACACTTCTGGCGATAAGCCAAGCTTGCACACCGAAGTTAAGTTTACCCTGCGACCGTTGAGCCGAACTCCCTTTCGAAGCTGCTCTTAAGCGCGGCATCCACCTCGTCCATGCTCGCCAGAACCCCCAGATCGTGCAGGCTGGTGACCCCGTGCTCGCGAATGCCACAGGGCACGATCCCCCCGAAATGGTCCAGGTCCGGCTCCACATTCAGGCTGATGCCGTGGAAGCTGACCCATTTGCGCACCTTCACGCCGATGGCCGCGATCTTGTCCTCGCGCGACCATCCGGGCCCCTTGCGAGTGACCCAGACGCCGACACGGCCGTCCTTGACCTCGCCCTCGATGCCGAACTCGGCGAGCGCCCCAATGATCCACCGCTCAAGTCCCCGGACGAAGCCACGAATGTCCCGACCGCGCTGGTCGAGGTCCAGCATCACATAGGCCACCCGCTGCCCCGGTCCGTGATAGGTGAATTGCCCGCCCCGGCCCGTCTTGTGCACCGGAAAGCGCGCGTCGATCAGGTCCTCGGGCCGGGCCGAGACGCCGGCGGTATAGAGCGGCGGATGTTCCAGCAGCCATACGCGTTCCGTGGCCTCGCCTGCGCGGATGTCGGCCACCCGCGCCTCCATCTCCGCCTCGGCCTCGGCGTAGTCGGTCCGCCTAGGCGTCACGCGCCATTCAACCGGCCGTCCGTCGGCACGAATGAGGGCGGATCGCGCGGGGCTTAAGGCTTGCGAAAGCATGGTGCCCCCAATGTGGCCTGCGGGGGGTCCCATGCAAGCTCCATCCCAAACTTCGTCCAGTACGCCCGAGTCCGTCATGAGTCAGATCAACGCCGTCGATGTCGAAATCTCCGTCGTCCTCGGTCGCTCCGTGCTGCCCATGTCCCAACTGCTCAAGATGGGTCGTGGCGCCGTGATTCCGCTGAACGCCACCGAGTCGGACGAGGTCTGGATTCTGGCCAACAACCATCCGATCGCGCGCGGCGAGATCTCGATCAGCGACGACCGCATTGCGATCACCGTGACCCGCCCCGCCGACGTCTACGACTTCATGGCCGGCTCCGCCTGACCCCGGCGGGCAGCGCTATTCGGCCGCCTCTGTCTTCACCAGCACCGCGTCAATCGGCTGGATCACGCCATTGCGGGCCTGGACCTCGGTCCCGGACAGACGCGCGGACGCACCATCCGACGCCGTGACCACGATGGTCTCGCCGTCGCGGGTGAAGGTCAGCATGTCGTCCCCCATGGTCCGCATCTGGGCCTGATCGTTCCCGGACGCATCGATGGCGGCATTGATGTCCGCCCGGCCCAGCGAGCCCGGCACGATGTGGGCGCGCACCAGCGCCGCAGCCTCGGCCGACATGGCCTCATCCTTCAATCCGTCGGCATCGGTGCCCAGGGCCGTGTCCGACGGCGCGAACACCGTATAGGGCCCGACGCCTTCCAGAGCGGTGGAGAGACCCGAATTGTCCAGCACGTCGCGGAAGCCCGCCGCATCACCCTGATCCGACAGGGCCGCCGTCAGTGTCCGGTCTGATCGGGTCGAGGCGATCTCAGATCCGGTCGTGTCCGTCTCGGGCGCCGGGTCACAGGCCGCGAGCGACAGGCCGGCGACGCCCAGCACGGCGGCGGACAGCATCAGGGTATGAAGACGATTGCGCATGATGACTCTCCCCGGCCCTAGGCCAACAGCTGGATAACGGCCTGCACCAGCCGGGTGGTCGGATCGACCTGATAGACATAGCCGTCGCTGTACCGGTACCAGGACTGCGGACTGTCCGCGTACTGCCCGCGATACTGGTACGGCACATTGTAGACGTCATAGCCCTGCGGCATGGCCTGTCCGACGGTCCACGGCTGGCCGGTCAGCAGGGCCGCGACCGACTGGATCGCCTGCGTCTGCGGGTCCACGCCGTACAGAACGCCGTCGGCATAGCGATAGCTGTAACGGTCATTCAGGCCGTAATACTGGCTGTAGTACTGCGGCGCAGGCTGATAGCTGTACTGCTGGGGCCAGAGGTTGCCGAGGCCGAGCGCCCCGCCCAGCGCCGGCAGCCACCCGGTCAGGCCGCCGTTCCGGTCATAGCGATACATATAGCCGTCGTCATAGCGGTACCGGTAACCCTCGTCCCCGCGCAGCCAGTAGCCGTCGTACCGGCCCAGGGCCTCGCGCCGCATCTGGCGGGCCTGTCCCGGCGGCAGGCAGCCGTTGTTCTTCTTCGCCAGTCCCGGCGGGCATCCATCGATCAGCGCACGGCGCTCCACGCGGCCGTCGCGGAACAGGGTCACCACCGGCTCGGGCCGGTCATCACGACCGACCGGGACCGTCACCCGGGCCCGTGCATCGGCCCGTCGATCGGCATCGCGCACATCGGGACCATTGCCCCGATCCCGGGGTCGCGGCTCTACCTGGGGCGGCACCGGGCCATTACCGTTGCCGCGCGCCGCCGGAGGACCACGATCATCCTTGCGGGCGTTGTCATTGCCCCGACCCGGGTTACCCCGGTTGCCGTTGCCGGGACCGTCCTGGACGCGCTCGGCGCGGGCCGCCTGCGCCCGACCATTCCCGTTGCCATTGCCATTGCCGTTGCCACGATCCTGATCGGCAGCCAGCGCTGGCAGGGCCAGCGCCGCCGACAGCGCGAGGGTGGAAACCAGGGTGATGTGCGATTTCATGGTACTCCGTCCTGTGAAAGACGCCCTTCTGTCGGGTCAGGAAACGTGATCCCCCCGGCGATGTTCCGCCGACGGAGCGCTCGGACACTCGGCGGCCCCACTGCGCGAATGCGGGACGATGCCCCTTCCCTTTCCCCGCGACCTGCGCTATCGCCCCCGCTCCGATGCGAGCGGTCGTGGCGGAATTGGTAGACGCGCAGCGTTGAGGTCGCTGTGGGGCAACCCGTGGAAGTTCGAGTCTTCTCGACCGCACCATCTGATATCGAAGGGCGAATCATCGGCGAATAGCTGATCTGAAATCCGGGAGGCAGCCGCGTGAGCACAGACGCCATCGCATCCCCGGGCCCTGAATCCGACGAGATCGAGCACATCGCGCTCGACGAGGACTATGTGCTGACGCCCGCCTTCGTGGAAAAGGTCGTCGACGCCGCCGATGACGGCGACGGCATGCGGCTGCGCGGCCTGCTGGAAGACCTCCACCCCGCCGACGTCGCCGACCTGATGGGCTTTCTGACGGCCGAGCACCGCGCGGTGGTAACGCTCTGGCTGCCGCCCGAACTGCTGGCCGAGACCCTTCCCGAGCTCGACGACGGTATCCGCGAGGAGGTGCTGGAGCGCGTTCCCCACCTGACCCTGGCCGAGGCGCTGCAGGAGCTCGACTCGGACGACGCCGCCGCCGTGGTCGAGGACCTGGAGGACGACCGGCGCGAGCGGGTGCTGGCCGCCATGCCCGAGCTGGACCGGGCCGCGATCGAGAGCAGCCTCGGCTATGCGGAGGACTCCGCCGGCCGTCTGATGCAGCGCGAGGTCATGGCCGCGCCCCAGTTCTGGAGCGTCGGCGACACCATCGACCACGTCCGCGCCCAGGGCGAGGAGCTGCCGGAACTGTTCTTCGACATCTATGTCGTCGATCCGCTGAACCGGCCGGTGGGTGGCGTCGCTGTCAGCCAGCTCCTGCGCGCGCCCCGCGCCGTCCCGCTGACCGAGCTGATGGAGCCGATCAACGAGATCACCGTGGACCAGGACCAGGAAGAGGTCGCCTACGTCTTCGAGAAATACCACCTGATTTCGGCGCCGGTGATCGACTCGGCCGGGCGGCTGGTCGGCCAGATCACCGTCGATGACATCGTCAACATCATCCAGGAAGAGAACCGCGAGGACATCCTGCGCCTCGCCGGTGTGTCGGACGAGGACCGGGGCTCGTCGATTCCGGAGATCGTCCGCGGTCGCGTGCCCTGGCTGGCGATCAATCTGGCCACGGCGGTGCTGGGCGCCAGCGTCATCTCCTGGTTCGGCGCCACCCTGGAACAGATCATCGCGCTTGCCGTGCTGATGCCGATCGTCTCGGCCATCGGGGGCAATGCCGGCACCCAGGCCCTGACCGTGACCGTGCGCGCGCTCGCCACCCGTGAGCTGAACAGCTCCAACGCCGTGCGGACCTTCTGGCGCGAACTGGTGGTCGGTCTGGCCAACGGCCTGATCCTGTCGCCCCTGATCGGCATCGCCGCTGCCCTCTGGTCCGGCGACTGGCGCATCGGTGCGGTCATCTCGACCGCCATGGTGCTGAACCTGCTGGTCGCGGCCACTGTCGGCGTGCTGACGCCCCTGACCCTGTCCCGGCTCAAGTTCGACCCTGCGGTCTCCTCGGCCGTCTTTGTCACGGCGACGACCGATTTCTTTGGTTTCCTGATCTTCCTTGGCCTCGCCACCATCGTCCTGCTCTAGGCCGGAGGGCGTGGCCCGCCCCTTGCTGGGTGTCTGGCACGGCGAGGGTCGCCGTCTCGATTTGGGTCAATTGCGGTGTCTGAAGCCATCCGACACAAGATGAAGGTCTCCCGCGAGGGAGTGGTGCTCATCAAGAGCTTCGAGGGGTTCCGCGCGACCGCCACCCTCGATGCCGACGGGCGCTGGGTGATCGGCTACGGTCACCGTCTGACCGCGCGCGAGGGCCTGACCATCGGCGAGGCCGATGCCGAGCTGCTGCTGCAGTACGACCTGATCCCCGTGGTCAAGGCGCTGAACGGCGCCATGGACGACGGTCGCATCCCGACCCTTAACGGCCACCAGTTCGATGCCCTGGCCAGTTTCGCCCTGTCGGTCGGGGTCGAGACCTTCATGGCCTCCGATGTGCTCGAGACCCTGACCCGGGGGGCGACCGGCGAGGCCGCCGACGCCCTGGTCCACTGGCCCCAGCCCGCCTCGCCCCAGGACGGCCTGCGCCGTCGGGCGGCCGAGCGCGCGCTGTTCATGGCCGATCCGGGTCACCCCGTGGCACTGGCCGCCCTGCTGTCGGCCCCCCTGCCGCCGCCCGAACCCGCGCCGGCCGCAGAGCCTGAGCCGGACGACCGGGATCCCCGCGCCGAGGCCGTCGCCGTCCTGCTCGGCGAGACCGAAGCCGCCGCAGAGCCGCAGCCCGACGCCGCGCCCGAGGCGCAGCCCGCGCCGGACGTCCAGATCCCGAACTTCGGCCCCGCCCCGCTGCAGTCCGAGGTCCCCGAGCATCCCATGGTGGGCGAGGCGACCGACGCCCCGGCCTCCAACCCCGAGCCGCCCGCTGCGCCCGCGCCTGCGCCCACGGCCGCGCCTGCATTCCAGCGCTTCCTGCCCTATTCGGTCCAGGCCATCGGCCCCCTGCCCTTCCTGACCGCGGCCCCGGCGCCCGAGCCGGCTCCGGCCCCCGTCCCTGAGCCTGAACCTGCGCCCGAGCCAATCGAGGAGCCCCAACCGGAGCCCGAACCGGCACCGGCGCCCGAGCCCGAGGCCCAGCCCGAGCCCCAGGTCGAGGACACCCCCGTCACCCTGCCGGCCTTCGGCGAATCAGCCACGTTCCCGCCGGCCGCGCCGGCGCTGGAGCTGACCCCGCCGTCCCCGGTCGAGGAACCCCCGCCGCTCCGTCCGGTCTGGACCGAGGGGGACCGCAGCGGCGGCTTCCAGCTGGACCAGTCGCCCCTGTTCATCGACGACGGCGGCCAGACCGGTGTGCTGGTCCACGAAATGCCGGAAGAGCCGGCTCGCCGCTTCGACTGGCGCGAGACGGGGGCCTTCCTGATCATGGGCGGCGTGGGTCTGGCGGCCTGCACCGCCTCGGCCGCTGCCTTCCGCCTCGCCGTCGACCAGCCGTCTCCGATGGGCGAGACCACCCTGATCGCCTGGGTGCTGGCCGTGATTGGCGCGGCTTGCGTCGGCGTCTCGGCCCTCAACCTCTATCTGCGCTTCGGGCGCGGACGCTCGGGCGACAACGGGACGGCGGCCGAAGACGGCGAAGCCTGACGGTCGGGCGCCGGGGTCTTACCGGACCGCGGGATCGGTGCTAACCCGCTCGGCATGAGCATTCCCAACGCCCCCCAATCCATGGAATTCGGCCTCGGCGAGACCGCTGACGCCATCCGCGACACCACCGCCCGCTGGGCCACCGACCGGCTGGCCCCCCGCGCCGCCGAGATCGACGAAAAGAACGAATTCGCCCGCGACCTCTGGCCCGAAATGGGCGAGCTGGGCCTGCACGGCATCACTGTCGAGGAAGAGTTCGGCGGCCTCGGCCTCGGCTATCTGGAACACTGCGTGGCCATGGAGGAAGTCTCGCGCGCCTCGGCCTCGATCGGCCTCTCTTACGGCGCCCACTCCAACCTCTGCGTCAACCAGATCCGCCGCTGGGGCACCCCGGAGCAGAAGGCGAAATACCTGCCCAAGCTGATCTCGGGCGAACACGTCGGCTCGCTGGCCATGTCCGAGGCCGGCTCCGGCTCCGACGTCATGTCGATGAAGACCCGCGCCGAGAAAAAGGGCGACCGCTACGTCCTGAACGGCACCAAATTCTGGATCACCAACGCCCCGCACGCCGAGACCCTGGTGGTCTATGCCCGCACCGGCGACGGTAATGGCGGCGTCACCGCCTTCCTGATCGAGAAGGGCATGAAGGGTTTCTCGGTCTCCAGGAAGCTCGACAAGATGGGCATGCGCGGCTCCGACACCGCCGAGCTGGTATTCGAGGACTGCGAGGTCCCGGCTGAGAACATCATGGGCGGCGAAGGCCGCGGCGCGGCCGTCCTGATGAGCGGCCTCGACTATGAGCGCGCCGTGCTGGCCGCCGGACCGCTGGGCATCATGCAGGCCGCCCTCGACGTCGTCCTGCCCTACGTCCGCGAGCGGAAACAGTTCGGCAAGCCGATCGGCAGCTTCCAGCTGATGCAGGCCAAGGTCGCCGACATGTACGTCGCCCTGAACAGCGCCCGCGCCTATGTCTATGCCGTCGCCCGCGCCTGCGACCAGGGCCTGACCACCCGCTATGACGCCGCCGGCGCCATCCTGCTGGCCTCGGAAAATGCCGTGAAGGTCAGCCTCGAGGCCGTCCAGGCTCTCGGCGGGGCAGGCTACACAAAGGAATGGCCCGTCGAACGCCTCGTCCGCGACGCCAAACTCTATGACATCGGCGCCGGCACGAACGAGATCCGGCGGTTCCTGATCGGTCGGGAGTTGCTGGGGGGATGACTCCCCTCTGGCCCCTTTTTCTGACGTACATCGTCGGCTTGGGGGTCGACATCTTCGCGGCCAGGCAGGCTTGGCCGCTCTTCCGACGCATGGAACGGGAAGGCATCCTGAAAAAGCCGGTTCCCGACCTGCTCGAGGGCAACACGAATGCTTGGCGCACGACCGTCTTGGTGTGGGCCACGCCAGTTCCGGCAGAACGCAAGCGGCTGCGGAGATGGCTCCTGATCTGTCGCGCGGCACAGATCACATGGGTCGCTTCAATTCTGGCCATTCTGGCCATCGGGATCACCCGGCCTCCGAGTATGTCCCCGGAATCCAGCTCTGCGTCCCCGGCCGGCGATGTTCGGCTGGAGATTGGCTCGCAATGATCCCCGCCCCCCTCCTCGCCGAGTTGCAAGCGCGCTACGCCGAGCCGCAGCGCCAGTATCACACCTGGGCACACATCGAGGCCCTGCGGCGATGGTTCGGGCAGCGCTGCGCGCATCTGCACGATCCGGCGGCGGTCGAGCTGGCCATCCTGTTTCACGATGCCGTCTATGATCCAACCCGAACGGACAATGAGGCCGAGAGCGCCCGCCTCCTGAAGGACGCCGACCTGCCGGGCCTCGACGACACTGTCCGCGCCCAGGCCGTACGGATGATCGAGGCGACGGCCCGTCACGAAGTCCCCGACGGCCTCGACGCGCTCGACCGGAGCGACATGGCCGAGTTCCTCGACATGGACCTCTCAATCCTCGGCGCCCGGCCGGATGTGTTCGACACCTACGAACAGAACATCCGCCGCGAATACACCTTTGTGCCTGAGCCGCTCTATCGCGAGGCCCGGCGCGACATCCTGCAGCGTTTCGTCGAACGCCCCTCGCTCTACTTCAGCGACTGGGGCCGGGCGACGTTTGAGGATCAGGCCCGCGCCAATCTGGAGCGGTCGATCCAGCGACTGCAATAGATCCCGCCTTCAGCCTTCCTGTCGCCAGCGGCGGTCGAGGGTCGCCGTCACCCCGCACAGCTGGATGAAGCCGATCACCGGCCGGCCCGGCCCATCCCCGGTCGGCCGCGCCATCAGCGGCGTCAGCACATGCTGCTTCGGAAAGCGGGCCAGCTTTAAATCGGGATCGGCTCGCAGATGCGGGCACAGTTTTGCGGAGCGCTGGGCACAGGCCCTGTGCAGCGGTGCGATGGCGCCCGCATCGACGACCCGCTGGTCGTCGTGGATGTCCGGCGGCAGGTTTACCCCCCGGGCCCGCAGCGCTCCCGCCGAGCGGACCTTTGCCGTCAGGGTCCAGCGGTCCCCGGGTGGCGTCGGCTCTCCGCACATGGGGCACAGCATGCGCACGACCGTGTCGCGCTGCCGCTCCAGATGGTTCTGGGAATACAGGGGCCGGCCCCGCCCCGGATCATGCGTCTGACACAGAGCGGGGCGCCCGCCGACAGTCGCACAGCGCGCCGCGCCCGTGGGTTCCTCGGCGGTCCAGCTGGTGACCCAGGGAACGTCGATGCCCACCTTCAGCGACGAGAGCTTGTGCATGGACCGACCATGAACCTCTCCGCGTCGGCAGGCCAGCCGGAACCGCCCAACCGGCCACGGATTGGTTTCCCAGGAAAGGAGAGTCCCATGCCCGCCAAATCCGCTGCCCAACAGAAAGCCGCCGGCGCCGCCCTGTCGGCCAAGCGCGGCGACACGCCGAAATCCGACCTCAAGGGCGCGTCGAAATCCATGGTCGAGTCCATGAGCGAGAAGGAGCTGGAGGAGATGGCCAGCACCTCCCGCAAGGGCAAACCCGAACACAAGGGCGACTGAGGGGCGGGCGGGCCTGCCCCCCTCTTCCTTCTCCCCTTGCGGGAGAAGGTGCCCCCTGAGAAGGGGGCGGATGAGGGGTCGCGCTGCGGTCTGATAGTCACCGGGCCGGTCAAAGCGAACTCATCATCACCCGACTGAGAGACCCCTCATCCGTCAGGCTTCGCCTGCCACCTCCTCCCGCAAGGGGAGAAGGACCGCTGCCCGATGCCCTCAACCATCACAGTCGCCCCCGAATTCCCCCGCCCTTTCAAAGCCCCCACCCTTTCCCGACCCAACTTCCCCACCTCACCTCAGGCCTGTGCCAACGTCCTCCCGTCCCGTCGCACGGAGGGCTCGTAAGGCCTGCGACCTTGTGAGCGGCGGGAGCGATGGAGCGGGGTCGGGTCCAAGGGCCTGAGCACCCTCGATCTCCGCCTCCGGGTGCGGGATCGGGGCAAGGGTTGAGGGGGATACTCAGCCGTTCCGGGAGCCTTCGCAGGAAGGCCCCGCCCGTCGGAGGCGCTGCGGTAAGGCCCGAATACGGCCACCCGACGCAAGCTTCCGGAAAACCACCGCGCGGAGCGTCAGCCTTCGTCGAAACGGTATTTACTCAATGACTCCGGGCGAAGGCCCGGCGCTCCGCCTGCTCTCCACCCTCTGCCGCGCGCGGCGAGAGGCGCTTCCGCCTGTCCGGTCTTTGAAATCCAGCGTGCGCCTACGCCCGCACCGCCCCCGCCCGGCCCTCGACGCCCAGCGCGACCAGCGCCGTCGCGGCGATCTGGTCGGCGTTCAGGCCGGCGGCGGCATATTGCACCTCGGGCTTGTCGTGGTCTTGGAAGACGTCGGGCAGGTGCAGGGTGCGCACCTTCAGCCCCGCATCCAGCGCGCCCTTTTCGGCCAGCATCTGCAGCACAAAGCCGCCGAAGCCACCGATCGCGCCCTCCTCGACCGTGATCAGCACCTCGTGCTCGCGGGCCAGACGCAGGATCAGGTCCTCGTCCAGTGGCTTGGCAAACCGGGCATCGGCGACCGTGGTCGACACGCCCCGGGCGGCCAGGGATTCGGCGGCCTTCAGCGATTCCTGCAGGCGCGTGCCGAGGCTCAGGATCGCCACCGTCGTGCCCTCGCGCACGATGCGGCCCTTGCCGATCTTGAGCGGCGCGGCCAGTTCGGGGATCTCGACGCCCACCCCGTCCCCGCGCGGATAGCGGAAGGCGCTGGGCCGGTCGTCGATCTCGAGGCTGGTGGCGATCATGGCGGCCAATTCGGCCTCATCCGCCGCGGCCATCAGCACCATACCCGGCAGGGCGCCCATATAGCCGATGTCGAAACTGCCGGCATGGGTCGAGCCGTCGGCCCCGACCAGACCGGCCCGGTCCATGGCAAAGCGCACGGGCAGCGACTGGATGGCCACGTCGTGGACCACCTGGTCATAGCCGCGCTGGAGGAAGGTCGAATAGATGGCGCAGACCGGCTTCATCCCGTCGGCCGCCAGACCGGCGCAGAAGGTCACCGCGTGCTGTTCGGCAATGCCCACGTCGAACGTCCGCTCGGGGAAGGCCTGGCCGAACAGGTCCAGCCCGGTGCCCGACGGCATGGCCGCCGTCACGGCCACGATCGACGGGTCGCGCTCGGCCCGCTTGATCAGCTCGGTCCCGAACACCTTGGTATAGCTGGGCGCGTTCGAGACCGGCTTGGCCTGCTTGCCCGAGATCACGTCGAACTTGGCCACGCCGTGATACTTGTCGGCGCTGCTCTCGGCCGGGGCATAGCCCTTGCCCTTTTGCGTCACGACGTGGACCAGCACAGGCCGGTCGTCGACCGCCGCGGCATTCTTCAGCACCGGGATCAGAGCATCCATGTCGTGCCCGTCGATCGGGCCGACGTAGTAGAAGCCCAGCTCCTCGAAGAAGGTCCCGCCGACCACCATGCCCCGGGCATATTCCTCGGCCTTGCGTGCCGCATCGCGAAACGGGCGGGGGAAGTGCTGGGCCACCGACTTTCCGAAGCGGCGCAGGTTGCGATAGGTGCCGCCCGAGACCTGCTTGGCCAGATAGGCGCTCATACCGCCCACCGGCGGGGCGATCGACATGTCGTTGTCGTTCAGCACCACGACCAGCTGTTTGGTGGTCTCGGCGGCGTTGTTCATGGCCTCATAGGCCATGCCCGCCGACATCGAGCCGTCGCCGATCACGGCCACGACCTTGTTGGTCTCGCCCTTCTGGTCGCGGGCGGCCGCAAAGCCCAGCCCGGCCGAGATCGAGGTCGAGGCGTGGGCGGCGCCGAACGGGTCGTACTCACTTTCCGACCGCTTGGTGAAGCCCGACAGGCCGCCGCCCTGACGCAGGGTGCGGATGCGGTCGCGCCGTCCGGTCAGGATCTTGTGCGGATAGCACTGGTGCCCGACGTCCCAGATCAGAATGTCCTTCGGCGTCTCGAACACATGGTGCAGGGCCACCGTCAGCTCGACCACGCCCAGTGCCGAACCCAGATGCCCGCCCGTCACCGACACGGCATCGATCACCTCGGCGCGCAGCTCATCGGCCAGCTGGCGCAGCTGCGGCGTGCTCAGCCCGCGGGTGTCCGCAGGCAGGGTGACGGTATCGAGAAGGGGCGTATCAGGCATTCAGTCGGCTCGGTCCCGGACGCGGAGGTCGTCCTGCAGTCTCTCTACATGATTGATGGGCACCCGGAACACCAGTGAGGGATTCCTGAGCAATGGCTGATTGCCGCAGAGGATCCGTTCAGGACCGCCGTTTCAGCACGATATCCACGCTGGCGGACAGGATTTCGGCGGCGTCGCCGAAGACCTCCAGATGCGCCCGCGCCTGGTCCCGCAACAGGCTGACGCGCTCTCGCGCGGCCTCCAGCCCCAGCAGGGTGACGAAATTGGTCTTGCCCAGCCGTGCGTCCTTGCCTCCGGCCGCCTTGCCCAGCAGGGCCTCGTCGCCCTCGGCGTCCAGCACATCGTCGACGATCTGATAGGCCAGCCCCAGGTCGTGGGCAAAGGCGATCAGGGCCGTGCGCCGCTCGTCCCGGATCTCGCCGATGATCAGCGGAATCTCGAAGGCATGGGTGATCAGCGCCCCGGTCTTCAGCCGCTGCATACGCGCCACCCCGCCCAGGTCGTCACGCACCCCCATCAGGTCGATCATCTGGCCGCCCGCCATGCCCCGCGCCCCCGAGGCATAGGACAGCCGCCGGGCCAGTTCGCAGCGGATGGCCGGATCATCATGCGTATCCGGGTCCAGCAGGATGTCGAAGGCCGCCGTCTGCAGGGCATCGCCGGCCAGCACCGCCGTCGCCTCGTCATAGGCCCGGTGCAGGGTCGGCCGGCCGCGCCGCATGTCGTCGTCGTCCATGCAGGGCAGGTCGTCGTGGATCAGCGAATAGGCGTGCACACACTCCAGCGCACAGGCGGCCCGGAGCACCGCCCCCTCATCCAGGTCGAACAGCCGCCCGGCCTCCAGCGCAAAAAAGGGCCTCAGCCGCTTGCCGGGCCCCAGCGCCGCATAGCGCATGGCCTCGGTCAGGCGGGACTCCGGGCCGTCCGCGCGGGGCAGCAGTTCGTCGAGCGCCACGGTGATCAGGTCCGCGACCTCGGCGATCCGGTCGATCACCGCCTGCTCCGGGGAATTGGCGGCCAGGGGGATCAAAACAGCCGCCCCCCGACCGGAACCTCGCGGTCGACCCCGACCAGCACGACCTCGCCGTCGGCATCCGGAAAGCCCAGGGTCAGCACCTCGGACATCAGCGGCCCGATCTGGCGCGGGGGAAAGTTGACAACCGCCGCCACCTTGCGACCGACCAGCTGCGCGGGGGTGTAATGGCGGGTGATCTGGGCCGAGGACTTCCGGACCCCGATGTCAGGGCCAAAGTCGATCATCAGCTTGAAGGCCGGCTTGCGCGCCTCGGGAAAGGGTTCGGCGGTGACGATCTCGCCGACCCGCACATCCACCTTCAGGAAATCGTCGAAGGTGATCCGGTCGGCCGCGGGTCCGGACATCACTCGAACCCGGCGGGCTCGGCGCGGGCGGCCTTGCCGTCGGGGCCGACCACGATCTGCTCGACCCGCAGCTGGGCAGCCTTCAGCCGCGCCTCGCAAAGGGCTTTCAGGCGGGCGCCCTCCTCGTACAGGCTGATCGATTCCTCGAGCGGAGCCTGTCCGGATTCCAGCCGCGAGACGATGCCTTCCAGCCGCGCCAGCGCGTCTTCGAAGGACAGGTCCGGATCGGGCTTGGGGGCGTCGGCGGTCATGGCAGCGGTTCTGACAGGCAAGGCCGGGACAGGCAAGCCGCCCGGGCCCTTAGCGCTTCACGTAGCGCCGCTGCGACCAGTATTTGAAGCCCTGGTTATGGGCCAGGCGCCAGCCATTGGCCTTCAGCCGCCGGCCGACCATGTGGTTGAAGTAGCCGTGCGCCAGCACCAGCACATCGCCCCCCATGGCCGCCTTTTCGATCAGCAGACGGGCAGCGCGATCGGCCCGGGCCTCGGCCTCGCGGCGGGTCTCCTGCCCCTGATGGTGGTCAAAGGCGTGCCACCAGAAGCGCGACACCACCCCCCACCAGCGGGGCGACAGCTTGAACCAGTCGGGAAAGGGCGGCGGCGGCAGGGGCGCCTCGATAAACAGGGCGTCGCTGATCACTTCGCGATCCCCGGAGATGGCGGCGGCCGTCTCGATGGCGCGCTGGCGGGTGGACGACAGGATGAGGGCCGCCCCCTCCGCCGTCAGAAGCAGCTCGGCCGGCGGCGTCTGGCCTTCCAGCAAACCGCCCAGCTCATACTTGCCCCACCAGTCGCGGTACTGGCGGGCCGTGATCAGGCATTTGCGCGACAGGGCCGGTTCGCCGTGGCGGGCCAGCACGATGTCGCCCGTCGTGCCGGGACGGCGCGCAGCCGATTCGGCTTCCTTGCGCGTGCTGTCGGCAGCAAGATCGTTCAGGCGGTCGGGGTCGAGCATGGCATCGGGGTGGCTTGCGACAGTCAGCTGTCGGTCGGCGTGTCCCTCAATCCTCCCCAAGGGCCTGAACGTGCGCCACGGCAGATTGCCCCAGGCCGGCAAGGTCGTAGCCGCCCTCCAGCGAAGAGACAAGCTTGCCTGAACAGACCCGGCGCGCAACCTCTGCCACCGCCCGTGTGGCCCAGGCGAAATCCTCGGCCTCCAGGCTCTGGTGCGCCAGCGGATCGCGGCGATGCGCGTCGAACCCGGCCGAGATCAGGATCAGGTCGGGCGAGAAGGCCTCCAGCGCGGGCATCAGCCCTTCGGAAAAGGTCCGCCGCCAGACCTCCCGCGCAGCATGGGGCTCGACCGGCGCATTCACGATATTGCCGACCCCGGTCTCGGACCGTGCGCCGGTCCCGGGATAGAGGGGCATCTGGTGGATGGAGGCCAGGAACAGGGTCGGGTCGGCCTCGAACGCCGCCTGGGTGCCATTGCCGTGGTGCACGTCGAAATCCACCACGGCCACCCGCTGCGCCCCCTCCGCCTGCGCGACTCGCGCCGCAACGGCCACATTCGAGAACAGGCAGAAGCCCATCGACTGGTTCGGCTCTGCATGGTGGCCGGGCGGCCGGATCGCGCAGAACGCCCGGGTCATCTGGCCCGCCATCACGGCCCGGGTCGCGTCGATCACGGCCCCGGCCGCCAGACGCGCGGCGCGCACACTGCCCGGCGAAAGGTGGGTATCGGCGTCCAGCGACACCCGCCCGCTCTCCGGCGCGGCGTTCAGGATGTTGGCCACATAGTCGGCCGGATGCAGGCGCTCGAGATCGACGACCGAGGCCTCGCTCGCCTCCCGGCGATCATGGGCCAGTCCGGCGTCGTCCAGCGCCGCCAGCACCGCCGCCAGACGCTCCGGCCGCTCGGGATGGCCGACGCCGGGCTGGTGATCCGACATGGCAGGATGGGTGAAGATCGGCAGACTCATGACGACAGACTAGGGCTCGCCGGGGCGCTTGTCGCCTCCGTCGCGACGGCGTGATAAGCGCGCGCCATGACCGAGATCCTGATCCGCCCCGCCCGCATGGATGACGCCCCGGCCCTGTCCGAAGCCGGGGCCCGCACCTTCGTCGAGACCTTCATGGACGGCTTCGGCATTCCCTATCCGGAGGACGATCTGGCGATCTTCATGGATCAGGTGTTCAGCCTCGAGGCCACCCGCGTCCGACTGGCCGATCCGGCCATGGGCTGGTGGGTCGGTGAGCAAGACGGGAAACTGCTGGGCTTTGCCAATACCGGCCCGAACGCCCTGCCCCATCCGGATGCCCGCCCCGGCGAGACCGAACTGAAGCGGCTGTACATCCTCAAGGAAGCCCAGGGCCTCGGCCTCGGCACCCGCCTGCTCAAGGTCGCCATGGACTGGATGACCGAGCACGGCACCGGCGCCCAGTGGATCGGCGTCTGGAGCGGCAATCTGAAGGCCCAGAAGCTGTACGCGGCCTACGGCTTCAAGAAGGCCGGCGACTACCAGTTCGCCGTCGGGAGCTGGATGGATGACGAGTTCATCCTGCGGAAGCCCGCCTGATCCTGGCATGGACGCGCGGTCGCTCGCGTGGTCATCTGCCGATCCACACACGGGAGCCCTGCCATGCTGCGTCGTTTGTCCGGTCTGTTCGCCTGCGGATTGCTGCTTGCCCTGTCGACGCCGGTCGTCGCGCAGGAGGGCCCGCCACCGGCGACCGCCGAGGAGATCGCAGAAGCCCGCCAGATCGCCGACATGTTGATCAAGGGCGATGATGTCAGCCCCTACTTCACAAACATTACCGACGACGGCGTGCCGACAGTCCGGCACACGCGGAGCGGGCTGGTGTGCATGTTCGGCGGACTGGATGGCTCAAGGGTGGTCAGTTTCCCGGCCCAGGGAGGCGCTGAGCCCGGCGATGACGTGGGTTGCCTGAGCCGCGACGAGACTCTCGGTCTGGACCTTACGGTGTACGCCACACGCTATGTCGACGAGGTCCCGGCCGAGGACGTCATTGCCTCCGCAGCCTATGCCATCGAGCAGCGGTTCGAGGGCGTGAAGCCCTTCGAGGGTGACCTCAGCATCGTGTCCGTTGAGGGCATGGATCCGCCCCTGGCCGCAGCCTACGTTTACGAATCGACCGCCGGGCCCATGCTGACAATGGCCCTCGTCTCCCATCGCGACGGGTGGAGCTACAAGGTGCGGGCCACCGGACCGGCCGAACAGGCGACCGTCGTCAGTCTGATGGCCGGGATTACCCTGCTTATTGGCATGGACGTCGTCGACGCGGACGAATAGCCGGACCCCATGCTCCTCCCCTTCTTCACCGCGCTGCGTGACGCCCGGGTTCCGGTCTCGCTCAAGGAATGGCTGTTCCTGATGGAGGCCATGGACCGGCAGGTGCTGAGCGCCGACACGCGAGTCGAGGACTTCTACCACCTGTCGCGCGCCGTCCTGATCAAGGACGAGAAACACTATGACCGGTTCGATCAGGTGTTCGGCTCGGTGTTCAAGGGGCTGGAGACCCTAGGGCCGGGCGACGAGCCCGACGTCCACTCGGTGCCGGAGGACTGGCTGCGCCTGCTGAACGAGAAATACCTCACCGATGAGGAGAAGGCCCAGATCGAGGCCCTCGGCGGCTTCGACAAGCTGATGGAGACGCTTCGCCAGCGGCTTGAGGAGCAGCACGACCGCCACCAGGGCGGCAACAAATGGATCGGCACCGGCGGCACCAGCCCGTTCGGCAATGGCGGCTTCAATCCCGAGGGCATCCGCATCGGCGGCCAGTCGCGCCACGGCCGGGCGGTCAAGGTCTGGGAAAAGCGCGAATACCGGAATCTGGACGACTCGGTCGAACTGGGCACCCGCAACATCAAGGTGGCCCTGCGCCGCCTGCGCCGCTTCGCCCGGCAGGGCACGCCGGACGAGCTGGACATGGATGCCACTATCGACGGCACCGCGCGTCAGGGATGGCTGGACATCCAGATGCGGCCCGAGCGGCGAAACACGATCAAGGTGCTGCTGTTCCTCGACATCGGCGGTTCCATGGATGGCCACGTCAAGCTTTGCGAAGAGCTGTTCTCGGCCGCCAAATCCGAGTTCCGGCACCTGGAGTTCTTCTACTTCCACAACTGCCTCTACGAGGGTGTCTGGAAGGACAACCGCCGCCGGCATGAGGCCCGCACCCCGACCTGGGAAGTGCTGAACCGCTATCCGGGCGACTGGCGTGCGGTGGTCGTGGGGGACGCCACCATGAGCCCCTATGAGGTCACCATGCCCGGCGGGTCGGTCGAGCACTGGAACGAGGAAGCCGGCGCCGTCTGGCTCAAACGCCTGCGCCAGCAATGGCCCAAGTCCGCATGGCTGAACCCGGTGCCAGAGCGCTACTGGTCTTACACGCCTTCGGTGGGCCTGATCCGGGAGGTGATGGAGGAGCAGATGTTCCCCCTCACACTGGACGGACTGGAGCGGGCCATGCGATCGTTGGCGCGCTAGGGAGGCGAACTCTCGGAGGCTGCCATGCTCAGTGCCCTTGTTCTCAGCCTGATCCTTCAGGATCCCCTGCCCCAGTGGGCGAAGGACGACCCCTACGCCTGGGAGCGCGCCCGGTGCCATCCGCAGGTGCGGGGCGACACCCCGCTCGAGACCTGCCAGCTTTCCGTGCGCCGCCAGCTCGCCGCCGAACTCGGCGACAGCCTGCCGGCCGCCCTGCGTCCCACCAGCGAGCTGGAAAACTGCGCCCGCGCCCAGGCCGACGCCGGCTATGCCGTCCAGTGCGACCAGCCGCGCGAGGTGCGCGGGCCGAGCACGCCGCAGCTTGCCGACCGCGGCCGCTGCGAAACCCGTCCCCGGGCCCGCCCCGACGGCGGAGTCGTCTGGGAAGAAGTGTGCGAGCAACCGGCCGGCCGAGACAACGACGGCGGCCTGCGCGTCAACCTGTCGGGCCGAGACTGAAAAAAGGCCGCTGTCCTGCGACAGCGGCCCCTTTGATCAGCGAGAGATCAGGCGATCAGTGCTTGATGTCTTCCTTGACGTCGCCGACGGTCTTCTGGACCTTGCCTTCGACCTGGTCGGCCTTGCCTTCGGCCTGAAGTTTGCGGTTGTCGGTCGCGTCGCCCGCGGCATCCTTGACATTGCCCATGGCTTCCTTGGCGCGGCCTTCGACTTGATCCTTGTTCATTGTCGTCTCCTGGGAGGAAGGGCAGACCCGTTGTCCGCCCGCATGAAGACTCAACCGGTGGCTGCTCTATCCGTTCCCGGGATCACGCGGTTGTGCGAGTGCGCAGCCATACGGCGACCGCCCAGGCGTGGGCGTCGTGCCTCAGTTCGGCCAGCGCCACGGCCGGTTCCAGCCAGACCAGCTCATGGTCGTCCTCGATCTTGCCGGACGGCACGGGGTCCAGCAGGGTCAGTGTCCAGAACCCGCCGGTGTTGTTGACGGTCCGACCGTCGCTCTTGTCGACGAACTGGGCCGCCTCGGTCAGGCGCTCCCCGGCGGCGACCCGCAGGCCGGTCTCCTCCCGGTATTCGCGGACGACCGCCTCGACCTCAGTCTCCTGCCCATCCCGGGCGCCACCGGGCAGATCGAGGTAGCTGTTCGCCCCCCGGTCGATCCGCACACAGGCCAGCCGCCCTTCATGCACCAGAAGCCCGAACGCGGTCGGACGCGGGGCATAGACGTGATCCGGGCGGGCCGTTCCGAACTGCAGCATGGGTAAAGCCTAGAGGTCGAAGGCCAGCTGGGCGCGCACGCCCTTGTGCTTGTCATCGAACTGGACGGCGGAACGCAGCCCGCCGGCCATGGCCGCCACGATCTTGGACCCCAGTCCCGTGCCCTTCGGCCCGTTGGTCTGGTCGCCCAGGCCCGGACCGTCGTCCTCGACCGTCAGCAGGGCGCGCCCTTCGCCATCGGCCTTGAGGTGGATGCGGATTTCGCCCCCCTGCCCGGGCTCATAGGCGTATTTGACCGCATTGGTGACCAGCTCGGTCACGATCACGCCCAGCGAGACCGCCTGGTCGGTGCCGACATTCATCGGATCGGCGTCCAGCTTGAGATTGGGGGCATTGTCCTCGCGACCCAACGAGACGCCCAGTTCCTCGATCAGGCTTTGCAGATATTCGTGCATCGCCACCTGGGCCATGTCGCCGGAGGTATAGAGCCGGCGGTGGACATGGGCGACCGCCTCGATCCGGGCCTGGGCCTCGCGCAGGGCATCGCGCGCGTCGCCGTCCTTCAGCTGGCGCATCTGGAGCGAGATGAAGCTGGACACCAGTTGCAGCGAATTGCCCACGCGGTGATTCACCTCGCGCAGCATGGCCTCGGCCCGGTCGCGCGCGATGCGGACCTCGTCCTGGGCGATCTCGTTCTCGCGCTGCAGGCGCCGACGGTGATGCGCGTCCTCGATGGCCGAGCGCAGCAGGGCGGTGAAGTCCTCGGACACGTCCTTGATGACATAGTCCGCCGCGCCGGCGCGAAGCGCGGCCACCGCGATGCGGCCCTCCTGGGCGCCGGTCACATAGACGACGGGGGGCGGGTCCTGCAGGGCCAGGATGTCAGGCAGGACGTCCAGCCCGTCACGCTCCGGCATATAGTGGTCGAGCGCGCAGACATCGAACGTCTTGCCGCTCCGCAGGATCTCGAGGCCCGCCTCGCCGTCGGCCGCGCAGGTCACCACAAAGCCCTGCCGGCCAAGCTCCTTCTCGACCAGACGCGAGAGACCCCGGTCGTCATCAATGTAGAGCAGGTGCAGGGGATTGGTCAGGGGCTGCAATCGGATATCGGCTCTCAGCTGATCTCGGGCGCCTGGATCACGGACAGGAACAGGCCCAGCTGCCGGATGGCGTCGGAGAAGGACTCATACTCCACCGGCTTGGTGATGTAGACGTTGCAGCCCAGATCGTAGCAGCGCTGGATCTCCACCTTGTCGTCCGTGGTCGTCAGAATGACCACCGGGGCCCGGCGCAGGCGCTCGTCCGACTTGATCTTCTCGAGGATGTCCGTGCCGGACATGTCGGGCAGGTTCAGGTCCAGCAGGATCAGCAGCGGGCCGTTGTTCAGCACCTTCTCGCTGAACAGATGCTCGAGGGCCGAGGAGCCGTCGGCGAAATGCTCGATCTCGTTCGAGATGTTGGCCCGGCGAATGTTCTTCTCGATCAGGCGCGCATGGCCGTGATCGTCCTCGATCATCACGATCTTCACAGAGTGCGGCATATCCGGTCCCTTCTCGACTAGCTCAGCCGTTTCGGAAATTTCAGGAGGAATGTCGAGCCTTCACCGAGCTTCGACTCCACGGTGATGTCCCCGCCCATGCGGCGGACGCTGTTCTTGACGAAGGCCAGGCCCAGGCCTTCGCCGGGCTGGTCCTGTTTGCCGGCCCGCCGGAACAGTTCGAAAATCCGCTCGTGGTCGCGGTCTGAAATGCCCCGGCCGTTGTCGATGATCCGGTACTCCACCATGCCGTCGGCAAGGTCCACGCCCTCCACCCGGATGCGACCCGGGCGGTCGGGCGACAGGTATTTCACCGCATTGTCGATCAGATTGCCGAATACCTGTTCCAGCGACAGGCGGTCCCCTGTCAGCCCCGGAAGGTCCGTGACCTCGACCTCGGCGCCCACGCTTTCCGTCTGGTGGTTCACGGCGTCGGCGATCTTTTGAACCATCTTCGTCATGTCGATCGGTTCGGCGGTCAGCACCCGCCGGCCCTCCCGTGACAGCTTGAGGATGGCGTTGATCAGCCGGTCCATCTTCTCGGTCGAGGCGCGGATGAAGCCGATCGCCTCGGGCACATCCTCGCGCACCGCCAGCAGGGCGTCGCTTTCCATCAGGTCGGGAGCCTCGGTTTCCACCCTGGACATCTGGCGATCGATGATCTGGCCCGCCGTCTCGAGTTCCGAGGTGTAACCCATCACATTCACCAGCGGCGCGCGCAGGTCGTGGCTGACGATATAGGCGAAGCGCTGGATTTCCTCGTTGGCCCGGATCAGATCGCCCGTGCGGTCCCGGACCTCGTTCTCCAGATTCGCATTGATGCGATCCAGCTCCATCTGCGCCGACTGCATCTGGCGCAGATAGCGCATCACCATCCAGGCGACGATGCCGGCCAGCATCAGGATCAGTATGCCGGCGAGGGCATTGATGCCGACCGTAGCACCTGCGGACCATTCCGACTGTTGCCGCCGCGACGCCCAGCGCTCTTCCTCGATCGCGTCGATGGCGGATATCTCGGCCCGCATCTGGTCCATCAGTTCCTTGCCGCGGCCCTCGCGGACGATGCCGATGGCATCCCCGGACCTTTGGGCGCGACCCAGGGAGATGGTGGCTTCCATGATGCCGATCCGCTCACGTGCCATCTCGCGCAGGCGATCCACCCGGTCCCGCACCTCCGCATCCTGTGCGGTCAGGTCGTCCAGCGCCTGCATCAGGCCCGGCAGGTCGCGGATGGCCTCGTCGTGGATGGTCAGGAATTCCTGACTGCCCGTCAGCAGATAGCCGCGCTGGCCGGTCTCGGCATCCACCAGCCGGATCAGCAGGTCCCGCGCGGCGGTCTGCACCCGGTGGCTGCGGTCCACGGTTTCATGGAATTCGGTGGTACGACCGATCATGAAGAAGGTCGCGAGGTTCACGATCAGCAGCAGTACAAAGGCCAGTGACAGCAGGCCCAGCAAGGATCGTCCCAGCCCGCCGGTCCGCAGGAACCGGCTGAAGGTGACCAGATTTTCGCGAATGTTCCATTCCATCGGCGCGCACGTTTAACCGGTGGCCGGTGCAAGTCCAGTCGCGTCTCCGGTGAAACCTTCCACGTACCAAGGATTTACGGTTACCATTGTTCTAACGCGCGGATTCAGGGGGAAGACATGGTCTGGTGGTGGTGGATAATCCCGGCGATCGTCGGTGTGGCGGGCGTGATCTTTCTGCTCAGCGGTCTGGGCGCCTTCTTCAGGGGCCGTTTCCTGTCGGGCGGGCTCGGCGCCATCGGGGGGGGCGGTCTGGCGGCCGCAGCCGTCATCGCGGCCCTGCTGGGCATGAACGTCCAGACCTATGCCCGCCTGACCTATGAGCGCCCGGTCGCCACGATCCGCGTCAAGCAACTGGGACCCCAGTATTTCGAGACGACCGTCACCCAGCCGGCCGCGAGCGAGACGGGCGAGCCTGTGTCGGCGACCTATCCGCTGCATGGCGACGAATGGCGCATCGAGGCCCAGGTCCTGCGCTGGAAGCCTTGGGCCAATGTACTGGGTCTGGACACCCAGTACCGGCTGGACCGTCTGTCGGGTCGTTACCAGTCGATCCAGCAGGAGCGCGAGGGCATTCGCAGCGTGCATGCCCTGAGCGGCGGCGACCAGCCCGATGCCCTGTCCTGGCGCGTCAATGCCTGGGACATGGCGCGCAAGTACCGCCGCTATGTCGATGCCGTCGACACCCTGTATGGCGGCGGCGCCTATATGCCGATGGCCGACGGCGCGGAGTATGAGGTCTGGATCACCCAATCCGGCCTGATCGCCCGCCCGACCAATGAAGCCGCCCGGCAGGCCTCGTCCGAGGGCTGGACCGAGGTCAACTGATCCGTCGTCAGACCTGACCAAGGGTGCGCAGGCGCGCCCGCGGGTGGATTTCGTTCTGGCTCATCACGACCGTCTGGCCGCGGAAGCGTTCGATGATCGAGCGCACATAGGGGCGGACCTGCGGGCCCGTCAGCAGGACGGCGGTCTCGCCCGCCATGGCCGCGCGCTCGAACACGTCGCGCGTCGCGCGGATGAAGTCCTGCAGGCGTGAGGGCGCCATGGCCAGTTGCTTGTCCTCGCCCTGCCCCACCAGACTTTCGGCGAAGGCCTGCTCCCACTCGGGCGACAGGGTGACGATCGGCAGCGCGCCGTCGTCGCCCTTGTGCTGCCAGCACAGCTGGCGGGCCAGACGCGAGCGCACATGCTCCACCAGGATCGTCACCGAGCTGGTGTGCGGCGCCGCCTCGGCCAGACCTTCCAGAATGGCGGGCAGGTCGCGGATCGAGACCTTTTCCTTCAGGAGCGACTGCAGCACCCGTTGCAGGGTGGTGACGGTGACCGAGCCTGGGATCAGGTCCTCGACCAGCTTCTTCTCCTCGCCCTCCAGACCGTTCAGCAGCTTCTGCACCTCGGCATAGGACAGCAGCTCGGCCATGTTCTCCTTGAGGATCTCCGTCAGGTGGGTGGTCAGCACCGTCGACGGGTCCACGACCGTATAACCGCGGAAGGTCGCCTCCTCGCGCAGGGACTCATCGATCCAGGTCGCGGGCAGGCCAAAGGCCGGCTCCTTGGTGTGTTCGCCGGGCAGCTCGACCTGACGGCCCGCAGGATCCATGGCCAGCAGCTGGCCCAGACGCACTTCGCCGGTCCCGGCCTCCATCTCCTTGATGCGGATGGCATAGCCCTGGGTGCCGAGGCGCATGTTGTCGAGGATGCGCACCGACGGCATGACGAAGCCGTACTCCTGCGCCAGCGAGCGGCGGAGCGCGCGGACCTGATCCGTCAGACGGCGGCCCTCCAGATCATTGATCAGGGCCAGCAGCGAATAGCCCAGTTCGATCTTGACCTCGTCGATGTTGAGGGCGGTCTGGATCGGCTCCTCGACATCCTCGCGGGGCTTGGCGGATTCGGCCGCCTCGACCGGTTCGGGCTTCAGCCGGGCCCGGCCCAGCCGCCAGGCCATGAAGCCCGCGCCCGCCGCCAGGGCGAAGAACGGCAGCAGCGGCATGCCCGGGATCAGGCCGATCAGGGCCGAGGCCCCGGCCACCATGCCGAGGCTGACAGGGTTGGTGGCCAGCTGGCTGACGAGCGCCTTGTCGGCCGAGCCTTCGACGCCGGCCTTCGACACCAGAAAGCCCGCGGCGATCGAGATGATGATGGCCGGCACCTGGGTGACCAGGCCGTCGCCGATGGTCAGCTGCACATAGGCCGAGGCGGCCTCGCCGATCGGCATGCCGTGCTGCAGCGTTCCGATCAGGATGCCGCCGATGATGTTGATGAAGACGATGATCAGGCCGGCCACGGCATCGCCGCGCACGAATTTCGACGCACCGTCCATGGCGCCGAAGAAGGTCGATTCCTGCTCCAGCTCCTTGCGGCGGATCTTGGCCTGCGCCTCGTCGATCAGGCCGGCCGACAGGTCGGCGTCGATGGCCATCTGCTTGCCGGGCATGGAGTCGAGGGTGAAGCGGGCCGAGACTTCGGCGATCCGGGTCGAGCCCTTGGTGATGACAACGAAGTTCACCACCAGAATGATCGCAAAGACGATGATCCCGATGATGAAGCTGCCGCCCATCATCAGGGCGCCGAACGACTCGATCACCTTGCCGGCCGCATCGCCGCCCTCGTGACCGCTGGTCAGCACCAGCCGTGTCGAGGCCAGGTTCAGGCCCAACCGATAGAGGGTCGAGACCAGCAGCACCGTCGGGAAGATGGCGAAGTCCAGCGGCCGCTTCATCATCAGCGCCGTCATCAGGATCAGCACGCTGGAGATCAGCGAGATCGCCAGCAGCATGTCCATCAGGAAGGACGGGATCGGCAGGATCAGCAGCAGGATGACGCCGATCACGCCGACGGCCATGCCGACCTCGCCGCGCGCGATCCAGCCCAGCATGTCCTTGCCCGAAGGTCGGGCCATGCCGTCCTTCATCATGACGGGGGTATCAGTCATGCCCGGCCGCCTTCAGAACGCGCTGGACAGCCTCGGCCAGAATGGCCTCGCCCTCGGCAAAGTTGTCGGTTTCCGGCCCCTGATAGTAGGCGACGACATACACAGGCTGATCTTGCGGCGGCAGCATCAGGCCGATGTCGTTGACCGGGCCGGCGTTGCTGGTGCCGGTCTTGTGCGCCACCGTCCAGCCCAGCGGCGCGGCGGCCTTCAGCCGGTTCGGTCCCGTGGGAGTTTCGATCAGCCAGCTCATCAGCCGCTCGCGCGACGGCGGCGTGAGCAGGCTCGCATCGGGGGACAGAACCTTCCCGAGGTTGGTGGCGGTTTGCTCGGGCGTTGTCGTGTCGCGCTCGTCGCCCACACCGTTCAGGGCCGGTTCCAGCCGGTCCACACGCGTGACCGTATCGCCGATCCCGCGATACCAGGCCCGCCAGGCATCCAGCCCGCCCATTTCGCGGATCAGGATATTGGCCGCCGGGTTGTCGCTCAGTTCGACCGTGGCCTTGCACAATGCTTCAACCGACAGCGTCTTGCCCACCGCATCGCCGGTCACCGGCGCGTGGAAGACCATGTCGGCCTCGGTGATCGGGATTTCCCGGTCCAGCGGCATCTCGCCCCGATCAGCCCGTTGCAGCACGGCGGCCGCCAGAAACAGCTTGAAGGTCGAGCAATAGGTGAAGCGTTCGGACGCGCGCCAACCGACCGTATCGGCGCCCACGACCTGAATACCCAACCGGCCGCCCTGACGGGCTTCCAGATCGCTCAGGTCGATTCCCGGACGGTCACCTTGAGGCGAGGTCCCGGCTCCGGTGCAGCCGGCCAGGGTGAACAGGCCCATGCCGGTCAGAACGCTTCTGCGATCCACGCTCTCGCTCCCTAGCCGACGGCGGCGGCAATGCCGGACTGGGGCGCCGGGATCGGCGTGCCCTCGTCGGCGTATTCGTTCAGCTTGTTGCGCAGGGTGCGGATGGAAATGCCGAGGATGTTGGCCGCATGGGTGCGGTTGCCCAGGCAGTGCCCCAGGGTGTCGAGGATCAGCGTCTTTTCCATCTGGGCCACCGTCTGGCCGACATAGGCCCGGGTCACGGCATCGGCGGTCTGGGCCGCGCGACCGGCGGGGCCGGTGTCCTGGACGGCGCCCGTCAGGGGCTGACCGTCCGGCAGGCGGATGGCGTCGACGTCGATCTCCGGGCCCTGGGCCAGCAGCACCGCGCGGTGCATGGCGTTTTCCAGTTCCCGGACGTTGCCGTTCCAGCGGTGCGCCATCAGGGCGCGGCGCGCATCGGCCGACAGCGGCCGGCCGGGCACGCCATTGGCCGTCGCATATTTCCGCACGAAGAAGTCCGCCAGCGCCGGGATGTCGGCCGGGCGCTCACGCAGGCTGGGCAGGCGCAGGTTCACGACATTCAGGCGATAGAGCAGGTCTTCCCGGAAGGTGCCTTCCGACACCGACCGCGCCAGATCGCGGTTCGAGGTGGCGATGATGCGGATGTCGACCTTGACCGGCGTCGTGCCGCCTACGCGGTCGATGACCCGTTCCTGCAGCGCCCGCAGCAGCTTGGCCTGCAGGCGGACATCCATTTCGCTGATTTCGTCGAGCAGCAGGGTGCCGCCATCGGCCTCCTCGAACTTGCCGACGCGGCGGGCCACGGCGCCGGTGAAGGCGCCCTTCTCGTGCCCGAACAGTTCGGATTCCAGCAGATTGTCGGGAATGGCGGCGCAGTTGACGCTGATGAACGGCTTTTCGGCCCGGCGCGAGTTCTGGTGCAGGTAGCGCGCCATGACTTCCTTGCCGACGCCGCTTTCCCCGGTGATCAGGATCGAGGCCTCCGAGCGCGCAACCTGATCGGCCAGACTGATCACCGCCTTCATCGACGGATCGGCCGAGATCAGGGGGCGCTCGTCATCGGCAACCGCCGACAGGACGGCCGCGATCAGATCGGCTTCGGGCGGGAGGGGAATGAACTCCTTGGCCCCGGCCCGGATGGTGGCGGCCGCATCGTCCGGCCCGGCATCGACGCCACAGGCAACGACTGGCACATGGATGCGCTCGGCCTCATTGGCTGCGATCAGGGCCGCGATGTCGACGCGGTAGTCGACCATCAGCAGGTCCGCACCCTGCCCTCGCCGGAGCTGCTCGGTGGCCTGATCGCCCCGCTCGACGTGATGCACCTTGGCGCCGTGCGCCATGGCCATTTTCACGGCCGAGGCCAGCTGCCCGCTCAGTCTGCCAACTACCAGAAGCCGCATGGGTCTTCTCCTCTAAATCTCACTGTCGGTCGCCGATCAGGCGCCCGCGTCCTCGGTCTTGATGATTTCCGTCATGGTCACGCCCAGCCGGTCCTCGACGACCACCACCTCGCCGCGCGCCACCAGTCGATTGTTGACGAAGATGTCGATCGCCTCGCCGACCTTGCGGTCCAGCTCCAGCACCGAGCCGCTGGTCAGCTTCAGCAGCTGCGCCACCGACATCTGCGACTTGCCCAGCACGGCCGAGATGTTCACCGGCACGTCGAACACGGGCGCCAGGTCGCTGGCGGACTTGTCCACGCTGTCGTCGGCCGAGACGGGCTGGACCCCGTGATCGAATTCCTCGAGCGGCAGATTGTCGACGGTCATGAGTTCATCCCTTCGGACGAGGCTGAGGGTTCGGTTCGGTCGGCGGCCAGCGCCCGCGCAACGGCGGCTTCCAGCCGGGCATAGGCTTCGGCCACATCAAAGGCGGCGCGGCCGTCGGCCCATTCGAGTTCAAAGGCGGCGGTCGCCAGACCCGGCTCTTCGCGGAAGCGGACGGCCCCGGCATAGCCCGTGCTGGCACACAGCGCTTCGATCTCGCTGCGGGCCGCATCGTCCAGACCGGCCATGGCGACGACCAGTCGGGGCGAGGCGTCGATCTCGCGGCCCAGTTCCTCCAGCGCCGCCTGCAAGGCCGCACGGGGCATGCGCTCCAGCGCGGTCGAGGCCAGCGCCCGACCGGTCGCCAGCGCCAGTTCGGCCGTCTGCTCGCGATAGGTCTCGATCACCCCTCCGAGGCGCGGCAGGCTGGCGGCCAGGGCGGCGCTGAGGTCGGCGATGGCCTGTGCGCGGCGGCTGTCCAGTTCGGCCAGGGCCTGGGCCCGGCCTTCGCTGCGCGCCTCGGCCACCAAGGCCTCGACCTCGGCCGGTGAATACGCCCGCTTGACCGGCTGCCAGGCCGAGGCGCGCACGACATTGCCGGTCGCATCGAACTCGGTGTCGAAGGAAAAGGGCTGGGCGGGGATGGGGGCTACGGTCATCAGTAGATCAACTCGTCATCGCCGCCCTGGCCGACCAGCATGATCTCGCCCTTGGCCGCCAGATCCTTGGCGACCTGGACCATGGCCATCTGCGCCGCATCGACGTCCTTGAGGCGCACCGGGCCCATCGACTCCATGTCCTCGCGCATGATCTTGGAGGCGCGCTCGGACATGTTGCCGAAGAACAGTTCGCGCAGGGACTCGGACGCCCCCTTCAGCGCGAGGGCCAGCTGGTCCTTTTCGACCGCGCGCAGCAGGGTCTGGATGCCGCCGGGGTCCAGCTTGGCCAGGTCCTCGAACACGAACATCAGGGCGCGGATGCGCTCGGCCGCCTCGCGATTGCGCTCCTCCAGCGCGCCGATGAAGCGCGCCTCGGTCTGGCGATCAAAGCTGTTGAAGATGTCGGCCATCATCTCGTGGCTGTCGCGCTTGGACGTGCGCGCCAGGTTAGACATGAATTCGGTCCGCAGGGTCTGTTCGATCTTGTCGAGAATTTCGCGCTGGACCGGCTCCATGCGCAGCATGCGCTGGACGCACTCCATGGCGAAGTCTTCGGGCAGGGCCGTCAGCACGCGCGAGGCATGGTCCGGCTTGATCTTCGACAGGACCACCGCGACGGTCTGGGGGTATTCGTTCTTCAGATAGTTGGCGAGGACCGCCTCGTTCACATTGCCCAGCTTGTCCCACATGGTCCGGCCGGCCGGACCGCGGATTTCCTCCATCAGGCCTTCGACCCGATCGGGCGGCATGAAGGAGGACAGCAGTTTCTGGGTCTGCTCGAAGCTGCCCATGACGGCGCCAGAGCCGGTCATGCCCGACACGAACTCCAGCAGCAGTTCCTCGACGACACTCGAGCTCACCGTGCCCAACGAGGCCATCGCCTGGGAGATTTCCTTGATCTCGTCGTCGTCCAGACCTTCCCAAAGACGGGTGTGGTCTTCGCCCAGCGACAGCAGCACCACGGCAGCCTTTTCCGGGCCGGTCAGCTTGCGGGCGTCCTCGACCGACGGCTTGCGTGCGACCATCCGCGCCATCAGCCTTCATGCACCCAATTGCGGAGGATCGATGTCGACTCCTCCGGGTGCCGCTCCACGAACTCCGAGACCTTCTTGACCGACGACGCCTTCACCTGACCCTCAATGCGGGCGATATCCAGGCGCTGCTCCATGTCGGTCGGACCGGTCAGCTGCCCGGCCGCGGCCTGACCCGACGCGCCGACCGGCATGGTCTGCACGGCCGTCACGCCATTGCCGCCCGCGCCGGCCATCGCCGGCACGCCGGCCGCGCCGCCACCGGTCGTGGCCTTGAGCAGAGGCCGCAGCACGAACAGGATCAGCAGGATGCCGGTGATCAGCAGCACCAGCAGTTCAATGCCGCGCATCATGTCGTTCTTGGTGAAATCGAACAGGCCGTTGCCCGCCTCGGTCCCGCCACCCGGCGCCGACTGGCGGTTGAACTCGACATTGCTGACCCGGACCACATCGCCCCGCTCGGCGCTGAAGCCGACCGCTGCCTTAACAAGTTCCTCGATCTGGGCGATCTGCTCGGGAGAGCGCGGCGCATAGGTCGGCTCGGCCCCATCCGCGCCCGGCGTCCAGACGCCATCGACCGCCACGGCCACCGCCAGCTTTTTGACCTCGCCCGGCTCACGGACTGTCGTCGTGGTCGTGTTCGAGATCTCGTAGTTGGTGGTCTCGGTCATGTCCTCGCGGCTGGAGCCTTCCGCGACCATGCCTGCGGGATCACCGCCGGGGATGTTCTCGGTCGCCGTCGCACCCGCCAGCGACTGGCCGGAGGTGTCCTGCGAGGTCGAGCCGTTGGTGGCCATAGAGCGCACCACCTGACCGTCAGGGTCGAAGCGCTGCTCCTGGGTGGTCGAGCGGCTGTGATCGATCTCGGCGGTGACCTGCACCCGCGCAGCGCCCGGGCCGACAATGCCCTGCACCACGTCCATGACCCGGGCCTGCAGCTGGGCCTCGGTGGTCGCTTTCATCCGGTCAGCACTGGCGCCCGAGAAGCCGTCCTCGTCCCCGCCGGCCGCCAGCGTCCGATTGGTGTCATCCATCACCGTGACGCGGGTCGGTTTCAGGTTCGGCACGCTGGACGCCACCAGCGAGCGAATGCCGCGGATCTGGTCGGCGGTCAGGTCGCGCCCGCCCAGCCCCACCACGACCGACGCCGTGGGCTCGGCCGCCTCGGCCTGGAACAGGGCCCGCTCGGGCAGGGCGATCAGCACGCGCGCCATGGTGACCCCGCGCAGGGTCATAATGTTGCGCGCCAGCTCGCCTTCCAGGGCACGCTTGGCGTTCAGGTTCTGCTGGAATTCGGTCTGGCCCAGCACCGACTGGTTGTCGAAGATTTCGTAGCCGACCGAGCCGCTGGTCACGATGCCCTTGCCGGCGACCAGCATACGGGCCGTGCCCACCTCGTCGCGGCTGACGAAGATGGTCGAGCCGTCGCCGCGCGACGAATATTTGATGCCCGCCGTATCGAGGGCCGAAGTGATTTCGGCCGCCTCGCGCAGGTCCAGGTTGGAATAGAGCAAGGCATCGGGGGCCTGGCCGATGCGCAGCATCAGCACGGCGAGCACCGCAGCCACCCCGGCGGCAACCCCCGCCAGGGCAGCCAGCCGCCCGATCCCAAACCTCTGCACCGCCGCTGAAAAGCCGCCCACGCGAGCCTCTACACCCCTACTCACAGGCGACACGCCCGCTAGGCAGAAAGTGCCGCCCCCATAGTAAACGGCGCGTTAAGAGACGGGGCAGAAAGGTGCTTAAGCGGGTTTAACCCTGCCCGGTCACGCGGCCCGGGCGCGCGCCTTCTCGTCCGCTGCGGCCTGGATGCGGGCCTCGGCGATGGAGTCAGCGACCTCGTGGGTCGGGCGTTGCTCGCGCTCCGAACGCTCCAGCACCTCGTCCAGGGTCTCCATCAGGCGGGCCAGCTTGCCCTCGACCCAGGCCGGATCATAGGCACCGCCGCTGTTCCGCGCGGCCATTTCCGAGGCCACATTGATGATGCCGCCGCCATTGACGACATAGTCGGGGGCGTACAGCACGCCGCGCTCGAACAGGATGCGGCCGATCCCGGGCGTGGCCAGCTGGTTGTTCGCGGCCCCGACCACGGCCTTCGCCGACAACCGGTCCAGAGTTTGCGGGTTCAGCGTCGCGCCGAGCGCACAGGGGGCATAGATGTCGGCCTTGACGTCATAGATGGCGTCAGGCGCCACGACCTCGGCGCCGGTGCGGGCCGACACCTCTTCCAGCAGGCCGGTGTTGACGTCGGTCATCACCAGTTTGGCGCCGGCCTTGTGCAGCTTGTCCGCCAGATAGCCGCCCACGTGGCCGATGCCCTGAACCGCGACGGTCAGGCCGGTCAGGTCGTCCTGCTTCCACAGGCGGCGGGCAACCGTCAGGGTCGAGCGGAACACGCCCTCGGCAGTCACAGGGCTGGGATCCCCGGAGCCTTCCTTGCCGCCCGACAGGCCGACGACATATTCGGTTTCCTTGCGGGCCTCGGCGATATCCTCGACCGAGACGCCGACGTCCTCGGCGGCGTAGTAGATACCGCCCAGGGTGTTGATGGCGCGACCGAAGGCCTGGAACAGTTCCGGCGTCTTCTGGGTTCGGCTGTCGCCGATGATCACCGACTTGCCGCCGCCCATCTCCAGATCGGCCACGGCATTCTTGTAGCTCATGCCGCGCGACAGACGCAGGACGTCCTCCAGCGCCTCGGCCGCCGTGGAGTAATTCCACATACGGGTGCCGCCCACGGCAGGACCGCGCGCAGTCGAGTGCACCGCAGCAATAGCCTTGAGGCCGGTCTTTTCGTCATAGAAGGCGTGCACGCCCTCATGGTTCGCGAACGACGGCGAATCGAACAGTGTCATGCCCTTTACGAGCCTTTCCTGGGTATTTTTGTTGCGGGCGCTGATACGCGGGTTACCCGGGCGGAGCAAGCTTGACCTTACGCAGGGTCACGCGGTTCAGGGAACGCGGATCGGCCCCGCGCCCGAGGGCAGGGCCGCCCGGGTATCCCGCAGCCAGGCCTCGACGTCCTCAAATACCCGCACAGCCTGAAGATCGCGGTTCAGGATGTGGTAGCCGTCCTCGTAGAAGGCGGTGCGCAGGTTCGGCATCGGGCCGGCTCTCTCCAGGGCCTGATGGACTGCCCGATCCGGCACCAGGTCATCGTGAGCACCGTACTGGAACAGGGTGGGCACCTGCACCTGCCCCAGCCCCTGTCCGGCATGCTCCATCAGGTCCACGAGGCCATACAGCACATCAAAACGCGTGGTCAGCGCCTGGTCCGGATCGCGTCCGCTGCGGATCAGCTCCATCAGATTGTCTGTGGCCAGCACCTGATCCGCTGCCCATTCCGGCGGCTCCAGCGCCACATCGCCGAAGGTCCAGGCCGCTACCGACAGGGACATGCGGTACAGCAGCGGCTGGCTGGACCAGCCCCAGACCGCCGGCGCCAGCAGGATCAGGCGGTCGGCGGCAGGGGGCGTCTCCGAGGCAAAGGCCGTGATGCTCACGGCGCCGCCCATGCTTTCCCCCGCAACCGCGATGAGCGCCCCGGGGTGCCGCGCCCGCACCAGAGCCACCACCTCCCCCAGATCCTGCGCCATCAGGTCTCCGGCCCACAGCCCACGCCCCGGTGCGTCGCCAAAGCCGCGCTGGTCATAGGCGTAGGTGGCAATGCCCCGCTCGGCCCACCAGGGCCCGGCCAAACGGAAGGCCGCCCGTGAATCATTGATGCCATGCAGGGCGACGATCACCGCCCAGGGCTCACCGTTCTCCGGTGCCCAGTGCAGATAGGGCAAGGCGGCGCCGTCCGGCATGAGGAACCGGTCCCCCGTCATGCTGGCCGACACCAGACGCTCGGGCGGCACCAGCGGCGACTGGGCATAGGGCCCCGCGCACCCCGTCAGGGCCAGGGCGAGGATCAGCAGCAGGGATCGCATTACGACCCGCACACCGACTGCCCCGGATCAGTCCGCATCGTCCGCGGCCGGAGGGTTGGCCCGGGCATGGGCCTCGGCTTCCTCGGCCGTCGGCAGGCGCAGGCGCGTTACCCCCTTGAAGCTGGAGGGATCGACCGGCTTGCCCTTCTTGGTGATCACCAGCCGCCCCTGCCGCATCATCCCCAGCGCTGTCGTGCGGACGCGCGGCAGCATGCGTTGCCACTGCTCCGGCTGAAGGATCTTGGCCACGTCGGCCGGTTCGATGCTCTTGCCGGGGCCCAGCGCTTCGAGTTTTTCGAGAATGGTGGCTTCGATGGGGTCGCTCATTGCCCCTATATGCGGCATTGCGGGACGAAGAAGAAGCAGAGGATCATCATGGTCGCCAAGATCACCGTTACCGAGGGCGAGTTCGCCGGCTGGAAGACCTATGACCTGCACGGCACCTTCGACCAGGTGGTCGGCCCCTTCTACTTCCGCCCGGACCCCGACGGGCGGATGCGCTGCGCCTTCCGGGCCGAGCCCAAGCACATGAATGCGGGCGGGCGGATGCACGGCGGGTGCCTGATGACCTTTGCCGACATCGCCCTGTTCCAGACAGCCTATCAGGAGATGGAAGGCGCCTCGGGCGTCACCGTCCAGCTGGACTCGACTTTCATCGACGGCGCCTATGTCGGCGAACTGGTCGAGGCGACCGGCGAGGTGATCCGCGCGGGCCGGAGCCTCATCTTCGTCCGAGGCCAGATCAATGCCGGCGAGCGGGTGCTGATGACCTTCTCGGGCGTCATCCGGAAATTCCGGCCGCGGGACTGACCCCTAGACGCCGGCCTTGGCCGCCGGGCGGGCCCGGCAAGCGTCCAGCCACCGATTGAGGTTCTCCAGCTCGACCGGCGGGCGGTATTTGATCAGCCGCGCGAAATCCAGCCCGACCACGGCGACGATGTCGGCAATGGTGAACCGGTCCAGTGCCATGAACTCGCGGCCTTCCAGATGGCGATCCAGCGTCTTCATGAAGCGTTCGGCGGCCACGCGGTTGTAATCAGCGACCTGCGGCTGGGGCGTGGCCTCCAGCACCGCCAGCGCCGGGTGGGTGAAGCGGACCGTCAGCATGACCGGATTGGCCAGATAGAATTCGCAACGCCGCGTCCACATCTCGACGATGGCCTGCTCGCGGGCGTCGTTTCCGAACAGGTTCGGCTCTGGATAGACCGACTCCAGATAGCGACAGATGGCGACCGACTCCGAGATACAGGTGCCGTCGTCCAGCTCCAGCGCAGGTACGTGCGGCACCCCGACCTTCGCCCGGTATTCCGGCGTCCGGTGCTCGCCGGCCAGCAGGTCGACCTGCACGACCTCGACGTCCTCGATGCCCTTCTCGGCCATGACCCAGCGCACCCGGCGCGGATTGGGAGCGCGATGGCTGTCGTAGAGCTTCATGGCAGGTCTCTCGGTTGCGTTTCGAAACCCTAGCCGCCGAACACCCCGGCGGGCAAGGCGCCGACCACCGAGGCGGTCATCAGGGTCGCCATGAAGCCGGCCGCCAGCGCCTTCCACACCATGCCCAGCACCTCGGTGCGCCGCTCGGGCATCAGGACGGACAAGCCGGTCACCGTGATGCCGACCGAGCCGATGTTGGCGAAGCCGCACAGGGCATAGGTCATCAGCATCCGGGTGCGCTCGCTGATCGTCTCGGGTGGCACCTTGCCCAGTTCGATGAAGGCGACGAACTCGGTCAGGGTCAGCTTCACGCCCAGCAGTCGCCCGGCCTCGCCCGCGTCGGCCCAGGAGACGCCGGTCAGCCACGCCACCGGCATGAACAGCCAGCCCAGCAGCCGCTCGACCGAGACGGGCTCCCCGAACAGCCAGAAACCGCCGATCATGGTGTTCACGAGGGCCACGAGCGCGACGAACACGATCAGCACGGCCGAGATGTTCAGCACCACCATCAGACCGTCCGACGTGCCCTTCACAATGGCGTCGATCGAAGAGTCGTACTTCAGCGAAGCGGAATAGTCGGCGACCTCGCCGCCCTGCCCCGGGGTCTCGGGGATCATGATGCGGGCCAGCAGCACCCCCGCGGGGGCCGAGACGATCGAGGCCACCAGCACATGACCCGCCGCATTGGGCAGCACGGGGGCAAGGATGGCGGCATAGGCCACCATGGTCGAGCCGGCGACGGTCGCCAGCCCGACCACCATCATGAGAAACAGCTCGGATCGGGTCAGCTTGTCCAGATAGGCGCGGATGACGATCGGGCTCTCGATCATGCCGAGGAAGATGTTGGCCGCGACGGCCAGCGCCGACGCTCCGCCCAGCCCCATGGTCCGCTGGAACAGCAGGCCGAAGCCATACGTAATCGCCTTCAGGATCTTCCAGTGCCACAGCAGGGCCGACAGGGCCGAGATGACCAGAATGAGCGGCAGCACCTGGAAGGCGAAGGTGAACAGTGCCCCCTGATTGCTGACGGCATAGGGCTGATCGCCCCCCGCCAGATAGCCGAACACGAACTGCGCCCCCTGATTGGTGGCGGCGCCGACGGCATCGACCGAGCCGGTTATGGCCGCCAGCACGCCTTGGGACCCGGGAATGGCAAACAGGGCCAGCACCAGCCCGGCCTGCACCGCCACGGCGCCCAGGGTCAGCCGCCAAGGGAAGCGCTTGCGGTTCTCGGACAGCAGCCAGCAGATCGCGACAACGACGCATAGGCCCAGCATGCTCTGGGCATTCAGTGTGGTGAACATCGGCACTCCCCCGTCGCCTGCGCGCGGTCCTGTCCGGCTTGAACGCCACCCCGCGCCCGCTGGCAAGAGCAAGTTGCGCGCGCTGCAGTTTCGTCAGGTTCAGACAGTCTTGCGGGCCCGCATACCGTTGATAGTCTGGCGCCCTCTATTGGGGGGAGACGCGCCATGACCGGTTCGAAACGGGGCCTCGGAGATTTTCGCTCGCTTGCAGGTGCGGCCTTCGCGGCTGTGGCCGGCCTGATGGCCTTGGCAGGGCCGGCGCAGGCCCAGGACCCGATCCGTCTCGGGGGTGAGGTCCAAGGGCGGTTGCAGGACGGCGACGCCCAGCTGACCTCGGGCGAATATGTTGACGTCTATGTGTTCGAGGGCCGGGCCGGACAGCAGGTCACGATCCAGATGTCCTCGGGCGAGGTCGACTCCTACGTCATGATCCGGGGGCCGTCCGGCTTCGCCGAGTTCAACGATGACCGCGATGAGGGTGACGTCGATTCCCAGCTGACCGTGCGCCTGCCGGCCAACGGCCAGTACCGCATCCAGGCGACCACCTTTTCTCCAGGCGAAAGCGGCCGCTATTCGCTGTCCCTCGTGGAAGGGACCGGTCCGCAGATCGCGGCCCGGGGCGGGGGCCGGGCTGAAACCGGGACCAGCGCCGGCCAGCTGTCCAGTTCGGACAGCGCGATCTCCAGCGGGGAATATGCCGACAGCTGGTCCTTCTCCGGAACGCCGGGCGAAACCTATGTCGTGCGGCTGAACTCGGCCGAGTTTGACCCCTATCTGATGGTCCGCGGAGAAGGCGTCAGCGAGGACAATGACGACGACCAGACCGGCCGGGGCACCCGCAACAGCCGCATCGAATTCGTCATGCCCGACACGGGCGAGGTCTCGATCATCACCACCAGCTATGAGGTGGGCGAGACGGGAGCCTATACCCTGGTCCTCGAGGAGGCCGGAGGCGTAACGAATGTCGCCTCCACCGGCGGCGGCACCTCGGCCCTGCGCCTCGGCCAGACAATCACCGGGCGGCTGCAGGACGGCAACGACACCCTGCGCTCGGGCGAATACATCAACATCTACACCTTCTCGGGACAGGCGGGTGACCACATCGAGGTCACCCTGCGCTCGGACCAATTCGACCCCTATCTGTTCGTGCAGGGCCCGGGAGAGTTCGCCGTCGCCAACGATGACGACGAGAGCGGCGAGGACGGCGTCAACAGCCGTCTGGTCCTGACCCTGCCGGCGACCGGGGAATACAGTGTCGTGGCCACGAGCTTCGCCCCGGGCGAGACCGGCACCTATCGCCTGGCCCTCAGCAGCACGGACGCCGGAAGCGTGCAGACGGCGGCGTCAACCCGCGCGGGCAACAGCTTTGCGGACGGCGTCTCGCTCACCGGCAGCCTGTCGGCGAGCGACGAGCAACTGACCACCGGCGAGTACGCGGACCGCTATGTCATCTCGGGGCGGCGCGGAGATCGGGTGGCCCTCGACCTGCAGTCCAGCGCCTTCGACACCTATCTGTTCATGCGCGGTCCCGACGACATGTCGGCCGACAACGATGACGGGCCCAACGGCACCAACAGCCGGATCGACGTCACCCTGCCCGCCGACGGCGACTACACCGTCTCGGTCACCAGCTTTGCGCCGGGCGAGGTCGGGGCCTACAGCCTGACCGCGGGCCTCAGCATGGGCACACCGCGTCAGGCTGGTGTGCAGGGCGGGCCGCGCGTGTTCGCTATCATGGTCGGCATCTCGGACTATGGCGGCTTTGCCGGCGACCTCGCCTATACGGCCGACGACGCGCTCAAACTGGCCGAGGACCTGCGCCGCGAAGGCGTACTGAACCCCGCCAGCATCGTGCTGACCGATGCCGAGGCCACGGTCGACGGCGTGCGCCAGGCCTTTGCCGAGGTCGCGGCCCAGGCCGGACCGGACGACATCTTCCTGTTCTTCTACTCGGGCCACGGCTCGCAGGAAGCCGGCAGCTACAGCGCGCTGGAGCCGGACGGCCGGACGGAAAGCATCGTCATGCGCGATGGCCTGATCACCGACGCCGAGATGGCCGAGCTGTTCGACACGCTCGATACCCGCCTGTCCCTGATCGTGCTGGACAGCTGCTTCTCGGGCGGGTTCGCCCGCAATGTGGTGGACCGCCCCGGCGTCATCGGCCTGTTCAGCTCGGAAGAGGACCTGACCAGCCAGGTGGCCGTGAAGTTCCAGGCCGGGGGCTACCTGTCCCACTTCCTGCGCACCGGACTGACGGGCGAGGCCAATATGGACGGCGACGATCTGATCACCGCCGGTGAACTGACCACCTATCTGCGGCGCAAGTTCGCGGCCGAGGTCATGGACGTCCAGACCCAGACCATGGACGGCCAGCGCAGCTACCAGCACCTCGTCGTGGAGCGCGGCGGCGTGCAGGTCGACGATGTCGTGATCCGGATCGATCGCGGCTGACGGTCATCCTTTCGCCCTGATCCGGGCTCCAGATCACGGAACCGTGATCGGACCGAGGAGGGTGAGATGCGACGGACCATGATGCTGGGGGCGCTGACGATCGCGCTGGGGCTTTCTGCCTGTGATGGCGAGCGTGACAATTCGGCGGCCGAGTATGGCTCCGCCGATGTCGCCATGATGGAAATTGCGCCCGCGGCACCGGTCAGCCCCATGCAGGCAAAGGACGCCGCCGCCACATCCGCCGAAGCGGGGGCATATTCGGGCGCGCCAGTGCCAGCGGTCCAGCCGGTCAGCACCATCGCCTACAGCTATCGCTATGCGCTGGACCTGCCCTCGGATCAGGTCAACCCGATGCGCAGCCGCCACGAGGCCGCCTGCGTCGAGGCCGGGCCGCGCCTCTGCCAGATTCTGGGCTCCGAGAGCCAGGCCTATGGCGACGACCAGGTCTCGGCGTCCCTCAGGTTGAGGGCGACACCCGCCTGGCTCACCACCTTCCGGGCCGGGTTGGAGGGACAGGCGGACGACGCCGGTGGCCGGATCGCCTCCAGCCAGACCGATGCCGAGGATCTCAGCCGGTCCCTGACGGACACCGAAGCCCGGCTCCGCGCCCTCGAGACCCTCCGCGACCGGCTGCAACAGCTGCTGGCCACCCGCAGCGGCCCGCTGGAACAGCTCCTGCAGACCGAGCGGGAGCTGGCCCGGGTCCAAGGCGAACTGGATGCGACCCGCTCGGCCCTCGCCGTGCTTCGGGATCGGGTCGCGATGTCCCAGCTGACGATCACCTATCAGTCCGAGACCCGCTTCGCCTCGAACAGCGCCTTCAGCCCTGTCGGCAATGCATTCGCCAACTCGCTGCGAGTCTTCATGGCGACCCTTGGCGGGCTGATCTATCTGGTCGCCGGCCTGCTGCCCCTTGCGCTGATCCTGGTGCCGGTGGGCTGGCTGGTGCGCCGCTGGGTGCGCGTCCGGCGCGAGCGCCGGCCTCCGCCGACCGTCTAGGCCCGCCGCACCAGCCGCGAATAGGTTTCCATCAGATCCAGGGTCAGCGCGCCCGGCGTGAAGCGGTACTCGCCGATCTCGCTGACCGGGGTCACCTCCACGGCTGTGCCGGTCAGGAAGCATTCCGAGAAGGTCGACAGTTCTTCGGGCCGGATGTGGCGCACCACGACCTCAATGCCCTTCGACTCGGCCAAGGCAATCACGGTCTGGCGGGTGATGCCGTCCAGGATCGCATCGACGGGCGGGGTGTGGATCACACCGTCCTGCACGAAGAAGACGTTGGCGCCGGTGGCCTCGGCGACATAGCCGCGCCAGTCCAGCATCATGGCGTCGGCATAGCCCCGCTTCTCGGCCGCCGTCTTGGACAGGGTGCAGATCATGTAGAGGCCCGCGGCCTTGGCCGTCGTGGGCGCGGTCGTCGGATCGGGCCGGCGCCACTTGGCCCATTCGAGGCGAATGCCCCTGGCCTTGGTTTCGGGGTCGAAATAGCTGGGCCAGTCCCAGACGGCGATGGCCACATGAACCTTGGTCTTGCCGGCCGAGACGCTGACCTGCTCCGGACCGCGATAGGCGACGGGCCGCACATAGCAGTCGCTCAGCCCCATCCGCTCGCACGTCGCCTTGCAGCCTGCGTCGATCTCGGCCACGCTGTACGGAAGTTCGAAATCCAGGAGTTCGGCAGACCGGCGCAGGCGTTCGCTGTGCTCTGTCAGCTTGAAGATTTCGCCATCGTACATACGCTCACCCTCGAACACCGACGAGCCATAGTGCAGGGCATGGGTCAGAACGTGCGTTTTCGCGTCGCGCCAGGGCACGAAATCGCCGTCCATCCAGATCCAGCCGTCACGGTCGTCGAAAGGAACGAAGGCCATTGAACAAAGTCTCCCTTAGCTGTGCTCGGGTTAGAGCCCCCGGTTTCGCTCACGTCAACGTCACCCGGTGCGAGGGGATGCAATGAGCACCTCCGACACGCGGTCGCATGGGCGTTCGGGCCCGGTGGCGGGCGCCGGCTCGGGCCGGCACCTGCTGATCGTCGACGACGACGACCGCATCCGGGAACTGCTCAAGGAATATCTGGCCCGCGAAGGCTATCGCGTGACCGGCGCCGCCCACGCGGCCGCCGCCCGCCGCCTGATGGAGCTGATCGAGTTCGATCTGGTGGTGCTGGACATCATGATGCCCGGCGAGAGCGGCCTCGACCTGACGACCTGGGTCCGTAATAAGGCCGAAACCTCGCAGACGCCCGTCCTGCTGCTGACCGCCCGCGGCGAGGCCGGCGACCGGATCGAGGGTCTGTCGCGCGGGGCCGATGACTACATGTCCAAGCCATTCGATCCGCGCGAGCTGGCGCTGCGCATCGACGCCATCCTGCGCCGGACGGGCGGCAAGCCCCTGACCCCGCGCGAGATCAAGCTGGGCGATGCCGTCTTCGACATGGAACGGCTTGAGTTGATGCGGGGCGGTCGGCCGCAGCGCCTGACCGAGGCCGAGGCCCAACTGCTCAAGACCCTCGCCATCCACGCCCACGCCCCGGTTGAGCGGATGGCCCTGTCGCCCGACACCGCCGACATCACCGGGCGGGCCGTCGACGTGCAGGTCACCCGTCTGCGCCGCAAGCTCGAGGCCGACCCCAAGAACCCTCGCTATCTCCAGACCGTGCGCGGCGTCGGCTATATGCTGGCGCCCGACTGACGCACAGCGGACCGGGCCGGGCCCATGAAACTCCTTCCGTCCACCGTCTGGACGCGCTTCCTCAAGCGACGGTTGCCGACCTCGCTCTGGGGCCGGTCCCTGCTGATCATCGTCCTGCCGGTCCTGCTGATGCAGGTGTTCGTCACCTGGGCCTTCTTCGATGCCCATTGGCAGACGGTGAATGCCCGCCTGTCCGACGGTCTGGCCGGTGACATCGCCTGGGCGGTCGAGACCTATGCCGAGGATCCGACGCCCGAAACCCTTGAGACGCTGGCCGGACGGGCCGAGCGGACCCTGTCGCTGTCCATCGCCTGGCAGGAGGCCAAGGCCCTGCCCGACGACGTGCGCCGGGGGCCCATCGGGGTCGTCGACCGGGCGCTCGAGGCGGCACTGGCGGCGCGCCTTGACCGGCCCTTCTGGTTCGATACGACGCGCTATCCCAACTATGTCGACATCCAGGTCCAGATCGGCGACGGCGTCATGCGGATCATCGCCCCGCGCGAGCGCGCCGTCGCGACCCAGGCCCACATCTTCGTCGTCTGGCTGTTGGCTGCGACGGTCCTGCTGATGTCCGTCGCCATCCTGTTCATCCGCAATCAGGTCCGGGCCATCGAGCGCCTGGCAGAGGCGGCCGAGGCCTTTGGTCGGGGAGAGATGCAGCAACGGTTCAAGCCGCATGGCGCGCGCGAGGTCCGGGCCGCGGCCCGCGCCTTCATGGACATGCGCGACCGGATCCAGCGCCACATCGACCAGCGCACCGCCCTTCTGGCCTCGGTCAGTCATGACCTGCGCACCCCCCTGACCCGCCTGCGGCTCGAACTGGCGCTCGCCCCCCCATTCAAGCGCGCGGCCGCCATGCAAGGCGATCTCGACCAGATGGAGCATATGATCGACGAATATCTCGCCTTCGCCCAGGGCGAGGCTGGCGAGGCGGCGGAAACCCTGTCGGTCCAAGAGCTTCTGGCCCAGGCCGCCGAGGATGCGCGCCGCATCGGCGCCGCGGTCGAGGTCGAGGCGCCCGAAGACCTGACGACGACCGTGCGCCCCCTCGCCTTTCGCCGGGCCCTGGCCAATCTGGTGGGGAATGCGGCGGCCCATGGCGACACCGTGCGCCTGTCCGCCCGCCGCCTGCCGTCCGGCAGTCTGGAAATCGCGATCGAGGACGACGGGCCCGGCATCCCCGAGGAGATGCACGAGGAAGCCTTCCGGCCCTTCTCCAGGCTCGATGCATCCCGCAACCAGAACCGGAAAGGTGTGGGCCTCGGACTGGCCATTGCCCGCGATGTCGCGCGCAGTCATGGCGGCGATATCACGCTTGGTCGCAGCCCGCTGGGTGGCCTGATGGCGCGAATTCGCCTTCCGGGTTAGTATGGGCGTCTGACAGGAGATCGCCATGCGCCCCTTTGCCTTCTTTGCCCCCCTCGCCGCCGTCACGGCCGTCGCCGGCGCCGCCCTCGCCCAAAGCCCCGAAGTGACCGTCACGCTCGGTAGCGACTTGATGGAAAAGGCCGACGAGATCGGGGAGCGCGATTTGACGCAGCAAGCGGATCAGCTGGCCCGGACTGTGGAACGCGCCCTCGCCCGGGAACAGGCCCTTGCCGGGGCCACTGTGTCCCTGGTCCTGGTGGACATCCGCCCGAACCGGCCCACCCAGGCCCAGATGGCGGCGCAACCGGGCCTCGACGGTATCCGCAGCAAGAGCATCGGCGGCGCCACCATCGAAGGCGAGGTGACGCTGGCCGACGGTACCCGCTATCCGGTCCGTTATCGCTGGTATTCGTCCAGTCTGGCCGAGGTGCGCGGTTTCACCACCTGGCAGGATGCCAGCCATGCCTTTGACCGGTTCGCCCGGCGGCTGGCGACCGGCCGCCTAGCGGGATAGTTCGCGGGCCTTGTCGACCGCCGCACGCACCGCCGCCTTCGCGGCGCGCTCGGCCCCGCCGTCTGCCTCCAGCGCATCCAGACCGGCGCGGGTCGTGCCGCCCTTCGACGCGATGCGGCCGATGGCGTCCTCAAGGCTCTGACCGCCCGAGACACCGGCCGCGGCCGAGCGCAGCGCGCCGCGCGCCAGACGCACGGCAGCATCCGCCGTCAGGCCTTCGGCCTCCCCTGCCTTCGCCAGCGCCTGGATGAAGGCATAGACAAAGGCCGGGGCCGAGCCCGCCACGCCCGTCGCCGGATCCAGCAGGTCCTCGGACTCCAGCGGCACCACATCGGCCATGCCCTCGAACAGGGCGGTGGCCATGTCCTGCGCCTTCTGATCCGGTGAATAGAGGCCGGCCACGCCCTGGCGCTGGGCCACGGCTGTCGTCGGCATCAGGCGCGCAACGCCCCGCCCGCCCGCAGCCTCGCGCACATCATCCAGACGCACCCCGGCCATGACCGAGGCCAGTATGGCATCCCTGGCCATCACATCCACATGAGGGGCCAGCGCGTCGCGCCACACCGCCGGCTTGATGGCCAGCACCCAGACGCCCACGTCCTTCAGCTGGTCGGGAGACGGATTGATGGTCGCGCCCGCCGCCTTGGCCTGATCGGTGGCCGGCGTCTCATACTGTTCGATGATCTTCAGCCGATCCGCCTTGAAGCCCGGGGTCGCCAGCCAGCCCTCGACGAGGGCCGAGCCCAGTCGTCCGCATCCGATCAGGGCGATGTCGCAGTCCAGGGTAAAGGCGTCAGTCATGCAGTCTCCACAGGTGGCAAAGGCCCGCGCGGGCCATCAGAACCGGGGAGTGCCTAACATGGGCAGGCGCGCGCCATCAAACCGGCGCGGGCCGGTGGGGCGCCTCAGGCCGTGCCGACGGTCTGGAACATACAGGCGTCGATGGCGTCTTGGGGCTTGCGCCCTCCCCGCACGAGGAAATCAAACGCGGGAAAGTAGCGATCGGCTGCATCGATCGCGGCATCGATCATGGAAGCCGCCTGCGCCAGGGTCGGGCGTTCCCCGTGCGGCAGGGCCAGGGCGTGGCGGAACACGATCTCCTGATCCTCGCTCCACAGCTCGAAATGCCCCAGCCAGGTGCGCTGGTTGATCAGACCGATCAGCTCATGCAGGGCCGGACGGCGGGTCTTCTTCACGCGCAGGTCCAGCGCGCAGCACAGCTGCAGGCAGTCGCCCTCCGGCCGCCAGGCGAACCACAGCTCGTAGTCTTTCCAGTCGCCCGCCAGGGCGAAGGCCAGATCGCCGTCCGCCGTGCGGTCGAACGGCAGGTTCTCCGCTGTCAGAACATGCTCGACCACATCGAGGGGATCGAAGGGTGTGTCCACCTCGTCCGGTCTGACCATGTCCATTCAGAGAGTCCTGTCCTTCAGAGGGTTAGCGGGAAAACCCCGGGAATCGCCCTCGACACACAGACGGTAGGCCTGTTCGCGGATTCGGCTCAACCGGCTGCGTCCCGGGGGGGAAGATCGCCTGTGGACGTTCCCTTTTGAGGCTTGTTGCGGGTGCGTTTCGCGGGTTCCGCGTCCGTGCCCTTCAGCGACGCCAGCTCGGCGCGCAGGGCGGCCACTTCGGCCTTCAGGGCGTCGAACTCGTCCCGGCGCACGAGGTCCAGCTCGGCAACCAGACGATCCGTCTGGGCGCGCATGGCCGATTTCGCTTCCTCGCCGGCCGCCTGGGCCAGTCCCATGGCGCCGGTCGACAGACGGGCCAGTTCATCGAGAAGCGGATTACGGGTCTGCATGGTCTTCTGCCTTGATCGATTGGGTTGACGCTGGGCTGCGCCGGTTTCCAGAGGGTTAATGAAATCTTGCGGCCGCGGGGTCCATGTGGCGCATCGCCCTGCCCGGCGCCAGTCACGCACCGCACGCCGGGGGCCAATTCGTGCAAGACGCCCCGCACCTGACTTGCTAAAGCGAAGCCCACCCCGATCACCCAAGGATACTCCGTGACGTTCCCTGAATTCGATCCGGTCTGGTTCAGCATCGGTCCCTTCCCGGTGCGCTGGTACGCCCTGGCCTATATCGCGGGCCTTGGCCTCGGCTGGTGGTATGCCTCGCGGCTGGCCAGGAACACCTCGCTCTGGCTGCCGGGACGGTCGCCCGTCACCCAGACCCAGCTGGACGACCTCGTGCTGTGGATCGCGCTTGGCGTCATCGGTGGCGGCCGACTGGGCTACGCCCTCTTCTACAAGCCGTCGCTGTATGCCCAGCTGTTCACGGGCGAGGCATGGTCGAAGCTGGAGCTGTTCCGCATGTGGGACGGCGGCATGTCGTTCCATGGCGGCCTGATCGGGGTCACCCTCGCCATCATCTGGTTCGCCCGGCATCAGAAGATACGGCTGCTCAGCGTGGGGGATCTGGTGGCGCCCGTGGTGCCGATCGGCCTGTTCTTCGGCCGCATGGCCAACTTCATCAACGGCGAGCTGTGGGGTCGCACAACGGACGTCCCGTGGGCCATCCGCTTCTGCAACGAGCGCATCTTCAACACCTATGGCTTCTGCCCGGCCGGTGATCTGCCGCGCCACCCCAGCCAGCTTTATGAAGCGGGGCTGGAGGGTGTTCTGCTGTTCCTGATCCTCGCCTTCGCCGTGTGGAAGGTCCGCCTGCTGGCCAAGCCCGGCTATGTCACCGGCCTGTTCCTGCTGGGCTATGGCCTCAGCCGGGCCGTGCTGGAAACGGTGCGCGAGCCCGATGCCCACATGCCCGGCGCCCTGCAGGGCGTCGTCACCATGGGCATGCTGCTGTCAATCCCGATGATGCTGCTGGGCGCCTGGCTGATCTGGCGTGCATGGAGCCGTCCGCCGGTCGGCCCGGCCTCCTGAGCGGGGACGCACCCGCGACGGACCTCAAGGCGCGGCTCGAGCGCGAGATCGCCCTGACCGGCCCCCTGTCCGTCGCGGACTATGTCACGCGCTGCCTGCACGATCCGCGGGCCGGCTATTACGCCACCCGCCCGGCGATCGGGCCGGACGGCGACTTCCTGACGGCCCCGCTGGTCAGCCAGATGTTCGGCGAGCTGATCGGCCTGTGGCTGGTCGAGACCTGGAGCCGCATGGGCGCTCCAGGCGCCTTCCGCTTCGTCGAGGTCGGCCCCGGCGACGGCACCCTTATGGCCGACATCCTGCGCGCCGCCCGGGTCGTGCCCGCCTTCATCGAGGCCTGCCGCCTGACGCTGGTCGAGCCGAGCGCCCCCCTGCGCGCCCTACAGGCAGGGCGGCTGACCGACGCGCCCGTCGCCCCGGTCTGGGCCGACAGTCTGGCGGCGATCGACGGCCAAGGCCCCGTCCTGCTGGTGGCCAATGAGGTGCTGGATTGCCTGCCCGCCCGGCAGATCGAACGCACGCCGGACGGCTGGGCCGAACGCATGGTCGGGCTGGACGCGGACGGACATCTGGCATTCCGTCTGGGGCCGGTCGCGCCCGGCTTCGTGCCGCCGCCCTATGCGGTTCAGCCCGGACAGGTGGCCGAACAGTCCGAAATCCAGACCGCCTTCGCCCGCGCCGTGGCAGGCCTGATACGGGTCGAGGGCGGCGCCGCCCTGCTCATCGACTATGGCCGCGATACCCCCGGGCCGGGCGATACCCTCCAGGCCCTGTCCCGCCACCGGAAGGTCGATCCTCTCGCGACACCCGGTCAGGCCGACCTGACCCAGTGGGCCGACTTTGCCGCCGTGCTGGAGGAGGCCCGTCTGGCGGGTGTCGCAGTCGCTCCCCTGCTGACCCAAGGCGAGTTCCTGACCCGGCTTGGCCTGACGGTCCGCGCTGACCGGCTGAAGGCTGCCCAACCGGACTCAGCCGACATTCTCGACCGTCAGGTGGCGCGCCTGATCTCTCCCGACCAGATGGGTAACCTGTTCAAGGTCGCGGCCCTCCATAGCCCCGACACCCTGACCTTGCCCGCCTTTGAGGTAGCCCCATGACCGACCTGCCGACACCGATCACCCATCCCCTGCTGGATATCCCGGGCATCCGCCATGGCTTCTTCACGCGCGAAGGCGGCGTCTCGACGGGGATCTACAAGGGCCTGAACACCGGGGTCGGGTCGAAGGATGATCCCGAGGCTGTAAGGGAAAACCGCGCGCGTGTTGCCGCCGCCATGGGGGGCACGCCCGGCGATTTCGCCGCCTGCTACCAGATCCACTCCGACATCGTGCACATGACGGACCAGCCGTTCGGCGACGAGCGGCCGGAGGGCGATGCGGTCATCGCCGTCGAAGAGCAGGGCATCCTGTGCGCCGTGCTGACCGCCGACTGTGCCCCTATCCTGATCGCCAACCCCCGCGCCGGTCTGGTCGCAGCGGTCCACGCCGGCTGGAAAGGCGCGATCGGCGGCGTCATTGAGGCCACGCTTCGCCGGATGAAGGAGTGCGGCGCCGAGCACGACCAGACCATCGCCGTCGTGGGCCCCACCATTGGCCAGGCCTCCTATGAGGTCGACGCGGCGTTCGAGGACCGGTTCCTCGGCCAGTCTCCCGGTTCGGGCCAGTTCTTCGTCATGGGCAAACAGCCCGACCGGCGTCAGTTCGACCTGCCGGGCTATGTCATGTGGAAGCTGGAGCGCGCGGGCGTCGGCCAGATCGCCTGGACTGGCCACGATACCCGCGTCGATGCCGACCGCTTCTACTCCAACCGCCGCGCGCATCTGAATGGCGAGCCCGATTTCGGCCGGATGATGAGCGTGATTACGCTGGCCTGAGGCCCTAGCCCGCCATCGCCACGTCGGGCACGCGGGTCACTTCGCGCCACGCATCGGGGCGGGCCAGCAGTTCGCGGACCAGCATGTTGTTGACCGCGTGGCCGGCCTTGTAGCCTTCGTAGCGGCCCAGCAGCGGTCCGCCCAGCACATAGAGGTCGCCGATGGCGTCCAGCGCCTTGTGCTTGACGAACTCGCGCTCCATCCGCAGGCCGCCGGTGTTCAGGATCTGGTCGCCGTCGATCACCACAGCGTTCTCAAGGCTGCCACCGCGGGCCAGACCTGCGCGGCGCAGGGCGTCGACCTCATGGGCGAAGCCGAAGGTGCGGGCCGCCATGATGTCACTGCGGAAGGTGGCCTCGTCGACGACGAAATCGACGACCTGATTGCCGATCACCGGTGTGTCGAAATCGATCTCGAAGCGCATTTCATAGCGGTCGCAGGGCAGCAGGCGGGCGTGCTTGTCGCCCTCCGTCACCTCGATCGGCTTCAGGATTTCGATGTAGCGCAGCGGCGCGGCCTGGTTACGGAAGCCCGCCCGGTCCAGCAGCTGGACGAACGGCAGGGCCGAGCCGTCGAGGATCGGCAGCTCAGGCCCATCCACCTCGACCACGGCGTTCGAAATGCCAAGCGCGCAGAAGGCGGCCATCAGATGCTCGATGGTCGACAGGCGCACACCTGCGCCATTCTCGATCATGGTATTGAGGCGCGCCTCGACCACGGCCTGCCCCGACACTGGGATGCGGTTGTCGCGATCAGTCACATCGGTGCGGACGAAGACGATGCCCGTGCCCGTGGAGGCCGGGCGCACGGCCAGACGCACGCGCTGGCCCGTGTGCACACCGACGCCGGCGATGATCGCCGGGGCGCGCAGGGTCTGTTCGAGATGATCGGCAGAAACCGGGATCACGAAACCGTCCACACAGAGGCCGGGCGGAATTGCCCGACCGAACCTCTATGCCGTGGTTGACGAGACGAAAACCAAAGTCAGGTTTCGGATTGTTTCGCCCCGGTTACGAACGTCCGCAGCACGGACGGTCGCCGGTCGCCCTCAGTTGGCCAGACGCCTCAGAAACGAGGGGATTTCCAACTCATCCTCCTCGGAGGGTTCAGGCTCCGGGGTCTTGAGGGCCGAGTTTCCCGACAGACGCATCGAGCGGGGCTCGTGGCGTGTCTCCGACCGGGCTTCCGGCGCATAGGGGGCGGGTTCCGGCTGGGCGCGCTTGCGACCGAACAGGCTCCAGCCAGACTTGCGGTGATGGTCGCGATCGTCCCACTCGGGCTCGGGGGCGGGTTCCGGCTGGCGCTCGGCGCGTTGCGGCGTCGGCTCCATATAGAGGTCACCCTGGACCGGACGGGTGGTGGCCCGCGGGTTCAGATCGGCTTCGTATTCCTCGACCCAGGGATCGACGATCGGGTCGAGCGTGCGCGGCTCGGCGGCCTTGATGACCGGCTCGGCGGGAGCAGCGGCCGGCGCGGGGCGCGGCTCAATGCGCGGCTCGGGGGCGCGGGCCTGTTCGAAGGTCGGGGTAACCGGCGCGGGCTCGGCCGAACGGATGATCGGCTCGGCGGTGCGGCGCGGCTCGCGATCGGCCATGGTCGGCGTCGGCGCCGGACGGGTGGTCGGCGTGGGTCGCGACAGGGTGGACGGCGGAGTCTGGGCGACCACGCCCTCGTCCATGCCGGTGGCCACGACCGAGACGCGGATCTTGCCGTCCAAGGCCGGATCAAAGGCCGCACCGAAGATGATGTTGGCGTCGGGGTCGACCTCGGCCGAGATGGCGTTGGCGGCCTCGTCGACTTCCAGCAGGGTCATGTCCATGCCGCCGGTGATGTTCACCAGCACGGCCTTGGCGCCCTTCAGGCTGGTCTCGTCCAGCAGCGGATTGGCGATGGCGTTCTGGGCCGCCATCAGGGCGCGGTCGTCGCCCTCGGCCTCGCCCGTGCCCATCATGGCCTTGCCCATTTCGCTCATCACGGCGCGGACGTCGGCAAAGTCGAGGTTGATCAGGCCCGGCAGGATCATCAGGTCGGTGATCGAGCGCACGCCCGAGTGCAGGACCTGGTCGGCCATGCCGAAGGCGTCCGAGAAGGTGGTCCGCTCGTTGGCGACCCGGAACAGGTTCTGGTTCGGAATGACAATCAGGGTGTCGACATAGCGCTGCAGCTCGGCAATGCCGGCCTCGGCCAGCCGCATGCGGTGACGACCTTCGAAGGTGAAGGGCTTGGTCACGACGCCGACGGTCAGGATGTTGCGGTCGCGCGCGCATTTCGCGATCACGGGCGCGGCGCCGGTCCCCGTTCCACCGCCCATACCGGCGGTGATGAAGACCATATGGGCGCCTTCCAGATGGGTGGCGATCTCGTCAGCCGATTCCTCGGCGGCGTTCATGCCGACCTCGGGGTGAGCGCCCGCGCCCAGGCCCTGGGTGATCGTTTCGCCCAGCTGGATACGCCGGTCGGTCTTGGCGAAGCTGAGGTGCTGGGCGTCAGTATTGGCGACGACAAAGTCGACGCCCTCAAGGCCCGCATCGATCATGTTGTTGACGGCATTGCCGCCCGCACCGCCTACGCCGAACACGACGATCCGCGGCTTCAATTCCGTAGCTTCAGGGCGCACCAGCGACAGCGACATGTGTTTTCCGACCTCAAATCCGAGCCCGCTCCGTCCAACCGAACGCCAATCCCCCCGAATCGCATTGGTTATGAGCGGGTTAATAGAACACCCGTAAGCCTTAACAGGTGGTTACCGCATAGACTGAGTCGGGGAACGAGCCAGAGGGGGCAATGCTCCCCGCACGCACATAATTCGTCGGCTGCCAGAGGTCGGCACGGCAATGGGTCAGGCAAAGAAAAAGGGCGGCTCTTGCGAGCCGCCCTTTCCCGTTCCGGTGAGGCAGAACCTTACCAGGGACGGAAGTTCAGACCGATGAAGAAGCGACGGCCCCAAGCATCGAAGTTGTTGTAGAGCGTGCCCTGCAGATAGGGGTTCTGCTCATTGTCGAAGGCGTTGACCACACCGGCGCGCAGCGACAGGTCGTCACGCACATTCCAGCGGAAGGTGAAGTCGTGGCGGGTAAAGGCGCCGGTCTTCAGGGCATCCGAGGGAACGTTGTCGATGTTCGACATGATCGAGAACGGACTGAAGATCTGCTGCGACGTTTGCCAGTCGGCCGTCCAGTTGACGCTCCAGATGTCGTTCGGCGCATAGGTCAGCGACGAGTTGAACCGGACACGCGGGTAGAAGAGGTTGCCCGCCGAACCACTCGCATCCGTCGGATCCGAGGTGTTCGTGTAGGACTCCTGGCTGATCAGCCACAGACCGTTCAGGCTGTAGGAGAACCGACCCATGTCGCGACCGATCAGGTCATAGGTGTCGAGGCTGTAGTTGACGCTGAAGTCCAGACCTTCGGTTTCCAGACCCGCGTAGTTGATCGAGCCCTGGATGAAGCCGCCGATCGGGTCACCGGTCGGGGCACCGATACGGAAGCCCGAAGACCGGACGACCGGGTCGGTCGAGGTCAGATAACCAGCGGTGGCCGGGTTGTTACGGAAGATGGTGTTACAGGCGGCGACGTCGAGCGTCGCACCGTTCACGCAGTTTTCCGAGGCAACACGGGCCGACACGGCCGAGATCACGTTGTCCACGCGGATGTCGTAGTAGTCCAGGACGACCGAGAGGTTCGGGAACATGCGGGGCTTCAGGATCACCGAGAAGGTGAACGATTCCGACTCTTCAGGCTCCAGGAACGGGTTACCCGCGTTCACGCCGGCCACGCCCGAGGTGTAGTTCGGGATGTAGTCGTCCGTGTTGGTCGCGGTCGCACCGGCGAAGTCGAAGAAGCCGGGGGCGAAGCCGTCAGCCTGGGCCAGCGCCTCACAGTTCTGGATCCGGTTGGCCCGGATTTCAGCGCTGAGCGACGGGTTGGTGATCGACGCCGTGGCGCAGGGGTCAACAACACCGTTGTAGAAGGTCTGGGTGGCCGGACGGAAGTTCTCCGCCAGGTTCGGCACCCGCACCGAGGTGTTCAGGCTGGTCCGGAAGGCGATGTCCGGGATCGGACGATAGACCAGGTTCAGACCATAGACGTCACCTTGGCCGGCCGTGGTGTAGTCAAACTCACGGTAGGAGGCGCTGAACTCGGCATAGTCGCCCAGGAAGCTGTCACGGAACAGCGGGATGGCGATTTCACCGTAGAACTCGTCGCTCTCATATTCGGCGCCCAGGAAGTCCGGACCCGTATTCATGAACAGCAGACGACCGTTGGTGTCGGCGCTGCGGCCCACACCTTCGGTGTACTCGCGGCGGTGCTCGTAACCGACGGCAACGCCCAGCGGGCCGGCACCCCAGAAGTCCCACAGCTGACCGGCCACGTTGACCAGGGTCTGCTCCGAGATGTTCTGCTCGCGGACACGGATGGTGGCGTCGATATAGGCGAGAGCCTCATCCGACTGGTTGTCGGCGCCGAAGATGTTCAGCGGCTCGCACTGGTCGATCGAGTCCTGACCATATGTCGTCGCTTGCAGGGCGCCCCCGCGGACACGGTCCGCGCTGAGGATCCCCTGGGCGTCAAGCAGGGTCGAGCGACAGACAATGGCGCCCGGAGTTCCCAGGATACCCGCGGCGTCCACGACAGCGTCCGACGCCAGGGCAAACCGTTGCGAGTCGATGCCACGCTCAGCGTTGACGTTGTTCATCTCGCCACGGGTGTAGCCGACATCCCACGACACATTGCGGAAGAACAGCAGGTTGTCGAAGTCACCGTCCAGGCCGACCACATAACGCTCAACCTCGCGGTTGTTGTCCTGCGAGCGGTCCGGGCCGAACGAGATGTACTGGGCTTGCTGCACCAGCACCTGGCCCAGGAACTGACCGGGCTGGGTCTGGGTCGGCGGGCCATAGCGGTTGAGCATGTTGGTCGCGATCGCGTCCTTCACGTTCTGCGGAAGGAAGGCGTTGTCCGACCAGCGCAGGTCATAGGACTGCACCCCGTAGATCACCGGCGTGCTCGTCGAGCTGTAGCTGGTGTCGTCCAGGTAGATGTTGAAGAAGGTCGGCTGCGAGATGTCGTACACATCTTCGGTCACGAACTTGTACTCACCCGACAGGTTCACGTTCGGCAGGACGCTGAAGGTAAAGCCGGCCTGGAAGCGCTGCGACTCGATTTCCGGGAAGCGCGAGGTGGTACCGAAGTCCGCCGCGCTGACGCCATCTCCGCCGTAGTTGTACGGACGGTTGGCGCCGGTGTTGCCCACGCGCGTACCGAAGTCGGCCAGGCGCGCCGTGCCCTGACCCGGGTCGAACCAGAAGGTATAGCCCGGGTTCACCGCGTAGCAGCTCGAGCTGTAGTTAAACACGCCGGCAGCGCTGGCGCAGGTGAAGTAGGGGATATCCGGATCGTTCAGCGGGCTGGCGGCCTGACCGTTGGCCAGGGTCACCTGACCCCAACGCGGGCGATCCATCCGGTTCAGGTTGTAGAAGATGGCGTTGTCCAGATCGCCATCCGCCGGAGTGGCGGTCGGATCAGCATCGAGACCGATGAAGCGCGGATCATCGTTGAGCCAGTCCACATCGAAGGACGTCACCATGTCCTGCTGCTCGTACTCGCCGAACGCATAGACGTTCAGGCGGTCGTCGAGCAGGTTGGCACCGACCAGCAGCGACGCGCGACCGGCAGCCTGGCCGTCCTGGTTGATCATGCCGTAGTTGGCGTCGAACTCGACACCTTCGAAGTCATCACGCAGGATGAAGTTCAGCACACCGGCCACGGCGTCGGCGCCGTAGATCGACGAGGCACCACCGGTGATGATTTCGATGTTCTCGATCAGCAGACGCGGGATGGTCGAAACGTCAACCGAGAGCGTACCGGCGCTCGAACCGACGTGGCGGCGACCGTCAACCAGGGTCAGCGTACGGCCGGTGCCCAGCGAACGCAGGTTCGCGAAGTCCAGACCACCGTCGTTCAGGCCCGAGCCCGTGGTGTCCGACGGAACCAGCGAGTTCGACAGGGCCGGGATGGTGGCCAGATAGTCGATGACCGTCGACTGACCGGTGGTCAGCAGCGCTTCGCGCTCAACCTGGATCAGCGGGGTCGGAGCGTTGGTCGGGTCGCGACGGATGCGCGAACCGGTAACGACGATTTCCTCAACCTGGACCGCTTCCTGCGGGTCCTGGTTCGAATTGGCATCCTGGGCCAGAGCCGGAGCCGACGCCATCATGACACCCGCCAGGATGGTCGTTCCAAAGAGATACTTGCGCTTCAACAGCATGTTTTGTTGCCCCAACCGTGAGATTTGACAGTACGTGACGGAGGCCACGGGTCGTAGCCTACGCTTCCGGATTTCACGCTAGCAGCAATGTGGCGCGCCACAAGGCATTGTGGCTCGACTGTGACCATTCAAGGCGGGGTATGTTACAATCCGGACACAGTCTCGCCATGCGGGCGAAATGTTTCGGACGGCCGTTATTGGCGGGAATTCAGAGGTTACGGCGCAGCCAGTCGGCGGCGCGGGCGATCACACCGCCCTCGCCCAGCCCCGGCGCATCAGCGGCAGAAATCTGGCGGGTCATGAGCCGGCGGGCCGAGACCGATTCCCGCGGGCCATAGGCCGCCTTCAGCAGACTGCCGGCAGCGGCACAGAAGGCCGGTCCGGAAGCCGCATCGGCCAGGTGGGGCGCCCGCTGGGGTCGGCCCAGGCGCACCGGACGGTCGAACACGCGCACGGCCAGCTCCCGAACGCCGTTCAGCTGACTGGCCCCGCCGGTCAGCACCACGCTGGTGCCGGGCCCCAGCGCGATTCCACCACTGCGGATCCGGTCGCGCAGGATCTCCAGCGTCTCCTCGACGCGAGGGGCAATGACGCTCTTCAGCATGGCGCGCGGGACAACCACGGCCCCCGCAGACGGGTCCTCGCCGCGCGGGGGAGCCTCGAGAAGCTCCCGGTCCTCATTGGCCGAGGCCATGGCCGAGCCATGCAGAGTCTTGAGCCGCTCGGCTCCGACGCGTGAGGTCGACAGGCCGCGGGCGATGTCGCTGGTCACATGGTCGCCCCCGACATTCAGGCTCTCGACATGCAGGAGACTACGGCCGGACCACACGGTCGCCGTGGTCGTGCCGCCCCCCATGTCGATGCACAGGGCGCCCAGATCCATCTCATCATCTTCGAGGGCGGCCAGCGCTGAGGTCACCGGCGCTGCGACCACACCCTGCAGGTCCAGGTGGGCCAACTCCAGACAGTGGCTGAGCGACAGGAAGGCCGTCTCGGCCATCGACACCACCAGCAGGTCCAGCTCGAGGCTGTTGCCCCGCATGGCGCGCGGGTCGCGCACGCCCCTGGCATCATCGACCGACCAGGCAACCGGCAGCACGTGGATGGGGCGACGGTCCGGCAGGCGTATCTTGTCCAGCGCCAGGCCGATGGCCCTGGCCAGATCGGCATCGCTCACCGGATTGGCCCCCAGCGAGACACGCGAGCGTACCCGGTGGCTCTGCATGCGACCGGCCGAGGTGCTGACCATAACGCCGGTCACGGGGACGCCCGCAGCCCGCTCGGCGCGCTCGACCACATGGCCGATGGCCTGGGCGGCGCCCTCCATGTCGACGATCATGCCCTGCTGGACGCCACGCGACTGGACATGGCCCACACCGGCGACGCGCACGGTACGGTCCGCATGGCGCACCCCGTCAGCCTTCATGATGAAGCAGGCCATCTTCGAATGGCCGATATCCAGCGCGGCGACCAGCGGCGCACGGCTGCTGCCCACGGCTCCGTCAAGGCTGAGTTCCGGACGACGTCCCGCCATCACAGACCTCCTGCGGCGTAGGTCGCATCGGCCAGGTCGCCCGCGAGCGCCGCAGGCCGCAGCCCCAGGGTGCCCGGCACCTTCAGATCCACCAACTCGAATCCGCGCTCGAACAGATGATGCCGCTGGTCCAGCGCATCCAGCTGGATCAGGGCGCCCTCGACGTCCTCGGCCGGCAGGCGGATCAGGCCTCCGTCCTTGAGGCGTATATCCCAGCGCCGCTCGTCGACCCGGACCAGGGCCTCGGTGCGGTCTCGCAGGCGCGGGCGCGCCTCGATCAGCGGCAGGATCTCGGCGGCGGCCGCCTCGGCCCCTGCCCCCACCACCAGCGGCAGATGCAGGTACTGACGTGGATCCGCGCCCCGGATCACCTGACCCTCGCCGTCGATCACGGAAATCTGGCCGTTCGCCTGCCAGATGGCCATGCGGTCGTGCTCGACCACCTCGACCAGCAGAGTGCCGGGCAGCAGGCGCACCACGCGCGCGTCCTTGACCCAGCTGACGGCCCGGACCTGTTCCAGCAGGGCGTCGAGATCCAGCGAGCTCATGGCCTGCCCGCGCTGCACGTCCAGGGCCGCCTGGATCGCGGGCGTGGCCTCGGCCGAGGCCCCGGTCACATGCACGCGCGACAGGCGAAAGCCCATGCCGGCGACCATGCCGTCAATGCCATGGGACATGGACTGGCCCACGCGTTCGGCCCTTGCGCCGGTCGCCATCAGCCCACCGATGAACAGCACGCCGACCAGCAGCGAAATCCCCACGGCGCGCGCCGACAGGTCCAGCCGGCCGATAGCCGCCATCTTGGCCGGCAGGCCGTTGGGCTGCGCCTTGCCGCGCCCTCCGCGACCGCGTGACGACGGGGCCTGACGCCCCCGGGACGTGCCTCTGCCTTGCTGGCGCCGACCGCCGCGAACTACCGCGGGCATGACGCGTCCTCCACCATCCACCTGACCAATTCCGGATACCCGATGCCGACATGGGCGGCCTGCTCCGGAACGAGCGAGGTCGAGGTCATGCCCGGCTGGGTGTTGACCTCCAGAAGAACGAGAACGTCCTTAATATCGTCATAACGAAAATCGGATCGCGACACGCCGCGGCAGCCCAGCGCCGTATGGGCCCGCTCCGACAGCCGCAGGGCCATCTCGAACACATCGGATTTCAGTCGCGCCGGCAGCTCGTGGACCGAGCCGCCCGGCGCATATTTGGCCTCATAGTCATAGAAGCCCTTGGTTGGGGTGATGTCGGTCACCGTCAGCGCCCGCGGGCCGTCCGCCTCGCCCAGCACCGCCACCGCCAGTTCGCGACCGGCGATGAAGGGCTCGACCATCACCTGCTCGCCATAGGTCCAGTCGTCGGCCCCGACCTCCTGGGGCGGGCGGTTCGATCCTTCGGTCACCAGAAACACGCCGACCGACGAGCCTTCGGCATTCGGCTTGATCACATAGGGCGGCGCGATCACGTGATCACGCGCGACCTCATGCCGGTCGAACAGGCCCCCGCCTGGCACCGGTATGCCGGCCGCCGCCAGCACCGCCTTGGATTTCGCCTTGTCCATCGCCAGCGCCGAGGCCAGCACGCCGGAATGCGTGTAGGGAATGCCCAGCGTCTCCAGCACGCCCTGGACGCAGCCGTCCTCGCCCCAGGCGCCGTGCAGGCAGTTCAGCACCACATCGGGGCGCACCAGACCGCCCAGCACATTCGCCAGATCCCGACCGGCATCGATGCGGCTGACGCGGCCGACCTGGCCCTCCAGCGCATCCGCACAGCCCTTGCCCGAGTTCAGCGACACCTCGCGCTCCGCCGATAGCCCTCCCATCAGGACGGCGACATGCAGGTCTTTCAGGGAGCGCTTCATGGTGCGGAACGAAACTCAGAGGGGGCGGCCGATCCTCCTGATCTCCCAATCGAGGTTTACGCCGAGTTTACTTTGAACGTCGGCGCGCACCGCCTCGCCCAGCCCCTCGATGTCGGCAGACGTCGCCTCACCCGGGTTGATCATGAAATTGCTGTGCAATTCGCTGAACTTGGCCCCGCCACCGGTGACCGAGAAAAGTTTGCCGCGCCAGCCCGCTTCATCCACAAGTTTCCAGCTGGAGTGGCCGGGCGGATTCTTGAAGGTCGAGCCGCCGGTCTTCTCGCGGATCGGCTGGGTCTGTTCCCGGCGGCTGGTGATCTCGTCGATCCGGGCCTGAACGGCCTCGGGGTCGTCGGGCGAGCCGCGATAGGTGGCCTCCAGCCAGAGGATATCGGCCGGCGCCTCCGAGTGCCGATAGGTGTAGCCGAAGTCGGCCAGCGCATACTCGACGCGCTCGCCCGTCCGGGTCACGCCCCGCGCCGAGACCAGCACATCCTTGGTCTCCGAGCCGTAGCACCCGGCGTTCATGGTCAGGGCGCCGCCGATTGTGCCCGGAATGCCGGCATAGAACTCCAGTCCGGCCAGACCCGCCTTGGCCGAGGCCCGCGCCACCATGGAGTCCAGCGCGCCCGCGCCTGCGGTGATCGTGTCGCCCTCGGTCGTGATCTGTGCCCAGGGCCGCCCGGCCAGGCGGATCACCACGCCCTCGACCCCGCCGTCGCGCACGATGACGTTCGACCCCACACCCAGCACCGTGACCGGCACCGAGCCGTCCAGCGCCTTCAGGAAGTCAGCCAGATCATCTGCATCCGCCGGAATGAACAGCGCATCCGCCGCTCCGCCCACCCGAAACCAGGTGTACGGCCCCAGCGGCTCATCCCGCAGCAGCTTGCCCCGGACCTCGGGCAGGGCCTCACGCCAGTCGCTCATGCGCCCTCCGACTGGTTCGAGACCATGCCGATGGCCCGGGGGTCGGTGTCGTCGCTCTCGTGTTCCGGCATGCCGTCACACAGCTCCAGCCAGGGCAGTTTCGACTCCACCCCATAATGGGTTTCCAGCGCGACCTCCTCGGGGTGATCCAGAGACCCGATCGTCACGCAGTTCCAGTTGCCTTTGTCGTAGCCGAAATAGAGCGGGGTCCCGCAGTCCCGGCAAAAGCCGCGCTGCGCCACATTCGAGCTGCGGTAGAAGGCCGGTTCGCCCTTCGTCCAGGTCAGTTCGTCCTTCTTCACACCGGTTAGCCCGGCAAAGACATTGCCCGCAGCGCGTTGGCACATCCGGCAGTGACAGAAATGCGTGCCCTTCGGCTCCGCGGACAGGGCGTACCGCACTCGCCCGCACTGGCATCCGCCCGTGACCGTCATCCCAGCGCCTCCAGCTGCCCCGGCAGGGCATAGGCCCAGGCCGTGATGTCCCCTGCCCCCAGCAGGACGACCAGATCGCCGGGCTTCGCCTCGTCGCGGATCAGGCGCGGCAGGGCGGCGGCGCTCTCCAGTGGGCGCACCGAGCGATGACCGAACCGGCGGATGCCCTCGACCAGGGCGTCCTTGTCGACCCCCTCGATCGGTTGCTCCCCGGCCGCATAGACGTCGGCGACCAGCACCGAGTCCGCATCCGCGAAACAGGTCGAGAAGTCGTTCATCAGGTCGCGCAGGCGGGTGTAGCGATGCGGCTGCACCACGGCGATGACCCGGCCGCTGCCCTCGGTCTTGTGCACGACCTGACGGGCGGCCCTGAGCACGGCGGCGATTTCCACCGGATGATGGCCATAGTCATCGACGATCCGGACGCCCTCGACCACGCCCGTGGTGGTGAAGCGGCGCTTGACCCCGCCGAAGCCGGCCAGCCCCTCGCGGATCGCCGCATCCGACACGCCCAGTTCGCGCGCCACGGCGATAGCAGCCAGGGCGTTCGACACATTGTGCGAGCCCGCCATCGGCAGGTGCAGCCCCTCCAGAACCTCAGGCTCGTCCAGGGCATCCAGCCCCTGCTTCTGGAAGGCCACGTCGAAGCGCGTTCCGTCAGGGCCCATGTCGCAGTTCACGGCCCGCACCATGGCCTGTGGATTGGTGCCATAGGTGACCAGCCGCCGGTTATCGATAGTGGCCACCAGCCGCTGCACCTCCGGGTGGTCCAGGCAGACGGCGGCAAAGCCGTAGAAGGGGATGTTCTCGACAAAGTCGCAGAATGCCTTCCGCACCCCGTCAAAGTCGCCGTAGTGATCCAGATGCTCGGGATCGATATTGGTCACCACCGCGACCGTAGACTTGAGCCTCAGGAAGCTGCCGTCGCTCTCGTCGGCCTCGACCACGATCCAGTCGCCGTCGCCGACCTTGGCGTTGGTGCCATAGGCATTGATGATCCCGCCGTTGACGATCGTCGGATCGGTCCCGCCCGCATCCAGCAGAGCCGCGATCATCGACGTCGTGGTGGTCTTGCCGTGGGTGCCCCCTACCGCCACCGAGAACTGTAGCCGCATCAGCTCGGCCAGCATCTCGGCCCGCCGGACCAGCGGGATGCGGCGGCTGCGCGCCACCATCATCTCGGGATTGTCCGCCTTGACCGCTGTCGAATAGACGACCGCCGCGACCTCCTCGCCCACATGGGCGGCGTCGTGGCCGATGAAGATCTTCGCGCCCAGCTGTTCCAGCCGCTCGGTATTGGCCCCGGCCTTCGCGTCCGAGCCCTGCACCTGATAGCCGATCTTGAGCATGATCTCGGCGATGCCGCTCATGCCGATGCCGCCGATGCCGACGAAGTGGACGGGCCCGATCGGGAAGGGAACTGGACGAAGACGTGCGATCATCGGGGCGTCATAGCGGACTTTGTCGGGATTGCACCAGACGCGCCCCTGTCCGATTTCGCCGACATGGCTAACCGCCTCTTAACCCTGCGGACTCAGGATCGCCGCCTGTATCAACGGGGCCGCATTCATGTCCGACATCCAGACCGACGTCATCCTGAGGGGCGACTGCATCCAGGTGCTCAAGTCCCTGCCCGACGCCTCGGTCGATCTGGTGTTCGCGGACCCACCCTATAATCTACAGCTGGGCGGCGATCTGCTGCGTCCCGACAATTCGCGCGTCGACGCGGTGGACGACGACTGGGACAAGTTCGACAGCTTCGCCGCCTATGACGCCTTCACCCGTGCCTGGATGGCCGAGTGCCGCCGGGTGCTGAAGCCCGAGGGCTCGATCTGGGTGATCGGCAGCTATCACAATGTCTTCCGCCTCGGCACCGCCATTCAGGACCTCGGCTTCTGGGTGCTGAACGACATCATCTGGCGCAAGTCCAACCCCATGCCGAACTTCAAGGGCACGCGCTTCACCAATGCGCACGAGACCCTGATCTGGGCCGCCCGCAGCCAGGACCAGAAGCGCTACACCTTCAACTACGACGCCCTGAAGGCCTTCAACGAAGACACCCAGATGCGGTCTGACTGGACCTTCGCCCTGTGCACGGGCGAGGAGCGTCTCAAGGACGCCGATGGCAAGAAGGCGCATCCGACCCAGAAACCCGAGGCCCTGCTGCACCGCGTGCTGCTGGCTTCGACCAAACCCGGTGCTGTGGTGCTGGACCCCTTCTTCGGCACCGGCACCACCGGCGCCGCCGCCAAGCGTCTCGGCCGCCACTACATCGGCATCGAGCGCGAGGACGCCTATATCCGCCTGGCCGAACAGCGCCTCGCCGCCGTCGTGCCCGCCAACCCCGAGGACCTCGCCGTCATGGGCTCCAAGCGGTCCGAACCGCGCGTGCCCTTTGGCGCCCTGGTCGAGGCCGGCCTGCTGCGCCCCGGCGACCGCCTCTATGCGCCGGACGGTTCGCGCGAGGCCCGCGTCCGCGCCGACGGCAGCCTGATCCACGGCGACCTGACCGGCTCGATCCACAAGCTGGGTGCCCTGATGGAGAACGCCCCGGCCTGCAACGGCTGGACCTACTGGCGCTTCAAGACCGATCAGGGCTTCAAGTCGATCGACACCCTGCGCGCCGAAATCCGCGCGGCGATGTAGGCTCTCAGCCCGCCCGCGCGCGCACCAACGCCTTCCGGAATACCGTCGGCAGCACGTTCTCGGCCTGATCGGCCTCTCGCCAGATCAGGTCGGCCGCGCCCTCGCCCCGCATCACGGTCAACTCCAGCTCGAAATGAGTGAAGACGTGGCGCACGGTGCCGACGTTCTGCCAGTCTGCCTCGACCGGCGGGGCGACGTTTTCGGCGCCGTCCCACCCCCCGGTCGGAAGCGCCAGCATGCCGCCCAGCAAGCCCCTCTCCGGCCGCTTGACCAGACCGATCCGGCCCTCGCCGTCGAACAGCGCCCAGACCAAGCCCTCCCGCCGGGGCTTCTTCGTCTTCGCCAGCTTTTTCGGCCAGGCTTCGGGCGTGCCGCTGGCCAGCGCCTCGCACTCTCCGGACAGTGGGCACTCCCCGCACAGCGGTGAGCGGGGCCGACAGATACGGGACCCAAGATCCATCAGAGCCTGGGCCCAGTCGCCGGGATCGTAGTCCGTTGGCTCCGGCGTCAGGGCGTCGGCCAGGGCCCGCAGTTCGGGTCGCGCCTTCGGCAACGGCGTCTCTACAGTGAACAGCCGCGCCATCACCCGCTCGACATTGCCGTCGACCACGACCGCCCTGCGGCCAAAGGCGATGGCCGCGACCGCCGCCGCCGTATAGGCGCCGAGGCCGGGCAGGGCGCGCAGGCCCTCTTCCGTGTCCGGGAACACCCCGCCGTGCCGCTCCGCCACAGCCCGCGCACAGGCCAGCAGGTTCCGGGCGCGGGCGTAGTATCCCAGCCCCGCCCAGGCGGCCATCACCGCCTCGTCGGTCTCTCCCGCCAGCGCCTCGACCGTCGGCCAGCGTTGCGTGAAGGCCTCGAAATAGGGCGTGGCGTGCGGGACGGTGGTCTGTTGCAGCATCACTTCCGACAGCCAGACCCGATAGGGATCCGCCCGCGTGGCAGAGCCCGGCGGCATCCGCCACGGCAGGCGCCGCGCCTCGGTCGCATACCAGCCGGCCAGCGTGCTGCGGATCGAGGCCAGTCGTCTGGAATCGGCGGAGGTCATGCTCTCCAGCATAGGAGCCCCGATCGTAGAGGAGTATAGAGGGTCATATGAGACGACCTCTACCGACGGAAGACGAGGCCCGCGCTATTCTGGCCCGGCGAAAGACGCGTCCCCTGCCCCGCTCCGCGCCCCGCGTCGGGCGGGCGCTGGAAAAGCTGATCCGCACGCTCGACGACCGCTATGGCCGGGGGGCCGAGGCGCTGGAGGCCCGCTGGACCGAGATCGTGGGCGACCGCCTCGCCGCCGTCACCCGCCCGCAGAAACTGACCCGCCCGCGCAAGGGGCCGGACGGCCAGTCCGCCGGGGCGACGCTGGAACTGCGCGTGGCCGGCCCGGCCGCCCTGCTGGTCCAGCATCAGTCGGAAGACATTCTGGAGCGCGTCAATCTGTTCCTGGGTCAGGGGTCGGTCGCCCGGCTTCGGATCGCACAGGGCCCGATCGGACCGCGCGCGTCCCGCACGCCCGCACCGAAGGCCGCGCCCCCTCCCGTGCTCGGCGCCGCCGACGAGGCCGCGCTCCGGAACTCGGTCGCCAAGGCCCCGCCGCCCCTTGCGGCTGCGCTTGAACGTCTGGGGCGAAGCGTGCTCACCCGACGCGACGGCCGGCCCTAGGACAAAACTTTGCCGCAAGGCGTCTCGACAAAGGCTGGGCGGGGTCCTAGCCAAGGACTCGTATTATCTGACGCGCCGCGTGCGCCCTGACCGTCAAGAGGATCGATCATGTCCACCGGCCGCAACACCGCCCGTTTCCGCTTTGGCGCCATGAGCCGCCGTGCCGCCCTGACCGGTGCCGCTCTTGCCGCCATGGGCGCGCTCGCAGCGTGCGGCGGAGACAGCGGCGGGCAGGCGGCCCAGGGCGACATGGCCAAGGGCGCTCCGGAAGGCGCCGAGGTCACCGTCGTGGAATATGCCTCGGTCACCTGCGGTCACTGCGCCCAGTGGCAGGAAACCGTCTGGCCCGAGTTCAAGGCCAAATACGTCGACACCAACAAGGTGCGTTTCGTCTTCCGCGAATTCCCGACCCCGCCAGCCGAAGTCGCGGCCGCCGGCTTCCTGCTGGCCCGCTGCGCGGGCGAGGATCGCTACTTCCAGGTGATCGAAGAGATCATGGCCAGCCAGCGCGAGTGGCAGCAGGGCATATCCCCCGCCGCCACGCTCAGCCGCGTCGCGACCTCGGTCGGCCTGAGCGAGGACGAATACCGCGCCTGCATCACCGACGCCGACGCGCTCGCTGCTCTCGATGAGCGCATTCAGGCCGGCCGGGCCGAGGGCGTGACCGGTACCCCGACCTTCTTCGTCAACGGCACCCGCGTGCCCGACAGTTCGCTGCAAGGCCTGTCGGCCGCGGTCGACGCCGAGCTGGCCAAATAGCCATGCGCCTTGTTGCCCTGATCGGCGCAGCCCTTGTTGCGGTGGCCGCGCCAGCGGTCGCCCAGGTGGCACCCGTCCCGCCGGTCGTGGCGGGCGAACGTGTGCTGGGCCAGGCTGATGCGCCGGTGACGGTGATCGAGTACGCCTCCTTCACCTGCCCGCACTGTGCGCACTGGGCCGCCGATGTCCTGCCGGCGTTCAAGGCGGCCTATGTCGATACCGGCAAGGTGCGACTGGTCTATCGGGATCTGCCGACACCGCCGGCCGAGCCGTCGTTCGTGGCGGCCAAGGTGTCGCGCTGCGTCGCTTCGGAACAGGCCTTTCCGGTCATCGAAACCCTGTTTGCCCAGCAGGGCGCGGCCCGCCTGATGCGCTGGCCGGCCGGCTGGTTCCTGAACGCCATCGACCAGGGAGGACGCGCGCCACAGGAGGTCATTGCCTGCATCGAGGACCCGGCCACAGAGGCAGCCCTGAATGCCGACCTCGAGGCCGCAGAGGCCGCTGGCGTGACCGGCACGCCGACCTTCTTCGTCAACGGGGTTCGCGTCGAGGATCCCTCGCTGGAAGGTCTGGCCGCCGTCATCGACCCGCTGCTGGCGGGGCACTGACCCCGGACCCATGCATTTCCAGCGGCTCAGACTGGTCGGCTTCAAATCCTTCGTCGATCCGACGGAAGTGCATATTGCGCCGGGCCTGACGGGCATCGTCGGGCCCAACGGCTGCGGCAAGTCCAACGTGCTGGAATCCCTTCGCTGGGTCATGGGCGCCAACTCCGCCAAGGCCATGCGCGGCCAGGGCATGGACGACGTCATCTTTGCCGGTGCCGCCGACCGGCCGCCGCGCAGCCATGCCGAGGTTTCGCTCAGCATCGACAACAGCCAGCGGCGTGCGCCCCAGCCCTTCACGGACTCGGCGGTGCTCGAGGTCTCGCGCCGCATCGACCGGGGTCAGGGCTCGACCTATCGCATCAACGGCAAGGAGGTCCGGGCTCGCGACGTCCAGCTGCTGTTCGCCGATGCCTCGACCGGCGCCAACTCGCCCGCCCTGGTTCGCCAAGGTCAGATCAGCGAACTGATCGCCGCCAAGCCCCAGAACCGCCGACGCATCCTTGAGGAGGCCGGGGGCGTGTCGGGTCTGCACACCCGGAGGCATGAGGCCGAGCTCCGCCTCAAGGCCGCCGAGACCAACCTCGACCGGCTGGACGATATCGGCAAGGAGCTGGAGACCGCCCTCACCCGTCTGAAGCGCGAAGCCCGTCAGGCCGAAAAGTACCGCAAGATCTCCGCCGAGATCCGGGCCCTGCAGTCCGCCGTGCTGCTGGCGCGCTGGAAGGAGGCGGTCACGGCCCGGGACGACGCGGTCACGGCCCTGCGCGAGGCCGAGGCCGAGGTCGGCCGCACCGAACTGGCCGCGACGCAGGCGCGCACCGAGTCACTCAAGGCCCAGGAAGGGCTCAAGCCGGCACGCGAGGAGGATGCCGTCGCCGGCGCCGTCCTGCACCGGGCGACCCTCGAACGCGACCGCCTCGACATGGCCGAGCAGGCCGCCCGCGCCGAGGTCGACCGCCTGACCCGCGAAGCCGAGCGGATCGCCGCCGATCTGGCTCGCGAGACCGAAATGGCCGGCGATGCCGACGCCGAGCTGAAGCGCCTGTCTGATGCCGTCACAGCCCTTGCGGCAGAGATTGATGCAGCCCCCACGCGTGGCCCGGAACTCGACAAGGCCTTCGAGGACGCCGAAGCCGCCCGCCGGACGGCCGAAGCGGAGGTCGAACGCCTCACCTCGGAACTGGCCGCCATCCAGGCCCGCGCCCGCGCCGAGGCCGCCCGGCGGCAGGACGCGCAGTCCCGGCTCGACCGTCTGGAGGCCTCCCGCCGCCAGACGGCCGCCGAACGCGAGGCCCTCGGCTCGGTCGATGCCGACGCCCGTGCCGAGGTCGACGCCGCCCTGACGAAGGCCCAGGCCGATCTGGAAGCCGCCCGCGCGGCCCTCGAACAGGCTGAGGTCGAACGGGGCGATCTGGCCCGCGCGGAACAGGAGGCCCGCACGACCGCCCGCACGCTGGAGGACCGCCTCGGCCGCCTGCAGACCGAAGCGCGGGGTCTGGCCCAGCTGCTGGCCCGCGCCCGCCGGGACCACGCTCCGGCCCTCGATTCCGTTCAGGCGGACCGGGGCTATGAGGCGGCGTTGGCGGCGGCGCTGGGCGAGGATCTGGATGCCGCCCTCGACCCGGCCGCCACCGCCCACTGGGCCGGTGCCGACGTCCCCGGGCCGACATGGCCGGATGGCGTCATACCCCTGTCGGCGCACGTGACGGCCCCCGACCTGCTGGCCGCCCGTCTGGCCTGGTGCGGCGTGGTGTCGGACAAGGACGCCGGCCGCCTGTCGCGCAACCTGCCGGTCGGCGCGCGGCTGGTGACCGCTCGCGGCGACCTCTTTCGCTGGGACGGTCTGGTCGTGCGGGCCGAGGCCCCTCGTCCCGCCGCCATCCGGCTGGAGCAGCGCACCCGCCTGTCGGAAGTCGAGACCGAGATCGATCAGGGCCGCCCGGCGCTTGAGGCCGCCCAGGCTGAGCTCAAGGATCTGACCGAACGCCTCCGCGCCGCCGATGAGGCCGTCAAATCCGCCCGACAGACGCCCATCGCTCTCGACCGCGCTGTCACCACCGCTCGCGACCGGGTCGAGGCCCTGGCCCGCGAAGCGGCGCGTCAGGAAGCCCGTGCCCAGTCGCTTGATGAAACCCTCGCCCGGCTGGACGAAGACCTTGCCGCCGCCCGCGCGGCCCTCGACGCCCTGGCCGAGACCGAAGCGCCTGCCGCCTCTGTGACCGAACTGGAGGCGGGCGTTGCCACAGTCCGCCAGACGGCCGAGGCCGCACGCGCCGCTGCCGCCCAGGCCCGCCTGGATCGCGACGCCGAGGCCCGCGCCGTCGAGGGTCGTGCCCGCCAGCTGGACACCCTCACCCGCGAGCGGGACGCCTGGTCCACCCGGGGCAAGGAAGCCCGCGCCCGCGTAGCCGCTCTCGAGGCCGCTCAGGCCACCACAGCCGATCAGCTCACGTCCGCCGCCCAGGCCCCCGATCAGTTCGTCGACAGGCGCAACACCCTGCTCGATGCCCTGACCGCCGCCGAAACCCGCAAGAAGGCGGCCTCAGACGCCCTGGCCGAAGCCGAAACCCGCGCTGGCGAGGCCGACCGGGCGTCGCGGGCGGCGGAGTCCGCAGCGTCTCAGGCCCGCGAGGCCCGGGCCGGTCTGGTCGAGCGCGCCCGCGCCACCGAAGACGCCCTCGATCTCGCCGTGAACCGCCTGCGCGAAGCGGCCCAGATGACGCCCGAGGCGCTCGAGGCCAAGCTTTCCGAGGACGCCGTCGCCCGCCCCGCCGATGTGGCCGGGGCCGAGAGCCTGCTGGCCGGTCTGGAGCGCGAGCGCGAGCATCTGGCCGCGGTGAACCTGCGCGCCGAGGAAGAGGCTGGCGAATACACCGAGCGCCTGGACGCCATGCGCACCGAGCGCGCCGACCTGACCGGCGCCATCGCCCGGCTGCGCGACGGTATCGACGAGCTGAACGCCGAGGGCCGCGAGCGCCTGCTGGCCGCCTTCGACATCATCAATGACAACTTCAAGGCCCTGTTCGAGGCCCTGTTCGACGGGGGTCAGGCCGAGCTGAAGCTGGTCGAGAGCGACGATCCGCTGGAAGCCGGCCTCGAGATCTACGCCTGCCCGCCCGGCAAACGGCTGGCGGTCATGAGCCTGATGTCCGGCGGCGAGCAGGCCTTGACGGCGGCGGCCCTGATCTTTGCCGTCTTCCTCGCCAACCCTGCCCCCGTCTGCGTGCTGGACGAGGTCGACGCGCCGCTAGACGACGCCAATGTCGACCGCTTCTGTCGCATGCTGAACGAGATGCGCAATCGCACCGACACCCGCTTCATCGTCATCACCCACAATCCGGTGACCATGAGCCGCATGGACCGCCTGTACGGCGTCACCATGCCCGAACGCGGTGTGTCGCAGCTGGTCAGCGTCGACCTGAAACAGGCCGAGAAGCTGGTGGCCTAGCGCCGCATCAACCCGGGCGGCCGTGTAGCTCCATGCACATCGTGCGGATCTCCGCCAGGTCTGCGTCGGAGACACGATCAAGCTTCATGGCCTCGTCGATGATGTCTTCCTTCACCTGGTCGGGGAGCCGACCAAGAGCTGCACCTGACCGTATTGCCGGGGCCTGCAGAAACACAACGTCCGCGATGTGGGACTCATCCGCGTTGCCCCCTTGTCGCGCTCGGAACCCGATCATGGTAACGACGGCCGCGCAGGCCCGGTCGATGTCGTAGACCTCCTGCGGCGTCGGGTCCTGCGTCTCTGCCGCATTTGCGGACGGCGAGATCATCACTGTAGACGCAAAGATGAGGGCGACGAGTGAGAGGCGAGTCATGGTCAGGCTCCGCAAGTGTTCCCATCAGTTTCGCATACCGCGCTCTGGTGGGCATCTGACGAAGTCTGATCCTCACCGCCGCAGCGCCGACCTCAGATCATTTATGATCGGTCCCATCAGGTGCCAGGGCTCCACGCAGTAGCGGTGGAACAGGCGCCGGGGGTCGACCGCGAGCCGGTACAACCACTCCAGGCCGAGCTTGCCCATCCAGCGGGGCGCGGCCTTTTGCACTCCGGCCTCATAGTCAAAGGCGGCGCCGACGTTCAGCACCACGCAATCCGGCAGGGCATCCAGATGGTCGGCGATCCAGATTTCCTGACGCGGCATACCCATGCCGACCATCAGCAAATGCGGCGCGAAGGCCTCCACCTTGCCCAGCAGCGCCTGATTGTCCGGTGAGCCCGGTGCCGCGTCGAAATAGCCCGAGTGCACCGCCAGTGCGACATTCCGATGCCGGCTGCGCAGGCGCTCGGCGGCCAGCTCGGCCACCCCGTCCGCACCTCCGATGAACATGACGCGCCACCCCTTGCGGTCAGCAAGCGCCCAGAAATGCTCACGCCAGTCCAGATAGGTCGAGCGATGCTTCCGCCGCGTCCCCCGTCCGACCAGACGGCCAAAGGCGATCAGGGGGGTCGAGTCGATCTGCACCAGATCGGCCCGGGCAAAAAAGTCCGCGACCCGCGGCTCGGTGCGGATCAGATGCAGACTGTGCAGATTGTGGTTGGCGATGACGGCCTTCTCGCCGGCCTCGACCCAGGTGGTCAGCTGGTGCATGACCTCCTCGGGCCGTACCTTGTCCATCACCTGACCCAGCAGGCGAATGCGTTCGCCCTCGCGACGCTGCAGACGGTGGGGTACACGCGGGCGACGCCGCCGGTCTGGCAGCGCAACCACGTCGGACAGTCCCATCTGCTGGTCGAACATGGTTGTACGTTAGTCGGGCCTTCTGAAAACGGGGTGATCGAATGCGGTTAATGAAGTCTGCGCTCCTGGCCGTGCTCGGCGCAGGTCTCACGGTCGGCCCCGGATGGGCTCAGGAACACGAGCCGCGGCTGGTGATGAGTGGTGTCGGACGGTTCGCCATCTTCGTCGATCTCTCGACCCGCGAGGCCGACGGCCGGCAGGTCCGCATCCGCTCGCTTCAGGTCGCCGAGCCCGGATTCGAGGTGGAGGGCGCACAGTACTGGGGTGGATGGTCCTGGTGGCAGTTCGACTGTGTCGACCGCACCGCCGACCGGCTGGACTTCGCCTCGGTCCTCGCCGGCGGTGTCGAGGGGCCTGCCGTCGCGGATTCCCAGCCAGCCTTCTTCGCCTCCCCCGGAGGAGACGCAGCCGAAGTACTGGCTATCGCCTGCGCCACCGGTCCCTACGAGGGGCCAACGTTCGGCTCCCTGCAGGACGCCGTTGCCGAAGGTCATCGTCAGATCGGGTCATAGGCGGCTGGTGGACTCGTAATCGCGGGACTCTGGCCAGGGCCTTTCCGCTTCTCCAAGGTCAGGAATAGTCAGGGGTCCCGGCGCGCACTGTGCGTTACTAGGGTGAGACACCTTTGGAGGCGATCATGTTCACCAAATTCACCCTCGCCGGCGGCGTTGCCGCCCTCGTCATGCTGGCTGCCGGCACCGTCTCGGCCCAGAGCGCCCCGCTGAACTATCAGCAGCACCTGACCTGCTCGGCGATGTTCTTCGCCTTCTCCAAGATCCAGTCGGACCCCGACGACGCCGCAGCCCTTGAATCCGCCACCGGCGTGATGGTCAACCGGGCCCTGGCGATGCCGGAGGCGAGAGGTGTGTCGCAGGACGCCATCATCGACGCCGCGTTCGGCGAGACTGTCGACATCATGGCTGCGATGGACGCCGAGTCCTCTCTCACGGCCAAGCAACAGGTCGTCTACAGCTGGGGCCCCGGCCTCGACCGTTGCCTGGAAGCCGTTCTGGACGAACAGTAGACCAGCCCGATACGCTCAGCCCCGGGTCACGGCATTCGCCGGGGCCTGACCCCGTCCCCGAACTGAAGGCCTTGCCATGTTGCTCGCCACTGCCCTGACCCTCTCGATGGCCCTGTCTCCGGTTCAGGACCCTGAGCCGCTGAACCTCGATACAGCGACCCTCTGCGCCGGCGTCTTCTTCGCCCATTCGCGCCAGCCGGAACTGGCGGAACTGGATGGCGTGGAGCTGTACGAGCAACTGGTCGTCGTCTTCATCGACCAGGCGGAGGCGCTGGGCGCTCCCGCCGGTCTCGACCGCGATGCCGTCATCGCCCGTTCCGCCAGCGCCTCAGACCGGCTGACCGGCACGCTGGCTCAGCAGGACACGCCGGAAGCCCGGGAGGCGATGCTCAACCAGTGGTTCGAGATCGAACAGGCCTGCGTGGCGGCCGCCGAGGCGACCGCACCGCTGGACTAGGCGCGCGCCACCTGCGCCTCGACCAGATCGGCGAGACGCGAAGCCGCTTCCGGCAAGGCCGCTGAGCGGGCGCCCTCGGCCATCTTCGCCAAACGGCCGGACTCGCCCAGAATGCCTTCCAGCGTGGCGGCCAGCCCCTCAACCGTCAGGTCGTCCTCGAGGACCAGCGCCGCGCCCCCGGCCTCGACCAGACCCCGGGCATTGAAGCGCTGGTGGTCATCCGTCGCGATCTTGAGCGGCACCAGAATGGACGGCAGGCCCACGACGGCCAGCTCGGTACAGGTCGAGGCGCCGGCCCGGCCGATCGCCAGATGCGCCTCTCCCAGCCGCGCGGCCATGTCGGCGAAGAAGGGCGCCACCTCGGCCTTGACCCCGGCTGCGGCATAGGTGCCGCGCGCGGCATCGACGAACTCCGGCCGGGCCTGTTGCACCACGACCAGTCGCTTGCGCAGCTTGTCCGGCAGCGTCGCGATCGCGCGCGGGACCGTGTCCGACAGGATGCGCGCGCCCTGGCTGCCCCCCGTCACCAACAGGTGGATCGACCCACGCGCGCCCGGGGCCGCATAGGGTTTGCCCTCGAGCGCGGCGATCGGAGGGCGAACCGGGTTGCCGACGACCTCCAGCCGGTCCTTCAGGCCCTCGGGCAGGCGCCCGAGCGTCGGAAAGGCCGAGGCGACCACGCCGACCCGCTTGGCCAGCAGGCGGTTGGTTCGCCCCAGCACCGCATTCTGCTCGTGGATCAGGGTCGGCAGGCCCATGCTCATGGCCGCCAGCAGCGACGGCGCCGACGGATAACCACCGAAACCGACCACCACCGAGGCGTCCAGACGGCGAAAGGCCTTGCGCGCTTGCAGGACGCCCGCCGCGATCTTGACCCCCGCCTTCAACAGGCCGACCGGCCCGCTGCCGGTCGCGGAATCGAGCGCCAGGCGTTCGTCGGCCGGGAAATGTTCGGCAAAGGCCTGACCGCGCCGGTCGGTCGCCAGCACGATCCGCCATCCTCTGCGGGCCATCTCCTGGGCCAGCGCCTGGGCGGGAAACAGGTGTCCGCCGGTTCCCCCGGCAGCGACGACACAGGTCTTGGTCATGGCGGTCCTACGACAGTATGCGGCCCAGCTGCGGCGCCGGGCGGCGCCCGGTCCCCGGCTCGTAGGCGCCCGCTCGCCTGCGGGTCAAGGCGAGCGCCAGCCCCATCGTCAGGCCCATGGCCATCATCGACGAGCCGCCATAGCTGATGAAGGGCAGGGTCATCCCCTTGGTCGGGATCAGGTTCAGGTTCACCGCCACATTGATCGCCGCCTGCAGGCCGATCAGCATGAACAGGCCGGCGGCGGCCGTCTGTTCGAACGGATCGTTCAGCCGCATGGCCCGCGACAGGCCCCGCACCACGATGAAGGCATAGAGGCCGATCATCAGCAGCGACAAGATCAGGCCGAACTCCTCGGCGCCGACGGAATAGATGAAGTCGGTGTGCAGGTCCGGCACGTGACGCTTCATCACCCCCTCGCCCACGCCGCGCCCGAACAGGCCCCCGGCGCGAATGGCTTCGGAGGCACGGTCGATCTGGTGGGTGTCCTCCTGACCCGGAGCCAGGAATTTTGCCACCCGCTCGCGCACGTGATCGAACAGGAAGTACAGCGAGAAGATGCCGGACATGACCAACCCGCCCAGCACCGCCATCCACTTCAGCGGCACCCCGGCCATGAAGAAGACGGCCATGAAGGTCGTGGTGATCAGCAGGGTCTGGCCGATGTCGGGCTGGATCAGCAACAGGCCAACGGTCACCACATAGAAGCTGAAGGCGATCGAGACGCCGGGCACCCCCTGCCCCTTCTGGCCCTCGGCGAACATCCAGGCCGCCAGCACGATCAGGGTCGGCTTGGCGAACTCGGACGGCTGGAAGCTGAACGGCCCGATCAGGATCCATCGCGTGGCGCCCTTGGCCTCATTGCCCAGTATGGGCAGCACCGCCATGACCAGCAGGGCCGCGATCAGGGTGAAGACGGCAACCCGCCTTACCCCGCGGGGTGAAAGCAGCGACGTCCCCAGCATGGCCACCAGTCCGACCGAGGCGAACACGATCATCCGGATCGAATAGTGGAACGGGTTGGACAGCCGCTCATCGGCCATGATGGCGGCCGGGCTCGAGGCGAACGACAGGGCGATGCCGATCGCCATCAGGCCCAGTGCCGCCAGCACCAGTCCGCGATCCACCGTCCAGAACCACTTGGCCAGCAGGCTCTGGTCGCTCCGGGAAAAGGGCGGAACATAGGTCTGGGTCATGCGACCACCTCGGGCTGGGCGCCAAGCGACAGGGCGGCGGCGCGGAAGGCCTCTCCCCGTGCCTCGAAGTCGGGAAACTGGTCGAAGCTGGCAGCGGCCGGGCTCAACAGCACCACCTCCTCGCGGCCGGTCGCGGACGCGGCCTCGAACGCCTGCTGGACGGCGCTGGCCATATCGCCGCTGATCCGGTGTGGCACATCGCCCAGGGCCGCCGCGAACGGTCCCGCCGCCTCGCCGATCAGGAAGGCTTCGACCACGCGCGGGAACAGCTCCGTCAGGTCGTCGATCCCGCCCGCCTTGGCTCGCCCTCCGGCGATCCAGAACACCCGGTCATACGCCGCCAGCGCCTGTCGCGCCGCATCGGCATTGGTCGCCTTGGAGTCATTGATGAAGCGCACGCGCCCGATCCGCCCGACCGGCTCCATCCGGTGCGCCAGTCCGGGGAAGGACAGCAGGCCCTCGACGGCAACGGCAGGGTCGACTCCGATGGCACCCGCGCTAATCAGGGCAAAGGCGGCATTCTGGGCGTTATGGCGCCCGGCGAGTGCCTTGGCGGCCGAGAGATCGGCCAGTGTCGAAACTTCTCCGCCGGGCTCCTCGATGAGCTCGACTTCGCCCGGCCTCGCCAGAATCAGCGGCCCGCCAACTTGCCAGACCGGGGCCAGTTGATCGGCGGTCCCATGGGTCGCGACAGGAATCACAGACCATCCAGCGTCCGATGCTGGATAGGCAATCTCGAGGAAGACGCCCAGATCATCCGTACTGATCACGGCTGCGCCGCCCTGGACGGGGCAGTTGGCGAATATCCGGGCCTTGGCCGCGACATAGCCCTCCATGCCACCGTGCCGGTCGAGATGGTCCGGGCTGATGTTGGTCAGGATCGCCACATCGGGCGCGAAGGTGGTGGTCAGGTCCAGCTGGTAGGACGAGCACTCGATCACATAGACGGCCCCCGGCGTCGGCTTTGGCAGGGCCAGCACGCCGATCCCGATATTGCCGCCCATGTGCACCGTCATCCCGGCCTGTTTCAGCACCCACGCCGTCAGGGCCGTGGTCGTCGACTTGCCGTTGGTCCCCGTGATGGCCACCACCTGCGGCCGCTCGCCCTCCGGCAGCGCCGCCAGCGCGCGCGCGAACAGCTCCAGATCGCCGACGATCTCGATCCCGACCTCCTTCGCCTTCTCGACGGTCCAGTGCGGCACCGGATGGGTCAGGGGCACGCCGGGCGACACCACCAGGGCGGCAAGCCCCGACCAGTCGGCGGTCGTCAGGTCCTCGACGACAAATCCCTCGGCCTCGGCCTGCATGCGGCTGGAGATCCCGTCATCCCACAGCACCGGCTCGGCGCCCCCGGCCTTGAGGGCGCGCGCCGCCGTCAGTCCCGACCGTCCAAGGCCGAAGACCGCGACCCGCCTGCCCTCGAAACCGGGAACCGGGATCATCGTCTATCTCAGTTTCAGGGTCGCCAGACCCGCCAGCGCCAGCATGGCCGACACGATCCAGAACCGGATCACCACCGTCGACTCGGGCCAGCCCATCTTTTCGAAATGGTGGTGGATCGGCGCCATCAGGAAGACGCGCTTGCCGGTGGCCTTGAAATACCCCACCTGGATCATGACCGACATGGCCTCCAGCACGAACAGGCCGCCGACGATGCCCAGCACCAGCTCGTGCTTGGTGGTCACGGCGACGGCGCCCAGCGCTCCGCCCAGCGCCAGCGAGCCCGTGTCGCCCATGAAGATCTTGGCCGGCGGCGCATTGTACCAGAGGAAGCCCGTGCCCCCGCCGATGATGGCCGCGAGGAACACCGACAGCTCGCCCGCGCCCGGCACATGGTGGATCTGCAGATACTCCGAGAAGGCAAAGTTGCCAGCCAGATAGGCGATCATGCCGAACGCCGCCGAGGCCATCATGACCGGCACAATAGCCAGGCCGTCCAGGCCGTCGGTCAGGTTCACCGCATTGGAAAAGCCGACGATGGTGAAGGCCGCGAACGCCACATAGAACCAGCCGATGTTCAGCAGCACGTCCTTGAAGAAGGGGAAGGCGACCGAGGTCTCGAGCCCCGCCGAGGTCGAGGGCGTCATCCACAGCACGGTCAGCACGCCCGCGATCACGGCAACCACCGTCTGGGCGACCAGCTTCTGTTTCGAGGTCAGGCCGGCCGAGCTCTGCTTGGTCACCTTGGAATAGTCGTCGACAAAGCCCAGCACCGCGAATGCCAGCGTCACGCCCGACACGATCCAGATATAGGGGTTGGTCAGATCGCCCCACAGCAGCACCGCCACGGCGATACCGGTGAGGATCATCAGGCCGCCCATGGTCGGGGTGCCGACCTTCGACAGGTGCGAGACCGGGCCGTCGTCGCGGATCGGCTGGCCCTTGCCCTGCTTCTTGCGCATCCAGGCGATGAAGCGGCTGCCCATGGCCACGGCCACGATCATGGCGGTCGCCAGCGCCAGTGCCACGCGCACGGTCTGGTACTGCACCAGGTTCAGCAGGGGATAATCCTGGGCGACGTCCGCATAGTAGAGATAGAGCAGGTAAAACACCTCAGACGGCCTCCTTAAGCCCCATCGTCAGAATTCAGGGCGGCCAGCGCCGCCGCAATCAGTCCGGCACGCGAGCCGTTCGATCCCTTGACCATGACCAGATCGCCGTCGCGCACCAGGGCGTCGACCTCTCCGGCCATGGCGGTGGCCGTCTCGCGCCACTCTCCGCGCCGACCCACAGGCAGCGCCTCGTGCAGGTGGCGCATCATCGGCCCGGCCGTGTGCACCACATCGATGCCACCGTCCGCCAACGGCCCGGCCAGTCCCGCATGCATGGCTTCGGCCTGATCGCCCAGCTCCAGCATGTCGGTCAGGAAGACCACACGCCGTCCGCCTTCCGGCAGGGTGCGGGCCCCCAGGCTGCGGAATCCCGCCGTCATCGACAGCGGATTGGCATTGTAGCTCTCGTCGATCAGGGTGAAGGCCCCGCCCCCGGCCCTGCGGATCTGGCGCACCTGTCCGCGGCCCGCCAGCGGCGCGAATCCGGCCAGCGCCTCAAGCGCCGTGTCCAGCGACACCTCCATGGCCCGCAGCACCGTCAGCACCGCCAGGCTGTTAAGGCCCCAGTGATAGCCCGACTGGCGCAGCCGGAACTCCAGCGACTGTCCCTCGACCACGGCCGAGACCGTCGCCCCCTCGGCGTCCGGCTGAAAGTCCAGCAACCGCGCCCCATGGTCAGCGGCGCTTCCGAACAGTCGCACCTCGGCGCCGTGCTCACGCGCGACATCGGCAAGCAGCCGCGTCCACGGATTGTCGCCGTTGATGACGGCGATGCCCCCGGCCTCCAGACCCTCGAAGATCGCCGCCTTCTCGCGCGCCACCCCGGCCTCGCCGTCGGCAAAGGCCTCGATGTGCACGGGGCCGACCGTGGTCACGCAGGCGACGTGCGGCCGGACCATCTTCGACAGCGGGCCGATCTCGCCCGGCGCATTCATGCCGATCTCGAACACCGCCCGCTCAGTGTCGCGGGGCATGCGCGCCAGCGTCAGCGGCACGCCGATATGGTTGTTGTAGCTCTTGACCGAGGCGTGGGCCCTCCCGGCCAGATCAAGGCCGGCCTTGATCGCCTGGGTCACACTGGTCTTGCCGACACTGCCGGTGACCGCGGCACGCCGGGCCGGAGCCCTCACCCGCGCCGCCTCGCCCAGAGCCTCAAGCGCCCTCAGCGTGTCGCCCACCTCGACGAACGGCCCGCCCTCCACCGGTCGCTCGACCAGGGCCCCGGCAGCGCCGGCCTCAAAGGCGCCCTTGGCGAATTCATGGCCGTCCCGCACGCCCTTCAGCGCCACGAACAGCTTGCCGGGCTCGATCTCGCGGCTGTCGAAGGCGACGCCGTCGACGACGAAGGTCTCGCCACTCAGCCGCCCCCCGGTCGCCCGGGCAATCTCGTCTGCCGTCCAGAGCGGCGCAGTAGGGGTTTCAGGCATGAACGCTCAGGGCCTCACTGGCGACGGTCACATCGTCGAACGGGTGCAAGGTCGCCCCGACGATCTGACCCTGCTCATGCCCCTTTCCGGCGATCAGCACCACATCCCCGTCTTCTGCGCGCTCGATGGCCGACTGGATGGCCTTCCGACGGTCCCCGATCTCCTCGGCATCCGGACAGCCGTTGCGGACCTCGGCCCGGATCGTCGCCGGGTCCTCGGAGCGCGGATTGTCGTCCGTGACGATGGCAATGTCGGCCAGCTCGGCCGCCACCTGACCCATCAGGGGCCGCTTGGCCCGGTCCCGGTCCCCGCCCGCCCCGAACACAACGATCAGCCGCCCGCGCGTGTGGGGGCGGAGCGACTGCAGCACGGTCTGCAGACCATCGGGCGTATGGGCATAGTCGACATAGACCTCGGCCCGGCCCCACGAACGGCCGCCCTGCACCCGCTCCAGCCGGCCACGCGCGCCCTCGATCTTCTCCAGCGCGGCCAGGACGTCCCCGATGGCCGCGCCCCCCGCGATGCACAGGCCTGCAGCCACCAGAACGTTCGAGGCCTGGAAGGCACCCGCCAGCGGCAGCAGCACCTCATGGCTCTCGCCGCGATAATCGAGTGTCAGCCGCTGGCCCTCCGGCAGGGCCTCGCGCCCCGTCAGGGTCAGGTCGCGGCCCCGCTGGCCCACGCCCATGATGTTCAGGCCCGACATGATCCCGGCCGCGGCAAAGCGCGAATAGGCGTCGGAGTCGGCGTTCAGCACCGCCGTCCGACCGCGCGGCAACAGGGTCTCGAACAGCCGCAGCTTGGCCGACCGATAGGCGTCCATGTCGCCGTGATAGTCCAGATGGTCCTGGGTCAGGTTGGTAAAGGCCGCAGCCTTCAGCGCCACACCGTCCAGCCGCCGCTGGTCGATCCCGTGAGACGAGGCTTCCAGCGCCAGATGGGTCACCCCGCCCGCCGCCATGTCGGCCAGCAGGCGCGCGGCCTCGGCCGCATCGGGGCTGGTCAGGCCGGGGCCGGTCAGGGCGGTCAGCTCGCCCTTGCGCTGCACGGTCGCGCCGAGCGTCCCCATGCTGGCCGAGACCAGACCCATGTGCGCCCAGATCTGGCGGCAGAAGGTGGCGACCGACGTCTTGCCGTTGGTGCCCGTCACCGCGACGCAGGTGCGCGGCTGGGCCCCGTAGAAGCCCCGCGCGGCCAGCGCATAGGCGCGGCGCACATCACCTGCGGTCACCAGAACCGGCGCCGCACCGGCAGGCGTATCGGACGGGGCCAGCACGGCGGCGGCCCCCCGCGCCAGGGCCTGCGGGATGAAGGCGCGACCGTCCTGCGCCGTGCCCGGCAGGGCGACGAACAGGCTGCCGGCATCCACCTTGCGGCTGTCGGCGGTCACGCCGGTGATGACGGGGTCGGCGGGCACGTCCCGCTTGAGAAGATCGGACAGACGCTGGCCTTGCATCACAGCGAGGCCTCCATGTCCTTGAGCGTCGGATTGGGGCGTCCGTCGGCCAGCTGCCAGGCGTCGTCCGCGCGCTTCACGCCGACGAAGGGCGCGATCCGTTCGGCGATGCGTCCGACGGCCGGCGCGGCGACAAAGCCACCGGTGCGCGGATAGCTGCCCGGTTCATCGACCAGCACCAGAATGGCATAGCGCGGAGCATCAAGCGGCCCGTCGCTGGGGAACACCCCGATGAAGGTGCCGACCGCGACCGCCGGGTCATAGCGGCTGCCGGTCCATTTGTTGGCCGAACCGGTCTTGCCGCCGACGCGCAGACCCGCAGCATTGGCCCGACCGCCCGAACCGCGCACCACATTGCGCCGCATCAGGTCCAGCATGTTCACGCTGGTCTGGGTGCTGACGACCTGCACAGGCTCGGTCCCCGCGCCGCCCTTGCGCAGGCTGAGCGGCACATAGCGCCCGCCGTTGCTGAGCGCGCCGACCGCCGTGATCACCTGCACCGGCGTCACCATGATGCCGTAGCCGAACGACAGCGACGCCAGCGTGGAGGGCGACCAGTCGCGCGGCACCCGCGGCGCGGCCGATTCCACCAGTTCGATCGGCGCCCGCTCCAGCAGGCCCAGCCGCCCGAAATAGTCCTTCATCACATCGGGGCCCATCTGCACCGCGAGGCGCGAGGTGCCGATGTTAGACGAGTGCAGATAGACCTCTTCGAGCGTCATCACCCGGTTCTGGGCGTGGAAATCCGTGATCCGGCGATTGCCGATCATGAAGGGCTCGGAGGCGTCGAACAGGGTCGCCATGTCCGCTGCGCCGGTGTCCAGCCCGGCCGCGACCGTGAAGCTCTTGAACACCGAGCCCATTTCATAGTGGCCCGAGGTGGCCAGGTTGCGCGAGCCGCTGTCGGGCCAGCTGGCCATGGCCAGCACCTCGCCCGTCTGGACATTGGTGACGATCGCCACCCCGGCCTTGGCCTGGGTTTCGGCCATGGCCGTGGCCAGTTCGCTCTCGACCACGCCCTGGATGCGCAGGTCGATCGACAGGGCGAACGGTTCACCCGCCGCGCCGTCGGCCCGCAGTTCCTTGTCGAAGGCCAGCTCGACCCCCGAAATGCCCTGCCCGCCCGTGTCGGTTGCGCCGATCAGATGCCGGGCCTGGCCGCCCTCCAGCGGATAGACGCGGCCATCCTCCATCGAGAAGGTCACCCCGCCCAGGCCCAGGTCGTGCACCTTTGCCCGCTCCTGCGGGGTCAGGCCGCTGGCGACGATCACCTGACGGTCGCCCCACAGCGCGCCCTTCAGCCGGTCTGCGTCCAGCTCGGGCATGGCGCGCCGGATCTCGCGGAAGGCCACATCGCGGTCCCAGACCTGCGAGGGGTCGATGAACATGGCGTAGAAGATGACGTCGGTGGCCAGCAGCCGCCCGTTGCGATCGGTCAGGTCCGCGCGACTGCGGTCCGAGGCCACGCCGGCATAACCTGCATCAACGGGCTTCAGCAGGGCGGCATAGCCGGCTCTGAGGGCCAGACCGCTGAACACCAGTCCGAAGACGGCCATCACCAGAAAGATGCGGACCCGGCTGTCTTCCTCGGGGCGAGCGTCGGCACGGGCACGCTCGAACCCGTGCTCGATCCACCACACCGCCTCAGCCAGCCAGCGCCACGACGGCGACAGCCGCCGCGCCCGGCTTTCCAGGTCCTTGAGCGGGCCACGCGCGGACGGACGCCGCATCGACGACGGATGATGCTGGACGCTCATTGCGCGCCCTCCGCCACATCCGTCGGCACTGCCTCCGCCTCGGCCTCAGCCGGTGCAGGCGCGACGTCCTCGCCGGCCGGGGCCACGACCTGCGCCTCGGGCGCATCCTCGCCGATGGGCGCCAGACCCGCCTGACGGGACAGGGCCTCCAGCCGCGCCGGACTCTCAAGGCGCGCCACCTCGGCCCGCAGCATGCGGACCCGCAGCGAGGACTGGTCGATCTCGCGCTCCAGCTGGGCGATGCGCGAGGTCTCGCGCGCCGCCGACGCCTTGGTCAGATACACCGACAGCAGCATGGCCGCGACGCACAGCAGGCCGAAAATCTCGACCCAGCGAACACCGCGCACCTTCCAGTCGAACAGACGCCGGACCATCGTCATGCGGCCAGCCTCCCCCAGGCGGGCGCCGCCGTCCGCACGGCGGCCCGCAGCCGGGCCGAGCGGGCGCGAGGATTGGCGGCCAGCTCTGCCTCACCGGCGTCGACCGACCCCTTGAACTGCAGGGTGAAGCTCGGCGCCCGCGGCTCGACCCTCTGCGGGGCGTGACGCGATCCGCCCGGCGCATTGCCGGTGCGCTCGGTCAGGAAGCTCTTGACCATCCGGTCTTCCAGCGAATGGAAGGTCACCACCGCCAGCCGCCCGTCTTCCGGCAGGACCGCCTCGGCCCCTTCCAGCCCCCGGGCCAGTTCGCCCAGTTCGTCATTCACGGCAATGCGCAGGGCCTGGAACACCCGCGTGGCCGGATGGGTGGGCGCACCGCGCCGTCCGCCCAGCGCCGCCTCGACCACATCGGCCAGATCCAGCGTCCGCTCGAACGGCCGCTCGGCCCGCCGCCGCAGGATAGCGGTCGCGATCCGGCCGGACTGACGCTCGTCGCCGTACAGTTTGAAGATATGAGCCAGCGGACCGTGGTCCCAGCTGTTGACGATATCGGCCGCGCTCTGGCCCTCACGCGACATGCGCATGTCCAGCGGGCCGTCCTTCATGAAGGAAAAGCCGCGCTCGGCCTGGTCCAGCTGCATGGACGACACGCCGATGTCGAACACCACCGCATCGATCCGCGCCTCGCCGCCCAGCACGTCGGCCAGTTCCGAAAAGGCCGAGCGGATCAGGCGGAACCGGTCCGGAAACGCCTGTCTCAGGGCCTCGGCATGGGGTTCCACCGTCGGGTCGCGGTCCAAGGCGATCACCTCGGCGCCCGCCTCAAGGAAGGCGCGCGAATAGCCGCCGGCGCCAAAGGTGGCGTCCACCACCCGCTGGCCGGGCGCCGGGCGCACCGCCTCGATCACGGCACCCAGCAGGACGGGAATGTGCGGCCGGGCGGCGTCGGTCATGAGCCGCCCCCTTCGACCTTCAGCTGGGCCGCCAGCCGCAGCGCGCCCAGTTCGGCGATACCCGCGCGCGCCAGCTGCCTGCGCTCGGCCCGGCGCGCCACCCAGGCCTCGCGGTTCCAGATCTGGAACCGGTCGCCCAGCCCCACGATCACCACCGTCTCGCCCAGACCGGCATCCTGGATCAGGCTTTCCGGCAGGGTCACCCGCCCGCCGCCGTCAAAGGTCAGCCGGGTCTGCTCGCCCAGCACCTGCCATTCGAGCGCCGAGCGCTGCTCGGACCCGAACGGCAGGGAGCGGATCATTTCGACATAGGTGGCGAACAGCGGGTCTCCGCCGGCCTCGAGACAGTCAGCCTCGATCGACGGAAAGACGAAGATGGCGTGCTCGGCCCCGTTTTCGGAGGTGCGGAAGTCCTGCGGGATCAGCAACCGCCGCTTCGCATCCAATTGTTTCTCGACCGTCGAGAGAAACACCCCGTCCACTCGGACCCGTGAGGCCCGCCCCTTGGCTTACAAACGCGACGCCCAGCCGACGTCAGACACCCCAAATCATTCGACTGGGATAGCATGGGATGAAATGGGTCTCAATGGGATTAGTTGACGATCCTTAACCATAAGGACGGTCCAGAACTGTCATCTCGACTGCACAGATGAGAACATACAGCGAACGCGCCAAGTATTAACAGCCTGTGGACACAGTGTGCGCCACCTTTGCGCTCAAAGGGTTAACGCCCCCGCCGCAAGCAGGGAGCCGCCGCGCGGTGAGCGGCAGGCCCGGGAAAACTGCCTCAAGCAGCGAGCGCCCGCGGCGCGAGCGGTAGGCAGAAAAATGCCGCCTCAAGCAGCGAGCCGCCGCGCGGCGAGCGGTAGGCCAAGGATTAAGGTGCCAGACGGTCTGTAAGCCGGGTTCTGTACCGCCCGGAGGCGGTGACGATCATTCCTCTAGGCCGATCGTTGCCGACCGGCTCCAGCAACCAACCCGGACGTCTGGGGCGGTGACCCCCGCACGGCAAGCCGCGCGCGACATCCCTATTCGGTCTTGCTCCAGGCGGGGTTTACCGTGCCGTCTCCGTTGCCGTCGACGCGGTGGGCTCTTACCCCACCCTTTCACCCTTCCCGGCCTCGAAAGGCCGGAGGTTTGCTTTCTGTGGCACTGTCCCTCGGGTCACCCCGGGCGGGCGTTACCCGCCGCCTTTTCACCGTGGAGCCCGGACTTTCCTCGCCGGAGCCGAAACCCCGCCGCGACCGTCCGACCGTCTGGCGAGCGACAGATGCGCCCTGTCACGGGCCGCGTCAATCGGAGGGGCCTAGGAGGGCAGCACGCCCGTCCGGCTCTCGGCGCTGGCCAGTTGCAACAGGCCGACCAGACGCGCCCGCGTCTCGCCATCGGCCTCGCCGTCCACGCGGTCCTGCCGCCAGTGCCGCTGGAACGCCGACGCCGTAAGACGCAGGTCCTCGTCGTATTCGGCGCGCGGCGCGATGCCATAGCCCAGCCGGTGCAGGCCCGCGCTCAGCACGGTGACGCCCAGTCCCGTGTCACCGACCCTGAGGGGCGCGCCCAGGGCGGCAACCCGCTCAAGCGCCGGCACGAACCACAGGCCGTGCCCCTCGCCTGCCAGACGTTTCCACGGAAAGCGCTCGCCCGGATCCTCCTTGCGGTCAGGCGCCAGGTCGGAATGGCCGATGATGCGGCTGTCGGGGATGGTCCAGCGGCTTCGGATGTCGGCGATCAGGGCGATCACCGCATCCACCTGCGCCTCGGGAAAGTCGCGATAGCCCCACTCATGCCCGGGATTGACGATCTCGATCCCGATCGAGGCGGCGTTGCAGTCGGTCTCGCCTTGCCAGCTGCCCTTGCCCGCGTGCCAGGCGCGACGCTCCTCGGGCACCAGGGCATAGAGGGTGCCGTCCTCGTCGACGACATAGTGGGCGGACACCCGCGCCTCGGTATCGCGCAGCCGGGCAATGGCCTCTTCGGCCGTCTGCATGCCCGTATAGTGAAGCACCAGCATGTCGGGCGGTGCCCGCCGGGCGTCAAAATTCGGAGAGGGCGCGGCCCGCAGTTCCAGCGTCACCGCCGCCTACCGGCCTGACCGTTCCCAGCCATAGGCCACCCAGGTGCCGTCGACCTTGTGCGCCTCGATGACCGTATCGTCCCCGTCCGTGCGGCGACGGCCCTTGCGCGCCCCCATGGAGCGGCGCGCGCGGCTGGACATACCCATCAGGAACATCACCACGCCGGCGACGACGGCGATGACGGCCACGGCGATGGCAGTGAAGACGGCGAGAAGCGCGCCCACGGCCATGGCACAGCCGGCTGCGATAAGACCTCCCAGCCAGAGCAGCGGCCGGAACAGCCCGCCGCGCCCTCCGTCGATGCGCGCCGTAGCGGCTCCGAGACTGTCAAAGCGAGGTCCAGACGAGGTCATACGCACTCCTTGTCGGCTTCGGGAACGAAGCGCATCGCCCCTAACGCCCGAAGCCCAATGTCGGTCCATAGGCCGCCCGGGTCAAGCAACCCCGGGGTGCGGCATACCGCCGGGCGGATCAACCCAGCGGACGATCGGCCAGCACCACGGCCCCTTCACGTCGCATGCGGTCGGCCTCGATCCGCCGCATGACCGCCTGGGCCTGCGGGTCCTCGACCGCGCCCCCGATCAGGATCAGGGCGCGGGCGGCCTCGCCGGAGACGCCGAAGGCACTGGCCAGCGCCTCGAACGGCGACTGCTGTTCGGGGAAGCGCTTGATGCGGACCGAGGCGTCGGGATCGATCCCGGCCAGTTCGCGCGCCTTGGCGATCGCCTCGGTCACGCCACCCAGTTCGTCGACCAGACCCAGCTCCAGCGCCTGGGCACCCGTCCAGACGCGGCCCCGGGCGATCTCGCCGACCCGCTCGCGCGGCAGGTTCCGGCCCCGGGCGACCAGGGTGATGAAGTCGCCATAGATGCGGTCCATGGTCCCGGAAAAGGCCTCGCGCTGGGCCGGGGTGAATTCGTCGCCAATGGCATAGGCATCGGCATATTCGCCGCCGACCGACAGGCCGCGCACATCCACCCCGAACCGCGCCAGGGCATCGCGCAGTACCATCTTGCCGCCGAACACCCCGATCGAGCCGGTGAGGGTCGAGGGCTGGGCCACGATGTAGCTGGCATCGGCACTGATCCAGTAGCCGCCCGAGGCCGCATAGGTCCCCATGGACACCACCACCGGCTTGCCTGCCGCCTTGGCCGCACGCACTGCGGCTCCGATCTGGTCCGAGGCCTCGGGCGAGCCGCCGGGCGACGACACGCGCAGCACAATCGCCTTCACCGACTTGTCCTCGATGGCGTCATAGATGGCTTCCGCCATAACGTCGGAATAGATGGACGAGCCGCCGCCGAACGGCGAACCGCCACCGCCCGAACCCGTGACGATGGCCCCTTCGCCACCGATCACGGCAATGGCGTCGCGGCCCGAGCCGTTGTTCGGCCCGACGGCCGAGCTGTACTCGTGGAAGGGAATGATGCGGGCGCCCTTGCCGGCACGATTCAGCGCCTCGGCCTCCGCCTCCTCGACCTGACCGACCTTGTCGACCAGGTTGCGCTCGCGCGCCTCCTCGGCGGTCCAGGGCCCTTCCTCGATGCTGGCCTTCAGGGCCGCAGGCGTCAGCTTGCGATCCTTGGCCGCCTGCACGATCGAGGTGTCATAGATGGAGCCCATCCACGCCAGCATGGCCTCGCGGTGCGCGGCCGTGAAATCGCTCTGGGTGTAGACATTCACCGCATTCTTGTATTCGTAGCGCTGCTCGAACTGGGGCTCGACGCCGTATTTGTCGAACGCCCTGCCGAGGAAGATCTCCTCGGCGCTGAACCCGGTGGCCTGGAAGCTGGCCGTGTCCTGCATCCACAGCTCGGACGCCGAAGCCCCGACCATATAGCTGGACATCACCGCCCCCGCGGGCATGAAGCCCTGCGAGTGGGCGATCACCGGCTTGCCAGAGGCGCGGAAGCGGCGGATCGCCTGGCGAACCTCGTCGGCGGCCGCGGGCGCCATGCCGGTCTCGGGCAGACGGACCAGCAGCACCTTGATGTTCTTGTCGTCCTCGGCCTGGGCCAGGGTGTCGACCACCTGCATGACCGACAGACCGCCGCCACCGAAAATGGCCAGCGGCGAGGACGGCGGCTGGTCGCTCAGTCCGTCGCGCAGATCGAGTTCCAGCACTGCATTATGGGGCACGTCCGGCCCGGACGAACTGGCCGCCGCCATGGTGATCAGCACCATCGGCACCACGATCACAAACAGCAGCAGGCCGGTGAAGACCCCCAGCACAGTCAGGAAAAATTGCTTCATGTCGGTCGGTTATTCCCGTCGAGGCCCGGAACGGCGGAGGCTCGACCATAGTGGCGAAGCCGTCACCGTCAAATGAACGTCCCGTAACAGGCGAACCTGTCGCGGGCCGGATGCTGCGTCGCAGCATGGTGATTGATAGCGCGCCTCCTGGTCCCTATATGAGGCGTCCCTCTGCGGGGGCTGTTCCCCGCGCCGTGCCGGAGACCGCACTCCCCATGCTGGTCACCCTTATGAAGTCCAAGCTGCACCGCGCGACGGTGACCCAGGCCGACCTCGACTATGAGGGGTCGATTGCCATTGACCGCGACCTGCTGGACGCAGCCGACATCTATCCGAACGAGCAGGTCGATGTTCTGAACATCACGACCGGCGCGCGCTTCACCACCTATGCCATCGAGGCCCCGCGCGGCTCGCGCGTCATCGGCGTCAACGGCGCCGCGGCCCGACTGGTCCAGAAGAACGACAAGGTGATCATCGTCACCTATGGCCAGCTTCCCGCCGAGGAAGCGCGCAACTATGCGCCCACCGTCGTGCTGCTGGACGACGCCAACCACATCAAGCGCGCCGCCTGATCGGGCAAGAAAAAGGGGTGACGCCGCGCGCCACCCCTATCCTGTTCGGTAGCAGACCCTATCGGGTCAGGTCGTAGATCCCGGTGATGTCCACGCGAACGGTCAGCTCGCCCGGCGCGACCGAGGTTCCGGCGTCCGCCGATTCCATGGCGGCCATGCCGCGCGCATAGGGCATCGGCGGCTGCACGCTCATCGAGGTGCCCTCGCTCAGGGCACGGATGCCGCCCAGCTGCACACCCAGAGCCTCGGCGTACAGGCTGGCCTTGCGCTGCAGGTCCCGCACCGCCAGACGCCGGGCCTGATCCTCGGCCGCCGTCCGGTCGGTCAGGCCAAAGCTGATGCCGTCGATCTGGTTGACGCCCGCGCTGACCACCGCATCGGCCGTAGAGCCCACGCGCTCCAGGTCGCGCACCGTGACGGTCACGCGGTTCACCGCCTGATAGCCGCGCAGACGGGGCGGCTGGTCAGGCTGGTAGTCGTATTGCGGCGAGAGGTTCAGACCCGAGGTCTGGATGTCCCGTTCGGCGATGCCGGCCCGGCGGAGAGCCGCCATGACGCGGTTCATGCGCTCGGCATTCTGTTGCATGGCCTCCTCGGCGGTCGCCGCCTCGGTCATGACGCCGAAATTGATCATCGCCTTGTCCGGCGCGACCTTCACCTCGCCATAGGCCGACAGGCTCAGGTTCGGCGGCGCCATCATATGGTGGCTCGCGTCGCCCATGGACTGGGCAAGGGCCGGCGCCGACACGCTGGTCAGGGCCAGGGCGGCAGCCATAGGCATCAGCAGGCGGAGCGGGGAACGGTTCATGAAAAACTCCTTGAGAGAGGGGCGCACGACATCCGTGCGTCACCATGGCCAACCTGGGCCATATCGTCTGAATGAACGCGCCCGCCCCCCGGTCAGGTTCCGTTCATCGCAAAAGACGCGCGGCCGGATTTCTGCTGACAAGTCCCCATTTGCCCGCCCTGCCTCCGACCTGTGTCAGGATGCCGGCCCGGGAGCCACAGGGAGACGCTATTTCGAACACCACTCGCAGGTCTGCGGGGCCCATGGAGAAAGTGGAGTCTGTTTTGGCACCCGGACTCCATCGCCCGCAATTCAGACGATTCAGACCATTCAGACGGTGTTTATTCCTTCCCCACCGGGGGAGGGGGACCGCGCAGCGGTGGAGGGGGCAGCGCAGCCGCCGCCACACTCTTTGCAACATCCCGTCCGCCTGCTAGGCCCGGACACGCCTCTGGGGGCCCGTAGCTCAATGGTTAGAGCCGACCGCTCATAACGGTCTGGTTGGGGGTTCGAGTCCCTCCGGGCCTACCAGACGCGCCGGGGGCGTGGAGCTCGAGCCACACTGGTGCGGCGCGGGGCGGTTCGCGAACAACGGGCGTTGACCTGCGCCGTTTGCCCGGTAATCGATGGTCCATGACCTTTCCCGCTCCGGATGCGGCAGGGACCTCTCTCGCCTCGGACCCGGGCCTGCAGGAGGCCCATGCCCGGCTGATGGCCGACCGCTCGCTGCAGTTCGAGCGGGCCGACATGCCGGTGCCCGAGGTCTCGCCCTTCTTCAGATGGCTGACGGAGGTGCTGGGTCATCTCGCGCCGTTTCTGGAGTGGGGCTTCTGGATCGGCCTCGCCGTCGTCGTGCTCCTGATCGTCTGGTTGCTGGTCCGCGAACTGTTCGCCATGCGCCGGGCGCCGGACCGTCCCACCCCGCCGCCTGCCCAGCCCGAGACGTGGCAACCGACGGCGCGCGACGCCCGCGACCTGCTCGCCGACGCGGATGCCCTCGCGGCCGCCGGACAGTATGCCGAGGCGGCCCACCTCATCCTGCTGCGCAGCGTGGCGGATATCGAGCGGCGCCTGCCGCGGGCCGTGAAGGACTCACTCACCAGCCGCGAGATCGCGGCCCTCCCCGCCCTGCCCGAGGCCGCCCGCTCCACCTTCGGCGACATCGCCCGCCTGGTGGAAATCAGCCTGTTCGGCGGCAAGCCGGTGGTCCGCGACGACTATGCCTCCTGCCGCGCGGCCTATGAGGCCTTCGCCTTGCCCGGGGGGCGGCTCCACGAATGAGGGGGATGGGGGGGAAGCAATCGGGGCCGTTCTCACCCGCCGTCGTGGTGGCCGTGGTGCTCGTCGGCTTCGTGTCCCTGCTCGGGATCCTGGCGGTCGGCGCCTTCGCGCCCGACCTGCGCTCGGGCAATGACGGCGGCGAGCATGCCCTGTCGCAATCCGCCACCGGCTTCGGCGCCCTGCCGATCCTTCTGCGCGACATGGGTGTCCCGGTGATCCTCAGCCGCACACGCCTCATTGCCGACGCCGACGACAGCCTCCTGATCGCCACTCCAGGTCCGGTCGCCGACCCGTCAGAGCTGGAACAGCTGGACCGGGGCAACGCCACCCTGATCGTCCTGCCCAAATGGGTTGTCGTCCCCGACAGCCGGCGCGACGGCTGGACCAAGGTGGCCGCCCCCCTCCCGCTCCAGCAGGTCCTTGGCGTTCTGCCGGCCGCGCTGGAGTACCAGACCCGGCTCGCCTCGGAGGCCGCCCCCCGGCGCGTCCAGTTGATGACCGCCTACGGGGATGAGGTCGGCGTTCCGGTGCAGGTCGAGGGCCTGAGGACCTTGTCCGGCCCGTCCTGGATTCCCGTGGTCGTCGACGAGCGCGGCGGGATCGTGCTGGGCCGCCACGAAACGACCGGAGAGTATGTGCTGGCCGACCCCGACCTGCTCGCGACCTCGGGGCTCGCGACGATCGAGGGGGCACAGACGGCGCTCGCGCTGATCGATAGCGTGCGACCCGAGGGCGGCCCGGTGGTCTTCGACCTGACCCTCCACGGCATGGAGCGGTCTCGCAGCCTGATGCGCCTGATGTTCGTGCCGCCCCTGCTGGGCTTCACCCTGGCCCTGCTGGGCCTCGCGGTCTTCGCGGGCGTCCAGGCGGCCGTGCGGTTCAGCCCGCCGAAGGAGGGGGGCCGGCTGCTGTCGTTCGGCAAGACCGCCCTGGCCGACAACACGGCAGGGCTGGTGCGACTGGCCCGGCGCGAACACCATATGGCCCTGCCCTATGCCCGCCTTGTCCGGGCCCGGACGGCGCGTCTGATCGGCGCCCCGCGCAACCTGTCCGAGGCCGAGCTGGACGCCTTCCTCGACCGGGTCAGCGCGGCGGTCGGCAGCACAACGACCTGCACCGCGCTGACCGAGCGCGCGCGCAACGCCCGCAACACCCGCGACCTGATGCAGGTCGCCCGAGATCTCTATCGCTGGAACCAGGAGCTGACCCGTGGCCGTAAATGAGGTGAAACCGCTCGCCGACCAGATCCGGGCGGAGGTGGCAAAGGCCGTGGTTGGACAGGACGACACCGTCGACCTGCTGCTCACCGCCCTGTTCGCGGGCGGGCACATCCTGCTGGAAGCTCCCCCGGGCACCGCCAAGACCCTGCTGGCCCGCAGCTTCTCCATCGCCGTGGGCCTGGACTACGGCCGCATCCAGTTCACGCCCGACCTGATGCCCGGCGACATCATCGGGTCCAACCTCTTCAACTTCCAGACCTCCAGCTTCACCCTGACCCAGGGGCCGATCTTCTGCGAGCTGCTGCTCGCCGACGAGATCAACCGCACGCCGCCCAAGACCCAGGCCGCCCTGCTCGAGGCGATGCAGGAGCGCCGGGTCACCCTCGACGGCCAGACCCACGAGCTGGGCGAGCGATTCATGGTGGTCGCCACCCAGAACCCGATCGAGCAGCAGGGCACCTATCCCCTGCCCGAGGCCCAGCTGGACCGCTTCCTGTTCAAGCACCTGCTGGACTATCCGGACGAAGCTCAGGAGCGCGACATTGTCGCCCGCCACGGTATCGGTCGGGGCAGCCTCGACCCCGCCGGCATGGGTGTGCAGCGGGTCGCCGACGGCGCCGCCATCGATGCGGCGGTCAAGGCCGGCGAGTCTGTTCGCCTGACCGACGAGGTGATCCACTATGTGACCGCCCTGGTGCGGGCCACCCGCAGCTCGTCCGACATTGGCGTGGGGGCCTCGCCCCGTGCGGGCGCGATGCTGGCGCGCGCCGCGCGGGCCAGGGCCGCGCTGGATGGTCGTGACTATGTGATCCCCGACGATGTGAAGACCCTGGCGCTGCCCGTGCTGCGCCACCGTCTGGTGCTGTCGCCGTCGGCCGAGATCGAAGGACGGCACATCGAACAGGTGCTCGGCACCCTGGTCGAGCAGGTGGCCGCACCCCGGTGATCTATCCGACCCGGCGCTCTGTGATCCTCATGGCCGTGGGCGCCCCCGCGGCCCTGATCGCTGGCGCCCTCCTGCCGGCGGGATGGCTGCTGGGTCCGATCTGGATCGTGGCACTGGCCCTGCTCGCGGGGCTCGATGCCCTCCTGTCGGGATCGCGCCGGCGCCTGCAGCTGGATGCTCCCTCTGTGCCCGACGCCGCCGTGGGTCGAGCCGGTCATCTGGAGCTGATCCTGCGCCTGACAGGCCGTCGCCGGACCTATGCCGGGCTGGAGGGCCGACTGGCCGCGCAGGCCTCGCTGGGCGTCGCCGCAGAGGCCTCCCGCGTCGCGGTTCAGGACCGCGTCGCCACCGCGTCCTTCGCCTTCGTCCCGGAGCGTCGGGGCGATGCACGGGTCGACTCCCTCCGGCTGCGCTGGTCCGGTCCGCTCGGCCTGATCTACAAGCAGAAGACCTTTGCCCTCGACCTGGACGTGCCGGTGCATGTCGACCTGGAGTGGGTCAGGGATCGGGCCGTCCAGCTGTTCGCGCGGGATCCTGTGACCGGCATCCGGGTACAGCCGCTGCGCGGCGAAGGGTCCGAGTTCCACTCCCTTCGCGACTTCCAGACCGGCATGGACCGGCGCTCCATCGACTGGAAGCAGTCGGCCCGCCACACCGCCCTGCTGGCCAAGGAGTTCCGGGCCGAGCGCAACAACCAGATCATCCTGGCGCTGGATTCAGGTCGGTCCGGCAGCGATCCGGTCGGCGGCATGCCGCGCATCGACCGCTTCATCCATGTGGCCCTGCTGATGGCCGTCACCAGCCTGCGAATGGGGGACCGCGTCGGCCTGTACGCCTTCGACTCCGCGCCGCGCCTGTCGACCGGTGTCGTCGGGGGGTCCGGTGCGTTCGGCATGCTTCAGCGCGCAGCCAGCAAGGTCGACTATTCCAGCCACGAGACCAACTACACGCTCGGCCTCACCCACCTCTCCAGCCAGCTCAAGCGGCGCTCGCTGATCATGGTCTTCACCGACTTCACCGACAGCACCTCGGCCGAGTTGATGATCGAATCCGCCGCCCGGCTGCTGCAACGGCATCTCGTGGTGTTCGTCGTGCTGCGCGATGAGGAGCTGGAGGGACTGGCGGCGACCGCTCCGGAGGCTCCCGATGATGTGTCGCGTGCCGTGATCGCCGAGAGCCTGATCCTGGAGCGCGAAGTGGTCATCACCCGCCTCCGCCGGATGGGTGCGCACATTGTCCACACCACGGTGGAGCGCCTCGGCCCCGATGTGGTCCAGGCCTATATGGATCTGAAGCGCAGGGATCTGCTGTGACCGACACCCTGGGATCTCAACTGAAGAGCCAACGGTTCCGCCAGAGCCGGGAGGCCGACTGGCGGAGGCTGGAGGCCCTGGTGGACAAGGCCGAAAAGCGTTCGCTCTCGCGCCTGTCGGACAGCGAGATTCTGGCCATCCCGGTCCTCTATCGCTCCACCCTGTCGGCCCTCTCCGTGGCTCGCGAGACGTCGCTCGATCAGGGCACCATCGACTATCTCGAGACCCTCGCGGCCCGGGCCTATTTCTTCGTCTATGGCTCGCGCGCCTCGCTGGGCGAGCGGCTCGTGTCCTTCCTTGTCTACGACTGGCCCCGGGCGGTGCAGTCGCTGTGGCGCGAGACCCTGCTGGCCGCCGCCCTGATGCTGCTGGGCGCGCTCGTCGCCAGTGGACTGGTGTGGGCCGAGCCCGACTGGTTCCACGCCTTCATCCCGGCGGACATGTCACAGGGGCGTGGGCCCGAGGCCTCCACCGAGGCGTTGCGGGAGACCCTGGCCGGAACCGAGAGCGGCGAGGGGCTGTCCGCCTTTGCCGCCTTCCTCTTCACACACAATGCCCAGGTGGCCCTGCTGGCCTTCGCCTTGGGTTTCGCCCTCGGCCTGCCGAGCGCCATGCTGATCCTCTACAACGGCGCAATACTGGGCGCTTTCGCGGCGCTCTTCATCAGCCGTGGCCTGGGCGTCGAGCTGGGCGGCTGGCTGGCCATCCACGGGGTCACCGAACTCTACGCCGTGACCCTGGCCGGGGCCGCCGGCCTGCGGATCGGCTGGACCGTGGCCTTCCCCGGGGCCCGTCACCGGCTGGATGCACTGGCTGCATCAGGGCGGTCCGCCGGTCTGGCGATGGGCGGGGTGATCGTCATGCTGATCGTCGCCGGCCTGCTGGAAGGCTTCGGCCGCCAGCTGATCGCCGATACCGGTCTGCGATATGCCGTGGGCGGTGCCTCTGCCCTGTTCTGGCTGGCGTATTTCTACATCCCCCGACCGGGGGCCAGACGATGAAGACCCCTTCCGCCCAGCGCGTCTTCATCACGCCGGAAGGGGTCGATCTGCGGCTCCAGATCGCGTCCGTGGGTCAACGGGTCGGCGCCCTGGTGATCGACGTTGCGATCATTCTCCTGGTTCTCATCGCGCTGACCATCGGCGCATTACTGCTGGGCGTCGGCGCGGCCGTCGGTGCGGGACAACTGGGCACCGAGATAATGGCGGTCATCTGGCTGCTCGGCGCCTTCCTGCTGAGGAATTTCTACTTCTTTGCCTTCGAGCTCTCCGCTGCGGCGGCCACGCCGGGCAAGCGCATGCTCGGTCTGCGCGTAGCGTCCCGCGACGGGGGTCCGCTCAAGGCGGAATCCGTCTTCGCCCGAAATGCCATGCGCGAGCTGGAGCTGTTTCTGCCGATAACCCTTCTGCTTTCAGGGGTCGGAGGGGATCGGGTCGACGGCTGGACAGCCTTGCTGACCCTCATCTGGGTGTCGGGTTTCGTCCTGCTGCCCCTTCTGAACAAGGATCGCCTGCGCGCCGGCGATATCGTCGGAGGGACCTGGGTCATCCGGGCGCCGAAGCAGAAGCTGGTCAGGGACATGGCGGACGAGAGCATCCAGCATCGCGCCGCCTATGTGTTCACCACCGCCCAGCTCGACGCCTACGGGGTGCACGAGCTTCAGGTTCTGGAGACCGTCCTGCGCCAGAACCAGCCTGCGACGCTGAGGGTCGTGGCCGAGCGGATCGAGGCCAAGATCGGCTGGAAGCGAACCGCTGACCACCATCCGCGTGACTTCCTCAGCGCCTATTACGCGGCTCTGCGCGAGCGGCTGGAGCAGCGGCTGCTGATGGGCGTCAGACGCCGTGACAAGCACGACGTCTGACGGCGGCTCACCCTAGTCGAAGATCGAGGCGATCTGGTCCGGCACCATGCCTTCCTTGCTGGACCGCAGCTCGAAGTAGAGCGCCGAGACGCCGGCTGAACTGAAGACGCTGACGAGGATCGCCACGACCGTATCGACCAGCGCAAACAGCGCGAGCTGGTCGGTCGCGCCTGCCGCGCCGCCAGCCATACCCAGGAAGGTCGCTCCCAGGCCCAAAACCCACGCGACGATGAGATAGACGATGATCAGGACAAGGATCGCCCAACGATGGTTGCGCGTCAGGTCGCGGCTACGCCCCATGCTGGAGAGCACATCCCGCTTCTCGCCGACGATCACCGGAGCGGTCACCACCCAGATGATGCTCAGGATGATGCCGGGCACGACCAGCAGGATAAAGCCGAGCATTGTGCCGATGCTGATCAGGATCCCGGCGCCCAGCAGCGGCAGAAAGCGGCCAAATCCGGTCGCGAGGGCATCCCCGAAGCTGGTCTTCTTGCCATTGAATCCATTGATCGCTGCCTTGAGCACCGTGCCCTGCAGAAGGATGCTGCCGACCCATGCCACGACGGCCCCCAGGATATTCGCCAGAACGGACATGCCCGTGGGGAACCCGTAAGGGTTGCTACCTGCAATCTGCAGATTCCACAGGCCCAGGAACAGGTTCGGAATGCCCACCAGAAGGATGGCGGCACCGAAAAAGATCACAGCGTTATTCCCGATCGCCGAGAAGGTCAGCTCCAGCACATTGCTCATCTCGAAGCGTCTGCGCGAGGACGCCGGCAGGGGCTCGGCCGTCGACATGATCTGGACCGCGCGGTTGTTGTCGCCGACGAGGAACACCACCCTCTGTCCGACTTCAGGCCGCATGCCGACCTCAAGGTCGGCCATGCCGAACCCATAGACGACCTTGTCGTCGCCGCGGATCTCGCCTGTGTCCGCGTCCAGTCTCTCGATCGTACCCTTCAACTTCAGTCCCCCTCCACGTTGATGGAGGAAGCCTAGACTACCCGGACTTGCGGTGGCTAGCCGTGCCGCGACACCCCAAGGGGAATTCTAGCCTTGGGGGACGAACCGGCACGAACGGGCGCTGAAGCGGTCGCGGCAGGCCTGCTGGAAGCCGGCGGGGTCCGGCCGCTCTCCGGTGTCAATCCAATGCTCCAGCGCGGCCAGCACGGTCAGATAGCCGGCGTCCTCAAGCTTGCTGTGCTGGTCCTCGTCGGTCGCGACCTGCACCAGCAGATCCGAGCGCCCCGCCGTGGCAACGGTCTCCGCATAGACGGCCTCGGCGGCATAGGCGACCGTCGGGTCGTGCAGGGCATGCAGCGTCAGGGTCGGCGCCACGATCTGGCCGGTCAGGTCGGCATCGTGGGCCAGCATGGCCACGGCCTCCGGATCGGCGGTGAACCGCTCGACCCCGGCGTTGAGGGCGGCATCATCCGAAGACCCGCTGTAGACCGTCTGGCTGTTGTCGAACGGATTTCGACCCCCCAGCCGGACCTGCACCAGATCCTGAAAGGTGAACGTCGCCCAGTTCATATGGGAGATCAGCTCGTCTTCCTCGAGACCGGTGATGGCCAAAAGCTCGCGTTTCCGGCGGCTCTGCTGGGCGGTCCGGTCCCGACCCGACAGGCCGATCCCGGTGCAGTCGACGATGCGACGGCGCAGCTCGGCGCGGGTCATGCGTGCCCCGGCCGGCAGGCCCTGCCACACCGGATACTGCGGGTCCGTCACCGCCGGGTGGTTGCCGCAGATGTACTGATAGACGGCCCGGAGGTCCGCGCGGAACTGATAGGCCCGGGTGCCCCCGTTGAGCACCCCATTGGTCAGCAGCACCCCGTCATAGATCAGCGCCCCGGTCTCGTCGGTGCCGTACAGTTCGGCGGTCTTGGCGGCGACATTGCCGCCCCAAGACTGGCCGTGCAGCAGGGTCCGCTCCGGACGCCCGTACAGGCTCCAGAACAGGGCGCGGCTGCGATCCACATCCTCGGCCGCCGACCGGACGCCGTATCCGCCGCGGCGATAGGACGAGCCGATCCAGGCGTAGCCTTCGCGCACCATGGCCGAGAACCGGTCCAGATCCTCGAGCGAGTCGCCCTGCTCCGGCTCGCCCAGCCGCGGGCCGCCGTGGGCATGCACGATCAGATGGCCGTTCCAGTCGTCGGGCCGGGCGATGATCAGCCACGCTCCCGCTTCATCGCGCACTGAAAGACAGGTGACGCCCGCCCCGACCGACCGCGGACAGTCGATGGAGGTGGGCTGCGGATCCTGTGCCGGATGCGAACCGGCCGCTACCGGCGCACACCCCAGGGTCAGCCCGACAGCCAGCGCCGCCCCGGCCAGCCGACGCCCCCACCCGAAGGGGGAACGCCGACCGACAGGAGAGACGTCAGGGGAGGACATGACCGGCACCATGATCAGAAGGTCTTCGACACGCTGGCGTACCAGTAGCGGCCATAGGGGCGATAGACCGACCCCAGATAGCCGCCCTCGGCCAGCGGCGGGCCTTCATCCGTCAGATCGCGGACACCCAGCCGAACCCGTGCGCCCGAGGCCGGTCCGAAGTTCTCGAACTCGTACTGGCCATAGAGGTTGAAGGTCAGCTGGTCCTCGACCACCCACGGCTCGCCCGTGTCGCTCAGCAGGGCCGGCTGCTCGATCTCCGACGTGTAATGCGCCGTGACGCCGACGCGCCAGGGCCCCTTGCTCCAGTTGACGTTGGCCATGGCTCGCCACTCCGGGCGACCATCCACGGCGATCAGCTGGCTGGTCAGGGGCAGCGGCGTCAACGGGTTGATGGTCCCGGCCTCGCGCGCGGCCACCAGTTGATCCACGATCGGACCGGCCGGTCGCGAATACTCCAGCATCTTTGAGGCATTGAGGCTGAAGTTGAAGGTGCCCCACGCCGTCCGGCGCTTGGACCAGCGAATGCCGAAGTCGACCCCTTCGACCGTCTGCGGCAGCAGATTGACGAAGCTGTCGTTGATCGACACGACCGAGCCTGCGGAGGCCAGCCCGGTGCCGTCGAACAGGGCGTCGTCATCCGCGTCCGGCGCAGCGCGCACGACGTTCGGGTTCGAGCTTCCCTGCACCCGCAGCAGATAGTCCAGCGCCAGCGCGGTCTGGGCGCCCAGCAGGCCGACGATCTTCTCCTGCTCGATGCTCCAGTGGTCGACCGTGAAGGTGAAATCCCCCCATTCGAGCGGCACGAAGGTGGGCTGGAAGACGAGACCGACGGAACGGTTGGTGCTCTCCTCGGGCTCAAGGTCCGGGTTGCCGGCGATCAGCAGCGAGGCGCTGGCCGTGCGGCCACAGTCGTTGAAGTTGGCGATCGTGTTCTGCCGCAGGTCGGCTTCACAGCGGATGTAGTCGGTGTTGGTGGCAAGGCGCGCGTACTGGGTGGCGTTGACCTGCTCCAGGTTCGGCGCCCGGAAACCTTCCGAATAGGAGGCCCGGATCCGCACCCCGTCGACGATGTCCCAGGCCAGGGCGATCTTCGGCTTGGCCACCGAGCCGAAGTCCGAATAGTTCTCGAACCGGCCGGCCAGCTGGACATCCAGGCTGCGCACCAACGGGATGTTCATCTCGGGCGATACGACCGGCACCGCGAACTCGATGAAGGCGCCGAACACGTCGCGGCTGCCCTCGGTATCCGGGTTGGGGCTGACGGCGGCGACATTGGACTGGTTGACCTCGCCCGACACCATGTCGGTAAAGGTGAAGGTGCCGTCCAGGTTCTCGTCCCGGTCGTCCATCTGGGTCTCGTGGCGAAACTCGACGCCGAAGGCCACGCCCACATTCCCGCCCGGCAGGGACCACAGGTCGCCACGGCTCATCTTGAAGTCCGCCAGCGTCAGGGTGGTCTCGGACACCCGCTCCATCTGGAAGACGATGGCGTTGATCGCCGCGGGCGACGACACCCTGCAGTCGCCATAGCTGGTCGTGTCCACACAGCCGCCGTTGAACGGGTTGTAGGCGTCGGGCGTGGACAGGGCGAGCGACTGCTGCAGCGCCGTCGAGTTGATGTTCGGCGAGCTGTCCTTGGCGCGGGCGGCGGAATACAGCACGGCCGTCTCCCAGTCATAGCCGGCCCATTCCCCGCGCAGACCGCCCAGCAAGCGGGTCTGATAGTTCCTGACCGTGACCTCCTGGAAGCCGGCGTCCACGAAGCGGTAGTTGCCCATGTAAACGGGCAGGCCCTCGTTCGGCACAAAGGTCAGGCCCGGCAGGCGGTTGGGGTTGGGCGATCCGTCGGCGAAGGTCACCGGCCCGAACGGATTCCAGTAGTTGCTCGCCGGAATCCACAGGTCGTTGAGGTTGATGACGGGCGGCTGCACCGCACGGCTTTCGGCGACATAGAGTCCCGCCTCGCCGAAGAATTCGATCGAGTCCGTCAGCTCGTAATAGCCCGAGGCGAACAGGTTTACCCGCTCGATCGCCGACCGCACCGTGGTGTCGACCCGGGTGTCATAGCGCATCTCGCGGTTGGTCGAGTTGTAGGCGGTGACGCCCGAGACCAGACACAGGCCTCCTGGCAGCGGGGCCCCGTCACAGCCGAAGGCGGCCGGCTGGATACGGAAGGTGCCGGAAGTCGCGGCGATGCGCGTGCCGAAATAGCGGGGGCGGGTCGAGGAGGTGAAGCCCGGCAGCTGGAACCGGCCCCACGGCGTGTGAGAGGAGCGTCCGTCCGGCACGTCCGTGGTCTCGAAGCCCGGATACTGACCGAACAGGGGGCGCAGGTCGTCCGTCCGCGTGAAGTCCTGCTCGTCGGCCCACAGCTCTGACCGGTCGGTGTAGCTGGCGTAGAGCGAGATGTTGCCGCGATCGAGGTCCTTGCCAGCGAACAGGTTCAGTTCCAGCTCGGTAAAGCCGGTGCCCTCGGCCCCGCCGTACTGGCTCTCGAAGGTCACGCCGTCGAAGTCGTCGCGCATGACGGTGTTGACCACACCGGCCACGGCGTCGGCGCCATAGATGGCGGCCGCGCCATCCAGCAGCACCTCGACCCGCTCCAGGCCCGCGACCGGAATGGCGTTGGAGTTGTAGCTCAGCACCGGCACCGTGCCCGTGTCCGATGTGCCCTGGCTGGTCGGGTGCTGGACCATTCGGCGCCCGTTGATCAGCACCAGGGTGTTGCCGACGCCCAGCGAGCGCAGGTTGACCGAGTTGACGTCGCCCCGGGCCGAGTTGCTGGTCTGGGGATTGTTGGCGGCATCGAACAGCACATCGCCCATCTGCGGGATGGAGCGGAACAGGTCGTCGCCCGACACCACGCCCGCGTCCTGGATGGCCTCGCGGTCCAGGACGACCACCGGCAGGGCCGCCGTCGTCGAGGCCCCGCGGATGTTCGAGCCGACCACGACAATGTCGTCGACCTGGGTCACGGGGTCCTGCGGATTCTGCGCGGCCGGGGCCGACTGGGCCAGCGCCCCCGTCGCGAACAGCGATGCGGTCAGCAGGGCCGAGCCTGCCATCAGCACCTGGCGTGTCGTCTTCAACATGGTGTCCTCCCTCGATTTTCTTCTTGTTTCTTCGGCGGTCAGTCGTCCGCCAGAACCAGATCGTCGCCCGGCCCCGCGGCCGGATCCGGCGCAGCGGCAAGCGGCTGTGGCCGGCCGTTCAGCGCCTCTCTCAGGGCGTCGGCGTCCAGCGCCTTTTCCCAGCGGGCGACGACGACGGTGGCCACGGCATTGCCGATGAAGTTGGTCAGGGCCCGGCACTCGCTCATGAAGCGGTCGATGCCCAGGATCAGCGCCATGCCGGCGACCGGCACGTCGGGCACGACCATCAGGGTCGCCGCCAGGGTGATGAAGCCCGCGCCCGTGATCCCCGCCGCACCCTTGGAACTCAGCATGGCGACCAGCAGCAGGGTGATCTGCTGCCACAGGCTCAGCTCGATGTTCAGCGCCTGGGCGATGAACAGGGCGGCCAGCGTCATATAGATGTTGGTGCCGTCGAGATTGAACGAATAGCCGGTGGGCACCACCAGACCGACGACCGAACGGGCCGCGCCGGCGCGCTCCATCTTGGCGATCAGACTGGGCAGGGCCGCTTCAGAGCTGGAGGTGCCGAGCACCAGCAGCAGTTCTTCCTTCAGGTAGCGGATCAGCTTGAAGATCGAGAAGCCGTTGGCGATCCCGACCAGTCCCAGAACTCCCAGCACGAACACCAGAGAGGTCAGGTAGAAGGTCCCGATCAGCGCCGCCAGATTGGCGATCGAGGCGATGCCGTAAGCCCCGATGGTGAAGGCAAAGGCCCCGAACGCCCCGATGGGCGCAGCCTTCATCACTATGGCGACCAGCTTGAACACCGCGAGGCTGATGGTCTCGAACAGGTTGATCACCGGCTGGCCGCGGTCGCCGATCAGCGCCAGGGCAATGCCGAACAGGATGGCGATGAACAGCACCTGCAGGATGCTGCCCGAGGTGAAGGCCCCGACCAGGCTGTCGGGGATGATGCCCATCAGGAAGCCGGTCACGGTGCTTTCATGCGCGGCCTCGGCATATTGGGCGACGGCGCCGGAATCGAGGGTCGCCGGATCAATGTTCAGTCCGTGGCCCGGCCGGACCGCATTTGCGACGATCAGGCCGATGATCAGGGCGAGGGTCGAGAAGACGAAGAAATAGCCGAACGCCTTGGCGGCAACCCGACCGACCCGGCCGATGTCCCGCATCCCGGCAATGCCCAGCACGATGGTCAGGAAGATCACGGGGGCGATCACCATCTTGACCAGCTTGATGAAGCCGTCGCCGAGGGGCTTCAGGCTCTCGCCGGTCTCCGGCCAGAAATGGCCGATCAGGGCCCCGAGCGTGATGGCGACCAGCACCTGGAAATACAGGTGCTGCCAGAAGGGGCGACGATGCACGACCGGCGCCGAATCCTGATGGATCTGGATCAAACCTCAACCTCCCTCGACGGATCATTGCCGCCGCTACGCCCGGACCCCGTTGGTCGGGATCACAGGCCATGAGTATCGAAAGCGATGGCCCGCCCCGGCAAGCGTGACGGGCCGCCGCAATAAGGACATGATTTGGCTTGGTTTTCGATGGGGCACGCCACGAGGGGGTGCGATTTTGTGCGAAAACTTGCACACGACCTGTGGCCATTTGTGCGAAAATCCGCATGCTTGAGCCATGCCCCTGTCCCGACTGTCGGTCGCAAACCAGTGGCGAGTCTTCGCGCTCGCATGGATCGTGCTGGGCGCCGTGGCGGTGGCCGTGGCCGGCTCCATTGCGCGGCTGGATGCGGAGGCGGCGACGCAGCGTCAGGCGGAGACCGCTGCGATCCTGCACGGGGCCGTGCTGAAGAGCGAACTGGAACGGCAGCAGGCCGTGCCCGCCGTCCTGGCCATGGACCCCGAGCTGCTGGCGCTGGTCACCGCGCCGTCGGCCGAGCGCCGCGACCGGCTGAACCCCAAGCTCGAACAGCTGGCCGGGGAGGTTCGCGCCGCGGCCCTCTATGTGCTCGACGCCGACGGCACGGCGTTGGCCGCCAGCAACTGGCGCGAGCCGACCAGCTTCGTCGGGTCCAACTATCGCTTCCGGCCCTACTATGGCGAGGCCATGCGCGACGGCGATGCCGCCTTCTTCGCCCTGGGCACGGTCAGCGGGCGACCCGGACTCTATCTGGCGCGCCGCATCGACGATGCCGACGGCGCGCCAGCCGGCGTGATTGTGGCGAAGGTGGAGTTCGATGCGCTCGAGGAGACGTGGCGCAGCTCGGGCGAGCCGACCTATGTGACCGACGCGGACGGCGTAGTGCTCATCACCACCACGCCTGAATGGCGGTTCCGCACCACCCGACCCCTCAGCGAGGCGCGCCGGCGGCAGCTGGCCGAACAACAGACGATCGGCGAGCCCCTGCAGGACATGCCGTTCGCGGCCCTGGAACCTGACCTGATCCGCATCCGGCGCCCCGAGGGCACGCGGCTCTATGCCCATGAGATCGACACCAGCATGGGGCTGGGCTGGACGCTGCACCTGTTGTGGCCGGCGGACCAGATGATGTCGCGCGCGGTCGGGGCAGCTCGCGTCTTGGCCCTTCTGAGCGTCGCCCTGCTGGCGGGTCTCAGCGGGATCCTGCTGCGACGGCGACAGCGGGCCCGCAACCGGGCGGCCGAGGAGGAGGCGGCCCGGATCGAGCTGGAGCGTCAGGTCGCCCTACGCACGGCCGAACTGAGCGCTGCCAACCATCGCCTGAACCATGAAATGGAAGAGCGCCAGAATCTGGAGCGCAACCGCCAGATCCTGGAGGAGGAGCTGGTGCAGGCCAACAAGCTGGCGACCGTGGGCCAGATCGCCGCCGGGGTGGCGCACGAGATCAACCAGCCCCTGGCCGCCATCCGCACCCAGGCCGACACGGCCGGCATCTATGCCGAGCGGGGCGATGCCTCGGCCGTTCGGCGATGCCTCGACGCCATCGCCGGCCTGACCGAGAGGGTCGGCACGATCACGGATGAGCTGAGGGCCTTCTCCCGCAAGACGCGCTCCGAGGTGGTGGCGGTGGATGTCGAGGACGCCATCGACGGCGCCCTCCTTCTGGTGTCTGCCCGTCTGAAGGAGCGCGGCATCCGGCTGGATCGATCCGGCCTCACCCCCGGCCTGCAGGTGAAGGCCGAACGCAACCGGCTGGAACAGGTCGTGCTGAACCTGCTCCAGAATGCCATCGAGGCGCTCGCCGGGGTGCCCTCGCCCGCCATCGTCCTGTCGTCGCGCCGGCAGGGGCGGAAGGTCGTTGTGCGCCTGACCGACAATGGGCCGGGCCTCAGCGACGAGGTCCGCGAGCGCCTGTTCACGCCTTTCGTCACCAGCAAGGCCTCGGGTCTCGGGCTGGGGCTGGTCATCAGCCGGGACATCGTGGCCGGCTTCGGGGGTGAGCTGACCCATGAACCGGGGCCGTCCGGCACCGTGTTCCAGATCGTGCTGAAAGCCGCCTCATGAGCTTTACGTCCCTGAATGCCGTAGCCCTGGTCGAGGACGACGATGCCTTCCGCGCGGCCCTGGCCGAGCGGCTGGAGCTGGCTGGCTTCGAGGTCTCGGCCCATCCCTCGGCCGAGGCGGCGCTAAGGTCCGTCGGGGCGGGCTTCGAGGGTGTGGTCGTCACCGACCTCAGGATGCCGGGCATGGACGGCCGCCAATTTGCCGACCGGCTGAATGCGCTCGACCCCGATCTGCCGGTCGTCCTGATCACCGGCCATGGCGACATCGCTGATGCCGTCGAGGCGATGAAGCGCGGAGCCTATGACTTTCTCGCCAAGCCCTTCGCCCCCGAGCGGTTGATCGAAACCCTGCGGCGCGCGCTGGAGAAACGCGCCCTGATTCTCGACAACCGGCGCCTCGCCACCCTGGCCGCCGAGACCGAGGAGTCGATCCCCCTGAGCGGCGACAGCCCTGCCATCATCGCCCTGCGCGGCGCGATCCGTCAGCTGGCCGACGCCGAGGTGGATGTGCTGATCGAGGGCGAGACCGGCTCGGGCAAGGAAGCGGTGGCGCGGGCAATTCACAACGCCGGACGACGGCGGCCTCGGCCCTTCGTCGCCGTGACCTGTGCCGCCCTGACGGACGCCGGGGTCGAGGCCCAGCTGATGGGGCAGGATGCCGGCTATGCCGCTGGCGTCACGCGGCGGCGCGAGGGACAGATCGAGCAGTCGCATCAGGGCAGCCTGTTCCTCGACGAGATTGATCTGGCGCCCCGACTGGCGCAGCTGACCCTGCTGCGGGTGCTTGAGGAACGCGAGGTCCTGCCGCTGGGCGCCACCGAGCCGAGGGCGCTGGACCTGCGGGTCCTGGCCGCCACCCAGAACGATCCGGCCAAGGCCGTCGCGCGCGGGGACCTGCGCGAGGACCTCTATTATCGCCTGAATGTCGTCCAGCTGCGCGTGCCGCCTCTGCGCGAGCGCGCCGATGACGTCCAGACCCTGTTCGCGCGGTTCCTGTCGCGCGCAGCCGCCCGGATGGGGCGCCCCCTGCCCCCGATCGACCACGCCGTGCGGCGGCGCCTGATCGAGCATGACTGGCCCGGAAACCTGCGCGAACTGTCGAACTTTGCCAATCAGGTCGCCGTGGGCCTGACCGACGGGCCCGGAGCGGACGAGGTCGACGAGGGCCTGGCCCAGCGCGTCGCGCGCTATGAGGCCGAACTGATCCGCGAGGCGCTGAGCACCCACCAGGGCGACATCCGCAAGGTCACGGAGGCGCTGCACCTGCCGCGCAAGACGCTCTACGACAAGATGGCCCGCCACGGCATCCAGCCCGCCGACCACCGGCCGCGCTGAGACGCTCATTCATCTGTCAAATGGTGCGGGTGGTCGGGCTCGAACCGACACTCCTTTCGGAACCGGATTTTGAGTCCGGCGCGTCTACCAATTCCACCACACCCGCGTGAGGTCCGGCGGATTTAGCGGATCACCGCCGGGTGCGCCACACCGTTCTGGGCCTGCCTACCGGAGGATTTCGACCCGTTCCACCACGATGACGGGCCGTACAAAGCCCTGCGGCATGTAGATGATGCGGCCGTCCAGTGCTTCAGCTGGACCATCATACTCGTACCGGGCGCGTCCCTGTCGTGCGACCAGCCTCGCCCCGAGGCCACCATCTGCAGGGCGTTCGAAATCGATCTGGCAGTCGCGCACCCCGCCCTGGGCCGTGAGAATGCAGCTGTAGAGAATCCTGGACTCCCGGGTTGGGCGCCCGCCGCTGTAGTCGAAGCCTCCAATCTCCCATCCGGGCAGAAGAAAGGCGTCGGCCATCGGCAAACTGTCGCGCGGATCTTCGGTGCGCCTTCCGCAGGCGGTCAGAACATGGTCGATGCCTGAACTGTCTGACGGCAAGGGGATAGCCATGCGCCGCGGAGCCCTGCCCTCGCTCGCAGGAATACGCACGATGTAGGCCTCTGCCCCCTTCAGGCTGCGGGCGAAGCGGTCCGGATAGACGCTCGTTGCCCCGGGCGACCCTGCCACAGCCTTCCAGCTGGATGTGACCAAAGAATCCGCCGACGTGCCCGTGTCCAGCACGCGATGGCCGTAGTCGCTGATCTCGCTCTCGTCCGGCGCAGGGACGCCGAGGACAACAAAATCCAGATCATCGTCACTACACTGAACCGCGATGCCGACCCCACCCTCATAGATCACGCTGGCGACGGTGATGCCGCGTTCGGTATCGGTCTCAACGTCCCAGCCGTCCTGGGCCGTGGCCGGCGCGGCCGTCGCAAGGACGGCGAGGGCTGCGGCCACTCCAGAACACCCCCGCTTTTCACCCGTCATGCCTGCTCTCCCCGCCAGCAAAGGCCAAGCCTAGTCGATACGAACACTGGCCGAAAAATGGATTCGCGCACGCGGCACCGAAGCATCGGGATCTCCGTCCACCTGCACCCTCCAGCGCCGCGCCACGTAACGCCCGTATTCACCCGCCACAGACGACCCGCTGGGATGCTCGGACTCGACCTCACAGTCTTCCAGACGGCCGTCGGGGCGCGTGGAGCAACTGATGACGGCGACACCGGAACCGCGCATGTCATCCCGGGGCGGCGGAAGGGGCCGGTCACGCCAGTCCAGAGGCGTATCCAGGTCGATGCCTTCCAGCAGGAGGTCACGCGGATCCTCCAACGGACGCCCGCAGGCTGTGAGAACCTCGTCCAGGTTGCGGGACGTGGACGGCAGCTCGACCTCGTAGGCGCGAACAGGCCCGTCTGCTTCGTCTTCCAGAATTGCCAGCTGGAGTGCACCCCCGGCGCGCAGGCTGCGCGCAAACGGGGCCGGCAACAGGGCCACGGCCGTGGTTTCGTCCGTGCCGACTGCCCACCGCTGGAAATCCTCTTCGCCTCCCCGGAGGGCCACGCGGATGGGACGCTCTCGAAGCATGGCCTCCTCGAACGTGAGGCCCGGTTCGGGAAGTCCGCTGATCACGGCATTGAAGGACCCGTCCTTGCACTGGAACATCATGCCGAGGCCGTTGCTGAACTGGACATAGGCCATTTCCGCCCGGCCGCGCCGGTCACGGACGATATCCCAGTCATCGCCGGTATCCTGGGCCAGAGCGGGTGTGGCCTGGGCCGATCCCAGGCAAAACGCGAGGGCCACGAGCCACGGCCGTGACGCTGTCGGGCCCATCGCCTATTCCACCATCGTCGTCAGGCGTATGGCCACCAGGCGGCCCGGCGGTACTTCCCCGCGGACACGCGACTCTTCCAGCGAACGGACGCTGGCCTCTCCATAGCCGTAGCCAGCGGGGCTTTCCGCCTCGGCTTCGCAATCGGTCAGACGACCGCCTTCAGCGGTCATGCAGGTGACATAGGCCCAGCCCGACACCCGGTCGCGCGCCGCGCGAGGCGATATGATCACCCGGCCCTCGCGCAGGAAATCGTCTTCCTGGGACAGGCGCAGGGGTTCGGCCTCGTCCCTCTCGTGGAAGAGAGGCTGTCCGCAGGCCGTAAGCACGCCCTCCATTCCGGAGGTATCCGCAGGCGGGGTCAGGGTGAACTGGACCGCGCCGTCGCCCTCTCCGAACTGCAGCGTGGCCGACCGGGTGTTGACGAACCCCCGCATCAGTTGGGCCGGGCGCTCGGCGATCAGGTAGCGGCCATTGTCAGACGGGGTCCAGGCGGCCCAATGAACGCGACCGTCCCCGAACTTGGTGGCAACGTCGATCTGCGGCGCCCGGATCTGCAGCCCCTGAACCAGCAACTCGGGCGTGCCGGATTGACAGCGCGCGATCACGGCGATGCCCTCGGGGAACACGGCATAGGCCAGTTCCAGATCATCCGTGCTCTGATGGGTCCAGGTCTCTGGCTGCTGCGCCAGCACTGTCCCCGCCATGAGCGAGGCCATCAGGGCACCGACGATCATTTTCATCCCAGAGGCTCCACGGTCTGCTCGATCGTTCCGAAGATCGAATGATGTTTTTCGTCCAGCATTTCGATGCGAACGGTGTCGCCGTGCTGAAGGAAGGGGGTCTCGGCCTTGCCGCGCAGGATGGTCTCGACCGTCCGCACCTCGGCGATGCAGGAATAGCCGAGGCCGCCGTCGCTGATCGGCTTGCCCGGACCGCCGTCGGCGTCACGGTTCGAGACCGTGCCCGAGCCGATGATCGAGCCCGCCACCAGCGACCGGGTCTTGGCCAGGTGGGCGATCAGGGTGCCGAAATCGAAGGTCATGTCCTCGCCGGCATCGGCCTGGCCGAAGGGTTTGCCGTTCAGGGTGACGGTCAGGGCGCCCTTCAGCTTGCCGTCCTGCCACCGGTCGCCGAGCGAGTCGGGGGTGACGAACACGGGGGTGAAGGCGCTGGCGGGCTTGGACTGGACGAAGCCGAAGCCCTTGCCCAGTTCGGCCGGGATCAGGTTGCGCAGGGAGACATCATTGACCAGTCCGACCAGCCGGACATAGCCGAGGGCCTCGTCGCGGGACACGCCCTGGGGCACGTCACCGGTCACGACCACCACCTCGGCCTCAAGATCGCAACCCCAAGCCGGGTCGGCCAGCGGAATGGGATCACGCGGGCCGAGGAAACCGTCGGATCCGCCCTGATACATCAAGGGATCGGTCCAGAAGCTCTCGGGCATTTCGGCGCCGCGCGCCTGCCGGACAAGGGCGACGTGGTTCACATAGGCCGAGCCGTCGGCCCACTGATAGGCGCGTGGCAGGGGGGCGGCGGCCTCCCGCTCGTGGAAGCGGCCGCGCGGAACGGCCTCGTGCTCCAGACTTTCGGCCAGGGCACGCAGGCGCGGTTCGCACCGCTCCCAGTCGTCCAGTGCGGCCTGCAGGGTCGGGGCGATCAGGAAGGCGTCGGTGAACCAGTTCAGGTCTTTCGACACCACGACGAGGCGGCCGTCACGGCCATGTTTCAGGGATGCGAGTTTCATGAGCCACGATTAGGCGGTTTGGGACGCGAGGAAAACCTCAGTCTGCCGACAGCTCGCTGTGCGCCGCCCGCATCTCGCCGGTCCGGGCGTCCTTGTCCCGCCACCAGTCGTTCAGGTCCGCGATGGCGGCGCGGATGGCATGGTCCCGTTCACGAGGCGACAGCTGGCCTCCCGGGGGATGAGTGTGGTGGCCGCCCCCGCCGTGACCGGTCCCGCTTCGACGCGCGTCCCGGTTGCCGTTGATGACCGTGATCTGGGTGACCGTGGGCGACGATGACTCCTCGACGTCATGGTCATCGTCTGCGTGATCGTCATGGTCATGGTCGCCATGATCCTCATGCGATTCCGGGCAGGCATGGGCATGCGGAACATGGCGGCGCCCTTTCAGCGCGCACTCGAGGCTGTCGAGCCCCGGATTCAGGCCTTTTGCGATCGAAAGGGTCGCGCCCAGCCGCTTGTGAATGACGCGCTGGACCTCCTCGGCCTTGCCCACGAGGGAGCCCCCGTCTGCCTTCATCGCTGCCTTGAGCGCATCGTCGATGGCTTTCCAGATGCTGTCGGCGGCGTCGGGGTCGCGACGGGTCTGGCCGTTGCGGAGCATCCAGCCGAGGAAGAACAGCAGCGCCCCGAGCGCGACCAGCAGCGCGAGGAACAGCGGTTCCAGCCCCAGGAATACGGGCGGATCGACGGGCTCGAAGACCCCTCCCCCCTGAAAGTCGCTCGCATAGACAGCCACGGTCGCCTCCTCAGCCCGGGCCATGATGGCAGGGTCAGCCCGGTTGGCAACGGGAAAGGTTAACGGCGGGGATCAGCGATCCGGTTCGACCACCGCCCGGGCCTCGGCGCCGTGGCGGGTGCCGGGCAGGCGCACCTCGACCTCGATGGCGATCGCGCCTTCGGGCTGGTGCGCCCAGATGTAGCGACGCTCCACCTCGACCTCGAGGCCCCCGGCGGTCAGGCCGCCATAGGTGTCCCCCCAGGGAGCGATCCGCTTCATCTCGGCCCAGCTGAGGGCGCAGGCGGCGTCCAGCTCCTCGATGGCCAGGGCGGACAGGTCGTCGGTTCGATGATCGGTCACAGCCAGCGCCTCACGCGTTTACAATAGGCCTCATAGTCGGCGCCGAAGGTGCGGGCCAGATAGGCCTCTTCCTTGCGGATCACGGCCCAGTCGATAACCACCAGACAGGGCACCAGCATCAGCAGGGCGACCGGCGAATCCATCGCTATCGCCAGCCCGGCATAGGTGATGGCGAATCCGACGTAGATCGGATTGCGGCTGAACCGATAGGGCCCCTCGGTCGCGAGTGCCGTCGACGGCTTCCACGGTTCGACCGCAGTGCCCAGCCGCCGGAACAGGCCCGCCGCCATACCGTCCAGCAACAGGCCACCGATGATGAGCACCATGGCGACGCCCCGGCGGACCTCGGTCGTCAGGCCAAGGCTCATATCCTCGCCCGCCGGCAGGCCGATCTGCGCGCCATAGCGATCCAGCATCCAGGCGAGGCCGAGGAAGCCGAAATAGATCAGCGGCGGCGGCACGGCCACATTGGGGTGATCATGCTGTGCCATCAGATTCTGGCTCCCATGGGGGCGGTGAATTCAGAGGTCGGGGCATCGCCGGTGTTGATGACTTCGGACGGCTCGAAGATCATGACCTCCGCCTCCTCGTCGGCGGCTGTCCGGTGTTCCACGCCACGCGGCACCACGATGAACTGGCCGGGATCAAGCGTGACACTGCGGTCCCGGAACTCGACCCGGAAGCGGCCCTTCCACACCAGGAACATTTCCTCGGCATCGGCATGGCTGTGCCAGGGAAAGGTCCCCTGGACCTTGACCAGGCGGACGTCCTGTCCGTTCAGCTGGGCTGCGATGCGCGGCCGCCAGTGGTCGTTGAAGGCGGCGAATTTCTCGGCGAGGTCGATGGCCTGCATCCGTCAGTCGTCCTCGTCGGCATAGATGGCGACCAGACGGTTACCACCTTCGGCCACACGGCCCCGGTACATGCCCGAGGTATTCATGGCGAAGCCGACAGAGCCATCGGTGCCCATGACGATCACGCCGCCGTCGCCCCCGATTGATCCGACATCCTCGATCTCCGCATCGGCCGCGCTCTGCACGTCGGCGCCGGCGCCAGTGCGGTGGCACACATCCCGGGCCACGGTCGCGCGGATGAAGTACTCGCCCGAGCCGGTGGCCGAGACGGCGCAGCCCTCGACGTTCGAGGCATAGGTGCCCGCGCCGATCACCGGCACATCGCCCACCCGGCCCCAGCGCTTGCCCGACATGCCGCCGGTCGAGGTCCCGGCCGCCAGCCGCCCCTCGCGATCCAGCGCGACCACGCCGACGGTGCCGAATTTGCGCTCATCCAGCGGCGGGGCGACCGCGGCCATGGCGCCCTCCGCAGGCGCACCCGCAGGGCGAGCCGGCACGGGCAGGCCCTCGCGCTCCAGCTGGCGGACCAGGCCCCGCCAGCGCCGCTCGGTGAAGAAGAAGGCGGGCTCGACCTCTTCCAGCCCCTGATCGCGCGCGAAGGTCTCGGCCCCCTGGCCGATCAGGAAAACGTGGGGCGAGTTTTCCATGACCGCACGCGCGGCACTGATCGGATGGCGGGTGCGGGTCAGGCCGGCGACGGCCCCCGCGTCCCGCGTGGTGCCGTCCATGATCGCCGCGTCATGCTCGATCCGGCCGTCGGCGGTGAAGACCGCGCCCCGCCCGGCGTTGAACAGGGGGTCGTCCTCAAGCACCTGGATGACGGCCTCGACCGCATCCAGCGCCGAGCCGCCATTGTCCAGCACCTCGGCCCCGACCTGAAGTGCGCCGTCCAGCGACGCGCGATAGGCGGCGTCCTGCTCGGGCGTCAGGCTGCCGCGCTCGATCACGCCGGCGCCGCCATGAATGGCCAGCGACCATCCGACGTTGTCCTGCGCCAGGACGGGCGAAGCGAGCGCCACAGTCAGAGCAGTCGCAACCGCCGCAAGCCAGGTCTTCATTGGTCAGCCTCCCCCACTGGGCTTCATCGTTCGTGGTGCGCCCGCTTCCACAGCTGATAGCCGACCACCGGCACCAGCCCCATCAGTGTGGCGACCAGCACCAGCGGCCAGAAGCCGAGGTGGGGCGCGGCCAGACCCGCCGTCACCCCTGCCGCGACCGGTCCCGTGAACGGGACCCAGGCGGGCGGTCTAGGCATCCACCTTGATCACGCCACGCCGGATCTGGTCCAGCTCAATGGAGTCGAACAGCGCCTGGAAATTGCCTTCGCCGAACGCCTGGTTGCCCTTGCGCTGGATGATCTCGAAGAAGATCGGGCCGAAGGTGTCCTGAGTGAAGATCTGCAGCAGGATGCCGTCCTCGTCCGAACCGTCGATCAGGATGCGGTTCTCGCGCATGCGGGCGACATCCTCGCCGTGACCGGGCAGGCGTTTGTCGATCAGGTCGAAATAGGTCTCGATCGTGTCCTGGAACGGGATGCCGCGACGCTTCATCTCCTCGACGGTCTCGAAGATGTTGTCGGTGGCGAGGGCGATGTGCTGGATGCCCTCGCCGTTGTAGCGCTTCAGGAACTCCTCGATCTGGGAGTTGTCGTCCTGGCTCTCGTTCAGGGGGATGCGGATGGCGCGGTCGGGCGCGATCATCGCCTGGGACAGCAGGCCGGTCGCCTTGCCCTTGATGTTGAAATATTTCTGCTCCTCGAAGGCGAAGACGTCGCCGTAGAAGCCCGACCAGGTGCGCATTTGGCCCCGGCGCACATTGTGGGTGAGGTGGTCGAGGCAGAACAGGCCCACCGAGTTCTTGCGCTCGGCCTCTTCCCAGCCCTCGATCTCGTCCCAGCCGTCATAGAGCGAGCCGCTCTCGCCATACTGATCGACCAGATAAAGCAGCGAGCCGCCGATCCCCTGCAGCACATAGGCGTAGCCCTTGCCCAGCGCGCCGCCGTCATGGCCTTCGGCCGGCTTGGCGCCGCGCGCCACGGCGCCTTCGTAGGCGGCCTTCGCGTCATTGACGCGGAAGGCCATGCCGTTGGCCGACGGGCCGTGCTCTGTCGCGAATTCGCCCGCTTGGCCCTTGGGGCTGCGGTTGACGAGCAGGGTGATGTCGCCCTGCTTCAACCGGACCACATCGTTTTCCGCGTTCACATGGGTCTGGGTGAAGCCCATCAGCTCCAGCCGCGCGATCATGGCCTTGGGCTCGGGGCCCGTGAACTCGACGAATTCGAAGCCATCGACGCCCAGCGGGTTCTCGGCATTGATCTGCTGGGCCGTGGGGGTTTGGGTCGCGTCGTCCATGGTCGCGTCTCCTGATCCTGAAGGTTTGCGGCGACACGCTTGGCCGCCTTTGGCGCGGAACCTAGTCATCCGGCCCTCATTCGCCAAGCCATGGCGGGCCGACCGGTTCCGCATCGTCCAATCCGGCTGGCGGATTGTCGCGCAGGAAAGGCCGCGGGGTGCGCCCCTTGCCTACGCCTGCTAGAGGCTGGTTCGCAGACAGAACGGAACCGCACGCTTCATGCTTCGCAAGCTTTATGACTGGGTCTTTGTCCAGGCCCGCAGCCGCCATGCCACCAAGGTGATGGCGGTGGTGTCCTTCACCGAAAGCTCCTTCTTCCCCATTCCGCCGGACGTGATGCTGGCTCCCATGGTGCTGGCGCGGCCGGACCGGGCCTATTTCTACGCGACGGTCTGCACCATCGCCTCGGTGCTCGGGGCGCTGCTGGGCTATGCGATCGGCTATTTCCTCGAGCCGGTCGGCATGTGGGTGCTGACGGTGCTGGGCAAGGCCGACACCTTCGAAGCCTCGCGCGCCCTGTTCCAGGAGCACGGCGCCTGGGTGATCCTGGTGAAGGGGCTGACCCCGATCCCGTTCAAGCTGATCACCATCGCCTCGGGCATCTTCCAGTTCTCGCTGCCGCTGTTCATCGCCCTGTGCGCCCTGACCCGGGGCGCGCGCTTTTTCCTCGTCGCCTTCGTCCTCAAGCGCTGGGGCCCGCCCATGCTGGCCGCCATCGAAAAGCGGCTGGCGACCTTCACCCTCATCGGCATTCTGGCGGTGGTCGCGGTGGTGGTTGCGGTCAAGCTGCTCTGAGGCACATCGACGGGGCGCAAAAGGCCCGCTAAGAGTCGCGATATGAGCCTTTATCGCGTCGTGACACGCTGGTGGACCCTGTTTGCGCTGGCCGCATCGCTCAGCCTGCTGGCGGCGGCCCATGCCTTTGAGCGGTTCGCCGGGCTGTCGCCGTGCAACCTCTGCCTCAAGCAGCGAGAGGTGTACTGGCTGGCCGTGGCCATCGCCCTGACCGCCAGCCTGTGGACCCTGATCAGCCGGGCCAGCCGGGGCACTCCGCGCGTCGCGGCCTTCCTGCTGTTCATCGTCTTCCTGACCGGCGCGGTCACCGCCGGCTTCCATGCAGGCGGCGAGGCCGGCTGGTGGGAGCTGCCGGCCCTGTGCTCAGGCGGTGGCGGCAGCGAGATCAACATCGAGCGCATGGCCGCCCTTGCGCTCGGCACCGCCGAAGCCACGCCCGTCGTCGCCTGCGACGCCGTGACATGGCGCTTCCTGGGCCTGTCCATGGCAGCCTGGAACACCCTGATCGCGGCAGGGCTGGCCGTCATGAGCCTGCTGGCCGCCAAACGTCCGAAGGATGCCCGTGCGCCCCGAGGCTGACCCCGAGACCGACCCGCTCAACGATCCGGCCATCACCGGACGCAAGGGCACGCGGACCGTCCCCCTGCCCCGCCCCGGCGCCGGCATGACCCGGGCGCGGCGTGCCGAAATGCTGCGCGTCGACCACGCCGGCGAATACGCCGCCGTGCAGATCTATCAGGCCCAGCGCGCGGTCTTCGAGGGCCGCAAGGGCAAGGCGGCGATCAGCGAGGACCTGACCGAGATGGAGGGCCATGAGGCCGTCCACCTGTCGCGGTTCGAGGCCCTGCTGACCGAGAATCGGGTCGCCCCGACCGCTGCCCTGCCCCTGTGGCACCTGGCCGCCCGGGCGCTGGGCGCCGGCACCGCCCTGCTGGGCGAGAAGGCCGCCCACGCCTGCACCGAAGCCGTCGAGTCGGTGATCGAGCAGCACTATGCTGACCAGATCGCCGAACTGGCGGATCGCGACCCCGAACTGGCCCGCGAACTGGCGCAGTTCCGGGCCGAGGAAATGGCCCACCACGACCACGCCGTCGAACACGGCAGCCGCGATGCGCCCGGCTATCGCCTGCTGTCCTCGGTGATCAAGGCCGGCTGCCGCGCCGCCATCAAGGTCAGCGAGCGGCTCTAGGCCGCCCGCTTGAGGCGACGCCGGGCGGCGCGTTCGGTCTTTGGCTTGACGTCGAAGAGCTCGGCCAGTTTCTCGATCATGGCGCCGGCCAGCTGGTCGACGTCGGTGATCATCAGGGCGCGCCGATAGAAGCGGGTCACGTCGTGGCCGATGCCGATGGCCAGCAGCTCGACGTCGGACTTGTCCTCGATCATGCCGATCACCTGACGCAGGTGCCGTTCGAGATAGTGGACGGGGTTGGCGGTCTGGGTGGTGTCGTCGACGGGGGCACCGTCCGAGATGACCATCAGGATGCGCCGCGCCTCGGTGCGGGCCAGCATGCGGTCGTGGGCCCACGTCAGGGCCTCGCCGTCGATGTTTTCCTTGAGCAGGCCCTCGCGCATCATCAGGCCGAGATTACGCTTGGACCGGCGCCAGGGGGCGTCGGCGGTCTTGTAGATGATGTGGCGCAGCTCGTTCAGGCGACCGGGGTTGGCCGGGCGGCCGGCGCTGATCCAGGCCTCGCGCGGCTGGCCGCCCTTCCAGGCGCGGGTGGTGAAGCCGAGTATCTCGACCTTGACGCCGCAACGTTCCAGCGTGCGGGCCAGGATGTCGGCACAGACCGCGGCCACCATGATCGGCCGGCCACGCATCGAGCCGGAGTTATCGATCAACAGGGTCACGACCGTGTCGCGGAAGGGGCTTTCGCTCTCGGCCTTGAACGACAGGGGCGCGGTCGGATCGGTGATGACGCGGGTCAGGCGGGCGGTGTCGAGCACCCCCTCCTCCAGATCGAACATCCAGCTGCGGTTCTGCTGCGCCAGCAGGCGGCGCTGCAGCTTGTTGGCCAGGCGGGCGACGACGCTCGACAGCTGGGTCAGTTGCTGGTCCAGCAGGGCCCGCAGGCGGTCCAGTTCGGTCGGGTCGCACAGTTCCTCGGCGCCGATCACCTCGTCATAGGCAGTGGTGAAGACGCGGTACGCCGAGGGGTCGCTGCCGCCGTCGGCCTCGGTGCGGCCGGGGCGCATGCCCTCTTCGGTGTCGGAGGCCTGATCCGACTCCTGGCCGTCGGCCTCGGCGGGGGCGCCGTCCGGGCGGCTCTCGCGCTCGCCGTCCGAGCCGGAATCCTCGCTGCGGCCCTCGGGGGAGTTGTCCTCGCTGTCGCCGGTATCGGGATCGTCGCTGTCGTCCTCGGACTCGGAGGGCGACTCGTCGGCGGCCTCGTCCTCGCCTTCGCTGTCGTCGGCGTCGTCGGACTGGCCGTCGCCGGGATCGAGATCCAGCGCCTTGAGCACCGCCTGCATCTCGCGACCAAAGGCGGCCTGATCGTCGACGGCGGCCGCCAGACGGTCGAGCGCGGGGCCGGCGCGGGTCATCAGATCCTCGCGCACCAGATCGAGGGCCGAGGCGGCCGCCGGCGGCAGGGGGCGTTCCCCGAGGCGTTCTGCGAGCAGCAGGCCGACGCCCTGGTCCAGCGGCACCTGATCGGCGGTGGTGGCGCGGCTGAGGCCCGAGCGCTCCAGGCGGGTGACAAGGGCGGCGTCCAGATTGGCGCGCACCCCGGCCATGGCGCGGGCACCCAAGGCCTCGACCCGGGCCTGTTCGGCGGCCTCGAACACCTCGGCGGCGCGCGTGTCGGCCGGCGCCACGGTGCGGTGCACGTCGGCGTCGTGATTGGCCAGCCGCAGGGCGAGCCGGTCGGCCTGTCCGCGCAGGGCGGCGCTCTCCGGGCCGGAAGGGTCGCGCGGCGGATGCGGCAGGGTCAGGACGCCGTTCGACAGACGCGGCGCGTCCGAGGCGAAGACCACCTCGAGCTCGTCCTGCTCGGCCAGCGCCCGCGCCGCATGGGCCAGGGCGCGCTTGAAGGTCTCTGTCGGGGTATCCGGCGGCATGGTCCTGACCTAGCCCCGACCACGCGCGGGGGAAAGGGGGCGGGACCGGGAATTGAGACGGTGAAAATAGACCGTCTGAATGGTCTGAAAGGTCTGAATTCCACTCCTCCCCCATCGGGGGAGGGGAACCATCCGAAGGATGGTGGAGGGGGCCGACGTCATCAGATGCACAGATCCTTCCCGCGAATGGCGGCGCTGCCCCCACCCCCCCGGCGCAGAGCGCCGCGGTCCCCCTCCCCCGATGGGGGAGGAATGGTCGCGGATGAGCGGAAGCCCCCGTCCGTTTTGCGGCGGGTTGGAGGGCAGGCGGAGCGCCGGGCCTTCGCCCGGGTGAGAACAAGAAATACCGTTTCGACGAAGGCTGACGCTCCGCGCGGTGGTTTTCCGGAAGCTTGCGTCGGGTGGCGGTGTTATCGCCTTACCGCAGCGCCTCCGACGGGCGGGCGGGGCCTGCGCCCCGTCCCGGAACGGCCGAGTATCCCCCTCGACCCATGCCTCGATCCCGCACCCGGAGGCGGAGATCGAGGGTGCTCAGGCCCTGAGGCCCGACCCCGCTCCATCGCTCCCGCCGCTCACAAGGTCGCAGGCCTTACGAGCCCTCCGTGCGACAGGACGGGAGGAGGTTTGCACTGGCCCGGGGTGAGGCGGGAAGAACGTTGCGGGAAACGGTGGGGGTGTTGAAAGGGCGGGGGAATTCCGGGGCGCCTGTGATGGCCGAGGCGCTCGACCCAACGGTCCTTCTCCCCTCGGGGGAGAAGGTGGGCCGCGAGAGCGGCTCGGATGAGGGGGCGGTTGAGAGCCAGCGCCCACGCTTCCGGTATCGTGTCAGGCGTCCCCCTCATCCGTCAGGCTCCGCCTGACACCTTCTCCCCCAAGGGGAGAAGGCTCGGATAGGGATTCGTCGTCGCCTCAGCCCTTCTTGGCCTTGAGAGCTTCCTGATGGGCGCGGATGCCCTGGGCGATCAGTTCGGCGGCCTCGCCGGCGTCGCCCCAGCGCTTGACGGCGGTTTCCTTGTTCTTCTCCAGGTCCTTGTAGCGGGTGAAGAAGTGCTGGATCTGGTCGATCATGATGGCCGGCAGCTGACGGTAGCTGGCGACGTCGGTGTAATAGGGGTGGAGCGCGTCGACCGGCACGGCGAGGATCTTTTCGTCCATGCCCTTTTCGTCTTCCATGATCAGCACGCCGATCGGGCGCGAGCGGATGACGCAGCCCGGCACCACCGGGGTCGGGTTCAGCACCAGCACATCACACGGGTCGCCATCGGCCGACAGGGTGTGGGGCACGAAGCCGTAGTTGGCCGGATAGTACATCGCCGTGTGCAGGAAGCGGTCGACGAACAGGGCGCCCGAGGCCTTGTCCATTTCATATTTGACCGGCAAGCCCCCTTGCGGGATTTCGATGATGACGTTCAGGTCCCACGGGGGGTTGGGGCCGACGGGGATGGCATCGATGTTCATGATGTCTATTGTGCACTTGCGAAACGGGGAGGCGGGCGTGATAGGCAAACCCGGGCCCGGTAGCAAGCGTTCCGCGCGGTATCGGGCGCGAAGCCACGGAGGCGACGGTGCAGGGAGCTGACGGCATGACACCCTGGGACTGGGCGGCGCTGGTCCTGTTTGCCGTGTGCTGGCTGGGCTATGAGCCCGCCCTGAGGCTGCTGTCGCGGCGGTTCGGCACCCTGAACCAGGACATGCAGCTGGTGCGGCACATCTGGATGTCGGCCATGGTCCGCCGCGAAATCCGGCTGGTCGACAGCCAGCTGATGGGCCATTCGATCAATACGGCCTCGTTCTTTGCCTCGACCAATCTGCTGCTGATCGCGGCGGTGGCGGGCATATTGTTCGGGGGAGAGGCGGCCTTGCGGGGCTTTGCCGCCGTGGGGGCCGAGGCCGTGCCCCTGCCGCTGCTGGAAGCCAAGCTGGCGCTGATCCTGATCTGTCTGGTGCGCGGCCTGCTGGATTTCATCTGGTCGATCCGGCAGCTGAACTACACGCTCGCCGTGATCGGGGCGGCGCCGGAAACGGACTCCCCGGAACGCGACCTGCTGGGCCGGGCCGCCGGCGACCTGCTGAACCCGGCGCTGGCCTCGTTCAGCCAGGGGGTGCGGGCCTATTATTTCGCCCTGGCGGCGGCGGCCTGGTTGATGGGACCGCTGTGGCTGGCCCTCGGTGTGGTGGCGTCCTTCAGCCTGCTGATCTGGCGTCAGGAGGGCTCGCCGGCCGCCCGTGCCATCCGCCGGGTCCGCGCCGCACTGGAATCCGATTCCGGAAACCCCGCCCCGCCCCCGCAGTGAGTGAGCAGATGCGGCCGTTAATGGGACAGTTTTTTGCGCTTAACCGGTTACATCGGGGAAAATGACCGTTCGGACGTTACATTTCGTGACAGGCGGTGAAAAATCGCCGCTTGACGGATTGTGCACCGCAACCTAACTTGACTGTGACGCCTTCGGGCGTCTTGCCCTTCCTGGGCGTTTCCTCCCTATAGACTTTCATGCCGCGCCCCCGGGCGCGGCATTTTTTCTGTCCGAAGGGTTAGGAGACCAGACCGGGGGCCTCGCGCACCAGGCTGTCGATCAGCCGCTCCACCAGCCCCTGACAGCGCGACCATCCCGGGCCGGGGGCGATGCGGGCCTCGTCCAGATAGAGGGCGCGCGAAATTTCGATCTGCAGGGCGTGGAAGCCTTCGGCCGGGCGGCCCCAGGTCTGGGTGGTCCAGCCGCCCGCATAGGGGTGGTTGAGGGCCACGCGCAGGCCCTCGCCGCCCAGCAGGGCCGCCACCCGCCGCGTAAGCGCCGTCGCACAGGCCGAGCCGTGCCGGTCGCCCAGCACCATCTGGGGGCCCACGGGCGAGGGCCGCCGCGCCGGGCGATTGAGGCCGGGCCCCGGCATGGAGTGCCAGTCGATCAGGATCGCCATCCCATGCGCGGCGTGCGCCGCCTGCATCAGGCGCGCGAGCTCGGCATGATAGGGCGCATGGCCGGCCGCGAGGCGCGCCTCGACCTCGGCGCGGCTGAGAGCGCGGTCATAGAGGGGGCGGCCATCGCCGGTCAGGCGCGGCACCACGCCATAGCCCGCGACGGCGCGGGGCCCGCCCGCGGCCTCCGGCGGAAGGTCGGCGATCAGCGCCGGGTCGAGGTCGGCGGGATCCCGGTTGAGGTCCAGCCAGGCCCGGCCATGGGTGGCCAGCAACAGGGGCACGCCGCAGGCGGGAGCGCTCTCGATCAGCCGGTCGACCAGGGCGTCCTCGGCGCTGCGGATCGAGGCCTCGGACAGGGCCGGATCGAACCCGGCCGAAGCGGGATAGTGGCGGCCCGAGTGGGGCGAGGCGAACACCAGCGGGCTGATCGCCCTGCCCGCCGCCGGGATCAGCCGGAACGGGGGTTCGGTGCCCTGCTCACCCTCGCCTGCCGTCATACGCCCTCCCCCGGCCCGGCCGTGATTCCCTGTGGACACGGATCATTGATTTTCATGGCCGGTTTACGCTTGTCGCCTTAACCTTTTCCCGGGTTTAGTGAAACGGTCGTCCGGGTGGACGGCGTCGGGGACATTCGATGGCACGCATTCTTCTGGCGGAAGACGACAGCTCGCTCCGGGGCTTCCTGACGCGGGCGCTGCAACGCGCGGGCCATGAGGTCGTCGACTGCGAGAATGGCGATGACGCCATCGACGCCCTGGACCAGGGCCCGTGGGACCTGCTGCTGACCGACATCGTCATGCCGGGCGCCGACGGAATCGAGGTGGCCCGCGTGGCCGCCGCCCGCCAACCGGGCCTGCGCATCATGTTCATCACCGGCTTTGCCGCCGTGGCCCTGACCGCCGCCCAGAGCACCCCCCAGGCCAAGGTGCTGTCCAAGCCCGTGCACCTGCGCGACCTGGTCGGCGAGGTCGAGAAAATGATCGCCGCTTAACGCTTGCAGTTTCAAGGCGAGCCGGGTTATACCGCGCGCCTTCCCGCCCCGGGGATGCCCCAGGGCCGTCACGGCGGACGCGTAGCTCAGCGGGAGAGCACTACGTTGACATCGTAGGGGTCACAGGTTCAATCCCTGTCGCGTCCACCATTCTTCCTCCCGAACAAATCACCGGTTTCGCGCCCCCTGCGGGCTGACGTCGCGTTGCAGACAGCAAAAGGCCGGCCCGGGTGAGCGGGCCGGCCTTGTCGTTTCAGAGTGTCAGATCAGGTCGGGTCGCCCTGGTCTTCGGGACCGGGCACGGACTCGCCGGCGTCGCCCTCGTCGAACAGGCGGAACTCGTGCCAGAGGCCGTTCAGCACGCCGAAGCCGACGGCGAGGCCGAGGCCGAGGATCCAGGTAAAATACCACATGGTTCAGGCCTTTCGGATCAGTAGAGGTCGGGGTTGGTGGACAGGGCGGCGGTCGTCGAGCGGCCCCACAGCACCCGGTAGACCCAGGCAGTGTAGAGCAGCACCAGCGGCAGGAAGATGATCGTCACCAGAAGCATGATGAACAGCGTCAGATGGCTGGACGACGCGTTCCACACCGTCAGGCTGGAGGACGGATCGATCGAGCTGGGCAGGATGAAGGGGAACATCGACAGGCCGACCGTGGAGATGATCCCGACCGCGCCCAGCGAGGAACCAAGGAAGCCCAGAGGCTCGGACCGGCGCCACAGGCCCAGCAGGGCCGCCGCCGTGCCGAGGAAGCCGAGCGCCGGAGCGATCATCATCCAGGGATAGCGGGTGTAGTTGTCCATCCAGGCGCCGCCGGCCGCCTCGACCGTGGTGCGCAGGGGGTTGGAGAAGCCGTTGGGATCGACTGTGCCGACGATGCGGAAGCCGAGGTCGCCGAAGGCCACCCACAGGCCACCCACCGCGAACAGCACCAGACCCAGCAGGCCCGCGACGGTGCCGATGGCAAAGGCGCGCTTCTGCACCGGGCCGCGCTCGGCCTTGAGGCCCAGCCAGGTGGCGCCATGCAGGACCAGCATGGTCACCGACAGCAGACCGCACAGCAGGCTGAAGGGGGTGAACAGGCCCAGCAGGGTGCCGTCATAGAAGGCGCGCAGTTCGCTGTTGAGACGGAAGGGGGCACCGATCAGGACGTTGCCGACGGCCACGCCGAACACCAGAGCCGGGACGAAGCCGCCGACGAACAGCGCCCAGTCCCACATCGACCGCCAGCCGGCCGAGGGCCGCTTGGAGCGGTATTTGAAGGCCACGGGCCTGAGGATCAGGGCCGACAGGACCAGGAACATGGCCAGGTAAAAGCCCGAGAAGCTGACGGCATAGACGAAGGGCCAGGCGGCGAAGATGGCGCCGCCGCCGAGGATGAACCAGACCTGGTTACCTTCCCAGGTGGCGCCGACGGTGTTGATCACCATGCGGCGTTCCTTGTCCGTCTTTGCGACGAACGGCAGGAGGGCACCTACGCCGAGGTCGAAGCCGTCCGTGAGGGTGAAGGCGATCAGCAGCACCCCCAGCAGGCCCCACCAGATGACGCGGAGGGTAGCGAAGTCGAGAGGCAGTTCCATGTTGGATCTCCGGGTCAGACAGGATGTCAGGCAGTGGCGGGTTCGGTTTCACTGGCAGGGGCGCCGGGCTCGGACGCAAGGTCCGGGCTGGAGAAGGGCCCCTTGCTGATGGTGCGCAGGATCAGGCCCACCTCGATCACCGCCAGGGTGCCGTACAGGACGGTGAAGCCGATGATGGTGCCCCACAGCTGCGGGACCGTCAGGCTGGAAGCGCCCAGGAAGGTCGGCAGGACGCCTTCCACCGCCCAGGGCTGACGGCCCACCTCTGCCACGATCCAGCCCAGCTCGGCCGCGATCCACGGCAGGGGGATGGCCAGCACGGCCAGCCGCAGGAACCAGCGGGTGTCGTGCTTGCGCAGGGTGCACAGGATGAAGGCCGTGGCGAACAGGCCGATCATCAGGAAGCCGATCCCCGCCATGAAGCGGAAGGTCCAGAACATCACCGGGACATTGGGCACGGTCGCCCAGGCGGCGTCGCGGATCTGCTCGGGCGTGGCGTCGCGCGGATCCTCGACGAAGCGGCGCAGCATCAGGCCATAGCCGAGGTCGTTGCGGTGAGCCTCGAAGTCGCCGCGGGCCGCGGGGTCCTCGGGATTGGCCTTGATACGTTCGAGCGCGTCATAGGCCTGGACCCCGGATTCGATACGGGTCTCGGCGACGGCCACCAGCGGCAGGATACCTTCGACCTGACCGGTCAGGCTGCGGGTCGAGATCAGGCCCAGGACATAGGGAATCTTGATCTCATAGTGGGTCTTGTGGTCGGTCATATTGGGCAGGCCGACGGCGGTCAGCCCGGCGGGAGCGGGTTCGGTCTCCCACATGGCCTCGATGGCGGCGAGCTTCATTTTCTGGTTGTCGGTCAGGGCGTAGCCGCTCTCGTCACCCAGCACGACGACGGACAGGGAGGAGGCCAGGCCGAAGGCGGCGGCGACCGTCATCGAGCGCTTGGCGAAGCCGATGTGACGGCCCTTGAGCAGGTACCAGGCCGAAACGCCCAGCACGAAGACCGAGGCGATCACATAGCCGGCGGAAACGGTGTGCACGAACTTGGCCTGGGCCACCGGGTTGAACAGCACGGCCATGAAGTCGGTGACTTCCATCCGCATGGTGTCGGGGTTGAAATCGGCACCGACCGGGTTCTGCATCCAGCCGTTGGCGATCAGGATCCACAGGGCCGACAGATTGGTGCCGAGCGCCACGAGGAAGGTCACGAACAGGTGGGCGTGGGGCTTGAGCTTGTCCCAGCCGAAGAACATCAGCCCGACGAAGGTGGCCTCAAGGAAGAAGGCCATCAGGCCCTCGATCGCGAGCGGCGCCCCGAAGATGTCGCCGACGTAGTGGCTGTAATAGCTCCAGTTCATGCCGAACTGGAATTCCATGGTCAGACCGGTGGCGACGCCCAGCACGAAGTTGATGCCGAACAGGGTGCCCCAGAAGCGGGTGATGGTCCGCCAGATGGGCCGGCGGGTCATCACATAGATCGACTCCATGATGACCAGCATGAAGCTGAGGCCCAGCGTCAGGGGCACAAACAGGAAGTGGTAAAGCGCCGTCAGTGCGAACTGAAGGCGGGATAGATCAACGACCGCCAGATCGATCATGGAACCAGGCACTCCCTATAGCTGTCATGGCCGGAATGGCCGGGTGCGGGATGGCCGTAGGACAGTGACCCGAGTCGCGCCTTGATCTGGATCAAGGGCCGGACGGGCCGGAATTCTGTATAGAGCGCGCGTGACCTCCTCGGCCCCCTCCCCCACCCACCTGCGACACTGGCTGCGCGACACCGCGCGGCCGGAAAGACGGGCGCTGGGGATGGCCGCGCTGATGACGACGGCCGATGTGCTGCCGGCGGTCGGCTTTGCCGCGGGGCTGGCCCTGACGCTGACGGCCTGGCCCGACCGGACGACCTCGATCCTCATGGGGATCGTCATCATGCTGGCGGCGCTGGCGGTGCGGGGGGTGTTGTCGCAACGGGCCCTGATGACGGCCGCGGGCGCCGCTGCCCGGATCAAGGGCGCCGTGCGGCGCGGCGTGGTGACGGACCTGTTCTCGGGGCGCCGGTCGTCGGAAACCGGATTGATCGCCGCGGTCGAGGGGGTGGAACGGCTGGACGGGCATTATACACGGTTCGAGCCCGCCCGCATGGCAGCGGTCATGGGGCCGATCGTGGTGCTGGCGGCCATTGCGCTGGCCAGTCCGGTCTCGGCACTGATCCTGACGGCGACCCTGATCCCGTTCGCCTTCGGCATGTGGCTGGCCGGAACGGCGGCGGCGGCGGAAAGCCGCACCCAGTTCGCGGCGCTGGAGCGCCTGTCGGGCCTGTTCCTTGATTGCATCCGGGCCCTGCCGGCGGTGGCGGCCTTCGAGGCGACCGGGACGGTGGTCGGCGACGTCGAGCGGGCCTCGGACGGGCTGGCGGCGCGGACCGGCAAGGTGCTGCGCATTGCCTTTCTGTCGTCGGGAATTCTCGAGTTCTTCTCGGCCCTGTCGGTAGCCCTGGTCGCCGTCTACTGCGGGTTTCAGCTGCTGGGCCTGATGCCGGTGCCGATCCCCGAGCCCCTGGATCTGGGGCGGGCCGTCTTCGCCCTGGTGCTGGCACCCGAAGTCTATGCGCCGCTGCGCCGGATGGCCGCGGCCTATCACGACCGGCAGGCGGCCGAGGCCGTGGTACCGACGCTGGAGCGAACCCCTGTACCGCCGGCCCTGCCCACGCCGCGGCTGGCCCGCAGCCCCGCCCTGAAGTTCCACAAGGTCAGCATCGCCTATGACGGGGCGCCGCCGGTGATCTCGGACTTTGACCTCGAGGTGCGGCCCGGACAGGTGATCGCCCTGACCGGGGCCAGCGGGACCGGCAAGAGCAGCCTGTTACACCTGTTCCTCGGCCTGTCGCCGCTGACGGGGGGCGAGGTCGAGGTCGACGGCCACCGCCTGTCGCACACGGGCGACTGGTGCGGACAGGTCGGCTGGATGGGTCAGGCGACGGTCGTGGTGCCGGGCACCCTGGCCGAGAACATCGCCCTGTCACAGCCGGAGGCCCCGCGCGAGCTGATCGCGGCCATGGCTGAACAGGCGGGCCTGTCGCTGGACCTCGACCGGTCGATCGACGGGCGCGGCGGCGGTCTGTCGGGCGGCGAGCGGCGGCGGCTGGCGCTGGCGCGGGCCATGCTGAAGCAGGCGCCGCTGTTTCTGCTGGACGAGCCGACCGCCCATCTGGACGCAGCGGCCGAGGAAGCCCTGATCCCCGCACTGGCCGCGGCGACGCGCGGGCGGACCTGCCTGATCGCCACCCACTCGCGGGCGGTCATGGCGCTGGCCGACCGGGTGGTGGCGCTGTGAGGCCCGCCGTGCCCCCTCTGGAAGCCCTGATCCGGGCCGAGCTGCGACACCAGCGGCCGCGTCTGGTGATCGCCACGGTGGCGGCCATCGGGGTGACGTGTGGCTCGGCCCTGCTGCTGGGGCTGTCGGGCTGGTTCATCACGGCCTCGGCGCTGGCGGGTCTGGCGGGACCGGCGGTGGCACATGCCTTCAACTATATGCTGCCCAGTGCCTTCATCCGCCTGCTCGCCATCGTGCGGACGGGCTCGCGCTACGTCGAGCGGGTCGCGGGACATGAGGCGGCCCTGCAGGGTCTGGGGCGGCTGCGGCCCCGGCTGTATGCGCGACTGGCCGAGGGCGGTCATGCCACGCGGGCGCTTGCCGTGGGCGAGGCCTCGTCGCGGCTGATCGAGGATGTCGACGCCATCCAGACCCGCTTCATCCGCGTCGCCGCGCCCTGGGCGCTGGGTGCAGGACTGGCGGTTTCGGCCGGCATGGCGGCCCTGGCCCACTGGACGTCGGCCGTGGCCCTGCTGGTCGGGGCCGGGGCCCTGGTGCTGGGCAGTCGCTGGATTGCGGAGCGGTGGGTGCGCCCCGCCGCCGCCCTGCGGCAGGAGGCCCTGGGGCAGTTGAAGGCGCGCCTGACCGATCTGGAAGCGGCCGTGCCGGAAGTCCGCGCCTGGTCCCTCGAAGGCTGGGCGACGGAGGAGGTGGCCAGGGTCGCCGATCAGGCGGACGCCGCCGGGCGGGTGCTGGCCGAGCGGTCGGGTCATCTGATGAGCTGGGCAGGCGCCGTCACTGGCCTGAGCCTGGCCGCCGCCACGGGCCTGCCGCTGTGGCTGGCGCCCGCCACACCGCCCGCGCCACTGATCGCGCTGGCGGCGCTGGCGACGGCGGCGGGCATGGAAGCGGCGCTGGGACTGGTGACGGCACTCCGGGACGCAGGCGCGGCGCGCGCCGCCGCTGCACGGCTGGAGCCCCTGATGGGGGCAGACCCGGATCGCGCGGTGCAGAGGCCGGAGGGCGACTCGCTGCAGTTCTCGCCCGCTGGTCCGACGTTCGTCGGAGGCTCAAGGGTGCGGATCGCCGGGCCCTCGGGTGCGGGCAAGACCACCCTGATCGAGCAGATGATGGGGCTGCGCCCGGTCGAGCCGGGACAGATGTCGGCCGGAGGGCTGGACCCCGCCCTGCCCGACGTCGATGTGCGGCGCCTGTTCGCCTATGCGGCGCAGGATGTGTCCCTGCTGAACGGGACGGTCGCGCAGAACCTGCGGCTGGCAGACCCGAAGGCGCCCGAGGCCCTGTTGTGGGAGGCGCTGGAGGATGCGGCGCTGGCCGAGCGCATCGCCGGGGCGTCAAAGGGGCTGGATACACCGATCGGGCCCGGTGGCGCCTTCCTGTCCGGGGGTGAGCGGCGCAGGCTGAGTCTGGCGCGGGCCTATCTGAGGGGGTCGCCCTGGCTGGTGCTGGACGAACCGACCGAAGGGCTGGATGCGCGTACCGAGCAGCAGGTGCTGCACCGGCTGAAGGCGCGGCTGGACCGCACGGCGCAGGGACTGGTGATGATCAGCCACCGGCCCGCAGGGGTGGCGCTGTGCGAGGCCGTGATCGAGGTCGACGGCGTGACGGAAGCGGGTGCCTCAGCCCTCGCCGTCGGCGAGCAGGGCCAGCCGGTCGGGCCGCAGGATGCTGAGGTCGGACACTGACTCCAGCCGGATCAGGCCGGACGCCTTGAAGCGGCCCAGCACCCGGCTGACTGTCTCGATGGTCAGGCCCAGATAGTCGGCGATCTCGGTGCGGCTCATGGGCAGGCGCAGACGCCCCTCGGCGTGGGGCCGCATGGGATCGCGATCGGAAAGAGCCAGCAGGAAGGAGGCCAGCTTCTCCTCGGCCGTCTTGCGTCCCAGCAGCAGGATCTGGGACCGGGCCTCGGCCAGTTCGTGGCTGGCGCGCTCCAGCAGGGCAGCCTCAAGCGCCGGGCTCTGACGCACGAGGGCGCGATAGTCGGCCATGGCGAAGCGGCAGGCGGTGACGGGCTCGATCGCCTCGACCGAGCCGGTGTGGGTTGCGCCCGCGGCCAGACCGACGAAGTCGCCCGCGAACAGGAAGCCGGTGATCTGGCGCCGCCCGTCGGCCATCAGGGTCTGGACCCGCGCCGAGCCGGCCGTGATGTTGAACATATGCTCCGCGCGATCGCCCTGGTTGACCAAGGCCTGCCCCGGCGCGAACTGGACCTGTTCGGCCAGGGCCGACAGCCGCGCGAGATCCTCTCCCTCCAGACTGGCGCAGAGGCTGAAGGCCCGTGCGCCACAGGTGCTGCAGTCGCGCGCGAGCGGGCGGCTGGTGCACGTCGGGGGTTTGAGTCGAACCTGAAGCATCAAGGATTCCGGCGGGAGGAACCCTTCTCATAGGGAACCCCGACCGCAGAGACAATTGCGACACGCCCTCGCCTCGGCCATAGAGACCCCATGTCGCATTCGTCCTTTACGACCCCCTCCCCCGCAGACTGGCGCACCCTGGCCGAGGCCGCGCTGAAGGACCGGGGGCTGGAGACCCTGGTGCATCTGGATGCGGACGGGCTGGATATCCGCCCGCTGTATGCCGCCGCGAACGGGCGCGAGGCGGTTCGCGCAGCCAGAGCCACCGACGCCGACGGGCGGGCGTGGGACCTGCGGGTGCTGCTGGAAGGCGATGAGGCCGTCGCCCTGAACGCCCAGGCGCTGGCCCAGCTGGAGGGCGGCGCGGCCTCGCTGGTCATCAAGGGCGCGGTGACGGAAGACTCCGACACCCTGGCACAGGCACTGGCAGGCGTTCAGCTGGAGCTGGCCGAGGTGGCACTGGATGCCGGTCTGGACGGCGCCACGGCCGCCGATGCGCTGGCGGTGGCGGCCAAGGGCTCGCCGCGCGCGAAACTGGCCTTCCACATGGACCCGGCCTCGGCGTTTGTCGCCCGGGGTGGCGGGGCGCGGCCATTGGCCGACTATCTGGAGTTGGCGGGCAATACAGCGGCGCGCCACGCCGAAGCCTATCCCGATGCGCGGGCCTTCATGGCCTCGGGCCGGGTGGTGCATGAGGCCGGAGGCACGGCCGCGCAGGAGCTGGGCTTTTTGCTGGCCAGTGCCGTGGCCCTGACGGAGGCCGCGGGCCGCGCGGGCCTGTCGCCCGAGCAGACCTTCCGGCGGATGGTGCTGGGGGTGTCGCTGGACCAGAGCTATTTCGACGGCCTGGCCAAGGTGCGGGCGCTCCGCCTGATGTGGCGGACCTTTACCCGGGCCTGGGACGCAGAGGCCGAGGCGGTGATCGAGGCGCGGTCGTCGCGGCGAATGCTGGCGGCGCGCGACGCCTGGCCGAACCTGTTGCGGCTGACGGCGGCCGGGTTCGCGGGGGCCGTGGGCGGGGCCGATGTGATCGTGCTGGACGCCTTCAGCCGGGCGGCTGGCCTGCCCGATGCCTTCGCCCTGCGTCAGGCGCGCAATACCCAGCTGATCCTGATGGAGGAAGCGCATCTGGGGCGGGTCGACGATCCGGCGGCCGGGTCGTGGTTCCTGGACACCCGCACCCGCGATCTGGCCGAGGCCGGCTGGGCCGCCTTCCAGCAGATCGAGCGCGAGGGCGGGCTGGTGGCCTCGATCGAGGGCGGTGGCATCCAGAGGCGGGTCGCCGAGGCGGCCGAAGCCCTGACGGCACGCTATGCCCGGGGCGATGCCCAGTTGATCGGCGTGACCCGATACGTCGACGAGGACCCGCGCCCGGTCGAGGTCTCCCCCCTGCCCGAACCGGACACCGGGACGCCAGAGCATACGTGTGCCGCGATGGCGCCCTTGCCGCTGGCCGTGCGACTTGAGACCGGGGAGGCCGCCCGATGACCCGCCCTGACTTCACCCGCATCGCCTTCGAAGACCGCGCTCCCGGCGCAGCCGCGGACCGCGCGCCGTGGGAGACGCCGGAAGGGATTTCGATCGCGTCACGCCATGACGCCGGAGGGCTTGAGGGCCTCGACTTCATCAACGGCCTGCCCGGGATCGCGCCCTATCATCGCGGCCCCTATCCGACGATGTATGCCCAGAACCCGTGGACCATCCGCCAGTATGCGGGGTTCTCGACGGCCGAGGAATCCAACGCCTTCTACCGGCGCAATCTGGCGGCGGGGCAAAAGGGGCTGTCGGTCGCCTTCGATCTGGCGACGCACCGGGGCTATGATTCCGACCATCCGCGCGTGGCCGGTGATGTCGGCATGGCGGGGGTGGCGATCGACTCCATCCTCGACATGCGGACCCTGTTCGACGGCATTCCGCTGGACAAGATGAGCGTGTCGATGACGATGAACGGGGCGGTGCTGCCGATCCTGGCTCTCTATGTCGTCGCCGCCGAGGAACAGGGGGTCGCCCCCGCCCAACTGACCGGGACCATCCAGAACGACATCCTCAAGGAGTTCATGGTCCGCAACACCTATATCTATCCGCCCGCGCCCTCGATGCGGATCATCTCGGACATCTTCGCCTGGACGGCCGAGCATGCGCCGAAGTTCAACTCGATCTCGATCTCCGGCTATCACATGCAGGAGGCCGGAGCCTCGGCCGACCTGGAGCTGGCCTATACGCTGGCGGATGGCATTGAGTACCTGCAGGCGGGCGTGGACTCAGGGCTGGACGTCGACCGGTTCGCCCCGCGGCTCAGCTTCTTCTGGGCCATCGGCATGAACTACTTCATGGAAGTGGCCAAGATGCGGGCCGGGCGGCTGCTGTGGGCCGAGGCCGTGTCGAAGTTCGGCGCCAAGAACCCCAAGTCGCTCAGCCTGCGCGCCCACTGTCAGACCTCGGGCTGGTCGCTGGCGGCCCAGGATGTGTTCAACAACGTCAGCCGGACCATGGTCGAGGCCATGGCGGCGGCGGGCGGCCAGACCCAGAGCCTGCACACCAATGCGCTGGACGAGGCGCTGGCCCTGCCGACCGATTTCTCGGCCCGGATCGCGCGCAACACCCAGATCCTGTTGCAGCAGGAAACCAGCCTGACCCGTGTGATCGACCCGTGGGGCGGCAGCTATTACGTCGAGCGGCTGACCCACGAACTGGCCGAACGGGCCCGCGCCCACATGGCCGAGATCGAAGGCCTGGGCGGCATGGCCAGGGCGATTGAGGCCGGCATTCCCAAGCTGCGCATCGAGGAGTCGGCGGCCCGCATCCAGGCGCGGATCGATACGGGCCAGCAGACGGTCGTGGGCGTGAACCGCTACCTCTCGGATCAGGTCGATGACATCCCGGTGCTGAAGGTCGACAATGCGGCCGTGCTGGCGGCCCAGATCGAGAAGCTGAAGCGGCTGCGCGCCGAACGGGACGAGGAGGCGACCGAAGCGGCGCTGGAGGCCCTGACGGCCGGGGCGAAGGGCGACGGCAATCTGCTGGCCCTGTCGATCGATGCGGCCCGGGCCAAGGCCACCGTGGGCGAGATTTCAGATGCGCTGGAGGCCGCCTTCGGCCGCCACGTGGCCTCGGTGAAGACCGTCAGCGGCGTCTATGGCAAGGAAGCCGGCAAGGACGCCAAGGTCAGCCGCGCCCGCGACATGGTGGCAGCGTTCGTCGAGAACGACGGCGGTCCGCCGCGCATCCTGATCGCCAAGCTGGGCCAGGACGGGCACGACCGCGGCCAGAAGGTGATCGCCACGGCCTATGGTGATCTGGGGCTGGAGGCCACGGCCGGATCCCTGTTCCAGACGCCGGCGGAAGCCGCGAAGGAAGCCGTCGAGAAGGGCGTTCACGCCGTGGGCGCCAGCTCGCTGGCCGCCGGGCACCTGACGCTGGCGCCGCAGCTGATCGCCGAGCTGAAGAAGCTGGGGCGCGAGGACATCATGGTGGTGGTCGGCGGGGTCATTCCGCCCGCCGACGTACAGCCCCTGCTGGATGCCGGCGTGGCAGCCGTCTATCCGCCCGGGTCGGTAATCGCCGACACGGCGATCGATCTGATCGACAAGCTGAACCAGCGGCTGGGCTATGCCCAGAAGCCGAAGGGCTGAGGCCCGGCCCTAGGGCCGGTAGCGCGACGGCAGGGCGGCGACCTCTTCCTCGGTCAGCTTTTTGACAACGCGGGCACGGCAGCGGTTCGAAGACCCGGCCACGTAAACATCCACCGACAGGGAGTCGGAGACGCAGGTGCGCGCGCTCGACCCGACAAGCGGCGTGAAGGCCAGGGTGTTGGCGCTCTCGATGCCGGAGCAATAGCTGGTCGTCTGGATCTCATACACGTCGCCGCCCAGCGCCTTCACATAGATCGACGGCGATTGACCGGCGCGGAAGTTGATTATGCGGTCCGACATGAAGCAGGTGTCCGACGACCGTGCGTTCATGGCGGTGTCTGGCCCGGGCGCGCAGGACGCGGCCAGCAGGAGGGCGGGGATCGACAGGGCAGCAGCGAAAGCGCGGGTCATGGGTCTCTCCGGAACTTGGGGTCAGGTCTGCGGCGGACCGCCGCTGATACGCGGGCCAACCCGGGCGCTGCAGTATTCGACGGGGCGGACGTCGCCGCGCACGGCAATCCGGGTGGCGTCGCCGGGGCACAGGCGGGTGAGGCCGGCGGCATCCGGCTCAAGCGCGAAGCCGAGCGAACTGTTCAGCCCGTTGCAGGCGCCATAGACCTCCAGCGGATAGGCGTCGCGCCCGACGTTCAGATAGACCGTCTGGCCGGGACCGTCGCTGAAGCCCCGTACCTGCGACGGCGAGAAACAGGTCTGATCGTTGAAGGCCGTGGTGTCGCCGGACGGAGTGGTGGGCGCGCAGGCGGCGAGGGCCAGCACGGCGCCGGTGAGGGCGAGCGGGAGCGGCATGCGGTTCAACTGGGTCATGGCCCGACAACGTCCCTCGCGCGCCCCGGTTTCGCAAATCACGATTGGGTTCCCTGTAAACGCGAGGGCCGAAGGCGGTGCGCCATGGCCATTGGCAGGGGCGAGGGACGCCCGAGGACCTGTGCCGCGACATGCTCGGCCAGCAGGGGCGCGAGGCAGAATCCGCGCGAGCCCAGACCTCCGAGGACGTACAGACCCTCCTCCACCCGGCCGGCGACGGGCAGCCGGTCGGGCGTGGTCGCGCGGACAGCCGCGCGGGACCGCAAGGGCGCCTGACCGGCCTCCTCCGCCCGTCGCGGCAGACAGCCGGCAAGGGTCTCCAGATTGCGCCGGGTGTCTTCGGGGCAGACCTCCAGCCCCTCGTCGTCGCGATCATGGGTGGCGCCGAACAGCAGGCCCTCGCCGGTGGGGATGGCATAGCCACCCCAGGCCAGGGGCGCGGGTGCGGTGACTCCCTCGGCCACCTCAACCTGACCCCGCACGGGCTGGAGCGGCAAGAACAGGAGGCTGCGGGTGCCGGCGCCGGTCGCCACGATCACACAGGCCGCCCGGCGGATGAGGGCGCCGTCCCCATCGAACAGGGCCCAGCCCTCCCCGTCCCGAGCGATGCGGGCGACGGAGGCGCGGGTCACACCGTGGGGCAGCCAGGCCGCGAGCACCCGGGCCGGGCGAATGACCCGGGCGTCGGCCATTCGCAGGGCGGGGAACTCTATCCGTTCGCCGATGTGGTCGGAGACTTCGGCCGGGGTCAGGACCTGCATATGGCCGGGAGACCAGATCGTCTGTTCGGCGACGCGGCGGTGGCGCTCGACATCCCTATCCCGGCCGGGGAGTTGCAGGACGCCTTCGGCCACTACGGCGCCGTCGATCTGCCCATAAAGCTGACCCGCGCGCTCCAGCGCCTGGGCGAACCCTGAGGCGAGATCGGGATCACCGACGTCGAGGCGCGGCGTGACGAGGGCGGCGTCAAAGCCCGAGGCGCCCGCGCCCGGCCCCTCGGCATCGATGACCTCGACCGTCCGGCCCTGGGCGGCAAAGGCCCGGGCGAGGGCGGCGCCGGCGATGCCCGCGCCGAGGATGACGATGTCGTCGGGAGTCGTCGGCCCTGCTGACTCGCCGGCAAAGGTCCCCTCCAGCCGCTCGCGCTTGCGGCCATGGCCGGGGCGTTTTTCGACGGTGAAGCCAACCTCCGCCAGTCCCCGCCGGACAGCGCCGGCGACCGTGAAGGTGGCCAGACGCGCACCCGGCCGACTGAGCGCCGCAATCCGGGCCATGATGCCGGGCGCCCACATGTCGGGATTGGTGGCCGGTGAGAAGCCGTCGAGGAACCAGGCGTCGGCCTGTCCCGACCAGCTGGACAGCCCCTGCTCCACCGGACCGACCGCCAGATCGAGGGTGGCGTTGAACGCCGGCAGGTCCATCCGGTGCAGGCCCGGCGTGGCGGCGGGCCAGACGGCCAACAGGGCCTCGACTGCGGGCGCCAGTTCCGGCCAGGCCGCGAGCGCCCGGGTCGCCTCGTCTCGCGACAGGGGGAAGCCCTCGACCGAGAACAGGCTGAGCCGCGCGCCCGGCGGCGCGTGGTCGCGCCACAGCATGAGCAGGGCAGCCATGTTGAGGCCGGTGCCGAACCCCAGTTCGGCGACGCAGAAATGTTCGCGTCCGGCGAAGGCGCCCGGCAGGCCGCAACCTTCGAGGAAGACTGCCCGGGTCTCGGCCAGACCGTCCTCGGGCGAGAAATAGATGTCGCCGAACCGGCCGGAGCGCGGGGTGCCGTCGTCGTCCCAGACCAGATCGGCAGAGGTGTCAGAGCCGGAATGCATGCGGGCTCCGTAGCGCGTCGAAGCGCCGCTGTCGCGGGCGGTCGTGCGTCAGGGCTCCGGCGGGTCCTCGCGACGGGCCAGCACCGACATGTCGCCGTTGCGCTCAAGGTAGGCACAGTCCACGCGGCTAAGGTCGGAATGACCCTGGGCGCGCAGTGCCATGTCCAGATCCCCCTGACCGAGGCCGGCGCGGCGCATCGCGGCCTCGTCGATCTGACCGTCGCGCACCAGCTGAATCCGCCCGCCCTTGAGCAGGAAGCTGAGCCATGACCAGCGGGCCGAGGCCCGGGCCAAGAGGGCATGGAGGGCAACCAGCAGCAGGCTGGCGATGACGGTCGGCAGAAAGGGCGCGCTGCCGGTCATGGCCCGCCCGAGATTGGAGCCGACGATCACGGCGAAGATGATGTCGAGCGGTGTCCACTTGCCGAAGGCGCGCGACGAGGCGAGCCGCACGGCGAGGATGCCGACGGCGAAGACGAGCACGCCCCGGATGGACATCTGCCACCAGGTGATCGTGCCGTCCTCATAGCCAATGACGGCGTGAAGGGTCTCCATCTCGCCTGTCCCCGGGCGCCGCTCAGGCGGCGCCGAACACCTTGATGATGCCGTCGCAGAAGGCGGGCAGGTCGTCGGGATTGCGCGAGGTGACGAGCTTGCCGTCAATCACCACCGTCTCATCGACCCACTCGGCGCCCGCGTTCATCAGATCGGTCTTGAGCGAGGGCCAGGAGGTCAGCTTGTGCCCCTTGGCGATGCCGGCGTCGATCAGCGTCCAGGGACCGTGGCAGATGGCAGCGATCGGCTTGTCGGCCTTGGCGAAGGCACCGATGAAGCTGATGGCCTTTTCCTCAAGCCGCAGGGCGTCGGGGTTGATCACGCCGCCGGGCAGGACGAGGCCGTCGTAATCGTCCGCGCTGACATCGCCGAGCGTCTTGTCGACGCCGACCTTGCGGCCCTTGTCATGGTGTTCGAAGCCCTGAATGTCGCCAGCCTCGGGCGCCACGATGTGGACGGTGGCGCCGGCCTTGCGCATGGCGTCGACGGGCTTGTCCAGCTCGACCTGTTCGAAGCCGTCGGTGGCGAGGACGGCGATGGTTTTTCCGGAAAGGGCGGACATGGGCTGCTCCGTGTCTGGTGAGGGGGTTGAGGGGGGTTAATCCCGGGCAGCCCGCGCCGTTCCCGTGTACGCTTTCCGACATTGGAACCGCTCGCCTCTGGCGCGCTTTGAGCAAGGGTCACAACCACCCGGACCCACCCCATGAAAATCGCCCAGGTTTCCCCTCTGTATGAAGCGGTCCCCCCCACGCTTTACGGCGGGACGGAGCGGGTGGTCGCGCACCTGACGGATGCGCTGGTGGATCTGGGTCATGAGGTGACCCTGTTCTCGTCCGCCGAGGCGCAGACCCGCGCCCGTCTGGTGCCCGTCCGTGATCAGGCGATCCGGCTGGACCCCGCGCCGCTCAAATCCGACATGGCGGCACACATGGCCATGCTGGCCAGGGTGCGGGACATGGCGGACCAGTTCGACGTCATCCACTTCCACACCGACATGATCCATTTCCCGTTCTTCGAGGACCGGGCCGGGCGGACGGTGACGACCCTGCACGGTCGTCTGGACCTGAAGGACCTGCCCGCCGCCTATGACGCCTGGCCGCAATTCCCGCTGGTCTCGATCTCGGACGACCAGCGTCGCCCCCTGCCCTGGGCCAACTGGGCGGGCACGGTCCAGCACGGCATGGACGCCGAGCTGTATCGTCCCAGCGACCGGTCGTCGGGCTATCTGGCCTTCCTCGGCCGCATCTCTCCGGAGAAGCGCCCCGATCGGGCGATCGAGATCGCCACGCGGCTAGGCATGCGCCTCAAGATCGCAGCCAAGGTCGACGCGGCGGACTCGGTCTATTTCGAGAGCCGCATCCGGCCCCTGCTGGACAATCCGCTGATCGAGTTCGTCGGCGAGATCGGTGATGGCGCCAAGTCCGAATTCCTGGGAGGGGCCGATGCGCTGCTGTTCCCGATCGACTGGCCGGAGCCTTTTGGCCTGGTGATGATCGAGGCCATGGCCTGCGGCACGCCCGTCATCGCCTGGCCCAATGGCGCGGCGCCCGAGGTGATCGAGGACGGCGCGACCGGCTATCTGGTCAGCAGCATCGATGAGGCGGTGGACGCCGTGCGCCGGGCCATCACGCTGGACCGGTCCGCCATCCGGGCGCGGTTCGAACTGCGCTTCTCGGCGACCGCCATGGCGCAGCGCTATCTGGACATCTATCGAGAGCTTCTGGCCCGCACGCCCTATGCGCCGCCGGGCATCGAGATGCCCTTGCCGGGCGCGACATTGAAGATGCCTTCGGCCGCCGTAGCCTGATTTCGATCTTGTGCGTTAGACGGTCTCACGCAGGAGACCCGCTCTATGACTGACGCCCAGACCGGGTCGACGGACACCCCCGAACCCGAGGTCGCCGTGCTGGGCCGATTGATGCCGCTGAAGGAAGGCGATGCCTTCCTCGTGGCCGATCCGCTGGGCGACATGAGCGGTGGAGCGGATGGCTTCTTCCTCAGGGACACGCGGGTCCTGTCGCGACTGCGGCTGCTGATCGGCAACGCGGCGCCCTCGCGGCTGAGCTCGGCGCTGTCGGATGACAATGTCTTCTTCGTCTGCCAGGGGACCAACCGGCCCCTGCCCCCGATGGGCGGCCGCTCCGCTCCCGCCGGAATTATCCATCTCGAACGGCGCCGGTTCCTCTGGCAGGAGCGGATGTACGAGCGCATCCGCCTGACCAACCATGGGGTGGACGAGGTCATCCTGCCGCTGGCCATCGAATACGGCGCGGACTTTCGCGATATTTTCGAGGTGCGGGGCTCAAGCCGTCCCGCCCGCGGACTGAGTGAACCGCCGGTCCGCGACGGGCGCCGCGTGCGCTTTTCTTACAAGGGCCTGGACGACGTGACGCGCCGGACCTGCCTGTCCTTCTCCGAGCCGCCGGCCTCGATGAGCGCGACACGGGCCGCATTTCAGCTGACCCTGCCGCGCGGGCGGCGCTTTGACCTGTATATCGAGGCGGGTGCCGACACCTGCGAAGCGCCCGACCGGGAACGCTGGCGGCTGGCGTCGATCCAGGCGCGGCTGGCCATGCGGGCGCGGCGGCGGCGCGGGGGCGGCGTGCGCGGTCACCGCAGCCCGCGCTTCAACCAGTGGCTGGACCAGTCGCGGGCGGACGTGGCCCTGCTGACTACGGACCTGCCGACCGGGCCCTATCCCTATGCAGGGGTGCCGTGGTTTTCGACGCCGTTCGGGCGGGACGCCATCATCACGGCCTGGCAGATGCTCTGGCTGGATCCCAGTCTGGCGCGGGGCGTGCTGACCTATCTGGCGGCCCGCCAGGGCACGACCACCGACGCCTTCCAGGACGTCGAGCCCGGCAAGATCATGCATGAGACGCGGGGCGGCGAGATGTCGGCGCTCGGCGAGGTGCCCTTCGGGACCTACTACGGCGGGGTCGACACCACCTGCCTGTTCGTGGCGCTGGCCGGAGCCTATGCGCGGCGCACCGGCGACCGGGGGCTGATCGAGGCGCTGTGGCCGAACCTGCTGGCGGCGGCCGGCTGGATGGAGGCCCGGGGCGAGGCCAACGGTCTGGGGCTGATCGACTATCAGCGCGCCCGCGACACGGGCCTGTCGAACCAGGGCTGGAAGGACAGCGAGGATTCGATCTTCCACGCCGACGGTCGCTTCCCCAAGGGGCCCATCGCCCTGCTGGAAGTGCAGGGCTATGCCTATCAGGCTTGGCAGGCCATGGCCGCCATGGCGGAAACGCTGGGGCAGGACGTAGCGGAGTGGACCGACCGGGCCGCACGCCTGAAGGCCGTGGTCGAGCAGCGCTACTGGATGGAGGATCAGGGCTTCTATGCCATCGCGCTGGACGGCGATGGCGCCCCCTGCCGGGTGCTGGGCTCGAATGCCGGGCACCTGCTGTTCTCGGGACTGGCCGAGCCGGAGCGGGCCGCAGATGTGACCCGCACCCTATTGTCGGCGCGCTTCCGGACGGGCTGGGGCCTGAGGACACTGGCGACGCGCCAGCCCCGCTACAATCCCATGTCCTATCACAACGGCTCTGTCTGGCCGCACGACACGGCCCTGTGCGTGGCCGGCATGGCCCGCTATGGCGAGCGGGACGCCGTCGCGCGGGTGCTGGACGAGCTGTATTCGGCGGCGGTCAATTTCGACATGCGTCTACCCGAGCTGTTCTGTGGGTTCAGTCGTGAGACGGGCGAGCCCCCGGTGCCCTATCCGGTCGCCTGCATGCCGCAGGCCTGGGCCGCGGGCTCGGTCTTCCTGTTGCTGCAGGCCAGTCTCGGGATCGACATCGACGCGCCCGGGCGCCGGGTGCGCGTCGACCGTCCCCGCCTGCCCGGCGGGATCGACCGGCTGACCGTCACGGGGCTCGAGATCGGGGACAGCCGACTGGATCTGGTGTTCAGTCATGTCGACGGGCGCACCACCGTCCGCCCGCTCCATCGCAGCGGGCCGCCGCTGGACATCGTCGCGACGTCCTGAGGTCAGAGATCGGGCAGGGTCTGGCTGGCAAAGCCCCAGCCGGCGAGGGCCTTGTCCTCCGACCGCTCGATGAGGGTCTCGACATCGGCGATGGAGAAGGGGTGTGCGTCTGTCATGCCCCGCAGTTCGTCCCAGTTGACCGGCACGGCCACCGGGGCGCCGGGGCGTGCCCGGGCCGAGAAGGGCAGGACCGCCGTACTGCCCCGCTGGTTGCGCAGCCAGTCGATGAAGATGCGGCCCTTGCGCTTGGCCTTGCTCATGGTGGCGACAAAGCGGTCCGGCTCGGCCAGGGCGAGAGCGCCGGCGAAGCGGCGGGCGAAGTCCTTGTGCGCCTCCCAGTCGTGGCCGGGGGTCAGGGGGACGACAACGTGCACCCCCTTGCCGCCCGACAGCAGGGCGAAGCTGACCAGACCCAGGTCGGACAGGCGACGGCGGATGTCGCGGGCCGCGCTGACCACATCGCCGAAGTCGAGCCCCTCGTCGGGGTCGAGGTCGAAGATCATCCGGTCGGGTGCCTCGATGTCATCGGTCCGACAGGCCCAGCCGTGAAACTCGATGGTGCCCATCTGGACGCAGGCGACCAGGCCTGCCGCATCCTCGATGTAGAGATAGTCCTCGGTGCCGCCGTCCTTCTCGCGGATCGGGACGGCATGGACATGGGGGCCGAAGCTGCCGCTGTCGTGCTTCTGGAAGAAGCATTTGCGCGCCCTGCCCTGCGGACAGCGCACGAGACTGATCGGGCGGCGCGCGGCGAACGGCAGCATGAGCGGCGCCACCGCCGCATAATAGTCGGCCAGCTGGCCCTTGGTCTGGCCGCTGCCGGGAAAGATGACGCGGTCGGCGCTGCTGACCTTGACCGGACGGGCGGCGGCAGGCCGCGCGGCGCGGGCGCGCTCGGGCTTCACGTCGGCGGCGGGCTTGTCGTCGCGCAGTCCAAGGAAGCTGCCGTGGCGGACATTCCCGTCGGCGGTGAATTCGGCAAAGGCGACTTCCGCGACCAGACGCGGCGTCAGCCAGGTGACGCCTCGCGCGCTGGCCCGGTCGACCTCGGCGGGCGGGGTCTTGCGCTCCAGCCGCTGCATGCGCCCGGCCAAATCTTCCATGGTGTCCTGGGTGAAGCCGGTGCCGACATTGCCCTTGTAGATCCAGTCGTCGCCGTCCTTCTGGGCCAGCAGAAGCGAGGCGAACGGGCGGCCGCGGGCCGAGGAGGCCTTCCAGCCGATGATGACGAACTCCTGCCGAAGCGTGCATTTGACCTTCACCCAGTCGCGGGTGCGGCGCGAGCGATAGGGCGCGTCGATGCGCTTGGAGATGATGCCCTCCTGCCCCGCCTTGCACAGCGAGGCGTAGAGCGTCTCTCCCGCCCCGATCAGATGGTCGGCGACGTGGATCGGGGGCTCGGCCGCGCGCAACAGGGCTTCCAGCCGTTCCTTGCGTTCGACATTCGGGAGTGGCGTCAGGTCCTCTCCGTCCAGCGACAGGAGGTCGAAGGCGTGAAAGGCCAGGGCATCGTCGGCGGTCTGGCTGCCCTTCCCCCGTTTGAGCACCGCCTGCAAGGCGGAGAAGTCCGGGTTGCCCTTGGAGTCGTAGGCGACGATCTCGCCGTCGATCAGGCAGGGCGGCAGGTCCAGTCCCTGAATCACCTCGACCAGAGGGCCGAACTTGTCGGTCCAGTCCTTGCCGTTGCGGGTGAAGACCGACACCTCCTGGCCCTTCGCAGAGACCAGGGCGCGATAGCCGTCGAACTTGATCTCGTGCATCCAGTCGTTGCCGGTGGGCACGGCATCGACGAGGGTCGCGAGCTGGGGTGACCGGAAGGCAGGGGCCTTGGCGGTGCTGCGCTTCTGGGACTTGCGCGCCTTTTTCGTATGGTCGGCGGCACGGGCCATTTCACGGGCGAAGGCGTCGTCGCCCTTGCCGGCCAGCGGGTGCTTGCCCTCGGTGTCGGCGGCGATCTCGGCCATGGTCCGGCCGGTCAGCACACTGGTCAGGGCCGTCTCGACCAGACCGTCGCCGGGCGCGGCATGGGCGTCGCTGATCTTGCGCAGCAGCCAGTTCTCGCGCTTTTCGCCTTTTCGCGGTTTGAGCCGGATCAGCAGCCACTCGCCCTTCATCCGCTGGCCGTGGACGATGAAGTGGAGGTGGCCGTCCTCAAGGTCGTCGGCGGACTTGCCCTCGATCGGCTCCCAGCGGCCCTCGTCCCACAGCATGACCGTGCCGCCGCCGTATTCGCCCTTGGGGATGATGCCCTCGAAGCGGCCATAGGACAGGGGGTGGTCCTCGGTGCGCACTGCGAGGCGTTTGATGTCCGGATCGGTCGAGGGGCCTTTGGTCACCGCCCAGCTTTTCAGGACGCCGTCGACCTCGAGGCGCAGGTCCCAGTGCAGGCGGGTGGCATCGTGCTTCTGGACCAGAAAACGGTCGCCCGTGCCGGTCCCGACCTCGCCGCGCGGCTCGGCGGTGCGGTCGAAGTCGCGCTTGTGATTATATTCCGCGAGCAGGTCGTCGGCCCGGGTCTTCGCCTTTGACCGCGCCTTCGTCGCCATGGATCAGGCCCGCTTCTTCGCCGGCGTCTTGCGGGTCGAGGCCTTGCGCGGGGCGGGCTTGCCTTTGCTGTCTCCCACCGACTTCTTCAGCGCCGCCATCAGGTCGATGACATTGCCGCCGGTTGCCGCGGCGGGCTCTTCCACATCCTCCAGCACCTTCTTGCCCTTGGCTTTGGCCTTCTTCTCGACCAGCTTCTTGAGGGCGTCGACGTAGCGGTCGTGGAATTCCGAAGCGTCAAAGGGCGCCGTCTTCTGCTCGATCAGCGAACTGGCCAGATCGATCAGGTCCTTCTCGGGCTTGTCCGTGCCGATGCCCTTGAAGAAGGACTGGCCCTGCCGGACCTCGTCGCCATAGCGCAGGGTCTCCAGCAGGATGCCCTTGCCGCAGGGCTTGAGGGCCACGAGCTTCTCGTGACCGCGCACCGACAGCTGGCCGAGCGCGATCTTCTTTGCCGCCCGCAGGGCCTCGCGCAGCACGATAAAGGCCTCTTCGGCCAGGTCGTCGGCGGGCACGACGTAATAGGGCTTTTCGAAATAGAGGGGGTCGATCTCGTGGGCCTCGACGAACTGGACGAGGTCGAGCGTCTTCTTGCTCTCGATGCGGACGGCCTCGATCTCCTCATCGTCCAGCAGGACGTAATTGCCCTTCGACACCTCATAGCCCTTCACGATTTCGTCGCGGTCGACGGGGCCAAGGCCGGACACGACCTTTTCATACGAGATCGGCTTGCCCGAGGGCTCGTGAATCTGGCGAAAGCTGATCGACGCGCCGGATTTCACCGCCGCGTAGATCTCGACCGGAATGGAAACCAGGGCGAGGCGGATATTGCCCTGCCAATAGGCGCGCGCGGCCATGAACGACTCCCTTTTCGCGGAGTCAGAACACCTGAGCGGGCGGGCGGTTCGATGCGGCTCCGCCGAGCCTGTCGCGCAAAAGAAAAGGGCCGCCCGTGAGGGCGACCCTTTCCCGATCCGGTCCCGAAGGACCGAAAATCGAAGTGCTTAGTGAGCAGCTTCTTCGGCAGCCGGAGCCGGAGCGGCTTCGGTGGCCATGGCGTCGCCAGCGGCTTCGGTGGCTTCGGTGGCAGCAGCGCCAGCTTCCATGGCGGCGTCTTCCGCGGTGGCGGCAGCGTCTTGAGCGGTGTCAGCGGCTTCAGCAGCTTCTTCGGCCGGAGCGGCTTCGTCGGCGGCCGGGGTGCAGGCGGTGATGGCCAGAGCGGCGGCCGAGGCGGCGATCAGAGCAACGATACGCATGTGTTTCATCCTTCAGAAGGTTCAACGGGGTCATGAATCCCCGCACAGGAGTGATAACGGAAATGTGAGTCGAACCGCAAGCGAATTCTCACGGGTTCGTGATCATCCGTGAGCGGCGCGTGTGGATAACGCCGCCGCCGTCAGCCTCAGCCCGCGTCGGCGGGCGCGTTGGCCAGGTTCTCTTCCATCTCGCTGAACGAGGGCTGGGCCCCCGACGGGATGTCGCCGCGGCCGATCTCGACCGAAATCTGGGCGGCATTGCCGTGCAGGTGGGCGACCAGAACCGACTGGATGATCTTGTAGAAGGCGCCGTCGCCGTCGACGATCTCCTTCAGGCGGGTGGCCATCGGGCCGACCAGTCCATAGGCCAGGAAGACGCCGAGGAAGGTGCCCACCAGGGCGCCGCCGATCATGCCGCCCAGGATTTCCGGCGGCTCAGTGATCGAGCCCATGGTCTTGATGACGCCCAGCACGGCCGCGACGATACCGAGCGCCGGCAGGCCGTCGGCCATGTTCTGGAGGGCGTGGGCGCCGGCCAGCCCTTCGTGGTGGTGCTTTTCCAGCTGCTTTTCCATGGCGTCCTCGATCTGGTGCGGATCCTCGAGGTTCATGGTCATCATACGCAGCGTGTCGCAGATGAAGTCGGTGGCGAAGTGGTCCTTCATGATCTTCGGATACTTCTGGAAGATCGTGGACTCGGCGGGCTTTTCAATATGGCTTTCGAGGGCGATGACGCCCTTGGACTTCATCGTCTTGGTCAGCTGGAACAGCAGGCTGAGAAGGTCGACATAGTCCTTCTTTTTCCACTTGTTGCCGGCGAACACCTTGCCGAAGCCGCCCAGGGTGGCCTTGATCGTCGAAACGCTGTTGCCGATCAGGAAGGCGGCGACGCCCGAGCCCAGAATGGCCATCAGCTCATAGGGCAGCGAGTGCAGGATGACCGCCATCTTGCCGCCGGCCAGGATGTAGCTGCCGAACACCATGCCGAACAGCAGGACGATGCCGATGATCTGAAACATGGAGGGAAGGCACACCTGTGGCGAACGAGAGGCGCCAACCCTGCCCGTTAATGCTTAAGGCCGCGTTGCCATGAGGCAGATGATCAGAGCCGCGTTTCGCCGTCGAGGATGCCCTTGCGGGCGGCGGGGGTCAGCTTTGTGTAGCCGGCCTTGCCGCCGCGCACGAACAGCGGGCCGTCGACCTTGTCCGGGTCAAAGCCGTCGCTGACCAGATCGACCTTGCGGTATTTGAAGGTGCCGGTGGTGTCGACGGCCTTCATGATGCGGACGAACTGGGGCTGGGCGTAGGACGGCAGATTGGCCTCGACATACTCGGCGAAGGCGGTCGCGCCGAAGCGGCCCTCGACCACGAGGGCGACCATGCCGGCCTTGCCCTCCTGACCCGGGACGGGGACGCCGTAGGCGATGACTTCCTTGACGCCCGGCGCCTCGGCCAGCCGCTGTTCGACCTCGGCGGTCGAGACGTTCTCGCCCTTCCAGCGGAAGGTGTCGCCGATCCGGTCGATGAAATAGAAATAGCCCTCGGAGTCCTGACGCATCAGGTCGCCCGTGCGGAACCAGCGGTCGCCGGGCTTGAAGACGTCGGTCAGGATCTTCTTTTGCGAGGCGGACTTGTCGGCATAGCCCGAGAAGTCGTGGCGGGTGTCGTCGCCGATCATGCCGATGGCCTCGCCCACCTCGCCGACATCGGCCAGACGGCAGCGCCCGTCAGAGCCGCGCACCGGGGTTTCGGTGTCGAAGTCGAACTTGACGAGGCGGATGTTGACCTTGCCCTTCACAAACCACGGCACCCGGCCGATGGCGCCCGCACGGCCGTCGAAGTTGAACACCGAGACATTGCCCTCGGTCGAGCCGTAGAATTCCAGGATCTCGGGGATGGCGAACCGGGACTTGAACTCGGTCCAGACATCGGGGCGAAGGCCGTTGCCATAGGCGAGGCGCAGGCTGTGGGCGCGCTCGTCCTCGTGCTCGGGGCAGTTGACCAGATAGCGGCACAGCTCGCCGATATAGACGAACAGGGTGGCGCCGGACTTCTTCACATCGGGCCAGAAGGCGGTGGCCGAGAAGCGCTTGCGCAGCACCAGCTTGCCGCCGTTCAGCAGGGCCGGGCCGATGCCGACCAGACCGCCGGTCGAGTGATAGAGGGGCAGGACGTTGTAGGTGACGTCCTTTTCGGTCGCCGCCGTGCAGCCGGCGAAGGCGCGCATATAGGTCCGGGCGCGCGAGTGGGGCACGCGCGCGGCCTTGGGCAGGCCGGTGGTGCCCGAGGTGTAGATGTAGAGGGCGGTCGAGCGGTTGGTCAGGCCCTCACGTGCGCTGGCGGCCGGACGCACCGAGGAGGCGCTGCGCAGCGGGGTGTCGAGGTCGCGACGGTCGCTGACCTCATCCTCGTCGGCGAGGCCGAGCACCCACAGCATCAGATTGCGGTCGGTGTGGGGGCGGGCCTCCTCGAGCGCGCGCCAGCAGTCCTGATCGGTGATGATCTGGGAGGCGCCCGAAATCTCGATGCAGTGGCCCAGCGCCGGGCCGGTCAGGTTGGTGTTGATGAGGGCGGTGGCGACGCCGACCTTGGACAGGCCGAACCAGGCGGCAAGGTATTCGGCGCGGTTCATCATCACGAGGGCGACGGTGTCGCTGCGCTTCAGGTTCCGGCCCCGGGCCCAGTGGGCGAACCGGTTCGCCATGCTATCGAACTCGCGATAGGTCAGGCTGCGGTGCTCGTCCTCGATGGCGATGCGGTCGGGGAAGCGGTCGACAGCCTCCTCGAGGTCGTCACAGACCAGCGTCGGACTGTCGAGGGTGATCGGCTTGATCCGGTCAAGCAGGCGACGCAGTCCGGCGGCGAACTTCAGATCCCGACGGATGTTGGCCAGCAAGCCCATGATCGCGCCATCTCCCTTGAGCGTCTCTTTCCTCCGGTGATGACGGGCCGGAGGCAGGAGGTCAACCGCGAGGGGAATCCGGGAGCCCGCGTTAACGCACTTTCGCGCCGGGCGTGGCCCCCCTGCCCCGGTGACGCAGGGTCAAGGAGGCGGTGCGCCCTACTCCGCCGGGGGGAATTCCAGCTTCGAGACATCATAGCCGAGGTCGGCCGCGCGCCGGACCAGGGCCTCGCGTTCGGCATCGGTCGGGATCTCGCGCGTGTAGATGAACAGCTTTTCGAAGGTCGGGTCTGCCGAGATGAACCAGCTATAGTCGTCGGCCCGGTCGAGGATCCAGTAGTCCCAGGTGACGAAGCCCGCGACATAGCGGACCCGCAGCCGGGTGTTGGTGCCGGGATCGAGGATTTCGCCCCGGCCGCCGATGGCCTTTTCGCGACCGTCGGGAGTACCGACCTGACAGGTGTCGCGCACATCCACGCGGGTTTCGGTAACGAGGGTGTAATTGGAGGCGCCCGCCACGCAGCCGTCGGTGATGCTCATCGGCAGGCGGGCGATCTCGAGCCAGCGCCCCGAGTAGAGCCGCTCGGCGTCGACCGGCTTGCGGGGCTCCGGCGCGCGCCATTCCGACGGCGGCGGGGCGGTCACGCAGGCCGCCGTCGAGAGCAGCAGGGCAGAGAGGGCGAACAGGCGGACGGGCGACATGGCAGGCTCCGATCAGCGACGGGTGTGCGAGATACGACCGGGCGCGCGCGGGGGACGCATCAGGTGAGGTCCAGATCGCGCGGCGGGCGGATGCGCCGGAACCGCCCCTCGACGAAGGCATAGGCCCCGAAGGCCATCAGGCCGAGCGCCGTGGCGCTGAGCAGCCAGGGCCCGGCAGGCAGGGTCTCGACCGACTCCAGCGCGCCGCCGAAGGTGGTGATCTCGCTGGCCCGGTCCCGGAATCCCGCCCACATCACCAGACCGGCCAGCGGAAAATAGGCCAGGCCGCGCGCGACATAACCGACATGGGCAAGGGGCACGACGCGCTTGCAGATTGTCTCCGAACAGCGGAGGTCCCGACCGAAGTCATTGCGGATGCCCCGCACCACATTGCCGATCCCGACGCCGAGGATGACCAGCCCCACCCCGATCAGCAGGATCTGGCCGAAGGGCAGCTCCATCAGGGCGCGCGCCTTCTCCTGGTTCTCGGCCGCGTCGCCGGCGGTCGGATTGGCATAGACCTCGTCCAACACCTCGAAGACAGTGGAGGCGAGCAGGCCATAGACCACGCCGCTGATCCCCTGCCCCACCCGCTTGGCGATGGCCTTGAGGTCACGGCCTTCATTGTCGGCATCGAAGACCGCCTGCAGCACGCGCCACAGCACGAAGCTCCAGAGGCCCGCGCCGAGCGTGAACAGCCAGACGCGGCCGAAGGGCTGGCGGGCCAGACTTTCGACCACGCCGGTCGAGCCGGCGGTCTGACGCGTCAGATCGTGGGCGGTCAGCATCAGGATCACGCCGATCGACACATAAACGAAGCCGCGCGCGCCATAGCCGAAGCGGGCCAGCGCCTCGAGGATGACCGGCGTGTCGGGGCGCTTCCGCCACAGGTGGCGGGCGCGGGACATCAATTTGTCGGTGTGGTGTTCAGCCCAGCTCGTATCCATCGGCACATCAACTCCTGATACGGCGACAGGCTCCGCCTTGTGAGAAGACAGGGCAGCGCCTATCTGCCCGACCAGACTGAGGGGGACGGAATGCAGCCGGTCATTCACATCGACGGCCTGACCAAGACCTATGCCAGCGGCCACAAGGCGCTGAAGAAGGTCGATCTGGACATCTACAAGGGCGAGATCTTTGCCCTGCTGGGGCCGAACGGCGCGGGCAAGACCACGCTGATCAGCACCATCTGCGGAATCGTCACGCCCAGCACCGGATCGGTGCAGGTGGACGGTCACGACATCCAGTCCGGCTATCGCCACGCGCGCGAACTGATCGGCCTGGTGCCCCAGGAACTGACCACCGATGCGTTCGAGACCGTATGGGCCACGGTGACCTTCAGCCGGGGCCTGTTCGGCAAGTCGCCCAATCCGGCCTACGTAGAGCAGATCCTTCGCGACCTGAGCCTGTGGGAGAAGAAGGACGCCAAGCTGATGACGCTGTCGGGCGGCATGAAGCGGCGGGTGATGATCGCCAAGGCCCTCAGCCATGAGCCGGAGATCCTGTTCCTCGACGAGCCTACAGCCGGCGTCGACGTCGAGCTGCGCCGGGACATGTGGGCGCTGGTGCGCGGCCTGCGCGAGCGCGGCGTGACCATCATCCTGACCACCCACTACATCGAGGAAGCCGAGGAGATGGCCGACCGGGTCGGCGTGATCCTGGGCGGCGAGCTGATCCTGGTCGACGAGAAGACCAGCCTGATGAAGAAGCTGGGCAAGAAGACGCTGACGCTGAACCTTCAGGACACGATGGAGACAGTGCCCGCCGAACTGGCCGAGTGGCAGCTGACGCTGAAGGCCGACGGCAATGAGCTGGAATATGTGTTCGATGCCAATGCGGAGCGCACGGGCGTGCCCTCGCTGCTGCGGGCGGTCAGCGACCTGGGGATCGGGTTCAAGGATCTGAATACGGCCCAGAGCTCGCTGGAGGACATCTTCGTGAGCCTGGTGCACCGGGACAAGCCGGTCGAGGGGACCAGCGGCAAGGGAGGCGCGGCATGACGTTCAATGCTTATGGCGTGTGGGCCATCTATCGCTTCGAAATGGCGCGGGCGCTGCGCACCTTCTGGCAGTCGATCGTGACGCCCGTGATCACCACCGCCCTCTATTTCGTGGTGTTCGGCTCGGCCATCGGCAGCCGAATGACCGAGATCGACGGGGTCGCCTATGGCGCCTTCATCGTGCCCGGGCTGATCATGCTGAGCCTGTTCACCCAGTCGCTGTTCAACGCCAGCTTCGGCATCTACTTCCCGAAATTCACGGGCACCATCTACGAGATCCTGTCGGCGCCCATATCGCCGTTCGAGATCGTGCTGGCCTATGTCGGGGCGGCGGCGACCAAGTCGATCGTGCTGGGTCTGGTGATTCTGGCGACGGCGGCGCTGTTCGTGCCACTGCGGATCGAGCACCCGCTGGCCATGATCGCCTTCCTGCTGCTGATCGCCGCGACCTTCTCGCTGTTCGGATTCATCATCGGCATCTGGGCCCAGGGGTTCGAGCAGCTACAGATGATCCCGATGCTGATCGTGACGCCGCTGACCTTCCTGGGCGGGTCCTTCTATTCGATCGACATGCTGCCGGGCATCTGGCGGACGATCTCGCTGTTCAACCCGGTGGTCTATCTGATTTCGGGCTTCCGCTGGGCCTTCTACGGGGTCGGCGATGTGAGTGTGGGGCTGAGCCTGACCGCGACCCTGGCCTTCTTCTTCATCTGTCTGGCGATCGTGGCCTGGATGTTCCGGACGGGCTACCGGCTGAAGGCCTGAGGCCCGGGCCTCAGGCCGGGGCCTTCATCGGGATATAGCCGCGCTCGACCATGCGGCGGAGGCCCTCATAGGCCTCGGCCAGCTCCTCATAGGCGGTGCGATAAGCGGTCAGGCGGGCGACCTGGTCCGGCGTGGACGGCGCGCCCGACTCGGACTGACGCAGGGCCTCGGCCACCCATTTGGCCCGGGCGGTCGCCGCGGTGACGGCGAGGCGCTGGAAATGGGCCGGGTCGATCGACGCCAGCATCTGTCCCACCACCTCGCGGTTCGAGACATAGGCGGTGTAGTCGATCTGCTCCATCAGGCCGCGCAGGCGGCGCTGCTCGTGCGGGTCGATGTCCTGGGGCTCGAAATGATCCCGGGCCCGGCGGTAGCTGGAAGACTGGATCGTCGACATGGCGCACCCTGAGAACGCGTATCATCAGAGGGTGCGCCCGATCTGTTAACGGGTCGTTTCAGGCTCACCCTTGTGGTGAAGAGCCTGACGCACGGCCTCGAAGGTCGACTGGACGTCCTCGGCCGGCGGCTTGCCCATCAGGCTGACGGCCCAGATGGCCAGCCAGCTGAGCACGAAGCCCGGCACGATCTCGTAGATGCCGCTGCCCTGCGACAGGGTCTGGCCGTCGGCCAGCACCGGGGCATAGATCCAGACCAGTACCGTGGCGGCCCCGACGATCATGCCGGCGAGCGCGCCGTTGCGGGTCATGCGCTTCCACGTCAGCGACAGGATGACCAGCGGACCGAAGGCGGCGCCGAAGCCCGCCCAGGCATTGGAAACCAGCCCCAGCACATTGTTGGTCGGGTCCCAGGCGAGGAAGATGGCCGCCAGCGACACCGCCAGCACGGCCAGCCGGCCGATCATGACCAGCTCCTTCTGGGGCGCGTTCCTGCGCAGGAAGATGCCGTAGAAGTCCTCGGTCAGGGAGCTGGACGACACCAGCAGCTGCGACGAGATGGTGCTCATGATCGCCGCCAGAATGGCCGCCAGCAGGAAGCCCGTGATCAGCGGGTCGAACAGCACATCCGACAGCAGGATGAAGATGGTCTCGGCGTCGGCGACCTCCAGACCCGTGCGGGTGGCATAGGCGAGGCCCACCAGTCCGGTCGACAGCGCGCCGATCAGGGTGACCAGCATCCAGCTCATGCCGATGTTGCGCATGGTCGGCACATCCTTGAGCGAGCGCACGGCCATGAAGCGGACGATGATGTGCGGCTGGCCGAAATAGCCGAGGCCCCAGGCCATGGCCGAGATCACGCTGATGACGGTGGCACCCTGGAACAGGTTGAGCAGGCCGGGATCGATGCCGCGCACCGTCTCGGTCATGCCGTCGACGCCGCCGATCTGGGTCAGGGCGACGATCGGCACCAGGATCAGGGCCACGAACATGATGCAGCCCTGCACAAAGTCAGTGAGGCTGACGGCCATGAAGCCGCCGACCATGGTGTAGGCCAGCACCACGCCCGCCGTGATCCAGAGGCCCCAGGCGTAGTCGAGGCCGAAGGCGCTCTCGAACAGCTTGCCGCCCGCGACCAGCCCCGACGAGGTGTAGAGGGTGAAGAAGATGACGATGACAAGCGAGGAGATCACCCGCAGCAGGCGGGATTTGTCCTTGAACCGCTTGTCGAAATAGTCGGGGATGGTGATCGCGTCGTCGGCCATCACCGTATAGGTCCGCAGGCGCGGCGCCACGATCAGATAGTTGGCCAACGCCCCGATGAAGAGGCCGATGGCGATCCAGGCCGAGGACAGGCCGCTCAGGAACATGGCCCCGGGCAGGCCCAGCAGCATCCAGCCGCTCATGTCCGAGGCGCCGGCCGACAGGGAGGCCACCGCCGGTCCCAGCTTGCGCCCGCCCAGCATATAGCCCGACACGTCGGAGGTGGATTCGCGATAGCTGTAGAGCCCGATACCGAGCATCAGGGCGAAATACAGGCCGAGGGTGATGTAGGTTCCGATTTCCATGCGTCATGGGGTAGCAGCGTTGCCGCAATCGGGTCCACCCCTGCCACAATGCTTAATGGAACAGCGGGGGGCGCCACGGGTTAGCCATAATCAGGGAGACCCACTGACGGGTCCACATCCTGAACGGGAGACACCCCATGACTCATCGCCCTCACCGCCCTGCCTTGCTGTCGGCCCTCGCGGTCGGCGCCCTGGGTCTGTCCCTGGCCGCCTGCGCCAGCACCGGACCGGGCGACGGCACCTATACCCAGCGGCTGGACAAGCTGCGGGCCGACTGTGACGCCCGGGGCGGCATTCTGACCCCGACGGGCGCCCAGAGCGCCTCGCCCGAGGTCGACTACGCCTGCCAGATCAACGGCCTGCCTTCCAGCCGGACCCGTTGATCCCTAGGACCGGAGGCGCCAGCGCGCGCCTTCGGCTCCATCCATCACCTCGACGTTCAGTTCCGCCAGCCGGTCGCGAATGCGGTCGGCCTCGGCCCAATTTTTCTCGGCCCGTGCTGCGGCACGTTGCTGAATGAGGGCCTCGACCTCGACCGCCAGGGCATCGGACACATCGCCCTTCAGCCATTCTGCCGGATTTGACTGCAGGACTCCCAGCAGATGGGCCGCGGCCAGGAGCTGACCCTTGGCCGCAGCGACCGAAGCCATATCGCCCGCCGTCAGCCCGCGCTCGATATCACCGGACAGGCCGAACAGGACCGCCATGGCGCCCGGCGTGTTCAGGTCATCCTCGATGGCCGCAATGAATTCGGTCGGCGGCTGATCGCCCGCCGCGGCGACGTCCGCCGCGCGCGACAGGGCGCCATACAGCCGGTCCAGCGACTTGCGGCTCTGGTCCAGCAGGGCCTGCGTCCAGTCCAGCGGCTGGCGATAGTGGGCCGACAGCAGGGCCCAGCGCACCACCTCGCCCGGAATGGCCTGCACCAGATCGTGGAGCAACAGCACATTGCCCAGCGACTTGGACATCTTCTCCGCATCCAGCGTCAGGAAGCCGTTGTGCATCCAGTAGCGGGCGTACTGGTCGTGCGGACGCTCACCGTGGGCATGGCCGTGGGCGCAGACGCCCTGGGCGATCTCGTTCTCGTGGTGCGGAAAGGCCAGATCGATGCCACCGCCGTGGATGTCGATCGGCAGGCCCAGCACCTGCTCGATCATGGCCGAGCATTCGATGTGCCAGCCCGGACGCCCGGGCCCCCAGGGCGACGGCCATTCCGGCTCGCCCGGCTTTGACGGCTTCCACAGGACAAAGTCGTGCGGGTTCTTCTTGTAGGGGGCGACCTCGACCCGCGCGCCGGCGATCATGTCGTCCAGATTGCGGCCCGACAGGGCGCCGTAGGCCTGATAGGCCGAGACGTCGAACAGCACATGACCCTCGGCTGCATAGGCGCAGCCGTGGTCCAGAATGGCGCCGATCTGGGCGACGATGGCGTCCATGTGATCGGTGACGTGCGGGGCGATGTCGGGTGGGGCGACATTCAGCCGCGCCATGTCCTCGAGATAGGCCGCTTCATAGCGCGCGGTGATCTCGCCGATGGGCACGCCTTCCTTCGCGGCCTTGGCATTGATCTTGTCATCCACGTCCGTGACGTTTCGCGCATAGACGACGTGTTCGGCCCCGTAACGACGGCGCAGGAGCCGCACCAGCACGTCGAAAACCACCGGCGGACGGGCGTTGCCGATGTGGGCAAAGTCATAGACCGTGGGTCCGCAGACATAGAGGGTCACGCGCTTTTCATCACGGGGCTCGAAGACCCGTTTCGACCGGGTCAGGGTGTCGTGGAGCACGAGGGGCATGGCGTCGGGCCGGTCCGGCTTGCTTGCGGGGAAAGGGGATCATCCCATATAGCCGGGACGGGACGCGTCCAACCAGACAGTTCGCTCCCGCAGAAAAAAGGGAGAGCGGCGCGCGTCATTTCCGGGACCCTCGTTCCGGCGCAACTTCGTCGCCAGTACATCGATATGGATGCCATCGTGCAAAAGCCGACCCTGGTCGCAGACTCCGATTCGCCCGCCGTGGTTCGCCCCAGCCGCGAGGAAGCCCTGAAGGCCGTGCGCACCCTGCTGGCCTGGGCGGGGGACAATCCCGACCGCGAGGGACTGATTGATACGCCCAAGCGCGTGGTCGATGCCTATGCCGAATGGTTCGAAGGCTATGAGGCCGATCCGGCCAAGGAACTGTCGCGCACCTTCGAGGACGTGCAGGGCTATGACGACATGGTGCTGCTGCGCGACATCGAGGTCGAGAGCCACTGCGAGCACCATATGGCCCCGTTCTTGGGCAAGGCCTATGTCGCCTATGTGCCGACCGAGAAGGTGGTGGGCATCTCGAAGATCGCCCGGGTGGTCGAGATCTTTTCCAAGCGCCTGCAGACCCAGGAAGTGCTGACCAACCAGATCGCCGGGGCCATCGAATCGCACCTCAAGCCGGCGGGCGTGGCCGTGCTGATCGACGCCGAGCACCAGTGCATGACCACCCGCGGCGTGCATCACCGCCATGTGTCGACCATCACCACCCGCTTCACGGGTGTGTTCAAGAGCGACCCCGCGCAGATGGAGCGTTTCCTGAAGCTGGCGCGCGGCTGATACGCCCGGGCCGGTTCGCCTGTGGGGGGTAATCCGCACAAACGGAACCCTTCGAGGCCTCTGACCGCTTTACAACCGCCTTCAGGGACGCCAAGAGACGGGGGAACCTGATCCACGCGCGCGCCCCGAGTGGCGGCATGATACGGAGACGACCCCCATGGGTGCCAAACTGTCCGGGCCGCGCGGCGGCAAGACGATCGAACAGAACGCTGACATCAACGTCACGCCGTTCGTCGACATTATGCTGGTGCTGCTGATCATCTTCATGGTTGCCGCCCCGCTGGCCACCGTGTCGATCCGCCTGGACCTGCCGCCCGCCAGCCCGCCGCCTCCGGGCGCCGAGTTTGAAGAGCCGGTCGTGGTCAACATCGAGCGCTACGGCGATCTGTACGTCGGTCGTGGTGACCAGCTGACCAAGACCAGCATCGCCAGCTTGCCGGTCGACGTCTGTGCGGCTCTGGGCGGCGGCGCCTGTCAGGATGAGCGCGTGTTCGTGCGCGCCAACGCCGAGGTCATGTACAATGACTTCATGACCGTCATGAACACCCTGCAGCAGAGCGGCTTCCTGAAGGTCGGCCTGATCAACGAAGACATCGAATAGCACCGGGCTCTGCGCCTGATGCCTCGAGGGCCGCTCCTGACCGGGGGCGGCCCTTTTTGATTCGGAGCCGGTCATGACCGCAGATGAGATCAACGCCCTGATCATGGCCCTGCCCGGGGCGGAACGTGGGACGGCCTATGGCGAGCCCTGCTGGCGGATCGCGGGCAAATTCCTGACGCGCCTCCGGGCCGAGGATGACAGCCTGGCGCTGGACGTCGGCGACCGGGACCGGCGCGACCTGTTGCTGGAGATGGATCCCGAGGTCTTTCACCTGACCGACCACTACCGGCAGTACAGCTATGTCCTGATCCGAATTGCCTCCGTCGATCCGGAGTGGCTCAAAGCCGAGCTGGCACGCCGGTGGCGCAAGGTGGCCCCGGCGACGCTGAAGAAGGCGAATCCGGAGCTGGGCGCCGTCGACTGAGGCGTGTCGGATCGCATGACCACGCCGTATTCGATGTGCTAAGGGCGGACAGTCCTTCGGGGGAGAGGTCGGATGCGAACGGCGGCGGTAGTGGTGGTGGTGGCTCTGGGCCTGGCGGCCTGTGAGCAGACGGCCAAGGAGGCGCCACCGCAGCGTGCGAGCCTGGAAGACGGCGATCGCTGCTTTGCGGACCGTGACTGGGGATGTGCGGCCGAGAATTATGGCGGCTACCTGAAGACCTACCCCGAGGATCCGACGGTGAACGCCCGGCTGGCCCTGGCGCGCACGCGAAGCGGCAAACACCAGGAGGCCCTGCCCGCCTATCGCAAGGCCGAAGAGCTGGGGGTCGTCACCTATGACCTCTATGCCGGCTATGCGACCAGTCTTGAGGCCACCGGCGACCTTGAAGGGGCCATTCGCGCCAACCGGAAGTCGCTCGAGATCGTGCCCAACCTTGTGGACGTCCGGGGCGCCCTGGCCGCGCAGCTGGTCCGGACGGGACAGCGGGACGAGGCCATCGCCCTGCTGGAGGAGTTCGACGCCTATCTGAAGGACAATGGCCGCCCGCCGTATTTTACGGCCCAGATTGCGTCCATCCGCGAAAAGGGCTGACGGGACCAGCGCTGTCGCGGTTGCATCTGTCGGGTCGAAACCTAGCTAGAGGGCTCACACGGAGCCTGACATGACCGACACCCTGACCGTCGACGGACACGATATCCCCCTGCTGGGCCTCGGCACCTGGCAGCTGGAGCCGGACGAGGCGCGGCATATGGTGGGTCACGCCCTGACGCACGGCTATCGCCATATCGACACCGCCTGGATCTACCGGAACGAAAAGGGCGTGGGCGAAGGCATCCGCGATGCGAATGTGGCGCGCGACAGCTTCTGGCTGACGACCAAGATCTGGGTCGATCATTTCAGCCATGACGCCCTGCTGAAACAGGCGGAGGAGTCGGCCGAGAGCCTGGGCACCGCGCCCGACCTGCTGCTGCTGCACTGGCCCAAGGCGACCCCGCCGCTGGCGGAGACGATCGGGGCTCTGAATGAGGCGAAGTCGCGCGGCCTGACGCGGGCCATCGGCCTGTCGAACTTTCCCTCGGCCGAATGGAAGAAGGCGCAGGACCTGTCCGAGGCCCGGCTGATCACCAATCAGGTCGAGTACCATCCCTATCTGTCGCAGAAGACGCTGATCGAGACGGCCAAGGCCCTGGGGTCGTCGATCACGGCGTGGTCGCCGCTGGCCCAGGGCAAGATCGCCAAGGACGCCACGATCCGCGCCATCGGCGAGGCCCACGGCAAGTCGGCGGGCCAGGTGACCCTGCGCTGGATCGTGCAGCAGGGTGTGATCGCCATCCCCAAGACCTCGAAGGAAAGTCGGGCGGCCGAGAACCTCGACATCTTCGATTTTACCCTGACCGACGACGAGATGGCCCGCATCCACGCGCTGGCCAGGCCGGACGGGCGTCTGGGCGACTGGCTGGACGACGCCTTTGAATGGGATCAGGATACCGCCCAACGATAAGAACCGTGGGAGGTTCGACGTGGGAAGTGTGCTGCCGTTTCCGGGGACGGACCCGGACGATGCCGCCGTCGGCCGGCGGCTGAAGCACTGGCGCGATCAGCGCGGGGTGGATGTCGACAGTCTGGCCGGCGCCCTGAAGCTGACGCCCGAAGCCATCCGCAGACTGGAAGCCGGCCACGCCCGGATGGACTCGATGCAGATCGCCGCGGCCACCCGCCATCTCCACCTGCCGGTCTGGGCACTGGTGTCGGACCGTCCCGCCTATTGAGCGACAGCCTGTCCGCGTGACAGACGCGGCGACGCCGCCTAAGCGTTTTCGCATGGCCTACAAGTCGCTACGCGAATTCATCGATCTGCTGGAAGCCGAGGGCGAACTGGTGCGGGTGACCGAGCCGGTGTCGACCCATCTCGAGATGACCGAAATCCAGACCCGGCTGCTGCGCAATGGCGGGCCGGCAGTGCTGTTCGAAAAGCCGGTCATGCCGGACGGGTCGATCAGTCCCATTCCGTGTCTGGCCAATCTGTTCGGCACGGTGAAGCGGGTGGCCATGGGCGTGACGCTGGAGGGCAGGAGCCGTACCACGGCCGCCGAACTGCGCGAGGTCGGCGAGCTGCTGGCCTTCCTGCGCAATCCGACCCCGCCGCGCGGTCTGGCCGACGCCATGGAGATGCTGCCGCTGGCCAAGACCGTCATGGCCATGCGGCCGAAGACGGTGAAGAAGGCCCCGGTGCAGGAGGTGGTGCTGAAGGGGGACCAGATCGACCTGACGTCCCTGCCGGTGCAGGGCTGCTGGCCGGGCGAGCCCGCGCCCCTGATCACCTGGGGTCTGGTGGTGACCAGGGGGCCGTCCGACGACCGCGAGGATGACTTCAACCTCGGCATCTACCGCATGCAGGTGCTGGGCAAGGACAAGGCGATCATGCGCTGGCTGGCCCATCGGGGCGGCGCCCAGCACTATGCCCGTCACAGGAAGGCCGGAAAGCGCGAGCCCCTGCCCTGCGCCGTCGTGCTGGGGGCCGATCCGGGCACCATTCTGGCGGCGGTGACGCCGGTGCCCGACACCCTGTCGGAATACCAGTTCGCGGGCCTGCTGCGCGGTCAGAAGGCCGAGCTGGTCGACTGCAAGACCGTGCCGCTGCAGGTGCCGGCCACCGCCGAGATCGTGCTGGAGGGGCACGTCCTGCTGGACGAGCACGCGCCCGAGGGCCCGTACGGCGATCACACGGGCTATTACAATTCGGTCGAGACCTTCCCGGTCTTTCAGGTGTCGGCCATCACCATGCGCCGCGACCCCATCTATCTGACTACCTTCACCGGGCGTCCGCCGGACGAGCCGAGCGTGCTGGGCGAGGCGCTGAACGAGGTCTTCATCCCCCTGCTGCAACAGCAGTTTCCCGAGATCACCGACTTCTGGCTGCCGCCCGAGGGGTGCAGCTATCGGATCGCCGTGGTGGCCATGAAGAAGGCCTATCCCGGTCACGCCAAGCGGGTGATGATGGGCTGCTGGAGCTATCTGCGGCAGTTCATGTACACCAAGTGGATCATCGTGGTGGACCACGACATCGACGCCCGCGACTGGAAGGACGTCATGTGGGCTATCTCGACCAAGATGGACCCGGCCCGCGACATCACCGTGATCGAGAACACCCCGATCGACTATCTGGACTTTGCCAGCCCCGAGAGCGGCCTCGGCTCCAAGATCGGCCTCGACGCCACGGACAAGTGGGAGCCCGAGACCAAACGCGAATGGGGCGAGGAAATCCGCATGGACGAGGCCGTGGTCGAGCGGGTCAGCGACATGTGGGACCGGCTGGGCCTGCCCGGTGACGGAACACCGATCTGGAAGTAGCCACGTGGGGAGGGGGACGATGAAGAAGAGACTGGTCGCGTTTTCAGGGGTTGCCCTGCTGGCGCTGGCGGGACAGGCGGCGGCCCAGGACCGGGCGGCGATGAACTCTCTCGTCACGGGCGTCGGCGCCAAGATCAGCTGTTCGGCAGTCTTCGTATCCGGGCGGTCTCTGGAGGCAGCGGCGGCGGACTCCGACCGGCTGCTCGGCGAGCTGGGCGGCGGCATCGACTATGCGGTGGACCGCGAGGCGGCGTCTGCCTCTGCGTCGCGCGAGGGTGTCGGCCGATCAGCCTACTACCGGCCCGGTCTGGGCTGCACCCTGTCGGTGGACGGCCAGCCCCTGCCCGCCCAGGCCGATCCGCGCGATCCCTATGAGGCGAGGCCCGTCTGGCGGGTGGCCGAACCCGGGCCCGATGTGGATGCCGCAGCCCTGACCGCCGCGATGGACGCGGCCTTCCCCGCAGACGCGGACATCGACACGCGCGCCTTTGTCGTCGTGCATCACGGCAGGATCGTTGCCGAGCGCTATGCCGAGGGTTTTGACGCCGACATGCCTCTGCTGGGCTGGTCGATGAGCAAGAGCGTAATCGCCACCCTGATCGGCCTTCTGATCGAGGACGGGCGGCTGAGCCTTGACGATACCCTGGACTGGCCGGGCTGGCCCGAAGGGGATCCGCGTCGGGACATTACGGTGGAGCAGCTGCTGCACATGTCCAGCGGGCTGGCCTTCAGCGAGGACTACGCCGGGGCGGACGACGCGACCCTGATGCTGTTCACCCAAAACGACATGGCCGCCTATGCCGCGTCCAAACCGGCTGCGGCGCCGCCGGATACGGTCTGGTCCTATTCGTCTGGCACAACGCTGATCCTGTCGCGCCTTCTGGTCGAGGTGCTGGGTAGCCCCGAGGCCGTGCAGGCCTATGCCCGCGAGCGGCTGTTCGTACCGGCGGGGATGTTGAGCGCGGTTCTGGAACAGGACGGGGCGGGCACCCCGGTCGGTAGTTCCTATGTCTATGCCTCGGCGCGCGACTGGGCCCGGTTCGGCCAGCTGTACCTGAATGGCGGCGAGATCGGGGGCCGGCGGATCCTGTCTCCGGAATGGACCGCCTGGGTGCAGCAGCCTGCGCCCGCCGACCCCACGGCCAACTATGGCGGCCAGTTCTGGCTGAACGGATGGCGCAGCCCGGATCGCGCGCGGCGCAGCATGGCGGACCTGCCGCCGGACGCCTTCAGCGCCATCGGCCACAATGGGCAGACGGTGATGATCATCCCGTCGCTGGATGTGGTGATCGTGCGGATGGGCTGGACCACCGGGGACGCCAATTTCCGGATGAGCACAACCGCGCCTCCCGTCCTGCGAGCCCTGGGCATCCTGCCCGCCGCCGACGCCACGCCGTAGGGACCGCACCGCATGAGCGCGTTCGAGTTCTTTTTCAGCTTCTATGGCCTGTTGCTGGGGCTGTCGGTGGCGGAGCTGGTCAGCGGGTTTTCGCGGGTGCTGCATGAGCGCGAGCGCATCCGGTTCGGGTGGCTGACGCCGCTGCTGGCGGTGTTCGTCGCCATCGACATCGCCACCTTCTGGAACCAGGCCTGGGTGATCTTTCGCGGGGCGCCGTTCAACTTCGCGCTGCTGGTGCTGGGGCTGGTGGTGGCCGGGACCTTCTATGTCGCGGCCAGCGTGACCTTTCCGCGGGTGGCGATGGAGGGGCGGGACGTCGATCTGGACGACCATTTCTGGGCCCAGCGGCGGATCGTGTTTGGCTGTGTGCTGGCCGCGAACCTACTGATCGCCCTGACCTTCTTTGCCATCACGGGACTGAGCGGAGAGATCGGCCAGATCGCGCTGGGGCCGATCTTCTGGATCGGGCTGTCGATCTTCATCTGCGGGACCTCGATCGGGGCGTTTGCCAGCAATCGGAGGCTGGTGATCGGGGCGTTGCTGGTGCTGGTCGCCTATCATCTGTTCACCACCGCGCGGGCGCTGAATGTGGTGATCCAGGCGGGCGGGTGGTCTCTGCTGCAGGGCTGAGCCTGCCCGATGACACGGAGCCGGAGAGCGGCCTAAGCTCTGCTCATCCACAGCCGAGGCGAGCCCATGTCCACCCCCGTCCAGACCCTGACCCATGCTGCAGAGAAGTGGTTCGGCAAGAGCCCTGACGATCTCGGCGAGCGGGAGCGGCGAGTGCTGATGAAGGCCGAGGCGCATGCCCCGATCTCGCACAATGTGAACACGACCTTCGCGGCCGAGTCGACCTTTGGCGAGCGACTGGCCGACCGGGTCGCGGCGTTCGGCGGATCGTGGACCTTCATCGTCCTGTTCTGTGTGGTGCTCGCCGGCTGGGTCGGATTGAACCTGGCGATGGCGCGGGCGGCGTTCGACCCCTACCCCTTCATCTTCCTGAACCTGATGCTGTCGATGGTCGCCGCCATCCAGGCCCCGGTCATCATGATGAGCCAGAACCGGCAGGGGGCGAAGGACCGTGCCGATGCGGCCCATGACTATGAGGTCAATCTGAAGGCCGAGATCGAGATCATGGCCCTGCATGAAAAGATGGACCGGATGCGGACGGTCGAGATGGAGGCCATGCTGGCCCGACAGGCCGAGCAGATTGCACTTTTGACGCGACTGGTCGAGCGACTGGACCCGGCGACGGATGGACGAACCGGGGTGTGAGAGGGTTGCCATCAAAGGGCGGCCCGGGCCATGACGGGGGCATGAAAACGCCCCGTATCGCCCTTGCCCTTGCCGTCAGTCTGGCAGTGATCCCGTTTGCGAGTCCCGTGATGTCCCAGAGTATGCCGTCTTCGTCCAACCAGGCCCTGTACGATCCGCAGCGGTTCCTGCCCCCGGCGCCGGCGTGGGACGGGGCGAGCCGGTCCTTGCTGCGCCCGGCATCCGATCCGTGGGCGACCGACTTCGAGCGCGACCCCGAGCTGGACTTCAGCCCGAACTATGCGGACACGCGCGCCTGGTTCGACCGGCTGGATGCGGCCTCGGACTGGATCCGCATCGAGGAGTTCGGCACGTCGCCCGAGGGGCGGCCGATCTATGCGGTGATCGCGTCCAAGGACGGGGCGACGCTTGATCCGTCCAAGCCGGTGATTCTGGCGCAGGCCGGCATCCACCCCGGCGAGATCGACGGCAAGGACGCGGGCATGATGCTGCTGCGCGACATCGCCTTCTACGGGCGCGACGACCTGCTGGACGGGGCCAACCTGATTCTGATCCCGATCCTGTCGGTGGACGGGCACGAGCGGGCCAGTGCCTATTCCCGGCCGAACCAGCGCGGGCCGCGGGTGCAGGGCTGGCGCAATACGGCGACCAACCAGAACCTGAACCGGGACTATATGAAGCTGGACCAGGCCGAGATGCAGGCGGTGCGCGGTCTGGTGCTGAAGTATCAGCCGGACCTGTACGTCGACATCCACGTCACCGACGGTCTCGATTATCAATATGACGTCACCTATGGCTACAACGGCGAGAACGGGGTGTGGTCGCGCAGCCCCGCAACCGCCCGCTGGCTGGACGCCGCCTTCAAGCCGGCCATGAATGACGCCCTTGAGGCCCAGGGCCACATCCCGGGCGAGCTGGTGTTCGGCATCGACGACCAGAACCCGCGCGCGGGCCTGTCGGACGGCGGGCTGGGCGAGCGCTTCTCGAACGGCTGGGGCTCGGCCGCCCATGTGCCAACCATCCTGATCGAGAACCACAGCCTGAAGCCCTATGACCAGCGGGTGCTGGGCACCTATGTCTTCCTCGAGACGGCGATGAAGGTGCTGGCCGAAGACGGGGACGATCTGCGCGCGGCGGTCGAGGCGGACCGGGCGCTGCGGCCCGCGACCATTCCGACCAATTTCGAGCCGAGCAAGGAGCCGGTCTCGATCCGCCCGTTCAAGGGCATCCGCTATGAGACCTATGTCAGCCCGGCCTCGGGCCGCGAGGAGGTGCGCTGGCTGGGCGTGGCCGATCCGGAGCTGTGGCAGATGCCCTTCTACGGCTCGGTGCCGACGCTGGAGCTGGCGCGGCCCGAGGCCTATTGGGTGCCCGCGCACCGCGCCGACATCATCGAACGCCTGAAGATGCACGGCATTGAGATGGAGACCCTGAGCGAGGCGCGGACCGTGCCGGTCGAGATGCTGCGGCTGGAGGACGTCCGCCTGTCGCCGCGCACCAATGAGGGCCATGTGCCGGTGCGCGTGGGCGGGGTCACGCCCGAGGCCCGGGAGTGGACCTTCCCCGCCGGATCGGTGCGGGTGCCGACCGACCAGCCGCTGGGCGATGTGGTGGTGCTGCTGCTGGAGCCGCAGTCGAGCGAGAGCTTCTTTGCCTGGGGCATGTTCCTCGAGGTGCTGAACCGGGTCGAATATATCGAGGGCTATGCCATCGCCCCGCTGGCCGAGGCGATGATGGCCGCCGATCCGGCGCTGAAGGCCGAGTTCGAGGCCAAGCTGGCCGCCGATCCCGAGTTTGCCGCCAATGGCGATGCGCGGCTGGCGTGGTTCTATGAGCGGACGCCCTTCTACGACGACCGCTTCAACCTGTATCCGATCGCGCGGGAGACACGCTGATGACCCTGTCGGACATCATGGGCGCCGCAGCCCACCCGGAGGCGCTGAAGGCGTTGTCGCTGTGGGCCGGCCTGCTGGTGCTGTGGCTGGTGCTGCTGTCGTGGGGCGTGGTCGGCCAGAGGCGCCGCCTGAAGGTCGCCTTCGGGGACGGCGGCCATGTGTCGCTGACGGCGGCCGGGCGCGCGTTCGGCAATGCCTCGGAATACATCCCGGCCGGACTGATCGCCTTGGTGCTGCTGGCGCTGACGGGGGCCACACCGCTGCTGATCCACGCTCTGGGTGCGACCCTGCTGGTCGGACGAATGATCCACGCCGCCGGCCTGTTGTTCCAGAAGGGGCCGTCGCTGGGCCGTATCCTCGGCATGGTGCTGACCTATGCGGTGCTGCTGTTCGCGGCAGGGCTGCTGATCGGCCGGGCGCTGGGCTGACACCCGGCGAGCGAGGACGGTTGCCATGGCGGTTGCCCCCGGGGGCCGTGGCCGCCATATCGGGGCATGGCCGATTCCCCTGCTCCCTCCCCTGATCTGATCCATGATGTGATCGGTGCCGCCCTCCGGGCCGGGGCCGACGCCGCCGAGGCGGTGACCTCGGAACGGACCTCGCTGTCCGTCGGCGTGCGAGACGGGGCGCTGGAGGACGTCGAGCGCGAGGAAGCGCACGACCTGGGCCTTCGGGTCTTCATCGGCAAGCGCCAAGCGACGGTCTCGACCTCGGACCTGTCAGCCCCGACGCGGGCGCGGCTGATCGAGCGGGCCGTGGCCATGGCGCGGCTGGCCCCGGAAGATCCTTATGCCACCCTGGCCCCGGAAGAGCGGCTGGCCCGGGCGCCGTTCCGCGACATGGACCTTTACGACGCCAACTTCCCCGAGCCGGCAGCGCTTGAGGCAGCAGCGCGCGACTGCGAAGCGGCAGCGCTGGACGTCGAGGGCGTGGCGCGGTCGGAAGGCGGCCATGCCTCGGCCTCGCGCAGCGCATGGCGGCTGGTGACCTCGCACGGGTTCGACGGCCAGTATCGCGGCACGGCCTTTTCGCTCGGCGCCGGCGTGATCGCCGAAAAGGACGGTCAGATGGAGCGGGGCGGCGAGCACCGCACCCTGCGGCATCTGTCGGACATGCCGGCGGCGGAAACCCTCGGACGCGAAGCCGGACGGCGGGCCGTGGCACGGGTGGGCGCCCGCAAGATCGCCTCGCAAACCCTGCCGGTCATCTTCGAGAACCGGGTCGCGACCCAGGTGCTGTCGCCGTTGCTGGGCGCCATTTCCGGCCCGTCGATTGCGCGCGGGACCTCTTTCCTGAAGGACGCCCTGGGCGAGGCCGTCCTGCCCGCCCATCTGTCGCTGATCGACGACCCGTTCCGCACGCGCGGTCTGGGCTCGACCCCGTTCGATGATGAGGGCGTCGAAGTCGTCGAGCGGGCGCTGGTCGACCGGGGCGTGATCACCACCTGGCTGATGAATACGGCGGCGGCGGCGCAGCTGGGGCTGGAAAGCACCGGCCATGCCTCGCGCGGGCTGGCCGGGCCGTCGGGCGTGTCGACGCACAACCTGCACCTGACGCCCGGAGAGGCCGATCTGGCCGGGCTGATGGGTCAGGCGGGCACCGGCCTGCTGGTCACCTCCATGTTCGGGCCGTCGCTGAACCCCAACACCGGGGACTGGTCGGCGGGGGTCTCGGGCTTCCTGTTCGAGGGGGGCGTGATCGTTCACCCGGTCAGCGAAGTGACCGTGGCCGGCAATCTGCGCCAGCTGTGGATGCGGGTGGTGGCGGGCAGCGATCTGGAGTTCCGGTCGTCGTTCAACAGCCCGTCGCTGCTGTTCGATGCGGTGGCCGTCGCCGGCAAATGACCGATCTGGCCGCCGACCTTGCCCTGATCGTCGAGGCCGCCCGCGAGGGCGCAGACCTGGCGCTGGCCGCGCGCGCGCGGGGGCTGGAGATCGAGCGCAAGCCGGGCGGGTCACCGGTCACCAATGCGGACCTGAAGGTCGATGCCTTCCTCAAGGAGCGACTGCTGGCGGCACGGCCCGATCATGGCTGGCTGTCGGAGGAAACGCCGGACAGCCCCGAGCGGCTGAAGCACCGGCGTATCTTCGTCGTCGATCCGATCGACGGCACCCAGGCCTTTATCGCCAACCGTCCCTGGTGGTGCATTCCGATCGCCGTGATCGAGGACGGACAGCCGGTGGCGGCCGTCATCCATGTGCCGGAGCGCAGCGAGATCTTCGTCGCCACGGCGGGCGGTGGCGCGCGGATGAACGGTGCCGCCATCCGGGCCAGCGACACCGATGCCCTGGAGGACGCCTCCCTGCTGGCCAGCGCCCAGATGCTTCAGGGGCCGCAGTGGGTGACACCCTGGCCACCCATGCGGTTCGAAAAGCGCAGCGCCCTGGCCTATCGGATGGCGCTAGTCGCCGCAGGCGCCTTTGACGCTACAGTGGCGCTGACGCCCAAGTGGGACTGGGACGTCGCGGCAGGCGCCCTGATCGCGCGCGAGGCCGGGGCGATCGTGACCGACCATCTGGGTGAGGACTGGCGCTTCAACCGGCCCGACCCGCGTCAGGCCAGTCTGGTCTGCGCGGCACCGGGCCTGCACCCGTTGATCCTGGAGCGAACCGGGGCTATCCCCCGGGCCAGTTGACCCCTCCCCTGCATCAGGAGGCCTGCCTGCAGGCCAGCCGCCCATGACCGATACGCCCAAGACCACCGTCGAGTCCCCCGATCAGCTGCTGCATCTGGTGATCGGCGGCGAACTGCGTCACCTGGACGCCCCCGTGTTCCGCGACCTGTCGAAGATCGACTTCGTCGGCGCCTTCCCCAATTATGAGGAAGCCAAGAAGGCGTGGAAGGCCAAGGCCCAGGCGACCGTCGACAACGCCCACATGCGCTACTTCATCCTGCATGCGCACCGGATGATCGACCCGCGCGGCGACGCGCACTGAGCCGCACTGGCGTCGCGACCGGGTTCGTGAGACCTTTGACGGCTCACGGCGGAGACGTGCGATGACCCTGTTCGGACAGACCCTGGATACGCAGCAGCTGTTCGCCCTGGTGCTGCTTTCGGCCAGCTTGGTCTACTGGCTGTTCGTCATGCGGGGCGAGCGCAACTATCGCCGCTGGTTCAAACAGTGGGAGGCCGACCGCAGGGCCCGCCGGGAAGCCCAGCAACGCGCCGAGGGCGGTGGCTCAGGCGGTCCGTGGGGCTGACGCGATGGGCGAGACGGCAATCCTGATCCGCCGCTCGCTGCTGGATCGTGCCCTGCTGCTGGGCGTGTTGCTGCTTTCCGTCGCCCTGCTGGCGACGCCCGCTGAGGCCCAGGAGCATACGAACGAGCCGTCGATCGACGACGTTTTGCGCGCTTTTCAAGCCAACACCGAATTGTGGTCCGGCCCCTCGTACCAGACGGGGGACGGCATCGGTCTTCGTGGCGAAACACGGATGCGAGCGTCGCAGAACGCGCCCGGCGTTTGCGAGCAAGACCGCTTCTCGATTTCCATCGGGCCTGACCGCGGTGACGGCATCCCGCGCGCCACGCAAATTGTGTCCCGAACGATCTATGCCCTCAGGGCCATCGAGCCGAAACGCCGCGACGGGACCGCTGAGGCCCGGCAGATCGACCAGGACATCGCCTGCTCTCAGTGGGGCGCAGGGCGCGCCGCTTACATAGAGGCGGAGGATGCCGACACGGCCTGGCTGGCCGGACAGATCATCGAGGCCCTGGCGGTCGACGCGCGGACCGGGCAGCGCGTGCCATGGGACTGCGGGAACCCCGACCGGTGTCCGACGCGGGGGGAGGGTCTGGCGGTGCTTGAGCTCGGTGACCTCACCCACGTCAGGGCCACACGGGACGACTGTCCGAATGACCATGAGTGCCGGGTCCTGGTGCTGGGCGGCGACATCCATTCCAGCGATCTATGGACCCTCACGGTCGCGCTTTCCGGCCTCGAACCCCTGCGCATCGTCAGCGTGACGTGGGGATGGGATATGCGCGTCTCGCTTCCGGACTAGCCCTGCGGCGGGCCCTACTCCCGCTTGAGCAAGCGCTCCGTCAGCAGGGTGCCCCACCAGCCGGCCTTGAACTCGGCGCGGATGGCCTTGGGGTCATAGCCGGGGCTGTCGACCCATTCGAGGAAGCCGATGCCCTGCGGCTCGATCTCGTGGACGTATTTCTCGAGGTAGAAGTCCAGCACGCCGGTCAGGCCCTCGCGGCTGTGCAGATACTTCTTGGACAGCTGGCCCATGGCCTCGGAGATCGGCTCGCCGAGGTGGAAATGGCGATAGAAGACCGCCATCAGGCCGGCCCGGTCGGCACCCGACTTGCAGTGGATCAGCACCGGATACTGGATCGTCTGGAACAGGGCCTTTGCGCGGTGGACCCGGTCGGGACCCGGCACGTCGCGGGAATCCAGCGGGGCGTCGATCAGCGTCAGGCCCAGCCGCTCGCAGGCGTCCTTCTCCAGCCAGTAATAGGCCTCATCCCGCGCGCCGCGCAGATTGATGACGGTATTGATGCCCTTGGCCTTCCAGCGGGCCAGCTGGGCGGGTGAGGGCTGGTTGGTGCGGACCAGATCGGGGCCCAGCCAGTGGGCGTTGGAAAAGGCCACGCGCAGGAAGGCATGGTCCTCCAGCCAGTAGGACAGGTGGGTCTTGAACCGACCCCAGCGCGTGGACAGATCAGGGCGCGACATGCGGGGCAGATAGCCTTTCGCCGGGAAAGGCACCAATGCAATTTCGCCAGACGCTTGACTTGCCCGGGGCATCAGACGACCGAGAGGGCATGTCCGCGCCCGTCGCACCCGCCGCTTCCGAGACCCGGAAACCCGCCCGCCCGCTTCTGGGCCGGGTGTGGCGGGACTATCTGTCCCGGCACAACGGGGCGCTGGGCCTGTCACTGGTCTGCGCGGCCGTCGTCGGGATCATGGCGGCCACGGTGCTGCAGTTGCTGGAGCCGGCCATCGACGGCCTGTTCCTGGGCAAGCCCGTGACGATCTGGGGCGTGGTCACCGTGCCGCCCGACCGGGCGCTGGTCGGCATTCCGGCCATCATCATCGGGGCCGGGCTGATCTGGACGATCGCCGCCCTGGGACAGGCGGCGCTGGTCAACCGGCTGGGCCACGGCATCGTCGGCGACATCCAGGTCAAGCTGTTCGGGGCCATGATCCGGGCCGATCTGGCGCGGCTGCGGTCGCAGCATTCGGGCGGCTTTGTCTCGTCGGTGCTGTTCGATGCCAATCTGGTGCGGGAAGCCTTCACCAACGGCATGGTCAACTATACCCAGCACGGCCTGACCCTGATCGCCGTGATCGCCTATATGGCCTGGACCGACTGGCGGCTGACGCTGATCGTGCTGCTGGGCGCGCCGCTGATCGCCTTTGTCATCCGGCGCTTCGGCAAGCGCATGCGGAAGGCCACGACGGGGGCCATGGTCGAGACCAGCAATCTGTCGACGGCGCTGATGGAGAATCTGGACGGGGTCCGGCTGATCAAGCTGGAGAACCGCGAGGATGCCGAACAGGCGCGGGTGGGCGAGGTCGTGGCCCGGCGCCAGCGCCATGTGATCAAGAGCGCGGACTCGCGCGCCTTTGCCGGACCGCTGTCGAATCTGGTGGCCATGATCATCGTCGCCACCGTCATGGCCTATGCCGGGTGGCAGGCGCGTCAGGGCGGTATGACCGTCGGGGCCTTTGCCGCCTACATCGGCCTGTTGATGGCGGCGGGTCAGTCCCTGCGTCAGGTGACCAATCTGCAGACCGTCATGTCCGAGGGGCTGACCGCGGCATCGCGCCTGTTCGAGGCGCTGGATATCGAGCCCGAGATCCGCGAGGCGCCGGATGCCGCGCCCCTGCCCCACGGGCCGGTGACGGTCGCTCTGGAGGGGGTGTCGTTCGCCTACGGTCCGCTGGAGGCGGGCAGCGCGCCGACCCTGTCCGGGGTCGATCTGGTCGTGCGGCCGGGCGAGACGGTGGCGCTGGTCGGGCCGTCGGGCGGCGGCAAGAGCACGATCCTGAGCCTGCTGCCGCGCTTCTATGATGTGACGGCGGGTCAGGTGACCGTGAACGGGCGCGATATCCGCGCGCTGAAGCTGACCGATCTGCGCGACCGGATCGCGCTGGTCACGCAGGAGCCCTTCCTGTTCGACGATACGCTGGCGGCCAATATCGCCTATGGCCGGCCCGGCGCCTCGCAGGACGAGATCGAGGCCGCGGCCCGGGCGGCGGCCGCGCATGAGTTCATCACCGCCCTGCCCGACGGCTATCAGACCCGGGCCGGGGAAGCCGGCCTGCGCCTGTCGGGCGGTCAGCGGCAGCGGGTGGCGATCGCCCGCGCCTTCCTGAAGGACGCGCCGATCCTGTTGCTGGACGAGGCGACCAGTGCGCTCGACACCGAAAGCGAGGCGCTGGTGCAGGCCGCGCTGGAGCGGCTGATGAAGGGCCGGGCCACCCTGATGATCGCCCACCGGCTGTCGACCGTGCAGAATGCCGACCGCATCTATGTGATCTCGGCGGGCCGGGTGGTCGAGCAGGGCCGTCACGCCGACCTGGTGGCGCAGAAGGGGCTGTATGCCCGCCTCGCCCGCAGTCAGGCGCTGGACGGGCAGCCGGCGGAGACCCCGGCGTGAGGCCGCTGCGCAATCCGGTGATCCAGGGCCTGCTGGCCTGGCTGCTGGCGCGGTGGATGGCCTTCTGCTTTGCCACCATCCGCTGGACCCATGAGGATCAGGACAAGGCCGAGGCGGTCTGGGCAAAGGGTGGCGGCGCGCTGGCGGTGTTCTGGCATTCGCGCATCGCCCTGTCGCCCGCGTGCTGGCCGCTGGAGCGGGCCCAGCCGGCCAAGGCCCTGATCTCGCTGTCGGCCGACGGACAGTTCATCGCCCGCGCGGTCGCCCGGCTGGGCTTTCCGGCCATTCGCGGATCGTCGTCGAACAAGGACAAGGCCAAGCAGGCCAAGGGTGGGACCCAGGCCCTGCGCGACGGGCTGAAGCAGCTGAAGGTCGGGGCGCTGGCCATCACGCCCGACGGCCCGCGTGGACCGGCCCGGGAGATGGCGCAGGGCCTGCCGCTGCTGGCGAAACTGTCCGGAGCGCCGGCGCTGTTCATCGGCCTGTCGTGCAAGCCGGCGATCCGGCTGGGAACCTGGGACCGGGCGCTGGTGCCCCTGCCCTTCGGCAAGGGCGCGATCGTCTGGGACCTGGCCCACTGGCCCGAGGACGGCGACATGGAGGCGGTGACCGCCGACTGGACCGAGCGGCTGACCGCCGTCGAGGCGCGGGCGGACGCAATCACCGGTCTGGAGCGGGTCTGACCGTGAGCCTGCTGCTCGGCACCTATCGCCTGCTGACCCGGCTGTTGCAGCCGCTGGCGCCCCGGGTGCTGGAGGGGCGGGCGCGCAGGGGCAAGGAGGATCCGGCTCGGCTGGGCGAGCGGCTGGGCCAGGCCGGGGTCGCGCGGCCGGACGGGCCGCTGGTCTGGATGCATGCGATCAGCGTGGGCGAGAGCCTGTCCCTGCTGCCGGTCATCGCCCTGTTGCGTGAACGGCGTCCGGACCTGTCGGTACTGGTGACGACCGGCACCCTGACCTCGGCCCGGATGATGACCCAGCGGCTGCCCGAGGGGGTGATCCACCAGTATGCGCCGGTCGACACGCCGGGGGCCGTGGCCGGGTTTCTGGACCACTGGCGGCCCTCGCTGGCCCTGTTCGTCGAGAGCGAGCTGTGGCCGAACCTGATCCTCGAGGTGCAGGAGCGGGGCGTTCCCCTGATGCTGGCCAGCGCGCGGATCACGGCACATACGGCCGAGGGCTGGAAGAAGCGCCCGGCGTCGGCGAGGGCGCTGCTGGATGCCTTTGCCCGCATCCTGCCGCAGGACGAGGCGTCGGCCGGACGTATTCGCGCCCTGGGCGGCCGGGACGACGGGCGGGTCAATCTGAAGCTGGTGGGGGCGCCCCTGCCGTTCGACCGCAAGGCGTTTGACCGGCTCAGCCAGGCCATCGGCGACCGGCCGGTCGTGGTGCTGGCCAGCACCCATGACGGCGAGGAAGCCGCGCTGGTCCAGAGGCTGGCGACGCTCGATCCCCTGCCCTTCCTGATCGTCGTACCGCGCCACCCCGAGCGCTCGGGCACGATTCAGGCTGATATGGCGGCGCTGGGCCTGGCGGTCGCGGTGCGGTCGCGGGGCGAGATCCCCGGCCCCGACACCCGGGTCTATCTGGCCGACACCCTGAACGAGATGGGCCTGTTCCTGAGGCTGGCCGAGGTGGTGGTGCTGGGCGGCGCCTTCGGTCCGCTGATCGGTCAGGGACCGGTGGGCGGCCACAATCCGCTGGAGCCCGCGCGGCTGGCGCGACCGACCCTGACCGGGCCGGACATGAGCAACTGGAGCATCGCCGGAGCGATGGTCGAGGCCGGCGGACTGGAGATGCTGACGGACCTGTCGCAGTTGGCGCCCCGGGTGGCGGCGTTGCTGGCCGACCCGGATCAGGCGCGTCAGATCGGGCGACAGGCCGAGCAGGCCGCAGCCAGCGCCGACGGCGGGCTGGAGCTTCTGTGGCAGGCGATGGCGCCGCTGCTGCCCCCTGCCGGAGGCCGCCGATGAAGATCTCGACCCCGCGCTGGTGGTACCGCCGCGACCGCAAATATGGCGTGCTGCCCCGGATGCTGCTGCGGCCGGTCTCGTGGATCTGGGCGGCGGCGACCGCGCGGCGGATGGCCCGGACCGTGCCGCACGACCCGGGCGTGCCGGTGATCTCGATCGGCAATCTGACGGTCGGCGGGTCGGGCAAGACGCCGGTGGCGCTGGCCCTTCTGGAGCGGTTGAAGGCGCGGGGGGTGGCGGCCCATGCCCTGTCGCGCGGCTATGGCGGAAAGCTGGAAGGGCCCGTTCAGGTCGACCCCGCCGCACACACAGCGGAAGACGTGGGCGACGAACCGCTGATGCTGGCGCAGGTCGCGCCCGCCTGGATCGCGCGCGACCGGGCGGCCGGCGCCGACGCGGCCGTGGCGGGCGGGGCCGAGGCGCTGGTGCTGGACGACGCCCACCAGAACCCGACACTGGCCAAGACCCTCAGCCTGATCATCGTTGACGGCGAGACCCGCGATGACGAATGGCCGTTCGGTGACGGGGCGGTGTTTCCATCCGGCCCCATGCGCGAGCCGCTGGCGACGGGGCTGGCCCGGGCCGATGCCGTCGTCATCCTGATGCCCGCCGACCTTGAGACCCCCGATCCGGAGCTGGTGGCGACCTTCGGCGCCCTGCCGGTGCTGATCGCGCGACTGGAGCCCGCCGCCCCTCCCCCCGCCGGGCCGCAGATGGGCTTTGCCGGCATCGCCAAGCCGTGGAAGGTCGAGCGGTCGCTGAAGGCCGCCGGCTGCGACCTGGTCGACTTTGCTCCCTTCGCCGACCACGCCGCCTATTCCGAAGGCGAGCTTCAGGCCCTGGCCGAGCGGGCGGCGGTGTTCCAGGCCGGTCTGGTGACGACCGAGAAGGACTGGGTGCGCCTGCCCCCCGAATGGCGTGACCGGGTCAGCGCCTGGCCGGTGCGGGCCCGCTTCGAGGACGCGGCGGCGCTGGATGCCCTGCTGGCCCGGGCCTGCGGCGGCTGATCAGCGCAGATCGTCGAAGACGATCGTAAACTCCGGCAGGGAGAGTTCGCGGACACGCGCGTCGAACTCCGCCTGGTCGAACGGGCCGAACACGTCGGGCCGTGATGCCGGATCGGCTTCGTCGGGGCTGCGCTCCACGACATAGTATTCGGTGACCGCCTTGTTCAGCGGCTCGGAGAAGACCGACGGATGTCGGGCGATCACCAGATAGCGGTCGTTCGCTCCGGCCGCGAAGACCGTACGATCCGGCAGTCCGTCACCCGAACAGTTGCCCCCCTCCAGCGAGCGGCATACGGTCATGTCCTCGCGCGTATCCACCGCGACGAGCCGGTAGGGACCTGCGAGCGGCTGGTCGTGCACGAAGCCGAAGGCCTCAAAGAGGCAGGATGAGAGGGCGACGGACATCGCAATGGCCAGCATCGCCCGAACGGCGCTCCTCATCAGCGGTCGTCCCGGTACACCACCCCGCCCTTCATGACGAAGGTGACGTGTTCGAGGACGGTGACGTCGGCCAGCGGGTCGCCGCGGACGGCGATCAGGTCGGCGGGCATGCCGGGGGCGATGCGGCCGGCCTGATCGGCGATGCCGAGGTGTTCGGCGGCGTTGACGGTGGCGGTCTGGATGGCCTCCAGCGGGGTCAGGCCGGCGCGGACCAGCAGGGCGAACTCCTGCGCATTGTCGCCGTGGGCCGAGACGCCCGAGTCGGTACCAAACGCGATCCGGACGCCGCCGCGATGGGCGCGACCCGCCATGTCGAGCATGAGGGGACCGGCCTGCAAGGCCTTTTCCGTCTGGGCCGGGGTGAAGAAGTTGTCGGGCCCCGAGGCGACGCGGGCGACATAGTCCCCGGCCATCAGGGTCGGGACCAGCCAGGCGCCGCCGTCGCGCATCAAGCGGATCGACTCGTCGTCGAGGTAGGTGCCGTGCTCGATCGAGTCGCCACCGGCGCGCAGGAAGGCATTGATGCCGTCGGCGCCGTGGGCGTGGGCGGTGACCTGACGGCCCATGCGGTGGGCGACCTCGACGATGGCGGCCAGCTCATCCTCGGTGAACTGCTGGCCCAGTCCGGCGGCGGTGTTGGACAGGACGCCGCCGGTGGCCGTGATCTTGATGATGTCCGCGCCGGAGCGGACCTGTTCGCGGACGGCCCGCATGCAGTCGTCGGGCCCCGAGCAGATGCTGGGCGAGGACAGGACGTGCAGGATGTCGTCGCGATAGCCATTGGCATCGCCATGGCCGCCGTGGACCGAGACCGACGACCCGGCAGCGATGATGCGCGGCCCGGCCACGTCGCCGCGGCGGATGGCGTCGCGCAGGGCAAAGACCGCCTCGTTCGGGCCGCCCAGATCGGCCACGGTGGTGAAGCCGGCCATCAGTGTCAGCCGGGCGTGGCGGACGCCGATCATGGCGCGGTCGGAGGTCGACAGGGTGACGGCATCCAGTCGACCGGTGGGGCTCTGCTGGCTGGTCAGATGCACGTGGCTGTCGATCAGGCCCGGCAGGACGAAGGCGTCACGCAGGTCGATGATGCGGCCCTGCTGGCCCTCACCGACGAAGCCGTCGCGGATTTCGACCACGCGCCCGTCCGTAATCACCAAAGTTTTATCCGTAAGAATTCTGCCAGTTCCCGGATCGGCCAGCATCCGGCCGACCTGCACGAACGTCGTTCCCCCATCGGGCGAAAGATCAGCCGGTGTCGTCGCTTGCTGGGCGGCGCCCGGCAGGGCCGACAGTAGATACAGCCCCAGAGCCATCAGGAATGTGCGCATGGTCCCCTCCCCGGTATGCGATTTGCACCATAGGCTCCTGTCAGGTTTCGCCAAGGCTCAGGTTGCTATGGCCGTATGGATTTGAAACAACCGGACATCATCGTTGAACCGCAAACAGGGCGTCATATGCGGATATCGAGACGAGGACTGATCCTGGGCGGCTCGGCCCTGATGGCCGGATGTTCTTCCGCCGTCAGCCAGACCGCCGACCTGGCCACGCCGCTGGTCATGCCGACCCCGGCCCCCGCGCCGGTCGTCGACACCGCCAGCCTGGTGCAGCTGGACCCCGCGCCGCTCGATCCCCGGGGCCTGGTCCGCAAGGAAGTCATGGACCGCGCCATGGCGGCGCTGGACATCCACCACCGCAAGATCCCGCAGCGCGACCGCATGTATCTGGTCGACTTCAAGGTGCACTCCTCCCTGCCGCGCCTCTATGAGGTCGATCTGCTGGCCGGCACGGTCACCGCCATGCGCACCAGCCACGGCCGGGGTTCGGACCCCGAGCACACGGGCGTGCCGCGCGCGTTCTCGAACACGCCGGACAGCTATATGTCGTCGGTCGGGTCCTATGTGACGGCCGGTGCGAGCTCGGGCCCGCAGCAGGGCCCCAATGTGCTGCTGGACGGTCTGGAGTATTCGAACGACAAGGCGCGCGAACGGGCCATTATCGTGCACGGCGCCGACTATGCCGACCCGGACTTCCTGGAGCGCGAGGGCAAGCTGGGCCGGTCGTATGGCTGCTTCTCGGTGGCCCACGCCGACCTGCCGGCCCTGCGCGAGCGGATGGGCGAAGGGCGGCTGCTGTTCGCCTTCAGCTAAAAGATCCTCCCCCGTCCTTCACGGGGGAGGGGGACCGCCCGAAGGGGGGTGGAGGGGGCGACCTCTACCCGTCGGCGTCCGGTTTCCGCCCCCTCCACCACTCCGTGGTCCCCCTCCCCCGAAGCTTCGCGTCGGGGGAGGATCAGTCATTCATACCCGTGGGCGGCTTCGTTGATGACCTGCGAGGGCATGTTGGAGAAGTCGACGGCCACGGGGGCCGCCAGCTTGGCCTGAAGCGTGCGGATGACGTGGGTCATCCGGCGGCGCACCTCGCGCTCGGCTTCCGAGCCCGTGTCGAGGCTGAGCGGGGCGAGGCAGAAGTCGATGATGCCGTCGGTGGATTTGATCGGTTCCATGGTGGGGTCCTTCCTTATTCGGCGGCGACGAACTGGGCGGTTTCGGTCGAGTCCTTGAGCGCCGTGGTCGAGGACTGTCCGTTCGAGATGACGGTGGCGACCTGGTCGAAGTAGCCGGTGCCGACCTCGCGCTGGTGACGGGTGGCGGTGTAGCCGGAGGCCTCGTTGGCGAATTCGCGCTGCTGGAGCTCGGAATAGGCCGCCATGCCGCGGTCGCGGTAGCCCGAGGCCAGCTCGAACATGCCGTTGTTGAGGCTGTGGAAGCCCGCCAGGGTGACGAACTGAAACTTGTAGCCCATGGCGCCCAGCTCGCGCTGGAACCTGGCGATGGTCTCCTTGTCCAGCTTGGCTTCCCAGTTGAAGGAGGGCGAGCAGTTGTAGGCCATCAGCTTGCCGGGGTGCGCCTTCTGGATGGCCTCGGCGAACTTGCGCGCATCGTCGAGGTCGGGGTGGGAGGTCTCCCACCACAGCAGGTCGGCGTATTTGGCGTAGTTCAGCCCGCGCGCGATGCAGTGGTCGAGGCCGGTGCCGGGCTTGAGGCGGAAGAAGCCCTCGGGCGTGCGATCCTCGCGATTGATGAAGGGGTGGTCGCGCTCGTCAACGTCCGAGGTGATCAGCTGGGCCGACTCGGCGTCGGTGCGGGCGACGGTGATCGTGGGCGTGCCCATGACATCGGCGGCCAGACGGGCGGCGACCAGATTGCGCTCGTGCGCCTGGGTCGGGATCAGCACCTTGCCGCCCAGATGGCCGCACTTCTTCTCACTGGCCAGCTGGTCCTCGAAGTGGACGCCGGCGGCGCCCGCCTCGATGAAGGCCTTCATGATCTCGAAGCTGTTTAGCGGCCCGCCGAAGCCGGCCTCGGCATCGGCGACGATCGGGGCGAACCACTCGCGCTTGGCCCCACCCTCGGCATGCTCGATCTGATCGGCGCGCTGCAGGGTGCGGTTGATGCGGCGGCACAGTTCCGGCGCAGCATTGGCGGGATAGAGCGACTGGTCCGGGTACATGGCGCCGGCGGTGTTGGCGTCGGCAGCGACCTGCCAGCCGGACAGATAGATGGCCTTGAGGCCCGCGCGGACCATCTGCATGGCCTGGTTACCGGTCACCGCGCCCAGCGCATTGATGTAGGGCTCGGTGTGCAGCAGCTCCCACAGGCGGTTGGCGCCGCGCTCGGCCAGGGTGTGGGTGATCGGCACCGAGCCGCGCAGGCGCAGGACATCCTCGGGCGTGTAGGGACGCTCGATCCCGTCGAAGCGGCCCTTGGGCGACGGCACCAGGTCAGCGAAAGTGGTCATGGGAATCCCCTCGTCTCGAATGCAGGCGGCGGTCGCCACCGGTTGCGAGGAAGGAAACACGCGACGGTCATGATTGATACATGCCGGCCCGTCGCATTATAGACAGTTTGTCACATCATGACACTTGCTCCTCGGTCATACTGTGACAGACTGCGGCCATGGCCGAGTCCTCTGATCGCAAGCTGTTTCTGGGGGGACGCCTCAAGCGGTTGCGGCGCGAGCTGGACCTGACGCAAACGGCCATGGCGGCCGATCTGGGCGTTTCGCCCAGCTATCTCAATCATATAGAGCGCAATCAGCGGCCGGTGACGGCGCAGCTGTTGCTGCGGCTGGCCGAGACCTATGACGTCGATCTGCGCGCCCTGAACCAGGGTGGAGTGGGCGAGGCCGAACTGGCCGAGGTGTTCGCCGACCCCCTGTTCGCTGGCATCAGTGTGCCGCGCCACGAGATGTTGCAGCTGGGCGAGGACCTGCCGGGGGCGGCCGAGGCCCTGATCCGTCTGTACCGCTCGCTGGCCGAGCAGCGTGGTCGCGCGCGGATCGAGGCCGAGCACGGCGGTATCGAGACGGGCACGCCGTCCGACTGGGTGCGGGACCATGTGCAGTCCCGGAACAACTATTTCGCCGAGCTGGATACGCTGGGCGAGGCGCTTCATGCCGCCCTGTTCGACCCGGCGGGCGGGGCCCACGACAGCTTTGAGGCGGCGGCGCGCGCCCGGCTGGTGGCCCGGCATCACCTGACCGTCCGGGTCATGCCGGCCGAGGTGATGGTCGAGTGGACGCGGCGGTTCGATCCGCACCGGCGGCGGCTGCTGCTGTCGGAGACGCTGGGGCCGTCGTCGCGGGCCTTTGCCGTCGCCTATCAGCTGGCCTTGAGCGAGCACGGGGCCGAGCTGGAGGCGATGACCGAAGCGGCGCGTCCCCCGGACGAGGCGACCCGGCGGCTGCTGAAGGTGTCGCTGACCAATACGCTCGCGGCCGCGACCCTGATGCCCTACGGCCCGTTTCAGGCGACGGCGGAGGATACCGCCTATGACCTCGGGCGGCTGACGGCGCGATTCGGCGTGTCGTTCGAACAGGCGGCGCACCGGCTGACCACCCTGTCGCGGCCCACGGCACGAGGGGTGCCCTTCTTCCTGATGCGGGTCGACCAGGCGGGCAATATCTCGAAACGCTATGCTTCCGGCGCCTTTCCCTTCTCGCGGTTCGGTGGAGCCTGCCCCCGCTGGCGGCTGCATTCGGCCTTTCGCACCCCGGGCCGGATCGTCACCCAGATCATCGAGACGCCGGAGGGCGGGCGCTGGTTCACCCTGGCGCGCACAGTCGACCGGCAGGGGCATGATGCCTTCACCGAAGGACAGGACCTGGCCATCGGCCTGGGGTGCGAGCTGAAGCATGCGCACCGGCTGACCTATGCCCGGGGGCTGGACCTGACCGCGCCCGAGGTCACGCCGATCGGCCCGGCCTGCCGGCTGTGCCTTCGCCACCCCTGCGCCGAACGCGCGGCCCCCCCGCTGGACCGGGCGCTGGCCGTCGACGACTGGACCAAGTCGGTCAGTCCCTATCCGTTCCAAGCGGGGTGAGGCCATGATCCAGCTCGACCCGCGCACCCGGATCATGGCCGGCTGTTTTTCCGCCGTTGCCGGGTTCGTCGATGTGATCGGCTTTCTGATGACCGGCGGTTTCTTCGTGTCGTTCATGAGCGGAAACTCGACCCGGCTGGGCGTGGGCCTTGAGGAAGGAAGCCGGGCCGCCGTGGTCGCCGGGGGGCTGATCCTGACCTTTGTGCTGGGCGTGATCGTGGGCGCCAGCGTCGGGCGGCTGGCCAGAGCGCACAAGGAACCGGCGACCCTCGCCCTCGTGACGGCGCTGTTGACGCTGGCGCTCGTCCTGCATTGGCTGGGGCTGGACATCCTCGCGGCGATCCCGCTGGCGCTGGCCATGGGCGCGCAGAACACGGTGTTTGCCGAGGACGGAGAGGTGCGCGTCGGACTGACCTATATGACCGGGACACTGGTGAAGCTGGGCAAGCGGATCACCGTGGCACTGTGGGGCGGGGAGCGCCTCGGCTGGGTGCCCTATCTGTTGCTCTGGCTGGGCCTTCTGGCGGGCTCGGTGCTGGGGGCGGCCGGCTTCGCCCAGTTCGGCGCCAATGCCCTGATCGCTCCGGTGCTGGCCATGCTGGCCCTGACGGGGGTGTCGGCAGCCGGCAGCAGGGGCTGAGCCGACAGAGTTTGAGTGTCAGGTTTCCCAAGTGTCAGGGGCCTCCCCGTTTCCGCAAACGTCTGCGTTCGGCGCGGTTCAGCGGGCGGGAGTCAGAGTCCGGCAAATCAGACTCCACTTTCTCCATATCCGGGGCGGCACGGGCGGCGCGCACGGCGGCCAGCTGGGCCTCGGCCGCGCGCATGACCGCCTGACTGGAGCGCAGGGCGTCGAGGCTCTGCTCATGGGCGGCACGCCTCCGGTCGGCAGCCTCGGCCCGGCCCTCGGCGACGGCCGTCGCCTTCAGCTGGGCATGGACCCGCGTCCAGCGCGCGGCGCCCGCCGCATCGCCCGCATCCAGCGCGGCGCAGATGCGGTGCCAGACCTTGTCGAGCGCGGTCCACATATCGTCGACTGGTGCGTCCAGATCGACCGGCGCGGGCGGCGGAAGGGGCGCAGCCCGGCGGGGATGGTCACGGCGCAGCCACCCCTCACGCGCGGCGCGCTGCCAGAAGGTCGACGGCGGCAGCGCCAGCTCGCGACAGACCATGGCGGCGGTCGACCCCGCCAGATAGGCCTCACGCGCGACGCTCCAGACGTCGTCGGGGGCGGAGGAAGAAGGAGCAGCCTGTGTCATGCCGGGGACGCTGGCACGCGGGTGCGTCAGAATCGGTCGGAGGGAGCGAGATGGACGCGCGGGGCTGCCTGTGGTGGAGTCGCCGGGGAAATTTGTGGCGGAGGTCACTATGGGACGACTGGCGAGTATCGCGGCAGCCCTGGTCTGTTTGGGCACGCCCCTCGCAGGGTGCGCGACACAGCCCTCGTGGAACATGCCTGTTGCCTCCCATCGATCCGACGTACGGCAGATCGTCGAGGAGATTGCGGCCCTTCCCGCCGGAAGGGCCAGCGGCCCCCGGCAGCAGGCACTGTTTGACCAGCTGATTGCCATGGGACCTGAGGCCGTCCCGGAACTCGTGGCCCTCATGGATGATCGACGCCCGTTGCCATGGTCGGTCCTTGCCCTCGAGAACGCGCCCGGTGCGTTTGAAGATGTGCGGCTCTACGGCCCCGATCTGATGGTCGACGCCCTAGCAGCCGTACTCAACCAGATCACAGGCGAGCATTTCGGCTTCATCTACAACGGGGGCACCGAGGCGGAGCGCGCAGCCACCGTCGCCGGGTGGCAGGAGCGATATGGGATTTCTGCAGGCCGCCCCGCCCCCATGACCGCGGAAGCGGTCCGCTAGCCGAGCCCCTTTTTCTGCCCCTACTCCAGAACCACCCTGCCCTCTTCCACGCGGTGGGGGACGCCGGCGGCGTGGAGCAGGTCGGCGAGGGCAGTGACGGGGTCGGGGGTGCCGGAGTCGAGGAAGACCTCGATACGGGCCCGCAGCGTCGGGTCGCCGGAGACGACGTCGAGGTGGTCCAGCCATTCGGCGCGGGTCAGGACGCCGTCCTCGCGGTTGGCGTCGATCAGGGGCCGGAGATAGTCAAACCAGTCGCCGCCGGTGGCGCGCTGCTGGGCGCGTTCGGCCACGAGGGCGAAGACAGCGCCGCAGGCGTAGAAGGCGCGGTGATCGCCCAGGGCAGCCGCGCCCTCGATCGGGCGGACGGCGAGGACGGCGCAGTCGTCGACCTCTTCCTGCAGCATGCCCAGCGCGTCGTAGGAGGGGTCGAGCGCCTTTGTGGCACGCACGGCCATCAGGTCGGCCCCGCCCTCAGTGATCCAGGAGTCGCGGGAGCGTTCATAGCGGACGGTCTGGCCCAGCCAGAAATGGGCGCTCTCATGGCCGATGAACCAGCGGATCTGGGCCTGGGACCGGGGCGAGGCCTCGACATTGCCGATGCCCTCGAAGCTCATGACGATCAGGCCGGGCAGGACGCTGCCGCTCATGCTCTGCAGGCCCGGGGTGGGGCCGCCCCAGCTGGCCATGATGGTCGGGCGGTCGGTCTGGCCGGGGCCGAGGCGGCGGGCGTAATAGTCCGCGACGCCGGGCGCCCAGCCCTCGATCTCTGTGCTGATCCAGGCGGGCAGCCGGGGATCGGCGACGGTGACGATCCGCTCGGCCTCCTTCATGCGGGTCTGGCCGAACAGGACGTACAGGGTGCCGTCCTCGGTCACGGCCTCGCGCCGGCGCTCGCCCTGGACCAGCACCGGGCCGCTGCGATCCCGCCAGGTGATGCGGGCGTTGCGGATGGCGATGTCCTGACCGTTCAGGTCCTCGGGCAGGTCGCGGGCGACCTCCAGCGACGGCAGGGCGAAGACATCGAAGGCCCCGGAGAACAGGGCGACCGAGCCGTCGGTGAAGGCCAGCACCGGATAGTCGGCCTCGAGATTATGATTGCGGGGGGCCAGTTGCAGCCGGACCTGACGGGGCACGGGACCGCCGTCGACGCTGCGCAGGACGTCGAGGTGGCCGACGCGTTCCAGCACCACACCGGGGGTGACGACGGTCCAGTCGGCCGGGCGCCAGGGCTGGCGCGACTCCATCAGCAGCGACGAGCGGATGAAGGCCCAGACGGGGGCGTCCTCGCTGAAGGTGTAGTCGACCGTCCATTGCTCGCCGTCGCGCGTGACGGACACATCGGCGCCGGGGATATCGGCCTCGGCGAGCGCGGCCGGGGCGAGCGGCGAAGTCGGGGCGCAGGCGCCCAGCGTCAGGAAGGCGGCCAGAGCCGTTGCGGCAGACAGCGTGCGCATGGAGGTCCCTCTCGATAGTGGGCGGCACCCTAGCGTTGCCATTGCCGGCGTCACCTTATGCTTTGGTCATGCTTGGGACGGATCGAGGGCCTGTTGGGCGGCCTCCAGCGCCTCGGCCATGGCGGTCCTGAGGCGGTCGGGGGCGAGGATGCGGACCTGATGGCCCCAGGTGAACAGGTGCCAGGCCAGTTCTCGCATGCCCGAGGCGGTGAAGCGGACGATCACCGAGCCGTCGGGCTGGTCCTCGAAGGACTGGGTCGGGTGCCAGCGCCAGGCGCGGGCCTCGTCCGCGCCCTCGGGCAGGACCCGCAGTTCCACCTGCTCGACCTCGTCCTGGTAGATGCCGAAGGAGCGCGAGGCGAAGGCCTGGAGGTCGAAGCCCTCGGGCGGGCGGGCGGTGCCCTCCTCGACAGTGATGGCGCTCATCCGGTCGAGCCGGAAGGTCTGGATGCGGCCGCTCTCGCGGTCGGCGGCGACCAGATAGTTGGCCCGGCCGAACATCAGGCCGCAGGGGGTGACGATGCGTCGCCGGGAGGGGGCGCCGGGGCGGCTGTAGACAAAGCCCAGCGGCCGCTCGGCCAGCACGGCGTGGCGGATGGGGGTCAGTTCGGCCTCGTCCGCCGTGGGGCGGGGGCCGGCCTGGACGGCGATGGTCTCGGCCCGGACGAGGGCCTCGAGGTCCGGGGCCAGACGGTTGAGGGTGGTCGAGCGCATGGCCGACTTGAGCTTGCGCTCCAGCGATTCCAGCGCCGAGGCCCGCGAGGGCTCGCCCGACAGCCGGAGGGCCGAGGCCGCCTTGGCCAGCTCGACCAGCTCACCGGCGGTCGGGGCCTGTTCAAAGGCCGACAGGCCGCCGCGGATGCGCCAGCGCTTGTGCGGCGGGTCGGACACCTCCTCGGCGGCGGGAAAGGTCATCAGCACCGCGTCGCGCATGCGTTCGGCCGTGCGGCGGCTGACGGCCAGATCACGGGCCATCTCGTCCAGCGACAGGCCTTCGGAGCTGGCGGCCATGCGACGCGCCAGGTCCAGAATCATCGCGGCCTTGTCGTGGCGCATGGGGGCTCCGGATTGATACGACCGTTTCTGACGTATGTGTGCGCCAATCTATCCTTGTCATCAAGCGCCGGAGCGATCCGGCCCCCGCCAACGAGGATCAGACCCATGTTCCAGTCCGCCCCCGCCGCCCGACCCACCCGCCTGGCCGACCGCTATCTGACCGTTCCGTGCGACGCGGAAGGGTGCAGCGATCTGGCGGTGATCTGGGACCGTCAGGAAGAGCAGGTCGTCGATGTGATCAGCCTGTCGGCCAGCGCCGGCTATACGGTCGAGGACCAGCTGTGGGACGAGGCCCACTGGACCCCCGGCATCAGCGACCAGCACGACTGGATCCCGGCCATGGCCGCCTGATCGGGGAGCATGCTTGCGATCCGGGGCCGGGGCCGCTAGCCCTCTGCGGCTTACGGAGGACAGACCTGCATGACGACGGCCCCCCAGGATGGCGCGCGACTGATCAATGAGGCCGTCGAGGCCTTCAAGGCCCGCGACCGGGATACGACCGCCGACAAGCTGTCGCGCGCGATCGCCGCCAATCCGCCGATCGGCACCAAATGGGCCTCGGTGTCCCGGCTGGCGGCGACGATGGGCGAGGTCTCGATCGCTCTGACGGCCGCACGCCGCAACATCGCCGCAGCGCCCACGCCGGAGTCGCGTCAGGCCTATGCCAATCTGCTGAGCCAGAACGGACGCTCGGAAGAAGCCCTGCGCGAGGCCCAGGCGCTGGTGCGCGAACGGCCGAACGATCCGGCGGCGCTGCATTTTCTGGCGACCTGTCAGGTGCAGTTCGGGGACAATGAAGCGGCGATCGCCAATCTGAGACGCATCCTGGACCTGCCGACCGTGGCGCTGGGGGCCGAGAACGCCTGGGCGGTGCTGGCCGGCATCAAGAAGTTCACGGCCGACGATCCGGACATTCCGGCCATGGAGGCCCTGGCCGCGCGGATCGGCCATGCCCCGGAGCGCCGGCTGAACCGGGTGGTGCTGCTGTATGCCCTCGGCAAGGCCTATGACGACACCGGCCAGACCGACAAGGCGTTCGCCGCCTTTGCCGAGGCGGGGCGTTTGCAGATGCCGGACAGCACCTTCAATGCCGACCAGTCAGACATGTTCGTCGATCAGGTGGTCAAGGGCTATGACCGCGCCTTCATCGACAGTCTGCCGAAGAGCGCCGTCGACAGCGACCGGCCGATCTTCATCCTGGGCCTGCCCCGGTCGGGCACGACCCTGGTCGAGCAGATTCTGGTCAGCCATTCGGCGGTGCACGACGGGGCCGAGGTCAATCTGTTCCGCCACGCGGCCATGTCGGTGCAGGGCTATACGCCCGATGCCGTCCGTGCCGCCTTTGCGCGGCCGGGCGGAGAGACTCTCGCCACGCGGATCGGCGCGGCCTATCTCCACCTGATGGACGAGCGGTTCGGCACCGAGGGCCGGGTGATCGACAAGACGCTCAACCAGACGCGGTTCCTGGGCCTGATCCACCAGTGCCTGCCCAATGCGAAATTCATCTGGCTGCGCCGGCATCCCGCAGGGATCGCCTGGTCCTGCTTCCGCACCCGGTTCGTGAAGGGCGCCGACTGGACCCGCTCGCTCACCGACATCGCCCGGCATTTCAAGGGCGAGGACCGGCTGCATGAGCACTGGACGAAGGTGCTGCCGCCCGAGACCCTGCTGACCGTGCCCTATGAGCAGCTGGTCGACGATCCGGACACCTGGATGCGGCGGATCCTCGACCATGCCGGACTGGAATGGGAAGATCAGGTGCGCGACTTCCACGCCACCGACCGGGCCGTGACCACCGCCAGCTTCGCCCAGGTGCGCCAGCCGCTCTATGCCTCGTCCAAGGCCGCGTGGAAGCGCTACGAGACGCACATGAAGCCGTTCTTCGACACCTATTACGGGCCGGGCGTCGACTACGACACGCCGTAGGGCGCGCCGGTCAGACTTCGGTCAGCGCGCCGAGGCCCCCCGTCTCGCGCGGGAGATGGTAGCGCTTGACCGGCTTCAGGTCGTACGGTTTGGCGAAGATCGTCGATACGCCCATCAGGGCCACCTCGGCGTGGTCGGGCGTCAGCGTCATCAGGACGAAGCCCTTTGACGCCTGATCGCAGAAGCGCACCTCGTCATTGACCATCGACAGGGCCAGGCCCAGCGGAATGCCACCCAGCGCATCGGCCGGGGACGGGCTGGACACGGCGCTGGTGCCGAACTCGACCGCGCGCCGCTGGCCGGCCTCGTCATGCAGCTCGTTCACCCAGAAGGCATGGCTGTCGCCCGCCAGCACGATCGGCTGGACACCGGCCTCGCGGAACAGGGCATACAGGCGCTCCCGTGCAGCGGGGAAACCGTCCCAAGCGTCGAGGTTGAAGGGCACGTCCAGCTTGAACAGGGCGATCAGGCTCTCGACCCGGGCCCGGATCTCGGGCTCCAGGCCGGCCAGCACGGCCTCGAGCTGGGCGGGCGGCATCAGGGTCGAGACGTCGGGGCCCCGCACCCGGGCCATCACCACCTGGTTGCCGAGAATCTGCCAGGGGCGGCCCTCGCTCCGCGAGCGGGTCAGTTCCTGCCTGAGCCAGGCGCGCTGGCCCGCGCCCAGCAGTTCGCGGGACGGATCGTTGCGCCGGGCCATGAAGGCCTCAAGGTCCGGGACGGGCGTGCCGTCGGAACCGGGCACGAATTCGAGATCGCCGTGGCTGAGCGGCGGGGTGCGCGCCATCAGACGGGTCTCGACCATCATCAGGCTGGCGAGATCGCCGAAGTCGAAGGTGCGGTTGATGGCTTCGGGCAGGGTGCCGGGCGCGGCCTCGCGGATGGGCATCCATTCGTAGTAGGCGCGCAGCGCCGCCGCCTTGCGCGCATCGAAGTCGCCCTCGGTCGCGGGCTGATGGTTCTCGGCCCCGTGCATCCAGGTATCGTTGGCAACCTCGTGGTCGTCCCAGACGCAGATGAAGGGCGCGCGGGCGTGCGCGGCCTGAAGGTCGGGGTCCGACTTGTACTGGGCATGGCGCAGGCGATAGTCGGCCAGGGTGACGATCTCGTGGGGCGGCTCGGGAATGCGGCCCAGCCGGCGACCGGTGGCCATGCCGTAGGCGCCATCCCCGGCGCCGTATTCGTAGATGTAGTCGCCGAGGTGGACGACGGCGTCCAGCGCCTCGAGGCCCGCAATGGCGTCATAGGCGTTGAACAGGCCGCCGGGGTGAAGCTGGCAGGAGACCACCGCCAGATCGAGCCGCGCGGTGGCCCCGACCGGCAGGGTGCGCGTCCGCCCGAGGGGGGAGGTCGCCTCGCCCACCCGGAACTGGAACCAGTAGTCGCGTCCCGGCTGGAGGTCCCCGGCCACGAGTTTGACGGTGTAGTCCCGGTCGGGCCCGGTCGTCAGGGTGCGGATCGTGGCATCGGAGAGGTCGGGCGAGGCGCCGATCGCCACGGCCACCGGCAGGGTGGCGTCGAAACCGGCGGGGGGCGTCACGCGCGTCCACAGCACGACCGAGTCGGGGGCCGGGTCCCCGCTGGCCACGCCATGGTCGAACCGCACATCGACCGCCGCAGCGGACACAAGATCGGGGGTCGTGGCACAGGACGCCGTCCCCGCCCCGAACAGGCCCAGAAGGCTGCGGCGGTCGATCTTCATGGCGGTCTCCTAGTAGCGCAGGCGGGCCGACAGGCCCCAGGTCATCGGGCGCCCGGCGATGAAGGTCGGCATGCCGAGGGCGTCGCCCGTATTGCCGGCGTCCTTGACGTATTCCTCGTCCAGCAGGTTCTCGCCATAGGCCTCAAGCGACCAGTTGCGCGAGTCGGGCTGGAAGCGGATGCGCAGGTTCAGCAGGCCGTAGGCGTCCTGGAACTCATCCTGCATGGTGTCCGGCACGAAGTTGGACACCTGCAGGGCGGGGATGTCGTTGTCGTCGCTGAAGAAGACCTTGGACTGCCATGTCCAGGTCGGCTGCACCTCGAACGCGCCGCCGCGGACCGGCAGGGTCCACACGGCGCCGATGGACGCCATGTGGTCGGGCGACAGGCGGAAGCGGTTGCCGTCGTAGATGCCGGACTCGAACCGCGAGTGGTTGTAGCCATAGGTGCCGAACAGCTCGACAGTGTCGGTCGCGAGGAAGGCGACCTGGCCCTCGAAGCCCCAGGCGCTGGCCTCGCCGGCATTGGTCACGATGAAGCGCGTGCCGTCCTGGATGGTCGTCTGGAAATTCTCGTAGTCGTACCGGTAGACGGCACCGTCCAGCTGCAGCCGCCCGTCGGCCGAGGCGTATTTGGCGCCCAGTTCGAAGCTGTCGACCGTTTCCGCATCCACCTCGGTGAAGGTGGGGTTGCCCAGAGGCGTGGAAGGCGAGCGGGCGCTGAGCACCTTGGGACGCCGCCCGCGGGCATAGTTGGCATAGAGGCTGGCATCGTCCGAGACGGCGTAGCGGGCGGTGAACCGCCAGGTCATGCCGTCGTCCTCCAGATCGCCATAGACGAAGTCGCCGTTGTTCGGCGTCGGCTGTGACGTCAGGCCGAAGGGCGGGAAACCCGCCGACGGCGGCAGGCCGACCGACCCCGGGGTGGCAAGCCCGCCGACCACGCCATTGGCGAAGGCCCCCAGCGCCGCGGCCTGGGTCAGGGCTTCGGGCGTGCCGATGGCGATCAGGGTGGCGATCTGGGCCTGGACCTGCTGCACGGCCAGCAGGCCGCCGAGGATGGAGCGGCCGTTGTTCAGCTCGCTGGCGAAGCCGGTGGTCTTGTCATCGCGGGTGTAGCGCAGCCCGCCCGAGACCTCGAACCGGTCGGTCAGGCGGAAGGTCAGGTCCCCGAACACATCCCACGAGGTCAGCTCGCTGCTGTTCGTGGCGGTCTCGATATGGGCCGGCTTGAGATTGGCGGCGATGCCGGGAATGGCCGGACCCGGCAGGCCAAAGGCGGACAGGATCGGGTTCAGCAGGGCTGACGATCCATAGACCGAAGCCGGCAGGGTGTTGGTGCCCACGGCGGCGGGATTGCCGTCGAGCAGGCCGGCCAGCTGGGCCAGGGCCATGCGCTCGTCAAACTGGGTGGGGGTGCGCTGATAGCCTTCCTCGCGGAACCAGCCGCCACCGACGAAGGCCGATACACGGCCGCCGTTGTCGAAATTCAGGCGCAGGTCCTGGCTCCACTGTTCGCCGAAGGCCTCTTCGGCAGCGGACAGGATCGGCAGGGAGACGCCGTCGGCGTCAAACGTCTCGTACGAGTCGAAGCGACGATAGGCGCTGGTCGAGTTGAGCGTCAGCGACGGCGACAGCTCCAGCCGGCCCAGACCCGTGACACCCCAGACCTCGCGGTCGAGGCCCAGCACCTTGCCGCCGTCGAAATCGGCCGTGGACGTCAGGGCCGCGCCGTCCCACGGGTCGCGCCCGCCCAGCACCGCACCGGTGACGGGGTCAGCGGGATTGTAGGCGATCGACTTGAACGAGGTGCCCGAGGTGTCGTCGACCTGATAGTTGGCGATCACGTCGAAGCGGAAGGTATCGTTGGGTTCGAACGCCAGGCCCAGGCGATAGGCCTGGGTGTTGACGCTGTTGTAGTCCGGTCCGCCCAGCAGGTTTTCGACCGTGCCGTCCATGCGCTTCAGCCGGGTGGCAAAGCGCAGCCCGACCGAGTCCCCCAGGGGGGCATTGATCATCAGTTCGGCCCCGACCGAACCGTAGTTGCCGGCCCAGATCGACGCCGCCGAGTCCGTCACGCCCGGGCGGGCGCGGTTCTGGACCAGATTGACCGCCCCGATCAGGGCGCCCCGGCCGTAGAGCGTCGATTGCGGGCCCTTGGCCACCTCGACCCGCTCGAGATCGAACAGTTCGACGAAGGACCCGCGCGCCTTGGAAATCGACACGCCGTCCTGGAACACCGATACCCGGGGCTCGGTCGTGGCCGCGCCGTCGTCGGAGGTGATGCCGCGCATCACGAAGCCGGGGTTGTTGGGCGACTGGTTCTGGACGAGGAAGCCCGGCACGAAGGCCGACAGGGCCTCGAAGTCCTGCAGGCCCAGCTGCTGCAGGCGCTCGCCCGAATAGGCGGTCAGGGCGAAGGGGACCTCGACCGGGTCCTGGGCGCGCAACTGGGCCGTGACGACGATCTCGTCCAGCTGGGTCACGGGATCGGCCTGTTGGGCCAGAGCCGGTGCCGCCGAGAGCGTGAGCGCGCCGGCCGCGCTGGTCAGAAGCAGAGTGGACCGGAACCGGATATTCATGATGACGCCATCCCCGTTGAACAGTGGATGAGCGTGTAGCCAGCGTCAGTGTCCGTGCAGCGACGCTTCCGTGGGGATGCTGCGACGGAACGTCGACACGTCGATTACATAACCGACGTTGACGGAGGAGGACCGTCCGGGTCCTCCGCCATTTCGAAACCGGCGAACTCGAATCCGGGGGCGACGGTGCAGCCGACCAGGGACCAGTCGCCGAGGCTTTCGGCGGCCTGCCATCTGCCGGTCGGGACGACGATCTGGGGCTGGTGGCCGGCCTTGACGTCCGGGCCGAGGATCAGGCGGCCGATGCCGTCGATATCGAGTGCCAGCGGCGCCCCGTCGTAGTGGTGCCAGATCTCGGTCGCGTCGACGCGGTGCCATTTCGACCGCTCACCGACACACAGCAGGAAGTAGATGGCCGTCCCGACCGAGCGCCCGTCGACGGTGCGCGGGTCACGGAAGGTCTCGCGATAGTGGCCGCCCTCGGGATGGGGCTGAAGGTCCAGCAGGGCGATGATGTCGGCGGGGGTCATGGGGCTTTGGACGGTGTGGCTGCGGGGCGGCGCTCGCGCAGGATTTCGACATCGGCCTGATGGCCCGGCGCCGCCGAGGGCCCCACGGGGGTCAGGCCGAGGAAGCGCCAGATGTGATCATAGCCGCCGTCGCGGACGAGCGTGTTGTGGTTCGAGCCGATCATGCGGATGAACTGTTTGGGAGCCGGCGCCCGGTCATAGAGGGTGCGGCCCAGATCGTAGGGGATCACCTCGTCGACGTTGCCGTGCAGGATGAGGATAGGCATGTCGACCTGATCGATGATGTCGGCCGAGCGGTATTGATCCTTCATCAGCCAGCGCACCGGCAGCCAGGGGTAGGAGCGGGCCGCAACATCGGCGGTCGAGGTATAGGGCGCCTCAAGGATCAGGGCGCGGGCCGGCCGTTCGGTCGCCAGTCGGGTGGCCACTCCGGAGCCCAGTGAGAAGCCGTGGATGACGATGTCGGCAGTGTCCGTGCGGGCGGCCAGCCAGTCCCAGGCGGCGCGGGCATCCTCGTGCAGGCCCGCCTCGGACGGGGAGCCGGTCGAGCCGTCATAGCCGCGATAGCCGATCGCCAGAAAGCCCAGGCCCTGATCGGCGATGCGCCGCCAGCGGCCGCGCTGGCCTGCGAGCCCAGCGGCGTTGCCGTTGAAGAACAGCAGGGTCGGCTGGCCCTCCTGAGGCGGCAGCCACCAGCCGACCAGCCGCTCGCCGTCGTCCGTGGCGATCTCCACGACCTGGATGGCTGGACCGGCCGCATCGGGGGCTGACCGCTCGGCATCGGGAAAGTACATCAGGCTGCGCTGGTTGACGTACACCAGACCGGCCACGGCCAGATAAAGAAGGCCCGCCACCACAAGGGCGCCGAGGATCAGGTTTCTGACGGTGTGAAGGCGGGGCATGGGCGCCAGACTATCCACCCGCTCATCCCGGCGGAAGCCGGGATCCAAGAGGACAGCGCCCCCACGCCGACCTTCAGGCTTCGGCCAAAGCACTGGGTCCCGGCTTCCGCCGGGATGAGCGGAGTTGGGGGCTAGCTGGCGAACTGTATGGTCGTGCGGATCAGGCCTTGAGGCGGAGCAACTGTCGTCAGGTAGCGACGCAGGCGCCGGCATACTGCGAGATGGACACATTTGCGGGCCCCACGGCCACGTGCCGCGAATGCACCGCAGGCATCGGTTCACCACGTTTTGGCGAAGCGAAAACGACGATCACGCTCAGATTCCCGGAGACGGTGGTCTCAAGGAACTGCATCTGACCGGCGGATCGCCTGAATTCGACGGTCTCAACGCCGTTGTTGCCTTGGACCTTTGCCTTCCCGTTCGCGGAATCGAGTTCGCGAACAATAAGCTCAAGCTCCCCGCTGCCCCCTTCGCGATAGTAGCCGGGATTTAGAACGCCAGTGTGCACCGCTCGCAGCGTGCATTTCATCGACTGGATCGGAGGAAAAGGCTCCTCGTTGAAGGACCGATTGGGGGGCGAACAAGCCGCAATCATCCCGACGCAGATGGCAGCCCAACATCGTATCGTGTCGATCTTCACTGGCTGCCTTCTCCCGACCTAAAGCCCCTTCACGATCCCTTCGACCATCTTCTTGGCGTCGGCGAACAGCATCATGGTGTTGTCGCGGAAGAAGAGTTCGTTCTCGACGCCGGCGTAGCCCGAGCCCATGCCGCGCTTGATGAACAGGACGGTGCCGGCCTTTTCCACGTCGAGGATGGGCATGCCGTAGATCGGCGACTGGGGGTCGGTCTTGGCGGCGGGGTTGGTGACGTCATTGGCGCCGATGACGAAGGCGACGTCGCAGGAGCTGAACTCGCTGTTGATGTCCTCGAGCTCGAACACCTCGTCATAGGGGACGTTGGCCTCGGCCAGCAGCACGTTCATGTGGCCGGGCATGCGGCCGGCGACGGGGTGGATGGCGTATTTGACCTCGACCCCCTCCTCCTTGAGCTTGTCGGCCATTTCGCGAAGGGCGTGCTGGGCCTGGGCGACGGCCATGCCGTAGCCGGGCACGATGATGACCTTGGAGGCATTCTTCATGATGAAGGCGGCGTCGTCGGCCGAGCCCTGTTTGACCGGCCGGGTCTCGGCGACGCCGGCGCCCGCCGGGCCGCTGTCCCCGCCGAATCCGCCGAGGATGACCGAGATGAAGCTGCGGTTCATGCCCTTGCACATGATGTAGCTGAGGATGGCGCCCGAGCTGCCCACCAGGGCGCCGGTGATGATCAGGGCGATGTTCTCCAGCGTGAAACCGAGGGCGGCCGCGGCCCAGCCGGAATAGCTGTTGAGCATGGACACCACGACCGGCATGTCGGCCCCGCCGATCGGGATGATCAGGGTGGCGCCGAGGATCAGGGCGAGCGCGAACACGCCCCAGAAGGCCCAGGTCGCCGTGCCGCCCGAGCCCACCATGATGCCGATCAGCAGGACGAGGGCGAGCGCCAGGGCGATGTTGATCAGGTGCCGCGCGGGCAGCAGGATCGGCGCGCCGCTCATGTTGCCGTTCAGCTTGGCGAAGGCGATCACCGAGCCGGTGAAGGTGATGGCGCCGATGGCGACGCCGAGGGACAGCTCGATGATCGACAGGGTCTTGATGCCGCCCTCGGGCGTGGCGATGCCGAAGGCCACGGGCGCATAGACAGCGCCGACCGCGACCAGACAGGCGGCCAGACCGACCAGGCTGTGGAAGGCGGCGACCAGCTGGGGCATCTGGGTCATCTGGACGCGCGCGGCGATCAGGGCGCCGCCCCCGCCGCCGACGATCACGCCGCCTGCGATCAGGGCGAGCGTCAGCGGGTCCAGTGCGCCGGTGATGCCGAGGGTGATCAGGGTGACGGCAATGGCCAGCCCCATGCCAACCATGCCGAAGGTATTGCCCCGCCGGCTGGTCTCGGGACTGGAAAGCCCGCGCAGGCTGAGGATGAACAGGACACCGGCAGCCAGATAGGCCAGGGCGGCAAGCGATGCGGTCATTCGATTTCTTCCCCCAGTGCGGAGCGGGCACCCGCGATCAGCGGCGGCAGCGACTGCCGAACGATGGCGACCACGCGCTCCATACGGACCTTGGCGTAGCCGTGAACAAGGACATTTCTGAAACCGGCGGCGTCCCGCAGTTCCAGGTCTGCGATCCCGTCCGGGCGGGCCTTCAGGATTTGGGCGGCGGCCTCGCCGACGATCTGAACCGTTCGCAACACCGCATGCTCGCGAAGGCGATCCGCGAGAATGGCGTCAGCATCACGATGGCCGACGAATTCAACCGCCTCGCTCCCGTAGGCGACGATATCCTCAAGCAGGAAGCGGATCGCGGGATTTGTCACAACGATACGAGGTCCCGCGACATCCAGGCCCATCGTTCCGGAATCATCATCGCCCGGTCAACCAGATCGACCTTTCGACCGACAGCATCTTCCAGATCCTGCTGAAGCCCGCCGAGCCGCCAGTAGTCCAGCTGGCCCACGACGTCGAAGACCACATCGACATCACTCTCGGCGGTCGCCTCGCCGCGCGCGACAGAGCCCACCACGCCCACAAATTCGGCCCCCACCGCGTGGGCTGCGGCCTGATGGTCGCGCAAAACGTCGAGCACCTGGTCCAGCAAGGGGGGGCCTTCGAAGACCCGCCGCCCCTCCTGCATACCCGGGCCGGTCATCGGCCCATCCCCTGTGTGCGCGCGAGGCGCCAGAGGGCGGCGCCGATGAACAGGGGGCCGAGGATCAGCAGGGTCCAGTCGAAGACCCCGAGCGGGCGACCGTCAGCCACGATGCGGGTCAGGATGGCGGAAAAGACCAGCACCACGCCGCAGTCGCTCAGCCGCACCCGGCGGATGGGATCGCGCTCCTTGAAGAACATCCACAGCCACATGCCGAATCCCAGCCCGGAGGCGATCCAGGCACCGATCTCGGCAATGCGGACGGGGTCGGGCTGCATGATCTCAGGCAGCCGGCTTCGGAGCGGGGGCGGGGCGTTCCTTCTTGCGGTACATGGCCAGCATGCGCCGGGTGACCATGAAGCCGCCGAAGATGTTGACGCTGGCGAGGGTCACGGCGGCGACGCCGGCCCCCTTGGCGATCCAGCCGTTCATGCCCGAGGCTTCCGACACGGCGGCCGCCGCGATCAGTCCACCGACGATGATGACGCTGGAGATGGCATTGGTGACGGCCATCAGCGGCGTGTGCAGGGCGGGCGTGACGCTCCACACCACATAATAGCCGACGAAGATGGCCAGCACGAAGATGGCCAGACGAAAGACGGTGGGGTCGACGTGTTCCATTCAGTGACCTCGATTCTGCAGACGTTCGTCGATGCTCAGAAGTGCGAGGAGCACCCCGCCCTGAACAACGCTGGCAGCGGCCCTGCCAAGGAGCGAAAGGACGGTGGTGAGAGCCCCGCCCCCGCCGACCGTCACCGGGCCAGGCATCACGCCCAGATAGCTGAGGCCTGAAAGTACGGCCAGCAGCACGCCGATCGCGATCACGCCCCAAGCACACATCTGGAGAAAGCCCCGGAGATTGTCGGACAGCATCAGGCCTTCACCCCTTCATGCACGATGGCGCCGCCATGGGTGACGGCAGCGGCCTTGAGGATTTCGTCGTCGAGGTCGAGGGCCAAGGCGCCGTCCTTGAGCATCAGGCCGACGAAGGCGACGAGGTTCCGGGCATAGAGGCTGGAGGCGTCGGCGGCGACGCGGCCGGGCATGTTGGTCCAGCCCACCAGGCTGACGCCGTTCGGCGTGGTCGCGATCTCGCCGGCCTTGATGCCCTCGACATTGCCGCCGTTGTCGACCGCCAGATCGACGATCACCGAGCCGGGCTTCATCGAGGCGACGTGGTCGGTGGTGACGAGGCGCGGAGCCGGGCGGCCGGGGATCAGGGCGGTGGTGATGACCACGTCCTGTTTGACGATATGGCTGGCGGTCAGGGCCGCCTGTTTGGCCTGATATTCGGCCGACATCTGTTTGGCATAGCCGCCGGCAGTCTCGGCGGCCTTGAACTCCTCGTCCTCGACGGCGACGAATTTGGCGCCGAGCGACTCGACCTGTTCCTTGGCGGCTGGGCGGACATCGGTGGCGGTGACGACCGCCCCCAGACGCCGGGCGGTGGCGATGGCCTGAAGCCCCGCGACACCGGCGCCCATGACGAACACCTTGGCCGCCGCCACCGTGCCCGCCGCGGTCATCATCATGGGGAAGCCCCGGCCATAGGCGGCGGCGGCCTCGATGACTGCTCGGTAGCCGGCGAGATTGGCCTGGGACGACAGGGCGTCCATGACCTGGGCGCGGGTGATGCGCGGCACGAACTCCATGGCAAAGGATGTGACGCCCGCACCGGCCAGGGCCGTGACGGTTTCCTTTTCGCGCCAGGCATCCAGCAGGGCGACGACCACGGCACCGGGGCGCAGCGCGCTGATCTCGGAGGCGGTCGGGCCGCGCACCTTGAGCAAGATGTCGGCCCCGGCGAGCGCGGTCTTGAGGTCACGGACGACGGTGGCGCCGGCCTCGGCATAGGCGTCGTCGGGGATGGACGAGCCCTGGCCCGTCCCGGCCTCGACCCGCACGGTCGCGCCCAGACCGGTCAGCTTGCGGACGGTTTCCGGAGTCAGGGCAGTGCGCGTCTCGCCGTCTCGGCGTTCGCGGGTCACGGCGATAGTGACGGCCAAGCGAATCCCTCCGTGGGGTGGACTGTTTCGCAACAGCCTAGGCCGTCAGGTCCCCCACGGTAAAGCGCTGGTTTTATATGGAAGGGCCGCGAAAACGGCCCGGGATCAATGCTTCGCGGGCTTGGACTTCAGCGCGAAGTAGCCGACCACGGCCAGCACGAAGGCGGCGACGAAGCCGAACACGAGGCTGCCACCCGGCTGCAGAAAAATGACCAGGAAGGTCAGCAGCACCGCGATGTGCAGCGAGCCCCATTTCGCCAGGGTCATGAACAGCGAATAGGTCGCCTGTTGCTCGTGAACCGGCTGGGTGCCCCGTTGGTAGTCACCATGGGCGGTTTCGGTCTTCGGGGTGGCCATGCGGATCATCCGGTCGGAAGGTCTGGTGTGCGGCTCTTATACCCATGGAGCCGCGCGGCTCAAGCGCCGTCGATGATATCCTGAAGGATGCGGGCCAGGCGCTGCTCCAGAAGCTTGCAGTGCGCCTCGCACAGGTCCAGCCCGCCGGTGACCTCGCGGCTGACCTTCATGCCCATCATGACGGCCGCGGCCAGACGCCCGCGGACCATGGCGTCGTCGCCCCCGATCCAGTCGACAAAGGGATCGAGAAATCGCTCCTTCGAGGAGGCGCGCACGACCTCGAGGGCCTTGGCGGAGGCGGCGGACAGCAGAATCATCTGCAGGCCCTGCATCTTGCGGGGACGGGCGCTGCCGTAGACCAGCTCGTGGGCGATTCGGGTGCCGAAGGTGGCGCGATCGCCTTCCAGCAGGGTCGAGCCCTCCTGACAGCTTTCCAGGGCGGCGCGGAACAGGCCCTCCTTGGAGCCGAAGTAGCGGACGATCAGGGCCGGATCGACGCCGGCATCCGCGGCGATATCGCGCATGCCCACCTCGTCATAGCTCTCGCGCGCAAAACGGGTTTCGGCCGCCTCGAGGATGGCGGCGCGGGTCGCGTTCGCATTGCGTGGCCGGGGGCCGCAGGCGGATAAGGGCAATCTGGTCTCCGGGTTAATGTCCCCACGAACCATATGGCTTTGTCATCGGCTGTTGACAAGCGGAACCGCAAACACCATTAAGTCATCCGTCGTTGACACTGCGCCCTCCTCCCCCTCTGCGCGCCGTGCCGCCATCCAACCTGAATTGCCGGTCTCAGCCGGCCGGAGACCGCGCCCATGCGCCTTTTCAAGATCATGGCCGTGTCCGTGTTGATCACGGGCATGCTGTACGGCTGTTCAGCCCCGAGCGAAGCCCAGGGCACGCCGCCCGCGCCCGAGGTCTCGGTCGCCACGCCGATCGTGGAGCAGGTGGTGGACTGGGACGAGTTCACCGGCCGCTTCGAGGCGCCGCAGAGCGTCGAGGTGCGGGCCCGCGTGGGCGGCTATATCCAGGCGGTGCACTTCCGTGACGGCCAGTATGTCCGCAAGGGACAGCTGCTGTTCACCCTGGACCCGCGCCCGGCACAGGCGGCGCTGGCTTCGGCCCGGGCCCAGGCCGCACAGGCCGAGGCCCAGGTCGCCCTGGCCCGCTCGGAGCTGGAGCGCGCCGAATCGCTGGTCGCCATCCAGGCCATTTCGCAGGCCGAGGCGGACCAGAAGCGCGCCGCCCTGCGCACGGCCGAGGCCTCGGTCGCCGCCGCCCAGGCCGCAGTGCGCAGCCGCCAGCTGGACGTCGAATTCACCCGGGTCACCGCGCCGATCTCGGGCCGGGTCTCGGACCGCCGCGTGGACGCCGGCAATCTGGTCGGGGGCGGATCGTCCGCCGCCGATGTGCTGACCACCATCGTCGCCTCCAGCCCCATCCATTTCGTGTTCGAGGCCTCTGAAGCCGTGCTGCTGCGGTATCAGCGCGAGGCGCGCGACGGCACCTCTGCGCCCATCCGCATCCGCCTGCAGGACGAGACCGGCTTCCGCTGGACCGGCACGGTCGACTTCTCGGACAACGTCGTCGACACCGCCTCGGGGACCATTCGCCTCAGGGCCGTTGTGGCGAACGGCGACGGCTTCCTGAAGCCCGGCCTGTTCGGTCAGGCACGCGTGGCGGGTGCCGCCCCCTATCAGGCCCTGCTGGTGCCGGATGCCGCCGTCGCCACCGACCAGTCGCGCCGCGTCGTCTATGTGGTCGATGCCGAGAACAAGGTGGTTGCCCGCCCGGTCGAGCTGGGACCGCTGTCCGACGGCCTGCGCGTGATCCGCTCGGGCATCGAGTCGACCGACCGCGTGATCGTGAACGGTCAGCTGCGCGCCCGTCCGGGTCAGCCGGTCACGCCCAAGGTGGTCGAGATCGAACGCACGCCGACCGATGCCCAGGCGCCGGTGACCCGTGCCCCCCCTGCGGCCACCGCCACCCCGGCGGGCGCCCTGTCGCAACGCCGCTAAGCGGGAAAGTCCGGCCCAGTTATGAATATCTCCCGCTTCTTTATCGACCGGCCGATCTTTGCGGCCGTGATCGCGGTCTTCATCACCCTGATGGGCGCCTTCGCCTATCCGCTGCTGCCGCTGTCGCAGTATCCGGAGATCGCGCCGCCGACGATCACCATCAACACTGCCTATCCGGGCGCTTCGGCCGAAACGGTGGCCGAGACGGTCGCCGCGCCGATCGAGCAGGAGGTGAACGGGGTCGAAGGGATGCTCTACATCTCGTCGTCGTCGACCTCGGACGGGGCCGTCGGGATTACGGTGACCTTCAATCCCGGCACGGATCTGGATGCCGCCCAGGTACTGGTCCAGAACCGGGTGGCGCTGGCCGAGCCGCGCCTGCCCGAACAGGTGCGCCAGATCGGCGTGACGGTGAACAAGCAGGAGAGCGGGTTCCTGATGATCCTGGGGCTGACGTCCCCGGACCAGTCGCTGAACAATGACTATGTCGGCAACTATGCGAACTCGACGCTGCGCGACCGGCTGCTGCGCATCGAGGGCGTGGGCGCGGTCCAGATCTTCGGCGGTGGCAACTATTCGATGCGGGTCTGGATCGACCCGGCCAAGGCGGCCCAGCGGGGCCTGACCGGACCGGACATCGTCGCCGCCCTGCGCGCCCAGAATGTGCAGGCCGCCGCCGGTGCCATCGGCCAGCCGCCGTTCGACACCAATGCCGCGGCCTTCCAGCTGCCGGTGCAGGTCGAGGGGCGTCTGACCGACCCGAACGAGTTCTCGAACATCGTCATCAAGACCGACGCCGAAGGCCGGGTGACCCGCATCCGCGATGTCGCCCGCGTCGAACTGGGCGCGCAGGATTACGGCATCCGCGGCTTCTTCGACGGCGAGCGCGGCGTCGGCATGGCCATCATCCAGCAGCCGGGCGCCAATGCGCTGGGCACGGCGGACCGTGTCATGGCCGAGGTCGAAGCCATCCGGGCCGAACTGCCGCCCGGCATGGACGTCTCCATTCCCTACAACCCGACGGAGTTCGTCGCTGCCTCGGTCGAGTCGGTGCAGCACACCCTGATCGAGGCCATCTTCCTCGTGGTGCTGGTGGTCGTGGTCTTCCTGCAGACCTGGCGGGCGGCGATCATCCCGATCGTGGCCATTCCGGTGGCGCTGGTCGCGACCTTTGCCGTGCAGCTGATGCTGGGCTTTTCGATCAACTCGCTGAGCCTGTTCGCCCTGGTGCTGGCGGTCGGCATCGTGGTCGATGACGCCATCGTCGTGGTCGAAAACGTCGAGCGCTATATCCGCGAGGGACTGGCGCCCAAGGACGCCGCCTATCGCTCCATGCAGGAGGTGTCGGGCGCGCTGATCTCGATCGGTCTGGTGCTGGTGTCGGTGTTCGTCCCGACCATGTTCGTGCCCGGCATTCCCGGCATCTTCTATCGCGAGTTCGCCATCGTCATCACCACGGCCTCGGTCGTGTCGCTGCTGGTGTCGCTGACCCTGTCGCCGGCCATGGCCGCCATGCTGCTGAAGCCGCACAAGGCCCACGACGACCATGCGCGCAAGCCCGGCGTGCTGGGCACGGGCCTGCACTACCTCGGCTCGGCCGGTCGCAAGTTCAACGAGGGCTTTGACTGGCTGTCGGATCGCTACGGCCGACTGACGGCGCGGCTGATCCGCAAGCTGGCGCTGGTGTTCGGCGTCTATGCGCTTCTGCTGCTGGGCACGGGCTTCACCCTGTTCAACACGCCGTCCGGCTTCATCCCGGAGCAGGATCAGGGCTTCCTGATCGGGGTCGTGCAACTGCCGCCCGGCGCCTCGCTGGACCGGACGCAGGACGTCATGGCGCGCGCCTCCCAGATCATCCGGGACACCGAGGGCGTGGACGGCGTGGTCTCCTTCGCCGGTCTGGACGGGTCGAGCTTCTCGTTCGGATCCAATGCCGCGACCATCTTTGTGCGTCTCGACGCCTTTGAGGAGCGCAAGACGGCCGAGCAGGCTGCGGCCGCGCTGGCCGGGGCCATCACCGGCGCGACCATGGGCATCCAGGACGCCAACATCTTCGTCATCGCCCCGCCCGCGGTTCAGGGCCTCGGCAACGGCAACGGCTTCCAGATGATGGTGCAGGACCGCTCCGGCGCGGGCTATGTCCCGCTGGAGGGCGCGACCTTTGCCATGATGGGGGCTGCCGCCCAGGCGCCCGAGTCCGTCAACCAGGTCTTCTCAACCTACAACACCGGCTCGCCCCGTATCGCCGCCGACGTCGATCGCGACCGGGCGCTGATGATGGGGGTCCAGCCCGGCGATGTGTTCAGCACGCTGGGGGTCTATCTGGGCTCGTCCTACGTCAATGACTTCAACTATCTGGGCCGCACCTTCCGGGTGACGGCGCAGGCGGAGCCCTCGGCCCGGGACGACATCGCCGATATCGCGGCGCTGGAGACCCGCTCGGCGTCTGGCGCCATGGTGCCGATCGGCTCGGTGGCCACCCTGCGCGAGGAGTCCGGCCCGTCGCGGATCGTGCGCTACAACCTGTTCCCGGCCGCCGAGCTGCAGGGACAGGCGGCGCCCGGCGTGTCGTCCGGCGAGGCCATCGCGCGGATGGAGCAACTGGCGGAAGCCACCCTGCCCCCCGGATTCTCGTACGAATGGACGGGACTGGCCCTGCAGGAGAAGCAGGCCTCGGGCGGCGCGACACTGGTCTTCGTCATGGCCGTGGTGTTCGTCTTTCTGGTGCTGGCCGCGCAATATGAGGCCTTCACCCTGCCGCTGGCGGTCGTGCTGATCGTGCCGATGTGCATTCTGGCCGCCATGGTCGGGGTCAATCTGGCCGGGCTGGACAACAACATCCTCGTGCAGGTGGGTCTGGTGGTTCTGATCGCGCTGGCGGCCAAGAACGCCATCCTGATCGTGGAGTTCGCCAAACAGGCCGAAGAGGAAGGCCTGAGCCGGTGGGATGCCGCCATCCGCGCGTCCCAGACCCGTCTGCGGCCGATCCTGATGACGTCGTTCGCCTTCATCTTCGGCGTGCTGCCGCTGATGCTGGCCACCGGGCCCGGGGCAGAAATGCGCCGGTCGCTGGGAACGGCGGTGGTGTCCGGCATGCTGGGGGTGACCTTCTTCGGTCTGATCTTCACGCCGGCCTTCTATGTCTTCATGCGCTGGGTCGCCTCGAAACTGCCCGGCGGAAAGAAGACCCCGGCTCCGGCCCCCGCTTCGGCTCCGGCCCAGGGAGAAATCGTATGATCCGCCTGTCTTCTCTGCTGAAGGGGCGCGTGGCGGCCTCGGCGCTCGCGCTCGGCCTGGCGGTATCCGCCTGTGCCACCGCGCCCGAGGTCGGCCCGGCGGCCGTGCCGGACAGCGCCGCCGGTCCCTTCCTGTCGCAACGGGCCGGTGCGACGACGCTGGCGCCGGTGCGCGACGACTGGTGGCGCCTGTACGACGATCCGCTGCTGGACGCCCTGGTGCTGCAGGCGCTGGACGCCAATAACGAGATCGAGGCCGCCGTCGCCAATCTGCGCGCCGTGCGGGCCTCGCTGGGCGAGGCACGGGCCGCACGCCTGCCGTCGACGCAGGTCAGTGGCGCAGGCAGCTATGGCCGGGTCGCGGCGACCACGGTGCCCGGCTCGAACGGCGAACCGCTGGACGAGACCGAGACCTATGACGTGGGTCTGGACGTCGCCTATGAGATCGACCTGTTCGGACGGGTGGGGTCCACCATCGCCGCCGCCCGGGCCGATGCGGATGCCGCAGCCGCCGCGCTGGATGTGATCCGCGTCAGCGTCGCCGCCGAGACGGCCCGCGCCTATGCCGAGATCTGCTCCGCCAATGTGCAGATCGGCGTGGCCGAACAGACCATCCAGCTGCAGTCGCGCACGCTGGAGCTGACCGAGAGCCTGCTGAGCGCCGGATCCGGCACCGGACTGGACGTCGCGCGCGCCCGGTCCGCCGTGGCCGGCAGCCAGGCGGCCCTGCCCCCGCTGCGCGCGCAAAAGGACGCCGCGGTCTTCCGTCTGGCCACCCTGATCGGGGTGGCGCCGCGCGAGGTGCCGGCGACGGTTCTCGACTGTGCCGCACCGCCGCGCGTGAGCCAGCCGATCCCGGTCGGCGACGGCGCGGCCCTGCTGGCCCGCCGGCCCGATGTGCGTCAGGCGGAGCGTCAGCTGGCTGCCGCCAGCGCGCGCGTCGATGTGGCCACGGCCAGCCTGTACCCCAGCATCAGCCTGGGCGGATCGGTCGGGGCGACGGCCACCGACCTGTCCGATCTGGGCGATGACGGCGCCCTGCGCTTCAGCGTCGGGCCGCTGATCCAGTGGTCCTTCCCCAATGTGGCGGTGGCGCGCTCGCGCATCGCAGCGGCGGGCGCCGGGGCCGAGGGGGCGCTGGCGCGCTTTGACCAGACGGTGCTGGTGGCGCTGCAGGAAACCGAGACGGCGCTGTCGGCCTATGGCCATGCGCTGGATCGCATGCAGGCGCTGACGGTGTCGCGGGATGAGGCGGCGCGGGCCTCGCGTCTGGCGCACGCGCGCTTCGAGGCCGGAGCTGACAGCTTCCTGACTGTGCTGGATGCCGAGCGCACCCTGGCGCAGGCTGAGGCCGCCCTGGCCCAGGCCGAAGCCCAGGTGTCGGACCTGCAGATCCAGCTGTTCAAGGCGCTGGCCGGCAGCTGGACCCCGCCCGAGGTCGACTGAGCAAAAAGAAGGGGCCGCCGGTCAGACCGGCGGCCCTGCAAGTCGCGTCCAGGAGCGGACGTTCGGGTCGGGATGTAAGGCCCTAGAAGGTGTAGCGGGCGCCGATGAAGAACTGACGGCCCGTGTGGTGATAGACCGACGTCGACTGGCGGTCGTCGTCGCCGACCCACTGATGGTTTTCCTCGTCCGTCAGGTTGATGCCCTCGAAGCTGATCGTGACATCGTCGGTCAGCTTGTAGGACGAGGAGACGTCGATGTTCAGCGTCTCCTGCTTGCCTTCGAAGGCGTTGTTGTTCCGGCCCGGGACGTTCTGCAGATATTCGTCGCGGTACGACGCCGAGATCCGGGCCGAGAAGCGGTCATCCTCGTAGTAGAGGGTGCCGTTGTAGGCCGTGGGCGACAGCTGGGCGAGATCGTCGGTCACGAAGGTCGAGCACAGGGCATTGGTGCAGTAGTCGATCTCGGATTCCACGTTCGTGTAGTTCAGCTGGATGCCGAAGTTCGACAGCGGTCCCGGCAGGAAGGTGAACGGGGTCTGGAAGCTGATCTCATAGCCCTTCAGCGGTCCGCCATCCGTGTTCACCGCGCTGGTCAGGGCGAAGATGGTGGTCGGCGAGCAGCTGCCCGAGCAGAAGCTGGGGTCGAAGGCCGACGGGTTGAGCGCCGTCAGCTGGGCATAGGTCAGGTCCTGACGGATCACCTGGATGTAGGTGTCGATGTCCTTGTAGAAATAGGCGAAGGAAATCAGGCTTTCCGGGGCAAAGTACCATTCGACGGCGAAGTCGTAGGTCTTGGCCCGGAAGGGATCCAGCTCGACGTTGCCGATGGTGGCCGTGTAGTTCGGACCCGTCGCATTGAGCGAGGTGGTCGGCACCAGATAGTTGGCTCCGGACATGGAGTTGTTGATCTGGGGCCGGGCCATGACCATGGCGGCGCCGAAGCGGACCAGCACATCGTCGATCGGCTCATAGGTCAGGTTCAGCGACGGCAGGGTGTCCTGATACTCGTGGGTGTCGAACACCAGGGTGCCGCCACCGGTCGAGCTGTAGCCCTCGGCATAGAGGCTGGTCCACACGTGGCGGACGCCGACATTGCCGCGGAACGGACGGCCGAAGACGTCGGCGTCGAAGTCCGCCTGGACGTACATGGCGAAGTCTTCTTCCTCGAGGAAGCGGTTGCCGCCCCGGGCGTTGCCGACCGTGATGCTGCCGAGGGTGAAGTCGCCACCCGGCGCGCCGGTGTCACAGTTGCAGTAGATGTTGAACAGGTCGGCGATCGCGTTCAGGTCGGGGATGACCCAGCTGGTCGGATTGCCGTCGGGCGCAAGACCATTGCCGAAGCCGGTCAGCAGGGTCGTGATGTCGGCCATGGTCACACCGCCCGGCAGGGCCGGAACGACGGTCTCGTCCGTGCGCCGGAACTCGTAGGACTCCGACGAGAAGGTCTTCCAGTTGGCGCCGGTCCGCAGGGTGACGAACGGGGTGACGTCAAACTCCAGATCGCCCTGGATAGACTCGAAGATGGTGTCCACGCCCTGCGGCCGGATGCGGATTTCCGAGCGGGGGACGCTGGTGCCGATCGGGCGCCACTGCCACTGGGCCGGGTCGGTGACGTCGAAGCCGTAGTTAATGACCGGCGTGTTCGGATTGCCGCGGAAGTCGAACGAATAGTTCTGGCTGTTCTGACGATCGATGGTGACGGTCGTCTGATAGGGGTTTTCGTAGTTCGACTCGGCGCGACCGGCGAAGAAGCGACCGCGGACGTTGTCCGAGAAGTCGTGCTCCAGCGTCAGGCCCACTTGCAGGAACTGGGTTTCCAGCTGGTCGTAGCGCGCCTCGGTACGCAGATCGACGTTGTCGAACAGGCCGTAGACCAGGGTGTTGTTCTCGACGGCGGCGTCGCGAACGATGATCTGGGTCTGGCCGCCGGCGCCGGCGTTTCGGCTGAAGGACAGGGCCTCGAGGAAGTTTTCCTCGCGGGTGGCGTCGAGCTGCGAATACAGGACGTCGAGGCTGACAGTGGTCGAGTCGGCCGGGCGCCATTGCAGCGATCCGGTCAGACCCAAGCGTTCCTGATGGTGCGTCAGGCGGCCGTAGCGCGGCAGGCGCGGAATGAAGACATTGGCCTGGTTGGCCGTGTTGTAGGCCGTGACGTTGCCGGGGGTGTTGGTCGGACGCGGCACGCCGGTGGCGCAGTTGGCGGCGTTGGAGCCGTTCGAGCCGCTGTTGCCGGGGTTCTGGGGCGTGACGCCCACGGGGCTGCAGAAGCCGCCCGAGCTGCCGCTGCCGACGGCGGGCGCCCAACGCACGGAGCTGAAGCCTTCCTCGAAGGAGTCCTTTTCGCTGTAGGCGACCGACAGCAGGGCGCCGAACTGGTCGCGATCCCCGAAGGTGTTGCTGACCAGGAAGGCCGCGCGCGGGTTCCAGTTTTCGGACAGGTCGTTGTAGCCAGCCTGGACCGAGAAGGCCATGCGCGGGCCGCTGAAGTCGAAGGGCCGGGCCGACTGCAGGTCGATGGTGGCGCCCAGCGAGCCCTCTTCGGTCTCGGCGGCGGCAGTCTTGCGCACCTTGATCGAGTTGAAGAGTTCCGAGGCGAAGACGTTGAAGTCGAAGCCGCGGCCGCGGTTGGCGCCGCCCGAGGAGTCGGTGCCGCCGGTGGTGGCCTGGGCCTCCATGCCGTTGATACGGGTGCGGGTGAAGTCCGAGCTGAGGCCGCGCACGGTCAGCTGGCGGCCCTCACCGGCATCGCGGTCGATCGAGACGCCCGGAATACGCTGGATGGCCTCGGCCAGGTTGGTGTCGGGGAAGTCGGCGATGTCCTCGGCGAGGATCACATCGACGATGCCGGCCTCGTTGCGCTTGATGTTCAGCGCGGCGTCCAGGCTGGCGCGGTAACCGGTGACGACGACCTCGTCGACCTGGGTTCCGGGCTCGGCATCCTGGGCGGCAACCCCGCCGACGCCCAGACACAGCGCGATCGCCATGCCCGACCCACCGGCAAATAGATAACGACGAAGGGACTCACCCCGTTTTTGAGTGTGCATCATATGCCTCCTCCCAAGGACATACAGGACGCCGGAGGTGCCCCCCGGTCTATCTTTTATTGAGGCTCAATCCTGAACCTTGTTTTGACACCGGTGTCATGTCTAGATGCAGACGTGAATGACACCGGTATCAATGGCGAGCGTAACCCGATGATGATCGACATGGCAAGCCCCCTGTGGTGGTGGAAACCCGGAGCACGACGCGCGCGCCTGCCGGGCCTTGTGGCCGCCGGCCTGATCGCGGTTGCGGGCCTGGCAAGCCCGGTGGATCGGGCGATTGCCCAGGAAACCGCCGGCCAGACGCTCGCCTTTCGGGGAGCCGAAGGCGCCGGCCGGTTTGCCATCGGAGGACGCGGCGGGCGTGTGCTGCGGGTCACACATACCGGCGATTCGGGGCCGGGCAGCCTGCGCGAGGCGATCGAGGCTCGCGGCCCCCGGACCATCATCTTTGACACAGGCGGCGTGATCCGGCTGGAGACCCCGCTGGTCATCCGGCGGGGTCAGGTGACCCTGGCGGGGCAGACCGCGCCGGGCGGCGGAATCACCCTGATCGGCCAGCCGCTGGTGATCTCGGCGGACGATGTGATCGTGCGTCACATCCGTTCGCGACTGGGCGCCGAAGCGCTGGTCGAGGCCGATGCGGTCTCGGTCGAGCGCGGGCGTCGGATCATCCTCGACCATGTGTCGGCGTCATGGTCGGTGGACGAAACCCTGTCGGTCGCCAGCCGGTACAGTCCGGCCGAGCGAGGGGTCTATGACGTGACCGTCCAGAACTCGCTGATCGCGGAATCGCTGAATGCCTCGGCTCACGCCAAGGGCGAGCACGGCTATGGCTCGCTGGTGCGGGGCGGCTATGGCGCGCGCATCAGCTTCATCGACAATGTCTGGGCCAGCCACCGCGCCCGCATGCCCCGCCCCGGGAACTACAATCCGCCGTCGGTCGATCCGGAGGGGCCGTACATCGAGTTCCGCGGCAATGTCTTCTACAACTGGGGCGGATCGCACGCAGGCTACAATGCCGATACCGAAAGCCTGTCGACCTATGCCTTCGTCGGCAACGCCTATCTTCCCGGGCCGGACTCGGAGGGGCGCTGGGCCTTTGAGGACTCCGATCCGCTGGCGGTCGCGTGGTTCGAGGCCAACCGGATGGCGGGTGTGTTGCCCGAAGATCCGTGGAGTCTGGTGCGAAACGACGGAGGGCCGGGCACACGCCTGACGGTTCGACCGGACTGGGCCGGGGCGCCGCCTCTCGACCCCGACGCCCATGTGACGACGGTGCTGGCCACGGCAGGCGCCGACCTGCCCCGCGATGCGGTCGATGCGCGCGTCATCGCCGGGGTCGCGAACGGCAGTGGCCGGATCATCGACAGTCCGGCGGAGGTCGGCGGCCTGCATGACATTGATGCGGGAACGCCCTGGATCGATACGGATGGCGACGGCCTGCCCGACGACTGGGAGCGGGCGCACGGCTCGGACCCGCAGGACGGCGCAGACGGCGCGACCGACCCGGACGGGGACGGCTTCACCCTGCTGGAAGACTGGCTGAACGCCCTGGCGGAGGCGCGCTAGCGCGCCATCCAGCCGCCGTCGACCGTCAGGATGGTGCCGTGCACATAGGCGGCGGCGTCCGAGGCGAGGAAGACGGCCGCGCCCGCCAGATCGGACGGATCGCCCCAGCGGCCGGCGGGGATGCGGGCGAGGATGTCACGGTTGCGGCCCTCGTCCGCGCGCAGGGCCTCGGTGTTGTTGGTGGCGAAATAGCCCGGCGCGATGCCGTTGACGTTGATGCCCTGCGACGCCCACTCGCAGGCCAGCAGGCGGGTCAGGCCGGCCAAGCCACTCTTGGACGCGGTGTAGGAGGGCACGCGGATGCCGCCCTGGAAGCTGAGCATCGAGCAGATGTTGAGGATCTTGCCGCCCCGATTGCCGGCGACCCAGGTGCGGGCCACGGCCTGGCTGAGGAAGAAGGCGGTCTTGAGATTGGTGTCCATGACGGCGTCCCAGTCCTCTTCCGAGAAGTCGAGGCTGTCGGCGCGACGGATGATGCCCGCATTGTTGACCAGGATGTCGATGTCGCCGACGGCGGCGCGCGCCTGCTCGACCACCTCATTGATGGGGCCGGTCGTCGACAGGTCAGCGGGGATGGCATGCAGGGCCCGGCCGAGGGCGCCGACCTTTTCCGCCGTCCCGGTCGGGGCCGAACGCCCGACCGCCACAATGTCGGCGCCCGCCGCAGCGAGGCCGAGGGCGATGGCCTGACCCAGTCCCGTATTGGCGCCGGTGACAAGGGCGGTGCGGCCCGAGAGATCGAAGGAAGGGGTCATGTCAGCGAGCCTTGTATCTGGCGTTCAGGTACGGATTTGGGCGTCCGGGGCGTTGTCTGCACTGGTAACCGGTGTCATACTTCAATGTAAACCGTGGGATGGCGATGACGGCTCTGGTTGTCGCCGCGATCGGGGTCCGGGGCTCAGATGCCCTGCCTCCGCATCGGCCCTGACACATCCCGCGATCGCCCTCTCTCCCCGACGCTGACCCGCAAGGAATGCCATGAAAATCGCCCTCATCATCGAGAACAGCCAGGCCGCCAAGAGCGAGATCGTCCACTCGGCCCTGACCGCCGTGGCCGAGCCTCTGGGCCATGAGGTGTTCCACTATGGAATGTACGGCGCCGAGGACAAGGCGTCGCTGACCTATGTGATGAACGGCCTGCTGACCGGGATCCTGCTGAACTCGGGCGCGGCGGATTTCGTGGTCACGGGCTGCGGCACGGGCATGGGCTCAATGCTGGCCTGCAACGCCATGCCGGGCGTGTTCTGTGGACTGGTGATCGACCCGACCGACGCCTTCCTGTTCGGCCAGATCAATGATGGCAATGCCATCTCCATGCCCTATGCCAAGGGCTTTGGCTGGGCCGCCGAGCTGAACCTGCAGGACTGTTATCGCAAGCTGTTCGAGGGCGAGCGCGGGCTGGGCTATCCGAAGGAGCGGGCCCAGATCATGGCCACCAACCGCGGCATCCTGAAGGAGCTGAAGGCGGCCACCTGCAAGGACATGCTGACCGCGCTGAAGGCCGTCGACCAGGACCTGCTGAAGGCCGCCGTGGCCGGCGAGCGCTTCCAGGAATACTTCTTCGCCAACGCCACCGACGAAGGCATCCGCGACTACATCCGCAGCGTGATCGAGGGCTAGGCCCCTCAGGCCTCGGCCGTCGCCTCGCCCTTTGCCGGAGCCGGCAGGCGGTGGGCGCGACGGCGGGCGCGCCAGTAGCTGATGGGCATCACCAGGGTGCGCAGGGCCGAGAACATGAAGGCCAGCCCATAGATGCGGATGCCGACGAGGAAGGCATCGCCGCTGGGCGTAGCCGGGGTCAGCGGTTCGGCCAGGATGGCATCGGTCACCGGCTTGAGATTGTCCGGGCCGAGGAAGAACAGGAAATAGCCGATCGAGCCGGCGATGCCTTCGCGCAGGAAGATGTTGATGGCCTGGAGCGCGCCCAGCGGGCCGACCAGGGTCTCCTGCACGGCGACCGGGGCGAAGGCATAGCTGGTGCCCAGCAGGCCAAAGATGATCAGGAACATGACCAGCCGCGCCGCATAGGCGCCGGACAACAGGGCGACGGTCTGGCCGGGGCGCAGGCGCTGGATCAGGGAGGCGCGCTTGAGGTCCTCGTCATCGAAGGCGGGGATCAGGTCCGGGAAGGTGGTCGACAGGATCGACAGGAATTTCCCGATCAGGTCGGCCAGCACAATGGCCAGCACCAGCAGGAACAGCAGCGAGGCCGCGGAAGGCTCGCGGACCAGCAGATTGACGGTGCTGGAGACGCCCAGGGCGGCGACAATGGCCAGCAGCACGATCGACACGACCGAGCCCTCGATCGTCCGGCGGACAAGCTTGAGCAGTCCCAGCATGGTGGTCCCCTCCCCCTCTGGTTCAGCGAACCCTAGCACACGACCTGTGGCCGGACGGCCTCACCGGCGGGAGGGAAGCCGCCAGGTCAGGGCGCGACCGGCAGGTGTTCGGCGAGGAAGGTCTCCATCGCCTGCATGACGGCGACCTCCTCGCGGCGCTCCCAGTCGGCGTGACCGGCCTCCTCGAGGACCAGCAGTTCGACATCCGCGCCGGCGCGGCGAAGGGCGCGCTCCATGTCGCGCGACTGGGACACCGGCACGACGTCGTCGCGCTCACCGTGGATCAGCAGGACCGGCGTGGTCCAGCCCTCGACCAGACGCGCCGGCGACACGGCCTCGAGCGCCGCGCGGTCCTCACGCGGGTCACCGATGGACCGCACCCAGTATTCGTAGCGATCCGTGTCGTCCCCGGCCTCCCGGCGCTCCCAGTTCATCATGTCGACCAGATCCGACGGCCCCGCGATCGCGATGGCGCAGCGGTAAAGGTCGGGCCGGGTGGCAGGTCCCATCAGGGCGGCATATCCGCCATAGCTGGCCCCGACGATGCAGATGCGGTCCGGGTCGGCGAGGCCCTGATCGATAAGGTGCTGGACCGCGGCGGTGACATCGTCCTGCATCAGCCCGCCCCATTGCCGATAGCCGGCCTCGGCGAAATTGCGCCCCTGGCCGCTGGAGCCGCGGAAATTCGGCTGCAGCACCTGATAGCCCCGACTGGCAAAGAACTGCGCCCAGGTATCCCACTTGAGATGGTCGCTGGTCTCCGGCCCGCCATGGGGCATGACGATCAGCGGCGGCCGATCGCCGTCGTTGGTGCCCGGCGGCTGGGTCAGATAGGCCGTCAGGGCCAGCCCGTCGGTCGCGGCATAGTCGATCCGGCGCATCTGGCCGAGGCGGGCCTCGGGCAGGCCGGGGAACAGCGACCCGACCAGCTCCATCTTCAGGGCATTGAGATCAAAGAGATAATACTGACCGGCGTTTGAGGGAGAGCTGGCCCAGATCAGCCATTTGTCGCCCGCCTCGGACTGGGACACGACCGACGCACTGAAGCCCGCCCCGAAGAAGCGGCGGATGCCCGCCATGACCCGCTCCTGCTCCGGGTCGATGAAGTCGCACCGGTAGACATCGGCCCAGTAGCACCCCGCCGCCAGACCCGAGCCGTCCCCCTTCAGCACGATATCGGCCACGTCATAGGTGCCGTGCCGCCAGATGGCCGGGCCCATGGATCGAGTCGCAAAGTCGAAGACATGGACGCCATAGGTATCTTCGGCCGCGCCCTCCTCCGGCCGGACGGCGACATAGATCTGGGAGGGCTGATCCGTCGGGCCCAGGAATCTGAAACGCGGAAAGTCCCGGATGTCGTCGCGGTGCAGGCGGAAGGTCTCGGTCCAGCCGCCGTCGGCGTCACGCGCCTGCATGACCAGAACCCGCCCCCGGATGCCCCGGTACACAAGCCGCCCGACCACATCGCCCTGCTCGTCCGTCAGATAGCTGAGCACGCGCGGATCGCCTTCCACGACCAGGTCCGACTCGCCCGACCGGACATCGACCCGCGCGACGTTCAGGTCGCCCGAGGCATCCATATGGGTGATCAGGATGTGGTCCGGCTGGTCAGGCAGGATGTCGAGCAGGTCGCCCGGCCGGCCCGCACGGGCCAGCGGTCCCTCGAGGCGCCGGATGTCGCCCCCGTCGCGCGGAATGGCGAGCAGGGAGCGGCCATAGTTGGCGGTGCGGATCGCGCCATCGGCCTCGCCCCTGTAGCGGGTCACCTCCAGCCGGGTCACGCCCATGATCAGAAGGTCGTCGCCCTTCCATTCCACCCATTCGATGTAGACGCCGCCAAATCGCTCGCGGGCCTGGGACCCGAACAGGGCACTGGTTTCACCAGTGACCAGATCACGGACCGCCAGGTTGGCCGTGCTGTCATCCTGGGCGACATAGGCGAGGTAGCGACCCGACGGAGAGAGGCTGACATGGGCCAGGGCAGGCCGGCGCGCGAACTCCTCGACAGGCAGGACCTGAGCGGTCGCGGGAACGGCACCCGCCAGCACAGACAGCGCGGCAAACATGCCCCCCAGGACCGTGGCGATACGCGTCAGCAGATGTTTCATGACTTGCTCCCCCGCCCCTCCCATGCACCCGGGGCGCGCGGAGACTAACAACCGACGACCGGGAGTGGAACCTCTCAGCCGCCGGACAGGGGAGCGGTCGAGTCGCGGACGACCAGCGAGGGGCGGACCTCGGGCTGGGTCAGGGTGGCGGCGTCGAGGCCGCGGATCGAGGCGGTCAGCTTCTCGGCCGCCATGCGGCCCATGTCGCGGATCGGCAGGCGCACAGTCGTCAGGTTCGGCCAGACTCGCGAGGCCATGGGCAGGTCGTCGAACCCGCAGATCGACAGGTCGAACGGCACATCAAGGCCCGCGTCGCGCGCAGCCTTCATGACGCCGATCGCCATTTCGTCATTGCCCGCGAAGATGGCGGTCGGACGATCCGCCATGGCCAGCAGGTCGCGCGCGGCCTCGACCCCCGACTCGAAGGTATAGGCGCCGACGCGGGCATAGGCGGGATCCAGCGTCAGGCCGTGCTCGGCCAGCCCCTCGGCAAAGCCGCGGCCGCGCTCGTGCGACGAGCGGAAGCTGTCGGGGCCGGAGATGAAGGCGATGCGCCGGTGGCCGAGCGCCGCCAGATGGTGGGCCGCCTCGGCCGCACCCGTGCTGTCATTGGTCACGACCATGTGCCGGGGCTCGTCCAGCGACACCGAGGCGATGCGTACATAGGGGCACTCGGCCTCCTTGAGGATGGCGACGACCCGCTCGTCCTCGGAGACCGACGGCGGCATGACCACGCCGAACAGCTTTTGCCGGACGATGAAGCCCCGCACATCGGACAGGAAGGTCTCGCTGGCCCGGTTGCAGGGGTGGACCACCAGCTCGAGCCCCGAGCCGCGCACGGCGTCCAGCACGCCCTGCTGCATGTTGACGACATAGTTGGGGCTGGGGTTGTCGTAGATCATGCCGACCAGGAACGACCGGCGGAAGGCCAGCCCCCGGGCCTGGGGGTCGGGCGCGAAGCCCGACTCGGCGATGACCTTCTGGACCTTTTCGCGCGTCTCGGCCCGCAGCAGGGGCGAGTTGTTGATGACGCGCGAGACGGTCTTCTTCGATACCCCGGCCAGACGTGCCACGTCATTGATGGTCACGGGCTTGCCGCCGGGCCGCTTGCTATCCGTCACGGGTGGGATCCTGCCTGGGTGTTCGCTCCGTGATAGGCCAATTCGGCGCGGCCTGCATACCGGTGTTCAGGACACGGCTGTCGGGCGGGCTCAGGTGCCGCGGCGACGGGCCGGCCGGTCCAGCACATCGTCACGCTTGGGCGTCATGTCGTGCAGGTTCCAGTCGTCCGGATTGAACGGCTTGCGGGTCGGCTCGGTGACCTCGGGATAGCCGCCGACCTCGCTTTCGTTGTCGATGATCTCGCCCCGGCCCTCGGCCACCTCGGCGATCAGCAGGACGTCGCGCATGTCGCGGTCCCAGGGCCGGGCGCCGGCGGTCGACAGGACGGCGCGCTGGACGTCGACGGCGGGCATGGGATCGAGGCCGTCCCACCAGACGGGCGGACGCGAGACCTCGATGATGCGGGCGGGCGAGGTGGTGTAGCGACCGAACATGCGCAGCGGCTCGCCGACCTGGTCCACGGCGATGTTGTCGCGGCCGTAGTATTCGAGATCACCCGCACCGCCGATCATCAGGAAGGCCAGATGGTCGGTCGGTGTGGACGGACCGGCGCGCAGGACGTTGCCGATGGCGGTCATCTTGCCGACCTCGAACGGCACATCCCCCCACTCCTCGGGCGCGAGGTTGTAGTGGATGGCGCGCTGGCCCGGGTCGTAGATCAGATTGTTGAGGATGATGCCGTGGACGCCGCCCTTGAACAGCGGGCTGCGCTCATAGTTGTGGGCGTAGAGGTTGCCGACGATCAGCAGGCCGGTGACATTGTCGTGGATCAGCGAACCCTTGGAGTGCTCGCCCTTGGAGTGGCTGGCATAGGCCAGGCTCTCGCCCACGATATTGTTCGAGAAGGTGATGTTGTGGCTGGTGCCCGCACGCCATTCCTCAGGCGTCGAGCCGGTGAAGCGCGGGCCCGAGGCCGAGAGGTTCTCGTCGGTCGCCCAGGTCAGGCTGCAATGGTCGATGATGACGTTGTACGCGCCGACCGTGGAGATGCCGTCCTCGTCCCAGCCGCTCATCCAGCCCTGACCGGCCGAGCCGGGGCGGATGCGGAGATGCTGCACGATGACATCATGGGCGCTGATGTCGATGCCGCCGCGGATCAGGGTGATGCCCGGCGAGGGGGCCGTCTGGCCGGCGATGGTGATGAAGGGATTGCGAAGACGCAGGGTCTGCATCTCCAGGTCAATCACGCCGCCGACCTCGAAGACGACGATGCGCGGGCCCTCGGCCTCGATGGCCGCCCGGAGCGAGCCCGGACCCTCCTTGTTGAGGTTGGTCACGCGGATGATCTGGCCACCCCGTCCGCCGGGCGTGACGGAAGCCCAGCCGAGGGCGCCCGGGAAGGCCGGACCGGCATCCTGGGCCCGCGCCGGGGCCGGGCCGGACAGGCCGATTGTCACGACGGCGAGCAGGCCGAGGCAGGCGGTGATCAGAGACTGGCGACGGTTCATCGGCTTCCTTCCCGGTTCGGGAGTCATCTTTGCACGAACCCCCGGTCCGTCGTGACGCCCTTTGTCCCGATTCAAATTGACACCGGTTTCCTTCCTGCGCAATGTCAAAAGAAAACGGGAGGTCGCGTGCGCGTGTACCTATATAATTCAGTGACTTGCCTGCGTCTCTCGCCCGAGTCGACGTCATGACGGCCTCTGCCATGCCGGTGGCGCCGCCGCTGTCGGAACAGGGACGGATGATCGCGCGGGCCTTTGTCGAGGCGCGCCGTTCGGGCCGCGCCCTGCCGACCTATCCGGGCGAGCAGCCCGAGGGTCTGGACGCCGCCTACGCCATTCAGGATGCAGCCATCGCGCTGGTCCCCGACGCGATCGCCGGCTGGAAGCTGGGCCGCATCCCCCCGCCGCTGGATGCCCGGTTTGGCGCCGGGCGACTGGCCGGACCGATCTTTGCCGCCAATGTTCAGGCCGCCGGGGGCGTGGTCGAATTCCCGCTCATCGAGGGCGGCTTTGGCGCGGTCGAGGCCGAATACCTTCTCCTTATGGCCGAGACGCCGACCCTGCGCGACGGCTGGACTCCGGCCGAGGCCACCCGGCTGGTCAGCCAGGTGCGCGTCGGCGTCGAGATCGCCGGCAGCCCGTTTCCCGGCATCAATGACCATGGCCCGGCGGTCACGGCCTCGGACTTCGGCAACAATGCCGGGCTGATCCTGGGCGCCGAAGTCGACCGCGACTGGGCGGGGCAGCCCGATGCGCTGGCCGATCTGGTCTGCGAGATGCGGATCGACGGACAGACGGTCGGCACCGGCGGCACGACCAGTATTCCCGGCGGGCCGTTCGACTCCCTGGCCTTTCTGCTGAATGCGCTACACCGTCGGGGCCTCAGGCCAGAGGCGGGGCAGTGGATTTCGACCGGAGCGGCGACCGGGGTCCACCGGATCGTCGCCGGACAGTCGGCCGAGGCCGATTTCGGACCGCATGGCATCATCGCCTGTCGCGCGGTCCGCGCCGAAGGAGGTGCCGGATGATCCCCACACGCAGACGACTTCTGACGGGCGGACTGGCAGGCGCAGGGGCTGCAGCCCTGGCTGGCTGCGGGGGACGCGCCACAACCGGCGGCACCCGGCTTCTGCACGCGGCCGATGTGCATCCGGCCGACTATCCGACCGTCACCGCGGTCAAGTGGATGGGCGAGGAGCTGGGGCGCCTGACCGATGGACGGCTGGGAATCCGGAGCTTCCCGTCCGGGCAGCTGGGCAATGAGGACGATTCGATCGGCCTCGCCCGCTATCAGGCGATCGATATTTGCCGGGTGGCGGCGGCGGCGCTGAACAACGCCTTTCCCGAGACCAGCCTGCTGTGCCTGCCCTATGTGTTTCGCTCGGTCGAGCACATGAGGACCGTGGTCGATGGCGAGATCGGTACCCGCCTGCTGAATGTGTTCGAGGATCGCGGGCTGGTGGGCCTGGCCTATTACGACGCGGCGCCACGCAGCCTGTACAATGTGCGTCGTCCCGTATTCGAGCCGGACGACCTGAAGGGCCTGAAGATCCGGGCGCCGCAGTCCGACATCTTCCTCGACACGGTCCGCGCCATGGGCGCCAATCCGACGCCGCTGACGTTCGGGGCGGTCTTCTCGTCGCTGCAGACCCATCTGATCGACGGCGCCGAGAACAACTGGCCCAGCTATCAGTCCAGCCGCCAGTATGAGGTGGCGCGGTACTGGAGCGATACGAAGCACCTGTATTCGCCGGACGCCCTGCTGATCTCCAAGGCGTCGATGGACGCGCTCACGCCGGGGGACCGGGATCTGGTGCGCGATGTGGCCCGCCGGTCGGTTCCGCTGATGCGGGTCGAGTGGGACCGTCGCGAGGCCGAGGCGCGCGCCGCGGTCATTGAGGCCGGGACCCAGGTCAATGCCGTCGATACCGAGGCCTTTGCCCGCGCCGTTGAGCCCGTGAACGCGAAATACACCCGCGGCGCCGGTCTGGCGTCGCTCTACGAACAGATCACAGCGGCCGGCTGAACGGCCCCACATCCAACGGCTCCGGGGAGGAACCGATGACATCATCCGACGCGCCCCGAAAGGGCCTGCTGGACCATCTGTCCCGCATCGTGCTGGGACTGGCGGGGGCCGCCCTGCTGGCCATGGCGCTGATCCAGGCGTGGCAGGTCTTTGCCCGCTATGTGCTGAACGACTCCCCGGGCTGGACCGAGCCTGTGGCGCTGATCCTGATGAGTGTGGCGGTCATGTTCGGCGCCGCCGTGGGCGTGCGCTTCGAGACCCACTTCGCCTTCCAGACCCTGGCCCACGCCATGCCGGGACCGATCCGCGCGGGCCTCGCGACCCTGTCGCGTCTGATCGCGGCGGCGACCGGCCTGGGGCTGGCGACCATGGGCGGCTATCTGATGCTGGATGACTGGACCGTGCCGCTGGCCGGTGCCCCGCTGCCCTCGGGCCTGAAATTCCTGGGTCTGGCGCTGGGCGGCGTGCTGATCCTGATCTTTGCGCTGGAGCGCCTGTTCACCGGCGCCCCCAAGCCGGTCCGGGAGGACTGAACATGGAATTCATCATCCTGTTCGGGGTTCTGGCCCTGTTGCTGGTTCTGGGTGTCCCCGTCGCCTTCTGTCTGATGGGGGCAACGCTTGCGACCGTGCTCTATCTGGCGCTGCCGCCGATCGTGGTGTTCCAGCAGATGGGGTCGGACATGGCCTCGGTGGCCCTGCTGGCCATTCCGCTGTTCATCTTCACCGGCGAGCTGATGATGAAGGGGGGATTGTCCGACCGGATGATCGCGCTGGCCTCGTCGCTGGTCGGCCATGTGCGCGGCGGTCTGGGTCAGGTGACGGTGGTCGGCTCGACCCTGTTCGGCGGCGTGTCCGGCTCGGCCATCGCCGACGTCTCGGCCATCGGCGGTACCATGATCCCGCAGATGCAGAAGCGCGGCTATGAAAGCGACTATGCGGTCAATGTCACCATTTCGGCGGCGCTGGTCGCCCTGCTGGTCCCGCCCTCGCACAACATGATCCTGTATTCGGCCTCGGCCGGGGGCGGCGTGTCGATCTCGGACCTGTTCGCCGGCGGCATCGTTCCGGCCCTGATGCTGGCCGTCGCCCTGATGGTCACCGCCTACTGGGTCGCGCGCCGGCGGGGCTATGCGGCCGAGACCTTCCCGGGCTTCGGCACGGTGCTGACGCGGCTGATCGCGGCCATCCCGGGCCTGCTGCTGGTCGTCATCATCTTCGGCGGCATCCGGGCCGGCATCTTTACCGCCGTGGAGTCTGCCTCGATCGCCGTGGTCTACGCCATCGTCGTCACCGGTCTGGTCTATCGCCACATGCGCTGGGCGGCCTTCAAGCAGGCCTGCATCGGGGCGGCCCGAACTTCGGGCGCGGTGCTGTTCATCATCGGCTGTGCGGGGGCGTTCGGCTGGCTGATGGCCTTCCTGCAGGTGCCCAGCACCATGATCGAGGTGCTGAACGGCCTGACCGACAATCCGGTCATCATCATGCTGATGATCATCGGCTGCCTGCTGTTCCTGGGCACCTTCATGGACATGGCGCCGCTGATCATCATCGTCACGCCGATCTTCCTGCCGGTGGCCAAGGCGTTCGGGGTCGACCCCGTCCAGTTTGGCGTGATCCTGCTGCTGAGCTGCGGCATCGGCCTGATCACGCCGCCGGTCGGATCGGTGCTGTTCGTGGGCAGCGCCATCGCGAGGATTCCGATGACGCAATCGCTGCGGTCGATCTGGCCCTTCTACTTCGCCTGTGTGATTGTGCTGATGCTGGTGACCTTCATCCCGGCACTGTCACTGTGGCTGCCTTCGCTCATGAAATGACCTTGTTGCCCCATCTGAAGTCGCGGGACGGTGTCCGCTGGGACGCCGTGGCCCTGGGTGAGGTCATGCTTCGACTGGATCCCGGCGAGGGGCGTATCCGCACCGCCCGCCAGTTCCAGGTGTGGGAAGGCGGCGGCGAGTACAATGTGGCGCGCGGACTGGCGCGGACCTTCGGCCAGCGGACAGCGGTGGTGACCGCCCTGCCCCGCACCGATTTGGGGGCACTGGTCCATGAGCTGATCCAGACGGGTGGCGTGTCGGACTCGCACATCGTCTGGCGCGCGGGCGATCCGGTCGGACGCGAGAACCGGGTGGGGCTGAACTTCACCGAGCGGGGCTTTGGCCCCCGGGGCGCGCTGGGCGTGTCGGACCGGGCGCATTCGGCGACCTCGACGCTTGCGGCCGAAGATGTCGACTGGGACCATCTGTTCGGGACCGAGGGCGTGCGCTGGTTCCACACGGGCGGGATCTTCTCGGCCCTGTCCGCGACGACCGCCGAGACGGCGCTGGCGGCGGTCACGGCCGCGCGGCGCCACGGCACCGTGGTCAGCTATGACCTCAACTATCGCGCCAGCCTGTGGGCGGCCCATCCGGACCCGGACGCGGCCCGGCGCACCAACCGCGCCATTGCCGAACAGGTCGATGTGCTGATCGGCGACGAGTACAGCCTGGCCTCATGCCTCGGCATCGAGACGCCCGAGACCCGCAGCGACGCCTGTGATCCGCGTCCCATGGCGGCGGCGGCGGAACGGCTGGCCAAGGACCTGCCGAACCTGCGCCTGCTGGCCGGGCCGATGCGTGACCCGGTCACCGCCTCGATGAACCGCTGGGGCGCGGCGGCCTGGGCCGACGGCAAGCTGGTCACGCTGGACCCCGTGCCGGTCGACATTCTGGACCGGGTGGGCGGCGGGGATGGCTTCGTCTCGGGTCTGGCCTTTGGCCTGATGGACGGGCGCCCGTTGGAAGAGGCCCTGGCGCTGGGCCACGCCCACGGGGCGCTGGCCATGACCACCCCCGGCGACAACGCCATGACCTCGCTCGAGGAAGTCGAGGCCCTCGCCCGGGGCGGCAGCGCCGCCGCCCGCCGCTGATCACACCAGGATTTTCCGGCGACGCTGGAAACCGGCAGCCGCATGCTGTTGGATGCCCCCTCAGTGAGAGGTGATGCATGCACGAACCGGCGATCTATCCCGTCCCCGAGGAATGGGCCCGCACGGCCCATGTGAACCGGGCGCGCTACGAGAATGCGTGCAAGGCGGCGGAAACGGACCCGGACGGATTCTGGCGCGGGGTGGCCGGGCGGCTGGAATGGATGTCCTTCCCGAACCGGATCAAGGACGTCAGCTTCAACAAGGACGACTTCCATATCCGCTGGTTCGAGGACGGCGTCCTGAACGTCTCGGTCAACTGTATCGACCGGCACCTGCCCGAGCGGCGCGACGATGTCGCCATCCTCTGGGAAGGCGATGACCCGGCCGAGAGCGCGGCTATCACCTATGGCGAACTGCACAGCGCGGTCTGTCGTATGCGTAGAAAAAGTTGATCTTTTTCAGTGGGCTAGAGAACTCCGAACTTGAGGCGACTAATCCGCCGCTTTCATTGGCTCTCCCGGCATTGAGAAAGATACTGAGCGTTTTCATACTGGTAGGCAATCCGTGTGGATGCCGCAGTGGAGAATCTGCGCTCTCCGGTTTGGCGCGGGCATTTCCCTGCAAACAGGGAATCAAACAGGGAATTTCTCGGGGCACTCCGCCGCTGTCGCTCGAGCGGCTGGCTCACAACACTATAATTCTTGGGCTTTTCACGTGCAGCGCCCACCCGCCAGCGTCGCTAGCAGGGAATTTTTTCGAGCTTAACAGGGAATATTTTCGTCAGAGCAGGGAAACGTCGGTGCGTTTAGGGCGATCAAAGCCCAGCAGTCGCCGCTGGGCTTTCCAGGACAACGGCAAGGGACAGGCCTTCTGAAGACTGGTCACGGTGAGACCGACTGGCTGACGCCCCTCGACCAGTGCCTGTTTGAGATCCGGTGCAAGGAAACCGACCTCGATAACGTTCGAGACATGCTGAAGACTGAGCCCTTCGCGCGTCGCGATCGCTTCCATCGATTTCACGCGGCCGGTGGCCAGGTCCTGCATCCATCCGTGGGCGGTGCCCAAAAGTCTGATGATCGCTTGGTCCGGCGCGCGAGGGCCTGTCTCTACGAGCAGGGTCGAGAACCCTCGGTTGCCCTTGAGACGGACCGCCAGATTCAATTCGGTGTCTTTGTCCAACAGCCCGCAGGTGCCTTCAGCCCGAATCTGGATCGTCATGGCTGTGGGACTGATACGGATCCACTCGATCAGCTGCTCGATCGCCTCCCGGGCGGCCGCCGTCCGCCCTCCCTGGGCGTACGCAAGTCTCTCTATGAGTTCCGGGTTCTCGCTTCCACCCTTGGATTTCTGAACGGCAGTCAGGAACCGCACGACGGCCCCGACCACCGCCTTATTGACCTGTACTTCTGATAGTCTCCGCTCGCCCCCAGAGGTTTCGGAAAAGCAGTAGAAGCCCCCTTCCCTTGGCCGAAAACGTTGGGGTGCAGTGGTCATGGGAACACCATTTGGGGCCTGGATGAGGCCCTTCAGCAGGATTGGCGGCAGAGGCGGATGGTTCTTACGGAAGCGCTCTTCCAGTCTCTTCTTGATCGCCTGGGCCTCATCGAAGGTCTTCCTGTCGATGATGGCCTTGTGACGCCCTGGATAGAACGTCCCATTGTGCCGAATGAACCCCACATAGATGGGCTGGGTCAGAAGGACGCGAAGATCGCTGTGCGTGAAGGGACGGTCCGGTTGGGGATTGTCAGAACCCAAAGTCCGATTCCGCTTCATCACGCCCAGGCGTTTGCACTCATTGGCGAGAGGGACAATGTCGCGGATTTCGAGGAAGCGAGCGAAGAGGTAGCGCACCACTTCAGCTTCCTCCGGTACGACGATCAGTTTTCGAGCCTCGGTTCGATACCCGAACGGAACGAAGCCGCCGGTCCACATGCCTTTGGCCGCAGAGGCGGCCAGCTTGTCGCGGATCCGCTCTGCGGTGATCTCCCGTTCGAACTGAGCGAAGGAAAGGAGCACGTTCAGCATCAGCCGGCCCATGCTGTCGGCCGTGTTGAACGACTGTGTGACCGACACGAACGACACGCCGGCCTTGTCGAACAGCTCCGCCAGCTTGGAGAAGTCGAAGAGCGAACGGGTCAGCCGGTCAATCTTGTAGATGACGACCAGGTCCACCTTGCCTGCCGCGATGTCAGCGAGGAGCCGAGACAGGCCCGGACGTTCTGTGTCACCGCCTGAGAACCCATTGTCATCGTAGCGATCCGAGAGCACCGTCCAACCCTCATGCCGGTGGCTCAGCACATAGGCCTCACAGGCCTCGCGCTGTGCATCCAGGGTGGTGAACTCCTTCACCTCCGCCTCAGCTACCGAGCGTCGGGTGTAGATAGCGCACCTCATCTTGGAAGAGGCTTCCGTCGGCGCCGCAACTGTGGTGCGGAGAAGAACACCAAACCGTTCCAGCGGGTGCCAGTGATCTCCCGGGCAATGGCAGACAGGGACCGATAGTGCGTGCCCTTGTGAAGGAGGCCTTGCGCCGTCTCGACCACGACATGCTCCTCTCCTTTCCAGGTCCGGCGATAGACCACGGCTCCTCCTTGGGGGTCGCTCAACGCCGCACCCTCGCCAGAGGGAACAGGACTCTCGGTCTCTTCAGACTGGAACTTATAGGCGATGAGGCGTCGGAGCTTCGTGATGAGGAGCCGTGGAGGCTCCGATCGCCACCGCCGGCGCCAGAAGTACCTCAATGCCTCACGTTCTGCGGATTCCAGCGACTTGATGAACTTCTCGACATCGGGATCCTGAGACCATTGCGCCTCCAAGTCAGCTGGCTTGAGTGTCGCGGCAGGCACGTCTGGAACCCGAAGCTTGGCGCCCATGTCAGAGCCCCCTCGGGTACGGCGGCTCCTCCTCCCGGGTATCCGCTCTTCGGAGGCAGACCGCCATGGCAGCTGAGATCGCGGCCAGGTCCCTGCCAGCTGCCATCAGTCCCACGACAGTGCTCCAGGACGGTTCAGCTTCCACCCTGGCCGTCAGAGCGATGGCGTCTTCGACGATCACATCCGCGACGCGACATAGGTCCAACAGGGGCGAGCGAAGGTCTGGCATGGATGGGTCCCGTTCGATTGACGGGACGGACTGACGCTCGAACGCGGACGAAAGTCCACTCAAGTCTGGATGTCCAGGAAGGGGTTGGCCTCAGCCTGCGCAAAGGCTCAGCATGCGCTCTGAATTGTGCGTTATTCCCAGGGGTAGGCTGGCATGGGGCGCACTCTTGCTGTTGGATGCCGCGGCGTTGAGAGGTGATGCATGCACGAACCGGCGATCTATCCCGTCCCCGAGGAATGGGGCCGCACGGCCCATGTGAACCGGGCGCGCTATGAGAATGCGTGCAAGGCGGCGGAAACGGACCCGGAGGGATTCTGGCGCGGGGTGGCCGGGCGGCTGGAATGGATGTCCTTCCCGAACCGGATCAAGGACGTCAGCTTCAACAAGGACGACTTCCATATCCGCTGGTTCGAGGACGGCGTTCTGAACGTCTCGGTCAACTGTATCGACCGGCACCTGCCCGAGCGGCGCGACGACGTCGCCATCATCTGGGAAGGCGATGACCCGGCCGAGAGCGCCGCGATCACCTATGGCGAACTTCACGCCGCGGTCTGTCGGATGGCCAATGTGCTGAAGACCCATGGGGTGAAGCGCGGCGACCGGGTAACGCTGTACATGCCGATGATCCCCGAGGCCGCTTATGCCATGCTGGCCTGTACGCGGATCGGGGCGATCCATTCCGTCGTGTTCGGCGGCTTTTCGCCCGACAGCCTGGCCGGGCGGATCGAGGACTGCGGTTCGGACTTCGTCATCACCGCCGACGAAGGTCTGCGCGGCGGCAAGACCATTCCGCTGAAGGCCAATGTCGATGCGGCGCTGGAAAAGGTCAGCGTGCGCCATGTGCTGGTCGTGCGGCGCACGGGGGCGGACATCGACTGGGTCGACGGCCGCGACATCGACTATGGCCCCGAGGCTGCGGCCGCCGGCACCGAATGCATGCCCGAGCCCATGGGCGCCGAGGACCCATTGTTCATCCTCTATACCTCGGGCTCGACCGGCAAGCCGAAGGGGGTGCTGCACACCACCGGCGGCTATCTGCTGTGGGCGGCCTGGACCCACGAGCTGACCTTCGACTACCGCCCCGGGCAGGTGTTCTGGTGCACGGCCGATGTGGGCTGGGTCACGGGACACAGCTATCTGGTCTATGGGCCGCTGGCCAATGCGGCGACCACGGTGATGTTCGAGGGGGTGCCCAACTATCCGGACGCCAGCCGCTTCTGGCAGGTGGTCGACAAGCACCGGGTCGAGATCTTCTACACGGCACCGACGGCGCTGCGCGCCCTGATGCGCGAGGGCGACGGGCCGGTGAAGGCGACGTCGCGCGCGTCGCTGAGACTGCTGGGCACAGTGGGCGAGCCGATCAATCCCGAGGCCTGGCGCTGGTATCATGAGGTGGTCGGCGACGGCCGCTGCCCGATCGTCGACACCTGGTGGCAGACCGAGACCGGGGGGCATCTGATCACCCCCCTGCCCGGCGCGACGGACCTGAAGCCCGGGTCGGCGACCCTGCCCCTGCCCGGCATATCGTTGCAGGTGGTGGACGCCGAGGGCCATGAGCTGACGGGCGCAACCGAGGGCAATCTGTGCATCACCGACAGCTGGCCGGGCCAGATGCGCGGAGTATACGGCGACCATCAGCGGTTCTTTGACACCTATTTCGCGACCTATCCCGGGCGCTATTTCACCGGGGATGGATGTCGCCGGGACGAGGACGGCTATTACTGGATTACCGGCCGGGTCGACGACGTACTGAACGTCTCGGGTCACCGGATGGGGACCGCCGAGATCGAGAGCGCGCTGGTGCTGCATCCGGCCGTGGCCGAGGCCGCCGTGGTCGGCTATCCCCATGACATCAAGGGCCAGGGCATCTGGGCCTATGTGACGCTGACGGCGGGCGTGGAGCCGACCGAGGCGCTGAGGGCCGAGCTGGTGAAGCACGTCCGGGCCGAGATCGGGCCGATCGCCGCGCCCGATGTCATCCAGTGGGCCCCGGGCCTGCCCAAGACGCGCTCGGGCAAGATCATGCGGCGCATCCTGCGCAAGATCGCCGAGAATGAGTTGGGTTCGCTGGGCGACACCTCGACCCTGGCCGATCCCGGCGTGGTCGACGATCTGGTCAAGGGTCGGCACGCGTGACGTCAGGCCGGAACTATCCCGTCATCCTGTGCGGAGGCGCGGGGACGCGGCTGTGGCCCGCGTCGCGGCCGGACCGTCCCAAGCCGTTCCTGGACCTGACGGGGTCGCTGTCCCTTTTCCAGCTGGCGGTGCGGCGGGTGCTGCCTCTGATCGAGGAGGACGGTCGGCTGCTGGTCGTCGGCGGCGAGGCCCATGCGCACTTGATCACCGAACAGCTGTCGGCGCTGGGCGCCGAGGCCACCGTCCTGCTGGAGCCGGAAGGCCGGGATTCGGGCCCTGCCGTCGCCGCGGCCGCCGCCTGGGTCGAGGCGAACGACCCGAACGGGCGGGTGATGATCCTGGCCTCGGACCACCACATTCCCGACGAGGCCGGATACCGTCAGGCGCTGCTGACGGCGGCCGACGCCGCAGACGACGGGCGCGTCGTGACACTCGGGGTCGCCCCGACCCAGCCATCCTCGGCCTATGGCTATATTCGCGCGGAGGGCCCGGGCCTGTCGCCCGTCGCGCGCTTCATCGAGAAGCCGGACACCATGCAGGCGCAACAGCTGATCATGGAGGGCTGCCTGTGGAACAGCGGCGCCTTCATCGCCACGGCGCGGACGCTGAAGGCCGAGGTTTTGGACCACGCCCCGGATATCTGGCGCGCGGTGGAGGGGGCGGTGCCGGCCGAGGGCGGTCGGCTGGGCGACGGCTTCCTGTCGGCGCCGAGGCTGTCATTCGACTACGCCGTGATGGAGAAGACGGCGCGGGCTTCGGTCCTGCCGCTGTCGCTGGCCTGGTCTGATCTGGGCGCCTGGGATGCGGTGGCTGCGGTCAGCCAGGGCGAGGGCACGCCCCATCTGGCCCATGACAGCGCGGGATGCTGGGTGCGGGCACCGGACGGGGTGACGGTCGCGACGCTGGGCGTCTCGGGACTGGCGGTCATCGTCGAGCCGGATGCGGTACTGGTCTGCGACCTGTCTCGGGCTCAGGACGTAAAAAGGTTGCTGGCGCATGAGTGAAAATTCGATGCGAGTGCCTGAGATGGCAGGGCCCTCGCCAATCCTCTGGCTTATCGCGGTCCGTGCGCTTGCGCTGGTCGCGACGGCCTTCACCCTGTGGCTCGCGTTCAAGGTGCCAGGCGAAGAGGGGCGGCTTATCCCATGGGACAAGGCGGGGCATTTTCTGAGCTTCTATGTCCTGACCCTGCTGTTCTGTCTCTCCCTGCCGCGCACCCCGAAGGGGATTCTTATCCTTCTGATGCTCGCGGCAGGCGGTGCAATCGAAGTAGTACAGGGCATAGTGGGACGGGATGCCGACTGGAAAGACTGGGTCGCGGATGGGACCGGCATCGCTTTCGCGGTCCTGCCCGGGTGGTTCGAACTATTACGGCGAAGACTAATTGGTCCAGAACCGCCGTCTGGGTTGGGCGAAGAGGAATTCGCAGGAGACCAGCATGAAGCACGAACAGACGGCTGACCTGCCCTATCTGCGCAAGGTGGTCGGGGCCTCCATGGCCGGGACTGTGGTCGAGTGGTACGAATTCTTCCTCTATGCGACCGTCGCTACCCTGGTGTTCGGCGAGCTGTTCTTTCCCCAGACCGGCAATGAGCTGGACGGCATCATTGCCGCCTTTGCCACCTACGCCGTGGGCTTCATCGCCAGGCCGCTGGGAGGGGTGGTGTTCGGGCACATCGGGGACCGGATCGGGCGCAAGTCGCTATTGCAGTTCAGCCTGGTCCTGATCGGGGTTTCGACCTTCCTGATGGGCTGCCTGCCCGGTTTCGCCAGCATCGGCTACTGGGCGCCGGCCCTGTTGGTGCTGTTGCGCTTCATTCAGGGGTTTGCCCTCGGCGGGGAATGGGGCGGGGCCGTGCTGCTGGTGACCGAGCACAGCCCGAACCGCTCGCGCGCCTTCTGGGGCAGCTTTCCGCAGGCCGCGGTGCCGATCGGCAATCTGCTGGCCACAGTCGTGATCCTGGCGCTGTCGGCGACCCTCAGTGAAGAGGCCTTTACCGCCTGGGGCTGGCGGGTCGGCTTCTGGCTGTCGGTCGTGATCATCGCCATCGGCTACTACATCCGCACCCAGGTGTCGGACTCGCCGATCTTCAAGGCGGCGCAGGAGAAGGTCGAGGCCGAGCCCGAGACCCGCCATGGCCTGACCGAAGTGTTCCGAAACAACCCGCGCGGCCTGCTGACCGCCATGGGCCTGCGGTTCGGCGAGAACATCCTGTATTATATGGTGGTCACCTTCTCGATCACCTATCTGCACCACCGCGAGGTCAACACCACGCGGATCCTGGCCCTGCTGTTCCTAGCCCACATCGCCCATGTGGTGGTGATTCCGATCATCGGGCGGCTGGCCGATCGGCTGGGGCGCAAGCCGGTCTATGTCGCCGGCGCTGGGCTGGCGCTGCTGTGGCCGTTTATCGCCTTTCCGCTATTCGACACCGGCCAGACCGCGACCATCCTGCAGGCCATCGTGCTGGGCCTGATCGTCCACGGCATGATGTATGCCGCCCAGCCCGCCATCATGACCGAGATGTTCCCCACGCGGATGCGCTATTCCGGAGTGTCGCTGGGCTATCAGGTGACAGCCATCTTTGCGGGCTCCTGGGCGCCGATGGTCGGCACCTTCCTACTGCGCGAGACCGACAGCTGGGTGCCGATCGCCTGGTACATCGTGGGCGCCGCCGCGGTCAGCCTGCTCGCCGCCCTGATGATGCGCGAGACAAAGGGGGCGTCGCTGGCCGGGATCGACAGGGAGGATGCGCAGCGGTCGGCGGGCGCGAAGGCGGGCTAGGTGGTCGCGCTGGGCGTGGACGCTGACTCCGAAATCGCCGCACGAACAGCCTCACGCGCTTGCTCGACCGGTAGCCAGCCGCTGTCCTGCCAATGATCACGATCAACCTGAAGCGGATCAAAGAGGCTGGTTATCATTCCCTCCTTGCCCACGGCCCTAGCCGAAATTTCTAGCAGTGCACGCGGGACCGGCCATAGGCGAACACGCCGGTTCATCGCTTCACCCATGACAGTTATAAGGCCAGCCGTATCGAAATCTCCCGGGTCAGCCGGAATAAGACACCTGACCGGGACCCGGGCCACGATCACGTGCCTGAGGGCCGAAATTAGACTATCGATCGAGCAGAAACTCCGCTCTGCCTTGGCCTTGCCGAAAGGCAAGGGCAAGCCGGAGCAGACAAGTTTCGCCAGTAGCGGGAAATTTCCCTTGCACCCTGGACCATAGATCATTGGTGGCCGCAGGATTGTAACCTCCAGGGCCGAGCGCTTTGTAACATCCTTCAGGTATCTCTCTGCCGCCAGCTTCGACCGTCCGTAGGCCGAAACAGGATTGCAAGGTGATTCAGGAGACACAGGCGACGCCGACGTCTGCCCGTGCACCGCGATCGAGCTGACAAAGATGAACCGCTTGACCCGCGCCGCCATGGCCAGTTCGACAACCTCTGCGACCAGAGTTGCATTGGCTTGATGCATCTCGGCCTCGGTCGCCTTGCGATGCGCTATCGCCGAAAGGTGTACGAGGCAGTCAAGTCCCGAAAACTGGGTTGGATCCTTGGTCAGCACTTCGACCGGCGCACCGCCGACGACACCCGAACGCCGTCCGAATAGCCGTGGGGCGAAGCCCTCCGTCTGAAGGGAACTGGCAAGACGACTTCCGATATAGCCCGTTGCCCCGATGATGCCGACGCGTTCAAGGGCGGATGGCATCACCTTGCCCCTTTCCGGCTACTGTCATGAAAATCAGGGCGAAATAATCCCGAATGTTGGGGTTTCGGACCCAAATGGCATCCCCCTTGGCCAGATCGAGGGGGGTGGACATGTCGATACCATTGACCTGGGCGGGACCTGTCACTCCGGGGCGTATGTCAAACGCGTGCACCTTGCGTCGGGCTTCGATAAGTTCGACCTGGCTGGGCAGGCATGGACGAGGCCCAACCAGACTCATATCGCCCCAAAGGACATTCCATAGCTGAGGAAGCTCATCGAGCTTCAATCGTCTGAGTAACCGACCGAGCGCCGTGACATAGGTTGACGAGACTTCATGTGTTCCTGCCGTCGGAGCATTCTCGGCCATGGTGCGAAGCTTGTAGCAGACGAAGATTTTTTCGTGACGCCCTACCCGGTGCTGGCGGAAAATGGCCGGCCCCTTGGAATCCACACGAACCGCAATCGCGACAACGGCCAAAAGGGGCAATGTCAGAAGCCCCCCGAAAAATGCAGCCAGGACATCCAATACCCGAAGAATGGCCATCTGTGTAGCAGCCCATTCTGAGAGCTGAGTGTCGTCGTTCATTTCGGTTGGCTCCTCCATCAAAGATTGTACCTTTGGCGGAACCAGCCGACGAAGGCCGGGACGCCGACTCTGATCGGGGTTTCGGGCTTGTAGCCGGTCAGGCGCTCCAGTAGGTCGGGCGAGGCAGTGGTGTCGGGCACATCGCCGTCCTGCATGGGCAGGAACTGCTTGTCGGCCTGTTTACCCAGCGCCTTCTCGAGCTCGGCGATATAATCCATCAGCGGACTGGGCTTGCCCCCGCCGATGTTCACCAGCCGGAAGGGGGCCGCGTGGGACAGGGTGTCGCCCTCGACCGGCGGGGCCGTGCCCGGGACCACGTGGACCAGACGCACGATCGACTCGACTAGGTCGTCGACGAAGGTGAAGTCCCGTGACATCTGGCCCTCGCCGTAGACCTCGATAGGTTTGCCCTCGAGCATCAGCTTGGCGAATTTGAACAGGGCCATGTCGGGACGGCCCCAGGGGCCATAGACGGTGAAGAAGCGGAAGAAGGTCGTCGGCGTGCCGAACAGGTGCGCATAGGAGTGCCCCATCAGCTCCGTCGCGCCCTTGGTCGCCGCGTAGAGGGTCATGGGGTGCACTGCCTTGTCCGTCTCGCGGAACGGCATTTCGGTATTGGCGCCATAGGCCGAACTGGTCGAGGCGGCCAGCAGGTGCTTGACCGGATTGTGGCGCGCGCACTCCAGCACATTGAAGGTGCCGACCAGGTTCGAGGCCACATAAACCTCGGGGTGGTCGATGCTGTAGCGGACGCCGGCCTGGGCGGCCAGGTGGACCACCACCTCGGGCTTCGCCTTCGCCCAGACCGCATTCAGGGCCTCAGCATCCTCCAGAGCGACCCGCTCGACGCGGAAGCCCTCATAGCCCTCAAGAATGGCGTTGCGACCGTCCTTAAGGGTGACGTCGTAGTAGTCCGAGAAGTTGTCGACGCCGACGACCTCATGGCCGTCCTCCAGCAGGCGACGGGCCAGATGGAAGCCGATGAAGCCGGCCGTGCCCGTGATCAGGAACCTCATCAAAACAAGCTCGCTTAACGCTGAAAGAAACGGCGAGTGACGTCGGCTATGCGTTCAAGATCGGCGTCGGTCATATTCGAGCCGGAAGGAAAACACAGGCCCGTCCCAAACAGACGGCTCGAAACGGGCGTCTCCTCCGGATCATGTTGGTACAGCCTGTGACCGGTAAACACGGGCTGCTGATGCATGGGTTTCCACAAATGTCTGGCCTCAATCAAGTGGTCGGCGAACCACTTGATCAAGTCATCGACGCTTGCCCCCTTGTCGCTCGAGGCAACCGTTGCGCAACTGAGCCAGCGGTTGGAAAAACTCCATTCCGGTTCCGGCATCCATTCGATGGACTGAATGTCAGCCAGGGCACCGCGATAATAGTCATTGATCGCCCGACGACGAGCGATGCGATCCGACAGGACCTTCAGCTGACCCCGGCCCACTCCAGCCAGGATGTTGCTCATGCGGTAATTGTAACCGATTTCAACGTGTTGATAGTAGGGAACGGGCTCGCGAGCTTGCGAAGCAAGCATTCGCGCCTTGCGAATGAGCTCCGGGTCTCTTCCCACCAGCATACCACCGCCAGAGGTCGTGATGATTTTGTTGCCATTGAACGAAAAGGCGCCGAACGCGCCAAAAGTGCCGCTGGCCTTACCTTTGTAGGTGGCGCCCAGGGACTCGGCGGCATCCTCCAGAACCGGAACGCCGTATTCATCGGCCAGCGCCAGCAAAGGATCCATATCCGCACTCTGGCCATAGAGATTGACGATGATGATCGCCTTCGGAAGTGCACCCTCTGCTGCCGCTCCCTCGAGTGCGCGTTTGAGAGCGACAGGCGACATGTTCCAGCTGTCAGGCTCGCTGTCGATGAAGACCGGACGCGCGCCCTGATAAACGATCGGGCTTACGCTTGCGATGAAGGTGAAGTCAGACACAAAGACGGTATCGTCCCGCTCCACGCCCAACAATCGCAGACCAAGGTGGATGGCTGCTGTTCCTGACACCACCGCGCAAGCCTCTGGAACACCAACCAGGTCTGCGATTGCCTTCTCGAACGCATCGACATTGGGGCCGAGGGGAGCAATCCAATTCGTGCTGAAAGCCTCTAGGACGAACTCCATTTCCTCACTGCCGAGATGCGGCGTCGACAACAGGATGCGCTGGTCAAGCTCTCGACGCACGGCGACCTCTATGAGGCGTCCGCTGCCATCGACGACCGGCAGATGATCGATCTTGTACTGGTTCATGAGAGTCAGCATCTCGCTGAGCGTCATGGTCTCGGTTGCCGTGACCGACCGAATATCGGGCAAGGTATCGAGGCCCGCGTCAAACACCTGTCCCGCGATCATCAGGCGTCTCAGGTCGCCATCCGTTACGGTACGCAGAAACTGGCCATCGTCACCGATCAGGGCAACCATGCCGATGGCGGATCGATCGATCGCCCGCAGGGCATCGCCAATGGTATCCTTGCGGGTAACGGTGATGGGTTGGTGGGGCATTTCGACCTTTCGTCGCCGAATAGAGATCGGATCGTCGTACCAGCGCCGATCCTTACCGCGTTCATCCTTAGTAACTGAATTGCTTCTTTGTGGCTCTCGCCCCCAGGGACAGCTGAGTCAGGCAACCTGCAATCTGGTCTGCACAACCGCCCTGGTCGTAGAGGTTCTCGAACGGTCCGGTAAAAGCCAGAGCCGAGTCAATGGCTGCCCGGATTGCGTCCGGAGTGATCTCACAGTCGAAAACACTGGCGTTTCTTTCTCGCATCGCCTGACGGTCGCCAATGTTCACGGTCGGTGTCGCCAGAGACGCCGCCTCAATTATCCCCGACGACGAATTGCCAATCAGAAGGTCACTGCAAGCAAGAAGCGACAAATAGTCCCTGCGGGACAGGTGGGTGACCCAATGAAACCGCATTGGGTGGGCCGCATCTGGCTGGGCGTAACGCTTGCGGGCAGCCGCGTAGCAGTCACGGATAGACGCCGAGCCGGCATCAGAGTTCGGCGCAAACACGACGGCTCGCCCCGGAACCCGCGCTATCTGATCGATCAGGACTTCGGCCTGGGTTTCTGCTTGATCCAGATCCTGAACGACCGGGTGGAACAGCACCGATAGCAGTGGCCCCGCGCCGTCCAGTTTCAAGCGGTCGATCACAGAGCGATCAGGCGTGAAGGTGCGCAAGGCATCAAGCCCCGGCGCCCCCAGAAGAAATATGTTCTGCGGTCGCTCTCCCATGCGTATCAACCGGTCCCGGGCACCCGGAGTCGCGGGAATATGAAACTGGCTCAGACCGGTAATAGCCTGCCGCATAGGGTCATCGACCGTCCCCGAGCGTTCACCCCCGTGGAAATGCACGCACGGAATGCCCAGGAACAACGCCGCCCATGCGCCCGCCAGCATTTCGCCCCGGTCGCCCAGCAGCAACAGAAGGTCGGGTGACAGCTTGCGCAAGGACTCTGCGATGCTCTCCATCTGCCGGGCAACGCCAACGGCCATTTCGATACCGTCTTCACCCGTCATCGGCACCGAGGGAAGCAGCAGATGGGCAAAGCCGCTGTCGATGATTTCGCGCGCGGTGTAGCCGTGTTCGTCGGCAAGGTGCTGGCCGGTCACGAGCACCGTCAAATCCAGACCCGGGTCCGCATCGATGGCCCGCAGAACCTCTGTCATGAGGCCAAAGTCAGCCCGCGTTCCACTGAGGTAGGCGATCTTTCGCATAGTCGCCTACAGGTCCCCGGGTACGAATTCGCCCCGGGCAGGAATGTCCCGCGTCAGGGTGCGACCGACAAGGTGATCGTAGGCACTCGGAGCCAGTGACCCACTGGGGCGCAGGATCGCAATATCGGAGGCCGTCACAACTGTCCCCGCCGCCAGATCCCGACTGGCAAACAGGCCACGCCGGACAAGGTCAACCGCCTCCATTTCGCAGGGTTGCGGTGCCTTGACCCCATCCCCAAGCATCTTCTCGGCCCGGCGAATGTCCGTGATCATCGCGGCCAGTTCATCGGGCTCCAGCGAGGCGGCATGATCCGGCCCGGGCAAGGTGCGATCCGTCGTATAGTGTTTCTCATAGACGGTAGCCCCCAGAGCCACTGCCATCGGAGCCGCCATAACGGTCTCGGCATGATCCGAATAGCCGACCGGACAGGCGAAGGTCTCGGCCAGGGTCCGAATAGCCAGAAGATTCAGCTGGTCCATCGGCGTGGGATAGGCGCTGGTACAGTGCAGGATCGACAACCAATCGGCCAGGGGGGCAGTGAAGCCTTTGTCGGTACGCACCGCTGACAAGGCCTCGACCGCCTCACGGACTTCCTCCAGCGTCGCCATCCCGGTCGAAAGAATCAGCGGTAAGCCGTAGGCCGCAAGCTGACGCAGGAAGGGAATGTTGGTGACCTCGCCCGACGGGATCTTGATCCGCGAGATGCCGCACTGGATCAGGAAGTCAGCACTTTCGGGATCAAACGCCGTTGACATGAACTCGATTCCGCGACGGCCGGCGTGAGCGATGAGCCGGTGATGGGCGTCTTCGTCCAGCTCCAGCCGCTCAAGCAGACGGTACTGGTCCGTCTCTTCGGTTGTGAGGGCCTGATAGGCCACCGTGCGAGCCTTGGGAGTCACCGTGGCCGAAGCTTTGAAAGTCTGGAATTTGACGGCATCAGCTCCGGCATCCGCAGCGATATCGATCAACCGCTCGGCCAGGTCGATGTCGCCATTGTGGTTCACCCCCGCCTCAGCAATGAAAAAGACTGTCATCAATCGTCCCCTTGACTGGCGAGGCGGCGCGCCGGAGCGCCGACGTATGTGCCCGCCGTCCGAAGGTCGCGCCCGGCAAAGGCCAAAGCCCCCAAGGTGACGTCATCAGACAGTTCTATGCCTTGACGCACAACAGCATTGGACCCGATCCAGCAACGGGCCCCAATGCGTGCGCCACCCGCAACGACACTGCCAGGGCTCAAGTGGGCATAGTCGCCGACAATGACGTCATGCTCGACCACCGCGGACGTGTTCACGATACACCCGGTGCCGACGCGCGCCCGTGCGTTGACAACTGCACCAGCCAGAATGACGGTGCCCTCGCCAATGTCCGCCTCACGGCTGACTGTTGCTGCCGGATGTATGATGGTGGCCCCCCGGTATCCGCGCTGGCTGAGTTCACGCATGCGACGCTGGCGCACCGCATTGTTCCCGATCGCGACACACACCATCCACTCATCCGCCGGGCAGTCCGCAGTATCGCCCGGGTCCCCGACCTCGATCGGCAAGCCCAGCATGGTGTCACGCTCAGCGACAGCATCGAATATCCGGAGATGGCCCCCCGGCCACGCCACCCTGGCGGCATCGGCGACAACCGCCCCATGCCCCCCGGCCCCGATTATTGCGATGCGAGGATCGCTAGAAAACATTCCGGGACCTTTTCGACGAATATCGTGTATCACCTCACCCTTACGAGAAACGGCCCGTGACTGCCAAGTCGTTCATCGCTGCGGAAGGGGACTTTGAACCTTTGAAAACACTGGCGATCATACCCGCTCGTGGGGGATCAAAGCGTATACCCGGCAAGAACATCCGAGCCCTTCACGGGCGTCCCCTATTGGCCTGGACCGCTGACTTCGCACTCGAACTCGATCAGTTCAGCCGCGTCGTCGTGTCAACGGACGCGCCGGAGATACTTGAAGCAGGACGAAAGCTTGGTCTTTCGGACAACGGGCTGCGTCCAGACGCGCTTTCGCACGACACGGCAACGTCCATCGATGTCGTTCTGCACGAACTGGCCGAGGCCGAGGCCAGGGGGGAGCGGTATGACTGTGCCGCATTGTTGCAGCCGACGTCACCATTCCGGCGAAAGGAACGGTGGCTTGAAGCGTTCAGCTATATCACTGAGGGCAGTGCCGCTTCGGTCGTTTCGGTCGCGCACGCCCCCATGCCCCCGGAACATTGCTTTCGCCGAACAGTCGATGGCACGATGTCGGCCCTTTTTCCCGGCGGCCTCACACAACGAACGCAGGACTTGGAACCGGCCTATTGCGTGAACGGCGCACTCTACCTGGCAACTGTGACGGCGCTTCGATCAACGCGCAGCTTCTTTTCCGACCCCCTCAAGTCGGTTATCTGCACCGATCCCAGAGAAAACATCGATCTGGATACGGAACACGACTGGACGCAGGCCGAGACCTTGTTGGCCGCCGATGCGTGATGCCCGCGTCAACGTTGCCTCCGTACCTCTCGTGGTGCCGTTCGGAGTGTTAGATAGTCAGGAAGAGTGGCTGAGGGACTCCGAAGGCATGGTCACGAGCACCCCGGTATTCGCCGCCACAGGAATAGTCAGACGATGATCAAGCGGCGTCGCGCGCATACGGCTGGCCGTCCCTCGCGTCTGGAATCGACCCTGTTTTCGCTATCGAAAATTGTCGGCCTGGTCGTACGCCCGCTCGTACTTCTTTACTTCCTCAGAACTGGCAGCACGAGCCTGGCGCATGACTTTAGTCTCTTGCTGACCGCTACGGCATCCAGTTTTATCATTCTCAACAATCAAAACTTCCGACACGCGTATCAGTATTTTCTTGAACGTGGATCAGAAAATGGCGTTCGCGGCCTAGGAGGTCGCAGCATATTTTCCACTTATGTTTCTGGAACATTCACACATATTCTATGCTTCATTGCCGTTGCGGCAGCAGTTTTGTGGGTTTGGATTGGCCGCCTAGATCTATTTCTAATCGCTCTAGTACTAATAGTGATCGAGAAATATTTTGATGATGATCAACGTGTGCTTGTTTACAAGCGGAGGTACTATCAGTGGATTTTGAATTTTTCCCTTCGGGTCATCGTGCCTTCGCTTGCGTTGATCCTTGCCTATACGCTTTTCCGGGTCGAAAGCGCGAGCATATACGTCGCCGTCGCATTGCTGAGCGCTGGTTTCTATGTTGGCGTATTTCAGAGACAATTTGCCCGACTGAGCATCAAAAGCATTGCACACGATGTTCGTAAAGGCTGGCCTGAATTTTTCCGGAGCTATTTTATCCAATACCGGGAAGAATTATTTATCGCACAGATCTGGGCGTTTCTGACAGCCAACGTGATTATCGTCGACAGATTCTTTATAAATGCGACAAATCCACTGATGTTTTCAGAGTATATTTTCGCCATCAACGTTGCCAACACTGTGCAGGCGTTCCACAATCTGGGCTATGTGTCCTTCCGTCGGCCCGAACTGCTGAAGTCGTCAACGTCGGTCATCAAGGCCGAGTTTGCGCCTCTCAACTGGCTATTGCCACTCGCGCTGACCTCATTCGTGCTGGTGGGATGTCTGGCGGCGGATGCACTGGGATATCCGCTGTCGCAGCTCGACGCATCACTGCTGGTGGCCATCAGTCTGTTGTATTTTCTTCATGCCGTATCGCTTGTGGCCAAGGAGATGGCGTTTTGGCGGTTGAAGAGAAGTGTCCTCCTGGCACAGGAGTGCGTGGTTTTTCTCTTTCCAATCTCGGTCTACCTGCTCGGGTATACGGATCCGCTGATCATTGTGCTGGCGACCTGCGCGGGGGTCTTCATCCGCCTGGTCCTTCTCATTTTGCTGGCCCACCTTGCAAGCAAGCCAGGTAGCTCTCTGCGTATTTCACCCGTGGCGACGGCCCCATCCCGACCTTCGGGTCGCGAACGACAAAGTGCCAAGGCGCAGCGACCATAGCCCCTGGCAGGAGCGCATGGTAAGCTGACATCATGACCACGGACATCGTACGTTTCCTTGACGCTCCGGCTTGCGCGACACTCCGCGCGACTGTTGACCGCACGCTTGCAGCAAACGCAGTCAGCCTTTGGCGCGATGAGTGCGATTCCGATGTCCGCATCTATAACGCCGAACGGAAGGTTCCTGAGTTCCGCCCCCTGTTTGAGTCTATGTTGGCGCATTACACAGCCAAGCGCGGGACGGCTCCGAACCATGCCTTCCTGATGGTCAACCGGGTCACGCCCAAGCCAGGCAACCAGGGTTCTGGCAATGGCTGGCACCGGGATACCTGGATAAGCCAGCACAAGGTGTTTGTGTTTCTGTCAGATGTCGGTGAGGCCAACGGCCCCTTCGAGTACATACCCGGCTCCAACAGTCCGGTGGCCAAGGTGAGGGATGTGGTCCGCTACCGGCGTAGCTTGCGCGTTCCAGAGGACCATGTGCGTGGCCCCGGCACATTGCTGACGGTTACAGCGGGCGAAGGCGTGTTCTTTGACACGACAACCCTGCACAGAGGCAGCCCGATACGTGAAGGCGAGCGCTATGCAGCCACACTCTATGCCTTCGACGCACGCGGGAAGAAGCTGCAACGAAGTCGGGAACGCTTCGACGCCATGTAGCAGACTGATTCAGGCAGGTGGGGCCATCAGTACTTCGATTGCCTGTTTGGCGTCCCAACGCATGGCCTCGGGCGTGGAAGTCTGAGTGGCGTCAAAGCGTGCAAACCGCTGTCGCCACTGGGCATCGAAAAAATCGCCGAACCTGTCGAGTTCGGACAGGTCCCGATGGGTCCAGTCAGGCAGCACGCCCGCGGCCAGAAATCCGTAGGCGTCATACCCCAGGGTGTCCAAGCCGTCTCTGTAAAGCGTGGGGACACCGAAGTGCAGCAACTCCATGCCAATGCCACTGTTTGGAATGACCGCGAGATCGATGGCACTGGCAAATGCCTCGGCGCTCTGACCTGGCGTACCGGCTATGATGCGAGGCGGGTCGAGCAAGCCGTCTACCGACTGGTGACTGGCCGGATGACGGCGAAGCACAATGCCCTCGACGCCAGCGACCTTTTTCATCTGGTTGACCAACTTGGCCAAGGCCGCAGCATCCCACGATAGGGGCAGGCTAATTCCCACGGTTTTGATGGGTGCGCCCGGATCAATCGGCCGACCGCTTTCCCGATAGGGCGACAGCACGACCATCTTGTTTTTTGGGTACTCCAGCGCGGGATGGTTGTGCGCGGCCTGGCGGTAGATGTCACACGAGACGGCATCATACAAAAGCGCCAGATCTACGGGCAGCGGTAGAAACTCGGGCGCCACCGGCGCGTGCTGGCGGTATACCGTCCCGATGCCGTGGTGCCTCGCGGCAAAAATGACCGCCGTCGGAATCGGGGAATGGTCATTGGCAACAACGACCAGCCGGCAGGGCGCGTTGTCAAACTCCAGATCGTAGAAGGCAATCGCAGCGGTGCCCAACAGCAGTTGCAGGGACAAGAACGGGCCACGTCCGCGCGCTCGGGGCACGAGAGCACTTGCACGCCATATCCCTTTTAACGCGCCAGCTCGTCGAAATCGATGGCCTGGACTGGTGCGCCTTGCAGTTGCCCCGATACGACGATCCTCGCGGTGGGAAAGCAATGAGCGGACCTCCTCCAGCGCTCGCTTGTTGTTTTGGGTCTCACCGGAGAAGAAGACGTCTACATCCGATACTGGGCGCAGCCCCGGTAGGAACAGGTAAATCGCAACACCGGCCAGAAAAGCGGTCGTGCGATACCGAGTGAGAACATGAGCTACAGCATAGACAAACCAGTGAAGAACACGCCCCCGCGACAGGTCCCTGTGGAAGGCATCGTATTGGGCGCGACCAAAGAACCTGGCCAGTCTTTCGAAATAGGACTTGATCCACTCTGGCGCCGCGGTCGAGTTCGGTAGCGTGTTCTTTTGAGGCATCGTTTACGCCGAGTCACTTGCAAGTAGAAATCAACAGGGCGCAGTCAGCCACACCATGCTATTCACTGCCCCTCTCAGAGCCCCCTCCGTTCCCTCGAACGGCCACGATAATCTTCGATGAGAGCCTTAATCGCCCCCATCATGCCACGGGCCTGCGCCTGGCGATCAAACTTGGCGGCAAAAGCACCGCGCGACGCCGCCCGCATATCCTCCAGAGCTTGAGGGGTGTCGCTAAGGTGCGTCAATTTTTGAGCCAGCTCATCACCCGATGCATAGCTGAAGCCGGCCTTGGTTTCCTGCAGGATGTCGACCAGGCACCCCCGATCGAGCGAAGTGGCCACGGCAAGACCACCGCTCATGTACTCCGTCGATTTGTTAGGCAGGTTTTCGATGTAATTCCTGATGGGCAGATAGGGAGCCAAGCCAATGTGCGAGCGCTCCATAGCGGTCTGCAATTCCTTCGCAGGGGCCCAGCCCAGGTAGTGACTGTTGGGGCAAGCCGCGCAGTGCTCGGAAATCTGCTGTTCCAGCGCCCCGTGGCCAAAGAAGTAGAACCGGTGCCGCGAGCTGGAAGCCTCGAGTTGACGAGCGGCTTCGAAAATCGGCTTGAAGTCAAAGCTCTTCGATAGCGTCCCGAAGAATACGACGTTGATGTCTTCGGACAGGAACAGGCCTTTGGCGTCCCATTTACCGTGGGCCTCGGACAGCTCTGCCTGCGTTAACGCAACGGGTTCGTAGGCAATAGGAAAGGTCCGATCGTGCTCGCTGCGGATCCTTCCGGCACCTCTGCACCCCCATTCCACAAATCCATCAGTATTACCCCAAATCGCACTTGCCCCCGCGAGAGCCCGATTGACCCGTCGCCGCATACCCGATGCGGCGAGATCGGCCGCCGGTCGGAAGAGGGGCGGAGCCATGTCGACAAAAACGTCCGGATGCAAATCGCGGACGTCGATGATGACCGGAATGGCATGCTCGGCACCAAACCTGACGGACTCCAGCGCCAGGTCGACCGACGGCATGGACGCGATAATCACATCGGGTCGCTTTGATCGCTCCCGCGCAACCCTGGCGAAGTCCCTGGCGACCTTGGCGTCGCTCCGCAGTCGCTTCAGCGACTTGGAACTGGAGTACCCCTGATTTTCCAGGTACTGAACCCGATACCCCTTCCTAACAGTTAGCCGACTGGTCCCATGCCCCCGGACTGAGCTGCCATAATGATCAAAATCGCTGGTCCACCACTCAACTTCCCACCCTGCCTCAGCGAAGGCAGCCGCCATCAATCCCGTTCGCATGGGGCGCCGCCTCCCCCCATCATCGTGAGGGGTCGGCTCGGCACGCTGGGTCAGCCAGATTGAAACACTCCTGTCCATTCAGATCGCCACCGGTCGCGGTCGGACCGACCTTTCAGGAACTGATTGCCGTCGACGGAGCATAGAGATCACATAGCTGGCTCCCAGATACAGGGAAAGAAGCCGCGTGAACCCGTTGCTCAAAGGATTAACGGCATCCAGAAGGGCGTCGACGGACGTGCTCAGGAGGATAACCGATAGGCCGATGAACAGCCAGTTTTCCATCGTCACCCCCATGATCTTCCAGAACAAAGATATGATGAACCGCAATATGAACACGTAATAAAATATCGCCAGTCCGGCGCCCGGGAAGAAAAATAGCGATCCCAGCATAGACGGCGACGCGCCCACACGGTCCTTGTAGAAGTCAGCCAGAACGAAAAAATTCATGCGGGCAATCGACCCCATCTCCGGACGTTCCACGGACAGTCCAAACAACGAGCCTATCCGGAACCACATAACCGAAGTCACCTCGCGAATGGCTTCGCCCGCCAAGCCAAAGTTGAAGAAGTTCTCACTGACGTGCGTTGATAAGCTATACATATGAAAACTGTAACGCTGAAGAAAGGCCTGGAAAAAGGCGTCTCCATCGCTCATAATTTGTAGCGTTTCTTCAACACCGATCTTGTTTGATTTTCCGACGAAAAATATCAGGGCCACCAACAATGGTGCCGCTATGAGACTTAACTTCCCACTGAGCGAACCCGTAAATTTCATGCTGCGTCTGAAACTATAGGTCGCGCCGACGTAGGCGCAGAGCGCAATGATGATGTCAAAAGAACTCTGTACATTTACTCCAAAAGCTAGCGCTATAATAAGCAATACGAAGGCTCGAAATTTCACTTCAAAGCCTTCCTTTATCATTCTGTAATGAACAATTATCGATGTACCCATAACCGTCTTGCCAAGGACAAGTAGATATCCAAGAATTCCAACTTCAGACAGGGCGTCGCCAGTCTGCCTAAAACCGGACCCCAGCGTCAATGAAGACCACGCGCTGATCGCGAGGAACGACATTGCGAGGATCAATGTCGGACGCGGCGCAAATAGTAGGCCAGTAACCCCAACGGGGACGAGCCTAAGCTTGGCTCGTGGCGCCAACTGCGCAATCCAAAATATCAACCCAGATAAGAAAACATAAAGAATACCCCATGTATATTCAGGCCGAGGCCGAAAAACGTACTCGAGCGGATTTCCGAATAACTGGAAAAGCACGTAAGGTACGAAATAAAAAAGACAGCAGTAGGTCACGAACAACCTGAGTTCGAAGCGTCTCTGAAGCGAGGGCGGACGCAATAACAGTGCAGGACGTAAGTGGGACTGGTCCGCCGCATAAATGCTTGCACTGGTCGCCGCTGCCGATAACTCGCGCTTGGACCTGCTCATGGCCTCACCGCGCTCCTTCCTGCGATGGCTACTTTGGGGAGTGGCATAGCGTTCTCGGACGCCCCCGACAATGCCCCCTCAAGGACGATCATAGCCAAAGGTTCCAGCAAGCTCGCGCCGACCAAGGATAGATGATCGTCATCAAAATAGTAGGATCTGCCTGGAGTTCCTACAGGACATACGGATTCTAAACAGATGAAATCAGACACGTCGTAGTAAGAGATGTTGCGGTGCCTACGTTGCGACCTCGCGATTATAACATCAGCCGACTGTGTTTGTTGTAAATAATCAGTCCTTGAAATCGAACGATCAAGAATCGCATCTCGACCGTCACGGACCGCTGAGTAATAGATCGACTCCGGGGACTGGCGCTGCCGCGGCACCTGGCGTATAATATGCAACTCAATCCCACGGTCTAAGGCGTATTCAGCCGTCAGGTCGAGCGCATTTTCAAAGATGCGGCGATTGGCTTGCAGCGAGACAGCTGGCGAACCGTCGGCCTGCGAAAGAAGTTGTAACTTGCTCAGAGGCGCTGACGCCAGCTCGCCATCGCCGAGGTAAAGGTCCCAACGACCGACCAGAATGATTGTTTTTATCCCCAAGCGTTCTGCATCCGCATAAGCCCGCTTTACCAACGCTTGGCAGTTCCGGATTGTCTGGTCTCGACGGTCTGGGCGCAACCCCAGCAGAGGCGGGCATCCGGAGTATCCGACGAACAGACCGGATCGACCGAGCTTGCTCGCTGCATCGTCGAAGGCTGGCTTGAGGGATAGACCATGGCTATCGCCAATCAGCAGAAAGTCGGGCGGCGCGTTGGAGCCCCCCACGGGACAAAGATAGGCGTCGAGCTCTTCCGAGTTGGCTATGTCGAAGCAATTGTCATCCGGCTTGAGGCGGGCGAAACTCTCGTACACTGTAGGAGGTACACTGAACGGCAGGCGCACCCCCCCCAGGGACACGAGAGCCCCGTACGCGACCATTGCAATTCCCCCCACGGCCGCGAACGCATAAACCACGTTGCGGCTATATCCCCCGGCAGCAGCCGTCTTCCGGAAAGGGGCTTCGACATACCTCCAGCTAAGCCAGGCTAGCGGGACGCTCAGTATGACAGCCCCCATCATGCCAGCCGCAGTAACGTCCGGCCCACTGTGGATACGATAAAGCGCCAGCAGTGGCTGGTGCCATAGGTAAAGCGAGTAGCTGATGAGACCAACGGCCACCAAGGGGCTTGTTGCCAATAACTTTCCTGGATAGCGATCGCTACTTGCACACATAATGACGGCCGCCGCCCCCAGCACAGGCATGAGAGCATACATCGACGGGAACGGAGTAGCCTCAGAAAATAGGTAGACGGAAATCCCTATGGCGGCCAGTCCCAGCCAAGCGACAACATCACGAAGGCGTGGCGAGATTTGAGGAGCGCCTAATAAAGCTGCTATCGAGCCCGCCATAAGCTCCCATACACGGCTGGGAAGCAGGTAAAAATTGGCCGTGGGGGCCGACACAGACATTACTTGACTGAGTAGTAGACTGGCGAAAGATACTAGGGCCATAGCCATGACGAGGAAACCAGTGCGTCGGTTCGATTTCCACAAAATAAACAGCAAAAACGGAAAGACGATATAGAACTGCTCTTCTACTGCAAGACTCCATGTGTGCAGAAGAGGCTTTTCCTCTGCTGAGGCTTCAAAATAACCACTTTCAAGCCAAAAGAGAACATTAGACGCGAACAAAGAGAGGCCAACGAGGCTCTGGCCGTAGTCAACGAACTGATCGGGTGTCATGAGCGCGTAAGCACCTACCGACGTCGTGATCGCTACAGCGAATAGCGCCGGCAGAATTCGCCGAGCCCTGCGCTCATAGAAGTTTGCGATCGAGAAGCGTTTTTCGCGCAGGTCGTTCAGGAGGATACCAGTTATCAAATAACCGGAGATCACAAAGAATATGTCGACCCCAACATAGCCGCCACCAAAGCCCGCGACTTGTGCATGAAACAATAGCACCGGCAGTACAGCGACTGCGCGAAGGCCGTCGATATCGCGGCGGTGCTTCATGCCCGCCCGACCTGTACGTCACATGTTGGACCGCCCGGCGCAAGCTGGGCCATCGGCGCGCCCGTCATTACAAACGCCCGTCTGCCGCACCGACCGGCAGCGTCCATTTGACGTCGTATACGGCGCTACGACCAGCCTTGCCCAAGGCAGCAATCCCCGACTGGCCCATTTCCATAAACTGGCTATGCGCAACGGCGATGATAATGGTGTCGTAGACCCCTGCTTCCAAAGTCTCGACAGGGGCCTGGCCGTAGATGTCGGCAACTTCATCTGCCGATGCCCAGGGATCATGGATATCCACGGCGATGTTCAAATCGCTCAGCCCCTCGACAACGTCGATCACGCGCGAATTGCGAAGATCAGGGCAGTTTTCTTTGAACGTTAGCCCCAACACCAAAGCTCGAGCCCCAACCGGATTGATCCTCTTTCGAATCATGAGCTTGAGGACTTCATCAGCCACGTGGCGACCCATGCCATCATTGATGCGGCGGCCCGATAGGATGACTTGCGGATTGTAGCCGGCGGCTTCAGCCTTGTGGGTCAAATAATAGGGATCGACGCCAATGCAGTGCCCCCCCACCAAACCCGGACGGAACGGGAGAAAATTCCACTTTGTGCCCGCAGCTTCGAGCACCGCCTGGGTATCGATACCGAGGCGGTTGAAGATGATGGCCAACTCGTTGACCAGGGCGATATTCAGATCGCGCTGGGTATTCTCAATGACCTTCGCGGCCTCGGCGACCTTGATCGAAGAGGCCTTGTGCGTACCCGCCGTGACTACCGCGCGGTAAAGGCTGTCTACGAAGTCGGCGACCTCAGGCGTCGACCCGGACGTGACCTTCATGATGGTGGCCAGGCGATGTTGGCGATCACCGGGGTTGGCCCGCTCGGGGCTGTAGCCGGCGAAGAAATCCACGTTGAACGTGAGGCCCGAGATCCGCTCAAGCACCGGCACGCAGTCTTCCTCAGTCGCGCCCGGATAGACGGTCGATTCATAGATGACCACGTCGCCGCGCTTCAGGACCTTGCCGATCATCTCGCTGGCGCGAAGCAGCGCGGTCAGATCCGGTCGCTTGCTGTCGTCAATCGGCGTGGGCACGGTGACCACATAGACATTGCAGTCTGCCAGGCTGGCGGCGCCGCTTGAGAAGGACAGCTGGGTGGCCGCCTCCAATTCGTGGGGGTCAACCTCCAGTGTGCGATCCTGACCGCCCTGGAGTTCCTCAACGCGGCCTCTGCTGATGTCAAAGCCAACGGTCGGCCATCGACACCCAAATGCCACAGCAAGCGGCAGGCCAACATAGCCTAGCCCAAGCACGCCAATCCTAACCGACTCCAAGTTCATCACGAACTGCTCGCTTCTCTAGATATCGTGATGAGGCGAGGCTACGGCCTCATCCCGGCGAATGGTTCTGATGGTCTCCGCCACCAGCATCGTAACCTCGTGGCCGCACCCGCCTAGGGCCGCGGAGACCAGTGTTTGCAGACGTGCCGTATCGAGGCGACCGGCCCCCGCCCGCCCCATGACCTCAAGTATGCCATCGACGCAGGGACAAGGGTCTTCGCCCTCGTCAGAGAGGATTTCGGCGATCTTCTCGCCTTGCTTCAGGCCCGTGTACTCGATCTTGATGTCGACGTCCGGCACTTTACCGCTGAGCTCGATCATCTGGCGGGCTAGGTCGGCGATGCGGACGGGTTCGCCCATCTCCAGCAGAAATTTCGACGGTCCCTCATCGGGGCGAGCAGCCTTTACGGCCGTGCTGTGCAGAACTAGCTGGACGGCCTCGGGGATAGTCATGAAATAGCGGTTCACGTCGGGATGGGTCACAGTGACCGGTCCGCCCCGGGCGATCTGGTCGCGGAAGATCGGCACCACCGACCCTGCCGAGCCCAGCACATTGCCAAAGCGCACGGCCGACAGGCGCGTGTCGCTGTCGGGCACCAGCTCCAGCAAGGTCTCGGCGATCCGCTTGGTCGCGCCCATGACATTAGACGGGTCAACGGCCTTGTCGGTCGAGATCAGGACGAACTGCGCCGCCTTGGCCCCAGTCGCGGCGCGGATCACATTCCAGGTGCCCTGAACATTGGTCAGCACACCCTCGGCCGGGTTGTTCTCGACCAGGGCGACGTGTTTCAGGGCAGCGGCATGGAAGACGATGTCGGGGCATTCCTGATCGAATATCTCACGGATGCGGGCTTCGTCGCGCACATTGGCCAAGACAGCCCGGCGAGTCATGGCGGTTTTCACGCCACCCAGTTCCCGATCAATCTCGAACAACTGGAACTCGGAGTGATCCAGCAGGGTCAGGTGACCGCAGCCGAACTGAACCATCTGGCGCGCGATCTCCGATCCGATACTGCCGCCTGCCCCCGTCACCAGGATACGCTTGCCCCGGATCAGGTCCTCGACCGGGCCCGTCGGTAGGGAGATCGGCTGTCGGGGAAGAAACTCCTCGAGCGGGATTTCGGTAAGCAGGTCGGCTCGAGGACCCGGCGCGCCGACCTCGGTCAGGACGTGGGGCCGCAGGAGGGTATGACCGGCCTTTTTGAGCTCGCCGACGCGCTGGGGCGTCAAGCCAAAGCTGAGGACGGGGTCCTGCAGGAACAGAATGCCGGGCACCGGCTCGTCACGGCGGCGGAGGGAAACCTGCTGGTCCCGCCATGCATCGAGCGACAACATCGCCGGGACGCCCTGGAGCCTCATGCCGACTTCCGCGACGTCAGGGGTTACGATCCCCACGGGCTGATAAGGCTGGTCTGCATCGGCCTGCAAAAGGCGGATCTGGCGGTCGGCATCGGCCAGTGAGCCCACCAGTATGAGCGGCGTCCGGTTGGGCGATACCTTGCGCCACCAGGTGGGCAGAAGGTGATGGACGAGCTCGGACTCCTGCGGCAGACGCCAGAGCAGGCGAACGCCGACGAGGAACAGAACACTCAGGACGGCCGCGAGCGGAATGACCGAGCGGGGCAGTTGCACTCCCCGGTCGACCACGAAGATGACGAGCAGAAAGAAGGCCACCGTCAGGACGACGTTCCGGCCAAGGGCCACAACGTCCCGGACCGAGGCAAACCGCCAAGCGGTCCGCTCGGTCTGAAAGACGGCCTCAACGACCGCGCCAATCAGGGCGTAGAGCGCCGCCCAGCCGATGACGCGGATCGCGTCACCGCCCTCGAACCACCATTCGATGGGAACGGCTCGTCGCAGTTCATAGGCCATCAGGAAGGCGACAAACAGCGCCCCGATGTGGATCAGGTATTTTGCCGCCCAGGCCGTTGTCAGAGATGCGCGCATGCCAGCCTCATACGCCAACCCACTCAGGTTTATGTGACAAATTAACCTACCGAACCTGATTTGTTTGCGCCTCGAAAAAATGCGCCGCCTGCTGGCGGTGTGTTTTCGGGGCGGTGCTCGCGGTCCTGCTGCCCCAGCTTGTCCGACGGGTCCAGAAAAAAATCCGGGGTTTCAGCGGCGATGGTGGCGCAATCGGGGATTGGCGGCTATCAGATGCCGGTCGCATTCTGACACCCGTTCGGCATGCGGTCCGACCACCGGAAAGTTGTTCGCCATGCGCCTTGTTCTGCTGCTGATCTCGATCCTCGCCCTCGGCGCCTGCACCAGCTCCGGGGGACCGAAGGAAGGGTCGATCCCGACCGAGGCGCTCCTCGCGACCTCGGCCGCCGGCGCGACCACCTCGGGCGAATATCGCATCGGGGCGACCGACCTGCTCCGCATCAATGTCTTCCGTGTGCCCGACCTCTCCTTCGAGGAAATCCGGGTGGATGCATCCGGCGTGATCCAGATGCCGTTGATCGGCACCGTCCAAGCCGAGGGTTTGACGCCCGATGAACTCAGCGCATCCCTCGCCACTCGGCTGGGCGCGCAATATCTGCGCAATCCGCAGATCACAGTAACGGTCCTGGAAGCGGCGAGTCAGAAAATCACCGTAGACGGCGCAGTGACCCAGCCAGGCGTCTACGAAATGCAGGGCCGCACGACCCTGCTGCAGGCGGTAGCCATGGCGCGCGGGCCGGTCGCCGGCGCGGACCTAAAGAGTGTCGTGATTTTCCGAACGATCGACGGCCAGCGCCAGTTTGCCGTTTTCGACCTTGCGGCCATCCGTGCCGGCGAAGCACCGGATCCGGTTGTGCTGGGCGACGACGTGATCGTGGTCGATACCTCTTTCCTTAGTGACGTGATCCAACAGGTCGTCCGGGCCGCTCCTTCCCTCTACCTTTTCCGGACCATTTGACGGGATACGGAGGGGCCCATGGGCCTGCCTTCAGTTCAAAAGAGGGCTTGCTGCGCTGCGGTGATCGCTCTCATTGCGAGCGCCTTGAGCGCGTGTGGAACCGACGCCCCCCTCCCGGCCTCTGCCTACGGGGACGTCGTGCTCGACTCACCTTCCGCGCGACTCGCCGCAATGAACACCCTTGATGCGCGGGTGAATTCCGTCGGGTTCAGACTTTCGGCTGCCAACGCCGAGCTTTGTCCGAATACAGGCCCGATCACCGGGATGCTTCTCCATTCTGAGACCCAGTACGCAGATTATCTCAGGCCCTCGGCTCGAGCGGACTGGAATCTCGATGGAAATCTCCCGGGTGTGGCAGCCATTGCACCAGGTAGTCCCGCCGAAGCTGCCGGCCTTAAGGTCGGCGACATTCTGCTGTCCGTTGACGGCGAAAACTTTGCCGCTGGGAACAGCACTGATGCCTCCTTTGAGGGCTTAGCGGCAAACCTTGATCTCCTGGAGGCGGCGCTCTCGGATGGCTCAGCCTCGCTCCTCGTAAGACGGGGCGACGGGGTCGAAACTGTCCGCCTCCAAGCTGTGACGGGCTGTGCCTACCCCTTCCAGCTCGATCCTTCGGACGACTTCTACGCGCGAGCTGACGGAAAGCGCGTCTTCATAAGCTCTGCCATGGCGGCTCTAAGCCCCCTCGACGACGACCTCGCAGTCGTCCTCGGTCACGAGCTCGCCCACAATGTCCTAGACCACCGCGCCTTCTTCGATGAAGTGGGCGTGGCGCGCGACCTACTCGGCAACTGGGGCGTCGCCCCATGGGAGCTTGTAAAGGCCGAGCGGGATGCGGACCGGGTGGGACTCTATCTCCTTGCCCGAGCGGGTTACGATCCCCGGCGAGCTGCGCCGTTTTGGCGAATGCTGTCTGCGCGCCTACCTCACTTGAGGATGGCGCAGTGGGGACACCCCTCGGCTGGCGAGCGGATCTCAGCTGTTGAGCTGATCGCTGACGTGATCGTCGAGCAACAGGCTTCGGGCCGCCCTTTAATCCCCTAAAGCGGCTTACACCCCACAAGGCCGAGCCGCTGCTGGCTGACGCAAATACATCTTCGGCGTCAGTTGGTTGAATTCCAGTCTCGCCCCCCGTGTCGCGATACGGTATCAGCCCTTCAGAAGCGTCGGCGGGGCGGACGCGAAAAGTTTTCAGGATGTGATTATGGCCGAAGGTCGCGGATCGAGCGGGATGATGCAGCCGGACCCGTCTCTGCAAAACCAAGGGTACGATGGCCCGGATGGGTTTGGTGAGCCCGCCGAGCGGGAGGTCGAGCTGGACCTGGCCAAGTACTGGGCGATGCTGATGAAGCATCGCCTGCTGATCGCCGGCGCCGTCCTCGCTGCCCTGGTGATCGGGGTGGTGGTCACTTTGCTTACGCCCCCCACTTATACGGCCGAGGCCACGGTCCAGATCGACCGCGAAACGGCCCGGGTTCTCGACTCAGAAGAAGCCGCCCCCGTCGACCTGCGCTACTCAGTTGAGTTCTTTCAGACGCAGTATGGCCTGATCCGCAGCCGGTCCCTGGCCGAGCGCGTGATCGACAGCATGGGCCTCGCTAACTCCGACGACTTTATCGAACAGATGGGCGGCGAGTTTGAGGCTCGCGAGGGTGAGACCGCAGCCCAGCAAATGGCCCGTCGGCGCGAGATGGTGATCAATCTTATCGCCCGAGGGCTCGACGTCTCTTCCCAGCGCGACTCCCGCCTCGTCGAAATCACCTTCAGCAGCCCCAGCGCCGCCCTGTCGGCTCGCATGGCCAATGCGATCGCCGAGAATTACATCCAGTCCAATCTCGACCGAAAGTTTGACGCCTCCCTGTACGTGCGGGACTTTCTGGAAGACCGGATTGCCGAAACGAAGGCAAAGCTTGAGGAAACGGAGCGCCAGCTGGTCCAGTACGCTGAAGATCAGCAGATCATTCGCCTGGAAGACCCAAGCAACGCCGGCACGGGAGCGCAACGTTCGCTCGCGGCCAATAGTCTTTCCGCTCTCAACGAGGCCCTGTCTCAGGCCCGCGTCGAGCGGATCACGGCAGAGGAACGATGGCGCCAGGCACGCGGTGCGGCTTTGATGTCGATCCCGGAGGTTATAGCGAGCCCTGCCATCCAGGCGATGGTGGCGCAGCGCGTCCAGGTTGAGGCTGAATATCAGCAGAAATCCAGTGTGCTGCAGCCTGACTATCCTGAGATGGTGGAGCTGCAGAACCGCATCGATGAATTGAACGAGCAGATTCGCAGTCTCGCCGTATCCATTCGAGATGGAATCAGAGCCCAGTATGAGATCGCGCTCAACCAGGAGCGCGCCTTGCAAGGCCGGGTCAACGGGCTGAGCAGTGATGTGCTCGACCTCAGTGATCGCAGCGTGCAGTACAACATCTTGCTGCGCGAGCTGGATACGAGCCGCCAGCTCTACGACGGCCTTCTGCAGCGGTATAAGGAGGTTGGCGTCACCGGTGGGGTGACTGCCAACAACGTATCGCTGATCGACCGGGCGATTGCACCGAAGTCGCCGTCCAGCCCGAAGCTGCCCCTTAACCTGGCGCTCTCATTCGTGCTGGGCCTCGGGCTCGGAGTGGTTGCCGCTTTCCTGATTGAGGCTCTCGACGACTCGGTCACTACCCCTATGGACGTCGAGGAGAAGCTCGGTCTGGCCGGACTTGGCGCCATTCCGCTGCTCGACAAGGACAAGGATGCAGCGACAGCCCTCAGGGATGTCCGTTCCCCGTTCTCGGAGGCGTATTATTCGCTGCGGACGGCCCTGCAATTTACGACCTCTCACGGGGCGCCGCGGTCTCTTCTGCTGACCAGCGCGCGTCCTGGTGAGGGCAAGTCGACCACCGCCTTTGCCACGGCACTGAACCTCTCGCGGATTGGCAAGCGCGTACTGCTGGTCGATGGAGATCTGCGCAATCCCTCAATGCACCGCGTGCTCGAAATCGAGAACAGCCAGGGCATGAGCAATTTCCTCTCGGGGTCTGCCGAAATTGCGGGCGTGGTCCGCAAGACACCTTATGCCACGCTCGATTTTATTCCCTGCGGTCCCTTGCCGCCCAACCCGGCGGAGCTCTGGGCCGGCGATCGGGTTCAGGCCCTGCTCGATCAGGCCCTCGCAAGCTACGATCACGTAATCATCGACGGTCCGCCGGTGCTGGGCTTTGCGGATGCACCCATCCTTTCTTCGCAGGTGGAAGGCACCCTCTTTGTTCTTGAGTCGCGCAACACCGGTCGCAGGCAGGCCATTGGCGCCTTGCGCCGCCTGGCTATGGGCCGCGGTCGCGTGCTGGGCGCGGTACTGACCAAGTTCCAGGCCAGCAAGACACGCCACGATGGCTATGACTACAGCTACGACTATGATTATGGGGCGAGGTCAGCGTCCGAGGTCCCCGGACCGAAGGCGTGATGGCGGACGTTGACGACAAGACCGTTCGAACGAAGGCCTCTTCCGGTCCGGGCTGGATCGGAGGCGGCCTCGCAGTTGGCCTGATCTGGTTGGGGTGGCAAATCGCCCTTGTGCCAATGTCCGACCGTGCGCCCAGCGAGCACGCCGTCCGCCTTAACCCCGGGTCGGCTGCAGTGCTTGCGCGGGCCGCAGAGTCTGAATGGCAGGCTGGCCGGATGGACAATGCCGATGCCTTGGCGCGAATGGCGCTGGAACGAGCGCCCTTCACTCTGTCAGCCTTGAGGGTTGTTGGGCTGGTCGAAGGCGAGACGGGCGATCGGGCGCTCGCGGACGAGATCCTGACCCTGGCCGGCAACTGGAGCCTGCGCGACGACAGCTCCCATGGGTGGCTGATCGAGAACCGGCTGCGGCGGGGGGACTATGGCTCAGCTTTCGCCCATGCCGATACCCTGGCTCGCCGGCGAGCAACCTTGCAGCCGCAGATATTCGACCTCTTTGCGACTGCCGTGGAGTCCGACCCACGAGCCTTCCCTTTCCTGGCAGGAGAGCTGGCCGATGATCCGCCGTGGCGGACTGGCTTTTTGCGAAGCCTCTACCGTCGGGAGGGCGGTGTTAGCCTGGCAGCCCAAATTGCAATCTTGATGAAAGATAGCTCCGGGCGCTTCTCAGACGCGGAGCTGCAACAACTCTATCTTGCCCTCTACAGCGGCGGGCAGATCGACGCGCTTCGACAGGTCCGGGACGCGGTAGGTCGGCCCATGCCGCGCAGTGGCCTTGTCGACGGCAGCTTCCGGGAATCCGAGTCGATCCTGCCTTTCGGGTGGAAGCTGGGCGTAGGCGCCGGCTATTCGGTGGCCGCCTTGCCCGACGCTGGCCCCACCTCACAGGGTGCGGAAGAAGGCCCTTCGGGCGCCTTGCGCATTGCGCATAACGGGCAGAGCCGCGATGTGCTGGCAGAGCAGGCCTTGCTTCTCTCTCCCGGCCGCTATCGCCTTAAGGGGCTGTGGCGCTGGGAGCTGGGTCAAAGCGAAATGGTTTTCGCCTGGCAGGTGATCTGTGGGGCCTCCGGACCAGCTGTCGAGGACGTCCGCTTCCGTGCGCCGTCGCAATCAGCCCCAGGGGACGAAGCTTCCTGGCAATCCTTCGATCAGGAGTTCACAGTGCCGGAGACATCGTGTGCGAGCCAAACTATCCGGCTTGTCGGCGAGAACCCGGGGCGCAGGACAAACCTTATTATCTGGTTTGCGCAGCTAGAGATTGCGCCTCTGCCGTAACGGTGCCGATCCGCCACAGGGCTGTGAAGACTCATGATTATCCGCGCCATTGGGGATTTTTCGCTTGCCTCGTGCAACCGGGACGGTCTACAGACATTCTCACAGGAGCGGGGAAACCCGCGTAATGATTTTGTTCAAAGGGGATTTGCATGCGTAAGACCATCGCTGCTGCCTCGGTGGGCCTGCTGCTAATCGCAGGCCAAGCCGTTGCCGCCGGAAACAACAGCGCTGTTGAGCGCGTCGGCGACCGCGTTGGTGCGCGCGCTGAAGCCTCGAGCGAGTTCGCGGGTATTCCGCTGCCCGTCCTGCTGATCGGCACCGCGGTGCTCGTGGGCGTGATCTCGGTGGCTACCGACGACGACGCTCCGACCAGCCCGTAAGAGATTCAGGGCCGCTCAGTTTCGCGTGCGTTGGTGAGCGGTTTAGACCTCAAAAGAATAAGCCAGTGGGATGCCTTGGTCATAGCGACCGGTGTTCTGCTGGCTTTTTCTTTGTTTTTTGGGGGCGCCAGTCGCGAACATGTGGTGCCTCTGGCCGCCATCGAACTGGCATCTCTCCCGGCTCTCGGACTCGGCCTCTACCGGATGGGCAAGACTGGTGTCTGGAGACGCCATCGCCTCCTCCTCTCGATTGCTGGGCTGGCGGCTGTTCTTCCGCTTTTTCAGCTGATCCCCCTTCCCTTTGATATCTGGGCCAGCCTGCCCGGTCGGGACGAAGCGATTGTCGCCCTTGACCTGACAGGCGTTTCGCCCAGCTGGCTGCCTCTGTCGCTTACGCCCGACCTTACATGGCAGGCCTTTCTGGCAATCCTGCCCCCGGTCGCTCTGCTTGTGGCCTCACTGAGCGTGCCCCCTTCGATGCAAGCCCGGCTTATCTGGGCCGTTCTGGCGTTCGTGATCGTTTCCATCCTGCTCGGCGCTCTTCAGATCACGCTCAACAGCCGCGCTGTATATCCTTGGGAGACGACCAATTTCGGGGCGCTGGTGGGGTTTTTCGCCAATCGGAACCATATGGCGACGCTTTGCCTGGTCGCCATTCCTTTTGCCGCCGCGCTTGCCGGCCGGGGGCTCAACAGTCGAGATCCGAAGGCCGCGCTCCGGGTCTGGAGCGGAGGGTTGGTCATTGCGCTGATCCTTGTGTCCCTTGGGGCCATTCAGTCGCGGTTCGGGGTCCTCGCAGCCATCCCTGCCCTCATGGGAGGGCTCTTGATCGGCTGGATTTCATCCGGTCGCACCCGCCCCGGACCTCGGCTTCTGATGCTTTTTCTGGGCGGCGCCGTCGGCGTCGCGGTCGTCGGCTTTTTCGCGCTCGACCCGGTCCTCGACCGGTTCGCCGGCGACTCTGAGTTTGCCGGCCGATTTGATCGATGGCCCGTGGTTGCCCAGGCTGCGGACGACTTTCTGCCTCTGGGATCAGGTATCGGGTCGTTTGATGCTGTCTATCGCTCCTATGAGCCGGTGGAGACCCTGCAAGCCGCCTTTTTTAACCAGGCCCACAATGATTACCTCCAGCTTTGGCTGACCACCGGCTGGCTCGGCATTGGCCTGGTCATAGCCACCTTCGTCTGGTGGGGCCGCAGGGCGTGGGACGCCTGGCGGGCGGGGCCAAGTCTTCAGCGTGATCTACAGCGGGCTGCATCGGTTGCACTGCTGCTCATCGCCGCGCATTCGGCGGCCGACTATCCTCTACGCACCGAAACCATGGCCGTCATCTTCGCCTTGTGCTGCGCAATTCTCGATGGCGCAGCTCGTGCCGGCGCCGACCGGCCATCACGGCGACGGCGCGTAACGGAAACTGTCGCCTAATCAGGGCAGGCCGACGAGGAATCGGCTTTTGGTGGTCCGCAGCACATCTTTCCTGGTTGTCCCGCTTCTGGAGCAGGTGCCGCCTGGACACAATTCAGACCGAAAGCCCCCCTCGTGCCGCAGTTCGTCCGAGACAAGCTGCGCGCAGATTTTAAAGGCCAAACTTCGGGACTTGGAAGCGGTGGGCCGGATTCCTGGCCGCAGCACCGAGCCCGCGTCGATCAAGCCAACGCTTCAGCGGGTCAGCCAGGCGACGATCTGGTCTGCGGCCTCATCCGGTGTGCTCACGGTCGTGTCGATGCGGAGGTCCGGGGCCTCGGGCGCCTCGTACGGACTGTCGATGCCGGTGAAGTTCCGGAGCTGGCCCGCGCGGGCCTTGGCGTAGAGGCCTTTCACGTCGCGCGCCTCGGCGACCTCGAGGGGTGTGTCGACGAACACCTCAAGGAATTCGCCGTCGGCCATCATGGCGCGCACCATGGCGCGCTCGGCCCGGAAGGGGGAGATGAAGGCGGTCAGGACGATCAGGCCGGCATCGGTCATCAGGCGGGCGACCTCGCCCACCCGGCGGATGTTCTCGATGCGATCGGTCTCGGTAAAGCCGAGGTCCTTATTGAGGCCGTGCCGCACATTGTCGCCGTCCAGCAGGAAGGTGTGCAGGCCCAGGCTGAAGAGCTTCTTCTCGACCAGATTGGCGATGGTGGACTTGCCCGAGCCGGACAGACCGGTGAACCAGACGACGCGCGGCCGCTGGCCCTTCTGGACCGCGCGCATGTCCCGCGAGATGTCGAGCGCTTGCCAGTGAACATTCTGGGCCCGGCGCAGGGAGAAGTGCAGCATGCCGCCCGCGACCGTGGCGTGGGTCAGCTTGTCGATCAGGATGAAGCCACCCAGCGTGCGGCTGTCGGCATAGGGTTCGAAGACGATCGGCCGGTCGGTCGTGATCTCGGCCACGCCGATGGCATTCAGCTCCAGCGTGCGGGCCGCCAGATGGTCGAGCGTATTGACGTTGATCTCATACTTGGGCGGCTGGACGGTCACCGAAACCGTGCGCGTGCCCAGCTTCAGCCAGTAAGCCCGGCCGGGGAGCAGCGGCTCCTCGCCCATCCAGACCAGGGTGGCCTCGAACTGGTCGGCGACCTGGGGCGGGTGGGCCGCCGCCGCGATCACATCGCCGCGCGAGCAGTCGATCTCGTCCGCGAGGCACAGGGTGACGGACTGGCCGGCCGCCGCCTGCTCCAGATCGCCGTCGAGGGTCACGATGCGGCTGAGGGTCGAAGTCTTGCCGGACGGCAGGATGCGCACCGGATCGCCGGGGCGCACCACGCCCGAGGCGATCTGGCCCGCAAAACCGCGGAAGTCGAGGTTCGGGCGGTTGACCCACTGGACCGGCATGCGGAACGGCCGCGCCTGATCCGTGTCGGCACCAATGGGCACGCGCTCGAGGTGATCGATAAGGACCGGCCCCGTGAACCAGGGCGTGTTCGGCGAGGGGGCGGTGATGTTGTCGCCCCGGAATCCCGAGATCGGAATGGCCGTGACCTCGCCGATGCCGATGCGGTCGGCGAAGTCCCGATACTCGGCCACGATGCTGCTGAAGACAGTCCGGTCGTAGTCGACCAGATCCATCTTGTTGACCGCCAGCACGATGTTCCGGATGCCCAGCAGGTGCGCCAGATAGCTGTGCCGGCGGGTCTGGGTCAGCACACCCTTCCGCGCATCAATGAGGATGACGGCGAGGTCGGCGGTCGAGGCCCCCGTGACCATATTGCGGGTGTATTGTTCGTGGCCCGGCGTGTCGGCGACGATGAATTTGCGCCTTTCAGTCGCGAAGAAGCGATAGGCGACGTCGATGGTGATGCCCTGCTCGCGCTCGGCGGCGAGACCGTCGACCAGAAGGGCGAAATCCAGTGCTTCGCCCTGGGTGCCCACGCGGCGCGAGTCCGCCTCCAGCGCAGCCAGCTGGTCCTCGAAGATCATCTTCGAGTCGTAGAGCAGGCGACCGATCAGGGTGGACTTGCCGTCGTCGACGCTGCCGCAGGTGATGAAGCGCAGCATGGATTTGTGCCGGTGCTGCTCGAGCCAGGTTTCGATGTCCTGATCGATCAGGGCATCGGGCTGGTAGCCGGGGCCGGAAGAGGTCGGGCCGGGCATCAGAAATAGCCCTCCTGCTTCTTCTTCTCCATGGACCCGTCGCCGGCGTCCTTGTCGATGATCCGCCCCTGCCGCTCGCTGGTGGTGGTCAGCAACATCTCGCGGATGACCTCGGTCAGGGTCGCCGCCTCGCTCTCGACTGCGCCGGTGAGGGGATAGCAGCCGAGCGTCCGGAAGCGGATGGAGCGTTCGACCGGAGCCTCGCCGGGGGCCAGCGGAAAGCGGTCGTCGTCGACCATCAGGATCAGACCGTCGCGGATCACCGTGGGCCGGGGCGCGCTGAAGTACAGCGGCACCACCGGGATGGCGTTCAGCTGGATGTATTGCCAGATGTCGAGCTCGGTCCAGTTGGACAGGGGGAAGACTCGCAGGCTCTCGCCCCTCGCCTTCTGCGCATTGTAGAGCGACCACAGTTCCGGGCGCTGGCGCCTGGGGTCCCAGCCATGGCTGGCGGTGCGGAACGAGAAAATGCGCTCCTTGGCGCGGCTCTTTTCCTCATCGCGACGGGCGCCGCCGAAGGCGACGTCGAAGCCGTGCAGGTCGAGCGCCTGCTTCAGGCCCTCGGTCTTCCACATATCCGTATGCAGGGAGCCGTGATCGAACGGATTGATGCCCCGCGCCTCGGCCTCGGGGTTGCGGTGCACGATCAGCTGTATGCCGCTCTCGTCGGCCATGCGGTCGCGCAGGGCATACATGTCGCGGAACTTCCAGGTCGTGTCGACGTGCAGCAGGGGAAAGGGCGGCGGCGAGGGATAGAAGGCCTTGCGCGCCAGATGGAGCATGACGGCCGAGTCCTTGCCCACCGAATAGAGCATGACGGGCTTGCGCGCCTCGGCCACGACCTCGCGCAGGATGTGCAGGCTCTCGGCCTCCAGCCTCTCGAGGTGGGTCAGGGTCACAGTCAAATCTAGCCGCCGAAGATGGCGCCGAACTCGGCATTGGCGCGGTCGTAGTCGGGCGGACGGCCGATATCCAGCCAGTAGCCCTCGGCCCGATGCGGACGCACGGCCATGTCGGCCTCGATCAGGGTCTGGATCAGGGTCGGCATGTCATAGGCCTGGCCGGCGGGGATCCGCTCCAGCGCCGGGCGCGACAGCACATAGACCCCCGCATTGATGTTGAAGACCTGGCTGGGCTTTTCCTCGATGCCGCTGATGCGACCGTCGGCGGCGCGAATGACGCCGAAGGGCACCTGCATCTCATAGTCGCGGACCACCACGGTGGCGGCGGCGCCGTCGCGGATGTGGGCCTCCATCACCTGACCATAGTCCACGCGGGTCAGGACATCGCCGTTGGTAACCAGCACCGGCCCCTCGACCTCGGGCGGCAGGAGGGACAGGGCTCCGCAGGTACCCAGCGGCCGGTCCTCGCGCAGATAGCCGATGTCGAGCCCGCGATCCGACCCGTCACCGAAGTGGGCCTCGATCTGGTCGGCCATATAGTTCACCGACAGGAAGATCCGCCGGAACCCCTGAACCGCGAGGCCCGAGATGATGGTCTCGAGTATCGGCCGCGGCCCGACATTGAGCATGGGCTTGGGCGTGGTGCGGGTCAGCTCGGCCAGACGCTCGCCCCGGCCGCCCGCCATGATGACCACCGGCTGGGGCCGCTCCGGCACATCCAGCAGGTCGCCGACCGTCGACAGACCCGTCACCCGCCCATCTGCATCCACGCGGGGCAGCTGGCGCAGTTTGCGGGCCCGCAGCATGGTCAGGGCCGCGCCCTCGTCCAGACCGTCCGGGGCCACCACCGGCGTGGTGTGCACGAACGGTCGGCAGGCCTGCTCCAGAGCGGCACCATTGATCAGGGCCCGGCGCACATCGCCGTCCGACAGGGTACCGATCAGCACCCCGCCCTCATCCACGACCAGGGCGATGCCGACACCCGCCGCATCGATGGCCTTCAGCACCTGCCGCAACGGGGCGTGCGGGCCGACCAGGGTGCGTTGCCAGTGCTTCATGGCTCGATCGCCTCATCCGGCTGGTGGTCGCGGTTGGCGGGCTGGCCGTAGAGGGCAAAGGCCTGATGGGGCTCAAGGCCATCCGCCGGGCGCTTTGCCGTCAGCATGTCGGGCGTCAGCACCTCGCCAGCACGGATCGGTCGGGCGGCCACGACCGAGCGGCGCGCGACGATCCGGTTGGCCATCTCCTCGGGCGCCGGACCCTTTTCGGCACGGCCCAGCGCCTGTTCGACCTCGCGGATGGCCCGCACCATGGCAGCCAGTTCGTCCGGCTCCAGTGAGGCCGCGTGGTCGGGGCCCTGACGGTCGCGGCTGAGGGTGAAATGCTTCTCGATCATGACCGCCCCCCGCGCCACGGCGGCGACCGGGACGGTGATGCCCAGCGTATGGTCGGAATAGCCGACCGGCAGGCCGAATACCTCGGCCAGCGTATCCATGGCCTTCAGGTTGATGGCCGACAGGGGCGCCGGGTATTGGGTCGTGCAGTGGAGCAGCACCACTTTGCCATGAAGCGCCGCCCGCGCAGCGTCGGTATCGAAGGCGGCGAGCGCCGTGTCGAGATCCGGCGGCAGGTCGCTCCGCATCCGGCCCCAGGCGATCAGGGCCAGCGCCTGACGCACCTCATCCAGTGTTGCCATGCCGGTCGAGACCGCCAGCGGCGGGCCCACGCGGGCGGCAGCGATCAGCATCTCGCCCCAGGTCAGGTCGCCGGACGGAATCTTGATCCACGGCATGCCCAGTCCCGCGACCAGCGCCAGACTGTCCATGTCGAAAGCCGTCGACATGAAGGCGATACCGCGCGCCCGGCAACGCTCGACCAGAGCCGGGTGATCCTCAGGCTTCAGTTCCAGCCGCCGCACCATGTCCAGCTGCGTGCCGCCCTCGCCCGTATTGGTCACCTGATACTCGGCCTTGAGCGCGCGGGCGGTCAGGGCGGCTTCGGCGCGGAAGGTCTGGAATTTGACAGCGTCGGCCCCGGCTTCGGCGGCCACATCGATCATGGCGAGCGCATCCGCCAGCGAGCCGTCGTGGTTCACCCCCGCCTCGGCGATGATGAAGACCCGGTCAGCCACCAGGGACCTCAATGTCGATGAACCGCTTGTGCATCAGGGCTTCGCGCTCGGGCAGGGACGTCAGGACCGACAGGATGCGCGGGACAGTCTTTCCATCTCCATAAGGATTGAGCGCGCCGGACAGGTCAGCGGAGACAGCCTTCTCAAGCGCCGCGCGGATGGCCCCAGCCTCGCCGGGGCAGTGGAAGACGGTGTCCCCGGCCAGCCGCCCCTGCTGTCGCACACCGACGTCGACGGTCGGAATGCCGAGCGAGGGGGCCTCGGTCAGACCGCTGGAGGAATTGCCCACCACCACGCGACAGCGCGCCATCAGGGGCAGATAGGCGGCGCCGAGGGCGGCATGGACCGAGAGATTGGCCCGCCCTTTCGCCCAGGCGTCGAGCCGCCCGTTCAGCGCCTCATGGCCGGGGTCGGCGTTGGGCCGGGTGACCCAGAGCCGGGTCGAGGCCGGCTGCGCTTCCAGAGCCGCGAGCAGGGCCTCGAACTCGGCCAGCCCGCCATCCTCGAGCAAAGTGACCGGGTGGAAACAGACCAGCAAATTATCCGCAGCCAACGGAGAGCCCAGCAGGCGTTCCAGTTCCGCATCGGGAACGGATGCCGCGGCGGTCAAACTGTCCAGCGAGGGATTGCCGACCGTATGGATGCGCCAGTCTTCCTCGCCCAGCTGGCGCAGGCGGCGCGCGGCCCCGGCATGGGTGACCAGATGTACCTGAGCCAGTTTGCTGACCGCATGGCGGATGCCCTCGTCGATGGCGCCTTCGGTGACGTCGCCGCCGCCCAGATGGATCAGCGGCAAGCGTAGCAGCGTGGTGGCCTGGGCCACCGCCAGGATCTCGTAGCGGTCGCCGACGATCAGCACGGCATCAGGCTGCAGCCGCTCCAGCGCCTCGACCACGCCGGTCAGGACGGCGGCGGCCCCCCGGGCAGCAGCGGCGGCACCGTCGCCCTCAAGCGGCATCGGCACCAGGGCATCGGCCTCGATCAGGCCGTCGGCGTCCGAGCCGAATCGCGGGTCGGCATGGGTGCCGGTGAGGAGCAGCTGTCCCCGCGTGCGCGGATCGGCACGCAGGGCGTCGACGATGGGGCGGATCAGGCCATAGTCGGCCCGGCCGCTGCTCACCACACAGATGGTCACGCGTTCCGCCATGCGCCTGCTACAGTCTGCCTTGCCAGAGTCGGTCAGGGTGTCAGGGTAGCAGTCTTGTCCGATTCCCGGAGGGGAGCGCCATCCGATGAAGATTGCCATCTGCGGAACCGGCGGATTCAGCCGCGAAGTCGCGCCGTTGGCTTGGGAAATGGCCCGCGCCGCCGGTGCCCGCAGCCCCGATGCCGTCTGTTTCGTGCCCAAGGACGGCGAGGCGTACGAGCCGTCGGTCAACGGGCATCCCGTGATCCCGCTGGCCGATCTGCCCGAGGACTACGGCATCGTCGTCGCCATCGCCGAGGCGGCTATCCGGCGCCGGGTCGATGCGGAGATGCGGGCGCTGGGCCGGCCACTGGTGTCGCTGGTTGCCCCCACCGCCCTCAGGCGCGGGCCGTGCGAGATCGGCGAAGGGGCTCTGCTGTGCGACCACTCGATTCTGACCGCCGATGTGCGGATCGGCCGGCAGTTTCACGCCAACATCTATGCCTACGTCGCCCATGACTGTGTGATCGGCGACTTCGTGACGCTGGCGCCGCGCGTGTGCATCAACGGCAATACGGTGATCGAGGACGACGTCTATGTCGGGACGGGCGCGATCCTGCGGCAGGGTACGCCCGACAAGCCGCTTCGTATCGGCAAGGGGGCGGTGATCGGCATGGGGGCTGTGGTGACGAAGGACGTCGCGCCGGGCGAGACGGTTGTCGGCAATCCGGCGCGGCCGCTGGAGCGGCGCTAACCGCCTAGATGGCGTAGGTGCCGGGGCGGTAGCGGGCGAGGTTCGCGGGCTCGCGGAACCAGGCGATGGTGTCGTCCAGCCCGCGCGCAAAGCCATCCAGTCCGGCATGGGCCGGGCGCCAGCCCGTCAGGGCCTGAACCCGCGTGGTATCGGCAAACAGGCGTTCGACCTCGCTGGCGTCGGGACGCAGGCGCTCAGCCTCGCTGACGATCTCGATATCGACCCCCATCCGCTCGGCGATCAGGCGGGCCGTGTCGCCGATCGAGACCTCGAACCCGCTGCCCAGATTGGTGACCCCGCCGATGGCCGCGTCGCACTCGGCCACGGCAATAATGCCGGCCACGGTGTCGGACACATGGCTGAAGTCGCGCGTGGGGCTGAGCGCGCCCAGCTTCACCTGACGGGCACCGGCCGCCAGCTGGGTGATGACGGTCGGGATGACGGCACGGGCCGACTGGCGCGGGCCATAGGTGTTGAAGGGGCGCACGAGCGACACGGGCGTCCCGAAGGCGGCATGGAAGCTCAGCGCGATCTGGTCCGCGCCGATCTTGGACGCCGAATAGGGGGACTGGCCCTGCAGCGGATGGTCCTCGGTCATCGGCACGAAGCGGGCCGTGCCATAGACCTCGCTGGTCGAGGTGGGGACCACGCGCTCGATGCCCAGATCGCGGGCCGCCTGCACGATGTTCAGCGTGCCGGTGACATTGGTGTCCACATAGGCGCCGGGCGAATGATAGCTGTAGGGAATGGCGATCAGGGCGGCCAGATGCAGCACCACATCGCAGCCGGTCATGGCGGTCTTCACGCCGTAAGGATCGCGGACGTCGCCGGCGAACACGTCCAGAGCGTCCTGTATGTCGTCGGGTGACTGATCCAGCCAGCCCCGGTGCCCGAAGCTGTTGTACTGGACGAAGGCGCGCACGGTGTGACCGTCGCGAACCAGCCGCTCGACCAGATGCGAGCCGATGAAGCCGTCGGCGCCCGTCACCAGAATGCGTTTTCCGCTGAGGTTCATGAGCCGCTCGACCCCTGCTGTCCGGCCGCTGATTCGGCGCCCGGGTCCCAGCATGGCGCAAAGGGGACGGGATCAGAAGGCCTGCTCCCCGAGGTTGCATGGCCCTTTGTCACCCGCTTATATGCCCGCCACTTCAATGGTCTGGTCGTAGTACATGTGTCCCGTCTGCACCCGCCCCCGGGGGCTTCCCGTGCCTCCCGGATCTCGCGGATGAGCGTCGGCGATGCCTATCTGGCCTGGCTGAGGGACGATGCCCTGCCGCTGTGGAGCGAGCGAGGCGTGGATCGCCGGCAAGGCGGCTTCTTCGAAAAGTTGCAGGCGGGCGGCTCGCCCGATCCCCTGCCCCGGCGCGCCCGGGTGCTGGGGCGCCAGATCTATGTGTTTTCGCGCGCACCGCTGGTGGGCTGGGACGGTCCGGCGGCGGAGCTGGTGAATCACGGCCTGACCGCCCTGCCCGCCTTTCGGCGCGAGGATGGCTTGTTCCACTATCGGCTGGATGCGGCGGGTCAGCCGATGGACAGCCGACCCGACCTTTACGACCAGGCCTTCATCCTGTTCGGACTGGCCCACGCCCTTCCGCTGGCAACCGACCGGGCCGGAGTGATCGAGGTCGCCAACACCCTGCGTCAGGCGCTGGATGATCTCCGGGCCCATCCGCAAGGCGGTTACGATGAGGACCGGCCGGGCAGCGTTCCCCTGAAGGCCAATCCCCACATGCATTTGCTTGAGGCGGCCCTCGCCTGGGCGGCCGTCCTGCCCAAGAATGAGGCCGCGCCCTGGACCCGGATGGCCGAAGGTCTGGTGACGCTCGCGCTCGACCGGTTTGTCGATCCCGAGACCGGAGCGGTGCGCGAATATTATGATGCCGACTGGCGGGCCCTGCCGCCCGGCGACGAACCCCAGATCGAACCGGGCCACCAGTTCGAATGGGGCTGGCTGCTGACCCGCTGGGGGGTGGCCCAGGGCGATGCGCGGGCGCTGGACGCCGGACGGCGACTGGTCGATCTGGGCGAGGCGCACGGCATTGATGCGGCCCGTGGCGTGGCCTTCGGCGGCCTGACCCCCGCCCTCTCGCCCTGCGATCCCGTGGCGCGCCTGTGGCCCCAGACCGAGCGGATCAAGGCCTGGGTCCAGCGGCGGGACAGGGCGACCACGGAGTCCGAACGGTCCAACGCCGAACAGAGGCTGGAGGCCGCCCTTGCGGGTCTGATCCCCTATCTGCGCGTGGATCGTCCCGGCCTGTTCCACGACCGGATGAAGGCCGACGGCAGTTTTGTCGACGAGCCGGCCCCGGCCAGCAGCCTGTACCACCTGATGACGGCGGCCGAGGAACTGGCGGGCACGCGACCGGCAGATCAGCCCGCGACGGCGTGATGCTCGATCCCGGCCAGTGAGCCGGGCGGATTCACGGCGACCAGATCCTTCAGGAAGCCGTTCGGACTGAGCGTTCTGGCGTCGGGCACGTCCAGCCCCACCACCTCGGCGAGGTCGGCCACAAACGTGATGCAGTTCCGCTGGCGCAGATTGTAGGTGCCGCCCTCGGCGCTGGCCCAATAGTCGAAGCGGCTCCGCAACGTCTCATAGGTCTCATCGCTGATGACGACGCTGAGATAGGCGATCCCGTCCGCGATGTAGGCCGGCTCCGGGCGTTTCAGTATCCCCCGGTCGCTGAAGAACAGGAGCTGGGGCCCCGGCGATCGGGCCGTGAAGCCCACCGCATAGTCGACCGGCAGGCCGTTGCTCTCCAGCGTGCCATGAAGATGCACAAAGGCATGGGGAAACAGCAGCCAGCCGTTCTGCACCCGGTTTCCCTCATGCCCATAGAAGGTGACCGTCACGGCCGCATGGGCCGGCAGGGCGGGGACCAGCCCGGCAAGTACGAGCGCCAGTATAAGGGATCGAAAGCGGGTCGGCAGGGATGTCATCCTCCGACCCTGCCTGTTTGCGCGAGCTTCGAAAAGGCCCCCTGCTCTCACCGATTGCCCGGCCCGGGAAATCGGTCGATGGTCAGTTTTCCCCTTCAGGAGACCGGGAATGGAATGGTGGCGCGGCGCGGTCCTGTATCAGGTCTATCCGCGCAGCTTTCAGGACAGTGACGGCGACGGGGTCGGGGACCTGCAGGGTCTGATCCGGCGGCTGGATCACATCGCCGGGCTGGGCGTCGACGGCCTCTGGCTTTCGCCGGTGTTTGCCTCGCCGATGAAGGACTTCGGCTATGACGTCTCGGACTATTGCGCCATCGATCCGCTGTTCGGGACCATGGACGACTTCGACACCCTGGTCACCGAAGTCCACGCGCGCGGGCTGAAGCTGATCATCGATCAGGTCTATGCCCATACCTCGGACGCCCATGACTGGTTCCGCGCCAGCCGTCAGGACCGCGTCAATGACCGGGCCGACTGGTACGTCTGGGCCGATGCGAAGGCCGACGGGTCGCCGCCCAACAATTGGCAGTCAGTATTCGGGGGCCCTGCCTGGACCTGGGATGCGCGGCGCGGCCAGTATTACATGCACAATTTCCTGGGCAGCCAGCCGCAGCTGAATGTGCGCAACCCCGTCGTCCAGGATGCCCTGCTGGACGTCACGCGGTTCTGGCTGGATCGGGGGGTCGACGGCTTCCGCCTCGACGCGATCAACTTTGCCATCCACGACGCGGCCCTGACCGACAACCCGGCCGATCCCCGGCCCGGTCCACGCACCCGTCCGTTCGACTTCCAGCTCCACCTGTACAATCAGTCCCAGCCCGAGATTCCGGCCTTCCTCGAGCGCCTGCGGGATCTGGGGGAAAGCTACGGCGATCGGTTCTTCGTCGCCGAGGTCGTGGGCGATGCCGCCGAGGCGGAAATGCATGCCTTCACCCGGGGCGGCGACCGGCTGCACAGCGCCTATGGCTTCAACTATCTCTATGCCCGCGCCCTGACGGCCGAGCGGGTCGCCGAGACTACAGAGCGCTGGCCGGGTGCGGACGGCGAGGGCTGGCCCGCCTGGACCTTTTCCAACCACGACACGCCGCGGGTCGCCAGCCGCTGGGCCGGTACGCACGACACCGGCACGACGGCCCGGCTGGCCATGCTGCTGCTGATGACCCTGCGCGGGAATGTCTTCCTGTACCAGGGCGAGGAGCTGGGCCTGCCGCAGGCCGGGGTGCCGTTCGAACGGCTGGTGGACCCGGAGGCCATCGCCAACTGGCCTATGACGCTGGGCCGGGACGGCGCGCGCACCCCCATGCCATGGACCTCCGACGGTCCATGGGGCGGCTTTTCCGAGGTCGAGCCCTGGCTGCCCATGGATCCGCGCCACCTGGAACTGGCGGTCTCGACGCAAACCGGAGATGAGCACGCCATGCTGGCCCTGACCCGGCGTTTGATCGCACTGAGGAAGACAAGCCCGGCACTGGCCACCGGGCGGATGACCCTCGTTGAGGTCGACGGGCCGCGCCTCGTCTTCCGGCGGGAGGCGGACGGGCAGGCCCTGCTGTGCGTGTTCAATCTGGGCGATTCGCCGATCCAAATTTCCGTCCCCGACGGGGCAAGTCTGGTCGCCGGGGTGAATGGCGGCGAGGACGCTGCGGGGCAGTTGCCGGCCTGGTCGGGCCAGATCGTCGGCCTGTCGTCCTGACTGCGCATGAATGTCGGCACCGTGTCACATCCAGCCGCTAGAGGCCGGACATGCGCCGCGCCGTGCCGTTTTCCGCAGTCCTGCCATTTCGCACCCTGAGCCCGCGAAGGGGGGCCGAGATCGCCCTTGCGGTAGGGCTCGGTGTCGTGGTCGTGGCCGGTATCGTCGGCATGAGCCGCGGCGGCCACCCCGCTCAGGCCTCGGCCAGCGCCGCGCGGCCCCTGAGCGACCCTGCGGTCTTCGCCCGCTTCGATCCCTTCTTCCGGCAGGGAGACGCACCCGCGCTGCTGGACCTGACGGCTGAAGGCTGGCTGCTGTTCGGCACACGGACGGGGGCGCAGGGCACGGCCATCCTGCAGGGCCCGGACGGCACCCAGGCCGCCTATGGCATCGGCGACACAGTCGCGCCCGATCTGGTGCTCGCCTCGGTGGCACCCGACCATGTCCTGCTGAGCCGGGGCGGCCGCACCCTCCGCCTGGAGTTCAGTGACATCTCCATCCCCGCCCCCCCTCCTCCCCCGGAGGGCGTCACGTCCAATCTCTCGGGGGACGCCGCCATGGCCGCGGCCGAAATGGGTCTGACACCGCCCCCCGCGGACGCCTATGTCGCCGGTCTGCGCCCCCTGTCCCGGGACGGTCAGATCGAAGGCTATGTCTGGCGGCGCGGCGCGCAAATCCCGGCGCTGTCGGCGGCAGGGCTGCGCGAGGGCGATGTGGTGACGGCCGTGAACGGCGAGGCGCTCAGCCGGGATGAGCGGGTCCAGGAACTGGGCCAGACCCTGGGCACCGGCAGCCCCGTGACGCTCACCGTCCGGCGCGGAGACCAGACCCTGAATGTGACAATCAATCCGCCTTCGGAATAGATGACGCAAATTCTATACTTAAAGTATAATTGCTGTTTAGCACCATATTGATCTGATAACTGACTATCCGTCACATCGCATAACATTTGCGTCATGTTAATATTGCAATGACCGCCTAGAGGACTGGACCCGGGGTTGCCGGGTGCGTCACACGGGGTGCGGGTAACCCAGACATTCATTCCGAGGGGTTCCCCAATGCGTCTTTCCAAGATTCTGCTCGCCAGCGCGACTGCCCTGGCCCTGGCCTCGTGCGGTTCGGCCGAAGTGGCCTCGCCCGGCGAAGGTGACTTCGGCGGTGGCACCGGTGGCGGCACCGGCGGTGGCGGCACCGGCGGTGGTACCGGCGGCGCGGCTGCGGACTGCCCGACCGGCTTCGCCAATGTCGGCACCATCACGACCGGGGCGGGCGCGACCCTGCGCAACTGCCAGCTGCCGGCCCTGATCGTCGGCAATCTGGTCGTCGCCCAGCGCGCGGGTACCATCTATTCGGTCTCGGGCCGCACCGACGTCGGTCAGGACCGCGGCGCCGATCCGGCTGCTCCGATCGCCGGCGCCCAGCAGGGCATCCTGACCGTCGAGCCGGGCGTGACCATCTTCGGTTCGGGCGGCCTGGACTACATCGTCGTCAACCGCGGCTCGCAGATCTTCGCCGAAGGCACCTCGACCAGCCCGGTCGTCTTCACCAGCCGTCAGTCGGTTGAAGGCACCACCGGTGTCGACTCGATCGGCCAATGGGGTGGCCTGGTCATTCTCGGCCGCGCCCCGACCGCCGTCTGCCCGGCCGGCGTGACCCCGCCGAACGTGGGCTGCGTCGCCCAGGTCGAGGGCACCAACGCCTTCTACGGCGGCAACACCGGCGCCGATAACTCGGGCCGCCTGCGTTACTTCCGCCTGATGCACTCGGGCTTCCAGATCCTGCCCGGCAACGAGCTGAACGGCATCACCCTGGCCGGCGTCGGCTCGGGCACCACCCTGGAGTACATCCAGGTGCACAACAGCTCGGACGACGGCATCGAGCTGTTCGGCGGCACGGCCAATCTGAAATACGTCGTGCTGACCGGTAACGACGACGACTCGCTGGACACCGACACCGGCTGGCGCGGCGCCGTGCAGTTCGCCATCGTCCGTCAGGCTCCGACCCGTGGCGACCGCGGCTTCGAGTTCAGCTCGGCCGGTAACCAGGCCCTGTTCACCCGTCCGGTCATCTCGAACGCCACCATCATCGGCCGCACCGACGGCGCCGGCGGCGACGGCATCGTCCTGAACACCGGCCACGCCCTGCAGCTGTACAACTCGGTCGTGTCCAAGCCCTCGGGCACCTGCTTCGACCTGGACGACGCGGCCACCGTGACCAACGGGCCGACCTTCAACTCGGTCTATCTGTCGTGCGGCACCACCTTCCGCGCCGACGGCAACCAGGACGCGGCGACGTCGGGCATCTTCGGCACCGGCTCGAACAACAGCGCCGGCGGCACCACGCTGAACGGTGTGGTCAACGGCGCCAACGAGACCGCCGTCACCCCGACGCCGGTCAACGGCGTGAACGGCTTCCTGTCGAACACGACCTACATCGGCGCCGTCCGTGACTCGAGCGACACCTGGTACGCCGGCTGGACCTGCGGCATCGCCGCCGGCTCGACCTGCTGAGACCTGCGCCTGTCGGGGCGGCGGTTCTGACGCCGCCGCCCCGATTCGTCGTTTCCCGATATTTCCCATTCGAGGCGCTGATCATGAAGACGCTTTCCCTGACACTGAGCGGCCTGCTGCTCGCCAGCACGGCGCTGATCGCGCCCGGCGTGGCCCTGGCCCAGCAGCAGGACCCGGTTCCGGCCCAGTCCGACGCCCAGGACCCGCAATCCGAGGCCCAGGTCGACGAGATCGTCGTCCTCGGCCGCTATATCCCCGAGCCCCTGCGCGAGACCTCGGAGGTCGCCTCCTTCGTCACGCGCGAGGACCTGCAGCGTACCGGCGATGACGATGCCGCCGCAGCCCTGACCCGCGTCACCGGCCTGTCGGTCGTCGAAGGCCGCTTCGTCTATGTGCGCGGTCTGGGCGAGCGCTATTCCTCGGCCCTGCTGAACGGCTCGCCCCTGCCCAGTCCCGAGCCCCTGCAACGCGTGGTGCCGCTGGACCTGTTCCCCTCGTCCGTGCTGGACGGGGTGACGGTCCAGAAGACCTATTCGGCCAACTATCCGGGCGAGTTCGGTGGCGGCGTCATCGACCTGCAGACCATCACCGCCCCGCGCGAGCCCTTCCTGACCATCTCGGCCAGCATCGGCGGCAATCTGGAGACCACGGGCCGCGAGGGCTATATCTACTACGGCTCGCGCACCGACTTCACCGGCTTTGACGACGGCACGCGCGATGTGCCCGGGCTGCTGCGGGACGCGATCGCGACCGGCAACCGGGTCGCCACCGGCGCCAACTTCACCTCGGCCGAGATCCAGGCCATCGGGCGCGACTTCGTCAACGCCCCGCTGAACCTGCTTCAGACCCAGGACTACATCCAGCCGAACTTCGGCCTCGACATCGCGGGCGGTCGCTCGTGGGACGTGGGCGCGGGGCTGGAGCTGGGTCTGGTGTTTGTGGCCGGCTATGACAACAACTGGCGCACCCGGACCGGCATCCAGCAGGAAGGCCGCCTGGACGTCGATCAGCTGGTCGTCCAGACCAACTATGACTACGTCTCGACCGAGAACGACATCGGTCTGAACTTCCTCGGCGGTCTGAGCCTCGGCAACGAGAACAACCAGCTGAAGTGGACCAATCTGTACGTTCGCAATGTCACCAAGGAAGCCCGCACTCGCGAGGGCGTGGACTTTGCGGCGCCGGGCACCGGTGAGGTGCGCGACGACTATACCGAATGGTTCGAGCGCAGCCTGTTCACCAGCCAGCTGGCCGGCACGCATTGGCTGATGAATGGCGATCTGGAGCTGAGCTGGCGCGGGGCCTATGCCCGCACCGACCGCGACGCCCCGTATGAGAAGGTGATCCGCTATCGCCTGGACCCGGACGGCGTCTATCGCCACGACACCGAGGCCCAGCGCAACTCGACCAGCTTCTCGGAGCTCGAGGACGAGATCGTCAGCGGCGGTGCCGACTTCGCCTGGACCACAGCCCTGTCGTCGGTCCGCGACATGACCGTGCGTGGCGGCGTGGCCTACACCGACAACACCCGCAACGCCGAGCGTCGCGACTTCCGCTTCTATGCGCCCAACGGCCTGCCGCTGGACGTTCAGGACAGCCGCGTCGACTATCTGTTCTCGGACTTCAACCTCGGCCCGGCCCTGCTCGAGCTGCAGGAAATCACGCCCTCGGGCGGCGCGGCCGCCTATGAGGCCGGTCTGGAGACCCAGGCCGCCTATCTGCAGGTCGAGGCCGAGATCGTGCCGCTGGTCAGCGTTTCGGCCGGCGTCCGCTATGAGGACGCGACCCAGTTCGTGACCCCGATCGACCTGTTCGGTGGCGCCCTGGTGTTCCAGCCGACCGAACTGCAGAACAGCTACTGGCTGCCGTCGGCGACCCTGACCTGGAACTTCGCCGAGGACATGCAGCTGCGTCTGGGCGCGTCGAAGACCATCGGCCGTCCCCAGTTCCGCGAGCTGGCCCCGCAGCAGTATCTGGATCCCGACAACGACCGCCTGTTCTTCGGTAACCCCTATCTGGTGGATACCGAGCTGGTGAACCTGGACGCCCGCGTCGAGTGGTATTTCGCCCGCGGCCAGTATGTGACCGGCGGTGTCTTCTACAAGGACATCGAGAACCCGATCGAATCGACGATCAACGACATCGGCAGCGTCATCCAGCAGACCTATCTGAATGCGCCGAACGCCACGCTGATGGGCTTCGAGGTCGATGCCAAGAAGTACTGGGAGATGCCGGACTACAGCTGGTCCTTCATCGCCAACAAGCGCTGGCTGGTGCAGGCCAACTACACCTTCACCGACTCCGAGGTGAATGTAGACGCGGGCGACACCGTGCGCGTGCTGTCGGCCGGCGGGGCCGAGCGTCCGGCGTCGGACTACATCATCGACGGCAGCCGCATGCAGGGTCAGTCGGAACACCTGGCCAACCTGCAACTGGGCTGGGAAGACGACATGGCCCGCTCGCAGGCGACCATTCTGGTGACCTGGGTGTCCGAGCGCAGCTCGGCCCGCGGCCGCCCGGGCGAGCCCGACCTGATCCAGGAGCCGGGCGTGATGCTCGACTTCGTCTATCGCAAGGACTTCGAATGGGGCGGCCGCGACATGGGCCTCGCCATCGAGCTGCGGAACCTGCTGGACGAGGAATATCTGGAGTACCAGGAGCTGGGCAACCGCATCACCGCCAATGGCTATGACCTGGGCCAGAGCGGCTCGATCAGCCTGACGACCCGCTTCTGATCCTTCAGAAGTCTTCCTCCCCACGACTGCAAGGGCCGGCTCGCAAGCGCCGGCCCTTTTTCTTTGGGCGCTCCGACGGACGAGCTACGCATGCCCGGCTTGTGAAAGGCGCCGCACCCCAAGGGGTTACCGACGCCCGGCGATGACCTGCGCGCCCTGATCCAGAGACGCACCAAGATGTGCAGCCCTTTCAGCCACCGGAGGAAGCGAACCCTTTTCAGACCATTCAGACGGTTCAGACGGTCTTTTTCAGACGGCGGGCGGGTCTGAACATCGGCCTCACAAGCCAGACGAGGCCCCGGTTTCAGAAGATTCAGACCCTTCAGACGGTCTTTCTCAAGGCCGCGTGCGCACACCCTCGCGCCTGCCCTGCGCACAAGAGAAAGGGCGGCGCCCGATGGACGCCGCCCCCTGTCAGTCGTGTCGTGTGGGGTGAGCCCTACTCGACGGGATCGCCGTTGATGTCGACCACGCGGACCTCGCCCAGACCCAGCTCGCGGATCTTGGGTTCGATCGCCTCGCGGTCACCGACGACCACCCAGACGGTCGGACCGTCGCCCAGCACGTCCCGGGCCGCGGCCGAGACCGAGACGGGGGTGGTGGCGGCCAATCCGGCGGCGCTGCGGTCGTAGTAGTCATCCGGCAGGCCATAGACGACCATCTGCACCAGATCACCGGCCACCGAGCCATTGGTTTCCCAATCGCCGGCCATGCCCTGGATCAGGTTGGCCTTATGCGCCGCCAGTTCCTGTTCGGCGACCGGACGACCGTCGACGATGTCGGTCAGCTCGCGGTCGATCTCGACCAGGCTGTCGGCCGTGCGGTCGGCCTGCACACCCGTCGAGACGAGGAACAGACGCTCACCCGGCGTGCGGCGGATGCCCGAACCGGCGCCGTAGGACCAACCCTTGTCCTCGCGCAGGTTCATGTTGATCCGGCTGGTGAAGGCCCCGCCCAGCGCCGTGTTCATGGCGGTGATCGCGGGTTCGGTCTCGGGGTTCAGCGGATCGATCAGGCGACCGGCCATGATGATCGACTGGGGACCGGGCCGGTTGACGATCAGCACCTGCGGCTGGCTGTAGCTGGGCGGCGTGCCGACGCCCGCACGTTCGGGCAGCGGCGTCGAGGGCGCATCCCAGTCCGCGAAGGCGCGCTCCAGCTCGGGCACCAGTTCCGCCATGGTCGTGTCGCCGACGACCACCAGGGTGGCGTTGTCGGGACGGAACCAGGTGTCGTGGAAGGCCCGGGCGTCCGCCGGGGTCAGCGACTGGACCGTCGCCTCGGTGCCCGAGGTTGCGCGGCCATAGGGGCTGTTGTCGCCATAGAGGGCGTCGGCCAGAACCCGGTTGGCGATGGCACCCGGATTACGGTTCGACTGCTGGATGCCCGAGATCTGCTGGGTCCGGGCCCGCTGGAAGTCTTCCTCACGGAAAGCGGGGTTCATGACCACATCGGCGAACAGGGCCAGCGACGGCCGCAGGCGCGACTCGATGGCGGTCATGCTGACCACCGTATAGTCGACGGCCGAGTTGGCCCCGAGGGTGGCGCCCAGCAGCTGCTGGCGGTCGCTGATCTCGAGGGCATCGAGGGTCTCGGTGCCGTTGGTCATGACCGCAGGCGTCAGGACGGCCAGGCCGTTCTTGTCCGCCGTTTCGGCGGCAGCACCGGCGTTGACGATGAGGTTCATGCTGACGGTCGGCACGCCCGAACGGGGGGCCAGAACGACCTGCAGACCGTTGGACAGCGTCGCCCGCTCGAAGTCGGGGAAGCTGGCCATCGGCATTTCGCCAGCCTGCGGCATCTGCGAGCGATCAGCCCCCGTGGCCGCAGCCTGATAGTCCGGGAACGGCAGGACCTCGAGGCTGTAGGACCCGTCCGACAGCCATTCACGACCCGCAGCGACCAGATCGGCCGGACGGGCATCGAGGATGCGCTGGTAGCTGACGCGCCAGGCGGCGGGGTTGTCGTGGAAGACCTCGCCTTCGGCCAGCAGGTCGGACTTGCCGCCGAAGCCGCCGATCCGCTCCAGACCGCGCACATAGGCCGAACCGGTCGAGGTCCGGGCGCGCTCCAGCTCGATCGGGGTCGGGCCGTCCGCCAGCAGGCGGGCGAGTTCCTCGTCGATGATGGCCTCGATCTCGGCCAGGTCCTGGCCCGGCTTGGCCGTCGCGATGATCATGAACTGGCTGCCGATCTCGCCGTCCGAGACAAAGGCGCCGACATTGGTGGCGATCTGGTCATCGAACACCAGACGCTTGTACAGGCGAGAATTGCGGCCCGAGGTGAGCACCTGGGCCAGCAGGCCGAGGTGGTCGGTGTCGGCCTCGCCGGCCGGCGGCACGTTCCAGACCTTGTACAGGCGCGGCTCGCCCACGCGGTCATACATGACCTCGCGCTGCTCGCCTTCCATGCGCGAGATCATGCGAGCGGGCTGGGTGACCGGCGGTCCGGGCGGGATGTCGCCGAAGTAGTGCTGGACCTTGGCCAGCGCCTCTTCCGGCGTGATGTCGCCGGCCAGCACGATCACGGCATTGGCCGGGCCATAGTAGCTGCGGAACCAGTCCTGAACGTCGCTCAGTTCGGCGGCGTCGAGGTCGGCCATCTCGCCGATGACGGTGTGGCCGTAAGGGTGGTCGTCCGGATAGGTGGCGAAGGTGATGGCGTTCCAGGCGCGGCCATAGGGCTGGTTCTCGCCCTGGCGCTTCTCGTTCTGGACGACGCCGCGCTGCTCATCGAGGCGGGCCTGGTCGACCGCGCCCAGCAGGTGGCCCATGCGGTCGCTTTCCAGCCACAGCATGGCGTCGAGGCCGCTGGTCGGGACGTTCTGGAAGTAGTTGGTGCGGTCGTTGTTGGTCGTGCCGTTCTGGTCAGTGGCGCCCAGCAGTTCGGTCGCCTTGAAGAAGTCCGAGTTGAAGTTCTCCGACCCGTTGAACATCAGGTGCTCGAACAGGTGGGCGAAGCCCGAACGGCCTTCCGGCTCGTTCTTGGAGCCAACATGGTACCAGATGTTGACCGCGACGATCGGGGCCTTGTGGTCCTCGTGCACGATCAGGGTCAGGCCGTTGTCCAGCACATAGCGGGTGAAGGGGATGTCCACGTCGGGAAGCGGCGGCAGGGCCGAGTCCTGGATCAGGGCATCGGCATCCGACGCCGTGGCCGGCACCGCGGCCAGCGGATCGGGACGGAGATCGGTCGACTGGGCCTGGGCGGCAGTCGCCAGGATGGCGGGCAGGCAGGCGCCCGCAATCAGATAGCTGCGAAGCGTGGACGGTCTCATGGATACACCCCTGTTTCCGGCTCCTCGACCGGAGCCTTCCCGAAAGTCCTAAACCGGGACCGACGCCGCGCAAAGGGCGCGAACATTGCGAATCCGTAAGGTTTGGAGAGGGGTTACGCAGCTGCGAAGCCAAAGGGCGGGAATGTGCGCGCAACCGGGACGCGCCCGTCACGCCCCGCACGATCCCGTCGATATTGCACCGCACACGCAGGAATTGCCTATCGCAGCGCAATAGGTTCCTATGCGGTTCCGGGGGGTCGGGTTCAGCCGGAGTCGGCCTCGCCGCCTCCTCCCCTGAGCCGCCCCGGATCCCTGACATGCCCCCTTCCCCGCTTATGGCCCATCAGGCCGCCCTTGAGATCGATCCCGCCGCAACCGGCTGGATCCTGACGTCGACGGCCCTGGTGCTGCTGATGACCTTGCCGGGGCTGGCGCTGTTCTACGGCGGCATGGTGCGCCGCAAGAACCTGCTGGCGACCATCGCCCAGTCGACCGCCGCGCTGGCGATCGTGACCGTGCTGTGGTTCGTGGCCGGCTACAGCTTGTCCTTCGGCCAGGGCCCTGCCGCCGTGAACAGTCTGGTGGGCGGGCTGGATGCGGCTTTCCTGCGGGGGGTCGGCATCGACACCGCCCACAGCCTGTCACCGGGCCTGCCGGAGTTCCTCTGGATCGCCTATCAACTGACGTTTGCCATCATCACGCCGGCGCTGATCGCGGGAGCCTTTGCCGAGCGAATGAAGTTCTCGGCGTCGCTGCTGTTCTTCGGCCTCTGGCACCTGATTGTCTATGCGCCGATCTGCCATCAGGTCTGGGGCGGCGGCTATCTGGGCAGCATGGGCGTGCTGGACTTCGCTGGCGGTGCCGTGGTGCACGTCAACGCTGGCGTCGCGGGGCTGGTCTGCGCCCTGGTGCTGGGGCCGCGCCACGGCTTTGGCCGTGACAATATGGCGCCTCACAACCTGTCGCTCACGGCCATCGGCACGGGCCTGCTGTTCGTCGGCTGGCTGGGCTTCAATGCCGGTTCGGCCTGGGCTGCGGACGGCATTGCCGCCGTTGCGGCTCTCAACACCATTCTGGCGGCGGCGACGGCGGCGCTTGGGTGGATGATCGTCGAGTGGATCGACCACAAGAAGCCAACCCTTCTGGGCCTGCTGTCCGGGATCGTCGGCGGTCTGGTGGGGGTGACGCCGGCCGCCGGTCTGGTCGATCCGATGGGCGCGTTCCTGATCGGCGCGATCTCGGGCCCGGCCTGCTACTTCGGCGCGGTCTGGCTGAAGCGCGCCCTGAAGTACGACGACAGCCTGGACGCCTTCGGCGTGCATGGCATGGGCGGCATCGTCGGGGCCCTGCTGACGGGGGTATTTGCCTCGGCGGCCATCAATCCGGCGGCGGACGGCGCCTCGATCCTCAATCAGGCCCTGGGTCTGGTCGCGGTGATCGCCTGGAGCGCGGTCGGCACCTTTGCCGTGCTGATGATCTGCCGCTTCACGACCGGGCTGAAGGTCACCCGTGAACAGGAGATCGAGGGCCTCGACGTCACCCAGCACGGCGAGGGCCTGCACTGATCGCCGAACACTACATCATGGCGGCAGGTTCGAGCCGGTAGGTGACGCCGCCGGTCTCGGCCTCCATCCGGTTCAGGCCGGTGCGCCGGAAACGGAGCACCGGTTCACCCCCCGCATCGGTCAGGGCGACCAGACCGTCAACGATACGCCATCCCGCGACCCGCGCGATGGCCGTCTTCTCGCAGCCTTCCAGATAGACGCCGAAGCCGTCGCCCTGCGGCGTTCTCTGGAGCGCAACGCGGCATTCCGTGTCGTCCGGGCGGTCCGAGGCATGAAGCGCCCAGAGGCCGCTGACCTCCTCGGGGCCGACCGGAAGGGCATCCTGCGAAGCATGTGTCATTCCGGCATCTCCTTTGGGAGTCGACGCCTGGGGTTCAGCCGCCGTGCAGGCTCCGGCCCCCAGGGCCAGGGCGACCAGTCCGAAAAGACCGGGATGGAGTCCGTTCATGGCGGAAAACTCCCTGTGGCGACGGCCGCTTGCCGTCAGGGGCCTATCTCGATCACCAATCGGTGGCTAGACTAAGACATCCCCCGGTCGAACGTCGGCCGAACCCCTGAGTTGCGCGTGTTCAACGACCTGATCCCCGGCAAACCCGGCACCGAGCCTCTCGCCGAGGCGCTCAAGGCGTGCCGCCCGCACTTCGTGTGGGCCGGGGTGTTCAGCGCGCTTGTGAACCTGCTGTACCTGACGCCCACCCTGTACATGATGCAGGTCTATGACCGGGTCGTGCCGACCGGCGGCGTGCCGACCCTGCTGCTGGTCAGCGCCATCGCCGTGTTTGCGCTGGCGACGCTGGCCCTGCTGGACTGGCTGCGGACGCGGCTGCTGGTGCGGGCGGGGCTGAGGCTGGACCGTCTGCTGGTGTCCCGCCTTCTGGGCCGGGTCGTCGACCTGCAGGCCCAGTCCCCCGGAAGTCAGGTCCTGCGCGAGTTCGATCATGTGCGCAGTGCGGTGTCCGGTCAGGGCGCGCTGGCCCTGTTCGATGCCCCGTGGACCCCGATCTACATCGGCTGCTGTTTCCTGCTGCACCCGGCGCTGGGCGCCCTGACGCTGGTAGGCGCTATCGTGCTGTTCGTGCTGGCGATGCTGAATGAGCGTGACAGCCGCCCCCGCCTGAACGACGCCATGAAGGAAGGGCAGGCCGCCTATGCCGCCCAGGAAAGCATGGCAGCCCAGAGCGAGGTCGTGCGCGCCCTGGGCATGCGCCAGGCCGGAATCGCCCTGCAAGTCCGGCAGCGTCAGATCGCCACCCAGCGGCAGGCCGAGGCCCAGTTCACCGGCGGCCGCTATACCGGCATCATCAAATTTCTTCGGCTGATGCTGCAGTCCGCCGCCTTGGGTCTGGCGGCCTATCTGACCGTCAACGGCCAGATTTCAGCCGGATCGATCATCGCGGCTTCTGTGCTGCTGACCCGGGCCGTGCAGCCCATCGAACAGATGGTCGGCGCCTGGCCGACCCTGATGCAGGCGAAGGCGTCGTGGAAATCCCTGCTGCAGGTGTTTGCCTCGACCGCGCGCGTGGACCGCGAGCTGACCACCCTGCCCGCCCCGGAAGGGCGACTGGCGCTGGAACAGGTCACGGTGCGTTTGCCGGGCACCCAGGTTCCGCAGCTGAAGGGTGTCAGTTTGAGCCTCGAACCCGGTCAGGTGCTGGGCGTGATCGGCCCGAGCGGATCGGGCAAGACGACGCTCGCGCGCGTGGTGGCCGGCGCGATCACGCCGACCGCCGGCTCGGTCCGGCTGGACGGTGCCGACTATGACGCCCGCGAAGGCGACCGGCTGGCCGAACACATCGGCTATCTGCCCCAGGTGCCGGGCCTGTTCGCGGGAACGGTGAAGGACAATATCTCGCGCTTCCAGTCTGCCCTGGGTGCCACCGCCGAGGAGGTCGACCGGCTGGCGGTCGCCGCAGCCAAGGCCGCAGGCGTGCATGAGATGATCCTGCGCCTGCCCGAGGGCTATGACACCCGCCTCGGCCCAAATGGTTCGGGTCTGTCGGTCGGCCAGTCGCAACGGGTCGCGCTGGCCCGGGCGCTTTATCGCGATCCGGTCGTGCTGGTTCTGGACGAGCCCAATGCCAACCTGGATCAGGAGGGTGAGGCGGCCCTGCTTCAGGCCATCCGTGGCGCCGCCGCCCGGGGGGCCGCGGTTCTGATGATCGCGCACCGGGCCGGTGTTCTGGGCGGTGCGGATCGCCTGCTGATGCTGCGAGAGGGCACAGTGCAGATCGAGGGGCCGCGCGACGAGGTCATGATGCGGCTGAACCCCGGGCGCTCCAAGCCCACGGTCGTCCCGCCGCCGGGAGCGCAGTCGGCATGAGCGATATGAGCTTTCCCGATCTGGATCGCCCGCGCCCGGCGCTAGAGCCTGCGCCGGTCGAGGCTCCGCTACCCGGACCGGAGGATTCGCCGCGGGGTGAGCTGATCGTCGGTGGCGCGGTAATCGCCCTGTTCTTCGTCATCTTCCTGGGCTGGGCGGCCTTTGCCCCGCTGGACGCCGGGGCCTTTGCCAGCGGCCAGGTATCCGTGTCCGGCAACCGCCAGGCCGTGCAGCACCGCGATGGCGGCGTTGTCAGTGCACTCCACGTCGCCGAGGGCGATACGGTCGAGGCTGGACAGATTCTGGTCGAGGTCGCGGGTGGCGAACTGGCGGCGACCGAACGTGGCCTGGCGGGTCAGGTGGTGGCGCTGCTGGCCCAGCGAGCCCGGCTGGCGGCCGAGCGGGACGGTCTCGGCAGCATCCCGGTGCCGCCCGAGTTCGGCGCCATGCCCCCCCAGGATCAGGCCCTGGCCAACGAAGCCATGGCCCTGCAACGCCAGCAATTTAATGCCCGCCGTACGGGCCGCTCGACCCAGCGCGGTGTGCTGGGCCAACGGGTCAACCAGCTCCAGCAGCAGGTCTCCGGCTATCAGCGGCAACTGGAAGCCAATGCCGAACAGCGGCGTCTGATCGAGGACGAACTGGCCGACGTTCGGCGACTGGCCGAGCAGGGCTATGCCCCCATCAGCCGGGTGCGCGCACTGGAGCGGCAGGCGGCGGCCCTCGACGGCGAGGCCGGATCCCTGCGGGCCGAGATCGCGCGCGCCAATGAGGCCATGGGCGAGGCGCGGCTTCAGATGTCTGGCGTCGGCACTGACATGGACGAGGACGTGACCGAACAACTCCGCGCGGTGGAGGTGCAGCTGAACGAACTCCAGCCGCGCCTGTCAGAGGTGCGCGCCCAGATCGAGCGCAATCGGGTGCGGGCGCCGGTCTCGGGCCAGGTCGTCGGCCTGACGGTCTTCACGCCCGGCGGCGTGATCCAGGCCGGACAGACGCTGATGGAGATCGTGCCGTCAAACGCCTCACAGATCATCGTGGCCCGGGTGCAGCCGAACGACGTGGACAATCTGCGCGTGGGCCTGCTGACCGAGGTGAAGTTCCCGGGCCTGCGCTCGTCCAACCCGCCGATCCTGAAGGGCCGGGTCGAACGGATTTCGGCCGACAGCTTCACCGAAGAGGGCTCGAACGCCCGCTACTTCCGGGCCGAGATCGTCGTGCCGCCGGAAGAGCTGGCCAAGCTGGGACGCGGCGCCAATTCCATCCGGACGGGCTCCCCGGTCGAGGTGGTGATCGTGCTGCGGCGCCGGACCCTGCTGCAGTACATGATCGAGCCGCTCGCCCGCGGCCTCTGGCGCACCGGCAGCGAGGTTTAGCGCCTTCAGTCCCGGTCCGGGGCGCCCAACGGGAAATAGTGCCGATACGGGCGAGCCTCATCGACCGCACGGGCGAAGGAGGGGCGGCTGAGCAGGCGAGCCCGATAGGCCTTGAGATGCCCCAGCGCTTCGGGAATGGGGTGGGTCCAGTCGGCGTAGAAGAGGGATGGCGCAGCGGCACAGTCGGCCATGCTGAAGCTGTCCCCCACCGCCCATGTCCGGCCCGCCATGCGTTGGTCCAGCCAGGTGTAGCTGGTCTCCAGCATCCTCCGCGCCTCCTCCACGCCGTAAGGATCGCGATCTTCCGCCGGGCGAATGGCGTCGAAGACGAACTTGCCCTGGGGCGTCATGACATAGTTGTCGAAGAACCGGTCCAGCATCCAGACCTCGAGCGCGAGATCGGGGTCGTCGGGGATCAGTTTCACCAGACCCGGGTGATGGCGCTGGAGGTATTCGATGATGATCGTGGCTTCGAGCACCACACGACCGCCTTCCCGCAGGATCGGAAAGCGCTTCATTGGCCAGAGGGCGGCCAGTTCTTCGGCCACCTTCGAATCTTCGACCATCCGCAGGGTGAAGGGGGTGTCGTTCTCATAGAAGGCAATCAGAGCCTTCTGGCAGTAGGACGAAAACGGGTGGGCAAAGAGCTCGAGCGTCATGAGAAGGCCCTCGGTTCGCGGCCCTCGATCACGGCGACGAGGTTGTCGACATGCCAGGCGGTGCCGTGCTCACGGCCCTGGACCGCCTCGATGCCGCCAGAGAAATAGGCCCCCTGTTCGGTATGCAGCAGGCGGGTGGTTGCGCCCTCAGGCCGGAGCTCAATGGTCTGGAGCGAGACCGAGAGTTTATCGGCGTTATGGAACAGGTCGTAGACGAGGATGATCCGCTCGTTCGGGACAATGTCGTGATAGACGGCCTGAAAGTCACTGGTCAGACCGCTGGGCCAGCGTGCGTGAAAACGCTCCCGGCCACCGACGCGGAATTCAAAATCCCGGTGCAGGGTTTCGATGTCGGTCGGCGCCTTGAACCAGGCCATCTTGGCCTCCAGAGTCGCATAGGCCGCGAACACCCGTTCGGGCGGAGCATTCAGCACGCGCTCGATGGTGAAGGTCGCATGGGTCAGGCTCATGGGGTTTCCCCTGAAGACGATTGGGCGAGATAGGCGTCCAGCTGGTCGTATCGCTGTTCCCAGAAGCGCTTGTGTTCGGCGATCCAGGCCTCGACGCGCGTCATGGCTTCGACCTCGAGCGTGCAGGTGCGCACGCGTCCCACTTTTTCGCTTTTCACAAGGCCGGCGTCCTGAAGGACTTTCAGGTGCTGGACCACGGCGGACAGGGTCATGGGCAAAGGGGCGGCCAGTTCGCTGACCGAGGCCGGACCGCGCGCGAGGCGTTCGACCATGGCCCGCCGACCGGGATCGGACAGGGCCTGGAAAGCCAGGTCGAGAGGTTGCGTTTGATACTGTAGTATTGACTTAAGTATTGTGCCGCGCCCGGCGGCTGTCAAGCGCGCGGCTTTGACAGGGGGAACCTCAGGTCTTCGGTCAGGTCCGGGCTTGTGCCTTCACCCGCTGGCGGAAGCGGTGCAGCAGGGGTTCGGTGTAGCCGTTCGGCTGCTCCACGCCCTCGAACACCAGCGCGCGCGCCGCCTGGAAGGCGAGGCTGTCGTCGAAGGCGGGCGCCATGGGGCGGTAGAGGGGATCGCCCGCATTCTGGGCATCGACCTTGGCCGCCATGCGTCTCAGGGCGGAGTCGACCTGATCCGCGGTGCAGACGCCGTGCAGCAGCCAGTTGGCCATATGCTGCGAACTGATCCGGAGAGTCGCGCGGTCCTCCATAAGGCCGACGTCGTGGATGTCTGGCACCTTGGAACAGCCCACGCCTTGATCGATCCACCGCACCACATAGCCGAGGATGCCCTGGGCGTTGTTGTCCAGCTCCTGTTCGATCTCCTCGGCGCTCCAGTTGCGGCCTTCCGCCAGCGGCGGGGTCAGCAGGTCCTCAAGCGGGCGTGGCCCGGCGGCGCCCATCGCTTCGCGCACCGCAAAGACGTCGGTCTGGTGATAGTGCAGCGCATGGAGGGTGGCGGCCGTCGGTGAGGGCACCCAGGCGGTGTTGGCGCCCGTCTTCGGATGGCCGGCCTTTTCGTCCAGCATCTGCGCCATGCGGTCCGGCGCGGCCCACATTCCCTTGCCGATCTGGGCGCGGCCCGACAGGCCGCACTGCAGGCCGATCGCCACATTGCGCTGCTCATAGGCGGCGATCCAGGTGCTGGTCTTGATCTCGCCCTTTCGGACAACGGGACCGGCCTGCATCAGGGTGTGGATCTCGTCGCCCGTGCGGTCGAGGAAGCCCGTGTTGATGAAGACGATCCGATCCTTCACCGCATGGATACAGGCAGCCAGGTTGGCGGAGGTGCGGCGCTCCTCGTCCATGACCCCGACCTTGATCGTATGGCGCTCCAGCCCCAGCAGGTCCTCGACCGCGTCGAACAGGCGGTTGGTGAAGGCGCACTCGTCCGGACCGTGCATCTTGGGTTTGACGATGTAGATCGAGCCCTCGCGGCTGTTCCGGTGTGCCCCGAGCCCGTGCAGATCGTAGAGGCCGATCAGGCTGGTCAGGATGGCATCGAGGATGCCTTCCGGTGCTTCCGATCCATCAGGCATCAGCACCGCCGGGGTGGTCATCAGGTGGCCGACGTTACGCACGAACAGCAAGGCGCGCCCGGGAAGGCCCAGTTCTGCGCCCTCGGTCGTGACATAGGTGAGGTCGGGTGCAAGGCGACGGGTCAGGCTCTTGCCGCCCTTGTCGAAAGTCTCGGCCAGATCGCCCTTCATCAGGCCCAGCCAGTTGCGGTACGCCGCGACCTTGTCCTCGGCGTCCACGCAGGCGACCGAGTCTTCCAGATCGACGATGGTCGTCAGCGCCGATTCCAGCACTACATCGGCGATGCTCGCCGGATCGGTGCGACCAATCGGGTGGTCGGGGTCGAACACGACCTCGATGTGCAGGCCATTGTGGCGGAACAGGCGGCCTCGTTTGGTCTGGCCCAGATATTGGCTGCTGTCGCGGAGGGCGATGCCCTGATGCGGGTCCTTGAGGTCGGCCCAGGATCCCTCAGCCAGCGGCACAGCCTCGTCGAGGAAGGCCTTGGCGCGCGCCACGACCCGGGCGCCTCGCGCGGCGTCATAGCCCCCTGCGGGCGGCAGGTCGCCCAGCGCGTCGGTGCCGTAGAAGGCATCGTACAGACTGCCCCAGCGGGCGTTGGCGGCGTTCAGGACAAAGCGGGCGTTCAGCACCGGCACGACCAGCTGCGGACCGGCCAGGGTGGCGATCTCCGCATCGACATTCTGCGTGCCGACGGTGAAAGGTGCGGGCGCCTTTGCCAGCCAGCCGATCTGCTTCAGGAAGTCGCGCTGGGCGGCCACGTCGTACGGCTGGCCCTTGCGGTCCCGGTGCCAGGTATCGATGCGAGCCTGCAGATCATCGCGCACAGCCAACAGGCGCCGGTTCTCGGGCTCGGCCCAATCGAGCAGCGCCCGCACGCCCGACCAGAATTCCCCCCCGTCGATCCCCAGCCCCGGCAGAACCTCGTCCTCGACAAAGGCGGCAAGAATGGGGGCAACGGTCAGATCGGCACGGACGGGCATGGGCAGTCAGTCTCCTGTTCCGGGGAGCTGTAACATTCCGTGATGACCCGGCGTAAGTCGAGGCCCGATTTTGCAGCGCAGCGGATCAGGACCGGGTCCGGGCGTCGAAGTCGGCCCGGGCTGCCTCGATTTTCTCCAGATTGGCCTCGGCCCAGCCCCAGACACCGCAGAAGGCCTCGGCCAGCGTCCGGCCCATGTCCGTCAGGGCATAGTCGACGCGCGGCGGGATGACGGGGTGGACCGTCCGCGTGACCAGACCGTCGCGCTCCATCTGCCGCAGGGTCTGGGTCAGCATCTTCTGGCTGATATCGCCCACGTGCCGGCCGACCTGGGTGAAGCGGGTGGGGCCGTGCTCTTCCAGGACCTCGAGGATCAGCAGGGTCCACTTGTCTGCCACGCGACCGATCACCTCCTTCACCAAGGCCTCGACGCGCGGGTCGGCGGGCATGTCGGTGACCGGATCCTTGATGCGGGCGGGCGGAAGCGCCGTCACAGCCTTCACTCTCCTTCAGGTAAGTACAAATCTTTTCGGTGCCTTCTTACCACAAGTGCGCGGCATGCCCAGTTTGGGGCTCGCGAAAAGGAGACCCGCATGCAAATACCCAACGACACCATTCTCATCACCGGCGGCAGCGCCGGCATCGGCCGCGCCCTCGCCGAGGCCATGCACCGTGACGGAGCGAAGGTCATCATCACCGGTCGCCGCGAGGATGCCCTGCGCTCGGTCGCCGAGGCCAACCCGGGTATGGACTGGGCCGTGCTGGACATGACCGACGCCGACACCATCGCCGCCTTTGCCGCACAGGTCACCCGCGACCACCCGGCCCTCAATGCCGTCATCCACAACGCCGGCATCATGGAGGTCGAGGACCTGACGGCCGACGCCTGGGACCTCGACCGCGTCGACCGCACCCTGGATACCAATCTGCTCGGTCCGATCCGGCTGACCGCCGGCCTGATCGGCCACCTGAAACAGCAGCCGCGGGCCAGCCTCATGACCGTGTCGTCAGGACTGGCCTTTGTGCCGTTGGCTGCAACACCGATCTATTCGGCGACCAAGGCGGCCATCCACTCCTGGACCCAGTCCCTGCGCAGCCAGCTGAAGGACACCCCCATCGAAGTGCTGGAACTGGCCCCGCCGGGCGTCGCCACCGACCTGATGCCGGGCCATGCCGAGAACCCCGCGTCGATGCCGCTCGATGACTATATCGCTGAGGTCATGGACCTGATCCGCTCAGGCAATACCCCGGCCGGCGAGATTCTGGTCGAGCGTGTCAAACCTCTCCGCTTTGCCGAACGGGATGGCTATCAGGCGGTTTACGCGCATCTGAACGGCGGCTGATCGCAGCAAAGAGTGAGGGCCGGCCTTGACTTGGCCGCAATGGAGGCCCACTTGCGCTGCATCGCACAATCGCGATGCCCGGTGCGCTCCAGCGCGTGTGGGTCCCTGATACCGGGACCTGACTGTAGAAGCGACCGGCCCTCACATCTCATTCGCTGCCCGGACACGCGGGGTGGCGCCCGTTCAAGCCGGTTCCTGAAGACAGGGGCCGGACAGGCGGTGCGCCCGTGGGTCGTGCCGCATGCGAAAGATCATCCGGCATGAGCCACACCACTTTTGACTCCATGGGCCTTAACCCGGCCCTCCTTCAGGCGCTTGCGTCCGAGGGTTACACCACCCCCACCCCGATCCAGGCCCAGTCCATCCCCGATGTGATGACCGGCCGTGACCTGCTGGGCATCGCCCAGACCGGCACCGGCAAGACGGCGGCCTTTGCCCTGCCGATCCTGCACCGTCTGGCGGCCAACCGCGTCGCCCCCCTGCCCCGCACCACCCGGTGTCTGGTGCTGTCGCCGACGCGCGAACTGGCCACCCAGATCGCCGAAAGCTTCAAGGCCTATGGCAAGCATCTGGGCTTCCGCGTGGCCGTGATCTTCGGCGGCGTGAAATACGGCGCCCAGGAGCGTGCCCTGCAACAGGGACTGGACGTTCTGGTCGCCGCCCCCGGGCGTTTGCTGGACCACATCCAGCAAAAGAACCTGGACCTGAGCGCCACCGAAATCTTCGTGCTGGACGAGGCCGACCAGATGCTGGACCTCGGCTTCATCAAGCCGATCCGCCAGATCGTCAGCCGCATTCCGGCCAAGCGCCAGAACCTGTTCTTCTCGGCCACCATGCCGTCGGAGATCGGCAAGCTGGCCGGCGAACTGCTCAAGGATCCCAAGCGGGTCCAGGTGACGCCCCAGGCCACCACCGTGCAGCGCATCAAACAGTCGGTCGTCTGGATCGAACAGGGCCGCAAGCGCGCCCTGCTGACCGAAATGTTCAGCGATCCCGGCTATACCCGCTGCCTGGTGTTCACCAAGACCAAGCACGGGGCGGACAAGGTCGCCGCCTATCTGGAAGCGGGCGGCGTCGAGGCCGGTGCCATCCACGGCAACAAGAGCCAGCCCCAGCGCGAGCGCACCCTTGAGGCCTTCAAGAAGGGCAAGCTGCGAGTTCTGGTCGCCACTGACATCGCCGCGCGCGGCATCGACGTCGACGGCGTCTCGCACGTCGTGAACTTCGAACTGCCCTTCGTGCCCGAAGCCTATGTGCACCGCATCGGCCGGACGGCGCGGGCCGGCGCGGATGGCACGGCCATCAGCTTCGTCGCCGGTGACGAGATGAAGCTGCTGAAGGACATCGAAAAGGTCACCCGCCAGAAGATCCCGGCGATCGACCGTCGCAACGACAAGGCGCTGGGCGCCCTGGATGCCGCCATCAGTGCCGCCGGTGTCGCCAAGAAGCCGACCCTGCCCGATCGGGAGGATCGCCCGGGACGCGACGGAGACGGCGAAGGCCGTCGTCGCAACCGGCGCGGACCGCGCGGCAACGCCCCGCGTGGAAACGGGCCGAAGGGCGAAGGTCAGCGTGGACCCCGCCCCGAGCGGTCGTCCTACAACCCCATGGCCACGGAACAGGGTGGCGCAGGCTCGCCGCCTCCTGTGGCCAAGCTAAAGCGCCGGCGCCGTCCGGGCCGCAAGCCCGCGACTGCTACCAGCTAGGCCTCGACATACCCCCTTCGGCAACGGAGGGGGTATTGTTCACGTGAACCTGTTTGCATTTTAAACCTGTCTATGGCATCCAGCCGACTTCACTGGAGGCCGCCCTATGTCCCTGACCCCTTCCCCGCCCACTGACCAGCGCCTGCACGGACTGGATGCCCTGCGCGGAATCGCGCTGCTGCTCGGCGTGGTGCTTCACGCCAGCCTGTCCTTCTTCCCGGAGCAGACCTGGATCGTTCACGACTCCAGCACGTCCATCGGGGCGGCCTGGCTGTTCTATGCGATCCACCTGTTCCGCATGACGGCCTTCTTCCTGATCGCCGGCCTGTTCGCCCATATGATGCTGGGCAGGCGGGGCTGGATCGGGTTTGCAAAGGACCGGCTGATCCGCATCGCAGGCCCTCTCGCGGTCTTCTGGCTCCCGGTCATGGCGGGGATCATCACCGCCCTGGTCTGGAATGCCTATGCCACCGGGCTCATCACCCCGGGTGCCGAACCGGCACCCAACCCCACCTATGACTGGACCAACTTCCCCCTGACCCATCTGTGGTTCCTGTGGATTCTGCTGATCTTCTACGTCGCCATGTTGGTGCTGAGGGCGCCGTTCGCCCTGCTGGACCGGAACGGCGGCTGGGGACGGACGATGGACCGCCTGACGGGTGTGCTGATCGGGCCCTGGACACCGGTCGTCCTGGCCCTGCCATTGGCCTGGGCCCTCTGGAGCGACCCGACCTGGATTGCCTTCTTCGCCGTGCCCACGCCGGACGCGGGCCTGATCCCCAATACCGCCGCGCTGGTCGGCTTTGGTACCGCCTTTGGACTGGGCTTCCTGCTGGATCGTCGCCGCGACCTGCTGCAGCGGATCGCCGGCTGGTCGCCGGTTTTCCTCGGCCTCGCGGTCGGGGCCGGGATCACCGGCTATATGCTGGCCGGAGGGCCCGTGCTTGTACCGATGGTGGAGCAGACGAGTGACAAGGCGGTGCTTGCCCTCGTCATGGCAATCGCGGTGCATGCCTCTGCGTTTGCCGCCATGGGCCTGTGCCTGAAATTCCTGTCGTCGGCCGCGACGTGGCGCCGTTACCTGTCTGACTCGTCTTACTGGGTCTACATCCTTCACCTGCCCCTGGTCATGCTGGCCCAGGTCTGGATTCAGGACTGGACGGCCCCGTGGTGGATCAAGCTGGGCGGCGTCTCTCTGGGCGTGCTGGCTATTTGCCTGGTCGCCTATGAGCTGCTGGTCCGCCACACCTTCATGAGCCGCTGGCTGAACGGGCGTCGCATTCCCAGGAAACGTCCCACCGATGCCGTCCCTGTTCCCGCCGAATAGCTTGCCAAGCCCTGTCCGGTCGTTCACCTCAGGACACCGGCTCCGGAGACCCACATGACCGATCATCCCCGCAGCACACCGGAAGCGGATCTGGCCTTCCTGCGCTCCGTCATCGAGGGCGGCATGAGCGGCCGGGGCATGCTGACCATGGGCGTCGCCTACATGGCGGGCGGCATCCTCTATGGCCTGCAGTGCCTGTTCCACATCGCCCAGATGAAGGGCTGGGTGGTCCTGGCGCCCCTGCCGACCCTGCTGGTGCTGATCGGCTTCACCGCGGCCTTCTGCGTCGTGCTGGCCTGGGCCGTGCGCGAGGATCGAAAGCTCAAGGTGTCACAGGGCCCGCTCGCCACACGCACCATGAACGCCGCCTTCAGCGCCACGGGCATGGTCAATCTGGCGGTCATCCTGATCTTCGGTGTGGGCTCCGCGCGGGATCAGGACTTTGCCACCTGGCTCTACTACCCGGCCATTGTGTTCGCCGCCCAGGCCGCGGCCTGGTACGTCGCCTGGAGCCTGAAGCGACGCGCCTGGATGCTGGCCACCGCGGCCGGCGGGTGGGTGACAGCCGTGGGCCTCGGCCTGCTGGTCCGCCATGCGGACATCTACCTCTATGTCTGCACCGCAGCCCTGTTCCTGCTGTTCGCCCTGCCCGGCTGGATCATGGTGCGTGGCGCGATGCAGGTGCGGACCGCGACCTGATCCATGGCACTGGGCGACCTCGGACGGATCGATGAGGTGATTCACGGCCGCATGCGGCTGGGGATCATGGTCTATCTGGCCGATGTCGAGAGCGCCGAGTTCACCGAACTGAAGACCGTGCTGGAGGCCACCCAGGGCAATCTGTCGGTGCACCTGAAGAAGCTGGCCGAGGCGGACTACGTGGCGATCACCAAACGGTTCAAGGATAACAAGCCGCTGACCGAGGTGACGATCACCGAGACCGGGCGTCGCGCCTTTGCGGCCTATCTGGATGCGCTGAGCGGACTGATCGGAGGACGCGACTGATGGCGCCCGTGGTTGTCGATCCGGATCGCGTCCATGCCTTCGAGGACGCCGGGGCGTTCAACGCATGGCTGGACCGGCACCACGCCCGGGAGCCCGAGGTCTGGATCCGGATATTCAAGGTGCGCTCGGGATACGCCAGCGTGACCTGGGCCGAGGCGGTGCCGGTGGCCCTGGCCTGGGGCTGGATCGACGGCATCCGGAAAAGCCTCGACGACGCCAGCTTTCTGCAGCGCTTCACGCCGCGCGGCCCGAAAAGCGTGTGGAGCGAGATCAATGTCGCCCACGCCGAGCGGCTGATTGCCGAGGGCGCCATGCAGCCGCCGGGGCTGAGGCAGGTCGAGGCGGCCCGGGCGGACGGGCGCTGGGCGAAGGCCTATCGCGTCAGGGGCGCCGAAGTGCCGGAGGATCTGATGGCTGCCATACAGGCGAATCCGACGGCGCTGGCGATGTTCGGGACTCTCACCGCCAATAATCGCTTTGCCCTGATACACCGAACGGAGTCGTTGAAGACCGAGGCGGGGCGGAAGAACCGGATCGCGCAATTCGTCGACATGCTCGCACGCGGCGAGACGATCTATCCGCAGGGGCGAAAGACATGATCAAACGCCCCCGCGTCATGGGCATCGTCAATGTGACGCCGGACAGCTTTTCCGACGGCGGGCGACTGTCGACGCTCGAGGCTGCGGTCGCCCACGGCCTCAGGCTGGTCGAACAGGGCGCGGACATTCTGGACATCGGCGGCGAAAGCACGCGGCCGGGCGCCGAGCCCGTCAGCGAAGGCGACGAGCTGGCGCGCGTCCTCCCCGTCATCGAGGCGCTCCGCCGGCAATGGGACGGGCCGATCAGCATCGACACCCTCAAGCCCGCCGTGGCTCGCACGGCGGTGAAGGCCGGCGCCACGATGTGGAACGACGTCACTGCCCTTACGGGCGCGCCCGACAGCGCCGCAGTGGCGGTCGAGCTGGGGTGCGAGGTGGTGCTGATGCACATGCAGGGCGAGCCTCGCACCATGCAGGTCGAGCCCCGCTATGACGATGTGGTGGCCGAGGTGCGCGACCGGCTGGTGGAGCGTGCCGAAGTGGCCATCGCCGCCGGGGTCGCCCGCGAACGGATCTGGCTGGATCCGGGCATCGGCTTCGGCAAGACGCTGGATCATAATCTGGCGCTCACACGACATCTGGACGTACTGGCGAATGCCGGCTTTCCGGTCCTGTTCGGGGCCAGCCGGAAGCGGATGATCCAGGCGGTCGATCCCTCGGCCAACGACCCCTTGGACCGGCTGGGCGGTTCGCTGGCCCTGGCGCTGGAGGCCGCACGGCGCGGCGCCGGCATCATCCGCGTCCATGATGTGCGCGAGACGGTTCAGGCCCTAGCTGTCCAGGCGGCGATCAGCGGTCCCTGACTTCCCGGTCGACCGGCTCGGGGCTGGGTCGAAGCAGATCCTCGGCGGCGTCGTTGGCCGAGGCCTTGGGGGCGGGCTCCCTGGGCTCGGGCTGAGGTGGGGTGCGACCCTTGGGCGCCCTGCCCAGCACCTCGAGCGCATCGTCACCTTCCCGGCCGAAAATGCTGCGGATCCGCAAGTCGGTCTGCGGGAAGGGAATCTCGATCCCGGCCTCGTCCAGCGCCTCGGCGATGGCCCAGGTGTAGGCGGCATGCATGGCCGCCGGGCGCTTGACCGCCTCCTGGGTGGGCCAGACCAGCAGTTCGAAGTCGAGACCGGACTCGCCGAAGCCGACCAGCCAGACCTGGCATTTGCGGGCCTCTGTCTCGGGCAGGGTAAAGGGGATGGCGCGCGCCGCCTTCAGCACCACATCGCGGACCTCGCCCCGGTTGGCGCCATAGGCCACCGAAAACGGCACGTGGATGCGTCGGGTATCGCCCTTCAGCGTCCAGTTGGTGACCTTGCCCTCGATCAGGTTCGAGTTGGGCACGATGATGTTGATGTTGTCATTGGTGCGGATGCGGGTGGCGCGCGGACCGATCTCGACGATGGCCCCGCGGGCGTCATCCAGCTCGACGTAGTCGCCCACCGACACCATGCGGTCGAAGATCAGGAACAGGCCGGAGACGAACTCCTTGACCACGCCCTGAAGACCCAGACCCACACCGATGCCGATAGCGCCGGCGAACACGGCCAGCGACGACAGGTTCAACCCGGCCGCGGACAGCCCCATGATCACCCCGGCGACCAGGATTCCGTAGCCGACCAGCTTCTCAAGCAGGTACAGCGCCTGGGTCGTACGGGACGCCTTCTGCCGCAGCCGTCGTATGCCGCGGGTCGCCCCCCAGGACAGCACCACGGCAATGCCGATCACGATGGCCCCGCTGATCAGGCCCCCCAGTGTCAGGGATATGCCGCCCAGCCGCAGGACTGCAGCCTCCTGCAGGGTTTCGATTTCCTGGAACATGGAAGGCTAATGCCCAGCTTGGCCGTGACGTTCCCGTCATGCTTGGCGAAACGCCCGCCCCGCCCCTATATCGTCGGATCGGCCCATCCGGGGCGCGACAAGGGGCCGATAGCATGACCACCACCCGGGGACGCCGTTTCCTTCCCTCCCTCAGCCTTCAGGTGCTGGCCGCGCTGGCACTGGGGCTCATCGTCGGCGCGATCGCCCAGACCCGGGGTCTGCCGGGCGGCGCCGAGACGGCCGGCTTCATCGGCTCGCTGGGTCAGCTGTGGCTGAATGCGCTCAAGATGACCATTGTGCCGCTGGTCTTCTCCCTGCTTGTGACGGGGATCGCCTCGATTGCCGGAGCTGCGCATGGCCCCGGACGGGCGGGGATGCTGGCCGGGCGGGCGCTGCTGGTGTTCGGTATCCTGATCGTGGTGGCTACCGTCTATGCCATTGCGGCCTCGTACGGTCTTCACGCCCTGTGGCCCATCGACCCCGAGGGCGGCGCGCGCCTGATCGCGGGCGCCCCGGCCACGCCCGAGGGCGTCGGCCCCGGCGCACCGTTCGGAGAGTTTCTGAAGACCCTCGCCCCGGCCAACCCGATCCGCGCCGCAGCCGAGGACGCTATTCTGGGCCTCGTGGTGTTTGCCGTCTTCTTCGGCTTTGCCGCCACCCGCCTGCCGGACCGCTTGCGACTGCCGCTGGTGACCTTCTTCGAAGCGGTGTCCGAGACGATGATCGTGATCGTCCGCTGGGTGCTGCTGGCCGCGCCGATCGGCGTGTTTGCGCTGGCGCTGGGGGTGGGTCTGACCGCCGGCGTGGGCGCGGCGGGGACGCTTGCCCACTACATCGCCCTGGTCTCGCTGGCGACTATCGGCATCACCCTGCTCTGCTATCCGCTGGCCATGGTCTTCGCCAAGGTCAGCCTGGCGGGGTTCGCCCGCGCCGTGGCCCCGGCCCAGGTGGTGGCGTTTTCCACCCAGTCCTCGCTGGCAAGCCTGCCCGTCATGGTCGAGCGCGCGGTCGATGCGCTGGGCGTATCCCGCCCCACGGCGGGTCTGGTGCTTCCGCTGGCGGTCGCGGTCTTCCGCATCACCAGCCCGGTCGCCAATCTGGGCGTCGTCATCTATTGCGCCCACCTGTTCGGCATTGAGCCCAGCATGGGTCAGCTGTTTGCCGCGGGGCTGACCGCTGTCCTCGTCAGCGTCGGCTCGGTCGGCCTGCCGGGTCAGATCAGCTTCTTCGTCTCGATCGCGCCCATCTGTATCGCCATGGGCGTGCCGCTGCAGATCCTGCCGCTGCTGCTGGCGGTCGAGGTGATCCCCGACATCTTCCGCACGGTCGGCAATGTCACCGCCGACATGGCGGTCGCCCGCATCGTCGAGGATGACGAGGGCGCGCTGCCCGAGGCGGGCTGACGACGCCCGTCAGTTGCCCGGCCGGCGCCCGGCCTCGAGGATCGGCATGCCGGCCTCGGTCGGGAGATAGATGATCTGGCGGTCGCCCTGCCCGGCCGTTTCCTGCAGCATGTTGATGTAGGCCCAGCGCAGATAGTTGTCCGGCCCGCCGAGGCTCTCGGCCATGATGCGGTTGGCCTCGTTCGTGCCCTTTGCGCGGGCCACCTCGGCCTGGGCCGTCAGTTCGGCCGCGTCCAGCAGGGCCTGGGCTTCCAGCACGCGGATCTGCCGGTTCTGAAGGGCTTCCTGATAGGCCGCCTTGCCCGCCATGCGCTTGGCGTAGACGTTGTAGGCAGGCATCCCGATCAGGAACGCCCCCGCAACCAGCGCAATGAGCGCCGCGATCGTGATGGTGAAGCCCGTACCGCGCATGACATACCTCTCTCAATGGAGGTCAGAGGCTGGGCGGCTGAGGCGATCAGGTCAAGGCGCAGGCGTCAGTTCGGCACCAGTTCGATGATATCGAGATTGGACTCGTACTGGGGCCAGGGGATCACCAGCCGCCAGCGGCGCGACCCGATCCGCTCCAGAACCGCCACCATGTCGCGGTCCGGGTTCTGGCCATAGGAGTTGGCGGCCGGCTCGGAGCCCAGCGACACCGAGCCCAGCATCACCATCTCGCGGTTCGACTCGGGGAACAGCAGACCCGACGGACGCTGCGACCCGGTCAGCTTCGAGAATTTCAGGCCGGCGGAAGTGCGCTCGATCCGGCAGTCGAACCAGCCGTAGACGACATAGCCCAGACCGCTCTCTCCTCCCTGTGAGCCCAGTTTGACGGTGCGACAGCGATAATCGCCCTCGGGCGGTGTCACGCCGCCCACAGCGGCATCCGGGTCGATCAGGGCGCCCAGTGAGCCGAAATCGCCCGAGCCTTCCTGCCGGCGCGCCTGTTCCAGCGCGAGACGCCAGGCGGCGTCGACGCGGCCGTACCGGTCCCGGTCATAGGAGGTGATGATGCTGCGCCAGTCGCGCAGGACCGGTCCCGAACCGTCCGGCGGCGGAGGCGGCGGCGGAGGTCCACCCGCGCCCGGCCCGTAGCCGCCTCCGGCAGAGGCACAGGCCGAGAGCGTCAGGGTCGCAAGGGCGGTCAGGCCCAGCGTGCGGGCAAGTCGAGACATCGACATGGCGGCTCCTTTGTCAGGCCGACAGTGGGCCCGCCCGGAGCGCAGAGGTCAAGGGTTTGGCCGGGCGGACTATTCGCCGCTGTCGGCGGTCTCGGCCTGCACCTTGCGGCGCGGGGCACGACGACGGGGAGCGGGTGCTTCTGCGTCGCCTGCGGCCTCGGCGGCTTCGACGGCGCGCGGGGTCGGGCGGGTCAGGAAGCCCGGCAGGGCATCGGCGGTCGAGCTTTCAACGGCCGGAGCCTCTTCACGCGGGCGACGCGGGCGGCGGGCCGGACGTTCCGGCGCTTCACCGGCATCCGCCACCGACTCCGGCGTGTTTTCCGACGACGAGGTGTCCGCGTCGGACGAAGAGCCTTCGCTCTCGCCATCCGAGCCACCACGGCGGCTGCGTTGTTCGTCCTTGCGGCGCTCCCAGCGTTCGCGACGCGATTCGCGGCGGTTTCCGCTGTCACCGTCTCCGCGAGCCTCGGAATCCTGACTGCCGTCGCGGTCACCGGAGGGTTGGCCCTCGCGGCCCTGCTGCGGGTTCTGACCGCCTTGGGCGTTGTGCTGACCGTTATTATTCTGGCCGTTGCTCTGTTGCCCGTTTTGCTGGCCGTTCTGTTGCGCCTGCTGGGCGGCAAGGAAGGCGGCGGCCTGGGCGCCACTCTCGTCCTCGAAGTCGATGTCGAAACCCTGGTTGGACAGTTCGCGCTGGGCGATCTCGGACACGGGGCGTTGCGGCTGGAGCGCCCTCAGCACCCGGAAATAGTGCTCGGCGTGCTGCATGTAGTTTTCGGCCAGAACGCGGTCACCGGCGGAGGAGGCGTCGCGCGCCAGCTGCATGTAGCGCTCGTACACCGTCTGGGCGTTGCCCCGGACCTTGATGTTCTCGGGCCCTTGCGAGTCCCAGGACCGGTTGGGGTTGGCGCTGTTCGCCGAATTCCCACCGGGCTTCCTGTTGCGACCGCGCTGGCGCTTCATGCCCTTGAAATCTCTCATAGACTCTACCGTTCCGGGAGGTTGGCCGACTACAGGTTTCAGGCCGTGTTGTGTTTCGTCTGTCCGTGGCTCGGGACGTGCCCGCCATCAATGTCATCGGAAGCCGTTGTCTCCCCGCGGTCCACCCGGGCCCGGAAGGGGATCGGGTCGTCACGCATCCCGCTCGCCTGTCAGTTGGCCCGCGAGGGCGCACGGAGATGCGATTGGTGGGAGACAGCCAAGACTTAGCGCGCCTCGCCCTGCATTCCAAGGGGTCTTTTTGTGACGCCCGTCGGGGTTCAGGACAGCAGGGACCGGTCCGGGGCCTGGGTTCGCGGGTCCGGGCCGTTGGTGACCACGCGGTTTCGGTTGCCGAGATCGAGCACGACCTTCACATCCTCAAAGCCCGCCTCGTCGAACAGCGCCTTGACCGGCTCGCCCTGATCCCAGCCGATCTCGACGGCGAAGATGCCGCCGGGCTTCAGCACACGGCGGATTTCGGGCGCCAGTTGCCGATAGGCTTCCAGCCCGTCCGGACCGCCATCGAGCGCCAGATGCGGATCATGATCGCGCACCTCGGGATCCAGACCGGCGATGTCGGCAGTGGGAATGTAGGGGGGATTCGATACGACCAGATCGAAACTCTGGTCCTCGAAGCCCGTGGCCCACTCGGTGCGCAGGAAGGCAGCGCGCCCCTCGAGGCCGAGGTTCGCGGCGTTGTCCCGGGCCACGGCCAGGGCTTCGGTCGAGATGTCGGTGCCCACGCCGGTGGCGCCCGCCCGCTCGGCCAGCACCGCCAGCAGGATAGCTCCCGACCCGGTGCCCAGATCGGCGACCTGGAAAGCCTGGTGCGGACCGAAGGCGGCCAGCGCGACATCCAGCAGGGTCTCGGTGTCCGGGCGGGGGCTGAGCACGTCCGGGGTGACGCTCAGCATGATCTTCCAGAAGCCCTTGCGGCCGAGAATCCGCGACACCGGCTCGCGCTTCAGTCGCCGGTCGATCATGGCGTCATAGGCGGCGGCCTGATCCGGCGTGACCGTCCGGTACGGGTCCGTCAGGATGTCGAGCCGGCTGACGCCGCACGCGGCCTCCAGCAACAGACGGGAATCGATCGACGGGCTGTCGATGTGACCGGCCTTGAGACGGGCCTGGGCGGCCTTCCAGGTTTTCAGGAGCGTGGAGGTGTCGGACATGGGGTGTGATTGGGGGGCGGCGCGGCGAAATTCAAGCGGAACGGCGCGACAGGCTTGGCCGTTTGCACGGAATGTCCCGACTTCCCCGGAAATCCGAAGGCCCGTCCCTGCCCCTCGCGGGGCTGGCGGCGGCGCTGTTCGGGGGACTGGCGGCCGGGGCGGGCGCGGCCCACCTGCTGCACCGGAAGGGCCACAAGGTCGGGCTGGACATCCGCCGCTACCGGCCCGAACCGGCCGAGCCCGAGCCGCCCTCTCCGGAAGACTATGAGGCCCGTGAGCCCGGACGCGGACGCATCGCGCAGCGGCCCCACCAGATTCCGCGCAAGGGCTGGACCGACATCCTGTGGCGTACAGGGGCCAGCTATTTCGGCGACCGGGTGGGATTCGTGTCGGGCGGCGTGACCTTCTTCGTCCTGCTGTCGCTGTTCCCGACCCTGGCCATGATCGTCACCGTCTACGGACTGTTCGCCAATCCGGAAGACGTCTGGAGCCGGCTGCAATTCCTGTATTCGGTGCTGCCGTCCAATGTTGCGGGCTTCATTGGCGGGGAGATGCAGCGTCTGGCCGAGGATTCCCGCCCCCGCCTGACCCTGACGCTGTTCGGCACCCTGGCCCTGTCGTTGTGGGTCGCGAACAACGGCATCAAGACCCTCTTCTATGGCCTTAACATCGCCTATCACGAGGTCGAGCGCCGCAACCTGATCAAATACAATCTGCTGTGCATGGGCTTCACCATCGCCGGCCTCAGTACCGTGCTGCTGACCGCAGCCCTGGTGGTCGGGGTGCCCATCGTTCTGGGCCCGCTCGGCCTGATGAATGACCTGCAGTATCTGGCGCCGCTCCGCTGGGTGGTGCTGTACGCCCTCTATATCGGCGCCCTGACCGTCATCTATCGCCATGGCCCCTGCCGGGCGCGGGCGCGCTGGCGCTGGCTGACCCCCGGGGCCTTTGTCGCGGCGACGCTCAGCCTCGGCCTGTCCGCCGTGTTCAGCTGGTATCTGCAGACCTTTGTGCGCACCGACAGCTATGGCCCGCTGGCGGCCATGATGGGTTTCCTGCTGTGGACCTGGCTGACGGTGCAGATCATCCTGATGGGCGCCGAGCTGAATGCCGAGATCGAGCACCAGACGGCGGTCGACACCACGGTCGGCGCGCCCGAGCCCATCGGTGAGCGGGGGGCTGTGGTGGCTGACAGTGTGGGGGCCAAGCGCGGCAGTCCGGCGGCCCTCGCCTTCACCCTGAAGCACACCGAGGCCATTTCCGACCGCCTGCTTCGTCGCCGGAACCGCAAACGGCCCCGAAAGCGCTGAGGCGTCAGGCCGAGCGGGCACGAATGGGGGCGGCCCCGTCGGACAGGGACTCGTTCAGATAGACCTCGGCCTCCTGCGCCGGCAGGGCCTGGGCATAGCCGAAGCCCTGTCCGTAGTGGCAGTTGTCCTGTAACAGCAGGGCGGCCAGTTCGGCATTCTCGACCCCTTCAGCCACCACCTCGAGCGACAGGTCGCGACCCAGGTTGACGACCGACCGGACGATCTTGGCCGAGCCCTCGTCGCGATCCATGGTCAACACGAAATAGCGGTCGATCTTGAGCGTATCGAACGGCAGGCGGGCCAGATAGCTGAGCGACGAGAACCCGGTACCAAAGTCGTCGAGCGCCAAGGACGCCCCGACCTCCTTCAGCTTGGACAGGATGACCGCCGCGCTGGCGGTATCGCGCATGATGTCGCCCTCGGTGACCTCAAGCTTCAGCGCCCCGCGCGGCAGGCCGGTCTCCTCGATGATCCGGGCGACGTCCTCGACCAGATTGGGGCGTTCGATCTCGCCGACCGACAGGTTCACGCTGCAGAACAGCTTGCCGGCCAGCGGATGCCGCTTCAGCCATTCGGCCAGCTGGCGGGCGGCCTGGGTCATCATCAGCAGACCCAGCTCGTTCATCAGCCCCATTTCATCGGTGAGCGTCAGGAACTCATCCGGCGGCACCAGTCCGCGCTTGGGGTGGCGCCAGCGGCACAGGGCCTCGAACCCGGCGACGGCGCCGGTCTTGAGATTGACGATGGGCTGGTAGAAGGGCTCGATCTCGCCGCGCACGAAGGCATTGCGCAGGTCCGACTCCAGCGCCAGACGCGACAGGCTGTCGGACTCCAGCGCCCGGCCATAGGCTGCCGCCCCGCCCCGCCCCGCCGACTTGGCCTGTTCGACCGCCAGCTCGACCCGGCGCAGCAGTTCCCCGGCGTCGGAGGCATCCGGCCCGCCCTCGGCGGTCACGGCGCCGATGGAAACAGTCGGATAGATGTCAAAGCCCGCGACACGCAGCGGCTGCTCCAGCGCCTCGCGCAGGCGTCCCGGCACATGGCGCTCGCCCCGACGGACCAGAACCGCGAACTCGTCCTCGCCGATCCGCGCCGGCAGGTCCTCGGCCGAGAAGGCGGCCGCCAGTCGCGATCCCAGCGCCGACAGCACCCGGTCGGCCCGGTCGTGGCCCAGCGCCTCGTTCAGGCGGCGCAGGCGGTCAACGTCGGCGACGACCAGCTCATAGTCCCCGGCCACGGTCAGGGCCTCACCCACGCGGGCAATGAAGGAGCGGCGGTCGAGAAGGCCGGTCAGCGGATCACGCTCGGCCCCGGCGAAGGTGGTTTCGAGCGCGACAACGCCGGCGGCCCTCAGGCCGTCTTCCAGCCACACCCCGCGCCACAGGCAGGTCGGATGATCGCGCATGCGAAGCCGGACGGCGATCTCGGTGCCCTCGGCCTGGGGCTTCAGCAGGGCCTCGGCCAGCGCCCGGTCCTGCGGCATGGCAACGGCGGCAAAGGCGGCGCCCGAACATTCCGGGGCAAGCGGCCCCAGACCCAGCGGCCGGCTAGCGCCCGTGACGCGCAGACTGTCCTCGGACGGAGTCCAGACCCAGAGCGCCGAGTCAGCCGCCGCCAGCGCCTCGATGGCCATCGAGGCATCCCAGGCCAGAACTGACTGCCGTGTGCTCACGCGCCCGATGTGTCCCCATCCGGCGCGGTGGTGGCGCCATCCCCGTGTCGATCATCGACACGTCCGAACAGAAGATGATCTGCCCAAGCGCCGTTAATTTTGAGATAAGCCCGGGCTCTTCCCTCGTGCTCGAAGCCTGATTTTTCCAGCACTTTCCGTGAGGCGATGTTCCACGGAACACAGGCGGCCTCGACCCGGTGGAGCCGCAGATCGTCAAAGGCAAAGGCAACGGCGGCGCGCACAGCGGCGGTGCAATAGCCCCGTCCGGCGAAGGCCTCACCGATCCAGTAGCCGAGCGTGGCCGTCTCGGTCACACCCCGGCGAATGTTGGACAGGGTGACCGCCCCTACCAGCTGCCCCTCCGCCGCCTCGAAGACAAAGAACGGCCAGGCGTGGCCCTGCTCCCGCTCCCGGCCGTACAGGGCCAGACGGCGCCGGAAGGCGGCCCGGGTCAGGTCGTCCTCGGGCCAGGTCGGCTCGAACGGCACCAGATACTCGCGCGACGCCGCCCTGAGCGTCGACCAGGCCTCATAGTCCCCCGGCCTTGGCAGGCGGAGCACGACCCCCTCCGCCTGAACGGTGGGGCCGGACGACTCGCTGATCCAGTCGAGGAGGGCCATGGAACAGACCTAGCCTGTGATGGCGCGCTCGAACAGCAGGCCTGCCGACAGCCCGGCCCTCGGACCCAGTACGGCGGTGGCCGTGCGCCGGGGCTCCAGACACGCGGCGAGGGCGGCCCGCACGGCGGCGGCATCCTGGGCGCTCACCTCCTCGACCATGGCGTCGCTGTCGAGCGTATGGCCGAGCACGCAAATCTGGCCGGCCCAGCGCCCGGCACGGGCCGCCGGGCTTTCGTCGGACATCCGTATGCTGGCGACAGCGACGGCGCGGGCCCGGTTCAGCTCCGTCTCCGTCGGTCCATCGGTTGCCAGCGCCAGCAGGGTCTCGCCGCAGACCTGGGCCAGCTCGCCGGCGCGATCGGCGGCCGCCCCCGCATAGATGCCCAGCACACCACAGTCGGCATAACCCTCGTGCCAGGCGTCGACGGCATAGGCCAGGCCCCGTTCCTCGCGCGCGGTCTGGAACAGGCGCGAGGCCATCCCGCCCCCCAGGATCTCGACCCCCAGCCGCAGAGCCGGTCGACGCGAATCCGCATTGCCGAGCGAGGGGAGCAGGAAGACCAGATTCGACTGCTCGATCCGGCGGGCCAGCCGGGCCTCTCCCCCCTCGAAGCGGGCCGGGGGCATCGGCGTCTCCGACAGCGGCACGCCCTCGCCGAAGGCCCGCTCGACCAGGGCCAGCAGCCGGTCCTCCTCGACCGCCCCCGACACCGACACGACGATGCGATCCGGCCGATACTGCTCGCGGCGGAAGCGTTTCAGCCGTTCCCGGTCGATGGGAGCCAGGGTCTCGACCTGCCCGAGGATGGGCCGTCCCAGCGACTGGTCGGCAAAGGCCCGGGCCTGGGCCATTTCGAACACATGGTCGTCGGGCGTGTCGAAGGCCTCGGCGATTTCCTGGGCGACCACGTCCTTTTCGCGCTCGATCTCGCCGGGCTCGAAGACCGGGTGGAATATCAGATCGGCGATGACCTGCAGGGCGGTTTCGAGGCCATCCGCCATGGCACGGACTTCGAACACGGTGCGCTCATAGCCGGTCGAGGCATTGATCGAGCCGCCACCGCCCTCGATGCGCTCGACGATCTCGCGCGCCGACATCTCGCCTGCCCCCTTGAACACCATATGCTCAAGGAAGTGGGACCAGCCGGACTGCTCCGGGGCTTCGTGACGCGCGCCTGCGGCAACGGCCACACAGACCGCCACGGTCTGGAGCCCGGGAATGGGGTCACAGACGACGCGGACGCCGTTGGAGAGGGTGTGAAGGCGAAGGGTCAGGACGTCAGCTTCCGGCGGAGAAGGACGAGATAGAAAGCCACCAGCGCGATTGCCAGTCCGAACCAGGTCATCGCATAGCCCAGATGGTTGTTCGAGAAGGCAGCGGGCGGCGGCGCGGGCTGAAGTGCCTCGAAGCCGTCGACCGCCCGGGTCTCGGCGTAGAGGGTCAGGTCGCGGTGATTGGCCGGCACGTCCAGCGCTGCCCCGATCGCCTCATTGTCACGCGCATAGAACCGACCGTCTTCCGGAGGCAGGGCCATGGGACCCGGGGCATGGGCCTCTCGCGCCATCGCAGTGACGGTCAGGGGGCCGTCCAGCGTCGGTCGCGCGCTGATGGTCTCCGCGACAAAGCCGAGATCGACGATGTAGCCGGCGCAGGCCGCAATCAGCCTGACCCCGGGCGTGCCGTCATGGATGGATTGCAGCTCGACCGACCGGCGGCCGGCCGTCGCCGGACAGGACAGGGTCACGCGCTCGAACGGCACCGGGGCGCCCTGTGCGAGCGGGCGAGGGTCGGCGGAGGCCGCGGCCTCGGCGCGGGCGATCAGGTCCTCTTTCCACTGCAGACGTTGCACCTGCCAGACCCCGAGGCTGAGCAGCAGGATCAGCGCGAGGCCAGTGGCAATCGTCAGGCCCCAGGGGATGCGACGCATGACGTGTTCAGACATGGGTCTCCTCCGCTGTCTGCGCGTGGCGCATCTGGAGCGCGATCATCAAGCCCTTGCCCGGGCGCATCAGGCCAAAGGACAGGGCCAGCACCAGCGGCACGGCCAGACCCAGCAGCACCCAGACGGGCGGCTGAAAGGCGATCTGGATCGCCAGCGCCAGGAAGGTCGAGATGCCGCCCGAAATCTGCATGATGAAGACGGCGGCGCCGTCGCCCGTGTTCAGCCGGGTGAAGTCCGTGCCGCAGACGGCGCACCGCTCGACCACCTTCAGAAATCCGGCGAACAGCTTGCCCTGCCCGCAACGAGGGCAGCGACAAAGCAAACCGGCGCGGATCGAATCGACCCGCGCCGGCAAGGAAGGATCCGGCTGACGCCGCTCCGTCACCCGAAGATGACGTAGACGAAGGCGAACAGGAACAGCCAGACGACGTCGACGAAGTGCCAGTACCAGGCCGCGGCCTCGAAGCCGAAATGCTTCTGGGGCGACATCTGGCCGGCCATAAGGCGCAGCAGGCAGACGGTCAGGAACAGGGTGCCGATCAGCACGTGGAAGCCGTGGAAGCCGGTCGCCATGAAGAAGATCGACCCGTACAGGCCCGAGTTGGCGGCCGCCTCGTTGAAGAACAGATTCTCGTGGATGATGTGCTGGTACTCATAGGCCTGCACACCGGTGAACAGCACGCCGAGCAGCACGGTGATCAGCAAGCCCAGCTTGGCGCCCTTGCGGTCGCCGACCTGCAGGGCATGGTGCGCCCAGGTAACCGTCGTGCCGCTGAGCAGCAGGATGACGGTGTTCAGCAGCGGCAGTTGCCAGGCGTCGAGGGTCTCGATGCCCTTGGGCGGCCAAAGGCTCGTGCCGTCGGGGTTGGTCCAGGCCGCGGCCGTGTCGGTCCAGAAGCTGATCGCCGGGATGTGGGCGCGCGCCTCGTTGAACACGGACATTTCGAAGAACATCCAGAAGAAGGCGGCGAAGAACATCACTTCCGAGGCGATGAACAGCACCATGCCGTAGCGCAGACCGATCGACACGACCGGGGTATGGTCGCCTTGGCGGCTTTCCTTGATCACATCGCTCCACCAGCCGAACATGGAATAGAGCACGCCCGCCAGACCGGCGAAGAACAGCCACATGGTGCCGGCCTCGAGGCCGAACAGGCCCTTCATCCAGGCCACGGCGCCGACCATCATGACGGTCACGGCGATCGACGAGACCAGCGGCCAGGGGCTGGGATTGACCAGATGATAGTCGTGATGAGGAGCGGCGTGCGCGTCAGCCATTCTGGGGTCTCTTGCTCTCGGATAGACTCGTGACTGGCCCTATAGCGGTCACGATCCCGTCACGCCAGACTCTGACGCAACAGATGAGGGATCAAATCCCTTGGTCGGGTAGAAGGTGTAGCTGAGGGTGATCTGGGTCACGCCCCGGCCCTCGGGATCGGTGGCCAGCTCCGGGGCCACGAAATACTGGACGGGGAAGCGCATGGTCTCCCCCGCCGGGATGACCTGGCCATCAAAGCAGAAGCACTGCAGCTTCTGGAAATAGGCGCCGGCTCGCTCGGGCACGACGTTATAGGCGGCCGTCGCCCCGATCGGCTGGTCCGAAGTGTTGGTCACCTCGAAATAGGCCATGCCGGTCTCGCCGATGCGCACGCGCTGCTGCAGCTGTTCGGCTTTGAAGGTCATGGGCAGGTTACGGACATTGGTGTCGAACCGAACCAGCACCGTCTCGTCGAGAATCACATCGGGGGCGGCCTCGGCCTTGCGGACTGTGCCGTCGAAGCCCGTCACCTGGCAAAACAGCTGGTAGAGGGGCACCGCCGCAAAGGCAGCGCCGGTCATCAGCATGACCACGCCGCCACAGATCAGGGCAATCAGGTTCGAGCGGTTCATGACCGGTCCATCGGCAGCGCCGCCGGGGCTTCGGCGACGGCGGCCGTCTCCAGCGCCTTGCGGGCCTCGATGTTCTGCTTCAGCCGCAGGAAGGTGGTCAGGAAGACCAGCACGATAAAGGCCACCAGTCCCAGCGCAATCCAGAGATTGCGGCGCTTGCGAGCGGTGAGTTCTTCGTCGGTCAGGCGCATGAGGGGCATACCAGCGGGGATGCGGGCAGATTCTCGACCAGCAGGGCCAGGAACAGCAGCATCAGATACAGGATCGAATAGGCGAACAAGTTTCGCGCCGGTTTGGCGTCAATCCGCACGTCGTACAATGCGGCCTCTCGTCCCACGGTCGGGCCTCCGTGGACGCGGTCGGCCTCGGGCTGGTCCCCGGCGCGGCTGCGCCACAGGCGAAAGGCCAGCAGCAGGAACAGAAGCCCGCCCACGACCGACACACCCAGATAGAGCGGCCCGCCCAGATCGGTCAGGCCCGGCACGATGGCGACCGGCACCAGAACCAGGCTGTAGATCAGGATCTGCAGGCGGGTGGAGCGCGCGCCCTTGACCACGGGCATCATCGGAATGCCGGCCCGCGCATAGTCCCCGGCCGAATAGAGCGCCAGCGCCCAGGAATGCGGCGGGGTCCACAGGAAGATGATCAGGAACAGCAGCCAGGCCTGCCAGGGCGCGTCTCCCGTCACGGCCGCCCAGCCGATCACCGGCGGAAAGGCGCCCGCAGCCCCGCCGATGACGATGTTCTGCGGCGTCCGCCGCTTGAGCATCAGGGTGTAGAAGCCCGCGTAATAGACGATGGTCAGGCCCAGCAGACCCGCTGCGACCCAGTTGGTGTTCATGCCCAGCAGCATGACCGAGAACAGCGACAGGATGACCCCGAAGGCGAGGGCGTCGTTCTTGTTGACCCGGCCCGCGGCGACGGGGCGGCCCCGGGTGCGCTTCATCAGGGCGTCGGTCTCACCCTCCAGACCCATGTTGAGGGCGCCGGCGGCCCCTGCCCCCACGGCAATGCACAGCACGGCGATGGCGGCGACCAGCGGGTTGATCGATCCCGGTGCGACCAGCAGGCCCGTGACCGCGGTGAAGATCACCAGCGACATCACGCGCGGCTTCAGCAGCTGGAAATAGTCTCCCGGCTGGGCAGTCGACAATTTGGGCCGGGCGTCGCTCATGGGGATAAGACCAGGGGTCCTTGAAAGACCGGGACCGCCCCCTCGCAAGGAAGGGACGGCCCCGGGACGTCGACTTCAGATCGTCAGGGCCGATGCCCGGTCGATCAGTGGTGATCCTCGTCCTTGACCACCGGCAGTTCGTTGAACTGGTGATGCGGCGGGGGCGACGAGAGGGTCCATTCGAGGGTCGTGGCGCCTTCACCCCAGGGGTTGGCGACGCCCGGACGGCGACGGATGGCGGCTTCGATCAGCATGATCAGGAAGACCACCACGCCCACGACCGTGATGACATAGCCCCACGACGAGACCTGGTTCCACAGGGTGTAGGCGTCCGCATAGTCGATGTAGCGGCGCGGCATGCCCTGCAGGCCGAGGAAGTGCTGCGGGAAGAAGATCACGTTCACGCCGACGAACATGATCCAGAAGTGCGCGGCGCCGAGGAACTCGTTGTACTTCACGCCGAACATCTTCTCGAACCAGTAGTAGAAGCCCGCGAAGATGGCGAACACGGCGCCCAGAGACAGCACATAGTGGAAGTGCGCCACGACGTAGTAGGTGTCGTGCAGGCTGTAATCGATGCCCGCATTGGCCAGCACCACGCCGGTCACGCCGCCGACGGTGAACAGGAAGATGAAGCCAATGGCCCACAGCATGGGCGTCTTGAAGTCCAGCGAACCGCCCCACATGGTCGCGATCCAGCTGAAGATCTTCACCCCTGTCGGCACGGCGATGACCATGGTGGCCGCCACGAAATAGGCGCGCAGGTTCACGGTCATGCCGACGGTGTACATGTGGTGCGCCCACACGACGAAGCCGATGAAGCCGATCGCCACCATGGCGTAGGCCATGGCCAGATAGCCGAACACGGGCTTCTTCGAGAAGGTCGAGACGATGTGGCTGATGATGCCGAAGCCCGGCAGGATCAGGATGTACACCTCGGGGTGACCGAAGAACCAGAACAGGTGCTGGAACATCACCGGATCACCACCGCCGGCAGGATCGAAGAAGCTGGTGCCGAAGTTGCGGTCGGTCAGCAGCATGGTGATGGCTCCGGCCAGAACCGGCAGCGACAGCAGCAGCAGGAAGGCGGTGATCAGCACCGACCAGGCGAACAGCGGCATCCGGTGCAGGGTCATGCCCGGGGCGCGCATGTTGAAGATGGTGGTGATGAAGTTGATGGCGCCGAGGATCGAGCTGGCACCCGCGACGTGCAGCGAGAAGATCGCCAGATCCATGGCCGGGCCGGTGTGGCCGGCGGTCGAGAGCGGCGGATAGATGGTCCAGCCCCCGCCGAAGCCCGTACCCGGGCCGCCATCGACGAACATCGACAGGCACAGCAGCACCCAGGCCGCGACCAGCAGCCAGAACGAGATGTTGTTCATGCGCGGGAAGGCCATGTCGGGCGCGCCGATCATGATCGGCACGAACCAGTTGCCGAAGCCGCCGATCATGGCGGGCATGACCATGAAGAAGATCATGATCAGGGCGTGGGCCGTGACGGTGACGTTATAGCCGTGCTTGGACGCTTCGATCAGGCCCAGCTGATCGACCAGACCGCCCGGCACGAACACCTGCATGCCCGGCTCGGCCAGTTCCCAGCGGATCAGGCCCGACAGGGCGCCGCCGACGATGCCCGCCATGATGGCGAACAGCAGATACAGGGTGCCGATGTCCTTGTGGTTGGTCGACAGGAACCAGCGGGTGAAGAACCCGGGCTTGTGGTCGTGATCGGCGTGGGCGGCGTGTGCGGTGGCCATGGTCGTTTCGGGCTCTCGCGTAACTTATTGAGCGGCGGCGGGGGTGGCCGCCGTATCTTCGGTGGAGGGGGCCTCGGCGGCGGGCACCTCGGCAGCCGGCGCCTCTTCGGCAGCGGCGGCTTCAGCGGCGGCCGCAGCCTCCGCATCGGCAGCAGCCGTCATGGATCCGCCCTTCGAGGCGACCCAGGCGGCGAACTCGGCCTCGGTCACCACGCGGATCTCGATCGGCATGAAGGCGTGATCGACACCGCACAGTTCCGAGCACTGGCCGTAATAGACACCGGTGCGCTCGGCGCGGAACCAGGTCTCATTGGTGCGGCCGGGCACGGCGTCGGTCTTCAGACCAAAGGCCGGCAGGGCGACCGAGTGGATCACGTCCGAGGCCGTGACCAGCAGACGCACGGTCTTGCCGACCGGCACCACCATCGGCTCATCGGCCGCCAGACGGTAGGGCACGTTGCGGGCGAGGGCGTCCTCTTCCGGCAGCATGTTGGAGATATATTCCGACACGGCCTGATCCGGATATTCATAGGCCCAGTTCCACTGGTTGCCGGTCACCTTCACGGTCAGGTCGGGATCGGGCATGTCCTCGTAGTCGTAAAGCAGTCGGAACGAGAACAGGGCGATCACCAGCAGGATCACGACCGGAAGGACCGTCCAGATCACCTCGACCAGGGTGTTGTGGCTCCAGCGAGCCGGCACCGGGTTGGACTTCTTGTTGTAGCGAACCACAACCCAGATCAGCAGGCCCAGCACCAGCAGCACGATGGCGGTGATTACCGGCAGCAGGATCACATTGTGGAACCAGATGGCGTCATGCTTCAGCGGCGACGCTGCGGGCTGCAGGTCGATGCCGCCGGGCGTGGGCTGACCCAGCAGGTCCTGGGCAAGGGCGGGCATGGCCGAAGCCCCCACCATGATCGTGGCGCCGATCGAAGCGGTCACTGCCGCCGTGGCTGCCTTAAGGGCGCGAATGCCCGATGCCATCGCAGACGTCCTCATCTCAAACTTTCCTACGAGCGATCTGCGAACGGATCGCAGACGCACCCGGCCCCTCGGGCGTAGTGTGATGGGCGGTCCTTATCCCCCTGTTTCGCGATTGCCAAGCGACGGAGACGTATCAAAGCCGCTCCATGACGCCGCACCCGGAAATTAAATCGTCTTCATGTTTTGCAAGCTACCTTGCACTGACCAATAGCTTGCGATAGCCAATGGGTCATCAAAGGAGGCCCATTTGCCCGAGCCGATTGAAATCCAGCTGAAGAAGGGAGTGCTGGGACTGTGCGTCCTGGCGCTGCTCGCGCGGGAAGACAGCTATGCCTATGAGATCGCCAGCCGCCTGTCGGACGCGATCGACATGGGGGAAGGCACCATCTACCCGCTGATGCGCCGCATGCAGAGCGACGGGTGGGTCGAGACCTATCTGGTCGAATCGCCCGCCGGCCCGTCCCGCAAATACTATCGCCTGACCGAGGCGGGGCATCAGGCCCTGCAGGGTCAGGGCCGCGAGTGGCGCCGGTTCGCCGACGCGGTCGACAGCCTGGTCGCCGGCGACGCGACCACCGCACCCGAAACACCCGACACCCAAAAGGGGGGAGACGCCTGATGACCCGCGCCGAATTCATGTCCCGGCTCAAGACCGGTCTGGTCGGCATGCCGACCAGCGCCGCCGCGGACATTCTCAATGACTACGAATCGCATTTCGAGGACGGACTGGCCGAGGGGCGCAGCGAAGCCGAGGTGGCCGAGGCGCTCGGCAACCCGGACCGGCTGGCGCGCGAACTGAAGGCCGAGGCGGGTATTCGCCGCTGGCATCAGGAGCAGAACCCCTCCTCCGCCACGGCCGCGATCCTCGCCGTGCTGGGGCTGGGCGCGCTCGACATCCTGTTCCTGCTGCCGCTTCTGATGAGCGTGATCGGCGTGATCCTTGGCGGCTACGCGGCGGCACTCGGCTTCTTTGCCGCAGGCCTGGGGATCATGGTGGCAGGCCCCTTTGCGTCCCCGCCGGGTGGTGCCTTCGCGGCCATTCTCGCCGGCCTGGGCTTCATGGCCGCCTCGGTGACGATCGCCGCCATCCTGACCGTCTTCTCGATCTGGCTGGTCAACGGCGTCGTCTGGTTCGCCCGTCTCCACTATCGCCTGCTCAAGCCCGCGCTTGAGCCCCAGGCTTCCTGAACCCCTGTCCCGGAGAATCATCATGATCCGCAACTTTCTGATCATCGCCGTGGCAGCCCTGGTCCTGTCCGTCGTCTGTCTGGCCGGGGCGTTCGCCCTCGGCGGGCGTGAACTGGCCGCCAATGGTTGGACGTGGACGATCGTCGATGACGACGGCGACCGTGTCCGCTTCGAGCGGGTTTCCGGCTCCGATGCCCCCGACGCGGGGCCCGAGGTCACCCGTACGCTCAACTGGGATGGCGGCGATGCCCTGACGCTCGCCTTCAGCGGCAACGTCCGCTACGTCCAGGGCGACAAGGCCGAGGTCACGATCACCGGTCCGGAGTCCGTCGTCGAGCGGGTGCGTATCGAGGGCGGTCGTATCGACCTGACGGACGGCGACGAGGATGTCTACATCAGCTGGCGCGGCGGCCGCATTCGGGGATGGGATGCCCTCGACCGGCTTCAGGTGACCGTCACGGCGCCGTCGGTGACGCGGTTCACCCTGGAGGGGTCCGGGGACCTCGATATCCGCGACTACGACCAGCCGCGCATCGACCTGGATCTCTCCGGCTCGGGCGAGATCACCGCGCAGGGCCGCACTGACGCGGTCGAGCTCGACATCAACGGCTCCGGCGATGTGGAACTGGATCGACTGGATACGCGGGATGCCAATGTGAGCATCTCGGGCTCGGGCGATGCCACGGTGGCGCCGACCGGCCGCGCGACCATCGCTATCTCGGGCTCGGGCGACGTCACCCTGACCCGCCGCCCGGAGAGCGTGGACAGCCGCATCTCGGGGTCGGGCGACGTGCATCAGCCCTGACCCTCAGACGACCGGCGACTCAGGCGGCGCGAACCGGGACATCGGTTCCGCCGCCTGAACGTCTTCCGCCTACTGGACGGGCGCAGTCTCCGGCGCAGGGGCTTGACCATCCGTCGTCAGCGAGCCCGGCTGGGGCTGGCTGGCTTCGGCGGCAGCGCGATTGGCGGTCGCCTCCAGCTGCGCGTCGCTCACGGCGGATTCCGGCATCTCGGTGGTGACCTCCGCCTCGGCGACCGAGGTGTCGGCTTCGGCCGTACGCTCATTGTCGCCGCAGGCCGAAAGGGCGAGGGCAGCGGCAGCCATGGTCGCGGACGTCAGCAGGATCTTTTTCATGGTGTATCTCCTCCGCAGCCGCAGGGCGGGACATCCGCATGCGGCCGGTGTCGCCACTTCAACCGCTGCGCCTGACCAAGGTTCCGCCACATTTCGATAACGGCGCGCAGGCCTCGGCGCCTGTCACGCGAGACCCGTGACTTCGCCGCCTCCACCTCCTATTTCGGAGATATGACCCAGTCCCCCTCCCCCGCCTCGACGCCCTCCCTGCTGGAGGCCGCCGATCTGTCACCCGAGTCGGCGCGCGCCATTCTGGCCGAGGCCATGACCGGGGCCGATGACGGGGAGCTGTTCCTCGAGAAGGCCGAGAGCGAATCGCTGGTGTTCGATGACGGCCGGCTGAAGGCGGCCGCTTATGACGCCCATGAGGGCTTCGGCCTCCGGGTCGTGTCCGACGAGACCGCCGGCTATGCCCATTCCAGCGTGGTCGACGCTGCGTCGATCCGGCGCTCGGCAGAGACGGCCGCCCTCGCGACGGGCGGGCGGAACGGCACGCCCGCCGAGCCTCCGCGCGCGACCAACCAGCAGCTCTATGCCCCCGTCGACCCCCTCGCCTCCCCGGCCTTCTCCGACAAGATCGCCCTGCTGTCCGAGATCGACGCCTGGGCGCGGGCGCGCGATCCCCGCGTGGTTCAGGTCTCGGTCTCGCTGGCCGGCGAGCATCGCGACATCGAGATCCTGCGCGCCGACGGGCGCGGCGTTCGAGACATCCGCCCGCTGGTCCGGCTGAATGTGTCGGTGACCGTCGAACAGAACGGTCGGCGCGAGAGTGCCTCGGCGGGCGCCGGGGGCCGCGCGGGCTTCGAAGCCTGGATCGCACCTGACCGCTGGCAGGCCCAGGTCGACGAGGCCCTGCGTCAGGCGCTGGTCAATCTCGAGGCCGTCGATTGCCCGGCCGGCGAGATGGATGTGGTGTTGGGCGCGGGTTGGCCCGGCGTGCTGCTGCACGAGGCGGTCGGCCACGGCTTCGAGGGCGACTTTCACCGCAAGGGCAGCTCGGTCTTCTCCGGCATGATGGGCAAGCGGGTGGCCGCCCCCGGCGTGACCGTCGTCGACGATGGCTCGATCGCGGGTCGGCGGGGATCGCTGACCGTCGATGACGAGGGCACGCCGACCTCGCGCTCCGTGCTGATCGAGGACGGCATCATGGTCGGCCTGATGCACGACCGGCTGAGCGCGCGGAAGCTCGGCGCCCGGGCCACGGGCAATGCCCGCCGCCAGTCCTTTGCCCACCCGCCGATGCCGCGCATGACCAACACCTTCATGGAGGGCGACAAGGACAGCCGGGCCGACATGATCGCCTCGACCAAGCGTGGGCTGTACGCCGCCAACTTCGGCGGGGGCCAGGTCGATATCACGAACGGCAAATTCGTCTTCCAGTGCACCGAGGCCTATCTGATCGAGGACGGCAAGATCACGGCACCCGTCCGGGGCGCGACCCTGATCGGGGACGGCGCCACGGCCCTGACCAACATCACCATGATCGGCGACGACTTCGCGTTCGACCCCGGCGTGGGGGTGTGCGGCAAGGGCGGACAGGGCGTGCCGGTCGGCATCGGCCAGCCCAGCCTGAAGATCGGCGGCCTGACGGTCGGCGGGACGGCGCTCTAGTCGCCCCGCTGATCGTCCCGCCAGTCGGGGCCGACAATGTCGAAGCCCCGGCGTTCCAGATCGTCCAGCACGCCGCCCGTCTCGGCCAGCACGCGCAACGGCGCGACCGCCAGCGTCACGCCGGGCTCACGGAGCGCCCCCTCGACGGCGCTGATCCACTGGCCGCGCAGAAGGGTCCCTAGGGCGGGGTCGCCCCACGGCCAGCATTGCGACAGGGCCCCCTCGATCGGCGACTCCATGACGGCCGGCACATCAAAGCGCGTCCAGGCCAGGCCGCGCGCCTGGACCGCGTCCGGACCGGCCTCCACAGCGGCGATCGAGGCTTCCATGCACGGCACCCAGGTTTCCGGCGGACGCGTCAGCAGATCGTCGATCAGGGCATCGCCGCGCACACTGCCGATGGAGGTGACCGGCACCCGGGCCCGGCGCGCGGCCCGACGGACGACCTCGCCGACTTCCTGATTGCCGCGATCCCGCAGCCCCAGCTTATCGGACAGCAGCTCGCTGGAAACGATCAGGAAGCTGTCCTGCGACCAGTCCTCGCCATAGCGCAGTTCCAGCGCATCCAGCCGCCCCTGCCATTCGGCCGACAGATAGTCGGCGCTGGTCCGCCCCTCCGGCATGCGGGTCAGGGTGCGCGACCGCCAGATGAGGCGGAAGATGTCGGCCGGTGAGACATTCGCTTTCTGGGGAAAGTAGACCCTCTGTGCACGGCGCGTGGCCTGCTCGAGGGCATCCGGGCGCCACTCGACGCCGGCGGGCACGGCTTGGATGGCCCCGACCAGCAGGACGGTCGAATCGCCCCGTGTGATCTCCCACATGGGCGCGCCGGACCGCCGGGCCATGACCACGATCTCGTCGACGGAGGTTTCGGCCTCCTGGGCCTGCACCGGAGCACCGCTTCCCAGCGCCACCAGGGTCGCTGCCAGCAGGCCCGCAACGCCGCGCGCCACGCCCCTGCCCCACACATTACCGCCAAGTAATATCATGTATATCTCGTCATGAAGATCATTTAACCTACCTATCGAACTTGTAACTGGTTCGCGTCAACTTGAAAGACCACACCTCTCGTCATCGACGAGGGGAATATTCATGACGCGTAACAAACTTCTGATCACGACCGCCGCTGCCGCCATCACCCTGGCGCTACCCCCCCAGGCCCTGGCCCAGGAGGCACGCGGCGACGGCACGGCCAGCCCCGGCGCGAGCGCCAACAACAGGGATCAGGGCATCCTGGTCTTCACACCCGACTTCTTCGCCGACCAGAACCCGAACACGGCCCTCGACATGGTTCAGCGGGTGCCCGGCTTCTCGGTCAGCAACGGCGACGGCGGTCGCGGCTTTGAGGGGGCCGTCGGCAACATCCTGATCAACGGTGCGCGACCGGCGTCCAAGAACGACAGCGGATCGTCGGTTCTGTCACGCACCCTCGTCTCGCAGGTCGAACGTATCGAGCTGATCCGCGGCGGCGCGCCCGGCATCGACATGCAGGGCTATTCGGTGGTCGTGAATGTGATCCTGAAGAGCGAAAGCAGCCGCCAGACGGTCGTCACCGGCAATGCCACCCTGTTCGACGGGGGCACGGACATCTTCGGGGGCTCATACCAGTTCACCGCCCGCGACGGGGAACGATCCTGGGGCTTCACCCTGTCGGACGGCATGGGCATGAGCGACTCCAACGGCGCAGGACCCTCGATCCGGCGCGCGGCAGACGGCACGATCCTGCGGGAGGAGGCCTTCGAGAACGACGGCTACGGCGGGGGCCAGGGACTGCGCGGCAACTATGCGGCCCCGGCCTTTGGCGGCAAGATCGACCTGACGGCCCGCTACGGCACCAACGACTGGCACAGCTATGACCAGTTCACCGGGACCGGCACCTTCCGCCAGAGCCGCTATGACGAGGACGGCACTTCGGGCGAGTTCGGCGTCGTCTACACCCGAACGCTGGGCGATCGACTGTCGATGGAGACGCGCTTCATCCACGAGTTCTCTGACTTTGACTCGGTCTCGACCTACAACGCCGATCTGGGCGGAGGTCCCGAGCCGGAGCAGCTGTTCGAATCGGTCGGCGAGGCCTCCGAGACGATCGCCCGCGGACTGCTGCGCTTCGAGCGCTCCGAGGCCCTGACCTTCGAGGGCGGTGGCGAGGTCGCCTACAATCGTCTGGACACCGAACAGGCCTTCTCGATCGGCGGGACCCCTGTGGTGCTGCCCTCGGCCACGGTGCTCGTCGAGGAGACCCGGGCCGAGGTGTTCGGCAAGAGCAGCTGGCGCATCTCGCCCACCCTGTCGCTGGAAAGCGGCCTGCGTCTGGAGCATTCGACCATCAGCCAGTCGGGCGATACCGACACCGAAAAGTCCTTCTTCTTCGCCAAGCCCCGCGTGCAGGTCAGCTGGACGCCGATGGCCAACACCCAGGTCCGGGCCCGTTTCGAGCGCGAGGTCGGCCAGCTGTCCTTCGGCGACTTTGCCGCCAGTGCCCAGCTGGACGACCAGAATGTGCTGGGCGGCAATGCCGACCTGGAACCCGAGGACCGCTGGATCAGCGAGCTGACCTTCGAGCGCCGCTTCTGGGGTGACGGCATCGTCAGCATCGGCCTGCGCCATGACGAAATCGGCAACGTGATCGACCTGATCCCCCTGCAGGGCGGCCTGTCCGCCGTCGGCAACATCGGCGACGGAACGCTGGACCAGCTGTCGCTGAACATCACAGTGCCCACCGACAAGCTGGGCATTTCCGGCGGCCAGTTCGGCTTCCGCAACGACTGGAACAAGACCGAGGTCACCGACCCCACGACCGGCGAGGCGCGCGCCATCTCCGGTGTGCGGGCCCGGCAGCCCGTGGTGTCCTTCAGCCAGGACATCACCAGCTGGAAGGTCAACTGGAGCGTCGCCTGGATCCCGGTGCTGGGCCAGACCACCTATGACCCCGATCAGACGGTCGGCTGGAAGGGCGGCGACTATTTCGAACTGGCGGCCGAGTACAAGCCGACGCCCAGCCTGTCGGTCCGCGCCCAGCTGAACCTGTGGGACAATTTTGACGTCGAACGGACGGTCTATTCCGATCGCACCTCGCCCCGGCCCATCGCCTTCATCGAGCGGCGCGAGATCGATCCGCGGACCTTTGTCTCGCTGCGCGTCCGCAAGACGTTCTGATCCCCGAACGCGGCCACCTTTCCCGCTTGTAACTGGCGATTGACGGTTCAGGCGGTATGGGTGGCCGCAAAATCGGGAGGCGACATGACTTCGAGCACCTGGCTCACCGGCGCGGCAACGGGCGCCCTGCTGCTGGCACTGGCCAGTCCGGCCCTGGCGCAGGACGCGGGCATGGCCGGCGTGGCCGAGGCGCGGTCGGATGCCACCCGCCCGGGGGTGCTGATCTACGACCCCGTGTTCTTCGCCGATATCCAGCCGCGCACCGCGCTGGACATGGTCGAGCGCCTGCCCGCCTTCGGCATCAGCAATGGCAGTTCGAACACGCGCGGACTGGCCGGCACCTCGGGCAATGTGCTGATCAACGGACGGCATCCGTCGAACAAGAGCGAGGGCGTCGACACCCTGCTGGAGCGGATCCCCGCCGAGAGCGTCGACTATATCGAGGTCATCACCGGCGGCGCCCCCGGCATCGACATGCAGGGCCGGGCGGTCGTCGCCAATGTGGTGCTGAAGGCCACGGTGACGGTCGAGCGGGCCATTGGTCTGGACACCTACATCTATGACGACGGCTATCTGGGTCCGATCCTGAGCGCGCAGTACTCCCGGCGGGCCGGCGACAATCTGATCGAGGGCGCGATCAGCGCCACGACCGACCGGACATCCGGCACCAGCCAGGGACGGCGCCAGCGGTTCAGCCCCTCCGGCGTACTGATCCAGGATGCCGAGGTCGACTCCTGGGACCGGTACCGCAACATCCGGGCCTCGGGCGCGATCCAGAGGCCCCAGGCGGGCGGCCTGTTGCGCGTCAACGCCCTGGTGTCGCTGTACGACAGCGACCGGGAGCAGGACGTCTTCATCCTGTCGGGCGCGGGCGACGACGACGTCAGCCAGGAGTCGAACGAGAGCGTCTCGGGCGAGCTGGGCGCGCGCTGGACGCGGGCGCTGGGCGACGTCTCCGAGCTGGAGCTGACAGCGCTGCAGCGGCTGGAGCAGTCCGAATACCAGTCGGGCTTCATCCGCACGGGCCGCACCGGGGTGTTCAGTGGCGACACGACCGAGGGCGAGAGCATCGGCCGGGTCGTGGTCCGCCACCGCCGCAACGACCGCTGGTCGTGGGAAGGCGGCGGCGAGGTGGCCTACAACTTCCTCGATACCGACAGTGCCTATGAGGAGAACGGCGTGCCGGTGGCCCTGCCGGGGGCCTCGGTGCTGGTCGAGGAACTGCGCGGCGAGGTGTTCGGCCAGACGACCTGGCGGCCCGATCCCCGGCTGACGGTCGAGGGGGGCCTGCGGGTCGAGGCGTCGGAGATCCGGCAGTCGGGCGATACCGATACGTCCAAGACGCTGGTCTATCCCAAGCCGAGGGTTCTGGTGACCTGGACGCCGGCCCCCAACCACCAGTTCCGCTTCCGCATCGAGCGGGAAGTCGGCCAGCTGGACTTTGACGACTTTGCCGCCTCGGCCGAGGTGGACCTGGGCCAGGTGGAGGCAGGCAACGCTGATCTGGAGCCGGAAAAGACGACCTACTACGAGGCGATCTACGAGCGGCGCTTCTGGGAGGAGGGCTCGGTCACGGCGCGGCTGACCCATGCGGTGGTCGAGGACTACATCGACATCATCCCGCTGGTCGGGGGGTTCGAGGCGCTGGGCAATATCGGCACCGGCACCCAGACCGAGTTCGAGGTCCGCACGACCCTGCCGCTGGACCGGCTGGGTGTGCCCGGAGGCCGGCTGATCGCGCGGGTGGCCCACCGCGAGACCGGGATCGAGGATCCGCTGACCGGCGAGACCCACCGCTTTTCCGGCGATGACGGCTTTGGCTGCGGGGTGACCTTCACCCAGGACCTGGACGGCGGGCGCTGGTCGTGGGGCGGCAACCACGGCTGCGACATGGACGCCGGCACCAGCTATCGCATCCGCGAGGTGCGCTTCACCGACAACGAGCCCCAGTTCAACCTGTTCGTCCAGTGGAAGCCGACCCCCGACCTGACGCTGCGGGTCGATGCGGCCAATCTGACCGACATGGAGCAGTGGCGGCAGCGCGACATCTATTCCGGGCCGCGCAACACGGCGCCGCTGTCGTATCGCGAGACCTACAGCCAGACGCGCGGGTCGTGGCTGTTCCTGCAGATCCGCAAGACCCTGTAAGCCCGCAAAAAAAGGGGCGGAGCCGACCGGCCCCGCCCCCTCTTTTCATCAATGCCGGTCGTCAGACCTGTTCGGGCTTGCCGACGTTGGCATCCTGCTGGCCACGATCGGTCAGATCGGGACCGGGGTGGTTGCTGTCGATATTGGCCCCGTGCGACCAGCCCTTGATCACGAAGCTGATCACGATGAAGGCCACGCCGATGCCGACACCCCACCAGCCCAGCTTGGAGAAGCCGTCCAGCGAGGTGGCGAGCGCGCCCGCGGGGTCCAGAACCTGGCCGCCGACGGTCTCGGTGCCCATCAGCCCGGCGATCTGGCCGCCGACGAACTGGGCAATCGAGCTGGCCAGGAACCACACCGCCATCATGAAGCTGACCACGGAGGCCAGCGACAGCTTGGTGATCTCGGACAGGCCGACCGGGGACAGGAACAGCTCACCCGTGGTGTGCAGCATGTAGAGCAGCGCCAGGATGATCAGCGGCATCTGGAAGGCGCTGCTGACCATGCCGGAACCGGCGGCCCACACGACGACCAGGAAGCCGAGGCCCACCTGGACGAGACCCAGACCGAACTTCATGGTCGGGTTGGGGTCGAGGTTCTTGCTGGCCAGGAAGGCCCACATCGCCGCGAAGATCGGGGCGAAGATCAAGATGAAGCCGGCGTTGAACGACTGGACCTGGGCAGCCGTGATGGTGGCATCGATCCAGAAGCCCGTGGGCGTGATGCCCGCGGCGGCCAGCTGGTCCGGCGTACCGATGGTGATGCCGAGGAACTGCATGGCGACCGGGGTGATGGTCAGGTCGACGTTCCGGTCAGCGAACAGGTTCAGCGAGGTGCCGGCCTGTTCGAACAGGGTGAAGAACACCACCGCGCCGAAGATCAGCACGAGCGCCAGCATCATGCGCTGACGCTGGACCCAGGTTTTGCAGACAAAGGCAATGATCCAGATGATCGCCACCAGCGACAGCAGGGTCGAGATGCTGAGCACCGTACCGACCAGGGCGTTCCGCTGGACCATGAACCACACGATGGCGACGCCGAGGAAGCCGCAGATGTAGATCAGCCACTCGCGGTTGATCGGTCCCAGAACCGGGCGCTTGATGAGGGCCGGATTCGGCGGCTCACCATTGCCCTGCAGCAGGGGCTTGCCCAGCACGAAGACGATCAGGCCGGCCAGCATGCCGACCCCGGCGAGGCCGAAGCCCGCCCACCAGCCGACGGTCTGTCCGAGCAGGCCGCAGAGGACCGCGGCCCAGAAGGCACCGAGGTTGATGCCGTAGTAGTAGAGGGTGAAGCCGGAATCCCGCCGGGGATCGCCCTGCGGATATAGCTGGCCCACGATGGTCGAGATGTTCGGCTTGAGGAAGCCGACGCCCATGATGATCAGCGACAGGGCGAGGAAGAAGACGTTCTTCCCGATCGGATCCTGGTCGGCCTTCATCTCATAGCTGCCGGGCTCAAGCACAGCCGGCAGGCTGGAGCCGGCCGGAAGCTCGGCGAGGGCCAGCCCTCCGCCTTCGGCCGGACCGAAGGCATAGCGCTGTCCGTCGACCATGATGCCGACCTCGCGGGTGGCGCCACGGCCTTCACCGACGACCTGATATTCGGCGCCGGCATAGGTGAGGGTTTCGGTCGCGGCGCGGCCTTCGTAGCCCATCAGGCCGTGACCGGCGACCAGCAGGATGGCACCGAAGACGATGGCCTTGCGGGTGCCGATGTAGCGGTCCGCCAGAATGCCGCCGACCAGCGGCAGCAGATAGACCAGCGAGGTGTAGGAGCCGTAGGTGGCGCCCGCCGTCGCATCGTCGAACAGGAAATGCTGGGTCAGGTAGAAGATCAGGATGCCGCGCATCCCGTAGTAGGAGAAACGCTCCCACATCTCGGCGAAGAACAGGATGATCAGACCCTTGGGGTGATGCCGCAGGATCTGGGTCATCACCGGCACGGCCGTCAGCAGGGTAATGACCAGCCCCGCCATGATTACGATGTTGAGACTCATGCCTTGTCTCCCCGTGTGCGTCGGGCCTGAAGCCCGGCCGAAACGCCAAGGGCGTTCCCTCCATCCGTTCTACTCAACGGCTTACTCCCAATCTTCCGCGCCCCACCTGACGCGCCTGGTCGCAGTTCGACCACGATACGGAAAACCGGACAAGGCCTAAGGTTACTGAACGATGACAAGGCAGGGGGCGGCGGGGTAGATGATGATGGTGCGCCCCCCCATTCTGACGGCGGCGCTGCCCCCTCCACCACCTTCGGCGGTCCCCCTCCCCCGATGGGGGAGGAGACGCGCGCAAGTGCCTCTCGCCCGGTGGGCAGAGGGTATGGAGAGGCGGGCGGCGCATGGGCCGGGGGCCCGGAACCGTATGCGCCCTGCTTTCGCGTTACGGGCGCTGTGTGAATTTTCGGCCCCAAGCCTGGCGCCGCCCCGGTCGGTTCACGCGAGCGGTCTGAAGCTCCGGTCTCTTCCGCCGGGACCGGGGGCGCCGACGAACTTGCGCACCCCGGCTCGTTTGACCCGGTTCGACCTCTTTCAGACATCTCGGCCCGCGACGGGCGAGGCGTCCAGAAACACCCCGGACCCCGGCGTTTACACCAGGCAATCCCGCTCGACCGGCCCCCGCCGCCGCTTCAGTGCCTGGGTCCCGAGGCGCCTCTCCTGCGGCGGAGACGGGGAGAGGTTGGCACGGCCCCGGGGTGAGGTGAGGAAGTCGGGTCGGGAAACGGTGGGGGTGTTGATAGGGTGGGGGAATTTCGGGGGCGGCTGTGATGGCTGGAGGCATCGGGTCAGCGGTCCTTCTCCCCTCGGGGGAGAAGGTGGGCCGCGAGAGCGGCTCGGATGAGGGGGCGGTTGAGAGCAAGCGCGCACGCTTGCGGGTCGTGTCAGGCGTCCCCCTCATCCGTCAGGCTCCGCCTGACACCTTCTCCCCCGGTGGGGAGAAGGGTCGGATGGGCGAGCCCCTTGGATCGGGTCGCCCTACCGCAGCTCCACGCGGCGGGTGCCGGGGGGGATGGAGAGCGGGCCGCCGGACCAGTCGACGGGGCGGCCGTCGATGCGGGCGGATCGAACCGGACTGCCTTCCGGCCAGGCGAGGACGAAGCCGCCGGGCGGCGTGGCGGTGGTGTCGAGGTCGAGCACATAGCCCCCGCCCGCCTGCCGCAGGTGCCAGCTGACGGGCCCCCAGGGGGTGCGCAGATTGCGGATGCCGACCCCCTCTTCCGTATTGATCCAGTCCAGCGGAATGCCGGCGGCCAGCACCAGGGCGTGGTCGCGGTCGCGCTCGTGGACGAACAGGTCCAGGGCCGAACGGATGTAGTCGGAGCTGATCCAGGCGTGGGGCATGTCGCCGATGAAGCGCGGCTCGCGCGCATCCCGGCCGACCACCTCCGCCCAGCCGTTCCAGGCCTCGGGGCGCAGGTCGCCGAAGAAATAGTCGAGGGCGGAGATGGCGCGGTCGCGCTGGCCCAGCCGCACGAAGGCGCCGACCGAGCGCAGTTCATAAGGGGTGTAGTCGGGCCAGTCGGGCCGGGGCTCCCAGTCCTCGGCCATCAGGGGAGTCCAGTCGCCGGTACGGCGGGCCTCGAAATTCAGCCAGTAGAGGTCGAAAGTCCGGCGCAGCAGGTCCCGGGGCAGGACGTCGATCAGGCCGCCGGGCGACAGGCCAATGGTGGTCGAGGTGGCGTCGAAATCGCCCCGGTCGGCCGCGCCCGCGATCCAGTCGATGTCGTGGAAGGCGGCGGTGGCGACGATGGCATTGGCGATGTCGGTGCTGAACTGGTCGCGACCGGCGGCGAACCGGGCCTCGGCCGCGTCCTCGCCTAGCACATCGGCGATGAAGACGGCGTCGCGGTAGCCGACCAGACCCCAGAAGTCGTCCCAGTAAGAGTACGCCGGCTTATCCGAATAGCCTTCGTGGCTGATGGTCGGGGGCAGGAGGCCGAAGAGGTGGCGGGTGTCTGCGGTCTGGAATTCGGCCGTGCGGGTCTCGGCACGGAGGTCATCCATATAGTCGATGGCGCCCTCGACCTGGGGCCAGACGTCGCGCAGCAGGGCGCGGTCGCCGGTGTAGCGATAGACCTCGGCGGCGAGGAAGACGAACTCGCCGTGGCTGTCGTTCTCAGGGACCGGGTCGGCACCTCGGGCGTCGACGCAGCACGGCACCTTGCCGTTGTCGAACACATAGGGGGCGAACCAGCGCAGATAGTCGGCCGAGATGTCGGCATGGCCGAGGCGGTTCAGCCCCTCGGCGATCATGGCGCCGTCGCGGATCCACGAGCGGTTGTAGGAGCGGGTGCCGGGCTGGAGGATCGGCCCCTGACGCGACATCAGGATGTGGGCCAGCGAGGATTTGAGCACATCCTCGATCTGCTGGGCCTGGGGGGGCAGGATCAGGTCGACGCGGTCGATCTTCGCGCGCCAGTCAGCGGCGACGCGGTCCTCGACGGCGTCCAGAGCGGCCTCGACCGAGCCGGTGACCGGCAGGGGATCGGGGACACCGGCCATGGGCAGCATCCAGCCGAACTGACGGGTTTCGCCGGGCTGGAGGGTCACCTGATAGAACAGGGCGCCGGCCATCAGGCCGTCATCGGACTCGACCAGACGCTCGTCGACGGGCTGACGGCGGTCGGGCTGGGTCAGCAGGCTGTGCGGATCCGCACCCGACGCGAAGAGGGAGGCGGCGACCGCATCAGGCATGACCAGCGGCCGCACGCGGGTGTCGTCGTTCAGCACCAGCTCGCCGCCCGTCCAGTCGATCTGGACGATGGGGCCGACTCCGCCGGGGACGGCCAGGAACTGCTTCGGTCCATTGACCTGATAGGGGCGCGCCATCAGGGCCAGGGTGACGGTGCGGGCGCGGTCCGAGGTGTTGGTCAGATGGTAGCGGCCGAACAGGCGGGAGGCCTCGGGCGTGCCGTCGGCGAAGGCCTCGATCTTGAGCGTCAGGCCATCGGCCTGCCACTGAACCCAGGGCATGGGCAGGTCGTCGTCGCGCAGCCCCTGGGTGATGTTGACGTCGGCCCAGGTGGTCAGGCGGCCGTCTTCCAGCAGGAAGGGTTCGATCGAGGGGCCTCCCCGGCGCAGCTCGATCGCGCCGTCCTCGCCCATCAGGCCGCTTTCACCGCCGCCGTCGACCCCGACCAGGGTCCAGTACGGCTGTTCGCCATGGAAGCCGCGGGGGTAGAGGCCGCGCCGCGATTCCGAGGCCACGGCGGTGATGAAGGCGGTCTGGTCGGCGCCGAAGGCGAGCGGCTCGATCTCGACCTCGGCGAGCCCATAGAGGGGCATGCCGTCGAGCAGCTGCAGCTGGATGTAACGGGCCGAGGTCTCGGGCAGGCGCAGCCAGTCAGTGCCGCCGTCGCCGTAGTCGACCTGGGTCAGGAAGGTCCAGTCGCGACCGTCGTTGGAGATGTCGACGCGGTAGCGGTCGGCCCAGCCGTCCTCCTGCCAGCGCAGGGTCAGGCCGCCGAACTCGCGCTCATAGCCGAGGTCGAGGGTCAGGTTCTGGAAACCGCCGTCGGCGGTGCGCCAGACGGTGGAGGGATCGCCGTCGACGGCGTTGGCGGCGGCAAAGCCCTCGGCCTCGGACGTGGCCGACGCCAGCGGGCGCGGCGGCACGGCGGGCTCGGGCGGAAGTTCGCGCAGGGTCAGCTGGTCGATCTCGATATGGCCGGACCCGCCCTCGGCGGCGACCACCACAAACTCCATCCGCTCGGCCTGACGCAGGACCGGATCCTCGCCCGGGCCCCAGGCCTTGGTCACCTGACGGCGCTTGATGGTGAACAGGGTCCAGTCGTCGGGGAAGTCATAGCGTGTGGTCTGGCGCCACCAGACGTTCTCGTTTTCCGCGTCGGTGAACTTGACCTCGAAGGTGTTGAGCGGGCCGACGCCGCGCACCCAGAAGCTGATCTCGTAGTTTTCGGGCAGGGCGAAATCGATCTCGCGCGCGGCAAAGGCATAGCCGGCGCGGCCGTTGAAATCGAAGTCGAGGCGCAGCGCCTGACCCTTGCGGCCCGGCACGGTGCGGATCGCGGAGGAGACGTCGGTCGAGGCGTCCGCTTCCCAGGCGCCGGTGGTCTCGAAGGCGTCGAGCACGCGGGCGTCCTGCGCCACCGCGGGGGCGGTCAGGGTGAAGCAGGCGGCAAGGCCCAGCAGGGTGTTCCGGATCATGGACATGGGCACTCCTGTTGTCTCAGCCCTTGACGCTGCCGGCCAGCATTCCCCGGATGTAGTAGCGCTGGAGCGCGAGGAAGAGGATCAGCACGGGGGCGACGGTGATGACCGAACCGGCCATCATCATTTCGATGTCCTGCACATGCTCACGCGACATGGCGGCCAGCGCGACGGGCAGGGTGTAGTTGGACTGGTCGGTCAGGATGATCAGCGGCCAGAGGAAGTCGTTCCAGCTGCCGAGGAAGACGAACAGGCCCAGCGTGACGATGATCGGCTGCATGGTCGGCAGGACCACGCGGCGGAAGATCTGGCCCTCGGTCGCGCCGTCGACGCGGGCGGCCTCGAGCATTTCGTCGGGGATCGACAGGGCGTACTGGCGCACGAGGAACAGGCCGAAGATGGAGGCCAGCCAGGGCACGAGCGCACCGGCATAGGTGTTCACCAGCCCCATCCCCTTGAGCATCAGGAACAGCGGCAGGGTGCCGATCTGGGCCGGGATGACCAGCGCGCCGATCAGCAGCTGGAACAGGCGGTCGCGGCCGGCGAACTTCAGCTTGGCGAAGGCGTAGCCGGCGGGGACGGTGAAGCCGAGCGCGAGGACGGTGGCGAGGGTCGCCAGCGCGAAGCTGTTCCACAGATAACGGCCCATGCCCTGGGTCACGAACAGGGTGCGGTAGTGTTCGAGCGTCCAACTCTTGGGCAGGAGCGGCGGCGGGAAGTTGGCGGCCTCGCCCGTCTGCATGAAGCTGACCGAGACCATCCAGGCCAGCGGGAACAACACCATCAGAGCAATGAAGGCGACCGCGAGGTTCAGGGCGATGACGCGGGGCTTGAACTTCATTCCGTGGCCCCCAGACGCTTCGACACCCACAGCTGGATCAGGGTGATGGCGAAGATGCAGAGGAACAGGATGAAGGCGACGGCCGAGGCGGAGCCGAGGTTCCACCATTTGAAGCCTTCCTCGTACATGAAATAGAGGACGGTCACGGTCGACTGGGCGGGCCCGCCCTGCGTCATCACATAGGGCTCGGCGAACAGCTGGAAGAAGGCGGCGACCGAGATGATGCTGACCAGCAGCAGGGTCGGGCCGATGGCCGGCAGGGTGACGTGCCGGAACTGTTTCCACGGGCCGGCGCCGTCGATACGGGCGGCCTCATAGAGTTCGTCCGGGACGGTCTGGAGCACGGCCAGGAAGATCAGCATGTTGTAGCCGAAGGTCTTCCACACCACGAACATCAGGATGGCCGGGATGGAGGTCGAGGGCTGGCCCAGCCAGTCGACGGCGGGCAGGCCGACCGAGGTCAGGCCCCAGTTGATCACGCCATAGCGGGTGTGCAGCAGATAGTTCCAGAGCACCGCCGTGGCGACCAGGGTGGTGACATAGGGGGCAAAGAACATCACCCGCCAGATCGGGCGCCAAAGCACCATGCGGGCGTTCAGGATGACGGCGGCCGCCAGCGACACGGCCAGCGTCAGCGGCACCCCCAGCACGCTGAACCAGACGGTGTTCTTCATGGCGCCCCAGAACAGGGGGTTGCCCAGCAGGTTCTGGTAGTTGTCGAGCCCGACGAAGCGCAGATTGCCCAGATCGGCCAGGGCATAGATGTCGAAGTCGGTCAGGCTGAGCAGCAGGGCCGAGACCATCGGGATGACGAAGAACAGGCCGATGGCGATCAGAGACGGGGCGACAAAACCCCATGCCGCGCGGGTGCGACGGCGCTGGTCCGAACGGCGGGGCGCACGGGCGGCCTCACGCGAGGCGGCGGGCGCGGTGACGGTCTGCATGGTCATGAGACCCCTCCCCGGTCCAGCATCCAGCGGCGCTTCTCGAGCAGGCGGTCGGCGCGGCGGTCGATCTCGGCGGCGGCGGTCTGGGGCGTGAACTCCCCGCGCACCATGCGTTCGGCGACGATCTGCATCTCGGTCACGATCCGCTCCCACTCGGGGGCCTTGGGCACGGCCTCGGCGCGCGCCAGCTGGGCCTTGAAGGGCTGGATCATCGGATCCGAGGCCAGTTTCGGCGCGTCCCAGGCACTCTGCCGCGCGGGCAGGCTGCCTGTAATCTGATTGAACCTGACCTGGGTGTCGGGCTCCAGCAGATAGCGCACCCAGGCCCAGGCGGCGTCCGGATTGCGGCTGGAGCGGAAGACGGCCAGCGACGATCCGCCCGGTGCCGAGGCCCCCGGACCGTCCGGCCCCGGAATGCCGGCCGTCGCCCACTGGGTTTCGGGCGGCAGACGCCGGCGGAAGTCGCCGATCGACCACGGCCCCGAGAAATAGAAGCTGAAATAGCCGCGCTGGAATTCGGTCCAGACGTTCGAGATCTGGGTCGCGGACACCAGCGGGGCGAGGCCTTCGTCGAACAGGCTCTTGTAGAATGCCAGGGCCGCGATGAAGCCGGGGCTGGAGAAGTTTCCGCGGGTCGCCTGGTCGCGCAGCAGGGGCTCATCCGCCTGCAGCCCGAAGGTCAGCAACTGCTCGAACTCATTGACCGGAAGCAGGATGGCGTAGTTGCCCTCGCCCGCCACACGCTTGATGCCGTGCATGGCGCGCTTCCATTCGGCCCAGGTGTCGGGCACGGCGTCATAGCCCGCCTGTCCCAGCAGGTCGGTCCTGCAGAACAGCAGCCGGGTGTCGACATACCAGGGCGTGGCCATGGCCTGACCGTCGATGCGGTTGGTCTCGAGGACGGCCTGAAACTGGTCGTCCAGCAGGTCGGAGGCGAAATCCGGCGTGGGCGACAGGGCCCCGATGGCCGCCATTTCCGACACCCAGGTGTTGCCGATCTGGCTGATGTCCGGAAGCGAGTCGCCCGCATAGGCGGTCAACAGCTTCTGGTGCGCGGCGGTCCAGGGCACGGCCTGGACCTCGACCGAAATGCCCGGATTGCGCCGCTCGAACTCGGGCACCAGCTGGGGCACCGCTGTGCCCTCGGCGCCCATGGCCCAGAAGGTCAGGTGAACGCGACCGTCATTGCGCCCGCTGCAGGCACCGGTTGCCAGTGCCGCGGTCGATCCGGCCAGCCAGCCCAGTGCCGTCCTGCGGTCGGGCCGGAAAGGCGTCATGCGGTGCGGTCCAGCCAGCCGCCCTGGAAGCCGGCGCGCTGCAGGCCCCGGATCAGGTTCGGCTCACCGTGCATGTGGTTCCAGACCAGCTGGGTGCGATGGTTCTCGATCATGATGACGATCGGTCCCTGGTCGATGCCCAGATAGTCGCCATCGACCCAGCCCACATTCGGGACGATCTTGCCGTGCAGCAGCTCGCCGTCGCGCGTGGTCAGGGTCGGGTTGAAGGAGTCGAGGAAGCCCCACTGCGTATAGAGGGCCTCGCCATAGCGGGCCTTCATCGCCTTGAGGCAGGTCGTTACGGCATCCGGCGCGAAGGGCATGGAGGCCATGGCCGCCGTGGGGGCGATGGTGCCGTCGTCCCGGTCGCCCGGACCGCGCGCCGAATAGCTGAAGAACTCGCGCTCGCGGCCGTCGATGGTCTGTTTGAAATCGCCCGGTCCGTCGCAGGCGGTCAGGCCCCACACCTCGTCGTCATAGCCGACCCAGCCCATGGGGTTGGTGCGGGCGTAGAACTGCTGCCCCTCGGCGGCACGGACGCTGTTCTGGAAATAGTCGAAATCGCCGATCTCGGCCGACTTGTCGCGCATCCAGGCGTCTCGGATGCCGCGGAAGTCAATGAACATGTGGCTGTACTGGTGCCCGAACATGGGCGGGAAGTGCAGGTGGGCGGGGCCGTAGTCCTCGGTCCAGCTGCGGTCGTAGACCGAGCACCATTCCTCCCAGACCTCGGGGCCGACCGGGTGGGTCTGGCTGCCCAGCGCCATCAACAGGACGATCATGCCCTCGTTGTAGACATGCCAGTCGGCCTCGATGAAGCCGGTCTCGGGGTGCCAGCCCATGCTGATGCGGCGGGGGCGGACCTCGACCCAGTCCCATTCGACGCGGTCGTAAATGGCCTGGGCCTTCTCGCGGATTTCGGTCTCGCCCGCGTCCGACCCGTCGAAATAGCGGGCCGCGAACAGCATGCCGCCCAGCAGCAGGGCGGTGTCGACGGTCGACAGCTCGGTTGTGCCGAAGCGGTGGCCGGTCTCCATGTCGAGGAAGTGGTAGAAGAAGCCCTTGTAGCCGGTCACGCCGGTCGCTGCGGGCCCCTGGGGGGCGTCATGGAAGAAGCGGAGGGTCGTAAGCGTGATGTCGCGGGCTTCCTCGCGCGTCATCCAGCCGCGCTCGACGCCGACCGGCCAGCAGGTCAGGGCAAAGCCGACGGCCGCAACCGACGAAAATGAAGGGGTGGGCCAGCGATCCGGCGTCAGGCCGGTGCGCGGATCGGTGACGTGGCGGAACCAGTCGAAGGTGCGCTTTTGCAGCTCCTCGACATCGGCATCCAGGGTGACCGGCGTGGCGACCGTTTCGCCCTGACCGCGTCCACAGGCGGCAAGGCCCACAAGACCCGCACCCGCCACCGAAGCCAGAAGAAACCGTCTGCGATCCATGATCACACCTTACGCGACTGTCGGGTCAAACCCGAAAACACAAAAAAGAGGGGCCGCCTCCACGCATGTGAAGGCGGCCCCAGGCTCAGGAGATCAGAACTTGTAGCGAGCGCCGAACTGGAAGGTCCGGGTCGGGAACAGGACCCGCGAGGGCTGTCCGAAGTTCGGATTGGGGCTGGCCGCCGAACCGGTGCCGCCATCGAAGCCCGCATAGTTGTCGAAGTTGAAGACGTTGATGGCGTCCACATACACCGACAGTTCCGAGCCGTTCGGCAGGCCGAAGTCCTTGGCCAGGCGCAGGTCCAGGTTCCGGTAGGCGAAGGCGTTCGGAATGATGAAGCTGTATTTCTCCGGACGTCCCGCATACGGGCGGTAGTAGAAGCGCGAACCCGTGCCGTCGAACACGTCGAACGGCGTGCCCGAGCCCAGCGTCAGGATGCCCGACAGCTGGAAGTCCCACGGCAGGTCGACGATGCCGTTGGCGACGATGCGGTGTTCCTCGTCGTTGGCCGAAGGCCGGGTCGGCGAGGTCTCGACGCTGAAGCAGTCGAAGCAGAAGGCATCGTTGCCGCCGTTCTGGGTCGCTTCGGACCAGGTGTAGGCGACGTTCATGCCCCAGCCGGATTCCCGCGTGTAGGGCTTGTCCAGCTTGACGTAGAGGGCGGTGAACTCGCGTTCCTTGTTGTGGTCCGACACCAGATAGGTGCGGTACGGGTTGGACCCGCTCGGCGAGCAGAAGCCACCGTTGTCGCCGAAGCCGCCGCCATCGTTGCCGACCGTGGGTTCGCGGCAGCGGTTCAGATACTGCCAGGTGAACTCGTTTTCGGTCTTGCCGTAGGCCAGGGTGAACTCGGTCTGCCAGTCACCGAAGCGCTGACGGACACCCAGGTTGAACTGGTCCGTACGCGGCGGCTCCCAGTCATTGGCGAGCAGGAAGGCCTCACCGCGACCCGCGATGGTGGCGAACACCGGATCGAGGCCGGCGGCCGTGCGGTAGGACTCCTGCCACAGGATCGGATCACCGGCCGAGCCCGAAGCCACACCCAGCGGACCACCGGTCGTGCTGAAGAAGGCGTTCTGGCGGATGTCGTTCGGCTTGACGACCTCGTCGTACGAGAAGTTGAAGTTGATCCGGTCATAGTAGCGACCGGCGCCGCCGAAGATCACGGTCGAGCGATCGCCGAACACATCGTAGGAGAAGCCGATCCGCGGCTGGAAGGCGCCCATGAAGGGATCGCGGTTGTCACCGGTCGAGATGTAGTCATCGCGGTTGAACCAGCTGGGCACATAGCCCGCCGCCTTGCCGCCGTCGGTGGAGGCGATCCACTGGTCCAGGCCGGCAATCACACTGGCCGGGGTGACATAGTCCTTGTTGCCGGCGTTCGACTCATAGTCCCAGCGGATGCCGAGGTTGATTTCCAGCTGGTCAGTGATCCGCCAGTCGTCCTGGACGTACAGGCCGATGACCGTGTTATCGAGGTCGACGTTCGGGAACGAACGACCCAGTTCGACGCGGTACGGGACCGTGGTCGAGCCGCTGAGCTCGGGACGGCCGTCGACATCGTAGTAGAACTGCGGGTTACGGCCGAACTGCTTCAGGACCTCGTAGTTCTGCATCGAGATCTTGCCGCCCACCTTGACCGTGTGGAAGCCGTTCAGCTCCAGCTGGTCGAAGGTCAGGTCGTTGCGAACGGTGAAGGCCCGGTCGTGAATGTCCTGGGTGCTGTCACGGCCGCCCAGGTTGATGATCGTGGCCCCGCCGAAATAGTCGGGCTGGAAGCCGGGGGCGGGGCTGGTGTCGTTCTCGAACAGGCGGTAGGTGGCGCCGGCGTCCGAGAAGTTCAGGGCACCCGGGTTGTAGTTGTAGTCGCGGAAGTCGATCGCGAACTCGTTCAGGAAGCCCGAGCCCTGCCACTGCCAGCGCAGGTTGCTGGTGATGGTCTGCTGGGCGAGGTTGGTGGCGCGCTCGTAGGAGTTGGCACCGCCGAAGTCACGGATGTCGAACTCGTCCCGATAGGTGACGCTCCAGTCCACCAGATGGCCTTCGGCCGGCTGCCAACTGAGCTTGCCGAAGAACAGGTCTTCCTCGAACGGCGCGGCGAAGGTGCCGACATACTGACCGAACTGGGTCTGAAAGCGCGGGTCCTGGCGGCCGAGGTTGACCACAGCGGCGCGGTTTTCTTCCTTGCGCTCATAGGTGCCGAAGAAGTGCAGGCGGTCGCGGATGATCGGGCCACCGAAGGCCACGCCCCACTGCTCGACGCTGAGGTCGGCCTTGTCGTCGCCGCGGCGCTGGGCGAACACGTCCTGCTCGATCAGGCTTTCGTCGCGGTACGAGCCGAAGATCTCGCCCTCGAACTCATTGGTGCCCGAACGGGTCACGGCCGTGATGATGGCCGAGGACGCCTGTTCGTATTCCGCCTTGAAGTTCTGGCTGACGACGCGGAATTCCTGGATGCCGGCCTGCGGGAACGGGTTACCGCGGCTGTCGTCCTGACCGATGATGCCACCGGCGATGACGTTCGATTTCAGGCTGGCGCCGTCGATGAAGGCGTTGACCGACTCGGCGCGCTGACCGCCGGCGGTGATGGTCTGCTCCTGCTCGTTGACCGATACCCGCACACCCGGAGCGAGGGCGGCGAAGTTCAGGAAGTTGCGGTTGATCTGCGGCAGGGTCTCGATCTGCTGGGTCGTGACGTTGGTCGCGATTTCCGGCGTGCGGACCTCGGGCAGGCGACGGCCGACGACCACGATGTCGTCGACGCTGGTGCCGGCCGCCGTGACGGTGCCGCCGACGTCCAGATCCAGATCGCCGACCTGGCCGACGCCGATGGTGACCACGTCGCTGGCGGTCTCGCCCTCGGCGGTGGTGACGGTGATCTCATAGGTGCCGGGGCGCAGGCCCGACAGCACATAGCCGCCTTCGGCATTGGCGGTGGTCCGGGTGGTGAAGCCCGAGGCCACATCGCGGGCAACGACCGTGGCGCCGGCCTCGCTGGCCCCGCTGTCGGTCACTTCACCGCGGATCGTGGACGTGGCCACCTGGGCCGACGCCGTTCCGGCCATGCCCAGAGACACGGCCATGGCGAGGACGGAGGCCGCCCCCAGATATCGAATGTTCATTTTAGCCATCCTGGTTTTCCCCCTGAGCGGAAGCGGTCACGCCCGACGGCCGCCCGTCCGTCGCGCGCGTGGTTGAGGCCGTCGCCCGGGTGGACGAACGGATTACGAGCTCAGGCCGCACGACCTCGCAGGTCGTGTCCGGATCGGACACGCGACCGGCGTGGGCAGCCTGGATCTGCGAGACCAGCCGCTGCAGGGCGCGGCGACCGGTCTCGGCGATACGAATGCGAAGGGTGGTCAGGCCGGGCCTGACGAGGGCGGCGATCGGCACATCGTCGAAGCCGACGACGGCGACGTCCTCGGGACAGCGGACGCCCGCCTCCTGGAAGGCCAGCAGGGCACCGATGGCCATCATGTCATTGCCGCAGAACACGCCGTCGAAGCGGCGATCGGCCTTCATCAGCGCCTGGGCTGATTCATGGCCCGAGCCTTGGTTGAAGTCGCCCTCGACCACATGCGGCTCCAGCCCCGCCTCGGCCATGGCCTCGAGATAGCCGGCCAGACGGGCCTCGGCCTCGAGGTTGCCGGCCGGACCGGCGATGTGGGCGATGTCGCGGCAGCCGCCGTCCAGCAGGTGCTGGACCGCCGCGCGGGCACCACCGTGGTTGTCGACGACGATCGAGGGGCGGGTCGCATCGGCCGCGCCGCCGTTCATCAGCACCACGGGCAGGCGGCCGGTCATGGCCGTGGCCAGATTGGCCGAGTCGATCTGGGGCGACAGGACCACCAGGCCGTCGACGCGCCCGCGCATCGAGCGGATGGCGGTGGCCGCCCCGTCGGCGTCGTCATGCGAGCCCGAGACGATCAGGTGATAGCCATGCTCGCGCGCGGCCAGATCCATGCCCCGGATCAGCTCGGAGAAGAATTCGCCGTACAGGTCCGGCAGGATGATGCCGAGGGTGTTGGTCTTGCTGGTCGACAGGCTACGGGCGCCGCTGTGGGGCACATATTGCAGGGCCTCGGCCGACATCAGGATTCGCTTGCGGGTCTGTTCCGTGACCGTGTCCGAGCCGTTCAGGGCGCGCGAGACGGAGGCGACGGACACCTGGGCGTGACGGGCGACATCGCGAATTGTAGCCGGTTTCATTTTCCGGCCTCGCGGGTCAGCGATGGACATCGATTGAACGTCACGGTTTCAGGGCTCCCTGGACGATCCAGCCGTGCCGACCCCTTGCCGAGGTTCGTCGGTCAAATCGTGTAATCGGTTACATGGCACAGCAAACATAAGCCGCGCAAGTGCCCCTTTTTTGCCACAGCGCCGGGGCGGCGGTCAGGGAAGCGGGCGCACCCGGGCGTAGAAGGCCTCGATCAGGTCCAGCCGGTCGGCATGGGGCACCGGGCGGGCCACGGGTCCGTCATTGGTGAACTCGAGCAGGTGATCGGATTCGGCGCGGTAGTCGGGCCAGGCCGGCGCGCCCGCGCCGTTCGGGTCCCCCGCCCCGGCAAACCGGGTCCAGTAGCCGGCCATGGCGTCGGAGGCATCGTAGTCCCGCTGGCCCAGGAGGCGGCCCACGGTGGACAGGGTCTGGAAGACGTAGGGGCGCTCGGATGCGTGGGTCGCGCCGCCGCTGGGCTCGGGATTGGAATCGGGCACGACATCGAACCGGTAGAGGTAGGTCGGATGGCCCGCAGCGGCATGGAGGCGGGCCAGCTGGCGCACCGGCTCGTTGAAAATCAGGTCGCTGACGACGTGGGCGTCATAGCCGTCCGGACCGTCGTAGGCGGCCAGCAGGGCGTCGTGCTCGGCATCGGTCAGGGCATCGTCGGTGCGACCATAGGCCCCGGCGTCGGCCGGCCGGATCCACCAGAATTCGGCGCTGTTGGTGCCCATGATGAGCGGGACCGGTGCCTGTCGGCCCGCGGTGAAGGCCTGGATGACATCCTCGGTCAGGACGATGCCGTCGACGATCAGATTGTCGGAATAGAAGGCGGGCATGGGCGTGAGGAAGGCCTCGGCCGGGAGGGCCCGGAGCTGGTCGGCGGTCACCGGGCCCTGAAGACCGGCGCTGCGCGCGAAGGTCTGACCGAGTGACTGGGCCGACGGACGGCCCGGGCGGTCGAGGTCCAGCAGGGCCGACCGCTGGCGGCCCAGACCCGACTGGACCACCGCCTTGTGGAACAGGCCGCGTGCCGAAGGGGCGATCATCAGCTGGGTGACCGCCGCCCCGCCCGCCGACTCGCCGAAGATCGTCACATTGGCGGGGTCACCGCCCAGGGCCGCGATATTGTCGCGCACCCATTCCAGGGCCGCGATCTGGTCCATGACGCCATAGTTGCCGGCGGGCTCGTCGGCCGCACGGCCCTCGGCCAGCGCCGGATGGTCGAAGAATCCCAGTCGCCCCAGCCGGTAGTTGATCGTGACGACCACGACGCCACGCTGCGCCAGCGCCGTGCCGTCATAGAGGGCGACCGTGCCCGAGCCGTTGTTGTAGCCGCCGCCGTGGATCCAGACCATGACCGGCAGCGGGCCGGTGCGCTCGACCGGGCTCCAGACATTCAGTGTCAGGCAGTCCTCGCTCATCGGCAGGGGGCCGACGCCGGGGTCGCCATTGGACGGCGGCTGGATGCAGATGGCGCCGTAGTCGGAAGCCTCGCGCACGCCGTCCCACGACGCCGGGGCAGCGGGAGGACGCCAGCGCCTGTCGCCGACCGGGGGCGCCGCGTAGGGCAGGCCCTTGAAGGCCACGACCTGATCCTCGACCACGCCGCGGACCTGGCCCTGCTCCAGCTGAACGGTACCGGTGGGATCGGGCATGGGGGTGAACACCATGGCGAGAGACATCAGGGCGGAGATCAACATGGGCTCACCATGGCGGGGCGCGCGGGATGCCGCAAATTCGTCCCTTCACAGACGTCGGGAACCGGTGTCTTTATGGTGCGTTTCGACGGCTCGTCGAGGGGGGAGCCGGAATTTGAGGCATCTGGATTTAGGGGAAGGGATGGCACGGGACATGGCCCGGGCCTTTGACGCCTCGCCCAACCCCTACACCATGCTGACGACCGACTTCCGCTACGCCGGTATGAACCAGGCGTACCTCGACGCCGTGGGGCGCAGTCGTTCGGAGCTGATCGGCAATAATCTTTTCGAGATTTTCGATGCCGGCGGCCAGTCGGAGCAGGCGCGCGAGAATGTTCGCCAGCTGAAAAACTCGTTCGAGCGGGTGCTTCAGACCGGCGAGCCCGACCACCTGGCGCTGATCCACTATCCCATCGAGGTCAGGGGGCCGGACGGAGAGCCGCGCATCGAGGACCGCTACTGGAGCGCCACCCACACCCCCATCCGCGACGGGGCGGGCGAGATCGTCTACATCCTTCAGCACACGACCGACATCACGGAACTGCAGAACCTGCGCAAGCGCGTGTCCGGGGCCAAGGACTCGGTTGCCGTCGCCGATCTGCTGAGCAGCAATGTGCTGGCCCGTGCCGAACATCTGCAGAGCGACAACCTGCGTCTGCAGTCCGAGCGCAACCGCCTGCTCGACATCTTCATGCAGGCGCCCGGCTTCATCGCCGTGCTGACCGGGCCGGATTTCGTCTTCCAGATGCACAATGAGGCCTATGCCGCCCTGGTGGGGCGTCGCGACCTGACCGGCCGGCCGCTGGTCGAGGCGTTGCCGGAAGTGCCGGCCCAGGGCTTTCTCGACCTGCTGAAGCAGGTGCGCGAGACGGGCACGGCCTTTGAGGGCCGGGCCATGCCGGTGCAGTTGAGCAGCGGCCCGGGGGGATCCCTCCGGACCCACTATCTCGACTTTGTCTATCAGCCCCTGAAGGACAGCGACGGCGAGGTGGCCGGTGTGTTCGTGCAGGGCCACGACGTCACCGATGTCGTTCTGGCGGGGGAACGCCAGAAGCTGATGATCGACGAGCTGAACCACCGGGTGAAGAACACCCTGGCCACGGTCCAGTCGATCGCCATGCAGACCGCGCGCTCCCACGGCGAGCCGCGCGCCTTCGCCGAAGGGTTCCAGGCCCGTCTGATGGCGCTTTCGCATACCCACAATCTGCTGACCCGCAGTCACTGGGAGGGGGCGGACCTGGCCGAGGTGCTGAGGCACGAGACCGAGGCTCACGGGCTGACCCGGATCCTGCCCAACGGTCCGTCCGTGGCCCTTGAGCCGGCCCAGGCCCTGTCGCTGGGCATGATCTTCCACGAGCTGGCCACCAATGCGGCCAAGCATGGCGCCCTGACGTCGGGCGACGGGCGGGTGCTGGTCGACTGGGCCCTGGAAAACGACGAAGTGAAACTGGTCTGGCAGGAGCTGGACGGCCCCCGGGTCACGACCCCCGAACATCGCGGCTTCGGCAGCCGGCTGATCGAGCGCAATGTGCGTCATGATCTGGCGGGACAATGCAGCCTGGACTATTCCGATGGCGGACTGGTCTTCCGTCTCACCTTTCCGCTGGAGCGCCGCGCGTCATGAGTATCCCCGGTCTGGCAGGACGCAGGATCCTGATCGTCGAGGACGAGTCGCTGGTCGCCATGTTGCTGGAGACCATGCTGGAAGACATGGGCTGCGTCCTGTTCGGCACGGCCTCGCGCGTACCGGAAGCGGTCGAGATGCTGTCAGGCGATGACCTGCCCGACGCTGCCCTGCTGGACGTCAATGTCGCTGGCCAGACGGTCTATCCCGTCGCCGAGATCCTCAAGGCGAAGGGCATTCCGATGGTCTTTTCCACCGGCTATGGCCAGGGCGGGCTGTCGGACGGATGGGAGACCCATCCCAATCTGCAAAAGCCCTATACCGAGCCGATGATCCAGCAGGCCCTGATGCAGGCGCTGGGCGTCACGACCGCCTGATATCCCGGATGACCGCGCGGGCCGCGTTGTGGCCGGGCGCCCCGGTCACGCCGCCGCCGGGGTGCGCCCCCGAGCCGCACAGATAGAGGCCCGGCACCGGCATCCGATAGTCGGCATGGCCGAGCACAGGCCGGGCGCTGAACAGCTGATCGAGGCTGAGCCGGCCGTGGAAGATGTCGCCGCCGATCAGGCCGAAGCGCCGCTCCAGATCGCGCGGGCCCAGGGCCAATCGTCCGACCACAGACTGACGGAAGCCGGGGGCATGGGCGTCCACCGTATCGATCATCAGGTCGGCGACGGTATCCCGATGGTCGTCCGCCAGATCCGGGGCGACATGCTGGCAGAACAGGCTGGCGACGTGGTGGCCCTCGGGCGCCAGACTGTCGTCGAGGGTCGAGGGGATCAGCATTTCGACGATGGGCTGCCGGGACCAGCCGTGCTGGCGGGCATCCAGCCAGGCGCGGTCCATATAGGCGAGGCTGGGAGCGATGATGATGCCCGCCGTCAGGTGATCGCCGGGCTCTGGCCGGGCCGTGAAGCGGGGCAGGCGATCCAGCGCCAGGTTAATCCGGAAGGTGCCCGAGCCCGAGACGTGGCGGTCCATCCGCTCCCGGAAATCCGCCGGCACGACGGCGGGATCCACCAGCCGGTCGAACAGCAGCCGGGGATGGAGATTGGACACCACGGTCCGGGCGCGTACGACCTCTCCCGCTTCGGTGACCGCACCGGCGGCACGGCCCTTCTCGATCAGGACCTCGGCCACCGGGGCATCGAGGGTGATGTCGACCCCGGCCTCGGCGCAGGCGGCGGCCATGGCCCGGGTAATCGCCCCCATGCCGCCGAGCGCATGGCCCCAGGCGCCGCGCTTGCCGTTCACCTCGCCGAAGACGTGGTGCAGCAGCACATAGGCCGAACCCGGGGTCCAGGGGCTGCCGTAGGCGCCGACGACGCTGTCGAAGCCGAACAGGGCCTTGATCGGGTCGCTCTCGAACCAGCCGTCCAGCCATTCCCCGGCCGAGCGGGTGAACAGGTCGATCAGGTCACGCTGGGTGGTCTGGTCCAGCTGTTTGACGCGCAGGCCCAGCGCCCCGGCCGCCAGCGCCGGGCCGAGGCTGGCCAGATCCAGACCGGGGGTGAGGTTGGGCGGGGCCTTCAGGATCTGGTCGCGCAGCACATCGGCCACGGCGTCCAGACGGCGCCCATAGTCATCGAGGCGGGCCGCGTCGCGGGGTGAAAAGCGGGCCACCTCGCGCGCCGTCAGACCGCCCTCGCCCGCCGACAGGCTGTCGCCGTCCGGCAGGGGCAGGAAGTTCGACATGCGCCGCTCGACGACGCGGAGGCCGTGGCGCGGCAGCTGCATGTCGGCGATGACCCTGGGATTGAGCAGGCTGACGGTGTAGCTGGCGGTCGAGTTGCGATAGCCGGGGTGGAATTCCTCGGTGACCGCCGCCCCGCCGACGACCGAGCGCCGCTCCAGCACGCGGACCTTCAGCCCGGAACGGGCCATGTAGAAGGCGCACACCAGCCCGTTGTGGCCGCCGCCCAGCACCACTGCATCCCATGTGTCGCGCGCCATGCCGCCTCCGTCCGCTGACGTCCTGACCTAGGGCGAAACGGCGGCGGACAGAAGGGCCTCAGCCGGTCAGGGTCGTGAGCAGGACGACAGCCTGCAGCAGGATAAGGCCGGCGAGCAGGCCGATGAGCACGCCCTCATGGCGCCGCGGCGGGGCTGAGGCCGGAAGATCGGACGGGTCGGACGGCTGGCACACGGGGCTCTCCTGAAGGGAAACCCTAGCGCGATTCAACCCAGCCTATCAATCTTGCGTTGCAGGTTTGCCGCCGAGGTAGCGGCAATGGAGCAGGGGCTTGCCCAGCCAGTAGGACAGCTCGCCGGGGCCGTTGATGTCCCAGACCGCCAGATCGGCGGCCTTGCCGGCTTCGAGGGTGCCGACCCGATCGGCGATGCCGAGCGCGCGGGCGGCGTGACGGGTGGTGCCGGCGAGGGCCTCCTCGGGCGTCAGGCGGAACTTCATGCAGGCCAGTGCCATGCCGAGCGTCAGCGACGCCATCGGCGAGGTGCCGGGATTGCAGTCGGTGGCGACGGCCATGGCCACGCCTGCGTCGCGGAAGGCCTGGACCGGCGGCAACTGCGTCTCGTCCAGCATGACGAAGGCGCCGGGCAGCAGGACGGCCACCACGCCGGCCTCGGCCATGGCCTGAACGCCCTCGTCCGAGATGTATTCGACATGGTCGGCCGACAGGGCGCGGTGGCGGGCGGCGAGCGCGGCCCCTCCCCCGTCGCCCAGCTGGTCGGCGTGCAGCTTGACCGGCAGGCCGAGGGCGCGCGCCTTGTCGAACAGGCGGGAGACCTCCTCGCCGGTGAAGGCGATGGGTTCGAGGTAGGCGTCGACGGCATCGACCAGACCCTCGGCATGGGCTGCGGGCAGGACCTGATCGATCATCAGATCGACATAGGCCGCGCGGCGGTCGGCATACTCCGGTGGAATGGCGTGCAGGCCGAGGAAGGTGGTGCGGACGCGGGCCTTGCCTGCCTGCTCCAGACCCCGGGCGACGCGCAGCATGCGCAGTTCGCTGTCGGCATCGAGCCCATAGCCGGACTTGATCTCGACGGTGGTGACGCCACTGGCGGTCAGGGCCTTCAGCCGGTCGAGGGCGTGGGAGGTCAGGGTGGGCTCGCTGGCCTCCCGGGTAGCGCGGACGGTCGAGGCGATGCCGCCGCCTTCGCGCGCGATCTGCGCATAGGGCACGCCCGTCAGGCGCCGCTCGTACTCGGCCGAGCGGTCGCCGGCAAAGACCAGATGGGTGTGACAGTCGATCAGGCCCGGCGTGACCCAGCGCCCGTCCAGCCGGTCGGTGTGCGCGGCCTCATGCTCCGGCAGGTCGCCGCGGGAGCCGATCCAGACGATCTGGCCGTCGCGGATCAGGATGGCGCCGTCGTCGAGGGCGCCATAGGGCTCGCCACCCGGGACCATGGTGGCGAGACGGCAGTCGGTGATCAGCCGGTCGACCTTCATCGGCCCTCGAACCCGGCCAGCAGTTCGCAGAACCAGCGGCCTACGGTAAGAGAGCCCAGATCCCCGACCTCGAGCGAGGGGTCGTATTCGGTGAGGTCCACGGCCCGGACCTTTGGATGTGACCCGATCAGGAGGGTGGCCTCGAAGAAGGCGTGGACGCCTACCCCGCCGGGGCGCGCCCCGGGGCTGGCGGGCCACTGGCTGCGGTCGATGACGTCGATGTCGACATCGACATAGATGCGGTCCGCGCGGGCGGCGAGGCGCTCCAGTTCCTCGGCGACAACGGCGGCAAAACCCTTGCGCTGGCATTCCCCGGCGGTGCGCACCGAAATGCCGGCGGCCATCGCCTTGTCATGGGCCCTTTTTGTATTGGCGAAGGGGGCGAGGCCGACCTGGCTGATGAGGCTGCCGTCCATGCCGTCGTCGAGCAGGGCCTGAACCGGATTGCCGTTGGTCAGCCCCTGATCGGTATCGCGCAGGTCGAAATGGGCATCGAGGGTCAGGAGCGCCGTGCCAGGAAGGCCCAGCCCCTGCACGCCCGGCCGGGTGACGGCATTGTTGCCGCCGACGATCACGGTCAGCCGCCGATGCGCCTGGGCCTGCACTGCGTCGCGCAAGGGCGCAAAGGCCGCGTCCGGGGCCAGGGCCTTGAGCGCCACATCGCCCGCGTCGTGGACACGGGTTTCGAGGACCTGGCCCGTCTCGACATCATAGGTCGAGAAGCGCGGCAGGACGGCGCGGAAGGCGCGCGGGCCGAGGTCACACCGGCCCGGCGTCAGCGAGCGCTCGTTGAGGGGCGCGCCGATCAGGGCGACCGCCGCGTCAGGGTGATCGCCGATCAGGTCGGCAACCGACCGCCAGCCCAAAGCCTCTGAGTCTTCCATCGTCATGGACGGGACCGTAGAGACGGGACCATGACGACTCAACCGATCTCGAACACCCGCACGATCCGCAGTCCGCGCGGCCCCGAACGCACCGCCCGGACCTGGGCCGCGGAAGCCGCCCTGCGCATGCTGATGAACAATCTGGACCCCGAGGTCGCCGAACGGCCGGAGGACCTGGTCGTCTATGGCGGGATCGGCAAGGCCGCGCGCGACTGGCCGTCGTTCGACCGGATCGTCGCCGAACTGAAGACGCTGGCCGAGGACGAGACCCTGCTGGTCCAGTCGGGCAAGCCGGTCGGGGTGTTCCGCACCCATGCCGATGCGCCGCGCGTGCTGATCGCCAACTCGAACCTCGTGCCAAAATGGGCGACCTGGGAGCATTTCAACGAACTGGATCGCAAGGGGCTGGCCATGTACGGCCAGATGACCGCCGGCTCGTGGATCTACATCGGCACCCAGGGCATCGTGCAGGGGACGTATGAGACCTTCATGGAGGCCGGGCGCCAGCACCATGGCGGCGACTGGTCCGGCAAGTGGATCCTGACCGCCGGGCTGGGGGGCATGGGCGGGGCCCAGCCGCTGGCCGCGACCATGGCGGGCGCCTCCTGCATCGCCATCGAGTGCCAGCGCAGCCGGATCGAGTTCCGCCTGCGCACCCGCTACCTCGACGTCATGGCCGAGACGCTGGATGAGGCGCTGGCCCTGCTGGAGCAGTCGCTGAAGGACGGCAAGCCGACCTCAATCGGCCTGCTGGGCAATGCCGCCGACCTGCTGCCCGAGATGGTGCGTCGCGGGGTGCGCCCCGATCTGGTGACGGACCAGACCAGCGCCCACGACCCGGTCAACGGCTATCTGCCCTCGGGCTGGACGGTCAGCGACTGGGAGACGAAGCGGGTCAGCGATCCGGCGGCGGTCGAGAGGGCGGCCCGGGCCTCCATGGCCACCCATGTGAAGGCCATGCTGGACTTCCACTGCATGGGCGTGCCGACCACCGACTATGGCAACAACATCCGCCAGGTGGCTTTTGACGAAGGGGTCGAGGACGCCTTTGCCTTCCCCGGTTTTGTGCCGGCCTATATCCGCCCGCTGTTCTGTCGCGGCATCGGCCCGTTCCGCTGGGCCGCCCTGTCGGGGGACCCCGAGGATATCCGCAAGACGGACGCGGCGATGAAGCGGCTGTTCCCGGACAATGCGGGCCTGCACCGCTGGCTGGACATGGCAGGCGAGCGCATCGCCTTCCAGGGCCTGCCGGCGCGCATCTGCTGGATCGGGCTGGGCGACCGGCACCGGGCCGGCCTGATGTTCAACGAGATGGTGGCCTCGGGCGAGCTGAGCGCGCCCATTGTGATCGGCCGGGACCATCTGGACTCGGGTTCGGTCGCCAGCCCCAACCGCGAGACCGAGGCCATGAAGGACGGCTCGGACGCCGTCTCCGACTGGCCCCTGCTGAACGCCCTGCTGAACACGGCCTCGGGCGCCAGCTGGGTGTCGCTGCACCACGGCGGCGGGGTCGGCATGGGCTATTCCCAGCACTCGGGCGTGGTGATCGTCGCCGACGGCACGCCCGACGCCGCCCGACGCCTTGAACGGGTGCTGTGGAACGACCCCGCCACCGGCGTCATGCGCCACGCCGATGCGGGCTATGACATGGCGAAGGACGCGGCCCGCGAGCACGGCCTGAACCTGCCGGGCCTCACGTGACGCAGGTCCAGCTATCCCTCGATACAGACGATGCGATCATCGTGTTCGAAATCCTGAATCGCCTCGGCGAAAAGCCGGGGCATCCGCTGATCGTCTCGGAACCTGAGCAGGCAAGCGTGGACGCCCTGGTCTGCGCTCTGGAGTCGGTTCTGGCCGCCCCGTTTGGGGCTGACTACGCTGCGCGCGTCGATCGAATCCTGTCGAACAGGCAAGGGCCATCTGAGCCGGAAGAAACCCAATGACCACTCTCACCCTCGGAAACGCCCCTCTCACCCTCGCGCAACTGCGCGCCGTGCTGGATGGACCCGTCACCCTGTCGCTGACCGACGCCGCATGGATTGCGGTCGACCGGGGTGCCGCCACAGTGGCCGCCATCGTGGCCGAGGGACGCACGGTCTATGGCGTGAACACCGGCTTCGGCCTTCTGGCCAACACCTCGATCAAGTCGGAGGACCTGGAGACGCTGCAGCGCAATCTGGTGCTGAGCCACGCCTGTGGTGTGGGCCCCGATCTGGAAGACCGGGTCGTGCGGCTGATGATGGTGCTGAAGGTCGCCAGCCTGTCGCGCGGGGCCTCGGGCATCCGGCGCGAGACGCTGGAGATGCTGATCGCGCTCTTGGCCGCCGATGTGCTGCCGTGCGTGCCGTCCAAGGGATCGGTCGGGGCGTCCGGCGATCTGGCGCCGCTGGCCCATATGAGCTGCCTGCTGCTCGGCGTCGGCGAGGCCCGGGTGAAGGGCGAGCGGATGGCCGCCACCGAGGCCTTGGCCACGGCGGGTCTCGCGCCCCTGACGCTGGGGCCCAAGGAAGGTCTGGCGCTGCTGAACGGGACCCAGTGTTCGACGGCGCTGGCGCTGACCGGCCTGTTCGCGACCGAGGATGCCTTTGCCGCCGCCCTGGTGGCCGGGGCCATGTCGGTCGACGCCCTGAAGGGATCGGATGCGCCGTTCGATGCTCGCATCCACGCCCTGCGCGGCCAGCCGGGGCAGATCGCGGTGGCCGAGACCCTGCGCGACCTGATGTCGGGATCGGCGATCCGGGACAGCCACCGGACCGATTGCTCCAAGGTGCAGGACCCCTATTCGCTGCGCTGCCAGCCGCAGGTCATGGGCGCGATCCTGGACCTGATGCGGTCCTCGGCCGCGACGCTGGAGTGCGAGGCCAATGCGGTGACCGACAATCCGCTGGTGTTCGTCGAGGACGGCGACGTGATCTCGGGCGGAAACTTCCACGCCGAGCCGGTGGCCTTTGCCGCCGACCAGCTGGCCATGGCCCTGTGCGAGATCGGAAATCTGTCGGAGCGGCGGACCTCGATCCTGGTCGACCCCAAGATGAGTGGCCTGCCCGCCTTTCTGGTACGCGAGTCGGGCCTGAACTCGGGCTTCATGATCGCCCAGGTGACGGCGGCGGCGCTGGTCGCCGAGAACCGCATGGTGGCCCATCCGGCCAGCGTGGACACGGTGCCAACCAGCGCCAATCAGGAGGACCATGTGTCGATGGCGACGCATGGGGCCCGGCGGCTGCTGGACATGGCACAGAACACGGCGACCGTGGTCGGGATCGAGCTGCTGGCCGGGGCGCAGGGGCTGGACTTCCACCGCCCGCTCACGTCCTCGCCCGCGCTGGAACGCGCGTGGGCCCTCGTGCGCGAGGCGGCGCCGGAATATGCGTCCGACCACTATTTCGCGCCGGACATCGCGCGGGCGACCGACGGGGTGACCGCCGGCCGCTATCGCGACTTCGTGCCGGGCCTGCTGCCTTCGGCCTAGGCTGCGGCGGCGCGCAGGCAGGCGGCCCGCAGTTCGACGGGGGGAAGCTGCGCGACCAGGTCGGGATCCATGAGGATTTCGGCCGCCAGGTCCGCGACCTCGTTCGAGACGTCCTCGGCCGACTTGCCGCGGGCGGCACCGGACGCCTCGGCATTCGTCAGCAGGGTGTAGTTCTCCTCGAGCACCCGCTGGAGCTCGCCATCGTTCATCTCGCTCTCCATGAGTTCGAGCATGCCGAGCGTACCGAAGGCCGCGCAGGTGACGTCGAAGTCGTAGCGCCCCTCCGGATCTGTCGGGCGCGTGAGGTTTTCGTAGGCGGCTCCCGACGACCCGCCAGAGGCGGGGCCTTCCGTCACGATCAGGCGATAGGCGCCGGTTTCGCCGGCCTCATAGCTGTTGGCGAGGATGAAGTAGTCGCCGCCCGTGGAGGTGAAAGTCAGGCGTGAATTGACGTTGTCTTCGCTGATGTCGTCATTGGTCTGTTCGACCGGCGGCTGGCAGGCCCGGCCCGGCCCCATGCCGATGAAGGTGTCGAAGTCGCTGGACGTCAGATCAATGGTGTAGGATTGCCCCGCACGGGTCGACAGGATGTAGCAGTCATAGCTGCTGCCATCGACCTCCATGACCGGATCGCTGGCGCTGAGCGTGCCCCTGACGGGCTCGCCGACGCGGATCGCGCTCTGGGCCGAGGCCGCGCCCGCAAGCGCAGAGGCGGCCAGCAGGCTGGCCAGGCCGGTTGAAATCAGGGTTCCGATACGCATGAGGGTCGCTCCCGCCCGGGCGCCCGATGCGCCCTTCCTGAAGCGACCCTAGCCAAAGTCAGCGTGACTGTAACTGACGAGCCCTGACGGTGTCAGCGATAGCGGGTGACCGGGTTGAAGCCGTAGGCGCGATCACAGGCGGCTACGGTTTCGAGATAGCTTGCGACGTTCTGCGGCTTGTCATCAATGAAGCCGTTAAGGGCCTCCAGAGCCAGGGCGCTCGACATGAAGTCGGCCGAGCCGGCCTCACCGGTGCTCAGACGTCCGGAGACCTGACGATCGCGGGCCGCATAGTCGATCGAGGCGACATTGCCGTAGCGGCCGACATACTGCTTCAGCTCACCCATCGCCCGATAGGCGCCGGCACAGACATAGGTTTCCGTGCCCCATTCGCTGGTGACCTGCGGCAGGGCATCCATTGAGCCCAGGCGCTCCTCGACCTCCGGCAGGCCGGCCGTGACCTTGATCCAGTAGTTGCCGCCCTCGCCCGCGTTGAAGGCATTGGCGCGGATCAGCAGACGCGGCACATCAAAGGTGCCGCTGATCTGGGCGTTGGTGTTGTTGCCGCTGTCGTCGTCGGCGGCGATGGCGGTCATGCTGTCGCCGCAGTCACTTCCCGTACCGACGACGAGGAAGGTGTCGAAGAAGCCGCTCATCAGATCGATGGTGATCGGCTGGCCGCGCGCCTCGACAACCCAGCATTGGTAGTAGCTGCCGTCCGCGAGTTTGGGCGACTGCGCGTTCAGGGTGGCCCCGGATTGTTCGCCGACGGCGATACGGGTCTGGGCGGCGGCGGGCTGGGCCACAGCGGCGAGTGCAAGGGCGGCAGCGGACGTGGCGATCAAACGGGCAAGCATGGAAGTCCCTCCAGTGGTGGAGGGAAAGTAGCGGAGGGAGGTCACCGCCGGGCCTGACGGAGTCTGACAGGACGCCGTTCTGCGACGTCCCGGTACGCGGCCTCACGGATTGTAGAGGGTTTGTCGGGAGGATGGCGGCAGGGAGGACCCCACCGCCGCATGCCCATTCGTGCCTTCACGCCGGACGACGCCGAAGCCCTGGCGGCCCTGCACCGCTCGGTCGGCTGGCCGGAGCGGTCGGCGGCCGGGTGGCGGTGGCTGGCGCGGGACCCCGCGCGGGTCCGGCTGGACGCGCCGCTGGGCTGGCTGGCCGAGGACGAGGCGGGACGGCCCGTGGCCTGTCTCGGCAACTTCATCCAGACCTTCCGGCACGGGGAGCGAACGCTTCATGCCGCGACCGGCCATTCGATCATCGTCAGCCCCGAGGGCCGGGGCATGGCGCCGCAGCTGATCCGGACGCTGATGGGTCAGACGGGCATGGTCGGCTTTTACACCTTCAACGCCAATGCGCGGGCGGCGCCGCTGTACAAGCGACACCGGCTGGTGCCCTGGCCCGCGACAACCCATGACCTGAAGCTGGCCTGGCCGCTGAAACGCTGGCCCCGCGCGGTGAGCCGTCTCCTGCGCGAATTGGATCACCGCAAGCCCGCCCTGCTGGCTGAGGTGCTGAAGCGGATTCCGGAACCGCTGACGCCGAGGCCCCGCCCGGTCCGGCAGGCGGATATGCCGGACGGGGTCGCCCTGATGCCGGCGGACCTGCCCGGGAACTGGGACGCCTATTGGCAGGCGCTGGTCGATGAAGGCGGGCTGGTGGCGGACCGGTCGGCAGAGGTGATGCACCATCGGCTCGGCGATCCGGACCGGGTGCGCCCGCCGGTCCTGCTGGCGGTCAGGGAGGGGGGTGCCCTCGTCGGCCATGCGTGGGCTGAGCTGGCCAAGCCCAGTGTGATCGACCCGCCGGTGCTCGAGATCGTGGATCTGGTGGCGCTGGAGCGCGCGCCGGAGGCCATCGACCGGCTGATGACCGGCCTGATGGTGGCGGCGCGACGGCTCGATGCCGCCAAGCTGCGCCTGCATCTGGTCAGCCCGCGCTCGCGGGTCCGGCTGGGGCCGTGGGCCGAGCGGGCCCGGCGCGAGGGCGGCTGGGGCCACGCCCATGCCCGGTTCGAGGCCGGCGCGCCGGACCCCGGCCTGTGGCAGCCCACGCCCTATGACGGGGACTATGGCTTCTGTCTGAGGCCGGCGCCCTAGGCCTTAGACTTCAGAAGGTCGCGGATCTCGGTCAGCAGGGCCTCGCTGGGCGTCGGGGCGGGCGGGGCGGCCGGCTGGGGATCCTCGGCCTGTTTGCGGCGCATGTTGTTGATGCCCTTGACCAGCAGGAAGACGACGAAGGCGACGATCAGGAACTGGACGAGGGTGTTGGCGAAGGCGCCGTACTGGATGGCGACCTGTTCGACGGCCTCGGTCGAGGGGTCTTCGGGACGCAGCACCCATTGCAGTTCGGAGAAGTCGACGCCACCGGTCAGCAGGCCGATCGGCGGCATGATGATCTGGTCGACCAGGCTTTTGACGATGCCGTTGAAGGCCGCGCCGATGATGACGCCGACGGCCAGATCGACGACATTGCCGCGCACGGCAAACTCGCGGAATTCCTGAAACAGACCCATGGGTGCCCTCCGTTTGGGATCGCGACCGGGCGCTCAGGCCGCCTGCAGATCCAGATGGTAGAAGTGGTTGAAGTCGCTGGGCGTATAGCCCCCGAACGGCTCACCCTTGAGGAATCCGCGGGCGGCGTAAAGGTTCAGGGCGGCCTCGAAGGCGGGGCCCGAGCCGGTCTCGAGGCTGATCCGGCGACAGCCGGCCGCGCGGGCCTCGGCGATCAGATGCTCCAGCAGGGTGCGGCCCACGCCCCGGCCCAGATGGTCGGGATGGGTGCGCATGGACTTGATCTCGCCCACGCCGTCGGGGTGCAGGCGCAGGGCGCCCATGCCGAGCAGGGCCTCGCCGTCCCATAGCGTGTACAGGGTGACGCCGGGCGCCTGCAGACCGGTCAGATCGAGGGCGTGAACGCCACAGGCAGGCGTGTAGCGGTGCATGCCCTCAAGGTGCAGGGCCAGCAGGGCCAGCAGCCGGGCATCCTCGAAATCGGCCGGAACGATCCGCCAGTCGGGCGCCATGGCCGGCTCAGTCGGAGGCGTTCAGCCGCTCGCGCAATTCCTTGCCGCTCTTGAAGAAGGGCACGGCCTTGGCGGGCACGTCGACGGTTTCGCCGGTGCGCGGATTGCGGCCCTGGCGCGCGGGACGATGGCGCACGGAAAAGGCGCCGAAGCCGCGGATTTCCACCCGCCCGCCGTCGGACAGGGTCTCGACCATCTGGCCGAGGATGACATTGACCAGGCGCTCGACCTCAGCCTGGGTGAGGTGCGGATTCTCGGCCGCCAGCTTGTCGATCAGTTCGGACTTGATCATCTCAGCCCCTTCCCGTGCGACGGAGGCGTACACCGGTGCGCCCCATGTCGCGCCTGCCTTACCGGCCCCCCGGCGACGGCGTCCACCCTAGACCTCGCGCGGTGAGGGAATAAAGGGGAAAGACGGACATTAAGCATCATTAACAGCCATAATGTACGCTTCCGGACACAAATTGCGGTCGCGAACCGCAAAAAAGGGCGGCCGGATCGCTCCGACCGCCCCGATTTGCATCGAAATCGACGCTTTTACTCCTTGGCGGCGCCCTTTTCGCGCAGGGCCGCACCCAGGATGTCACCGAGCGAAGCGCCCGAGTCCGAGGACCCGAACTGTTCGATGGCTTCCTGTTCGTCCTTCATCTCGAGCGCCTTGACCGAGACGGAGACGCGACGCGAGGCCTTGTCGATGCCGGTGATCATGGCGTCGACGCGATCGCCGACGGCAAAGCGCTCGGGGCGCTGTTCGGCGCGGTCGCGCGACAGGTCCGACTTGCGGATGAAGGCGGTGACCGGAGCTTCATCCTCGCCGAACTTGACCTCGATGCCGCCGGTCTCGATGGCGGTCACGGTGACGGTGATCTGCTGACCCTTCCGGAAGGTGTCGCCGTCGCCGATCGGATCGCCGCCCAGCTGCTTGATGCCGAGCGAGACACGTTCCTTCTCGACGTCGACGTCCAGCACCTTGGCCTTGACCATCTCGCCCTTGCGGTAGCGCTGGATGGCTTCCTCGCCCGAGACGTTCCAGTCGAGGTCCGACAGGTGGACCATGCCGTCGATGTCGTTGTCCAGGCCGATGAACAGACCGAATTCGGTGGCGTTCTTGACCTCGCCCTCGACGGTCGAGCCGATCGGATGGTTGGCGACGAAGGCATCCCACGGATTGTCCTGGGCCTGCTTCAGACCCAGCGAGATGCGGCGCTTGGCCGAGTCGACGTCCAGCACGACCACATCCACTTCCTGCGAGGTGGAGACGATCTTGCCCGGGTGGACGTTCTTCTTGGTCCAGCTCATTTCCGAGACGTGGACCAGGCCTTCGACACCGGCTTCCAACTCCACGAAGGCGCCGTAGTCGGTGATGTTGGTGATGCGACCGGTCATCTTGGCGCCGACCGGATACTTGGCTTCCACGCCGTCCCACGGGTCAGCCTGGAGCTGCTTCATGCCCAGGCTGATGCGCTGGGTGTCCGGGTTGATCTTGACGATCTGCACCTTGACGGTGTCGCCGACGGCCAGCACCTGCGACGGGTGCGAGACGCGCTTCCACGACATGTCGGTGACGTGCAGCAGGCCGTCGATGCCGCCCAGATCCACGAACGCACCGTAGTCGGTGATGTTCTTGACGACGCCTTCGCGGACTTCACCCTCGGCCAGCTGGCCGACCAGTTCGGTGCGCTGCTCGGCGCGGGCTTCTTCCAGGATGGCACGACGCGAGACGACGATGTTGCCGCGCGGACGGTCCATCTTGAGGATGGCGAAGGGCTGTTCCTTACCCATCAGCGGGCCGACGTCGCGGACCGGACGGATGTCGACCTGCGAGCCCGGCAGGAAGGCCGAGGCACCGCCCAGATCGACGGTGAAGCCACCCTTCACGCGGCCGACGATGGCGCCCATGACGGGCTGCTCTTCGGCGAAGACGGCTTCCAGACGGGTCCAGGCTTCCTCGCGGCGGGCCTTGTCGCGGCTGATGACGGCCTCACCCAAGGCGTTCTCGACGCGCTCGAGGTAGACTTCGACGTCATCGCCGACCTTCGGGATCGAGGCGCCTTCGCCCTGACCGAATTCACGGGCCGAGATCCGGCCTTCGGTCTTCAGACCGACGTCGATGATGATGATGTCCTTTTCCACGCCGACGACGCGGCCGTGGACGACCTGGCCTTCGCCAAGGTCACGACCCTGCAGGGTCTCGTCGAGAAGAGCGGCGAAATCGTCGCGGGTAGGGGTGAGGGTGTCGGTCATGAAACTCTGGGGTTGGAGAAAGGAATAGGCCGCGCGGCTCCGGACGGAGTCCTCGCGGACGTCGGTTCAGTTTGGGTAGAAGGTCGATCCGGGGCGGCGACAGGGCTGCCCGAACGCCCGCGGTGGCCGAGGATCATCGCGTTGGATTTGCCCGCCGGTCAGCGCGCTCGCGATGTCTCGACGATACGGCGGGCCGCATCGAAGGCGGCCTCTATATCCATATCGGTCGTATCCAGCAAGGCCGCGTCGGCCGCCTGGACCATGGGGGCGGCCCCGCGACCGGCGTCACGGGCATCGCGACGGACGATATCAGCCAGCATGTCCTCGAACGACAGGGTCTCGCCCCGGGCGGTCAGTTGCAGCCAGCGACGGCGGGCGCGGACCTCGGGACTGGCGGTGACGAACAGTTTGACCGGGGCGTCGGGCACGATGACCGTGCCGATGTCGCGCCCGTCCAGCACGGCGCCGCCCGGCTGGCGCGCGAAACGGGTCTGGAGGTCCAGCAGGGCCGCGCGCACCCCGGTGTGGCCGGCGACACGGCTGGCGGCCTCGCCCGCCCCGCGATCGGTCAGGCGGGTGGTGTCGAACAGGTCCTCCGGCTCGAGCGCGCGGGCGACCTGTTCGGCGAGGTCTGCATCACCGAGATCCCCGCCGCGGTCCAGCACACCCAGTCCCACCGCGCGATACAGCAGGCCGGTATCCAGATGCGGCAGGCCATAGTGCTGCGCCAGCCGCTGGGCGATGGTGCCCTTGCCCGATGCGGCCGGGCCGTCGACGGCGATGATGAGGGGGGCGGTCATCCCGCCTCGATATCGGCGCCCAGCCCCTGCATCAACTGGACGAAGGCCGGAAAGCTGGTGGCGATCATTTCGGGGTCGCGGACGCTGACCGGCGCACGGGCGGCGAGGCCCAGCACCAGATGGCTCATGGCGATGCGGTGATCGTGGGCGGTCTCGACGGTCGCCCCACCGGCTACGGGACCGCCGGTGACGATCAGGCCCTCGGGCTCCTCCTCGACCGCGACCCCGCAGGCGGCAAGGCCGCGCGCCATCAGGGCGATACGGTCGCTCTCCTTGACCCGCATCTCGCCGATGCCCCGCATGACCGTCCGGCCCGAGGCAAAGGCGGCCGTGGCGGCCAGGATCGGATATTCGTCGATCATCGAGGCCGCGCGGGCCTCGGGCACGACCACCCCCTTCAGCGCCGAATGGCGGGCCGTGATGTCGCCGACGATCTCGCCCCCGCTCTCGCGCCGGTTCGAGACGGTCAGGTCCGCGCCCATTTCGCGCCAGGTGTCGAACAGGCCGGTCCGCAGCGGGTTGAGCATGACGTTTTCGACCGTCACCTCCGAGCCCGGCACGATCAGGCCGGCCGCCAGCGGGAAGGCCGCGGATGAGGGATCGCCCGGGACGGCGACGGCGGTGCCGGTGAGCCCCTGCCCGCCCCCGAGACGGATACGCCAGCCGGCCCCCTGCTCCGTGACCTGAACCTCGGCCCCGAACGCGTGGAGCATGCGTTCGGTGTGGTCGCGGCTTCGCTCGGGCTCGATGACTTCGGTGAGGCCGCTGGCGTTCAACCCCGCCAGCAGCAGGGCGGACTTGACCTGGGCCGAGGCGACCGACTGGGTGAAGGACAGCCCGCGCAGGTCGCCGCCGGTCAGGCGGAGCGGCAGACGATCCTCCTCGCCCGACCACTCGAACCGCGCGCCCATTTCGCCGAGCGGGGCGGTGACCCGCTTCATCGGGCGTTTGCGCAGACTGACGTCGCCATCAAAGGTCACGGCGATCGGATAGCCTGCGGCCGTTCCTATCAGCAGGCGCACCCCGGTGCCGGCATTGCCGCAGTCGATGATGCCCTCCGGCTGACGAAAGCCGCCATGGCCGGTGACGCGCCAGCGGCCGGGTGCGAGACGCTCCACCTCGGCCCCGAAGGCCGCGACGGCCCGGGCGGTGGCGAGGATGTCCTCGCCCTCGAGCAGGCCCTCTATTTCGGTCACGCCCTGCGCCATCCCGCCCAGGATCAGGGCGCGGTGGGAGACGGATTTGTCACCGGGAGCGGTCACGGTTCCGGCCAGGCGCGAGGCCGGACGGGCGGTCAGGAAGGCGGCGGCGGCCACGGACGGCCTTTCGATCGTGCGGGAAAACAGGGCCAGAGGCGAAGATCGCTTTTGACAGCGGGCCATTCGGGTGGCAAGGGAGCCGCCCGAAATCCACCCGTCGCGAAGGTCACGATCCGTGAGCAAAGCTGAACTTGGCGCCAAGCAGGTCTGCCCGAACTGCCAGGCCAAATTCTACGACCTGAACCGCCGCCCGGCGCACTGCCCCAAGTGCGACACCGAGTTCGACCCCGAAGAAGCGCTGCGCCTGCGCAACCGTCGCGGTCGGCCCGCTGACGTGCCCGAGCCCGAAGAGGCCGAGGACGATACGGACGACACCGAGGACAAGGTCAAGGACAAGAAGGCCTCCGATGACGACGAGGAAGAGGACGATACGCCTCCCACGCCGGAAATCGACCAGGAAGGCCATGAGCGCATCCTGACGCCGGACGATGACGACGACGATGACGACTCGTCCAAGGACGACACCGGCATGAACGATGACGACGACGTCCTGGACGATGACGACGACGATGACTCGGCCGCCTTCATCGACGATGACGAGGACGACGACGACGATTTCGACGCCGATATCGTCAAGCCGTCGAAGGACGACGACTGACCCCGAAGGTCGTCTTTCACAGGGTGAAAATAATTGGCGGAATCGGGCTTGATCGGGATCGAGCCCTGACATAGGTTCCGCCGCCTCGCTGGCCCCCTGACCGGGACCGGCGGACCAGACCGGAGGCCCCGCACGGGGACAAAGGTTCGGGGCTATAGCTCAGTTGGTAGAGCGCTTGAATGGCATTCAAGAGGTCAGCGGTTCGACTCCGCTTAGCTCCACCATAAACCCCTCGCCGGACCACGGCGGGGGGTTTTCCAATTGGGCCGGGCGCTAGTCCTCCAGCACGGGATCCGGCAGGGAGAGGAAGGCGGCCCGGAGCGCCACGCCCCATTCCTCGGCGATCGTCCGCATATAGGGGTCGTCGCGTTCCATGCGCCGCTCGTGGGTCGGCTGCCAGGTGTCGGTGGTGTAGGTCTGGTAGTCGATGGGCAGGCCGACGGACAGATTGGCCTTGAGCGTCGAGTCGAACGACACGACCAGCAGCTTGATCGCCTGTTCGAAGCTCATGTCCGGATCGTAGCCCCGCACCAGGATGGGGCGGCCGTATTTGGTCTCGCCGATCTGGAAATAGGGGTTGTCGTCGGTGGCCTCGATGAAATTGCCCTGCGGATAGATGAGAAACAGCCGCGGCGGCGTGCCCTTGATCTGACCGCCCAGGATCAGGGTGGCGCCGAACATGGCCTCGGCCGACTGGCCGCTCTGGGCATTGGTCTGGATGGTCTCGCGCAGGGCCTCGCCGACCAGACGGGCGGCCTGAAACATGGTGGGGGTCTCGAGCAGGGACGGATTGCGCTCGGCCGGGACCTTGGTGCGTTCGTCGAGGATGCTGACCACCGACTGGGTCGTCGCCAGATTGCCGGCGGTCATCAGGGTGATCATGCGCTCGCCCGGCTTGTGCCAGGTGAACATCTTGCGGACCGTGGCCACATTGTCGACGCCGGCATTGGTGCGGGTGTCCGACATGAACACCAGTCCCCGGTTCAGGCGCATGCCCACGCAATAGGTCATTCGATCGTCATTGCCCCCGGCATGGCCTGGCTATTGCTGAACCTGCAGCTGGACCACCATCGACTCATTGCGGCCCCCGTAGACGATACCCGAGATCGGCGCCGCTTCACCATAATCGAGGCCGGTGGCGACCCGGACGTAGCGGGGATCGGGCGATACGCCGTTCGAGACGTCGAACCCGACCCAGCCCAGGCCGTCGACGTGAACCTCGGCCCAGGCGTGGCCGGCGTCCTGATCGACCCGGTCGTCCATCATCAGGTAGCCGCTGACGTAGCGAGCCGGATAGCCCATCAGCCGCGCCGCCGCGATCAGGATGTGGGCGTGGTCCTGACAGACCCCCTGCCCCGCCTCGATGGCCTGTTCCGCCGTGGTGGCAAAGTCAGTCGTGCCCGTGCTGTAGGAGACCGAGTCCAGGATCAGGGCCGACAGGGCGTGCAGGCGCGACGGATCGTCATCGAAGTCCTTGCCCAGATCGCGCACCAGCTGGCGCACGCGAGGGCCGGCGCGCGTCTGGGGCGTGGACCGGCGGAAATACCACAGCGGGGCATAGCCGCCGTGCTGGCCGATGATGCCCGCCGTGTCCGAGGTGTCGACCTCGCCCTCGCAGACGATGGTCACCGTGCGGGTGCCGGGCGCGATGGACAGCAGTTCGACCAGATTGTTGTGCTGGTCCGTATAGGACAGCTCCTTGGTGCCGCCCTCGACCCCGGTGTCCCAGGAGACGACGGTCTGGCCGCCGGAATTCTTGGGCGTCAGGCGGATCTTCTGCAGGCCACGGCTGACGGCCTGGTCGTAGGTGTATTCGGTGCTGTGCCGGACCTTCACGCGCATGGGATCATCCGTAGAACCTGTAGTCCCGCTCGATCTGCTGGCCGAGGGCGTTGTTGCGGCCGATGAAGTCGCTGAGCACCCCGTGCAGGCCGGACTCGAAGATCGACTCGATGGAGTGATCGGCCAGCCGCTTCACATGGGCGCGGGCCAGGTCGTGGCTGGGCATTTCGTTGCCGTAGGCCTGGGCGAGGAAGCCGAGGTGCTCCGAGATCTGTCCGGCGCAGAAGGCCAGCGAGCGGGGCATGCGCTTGTCGAGGATGATCAGGTCGGCGATCTGGCGCGGGTTGGCAGTGCCGTCGCTGAGCCAGCGATAGGCGCGCTGGGCCGACACCGAGCGCAGGATGGTCTCCCACTGCACATTGTCGAGCGAGGAGCCGACATAGGAGACCGACGGCAGCAGCACATAGTATTTGACGTCGAGGATGCGGGCGGTGTTGTCGGCCCGCTCGATGAAGATGCCCAGATGGGCAAAGTTGTAGACGTCGTTCTGCATCATGGTGCCGGTCAGGGCACCGCGGACCAGGGCGTTCTGGCGACGGATGGTGGCCAGGATGTCGGGCAGGCCGTTCTCGGAGACTGGCCGTTTCAGCAGGTCGCGGATGGTCATCCAGCCTTCGTTGGTGGCCTCCCACACCTCGCGCGTCAGGGCCGTGCGGACCATGCGGGCATTGGTGCGGGCATTGCCGATGACCGACATGACGCTGGAGGGATTGTCCCGGTCGCGCAGCAGATAGTCGATCACATTGGCCGCGTTGAAGGCGTCGTAGCGCTCAAGAAACCCCTGACGCACCCCGGCGGTATTGATGATCGAGGCCCATTCCGCCTCGGCGGCTGCGGACCGGGTCAGGGCGATGCGAAAGCCCGCATCGACCAGACGCGCGGTATTCTCGCTGCGCTCTAGGAAGCGGAACATCCAGAACAGGCCGGCGGCGGTCTTGCCTAGCATGGGCGGGAGTCCTCCGCCGAAAGGGTGCCCTCTGCCATCCTCATTCCTCGAGCACCCAGGTGTCCTTGGTGCCGCCGCCCTGGCTGGAATTGACCACGAGGGAGCCGGCCTTCATCGCCACGCGGGTCAGGCCGCCCGGGGTGATCTCGATCTTGCCCGGGGAGACCAGCACGAAGGGCCGGAGGTCGACGTGGCGGGGCGCCAGGCCGGCCTTGGTCAAGACCGGGACGGTCGACAGCGCCAGGGTGGGCTGGGCGATATAGTTGCCGGGACGGGACTTCAGCTTGTCGGCAAAGGCCGAGATCTCGCGCTTGCTGGCTGCCGGCCCCACCAGCATGCCGTAGCCGCCCGAGCCGTGCACTTCCTTGACCACCAGCTCGTCCAGATGTTCGAGCACATAGGCCAGGGCGTCGGGCTCGGCACATCGCCAGGTCGGCACATTCTTCAGAATGGCGCTCTCGCCCGTGTAGAACTGGATGATGTCCGGCATGTAGCTGTAGATCGCCTTGTCGTCGGCGATGCCGGTGCCGGGCGCATTGGCGACGGTGATCCCGCCCGCGCGATAGACGTCCATCAGCCCCGGCACACCCAGCTGGGAGTCCGGATTGAAGCTCATCGGATCGAGGAAGTCGTCGTCGACCCGGCGGTAGAGGACGTCGATCGGGGTGTAGCCGCGAGTCGTGCGCATGGCGATGCGGCCATCGACCAGCTGCAGGTCCTGGCCCTCGACCAGTTCGACGCCCATCTGGTCGGCGAGGAAGGCGTGCTCGAAATAGGCCGAGTTGTGGATGCCGGGGGTCAGCACGGCCACGACCGGCGAGCCGGAGCATCCCGGCGGCGCGCAGGCCGCCAGCGACCGGCGGAGCAGCTTGGGATAATTGCTGACCTCGCGCACCGCGACCCGCGAGAACAGCTCGGGGAACATCCGCAGCATCGTCTCGCGGTTTTCCAGCATGTAGGAGACGCCGGACGGGGTGCGGGCATTGTCCTCGAGCACGAAGAACTCGTCCTCGCCCGTCCGCACGATGTCGATGCCGACGATGTGGGTGTAGATGCCGCCCGGCGGCTCGACGCCGATCATCTGGGGCAGGAAGGCGGCGTTGGCGGCGATCACATCGACCGGGATGCGGCCCGAGCGCAGGATTTCCTGGCGGTGATACATGTCGTGCAGGAAGGCATTGATGGCGCGCACCCGCTGTTCGATGCCGCGGGTCAGCCGGCTCCATTCGCGGCCCGAGATGATGCGCGGCACGATGTCGAACGGGATCAGCCGCTCCTCGGCTTCCTGCTGGCCATAGACGTTGAAGGTGATCCCGGTGCGGCGGAAGAAGACCTCGGCATCGCGGGACTTCTTGCGCAGGCTCTGGGCGCCCTGACGTTGAAACCAGTCAGCATAGCCGCTGTACGGGGACCTACAGGCCTCGCCGGAGCCGTGCATCTCGTCGAAGACGTCGGGTCTGTTCGCCATTGCAACATGTGTCGCACAGGCACGGGGGCGCTTCAATGACCCCGGGGCGTCCGACCGCATTGCCCGGCGCGGGCGCATCGTCTATCCCCCGACGCACGTGGCCCGAAGGTGCGGGCCTTTCAGGGAGCATGGCTGATGATGCCGTCCGGTTCGGGTCTGGTCACTGTGTTCGGAGGCTCCGGCTTTGTCGGGACCCAGGTCGTTCGGTCGCTGGCGCGGCGGGGCCTGAGAATCCGGGTGGCGGTGCGCAACCCCAATCTGGCCCATGACCTGAAGCCGCTGGGCGATGTCGGCCAGGTGATGCCCATCTATGGCGACATCACCGACCCCGCGACCGTGAAGAGCGCCGTGGCCGGCGCCGACATCGTCATCAATCTGGTCGGTATCCTGTACGAGCGTCCGGGATCGAAGGCCTTTGAGCACATCCATGTCGACGGGGCGCGTACCGTGGCCGAGGCTGCCCGCGAGGCCGGGGCCCGCCACTTCGTGCAGATGTCGGCCATCGGCGCCGATGCCGAGAGCGGATCGGCCTATGCGCGCTCCAAGGCCCGGGGCGAGGCGGCTGTGAAGGACGCCTTCCCCGGCGCGTCCATTGTGCGCCCGTCGATCGTGTTCGGTCCGGGCGACGGCTTCTTCAACCGGTTCGCCGCCCTGTCGGGCCTGACGCCGGCCCTGCCGCTGATCGGGGGCGGGCAGTCGCGCTTCCAGCCGGTGTTCGTGGGCGACGTGGCCGAGGCCGTGGCGCGTGTGGCAACCGAGGGGGCCTGGGCCGGCCAGACGGTCGAGCTGGGCGGTCCGGCGATCGTGACCTTTGAAGAAGTGCTGAAGATGATCGCCCACGAGACGGGCCGCCATCGCATGCTGCTGCCCCTGCCCTTCCCGGTGGCGCGGGCCATCGGCTCCCTGGCGCAGCTGACGACGCTGGTGGGCCTGCCGCCGGTACTGACCCGCGATCAGGTGGTGATGATGCAGACCGACAATGTCGTGTCTGACGGCGCCCCCGGCCTGACGGATCTGGGCATCGAGCCGATCGGCATGGCGGCCGTGGTGCCCGGCTATCTGTGGCGCTATCGCCGGGGCGGCCAGTTCGCCGAACAGCCGATGGCCGAAGCCTTCTAGAAGCCCAGACCCAGCAGGATCATCCCGGCCACGCCGACCCCGATCCGCCACCAGGCGAAGGGCGCAAAGCCGTGCCGGGAGACGAAGTCGAGCAACAGCTTGACCACCGCCAGCGCGGTGAGGAAGGCCGTGATGAAGCCGATGGCGATCAGACCGGCGTCGCTGAAGTCGAGGCGCTCCCAGTTCTGCAACAGGTCATAGGCGACCGCCGCCCCCATGGTCGGCAGGGCGAGGAAGAAGCTGAACTCGGCCGCCGAACGCTTGTCCGTGCCCAGCAGCAGGCCGCCGGCGATGGTGGCGCCTGACCGCGACGCACCCGGGATCATGGCCAGGCACTGGAACAGGCCGATCAAAAGATAGACGCGCAGGGGATACTGCTCGGCCTGCAGATAGACGGGCACCTTCTTCATCCGGTCGAGCAGCAGCAGCAGGACCCCGCCAACGATCAGGGCCACGCAGATCACCATGGGCGTCTCGAACAGCACCAGCTTGATGAAGTCATAGGCAAAGACGCCGATGACCACGGCCGGGGCAAAGGCGACCAGCAGGCCGATCAGGAAGCGGCGGGCCTCGACCTCGAACGGCCAGCGCGTCGCCAGCGTCCACAGACGTTTGAAATAGACGCTGATGATGGCCAGCAGGGCGCCCAGCTGGATAACGATCTCGAACGTCTTGCCGGTGCTTTCGAAGCCGAGGAAATGGCCCAGCAAAAGCAGGTGACCGGTCGAGGAGACGGGGATGAACTCGGTCAGGCCCTCGATCAGGCCCAGGATGATCGCCAGCAGCCAGTCGGCCATGAGGTCCCCTTGTTCGCATGCACGGCCGGCGGGCGCGGATCAGTTGGCCCCCGGCGTCGGCCCCACATAGCGTAGTCGGGTGCGAATAGGCGAGCCACCAATCGCCTGATCCAGCGCATGACCGATCAGGCCCACGACGCGGGCCAGCAACAGCAGGTCGACGGCCCCGTCCCGCGGCAGGTCCAGACGCCGGGCCAGGAGGGCCAGCGCCAGCGGCAGGCCGGGGACCAGACCCGTTTGCGCCTCGCCCTCGCGCCAAATGGCCTCCAGATCGGCGGGCAGACGCTCGGCCTCGATCAGGGCGCGGGCGCGGGCTTCGTCCGTATCCGGAGAGGCGGGGTCGATGAAGCCGGGCAGGTCGCCGCTGGCCGCGAAGGTGGCGGCAATTGTGCCGGCCGGATCCCGACGCGCCTGGATCACCCAGGTGGAAGCGGACTGGGTGCGGCCCATGACGGGCGATCCCATCAGGGCGGTCAGGCCGGCCAGGGCCGCCCCGGCCAGCGGTGCACCCGCCTGGGCCGTCGCGCGCGCGGCCAGCATGGGCGGGCGGGCCAGATCATCCGCACACAGAACCAGAGCCCGCCGCACCAGATCGGCGTCGCGCTCGATCATCTTCCAGCCGCGCGCCAGACGCTGGTGGAACAGCAGGCGGGGGCCGGACCCCGCCGCGGCATCGATGACCTCATTGAGAACTTCTGCCGCCTCGGCGCGGAGACTGGCCGCATCGCGCCCGGTCATGGCCGGGTCCTCGGCCGCGCGCCGGGCCAGACAGGCGAGGGTGCGCAGCCGGATCGAGGCGCCGGTGACGGCATCGACGCGCGGTCTTAACCCCATCAGCGGCTGGGGCGAGCGCAGACCCCACAGGCGTCGGGCGACATCCTCGAGCGTGGCCTGGGCCGACAGCTGGGCGACGTCGAGCCCGGAATAGCAGAGGCGGCCGTCAATGCGGGTGGACAGGGTGGAGAAGATCTCGGCCTCGCCGCGACCGGCCGCCCCCCGGGTCAGGGCCGTCGGGGTGGTGTCGCGGTCGCCGGCGCCGAGGCGGGCGATGTCGCTTTCGGCATAGAGGCTGCGGCGGGGATCGGCGGGGTCCGGGCGGGCCGCGATCCGGCCCCGGCTGACATAGGCATAGAGCGTCTGGGTCTTGACCCCCAGACGCCGCAGCGCCTCGGCGCGCCCGATCCAGCCGTGTTCTGCGTCCATGCCCGCCCCGTGCAGAAACCCTGAGTTGTTCAATCAAGCGCCGATATGGGACGATTTCATGACACGCCGGTCGGTGGACCGATCCGGGGGCCATTGGCAAGGGCGCCGGGATCAGCGACAAGCCCGGCATGACCCCGCCCCCTCCCCCGTCCGTTTCCGGTCCGGCCACGACGCCGGCTGCGCGCTGGGCCGTCTGGGGGCTGATCATGGGCATAGTCGCGCTCAAAGTGTTTGCCGCGCGGGCCTCGGGCTCGGTGGGGGCGCTGACCGCCCTGACCGACAGCCTGATCGATCTGATGGCGCTGGCCCTGATCGCGGGGGCCGGGCGCTCGCGGACGCTGGAGGGCGAGGCCGGGCTGCGCCGCATCAAGGGCAGCATGGCGGTGGCGGCCGGTGTCTTCATGGGCCTGATCTGCCTGTGGCGGATCGGCCATCCGCAGGCCCTGTCCGGCGGCCTGTGGGCGCCGACGGCGGCGCTGGGGGTGCTGGGCCTGACCCTGGTGCTGGCCCGCCTGCGGGCGCGGGAGGTGGCCGACGGCGCGCCGGAGACGCGCGGCGCCGCCCGGGACCAGTCGATCGCCGAAACGGCCGCCGCGGGCGTGCTTCTGCTGGGGCTGGTCGCCGGAGTGCTGCTGGGGGTGCCCGCCCTCGATGCCGCGGCGGGACTGATTCTGGCGATCTGGATGGGCTGGGGCGGATGGGCCCTGATCCGCACCGCCTCGGGCCACGAGGCCGGGGTTGGGCCGGCGCTGACGCCCGGCATGCCTCCGGCACGGCGGGGTCCCTGGGGCTGAGCCGCTTGCGGTAAACGCACGCTTAACGACCGCTGGGGCATGGAGGCCCTATGGCCGAGTCCATCCTGTATCATTTCGCCTTCGATCCGGGATCGCGGTGCGCGCGTCTGGCCCTGGGCGAGGCGAAGATCGCCGTGCGCGAGACCCCGGTGAAGCCGTGGGAGGACGACTGTCCGGTGCACGGGCTCAATCCCTCGGGCATGCCGCCGGTGCTGAAGGTCGATGATCTGGTGCTGTGCGAGAGCGCGGCCATCCTCGGCTGGGTCGACGACCAGACCGAAGGCAAGCTGCTGTTCACGCGCGATGCGGCCGAGCGGGCCGAGACGCGCCGCCTGACCGGCTGGTTCGAACGAAAATTCACCGACGAGGTCCAGGCCATCCTGCTGCACGAGCGGATGGAAAAGCCGCTGCTGCGGCTGGGCCCGCCCGAAGCGCGGGCGCTGCGGGCCGGGCGGGAAACGCTGAAAGCCCATCTGGTCGAGCTGGAGGCCCTGTGTCAGGCGCGCGACTGGCTGGCGGGGCGCCGACTGGGCCAGGCCGATCTGGTCGCCGCGGCGCACCTGTCGGTGCTGGACTATTTCGGCGAGATCGCCTGGGCCAGCTGGCCGGGGCTGAAGGACTGGTACATGCGGATGAAGTGCCGGCCGTGCTTCCGGCCGCTGCTGTCCGATCGCCTGCCGGGACAGCCGCCGGTCGCCCACTACGACGACCTCGACTTCTAGAGCCATTCACGGCAAGGCGGGGCCATGGCCGCCCGTTCCGACACCCTGGTCGAGGAGATCCGCGCCCGCGCCTCGGCGCTGGGGTTCGATGCCTGCCGGCTGGCCCCGGCGGACGCGCCGTGGGAGGCCGGAGACCGGCTGGCCCGCTTCGTCGAGGCCGGGCGCCACGGCGAGATGGGCTGGATGGAGACGACGCTGGAGCGCCGCCGGCACCCCACCGGCATGTGGGACCAGGCGCGGACCGCCATCGTGCTGGGCCTGAACTATGGGCCCGACCATGACCCCCTGATCGAGATGGAGGACGGGTCGCGGGGCTATATCTCGGTCTATGCGCGCGGTGACGACTATCACGAGCTGATCAAGGGGCGACTGAAGACCCTGGCCGGCTATGTGGCGGCGCAGACCGGCGAGGACGTGAAGGTGTTCGTGGACACCGCCCCCCTGATGGAAAAGCCGCTGGCCCAGCGCGCGGGTCTGGGCTGGCAGGGCAAGCACACCAATCTGCTGTCGCGCGAGCACGGCAACTGGCTGTTCCTGGGGGTGATCTTGTCGGCCGCCGAACTGCCGGTCGATGAGGCCGAGGGCGAGCACTGTGGCAGCTGCACCGCGTGTCTGGATGCCTGCCCGACCCGCGCCTTTCCCGCGCCGTTCCAGCTGGATGCGCGGCGGTGCCTGTCCTATCTGACCATCGAGTTCGCCGGGCCCTGGCCGGAGGAATTCCGGGAGGCGACCGGCAGCCGCATCTATGGCTGCGACGACTGTCTGGCCGTGTGTCCGTGGAACAAGTTCGCCCGGGCCTCGAACGAGGGACGGCTGGCGGCGCGGGACGAGGCGGTCGCGCCGCCGCTGGCCGAGCTGGCCGCACTGGACGACGCCACGTTCCGCGCGCGCTTTCGCAAGAGCCCGGTCAAGCGGATCGGCCGCGACCGGTTCGTCCGCAATGTGCTGTACGCCATCGGCAACAGCGGCGATCCGGAGCTGCTGTCCGTGGCCCGCGACCTTGCCTCGGACCCGGACCCGGTGGTCGCAGACGCCGCCCGCTGGGCTGTGCAGCGCCTGTCGCCAGACGCGCCCTGATCAGCCGTTGGCTTCGCCCACACCGCGGTGACCACCGGGCGCCGGGGCGACGGCCAGCATCTTGAGCCGGAAGACCAGCACCGAGTTCGGCGGGATGCCGGGGCGACCTTCCTCGCCATAGCCCAGCTCGGGCGGGACATAGAGCATCCACTCGTCGCCCGGACGCATCATCTGCAGGGCCTCGATCCAGCCGGGGACCAGATTCTGGGGCGACATGACGACCGGCATGCCGCGCTCGAAGGAGCTGTCGAACACGTCGCCATTGGTCAGGCTGCCCTCATATTCGAGGCGAATAAGATCGTTGGAATCGGGCTGGACGCCGTCGGCCGGACCGGACTGGAGCACCTTGTACTGGAGGCCGCTTTCGGTCGTTTTCACGCCCTTGGCCCGCGCGTTCGATTTCAGGAAATAGGCGGCGGCCTCGGCCCGCGCCTCGGCATCCGCCGAAGCGTCGGCATTCCCGTTGCCGCACGCGGCGACCGCCAGAAGGGCGGCGGCCAGCGCCCCGGCCCTAACCCATGCGAAGTTCATAACCCTTGTCCTTCAAAGCGCTGGCGATGTCATCGGCATGCGCCGAGTCGCGGGTTTCCACCATGATGTCGAACTCGGCCCCCTTGGCCGGCACGTCGAGCGCCAGACGGTTGTGGACCACGTCGATGATATTGCCGCCCAGACCCCCGATCACGGCCGCCATGGCCGACAGCATGCCGGGGCGGTCGTCGCCGAGGATGCGATAGACGATCAGGCGCCGCTCACGCACCATTTCGCGGTTCAGGACCACGGCCAGCATCCGCGCGTCGATATTGCCGCCGCACAGGACCAGACCGACCTTGCGGCCCTTGAAGCGCTCCGGATTGGCCAGCAGGGCGGCGAGGCCCCCCGCGCCCGCGCCCTCGGCCACCGTCTTTTCCAGCGTGGCATAGAAGGCGACGGCCTTTTCGAACTCGGCCTCCTGACAGACGAAGACCTCCTTCACCCGCGGGTCGGCCAGGGCGAAGGGAATGTCGCCGACGGCCTTGATGGCGATGCCCTCGGCAATGGTGGCCCCGCCGCACTTCGGGGTCTCGCCGCGCCGGCGGGCGGTGAAGGACGGATACATGGCCGCCTCGACGCCATGGACCTGAAGCTCGGGCCGGATCGCCTCGGCCGCGATCGAACAGCCGGCGATCAGGCCACCGCCGCCGATCGGGATGATCATCTCCTCGAGGTCCGGCGCGTCCTCGAGGAACTCCATGGCGCAGACGCCCTGTCCGGCCACAATGCCCTCATCGTCAAAGGCCGAGATGAAGACGAAGCCTTCGTCGTCGCGCAGCCGGTGGGCCTCGGCGGTCGAGCCGGTGAAGTCGGCGCCCTCAATGACCACCCGGGCCCCGTGGCGCCGGGTGCCGTCGATCTTCACGAAGGGGGTGCCCTCGGGCATGACGATGGTCACGGGGATGCCCAGTCGGCCCCCGTGGTAGGCCAGCGCCTGGGCATGGTTGCCAGCCGAGGCGGCGACGACGCCGCGTTTCCGCTCATCCGCATCCAGCAGCATCAGCCGGTTGAGCGCCCCGCGCTCCTTGAAGCTGCCGGTAAAGTGCAGATTGTCGAACTTGACCCAGACCTCGGCCCCGGTCAGCTCGGACAGGCGCCGGGAGTGCCGCGTGGGGGTGTGGTCGACCTGGCCGCGGATCCGGTCACGGGCGGCCTCGATATCCTGAAAGGTGACGGTCATCCCTGGTTTGCCCCTGACGCTCCGGCCGCGTGGGTCGCGGTCTTGTGTCGCCGCTTTTGGACCAGACCCCGGGCGCCCGCAACCTTGACCTTGAGGCGTGCGTTAGGCGTCATGGCAGTGACGCCGATCCGGTCGTATGATCGATCGCCCGAGCCTGGAAGGAAGACTTGAGAATGCCCCTGTCGATGCGCCCCACCGCCCTCGCCCTGTCCGTTGCTGCCCTCGCCGCCACGGCGGCCTGCGCGCCCACCATGGGGCCGACGTCCGGCCCGGTAACCGAATCGACTGCCTTTAACGCCGCCGACTTCGCCTGGTCGGCCGGGAACGGCACCGCCGGCGTCGATGGCCGCATCACCTATGCCCAGAACGGCACCCGCTATACCTGCACCGGCTCGGTCGCCCTGACGCCGGTCACCCCCTACACCCGCGCCCGCTTCCGCAATCTGTACGGCTCGATCGATCGCGCGGCCCTGCCCGAGTCGGTGGTGCGGGCCCGCACGGTGGCCGACCCGAATGCCGACTACCGGTCCTATGTCCGGTCCTCGACCTGCAGCGACAACCGCTTCCAGTTCAACGCCCTGCCCGCCGGGGAGTGGTTCATCATCGCCCCGGTCAGCGCCGGCGGCGAGGAGCGCGTGGTCATGATGCAGCGTGTCCGCACCCGTGCCGGCGCGCGCGTGGACGTCACCCTCTAGCGAATGGAGCCCGCCATGGCCGGCCTGTCGAAATTCCCGGGAATGCTGGTCGCCGCGGGCGCTCTCGTCGCCCTGTCGGCCCCGGCCGCCATGGCCCAGAGCAGCTATTACGACGGCTATGGCTACCAGACGCCGTACGGCTATCAGGACAGCTTTGGGCGGGACCGCTATGACCGCGATTCGTCCTATCGCTATGAGCGGCGCTACCGCTCGGACACGACCCGGTACAGCTCGGACTGGAGCGTAGCGGCCCAGCGCGACCGGCCGGGCGACTATCGATGCGATGCCTTCTGGGACGCCAACCGCAGCGACTGCGACGCGCGCTGGCGCGACCAGCGGGGGCGCAGCTCGTATGGCAGCTATGACCGGCGCGATCATCGCCGGTACGACGACGGCTATGGATACGGCTACGGCTACAATTACGGCTATGGCTACGGCTATGCGGGGCCGCAGCCCTATTACGGGTCGGAGCACCGGTCGTACCGGAGCCGCTACGACTCCCGCGACACCACCACCTATTACGGCGCCTATGGCCGGCCCGACGTGGTCTATGGCGGGGGTGGATCGGCCTATGGCCAGGGCCGCGACCCGCGCCGGATCGACTGGTGCAGCCGAAACTACCGGTCCTATGATCCGCGCAGCGGCTACTACCGCGCCTACTCGGGGCGCCTGGTCTACTGCGGCTGATCCCGAGATAAACCGCCGTTCGCCATCCTTTGGCCCCAGCCGACGGGTCTGTGGGCGCCAGTGCCCGTTCGGGTACTTGGTTCGGTCAGGGGAGCGCGTTTATGTCCCGACACAATATCACCGGTTCGGAAGCCTTTGACCGGCGCCCGTTCGTGCTCATCCGCTCGGTGCCGAGCGGTGGCCTGCGGCGCAGGCGCGCGCGCATGGCCCTGGCCTTTGTGCTGGGCATCATCGTGGCCCTGGCCGCCGTGACCGTCGCCCTGCTGATGGTCTTCATGCCCCCGCCGCTGGTCTGAGTCGGGATCTGGCCGGCCCTCAGGCCAGCCAGACCATCCGGCGTGTTTCCACCGGGCCGCCCCGCGCGCGGCTGAGGCCGGGACGAACCTCGCCCGTATACAGAAAACCCGCCTTTTCCAGCACCCGGCCCGAGGCCGGATTATCGACGAAGTGGCCGGCGACCAGCGCCCGCTTGCGCCAGCGGCTGCGCGCCCAGCTGAGCGCGCCCTGCAAGGCCTCGGTGGCATAGCCCCGCCCCCAGAAAGGCCGACCGATCCAGTAGCCCGTCTCGGGCACCGGATCCGCGTCATCGAACAGGCCGATCACACCCACCGGTCCGTGGTCCTCATGCTCGATCAGGAAGGTGCTGCCCGTGCGCGGGTCCTGGGCGGCGACGCTCGCCACGAACGCCTCGGCGTCCCGGGCCGTATAGGGCGTGGGCATGCGCAGGGTCATGCGCGCGATGTCGGGGTCGTTGGCCAGGGCGACGAGGCGCGAGATGTCCTCGGGACGGGGCGCTCTCAGCGCCAGACGCCGCGTTTCTATGATGGGCTGGGGTTCGATTCCGCACATGGCGAGGCCTCGGTCTTTCTGCCACCCCCTTGAGAGGGCTCGGGCGGCACGAGGCGGGGAACGAAAACGGGGAGCCTGGTGATCCAGACTCCCCGCGGAATATTTCCCTTGGTCCGGATCGGCTGCTGGAGGAGCAACACGATCCGGGGTCGGGCGTCGTGTTACTCGGCGGCGGCGGCGACTGCCTGGTCGTCGTTGGCCGCAAGGACGGACACGTAACAACGGCCGCCGGCCTTGGTGGTGAACTTCACCGCGCCCTGGGTAAGGGCGAAGAGGGTGTGGTCACGGCCCATGCCCACGTTGTCGCCCGGGTGCCACTTGGTCCCGCGCTGACGAATGATGATGTTGCCGGCCAGCACGCGCTCGCCGCCAAATTTCTTCACGCCGAGGCGTTTGGACTCGGAGTCGCGACCGTTACGCGACGAACCACCGGACTTTTTGTGAGCCATGAGACTGCTCCGTACTTCCTGTTTGCCCTAACGCTTGCGCCGCGGGCGCTCGCTGCTTGAGGGCTTATAACTTCACCTTAGCACACCGACGAACGGTGCGCCTGAAACCTTATTCCTTGTCGGCCTTGGGCGCGGCCTTCTTGGCGGGGGCCTTCTTTGCCGGAGCCTTGGCCTTGGGAGCCTCGTCCGTCGTGGCCTCAGTCTTGGGGGCGGCGGCCTTCTTGGCCGGAGCCTTCTTCGCCGGGGCGGCCTTGGCCTTGGGAGCCTCGTCCTGGGCCGGAGCCGCATCGCGCGAGGCCAGGCCCCGGGCGCGCAGGTTCATTTCAGCCTTGGTCATCAGCGAGGTTTCGCCGTCCCACTTGGCCTTCTCGCCGGCGCCTTCGATGCCGGTGATGCGCAGGACCGATTCCATCTGGCGGTGACCGCGGGTGCGGCGGTAGCCCTGACGACGGATCTTCTTGAAGATCTTGACCTTCTCGCCCTTGCGGGTCTCGATCAGGGTCGCGGCGACGGTCGCACCGTCGATCAGCGGGGCCCCGACGGTCACGCCCTTGTCACCGCCCAGCATCAGCACTTCGCCGAAGCTGATGTCCGAACCGGCGTCGCCGTCCAGCTTTTCGACGACCAGCACGTCGCCCGGTTGGACCCGGTATTGTTTTCCGCCGGTCTTGATTACCGCGTACATATCGAAAGCCTCAAAGCCTGAACGCATAAAGATAAGCGCCCGCGAGGGACCCCCGCAGGCGAAGAGCGGCGACATATACGGAAGGCCGGGCGCGAGTCAACGGACATATGCGTTTTCCGGACCCTCTGCGCCCGCGCCGGGACAGAATCGATACAACCCCTCTCGACCGTTATAAAGTAACAGGCTATGGACGGATCGATGGCGCCGTCCGACCTTCAAACCTCCCTGCTTGTCTCGCTGCTGGTCGGCGGGTTTGTGACGGCATTCCTGCATGCCGCCCTACCCACCCACTGGCTGCCGTTCGTGCTGGTCGGCCGGGCGCAGCGGTGGAACCTCGGCACCACCCTGGCGTCGGTGACGGCGGCAGGGCTGGCCCATATCGCGGTGACCGCGGTCGTCGGCGGCCTGATCGTGATGGCCGGGCTGGCGTTGGACCAGTGGGTGACCGGCCTGCTGCCCTGGCTGTCCGCCGGACTGCTGTTCGTGCTGGGCCTGTTCTATCTGGCGCGCGCCACGGTGCGAAAACCCCTGCCCGCCCAGGGGCCGGAACTGGAGACCCCCGAGCAGACGGTGTCGCAGGCGGCGGCCTTCTGGGGACTGGTGGCGGTGATGGCCGCCTCGCCCGGTGAGGTCCTGCTGCCGCTCTATCTGTCGTCGGCCGAGGAAGGTTTGATGGTGCTGGGCCTGCTAACCTTGGTGCTGGCGGTTGGGACGGTTCTGGGCATGGCGGTATTCACCACGCTGGCCCGCGCAGGAGCCTCGATCCTGCGGCTGGAGCGCTGGGCCCGCTATGAAGGCGCGATCCTGGGCTTGGCCCTGATCGGTCTGGGGCTTCTCGTCGTCCTGCACCAGCACTAGGGTCCTACCATGGCCCACGACGCGCACGATTCCACCGAAAAGCCCCAGCACGCGCACGGCCACAATCACGGGCACGGGCACAGCCATGGGCATGGGCATGGACACAGCCATGGCCACGACCACGGCCCGGTCGACACCGGTGACTGGCGCTATGCCGTGGGTCTGGGCGTCAATCTGCTGTTCGTCATCATCGAATTCGGCGCGGGCGCCTTTGCCGGCTCGACCGCCCTCATGGCCGACGCGGGGCACAACCTGTCCGATGTGCTGGGCCTCGCGATGGCAGGCGGCGCGGCCTGGCTGTCGCGGAGAAGTGCGCGCGGCTCGCTGACCTATGGCTATCGCAAGGGGACGGTGCTGGCCGCCCTGGCCAATGCCCTGCTGCTGATCCTGGCCTGCGGCTGGATCGGCTGGGAGGCGGTGCAGAGGTTCGTGGAACCCCAGCCCGTCGCCTCGGGGATCATCATGGCGGTGGCGGGCATCGGCTTCGTCATCAATCTGGGCACGGCGCTGCTGTTCCTGAAGGACCAGCACAAGGACCTGAATGTGCGCGGGGCCTATCTGCACATGATGGCCGATGCGGCGGTGTCGATCGGGGTGGTGCTGGCCGGCGGTCTGATCTGGATGACGGGCTGGTCGGTCGTCGATCCGATCTTCAGCCTGGTGATCGTGGCCGTGATCCTGTGGTCGACCTGGGGACTGCTGAAGGACTCCGTCAATCTGGCGCTGGACGGGGCGCCCGCCGGGATCGTGGTCGACCGGGTGCGCGAAGGCCTGCTGGCCGTGCCCGGAGTGACGGCCGTGCACGACCTGCACATCTGGGGCATGTCGACCACCGACGCCGCCCTGACCGCCCATCTGGTGCACGAGCGGGCGGACGCCGCGGTCCTGCTGGCCGAGGTACAGGCGCTGGCCCGCCACACCTTCAACATCGACCACGTGACCATCCAGCTGGAGAGCGAGCCCCTGCACGACTGTCCGCAGTGCTGAGGGCCTTTTCTTTCCGGGCCGGACGCTCCATCTAGCGCGCATGACCGACAAGACACCCGTGACCGTGCTGACCGGCTACCTCGGCGCCGGCAAGACCACGCTTCTGAACCGCATCCTGACCGGGGACCATGGCAAGCGCTATGCCGTGATCGTCAACGAGTTCGGCGAGATCGGCATCGACAACGACCTGGTCGTCGGCGCCGACGAGGACGTGTTCGAGATGAACAACGGTTGCGTCTGCTGCACGGTGCGCGGCGACCTGATCCGCGTGGTGCAGGGGCTGATGAAGCGCCAGCGCCCCGGCAAGCCGGCGTTCGACGCCATCATCGTCGAGACCACGGGCCTGGCCGATCCCGGCCCGGTGGCCCAGACCTTCTTCGTCGACGACGATGTGCGCGAGAAGACGGTGCTGGACAGCGTGACCGCCCTGGTCGACGCCAAGCACGTCATGGCCCGCCTCGACGACTCGAAGGAGGCGCGCGAGCAGGTGGCCTTCGCCGACCAGATCATCCTGAACAAGACCGATCTGGTGAACGCCGACGAGCTGGCCACCGTCGAGGCCCGGCTGCGGGGCCTGAACCCGCTGGCGCCGATCATCCGGGCCGAGCGCGCCGATGTGCCGCTGGACAAAATCCTCAACCGGCATGGCTTTGATCTGGGCCGGATCAATGAGGTGCGACCCGACTTCCTCAATCCGCCGCACGGGGCCGAGGGCCATGTGCACGACGCGGACTGCGGCCACGATCACGGCCACGACCCTCACGATCATGACCACGCCCATGACCACGACCACGACCACGACCATGGCCCCCGGGGCCATGCGCACGAGGACGACATCAAGGGCATCGCCCTGTCGCTGGACCGTCCGGTGAACGGTCAGCTCTTCACCCAGTGGCTGGACCAGTTGCTGGCGACCCAGGGCCAGAACATCCTGCGGGCCAAGGGCATCATCGATGTGGCGGGCGAGGACAAACGGCTGGTGTTTCAGGCCGTGCACATGATCCTGGAGGGCGACCTGCAGAAGCCCTGGGGCGAGGCCGAGCGCCGCTGGAGCCGCGCGGTCTTCATCGGACGCGATCTGGACGAGGCCGCCCTGCGCAAGGGCTTTGAGGCCTGCGCGGCGTGATGGAACACGTCGACCCCGCCCGCGACGCTATCGCCGCTTTCCGCGACCTGCCGGACGACCGGCCGGTGATGATGATCAATCTGGTGCGCTTCCGCCCGCAGGCCCTCTATCCGGCCGCCCATGCCATGACCGGCAAGACGATCACCGGCGCCGACGCCTACAAGCTCTACCGGCGCGAGGCGGCTGCGCCCTTTTCCCGGGCCGGCGGCGAGCAGATCTGGACGGGTGTGCCGGAACTGACCCTGATCGGCCCGCGCGACGAGGCCTGGGACATCGCCTTCATCGCCCGCTATCCGACGGGCGCCGCCTTCCTCGAAATGCTGCGCGATCCCGAATACCGCGAGGCCGTCGTCCACCGGCAGGCCGCCGTCAGCAATTCGCGCCTGATCCGCTGCGGCGAGGTGGAGGCGTGACGCAGCTCTCGTTTGACGCTCAGCCCACTGCGGCCCTGTTCGACGCCTCGGGCGCCGTGTTTGCCCTGGGGGACGGTTCGATCCGGTTCGAGGACGGGACGGTGGTCGAGGCACACGACGGCGCCGTTCTGTGCGCCGTGCGGCATCCGTCCGGCCAGGGAGTCATCACCGGAGGCGACGACGGCAAACTGGTCTGGTCGCGCGCGGACGAGGTGGTGCCGCTGGCCGATGCGAAGGGCCGCTGGATCGACGCGGTCGCGGCATCCCCCGAAAGCGGTCTGCTGGCCTGGTCCTCGGGCAAGGTGGCGACCGTGCTCGATCCGTCGGACGCGGCGTTCAAACGCGCCTTCACCCATGAGCGGACCGTGTCGGGGCTGGCGTTCGATCCCAAGGGCCGGCGACTGGTCGCCTCGACCTATGGCGGGGTGGCCCTGTGGTATGCGCGGATCGCCGAGCAGCAGCCCGCCCCGATGAAATGGGCCGGGTCGCATACGGGGGTGGCGGTGTCGCCCGACGGCGCCTTTGTCATCACCACCATGCAGGACAACCAGCTGCACGGCTGGCGGCTGAAGGACCAGCGGAACCTGCGCATGGGCGGCTATCCGGCCAAGATCCGGTCGATGGCCTTCCTGTCGAGCGGCAAGCTGCTGGCCACGGCCGGGGCGGCGGGCGTGGTGCTGTGGCCGTTCGTCGGGTCGGACGGCCCAATGGGCAAGGAAGCCTCCGAGATCGGCTTTGAGGAAGGCGCCGTGGTCGTCCATGTGGCGGCGGCCGTGAAGCAGGGGCGGGTGGCCGCCGGTCTGGCCGACGGGCGCGTCTGGTGGGCCGATCCTGCGGGCCAGGGCCTCGCCTTCGTCAAGGCCGAGCGCGGGGCGCCGATCTGTGCCCTGGCGATGAGCGACGACGGCAAACGCCTGGCCTGGGGTGACGAGGACGGTCAGGCCGGGATCGCCGAACTGTAGCCCTCGCCCGCTTGCCTTGAGCCAGCGGCGCTGTTCATGATGCGGCATGGCCCAAGCCCCGCACATGCCGGAATTCCCTTCGGACAAGCCGAAGCGGCGGATCGGCTGTCTGGGTGTGACGCTGGTCGCGCTGGGCCTGGCCATCGTCCTGCCGGTCGGGTCGGTTCTGACCCATGCGGTGGTGCCGCCGCTGACGACCCTGCTGATGGTCGAGCGCGGCTTCGCCGGATCGCCGGCGGACTATCGCTGGCGCGGTCTGGACGACATCTCGCCGCGTCTGGTTGAGGCGGTGATCGCCTCGGAGGATGCGCGCTTCTGCAGTCACGACGGCTTCGACTTCGAGGCCATCGACGAGGCGATCAAGGCCAATGAGCGGGCGAAACGACGGGGCAGCGGCAAGGTGCGCGGCGCCTCGACCCTCAGCCAGCAGACGGCCAAGAACGTCTTTCTGTGGCCCGGGCGTGGGTGGGTCCGGAAGGGGCTGGAGGCCGGCTATACGGTGCTGATCGAGACCTTCTGGTCCAAGCGCCGCATCGTCGAGGTCTATCTCAACGTGGCCGAGTGGGCGCCGGGCGTCTATGGCGCCGAGGCGGCGGCCCAGCACTGGTTCGGCAAGTCGGCCAGGGACCTGTCGGCCCGCGAGGCCGCGCGTCTGGCAGCGGTGCTGCCCAGCCCGCGCCGCTACAATGCCTCCAGCCCCGGCCCCTATGTCCGCGGTCGCGCCCGGCGGGTTCAGGCGGCCATGGGCACGGTGCGCAATGACGGGCTGGCGGCCTGCGTGCTGGACTGAGGCGGACTTGACGCGCGCGGCGGGGAAGCGTCGGATGCGCGACAGTTAACAAGCCGGTTTGTGCAAGGCGGAGGACCCCATGAAACGCACCCTGACGATGACCGTAGCCCTGTGTGCCCTGGCGGCAGGCGCTGCAGGCTGTGCCGGCATGCCGGGCTTTATGACCGAACACGACGGCGGCACTCAACAGGTCGCCAATTCGCCGGCCCGGACCAGCGCGTCCACCCCCGCCCTGACCGAAGCCAATCTGATGGGTCAGGCGCCGACCGCCGCCGAGGCCGCCGCCTTCGTCGCTGATGCCGAAAAGCAACTGGCCGAGGCGAGTGAATATGCAGGCCGCGTGGCCTGGGTGCGGGCGACCAACATCACCCACGACACCATGTTGCTCGAGGCGCAGGCCAACGCCCAGTACACCGAGCTGTCGGTCAAGCTGGCCAATGAGGCGGCGCGTTTCAACGACGTCGAGGTGCCCTTCGACGTCCGCCGCAAGCTGAACATCCTGACCCAGGGCATCGTCCTGCCGGCGCCGAACAAGCCGGGGGCCGCGACCGAGCTGGCCGATATCACGACCCGGCTCGACTCGACCTATGCGACCGGCAAGTTCGAATATCAGGGCCGGATGATCACCCTGGACGAGGCCAGCCAGCTTCTGGCCGAAAGCCGCGATCCGGCCGAGACCAAGGCGCTGTACGAAGGCTGGCGGACCATTTCGCCGGTGATGGCCGACGACTACACCCGCATGGTCAACATCGCCAACGAAGGGGCCCGCGAGCTGGGCTTTGACGACGTCGGGGCCATGTGGCGCTCGGGCTATGACATGGAACCGGACGCCTTCGCCGCCGAGACCGACCGGCTGTGGGATCAGGTGAAGCCCTTCTACGAGAACCTGCACTGCTATGTGCGCTCGCGTCTGAACGAGCGCTATGGCGATCTGGTGCAGCCCGATAGCGGCCCGATCCGCGCGGACCTGCTGGGCAATATGTGGTCGCAGCAGTGGGGCAATATCTATGACGTCGTGGCGCCGAAGACCGGCGGCACCTCCAGCTATGACATGACCGAACTGCTGGTCGATGCGGGCTATGACGCCGAGAAGATGGTGCGCACGGGCGAGGGCTTCTACACCTCGCTGGGCATGGCCCCGCTGCCGGAGACCTTCTGGGAACGCAGCCAGATCACCCGCCCGCGCGACCGCGAGGTCGTCTGCCACGCCTCGGCCTGGGACATCGACAACCTTGAGGATGTGCGCATCAAGATGTGCACCCAGGTCAATGCCGAGGACTTCTACACCGTGCACCACGAACTGGGGCACAACTTCTATCAGCGCGCCTATAAGGATCAGCCGTTCCTGTTCAAGAACGGCGCGAACGACGGTTTCCACGAGGCGATCGGCGACTTCATCGGCCTGTCGGCCCTGACGCCGACCTATCTGAACCAGATCGGTCTGCTGGACGAGGTTCCGGGCACGGACGAGGACATCCCCTTCCTGCTCAAGATGGCGCTGGACAAGATCGCCTTCCTGCCATTCGGGCTGATGGTCGATCGCTGGCGCTGGGACGTGTTCTCGGGCGAGACCTCGCCTGCCGAATACAATGACGCCTGGTCGGCCAATATGCTGAAATACCAGGGCCTGGTGCCGCCGGGCGACCGTCCGGCCGACGCCTTCGACCCGGGCGCCAAATACCATATCCCGGGAAATACGCCGTACACGCGGTACTTCCTGGCGCACATCTACCAGTTCCAGTTCCACCGGGCGGCTTGCGAGCAGATCGGCTGGACCGGACCGCTGCACCGCTGTTCGATCTACGGCAATGAGGCCGTCGGCCAGCGCTTCAACGCCATGATGGAAATGGGCCAGTCGCGGCCCTGGCCCGAGGCCATGTACGCCTTCACCGGTGAGCGTATGGGGGATGCCTCGGCCATCGCCGACTATTTCGCGCCGCTGGATGCCTGGCTGACCGAACAGAACAAGGGCAAGGACTGCGGCTGGTAAGCGCCACCGTTAACCGTTCATCTTGGTCGTTCCCTTAACCCCGCCTGCGGCATGATCGCCGCAGGTGTGGGCCCGTGCCCGCACAGAATGTGGAAACGGTCGGGACGACAGGCATGCGCAAGTGGGCTGAAAGGCTGAAGGGCTTCTTCGGGGATCGCCGCGGGAATGTGGCGTTGATCTTCGGGCTGAGCCTGCCGGTCATGGTGCTGATGACGGTCGGCGGGGTGGACATCCACCGGGCTTCGACCGTGCGGGTGAACCTGCAGGACGCGCTGGACGCCTCGGCGCTGGCCGCCGCCCGTTCGCCGTATACCCAGCCGGCCGACATCCAGCGCGTGGGCATGAACGCCCTGCGCGCCAATCTGTCCAACTATCCGAACGTCGTCCTGCGCGAGGACAAGACCACCTTTGTGCTGAACGAGGACCAGGTGGTGGTCGCCCAGGGCTCGGTCGATGTGAAGACGCTGGTCGCCAATGTCTTCCTGCCGCCCTACGGGCAGTTCATGGACGACTTCCTGCCGGTCGGCGCCCATTCCGAGGTCAACCGCTCGTCCAAGAACCTCGAAGTGTCGCTGGTGCTGGACCTGACCGGCTCGATGAGCGGCAGCCGGGTCCAGGATCTGAAGGTGGCGGCCAAGGAGCTGGTCACCATGGTCGTCCAGGACATGCAGGAGCCCTATTATTCCAAGGTTGCGCTGGTCCCCTATTCGATGGGTGTGAATCTGGGCGATATCCATAATTCGGTGACCGGATCGCCGACCTCCTACCTCGGTATCAGCAATGTCGAATGGCAGGTGGGTCAGCCGAGCTACATCGAGAACATCACGCGCTCGAGCACGGGTGAGGTGACGACCACCTCGGGCCATGGCCTGTCGACGGGGGACTATGTCTGGATCGACGACGTCGACGGCATGTACCAGATCAACGACAAGCCCTATCGCGTCGTCCGCACGGGCAGCGATACCTTCACCCTGCAGTACTGGAACGGCAACGGCTGGAGCACGCTGCGGACCCGTTCGTCGGATGGCTACAGCCGCTACAGCCGCAATGGCCGCGTCCGCAAATGCCTGCAGTGGGACTGCTCGGTCGTGATCTCGACCACGGGCAACCACGGCTTCAGCGACGGCGACACCGTCTATATCGACAATGTCGGCGGCGCGACCCAGATCAACAACGCCGGCTACGAAGTCCAGGTCGTGAACCCGGCCAAATACGCCATCGGCGTTCCGGGCCCGCAGGTCGGCAGCTTCACCCACGGCGGCCGGTCCTGGTGCGGACAGTACGGCTGTGAGTGGCGCGTGTTCCGTAACCCCTATGGCAGCCTGAAGTGGTTCCGCAGCTCGAACTGCGTGGCCGAACGCACGGGCACCAACCGGTATACGGACGTGTCGCCGAACGGATCGAACCGGATCCAGTTCAACTACTCCGGCACCTCCGGCAATGCCTGCCCGACCTCGCCGATCATCCCGCTGTCCAGCGACCGCGCGGGCCTGAAGTCGGCCATCGACAACTTCACCACCGACGGATCGACGGCCGCCCAGATCGGTACGGCCTGGGGCTGGTACACGGTGTCGCCGAACTTCAACTCGCTGTGGCCGAACAGTGCGGCGGGCGCATATCGCGACCCGGACCTGCTGAAGGCCGTGGTGATCATGACCGACGGCGAGTTCAACACCCCCTATTGCTCGGGCGTGATCGCCCAGAACGCGGGCTCGGGTTCGGGCTCCTTGTCTGACAAGATCGCCTGTGACGCCACCAACGGCGATCCGTTCGACCAGACCGTGGCCCTGTGTGAGGCGATGAAGGCCCAGGGCGTGATCGTCTACACAGTCGGCTTCCAGCTGGATTCACGCGGCCGCGGCGCCCAGGTGCTGAACGCCTGCGCCAGTTCGGGGGCGGCCTTCCTGCCCGCCAGCGGTGCGGACCTGTCGGAAGCCTTCAAGGCCATCGGCCGCGACATCACCCGGCTGAGGATCTCGAAATAGGCCAGGGCGGCCGCGTCGCTTCCCGCGACGCGGCGGCTCGCTGCCTGAGCGCAGATTGGGGCGCTAACGCTCGCGACGCGGTCGCTCGCTGCTTGAGCGCGGGTCAGATCAGCCGGATTTCCTTGAGGCGTTCCGTCAGGAAGTCCTCGGCCATGATCGACTTGCCCGCATAGCGGTCCGGATTGTCGGGCGTGACCGTTGACGGCAGGGTCTCGATGACGAAATCCGGATTGAAGTGCAGGAAGAACGGCATCGAATAGCGGGCATAGCGGCTGCGCTCGGGTGACGGATTGATCACCCGGTGGCTTGTCGACGGCAGGACGTGATTGGTCAGCCGCTGCAGCATGTCACCGATGTTGACCACCAGCGCTCCCGGCGGCGGCGCGACGTCCAGCCAGCTGCCATCCTTCTCCTTCAGCTGCAGGCCGGCTTCTTCGGCGCCCAGCAGCAGGGTGATGACATTGATGTCCTCGTGGGCCCCGGCGCGGACACCGGCGGGTTCACCCTCGACCGGCGGATAGTGCAGCAGGCGCAGGATGCTGTTGCCCATCTCGACCTTGTCCTCGAAATAGCCGTCCGCAAGGCCCAGGTGGCGTGCGATGGCGCGCAGGATACGGGCGCCCAGGGCGTCCATGGCCTCGAACAGGCCATAGACATGCCGGCGGAAGCCCTCGACCTCGGTCGGCCACATGTTGTCGCGCATGAAGGTGCGGTAGGGATGGCCTTCCGGAAGCTCCCGGCCGACGTGCCAGAACTCCTTGAGGTCAACGGCCGCCGCCCCCTTGGCCGCCTCGACCCCGAACGGCGTCAGGCCGCGCGCGCCGCCCGTGCCGGGCACGTGATAGGCCCGCTTCACATCCTCGGGCAGGGCAAAGAAGGTCTTGGCGTCATTGAGAGCCCCGTCGATCACCGCCGGCTCCAGCCCGTGGTCGGCGATCACGGCAAAGCCGTAGCGCTCGAACGATCCGCCCAGCGCATCGGCGAAGGCCTGGAAGTCCTGGTCGTACAGGGTCATCGAGACGGGGGTGATGCCCCGATCGGAAAGGGTCGAGGCGGAGGAGGTCTGAGCGGTCACGGCAGGGATCCGTAGGCGAGGAAGGGTCTGGACAGGCTGATACGCCCGGAGCCCCCCGGATGGCAAACGACCGACTGTCGCGCTTATGGCCTTTGCGTTCATCCATGGTACAGGCCGGAACCTTCACCGTAAGCCTCGCGTTAACCGGGCCTAACGCCCAAGGAACAGGACGAGACACATGCGCAACAAGATTCTCATGACCGGCGCCGCCATCGGCATTCTGCTGGGGGGTGCGGCCTGCACGACCATGGACCCCTACAGCTCGACCCCGCGTCGCAACAACACCGGCACTGGCGCCATCGCCGGCGCGCTGGGCGGTGCCGTGCTCGGCTATCTGACCAACACCTCGGACGGCGAACAGGGCCGCAAGAACGCCCTGATCGGCGCGGGCGTCGGCGCCTTGGCCGGTGCGGCCGTCGGCCAGTACATGGACCGCCAGCAGCGCGCCATGGAAGAGCAGCTGTCCGGCACGGGCGTGGGCGTTGTCCGTCAGGGCGACAACCTGGTCCTGCGCATGCCGTCGGACGTGACCTTCGCCACCAACCAGTCGAACATCGAGCCGCAGTTCGATGCCGTGCTGCAGGACGTGGCCGCTGTGCTGCAACAGTACGACCGCAGCACCGTCGACATCATCGGCCACACCGACTCGACCGGTGGCGATGCCATCAACCAGCCGCTGTCGGAGCGTCGCGCCCTGTCGGTCGCCAACGCCCTGATCCGCAACGGCGTGATGCCCGAGCGCCTGTACATCGAAGGCCGCAGCTCCAGCCAGCCGGTGGCGTCGAATGACACCGCCCAGGGCCGCGCCCAGAACCGTCGCGTCGAAATCCTGATCCGTCCGTTCCGCGGCTGATCGGTCGACCCGACCTGACACAAGAAGGCGGATCCCTTCGCGGGGTCCGCCTTTTTTGACGACTCCCGTTCGGCAAGGCTTGCCCTGCCCCCGCCCGCCGTGCTTTGGCTGGTCACAGGGTTAACCGGGGGACGCCGTGGGGCCGGACAATCGGGAATGGATGGAAGGGGCCAGGCTGGTCTCGATCGGCGTGGTCAGCGCCGTCGTCTCGGCCGGACTGATCATCAGCCTGGGCCGCGCTGTCCTGACCGACAAGGCTGATCCGCCCGTCGCACGGGCCGAAATCCTGATCCCCGCCTCGACCCGCTAGGGATCAGGCGCGGCCGATCGAAGTGTAGCGGAAGCCCCGGGCCCGCATGTCTTCCGGACGATAGATGTTGCGGAGGTCGACGATGACCGGCTGCTTCACCAGCGATTTCAGACGGTCCAGATCCAGCGCCCGGAACGGGTCCCATTCCGTCACGATGACCACGACATCGGCGCCCTCGACAGCGTCATAGGGGCCCTCGCGGAAATCGACACCCTGCAGCAGGGCCCTGGCCTCATGCATGCCCTCGGGGTCGAAGGCCCGCACCGTGGCACCCGCAGCGACCAGCGCCGGCACCAGATCGAGCGAGGGCGAGTCGCGCATGTCATCGGTATTCGGCTTGAACGTCAGGCCCAGAACCGCGACCGTCTTGCCCGACAGGTCGCCGTCCAGCGCCTTCTCGACGCGACCGGCCATGGCCTTCTTGCGCGCGTCATTGACCTCGACCGTGGTCTCGACCAGTCGCACCGGGCTGCCGGCGTCGACGGCCGTGCGGACCAGCGCCAGGGTATCCTTGGGGAAGCACGAGCCGCCATAGCCCGGACCGGCATGCAGGAATTTCGGTCCGATGCGGTTGTCCAGACCGATGCCGCGGGCGACCTGTTGCACATCGGCGCCGACGGCCTCGCACAGATCGGCCATCTCGTTGATGAAGGTGATCTTCATCGCGAGGAAGGCGTTGGCCGCGTATTTGATCAGCTCGGACGTGCGGCGTCCCACGAACAGCAGCGGCGATTCATTGAGGTTCAGCGGGCGATAGAGCTCGCTCATCACGGCGCGGGCCTGTTCGTTCTCGGTGCCGACGACGACGCGGTCCGGGCGTTTGAAGTCGCCGATGGCGGCGCCCTCGCGCAGGAACTCGGGATTGGAGACGACGGCGAACTCGGCGTCGGGGCGACGTTCGCGGATGATCCGCTCGATCTCATCACCGGTGCCGACCGGCACGGTCGACTTGGTGACGACCACCGTAAAGCCGTCGATCAGGTCGGCGATCTCCTCGGCCGCCGAATAGACATAGGACAGGTCCGCGTGGCCGTCGCCCCGGCGCGAGGGCGTGCCCACGGCGATGAAGACCGCGTCCGCCTCGCGGATGGCCTTCGCGCCGTCGACGGCGAAGAACAGGCGGCCTTCCTCGACATTCTTGGCGACCAGGGTGTCGAGACCGGGCTCATAGATGGGCATGACGCCCTGCTCCAGCCGCTCGATCTTGGAGGCGTCCTTGTCGACGCAGGTCACCACATGGCCGAAGTCCGCAAAGCAGGCCCCCGAGACCAGGCCTACATAGCCGGTTCCGATCATCGCCACGCGCATGAGGTGCCCCTTTTCGCTGTCCGGAGATTTACGGTCGCTCGCATAGCCCGCCTGTCCCGCAAAGAACAGGGGGTTGGCTCATGCCGGAGGCAGCGGGGGCACCGGTGGGTCACCCCCGCGCTTCAGGGGATCAGGCGGCGGCCTTTTGCGGGGCGAACTTGCCGTAGAAGGTCTCACCCTTCGCCGCCATGTCTCGCAGCAGCTGCGGCGGGCTGAACCGGTCGCCGTACTTCGCGGCATAGGCGTCGGCCTGTTCCACGAAAGCCTTCAGCCCGTACTGGTCGATGTAGGTGATCGGACCGCCGGTCCAGGGCGCGAAGCCCCAGGCCAGGATGGCGCCGACATCGGCCTCGCGCGGGTCGTCGATGACGCCCTCTTCCCAGCAGCGGGCGACCTCGACCGCCTGACGGAACAGCAGACGGCGACGCTGGTCCTCGACATCGGCCATCGACAGCTCGTCGACCTTGACCGGCGCCAGGTCGGCCAGACCCGACCAGATGACCTTGGGCTTCTGGTCATAGTCATAGAAACCCTTGCCGTTCTTGCGGCCGTAGCGGCCCAGATCCTCGACCATCTTGCGGACGATCTCGGAGCCCGGCAGCGGCTGATAGGCGGCGCCCAGGTCCTCGGCGGTCTGTTTGGCGATCTTGACCGACAGGTCGAGCGCCACGTCGTCGTGCATTTCCAGCGGGCCGCGCGGCATGCCGGTCGAGCGGCCGATGTTGTCGATCAGCACGGGCGAGATGCCCTCTTCCAGCATGGCCATGCCCTCGGCCACATAGGTGCCGAAGCAGCGCGATGTGTAGAAGCCGCGCCCGTCGTTGACGACGATCGGGGTCTTCTTGATCTTCATGACGTAGTCGAGCGATTTGGCGATGGCCGCCTTGCCCGTCTTTTCGCCGAGGATGATCTCGACCAGCATCATCTTGTCGACCGGCGAGAAGAAGTGGATGCCGATGAAGTCCTCGGGGCGCACCGACGCCTCGGCCAGGCCGGTGATCGGCAGGGTCGAGGTGTTGGAGCCGAAGATGGCACCCGGCTCCAGCTGGGCCTCGGCGCGCTTCGTCACATCCGCCTTGATCTCGCGGTTCTCGAACACGGCCTCGATGACCAGGTCCGAGCCCTTGATCAGGTCATAGTCGGTCGTGGCGGTAACCGAGGCCAGCAGGGCGTCATACTTGTCCTGGGTCAGCTGGCCGCGCGACAGGCGCTTCTTCAGCAGCTCCTCGACATGGGCCTTGCCCTTGTCGGCGCTTTCCTGATCGCGGTCGATCAGGATGGTCTCGATGCCGGCCATGGCGTTCACATAGGCGATGCCCGCGCCCATCATGCCGGCGCCCAGCACCGTGACCTTCTTCGGGTCGGACTTGGGCACATCGGCGGGACGGAGCGCGCCCTTGTCCAGCTCCTGCTTCGACAGGAACAGGCTGCGGATCATGCCCTGGGCCTGGGGCGTCATCAGGGTCTTGATGAAATAGCGGGTCTCGACGCGCAGGGCGGCATCCATGGGCAGCTGCACGCCCTCATAGACCGCCTTCATCAGGTTCATGGCCGCGGGATAGTTGCCGTAGGTCTGCTTGCGCAGCATGGCATTGCCGACCAGGAAGTTCTGGATGCCGGCCGGGTGATAGGGGCCGCCGCCCGGCAGTTTGAAGCCCTTGTCGTCCCACGGCTGGGCGGCCTTGCCGCCGCCCTTGACCCAGGCCTTCGCGGCCTCGACCTCGGTGCCGGCCGGGACGACCTCGTGCACGATGCCGGCGCCCCTGGCGTCGTTCGGACGGAAGGACTTGCCCTCGGTCATGGCCATCATGGCGGCCTGCACGCCGATCAGGCGCGTCAGGCGCTGGGTGCCGCCACCGCCGGGGAACAGACCGACCTTGATCTCGGGCAGGCCCAGCTGGATCTTCGGGCTGTCGCCGACCACGCGGTAGTGACAGGCCAGGGTCAGTTCCAGACCGCCGCCCAGCGCCAGGCCGTTGATGGCCGCCGCCACCGGCTTGCCGCAGGTTTCCAGTGCGCGCAGGGCGCCGTTCAGGCGCCAGCCGGCGTCAAAGGCCGCCTGCAGATCGGATCCGCCCAGCATGCCCGCAGCCATGTCGCCGAGGTCGGCGCCGGCGCAGAAGCCCGAGCTCTTGCCCGAGGTCAGGACCGCACCCTTGATGGCGTCGTCGGTCTTCACCTGCTCGACCCATTCGGGGATTTCCTGCATGACCTTGCCGGTCAGGGTGTTCATCGACCGCCCGGGCACGTCGAAGGTGATCAGGGCGATGCCGTCGGAGTCGACGTCGATCTTGAAGTTTTCCATGGTCAATTTCTCCCGGATCAGACGCGTTCGATGACGGTGGCGGTGCCCATGCCGCCGCCGATGCAGAGGGTGGCAAGCGCCGTGGTCTTGTCCGAGCGTTCCAGCTCGTCCAGCACGGTGCCGAGGATCATGGCCCCGGTGGCGCCCAGCGGGTGGCCCATGGCGATGGCGCCGCCGCAGACGTTGATCTTGTCATGCGGGATGTTGAGCGCCTGCATGTAGCGCAGCACGACGGCGGCAAAGGCCTCGTTCAGCTCGAAGAGATCGATGTCGGTCGGCTCCATGCCCAGCTTGCCCAGCAGCTTGTTGGTCACGAACTCGGGGCCGGTCAGCATGATGGAGGGCTCGGACCCGATCGAGGCAGCGCCCTTGATGCGTGCCCGCGGCTCGAGGCCCAGGGCACGACCGGCGGCGAGCGTGCCGATCAGCACACCCGCCGAGCCGTCGACGATGCCGGAGGAGTTGCCCGGCGTGTGCACGTGATTGACGCGGGCGACCTCGGGGTAGCGCTGGTTGATCACGGCGTCGAACGCCATCTCGCCCATCATGGCGAAGGACGGGTTGAGGCCGCCCAGGGTCTGCATATCGGTGTTGGGGCGGATGGTCTCGTCGTGATCGAGGATGGTCAGGCCCAGCTGGTCCTTCACCGGCACGACCGACTTCGAGAACCGGCCCTCGGCCCAGGATTGGGCGGCGCGCTTGTGGCTCTCGACCGCATAGGCATCGACGTCGGCGCGCGAGAAGCCCCACTTGGAGGCGATCATGTCGGCCGAGACGCCCTGGGGCACGAAATAGGTCTTGAAGGCGCTGGTCGGGTCAACCGGCCAGGCGCCGCCGTCCGAGCCCATGGGCACGCGGCTCATGGCCTCGATGCCGCCGCCCACGGCGAACTCGGCCTCGCCCGACTTGACCTTGGCGGCCGCGATATTGACGGCTTCCAGTCCCGAGGCACAGAAGCGGTTGACCTGCACGCCCGCCGTGGTCTCGGCCCAGCCGGCGTTCATGACGGCGGTGCGGGCGATATCGGCGCCCTGTTCGCCCACCGGCGAGACGCAGCCGAGGATGACGTCATCGACCTTCGACGTGTCGAGGCCGTTCCGGTCGCGCAGGGCTTCCAGCACCTGGGTCGCCAGGCTGAGGGCGGTGATCTCGTGAAGGGAGCCGTCCTTCTTCCCCTTGCCGCGCGGGGTGCGGACGGCATCAAAGATATAGGCCTCGGTCATGGGCGGTCCTCTTTTGCTGGCCCTGCCGCTCGGCCCCCAAGGCGTCTGTTGGCGCCTCGCAGGGTGAGGGCAAGTTCGGAATCGAAACGTGGGGGTCAGAAACCCTACGTTTACGTCAACGTCAAGTATGAAAGCGGGTGACCGGCCTCAAGCCCTAGGGCGTGAACAGGCGCACCAGCTTGCCATTGTCTTCGTCGGTGATGGCCCAGACCGCGCCGTCGGGCCCCACGGCCACGTCGCGGATGCGGTCACCCAGATCGGTCAGCAGGCGCTCCTCTCCGACGACCCGATCACCCTCGATGACCAGCCGGGCGATGTGGCGCTCCTTCAGACCGGCCACCAGCAGATTGCCCTGCCAGCCCGGGAACATGGCCCCGTCATAGAAGGTCATGCCGCCGGGCGCGATCACGGGATCCCAGTAATAGACCGGCTGTTCGGTGCCTTCCTTTTGGGTGATGCCCTCATTGATCTCGCCGCCGCGGTACTCGATGCCATAGGCCACCTCGGGCCAGCCATAGTTGAGGCCCGCGCGGTCCAGATTGATCTCGTCCCCGCCGCGGGTGCCGTGCTCGACGGTCCAGACCTGGCCATCGGGGGCCACGGCGATCCCCTGCACATTGCGATGGCCGAGCGACCAGATTTCCGGCAGGGCGCCCTCGCGGCCGACGAAGGGGTTGTCTTCGGGCACTGAGCCATCGGCATTGATGCGGATGGTCTTGCCCATGTGCGAGCCCAGATCCTGGGCCTGGGGCCGCATGCGTGCGTCGGACCGCTCGCCCAGGGTGATGAACAGGGTCCCGTCGAGGGCAAAGGCGAGGGATGAGCCGAAATGCTTGTCGCCGTCATAGGTGGGCAAGGCGCGGAAGATCACCTCGACGTTGTCGACCCGGGTGCCGTCGTCCGACAGCACGCCCCGCGCGACAGAGGTGGCATTGCCGCCCTCGCGCGGCTCGGCATAGCTCCAGTAGATACGTCGGTCCGAGGAAAAGTCCGGACCCAGGATGACGTCCAGCAGCCCCCCCTGTCCGCGGGCATCTACCGCGGGCAGGCCGGCGATCGGCTCGCCCACCTGTCCGTCGGCCGTGATGATGCGCAGCCGGCCGGGCCGTTCCGTCACCAGCCAGTTGCCGTCGGGCAGCAGGGCCAGCCCCCAGGGGTGGCTGAGCCCCTCGGCCACCACTGTGTGGCTGAGGGTGGCTTCGGTCGTTACGCCGGGCGCGCGCGTCTGGCCTTCGAAGGCCGGGGTCTGGTTGGGCGCATTGGGGGGTCGGGTCTCGACCGGGTCGCCGGGCCCGGACTGGGCCGCACCGGCGCTGCCCGTCATATTGCAGGCGGCCAGCAGGGTCGCGAGGGAGGCGGCAAGGACCAGCCGTCCCCGGGGCGTGCGGCGGGACAGGGGGCGGGCGTCAAAAAAGGGCATGGGGAATCCCGGCAAGCTAAGGAGAGCGCCCATCCTATACGCTTCTCGACGTTCTGCCGTTCCGGAAACGCAGCAGGGAGAAGACGGGACGCTTGAATCGCCGTGCGCGGCCCTATATAGCGACGCGTCTCGCGCGGGCCCCCGATCCGGCCCCTGCGACCCGGTGACCCGGGGCTGGATAGCTCAGCTGGTTAGAGCGGTGGATTCATAACCCACAGGTCGGCGGTTCAAGTCCGCCTCCAGCCACCACCTTCTTTCGTTCAATCGATCACGTGGATCTCGCACCCTGCGGGCGGCAGGCCGTCGGTCGTCAAGCAACCCGGCATCGGCCCACGCTCCTGCCCCCCGTCTTCGGGATTGTCAGAAACCAACGTTTGGCCCTATGGAAATTTCTGGCGATCAGGTCGCCTTTCATGGGGGAACGAGATGCGCGGATGGGCAGTGGGGATCATGGGCCTTGGCAGCATGATGATGGCCGGATGCGAGACCTTCGACGACTACATGATCGCCAGTGAGACGGGGCTGATGCTGGAAGGCGCCATCGTCCGTGTCGACACGATGGAGACGTTCACGGGCGATCGGTACGACCAGTTCCGGGTGTGGAACGGGGGGTCCAGAGCCATCTGCGCACAGGTCGTGTTCAACGGGTCCAACAATTATGCGGGCGGCGGCTATTCCATGGGGAGCGTCTACAGCGTCGCTCCCGGCACCACCGTAGATATCGGCTACGTTCAGTATCCCGCAAATTACGGCTACCAGAGCCGCCTCTGGACGCCGCAGTCAAACGGGGCGTGCGGCTCCTATGAAGGGGCAGCCCAGCGGAAGGCAGCCGGGGGCTGATCGCAGTCCTTCACTTGCCGGCGGCACCCCGCCCTTTCACGCGCAGATCAAGCGGCGAAGGCAGGCGCCGCGCAGTACGTCCGACGACGGCGTCCTAGAGGCCGCGGCAGGTCTGGCGGACGCGCAGGGCCATCTGACGATCGCCCTCGTCGAGCGCCATGGCGCGGGCTTCACGGCAGCGGCCGAGATCGACCAGCGCGCCGACCCGGTAGGCCAGATCGACCCGCTCGGCCCCGTGTTGCTGGACCAGCACCTGTTCGTTCAGGGCCGAGTCCCGGCGGGCGCTCTCGCTTTCGTAGAGAAACAGATACTGGCTCTGCGTCATGCGACCGACGGGCGCAAATGTGCGGCCCGAGTTCGGTCCCCAGACCTGCGTCGACCGGCCATTGCCGGTGCCGCCCGTACCCCCGCCGGTGCTCTGGGCCGCAGCCCCATCGGCCAGCGCCAGGGCGGCCACACCGGCAAACACCGCCACGAGATATCGAACCTGCATACGACTCCCTCCAGTTGTCCGCCCATGAGAATACCCGAACGGCGTTATTTGCAACCTCTGCCGTAGGGGTGGCGTTTCCTGCGCATCATTCAGCAGGAAGGGACCTGACCATGATCAAACGCACGCTGACGATCGTTGCCGCCACCTCGGCGCTTGCCCTGGGCATGGCCGCCTGTACCGAGGCCGAGCAGGAACAGACCGAGGCCAATGCCGAACAGGCGGGCGAGGCGATCGGTGACGCCGCCGCGGAAGCGGGCGAGGTGATCGAGTCTGGTGCCATGGCCGCGGCCAACGCCGTCGAGGAAGGTGCGGGCAATCTGTCCGACGAACTCGAGGAAAATCAGGCCGAGGCTGCTGCCCAGGGCCGCGAGGGTGCGGTCAATCCGGCGACCGGCGAACGCGTCGAATAGACCTCAGGATTCCGCCAGGAGGGCGTCGACCAAGGCCCGCGCCTCGGCGCTGGCCCAGTCGGCCTCCCCGGCAAAGGTCGCGCGGATACGCCCCTGACGGTCCAGCAGGATGGTCTGGGGCATCTTGCCCGACTCCGGAAACAGGAACGGCAGGCGGAAGGTCTTTTCGGAGTAGAAGGGAAGCGGCTCGTGCACGTCGATGAAGCTCTTCGCATCGGCGATGGCGCCGTCCTCCGAGTCCACATTCACCGGCAGGACGAGCAGATCGGTGCCTTCGTAGGCTGCGGCGAGCGTCGCCAGCGTCGGCATTTCGGTACGACAGGGCGCGCACCACATGGCCCACAGATTCACCACCACGACCTTGCCGCGGAAGTCGGCGAAGGTGACCGCCTTGCCGTCGCGGTCCACGAACGCCTGATCCGGTGCCGACACCAGATCGACCGGGGCGGACAGCCGGGTGAGCGATCCCTTGGCATAGGCCGACAGGGCGCTTTGCGGGGCTTCGGCGCCGTTGGCCGCGGCATCGCCTTTGGACCCGGGCATGATATGCGGATATAGCAGCACGCCACCGGCAATCAGGGCGACCAGAACCGCCGCGCCGATGGCCAGAGCCGTCTTTACCGAACCCTTGATATCCGAGCCCAACGCCATGTCCCGGCCCACACCTCCTGACGCTCCTGCATCCGATGGCGGAGCGACTTCGGACAAGACCCTATGGGGTGGACGCTTTTCCGCCAAGCCTGATGCGGTGATGCAGGCCATCAATGTGTCGATCGGCGTGGACCAGCGCCTGTGGCCGCAGGATCTGGCGGGCTCGCGCGCCCATTGTCGCATGCTGGCTGCGACCGGGATTCTGCGGGCCGAGGATGCCGAGGCCATTCTGGGCGGGCTGGACACGATCGAGGCCGAGATCCGCGACGGGCGCTTCCCCTTCCGCGAGGCCCACGAGGACATTCACATGAATGTCGAGGCGCGGCTGGCCGAGCTGATCGGCGAGCCGTCGGGCCGGCTGCATACCGCGCGCAGCCGCAACGACCAGGTGGCGACCGACTTCCGCCTGTGGGTGCGCGACGCCTGCGACCGCACGGTTGCGCAACTGCAGGCGCTGCAGGGCGCCCTGCTGGGCAAGGCCGAGGCCCATGCGGCGGACCTGATGCCCGGCTTCACCCATCTTCAGCCGGCCCAGCCGGTGACCTTCGGCCACCATCTGATGGCCTATGTCGAGATGTTCGGCCGCGACGCCGGGCGTTTTTCCGACGCGCGCGACCGGATGAACGAATGCCCGCTGGGGGCGGCGGCGCTGGCGGGTTCCCCCTTCCCCATCGATCGCCGGATGACGGCCTCGGCCCTGGGCTTCGAGCGACCGATGGCCAATTCGCTGGATGCCGTCTCGGATCGCGACTTTGCGCTGGAGAGCCTGGCCGCGGCCAGCATCACGGCCGGGCACCTGTCACGGCTGGCGGAAGAGATCGTCATCTGGATGACGCCCCAGTTCGGCTTCGTCACCCTGCCGGACCATCTGACCACCGGCTCGTCGATCATGCCGCAGAAGCGCAACCCGGACGCCGCCGAACTGGTGCGCGCCAAGACGGGCCGGATCATGGGCTCGCTGGTCGCCCTGTCGACGGTCATGAAGGGACTGCCGCTGGCCTATTCCAAGGACATGCAGGAGGACAAGCCGCCGGTGTTCGAGGCCTTTGACGCCCTGGATCTGGCGCTGACCGCCATGACCGCCATGGTCGCGGCCCTGCAGCCGGACACCGGGCGGATGCGGGCGGCGGCGGGCTCGGGCTTCTCGACCGCCACGGATCTGGCCGACTGGCTGGTGCGGGAGCTGGATCTGCCATTCCGGCGGGCGCACCATGTGACGGGCGCGGCGGTCAAACGGGCAGAGGCACTGGGCGTGGACCTGGCGCAACTGCCGCTTGACGAACTTACGGCAATCGAGCCCGGAATCACCTCCGAGGTTTACAAGGTGCTGTCGCCTGAGGCTTCCTGTGACAGTCGTCAGAGCTTTGGCGGCACGGCGCCGGAACAGGTCCGCGCGCGCATCGCCGAATGGAAGACACGCCTGTCATGACCCTTTCGAAACGCATTGCCGCCGTGGGCCTTTCCGGACTGATGCTGGCGGGCGTGGCCGCCTGTGGCCGCATGGCCGACCTGGAGGCTCCGCCCGAGCGCCGGACCGAGCGCAGCATGCGCAGTGCCCAGGCCCCGGATCTGGAGGAACCGGCGACGGTCAACCGGTCCTCGACCCAGCAGCCGATCGACGGCGGCCCCAGCAATCCCTATTCGGGCGGCGGCAGCCCGCTTTCCTGACGACCGGAAGGTCGCCCTCCTCCCCGAGACGACGTGGACCATTTCCAGCACATCGACGGCGCCCTCCATGCCGAGGGCGTGCCGCTGGCCGACATTGCCGACACCGTCGGCACGCCGGCCTATGTCTATTCCACCGCCACCCTGACGCGGCACTACCGGGTGCTGGCCGAGGCGCTTGAGGCCCAGGCGCCGCTGGCCGGGCGGGCGCTGATCGCCTTTGCCGTCAAGGCCAACAGCAATCTGTCGGTGCTCGCCACCCTCGGGCGACTGGGGGCCGGGGCCGACACTGTGTCCGAAGGGGAAATCCGCCGGGCGCTGGCGGCCGGCATCCCGGCCGACCGCATCATCTTCTCCGGCGTCGGCAAGACCGATGCGGAGCTGACCTTTGCCCTCCAGACCGGCGTGCGCCAGATCAATGTCGAGTCCGGCCCCGAGCTGGACCGCCTTGAGCGTCTGGCCGAAGCCACCGGCCTCCGTCCCGACATCGCCATTCGCGTGAACCCGGGCGTCGGGGCCGGAGGACACGCCAAGATCACCACCGGTGGCGGGGGCGACAAGTTCGGCGTGCCGGTCGAGGAGGCGCTGGACCTCTATGCCTGTGCCGCACGCACCGGCCATGTGCGTCCGGTGGGGCTGGCCTGTCATATCGGCAGCCAGATCCTGGACCTTGGCCCGCTCAGGGACGCCCTCGCCGTGCTGGCCGACATGACCCGCCGGCTGCGGGCCGATGGTCATACGGTGCGGGTGCTGGACCTCGGCGGCGGTCTGGGCGTGCCCTATGAGCCGGGCCTGACCCCACCCGATCCGGCGACCTATGCGGCCATGGTCGGCGAGGCCATGGCGGGGCTGGACGTGGACACCCTGTTCGAGCCGGGGCGGCTGCTGGTCGCCAATGCCGGCGTGCTGTTGGCGCGCGTCATCCACGTGAATGTCCGGCCCGACGGGCGGCGCTTTCTGGTGCTGGATGCGGCGATGAACGATCTGATGCGCCCGGCCCTCTACGACGCCTTCCACCCGCTGGTGCCGGTCAGCGACGCGGCCGGGGTCGAAGGCCCTTATGACGTCGTGGGACCCGTGTGCGAGACCGGGGACACCTTCGCCCGCGCGCGCACCCTGCCGGAGCTGTCGGCAGGGGATCTGGTCGTGTTCAAGGGCGCCGGGGCCTATGGCGCGTCGATGGCCAGCGAATACAACAGCCGGCCGCTGGTGCCCGAGGTGCTGGTGAACGGCGACCGCTTCGCCGTGGTCCGGCCCCGTCCCGACTATGACACCCTGTTGGGACGCGAATCCCGGGCGCCCTGGCTGACCGACTGACGGCTCAGTCCAGCGCGCAGATGTCCGGCAGGCCGCGCCAGGCCCCGCCGTGATCCAGACCATAACCGACAAGGAAGCGGTTCGGGGCGTCCCAGCCGACAAAGTCGGGCTCGGGCGCGCGCGGCAGGGGCCAGGGCTTGCGCGCAAACACACTGGTCAGGACCTCGGCGGCGCCGGCCTCGCGCACCAGCCGGACCGACTCGGCCAGCGACAGGCCGGTATCGAAAACGTCATCGAGGATCAGCACCTTGCGGCCCTCAACCGACCGTTGCAGGGGCGCCCGGACCTCGATCCGGCCCTTGCTCTCGGTGCCGTCGCCATAGGAGGCCAGCCACAGGGCATCGAAGCGAAGGTGACGCCCCTGACGGGCCAGCGCCCGGGTCAGGTCAGCCGCGAACCATAGGCCGCCGGTCAGCAGCACCACGGCGACGGTCTCGTCATCGACGTGCGGGGCGATGCGGGCAGCCAATTCCTCGACCACGGCGGCCACTCCGGCCTGGTCGAGCAGGACGGACGGGGCGGGGCGGTCGGTGACAGGATCGGCCATGACGGGCCGATAGCGCCTAATGGGCCGGGCTGTCGAGCGGTACGGCGGCGGCAGGCGCCAGTTCGGCCGGTGTGTCGGACGACAGGGCCCGGACGGGGCGCAGGCCGGGAGGGTCGGCCGGGACTGCGGCATGGCTCATGCTGGCAGGTTCAGTCGCGGCGTGATCCTCGGCCGGGGCGTGGGTGTCATGCTCTTCGGCCGGCGGGTGTGCGGCCGGCGCCTTGCGGGCCGGGCGCTCGACCGGGATCTGCGGCGGGGCGTCGAGTACGAAATCGACCCCGACGCCGGTGGCACGCCCGCCCGGGTCGGACAGGACGATGGCAAAGCCCGAGACCTTGCCCGGCAGAACCGGCGCGGCATCGGGGTGGACGATGGCATGGGCGATCTCGGCGCCGTGGTCGTCCAGCAGGGCGACACGCACGGGCGGTGCCACGATCTCGCGGTCGCGGATATTGCGGAGCGCACCCGAGACCACGACCTTGTCGGGCGTTTCGGGCAGGGCGCGGGCGCCGACGGCCTCGAACTCCAGGCCGGTGACGTTCACGGGCATGCCGACTGCGGCATAGGCGACCGCCGTGCGCGGCAGCATGTCGACCACCTCGACCCGGAACAGCCACGCCCCGGCCAGCAGGCCGAGGAAGATGCTGGCGACACCAGCCCAGGCGGCGCCATGCAGGGCCGCGCGCCGGGTGCGACGGGCGGTCTCGGCCCGGGCACGATAGGCCTTGGGCAGTTCGGGGGCCGGGGTCTCGGCGAGGCTTTCCGGGGCGGACGCGGTGACGGGCTCGGCTGCGACGGCGACCGGTGTCGTCGGAACGGCCTCGGCCTTCAGTTCCAGCGGCTCCTCGGCCGTGGCGTGCCAGCTGTGGGCACAGGACTGGCAGCGCACGGTCCGACCGCGCGGCCCAAAGGCGTCATCGGGAACGAAATAGCTGGTGGCGCAGGCGGGGCAGGTCAGTATCATGGGCGACGACGCAGGACGCGCATGCCCCTGCCCTCCCGGAACGAACCCTCGTCCCGCCGGCCCTTCAGGTTTCCCAGTCCCGTTTTCGATGTGACCCGCACGATCGCCGCCTCTGACCTGTCCGGCCGGACCGCTGCCCCCGCCCGGTCCGACCAATGGCCGGTGCGCCTGAAGGGGGTGACGTTCGGCCATGCCGGACACCCCGACCTCTTGCGGGGTATCGATCTCACTGTGACGGGGGGCTCTTTCAACTTCCTTACCGGGCGGTCCGGTGCGGGCAAGACCTTGCTGTTGATGGTGGTCGCCGGACTGGTCCGGCCCGATGCCGGACAGGTGCAGCTGTTCGGCAGCGATCCCGAACGATTGCCGCGGAGTGAGGCCCGGGCCCTGCGCCGCCGGATCGGGCTGATTGCGCAGGATGATCCGCTGGTCGGCCATCTCAGCGTGGCCGACAATCTGGCCGTCACCCTGAGGGTCACGGGCCAGTCGCCGGACGGACGCGAGGCGGACCTTGAGGCCATGCTGGCGTTCGTGGGACTGACGAGCGAGGCCGGCCGCCGGGCGGACACCCTGTCGCGCGCCGAGCGGCGTCTGGTGGCGCTGGCCCGGGCCATGATGACGGGGCCGGACCTGATCCTGGCCGACGAGCCGCTGGCCGGGCTGGATGCCGCGTCGGCGAAGCGCATGCTGGGCCTGCTGCGGACCCTGAACCGACAGGGGACCACCGTCATCCTGACCCGCGACGGGGACGGCCCGGGCAGCGAGGCGCGCAAGGGGGATCGCCGCCTGCATCTCGAGGCCGGGCGTCTGACCGGCGGCGAGGGCGCATCATGAAGCGGCCGGCCCTGTTGAGCGGACCGGACCTGTGGCCGGACGGGGGCACCACCCGCCGGCTGGGTCTGGCGGTGCTGACCGTGCTCGGCCTGCTGAGCGCGCTGCTGATCCTGGCCCATGTCGGGGCCAGCCGGGCGGCAGGCGACTGGGCCAGCGCGGTGACTCACGAGGCCACGGCCCTGATCCGTCCGCGCGCCGACGAGACCGGCGCGACCGCGGCGGCGCGGGGTGCCGAAGCCCTCTCGGGCGTGCGGGGCGTGGAGGAAGCCGTGGCCCTTGACCGGTCCGAGGCCGAGGCCCTGCTGAGGCCCTGGCTGGGCGAAGCCGATCTGGCGACCCTGCCCCTGCCGCAACTGGTACGGCTGCGCCTCGACCCGCGCGAACCCGCCAGCGCCATCAGCCTGAACCGGGCGCTGGCCGAGGCCGGCGTGGACGGCACCGTCGACGACCACAGTCTGTGGCGGAACAGCTTCACGGCCGCGGCCCGGACCCTGCGCATCCTGACGGCGCTGGCCGGCGGAATCGCCGTCCTGCTGACGGCCACGGCAGGCGTGCTGATCGCCCGGCAGGCGGTGGAGAGCCGGGCAGAGACCTTGCGGGCCCTGCGTCTGGCGGGGGCCGATGACGCCGCCCTGACCACCCTTACCCAGTGGCATCTGGGGCGGGATGCCGCGCTGGCGGGCGCCGCCGCGACCCTGATGGCCCTGCTGGCCGGACTGGCGCTGGCCCTGTTTCCGCCCGGCGGGACGATCGGGCAGGTGTTCCCCCTGCTGATCGAGGATCTGGCGCTGGTCCTGCCCCTGCCCGTGGCCATGGCGACACTGGCCGTCGTGGCGGGGCGACTGTCGGTCCGGCTCTGGCTTGGCAGGGCGCGGGGCGGTCGCTAGTTAAGCATTATGCGGTATCTGGCCCTCCTCGCCATTCTCGCGCTTGTGTGGCTGGTCGGCCTGTTTGCCTTTGCCGACCGGGTGCGGAGCTATACCCCGACCCGGGACCCGGCGCCCGCCGACGCCATCGTCGCCCTGACCGGGCCGTCGTCGGAGCGGGTCGATGCCGCTATCCGCTTGCTGGAGAACGGCAAGGGCGACCGGCTGCTGATCTCGGGCGTCAACCGGCAGGTGCAGAAGTCCGAGCTGAAGGCGGTGACGCCCGGCTCGACCCGGCTGTTCGCCTGCTGCGTCGATCTGGGGTTCGAGGCCGAGAACACCATGGGCAACGGCCAGGAGATCGGCCGCTGGGCGCGGTCGCACGGCTATGACAGCCTGATCGTGGTCACCTCGGACTATCACATGCCGCGCAGCCTGATGGAGATCCGCAGCGCCCTGCCGGGAGTCGAGCTGACCCCCTATGCCGTCAAGACGCCGGAGCTGGACGACCGGGGCTGGTGGCGGGCGGCGGTGACGGCCCGGCGCATGACGCTGGAATACATGAAGTATCTGACGGTCATGGTACGCGAGGGCGTGCGCCGCATCAGCGGTGACCGCTCGGCCGATGCCGTGCAGGGCGTGGCCGAGGAAGCCGCGAAGAAGGCCCGCTAGGTGACCACCGTCCGCTCCCTGCTGTTCGTCGCCTGGCTGTACCTGTCGATGGCGATCTTCGCCCTCCTGCTGTCGCCGGTGCTGCTGTTCGGCTCGGTGGCGTCGATGGGGGTGATCAAGGGCTGGGCGCGGTTCGTGCTGTTCGGCCTGCGCGTCCTGTGCGGAGTCAGGGTCGAGGTGCGGGGCCTGGAGCACCGGCCCGAGGGTCCCGCCCTGATCGCGGGCAAGCATCAGGGCATGCTGGACGTGATCGCCCCCTTCACCTTCCTGTCCAACCCCTGCTTCGTCATGAAGAAGGAACTGATGGTCCTGCCCTTCTTCGGCTGGTTCGCGGCCCGGACGAACATGATCGCGGTGGACCGCTCGGCCCATGCCGCGGCGCTGAAGGGCATGGTCCGGCAGGCCCGCGAGCGCCGCGACGAAGGCCGGCAGGTGCTGATCTTCCCCGAAGGCACCCGCACCGCGCCCGGCGCCGCGCCGGACTACAAGCCCGGGATCGCCGCCCTGTACCGCGACCTGGACACCGCTTGCGTGCCCATGGCGACCAATGCGGGCCAGCACTGGCCGGCGCATGGCTTTCGCCGGACGCCCGGCACCGTGGTCTATGAATTCCTGCCCCCCATTCCGCCCGGGCTGAAGCGGGCCGAGTTCATGGCGCGGCTCGAGACCGAGCTGGAAGCCGCCTCCACCGCCCTGCTCGACTGAACCCTCGGGGCTGCGGGTTGTTGTCCCCCCGGGCGATGCCGCCTGCGGGAGAGCGCGATGAACTGGATGGAGATGCTGTTTCAGGGCTGGAGCGGACTGGCCCGAACGGCCGTGGTGGCGGTGCTGGCCTATGTCGGGCTGGTGCTGTTCCTCCGGATTTCGGGCAAGCGGACCCTGTCCAAGCTGAACGCCTTTGACCTGGTGGTCACGGTGGCGCTGGGGTCGATCCTGGCCACGACCCTGCTGAACAAGGACGTGGCCCTCGCCGAGGGGCTGGTGGCGCTGGCCAGCCTGATCGTCCTGCAGTTCATCGTGACCTGGTCGTCGGTGCGCTTCCGTTGGCTGCGCGAGGGGGTGCGGTCCGAGCCCACGGTGCTGGTCCGCGACGGACAGCCGCTGGAGGCCGTGCTGCGGCGCGAGCGCGTCACCGAAGACGAAGCCACCAGCGCCGTTCGCGACGCCGGGGGCCGGACCCTGGCCGAGGCCGAGGTGGTCATCCTGGAAAGCGACGGCTCGCTGACCGCTATTCTGGCGCGGGGCTAGCGCGAGGCGTCGCCCCCCTCGCTCTCGGCCCGCCGCCACGGCCAGCGGCCCCCGATCTCCATCTCCAGCGAGACGCTGACGAAGGTGCGGATGCCGACGATCAGAGCCAGCAGACCCACGCTCTCGAACGACAGGGGGGCGGTGATGGTGGCGATGATGTCGGCGCCGACCAGCAACTCCAGCCCCAGCAGGATGCCGCGGCCCAGATTGGCCCGCAGCCGGTCATAGGCGTCGCGCCCTTCGTGCCGGCGCCAGAGGTCCCGGGCGAACAGAACGAGGGCGACCAGCACCCCGAGCAGGATGGCGAGCACGCCGGCCATCTCGAGCAGGCGCGCCGCCGCGCCGATCCAGGGCAGTTGGGGCAGGTCCATGCAAAGCCAAATGGCCGGAGCGCCCGTCGGTTCAGTCGCGCGCCTCCCTCGGCTTGAGTTCGGCGATCAGGGTGCCGCCGGGCGGGGGGACCAGCAGGTCGGCGGCCGGGCGGCGGTCGAACAGCCAGTCGGCCAGCGCCCCGGCCGGCAGGGGCAGCACGCCGCGCGTGTGATAGGGGGCGACGTCCGGCCCCGGCTCGGCCGTGAGCAGGGCGAAGGCATCGGGCTGACCCTCCGCGCCCGCCCGCCAGACCGCCGCCAGCATCAGGGGCTGGCCGTCGGCCGCCGACAGCCGCCAGCGCGTCTTGGGATAGCGGTCACCGGTGAATTCGTAGAAGCCCGAGGCCGGCACCAGACACCGGCCGCCGCGCGGCCCGTTGCCGAGGGTCCGGCCTTCGGAGCGATAGTTGATGACCGGCCCGCCCTTGCGCCCCGCAGGTGGTGGAAAGCCGAAGCGCAGCTCGGCCAGCCCGGTCGTCGCGCCCCCCTCGCCGGCCCGGATGACCGGGGCGAGGTTGGTGGGGCGGACCTCGTCGCGCGGCTCGAGGTTGGGCAGGCCGCCCGGCAGGTCCAGCGGGGCCTCGGCGCCCCTCAGAAGGGTGACCAGTTCGGTGATGCTAAACCGGGCTTCGTAGGAGGCGCACATGGCCTAGCCCCCCGCCCGCTTCGCCACGACCACCGCCCGGTCCAGCGCCTGCAGGAAGTTGGAGCGGTCGCGCGCCGAGAACGGCGGCGGGCCCGAGGTCTCGACCCCCATGCCGCGCAGGTGCTCGCCGATCGAGCGTCCGGCCAGGGCCGAGCCGATCGAGTCGGGGGTGAAGGCCGTGCCGTTGGGCCGGAGCGCCTGGGCCCCGGCCTTGAGACAGCGGTCGGCCAGCGGAATGTCGGACGTCACCACAATGTCGCCCGGCCCCGCCCGCCCGGCGATCCAGTCATCGGCGACATCGGGCCCGGCATCGACCACCACCTGTTCGATAAAGGGCGCGCGGCGCAGGTTGATCCAGCCGTTCGAAACGACAAAGGCCTTGAACCCCACCCGCTCGGCCACGCGGAAACACTCCTCCTTAACGGGGCAGGCGTCGGCGTCGATGAAGAGGCTGTGCATGGGGAAAAGACCGTCTGAATAGTCTGAATCGTCTGAAACGGGGTCGGCAGGGGCGGGGATTCAGACGGTGAAAAAACCGTCTGAATAGTCTGAATGGTCTCGATGGGTCCGGGTGGGTGGAACGAGGTCCGGCAGCCTAACACGGCCGGGAGGTGTGCTGATAAGATTGACATAACGTCGGTGGCCGGGATCGGATAGTCTCGAACTGACGCCGGAGCACGGAGCGCGGAATGAGCGACCAACAGGAAACCGGAGAGCCCGTCGCCAAGGCCGACAGGCCAAAGGATCCGAAGCCGGCGCAGGAGGCCGGAGGCAAGGACTCCGGGGGGCAGGACGCCAAAGCGGATGCGGAACTGGCGCTCAAGCGTTTCGACATACTGTCCCGGTATCTGGCCTATGAAGGCACGGTGTACTGGGCCCGGTCGACGTTCTTTCTCGGGGTGAACGCAGGTCTGTTCGGACTGCTGGCCACGCTGCTCAAGGACAGTCTTGGCACGTTCCATGTGGTTGCTACGGCGGTGAGCCTGCTGGGAATGCTGCTGTCCGTGCTGTGGTTACTTGCCCTTTTGGCGGGCGAACACTGGACCTCCCGGTGGGAGGCGCTTTGCGTAGAATATGAGCCCGGAGCGTTCGGCGAGACGGAGGTCTTCCGGAATGGCAGATCGACGATCGGCAAACTGGCCAAGGGCACAGCGATGGCGACGGTCGGGATTTTCATCACCGCATGGGTGATCTCGCTGGGCTATCAGACGCTCCTCCATGTCTGCGGACCGACGATACAGGGCGGATGACTGCGGTATTGCACGGATGACTGCCGGACGGCTGACACCGCGCGGCCGGGCGTTGCGCCAGCGCGGCGGCATGGCGGAGGCGCGGATCTGGGCACGGCTGCGGGGCGGGGCCATTGATGGATGGAAGGTCCGGCGCCAGCATCCGGTCGGGCCATATGTGGTCGACTTTGCCTGCATCCCCCTGCGGCTGATCATCGAGATCGACGGCGGGGTGCACGGGCGTGATGACGTCGTGCTGAACGACCACATCCGCCAGCAGGCCATCGAGGCGCTGGGCTGGACCGTCGCGCGGTTCACCAACGATCAGGCGCTGGCCGCACCGGAGCGTATCGACGCGGCGATCCGGGAACAGGCAAAGGCGCTGGGGCTGTAAACTCCTGATCCTTCTCCCGTTGGGAGAAGGTGGCCGCGAAGCGGTCGGATGAGGGTCGGCGGTGGCCTTCGGCGTGAGCCGTCGTAGCGCCGGTGCCACGGCTCACGCCGACTTCCACCCTCGCCCCTCACCCTTTCGCGCAAGACCGCCCGCTTCGCGCGCGGGCGCTCAAGCCCTCTCCCATCGGGAGAGGGTCACGCTTTGCTTGACCGCCCCCTGCCCTGTCGGGAACATGGCCTATGCCCAGACCCGTTGTGCTTGTTCCCCATGATCCCGCGTGGGCCGCGCAGGCGGAGGCGCTGATCGCGGAGATCCACGCGGCGGGGGCGGAGGTGTTCCGGGCGGTGCATCACATGGGCTCGACGGCCATTCCCGGGATTCCGGCCAAGCCGGTGATCGACCTGCTGGCCGAGGTCGAGGCGCTGGAGGCGGTCGAGGGCGCGCAGGCGTCGCTTGTGGCCCTGGGCTGGCGCTGGTGGGGCGAGAACGGGCTTGTGGGGCGGCGCTATTTCACCCGCGACGATCCGGAGACCGGCACCCGCGCCGCGCACCTGCATGTCTATGCGTCGGGAGACCCAGCCATCGCCTGGCACCTGGCCTTCCGCGACCGCCTGCGCGCCGAGCCGGCCACGGCCGAGGCCTATGCGAAGGAGAAGGCCCGCTGCGCCGCCCTCCACCCCGACGACAGCGCCGCCTACACCGCCTGCAAACAGGCCTGGACGGATGCCGTGGCGGCGGAGGCGGTGGGGGGGGGCCGTCCACTACTCCGCCAGATCAAGTAGCTCAGTTAATCCGTCCGGCTCACGCGCCTCGACGTCCTCTAGGATGTAGTCTCTCTTGCCGGGCCGACCTGCGCGAAAGACCTGCAAGCTCCGTATCGTTGCGTAGACAGGTCGCATTACAAAGCGGTCGTGGAACTGCGGATCTGCAATGTACCGGAATTGAACATCCGTGGAGGTATCTCCCAACAGCGTTTCATCAGAGAAAACGGGTTTGAACTCGAACTTTCCAGACTCTGGAAGTAAGCCCAAGATCGTTCCCGGCAGACGATCAACTTGTTCGTCGATCCGCGCCTCATCTAAGCGTTCGAAAAGCGTTCGGACCATATCTTCTGGCAACAGCACGGTTCTGTCATCCGACATAATCTTGGCGGTCGCATGGGAGGAAACAAGCGCCTTCGCGAGCTTGTGTGCCGATTGAACCACGCGCGGGCTAAGGCCTTCGAGGACGTCCACGTCGCGGTCAGGTCCAGCAATCGTCTCGATCATGACCACAGCATCTTCGACTACGGATTTGAGGGCGCTGTCGACAATTTCTTGTTGCTGACCTTCAGGTTCTTCGAGGATGAAACCAACCGACCCCCGAGCCATCTCCCTAACATACAGCCGCGACTGATCGAGAAGGGGCGCCCTTCCAAGGCCGCGCACATGGCGGCCCGCGGACTGGGCGTACATAACCCCCACGAGGTTTTGGAATCCGTCCAGCATCTTTGCGGCGAAGTCAGCTCGAATTTCGGTCGTTCCAACGACCGGATCACCTTCGAAGAGCAGAGCGACACTAGCCCGAGTACTTCGTTCCTCCTCGACTTCGTTCAGCTTGGCTTCGAGGGTAGCGAGGCGTGATCTCCATACTGCGGCTCCAAGGTCGGACGAACTCTGATCGTTCAGTCGACTCAGCACTGATTGCCGCTCCCGAAGCAGGTCCGCTTTGATCAGAGCCTTAGCCATTGGCTTGCTCCATTTCGTCCAAGCGAGCCATTGCGGCGGTATCTGCTAGGAGATCAAAGGGGATGGAAATGGCGCCCTTCCACACATCCGTCTGTTTTTGATGTGAAAACAGCAGAGTGAAGTGCGAGAAAATGTGGAAAAACTCACTCAAGCTCATACCGGGCGGGTTCACAGCCAGATAGGCATCTACGCTGTAATTTTGCTTGGCTGCGTGGCCCAACATTTCGTTAACCAAGAAGGGAATCCCTTCATTCTGGTAGGCGTTGATGTCATTGGAATAGTGCGCCGGCATTGCCAAATAGGATAACACATCTACGTCGCCGGGCGGACGATTTCGCAGGGCCTCGCAGTCCTCCACGAAGCTGCCGTCGATCAATTGATAGCCTTCGGCAAATCCTCCAGCCGCAAGCGCTGCCCTATATCCGATCAGGCCACGCAAAATCCGGCGCCGCTCCGGAGAGAAGCCGAAACGCTCGACCAACTCGACGATTGTGGACTCGTACGGCGAGCGGTCACCGTGACCAGCCGCAGTAAGGTAGGGCGGGATAATTCCCGCGCTATTGAATGCAGGTATCAAGCGTCCCTCCCCGGCCGCTGCCCCGGTGTTAGGCTACAGTGACGCTAAGACCGCCCGCATACAACCATTTAGTGCACCCCCGCCCTGCCTCCCGGACAGCGCCTCCGCAGCCCGGGATGACAATTGGCTCGCCGTCCTAATGCACCCGCGCCTTTCCGATCTCCAGCCCGTCGGAGCCCGCTGACACGGCAATCACGCTGCCGTCCTCGATCTCGCCGGCCAGCAGTTTGCGGGCGATGGGGTCGACCAGGTCCTTCTGGATGACACGCTTCAACGGGCGGGCGCCGTAGACGGGGTCGTAGCCCTTGTCGGCGAGCCAGGCGGCGGCGGTGTCGTCGAGGGCGAGGGTGAGCCTGCGGTCGGCCAGCAGTTTTTCGAAGCGCTGCAGCTGGATGCGGACGATGCCGCCCATCTGTTCGCGGCCGAGGCGCTGGAACAGGACGATCTCGTCGATGCGGTTCAGGAACTCGGGACGGAAGTGGGCGCGGACGGCCTCCATGACCACGGGGCGCACGGCCTCGACATCCTCGCCCTCGGGCTGATCGGCGAGCGCGGCCGAGCCGAGGTTGGAGGTGAGGATGATCAGGGTGTTCTTGAAGTCGACGACTCTGCCTTGCCCATCCGTCAACCGGCCGTCGTCGAGCACCTGGAGCAGGACGTTGAAGACGTCGGGGTGGGCCTTTTCCACCTCGTCGAACAGCACGACCTGATAGGGGCGCCTGCGGACCGCCTCGGTCAGGGCACCGCCCTCGTCATAGCCGACATAGCCGGGAGGGGCGCCGATCAGGCGGCTGACCGAGTGTTTCTCCATATATTCCGACATGTCGATGCGGGTGATGGCGGCCTCATCATCGAACAGGAATTCGGCGAGCGCCTTGGTCAGCTCGGTCTTGCCGACGCCGGTGGGCCCGAGGAACAGGAAGGAGCCGAGCGGGCGGTTGGGGTCGTTGAGGCCGGCGCGGGCGCGGCGCACCGCATCGGAGACGGCGATGAGGGCGTCTTCCTGACCGACCACGCGGGCGCGCAGGGCGTCTTCCATGGAGAGCAGCTTTTCGCGCTCGCCCTCCAGCATCTTTTCGACGGGCACGCCGGTCCATCGGCTGACGACGGCGGCGATCTGTTCGGCGTCGACGACCTCGGGGGTCAGCGGGCCGGCCTTGTCGGCCTCATTGGCCTCGGCCTCTTCCAGCTGGCGCTCGATCTGGGGGATCTGGCCATAGGCGATCTCGGAGGCGCGGCCGAGGTCGCCGTTCCGCTGGGCGGTGACCAGTTCGGCGCGCAGGCGGTCCAGCGTCTCGCGCAGCTGGGCGGACTGGCCGACCTTTTCCTTTTCGGCCTTCCAGCGATTGGTGAGGTCATCGGACTCGGCCTGGAGTCCGTCGATTTCAGACTCCAGTTTCTCCAGCCGGGTGCGGGAGCCGGTGTCGGTTTCCTTCTTGAGGGCCTCGCGCTCGATCTTGAGCTGGACCAGGCGGCGGTCGATCTCGTCCAGCGCCTCGGGCTTGGAGTCGACGGCCATGCGGACGCGCGACGCGGCCTCGTCGACCAGGTCGATGGCCTTGTCCGGCAGGAAGCGGTCGGTGATGTAGCGGTTCGACAGGGTGGCGGCCGCGACGATGGCGCTGTCGGAAATGCGCACGCCGTGGTGGACCTCATACTTCTCCTTGAGGCCGCGCAGGATGGAGACGGTGTCCTCGACCGTCGGCTCCTCGACGAAGACGGGCTGGAAGCGGCGGGCGAGGGCCGCGTCCTTCTCCACGTGCTTGCGGTACTCATCGAGGGTGGTGGCGCCGACGCAGTGCAGCTCGCCGCGCGCAAGCGCGGGCTTGAGCAGGTTGGAGGCGTCCATGGCGCCGTCGCCCTTACCCGCGCCGACCAGGGTGTGCATTTCGTCGATGAAGAGGACGATCTGGCCCTCGGCGGCCGAGACCTCGTTCAGGACAGCCTTGAGGCGTTCCTCGAACTCGCCGCGGTATTTGGCGCCGGCGATGAGGCTGCCCATGTCGAGCGCCAGGACCTTCTTGTCCTTGAGCGATTCCGGCACGTCGCCGTTGACGATGCGCAGGGCCAGACCCTCGACGATGGCGGTCTTGCCGACGCCGGGCTCGCCGATCAGGACGGGGTTGTTCTTGGTGCGGCGGGCGAGGACCTGGATGGTGCGGCGGATCTCCTCGTCGCGACCGATGACCGGGTCGACCTTGCCGTCGCGGGCGGCCTGGGTCAGGTCGCGGGCATAGCGTTTCAGGGCGTCATAGGCGTCTTCGGCGGAGGCTGAGTCGGCCGTCTGGCCCTTGCGCAGTTCGGTGATGGCGGCCTCGAGCTTGTCCGGGGTGACGCCGACCGAGCCGAGCACGGTCGCGGCCACGCCGCCGTCCTTGGCGATGGCGCTGAGCAGACGTTCCGTGGTGACGAATTGGTCGCCGGCCTTTTTGGCGGAGGCCTCGGCCGTGGCAAAGACGCGGGCGGTGTCGCCGTCCAGATACAGCTGGCCCGAGCCGCCCGAGACCTGGGCGCGCTTCGACAGGGCGGTTTCCACGGCGCGCTCGGCCTTGGCCGCATCGCCGCCGGCGGCCGTGATCAGATTGCGGGCGAGGCCGTCGCGCTCCTCCAGCAGCACCTTGAGCAGGTGTTCGGGCGCGAACTGCTGATGCCGGCGGGCCAGCGCCAAAGACTGGGCGGCCTGGACGGCGGATTTGGCGCGGTCGGAATAGAGGTCGAGATTCATCTGTGGTCATCCCCTGGATCAGGCAGATCCGGCCCGGTGCCCTCGATGCAAGCGACACGCCAGCCGGCTGGACCGGACATGGGTGTGGCCGATCCGCAACGCAAGAGGAGGATGGCAGGCGCCGACAGGCAAGCTATGCAGGAGGTCGGAGCCGCCCGCCATGCCCCTGTTGTCCCTGTTCGAGCCCGCTGTGATCCTGCCGTTTCTGGTGGCGGTGGCGCTGGTCGAGCTGACGCCCGGGCCGAACATGGGCTGGCTGGCGCTGATCGCGGCGGGACGGGGCCGGACGGCGGCGCTGGCGGCGGTGGCCGGGGTGACGCTGGGGCTGGCGGCGTGGATGCTGGCGGCGGTGGCCGGGGTCAGCGCGCTGGTGATCCGGTGGCCGTGGCTGTTCCAGATCATCCGCTGGGCCGGGGTGCTGTATCTCGTCTGGCTGGCGTGGGAGGCGTGGCGCGGAGCCGGCAGCGGTCCGGCAGACGGGGGCGAGGGCTCGCGCCGGACCCTGTTTCTGAAGGGCCTGCTGGCCAATCTGCTCAATCCCAAGGCGGCAGTCTTCTATACCGCCCTGCTGCCGACCTTCATGCGGCCCGGGGCCGGGTCGACGGTGGCGCAGGCGCTGACGCTGGGCGGGCTGCATCTGGCGGTGGCGACCACCATCCACGCGCTGATCGTGCTGACGGCAGCGGGCGCCGGGGGACCGGTCCTGCGGCGGCTGGAAGGGCGGACCGCGCGGGCGGTGATGGGCGGCGGCATCCTGCTGGTCGCGCTGTGGATGGCGTGGGAGACGCGCTAGGGCCGGGGGTCGAGCAGCAGGCCTGACACGGTGGCGGCCAGCAGCCGGTCGGCCAGCGGCAGGCGGGCCAGCTTGCCCAGCACATGGTCGCGCACCCAGGGCAGCAGCCGGCCGTCAGCCTGATAGAAGGGGGTAAAGCCGAGGCTGAGCGCCTGATAGAGCCGGATGTGCCAGCGGCGGGTGGCGGCATAGGCGGCCAGCGCCCCATCCAGATCGACATGGACGGCCAGCGCCTGCGACAGGGCGAAGGCATCCAGCAGGCCCATATTGACCCCCTGCCCCAGTTGCGGACTGGTCGAATGGGCGGCGTCGCCGATCGCCGCCAGCCGGTCGGCGACCGGGCGAGCGAGCGTATGGTGGCCATAGCGGGCGAGGGTCAGCTGGTCCGGGGCGGTCAGGCTGTCGAGCACGGGCGCGACCTCGGGCCAGAGGGTCCGCACCTCGGCCTTCCAGACCTCGAGCCCGGCCGCGCGCCAGTCTCCATAAGAGGCCGTCTTGAGGCTCCAGAAGAAGGTGGCGAGCGGCTGCGCCGCCTCCGGGCGGCGACCGACGGGCAGGACGCCGATCATCTTTGCCGCGCCGCGATAGACCTGTTCCAGCGCATGCGGATCGAAGGGCGCGCCCGGCCAGGGGACGGTGGCCCACAGGGCGCCATAAGACAGCTCGTGCCGTCGGGCACCCAGCGATGCGGCGATGGCGGAGCGGGCGCCGGAGGCATCGATGACCAGATCGAAGGCCGGGCCGGTGCGGCCTGCGGCATCGGTCAGACGGCCTGCGTTCGCCCCAAGGATTTCCCGGCCCGTCTCGACCGTCACGCCGGCGTCGAGCGCCGCGCGATGGAGGACATCGAACAGGGTCGCGCGGTGGACGCCCAGCGCCCGGCGGGGGCGCGACAGGGCCGCATAGCCGACGTCGAGGACGATCCGCCCGCGCCGGGCCTCTCGCCCGAACAGGCGGTCGATGGGCTGGGCCAGGGCCTCGACCTCACCCGTCAGCCCCATGGCGTCCAGCACCGCCAAACCCGTCGGCTGCAGCATGAAGCCCGCGCCCACGGGGGCCGCCTGATCGAAGCGCTCCTGGACGACGACCTGGTGCCCCGCGCGCGCCAGCAGCGTCGCCGCCGCCAGCCCCGCCGGCCCGGCCCCCACCACGGCGATGTCGAGTGTGCGTGTCATCGGCCCCTCCCCGTCCCGCCTTGCCACAAAGACAGGGGGTTGAGGAACCGGATGCCAACGGTCACGCTGGTCCCCCATGCTCAAATCAAGAATGAACCCGCGCGTCTTCTGGGGCGCCAGCCTGATCATCGGCATATTGCTGGTCGCGGCGCTGATCGCGCCCGGCGCCTCGGACTATGCGTTCAGCCACGCCCAGGCCTGGGTGATCGACACCTTCGGCTGGTTCTATGTGGCCTCTGTGGCAGGGTTCGTGCTGGTGGTTCTGGTGCTGGCCATGGGGCCGACGGGCCGGCTCAAGCTGGGGCCAGACGATGCCGAGCCCGACTTCCCCTATCTGTCCTGGCTGGCCATGTTGTTTGCAGCCGGGATGGGCATCGGCCTGATGTATTTCGCCGTGGCCGAGCCGGTGCAGCACTATGCCGCCCCGCCGGACGCCGCGCCCGGGACCTTTGCCGCCGCCCGCGAGGGGATGGTCATAACCTTCATCCACTGGGGGGTGCATGCCTGGGCCATCTATGCCGTCGTGGGGCTGAGCCTGGCCTATTTCGCCCACCGCAAGGGCCTGCCCCTGACGTTGCGATCGGGGCTGCATCCGCTGCTGGGGCGGCGGATCAACGGGCCGATCGGCGATGCGGTGGACATCTTTGCCATCTGCGGGACCCTGTTCGGGATCGCCACCTCGCTGGGGCTGGGCGTGGCCCAGATCAACAGCGGGCTGAACTATCTGACCGGCCTGCCGTCCAGCCCGTGGGTACAGGTGGGGCTGATCGCTTTGGTCATGGGGGCCGCGACCGTATCGGTGCTGACCGGTCTGGACCGGGGGGTGCGGCGGCTGTCAGAGCTCAATCTGGTGATCGCCGTCGGGCTGATGCTGTTCGTGCTGATCGCGGGGCCGACCGGGTTTCTGCTGAAGGCACTGGTGCAGAATTTCGGCCTGTATCTGGACCACTTCTTCGAGCGGACCTTCAACCTCTATGCCTATGAGCCGCGCGGCTGGATGGCCAGCTGGACGCTGTTCTACTGGGCCTGGTGGATCGCGTGGTCGCCGTTCGTCGGCATGTTCATCGCCCGCATCTCGCGCGGGCGGACGGTGCGCGAGTTCGCCGCCGGGGTGCTGCTGGTGCCGACGGGCTTCACCTTTTTGTGGATGACGGTGTTCGGCAATACGGCCATCGCCATCGACATGGGCACGGCGGCGGGCGCGATCACTCAGGCGGTGCAGACGGACCTGTCGACGGCGCTTTTCCGGTTCTTCGAATATCTGCCGGGAACGGCGATCACCTCGACACTGGCGGTGCTGCTGGTGGCGGTCTTCTTTGTCACCAGTGCGGACTCGGGCTCGCTGGTGATCGACACGATCGCCTCGGGCGGGGCGGATGAGACCCCGCGCTGGCAGAGGGTCTACTGGTGCTCGCTGGAAGGTCTGGCGGCCGCGCTGTTGCTGCTGGCCGGAGGTCTGGGCGCCTTGCAGGCGGCGACCCTGGTGGCGGCCCTCCCGTTTGCGGTGATCATGATCCTGTTGTGTGTGGGGCTGTCACGACAGATGTTCGCCGACGCTGCGGGGCGCGAGATCGAGACCGAGACGCCGCCCCTGGGCGAACAGGTCAAACGCATCCTGTCGCCGGCGCGCCGCAAGGACATCGACCGACAGATCGAACGGCACGGCCTGCCGGCCATGGAGGCGGTGGCCGCCGCCCTGACCGCAGAGGGGGTCGAAACCGCCGAAGTCGTGCTGTCCGACACCGGGGCCGATCTGGTCGTGCACCATCCGGGCTGGACGGATTTCCGCTGGTCCCTGATGGCCACATCGCGCGCCCTGCCCGCCTTTTCCGCGCTGAACGCGCCCGAAGGTCGGCGGGCCAGCGAATGGCGCCTGACCGGGCGCGGGCAGGACGGTCGCCGACATGACCTGACCGGCTTTACCCGCACCCAGATCGAGGCCGCCATCCTGGAGCAGCTGGAGCGGTGGCGGCGGGGCTAGCGAAGGCGGCCGCAGGGGGCTAGCGTTCGGGCGGTTGTCCAAGGAGTGCCCCATGAGCCTGTCCCTGTCGCGCCGGTCGGCGCTGTTTGCCGGTGCGGGAGCTGCGGCCCTGCCGACGAAGGCCTGGGCGCAGGAGGCGGCCCGGGACCATTCGGAGCTGGCGGCGGCGGTGGATGCCTATGTGATCCGCTGCATGGCGGCCTTTCCCGATCAGCCGGCGCTGGGGATTGCACTGGTCAAGGACGGCGAGGCGGCATTGACGCGCGGCTATGGCGTCAAGGCCGTGGACCGGCCGGGACGGGCAGACGAACACACCCTGTTCGCCATTGCGTCGAACACCAAGAACGTCACCGCCGCCGCCCTCGCAATCATGGTCGACGAGGGCAAGGTGAAGTGGGACGAGCCGGTGCGGACCTATCTGCCCGGCTTCACCCTGTCGGACCCGTTCATCGGCGAGCGGATTACCGTGCGCGATACGCTGAGCCATCGGGCGGGCTTCGGGCTGGGGGCCGGGGACCTGCTGTTCTGGCCGAACAGCGACCGGACGCGCGCCGAGGTGATGGCGGCCATCCCGCATGTGCCGATCGAAGACCAGTTCCGGGCGCGGTACCACTACTGCAACCTGATGTTCGTGGTGGCGGGCGAGGTGCTGGCTGCGGCCTCGGGCATGGCGTGGGAGGACTTTGTCCAGACGCGCATTCTGGACCGGGTCGGCATGAGCGACACCGCCGTGATGGCGACCCGCGCGGATCCGGCGAAGTCGGCCCTGCCCCATGCGCGGGTGGGACCGCCGCTGCGCTATCAGGGCGAGATGACCCGCATCGCCGACAGTATCGCCGAGGTGTGGAACTGGGATTCCGCTGCGGCCGCGGGTGGCCTGTGCGCCAGTCCGCATGACTGGGCCAAGTGGATCGCGGTGCGACTGGCCGACGGCAAGCTGGCTGACGGGTCGCAGCTGTTTTCCGAAGCCTCGGCGCGGGAGATGTATCGACCGAACATCATCAGTTCGTCCTCGCCCGGGCCGACGGCCGAGCTGCCGGGGCGGTCGATCGCCTCGACCTATGCCATGGGGCTGGCGGTGCAGGACTATCGCGGCGAGCGGCTGATCAGCCACGGCGGCGGCTCGCCCGGCGGGATTTCGGCGACGGTGCTGCTGCCCGGCCGGAACGCGGGCTTTGCCATCTTCTCGAACGCCGAGGAGAGCTATCTGCTCAGAGCGCTGCGGAGCGGCATCGCCGACATCGTCATGGACAAGACCGGCTTCGACTGGATCGCCGACAGCAAACGCTATGAGGCCGAGTCGACCCAGCGGTCGCTGGCCGCCGCCGTCGAAATCGACGCGAAACAGGCGGCGGGCGCGGCCCCCTCCCTGCCGCTGTCGGCCTATGCGGGGACCTGGCGCGACCCCTGGTACGGGGACATCGTCATCGAGCGCCGCGATGTCCAGCTGTGGCTGCGCTTCACCCATAATCCCGCGCTGCAGGGCCCGCTGGAGCCCTACGACGGGGAGACCTTCCGCACCCGCTTCCCGGACAAGCGCGAGGAGGACGCCTTCGTCACCTTCGAACTGGAGAACGGCCAGCCGGTGCGGGCGACGGTCAAGGGCGTCAGCCCCGACATCGACTTCAGCTATGACTATCAGGACCTGAGGCTGACCAAGGTCTGAGTCCGAAAACCGCGAGACACCGGCGGGGCGTGCAGGCATGGTTCGCGCCATGGAGAGCCCGCCCCCCCTGTCGGCTGAAGCCTGTTACCGCGCCGTCGTCGCGCGCGACGCGCGGTTCGACGGGCGCTTCCACACTTGTGTGAAGACGACGGGCATCTATTGCCGTCCGGTGTGCCCGGCGCGGACGCCGCTGTTTGCCAATGTGGAGTTTGTCGCGAGCGCCGCGGAGGCCGAGGCCCGGGGGTATCGCCCCTGCCTGCGCTGTCGGCCCGAAACGGCGCCGGATTATTCCGCCTGGCGTGGAGAGGTCGCGACCGGGGGCGCGTGGCGGGGGACAGCCAATACCGTCAGCCGGGCGCTGCAGATGATCGACGAAGGCGCGCTGGATGAGGGCGGGCTGGACCGTCTGTGCGACCGGCTGGGGGTCGGCGAGCGGCACCTGAGACGGTTGTTCCAAGCGCATCTGGGCGCCTCGCCGGTGGCGGTGGCCCAGACGCGGCGGGTGCGGCTGGCCAAGGCCGTGCTGCATCAGACGCGCCTGCCGATGGCCGAGGTGGCGATGGCCTCGGGGTTCGGCAGTGTGCGGCGCTTCAACGAGACCTTTCAGGCGCTTTACGACCGGCCGCCCTCGGCGCTGCGGCGGGGCGCTGGTGAAGAGGCCGGCGCCGGCGTCGAGCTGTCGCTGAGCTGGCGGCCGCCCTATGAGCTCGACGCCCTGATGGCGGCGCTGGCCGCGCGGGGCGATGCGGTGGTGGGCGGCGTCTGGTCGCGCGTCCTGGACCGCGAAAGGGACGGTACGACCGGACGGGTCGAGGCGAGAGCGGGCCGTGGGAATGCCCTGCAGGTCCGGGTCGAGGCCGACCGGCTTGAGGCCCTGCCCCGGGTGCTGGCGCGGGTGCGGCGGGTGTTCGATCTGGGGCATGACCCCGACGCCCTGATGCGCGATCTGGGTGAGGATCCGGTGCTGGGGCCCCGGGTGGCCGCGCGGCCCGGCCTGCGCCTGCCGGGATCGTGGGTGCTGGACGATGGGGCCGTGGCGCCCGCCGACCGCTGGCTCGATCCGGACACCGAGGCGCTGGCTGAAAACTGGCGTCCCTGGCGGGCCTATGCGGCGCTGTATCTGACGATGGACGAGGAGACCGATCATGCGAAATGCGCGTGAGCTGTGGCTTGACCGGGTGGAGTCGCCGCTCGGCCCTCTGCTGGTCGTGACGGATGCGAAGGGCGTGGTCCATGCGCTGGACTTTGCCGACTATGAGCCACGCATGCGGCGACTGATGCGGCTGCGACACGGGGCCGTGGACCTGTCGGAAGGTGGCGAAACCGGGCCGGTTCGGGCGGCGCTCGAGGCCTATTTCGCTGGAGACGCCGCAGCGCTGGACCGGCTGCCGATTGAGACAGGCGGCACCGAGTTCCAGAGGTCGGTGTGGCAGGCCCTGCGCGACATTCCGCATGGCCAGACCCGCACCTATGGCCAGCTGGCCGAGGCCATCGGGCGCCCCACCGCCGTGAGGGCCGTAGGGCTGGCGAACGGCGCCAATGCCATCGCCGTGATCGTGCCCTGCCACCGGGTGATCGGCCGCGACGGCACCCTGACCGGCTATGCTGGCGGGCTGGAGCGGAAGCAGTGGCTGCTGGAGCTGGAGCGCGACGGACGCTGACGGTTTCACTTGCGTTCGGTGGCCGAAGGACTATGTTCATGCCGACTTATGCTGAAAGTGAGCATAAGGAGGGCGGTCGGGGCGATCCCGCCGTCCTGTTTCGGGCCTCATATTTGCTCAGATTGAGCAAAAGGAGAGAGAGATGGCCGACGGCGCCTTTGGACTGTCCCCGGAAACCGAGCGGGCGACGGCCGCGATCTGGCCCAAGGTGCGCGATCATGTGACGCCGCTGGAATGGCCGGCGCAGGCGGAGCTGATCGTCGAGATCAACCGGCTGAAGGTCGAGCGCGATGCCGTCATCCTGGCCCACAACTATATGACGCCCGACATCTTCCACGGCGTCGGGGACTATGTCGGCGACAGTCTGGGGCTGGCCAAGGAGGCCGCGAAGTCGAAGGCGAAGGTGATCGTCCAGGCCGGCGTGCACTTCATGGCCGAGACCTCCAAGATCCTGAGCCCGGACAAGACCGTGCTGATCCCGGACCTCAGGGCCGGATGCTCGCTGGCGGCCTCGATCACCGGGGCGGACGTGCGCCTGATCAAGGCGCGCTATCCGGGCCTGCCGGTCGTCACCTATGTGAACACGACGGCCGATGTGAAGGCCGAGACCGACATCTGCTGCACAAGCGCCAATGCGGTGCAGGTGGTCGAGTGGGCGGCCAAGGAATGGGGTGTGGACCGGGTGATCCTGATCCCCGACGAATTCCTGGCGCGGAACGTCGCGGCCCAGACGAACGTGGGCATCATCGCCTGGAAAGGCCGCTGCGAGGTGCACGAGCGCTTCACCGCCGACGACATCGCAGAGATGCGGGCGGCGTATCCGGGCGCGGAAATCCTGGCGCACCCGGAATGCCCGGAGGAGGTGCTGGCCGCCTCAGACTTTGCCGGCTCGACCGCCGCCATGAGCGACTATGTCACCCAACGGAAGCCGAAGCAGGTGGTGATGATCACCGAGTGCTCCATGGCCTCGAACGTGGCGGCGGACTCTCCGGACACCCGCTTCATCGGGCCGTGCAACCTGTGCCCGCACATGAAGCGGATCACGCTGGAGAACATCCGCGACTGTCTGGTGAACATGCAGTTCGAGGTGACGGTGCCTGAGGCGCTGATCGAGCCCGCCCGCCGTGCGGTCCAGCGGATGGTCGACCTGCCCCCGCCCGAGAAGCCCGCGCGCTATGATCTGGTGCGGGCCCGCCACCACGTCGATGTGGAGTTGATCTGATGTACTATGTGGCCCCGACCCGGGTGGTGGCGAAGATCGAGCCGCGTACCCTGAAACTGTTGGCATTGGTCGCATTGTGGCTGGGTGTCACCCGGCCCACGTTGAGGCCATGAGCCAGACACCTCCCTCTTCCCGTCCGCCCTATGCCGGCCCGTGGGGGTCGCTGCCCGAGCGACCCGCCGGGCGTGCGGAGACGCGCCCGACGCCTGCGCCCGAGGACAAGGGCCAGGGCGTGGTGTGGGGACTTCTGTCGACCCTGCTGCTGGGCGGATTCATCTGGTACCTGAGCCAGAGCTGGGTGATCGCGGTCGCCGCGATCGTCGGCCTGTTCGTGCACGAATACGGCCATGTGCTGGCCATGAACCGGCTGGGCATGGGCCCGGCGAAGATCTTCATCATCCCCTTCCTGGGCGGGCTGGCACGCGGCCAGCGCATGCCGAAGAGCGAGTGGGACGGAGTGCTGGTCTCGCTGGCCGGTCCGGCCTTTGGCCTGCTGGCGGCCATCCCGTTCCTCGCCCTCTATTTCTGGACGGGACAGGGGATGTGGCTGAACGGCGTGTTCGCCATTGGCCTGATCAATCTGGTCAATCTGGCCCCGGCGCCGCCGCTGGACGGCTCCAAGGCGCTGGGCCCGGTGCTGGCCCGCATCCACCCGATGGTCGAATATGGCGCGATGATCGCCGTCGGGGCGCTGGTGGTCTGGTGGGGCATCTCGAACGGCAGCTTCATCTTTGCAGCCTTCCTCGCCATTGCCCTGATCGGCCATCTGAAGCGCGGCCAGTGGCGGCCCGAGGGACGGCAGCTGAGCTGGCCCGAGGCGGCCATGAGTGTCGGCCTGTTTGCGGCCACCACGGTCGCCTGTGTGGCGGTCACGACCTCGGCCTTCCTGATCCCGACGGGTGGCGACATTCAGGGTGCCTTTGACATGATCTCGCGCTTTGCGGGCTTCGGTCGATGAAGACCCTGCGTCATGACGGGCCACTGATCATCGGCGGCGGACTGGCGGGTCTGTCGGCAGCGCTGGAGGCGGCGCCGGCCAGGGTGATCGTGGCCACGCCCGCGCCCCTGCTGGAAGCCTGCGCCTCGGCCTGGGCCCAGGGCGGAATGGCGGCGGCCCTGGCGGCGGACGACAGCGCCGACCTGCACGCCGACGACACGGTGGAGGCGGGCGCCGGGCTGGTGGAGGCCGGGCGCGCACGGGCCCTGACCGAAGACGCCCGGGCGACGATCCAGTGGCTGGACCAGCTGGGCGCGCCCTTCGACCGGAGCACGGACGGCACCTATCATCTCAGCCGCGAGGCCGCGCACTCTCGCGCCCGGGTGGCCCGGGTGGGGGGCGACGGCGCCGGCCGGGCGATCCTGTCGGCGCTGGTGACGGCGGTGCGCGCCAGCGCTCACGTCACCGTCTGGGACGATGCCCGGCTGACCGGTCTGGTGCAGGACGAGACCGGGCGAATCCGGGGCGCCATCCTGCAGCGCGGTAGTCGCAAGGTGCGGGTTCTGGCCCCGGCCGTGATCCTGGCGACGGGCGGGATCGGTGGACTTTATGCCCGCACCACCACCCCCGGTGCGCTCCAGGGCGAAGGCATGGCGCTGGCCTGGATGGCCGGGGCTGAAATCCTTGATCCCGAATTCGTGCAGTTCCACCCCACGGCCATCCGCCTGACGGTGGCCGGGCCGGACAGCCCGCTGATCTCCCCCCTGCCGCTGGCAACCGAAGCGCTGAGAGGGGAAGGCGCGCGCCTGGTCGACCGGACGGGGGCCTATCTGCTGGGCGATGACGACAGCGCCGACCTCGCCCCCCGGGACCAGGTGGCGCGCGCCGTGTTTGCCGCCGAGATGGACGGCCGGGGTGCCTTCCTCGACGCCACCCGGGCCATCGGCGAGGCCTTTCCGACGGACTTCCCGGCCGTCTTTGCCGCCTGCATGCGTATGGGGCTGGACCCGCGACAGGCGCCCATCCCCGTAGTGGCGGCGGCCCACTATCACATGGGGGGCATTGCCGCCGATGCCGACGGACGGACCACGCTGGCCGGCCTGTATGCCGTGGGTGAGTGCGCGGCGACCGGGGTGCACGGGGCGAACCGGCTGGCCTCCAACTCCCTGCTCGAGGCGGCGGCGTTCGGACGGCGCGCCGGACGGGCAGCCCGACGGGAAGCGGCCGGTGACAGCCGCGCCCTGACGACCCTCGCGGGTGAGCCGCTGCCGGAGACGGCACTGGACACCTTGCGTGCCCTGATGGACCGGCACGTCGGCGTGGTCCGTGACCGGGACGGCTTGCAGGCCGCGCAGGTCGCGCTGGACGATCTGGCCGCGCGCTATCCGGACGCCCTGCCCCTGATCGCCGCGCGGCGGGTCGTGGACGCGGCTCTGGCGCGCGAGGAGAGCCGTGGCGGCCATTATCGCAGCGACCACCCCGGGACCTTCGCCGAAGCGCACCACACCCGGATGGTCCGGGACATCGCCCGCCCGGTCCTGCCCGTGCTCGCCGCTGAATAGAGGACAAACCCGGAATGCGCCCTGCCTTGCCCGACATCCTGATCCAGCCGGTCGTGACCGCCGCCCTGGCCGAGGACCTTGGGCGTGCGGGAGACGTCACGGCCGCCGCCTGCATCCCCGAGGATGCGCGGCTGAAGGCGGCTTTCGCGGCGCGCGCGGACGGCGTCATGGCTGGCGGTGCCTGTGTGCGGCTCGCTATCGCCGCGCTGGATCCGGAGGCAGAGATTTCGGTCCGGGTTCCGGAGGGTGAGGCCTTCTCGGCCGGCGAAACCCTGATTTCAGTCGAAGGACAGGCCCGGGCGGTGCTGGCCGCCGAGCGCACGGCGCTGAACCTGCTGGGGCGGCTGTGCGGGATCGCCAGCCAGACCCGGGCCTTTGTGCAGGCCGTCGAGGGGACCGGCGCCCGGATCGCGGACACCCGCAAGACCACGCCCGGCCTGCGCGCCCTGGAAAAGCATGCGGTGGCCTGTGGCGGCGGATTGAACCACCGCTTCGGTCTGGATGACGCCATCCTGATCAAGGACAACCATGTGGCGGTGTGCGGCGGGGTGGGAGAGGCCGTGCGCCGGGCCCGGGCCCATGCCGGACACCTGATGAAGGTCGAGGTCGAGGTCGACGGTCTGGATCAGCTGGACGCGGCCCTGGCCGAAGGGCCGGACGTGATCATGCTGGACAACTTCAGCCTGACCGACCTGAGCGAGGCGGTGGCCCGCGCCGGGCAGCGGGTGACTCTGGAGGCCTCGGGCGGGGTGACGCTCGAGACCGTCCGCTCGATCGCGGAGACCGGGGTCAACGTCATCTCGGTCGGGGCGCTGACGCACTCCGTGCCCAATCTGGACATCGGACTGGACGCCGTCTGAGGCCCGATCAGCTCTCGGTCGACACCGCAGTTGCAGCGGCCGGGACACTGTCACGGGGCGCCGGCGCCGCCGGGCGACGCGCAGGCGTCTCGGCCGAAACCGGCGTGGTGCCGGCCGGAGCGGCCGGACGGATCGCCGCCTGCCCTTGCGGACGGGGGGCCGTCTGGGCCGGAGCCGCCGTCGCCGGAGCCGCCTGGGCGCGGACGTCATCCTCGGTGCGACCTTCCTGAGCCAGCAGCAGGCTGTAGGCCACAGCCTGACCGACCTGACGGACGGGTTCGCTCGGGTCCATGCCCGCCTGGATCAGGCGCGGCTCGTCCGAGCCGGTGGACGGCGCGGGATCATAGGCGAAGGCGCGGCTGGAGCCGCTGCGGCCGCCGAAACGGTAGAAGACGTGGTCCCCGACCTGGCTGACGCGGATCAGCGAGGACCGCCAGCGCGGGCTGACGCCCGTGGTGTGGAAGTGGGTGGCATTGCCGACCGGCGCATAGACCGAGCCCGACAGGGCCTCGGTCGCGACCTGGCGGGCGCGGTTCCAGGCACCCCGGTTCACGCCCCGGCGCATGGAGCCGTCGCAGGTGAAGCTGAACTGGCAGCCGGTGCGGCGACCGGCGCCCTGGAAGACGACGGCGCAGATGGTCTTGGGGAAGGCCGGGTGACGGGCGCGGTTGATGACGACCTGGGCGACCGCCTTCATGCCGTCACGACCTTCGCCGCGGGCTTCGTAATAGACCGCCTGGGTCAGGCATTCGAGATCGCGGCTGGCGTCCAGCGCATTGCCGAGGCGGAAGGGCGAGGCCGCCGGATGGGCCGGGCCGGTCGAGGCGAGGCGCAGACCGGGCATACCCGCGGGCGCGGCCGGGCGCAGCTGTTCCAGACGGGCGGTCAGCAGTTCAGCCTGACGGTCGCGACGGCTGGGACCGGCAACAGTATAGGGATCGTGGCGACGGGCGATGGCGAGCGCGCTGGCGTCCAGACCACCGGCCGCGGCCACCATGGCCTCTTCCGTGAAGCCGGCCGACGCGGCGCCGTCCAGACGCACGGCCTGGGCACGCAGGGTCGTGGCCTTGGCCATTGTACCCCCGAGATAGGCAACACCGATCGTGAGACCGAACAGGCCTCCAACCAGGGCCGCCGCGACACCGGGCGTCACGCGTGAGCGCGCAGAATTGGTGTCGGCAGTCCGGGGCGACAGGGGCGATGACAAAGGCTCAATCCAGGTCCGCAGGGCGCGATGCCGCCCCTTAGGTAGTCTGTCAGTCTGCGGGGATTCAGGCGAAACCGCGCACACGACGAGGCCGACGCACCGGCAGTCCGCCGATCGTCGGGGACGCGCCTTTAACATAGGCACTGTGGCGCAAATAGGGTTGATTCGCAAGAATCGGGGATGGTGCAGCAATTTTGCCCCACTCCCTGCCATGCCAGTAGATGATCTGTGCTGTCCCTGAGTTATTCTTGACAGATCAGGCCGCGACAACTGGACGAGGTGACATAAACTGAGTTCAGAGGCGCCCCCGGCGCACACAGTGTGTGCACGGAACCATGTTCACAGTATTCCAGCCGACCTGAACCTCCGGAAACACTTCTCGGGGCGCGCGGAGCGGAACCGCGAGGCTTACAGCCACGTTTTCCGGTCGATGATTCCTCCCCGGACGGGTGCCCGTCCCCCAAGAAAGGTTTGACCCATGACCCGCAAGACCCTGATGGCCGCCGCCCTGATCACCACCTTTGGCCTCGTCGTGACCGCCTGCGGCAGCACGATCGAACAGAAGGCCGCCACCGGCGCCGTGGCGGGCGCCGTTGTCGCCGGCCCGGTGGGTGCGGCCGTCGGCGGTGCCGCCGGCACGGCCATGGGCCAGGCCGCCAAGGACGACTGATACCGCCCGGGCAATGAAGACACAGCCCGGCAATACAGCGTCGCCGTATGCCCCGGTGACTTGATCCCCCGGCCTTCGGGCCGTAAAGCCCCCCGGTCAGCGCGCCTCAGCCGCTGACCGGGTCCGGCTGCAAGAGCCGGATCGCCGCCCCCGCTGACCAACCCCTCCAGCTGACCGAGACTTGATGAGAGATCTGAAGCAGACCGGCTTTGCCGATCGCCTGGCCACACAGGCCGAAGCCAAAAAAGCCCTTCTGGCCCGGTTCAAGCCCAAGCCGTCGATTCCCGATCCCGACTTCGACAAGCGCGCGGAACGTGCTGCTGCGGAGAAGGAAGCAGCACGGCTGGAGAAGCTGCGCCTGAAAGAAGAGAAGGACGCCGAGAAGCGCGCCGCCCAGGAAGCCGCTCGCCGCGAGGCCGAAGCCAAGAAGGCCGCCGCCGAACAGGCCAAGTTCCAGACCGCCGAGCAGATCGCGGAAGAGCGCCGCAACGAGCGCCGCGAACGCAAGGCCGCGATCAAGGCCGAGCAACGCGCCCGTCGCGCCGAAAAGAAGATGCGCCGCTGATCGTCTGACCGCGGTCAGACCTTGAGCACCGCCTTCAGGGCATCGGCGGCAAACGGCTTGCGGATCAGCGCCCAGGGCGCGTCGCGCAGGGCCTCGTCGACATCGTCGCCCGCATAGCCCGTGGCCAGTACGATCCGCATCTCGGGATAGAGGTCCGCCGCCCGTTGCGCGAGATCCAGTCCGGACATGCCGCCCGGCATGACGATGTCGGTCAGCAGCAGGTCAAACGTGCCGGTCCTGAGCCGCTTGAGGGCTGAAGCGCCGTCGGCGGCCGTGGTGACCTTGAGGCCGAGCGTCTCGAGGATCGCCACCGCAATGGCCTGAACCTCGGGATCATCCTCGACCAGCAGGACCGAGCGCCGCTCGACCGGGTCTTCGGCCCCTGTCGCGGCAGCCACCGGCTGGCTGGTTTCGTCGGCCGTGGCGACCGGCAGATACATGTCCATCCGGGTTCCGGTGCCGTCCGCCGACGTGACGTGGATGGCGCCCCCGCTCTGCTTCAGGAAGCCATAGACCTGGGACAGACCGAGGCCGGTGCCCTTGCCGACGGCCTTGGTGGTGTAGAAGGGCTCAAAGATCCGGTCGCGCAGATCGTCGGGAATGCCGGGGCCGTCGTCCACCACGCTGATGCGCACATAGTCGCCGGGCTCCAGATCCGCGACATCGCCGGCCCGCACCTTCATCTGGCGGGTCTCGACCTCGACCTTGCCCGTGCCGCCCACCGCGTCGCGCGCATTGACCAGCAGGTTCAGCAGGGCGGCCTCGAACTGGGCGGTGTCGACCCGGATGCGGGCGCCGCCGCGGCGGAGTTTCGAGCTGTAGGTCATGCCCCCGCCCAGCGCCCCGCGGATCAGGGGTTCGCCCTCGCGGATCAGGGCGTTCACATCGACGGTTTCCGGCCGGAGCGCCTGACGCCGCGAGAAGGCCAGAAGCTGGTGCGTCAGCCGCTCGCCGCGCCGGGCCGCGCTGAGGGCCGCCTCGGTCAGCTTCAGGCGCCGGGCCTCGTCCACCTTGTTGTTCAGCAGCATGTCGAGGCCGCCGATGACGACCGTCAGCAGGTTGTTGAAGTCATGGGCCACGCCCCCGGTCAGCCGTCCGACCGCCTCCATCCGCTGGGCATGCATGAGGTCGGCCTCGGCCTGGGCCTTGTCCATCAGGGCCTTGCCGACCCGCTCCTCGAGCAGCTCATTGATGCGCTTGAGGTCGACCTCGGCCTGTTTGGCGTCGGTGACGTCAAAGGCCACCCCGACGAAGCCCTGGACCTTGGCCTGGGCGTCGAGGCGCGGCCGGGAGAAGGACCTGAGCCAGCGCCATTCTCCGTCCGCGCGGCGGTATCGCGCCTCCAGGCTGAAGGGTTGGCCGGTGGCCTCTCCGGCGATCGACTCGGCGACGACGCGGTCATGATCGTCCGGGTGAATGAAGGCACGCCAGTCGGTCTGCAGGGTGGTCGCATGATCCGCGCCCATGAACCGGCGATAGGCCTCGTTGACGAACTCGCGGGTGCGGTCGGCGGCCGTCACCCAGATCAGGACGGGCGCGTCATTGGCCATGTCGCGGAAGCGCTCCTCGCTCTCGCGGAGCGCGCTTTCCACCTGCCGGACCTCGGACAGATCGATGTTGGCGCCGACCATGCCGAGAAAGACGCCCCGGGCGTCGAACCGCGGACGGGCGTGGGTCTCGAGGATGCGCCACTCCCCGTCGGAACGCAGGTACCGGGCTTCTATCTGCAGGGGGGTGCGGGATTTCAGCGCCGCCAGGCTGGCGTTCCAGACCCGCTCGCGATCCTCGGGATGAATGGCGTCCAGCCAAGGCGTCGGATCCCCGAGGTCGGTCGGTCGATCGCCCCAGAAGCGGCGATACTCGGCATTCAGATAGACCCGTCCCTCGACGTCGGCGGTCCAGAGCATGACCGGGGCCACATCGGCGATGTCCCGGAAGCGCGCCTCATATTCGTCCACGCGAACCGCGGTTGCGCGCAGGTCCGCGACCGTCTCGTCCAGACGCCGCATGGCGCGTCTGAGGGCGGACGCGACCCAGGTGACGAACAGGCCGACCAAGATGAAATTCGCGGTGGCCACACGGCCGAGGTTGCTGGAGATGCCGACTCCCGCCGTGTCGGGCCCGGCCACCCACCAGCCCCCCAGCAGGCAGACCATCACCGCCACGCCGCCGGCAATCCGGCCGCCCGCCAGCGCAGCCAGCACCACCGCCGGCAACAGGATCATGAAGCCCGTGACGCCCTCGTAGAAGGTCGACAGGGCCAAGCGTACGGCGAGGCCCGCCGCGGCGGCCAGCAGGCCGATGACGATGGACTGGACGATGCCGGGCGGTGGCGTGCGGGCCAGACGGGCCAGCATGGCGTCGGCACTGAGGCGGGCGCGGCCGGGGTCGGTCGAGTCCTGGTCCCCGCTGCGATTCATGCGTCTGGCCCCCGCCGCATCACCCGAATTTCACTGAGGTTTGAACGCAAGCGTGGCTGTCGCGTTCCGGAGCGCACAGGGCGGACCGCGAGCGACTGTGGATGGTTGTTCCATGCCGTGTCCGTGCCCATCTGCAATCCCTGATCCGCATCCGCAACCCGAGGAGTTGTCATGACCACCGCGACCATCCAGACCGGCCTGAAGAAGGCGGACCGCAGCCAGGTGTCCGAAGCCCTGACCAAGGTGCTGGCCGACAGCTTCGCTGTCTATCTGAAAACCCACGGCTATCACTGGAATGTGCGGGGCCCGGAGTTTTTCACCCTGCACAACCTCCTGGAGCAACAGTACACGGAAATCTGGGGCGCGCTCGACGATATCGCCGAACGGATCCGCGCGCTCGGCATCCTGGCGCCGCAGGGCTATGCCACCTTCGGCAATCTAACGGCCATCAAGGACGGCGATCCCGAGCAGGAGGCCGAGGCCATGCTCAAGGAGCTGATGCGCGACCACGAGACGCTGATCGCGACGACGCGCGATACCCTGTCGTTGGCCGATGAGGCGGGTGACGAGGCGACGGCCGACCTGATGACCCAGCGTCTGGCGGCCCACGAGAAATTCGCCTGGATGCTGCGCTCTACCCTGGGCGGTCGCTGACCCGGTCGGAGGCAGGCGGTCGCCGGACCGCCTGCCCGCGCCTGAAAAAGGCCCGACTGGCGGGATATCGTCGTGCTTCAGAGCGATGAAAGTCCCATATTCCCTGTGATGAAACAGCTTGCGACACTGCTGGCGTGGGTGAAGGCCCGGTTCCCGGACGGCCGTCTGTCGGGGCTGAGCCTTGTCGCCCTCATGGCCCTGTCCGGAGTGGCTATGACGGCCAGCTCTGCGGCCCGGCCCGAGCTGGATGGCACCGGGCGCGCCGTTCTCAGCGCTACCGGCGGCGATCTGGGCTCCGACGATCTCGATGCCATGGCCGCGCGAACCACCCCTGAGCAGCTGGGGCTGGTCGCTACGCCGACCCTGGTCGTGGGCGAGACCGGGCTGGAGGCGCAGCGTCTGAACGCGGCCCGCCCGGTGGCCGCCGGGCTGCTGCGGCCCGCGCGCCCCTTCAGCCTCGGCCGGATCGCCACGGCGGATCGCAACCGGGCCCTGCGCTGTCTGACGCAGGCCGTCTATTATGAAGCCGCGCTGGAGCCGCGCGCCGGTCAGGAGGCGGTCGCCCAGGTGGTGTTGAACCGGGTTCGCGACCCGAACTTCCCCAATACGGTCTGCGGCGTGGTGTTCGAGGGGGCCGAGCGGGTGACGGGCTGCCAGTTCAGCTTCACCTGCGATGGCGCGCTGGGGCAGGCCCCGGTCGGATGGGCCTGGAAGCGGGCTGAGGACGTGGCCCGTCGGGCGCTGGACGGTCATGTCTCCGAGCGCGTGGGCACCGCCACCCACTATCACGCCGACTATGTCTTCCCCTGGTGGGCGCCCAGCCTGGGCAAGATCGACCAGATCGGGGCGCATATCTTCTATCGCTGGAAGGGCTATCCCGGCGAGACGGCCGCCTTTTCGCAGTCCTATGCCGGGCGCGAGCCGGTGATTGACGAGGCGCGCTTCTCGCAGCCGCGCATCCTGATGGCCGATGCCACGGAGGAAGAAGCCCTGACCGCTCCCGACGGGACGGTGGTGGGCGCGCCGCCGCGTACGGTCGAGATCAACGGCCAGACCCGTGTGGTCGGCGCGGCCAGTCTGGGAGGCCGGCGTCAGCCGACGCCCGAAGAGATCGCCGAGATCAATCGCAATCTGGCGGATTTCGAGGAACAGGGCCCTGCGCCCACACGTGTGGCGCCCACGCCCGTCCCCGGCGTGGTCGGGCTGGAGGTCGAGGAAGTGGGCCGCCCTTCGCGCCAGTCGGCAGGCCGATAGTTCCTTATTGAAACCCGCGGGCCGCCCCTGCATTGATAGGGTCTTGTGGCACTTCTGCCTTTTCCGGAACCGGGATGTCCGACACCACCTCTGCCCCCTCGGGCTGGACCGAAGCCGAACGTCTGGCCGCCCTGCGCGACTACGACATTCTGGACACGGAGCCGGAGCGCGCGTTCGACGACATCGTCGATCTGATCGCCACCCTGTTCGACGCCCCGATTGCCGTGGTCAATCTGATTGACGAAGGGCGGCAGTGGTTCAAGGCCGAGAAGGGCCTCGGCGTGCGCGAGACGCCGCTGGAGAGCAGCTTCTGCGCCCATGCGATCCTCGAGGCTGACCGTATGGTCGTGCCGGACGCCACCCAGGATACCCGCTTCACCTGCAACCCCCTGGTCACCGATGCGCCCGGCCTGCGCTTCTATGCCGGTCAGCTGTTGAAGTCGGCGGAGGGCCTGCCGCTCGGCACCCTGTGCGTTCTGGACACCAGGGCCCGGCCGGAAGGCCCGACCGAACTGCAGCTCAAGGCCCTCGAGGTGCTGGCGGATCAGGTGATGACCCAGCTGAACCTGCGCCGCGCGCTGAAGCACCAGCAGAGGTCGGAAGCCGAGTTTCGCGCCATCGCCGACTCCATGCCCCAGATGGTGTGGTCGACCCTGCCGGACGGCCACCACGACTATTACAATGCGCGCTGGTACGAGTTCACGGGCGTGCCGCCCGGCTCGACCGACGGCGAAGGCTGGAACGACATGTTCCACCCGGAGGACCAGGAGCGGGCGTGGGAGCGGTGGCGTCATTCGCTGGCGACCGGCGACCCCTATGAGATCGAATACCGGCTGCGCCGCCATGACGGGGTCTATTGCTGGACGCTGGGCCGGGCCATGCCGGTGCGCGACGCCGAGGGCCGGATCGTGCGCTGGTTCGGGACCTGCACCGATATCGACGACCTCAAGCGCATGGATCAGGCCAAGGAGCTGCTGAGCCAGGAGCTGAGCCACCGGATCAAGAACATCTTTGCCGTGGTCTCGGCGCTGGTGGCCCTGTCGGCGCGCCAGCATCCGGAGGCGCGGCCGTTCGCCCAGTCGCTGCGCACCCGCATCAATGCCCTGGCCCGGGCCCATGAATTCGTGCGGCCCCACAGCGACGTCTCGCGCCCCACCATGGGCGACATGACGCTGCACGGTTTCCTCGCGGCGCTGTTCACCCCCTACACCGACGAGCAGGGCCAGCCCCGGGTGCGGATCACCGGCGATGACGCCGCCTTTGACGACCAGGCCGCCACCTCGGTCGCCCTGCTGTTCCACGAACTGGCCACCAATGCCGCCAAATACGGCGCCCTGTCGGTCGAGGGGGGCTATGTGGACGTGGAAACGGACCACAGTCAGGCGGGTCTGTATCGCCTGGCGTGGCGGGAGCGTCAGGGACCCGCGATCGATGGCGTGCCGCAGAAGTCCGGTTTTGGGTCTTCGCTGGCCACGCTTTCCGTTGAAGGGCAGCTCGCGGGGAAATTAACACGCAACTGGAACCCGGACGGCCTGGAAGTGTTGGTCGAGCTGCCCGCGACCGCCCTGTCGCGCCGTAACGCTGCACGCGTGGTTACAAAGGCGTAACCACGCAACCGGCATATCCCTTGCACGTTCGTTTTGAAGACTCTCCCGTTCACAGTTTTTGACACTCCTGCCTGCCATGCCCGCCCGTATCCTCATCGTTGAAGACGAAGCCCTCGTGGCCATGGAACTTCGCTTCGTGCTGGAGGACCTGGGCCACGAAGTCGTGGGTACGGCCGCAGACTCGCAAACGGCCCTGAACCTCGCCAAGGAAACGGACGTCGATCTGGCGCTCGTGGACATTCACCTGTCGGACGGCCCCACGGGCGTGTCGATCGGCCGCGAGCTGGCGACCGATCACAAGGTCGCCGTGCTGTTCATGACGGCCAACCCGGGCATGGTGCGCGACGGCGTGGCCGGCACTATCGGCGTGCTGTCAAAGCCCACCGACGAGCATATCGTGCAGAATGCCGTGTCCTATGCGCTGGGCGTGAAGAATGGGGCGCCGACCAATATGGCGCCGCCCCAGCTTCAGCTGTTCAACCAGGCCGGCGCCTAGCTCCGCCCTACCAGACGCCGATCTTTTCCGCTTCGGCGTGGGAGATCGGGTTGCCCGCCCGGGCATGGTCGACCTCGGCCAGATAGCGGGCGGCTTCCAGCGCGGCCATACAGCCCATTCCGGCGGCCGTAACGGCCTGGCGGTAGACGTCGTCCGTGACGTCGCCCGCCGCATAGACCCCCTCGATCGAGGTCGAGGTCGTGCCCGGCTTGACCACCAGATAGCCGCCGGATTTGGTCTCGAGCTGGCCGGCGAAGACCTCGGACGACGGCGCGTGACCGATGGCGATGAACACGCCGTCGGCCGGGACATCGCGCGTCCCGGTGCCCTCGGTCTCGCGAAGGCGCACCCCGGTGACATTCGAGGCCATGCCGTCCGTCTGGCCGAGGATTTCATCGACCACGTGATTCCACACCACCTCGATCTTCGGATGGGCGAACAGGCGTTCCTGCAGGATCTTCTCGGCGCGGAACTCGTCGCGGCGATGGACGACGGTGACCTTGGACGCAAAGTTCGTCAGGAACAGCGCCTCCTCGACGGCGGTGTTGCCGCCCCCGACCACCACGACCTCCTTGCCACGATAGAAGAAGCCGTCGCAGGTGGCGCAGGCGGACACGCCGAACCCCTGATACTTCGCCTCGCTCTCAAGGCCCAGCCACTTGGCCTGGGCGCCGGTCGAGATGATCACCGTCTCGGCCAGCAGTTCGGTGCCGGAATCGAGCGTCAGCCGGAACGGGCGCTGCGACAGGTCGGCTTTCGTCACGATGTCGTGGATGACCTCGGTACCGACGTGCTCGGCCTGGGCCTGCATCTGCTCCATCAGCCAGGGACCCTGGATGACCTCGGCAAACCCCGGATAGTTCTCGACATCGGTGGTGATGGTCAGCTGGCCGCCGGGCTGGATGCCGGCGATCACCACCGGCTCAAGCGAGGCGCGGGCGGCATAGATGGCGGCGGTCCAGCCGGCGGGGCCGGACCCGATGATGGCGACACGAACGGTGCGGGGGGCGGAAGAGGAGCTGCTCATGCGGCCTATTTAGGGGCTGATTCCCGATCGTGCGATGGCTAGTCTGCCCGGGAACGGCGAAGGAGTTGGGGATGAGTGACAACAAGAACGCGGCCTTCCTGCCCCTCGGCATGGGCGTCGGGATTGCGATCGGCGTCGCGCTGGGCACGGCGCTGGACAATCTGGCGCTGGGACTGGGGCTGGGTGTGGCCATCGGCGCCGGTATCGGCGTCAGCGGTATGGCAGCAGGCAAGTCGAAGAAGAAGGATGGCGACGGGTCGGCGGGCGTCGTGGCCAGCGACACCAGTGACCGGTCCTCGAAGGATTTCGACGCGGGTGACGGCGGCGGCGGCGGAGGCGATTGACGTTCGCCCTCGACCGATGAAGAAGACCGTATGAGCGATCTGGGTCAGAGCGCGCGCGAGACGCGCACCTTCGTCCGCCGGTTCCTGGCCATTGCCCGCCGCAATGTCGACCACGAGGCCGTCGCCGAGAACGTCTATGAGAACGGCGGGCTGAGCGGCCGCTATCTGATCATGACCGGGATCTCGGCGGCCATCGCCATCCTCGGCCTGATGTTGTCATCGCCGGCCGTGGTGATCGGCGCCATGTTGATGTCGCCCATGATGGGGCCGATCGTGGCGCTGGGCTTTTCGCTGGCCCTGCTGGACTTCAGCGAGCTGAACCGGGCGCTCCGGGCGCTGGCCCTCGGCTTTGGACTGGCGCTGATCGTGGCCGTGGTGCTGACGCTGCTGTCGCCGCTGAAGGAGCCGACGACCGAGATCTTGGCGCGGACCCGACCCAATTTCTTCGACCTGCTGATCGCCGTCTTCTCCGGCATTGCGGGCGCCTATGCGGTGATCAAGCAGAGAGGCGAGACCATCATCGGGGTGGCCATCGCCACGGCCCTGATGCCGCCCGTCGCGACCGTGGGCTTTGGCCTTGGCACCGGCGACATGGGGATCGCCGGTGGGGCCTTCTTCCTGTTCATGACCAACCTTGTGGCCATTGCTCTGGCGGCGACGCTGACAGCCGGCTTCTACGGCTTCCGTCCCCGGCTGATGGAGCGACCGGTGAAGTGGCGGGGTGTGGCCGTGGTGCTGGTGTTCGCCGTGCTGTCGGCGCCGCTGGCGCTGTCGCTGCGCGCCATCGGCCTCGAAAGCCGGGCGACGGCCGAAACCCGGCTGGCGGTGGATGCCATCTTCTCAGGGTCGGAGTCGCGCATCACCCTGCTGGACGTCCGCAGCCAGTCGGGCGAGGTCAGCGTCTCGGCCCTGGTGAGCACGCGATCGCTGGTCGCCGATGCCGAAAGCCGCCTGCAACAGCGACTCACCGCGGCCCTGCATGTGCCGGTGGTGGCCAATCTGGACCAGATCGTCGTGGCCGACCCCGAGGCGGCCTCGCGCGCGGTGCAGGCAAGTCCGGTCTCGGCGCCCGATCCCGTTGCCGCACTGCGCGGACGCCTGATCGAGGCGGTGCCCTTTGCCACGGACGCCATCATGCTGAATGCCGAGGGATCGCGGGCGGTGATCCTGCTGCGGCCCGAGGCGGGTCTGGACCTGCAGAGTGCCTATGCGCTGGAGACCGCCCTCACCCGCCGGTTCGAAGGCCTGACCGTGCTGGTCACGCCGCCGGTCCAGGTGTTCGACACCGTCGACCTGGGCGATCCGCAGGCGCGGGCGCGGGCGGTATGGGCCCTGTCCCGCTGGCGGGCGACCCCGGCCGTGCGCGCCTGTCGTCCGGAACAGCCGCCGGAACCCGAATCCCCTCCGGCTGAGGGCGAGAACGCACCGGCACGGCTGGATTTTGGACAGACCTTCATCGCCGAGCTGACCGCCGCCGGCGTGTCGACGCGGACGGAGGGGGCACCGGCCTGCCAGCGCGGCGACATCAATGTGGCGCGACTGTCGCTGAACTAGGCGGCGCGCCAGCGGTCGTAGCGACGAAGCAGTTCGCGCGCGGCACGGTCTGTCTCGGCGAGAGGCTCGATCGGCTCGCTTCCAGCCTCAAGCGTGCCGTCGAAGGGTCGTGCGAGGCCCCGGGCGATCAGGGCCTGGCGCAGGCGGTCGAACTTGGGCTGGGCCTTGCGCGCCACCATGGGCAGCAGGTGCACCGGCTTGCCCGTCGAGGCCGCCTCGGTCGCCATATTGGCGCTGTCCTCGGTCACCAGCACCTGATCGGCGGCATCGAGGAAGGCGAAATAGGGATTGTCGCCCCGGCCATCCCAGATCCAGCCCGGCACATCGGCCAGACCGTCGCGCAGGGCGGCCTCGGCCTCGGGCGGGGTGCGGCGGGACAGGGTCACCATGACCGAGCCGCCTGCGACCTGAACCGCCTGCCGGATATCGTGCGCCAGCCGGGCGGCGTGGTCCGCGGGCAGGTCGTGGCTGGCCGACCGGCCGCCGATGAGCACCGCCACACGCGGACGAGGGAGGGCATCGAGGACGTCAAAGGCCGAAGCCGCCCCGGCGATGCGCGCGGGCGTGATGCGATGGGGCGAGCCGAGGATGGAGATCACATTGGGGCCGCTCAGGCCATCGTGCTCGGGGGCGACCACCAGATCGAAAGCGTCGGTCCGCCAACGGGGGTCCTGCGTCTGGACGACGAAGGGCCGGCCGGGTCCGGCGGAGGCGGCCGTGGCTGACAGGGGCAGGGAGGCCCGGCCGGTCGCGATCCAGATGTCGGGCCAGGGCGCGCCATCGGACGGCAGGACCGCATCCGACGCCGGATCGCGCATCCACGGCTGTTTCAGGACCGAGGGCCAACGGTCGAACAGGGGCCGCCAGCCGATCCGGCAGACGTCGATGTCAGAGGGACGAAGGCGCTGGACGGCCTCGGCCAGACCCAGCGCCTGATTCTGGATGCCGGCCCGGCCGTCGGAGACGACCCGGATCCGGAGGGGAGACGCGCTGTCGCGTGTCAGATCCACTCGACCTTGAGGACTTCATAGGCCTTCACGCCGCCGGGCGTGTTGACCTCGACGACGTCGCCGACCTCCTTGGAGATCAGGGCGCGCGAGAGCGGCGAGGTGATCGAGATCCGGCCCTGCTTCACATCGGCTTCGTGCTCGCCGACGATCTGGTAGCGAGCCTCCTCGTCCGTGTCCTCGTCAACCACGGTGACGGTGGCGCCGAACTTGACCTGGGTCCCCGACAGCTTCGACACGTCGATGACCTGGGCCCGCGACATGCGGTCCTCGATCTCGGCGATCTGGCCCTCGATCCAGCCCTGCCGTTCCTTGGCGGCGTGATACTCGGCGTTTTCGGACAGGTCGCCGTGTTCACGGGCCTCCGAAATGGCCGCGATCACCGCGGGACGTTCCACGGACTTCAATTGCTTGAGCTGATCGTCCAGGGCGCGATAGCCCGGGGCCGTCATCGGCACTTTTTCCATAGGGTGGTGAGTTTCTTGTTTCGCCCGACTGAGGAGGGGATGGTCAACCTTGGCAGAAGGTCGCGGGGCGCACGCGACCGGGGCAAAGAGGATAGGTCAGGCTTTTGCCAAACTCAAGCGGTGGGCCGAACGGTGGTGCGGCGCACCTTGCGCATCAGACTGCGCGTCAGCCAGGCCAGGGTCCCGAGGGCGAGGACCATGAAGAGCACCGACACAATCGCCAGCTTCGCGAACATCAGCGCGAGGCTGAAGGCGACGACCACGAGGGCCAGGGCGAGGATGTACAGGGCTGCGATCTTCATGCCCGGTTAACGCGGCATGCGCCTGCCGGTTTCCCGGAGGGCGGGTCGATCAACGCGATTGTGAAGGATTGGGCGCGCCTGTGTCCCAGGCAGCACGCACCAGGGTGCCGAACACCGCGCGGCGGGTGTCCCACGGGTCGAGGTCGCCATTGGCACGCGCGTCCCGCAGCCGATGGACAGCCGCGTCGGCGGTCTGCCGTGCGAGGGCGAGGGCCGCGTCGCTCTGGCCGCTGTCCAGCCAGGACGCTGCCAGCCGCTGATCCCGCATCAGCCGCCGGGGATGGCCATCGGGCAGATGGTCCGTGGCAAGGTCGCGCGCCCGGGCAAAGGCCTGAATGGCCGCCTGCGGATGGCCCAGCGCCCGCTGGTTGTCGCCCAGGGCGAACCAGGCGGAGCTTTCCGCTTCCCACCCGGCCCCGCCCCCGGTGAGCAGCGCCAAAGCCTCGCGGTGCAGGGGCTCCGCCTCTTGGTGGCGGCCCAGACGGTCGAGGGCAGAGGCCTGCATCGACAGGCTGGACGCCGCCGAAAGCGATTGCCCGCCCTGTCGCTTCATCTCCACGGCCGCTGCCAGAATGGCCTCGGCCTCGCCGGCGCGATCGAGCGCCATCAGGGCCAATGCCAGCCGATGCCCATAAACCGCGCGAAGGGCCAGATCAGGCTCGCCCATGAACAGTTGCCGCAGCAGGGGCTCGGCCAGATCGGGACGCCCGGCGGCCATGCGGGCACTGGCGAGACGGTAGAGGGCCGTCGTCGAGCGACGGTCGGCCGCCCCGTGCAGGGTCACATTGCCCTCGACGGCCTGACGAAGGATGGGCAGGGCCGCCCGGTCGTCGCCTGTCAGGTCGAGCCCCGTGCCGTACAGGCCCAGCGCCTCAAGGGTCTGGTCATGTCGGTCGCCATAGAGGGCACGGGAGGCTGCAAGGGCGTCGGCGGCGACCGCGAGCCCTTCTTCAAAGCGGGACTGTCGATAAAGGACGTCCGCCATCTGGGTCAGCCCCCGGAGACGCAGTTCTGACGACAGGTCCGGCTGTCCCAGAAGGGTGGTCAGGAGGGCTTCCGCCGCGGTGTTGCGATCCAGCTCGGCCAGCAGGCCGGCACGGTAGAGGTCGGTGGCCTGGCTGAAGGCGGTCGTGTCCCAGCCCAGCGCGGTCCAGCGCGAGGCGACATGATCCAGCCGGGCCAGCGCCTCGTCCGGCCGGCCCAGCTCCCCGAGCGCAAAGGCGGAGTTTGCCATCAGGTGCAGGGTGACCGGGTGGTCCTCACCCAGCTCTGCGCGGGCCCGGGCCAGAGCGGGCCCGGCCAGTGCGAGGGCCGCTTCAGGACCCTCTTCGACGCGGACCGACTCGACCAGACGGGCCTCGGCCTCAAGCGCCGCGCGGGCCTCGGCCACGTCCGGCCCGGCGATCTGGGCCAGACCGGTCTCGGGCAGGCCGCACAGGCCGGCGAGCAGGCTGAGCAGGAACCAGACTTTCATCAGACCTCCAGTCTGGCAGACCGGATGGCTCCGGCCTACTGACGGCATCCGACGCGATCAGGCGTAGCTGTAGGGCCCGCCGCGCTCCAGCGCCCGCTGATAGGCCGGGCGCGCGTGAATGGTTTCCAGGAAGGCCTTCAGCTTCGGCCGGCGGTCAAAGCCGGGAATGCGGGTGGCGCCCGCCTCGATCGGAAAGCTCATCATGATGTCGGCGGCCGAGAAGGCCCCGCCCGCGAACCAGGGATGAGCCGTCAGTTCCGCTTCCCAGAAGTCGATATGGGTCTGGAGCTGGGGATCGATGAAGCCGGACTGGGCCTTGGCGGCGATGGATTTGACCAGCGGTCGCACGAGACCGGGCGCCCGTTTCGGCAGCTGGCCGAACACCAGCTTGAGCAGCAGGGGCGGCATGGCCGAGCCCTCGGCATAGTGCAGCCAGTAGCGATAGCGGCGGCCCGCCTCGGTGCCGGACGGCGGGGCCAGACGCCCCTTGCCGTGGGTCTCGATCAGATAGTCGATGATGGCGCCGGTCTCGGCCACGCGCACGTCACCGTCATCGATCACCGGCGACTTGCCGAGCGGATGGATGGCCTTCAGCTCGGGCGGGGCCAGCATGGTTTTCGCGTCGCGCTCATAGCGTTTCACCTCATAGGGCAGGCCCAGTTCCTCGAGCAGCCACAGGACCCGCTGGGACCGGCTGTCGTTCAGGTGGTGCACAGTGATCATGGGGACATCCGACGCGCTGGAGGGGTGATGTCCGGATCAAAGCCCGCCTTGCAAGGCCATGTCCAGCCCGACCACGGCGGTAACGGCCACGCTGGCGACTGCCCAGGCCAGAAGATTGGCCTTCCACCCGATCCGGAGGTGGCGGGCACCCCAGATCGTCATCCCGACCAGTACAGCGACCACAAGGGCATGGCCCGACCACCGTCCCCACCCCATCGCCAGGGTGATGGCGGCCTCGTCGTTCGGCTGCATCATCGTCATGACCGCGGCCATGAAGCGCATGAAGGCCGCCGAGAACAGGACCGCGTAGGCCGCGAGACTGCCGCGTGTCAGGACCAGCGCCAGCCCCAGCAGGGCCTGAAGCAGCGTCACGACCACGCCGCCGGCGCGGACGGCGATCATGTGTTCGACAGGAATCGACGGGTCGCGCACGCCCGCGCTGTTCAGGCTGAAATAGGCCTCGTAGCCCAGGGCGCGGCCTGCAGCCCAATGGCCGGCCTCGTGCACCACGAACGTCAGGACCATCAGCCCGAAGAGCTGGGCGTAGAATCCCGCTCCAATCCGCTGTCGTCTCACCATGACGTCCCTCCCCGACCCATCAGGCCAGCCGGGGAGGCCGTTGTCCCGTTAAACTTCTGTCAGGCGTAAGCCTGCAGCGGGCGGACGTCCAGATCGTCGTTGCGGATGGCCGCGATCGCCTGGACGGCCGCAAGGGCGCCGGCGGTCGTGGTGTAATAGGGGATTTTCATCATCAGGGCCGTGCGGCGGAGGCTGAAGCTGTCCTGCAGGGACTGCTTGCCCTCGGTGGTGTTGAAGACCAGCTGGACCTCGCCGTTCTTCATGGCGTCGACCACGTTCGGACGGCCTTCCAGCACCTTCTTCACATGGCCCACGGGCAGGCCTTGCTGGACCAGCCAGGCATGGGTGCCGCCGGTGGCGATGACGTCAAAGCCCTGTTTCAGCAGCAGGGTCACCGGCTCGACGATGAAGGGCTTGTCGGAATCCTTGACCGAGACGAAGGCACAGCCCTTGACCGGCAGGGTGGTGCCGCCGCCGATCTGGCTCTTGGCAAAGGCGCGGGCAAAGGCCTCGGCCATGTCGGGTTCGCCCTCGCGCTTCCAGTCGAGGCCCATGACCTCGCCGGTCGAGCGCATCTCGGGCCCGAGGACCGTGTCGACGCCGGCGAAGCGGGCGAAGGGGAAGACCGCTTCCTTGACCGCGATATGGTCATAGGGGCGGTGCTCCAGCCCGAAGGAGGCCAGCGGCTCCCCGGCCATCACCTTGGCCGCGATGGCCGCGATCGGCTGGCCGATGGTCTTGGCGACGAACGGGGCCGTGCGGCTGGCGCGCGGATTGACCTCCAGCACGAAGATGCGCGGATTGTCCGAGTGCGGCTCCTCGATTGCGAACTGGACGTTCATCAGACCGCGCACCTTGAGCGCGCGGGCCATGGCCTCGGTCTGACGCATCAGCTCGGCCACCACTTCCTTCGACAGGGAATAGGGGGGCATGGAGCAGGCGCTGTCGCCCGAGTGAACTCCGGCTTCCTCGATATGCTCCAGCACGCCGGCCACGAAGACGGTTTCGTCATCGCACAGGGCGTCCACATCGACCTCGGTTGCGCGATTCAGATAGTGGTCGATCAGGACCGGATCGTCGCCCGAGACCTTCATCGCCTCGTGGACATAGCGGTCCAGCTGTTCGCGGTCGTGGACGATCATCATGCCGCGGCCGCCCAGCACATAGGAGGGGCGGAGCACGACCGGATAGCCGACCTGTTCGGCCTTGGCGGCGGCCTCCTCGGCCGAGCGGGCCAGGGCGTTGGGCGGCTGCATCAGGCCGATATCGTTCAGCATCTGCTGGAAGCGCTCACGGTCTTCGGCCAGGTCGATGGAGTCGACCGAGGTGCCGAGGATGGGCACGCCGTCTTCCTGCAGGGCATGGGCCAGCTTGAGCGGGGTCTGGCCGCCGAACTGGACGACCACGCCCGCCAGTTCGCCCTTCGACCGCTCGACGTCGATGAGCTCCAGCACGTCCTCGGCCGTCAGCGGCTCGAAATAGAGGCGGTCGGAAGTGTCATAGTCGGTCGAGACCGTCTCGGGGTTGCAGTTGACCATGATCGACTCGACGTCGATCTCGGCAAAGGCAAAGGCCGCGTGACAGCAGCAATAGTCGAACTCGATCCCCTGGCCGATCCGGTTGGGACCGCCGCCCAGGATGATCGCCTTCCTGCGGTCCGAGGGGCGCGACTCACACTCGGGCACCTGGCCGAACGCGCCGGTCTCATAGGTCGAATACATATAGGCGGTGGCCGAGGCGAACTCGGCGGCGCAGGTGTCGATGCGCTTGAACACCGGGCGGACGTCCAGCCCGCGACGGGCCTTGCGGACGGCGGCCTCGGTGGTACCGGTCAGGGCGGCAATGCGGGCATCGGAGAAGCCCTTGGCCTTCAACTGCCGGAAGGCGCGCGCCTCGCTCGGCAGGCCGCGGACCCGCAGATGGCCTTCCTCGCGCACGATGTCGGCGATCTGGCGCAGGAACCACGGCTCGTACGAACAGGCGGCCTGGACTTCCTCGACCGTCAGGCCGTGGCGGAAGGCCTGGGCGATGACGCGGATGCGGTCCGGCGTAGGCGTGCCCAGCGCGCGGACCACGGCAGCCCGGATGGCGCTGTCGTCGTCGGTGTCGGTGGTGCCGTCGATCTCGATCTCGTCGAAGCCCGACAGGCCGGTTTCCAGCCCGCGCAGGGCCTTCTGCATCGATTCCTGGAAGGTCCGGCCGATGGCCATGACCTCGCCCACCGACTTCATCGAGGTGGACAGCAGGGGCTCTGAGCCGGGGTATTTCTCGAAGGCGAAACGGGGGATCTTGGTGACCACATAGTCGATCGAGGGCTCGAACGAGGCCGGGGTCACGCCGGTGATGTCATTGGTCAGTTCGTCGAGGGTGTAGCCGACCGCCAGACGGGCCGCGACCTTGGCGATCGGAAAGCCGGTGGCCTTGGACGCCAGCGCCGAGGAGCGCGACACGCGCGGGTTCATCTCGATCACCACCATGCGGCCGTCGTCGGGATTGATGGCCCACTGGACGTTCGAACCCCCGGTCTCGACCCCGATCTCGCGCAGGACGTTGATCGAGCCCGTGCGCATCCGCTGATATTCCTTGTCGGTCAGGGTGAGCGCGGGGGCGACGGTGATGGAATCGCCCGTGTGGACGCCCATCGGATCGACGTTCTCGATCGAGCAGATGATGATGCAGTTGTCCGCCTTGTCGCGGACGACCTCCATCTCATACTCCTTCCAGCCAAGGACGCTTTCCTCGATCAGCACCTCGGTGGTCGGCGACAGGTCGAGGCCGCGCTCGACGATCTCGCGGAATTCCTCGACATTGTAGGCGATCCCGCCGCCGGTTCCGGCCAAGGTGAAGGACGGGCGCACGATGGCGGGCAGGCCGACGAAGGCGAGGGCGTCCTCGGCCTCGTCGATGTGATGGATGGCGCGCGAGCGGGGGCTTTCCAGACCCAGCTTGTCCATGGCGTCGCGGAATTTCTGGCGATCCTCGGCCTTGTCGATCACCTCGGCGCGGGCCCCGATCATCTCGACGCCCAGACGGGCCAGCGCGCCCGACCGCTCGAGGGCAAGGGCCGTGTTCAGCGCCGTCTGGCCGCCCATGGTCGGCAGGAGGGCGTCGGGCCGCTCCTTCTCGAGGATCTTCTCGACGAACTCGGGCGTGATCGGCTCGATATAGGTGGCGTCGGCCACCTCCGGATCGGTCATGATGGTGGCGGGGTTCGAGTTCACCAGAATGACCCGGTAGCCCTCGGCCTTCAGCGCCTTGCAGGCCTGCACGCCCGAATAATCGAATTCGCAGGCCTGGCCGATGACGATCGGGCCGGCGCCGATGATCAGGATCGACTGGATGTCTGTGCGTCTGGGCATCGCGGGCCTCTTCTTGTCAGTTCGTCACGACCGCACACTCCCAGCCGTCATAGTCGAGCTGGAAGGCCGCGGCCCAGGATTGCATCATGGCGGAAACGGGCGCGAACGAGGTCTCGTCCACCGCCATGGTCGTTTCCAGAATGGTCGAGTCGTCGGCGCCGCGCGTAACGAAGCCGGCCCGGCGGGCCACCTCATTCAGGTCGTCGTGGTCGCCTTCGCCGTAGAAGTAGAACAGGGTGTGACGCGGGGTGACGCCGCTGTCGCCGTGCTCCGCCAGGGCCGCCCGGATCATGGCATCACGCTCGTCATGCGGGATATCGGCAGCGGTCACGAAGGGCCTGTCCTCTGGCGCGCGAAGACGCGCCGCGGGCGGGGCCCGGCGCGGTCGCATCTGGTTGTCGGTTAAGCGGCCGGTCTAAAGACGCGGGCCGCCGCTAGCAAGGCCTGAATCAGCCCGGATCGCGATCAATCCGCGCCAGCCATTCCGGCAGCTCGTCGAAGCGGGCCAGGGTGACATAGCGGGGGTGCCCCTCGGGGGCGTCGGCCAGTTCGTGGGCCCAGGTGACCTCATAGGGAATGTGCACCCCCCAGGCGCCGGCCTCGAGCGCCGGCAGCACGTCGGAGCGCATGGAATTGCCGACCATGACGCCCTCTTCCGGACCGGTGCCGTGGCGGGCAAAGACCCGCTCATAGGTGGAGCGGTCCTTCTCCGAGACGATCTCGACGCCCGAGAACAGCTCGCCCAGACCCGAGGCGGCCAGCTTGCGTTCCTGATCCATCAGGTCGCCCTTGGTCACCAGCACCAGCCGGTAGGTGTCGGTCAGGTGCGCCAGGGTCTCGGCGACACCGGGCAGGGTCTCGACGGGATGAGACAGCATTTCCCGTCCGGCGGCCAGGATTTCGCGTATGGCCGAGGACGGGGGGTTGCCGTCGCACAGCTCCATGGCCGTCTCGATCATCGACAGGGTGAACCCCTTCACCCCATAGCCGTAGAGTCGGAGGTTGCGGCGCTCGACCTCGGCCAGCCTGTGCGAGATCACCGCATTGTCGTGATCGGTCAGAAGGTCGAGAAACCGGGCCTGGGTGAGGCGAAAGATCGTCTCATTGTGCCAGAGGGTGTCGTCGGCATCGAGGCCGAGGGTGGTGATGGGCATGGGCGCTGCCTAGCACCGGCGTCCGTTTCTTGGGAGAGGTGATGAGCGAGACATCTGCAGTCGTGATCGGCGCCTCGGGCGGAATCGGGGCGGCGCTGGTCGAGGCGCTGGAGACGGCAGGGGGGCATGCCGTGGTGCATGCCCTGTCCCGGTCCCGGACCGGGCTGGACCTTGAGGACGAGGCCTCGATCGCGGCGGCGGCGCAGGGCGTGGCGGACGGGCCGCCCCCTGCCCTCGTGCTCGTGGCGACCGGCGTACTGCATGGCGACCATGCGCCCGAGCGGACCTATCGGGCGCTCTCGGCCGAGCATCTGCTGCGGGACTACCGGCTGAATGCCGTGGGGCCGGCGCTGGTGGCCAAACATTTCCTGCCGCTCATGCCGCGCACCGGCCGGTCGGTGTTCGGCGCCCTGTCGGCGCGGGTGGGCTCGATCGGCGACAACCGACTGGGCGGCTGGCACGCCTATCGGGCGTCCAAGGCGGCGCTGAACATGCTGATCCGGAATCTGGCCATTGAACATGCCCGCACCCATCGCGAAGGCATTGTCGTGGGTCTGCACCCGGGCACGGTAGCGACCGATCTGAGTGCGCCCTTTCAGGCCGGGGTCGCGCCGGACAAGCTGTTCACGCCCGCGCGGGCGGCGGACCAGTTGCTGGCGGTCACGGCCGCGCTCTCGCCCGCCGACACCGGCAAGGTGTTCGCCTGGGACGGCCAGCCGATCATCCCCTGACCTCCGACAGGGTGAATGGTGGATTCACCGGGTTTCTTGAACCTTCCTTCAGAGTGCAGCCTCAAGCTGCATGAGCCGGAAACCCGGTTGTCACCTGGAGGGTGACCCATGGCCCTCTTCCCCTACGGTCCTCAGGACAGGGCCGGACTGACAGACCCCAACCTCATCGGGACGGCCAACCCGTCGCAGCCCCCCCGTCGCTATCAGCCGGAAGAGGCCAGTTTCAGCCTGACCAGCCGCGGGCGACGCGGCCTGTCCATCAGCCTGATCGCCCAGGACATCGTCGACCTCGATACGGGTCAGGCGGTGTCGCGGCGCGTGCGCCGGATCATCCGGCACACGGGGGGACAGGCGGGCCTCAGCCTGTTCGGGCGCGGGACGCTGGAAGGATCAGACCTGAGGCGGATCGATCTGCAGACGCTGCGCATGGGGGTGACCCTGCTCAGGCGCACGCCGGGGCTGACCGGGGTGTTGCCGGTGTTCTGGCGGACGCTGGCCACCAGCCACGGTCGGTTTGCCCTGCTGTACGCCGGAACCCACGACGAGGCCCAGCCGACCGGCCTGTCGCTCGAGATCATGGGCGGGGCCGAGAGCTCGCGTCTCGATGCCGTGGCCGAGGTGGTCGAACAGTTCCGGACCGGGCCGATCGGCATGATCCTGCATGCGGCGCCCGACCCCGGTCTGGTCCGCCAGCTGGCGGGCATTCACGCCGCCTGTATCACCCTCGACTTCGCCGGGGTCGATCATGTGTCGGCGGACGGCAAGAGCGGCGCGCGGGACCTGATTTCTGTCGCGCGGCAGGTCGTGCCCCAGGTTCTGCTGGTCAATCTGCGGCCGGAATGGGCCCCCGCCGCCCACGAGGGCGGGGCCACCCACGCCGTCTTTGCCCCCATGGAAAAGCTGAGCCTGTAACGGTGCCGGTTGACCGCGCGGTCCGGGCCTCCTAACACCCTGCCGCTTCCGGCCCCTGTCGATACGCGACGGGTGCGCGGGGGCGAACTCCGCGATAGGATGCCGCCATGACCCGAACCCTTCCCGGCGTAACCGGCGTGCTGGCGCTCGCTGATGGTACCATTCTGCAGGGCCTCGGCTGCGGCGCAGAGGGCGCGGCCCTTGGCGAGGTAGTCTTCAACACCGCCATGACCGGCTATCAGGAAATCCTGACCGACCCCTCCTACATGAGCCAGATCCTGGCCTTCACCTTCCCGCACGTCGGCAATGTCGGCGTGAATGCCGAGGATGTGGAGCAGATGGGCGAGAGCGCGGCCACCTCGGCGCGCGGGGCCATCTTCCGCGACGTGCCGACCGCGCCGGCCAACTGGCGCTCGGGACAGTCGTTCGACGCCTGGATGAAGAGCCGCAATGTCGTCGGACTGGCCGGCGTCGACACCCGCTCCCTGACGGCCCGTATCCGCGAGAGCGGCGCCCCGCACGCGGTGATCGCCCACAGCGCCGACGGCCAGTTCGATCTGGACGCCCTGATCGCGCAGGCGCAGGCCTGGCAAGGTCTGGTCGGGCTGGATCTGGCCAAGGACGCCTCGACGCTGCAGGCCTTCGACTGGGATCAGGGGCTGTGGGACTGGCCCGAGGGCTATCCCCGGGTCGACGCGGCCGACAAGTCGGTCGTGGTCATCGACTATGGCGTGAAGAAGAACATCCTGCGGGCGCTGGCCTCGACGGGCGCGAAGATCACCGTGGTGCCGGCCACCACGGCGGCCGAGGACATTCTGGCCCGCAAGCCGGACGGCGTGGTCCTGTCGAACGGCCCGGGCGACCCGGCCGCGACCGGCGAATATGCCGTGCCGGAAATCCAAAAGCTGGTGGCCTCGGGGACGCCGGTGATGGGCATCTGTCTGGGGCACCAGATGCTGGCGCTCGCCATGGGCGCAAAGACCATCAAGATGGATCAGGGACACCACGGGGCCAATCACCCGGTCAAGGACCTGACCACCGGCAAGGTCGAGATCGTCTCGATGAACCACGGCTTCACCGTGGACCGCGACAGCCTGCCCGACGCTGTGACCGAGACCCACGTCAGCCTGTTCGACGGCACCAATTGCGGCATCGCGCTCAAGGACAAGCCGGTGTTCAGCGTCCAGCACCACCCCGAGGCCAGCCCCGGGCCGACCGACAGCCTGTATCTTTTCGAGCGCTTCCGTAAGCTGATGGCCTAGTTCGGACGGGGGCTGCGGCCCCGGTCGTCTGATCCGCGAAGGGAGACCCCATGGTTCGCCTCGCCCTCATCGCCTGTCTCGTGCTGGCCACCGGCGCCTGCGTCAGCGGTGAGCGCTCCAGCTTCGGACCCGAGGCGCGCATGGGCGCGATGCCGATGGGCCTCAAGGCGCCCGAGAGCGACCCCTATCGCTTCTATCTGGACGATCCCGATCAGGTGGGCGTGTTCGAGGCCCGGCTGCGCGAGGGCGTTCCCATCGGTCCCGACGGCCATCTGGACCTGGTCGCCCTGTCCGGCGGCGGGTCGAACGGCGCCTTCGGGGCGGGCGTGGTGGCGGGATGGACCGCTTCGGGCGAGCGCCCAGACATGGAGGTCGTGACCGGCGTCTCGACCGGCGCACTGGCCGCTCCGTTCGTCTTCCTTGGCCCAGACTGGGATGATGAGCTGGCCGAGGCCTATACGGGGGGCGCGGCCAGCAATCTGCTGCAGCCGCAGGGATTGGGGGCGTTCTTCGGCTCGGGCCTCTACAAGGGCGATCCCCTGCGCGAACTGGTCGAGCGCTATATCGATGAGGCGGTGGTCGAGGCTGTCGCCGCAGAGGCCGCCAAGGGGCGTCTGTTGCTGGTGGCGACGACCGACCTGGATGCGCAGCGGGGCGTCGTCTGGGACCTCGGCGCCATCGCGCAGCGGGGTGGACCCGAGGCCCTGGCCCTGTTCCGCAATGTCCTGATCGCCTCGGCCAGCGTGCCGGGCGCCTTCCCGCCCGTGCTGATCCCCTCCGAGGGCGACGGCCAGCAGTTCGAGGAGATGCATGTCGACGGCGGGGTGGCCACGCCCTTCCTCGCCCTGCCGGAGACCTTCTGGTCCTTCCACGACGAGACCGGGGCCCTGAACGGGGGGCGCATCCATGTGATCGTCAACGGCCGGACGGGACCGGCCTTCAAGGTCACCGAGGACAGTTTCGGCCGGGTTCTGGAGCGCAGCCTCGACACCCTGATGCTGACCAGTCTGGTCAATACGCTGGCGGGCAACCGGGCCTTCGCCGAGCGCAACGGCATCGCCTTTCGCTATGCCACCCTGCCGGAGGATACCGCCGGTGATCCGCTGGACTTCAGCGTCGAGTCGATGCGGAAAATCTACGAGGTCGGCCGCGCCGGCGCGACGGACGGGTCGATCTGGCGCTAGGGCGGCAGCCGGGACCGCCCGAGGTCCCTGCCGCGCGCGCGAAATCCGGTCTATAGGGACGCGGTGAGGTTCGACGAACGATACATCGAGGAGCTGAAGTCGCGGCTGCGACCGTCGGACGTGATCGGCCGTACGGTGAAGCTGAAGCGTCAGGGGCGGGAGTTCGTCGGCCTGTCGCCCTTCACCAAGGAAAAGTCCCCGTCGTTTTTCGTGAATGACGAGAAGGGCTTCTTCCACGACTTCAGCTCGGGCAAGCACGGCGACATCATCAGCTTCCTGCAGGAAACCGAGCGGCTGAGCTTTGTCGAGGCGGTCGAGCGGCTGGCCAATGAAGCGGGGCTGGCCCTGCCCGCGCCCGATCCACAGGCCGCTGCCCAGGAGCAACGCCGCAGCACCCTTTTCGACTGGACCGAGCTGGCCATGAAGTGGTTCGCCGCCAATCTGCGCCGCTCGGTCGGGACGGGCACGCGCGAGTATCTGAAAAAGCGCGGCCTGCCCGAGGACCAGTGGGAGCGGTTCGGCCTCGGCTATGCCCCCAACGACCGCGAGGGGCTGAAGACCGCCCTGATCCAGAAGGGGGCGACGCCGGGCGATCTGGTCGAGGCCGGTTTGCTGATCTCGCCCGAGGGCGGCGGATCGCCCTATGACCGGTTCCGCGACCGGCTGATCTTCCCCATTCTGGACGATCGCGGGCGAGTGGTCAGCTTCGGCGGCCGGGCGATGAATCCCGACGACCGGGCCAAATATCTGAACGGCCCGGAGAGCCCGCTCTTCCACAAGGGGGCGACGCTGTACGGCATGCCCGAGGCCCGGAAACTGCTGGGCAGCTCGAAACAGGCGGGGCTGGTGGTCGTCGAGGGCTATATGGATGTGATCGCCTGTCAGAGGGCGGGCATTCCGGCGGTCGCGCCCATGGGCACAGCCCTGACCGAGGAGCAGATGGCGCGGCTGTGGCGCGTCACGCCCGAGCCGATCCTGTGCTTCGACGGCGATGCGGCCGGGCAGCGGGCCGCCGGCCGGGCGGTGGAACGGGCCCTGCCGCTGCTGAAGCCGGGGCGGAGCTTCCGCTTCTGCCTGCTGACCGACGGCCGGGATCCCGACGACATGTTGCGCGAGGCGGGGGCGCCGGCTCTGCGCGAGGCGCTGGCCCGGACCCGGCCCTTCGTCGAGGTGCTGTTTCAGAAGGAGGCCGAGGCCGAACCGCTGGACACGCCCGAGCGGCGCGCGGGGCTGAAGGCCCGGCTGCGGCAGGCGACCGAGGCGATCACCGACCGGGATCTGGCCGAACAGTATCGGCGCGACCTGTTCGAGCGGTTCGATGCCGTCATGCCCGGTCGCTCCCCCCGCACCGCAGGGCGCCCGGACCGTCCCGGGCGTGAGTGGCGTCGGGGTGCACCCCCCGCCCCGCTGGGGCAGACGCCCGAGGGCGCCGAGGCTCTGCATGCCTTCAACCGCTCGATCGAGCCGATGGCGGCCGCCCTGGCCCTGGCCGCGCTGGCCGATCCCGAGCGACTGGACGCCCATCTGGAGACCGTGGCCGAGACCGGCTTTGGCGATCCGGCGCTTGAGGGCCTGACCCAGACGATGGTCGGACACCGGCTGAGTGGCCCTTCCTCCCTTGACTCTGGTGCCCTTCATCGCCATCTGGCGCAATCGGGTTACGAGGCCCTGTTGCACGAGGTCGAGAAGGCGGCGGCGAAGTCCGGCGCGCCTTTCCTGGCAGAAGACCTGCCCCTCGGCGAGGCCCGCACCCTGTGGTCGCAGGCGTTCGAAGCCCTGACCCGCATCGCGGCGTTGGAGCGGGCGCTGGCCCTGGCGAAGTCGGAGGCCCACCGGGCGTTCGACAGTTCGGCCTTCACACAGCTGAAGGCGGAACGTGATGCCCTGCGGCGTGCGATCAAGTCGGGAAGCCTTTGGGAAGACACCGCAGGAGCCTAACGAGGGCGCGGGCGTTTTCCTGTTCATATAGTGCCGTTTAGCCACAGTGCGGCGGCAGGTCGGAGACGGATAACGGGATGAGCGCGCAGACGGACACCCAGGAGAACGAAACCTCGAACGACGGTCCCCTGCTCGATCTGACCGATGCCGGCGTCAAGAAATTCATCAAGCAGGCCAAGACCCGTGGCTATGTGACGATGGAGGACCTGAACAAGGTCCTGCCGTCCGAAGAGGTGACCCCCGACCAGATCGAGGACACCTTGGCCATGCTATCCGAGATGGGCGTCAATGTCGTCGAGGCCGAAGAGGACGGCGAAGCCGCCCAGGGCACCGAGGTGGCCGAAAAGGCCGAGACCTCCGTCTCCGAGACCGACGCCAAGCCGACCTATGACCGCACAGACGACCCCGTGCGCATGTATCTGCGCGAGATGGGCTCGGTCGAACTGCTGAGCCGCGAGGGCGAGATCGCCATCGCCAAGCGGATCGAGGCCGGCCGCGACGCCATGATCTCGGGCCTGTGCGAGAGCGCCCTGACGTTCGAGGCCATCATGGTGTGGCGCGACGAACTGCTGAACAACCGGATCCTGCTGCGCGAGGTCATCGACCTCGACGCCACCTATGGGGTGCTGAACCCCGCCAGCCTGCCGCACAACCAGCCGCCTCAGCCGATTCCCGGCCAGCCCAAGCCTCCGCGCACCGCCGAGGAAGCGGAGAAGGAAGCCGAGGAAGAAGAGGACGAGGACGATTTCGACGACGGCGGCGGGATGTCGATCTCGGCGCTAGAGGCCGAACTGCGCGACGGCGTCATGGAAGTGCTGGACGAGGTCGCCAACGACTTCGGCGCCTTCCGCCGGCTGCAGGACAAGTTGGTCGAGGCCCGTCTGAAGGGCGAAACCCTCTCGGCCAAGGACCAGAAGGCCTATGAGGGCCTGTCGGTGGCGATTTCGGATCGCCTCAAGTCCATGAAGCTGAACAACAATCGCATCGAGGCTCTGGTCGACCAGCTGTATGCGATCAACAAGCGTCTGATGTCGCTGGAAGGCCGCCTGCTGCGCCTGGCCGACAGCTATGGCATCTCGCGCCCCGAATTCCTGAAGGCCTATTTCGGCTCGGAGCTCGACCCCGAGTGGGGCGAGCGGGTCAAGGAGCTGGGCGTGCGCTGGACCAAGTTCAGCGAGAACGAATCTGCCCAGATCGGCCAGATCCGCGCTGACGTCGCCGCCGTGGCCTCGGAAGCCGGCCTGCCGATCGACGACTATCGCCGCATCGTCCAGAAGGTGCAGAAGGGCGAGCGTGAGGCCCGTCAGGCCAAGAAGGAAATGGTCGAGGCCAACCTGCGCCTCGTGATTTCCATCGCCAAGAAATACACCAACCGCGGCCTGCAGTTCCTGGACCTGATCCAGGAGGGCAACATCGGCCTGATGAAGGCGGTCGACAAGTTCGAGTATCGCCGCGGCTACAAGTTCTCGACCTATGCCACCTGGTGGATCCGGCAGGCGATCACCCGCTCGATCGCCGACCAGGCGCGCACCATCCGTATCCCGGTGCACATGATCGAGACGATCAACAAGATTGTCCGCACCAGCCGCCAGATGCTGCACGAGATCGGCCGCGAGCCGACCCCGGAAGAGCTGGCCGAGAAGCTGGCCATGCCGCTGGAGAAGGTCCGCAAGGTCCTGAAGATCGCCAAGGAGCCGATCTCGCTCGAGACCCCGATCGGCGACGAGGAAGATTCGCACCTCGGCGACTTCATCGAAGACAAGAACGCCGTCCTGCCGATCGACGCGGCCATCCAGTCGAACCTGCGCGAGACCACCACGCGCGTGCTGGCGTCGCTGACGCCGCGCGAGGAGCGGGTGCTGCGCATGCGCTTCGGCATCGGCATGAACACCGACCACACGCTCGAAGAGGTCGGCCAGCAGTTCAGCGTGACCCGCGAACGGATCCGTCAGATCGAGGCCAAGGCCCTGCGCAAGCTGAAGCACCCCAGCCGGTCGCGGAAGCTGCGGTCGTTCCTCGACAGCTAGGGACGGGACGGCCCTGCGGGGCCACCCCCTCTATTCGTTGCTGTCGAGACGCGCGGGGATGATGAGGTCGGCCGTCAGCCCGGTCTTGCCCCGGCTGTAGGACATGCTGCCGCCCAGCTGCTGGGCCATGGACTCGACCATGCGCGAGCCGAAGCCCTTGCCCTTGGTGTGCTCGCCCTTGCCCTGATCGGCGACGCGCAGGCTGACTCGCGAGTCCAGCGGTTCCAGCGTCACCGAGATCGGCCCCGGCTCGCCGGAATAGGCGTACTTCTGGGCGTTGATCACCAGTTCGGTGAAGATCAGGCCGACGGTCACCGCGCGCTCCGGCTCGATGGCCAGCGGCGCAAGGTCGGTACGGATGTGGTCGCCCCACTCCGGGCCTGAAGCTTCGCCCAGGTCGTCGATCAGCTCGGACAGATAGCGGGCCAGATCGACCGTCTCGACCGTCTCGGACCGGTAGAGGCGGCTGTGCACCAGCGACACCGCCTTGACCCGCCGGCGCGCTTCCTCAAGCGCGGGAGCGCCCGGGCCGCCGCCATGCTCGCGCACCTGCAGGCCGAGGAAGCTGGAGATCAGCTGGAGGCTGTTCTGCACCCGGTGATTGACCTCGCGCAACAGGAAATCCTGGCGCACCAGTCGATGGTCGCGGTCGGCCACCTCGGCCGCGAGACTGCTGTTGCGACGCCTGAGCGCGCGGATTTCGCTGAACTCCACGAGGGCGTCGCGGAAGCGCTGGGCGGATTCGACCTCGGCCGGGGTCCAGGGCCGGGACTGGCCCTGAACGGTCTCCACCCAGGCATCGAACGAGGCGCGCGGCGTCAGGGCCGACGGCGGGCCGTTGCGCACGCCCGCGTGGGGGTCACCGGCCCAGCGGACCGTCTCGACATGTTCGGCGCGGAACCAGAGCAGGCACACCGGTTCGGCCCCGGCCACGACCGCTCCGACCAGACCGCTGGCCTCGCGGACCCACGGCTTGCCCAGCGGCGTCAGCTTCTCGAGGCAGCGACTGACGACCAGCCGGCCGTGCGGACGGCCCCTCAGCCACTCGGCCATGTCGGCCAGGGCCCGTGCGTCAGGCGTCAGGCCGGTCTGGTGGATGTCGCGTTCGCCCACGACCGCGAAGCCGGTAGCTCCAACCAGCCGCATCAGGCTGGGAAGTTCGGTCGCGAGTCCATAAATCAGCGTCTGATCGAGAGGCAAATCCGCAATCAGCCGCTCTTCCATCAGGCGCTGTTCGACGCGCTCGCGATAGGCGGTCGCCTCCATCCGCCCCTGGATCTGGCGGGCGAGGTTGCGGGCGAGAACGGCGGCGACGGCGCGCGTTTCCCGGTCCATCAGGCGTGGAGTGTTGTGGTGGCAGGCGACCAGACCCCACAGGCGGCCGTCGATCACGATCGAGATGGAGGCCGAGGCCCCGACGCCCATATTCCGCAGATACTTCAGGTGGACGGGCGAGACGCTACGCAGCACGCATTCGCTGAGGTCCAGCGGATGATCGCCCTCCGCCGGGCGGAGGGGTCGGGGCGTATAGCCGGCGTCCGGGATGATCCGCACCGGATTCTGCACATAGAGGGCGCGGGCCTGACGCGGAATGTCGCCGGCGGGGAAGTGCTGGTTGAGGAAGGACGCCATGCCCTCGGCATGGGCTTCGGCCACCACGCAGCCCGAGTCATCCTCAAGGAAGCGGTAGATCATGACCCGGTCAAAGCCGGTCAGGCGGCGGAAGGTGCGGGCGGCCTCGTCCGTCAGCTGATCGAGGGTGCGGGTGCGCTCGAAGGCGGCGGCGGCCTCGTCCAGCTGCGCCATGCGGGCCACCGACATGACGCCTTCGTCCGAAGCCCGCTCCAGTTCGACGAGCAGGCCCTGCGGGCCACGAAGGGCCGAGACGTCATGCGGAACGCCGGCCTGGTCCTGCCAACGCCCGACGAAGGTCGAGACGGCAGCCTCCACCTGACGCGCGGCGCGGGCGAGATCGGCCCCGATCAAGTCGGCCAGCGAGCGGTTCAGCCAGTCGTCAACGCCGGTCAGCGCTTCGATATCTCCGGCGCCCTGAACGACGTCGCCGGAATCGGAGAGGCGGAACAGAAGGCCGTGCGGCTGGATGGCGCCCGGGATGTGGATCGGCTCGCGATCGCAATCCGTCAGGGTCAGGTTGGCGGCATCAATCATACAGGGGGTTCTGGGGGATAGCGGGGGAACGAAGGACGGAAAAGGCGAAGTCGAAGGCGTGCCGGGCACCCGAGACAACGCGTCCCGGATCGGCATGTTGCGTGCTGACCTCGCGGTCGATGATCGCCATCACCTGACGCCATCGAACACCGACATCATCTCCATAAAAGCTCAAAAACCCGAGCCCCGTCAAATCGATACCTTGGCCGTACAGCTGGCGCGACAGGACATGCCCCCCGAGAGCCGAGCCCTCGACCACATAGAGCCACCCCAGACCCTCGGCCCGGTCTGCCCCATCTGGCATCAGGTCTACCGGGGGCTCGGCGGCCCCCAATGCCTGAAGGTCGGACCGGAGCACGGGAAGCCGCGAGGCCCGCTCCGGATCATATCCGTCGACCCCCGTCAGTGACCGCCGCAGGACGGCCTCGGCCGCCGCATGAAATCGGTAGAATGCCCGCACCAGACCGAGGCGGTCGTCCGCCCGGCGCACCCGGACCTCGAGGTCGACGGCCTCGTCGAGGCGTTGATGCGCGACGGCCGTGCCTTCGCGGAGGGACTGGATAACGGGAGGGACGCGCACATGCCCAGTCTGCCCGTCTCTGCCTCGCCCGTCGAGCGCGCGACTTCGGGAAAGCGCAAGCCGCTCCCCGCCGTGCCTTTTTTGGACGAGGCGTCCGGCCCGGCGTGCGGACGTCCTAGCCGTCGATCAGGACGTCAAAGCCCGCAAAGATCATGCGTTTGCCGTCGAACGGCATGTCGAGCTTCATCATGCGCTCGTCCTGCATCAGAACCTCCCATGCCGTGTCGCGGGTGGCCTTGTCCGGCCAGGTGATCCAGCCGACTGCGACGGTCTCATCGGTCTTGAGCTGAACGGCCTTCTTGAAGTCGGTGACCTTGCCGTCAGGCACGTCCTCGCCCCAGCATTCGGTGACTTTCAGGGCGCCCTGTTCCTTGAAGAAGACCGTCGACTGGCGCGAATGCTCCAGATAGGCGGCCTTGTTGGCGGTCGGGACCGGGATGACGGTGATGTCGAGAAAGGCCATGACGGGCTCCTGTTGCGTTTCCGTTGAGCAGGTCGCCCGATTGAGTTACATTTGTCAACAATGACGTTAGAAAAGATAACTACGAGGTCGGGCCGATCATATGACGATGCCTGTGGTACCGCGCATGCGCTGGAACTGGTCGGTGAGCGGTGGGCGCTTCTGGTGGCGCGCGAACTGATGTTGGGGCCGAGGCGGTTCAGCGATCTGCGGGCCGCCCTGCCCGGCCTGTCGGCCAATGTGCTGACCCAGAAGCTGGCAGGACTGGAAGACGCGGGGGTGGTGCGGAAACGTCGGCTGGAGCCGCCCGCAGGGGTGCAGGTCTATGAATTGACCGACTGGGGCCTTGAGCTGGAGGAGGCGCTGAAGGTGCTGGGCCGCTGGGCCGCGCGCTCGCCCCGGCATGACCCGACCCTGCCGCTCAGCCCGGTGTCTCTGATGCTGTCGATGCGCACCATGTATGCACCGACCCCGGGCCTTCGGGACATGACCGTGGCCTTTGAGCTGGGCGGAGAGGGCTATTTCGCCCGGATCGACGGCGGTGTGCTGACCACCGGGCGGGGGCGCCCGGACCCTGCCGACCTGAGACTCGCATCGACGCCCGAGGCCGTGGCGGGTGCCCTCTATGCGGACATGCCCTTGCCGGACGCGGCGTTCGAAGTCGGGGACCGGCAGGCATTTGAGACCTTTGCCGGCCTGTTCACCCTGCCGCCGAAGGCGCCCAGGTAAAACCCGCCCCACCATGGCCTTTATCCGTGTATAGAGGCGGCCTCCCTTACCGCCCGGCCCGAGGTTCACGCCTTGGCCGGGCGCGGTCGTTTCGGCGACCCTCTTGCTGTTCAGGACCTTCGATGCCGTTTCCCGCTACCCACCCCGCGCTTGATCGCGCCCTGGCCGACCGTGGCTATGCCGAGCCCACCCCGGTTCAGGAAGCCGTGCTGGAAGGCGACCATTCCGGGGCGGACCTGCTGGTCTCGGCCCAGACCGGCTCGGGCAAGACGGTAGCCTTTGGCCTGGCGGCCGCGCCGACGCTGCTCGGCGAGGCCGAGCGGTTCGGCAAGGCGGACAAGCCCCTGGCGCTGGTGATCGCCCCGACGCGGGAACTGGCCCTGCAGGTCGCGACCGAACTGACCTGGCTGTACGCGGGGACGGACGCCAAGCTGGGCACCTGCGTCGGCGGCATGGATGCCCGCAAGGAAGCCCGCGCCCTGGGCTGGGGCACCCATATCGTCATCGGCACGCCCGGCCGCCTGAAGGATCACATCGACCGCGGCAATCTGGACCTGTCCCAGCTGAAGCTGGTGGTGCTGGATGAGGCCGACGAAATGCTCGACATGGGCTTTCGCGAGGACCTCGAGTTCATTCTGGACCAATCCCCGCCCGAGCGCCGGACGCTGCTGTTCTCGGCCACCATCGCGCGCGACATTGCCCTCATGGCCAAGCGCTATCAGCGCGACGCAGTGCGGATCGATACGACCAACAAGAGCCAGCCGCACGGTGACATCGAATACCGCGCCATGCGGATTGCGCCGAACCAGATCGAACACGCCGTGGTCAATGTGCTGCGCTTCTTCGAGGCGCCGGGCGCGCTGGTGTTCTGCTCGACGCGCGAGTCGGTGAAGCATCTGCAGGCGGCGCTGCGGGAACGCGGCTTCCAGTCGGTCGGCCTGTCGGGCGAGCTGAGCCAGCGGGAGCGTACCGATGCGCTGCAGGCACTGCGCGACGGTCAGGCGCGGGTCTGTGTGGCCACCGACGTGGCCGCGCGCGGGCTGGACCTGCCCGACCTGGGACTGGTCATCCATGCCGAACTGCCGGTCAACCGGGCGACGCTGTTGCACCGGTCGGGCCGGACGGGCCGCGCCGGCAAGAAGGGCGTGTCTGTCCTGCTGGTGCCCAATCCCAAACGCCGCCGGGCCGAAATGCTGCTGTCATCGGCCGGGGTCGAGGCCAGCTGGGATGCCGCGCCGGGCGCCGACGCCATCCGGGCGCAGGACGAGGCGCGCCTGATCGCCGGCTCGATCTTCGATGAAGCCGTGACGGACGAGGATTTCGCCCTGGCAAAGCGGCTGATGGCCGAGCGCACCCCGGAAGAGATCGCCTGTGCCTTCATCCGCCTGCAGCGGGCCAAGATGCCCGCGCCCGAGGAACTGACCGACCCGGGCGAGCGTCCGGCGCGCCGGGAACGCGGCGACGCGGACACCGCCTGGCCGACCGAACGCCTGCAGCCGCACGAAGTGGTGTGGTTCCGCGCCGATGTGGGCCGGAACTCTGCCCCCCGTCCGGCCGATCCCAAATGGCTGATCCCGGTGATCTGCCGTCTGGGCGGGGTCACCAAGCGCCAGATCGGCTCGATCCGGACCTTCGCTCATGAGACGCGCTTCGAGATCGCGCGCGATGCGGTGGACGCCTTCCAGAGCACGCTGGCCGCGGCCAAGAAGCCCGAGATTACGGTCAGCCCCTCGGAGGCCCCCGACGGCGCCTATGAGGCCCGACCCAAGCGGCCCTTCGTCAAGAAGCCCTATGCGCCGCGCGCCGATAGTGAGGCTGTCGGTGGCGAAGACGCGCGTCCGGCCTGGAAGGCCAGGAAGCCGGCCTTCCGCCCCGACACCGGTGCCGCCCCGGCCGAGGACCGCAAGCCGTGGAAGGCCAAGGGCAGCCCCAAGACCAATGGCAAGCTGCGTGGCAACGCCCCGTTCAAGGGCGGCGCCCCCAAGCCGCGCGCCGAGGGCGCTCCTGCTCCGGTCCGCTCCAAGCCGCCGTTCCGCAAGGGCCCCAGGCCCCAGAAGCGGGCGGGCTGATCTGACGTCTTGCCTTGCCGGGCGTCGGGGGACAGTGTTCGGCCATGAGCACGCACGCCCCTGACGAACGGTTCGCCTCGTTCGAGGCCTTCTATCCGTACTACATCCACGAGCATTCCAACCGGACATGCCGGCGCATCCACATCGTGGGATCGGCGCTGGTGCTGGTCGTGCTGGTCACCGCGATCGTGACACGGAACGCCTGGTGGCTGCTGGCCATGCCGCTGGTCGGCTATGGCTTTGCCTGGGTCGGGCATTTCTTCTTCGAGAAGAATCGGCCGGCGACGTTCAAATACCCGCTGTGGAGCCTGATGGGCGACTGGCGGATGTTCTTTGAGACCGTCACCGGCAAGCGCCGGTTCTGAGGATCAGTCCCAGGCGGGCGGGCAGCCGTCGAAGGTGCCGGCCTCGACCACCGTCAGGCTGCGCATGTTCAGCGGCATGATCGGCGCCATCGAACCGCGCCCGTGGCCCGTATAGAGGTCGATCTTGTTGCCCTTGATGGCCCCGCCGGTATCCGAAGCATACCAGTAGCCGTCGTGGATGGTGCCGTCGGCCAGCACCAGACCGACCGTTTCCTTGATGAACAGACGCGTGCGACGGGGCACGACACGGGGGTCGATGGCGACGGTGCGCATGGCGATCGGGCGGCAGCCCAGCGAGTCGTTGCCGGTCGCTCCACCCCCGCCTGCGTGATAGAGGCGCGCCGACAGGCTCCAGTCGGCCGGGCGGATCGCCAGGGCCTTCTGTTCCTCGCTCAGGGCCAGCCAGACATCGGCGGCGAACCCGTGCTCGGCCGCTTCGGCCTCGGCCGAAACGAGCGTTTCGTAGGGAACGGGATCGATGGATGAGGTGACCGACGGGGTCACCAGGGCCAGCACCAGGGCGAGGGTCTTGAACATGATCGGATCGCTGAATCACCGGCCCTCAACCCGACCGGCGCCGGGGGTGTGCCCACCGAATGGGACAAGAAGACGGCAGGGATAGCGATGGTCGGTCAGGTCCTGTGGGTTGGCCTGTGGACCGGTTGCGGTCAGGGTAGAGGTCCGGAGGAAGAAAACTCATGCGGATCGTGCGGTTAGGACTTCTGGCTATGATCGCCCTCACTGTGCTGGCCCTCTATGCCTGCGACAGGGTGACGCCCTCGCCCGACGCGCCCCTGCCGGCACCGGTGCCCGCGGGAGTGGCACTGGTGGTGGATGAGGCCACCGGCTCGGTTTCCGTGCGAACGGGTCAGACCTTCGCGGTGACCCTGAGCTCGAATTTCGACTGGCAGGTCCAGACCTTGCCCGACGGGCTGGAACTGCTGGGAACAAAGACAGGACCGACCACCACCGCCCAGCGCGACGGGGGCGAGACCGGCGGGGCCAGCTGGTTCGTCTTCCACCTGAAGGCTGTCCAGCCCGGCGAAGGCGAACTGGTGCTGACCGAGGCCCCCGGCTGGGAGCCCGAGAAGCCGATGCGCACCCTGGCCATCCCGGTGCGGGTGGAACCCTGAGCCCCTGCCGGGCTATCAAGGGCGCTCACTGCCGTGGAGCCGCCCGATGAAGGATCACCCCTCGACGCCGCTGTCCGGCTATGCGGCGCTGTCGGATGCCGATGCCGTCGCGCGCGCCACCGCGTTTCGCGAAGAGATGGGCCGACGGCGGACCGTGCGGGAGTTCTCGGACCAGCCCGTGCCGCGCGCGGTCGTCGAGCAGGCGCTGTTGACGGCAGGCTCCGCCCCGTCGGGCGCCAATCACCAGCCGTGGTTCTTCTCGGTCATCGAGAGCGCAGAGGCCCGCGCCCGCATCCGCGAGGCGGCCGAGGCCGAGGAGAAGGCCTTCTACGAGACCAAGGCCCCGCAGGAGTGGCTGGATGCCCTGGCCCCGCTGGGCACGGATCCGGACAAGGGGTTCCTGGAGGTGGCGCCCGTGCTGATCGCCATCTTCGCTCAGAAGCGCGGCGGCCCGCGCCCCGGCGACGCCAAGAAGAACTACTACGTCACCGAGAGCGTCGGAATCGCCACCGGCCTGCTGATCGCGGCCCTTCACCGGGCCGGGCTTGCGACCCTGACGCATACGCCCGCGCCCATGAGCTTTCTGAGCGAGATCTGCGGACGGCCGGCGGAGGAAAAGCCGTTCCTGTTGCTGGTCGCGGGACATCCGGCGGACGACGCCACCGTACCTCTGGCCGCGCTGGACAAGAAGCCGCTGGACGCCATCGCCGCATGGATTTAACCCCGCCCGCAGTTGCCGGAGCCCTGCCATGAAACGCCTGATTGCCGCCGCCGTCGCCCTGACCCTGATCGCCCTGCCCGCTGCGGACGTGGCGGCCTGGGGCGCCAGTGGACACCGGATGGTGGGCCAGGCCGCCATGCGCGCCCTGCCCGAAGAGCTGCCGGCCTTCCTGCGCACCCAGGAAGCCGCCGCCCAGGTGGGCGAACTGTCCCGCGAACCCGACCGTTGGAAGGGCGGAGGCCAGCCCCATGACCGCGAGCGCGACACGGCCCACTTCGTCGACATGATCGCGGACGGACGTGTGATGACCGAGGCCGGGCCGGACATCCGGGCGCTGCCGGAGCTCAAGTCCGAATATGACGCCCAGCTGCTGGCAGCCGGGATCAAGGTCAATGACGCCGGCTATCTGCCCTATGCCATCATGGACGCCTGGCAGCAGGTGGTTCAGGACCTTGCCTACTGGCGCATCCTGGCCGCCGCCGAGGCGCGCGAGACGGATCTGGCGCGGCAGGCCTGGTACCGGGAGGACCGGCTGCGGCGCGAGGCCCTGATCCTGCGCGATATCGGCATGCTGTCGCACTACATTGGCGACGGCGCCCAGCCCCTGCACACGACCATCCACTACAACGGCTGGGACCGCGACACGGACAATCCCGAAGACTTCACCCGCTCGCGCCGGACGCATGGCATGTTCGAAGGTGACTTTGTCCGCGACCGCGTGAACCTGCAGGGCATTGAGGCGGCCATGACGGCGCCGCGTCTGGACGGGTTCGAGCTGCGCGCGCGCATGGCCGACTATCTGCTGGTGTCGCTGGGCGAGGTGGTGCCCTTCTATCGTCTGGAGAAAGCCGGTGGCTTCGTCGAGGCCGACCCGCGCGGCGTGAACTTCGCCACGGTGCGACTGGCCGCCGGGGCCTCGGAACTGCGCGACCTGATCGTGCTGGCCTGGCGCGAGGCGGGAACCCGCTCGGTCGGCTGGCCGAACGTCAAGGTGTCCGAGGTCGAGGCCGGCACCGCCGACCCGTGGCTGGCCATGATCGGTCAGGACTGAGCCTTGGACGACGCGCCCGACCTGACGCCCCCCGTCGTCATCCTCGACAAGCCGCAGCTGGCCGACAACATCGGTGCGGTCGCGCGGGTGATGGCCAATTTCGGGCTCGACAAGCTTCGGCTGGTGTCGCCGCGAGACGGCTGGCCGCAGGACCGGGCCTGGGCCACGGCGTCGGGCGCCGACTGGGTGCTGGAGGGGGTGCAGGTCTTCGACAGCGTGGCCGAGGCGGTCGCCGACCTGACGCTGGTCTATGCCACCACGGCGCGTCATCGCGAGCTGCGCTTGCCGGTGCTGACCCCGAGGGAGGGATCGGCGAAACTGCATGATGCCGCAGGTCAAGGACAGGGCATCGGCCTGTTGTTCGGCGGCGAGCGCGCGGGCCTCGAGACGACCGACATCGCCCTGACCCAGGGCATTGTCACCATTCCGATCGACCCGAAACACCATTCGCTGAATCTCGCGCAGGCGGTGGCGATCAACGCCTATGAGTGGCGCACCGGCGTGCTCAACGCCCCGCCGCCGCGCTTCCGCGACGAGGCTCCGCCCGCCTCGCAGGCGCAGCTGGAAGGCATGTACGGTCATCTGGAGACCGAGCTTGAAGCCGGGGGCTTTTTCCATCCGCCCGAGATGAAGCCGGCCATGAGCCGAAACCTGCGCGTCATGCTGGGCCGGGCGGGCCTGAGCGCGCAGGAGGTGGCGACCTTTCGCGGCGTGATCCACGCCCTGGCCAAGGGGCGTGGTCGGGCGCTGGCCAAGCTGGCGGCGAAACGCGACGCCGACCGTCAGGACTGATCACTGGCGCCACCTGCGCCCCGGGCGGACAGTCTCCGTGAACCGGAGAGACGCCCATGCGAACCCTGCTGCTTGCCGGACTGACCACCGTCGGCCTGATGGCCATGGCGGCACCTGCCTCGGCCCAGTCGATGAATGTGCCGGCGATTGTCGAGGATGTGCTGGGTCAGATCTGCGTGCCCTATGCCCGGACCGGAGACGTTGCGGCCGCCATCCGGGCGGCGGAGGAGCTGCGCTACGAGATCATCGCCGACGAGAGCGGCATGGACCTCGAGGCCGATCACCCGTGGGCCTATGTGCGGCTGACCCGCCGTCATCACGGCACAGTGACGCTGGACCTCAGCTACGGGCGCGGCCTGTGTTCCGTCGGCATCTACGAGGGCGGGGCGTCCAACATGGCCCCGGCCGCCGAACCCTTCGTTCAGGCTCTGGGGCTGGAACCGCTGGTGTTATCCGTCGAAGGACAGTCCACCACCGACATGGCCGTCTGGCGGAGCGGCTCCACCCAGCTGGTCATCAGCCGCAGCCCGCGCTTCTCGCCCGGATCAGAGATGGTGCTGAGCTTCGAACTGCCCTGAGAGCGACCTGACGAAGTCCGGCACGACCCGGGTTGCGGGGCCGTGGTGCGTCTCGTCGAAGAGGTCCGAAATCAGCGAGGGTTCGAGGTTCAGCTCGACGGTGCGGGCGCCGGCGTGGCGGGCGATCTCGACGAAGCCGGCCGCGGGATAGACGGCGCCCGAGGTGCCGATGGCGACGAACAGGTCGCAGGCCTGCAAGGCGTCGTGGATCACCTCCATCTCCAGCGGCATCTCGCCGAACCAGACGATGTGCGGACGCAGGCGACCCTCGGGGTGATGGGGCGAGACGCTGTCGACGTACAGATCGCCGGGACAGTCGCTGATCCGGCCGGTGCGGGTGCAGGCGGCCTTCAGCAGCTGGCCATGCATGGGGATCAGGCGAAAGCCGGACGCGGGTGCCACGTCGGTATGAGCGCGGGCGTGCAGATCATCGACATTCTGGGTGACGAGTGTCAGCGATCCCGGCCAGCGCGCGGCGAGTTCCGCCAAGGCCCGGTGCGCGGCATTGGGCTGGACCTCGGCCAGCTGACGCCGGCGGGCGTTGTAGAAGTCATGGACCGTCGCCGGGTCGCGGGCAAAGGCCTCGGGCGTGGCCACATCCTCGATCGGGTGGCCCATCCACAGCCCGTCCGAGGCGCGAAAGGTCGGCACGCCGGACTCCGCCGAAATGCCCGCCCCTGTCAGGATGACGATATTTCTGTGCTGCATGGCCCTTCATAGCACCGGCAGCGTCGCCTAGGGTGCCCCCAGCAATTCAGGAGCCCTCCCCCATGAAGACCCGCGCCGCCGTAGCCTTTGAAGCGAAGAAGCCGCTCGAGATCGTCGAGGTCGATCTGGAGGGGCCGAAGGCGTTCGAGGTGCTGGTCGAGATCAAGGCGACGGGCATCTGCCACACCGACGCCTATACGCTGGACGGACTGGATTCCGAGGGCATCTTCCCCTCAATCCTCGGCCATGAGGGCGCGGGCGTGGTGGTCGAGGTGGGGCCGGGCGTGACCTCGGTCGAGGTCGGCGACCATGTGATCCCGCTCTACACACCCGAATGCCGCCAGTGCAAAAGCTGCCTGAGCCGCAAGACCAATCTGTGCACCGCCATCCGGGGCACGCAGGGCAAGGGCCTGATGCCCGACGGCACCAGCCGCTTCAGCTACAAGGGTCAGTCCATCGCCCACTACATGGGTTGCTCGACCTTCTCGAACTACACCGTCCTGCCCGAGATCGCCCTGGCGAAGATCCGCAAGGACGCGCCGTTCGACAAGGCCTGTTACGTCGGCTGTGGCGTGACCACGGGCGTGGGGGCGGTGGTCAATACGGCCAGGGTCGAGCCGGGTGCGAACTGCGTCGTCTTTGGCCTGGGCGGCATTGGCCTCAACGTCATCCAGGGACTGAAGATGGTCGGGGCCGATATGATCGTCGGCGTCGACATCAACAACGACAAGGAAGAGTGGGGCCGCAAATTCGGCATGACCCATTTCGTCAATCCGAAGGATGTGTCGGATGTGGTGGCCCATCTGGTCGAGCTGACCGGCGGTGGGGCGGACTACACCTTCGACTGCACCGGCAACACCACGGTCATGCGTCAGGCGCTGGAGGCCTGTCACCGGGGCTGGGGCGAGAGTATTGTCATCGGCGTGGCCGAGGCCGGCAAGGAGATCGCCACCCGCCCGTTCCAGCTGGTCACCGGCCGGGTCTGGCGCGGGTCGGCCTTTGGCGGCGCGCGCGGCCGCACCGACACGCCCCGCATCGTCGACTGGTACATGGACGGCAAGATCGAGATCGATCCGATGATCACCCACACATTGCCGCTGGACGACATCAACAAGGCCTTTGACCTGATGCACGAAGGCAAGAGCATCCGGTCTGTGGTGGTGTTCTAGGCCCCTCGGCTCACCGCCCTTCGGGGCGGCCGCCCTCGGCCCAGGTCGGGACGAAATCGCCCTCGGCCAGCGCCGTCAGCGGCACGACCAGCGACTGGATGGCCTGGGTCATATAGTCGAAATTGATGTTGTCGATCGTGTCTTCGGGCGTGTGATAGGTCGGGATGGTCGCCCAGCCGGAGATGGTGTGGGCGACCACGCCGCGCAGGGCGAGCGCATAGTTGTCCGACCGCTGGAAGAAGTTCTGGTCGGGATAGGGATCGGGGCCGATCAGGGCGCCGCGGGCCTTGAGCTCAGGGCCGAAGTTCGACCGCTCGAAGCCCGTCATCATCATCACGCCGGGTGGCAGCTGCGGATCCTGGTCGGCGATCATCTCGATCTCAAGATTGGCCTTGATGGTGTCCAGCGCGACCGGCGGGTTGTCGACGAAGTAGCGCGAGCCCAGCAGGCCCGCTTCTTCCGAGCCATAGGCCACGAACATCACATTCATGCGGTGCGGCCCCGTGCCCGACAGGGCGCGCGCCAGCTCGATGACGGCGACCGTGCCCGAGGCATCGTCATTGGCGCCATACATGACGACACCGTCCGAGCGGACCCCGATATGGTCGAGGTGCGCCGACACCATGATCGTGCCGGCCTCGGGATCGGTGCCGGGCAGCCAGCCTATGGCATTGGTGGTCACGCCCTCCACGACGCCCGACGCGCCGGGGTCGAAGGCCGCTGCCTTCCCGCCTGCACCCGCGGCCAGCCGGTCCCAGGCCTCGGGCGAGACCACCAGCACCACCGGCCCCGACCGGGGCGTATCGTCCGCCAGCCGGATCACCGGATCGCGCGAGCCACCGTCCGCCGTGGCACCCGCCAGAACTTCGGTGCGGCGCATCAGCACGACCTTCGCGCCCGACCGCATGGCCGCGCCGAAAACGGCCCGCACGCCGGGCCCCTCGGGCGGGGCGATCATCAGCACCTCGGCCGACGCCGGCAGGGCGGCGGGATCCGTGGCGACCGTCACCGTGCCCCCGGCCGCGCCCAGCCCGCCGGTCAGGATGGCGAAATCCTCGCCCTGGGTGAGCGTCATGTCTCCCACCGTCAACCGGGCCTCGCCCGACGGTGTGGTGATCACCACCGGCACCTGTTGCAGATAGCCGTCCATGCCGGGCACCGGCGTCAGCCCCGCCAGACGAAACTGGCTGGCGACATAGGCGGCGGCGATCGCCTCGTCGCGGGTGGCGCTGCCACGCCCCTGAAGCTCAGGCCCGGCGAGGAAATTCATGTGGGCTTCGACGGCATTGCGCTCGACGCGCACGGTGGCCTGGGCCAGTACCGGCCCCGCAGACAGACACAGCAGGAGGGCAGCGGTGGCAGTGGCGGCGAGGCGCTTCATCATGGATCGTCCCGAAGGCTGAAGAAGGGACAAGCGTAGCCGCCCGGAAGATCAGCGTCGAGGCGCCACCGCGGATCACATCTTGCGCGCCTGCGTCCGTTCGCTAAAACAACGGACATTGTTCATCGGGAGGGAAGCCATGTTCACCCACGTCACCGTCGGCGCCAATGACGTCGAGGCCTCGCGCCGCTTCTATGACGCCGTGCTGGGCGCATTGGGTCATGAGCCCGGGCAAGGGCCGGACCCCAAGGGCCGCTTCTGGTGGCGAACGCGCATGGGCGCCTTTGCCATCGGCACGCCGATCGACGGCGAGCCGGCCTGTCACGCCAACGGCGGCACCATCGGCTTTGCCGCGAAGTCGCCCGAGATGGTCCAGGCCTTCCACGACGCCGGCGTGGCCGCGGGTGGCAAGGCGATCGAGGATCCGCCCGGCGAGCGCAACGGTCCGTTCGGCACCCTGGTGCTGGCCTATCTGCGCGATCCGTCGGGCAACAAGGTCTGCGCGCTGCACCGGCCCGGGTAACGCCGCAAGGTCAGAAAAGCGTTCCCATTCCGGGACAGGCCGTTAAGGTGCCCCCTTTCATCGGCATCCCGGGGGAATGGGGAATGAGCGACGCAGCAACGCCCGCAGGCGTGCAGGCCTTCTACGACCAGGTCACCAACGTCAGTGACTTCATCTGGGGCGGGACCTGGAACGGGGCGGAGGTTCTGCCCTTCCCGCCCATGGTGATTGTGCTGCTGGGCGTGGGTGCCTGGATCATGATCGGCCTGCGCTTCTATCCGATCCTGAAGCTGGGCGAGGCGTTTGCCGGACTGTTCAAGAAGGACTCCGCCGGCAAGGGCGAGATCTCGCCGTTCGCGGCCCTGTCGACCGCCCTGTCGGGACAGGTGGGTACCGGTAACCTCGCCGGCGTGGCGACCGCCATTACCCTCGGCGGACCGGGGGCCCTGTTCTGGATGTGGGTGACGGCCCTGTTCGGCATGGCGCTGGCCTTCGCCGAGGGATCGCTGGCCATCCGCTTCCGTGACGTGGGGCCGGACGGCACCTATCGCGGTGGCCCGATGAGCTACATCCGAAAGGGTCTGGGCAAGAAGTGGAGCTGGCTGGCTATCCTGTTCTGCCTCGGTACCCTGTTCTCGGCGGTGGCCACGGGCAACATGATCCAGGCGAACTCGATCGCCGACTCGATCGTGGCGCTGGCGCCCATGCCGGAATGGGGCGCGGGCCTGATCGTGGCCGGCGCCGTCTTCGTCGTCATCATCGGCGGCATCAAGTCGATCGGCAGCGTGGCCGAGAAGGTCGTGCCCGTCATGGCCATCGCCTATCTGATCCTGGCGCTGCTGGCGCTGATCCTGAACTTCCAGGACCTGCCGGCCACCTTCGGCATGATCTTCGGCAGCGCCTTCCAGCCCAGCGCCGCGACCGGCGGCTTTGCCGGGGCAGCGGTCATGATGGCGATCCGCGCCGGTGTGGCCCGCGGCCTGTTCTCGAACGAGGCCGGTCAGGGCTCGACCCCCATGGCCCACGCCGTGGCCCAGACCGACGACCCCGCCCGTCAGGGCCGGTTCGCCATGATGGGCACCTTCATCGACACCATGGTGATCTGCACCATGACGGGTCTGGTCATGCTGACGGTTCAGGGCTCCTTCCCCGCCGGTGCCGGTACGGTCGAGCACGTCTGGAATTCGGACCTGCGCGGCTTCGAGATGACGCTGGCGGCCTATTCCGCTGTCTTCCCTCAGATGCTGTTCGGCCAGACCACTCTTGGCGGGCTGGTCGTGTCGGTGGCGCTGATCCTGTTCGTGTTCACCACCCTGCTGACCTGGAGCTACTACGGGGAGCGGGCCGCGACCCATCTGTTCGGTCAGGGCGTCGCCATTCCGTGGCGCCTGCTGTGGGTGGTCATGATCTTCGTCGGATCGTTCCAGCACATCGAGTTCGTCTGGCGCATGGGCGACATCTCGAATGCCGCCATGGCCCTGCCCAACCTGATCGCGCTCGCCGCACTGTCGGGCGTCGTGTTTGCCCTGGCCCGCGGGGACAAGACCGCCGGCAAGGATCACGACTGAGACTGAAGGAGACGCCGCCGTGGATATCGTCAAGACACACCGCGTCCACGGCGGCACCCTGTCCTATGCGCGGCACGACAGTGCGGCGACCGGCACCACCATGGCCTTTTCGGTCTTCGTGCCCCCGGGCGACGGCCCCTTCCCCGTGGCCATCTGGCTGTCCGGCCTGACCTGCACCGAGGACAATTTCACCACCAAGGCCGGCGCCTATGAGGCTGCCGCCCGGCTGGGCCTGATCGTGGTGGCGCCCGACACCAGCCCGCGCGGCGAGGGTGTCGCCGACGACGAGGCCTATGACCTGGGGCAGGGCGCGGGCTTCTATGTCGATGCGACCGAGGCGCCCTGGTCGCCGCATTTCTGCATGGAGACCTATGTCGTCCGCGACTTGGTCGAGATGATCGACGCGGAGTTTCCGACCAACGGACGCCGGGCCATCTTCGGCCACTCCATGGGCGGGCACGGGGCGCTGACGCTGGCGTTGAACCACCCGCACCTGTTCACCTCGGTCTCGGCCTTCGCCCCGATCGCCTCGCCCACCCGCTGCCCGTGGGGCGAAAAGGCGCTGGGCGCCTATCTGGGACCCGACCGCGATCGCTGGGCCCGGCACGACGCCGCCCTGCTGATCGAGGCCGGCGCGGCCCACGGCCAGTATGACGACATCCTGATCGATCAGGGCGATGCCGACCCCTTCCTCGCCGAACAGTTGAAACCCGAACTGCTGACCGCTGCAGCCGAGCTGGCGGGGCAGAAGCTGACCCTGCGCCTGCAGCCGGGCTATGATCACTCCTACTTCTTCATGGCGAGCTTCATCGCCGACCACCTCGCCTTCCATGCGAAGCGGCTGAAAGGGTGACCATGGCCGATGCCGATCATGAGGCCCTGTTCGCCGAGCTGTGCGTGAAGCTGGGCTTTTGCCTGCATCCCAAGGGTCAGGCGCGGGTCATCGCCGCCCTGCCGAATGGCTATGATGCCGCCATGCGCGCCGTGTTCGCGGCCGAGGGTACTGACCCCGGTTCGATCCCCGGCGACCTGAAGCGGGCCGTGCGCGACTGCATCAAGGCGCACGCCCCCCTGCCCTGATCCGGCAATTTCGGAACGAATTCGACCTCCGGTCCCTTGGGTTTGTGACGGCCTGACCTATGTGTACGGCCAAGGTTCACCCCAGATCAGGAGCCCGAAACATGGCCTTTACCCTGCCCCCGCTTCCCTACGCCTATGACGCCCTGGAACCGGCCATCGACAAGGAGACGATGACCTTCCACCACGACAAGCACCACCAGGCCTATGTCGACAAGCTGAACGAGGCCGTGGACGGCGACGACAGCCTGAAAGGCAAGTCGCTGGAAGACATGTTCAAGACCATGTCGAAACTGCCCAAGGCGGTTCGCAACAACGGTGGCGGCCACTGGAACCACAGCCTGTTCTGGAAGCTGCTGGCCCCGCAGGATCAGGTCGGCGAGCCCTCGGCCGCGCTCAAGGCCGCGATCGACAGCGACCTCGGCGGCATGGACAAGTTCAAGGAGGCGTTCAACGCCGCCGGCGCCGGCCAGTTCGGTTCGGGCTGGGCCTGGCTGATCGTCCAGAACGGCAAGCTGAAGGTCACCTCGACCCCGAACCAGGACAATCCGCTGATGGACGTGGCCGACGAACAGGGCACCGTGGTGCTGGGCGCCGACGTCTGGGAGCACGCCTATTATCTGAAGTACCAGAACCGCCGGGCCGACTACCTGAAGGCCTTCTGGTCGGTGGTGAACTGGAACGAGGTCAACGACCTCTACGCCAAGGCCGTTTCCTAGGCCACATCTATCAGCGCCCGCCGGATCGTCCGGCGGGCGCTTTTCCTATGGGGGCATGCACAATGCGACTGACCACTTCTGCCGCCGTGGCGGCGATCCTGATGAGCGCGGGCCTCGGGCTCGCGGCCTGCAATTCCGGGACGGAGCCTGCGGACAAGCCGGCCGCCGACAGCCGGGTCGAAAGCGCCGACGTCCACCCGTTCATGATCGGCACGCTGGAGGCCTGGGCCCTGCGCGACGGCGGACTGGAAGTGCCGAACGACGGCTCGGTCATGGCCATGGGCGAACCGAAGGCCGACGTCGACGCCCTGCTGACCTCTGCCGGCGTGCCGACCAATCCGCTCAGTCTGAGCATCCAGCCCATGCTGGTGAAGACCGGGAACCGGGTCGTACTGTTCGACGCGGGCGCCGGATCGGCGTTCGGACCCGCCGGTGGCAAGCTGACGGCCAGTCTGGCAACCGCGGGCGTGTCGCCGGATCAGATCACCGACATCCTCATCAGCCACGGCCACGGCGACCACGTGGGCGGTCTGGTCACGGCGGACGGCACCCTCGCCTATCCGAATGCCGCCATCCGCATGACGGCCGAGGAATGGGCAGCCCTGCAGGCCAGTGGCGAGATGGCGGATCTGGTGGCGACCATCACGCCGAAGGTCGAGACCTTCGCCGACGGTGCCGAGGTGCTGCCCGGCGTCACCGCCGTGCCGATCGACGGCCATACGCCCGGGCACACGGCCTATGAGATCGTCTCGGGGGACCAGAGCCTGCTCTACATCGGCGACAGCGCCCACCATCAGGTGATCTCGGTCCAGCGTCCGGACTGGACCATCCAGTTTGATGGCGATCCCGCCACGGCCGAGGCGAGCCGCAAGGCCCTGTGGGAGCGGGCCGCCGACGGCGATCTGCGCCTCTACGCCGTCCACTTCCCCTGGCCGGGCATCGGCCATGTGCGCCGTCAGGGCGAGACCTTTGTCTGGGAGCCGGAGGGCGCTGCCCCGCACCAGGCTGAGCATTGACTCCGGAGGGCGGGGCCGTCATAAGCCCCGCCTTCACGTCCCGTCGCAAGACCGGGGCGGGTTTAATGACGGACGATGCGTGGACCGCCGTTGAGATCGCATTCCCAATATCGGGGATGCCGGGCCGCATCACGATAGAGAGTGACACATGTCCAAGCGCCACAGCGCCAAGTACAAGATCGACCGCGCCATGGGTGAAAACCTGTGGGGCCGGTCCAAGTCCCCGGTCAACAAGCGTTCGTACGGCCCCGGCCAGCACGGCCAGCGCCGCAAGTCGAAAGTCTCGGACTTCGGCCTGCAGCTGAAGGCCAAGCAGAAGCTGAAGGGCTACTACGGCAACATCACCGAAAAGCAGTTTGCCAAGACCTATGAGGAAGCCGCCCGCCGCAAGGGCAACACCTCGGAGCTGCTGATCGGCCTGCTGGAATCGCGTCTGGACGCCGTCGTCTACCGCGCCAAGTTCGTGCCGACCGTGTGGGCAGCCCGTCAGTTCGTCAGTCACGGCCACGTGACCGTCAACGGCAAGAAAGTCGACATCGGCTCTTACCGCGTGAAGGTCGGCGACGTCGTCGAGGTCAAGGAAAAGTCGCGCAACATGGCGCTGGTCCTCGAGGCCATGCAGTCGTCGGAGCGTGACATCCCGGACTATCTGGAAGTCGGCGATCGCGGCTTCTCGGTGCGCTGGGTCCGCGTGCCGGAACTGGCCGATGTACCGTTCCCGGTGAAGATGGAGCCCAACCTGGTCGTCGAATATTATTCGTCCTGATTGGGGCGCTATGCTCGTGACGCGGTCACTCGCGACTTGAGCGCAAGACCAGCAAATGCGCTCAAGCAGCGAGGTTCCGCGAACCGAGCGGTAGCGCAAGAAAATGGGGCTCCGGAGCGATCCGGGGCCCTTTTTTCGTGGATGATGACCGGTTCAGGGATGCCAGCTGCGGCGAATTGAGGCATTGTTGACGTTCGGGAAGGCGACGGGACCTGCCATGTCGGTACATCGCACATCACTGGCGTCGGGCGGAGCAGCGGTGCTGCTGGCCCTGACCCTCGCGGGGTGCGGGGGATTGCCCGGCTGGCTGGACGGTCGTCCGTCGGTCGAGGACGGGCCCGGCGTGGTCGAACCCATCCGCGCCGCCGCGATCGGCCAGGACACGGTCCTGTTCTGGATCAGCAGCAATGGCTGCACCGAGAAAAGCGACCTGATCCCCGTGGTGCGCCAGACCTATGACGGCGCCCGCGTCACCCTTCGCCGGGTCCGGGACGACGGTTGCACCAATCCGTCGGAAGACGGCGTCGAATTGCGCTGGACCTTCGAGGAAATGGGCCTTGCCCCGGGCACCAAGGTGCAGGTGGCCAACCCCTATCGCCCCGCGCAAGGCTGAGCGGAGAGCAAGGCTCCGCTGCATTGAGGATTATTCACGTGCACGCGCCGCCGGTTGGCGCGAAAACAGGCGCGTAACGTCAACATCCTTCGGGGGATACATCCATGCTTCGCCGCCTGACCATCCTGGCCACTCTCGCCGCCCTGACCGCGCCCGCGCTCGCCGGCTGCATCATCGTGGCGACCGACAAGCCGGAAACCCAGGTCATCCACACGCCGTCCCAGGACGACTGATCTAGCGGTCGAGACGCTCCCAGGTCTCGACACAGGTCGAAATCCGCTCGGCCGCCTCGGTCGAGCGGTCCTCGGCTACGTGACGGCGGGCCAGCGCGGTCTGCTCCGCGTCCAGCGTCGTCACCTCTTCCGGCGGCAGCTCGGCGCGCCAGGCGTCGGTGCCGGCCGACATCTCGACCAGGGTGCGGTTGATTTCTTCGGACCGGGCATCGGCATCGACCGCCGCCGGATCGACCAGGGCCGCCATGATGCGGTCCGCAAAGGCCGGGTCACCCTCTAGGATCTGCGCGTTCAGCACGGTGAAATAGGTCGAGCACCCGACGGCGTCGCGCCGTAACGCCTCGGTATTCTGTCCGCCGCAGGCCACCGGCCCGGCCAGAACCACCCCTGCCATTACCAGCGTCGGCACAATCCGTCGCATCCAGAGCCTCTTCCTTCGCCCACCCCAAGCCCGGGATCGTTCACGGAAAGGCGCGGCGGTTCAAGCCTTTTCGCCCCAAATTGACACGTTCAGTCCTGCGGTCCCGCCAGGAAGGGCGCGATCATTTCGCCGGCAATCCGGTGCGGGCGCAGGGTCGCGGCGTCCACGAGGCACCATTCGGACACGCCCTGAGCGCACAGCCGGCCCCCGGCGTCCTCGATCCGTACATAGCGATTGAAGCGCGGCCCCTGCGGATCGCCGACCCAGGTGCGGGCGACGATGCCGGTCGCGCCCGGCTCGATGCCGCGCAGATAGTCGATCTCATGGCGCAGGGCGACCCACGACCAGCGCGCCCGGGTATCGGCATCGAAACGGGCATTCCAGTGGGCCGTCCCGGCGTCCTGCAGCCAGCCGACATAGACGACATTGTTGACGTGGCCGTTGGCGTCGATGTGCTCGGGGCGCACCTCGAGTGGAACGACGAACAGCTCGCGATCCTCGCGAGGGATCAGCGGCGCCCGCGCCATCAGGCGTCGGTATCGCCGAGCGGCACGCCCTTTTCGCTCATCAGGGCAGTCAGTTCGCCCGCCTGAAACATCTCGCGGACGATGTCGGAGCCGCCGACGAACTCACCCTTCACATAGAGCTGGGGAATGGTCGGCCAGTCAGTGAAGGCCTTGATGCCCTCGCGCAGGCCGTCGTCCTGCAGCACGTCCACGCCGACGAACGAGGCGCCGACATGGTCGAGAATCTGGACGGCCTGGGCCGAAAAGCCGCAGCGGGGCTGATCGGGCGTGCCCTTCATGAACAGGACCACGGGGTGATCCGCGATCGTCTGGGCGATGAAGTCGCGCACGGGGTCGGCAGCGGTGTCGGTCACGGGAGGCCTCTTTTCAGCAGGCTTGTGAGCTAGGAGGCCCGTGCCCCGCGGTCAAGGGCGGCGGGTACCGTCAGGCCGCAGCCATGCCCACCCGGGCCATCTCGATCTGGGCCGACAGACCGGGCGGCAGGTCGCGTTCGGGCACCAGACTCAGTTCATTGATGCGCTCGTCGGTCGTGGCCGAGACCATGACGCTGGCGATTGCCGGGTCCACCAGGGCGTGGCTGAGGCAGATCTGTTCGGCGGTCCAGCCGTGCGTGCGGTGCAGGAAGGCGAAGGTACCGGCGCCCTTCAGAGGGTTCTCGGCCTCCTTGGGGCGACCAAAGCTGAAAAGGCCGCGCCGCGGTTCAAGCGCCGTTTCGGCCTTCTTCGGCGTATCGAGGCTTTCGGGGAAATAGCCATAGCCGAGCACATCCATGTCCCGCTCGCGGGCGTGGCGGATGCGCGACTGGATGCGCCAGTCGGACGTCACGTGGAAGGGCGTGGCCAGCACGTCGAAGGCGCCGGTCGAGACATAGGCGTCCATCACCTCACCCTCACCGGCGATGCCCAGCATGCGGATGCGCTCGGTGCTCCGCAGGGCCTTGAGCGTATGCAGGGTGGACTGGGCCAGCTCATGCTCGTCGGGCTCGTCCAGCAGGGCCACGTCGATATAGCCGAGCCCCGAGACGTGCAGGACGCGGTCGATGGCGTGGGTCATGCCCTCGGCGGAAAAGTCCCGCTGCGAGCCGCGGCGCCCGTCACCGGTCCCCAGCATGAGGGTGACCGACACCAGATTGCGGTCGACGTGGCCGAGCGCCTGGCCCACCACATCGGCCAGTACGGGGTCGGCGGTTTCCAGCCGGAAGCTGTTGATACCGGCCTCAAGCCCCGAATAGATCAGCGACTGGGCGGCCTCGAAGCCGCGCGCCAGACCGGCATGGCCGAGGCTGAGGGTCAGGGACGAGATGGCGCTGCCGGAATGGCCGAACGGACGATAGCGCATGGGTCAGCCCTTTCCTTCCGGAGCGGCGGTCTCGAGCGCCAGGGCGTGCAGTTCACCGCCCATGCGGCCCTTGAGCGCGGCATAGACCATCTGGTGCTGCTTGACCCGGCTGTGACCGGCAAAGGCGCCGGCGACGACGCGGGCGCGGTAGTGATCGCCGTCACCCGCCAGATCGACGATCTCGATCTCGGCATCCGGAAAGGCTTCCAGAAGGTGCGATCTCAGACTGTCGGCGGACATGGGCATGGCGGGAACCTGATTCTTTCGCCCCCCACCCATGCCTCATAAACCTTAATGTCCGGCTACGTTCCCCCGCCCGGGACCGACTGGCGCTCCAGCAGGATCACCGGCTCGCCCTTGTAGGTGGTGTCCGTATAGCGGGCGAAGCCGAGACGGGCGGCCAGCGCCAGCGACGGGCCGTTGTCAGGGCTGATCATACAGACGAGGTGGTCGGCCTTGAGGTGCTGCCCGGCCCAGGCGACAGCGGCGGTTGCGGCCTCGAACGCCAGACCCTGGCCCTGAAAGGCCGGGGACAGGCCCCAGCCCATTTCGATCGCGTCAAAGGCCGGGTCGAGGATGCGCTGATAGTTCAACAGGCCGACGCTGCCGACATAGCGACCGTCTTCGCGGGTGCGGATCGACCAGTTGCCATAACCCATGACCTGCCAGTGGCCGATATCGCGCAGCAGGCGGAACCAGGCCTCCTCGGCATTCAGGGCCTGGGGGAAGATGTGGCGGCAGAAACCGGGATCAGCCAGCAGGGCGCACAGGTCCGCATAATCTCCCTCGGCCACGGGGGTAAGGATCAGGCGGTCGGTCTGGATCACCCGGCTCATGAGAACAGGCTGTCCGCCCGGACCAGCCGGGTCTGGCCCGCCGCGTCGGTGACCGCATAGGTGAAGCCGGGGCGCAGGGCGAACCCTCCCGCCCGTCCCTGACGGTCGAGCGCCAGCAGGGCCACCTGATGATCGGCAAGCTTGTCGCCCCGCAGGCGCGCTAGGCGCTCGATCACCCGCTGACAGGCGGCCGAGGGATCTAGGCCCGACCGCATGGCCTCGACCACGGCGTGGGCGCCGGAGACGCGCAGGATGTCCTCGCCCACGCCGGTCCCGGTGGCCGCGCCGACCTCGTCATCGACCGACAGACCGGCCCCGGGAATGGGGCTGTCGCCGACACGGCCCCTCATCTTGAAGGCCATGCCCGAGGTGGTGCAGGCGCCCGCCATATGGCCCTGGGCGTCAATGCCCAGAATGCCGAGGGTGTCGTGATCCGAGGCCCCTCCGCGCCAGTCGGCATTCTCGCTGTTGGCCCGGGGGGAGTAGTTCGAAGTTTCCAGCCAGCGCCGCCAGGCGGCCTCGGCCTCCGGGGTCAGGAGCGGCGTCGTCTCGAACCCATGCTCCCGGGCAAAGGCGCGAGCCCCCTCGCCCACCAGAATGACGTGGGGCGTGGTCTCCATCACCCGCCGGGCCACCGAGACGGCGTGGACGATATCCTCAAGCGCGCAGACCGCGCCCATGTCGCCGCGCCCGTTCATGATGACGGCATCCAGTGTCACATGACCCTCGCGGTCCGGAAAGCCGCCGAGCCCGACCGAGGCGTTGGTCTCATCGGCCTCGGCCACCCGGGCCCCGGCCTCGACCATGTCCAGCGCAGAGCCCCCTGCCTGGTGTACGGCATGGCCTGCGGCATTCGCGGGCGCGCCGAAATCCCATGTCGAGACCAGAACGGCGGGGGGCGCATCGTCGCGGGCCAGCACCGGACCGGCAGCGGCCACGGCGGTTCCGGTCAGCAGGGTCCGGCGGGAAAGGTCCATGGCTACATCAGTCCCAGTTGCTTGAAGCTGGCCACACCCTTGCGGCCCACGATCAGGTGGTCGTGCACGGACACGTCCAGCGCGCGCGCCGCCTCGACCACCTGACGCGTCATCTCGATGTCGGCGCGGCTGGGAGTAGGATCGCCCGAGGGGTGGTTGTGCACGATGATCATGGCCTTGGCCGAAAGCTCCAGCGCGCGACGGACCACCTCGCGTGGATAGACGGGGGCGTGATCGACCGTGCCCCGGTTCTGGACCTCGTCGAGGATCAGCTGGTTGCGATTGTCGAGATAGAGCACGCGAAACTGCTCACGCGGCTCGTGCTGCAGGCTGAGCCGGACGTAGGACAGCAGTGCGGTCCATGATGAGATGACGGGCCGGTTGACCGCCTCTTCGCGCGCCACCCGGCGAGCAACTTCGTGCAGGGCGGCAATGTCGAGCGCGGTCTCGGCGCCGATGCCCTTGGTGCGCCCCCGGGTGTCCTCGGCCTTGACCGTCATCAGGTCCTCGACCGAGGCGGCCAGCACGGCGGCCAGCGATCCGAAGCGGGCCAGCAGGGCCTTGGCGATCGGCTTGACGTCCCCCTGCGGCTGGCTGCGGAACAGGAACAGCTCCAGCAGCTCATAGTCGGGCAGGTGGTGGATGCCGGCGCCGCGTGCCCGCTCCCTCAGCCGCTCGCGATGACCGGCGTGGTGGGGCGCTTTCGGTTTTTCCGGTGGTTGGTCCAGCATGCCCGTCCCCGTCTTCCGGGGAAGGCTAGCCTCAGAACGTCGGACGGAACAGGCCCGCCGGGCTGGCGGTGAAGATTTCGACGCCGTCCTCGGTCACGCCGACGCTGTGCTCGCACTGGGCCGACAGGGACTTGTCGCGGGTCACCGCCGTCCAGCCGTCGGACAGCACCTTTACCTGCGGCTTGCCCAGATTGACCATGGGCTCGACCGTGAAGAACATCCCCGGCTTGAGCACCGCGCCCTCGCCCCGGCGGCCGTAGTGCAGGACGTTCGGGCTGTCGTGGAACAGGCGGCCGATGCCATGGCCGCAGAAGTCGCGCACCACACTCATCCGCTGGTCCTCGACCAGACGCTGGATGGCATAGCCGATGTCGCCAAAGGTATTGCCCGGCTTGATCTGGGCCAGGCCGGCCTCGAGCGAGTCATAGGTGACGTCGATCAGGCGACGGGCGCGAGTGTTGATCTCGCCCACCGCATACATGCGGCTGGAATCGCCATGCCAGCCGTCGACGATGACGGTGTGGTCGACGTTGACGATATCGCCCTCCTTCAGAACCTTGTCGCCCGGAATGCCGTGGCAGACGACGTGGTTGATCGAGGTGCAGATGGTCTTCTCATAGCCCTTATAGCCCAGGCAGGCCGGGATGGCGCCGTGGTCCAGGGTGAACTCGCGGATGCGATCGTCCAGTTCGCCGGTGGTGACGCCCGGCTTTACGTATTCGCCGATCATGTCGAGCGCCTCGGCGACCAGACGTCCGGCGGCGCGCATGCCCTCGAACGCGTCCTCGTCGTGGATGCGGATTTCGCTGGTGCGGACGAAAACGTCTCCGTCCATATCCTGGGCTTCATACATGCGGGGTGTCCCGGTAAGTCAGTTGCGGCGCGATGGTCCGGCAGGGACCGCGTCATCAGAAAAGAAGGTCACGATGAAGATAGCACGAATGCCCGCCATGCCGCGACCGGTGCCGGGCCATATCGCCCCTCGCGCGCCCCTCTGCAAGGCGGGGACGCTGTGATGGGCGCGGAGACCTCGCCCACCGCCGCCGTCCTGATCATTGGCGACGAGATCCTGTCCGGCCGGACGAAGGACACCAATCTGAACACCCTGGCGCGGTTTCTGGGCGCGCTCGGGATCGACCTGAAAGAAGCCCGGGTGGTCGGCGATACGCGCTCGCAGATCGTGGAGGCAGTCCGGGCGCTGTCCGGTAGCCACGACTATCTCTTCACGACGGGCGGCATCGGCCCGACCCATGACGACATCACCGCCGACTGCGTATCCGAGGCCATGGGCGTTGCCCTGCCCGAGAATGCCGAGGCCCTCGCGATCCTCGAGCGACGGTACGGCGATGAGTTGAACGACGCCCGGCGCCGCATGGCGCGCATCCCGGAGGGCGGCTCGCTGATCGCCAATCCGGTCACGGACGCCCCGGGCTTCCAGATCGGCAATGTGTTCGTCATGGCCGGCGTGCCGAAAATCATGACCGCCATGCTGGATGATGTGGCGCCCCGCCTTCGGGTCGGGGCGGTGACCCATGCGCGAACGCTCAAGGTGGACGGCGTGGGTGAGGGTGATGTGGCGGACCTGCTGAGTGCGGCGGCGGATGCGCACCGGAGCCTGAGCTTCGGCAGCTATCCCTTTGGCCACGGAACGGTCGGAGAGTACGGCACCCAGCTGGTGGTCCGCGGCCGCGATGCCGCTGCGCTGTCGGCTGCCGTCGAGGCCCTGCGGGAGGCCGTCGAGACCACCCTGGCCGACCGGGGCGTCCGCGTCAGCGAGGTCTGAACCCACCGCCCCAAAGCGACACCCCCGCCGTGGGTGACCACGACGGGGGTGCGCAAAGGCGTTATCCGCCTGAAGGGCTCCGGGGGTCCGGTCTCTCGCGGGGAGAGGCCGGACCGGTCCGGAAGCC
>NZ_JAIVLL010000002.1 GCF_020524625.1 Brevundimonas poindexterae
GTAGCTGCGGGTGAAGCCCTGCGACACCGATTGCAGCGTCACGGTGGCGCCGGCGATCGGCGTCTGCGCCTGCGTTTCAACCGTGCCGGAGACAGCGCCCTGCACCAGGTCCTGGGCCACTGCCACGGTCGGGGTCACCAGGGTCAGGGCCGGTGCAACCGCCAATGCGGCGAGCACCGTCGAGGCCAATAGTGTCGTCTTTGTATGCTTCATAGTTCAGCTCCCTCTCGGGCCAGGGATGGGGATCCGATATCCGCACACCCGGCACCTCTACAGGGCAACCGGTACAGTCGAGATCGAGCCCACTGAAGCGCAAACTTACTACGATACTTTCATTGGCAATTTTTATTGGTTTTTTGACACATCATTATTGTAATATATTTCATTTGTTACTTTATTTCGACTTACTTACAGACACACGGGGACGCACAAGGAACGGCGTCGATTGCTAGTCGACCTCGATCGGGCAGTCGAAATAGTAGCCGCCGCCCCGCAGGGTGCGGACGAGCTCGGGGCTGTAGCGCGACAGCTTTTTACGGAGGCGGCACAGGAGTGTGTCCGCGCTGCGCGTCCTGATCATCCGGCTATCGTAGAGTTCCTCGATCATCTGCTCGCGGGTGACGACGCCCCCCCGTGCCCGGGCAAGCACCATCGCTGCCTGGACTTCTGTATTGGTCAGCGAAACCGAGCGGCCATCGGGCGCGATGATGCGACGCATCGCCGGACGCAAGACCCATCCTCCGCTACCGCCCGCCGCAGCCCGCGCCTGTGTCAGATCCACGCGACGCGCGATGGCCCTCAATCGGGCGATCATTTCGCGGGGATTCTGGTTCATGCCGAAGACGTCGTCCGCGCCGATTTCCAGGGCCAGAATGCGGTCGATCTCTTCCACCTCATCGCAGAGGAGGACGATGGGCCGCCGCAGCCCTTCGTTCAGCACAGAGTGGATCGCGTCTCCCTGTACCGTCTGGCAGCACAGAAGATTGACCGATGCGGCGCTGCCCGCATCGATAGACGCGGCCCGCTCGCACAAGAGACCGGCCCCGAGGAAACGCTCTGCCAGTTGCTCATGGCGGGGATCAGGGGCGCGGGATACCATTTTGACCATCACCGGCGCCTGGCCGGCCTGAAAGGTGTTCGGGGTAGCGGTCTGCATGTCGGGCACCTCACTTTGATAGTGCGGTTAGCACTATCGTGAGATCCATGTTTCGCAGCTCTCTTTCGGCAGACCGACAGTTCGGACACACAAGAAGGACAGTCTGCGACCAACGCAGGGCGGGGCAAGACGAACATGCGTGCAGCTTGGCAGCGGCGGCCCGCCCCTCCCTGCGAGGATCAAGGGGTCTCCGTCGGGGCGAGGCTGCCTCGCTGCCAGGTCAGCGCCGGAAGAGGGGCCGCCCGATGTGTCAGGCGGCGTCGCGATAGGCGTTGCGGGCCTCGACCGGTACCTGATCGTACAGCGTGGGTCCCGCGAGGCCGAGGCGCGCCCGGGCCTTGTCGAGCGGTTCGGCCAGTAGCGCCTCATAGTCGACGCCGGGCAGCCACGCTGCGCGTCGCCCCCTTTGAAAGGCCTGCAGGATCGCCCGCGCGCACGGGTGGCCGGTGCGGGCGCGCATGAACTCCAGCGCAACGCCCGCGGCGATCAGGCCAAAGCCCGTGCTGCGGGTCTGGGGATACGAAAAGGCGACGACGCAGGCTTCACCCAGGGCGTCCGTCTGATAGCCCGTCAGCACGTGCCAGATGTCATGGACGTCCCGCAGGCGGCGCGCGTACCAGGCATAGGGATGGGCGGCGTCGATCTCGGTGTCGGCCACCTTGCGGCTCTCTTCGGCAAGCCCATAGGCCGAGAAATCCCGCTCCTCGATCAGCGCCAGATAGGCCGCCCCGACCGAGTCGGCCGGCAGGGCGCGCAGCCAGGTCTTGTCCTGGAGCCGGTCGGCCAGCTCGGCCATGCGGAAGGCCTGATCCCCGCCCTCGGGCGTGCGGAGCATCTTCAGATATCCGCGGCGCGCAGAATCCCCGGCCAGGGCATTCATGATCTCGAAGACCTGGGCGGTGTCCTCCTTGTCGGCCAGCAGCCGCCGAAGGGCCCGGATCGCCCGGACAGGCTGGATCCGCCGCTGCCCTGCCCGCGAGACGGGCATGCGGGCGTTCGTGGGTCGGGTTGTGGTGGGGTCTGGCGACCCGATCGCGAGTGTTGGGTAGTGTCTCAGTTTGAAAATCAGGGCGGCCCCGATAGTCGCCCGGTCAGAACGAAAGCAGCAGAAGTCCATCCGGACCGCTGTAGCTCATGCGGCAGTGGCGTAGCACATCGCGCCCGATAAGGCCGTCAATGCCTTGAGCTGAGAAGTCCGAGCCGAGAATGGGGAGGTTGGGAACGTAATGGACCTGCGATCCCGTCGGCCCCTGTCCGTGGACGACTAGGCCGATGTCGTAGAGTTGCTGAAAGACCGGCGTCGCACCCGTTGATGGGGTGTGGACTGGCACGGACCCGGTCGGGTCCAGTTCAAGCTTCTTGACCAAGGCCAAGTCAAGGTTGGTGCACGTCGCTCCCGTATCGACCAAAAGTGTCGCGGTCACGGGGGCGGCAATCGTCTTGTTCGCTGCCGAAAGAGCCTGCTGACGCGCTTGGCTAACCAACACGGTCACCTGGAGCAGCGGGCCAGCAGGAGTGATCAGGCAGGTTGTGTGCATTGAGCCCCAAAATCACGGGTGAAATAAGCGACCGTCTCAACGGCGGCCACTTTCTTCACAAGGAATGGGGCAAGCCCTTTAGCCTGATAACCGGCGGTCAGGGCGTCACTGTAGCTGTCGTAAACGCCGAGCAGTTCGCTGCCCGCGATGAGCGCGTAACGACCCTCTTCCCCTGCCAGTTCTTTATGCAGAAGACGGTTGTAGGTTTCGAGTTCGCGTTCCAGAGCCATCAAAATCACCATTGACCCCTCCCCAAGGGAAGGTCTCCCCAGTAGCGCTATATACGCTCACTTGTTCCGGTTGACGAGTGCGCCATTTACACACAGTCGGATTGCCTCACCGGAAAGAGAGTCGGTTAATGCGAAGCTACCGCCCCTTCTTATAAGGCCCGCGCTTGCCGGGCACCGGCTTAGCCGCGTCGATCCGCTCCACAATGTCCTCCAGAGACCAAAGGCGATCCGTGATGCCAGCGGCCATTGCCGGGGTTACGCGCAGCGTCTTGTGGATACGGCAGAAGTTATAGAAGGCAAAATACAGGGCAAGCGCGTGGATATGGTTATCCAGCTTCTTTGAGAAGGCATTGGTCAGGCGGGTGAAGCGGCGGTTCTGCATCCGGATCGACAGGTTCATCCGCTCAACGTGCGAAGTCGAGACGTGTGCCTTGTCTGGCCTGCCCTCAACCCGGACCTTGCGGATGCCGGAAAGGGCGGCAGGGCTATACCGGCCCGGCGCAACCGTCGTCGGGCCGTAAAGCTTGACCAATTGGGCGTAATCCACATCGCCGCCGAAGGCCCCCTCTACGGCCTCCAGATAAGCCCGATGGCCGTCCGTGGTCAGTTGCACCCGGTTGGACAGGCGCGAGCGAAGGTCGTCCATAAGGCAGATAGCGGACTCGCTGCCCCTATCCCCGACGAAGTAACTGACCATCAGCTTCGTATCAGCGTCGATGGCTGTCCACGTCCACACATCGCCAGCACCCTCCGGGGCGGCTTTGGCGTTCGGGACGTTCTTCGCCTTGGCGTAGGTGAAGGACCAGATTTCGTCGCACTGGATGCGCGAGGCCTTCACGTTGCGGACCTGTTCATCGTGAAGGGCGAGGCAGGCTTCACCGGCATCGACCAGCAGCTTAGTCACCGTGTTGATCGACACGTCGGCCACCCGACTGATCGACCGCATGGACGAGCCCTCGCACAGCATGGCGAGGATTTGGGTGCGCTTGGCGAGAGGCAGCTTGTTCATGACGTGCACAATGCATGAACATCGGAGTCCAGTCAAGCATTTTGTTCAGTATGGAGTCGTTAACGGTTGGCTTGTGGATTTTTCGAGGCGGGCGCTTGCAACTCTGCCGGATTGCGTTAACTTAGTTGCGTGAAGACGACTCAAGACTTCTTGAAGGAACGCCGCGCCGAGGTGGAGCGCGCGAAACGTGCTGCTTTGGATGAGGCTGCGCGCCCGTTTGATGTCGAGCTGCAAAAGATCGACGCCGCCCTGAAGGCTGTCGGGTCATTCACCTTGCGTAGCGATGAGCCCTCATCCGTCGGGCCAACGGACGATGCCTCGCCGAGGGCAAAAACCAAGGCCATCGGCATGACGCTCAAAGAAATGATTATTGCCGTCCTGCGCGCCCATCGAGGCGGCATGGACGCGCTCTCTATTCTAGCGGCCATCAATGACCGCTGGGAGATCGGGCTGGCTCGCACCAGCCTGAGTCCGCAACTGTCCCGGCTAAAGGCTGAAGGCAAATTGCGGTTGGTGGGCAAGGACTGGAGCCTTGTCCAAAAAGACGAAGCCCCCGACGCTGACACGTCGGGGGCCTCTTCGGTGGGGGTAGCAGGTTCGCCGGGCGGCCGTGAGACAGTTGCACCGACGGGTTCGACCCCCGTTGCCTCCACCACACCCCTCTTCACGCACGATCAAGAACGAAAGGAGGAACCGTGATTTGGCAGATCACCAGTAGAATACCGGAGGCCCGCCGCAAGGCGGGCTTCTTTTATATGCGCCCGTTTTCGTTCGGAATCAAGCTTTTGACTTCCACCGGGCCTCGGCAGCGCGCTTCGCTATCTCAACCCTTTGTTCTGAATTGAGTTTTTCTCCGCGGGCTTTTCCGCCGGACTGCCCGCCGCGCTGGCGAGCCTCATTCGCGGTGGTCTCTTCGATCTCGCCTGTGGCGATCCGACCGACCATGACCGCCGCGCCGATGGCGTCCGCTGGTCTCTTCTGTCCTTGGGGGCCTTTAGGCATCAGGCGTCTCCTCATGAGCCTTGGTGGCGTCGTAGGCCTCGATCAATCCGTCAAGCCTAGCGTTCTCACCTTTGATCCCGGCAATCTCAGACGCTGAGTAGGATCGACGGGTTTTGCCCTCGGCAATCTCTTCCAAGAGCCGGTGGTTGATCTCGCGCATTTCACGCCAAGTTTGAGTCGGGTCGTGTTCCATGCCCAGAGCATAGCGTGAGCGACCTACGCTAGCCACGCCCGTCAACGGTGGTCAGATTTCAAACTGAGACACTACCGAGTGTTGCCGTCACTTGTCACCCCTTTCTGCAGAGCCTAACCGGACAGGCTAGCGATGTAGCCATAACTGACATCAATGTCAATAAAAAACACCTCACCCGTCCGCCGCCGCCGCCGCGCGCCCGAAGAAGCCCGCCGCGAAGCCGTGGCGTCGGCGCGTGTCCTGCTGCTGGAAGGGGGGCCCACCGCAGTCACCCTGGCCGCGGTCGCCCAGGACATCGGGGTCACGCACACCAACCTGATCCACCACTTCGGCTCTGCCGCCGGACTGCAGTCGGCCCTGATGGGCTCAATGGTCGAGGACCTGACTCGGGCGCTTGATCGCGCTGTCGCGAGGCTCCGCACGGACGAAGGGGCCCCGATGGAGCTGGTCAACGCCGTCTTTGACGCCTTCGACGCGGGCGGAGCCGGCAAGCTGGCGGCGTGGATCGTCATGTCGGGTGACCTGTCGCATCTGGACCCGGTGAGGGCTGCGGTGCGCGGCCTGGTCGAGGCCATTCAGGAGAAGCTGGGCGACATCGACCCTGCGGACGCGCCTCAGGTCAGGGACGCCGTGCTGTTCATCGCCCTGAGCGCCTTCGGCGATGCGCTCATCGGTCCGCCCCTGCGGGGCATGCTGGACCAGGATGCCGACGCTGGCCGACGGGTGGTGGCGGGGCTGCTGGCCCAGTCTCTTCCCCGCGCCGCAAAAGGCTGAGCGGACGCGCGGCGCCCGGCGTCCGCAGAATGACGTGCCCGGCCGGAACTCCCCCCGCTCTGGTTGATTAACACCACACACCCTGGCGGGCACGGCCCGCCTGTCAACGACATGTGCCCCTGAGCCGGCGCCGAAGACGGCGCCCGGTTGCCCCGCACCATGATCGACCCTCGAGATGTTCGGAGACTCCATGAGCCGCGACACGCCCCTCTATCTCAACCTCGCTCCCGCCGGGGATCTGGCCGGAGAAGAAACCATCGACGACAAGGCCGACGCCATCATCCGGCACCGCCCCTACCATGACTGGTCCGATCTCAAGCGCGCGGGTCTGGACCAGGACGCCATCGACCGCATCAAGGGCGCCGGTGCTGAACTCGGCGAGCCCGCCAGCGGCCCGATCGTCGAGCCCGGCAGCGGCGGCAGTGGCGCCACGCCCGGCGGAAACCTCGGCAAGGCCTGAGGGCCGTCCCGCACTCAACTCAAACCCCAATAAAGGCGCGCCTCGTAGCAGGCGCTCCGACCTCAATTTTGAAAGGACCGCCATGTCTAACCTCCGTCAGAAAGAAGGCACCCTCGTCGTCGTCGCCACCGGGGACGGCGCCAAGACCTTCCGCGTCAAGGGCGGCTCGCTTCAGCACGACGGCAACTGGGCCACCGGCGACCTCGCCGACCAGGGACCTTCCGGCAAGACCCCGCCGGACATGTCGGATCGCGACCTCAACGAAGCGACCTTTTCGAAGATGATCGCCGAGCGGCTCTTCAAGATGGCTCACGCGGGCCAGTTTGATCACCTGATCCTGATCGCCGACCCGGTGACGCTGGGCGAGATTCGCCCCCTGCTCCATTCGGAGGTCACCGACAAACTGGTGCTTGAGCAGGCCAAGACCCTGACCAAGGCCTCGGTCGAGGACATCGAGAAGTCGATCAGCGCGTAGGCAAAGGCCCCGGACCTGTCGGGGCCACCCCGGCATGAGGGGTGCGCCAGGGGCCATGCCACGGAGGACCTTCCATGCTCATGACAATTCTCGTGGTCTGCGTGGTATCGGGCGCTCTGGTTCTTGGAGCGGTCTGGGGGATTTTCGGCCCCTTGCCCAAAAAGGTTGAGGGCTTTCTGGTCGCCCTGGCCGGCGGCGCCCTTATCGTTTCGGCGATGTCCGAACTGATCGAACCGGCTTTGAAGCAGACGTCCCTGCTGCTTGTGGCCTTGTCCGTATTCGGCGGCGCCAGCCTGTTCGTCATGGCGGACATGCTGGTCGGAAAAACGCTCGGTCGCGACAGCGGTGGCGGCCTGCTGGCGTCCATCACGCTGGATGGCATCCCGGAGAACCTGGCTCTGGGCGTGGCCCTCATCGGCGCCGGCCCGCTTCAGGTGGCCGCCCTGGCCGGGTCGATTTTCCTGTCGAATCTGCCTGAAGCCGCCGGCGGCGCCAGGGAAATGGCCAAGGACCGCTCGAAGCTGCAGGTCATGGGACTGTGGGCAGCGACGGCCGCCCTCCTCTCAGCGGCTGCGGTGGCCGGAAACCTCCTGCTGGGGGGCGTTGGAGACACCTGGCTGGCGGTTCTCCGGTGCGTGGCGGCCGGCGCCGTCATCGCCTCTCTGGCAACCGCCGTATTCCCCAAGGCCTATCGGGAAGGCAGCTACAGTGCCGGCATTGCCACGGCAGTCGGCCTGCTCCTCGCATTGGGCCTCGGTCAACTCGGCGGCGGCTGACGCGTGCCTCTGCACCGCACGCTGCAAAACCTGACGACCGGTGTCGGCCCACTATGCCAGAGCCCGGCCAGCACTCGCCCCTCGCATGTGTTCGCTCCCAGTCCCTCTCACGGCCAAGGAGACTCCTCATGACCCGATCCTCCTCCAGGACCGATGTCGACCCCGGCTTCATCCGCAAGGTGCTGTTCATCGCGGCGGTCATCGTGGGTATGGCGCTGCTGTGGAAGCTGGCGACCGTCCTGCTGCTCGCCTTTGCGGCTGTCATCATTGCGGTGCTGGTCCGCAGTCTCGCCGATCCCATCCGGGACCGCACGGGGCTGTCGACCGGGCTGAGCATCGCGGTAGCGGCCGTGGCCATTCTGGCGGTCCTGAGCGGCTCGGCCTGGCTGTTCGGCTCAACGATCAGCAACCAGGTCGCCACACTGGCGGACCGGCTGCCGGCTTCCGTGGCAGAGCTCGAGACCCGGATCGCCACCCTGCCCTTCGGCGACCAGCTGGCCAGCCGGCTGGACGGCGCAGGGTCCACCTCCAGCCTCCAGGGCATGGTCGGCCAGGTAGGCGGCTATGTGATGACCATCGTGGGGGCCGGAGCCAATCTTCTGCTCGTGGTCTTTGCCGGCCTCTTCTTCGCGGCCCAGCCCGAGCGCATGCGTGACGGCCTGCTGATGCTGGCCCCTCGCGGCCCGCGTGAACCACTGCGCGAAGCCGCCAACGAGAGCGGCCGTGCCCTTCGGCTCTGGTTGCTGGGGACGCTGGCCGACATGACGGTCGTCGGCGTGCTGACCGGCATCGGCACCGCGCTGATCGGTCTGCCCTCCCCCGTCGCGCTTGGCCTGTTCGCCGGGCTTGCCGCTTTTGTGCCGATCGTCGGGCCGATCGTGTCGGTGGTCCCGGCGGTGCTGCTGGCCCTCGATCAGGGCCCGGAGATGATCCTGTGGGCGATCGTGGTCTATTTCGTCGTGCAGCAGATCGAAAGCAATCTGATCTACCCCTTCATCCAGAAGCGCGCCGTCAACCTGCCGCCGGTGCTGACCCTGTTCGGGGTGCTGGGGCTGGGCACGCTATTCGGGCCGCTGGGCGTGATGTTCGCCTCGCCCCTGCTGGTCGTCGGTCTGGTGTGGGTGAAGCTGCTCTATGTGCGCAACACCCTGGGCGAGGACGTGTCCTTGCCGGGATGAGGCTGCCTCAGCCGAACGCGAGTCGCAGGGTATGGGTGAAGGGCGTTTCGCCGGTGATGTAGACCTTGTCGCCCGCCAGATTCAGGCGTCCGCCCGCCCAGCTGTACTGTTCGCCGGAACTGAGACGCGGCACGACATCGCTGCCGCCCGGGCCGAAGCGCAGGCGCTGCCCCTCAACCGTGTAGGTGGCCTCGCCGCCAGTCAGCAAGCCGCCAACGCCGGCGACCTCCTGAACTCCGGTCAGCGTGCCGCCCGGGCGCAGGGTGATTTCGATGGCGATGCCCACCTCGGCCTCGCCGTCCGTGCTGAACTCCAGCGCATAGCCGTCGCTCTGGGGCCGGGCCACCATCTGGATGGCCAGCCGCCGGAAGTGGGCCGGGCGGTGGCTGAAGTCGAGCGAGCTGTTGAACCGCCCGTCCACCGACTTGCTGAGCGCATAGGCCCCGTCCGGATCCCGCCGCTCGGCCGGCATCGGCAGATAGTAGGGCACGTTCATTTCGCCGCTCAGGGTGACCGTGCCGTCGTCGGCCAGGGCGATGTCGGACGGGCGGAAATGGCCCATGCTGAAGAAGTCTGGGATCACCCGGATGGCGTCGATGACCAGCGGGCCCTTCCACAGGCGCATCAGGGTCGGATTGGTCGCCAGGCCCGAGCCGATGGTGTTGTAGAAGCGCGAGGGCTCGCCATCCTCGTACCAGTCGCTGCCGGCATAGAAGCTGGCCGTCATGTCGCCGCGCCGCTCCCGCACCAGATTGACGGTCCGGAAATAGCGCTGGAAGTCGACGAAGGGCTGCACCGGCGCCGGGATGGGTCCGGCCAGTTTCGGATGGTCGAGGAAGTCAGCCAGGGCGTCGCCCAGCTGGCTGCTGTCGTTCTGTTCGATCCAGCGGACGATGCCGGCGAAGCGACGGTCATCGAAATCCTGCGCCAACTCCCGGTACTGGAGGTAATAGGGGTGCAGGGTCTGCTTGCTCTGGGCCTGATCCTGACGCCGCGAATAGATGGTCTCGACGTCGCCGTAATGCGGCTCGGCCATCTCGATGGTGGTCTCGAGGTTGCGGCGCACCAGCTGCTTCAAGCCCCCAAGACCCGGCAGGCGGGACAGGCGTAGCAGGGACGGATTGCTGACCGCCTGGGCATAGTTGGAGCTGCGCTCGGAATAGATGCCCTCGGCATTGATATCGACGCCCTCGGCCAGCCATTCGTCGATCCGCGCGCGATAGGCGGGATTGGGATCGACGCGGTCGATCCGGGCCAGCGCCGCCGACAGTTCCCAGCGATGGTTCGGGGTGTGGATGCCGCCCGTACGCAGGGCGGGTCCCGCCTTGCGCATCATGGCCGCCAGACGGCTGGAGATGTCCCGCACCACCGGATGCCGGATTCCCTCGGCCGCCTCGGTCATGGCGCCCATGTCTTCCATCAGGAAGGCCGAGTCGGGCGGCGAGTGGCGGTTGCCCCCGCTGAAGGTGCCGTCGTCGTGCTGGGCCGCCTCGACCTGGCTGAGCAGGGTCTCCATCGGCGCCTCGAGCGCCGCGCTGTGGTGGTAGCGGGAGTCCGGCCAGATGTAGGGGGTAAACAGGCGGCGCAGTTGCCGGAGCGTGCCGCGCGCCCCGCCCCGACCTGATCCCGCCCCTTCCATGCCTTCCAGCACCTCGGCCGCCAGCCGGTCCGCAGCCTCGGTCAGCAGGGCCAGGGTGCCCGCGTCCTTCGCATCACTCCGGGCAAAGGCCCGCCCGGGCCCCGACAGCGCGAAGGCGGTAGACGCCGCCGTGCCGGTGAGGAAGGTGCGTCTGTGCATGATAAGCTCCGCTGTCCGGATTTACTGGGTCTTCGGGGTCTGCCCCCTCCTAGGCCCGGCCGACACCGCCCGAAGGCGAACATCGACCGGGCTTCCGGGGAGGAAGACTAGAAGGTTGCCCGCAGGGTCATGGTCACGGTGCGACCGTCATAGTCGGCGCGTCGCGGCATGTTTTCCTGATTCTCATACTCCACCCGGATCTCGTCGGTCAGGTTGTAGGCGTCCAGGCCCAGCGAGATGGTGTCGTTGATGTTGTACGAGGCCGACAGGTCGATCTGGCCGCGCGAGCGAACCTGACGCGCCGCGCCGGTGAAGCTGGCGGTCGAGGCCAGGTCGTATTCGCTGCGCAGGTTGTAGACCAGCCGGATGCCGTAACGCTCGGTCTCATAGTAGCCGATGACGTTCAGGTTATGCTCCGACACGCCTGGCAGGGTGGCGTCCTCGCCCGTCGTCGTCTTCCCGCTGACGGTTGTGTAGGCATAGTTGAAGCCGCCGCCCATGTTGGACCAGAAGCCCGGCAGGAAGTCGAACGACTGCTGCAGGTTGAACTCGGCCCCGCTGACGGTGATCGGATTGTCCTGGTTGGTGAAGCCCGAGATGTTCACCTGATACGGGAGGGTCACCCCGCCCTGGGTATAGGTCAGGCTGCTCAGGCACTGGTCACCGCTGACGGTAAAGGTCCCGATACCGAGACCGCCGCCATCCGCCGGACACAGCACATTGATGTCGGTGATCGGTCCGATCAGGCCGGTGATGCGCTTGGTGAACAGCGCCAGCGAGATGATGCTGTCGGGCCGGTTGTACCATTCCGCCGAGAAGTCGAACGACGTGGCGTCGTAGGGCTCCAGCTCCGGATTACCCAGGGTCACGGTGTAGGTGCCGTTCGTCGAGGGCGCGCTGACGACCGTGCTCGGCGAGAACTGCAGCGGCTGGGGCCGAACGTAGCTTTGATAGGCGGCCGCGCGCAGCACCACGTCGGGCGTCGGCTCGGCGATCACGATGAACGACGGCAGCCACTTGTCGTAGTCCTGCTGGTACCGCTGGGGTACGAAGTCGGACGGGGCACCGATATTGTTGGTGACCGTGACACGCGTCAGGGCATCGACGGTGTTCTCGGCGGCCTCGTAGCGCAGGCCGACATTGCCGTGGACCGGCATGGTGCCGATGTCGAACGCGTACTTCAGCTGGCCATAGGCCGCGAAGATGTCGGTGCCGTTGGTGAAGTTGTCCCGCGCATAGGCGTTGTTGGCGTAGTTGATGTTGTAGCCTGACGGCGACAGCTCGGCCCCTGGATAGACCGTCACCGGCCGCAGGGCCGTGATGGCGCGATCCAGATCGACGACCTGCCAGTTGTCGGTCGGCTGACCGCCCTGACCGTTGAAGAAGTCCGAAGCGAAGGGCGCGGTCACCAGGAAGTCGGAGGTGACGTTCTGGATCGGCAGGCCATAGGCCATGATCCGGTAGCCCTCGGCGATGAACTTGACGCTCTCGTAGACGCCGCCGAACTGGAATCCGCTCAGGATCCCGCCGTCGTACAGGTCGCGCTCGATGTCGATGCGGGCCGTCTCGGCTTCACTGGTCCCCATGGTCTGGGTGCCCTGGAAGTTGAAGCGGTTGGTGCGCAGCGCCGGGTTGGCGTTGTCGAACCAGGCTCCGGACGCGCCCACGCCGCCCCAGACGCCCGTGCTGATCCCCGCCGTGGTCACGGCCGGGGTCGGCTGAAGGATCTGGACGTGGTTGTCGATATTGTCGCCGCCGGTGACCAGACGACCGTTGATGCCGTTGCCGCCTGCGGTCTGGAGCGTCTCGAAGTCGACCGAAATCTCGATCGAGTCATTCTCGGCTCGCGACAGGGCGGCGGTACCGCTGACCGTCCAGCCGTCGTCGCTCTGCCATTCACCCGTCAGGTTGAAGCCCCAGACCTTCTGCGTCTGGCTGAAACCGCGGGTCGAGGAGGTGATGTCGGCGTTGGCGAAGCTGAAGTCCTCGACCACATAGCGGCCGTCGTCCATCTGCACCGGAGCGCTGTTGGCGGTCAGCACACTGGACGCGTTGTTCGAGGTGATCAGCAGATACTGCGTGGTCATCGGCAGATCGCGATCGGAGTAGAAGCCCGAAATCCCGATGCGGGTCTGATCGTTCAGCCGGTATTCGGCGCCGATAGCCCCCGTGACCAGATCACCCTCGTTCAGGCGCACATACTGACGGTGCTGGGCGTCATACAGAACGCCGGCGGTCGAGCTGCTGCCGGTGCACGACGGACAGGCCGCCGAGGTCGCATAGTACGGATACAGGGCCGGGTTGAGCTCGGCCTGGGCCGGCGTGAAGGCCGCGTAGCTGTTGAACAGGATGGTGTCGCGGCGGAAGTCTTCATGGCGCCAGGCCAGGGTGCCGAAGACCGCGAAGTCATCGCTGAAGTGGTGGTTGTACCCGATGGTTGCGGCCGGCGACCAGGTCTCGCCCAGCTCATTGTACTCGGACGCCACCTTCATGAAGCCGCCATCGGTGCGGCCGAGCGCCGGTGCGATGCGCAGGTCGACGTTGCCGGACAGGCCGCCACTCTGGGCGTCCGCCAGCGGCGACTTGTTGACCACAATGGCGCTGAAGATGTCGGAGTTGAAGGCCCCCAGCGGCGCAGATTCCCGCAGGATCGGTTCGGCAAAGGCCACGCCGTTCAGGGTCAGGCGCGAGAACTCGCCCGGCAGGCCGCGCAGGTTGATGGTGGCGTTGCGGCCTTCCGCCTCGCGATTGATCTGAACGCCCGGCACCCGCTGCAGGGCCTCACCGACGTTCAGGTCGGGGAAGCGACCCAGACCGTCCGACGAAATGCCGTCGGTGATGGAATCCTCATCGCGCTTGGACGCGATGGCATTGGCGTAGCTCTGGCGGAAGCCGGTGACGACGATCTCGTCGACCTGGGTCTCCTGCCGGGGCTGGGCGTCCTGTTGGCGGTCAGGGTCCTGCGACGACGACTCATTGGCCGGAGCGTCCTGCGCCATGGCCAGAGTGGGCAGTCCTGCGAGGGCGGTGGCCCCCAGCAGGACAGTAGCAAGCATGCGCATGTTCGGGCGATACGCCATTCGTTCATCCTCCCCGTTCGCCCTTTGCGGGCCTCTATGATTGCCCCAAGTTAGAATATGTATTTCAGAAAGTGTCAATCCTGTAGTTTCGATTTCATTTTATGGGGAGGGAGCGGTTGAAAGACCCGTTCTCTCTCGCGTCAGGGCAGCAGGCTAGAGACGGACCACTGCGCCTTCGGCAGCCGAGCGGGCAGCCGCCTCGGCGAGTTCGAGGGCCGCGACGCCGTCGTTGTGATCGATCAGCGGGTTGGCGCCGTCCAGCACATCGGCGAAATGATCCATCTCGCGCGCATAGGCCACGCGGTAGCGGTCGAGGAAGAAGTTCTGGAAACGGTCGGCGGCAGCGCCGTTTGCGGTCCAGGTCTCAACCGTCGTCTCAAGCTGATTCTGCGCGCGGATCATGCCGCCCGACCCATAGGCCTCGATCCGCTGGTCATAGCCATAGCCGCTGCGGCGGCTGCTGGAGATCACGCACAGGCGCCCGCCGGCGGTCTTGAGAATCGTCTTGGCCGTATCGACGTCCCCGGCCTCGCCGATCGCGGGGTCGACTAGCACGGAGGTGGTCGAAAACACTTCCACGACGGGCTCGCCCAGCAGCCAGCGGGCCATGTCGAAGTCATGGATGACCATGTCCTTGAACAGGCCGCCGGAGGTGCGGACGTAGTCGGCAGGAGGGGGAGCCGGATCGTGACTGATGATATGGAGAGTCTCGAGCTCACCCACGACACCCTCTACCAATCGCGCCTGCAAGGCGGCGAAATTGGCATCGAAACGCCGGTTGAAGGCCAGCAGGATCGGCTGCCCCAGCGAATCGAAGGCTGCCGCGGCCTCTTTCGCGCGGTCGAGATCCTGATCGAGGGGCTTTTCACAGAACACGGCCTTGCCTGCCCGGGCGGCGGCCAGGCTGTAGTCCAGATGGGTGTCGGTCGAGCTGGCGATGATCACGCCCCGGATCGATGGGTCGGCGAACACCTCTTCGACGCTGCGGGTGGCCGCGCCATACTGATTGGCCAGTTCGGCTCCGGCGGGCGTGGGATCGGTGACGCTGACCAGTTGCAGCCGGGCGTTGGCCGCCGCATTGGCCGCGTGAATTCGACCGATGCGCCCCGCGCCGATCAGTGCCACAGTGTGCATAGTCATTCCCTCGAACACGAATATCGCAGGGACGATCCCCTGGAAAAGTCGTGACATACCGGCTTCCTTCGCGACACGCGAGAGTTGCCAGTGAAAAATCGAACGGATATTCCGTCAGATGAAACTTGAGGTCGAGATATGGAACAGACGCCGCCCGCGCCCGCCTCGGCTGAAGAGCTCAGGGCCCAGATCGTCCTTCGCTATGAGGGGCTGAGCAAGCGACTCAAGCAGATCGCCCGGCACATTCTCGACGAGCCGAACGACTTTGCGCTCGAAACCCTGTCGGTCATCGCCTCGCGGTGCGGGGTCCAGCCCTCGACCATTGTCCGTTTCGCCAAGACGTTCGGTTTCGAGGGCGCCAGCCAGATGCAACGGCTGTTCCGCGATGGCCTGCTGAACAGCCACGCGGCGCTGGGATATTCCGAGCGAATCCGCCAGCTGAACGAGACGACCCACGACGAGGCGACCAAGCCGGCCGACCTGCTGTCGGAGTTCGTCGAGGGCAATATCCTGGCCCTGCAGAACCTGACCCAGACCGTCAGCCGCCAGGAGATCGAGGCGGCCGTCCAGATGATCTCGAAAGCCGCGACCGTGCATGTCACGGGATTCCGGCGTTCCTTCCCGGTGGCCTCCTACCTCGTCTATTCCTTGCTTCAGGCGGGCAAGCGGACCGTTTTCATCGACGGGGTGGCGGGCCTCGCCATGCCCCAGGTCAAGTCCATCGCCCCCGACGATCTGCTGATCGCCATCAGCTATCACCCCTATGCGGCCGAGACCGTGGCCGTGGTCGAGGCCGCACGGGAGGGTGGCGCGCGGGTTCTGGCCATCAGCGACAGCGCCGTCAGTCCGATCTCGGCGCCGGCCGATCTGGCCCTGCTGACCCGCGAATCGGAGGTGCGGTCGTTCCGGTCGCTGTCGGCCTCCATGTGCCTGGCCCAGGCCCTGGTGATCAACTTTGCGTTTGCCGCCACCCAGCCTGACGAAAAGCCCGCGCGCAAGCGCCGGAGCGCGTCCTGAAATACCCGTTCCGTTCGCCGGAATTGTGAAACGGGTATTGCGATTTTGGAATTGATGAAATAGTCGTTTTGGACACCGGGGCGTCTGAAACGAATGATCACAAGCACTTCCAGAAACGAAAAACGCCGCCCGCTCGACCTGCTGACGCTGGGTCGGGCCGGCATTGATCTGTATGGCGAACAGATCGGCGGACGCCTGGAAGACATGGCGACCTTCGCGAAATATGTGGGCGGCAGCCCGACCAACACCGCCGTCGGCGCGGCCCGGCTGGGCCTGAACGCCGGCCTGATCACGCGGGTTGGCGACGATCATTTCGGCCGTTTCCTGCGCGAGGAACTGGGCCGCGAGGGGGTCGATACGTCCGGCATGACGACCGATCCGGACCGGCTGACGGCGCTGGCCGTGCTGGGCATCCGCGACCCCGACACCTTTCCGCTGATCTTCTTCCGCGAGAACTGTGCCGACATGGCCCTGTCGGTGGACGACATCGACCCGGCCCTGATCGGTCGGGCCGGGGCCCTGCTGGTCAACGGCACCCATCTGTCCCAGCCCGGCGTGTTCGACGCCAGCCTCAAGGCCGCGAAGCTGATGAAGGCCCAGGGTGGTCGCGTCGTGTTCGATATCGACTATCGCCCGGTGCTGTGGGGGCTGACGTCCAAGGCCAATGGCGAGGACCGGTTTGTCGCCAGTGCGCGGGTGACCGAGCGCCTGCAGCAGGTGCTGCCGCTCTGCGACCTGATCGTCGGCACCGAAGAGGAAATTCATATTCTTGGCGGCACGGACGACACCCTGGCCGCCCTGCGCGCCATCCGTGACCAAAGCCCGGCGCTGCTGATCTGCAAGCGCGGCCCCGACGGCTGTGTCGCCTTCCCGGGCGCCATCCCCGACTCGCTCGACGACGGCGTGGCCAGCCGGGGCTTTCCTATCGAGGTCTTCAATGTTCTGGGGGCGGGTGACGCCTTCATGGCCGGTTTCCTGCGCGGATGGCTGCGCGACATGCCGCTGGAAAGCTGCTGCGAGATGGCGAATGCCTGCGGGGCGCTGGTCGTGTCGCGCCACGGCTGCGCGCCGGCCATGGCGTCATGGGACGAGCTCCAGACCTTCCTTGCAGGCCAGTGGCCGCACCGCCTGCGCGAAAGCGCCATGCTGGAACAGATCCACTGGTCGACCAACCGTCACGGAGACCATGCCGACCTGACCGTGCTGGCCATCGATCACCGCAGCCAGTTCGACGACCTGATCAAGGACCTGGGCGTCGGCGACGAACAGGCGGTTGCCCATTTCAAGGGGTTGGCGCTCAAGGCCGTGGATCGGCTGGCACAGGGCGACGGCCGCTATGGCATGCTGCTGGATGGCCGATTCGGCGCCCGTGCGCTTGAGGCCGCTGCCGACCTTCCCTACTGGATCGGACGTCCGATCGAGTATCCGGGCTCGCGGCCGCTGGCCTTCGAGGGCGGTCCCGATGTCGCGGCCACCCTGCGGGAATGGCCGATCAATCACGTGGTCAAATGTCTGGTCTTCTACCACCCCGATGACGACGCCGAGCTTCGCGCCAGACAGGACCGCCAGATCCTGCGCCTGTACGACGCCTGCCGCTCGACCCGGCATGAACTGCTGCTTGAAATCATTGCCTCCAAGCATGGTCCCGTCACCGGCGACACGGTGGCGCGGGTGATCAACCACGTCTACGACCTCGGCGTCTATCCGGACTGGTGGAAGCTGGAACCCACCAGCGACGCGGCGGCATGGGCAGCCAGCGAGGCCGCCATTCTGGAGCACGATCCGCGGTGCCGGGGCATTGTCCTGCTGGGCCTGTCGCAGACCCAGGACCAGGTGCTGGCCGGGATTTCCGCCGCCGCCCCCTTCCCGCTGGTCAAGGGCTTTGCCGTCGGGCGGACGATCTTCCACGACGTCGCTGCCCAGTGGCTGAAGGGCAAGCTGGACGACGAAGGCGCCATTGCCCAGCTGACCGAGAACCTGCGGGTGCTGGCCGAGGCCTGGCGCCAGGCGCGACGCGCACGGGCCGCAGCATGAGCCACACTGTGCGCCTGACCATGTCCCAGGCCCTGACGCGCTGGTTGTCGGTCCAGCACGTCGAGATCGACGGACAGGTCCTGCCCTATTTCGCGGGTGTCTGGGCCATCTTCGGGCACGGCAATGTCGCGGGCATGGGCGAGGCCCTGGCCTGGATGGAAGACACCCTGCCGACCTTCCGGGCGCACAACGAACAGGGCATGGCCCACGCCGCCATCGCCTTTGCCAAACAAGCCCGGCGCCGCCGCGCCATGGCCTGCACCACCTCGATCGGGCCCGGTGCGACCAATATGGTGACGGCGGCCGCCCTGGCACACGTCAATCGCCTGCCGGTGCTGTTCCTGCCGGGCGACATCTATGCCTCGCGCCGTCCCGACCCCGTGCTGCAGCAGATCGAGGACTTCGCCGACGCCACCGTCAGCGCCAATGACTGTTTCCGGCCGGTGTCGCGATGGTTCGACCGCATCACCCGGCCCGAACAGATTCTGGACGCCCTGCCCCGCGCCATGGCGACCCTAATCGACCCGGCGACCTGCGGTCCGGTCACCCTGGCCCTGTGCCAGGACGTTCAGGCCGAGGCCTATGACTATCCCGCAGCCTTCTTCGCGCCGCGCACCTGGCGCACGCCGCGCCCGCGTCCCGACACGCAGGATCTGGCCGATCTGGTCGCGGCAATCCGGTCGGCGAAGGCGCCGCTGATCGTGGCTGGCGGCGGGGTTCTGTATTCCGGGGCCGAAGAGACCCTGTCGGCGCTTGCGGCCGCGACCGGCCTTCCGGTCGGCGAGACCCAGGCCGGCAAGGGCAGCCTGCCGTGGGATCATCCACAGGCGCTTGGCTCGATCGGGGTGACCGGCACCAGCGCGGCCAATGACGCCGCCGAGGCTGCCGATCTGATCGTCGCGGTCGGCACCCGGCTACAGGACTTCACCACCGGCTCGCGGACGATGTTCGCGGGCAAGCGGTTGTTCCAGATCAATGTCGCGGGCTTTGATGCGACCAAGCATGGCGCCCACCGGGTGCAGGGGGATGCCCGCGAAGTCCTGACCGAGCTGTCGGAGGCGCTGGGCGATTGGACGGTGTCAGCTGACTGGCGCGGGCGCTGCGCCGACGGCGTCGCGGACTGGAACACGGCGTGGGAGACGGCCACCGCCGCTTCGGACGCCCTGCCGTCGGACGGTCAGGTGATCGGGGCCGTCTGGCGTCAGGCGAATGAGGATGCGGTCGTGGTGTGCGCCGCCGGTGGCCTGCCGGGTGAGTTGCACAAGCTGTGGCGGACGCACCGGTCCGGCGGTTACCACGTGGAGTACGGCTTCTCGTGCATGGGCTATGAGATCGCCGGCGGCGTCGGCGTGAAGCTGGCCGAGCCGGACCGCGAGGTCTTCGTCATGGTTGGCGACGGCAGCTATCTGATGATGAATTCCGAGCTGGCGACAGCGGTGATGCTGGGCCAGAAGCTGACCGTCGTGCTGCTGGATAACCGCGGCTATGGCTGCATCAACCGGCTGCAGCAGGCCACGGGCGGACGGCCCTTCAACAATCTGCTGGACGATGCGCGCCACGCCGCGCCGGCCGACATCGACTTCGCCGCCCACGCCCGCGCTCTGGGCGCGGAGGCCGAAAAGGTCAACGGCATTGCTGAACTGGAACAGGCGCTCGCGCGGGCCGCGGCCAGCGACCGCACCCATGTCATCGTCATCGACACCGACCCGGTGGTGACCACAGAGGCCGGCGGCCACTGGTGGGACGTCGCCGTGCCGGAAGTCTCAACCCGCGCCGAGGTCCGCGAGGCCCGGCGCATCTACGAAGCCCGGATCAAGGGAGAGGGTGAATGACCATCCGCTGGGGGGTCAGCCCCATTGCCTGGGCGAACGACGACATGCCCGAACTGGGCGGCGACATCACGCTGGATGCGCTGCTGACCGATGTGAAGGAGATCGGGTTCGAGGGCGTCGAGCTGGGCAACAAGTTTCCGCGCGATCCGGAGTCGTTGAAGCCGATCATGGGGCGCTACGGGCTCGACATCGTCGGCGGCTGGTATTCGTCAAATCTGCTGGTGCAGGACGCCGAGGCCGAGATCGCCGCCATGGAATCCCATATGGCGCTGTTGCAGGCCATGGGCTCCAGCGTCTTCATCCTGGCCGAGACCTCGAACGCCGTGCATGGCGACCGGGAGGGCGGTCGGCTGGATTCTCCGCCTCGCCTCGCGCCCGGCGACTGGGCCATGTTCGGCCAGAGACTGAACCGGGTAGCCGCCCACGCCAACGATCAGGGCATGCGGTTCGCCTACCACCACCATCTGGGCACAGTGGTCGAGACCCGTGAGGACCTGAACCGCTTCTTCGGCGCGACCGGGGATCACGTGGGTCTGGTGCTGGACACCGGCCACGCCGTCTATGGCGGCATCGACCCGATCGAGGTGGCCACTACCCGGCCTGAGCGCATCAGCCACGTCCACTGCAAGGACGTCCGCACCGAGCGGCACGCCAAGTTCCGGGCGGCCGGCGACAGCTTCCTGAACGGGGTGGTCGGCGGCATGTTCACCACGCCCGGCGACGGCGACTATGACTATCCGGCCTTCATGGCCGCGCTGAAGGCCGTCAACTATTCCGGCTGGATCGTCATCGAGGCCGAGCAGGACCCGGCGGTCGCTGACCCGCGCGAATACGGCCAGCTGGGTCTGGATACGCTGAAGCGTCTGGCCGGCGATGTGGGGCTGGTCTGATGACCCTGCTGGTCCGCCCCCATGCCGCCGATGACGCCGGAACCGTACTTGAGGTCACGCCGGAGAGCGCGGGCTGGCGCCATGTCGGCTTTCGCGTGGTGAAGCTGTCGGCGGGACAGTCTCACAGCGGGGGCGAGGCCGGGCGCGAGGCCTGTCTGGTGGTGCTTTCCGGCACGGTCACGGTCGCCGCGGATGGCGAGACCCACGCCGGACTGGGCGAAAGGGCCGATGTCTTTTCCGGGGCTCCGGCCTCGGTCTATCTGCCGGCGGGCGTGGACTGGTCGATCACGGCCGAAAGCGAGGCCGAAGTCGCCGTCTGTTCGGCCCCCGGGACCGGCAAGGGCGCCGTGCGTGTGCTGCGCCCGGAGGCGGTCGAGGTGCGCGGCAAGGGCACCAACACCCGCCATGTCCGCAACATTCTGTCTGACGCCGACGATGTGGCCGAGAGCCTGCTGGTGGTCGAGGTGATCACCCCGGGCGGCAACTGGTCCAGCTATCCGCCGCACAAGCACGACCGCGATGCCGCGCCGGACGAGACCCTGCTGGAAGAGACCTATTACCACCGGCTGTCGCCGCCACAGGGCTTCGCCTTCCAGCGCGTCTATACCGAGGACGGGTCGATCGACGAGACCATGGCGGTCCACGACGGCGACGTCGTCATGGTGCCGCGCGGCTACCACCCGGTCGGGGCTCCGCACGGGTACGACCTCTACTACCTGAATGTCATGGCCGGACCGGTGCGCAAATGGGTCTTCCAGAACGACCCGGCGCACGACTGGATCGTGCGGTGACGGAGACTTCCATGCGACAGATTTCCCACGTCATTGCCGGCGAGACCGGCCCCGCTGGCACGCGCACGGGCGAGGTGTTCGACCCCGGTTCCGGTCAGGTGCAGGCTCACGTCAGCCTGGGCGTCGCGGCCGATCTGGAGCGGGCCATCGTGGCCGCACGGGCCGCCCAGCCGGCCTGGGCACGGGTCAATCCGCAGCGCCGTGCCCGCGTCCTGTTCCGGTTCAAGGAACCGGTCGAGGCGAACATGGACGCGCTCGCCGAACTGCTGTCGTCCGAGCACGGCAAGGTCGTGGCCGATGCGCGCGGCGACATCCAGCGCGGTCTGGACGTGATTGAATTCTCGTGCGGCATCCCGCATGCGCTGAAGGGCGAATACACTCAAGGAGCCGGCCCGGGCATCGACGTCTATTCGATGCGTCAGCCGGTCGGCATCGGGGCGGGCATCACCCCGTTCAACTTCCCGGCCATGATCCCGATGTGGATGTTCGGGCCGGCCATCGCCTGCGGCAACGCCTTCATCCTCAAGCCCTCCGAGCGCGATCCGTCGGTGCCCAACCGGCTGGCTGAATTGATGCTCGAGGCCGGCCTGCCGGAGGGAATCCTGCAGGTCGTGCACGGCGACAAGGAGATGGTCGACGCCATCCTCGACCATCCCGCCATCAGCGCCGTCAGCTTCGTCGGCTCGTCCGACATCGCCCAGTACGTCTATGCCCGGGGCGCCGCCGCCGGAAAGCGGGTGCAGGCCATGGGCGGCGCCAAGAACCACGGCGTGGTCATGCCTGACGCCGATCTGGACCAGGTCGTCGCCGACCTGTGCGGGGCCGCCTTCGGCTCGGCCGGCGAACGGTGCATGGCCCTGCCGGTCGTGGTGCCGGTCGGCGACCGGACGGCCGACGCCCTCCGCGAGCGTCTGATCCCCGCCATCGATGCCCTGCGCGTCGGCGTACCCGGCGATCCGGACGCCCACTATGGCCCTGTCGTCACGGCCATCCACAAGAAGCGCATCGAGAACTGGATCCGCATCGGCGTCGAGGAAGGCGCCGAACTGGTCGTCGACGGTCGCGACTTCACCCTGCAGGGGCATGAGAACGGCTTCTTCGTCGGGCCGTCGCTGTTCGATCATGTGACGCCCGCGATGGAATCCTATCGCGAGGAGATCTTCGGCCCCGTCCTGCAGATGGTCCGGGCGCCCGATTTTGAGAGCGCCCTCGCCCTCGCCGACCACCACCAGTACGGCAACGGCGTCGCCATCTTCACGCGCAACGGCCACGCGGCGCGCGAGTTCGCCAGCCGTGTCCAGGTCGGCATGGTGGGCATCAATGTGCCGATCCCGGTGCCCGTCGCCTACCACAGCTTTGGCGGCTGGAAGCGCTCCGGTTTCGGCGACCACAACCAGCACGGCATGGAGGGCGTCCGCTTCTGGACCCGCATGAAGACCGTGACCCAGCGCTGGCCCGACGGCATGGCGCCGGGCGCCGCCGCTGATGCCTTTGTGATTCCGACCATGGACTGAGCGTGCCGCGCGCCACGCGAGTCCGGCGCGCACAAGAACGACTTCCCCGGCACTGACCGGGGCAGCAGGAGGACAAGCCGTGACCGACCCCATCGCCGCCCGGCCCGCGATGCCGACGCACCCGACCCGTCCGGTGCGCTGGTACAATATGACCGCCTACGGGCTGAACGATGTGCTCGGCGGCGGCTCCATGACCGTCATCGGCACGTGGATCCTGTTCTTCTACACCACCTTCTGCGGGCTCTCGGTGGCCCAGGCGACGCTGATCTTCGGAGTGGCGCGCATTCTGGATGCGGTGGCCAGCCCGGTCATCGGCCACCTGTCCGACAGCCTCGGCCGTGGGTGGATCGCGCGCACCTTCGGACGGCGCCGGTTCTTCATCCTGGCCGCCATCCCCCTGCTGCCGTCGTTCGCCCTCATGTGGCTGCCGGGCCAGACGTTCTGGTACTACCTGATCACCTACGTCCTGTTCGAGCTGGTCTATGCGATGGAGATCATCCCGTACGAGACCCTCGCCTCGGAAATGGCCACCGACTACAAGACCAAGGCCCAGATGGCGGGCGCCCGCATCCTGTGCGGACAGCTGGCCTCGGCCGGGGCCGCCTTCCTGCCGGGCTGGCTGATCACCCAGCTGGGGCCGGATGATCCCAACACCTATTTCTACATGGGCATCATCTTCGCGGTGCTGTTCATGATCGTGGCCGGCCTGCTGTACGCCTTCAGCTGGGAACGCCAGCGTCCGCCGGGCCTGGAAGAGGCCGAGCGCAAGGGGCGGCCCACCCTGCTGAACTCGATGGGATCGCTGTACCGCAACCTGTTCTCGACCCTGCGCATCCGGGCCTTCCGGCTGCATCTCGGCATGTATCTGGGCGGCTATATCAGCCAGGACATCTACAACGCCGCCTTCACCTATTTCGTGGTGTTCGCCCTGAGCGGCTCGGCCGCCATCGTGGCCGGTCTTGTCGGCGTGACCTCTCTGGTGCAGCTGGTCTCGGTGACGCTGGCGATCAACTTCGCCATCCGCCTGTCGCCGGCGTCCGCCTATCGCTTTGCCGCCCTGTGCTTCGGTGCCGGGGTGGTGATCTTCATCGGCATGTATTTCGCCGGCCTCAACGCCGCCTCGGTGCTGCTGTGGCTGCCGGTCGTGGTGGCCGGCCTGGGCCGCGGCGCCCTCTATTATGTGCCGTGGGCGACCTATAACTACATGGCCGACGTCGACGAGATCGTCACGGGTCGCCGCCGCGAGGGTGCCTTTGCCGGCGTCATGACCTTCGTCCGCAAGATGAGCCAGGCCGCCGCCGTCATGCTGGTCGGTCAGGTCATGCAGGCTGCAGGCTTCGTCTCCGGTCAGGACATCCAGAGCCCGCAGGCCATTATCGCCATCGTCGCGGTTCTGGGTGCCGGCACCCTCGCCGTCCTGCTGTTCGGCGTGTTCGTCTCGACCCGTTTCAAGCTGAACCCGGCCAGCCACGTTATCCTGCTGGAAGAGATCGAGCGCTTCCGCTCGGGCGAGCGCACGCCGTCCGATCCGAAACACCAGGAGATCGTCGAGGATCTGTCCGGCTGGAAGTACGACCGCCTGTGGGGCAACAACCCCGTCGGCAACACGCGCTGACGCCCCGAGTGTTCAAGGAGTAACCATGGTCGCCCTTACCCATGACGTGCCGCGCGATCAGGTGGTCGAGACCATCGGCCGCCTGATCGACAACCTGGTCAACATCAAGGATGAGACCGGCGAGTTCCTGATGACCCTGGAGGATGGCCGGGTCATCGACACCAAGGGCTGGAACGACTGGGAGTGGACCCACGGCGTCGGCCTGTTCGGCCTGTGGCGACTTTACGAGCAGACCGGCGACGCCGAGGCCCTGCGGGTGATGACCCAGTGGTTCGAGGACCGGTTCGCCATCGGCACCCCGACCAAGAACATCAACACCATGTCGCCCATGCTGGCGCTGGCCTATCTCTACGAAGAGACGGGTGAGCCGCGTTACCGGCCCTATCTGGAGAGCTGGGCCGAATTCCTGATGGCCGACGATGGCCTGCCGAAGACCGAGGAAGGCGGCTTTCAGCACATCACCTATGACACGGTGAACTATCAGCAGCTGTGGGACGACACCCTGATGATGTCGGTCCTGCCGCTGGCCAAGATCGGCCTGTTGCTGGATCGCCCGGCCTATATCGAGGAAGCCAAGCGGCAGTATCTGCTGCACATCAAATATCTGGCGGATCGCAAGACCGGTCTCTGGTACCACGGCTGGACTTTCGATGGCCGGCACAACTTCGCCGGCGCCCTGTGGGCCCGGGGGAATTGCTGGGTCACCATCGCGATTCCCGAGTTCATCGAGATGCTGGACCTTGCGCCCGGCGACGCCCTGCGGACCTTCCTGACCGATGCCCTGCTCGCCCAGGTCGAGGCGCTGGCCCGGCATCAGGATGACAGCGGTCTGTGGCACACCCTGATCGACGACCCGACCAGCTATCTGGAGGCCTCGGCCACCGCCGGCTTCGCCTACGGCATCCTCAAGGGCGTGCGGAAGGGCTATCTGCCGCGCCGGTTCGAGTCCGTCGGGATCAAGGCCGTAAAGGCCGTGCTGGCCAATATCGATGACGCGGGGGAGCTGAAACAGGTCAGCTTCGGCACCCCGATGGGCCACGATATGCAGTTCTACAAGGACATCCCGCTGACCTCGATGCCCTATGGCCAGAGCCTGGCCATCGTCGCCCTGACGGAATTCCTCAGAACCTATCTCTAGGCGGTGCGGGCGGGCCGACAGGGCCCGCCTGCTCTTTCCTAGTCTTCGGACGGGGACGGCATGTCGGCGATGACGACCGTGGTTGCCGTCTCGAACGAACGGGCCACATCGGGATCGATGGACAGGGCCCTGGCGACGTCCTCCTGCCAGTCCTCCCGGTCCAGCGCCCATTTGGCGACGCCGCGGCCATAAAGAGAGGGCGCGAGCGTGGGGGCGATCTCCAGCGCCCGGTCATACTGGGCCAGCGCCTCCTCGAAGCGTCCCATGCGCAGCAGCACCATGGCGCGGCTGTCCATGACGTGGGCCCCTTCCGGTTCCGCAGCCAGCGCGGCGTCGCAGTCGGCCAGGGCCTGTTCCAGTTCGATGTTGTCGAGGGCAGCGTTCCAGCACACGCTGTTGAGCAGGTCCGGATCGTCCCCCGCCGCTTCCCTCGCCCTGGCAAAGTCGTCAGCACCCTGGACCGGGTCGCCGAGACGATAGTAGGCGGTACCGCGCATCGAGAGCAGCAAGGCGTCCGTCTCAGGCATTGTGCCGATCAGCTCATCGATGGTCGCGATGGCGGCCTCGTTCCGGCCCGCCGACAGCTGCAGATCTGCCAGACCCCAGCGGAGCCCCGTATCGTCGGGACTGGCCGCGATGACCTCTTCCAGAAGGGCGAGGGCTTCGTCCTCCTGATCCATGCGGCGCATCAAGCCGATCTTGGTGAACAGGACCGACTGGTTGTCAGGCTGGGTCGCCAGGATCGAATCCAGATCGGCGATCGCCTTGTCGTACTGCTCGAGCCTCGCATAGGCCTCGGCCCGCTGCCACAGCGCCCAGACGTTGTTCCGCGAGTATCGGATGGATCGCGAGAACTGGATGACCGCATCCTCATAGTCCTCGGCCCGCATGGCCAGGAGGCCCCGGCCATTCATGGCGACGACTTCGGAGGGATCGAGGTCGGCAGCCCGCTCGAAGTCGGCGGCCGCCTCGGTCAGATTGCCGGCATCGATGTGGGCGATGCCCCGGTTGGCGTAGGCGTTGGCATTCTCGGGCTCGAGCTCGACCGCGCGCTCGAACTCGACCAGGGCCCCTTCCACGTCCCCGCCCCGCAGAAGAATATCGCCCCGGGTGACGTGCTCGCGCGCCGTCATATCGTCAGCCGGCTGGCGAAGTGCCATATCCGCCTCGGTCGGTTGATAACCGCGAGGCGCCTGAACGACGGCCTTGTCGGCCATCACGGCCTGAAGGTCCTCGCGCCCTTCCTCGGCCTCGACGTAGTCAAGCTCAGACACCAGAGCCCGCACGACCAGGTCGACGACTACGGTGTCGCCCGTCATCTCGACGCTCCGGAAAATCTGATGGCCGGCCACGGTCTGGTCCAGCGCACCCGACTTGATCGTATAGCCGGCCCCGTCTTCCGGCAGGATTACGGTGGTGTGGGTGCGGGTGTAGTAAGGAAACTCGGTGGCAAGCGGGGCTTCTGCCAGCGGCCCTTCATCCCGCTGCGTTACGATGTACAGCTGCGGCTGGCTTCCAGGAACGGTCAGGGCATAGGGCGTCCCGCCCCCCCGCCCCCAGTCGAGAACGCTGGTGCCTTTCACCCGGAACGTCAGCTCGGCGGCGTCCGCGTCGAAGACAACGTCCGTTTCGGTGTAGTCCACGCCTCCGACATCTCCGAACCAGAGCAGCTGGACCATCTGATCGCGCTCGTCGATCGCGAGCGTGTCGAGACCCGCGCTCCACACGGCGACTTCGGGGCCCCGAACGACCAGCTCGCCCTCGATCTTTGCCGGCGCGTAGATGCCCGCCGAAGCGTCGATGCGCAGGGTGCGATTTGACAGGGGGCGAGACAGATAGCGGATACCGATGGGCTCCAGCCCGGCGCCTTCCGGCGCAAGCGGAAGGGTCCAGACGAAGGGCAGGACCGAGGCATCGGAGATGTTGCGGTCGCCGTTGCGGGTGCCGTCCAGCCAGTAGACCTCGCCGTCGATCTCGGACCGGACGATGACGTGATCGAAAAGGCTGAGCATGGGCAGCCGTTGATCAAGCCCGTCCCCATACTGGAAGCTGGCCAGCGCCGGTCGGGCGTCGATTCCCAGTTCGCGCAGAATGGCGATCAGCAGGACGGTCTTGGCCTTGCAGTCGCCGTAGCGGTTCCGCCAGGTCTCATCGGCCGAGGTGGGCACCAGCCCGCCGCTGCCCATCACCAGAGCGACATAGCGCACCTCGTCCTGGACCAGTCTCAGGGCGGCGGCCGCCTGCTCGGCGGGTGACCCCCCGGCGGCCCGGATCTTGTCGATCTCGGCCATCAGCGGCGAATCCGGTTCAATGACGGACGCCGCCTCGAAGATCGGGTACATGAGGGCCGAAACATCCGCCCAGGATTGATAGTCCGTCAGTTCGATCTGGCGCACATGGGCGAAGCGCGCAGGGGCCCCCTCGGGCACCTTGACGGGCTGCAGGTCGCGCTCTTCCAGCTCGACGACATACCGATCGCCGACCCGCCGGGGTGTGGGCAGGTCCAGAAAGCGGCTGCCGCGCGTCCGCATGTCCAGCTCTGCGGGCCAGCTTGCCCGGAAGCGCACCCGGTCGATGGGCACCGGAAAGTTGATGGCGGCCATCTGCTCGACGTGGCCCTGGACCAGCGGATCGTGGGTCGTGATCGTGTAGCTGAACTCGATCGTGTCCCCGACGCGCAGACCGCGGGGCTGCAGCACGGCGGTAAGCACGCCGTCCAGCATGGAGCGCTCGATGTTCTCCTCGCGGCGCAGGATCTCGAACTCCTGATCCGCCAGAACGTCGATCTTCTCGTCGCCGCGCCAGATAATGGCCTCGTGCACGGTGACGGTCTGGAAGGCCGGGTTCCAGGCCACCGAGACAGTACCCAATCCCAGCGACTGGGAGGAGCTGAGGGTATAGGCCGCCCGAATGGAGGCATGCGAACGCCCGTCCTCGAACCAGATCTGCTGGTCCAGCAGCCGGATCTGAATGGGGCCGCGCCCGCGCTCGGCGGGGCCGGTCACGGGGGACCCGGCTTCCCTCTGGACCCAGGCGGGGACCGGGCCTCTGTCCGGCGCATCCTGGGCCGCGACCGGGGCCGCAAACAGGAAGAGCCCGATCACGAGCAGAATTCTGAGCATGTCGCCCCCCGGCGTCTGGATACAGAGCCTACCGCTAGCAGAAAACAACCGCGCCACAAAAGGCAGACGCCTTATACGTGCGTACAGGCCACGGACTTTGCTCGTCTTTCAGCAGGCGTAAGGGCTCTACCAGAAGCCGCGACGGCGGGGTTCGGCCCAGCGGTCGTCGCCGTAGTAGTCGCGGTCCTGGATGTAGCGTCCGTCCCGGTCGTACCAGCCGTAGCCGTCCTGGTAGGTGTCATAGCCCTGCAAGGAATAGCCGTCGTCATAGTAGTCGAAGCCGAGCAGGCCATCCTCTTCCTCCCACCAGTCGCGCGGGTAGGAGCCATAGACGCACTCCCAGCCCTGACCGCCTGACCAGTAGGGCTCATACCGGCCGCGGGTGCGTTCGCGGAAGCGGGCGCGGCAGACGTGCTGCGACCAGACGCGGTTGCCGCTGGCCTCTACGCTGGCGCGGTTCTCGGCATAGATGACTTCGTGAACGCCGGCGAAGACGTTGTTGGTGATCACGGCCCGGCCGGACGCCACGGCCACGCCGACGCTGTCGGCCCGCACGCGGGTGTCATTGAGGGTCAGCTCGCCGTTGTAGACGACGACACCTTTGTCGGAGCGGCAGATCCGGCTGCCCTGGATGTCGACCGAGGCGCCCTCGACGGCTACACCCTCGACATAGCCGCAGATGGCGGTGTTGGTGACCTCGACCCGGCCATAGTCCCGGCCGGAGCGGATGATCATGCCGATCGAACGCGGCCCGAAGGCATTGGGGGCGCCGATGCCCTTCAGCGTGGTCGAGTCGACGCGGGCGGTCTGGCCCGCGCCCGGGATCAGCTCCATGCCGACATGGGCGCCGGTCACGACCACTTCCCAGGCCGTTAGCGAGGCGCCGTCGGCCACGATGGCCGGGGCGACCGTCTGGGTCTCCAGAACGGCATTGCGGATGTCGAGAAGACCGCCGTCCATATAGATGGCGGCCTCGTCCCCCACGTGGCGCATGCCGACGCGGTTCAGCAGGACCTGGGCGCCATAGCCGATGATGCAGGCGGCATCGCCTGCGCGCTGGGACGAGAAGACGACGTCGCGCACCTCGACACGCACGCCCTGGGCCACAGTCATGCAGGGCAGGCCGTCCGGCGCCTGCAGGGTCGCGGCGGGCTGCCGGTTCCAGTCGCGGGGATCGAAGCCCGCCTCGCCGATGATGGTCAGGGGCTTGTCGATGTTCAGCCAGCCGACGCAGGCCCCGCCCCGCGCCCGCAGGATCAGGGTGCCGCCCGGGGCGACCCGGCGAACGGCGTCCTCGATCGCGCCCGATCCCGGATTGCCGCCGCAGTCGACCAGAACGATCTGCTCGCCGCCCGGGGGATAGGGGCGTCCGTCATGCGGTCCCGGATGATAGTCCCGGCGATAGTCTCGGCCCGTCCAGCGGCGGTGGGTCGTCGCGCGGCTGCGGCGCGGCGCCGGCGGGTCCAGCAGGATGCCGAAATTGGGCCGCGTCTCGCTCTCGACGCGGGCGGCCTCCTGGGCCTTGGCCTGCGGGGCCAGAGACAGGGCGGATGCAGCGACCGCGAGACCCAGCGCGGGGGCGATCAGGGAACGGAGCCGGAGGGCAGTGCGGAACGTGATCATGTCTCAACGCCCTCCTTAACGGCGCTGCTGGGAACGGGAGACCTGGGACAGGACGGCCTGCAGGCGGGCGACGGACGGCGCGAACCCGGCGAGCGCCGAGTCGATGCGCATGACCACGGCCTCGGCCTTGTCCTGATCGGCGACGCCGGCGACGCCCAGGGCGAAGAAGGTCGACAGGGCGAACTTGGCCTCGGGGCTGCCCTGGCGGGCCGCCTCCTCGTACCAGAAATAGGCCCGGGCATAGTCGGGCGGCACGCCGATGCCCTCGGAGTACATGACCGCAAGGACCAGCTGGGCCTCGGACGAGCCATTGACCGCCGCCAGCTGGATGGCGCGCACCCGCTCCAGATAGGACAGGCGCCCTTCCATGGGATGGCCCAGCACGGCCTCCAGCGATTCGATCTCACGTTTGGACAGGTCTTCGGGGCGCGTGGCGGCACGGTCGGCGATGCCGAGATAGCGGATGGCGCGGCCGACGTGGACGAAGGGCAGTTCGGTCACCCGCGACAGGGCATATTCATAGGCGTCGCCGCGCGGGCGGCTTTCGTCAGAGAAGGGCACACCCGAGGCCGGGGCGTCATTGGGATAGAATTCAAAGGGCGGGACCCACTGACGGGCCTTGGTCTCGACGAATCCGCTGTACTGGGCGCGGCCTGGCGAGGAGCTCTCGAAGTCCTTCATCAGGACAAAGGCTCCGACATCGCCGGTCTGTACCGCCAGATAGTTGTAGAGATAGGCGTCGACCTCATTCCTCTGGAACAGGTTCAGCGCAGCGGGGTAGCCGCCCCGACGGCGGTCGCGACCCGAGCCGCGGCCGATGGCCTCGCGGGCCTGGAGGTTGTCCTGCGGCTCGCCGAAGGGGCCGTAGAGGGCGTCATGCAGACGGGCCAGGGTGCGATAGCCGTCCGCGCCTTGCGTCGACAGGACGTAGATCACGCGATCGCGCACCTCTTCCTGTTCCGTCAGGGTCATGCGCGACAGCTGGACGTTCAGCCGCTGATAGGCGTTTTGACGCTCCCACGCCCGGCAGTCGTCGTATTTGGAAAGGGGGCGCCAGCCGCCGAACATGCCGCGCTCGACGCGGTTGATGGGGGCAAAGCCGTCCTCATTGGCCAGCGCCATGGCCAGCCAGACCGAGCTTTCGATCGGATCCTCGAGGTTCTTGTCGGTGGCCCGGAGCGCCGCATATCGCCCGCCTAGTTCCAGCTGGGCGAAGAAGTCACCCCGGAAGGCCGCGCGGCGCAGCGCGCGAATGCCGGTCTCCTGGGCGTTGAATTCCGATCCGGTTAGATTGGCGGGACGGGGACAGGGGTTGGCGGTGTCGGCACGGCGGAACACGGCAGGCGCCCGCTCACCGCAGGCAGCCATCGACAGCAGGGCGAGAATCAACAGCACGGCCACAGCCGCGATCGCGACCGGTCCCGCTCCGCCCCGCATGCCCTTGCGCCCGCTGTTATCGCTCATCTTCCCCCACACCCCTCGCAGCGCCCGAAGGCTGCGCGACGTTAACCTTTTCCCAATCTGGACGATCGGTCCAGTGAACATCGCGATATGGTTAACGCGCTTGGCGCCATACCGTTGCCGTACAGTGACCACATTGTGTCCAAGCTGGACTTTTCCCCAGACAGTTGCCTGCGGATTCCCCTTTCGGGCGAGAGATTTGCCCCTCCCCGGCCGCGGCCGCGCGCCCTATATGAGCGGCTTCAACCTCTGAGGATCGCGCCATGGCCTATGTCGCCCGCAACGACCGCCCCGCAGACAAGACGGCCCGCTATGCCGAGGTCACTGCCGAAATCATGGCGGTGCTGGAGGGGGAGCCGAATCGGACGGCCCGCATGGCGACGGTGGCCTCGATGCTGCACGACGCCTTCGACAGCTTTTTCTGGACCGGCTTCTACGTCGTGGACGAGGACAAGCGGGCGGCCGGTACCGATGAACTGGTGGTCGGCCCCTATCAGGGCACGCTGGGCTGTCTGCGCATTCCGTTCGGGCGGGGCGTGTGCGGTGCGGCGGCGGCGACGGGCCACACCCAGGTGGTCGAGGACGTCCACGCCTTTCCGGGCCACATCGCCTGCGACAGCCGCTCGGCCAGCGAGATCGTGGTGCCGGTACGGGACGGCGCGGGCCAGCTGATCGCGGTGCTGGATGTCGACTCCACCGACAAGGCGGCGTTCGATTCCGTGGATCAGGCCGCCCTCGAGGATCTGCTCGCCCGGGCCTTCGCGGTTTGATCGACGGGCCGGGGGCCCTATGGTCCGGGTCCGGCAAACGAGGAGACTGAAGGCATGAGCGACAGGGTCGTGGTGATCACGGGCGGACAGGGCCAACTCGGCCAGGCCGTTATTCGCGCGGCTCTGGACCGGGGCTTGAAGGTCGCAGCCATCGACCATGCCGATGTGAAGCCGATGGGGTCGGATGCCTGTCTTGAGATCAGCGGGGTCGACCTGACCGACGCCGATGCCACCCGGGCCGCCATGGACCGGGCACAGGCCCATTTCGGACGGATCGATGCCCTGCTGAACATCGCCGGGGGCTTTGTCTGGCAGACCGTGGATGACGCCGACCCCGCCTGGGACCGGATGTACCGGATGAACCTTGTCACCGCGCTGAACGCCAGCCGGGCCGCCCTGCCCCATCTGAAGGCCTCGGATCAGGGCCGGATCGTGAATGTGGGCGCGGCCGGTGCGCTGAAGAGCGGCATGGGCATGGGCGCCTATGCGGGCTCCAAGTCCGCCGTCCACCGGCTGACGGAAAGCCTGGCCGAGGAAACGAAGTCGACCTCGGTCACGGTCAATGCCGTCCTCCCGTCCATTCTGGACACTCCCCAGAACCGCAAGGACATGCCCGACGCCGACCCGGGCACCTGGGTGAAGGTCGAGGATCTGGCCGAGGTCATGCTGTTCCTCGCCTCGCCGGCCTCGAAGGCGATGACCGGGGCGCTGGTGCCCGTGACAGGCCGGGTCTGAGACCCATGACGCCCAGCCCCTGCCGCAGCGTCCTGTTCGTACCGGCCTCGAACCCGCGCGCCATCGCCAAGGCCCGGGGGCTGAACTGCGACATCGTCATTCTGGATCTGGAAGACGCCGTGGCGCCCGATGCCAAGGAGGCCGCGCGCGAGGCCGCCTGTGAAGCCCTGCGGGAAGGCGGATTCCGGCCAAGGGTCGGGGTCAGGATCAATCCGCATGACAGTGACTGGGGCGAGGCGGACACCCGCGCCCTGGCCGAGGTCGAGCCCAAATTGATCGTGCTGCCCAAGGTCGAGCGGGCCACCCAGATCAAGGCCGTCTCGCGCGCGATGGGGGGGCACACCTCCCTCTGGGCCATGATCGAAACGCCCCGCGCCCTGTTCAATCTGGAAGAGATCGCCCAGTGCGAAGCGCCGATCGACGCCCTTATGCCCGGGGTCAACGACCTTGCCGTGGCGCTGGGGGCGACGCTGGGCCCGGACCGCGAACCGATCAAATCCTGGCTGGCGATGATCGTGGCGGCGGCGCGCGTGTCGAACAATCTGGCCATCGACGGCGTCTACAACAGCATCGACAACCTCGACGGCCTTGCGGCCGAATGTGCGCAGGGCGCGGCCTTCGGCTTTGACGGCAAGAGCCTGATCCATCCGTCACAGATCGACACCGCCAATGCCGCCTTCGCGCCCGATGCGGCCGCCGTGGCCCACGCGCGCGAGATCGTCGAGGCCTTTTCGTCGCCGGACGCCGAGGCCCTTGGCGTGGTGCGGATCGACGACCGGATGGTCGAGCGGCTGCATCTGGAGCAGGCCAAACGCCTGCTGGCGCGCCATGACGCCCTGGTGGAGGCCCAGTCGCGCGAATGAGCGACGACAGGCCCCTTGCCTGGGTTTCGGCGCCGGGGCTCTGGAAGATCCGGGGGCTGGCGGCCTTCCTGCCCGACTACCGGCTGCAGGTCGTCCCAACACCGGGCACGCGGGCCGTCGTCGGATGGGGCCGGAAGGGGACATCGCTGGTCGGTCGGACCTGGGCGGAGCAGACCGGGGTGCCGCATCTGGCGCTCGAGGACGGCTTCCTGCGGTCCGTCGGACTGGGCGAGGCGGGGGCCGCGCCGCACAGCCTTCTGGTCGACGACATGGGGGTGCATCACGACGCGCGTCGACCTTCGCGCATTGAGACCCTGATCCGCGAACCCGAGTCCTGGTTCGATTCCGACATGGAGGCCCGCGCCCGCCGGCTGATCGAGCGGCTGCGCGAGACCGGCCTGTCCAAGACGAGTCTTGGGCGCACCGACCGGACTTTGCCGGCCACACGGGGACCGCGCATTCTGGTGGTGGACCAGACGGAGGGGGATGCCTCCATCGCGGGCGGGCTGGCGACCCGGGACAGCTTCCCGGACATGCTGGAGGCCGCGCGACAGGCCGTCGGGACCGGGCAGTTGCTGGTGCGGCGCCACCCCGCGACGGTCGCGGGACTGAAGGCCGGGTGCCTGCCAGAGGCCGCCATGACCGACGCCATTGCGGTCGACGACATGGCGCTGGACACCCTGCTGCCGCAGGTGGATGCCGTCTTCACCGTGTCGAGCGGGCTGGGCTTCGAGGCCCTGATCAGGGGCCTGCCGGTGCAGTGCTTCGGCCTGCCCTTCCACGCCGGTTGGGGCCTGACCACCGACCATGTGTCGGTGCCGCGCCGAGGCGTGGCGCGGTCGCTGGAGGTGCTGGTGGCCGCCGCCCTGATCGTTCAGGCCCGCTATGTCGATCCGGTCACCGGCACGCCGACGACGGCCGAGGCCGCGATTGAGCGTCTGGTCACCCAGAGAGACCGGGCGCGCCGGCTGGCGGGCTATTCGGCCTGCGTGGGCTTCTCGCCGGCCAAGCGGGGGGCTGTGCAGCGGCTGCTGCAGTCGCCGCTGGGCCAGACCGCGTTCTTTTCGTCCACCGACCGCGCCGTCGAGGCCGCCAGGGCCCGGGGCGGGCGCCTGGTCGTCTGGGCGGGCAAGGAGACGCGCGAGGTCGCCTCGACCGCCAAGGCGGCGGGCGTGCCGCTGTGGCGGATGGAGGATGGCTTCCTGCGCTCGAAGGGGCTGGGATCCGATTTTCAACCGGCCCTGTCCGCGGTGCTCGACCCGTTGGGCATCCATTTCGACGGGAGCCAGCCCTCGGCTCTCGAGGCGGCGCTTGAGGCCGGACAGACCCCTGCCGCCGACCGGGTGCGGGCCCAGGCCTTGCGTCGGGCGCTGATCGAAGGGGGGCTCAGCAAATACAATCTGGGTGGAGAAGCCCCGCCGACCGACTGGCCGACCGACCGCCCACGCGTGCTGATCGTAGGCCAGGTCGAGAACGACCGCTCGATCCTGCTGGGCTGCGAGGACACTCGCACCAACGCCGGGCTGGTCCGGGAAGTGCGGGAGCGGTTGCCGGACGCCTTCCTCATCTATCGCGATCATCCGGACACGGTGGCCGGCAACCGCCCCGGACGACTGGACGCTCGGACCGCCAGGCTGGTGGACGCGCGGGCCGAGGGGCTGTCGATCACCGCCTGTCTCGACGCGTGCGACGTGCTGGCCACCCTGACCTCGCTGACGGGGTTTGAGGCCCTGTTGCGGGGCAAGCGGGTCCTGACCTTCGGGCGGCCCTTTTATGCGGGGTGGGGGCTGACCGAGGACGCCCTGACCTTCCCGCGCCGGACGCGCAGGGTCGACCTGGACACGCTGATCGCCGAGGCCCTGATCCGCTATCCGCTGTATGTGACCGGCGACGGCTACCCCTGCGAGGCCGAGGACCTGGCCCGCGAACTGGCGGGCGCGCGGCCGGTTTCCGGGGCTGCCCGGCTCGGCGGCATGCAGCGCTGGATCACCGGACTGCTGACCAGCCTCGACCGCGGGCGTCCCCCGGCCTATTGAGGACCAGCATCAGAATACGGACATGCCTGTGAGCGCTTCTTCCCCGACCGCCGTCATCGCTGCGACCGGCCTTTTTACCCCCGACCAGTCCATTTCGAACGCCGAGTTGGTGGAGGCCTACAACACCTGGGCCGAGCGTGAAAACGCCCGCCACGCGGACGAAATCGCCGCTGGCACGCGCGAGGCGCTGACGCCGTCTTCGGTCGAGTTCATCGAGAAGGCCTCGGGTATCAAGAGCCGCTTCGTGCTGGACAAGACCGGGGTGCTGGACCCCGAGCGGATGGTCCCCCATCTGCCCGAGCGGTCCAACGACGAACTGTCGATCCTGGCGGAAATGGCGGTCAAGGCGGCGCAGGAGGCCCTTGCGGCCTGGGGCAAGCCGGCCAGCGAGATCGGCGCCGTGCTGTGCGCCGCCTCGAACATGCAGCGCCCCTACCCGGCCATGGCCATCGAGGTTCAGCAGGCCCTGGGCATCGAGGGCTTTGCCTTTGACATGAACGTTGCCTGTTCGTCGGCGACCTTCGGGCTGAAGACGGCGGCCGACTTCATCGCCTCGGGCTCGGTCAAGGCGGTGCTGATGGTCAATCCGGAGGTCTGCTCGGCCCATCTGAACTTCAAGGACCGCGACAGCCACTTCATCTTCGGGGACGTGGCGACCGCCGTGATCATCGAGGCCGGCGATCAGGCCGGTCCGGGCGGCTGGGAGATTCTGGGCACGCGGCTGAAGACCGTCTTCTCGAACAACATCCGCAACAATTTCGGCTTCCTGAACAATGCCGCGCCCGAGGGCATCGGCAAGCCGGACAAGCTGTTCGTCCAGCAGGGCCGCAAGGTGTTCAAGGACGTGGTGCCCATGGTCTCGGAGATGATCGTGGACCATGCCGGCGAGCTGGGCCTGGACCCCAAGGGCCTGAAGCGTCTGTGGCTGCACCAGGCCAACATCAACATGAACGAGATGATCGGCCGCAAGGTGCTGGGCCGCGATCCGGAGCCCGGCGAGAACGTCATCATCCTGGACGACTACGCCAATACATCCTCGGCGGGATCCGTGATTGCCTTCCACCTGCATCAGGAGGAGATGGCGCCGGGCGATGTAGGCCTGATCTGCAGCTTCGGGGCCGGCTACTCGGCGGGAACGGTGTTCGTGCGCAAACGCGCCTGACACACGTTTTTCGATCACTTTTTACGGCGCCGCTTGCACGTGCCGGGTGTTTTTGCGAACGGGTATCTCAAGTCTTGGCGTCGTGACGGGAGCCCAGATCCATGACCCAATTTGCCGCCCCTGAATTCGAAGGCCCCTGGATGGCCCGGATCGAGGAACCGCTTGCGCGCGATGTGGCCGCCGTTCTCAAGAGTATGGGCGGGTCCTGTCATCAGACCCAGGTCGTGCAGTGTGTCGCGGCGCTCAAGCGCCAGCGCGGGGAAACCGTCGCCCAGGACTTGGCCCAGAAGATCATCGAGGTGTTCGAGCGCTATCGCGACCTGTTCTTCCGCCCGTTCGGCGAAGGCTCGATGCGCTGGGCGCTGAAGCCCGAACTGGCCTGAGACATCACGGAATGCAAAAACGGCGCGCCACCGCAAGGTGACGCGCCATTGTGCTGTCCGGATAGCCGGTATCAGAAGCGACGGACGTAGGTGATGCCGACCGAGTCGAGGCCACCGTCGATGTCGTTGTACTCGTGACGGGTCACGTCGAAGCGCACGCCATTGTGCTCGTCGAAATAGTACTGGGCGCCGACGCCGAAGGCCATGCCGTCGAAGCTCTCGGTCACGGTCGTGCCGCCGCCGAAATCGAACTCGAACTCGGTCGAGCCGTAGCCCACGCGGGCGGTCAGATCGAGGTTCGGGTCGACCGGCCAGTAGGCGACGACGTAGCCGGCGATGTTGGAGTTCATGGTGACGTCGACGCCGGCGATATCCGACGAGCCGAGGCCGACCGCGAAGTCACCCTCGACGCCGACATAGCGGTGCAGGCGCGCGGTGATGCGACCGGTGGCGGTGTGACCGTCCCAGTCCTCGCTGCCGTCCACGTAACGGGCGTAGCCAGCCGACACCGAAATCTGCGGGTCGAAGCTGGATTGAGCCGCGGCAGGAGCGGCAACGGCAGAAGCGGCCGCAGCCGCGATAATAAACAGACGCATGGGACCCCCCAAAACATTGCCGGAATGGCAACGCGGGTCCTCTTCCCGATTTCGGAAACCACGGGAAGTCGAAATCGTCAGCGTACGTCGGATGACTGAAACAGAACGGTTCCCCTGTGTCAGGAAAAGCACAACCTTCTGATCCAACTGTAGAAAAGGCCCCGGCAAGACGCCGGGGCCCTTTCGAGGTCGGGATAGGCCGATCCTTAGAACTTGCGGACGTAGTTCAGCGACCAGGCATCGGCTTCGCCGTCGTCACCAAAATCGCGGCGGGTCCAGTCGGCGCGAATGCCGTTCTGGCCGTCGAACGAATATTGGGCGCCGACACCATAGTTCCAGCTTTCGTCGCTGTCCGAGGCCGAGGTCGGGCCGCTGGACAGTTTCACCTTGGTGGTGCCGTAGCCGACGCGGCCGAACAGTTCGAAGTTCGGGCTGAGCGGCACATAGCCGACGCCATAGAGGGCGGCGTCATATTCCAGCTCGGCGGTGACCGAGGTGGCGCCGACCATGAAATCCTCGTCCTTCACGCCGACCGAGGCTTCACCTTCGATGCCGAAGTTCGGAGTGAATCGGGTGCCGAGGCGGGCCGTGATGGCGCCCACGTCCACGCCATCGGCGTCGAGTTGGGTGTAGCCGACGGTGCCGTAAACGTTCGAGGCGGGGTCCTGGGCCATGGCCGGCGCGGCCATCAGCGACAGGGCGGCGGCAGAGAGCAGAAGACTACGCATGGAGGTAGTTCCTTTTTATCGTTGATCAGTTACCAGCCATCCCGACTGGCAGAGAGGCAAGTATGCACGGGTTCGGGCAGTTCCAAGGCCGAACGATTACATCACCGTAACCGTTGGATTCTTGCCACATACGGCGTTCGGCTAATTGCGACAGAAATGCGTATACTTGTGGCCGCATCCGCCGCATTGATGGACGAACCGTAGGAAAACGGCGGCTGCCCCCGGGACAGCCGCCGTCAAACTTTCGCCTTGCTGACCCGGAGGTCAGTCGGGGATGCCGACCACCGCATCGACCGAGCCCGTGGTCACCGGGTGGTACAGGGGCCGTGCCTTGGCATAGATCCGCGTCGCGATCGGACGGCCCCAGTCGCCTTCGTTCCAGAGCGTGGTGAACAGGGGCAGGACGAATTTGCGCCGACCCATGCCCATCAGGAACTCCTCGGCGCTGGCGACAGCCGGTTCATACCGATGCGCCAAGGCGATCTGCAGCCAGCCGAAGCGCACCTCGGCATTGCCCTCCTGCGACAGGTCCAGAGTCTCGTCCAGCGCGGCCAGCTGCGCGGGCGTCAGCCAGTCCTGGCCGGCCTCCAGACCTTCGGGCCGCCATGCCAGGAAGCGCTGGCGCTGCTGGGTGTTCCAGCCGTCCCACAGGGCGCGCGGCGGCGGCGCCCCGTCGACGAACACCGCCCGGGCTGCGGTATCGACCGGCACGAAGGCATCCGATTGCGGGGCGACCGCATTCGACGGCAGGCCGGGCTGATAAATCCAGGCATCCATCATCAGGCGATCTTCCAGCGCCTGGTCGCCCTGGACCAGGTGCGTCCGGATGTCCTCGAGGAAGCGTTCGGTCGTCATCGGTCGGAAGGCGTTCCGCTCGAAATAGCCGCGCAGCCAGGCGTCGAACCGGTCACGACCGACGATGCGCTCGATCGTGCGCAGGAACAGGGCACCCTTTTCATAGGCGATGTCGGTCATGCCCTCGTCAGGGTCGCGCCCCGCGAGGTTCAGCTTCAGCCGGGTGTCTTCAGGCGGCAGGTCGGCGATGGTGTCCAGCAGATCGCCATAACCCAGCACCTGCTCCTGCATGGCGCGGTCCGGGCCGTAGACCGCCTCCATGATCCGGTTCTCGAAATAGACGGTGAAACCCTCGTTCAGCCAGAAGTCGTCCCAGGTGGCGTTGGTCACCAGATTGCCGGACCAGCTGTGGGCCAGTTCGTGCGCCACCAGCGACACCAGCGAGCGGTCACCGGCGATGATGGTCGGGGTGGCAAAGGTCAGGCGCGGATTTTCCATGCCGCCGAACGGGAAGGACGGCGGCAGGACCAGCAGGTCATAGCGGCCCCAGCGGTACGGTCCGTAGAGGTCCTCGGCCACATCGACCATGTCGGCGGTCGGCACCAGCTCATCATGCGCGGCGCGGAGTTTGGACGGCTCGGTCCAGACACCCGTGCGCTCGTCGATATCGGCAAAGGCCACGTCCCCGACGCCCAGGGCGATCAGATAGGGCGGGACCGGATTGGTCATGCGGAAGCGGTAGGCCGTCATGCCCGCTCCGGCCGGTTCGCCGTTCGGCGTCAGGCTTTCGGCGCTCATGACCGCCTTGAGGTCGGACGGCACGACGATGCGGGCGGAATAGGTCTGGCGGATGCCGGGGCTGTCCTGGGTGGGCACCCAGGTCCGCGTGAGGATCGCCTGGCCCTGGCTGAACAGATAGGGCTTCTCACCGCCGGCCGTCTGGGAGGGCGTCAGCCACTGCAGGGCCGCCGCGTCCGGCCGGGTGGCATAGGAGATCACCAGCTTGCGGGTCTCATCGGCCCGAAGAGGGGGAAGGTCGATCGTCAGGGGCTGGCCGAGGATCGGATCGTCCGCGCCCAGCCGCCACGGCAGGGCGCGCCCGGCGCCGTCGGTCACCGAGGCGATGTCGAGATTGCGCACATCGAGGATGATCTGGTCGGCGCCCGCCTGACCGCTGATGTCGAGGGTCGCCTCGCCCGACAGGACCTTGCGGTCGAAGTCCGCCGTCAGGTCCAGGTCGACATGGCCGACCCGCGCGATCTGCGGGCGGGCATAGGAGTGCACATCCTGAACCCACTCCACCCCGGACGGCGCCACGACAGCGCCGTCAACCGGCATCGCCGGCGACCCGGTCAGGGTCGAGCAGCCGGCCAGGGTCAGCCCCATGGCCGCCGCGAGGGCAAGGGTGGATGCAGACGCGAGCTTGAAGGCCATCGGGGTTTCCTCATGATTATGATCCGGGGGCGCAGGCGGACAATGGACCATCCGCGCGCTTCGTTCCGGCGAACCCAACCCCTCCGGTCGCCCGAGGTCAAGCGCGCCGGGTTCAGGCCGGGGCGCTTTCGGCTTCCTGCGTGCTGAACAGCCGCCCCCGCTCGGCCACCAGCACGGCGGTCAGGGCCAGGGTGCCGCACAGGGTGATGCCGATCGTCATGGGCGCGGCCGTACCGTTGAACTGCTGGCCGATCAGGAAACCGGTCAGCGACCCGAAGGTCGTCGAGACAAAGCCCTGCACCGACGAGGCTGTGCCGGCGATGCGGCCCATATTGTTCATGGCCAGGGCACCGAAATTGCCCGCGATGAAGCCGAAGCAGAACATGGTCAGGCCCTGCAGCACCGCGAAGCTGATCAGGCTCTCGTGCCCCGACAGGGCGACACCCGCATGGATGCCGGCGAAGCTGATGAAGCCGATCAGGGCGATATGCGACAGGCGCCGCGAGCCCAGCCGCTCGACCAGCCGGGCGTTCGTCAGCGACGCAACGGCGATGCCCCCGGCCATCAAGCCGAAGACGGTGGTGAACAGCTCGGGTTCGCCGAACACGTCGAAAAAGATCTGCTGGCTGGAATTGATGAAGGCGAACAGGGCGCCGGTGATGGCGGTCATGGCCAGGGTGTAGCCGACCGACAGCCGGTCGCTGACCACCGCGCGAAAGGCCTCGGTGATGCGGCTGACCTGGATCGGCAGGCGGTTCTCGGGTGCCAGGGTCTCGGGCAGACGGATCAGGGCCCACAGCATGAAGCCCGACCCCGCCAGCGCCAGCACGCCGAAGATCCACCGCCAGGGCGCGACCAGCAGGATCAGCTGTCCCAGGGTCGGTGCGAGGATCGGCACGCCGAGGAAGACCAGGAAGCTCAGGGACATGACCCGCGCCATGGTCCGCCCCTGGTAGCGGTCGCGCACGATCGACACCGCCAGTACACGCAGGGCGGCGGCGCCGAGGCCCGTGCCCAGCCGCGCCAAAATCAGGGCCTCAAAGGTGGTGGTAAAGGCCGCCGCCACGCTGAACAGCACATAGAGGGCGAGGCCAGCCATGAGGACGGGCTTCCGCCCATACCGGTCTGCCAGTGGCCCGTAGATCAGCTGGGCTACGCCGAACCCCAGCAGATAGGCCGTGATCACCCACTGACGCGAGTTCTCGGAGGCCACATTCAGCGCATCCCCGATGGCCGGAAGCGCCGGCAGCATGGAGTCGATCGCCAGCGCGTTCAGCGCCATCATCATGGCGATCAGGGCGACGAATTCGGGAAAGCCCGGGCCCCGGCGAGGCGCGGCATGCGGGAGGTCGGGCGTTTGCATTCAGGCCAGATGTGGCGCGGACGCCCCTTTTGCAACTGCGAACGTGCGCGCTCGGCGATTTGTCGGCTCGACCCGCCCTCCCCGTCTGCTAATCCTGACACATGACGATCGCAGACGAACCGGATCAGCAGCGGCGCGAACTCGAGGCGCTCCGGCGCCGCGTTGACCAGCTGGAACAGCAGGTCCGCGCGATGGCGGCCCTCCGGCTGCCCGAGGATGGCCTGTGGCTGGGCAAGCCCGAGCTGCGCGAAGACCGCAAGCCTGGCACGGACGTCTTCGACCAGTCGCGACCCTGTCGGCAGGCCGACTTCGAGACGCCCTGGTTCTCTTACTGGAGCGATCGCCTCGGGGAGCGGCTTCGCTATCACCGGAAGCTGTGGGAGTTCGTCTACATCGCCCAGGCTCTTCATGAACGGCGACTGCTGCGTGCCGGCGCCCGGGGACTCGGATTCGGCGTGGGGCGCGAGCCGCTGACGGCGTATTTCGTATCGCGGGGCTGCCGGATCACCGCGACCGACCTTGCCCCCGAAGCGGCTGCCGACGCCGGCTGGACGGCCACGGACCAGCACGCCGAGGGCAAGGCTGCCCTGGCCCGGCCGGATCTGTGCGATCCGGAAGTCTTCGAACAGGCCGTCGATTTCGAGGTTGTCGACATGAACGCCATCCCCTCCAGCCTTGCGGGCTACGATTTCTGCTGGTCCGCGTGCGCCCTCGAGCATCTGGGCAGCCTGGAGGCCGGCATGACCTTCATCGAACGATCGCTGGATACCCTCAAACCCGGAGGTTTCGCCGTCCACACGACCGAGCTGAACCTGACGTCCGACGTACGGACACTGGAGAGCGGTGGGACTGTCCTTTACCGCCGCAAGGATTTGCTGGCGCTGGCCGGGAGGCTCACCGATGCGGGGCATGAAGTGGCTCCGCTCGACTTCGACGCGGGAGGCGGCCCCGTCGACACCTTCGTCGATGTACCGCCCTACCTGCCCGAGCCGCACCTGAGGCTGGCGCTGGCCGGATTTGCCACGACCTCCTTCGGGATCATCGCGCGACGAAAGGAATAAGTCTTCCTTATGACGGCGATCAATAAAATAGACTAAGCCTATTTCCAGACCTTTGTTAGGGTGGACCTCCGGACAAGAAAAAGGAGGAACCCGATGGACGGCAACGCAGGCGATCCGCTCAGCAATCCGAAGAAGGAAGGCGCAGCGAAGCGTTCGCTGCTGGGGCGAACCAACCGGGACTGGTGGCCCAACCATCTGGCCATCGACATCCTCCACCAGCAGGGCAAGTCGGGCGACCCGATGGGCGACGACTTCAACTATGCCGAGGCGTTCAAGAAGCTCGACTATGCGGCGGTCAAGCGCGACCTGCATGCCCTGATGACCGACAGCCAGCCGTGGTGGCCGGCGGACTATGGCCACTATGGGCCCTTCTTCATCCGCATGGCCTGGCACTCGGCCGGCACCTATCGGACCGCCGACGGACGCGGCGGGGCCGGAGCCGGTCAACAGCGCTTTGCTCCGCTGAACAGCTGGCCGGACAACGGCAACCTCGACAAGGCCCGGCGCCTGCTGTGGCCGATCAAGCAGAAATACGGGGCCAGCCTGTCGTGGGCGGACCTGATGATCCTGGCCGGCAATGTCGCCATCGAGTCCATGGGCGGACCGGTGTTCGGCTTCGGCGGCGGTCGCGCTGACGTGTGGGAGCCGGAGAAGGACGTCTACTGGGGCACCGAGGAACAGTGGGTCGGCGAGGAGGGCAATGAGACCCGCATCCAGCCCGACAAGGACATGGCGCTGGAGGAGCCCCTCGCCGCCATCCAGATGGGCCTGATCTACGTCAATCCGGAAGGCCCCGGCGGGGTGCCCGACGCGCTCCAGTCGGCCCGTGACATCCGCGAGACCTTCCGCCGGATGGGCATGAACGATGTGGAGACGGCGGCCCTGACGGTCGGCGGCCACACCTTTGGCAAGGCCCACGGCGCGGGCGATGCGTCCAAGGTCGGGGTCAGCCCCGAAGGCGCGGACATCGCCCAGCAGGGCATGGGCTGGGTTTCGGGCCACGAGAGCGGGATGGGCGACCACACCATCACCTCCGGCATCGAGGGTGCCTGGACTCCGACGCCCATCACCTGGGACATGACCTATTTCGACATGCTGCTGGACCACGACTACGAACTGGTCCGCAGCCCCGCCGGAGCCAAGCAGTGGCAGCCGGTCGGCAATCCGGACGACACCCTGGCGCCGGCTGCTCACACGCCCGGCAAGCGCGTGCCGACCATGATGACCACCGCCGATATGGCGTTCAAATTCGACCCCGACTACCGCAAGATCATGGAGAAGTTCCGGGCCGACCCGGCCTACTTCGCGGACCAGTTCGCGCGCGCATGGTTCAAGCTGTGCCACCGCGACATGGGGCCCAAGGCCCGTTACCTCGGGCCGGAAGTGCCCGCTGAAGACCTGATCTGGCAGGATCCGATCCCGGCCCATGAGGGCCCGACGCTGAGCGATGCCGATATCCGGGACCTGAAGGGCGCCATCGCGTCGTCGGACCTGTCGATCGCCGACATGGTCCGCACAGCATGGGCCTCGGCCTCGACCTACCGCGGGTCGGACCACCGGGGCGGGGCGAATGGGGCTCGCATCCGTCTGGCGCCGCAGAAGGACTGGGACGTCAACGAGCCTGAGAAGCTGGCGCGCGTGCTCAAGGTCTATGAGGACATCAAGGCCAGCTCGGGCAAGACTGTCTCGATCGCCGACCTGATCGTCCTGGGCGGCTCGGTGGGAATCGAGAAGGCCGCGAAAGCCGCCGGCCACGACATCGAGGTGCCCTTCACGCCGGGCCGCACCGACGCCTCGCAGGAGCAGACCGAGGTCGAGGGCTTCCACTGGCTGGAGCCCCGCGCCGACGGATTCCGCAACTATCTGCAGGTCCGGTTCAATGTGCCGACCGAAGAGCTGCTGATCGACCGCTCGCAACTGCTGGGGCTGACCGCGCCGCAGATGACGGTGCTGGTGGGCGGCCTGCGGGTGCTGGGCATCAACCACAAGGACTCGAAGGACGGCGTCTTCACCGACCGCCCGGGTCAGCTGACGAACGACTTCTTCGTCAATCTGCTCGACATGGGCACGGCCTGGAAACAGGTCGACGATCACTCGGACGAGACCTTCGTCGGCACCGACCGCGACACCCACGAACAGCGCTGGACCGCCACCCGGACCGATCTGGTGTTCGGCTCCAACTCGCAGCTGCGTGCCCTGGCCGAGGTCTATGCCTCTGCCGACGCAGGCGAGAAGTTCGTGCGGGACTTCGTGGCGGCCTGGGTTCAGGTGATGAATGCGGACCGCTTCGATCTGGTCTGACCTTCGGACCAGATCATCCTTTCGGCACCCGGATGCAGGCTCTGCATCCGGGTGTTCGTCTACTGAACAGGCTTCAGAGCACCGGCCCTGACGCCCGCCTCGATTGCCGCGCGCATGTCCGTCTCCGGCACGAAATCGAACTGGGCGATCATGTCCTCGAGCGCAAACCGGGGCTGGGCCATGGCCCATTCCATGGCGACCGCAGCGGGTCCCCGTACCGCAGGCGGCAGAAGCCCCGTCGGCGCATAGGTGGTCAGCGCCGGACGCTCCGGCAGGCGATAGTCGGCGCCCCGCCCCATCAGGCGCTCCTGGGTCATGGCGATTTCCTGGGCGAAAGCCGGGCTGGCGGCCAGACGGGCCAGGCGCTGGCCCAGATCGGTCAGCTGATCCGAAAGCGGCTTACCCCCCTCCCGGCTGGCCGGAGGCAGCCATGCCCGGAAGGCCGGGTCCTGCATGGCTGCCGATTCCAGCAGGCGGAACAGGATCCGTCCATAGAGCGGCGTGATCGACAGGGTGACGTGCAGCGAGGGACCATCCACCGCCAGAGCGTCGTGATACCAGCCGCGCGGCACATAGAGGACATCGCCCGGCCGCATGCGGACCTCCTGCATCAAGGGACCGCAGGCCGAGGCGAGATATCGCCGAACCTCCTCCCCCTCCCCCGGATAGTCGACCGGATCGGGCTCGCGATTGCGGTACAGGCGCCAGACCTTTTCGCCCTCGGTCTGGACCGCAAAAACGTCGTGCGTGTCGTAGTGGGGGCCGAAGCCCTGCACCCCCTTGAACGAGCAATAGATGTTGGCCGCGACCGACGCCGCCCAGGCATGGCGCAGGGTCGCGCAGATGTCCCTGAGCGCGGGGGTCAGGGCACCGACGTCATTGGCAACAATCGTCGCCCCCATGGCAGCCATCACCTGCACACGGGCCGGTGACGGCCGGAACACCGGCCCCGACATGGACTGGACTTCCGAGCAATAGGTTTCGGGGTCGAGCGGTTGTCCGCTGTGGACCAGCTTGAGGGTCGAGTGGGTCCAGATCGAGCTCTGGTTCAACAGTCCGTTGAAGGTGTCCCAGTCCAACAGCCCTCGCCGCGCCTCCGCTGCCGCCCCCTCGGCCGGAATATGCAGGGGGACACGCCCCTCGATTTCGTTCCGGAAACGATCAGGGCTGACGGGATGGATCAGGTCGGCAAGACTGGGCATACCTGACGCTAGCGCCGCTCACTGCGCCTGTCAGCAGGATCATGGCGACGCACAGATCTCACTGGAGGCTGCCCCATGACGCTCAAGGCCCGAACCATTGTCGAGCGGTCGCTGGCGGCTATCGAGATGGGCGACCACGACGTGCTGGAAGCCTGCCTTCATCCGCAGGTGATCTACCGCCGCCCGGGCCAACCCGTTCTCTCGGGGCGCGAGGCGGTCGTCGACTATTATCGCCGTCATCGCAGCGCCAAGACCTCGCAGATCCTGATCGATGACATGGTGTGCGAGGGGGATCGGGTGGTCGCCATGGGTCTGGTCGAGGGCCGAGGGCATGACGGGGCGCCGATCCACGAGCGCTTTGCCGACGCCTATCGCCTCGAAGGTGGCCTGATCCGTGAGCGGACGACCTATTTTTTCCGGCAGGGTTTCTAGGACGGATTGCCACGGGCGCAACCGGGAGTCAGAGTGAGCCGAATATTGCGGGAGGACCCCATGCGACTGTCCCTGACCCTGACCGGCGTGCTGTGTGCCGCCGCCACCCTCGCCGTCGCCTCACCGACGCTGGCCCAAGCCGGGGGAGGCACCCCCGGCCAATCTGCCCAGCAGGCCGCTGGCGGAGCGATCGGTCGCCTCTCCGGAGCCGATCAGGACCGCCGCTATGAAAGCGAGGCCTTCCGTCGCGGGGCTCCCGAGGAAATGACCGTCGAGGAAGCCGAGGAAGCCTATGGCGCCGAACGGGTGGCCCTGGCCGAGCGGGTTCAGGCCCTCATGGACGCCGGTGAGTGCCGCGAGGCCCGCCGCGTGGCGTCGGAAGCCGGCGAGCGCGCCATGGCCCTGCGCGTCCGCCAGACCTGCCGCCGGCGCTGATCCCGCTCAGATCGCCGGCACGGCCTGGCTGAGGCGTCCGCCGACGCGGATCGGCTCGACACGCGTCGCCAGCCCGGTGCGGTCATCCGTCTCGACATAGACACCGCAAACGGTCGCGGGGCCTGACGCCGGCTGGTAGCGGCCACCGCTCAGCCGGGTGGTGAAGCGGCGCAGGGGCTCTTCCTTGTCGTTGCCGATCACCGAGTCATAGTTGCAGCAGCCGCCCGCATCGGTCTGATAGGCCGTGCCGCCCGGCAGGATCTGGCAGTCGGCGGTCGGCACATGGGTGTGGGTGCCGACGACCAGGCTGGCGCGCCCGTCGCAGAAATGGCCCATGGCCATCTTCTCGCTGGTCGCCTCGCAGTGGATGTCGACGATGGCGGCGTCCGCGACGACGCCCAGAGGGGCGGCCTCCAGCTCTCGTTCGACTGCGCTGAACGGGTCATCCATCGGGTCCATATGCACCCGGCCCAGCACATTGATCACCAGCACGCGGCGGCCATCCGATGTGGTGAACACGTCGGCGCCCCGCCCCGGAGCATCCATCAGCCGGGGATAGTTGACCGGCCGGATCAGGCGCGGCTCGCGCACGATATAGGTCAGGGCCTCGCGCTGGTCCCAGCTGTGGTTGCCGAGCGTCAGCACATCGGCCCCGGCGTCGAACAGGTCGCGGGCCGTGTTCTCGGTGATGCCGAAGCCCCCTGCGGCGTTCTCGGCATTGATGGCCACGAAGTCGAGCTTCAGGTCACGCCTGAGGCCGGGCAGATGATCGGACAGGCCGTCGCGGCCGGACTTTCCGACCACATCGCCGAAGAATGCCAGCCTCATGCGGCCGACCGGGAGGAACAGGTGCGCGTCATGGGAAGGCGGTATAGCCCGTCTCGGTCAGAACGCCATGCAGCGGAATGTCGTGATCCAGCAGCGTCAGGCGCTCGACCCGCTGCCCCGCATAGGCCACGCCCACCCGCAGGGCCTCGGGCCGGGCTGCAAACGTCCGGTCATAATAGCCGCCGCCCTGCCCCAGTCGCCCGCCCAAACTGTCGAAAGCCAGAAGCGGCGTCAGGATCAGTTCTGGCTGCATCTCGCGCGCCGACGGCAAGGGGGCCGGTATGCCGGCCGCGTCGGGCGCGAGGTCATCTCCGGGGCGCCACCAGCGGAACATCAGGGGCGTGTCGGGGGCGGTGACCACGGGCAGGCAGAGGTCATAGCCTTCATAGGCCAGCCGCGCCGCCAGCGGGCGCGGGTCAATCTCGGCCCCGATCGGGAGGTAGAGCGCATGGACCACCGCGCCCGGCAGGTCATCGGCAAACCCGGCCAGCCGGTCGGCGGCATCGGGGGCCGCAAGCGCCAGGGCCTTTCGCCGCGCGCGCATCCCGGATCGCAGAGCCTGTTTGTCGGTCATGGATTGTCCGGATGCGAACTGCCAACCCGATCCTCGGATCAAGTCCGAGGATGACGGGGATCAGCCTCGCCCTCAAGCAGTGAGCCACCGCGCGGCGAGCGATAGGACGGAGAACAAGGTTGGCGGCGCCGCAAGAACCGTGAGGAGCTTTCAATCCTCTCGACCTGGCTTACCAGGTGGGCGCCGTGTGCCCAGGCCCTCGAGCCCGAACAGGGACAGCTCCCTATGAGAGAATTAAGGTCGCAAGGATTAGTCGCCCTCGACGTGAGCCACAGCATGACCCGCCGGGGTCCAAGATAGGCGTGCCGGTGTGGCCGGACAATGGCCGCCCTCAATCTTCACTCGGGGCGCCATCAGGACGAAATCGGTCAGGTGATCGACTGGGCGATCTTCTCGATGCGGGCGGCCACCGCGTTCAGGGCCTCGGCCACGCCGGCATCAGAGGGCGCCGCCTCGGCGGGACGGGCCGGAGCCTCGCCGGAGCGGGCCTCCTGCAATTCGTCGGCGAGGATCAGCCCGGCCATCAGGAACAGGCGCAATTCCCCCACATGGCCGACCTCTGCGGCGACATTGCTGACGTGTCCCGCGAACTGGGCCGCCAGTTGCTTGACGCGGTCTTCCTGCCCGTCGGCGCATCCGACGGCATAGGGGCGTCCATTGATCTCGACGGTCACGGTGGCCATCAGGCGTCCCCCCCGCCCGCGTCATCCGCAAGGATGGCCCGGATGGCCTCGGCCGAAGCCGCCAGGGCGGCCCGGGCCTCGCGGCCGGCGTCCTCCAGCTCGGCCAGACGTCCGGCATCGGCCCGCGGCGCGAACAGGTCGTCGTCCCCGATCGGAGGGGCCGAGGCGGGGCGCGCCTTGAGATCCTGCATACGGCGTTCCAGCAGGGCGAGAGCCTTGTCGATACGGGCTTTCGCAGCCGTGGTGGCGTCGGCCATCGGTGTCACATCCTCCGGAATCCCTATAGAACCCGTCCGCGCGTCGGGGTAAAGCGGCCCCGCCCCCCTTTTTCTTCCCCGCGTCCCGAGAGGTTGCCCGTGGCCAAAGCCGATTCCACCCCGCCGAAGGCTACCCAGAAGCAGATGGCCGATGCCATCCGTATGCTGGCCATGGACGCCGTGCAAAAGGCCAACAGCGGCCACCCCGGCATGCCGATGGGCATGGCCGATGTGGCGACTGTCCTGTTCTCGAAATATCTGAAGTTCGATGCGAGCCGCCCCGACTGGGCCGACCGCGACCGGTTCATCCTGTCGGCCGGCCACGGCTCGATGCTGATCTATGCCCTGCTACACCTGACCGGCTATGAGGCGGCCACCCGCGAGGAGCTGTCCAACTTCCGCCAGTGGGGATCGAAGACCGCCGGTCACCCTGAGTACGGCCATATGCCAGGGGTGGAGACCACCACCGGCCCGCTGGGGCAGGGCCTGGCCAATGCGGTCGGCTTTGCCATGGCCGAGCGCCATCTGGCCGCGCATTTCGGCGAGGATCTGGTCGACCACCGCACCTGGGTGATCGCCGGCGACGGCTGTCTGATGGAGGGGATTTCGCAGGAGGCCATTGCGCTGGCCGGCCGCTATCGCCTGAACAAGCTGACCGTGCTGTGGGACGACAACTCGATCACCATCGACGGCGCCGTCAGCCTGTCGGATGCCACCGACCAGAAGGCCCGCTTCAAGGCCGTCGGCTGGGCGGTGAAGGCTATCGACGGGCATGACACGGCTGCCATCAAGTCGGCTTTGAAGTGGGCGACCCGTCAGGACAAGCCAACCCTGATCGCCTGCAAGACCAAGATCGGGCGCGGCGCCGCCACCATGGAAGGCAGCCACAAGACCCACGGCGCCGCCCTGGGGGACACCGAGATCGCTGCGACCCGCAAGGCACTGGACTGGCCGCACGCGCCGTTCGAAATCCCCGAGACCGTCTTGCAGGCCTGGCGCAAGGTCGGCCGCCGGGGCGCCGAAGCCCGTCAGGCCTGGGAAGAGCGGCTGGAGGACTCCGAGTTCTACGACGACTTCGTGCGCGCCATGGCCGGTGGCCTGCCCGACGATGCCTTTGACGACCTGGACGCCGCCATTGCCAAAACCATCGAGTCCAAGCCAGCCCAGGCCACGCGCCAGTCCTCGGGCGCGGCGCTCGCCGCCCTGTTCGAGCCCATTCCCGAACTGATCGGCGGCTCGGCCGACCTGACCGGTTCCAACAACACCCTGGTCGCGGGGACCGAGACCTTTGACGCCCCCGACTATGCCGGGCGCTACATCAACTGGGGCATCCGTGAGCACGGCATGGCCGCGGCCATGAACGGCATGGCGCTGCACGGCGGCGTCATCCCCTATGGCGGCACCTTCATGGTGTTCTCGGACTACAGCCGCCCGTCGATCCGGCTGGCTGCCCTCATGGGTATCCGGGTGATCCACGTCCTGACCCATGACTCGATCGGTCTGGGAGAGGACGGTCCGACCCACCAGCCGGTCGAGCATCTGGCGGCGCTTCGGGCCATTCCGAACCTGCAGGTCTTCCGCCCCGCCGATACGGTCGAGGCGATGGAGTGCTGGCGTCTGGCGCTGGAGAAGGCCGACGGCCCCTCGGCGCTCGCCCTGTCGCGCCAGAAGACCCCGGCCGTGCGGACCGAGGCTGCAACCGAGAACCTGTCGGCCAAGGGCGCCTATGAACTGCGCGCCGCCTCGGCCAAGGCCAAGGCCACCCTGTTCGCCACCGGCACCGAGGTCGCCCTGGCGCTCAAGGCCGCCGAACAGCTCGAGGCCGACGGGGTCCCGACCCGCGTGGTCTCGGTGCCCTCGTTCGAGCGCTTCAACCAACAGACCAAGGCCTATCAGACCAAGGTGATCGGCAAGGGCACGGCCCGCGTCGCCATCGAGGCCGGCATCCGCCAGGGCTGGGACCGCTTTATCGGCGAGGACGGCGGCTTCGTCGGCATGTCGAGCTTCGGCGCCAGCGCCCCGGCCGAAGTGCTCTACGACAAGTTCGGCATCACCGCCGAGGCCGTGGTCGCCGAGGTGAAGGCGCGGCTGTAATTTGATCCTCCCCTGCATCGCGGGGGAGGGGGACCACGCGTAGCGTGGTGGAGGGGGCGACCTCACGTGCGGTGCCTGGGGCTTGCCCCCTCCACCGCTTCGCGGTCCCCCTCCCCCGTCGCGATGCGACAAGGGAGGATTACAATGAAGCTCGGCACGCCCCTCTCCGACTCTGCAGTCCGGGTCATGCTTCTCGGCGCCGGTGAGCTGGGCAAGGAAGTGGCCATTGAGTTGCAGCGTCTGGGCGTCGAGGTGATCGCGGTCGATCGCTATCCGAACGCTCCGGCCATGCAGGTCGCACACCGCAGCCACGTCATTCCGATGACCGATGCGCAGGTGCTGAACGGCGTCATCCTGGCCGAGGCGCCGCATATCATCGTGCCGGAGATCGAGGCCATCGCCACGGACGTTCTGGCCCAGATCGAGGCGGCCGGGCTGGCGACCGTCATCCCGACCGCGCGCGCAACGCAGCTGACCATGAACCGCGAGGGCATCCGCCGGCTGGCCGCCGAAGAGCTGGGTTTGCCGACCAGCCCCTATGCCTTTGCCGGATCAGCCGCCGAACTGGCCGAGGCCGCCCACACCATCGGCCTGCCGGTGTTCATCAAGCCGGTCATGTCGTCCTCGGGCAAGGGTCAGTCGATGATCGACGCCATCGAGGATGCCGCCAATGCCTGGGCCTATGCCCAATCGGGCGGGCGGGTCGATACGGCCCGGGTGATCGTCGAGGGGCGGATCAACTTTGACTATGAAATCACCCTGCTGACTGTCCGGTCGATGAAGGACGGGAAGGTCGTCACCGACTTTTGCGCGCCGATCGGCCACCGTCAGGTCAAGGGCGACTATGTCGAGAGCTGGCAGCCGCAGGCCATGAGCGAGGCCGCCCTGGCCTCGGCACAGGACATCGCGGGCAAGGTGACCGCAGCGCTGGGCGGCCTTGGAGTTTTCGGGGTCGAGTTGTTCGTGAAGGGCGATCAGGTCTGGTTCTCGGAAGTCTCGCCCCGGCCCCACGATACGGGCCTGGTGACCCTGGCCAGCCAGGTGATGAGCGAGTTCGCCCTCCATGCCCGGGCCATCCTGGGCCTGCCGGTCGATGTCACCCAGCGGGAGCCCGCCGCGAGCGCCGTCATCTATGGCGGCATGGACGCGCAAGGGATCGCCTTTGAGGGTGTGGCCGAGGCCCTGTCGGTGCCGACCGCCGACCTGCGCCTGTTCGGCAAGCCCGAGGCCTTCGAGCGCCGTCGCATGGGCGTCGCCACCGCGCGCGGCGCCGACACCGATCAGGCTCGCGAACGCGCCCGTGAGGCAGCGGGCCGGGTCAGACCCGTCCGGGCCTGACCCACAGAGGCGCTAGTTCCCGTCGCTCACCTCGACGGTGCGGGTGATGATGTGAGCGCCATTGCCCCCGCGTTCGCCCTCTTCCAGAACGCCCGAGCCGTCGGCGTCCATCTGCCGGAAGATCTGGCGCAGGGGCGCCAGGAACTCGGCCTCGGTGACACGGCCGTCGCCGTCGGCATCCATGTCGGCCCCCTCGCCCTGGCCGATCCATTCGAAATGCGCTCCCCCGGCCATGGTCGGACCCTCGCCGCGGCGGATGAAGACCTGCATCGGACCTTCGCCATCAGAGGTGATCTCGCCGTCCTCGCCGACGATGACAAAGCTGTGGGCCTCGACTTCCACATTATCACCACCCACGCGGCGCACCTCGATCCGATGGGGACCAGAGCCTTCGGCGGCAGATGTCCATGTCATGGCCGGGCCGCCGGTGATGATGCGCACATCGTGGTCCATGCCCGGCCCCCCGGCGCGATGCTGCAGTTCTTCGGTCGACAGACGGCCGTCGCCGTCGGCATCCATGCGAGCAAAGGCGTCATCCATCGGCCGGGCGAACTCGGCGCGGGAAACGAACCCGTCTCCATCCCGGTCCAGACCGTTCTCGCCCTCCGGGTCTGCGGCCATGAAGACGACCCGGCTTTCGGTGCGGACCACCGGCGGCGCGGGCGGACGCGCAGGGTCCTGGGCACCCGGGTGGGTCAAGGCAAGGGCGAGCGACAGGGAAATCAGCATCGGAAAGTCCTCGAGTGGATGACGCGCCCCTTGGACCACGCCGGCCTTGCACCCGTGTTTCAGACGCAGCCCGAATTGTTTCACGCGTGAAATGACGAGGCCACCCGTCCGCGTCACAATGGGCGGATGATCCCCGCCCCCGCCCCTTCTTCCGGCAATGCAGCGCCCCGCATCCTGGTGGTCGACGACGATCCGGGCCTGCGCGAGGTTCTGGTCGAGTATCTGGGTCAGCATGGCTTCGAGACCCATGGCGCCGCCTCGACGACCGAGATGGACCGGCAACTGGAGGACGCGCCGCCCGATCTGGTCGTCCTGGACCTGATGATGCCGGGCGAGGACGGACTGTCGGCCTGTCGCCGCCTGATCGCGCGCGGTGGGCCGCCGGTCGTCATGCTGAGCGCCATGGGCGAGGAGACCGATCGCATCGTCGGGCTGGAGCTGGGCGCGGATGACTATCTGCCCAAGCCGTGCAATCCGCGAGAACTGCTGGCGCGCATCCGGGCAGTCCTGCGCCGCCGGGCCGGATCGGAGTGCCCCGGTGCCCCGCCGTCCGAGCCCGTGCTGGTGTTCGAGGGGCGCACCCTGAACCTGTTGCGGCGCGAGCTGACGCGCCCGGACGGCACCGTCACCCTCCTGTCCGCCGGAGAGTTCGCCCTGCTCAAGGCCTTTGCCGACGCCCCGCGGCGGGTGCTGAGCCGCGACCAGCTGCTGGAGAGGGCGCGGGGGGCGGACACCGAGGTCTTCGACCGGGCCATGGATGTGCAGATCAGCCGCCTGCGCAAGAAACTTGCCGATGCCGACGGGGGCGACCCGATCCGCACCCTGCGGGGCGAGGGGTATATGTTCGACGCCACGGTCGAGCGGCGGACGGAGCGGCCGGCGTGAAGCGGCTGACCTCTCCCTCCATTCTGGTTCAGGTCGCCCTCTTGGTCGCCCTGTCCATCGGACTGTCGCAGGCTGTGACCGCCGCTGCCATCCTGCTGATGCCCGAGCCCCGCCCCTCGGGCTTTGATCTGGCGGCCGCCTCGGCGGCGCTGAAGGGAGAGGCCGCCCGGACGGCGGATGAACGGCCGCTCACCCGACACATCACCGACCAGCCTGTCGCCGCCGAGAGTTCGGCCGGGGATCCGATGGCGATGGCGTTGTCGCTTGCCCTCGCCCGCGTCCTCGAGGTCGAGCCCGGCGACGTACGAGTGAGGGTGCTCCAGCCGAACGCCCCACCGGACTCTCACATCGGCGAAGAGGCCTCCGCCAGCTATGTCATCACCCGGCCACCGACCGCGCGCGGATCGACGGACGACGCGCCTGTTCTTACCTGGACCGCCCCGACCGTCACCTGGACCGAGAAGCACACCATCGAGCGGGCCGCGCCTCCGGCAGCCGGCCCAACCGGGGTCGGCTCGCCCGAGACCAACTCGGCCACCATCACCGTCGATCGCGACACGCAGCAGGTCTTCGTCGTCGCCGACAAGCTGACCTTTGCGCCCTTCGCCGCCTCGCTCCGGCTGGAAGACGGGCGTTGGGCGACGGTCGAGCCGCCGCGCGACTGGCTGTCGCCCTGGCAGGCCCGGCTGTTGCTGGCGCTGCTGGTCAGCCTGCTGCTGGTCGCGCCCGTCGTGTGGCTGATGGCGCGGCGGCTGACGCGGCCCATCCGGCTGTTTGCCGATGCCGCCCAGCGCCTGGGCGCCAACCCTGAGGCCGAGCCCCTCGCCGTATCCGGCCCCAGCGAACTGCGCCGGGCCATCGGGGCCTTCAACGACATGCAGGCCTCCCTGCGTGCCCATATTGCCAATCGGACCCAGACGGTCGCGGCCATCGCCCACGACCTGCGGACCCCCCTGACTCGCCTGCGCTTTAGGGCCGAGCAGGCTCCGGACGCCCTGCGCGACCGGCTGGCGGCGGATGTCGAGGAAATGGATGCCCTGATCGCCCAGGCCATGGCCTATGTGCGCGGCGAAACCCGTCAGACCCCGCCCGAGCCGGTAGACCTGACGGCGCTGGTCGAAGACTGCGTGCGGGGCTTTGCCGAGACCGGACATGACGCGACCCTGACACCCGGCCCGGATGTCCGGGTCATGGGCCAGCCGACCGGCTTGCGCCGCGCCCTGACCAATCTGATCGCCAATGCCGTCCATTACGGCGGGCTGGCCGAGGTGACGGTGGAGCAACTGCCTGACCGGGTCGCGATCCACGTTCGCGACACCGGCCCCGGCATTGCGCCGGAGCGCATGGAAGAGGTGTTCCAGCCCTTCGTCCGGCTGGAGGGATCGCGCAATCGCACCACGGGCGGGGTCGGACTGGGCTTGGCCGTGGCGCGCCAGATCGCCCGAGCGCATGGCGGCGATGTGACCCTGTCCAACCGGGCCGGGGGCGGGCTGGCGGCGACCCTCTCCCTGCCCCGCAGCGGCTGAGCGATACAATCCATCACGCCTTGTTACGCGTCGGGGGTTGATCCGGACCGCGCCCGGTTCCATTGAAGCGCCAACCACAACATCGCTTCAGGAGCCCCGCCCATGACCGTCCGCGTCGCCATCAATGGTTTCGGCCGTATCGGCCGTCTCGTCCTGCGCTCGATCGTCGAGCATGGCCGTCGCGACATCGAGGTGGTGGCGATCAACGACCTGGGCCCGGTGGCTACCAACGCCCACCTGCTGCGCTATGACTCGGTCCATGGCCGTTTCCCCGGCACGGTCGAGTCGGGCGACGACTGGATCGACGTGGGTCTGGGCCGGATCAAGGTTACGGCCGAGCGCGACCCCGCCAACCTGCCGCACAAGGATCTGGGCGTCGACATCGCCTTTGAGTGCACCGGCATCTTCGCCTCGAAGGACAAGGCCTCCGCCCACCTGACCGCCGGCGCCAAGCGCGTGCTGGTCTCGGCCCCCGCCGACAATGCCGACAAGACCATCGTCTATGGCGTCAACCACGACACCCTGACCGCCGACGACGTCGTGGTCTCGAACGCCAGCTGCACGACCAACTGCCTGGCCCCCATCGCCAAGGTGCTGCACGACCTGGTCGGCATCGAGCGCGGCTACATGACCACCATCCACGCCTACACGGGCGACCAGCCGACGCTGGATACGATGCACAAGGACCTTTACCGCGCCCGCGCCGCCGGCCTTTCCATGATCCCGACCTCGACCGGCGCCGCCAAGGCCGTCGGCCTGGTCCTGCCGGAGCTGAAGGGCAAGCTGGACGGCTCGTCGATCCGCGTGCCGACCCCGAACGTCTCGGTCGTCGACCTCAAGATCGTCCCCGGTCGCGACACCTCGGTCGATGAGGTCAATGCCGCGCTGAAGGCCGCCGCCGACGGCCCGATGAAGGGCGTTCTCGCCACCACCACCGACCCGGTCGTGTCCATGGACCTGAACCACATCGCCGCCTCTTCGACCGCCGCCCTGCCCCAGACCCAGGTCATCGAGGGCAAGCTGGTGCGCGTGCTCAGCTGGTACGATAACGAGTGGGGCTTCGCGACCCGCATGAGCGACACCGCGCTGGCGATGAGCAAGCTGATCTGATGGAGTGGGGGGCGGGCATTCTCCTGCGGCTGTCCGCCCAGCACGCTCTACTCGGTGCCGTTACACCCAATCTGAGATCTTTCTCGGTTGCGAAAGATGGGGAACTGATCATTTGTCAGGCCGTCTTTGAGAAAGCGCCAGCCGCCGAGGAAGTCGATCTGATCCAGATCGCCGGCACTTTGATTATCGCTGATTTCGGGGACGAGCAGCTCGAAGAGAAGTTGATCGTGAATGCTGATCGGACGATGCCAGAGGCGCTCACCTATCTGATTTATCAGCGGCATGAGCCGCCGGAGACCCCATGACCTTCCGCACCCTCGACGACGCCACTGACCTCGCCGGCAAAACGGCCCTCGTGCGCGTGGACTTCAACGTGCCGATGGAGGGGGGCAAGGTCACCGACGACACGCGGCTGCGCGCCGCCTTGCCGACCATCCAGCGTTTGTGCGATGCAGGAGCGAAGGTCGCGCTGTTGGCCCACTTCGACCGGCCCAAGGGCCAGCGGGTGCCGGAGATGAGCCTTCAGCCCGTCGTCGATGATCTGGAGCGCCTGCTGGGCGCGCCGGTGCGCTTCGCCGATGACTGCGTGGGCCAAGAGGCAAAGGCCGTCGTTGCAGACGTGGGCCCGGGCGGGGTGATCCTGCTGGAGAACGTCCGCTTCCACGCGGGCGAGGAGAAGAACGATCCCGCCTTTGCCGCTCAACTGGCCGCGCTGGGTGACCTTTACGTCAACGACGCCTTTTCCGCCGCGCACCGGGCGCATGCCTCGACCGAGGGGCTGGCGCGCCTGCTGCCCGCCTATGCCGGCGAGGCGATGAAGCGCGAGCTTGAAGCGCTGGATGCGGCGCTGGGCAATCCGGTCAAGCCGGTGCTGGGCATCGTCGGAGGGGCCAAAGTCTCGACCAAGCTGGATCTGCTGAAGAATCTGGTCGGCAAGCTGGACCGGCTGGCCATCGGCGGCGGCATGGCCAACACCTTCCTCTATGCCCAGGGCATCGACATCGGTGGCTCGCTGGCCGAGCGCGACATGGCCGAAACCGCCCGTGAGATCATGGCCGAGGCCGAGGCCAAGGGCTGCGAGCTGCTGCTGCCGCAGGACGTCGTGGTGGCCACCGATGTGAAGCCGGAAGTCGAAACCCGCACGGTTCTGGCCCGTGAAGAGATCGGTGAGGACGAGAAGATCCTGGATGCCGGGCCGCTGACGGTCGAGCGCCTGGTCAAGGCCATGGCCCTGTCGCGCACCCTGATCTGGAATGGCCCGCTGGGCGTGTTCGAGGTGCCGCCCTTCGACGCCGCAACCGTCAAGGCCGCGCAGGCGGCGGGCCAGCTGGCGACCAGCGGCGCGATCACGGCGGTGGCCGGTGGCGGTGACACCGTCTCGGCGCTCAACCATGCTGGCGTGGTCGATCAGATGACCTTCGTCTCCACCGCCGGCGGCGCCTTCCTCGAGTGGATGGAAGGCAAGCCCCTGCCCGGCGTCGAGGCCCTGCGAGGCTGACGAAACCCGACGCAGGCCCGCAATTCCTTGTTCCGGGACCGGCCTTGACGCTACCTTGACCATAAGGGTCAGGGAGTAGGGGCATGAGCGACGAGACGACCGACAACACCGACGTCTTCATCACCGGGCCAGCTGTTCAGGTTCGGCCGGTGGCGAAGGGCCAGGGATGCTTGGCCGCTGCCGGACTGGCGGCCGGGGCCATGGTCGCCTTCTTCCTGCTGATGTTCATCGTGCTGGGCGCCATGGACCTGGTGGTCAGCGAGGACGATCGGCAGTCGATCCGCGGCGTCTTCCTGCTGGTCGCAGGGGTGGCGCTGGTCGTCTGGGCCTCCGGATGGGTGTTTCGCTGGAACACGCGGCGGGGACTGCGCCAACAGGTTGAGGCGCGCCTGCCCGGCTTCACGGGACGCACCATCCCCGTCGGCCAGCTGCTGAATGGACCAGCCGCCGCCGGCAAGCTGGAGGGCAAGTATCTGATGGCGGTGGGGCAGGACCGGTTCCTGCTGATGCGGCACTTCCACAACACCGAGCATCTCGATGCCTTCCGGGCGCTCGTCATCGGCCAGTTCATCAATGCCTACAAGCCCGACGGGCTGGCCCGCGTCATGGATTTCGCCATCCCCTATGGCAACATCCGCTCGGTATCGGTCGATGCCCTGACGCCGGAGCAACTCCGCAAGGGTGCGTTTGGGCGGGCGGTTGTCCATGGCCTCGCGTCGTGGGCGCTGGACGCCGCTTTCGGCACCCGATCGACCCAGGACATCAAGGCCGCCTTCATCCGGATCGAGATGATCGACGGCCAGTCGTTGGTCTTCGCTGTCCCCAGCCGTGTCAGCGAAGGTCTGGTTTCGGCACTGGCCGCCTCTGCGGAGAGCGCCAGCCACGGCACCGGACATGAGGTCAGCCTCGGCGATGCCACCTACGACGGGATCGAGACCCTGCTGACGCGGAGCGGTCTGGTCGATGCGCCCAGCGACGGCTGGGACGACTTCTTCGCCAACCTCAGGCCCGACGGCCAGCGGGCCCGCGGCTTCGCGGGCCTCGCCGCCTGGCGGATTCAGCAGGAGATGGACCGGGCCGCAGGTCGAACGCGTCCGGTGCCGCCCGAGGCAATCCCTGCTTCGCCCGGGCCATCGATCGCCTCCCGGCAGCGAAACCGGACGGCCCTGGCACTGTGGGCGCTCGGCCTTCTGGGGCTCGCCACCCTGTTCATCGCCCTCAGCGAGGCCCTTCGCGACGGAGGTAATGGCGATCTCGAACCGGGTCTGATCGCGATCTTCGCCGGCATCGCGCTGGTGGCGGGGATTAATCTCTGGGCGGCCCGCAGCGGCTGGCTGATGGCCGGCATCAAGAGTGTGCTCAGTCTGGTACTCGCCGCCTTCGTCGCCTTCGCCCTGGGAAGCGAACTGCTGCTGACGCGCGGCCCCCTGGCGCCGATGACCCAATCGATGGCATCGGCGACCGCCAGCCTGTTCGGGCGCGACCACCGCCCCGGCGCCACACCGCAACAGCCTGTCCGACCCGAAGCACCGACTGAGGAAGAGGTCTCTGCCGCGCGGGCAGCCCAGGAGGCGCGCCTGCAGCAGGAGGCCGCCGCAGCCGAACAGGCCAGACAGGAGGCTGAGGCGCGGGAGCGGGCCGAGCGTATCGCGGCCGCCGAAGCCATCATCCGCCGCGTCTACGACGATGAGCTGAGCCTGTTCGGATCGCGGACCGAGCGGTCGGCCTGGCTGACGCCCGACCTGTCCCGCCGCATTGATCAGGTCAACGAGGCGGCCAGCGACTACGGCGGCGCGGGCGCAGTCGTCGGGTTCGATCCCCTGATCGACGGTCAGGACTTCAACCTCGCCAACTTCGACTATGCCTCGCGCGAGACGGATTACGGCGTGGAGGTACGGGTCCGCTTCACCAATTTCGAGACCCCCGTCGATCTCACCTTCGAACTGGTGGAGACGGATGCGGGCTGGCGTGTCCGCCAGATCCGCTCGCGGGGCGAAAGCCAATGGACGGCCACGGGACTTCTGGATCAGGCCGAAGCCGATGCGAGGGATTTCGAATGACGCACCCCACAAGGCCCCTGATTGCCGGCGCCCTCTGCTTCGCCCTCGTGGGCTGTGCCCCTGTCGCCGATTTCTGGCCTCAGCGGTCCGTGGCCGGCGCGCCGGTGTCGCCTCACGGTGCGCCCGAAGACTTCATCCGCAGCCTGTTTGACGCTCCGGACTGGGAGGGGACTGGGGGCTCACGCGAAGCCCGTCTGGCCTGGATGACTCCAGAGCTGGCCGAGGCCTCTTTGCGGCTGGACGCCGTGACCGACAACATCGGCGTCGGCATGGAGCCGTCAGTGGGCAGCCCCTACATCTATGTGACTGACGCCCGCTACAGTACGCGCGCCACGCCCTGGGGAGCCGAGGTTCAGGTCCGTTTCCTCAACACCAATGAGCCACGCGAGACCCGCTTCGAGATGGTCAGGACCGATGCGGGCTGGCGGGTCGCCGACATCGTGGGCCGCGACCCGGAGACCGGCCGCACCTGGCGCTACACGGACCAGATGGCCGAAGTCTTCGCCGCCGTGGCCCGGGGCGAGGGGCCCCGGGATCCGTCCTGACGCCGCGCCTGATTCCTTTGTAACACGGCGTGACTTCGAGCCCGTCCGGCGCTAAAGCGGGGCAAAAGATAAAAGGCTCAGGAGACTACCCCATGGCGCGCATCACGCTGCGACAACTGCTCGATCACGCGGCAGAGGAAGGCTACGGCCTGCCGGCCTACAACATCAACAATATGGAACAGGGTCTGGCGATCATGGAGGCGGCCGAGGCGGTGAACGCCCCCGTCATCATCCAGGCCAGCCGCGGCGCGCGCAGCTATGCCAATGACATCATCCTGGCCAAGCTGATCGACGGCCTGGCCGAGCTTTATCCGCACATCCCGGTCTGCATGCACCAGGACCACGGCAATGGGCCGGCCACCTGCGCCACCGCCATCCAGTACGGTTTTACCTCGGTCATGATGGACGGCTCGCTGGAAGAGGACGCCAAGACCCCCGCCAGCTACGAGTACAATGTCGATGTCACCCGCCGCGTCACCGAAATGGCCCACAGCTGCGGCGTGTCGGTCGAGGGGGAGCTGGGCGTGCTGGGCAGCCTGGAGACGGGCATGGGCGAGGCCGAGGACGGCCACGGCTTCGAGGGCAAGCTGGATCACTCCGCCCTGCTGACTGATCCCGATCAGGCGGTGGACTTCGTCCGCGAGACCAAGGTCGACGCCCTCGCCATCGCCATGGGCACCAGCCACGGCGCCTACAAGTTCACCCGCCAGCCGGATGGCGAGGTGCTGGCCATGAACGTCATTGAGGAAATCCACCGCCGTCTGCCGGACACCCATCTGGTCATGCACGGCTCGTCCTCCGTGCCGCAGGATCTGCAGGACATCATCAACCAGTACGGCGGCAAGATGCCCCAGACTTGGGGCGTGCCGGTCGAGGAAATCCAGCGCGGCATCAAGCACGGCGTGCGCAAGATCAACATCGACACCGACAACCGGATGGCCATCACCGGCGCCATCCGCAAGGTGCTGGCCGAAAAGCCGGGCGAGTTCGACCCGCGCGCCTATCTGAAGCCCGCCAAGGAAGCCATGCGCAAGCTGTGCATCGAGCGCTACCAGCAGTTCGGCTGTGAGGGGCAGGCCTCAAAGATCAAGCCGCTGTCGACCGCCCAGATGGCCAAACGCTACGCCTCGGGCGAGTTGGACCCGCACTTCGGCAAGGCCTCGTCAAAGGCGGCCTGATCTTAGATCAGAAGCCGTAGCGTCCGATCAGATAGTAGCGGACGTCCCGGGCCTCGCGTTCGGCGTAGTCCAGATAGTCCTGGGCGTCCCGCCACTCGCGAAGCGTCTGTTGACGCTCACGGCGCAATTCCTGCACGCGATTGCGCGCCTGTTCGCGGGCCTCGTCGGTCAGGTTGGTGTCGCGCGCCTGTCCCTGGAAGTAGTCGATCTTCTCGTCCAGTTCGGTGGCGCGCGCCCCCAGACTGTCGACCCGGCTACGCGCCTCGGTAACGGCCTGTTCCGCACGGTATAGCGTCTCGCCGTCGCTCCAGGCGGACAGGAAGGCGCCCTCGGCCGCCCCCCGGCAGACCCCGGCATAGCTGTTGCCGCGAGCCGCTTCCGAAAAGGCCCGTTCCGGCACGCAATACTGGCGGAGGCCATCCTCACGCGCCGAGAAATAGGCCGCGGAATTGGGCACGACCCCGTATTTGGCGCAGGCCTTGGCGTGATCTTCCAGTCGGCTCTCGGAGTAGCCTGCATAGCCGTCGGTGTAGCCTTGCTGGCCCCAGTCGCCTGCCAGGCACTGGTCCTCGCTCATGGTCGCGCAGCCGCTGAGTGCCGCCAGCGCCGCCAGCCCGACAGCGCCGATGATGAGATATTTCATGGAGCCCTCTCCCTTGCAGACGGGAAGATGCCCAAGGTCCCCTCGTCGCGCAAATTCCGTCGGAGCGGGTTCTGCTCCCGTGCTAGGCTTCGTCACTCATGAACCACCCGTCCACCGATTCCGACGATGAGGATGATGGCGCCTCCATCATCGAACTCCAGCTCGAGGCCACGCCGGAACGTCTGGACAAGGCCCTCAGCCAAGCGCTGCCCGAGGTCTCGCGCGCCCGCATCCAGGCGCTCCTGTCTGGCGGGTCAATCAGTCGCGACGATCAGCGTCTGAACGCCGGCGCCCGCTCCACCGAGGCCGGTCTTTACCGGATCGTGCTCCCGGCCCCGGTCGCGGCCGAGCCCGAGCCCGAACCTCTTCCCCTGACGATCCTGTTCGAGGACGCCGATCTGGTCGTGGTGGACAAGCCTGCGGGCATGGCGACCCACCCCGCTCCGGGCAGCGAGACCGGCACCCTGGTCAACGCCCTTCTCCATCACTGCGGGGCCAGCCTGTCCGGCATCGGCGGGGTCGCACGCCCCGGGATCGTTCACCGGCTCGACAAGGGGACCTCCGGCGTCATGGTCGCGGCCAAGTCCGACCGTGCGCACCAGGGCCTGTCGGCCCACTTTGCCACCCACGATATCCAGCGCACCTATATCGCCCTGACCCGCGGCACGCTGACGCCGGAGCGGGGCCGGATCGAAAGTCGCTTGGGTCGCTCGACCCATGACCGGAAGAAGATGGCGGTCCTGAAGACCGGCGGGCGCGAGGCCGTGACGGACTACGTCGTCGAGCGCACCTTTGGTCACCCTGCAAAGGTGGGAGGCGCGCCGCTCGCCGCCCGCATTGCCTGCACGCTCCACACCGGTCGCACCCACCAGATCCGGGTGCATATGGCCTCCAAGGGCGCCCCGCTTCTGGGAGATCCGGTCTACGGGTCCGGCCCGCCCGCACAGTCCGTCCGCGACGCGATCTCCGCCTCGGGCCTCGACCGTCAGGCCCTTCATGCAGCGGTGCTCGGCTTTGTTCACCCTGTGTCCGGTGAGGCCCTGCGGTTCGAAACCGAGCCGCCCGCCGACATGCGAGACCTGCAGGACCGGCTGGAGGCCCTGTGAGAAGCTTCGCGGGTCTGGCGTTGTTGGTCGGCCTTTCGGCCTGCGGGTCAGAAGTGGAGGAGAGGGCGCGCCCCGCGGAGCCCACCGCCGCCGGTCTGGTCTCCCTCTCCTGCGATGGCTCACAAGGTCTCAGGCCCCTGTTTGCCCGCTACTGCAGCCAGGGCCGCAACTATATGACACCCGAAGCCCGCGATGCCCTGGTCGACGCGGCGTCCCGCCTGCAGGCGCGTTATCCCGAGGCAATCGTCCGCTTCATGGACGGGTCCGGCCCGGACGGGATTGTCCCCTTCCCACCCCATCTCAGCCATGGCGACGGTCGGCAGGTCGATCTGGCGCTCTATTACACCGACACGGAGGGGCATCCCCTCGCCGACGTGCCCGACACCCGTAACTGGGGCGGCTACTGGCCGGCGGAGCCGCCCCTCCCTGGCGAACGCGTGGCGTGTCCGGAAGGCCGTTCCGGACGCGCCGAAAAGCCGGATCCCCCGGCGGACCGTCCCTGGCGGCTGGACAACGGGCGAACCAAGGCGCTGGTCGAAATTCTGATCGCCGACGACCGGGTGCGACGCGTCTTCATCGAGCCCCACCTGGAGGAACGCTTTGGCCTGTGGGGTCATTCAAAGGTTCGCTTCGCGGGCTGCCAGGCCGCCCGCCACGACGACCACATCCACGTCGACTTCTTCTGAGGCCCCATGACCGACCCGATCCGCCACGATGCTGAGAACCAGCGCTATGAACTCGACCTCGAGGGCGAAACCGCCTTCATCGGCTACAGCCGGGACGGCGATCGACTGACGCTGAACACCACCCAGGTCCCACCTCCGCTGGAGGGACGCGGTATCGCCGCGCGCCTGACCGCCCATGTGCTCGACGAAGCCCGCCGCGAGGGTCTGAAGGTGGTCCCGCTGTGCAGCTATTCGGCGGCCTACATCCGCCGCCACCCGGATCAGGCTGACCTGCTCGCCTGACCCGGAATCGAGACGCTCGCGAGAGAGTATTGAAAAGCAACGGACGTGCTGGTATATCTCCTCGCGGTTGATCGTGGCTTCGGTGTCACGCCCGGATGCGCCTGTGACAAAGCGCCTCTAGGCAAGGACGCAACGGATACCCACGTCGACTGTTGAGGGGTGAGGCGTCGGTGCACATTCGCGTGGCCGTCTCCGCAGGACCCGCTCGTTTCTGAGGTCGGAGGGACCATATGACTGCCAAGCCAAGCCTCGCGATCATGTCGCCGGAACAGGGACTGTCGCGCTATCTCTCGGAAATCCGCAAATTCCCCATGCTCAGCAAGGACGAAGAGTTCATGCTGGCCAAACGTTGGGGTGAGCATCAGGACACCGAGGCCGCCCACAAGCTCGTGACCTCCCACCTGCGCCTCGTGGCCAAGATCGCCATGGGCTATCGCGGCTACGGCCTGCCGATCGGAGAAGTGATCTCCGAAGGTAACGTCGGCCTCATGCAGGCCGTCAAGAAATTCGACCCGGACAAGGGCTTCCGCCTGGCCACCTACGCCATGTGGTGGATTCGCGCCTCGATCCAGGAATACATCCTGCGCAGCTGGTCGCTCGTGAAGATGGGCACGACCGCCGCGCAGAAGAAGCTGTTCTTCAACCTTCGCAAGGCCAAGAGCCAGATCTCGGCCTTCGAGGACGGCGATCTGCATCCCGAGCATCTGTCCGCCATCGCCACCAAGCTCGGCGTGTCGGAGCAGGAGGTGACGGACATGAACCGCCGCCTGTCGGGCGACGCCTCGCTCAATGCCCCGCTTCGCGCCGATGGCGAAAGCGAGTGGCAGGACTGGCTGGCCGACGACACGGCCATCAGCCAGGAGACGCAGCTCGCCGAAAGCGAGGAGCGCGACATCCGCGTGGGCCTCCTTCAGGAAGCCATGGAAGAGCTGACGGATCGCGAGAAGCATATCCTGACGGAACGCCGCCTCAAGGACGATCCGGTCACTTTGGAAGAGCTGGCCGGCCAGTACGGCGTCTCCCGCGAGCGCGTCCGCCAGATCGAGGTCCGCGCTTTTGAGAAGCTGCAGAAAGCCATGCAGGCCGCCGCAACCGAGCGCAATCTCGTCGACGCCTGACCCCTGACGGGTCAGCTGGCCTTTCTGGTGATTTCCCCGGGCTTCGGCAGCGCCAGAAGCTGACCGATCGGTGCGGCCAGCACCGCCTTGGTCATTCCGCCCTGCGCCAGCGTCACTTCCAGTGCGCCCACGGCCACGACCAGTCGGGAATCCGAGACCCTGAGCGCCAGCGCCTTCAGGGTCTCGGCCTGCTGGCGAATGGCGCGAACCGCTTGCGGCGGGTCGTTGTCGAACTGGTCCAGGGCCGCCGCCAGAATCTTCATGGCCTGGTCTCGTACCGCCACAGCCTCGGCCGCGGCGCTCTTGACCGTGTCGCTCTTACGCTTGGTCGGCCCGGAATACTCGCCTGAGTTGAAGCGTCGACGATCCGGCCCGACATAGCTCACGCCCTCGACCCAGTCGCGCGGCTTCAGCGCCACGTTCTCGACCCGCTTGATCAGGTCGGCACTGGTGAAGGGCTTGCGCAGAAACTCATGCACCCCCGAATCCCGCGCGCCCTTGATGGTCGAGGCCGTCGCTTCCGCCGTCACCATGATCACCGGCACACGGCGACAGGCGAGGTGCGAACGCCGAAGCGCCTTGGTAAATCCCTCGCCGTCCAGTTGCGGGCCAGACCGCTCGATGAAGATCAGCCCGGGATCCAGGGCACCAGCCATCTGCAGGCCGCGCGTATCGCTCGCCTCGACCGCCACCTCGCGGGCGCCTAGGCCCTTCATCAGATCGGTGATCAGGCGCGCAGCATGGGCATTGGGGTCAAGGATCAGCACCCGGCCCACAGTGGGCTCCAGACGTGCCAGAAAGCGCCGGTCGGTAATCAACACGCAAAGCCCCCATGGAGTGAACCGCCCACTCCTAACAACCACGCGTTAAAACCGGATTGAAACCGGTTCAGCCGTGAAAGGGGTCCTGCATCAGGATAGTGTCGTCCCGCTCGGGGCTGGTCGACAGGAGGGCCACCGGCGCCCCGATCAGCTCCTCGATCCGCCGCACATATTTGATGGCCGCCGCCGGCAGGTCCTTCCAGGAGCGCGCGCCCTGGGTGCTTTCCGACCAGCCCTCCACCTCTTCATAGATCGGCTCCACCTCGGCCTGGGCCTTGAGACCGGCCGGCAGATAGTCGAGCGTCTCACCCTGCACGCGGTAGCCCACGCAGATCTTCAGGGTTTCAAACCCGTCCAGCACGTCCAGCTTGGTCAGGGCGATGCCATAGATGCCGTTGATGGCGATCGACTGCCGCACCAGCACGGCGTCGAACCAGCCGCAGCGCCGCGCGCGCCCGGTCACCGTGCCGAACTCGCGGCCCCGTTCGGCGATGCGCCGCCCGTCGTCGTCGAACAGTTCGGTCGGGAAGGGCCCCTCGCCCACCCGGGTCGTATAGGCCTTCACAATACCCAGCACATAGCCGACCGAGCGCGGCCCCAGACCCGAGCCCGCCGCCGCCTGTCCCGCCACCGTGTTCGAGCTGGTGACGTAGGGATAGGTGCCGTGGTCAACGTCGAGCAACGAGCCCTGCGCGCCCTCGAACAGGATGCGCTTGCCGTCGCGGTGCGCCTGATCCAGCAGACGCCAGACCGGCTGACCAGCATACTTCAGGACCTCCGGCGCAATGGCCATCAGCTCGGCCTTGAGCGCGGGCACATCGACCTCCGGCAGGTCCAGCCCCTTCCGCAGGGCATTGTGGTGCGCCAGCAGGCGTTCGATCTTGGCATCCAGCGCGTCCGGGTCGGTCAGGTCGCCGACGCGGATCGCCCGGCGCCCGACCTTGTCCTCATACGCCGGGCCGATGCCGCGCCCCGTCGTGCCGATTTTGGTGGTGCCCGCCTGCGCCTCGCGCGCCTGATCCAGGTCCCGGTGCAGCGGCAGGATCAGACAGGCCGTCTCGGCAATGGTCAGCAGGTCGGAGGTGATCTCGACGCCCTGTCCCTCGATCCGGGCGATCTCGTCGCGCAGCGCCCAGGGGTCAATGACCACACCGTTGCCGATCACGGACGGCTTGCCCTGCACCACGCCCGACGGCAGCAGGCTCAGCTTGTACGTGACATCGCCCACGACCAGGGTGTGACCGGCATTGTGCCCCCCCTGGAACCGGACGACCCAGTCGGCCCGGTTCGACAGCCAGTCGACGATCTTGCCTTTGCCTTCGTCGCCCCACTGGGCTCCGACCACGGTCACATTCGCCAAGGGTCACTCTCCGCTTTCGACGCGGGCCGAGCCTATAGCCGGGGAATCGTCCGATGTCGCCTGAAGTCGGCGGATTATTCCGCCATCGCGACCGCAAACGCCCAGTCGAGCCAGGGCGTCAGCGCCCGGACATCCTCGACATCCACCGTACAGCCGCACCAGACGCGCAGACCCGCCGGCGCATTGCGGTGCCCCTCGATGTCAAAGGCCGCGCCTTCGTCCTCAAGCAGGGCCTTCATCCGTGTGACCAGTTCGCGCCGGGCCTCATCATCCATCGCCGCCACACGCGGATGGACGATCTTCAGGCACACCGAGGTCGTCGAACGGGTGGCCGGGTCCTCGGCCAGCCAGTCCACCCAGTCGGTCCGCGCGACCCATTCGTCCAGCGCGGCGGCATTCGCCTCGGTCCGGGTGATCAGGGCACCCAGCCCGCCTTCGGCCTTCGCCCAGACAAGCGCGTCGATCCAGTCCTCCAGCGTCATGACCGAGAAGGTGTTGATCATCGACCCGGTGGCCAGGGCCCGGTCGAAGCCGGTGTCATTCCTCAGCCGCAGCACCTTGGGCACCGGCCGCGGCGGCACGAACTGGTCCAGGCGCTCGATCGCGCGCGGAGACAGGGCCGCCATGCCCAGCCCGGCCTCGCCGCCCAGCGCCTTCTGGAAGCTGAAGGTCACCACATCCAGCCGGTCCCACGGCAGGGCCATGGCAAAGGCCGCCGACGTGGCGTCACAGATCACCAGCCCTTCCCGGTCGGTCGCAAGCCAGTCTCCACCCGGCGCCCGGACACCCGAGGTCGTGCCATTCCACGGAAAGACCAGATCGGCAGCGGGATCGACCCGGGTCACATCGGGGAAGCGACCCCAGGGCGCATCCAGAATCTCGGGCTGCAGGTTCAGGTGATCGCGCGCATCGGTGGCCCAGACCTTGCCGAAATTCTCGAAGGCCATGACCTGCACAGGGCGGGCACCCAGCAAATTCCAGAGCGCGGCTTCCACCGCCCCGGTGTCCGATCCGGGCACATAGACCAGTGCCCAGTCCTCCGGCACCTCCAGAACCTCCCGGCTCAGCGCCAGACCTTCGGCAAACCGGGTCACCACCTCGGGCGCGCGGATTCCTCGACCCAGCAAATCCGTGGGCAAGCCGTCGGCCGACCAGCCGGGCCGCTTGGCGGTTGGCCCCGACGAGAACCACGGCCGTGCAGGCTTCACATCAGGCTTGATCGGTCGGGTCACAGGGCCCGCTTCCGCAGAGCCTCGGCCGCTTTCGTCAGCTCGGGGACATCCTCGCCGGGCAGCTGGATCATCAGCCGGGCCTTCAGGTCCCCCCGGCGACCCCCGGCATAGGCGCCCTTGCCCTTCAGCCGCATGACCTGACCTGAGTTCGACCCCTTGGGCACGGTCAGGTTCACCACTCCGTCAGGCGTTCGCACGGCCACCTTGCCGCCCAGCACCGCATCGGCCAGCGGCACGGCCAGATCCATGGTCAGATCGGCCCCCTCGCGGTGGTACAGGCTGTGCGGCGCGATCTTCAGCTCGATCAGCGCATCCCCGGCCGGACCGCCCCGGGGCGAGGGCACGCCCTGACCCTTCAGCCGGATCACCTGGCCGTCGTCCGCCCCCTTGGGAATGGTCACGTCCAGCGTGCGCCCGTCCGAAAACTGGATGCGCCGCGTCGAGCCCTGGATTGAGTCCTCAAGACTGATTTCCAGACTGGCCCGGACGTCCTGGCCTCGCGTGGGCCCACGCCCGGCCCCGCCGCGTGGCCGGGCACCCCCGCCGCCGAACATGCCGCCCAGGATGTCCTCGAGGTCGATGTCGTCGAAGGTGGTCCTTGCCCCGCCGCCGCCGAAGCCCCCCTGACCGAAGCCGCCCTGCCCACGCGCCCCGCCGCTGAAGCCGCGATACTGCTCACGACCGTCCGCATCGATCTCCCCCCGGTCGAACTTGGCGCGCTTGTCCGCATCGCCCAGCAGGTCAAAGGCCGCCGTGATCCGCTTGAACCGATCCTCGGCCGCCTTATCGCCCGGGTTCTTGTCGGGGTGATAGTCCTTGGCCAGCTTGCGAAAGGCCTTCTTGATCTCGTCGGCGCTCGCGCCTCGTGACACACCCAGTTCCTGATAGGGATCGCCTGCCACGCCTGATCATCGCTCCTGATAGCTCAAGGCCATCAGTTAGGGCATGCCACCGCCTTCGCAAAGGGGCGCGTGCGCTTCCGGCCCCCATCCGCCCCGCCCCCGCGCCTGGGCCACGGCAAACCGCCCTTCGCTGCAGCCCTCCGGAAAATCGACTGCGCGATCCCCGGCCTCATAGATCCACCCTGCCGAGGTCACCTCGACCACGCGGCGCTCGGTCTCGCCATCCAGAATGCGGATGCGGAACCGGGTCGGGTCCACAGCCGCCGGCTCTCCCTCCCAGCTGTCGCCTCCCGAACGGACCCTCGGGATCCAGCTCAACCGCAGGTCGTCTTCCAGTGCCTCGACCTTCAGGTGCACCGGGGACCACGGACGTTCGGCGCGCCCCGTCTGCACATGGGTCAGCTGACTGACGAACGGCCCGGAGGGGGTTGCTCCTCCAGTCCCCGCCCGCCACAGCAGGGGCAGTCCCCATTCGTCTTCCCTCGCGCCGACGACTGCCAGACTGTCGTCCAGAAAGACCACCGCCGCCCCTGCGCCGGCACCGCTTGCGGCTTCCGGCTCGCCGCCGCCCTGACCCCTCAGCAGGCCCGACAGTCGCCAGACATCGTCCCCCAACATTTCGGCATGCCGATACTGCACGATCTCCCACCCGCTCTCCGTCTCCACGGCCAGCGCATTGGCCCCGCCCAGCACCGACAGCGCGTCCCGGCTCTCTGGCGTCCGGCCCTCCACCCTCAGGGTCAGCGCATGGCCTTCATCCCACCGGCCGCAAGGCCCCGGGGCAAGCGGTTCGGTCAAGGTCCCGACACCGGCCGGTGCTCCGACGACCGCCCGTTGCGTCTGGCTCAGGGCATCCGGACCGGCCGTGACGACATGCGGCGACCAGGGCTCGACCGCCACTGCAGCGACCATGCCTCCGCTGTCGCCGCGGCCCACAAGCGGCGGAAGCTCCAGCACCCGGAACCACGGCGCTCCGGCCGGTCCACCGGCATCGGGCGCGATCCAGACGTCCTCCACGTCCTCGAACTCCGGCGTCACCACCGGCGTCAGGACCGCGCGCGCCTCCTCATCCAGGGTCAGGCGTTCGACGCGCCACAGAGACACCTCGTCGCCGATCTGCACCGTATCGCCCGGCTCCAGCATCAGCGCCTGCAGGGGCCCCAGCTTGAGCGTCCGCCGCTCCGGCACCTCCAGCCCCGCGGCGACCCGGGCCGCGCATCGGCGCGCCTGTCGCTCGTCGCAGACAGCCGGCAGATCGATATCCAGCCCCGCAACGGCGTCGCCTCCGGTGTCGCGGCTCAGCGTGACCGACCCCGTCTGGTAATCCCGGGTCGCGCTCAGATAGCGCACCCGCACCCGATCCGGCGTCTCGTCGACAGTCCGGTCGCGCAGGTCCGCCCCACCCTCCTCGGGCAAGGCCAGGTCGGACGGCGCCAGATGCACCACAGGCCCGTCTCCCTCCGCCCTCAACGTCACGCGTCCGTCGGCCTCGGTGATGCCGAGCCCCAGCCCGGCCACCAGCGGCGTCAGCGCCTCGCGCACGCTCATGGGCCAGTCGATCACATAGCCGTCGATCCGGTCCGCAACCGATCCGATCTCCATCTCGTCGAGTAGCCCGGCCCGCCCGAGAAGGTCGCCCAGCAGACCCTCCGTATCGCCCAGCAGCCGCCCGTTCAGCCAGTGTCCTGCCCGCCACGCCCCGGCGTCGGCCCACAGGTCCCGACGCCCCGGAAAGGCCGGCCACGGCCGCGCGTCCCAGCACCAGGCGTCCGCCGCCTCCACCATCGGCCCGCCATAGACGGTCGAGACAGGATTCCTCTCGCCCGCAAAATGGCCCAGCACCGCCTCCAGCACCCGGCGCTGCATCCGGTCGTCCCGCCCGCCGGTCGAGCCGGGCGGCAGCGCATTCTCGGCGCTCTTCGGGTCCTGAAACAGATTGGGTGCATTCCCACCCCGGTCCACAGCGGCACAGCCGAACTCGGTCAGCCGGATCGGCTTCATGCCCGGCTGCCAGGCCGTCGGGGTCGCCGACCTTACTCCCCCGGGCCGGTCGTGGTGCGCATGGCTCCACCAGCCCGCCAGATCCTTGGCCCGGAACACCCAGTCCTCGCCGTGGGCCAGATCGGCAATCGGAGTCCGCAGCTGCGCCGCACGATCGGCCTCGCTGGTATAGTACCAGTCGAAATGCTCGCCCCCCGCCATCTGCATCGCCAGATAGGCAGGGTCGTCCGGCCCGGGATAGGTCGCTGCATCCAGACCGCCGTCACCCGCGCGCCAGTCGCCCAGCGGCGGGTACCAGTCGATGCCCACATAATCGAGCGCGGGGTGCGCCCACAGCGGGTCCAGGTGAAACACCACATCGCCCGAGCCGTCATCCGGTCGATGCCCTGAATACTCTGACCAGTCGGCGGCATAGGACAGCTTCACCGCCGGTCCCACCACGGCCCGGCACTCTTCCAGCAGGTCGCAGAAGGCCGCCACAGCCGGATAGCCCCCGCCAGCATCGCGCGCCGTCGTCAGGCCCCGCATCTCCGACCCGATCAACAGCCCATCGGCGCCGGTCTCGGCCACAAGCGCCGCATAGTGCAGCGCCATCCGCCTCAGCCCCCAGCCGTCGGCGGTTCCGAACATCTGCGCCACCTCGGCGCCCGTCGTCCCCGCACTCTCCACCGTTACCCGCCCCCGCCAGGGATAGGCCGCCTGCTCTCCGCCCCCATGGGGGTCCGGCAAGCCGTTCTCCGGCGGAATATCCATGAAGACGAAGGGATAGAGCGTGACCTCCAGCCCCCTCGCCTTCAGCTCGGCCACTGCCTGCCGGACGCTGTCGTCCGAGGGTGTGCCGCCATAGGCCGGGGTCCCGTCCACCTCGCTCACCAGATGCGCGCTCGCCCGGTCCAGTCCGGCCACCGACCAGACCAGCGGCTCGGTCGGCTTGTCGGTCCGTTCCACGCCCGGCCGGATTGTGCACTGCCCTGCCCTGAGGTCCGTCCCGAACCATCCAACCACCAGGCTCACCCGCTTCAGGTTCGGACAGGCCGCCTGCAGCTGGTCCAGCGACACGATCAGATCCGGCCGCCCCTCGACCGTGCTGACGTTCTCCGCCTCGGTCCGGGTCAGGCCCGCCCGCCGCAGCACCGGCTCGGTCGTCAGCACGAACTCTCCCGCCCCGGGGATCAGGCACACGCCCTCCAGCCGGTCCTCCAGTGTCGGTGCACCGCCTTGCGGCCGCCGGAATACCTCAAAGGACAGGTGCGGCACGCGATTGCCGAATGGCGCCAGAGGCATATCCTCGAACACCACATAGGCCGTCCCGCGACAGGCCGGTGCCGCGCCCGCCCCTTCCACTGCCTCGATCAGCGGGTCCGGCATCTGGTCTTCGGTGCCGCGATGGATGCGAAGCGTCGCGCCCGCCCGGTCCAGTGGCTGGCCGTCAGCCCATATCCGCCCGATGCCGTCGATCGGCCCTTCACAGACGGCCACGGCAAAGCTGAGCGAATAGCTGTAGGACTCGACCCTAGGTCCGCCCTTGCCGGCGCTTTCTTCGTGCCTTTGCTCCAGAAACCGCGCCGCCCAGATGACCTGCCCCGTCACCCTCGCCCGCCCCAGCGCCAGCGCCATGGGCGCGCCCTCGGCCGTTGACTGCAGCCGCAGGGCCTCCAGCCTCGGCCCCTTCTGGCGGACCGGCCCCAGACTGGCCACCAGTCGCTGGTCCAGCATGCTGCCCAGCGCCCGGCCGATCGCCTGCCCTACGCCGCCGCCCAGCGCCTGTCCCAGTCCGCCCAGTACCGCCTGCGCCATCGTCTCTCCTCGATTTCAGTCTGCCCGGACCGGCCAGGTGAAGGCAGCCGCCCGCCGCCTCAGCCACCAGTCGCCCATCCAGCTCTCGATCACCGACCGCCCCCAATAGGCGTGGATCAGCCGCGGCCCGGGCTCGCCGGTCGCGCTCAGGATTCCGCAGTGCTTGATCGGAACATCGGCCCGCATGCGGAACAGCAGCACATCGCCCGGCTGCGCCGCCGCGACCTCAATCTCGACCAGCCACCGCCGCGCCGCATCCCGCAGCGTCTCGGCCCCGCCTGCCTCGGCCCAGTCGGGGGAATAGGGTGGCAGCGTCTCGGGCTCCGGCCCGATCACCTCCCGCCACACGCCCCGCACCAGACCCAGACAGTCCGCGCCCTGTCCCTTCAGACTCGCCTGATGCCGATAAGGTGTGCGCAGCCAGCTGCGCGCGGCCACCAGTGCAGCCGTCCTCATCGACGGCTGCGGCCGTCATGCCGCCCTCCGTCCGCGGGCCGCGCCGCGATGAAGTCGTCGCCCGGAATGTCCGGAAAGCCGCGAAAATTGATCCCGTTCGCGAACGTCCCGGTGCAGGTCTCCCACCGCTTGTCGCACCGGACGCCCGGGTGCTCGGCCGTATCCACACCGCACCGGCTGTCCCCCAGTCGCGCGTCGCACAGCCGCCCATAGGTCCGGCCGATCCGGCGATCGAGGGCGGCCAGCGGCCCCTCCAGTTCAACCGTCAGCCGCCCGCCATCCCGGCGCAGGCCCCGGATGCTCCCGACCCACAGCCGCACCTTCAGCTCCGGCTCTGACCAGTCGACCCGCCACAGTTCCACCCTCGCGCGGTCGAACAGTCCGGCGTCGATGGCGGCGCCCGTCAGGCCCTCCCCCTCCCCGGCCCGAGACCCGCCCAGGGTCAGGCTGCCGGGTTCAAACCCCGCCTCGCCCTCGCGCACGCCCGCCTCGAACCCGTCGACTGGCGAACAGACCGTGCCGTCCACTTCCAGCGCCCGGTCGTGGTCGGTCAATCCCAGATGCACCCCGTCCGCCCGCGTAACTCGCCAGGCATGACACAGCGTCGCCGCGCCGGACTCGATCCGGGCGGCCATCTCCTCGGGAATCTGTCGCATGGCTCAGACCCGGATCTCGATCAGCGGCATGGCCACCATCCGCCCGCTGCCGAAGGTCTCCAGCGTGATCTCCAGCCGGTCGGCGTCGAACCGGACCGGCGTGTCGAACTGAAAACCAGCGGTGATCGGGGCCCCCTCCGCGGGCGCCACGTCAAAGGTGACCTCGCCGGTCGTCAGGTCGACGTCCCAGCCGCCGGCAACCTCCACACCGTCGACCGCCACCCGCACCGTCCCCTCCACCGGCTTGGCAATCGTCCGGACCTGCCCGCCATAGGTCTTGGCCAGCCGAAATCGCGTCTCCACCCCGTCCCCGGTCCCGATCTGCTGATCGCCCGGCCCAGGCTCCGCTCCGGGCGCGCAGGATTTGAAGTCGGCAAAGTCCCGAAAGCGGAAGCCGTACAGTCGCCCCTGTCGCGCTTCGAAAAAGGCCGTCAGCGCCGCCATGTCGTCCAGCGACCTCAGCCCCGCGCCGATCAGATAGCGCCGCCGCCCACTGGCCCACGGTGTCGACCGCCGTTCGTGACCGGACGCCAGCGTCACCACCTCGGTCCGACGCTCCACGCCCCCGGTCGAGCCGAACGCAAGGCGTGCTGGCAGGCTCACCTCATGAAAACTCATCGTGTGTCCCCTCAGTACCGGCGCGTGCCCAGCGCCACGGCGCGGGCGAGGGCCTGGGCGATCTGGGTCTCGGACCGCAACAGTCCCGGCGCCCCGCCTTCCAGCGTCAGATTGACGACCAGCCCGCCGCCCTGGACCGCATCCACAGTCCCGCTCTGGACCGGCCGGAACACCTCGGGCCCGTGTTCGCCGACCAGATAGGCGCCGCCGGGCACCACCGGCCCGCCGCTCGCCCGCGCCCCCGCGAATCCGCTCACCGCCTGCGCCAGCGCCTCGCCCAGGCCGCCCCCGCCCATCAGGGTCCCGACCGCCGCATTGGCCGCCGACAGGACCGCGCGGGCCAGCTCGCTCAGGGTGACTTCGCCGTCCGCCGCCGCCCGGGTGAGGGATGCCGCCAGACTTTCGCCCGCCCGGTCAAACGCCTGCTCGATCGAGCGGGCCGCCCGCTCGGCCGGCGCCTTCAGGCCCTCCAGCGCCGCTGCGGCCTCGGCCGCTTCCAGCGGCACGGTCTCCAGCCCCGACGGGCCAAAGCTGTCCGTCATTGTCTCGCCCCCTCATCCGGCCAGGCCCGGCACAACTGTTCGAATTCCGCCCGTCCGAGCGGCGAGGTCTGCCCCGGCGCCCGTGTCAGCGCCCGCCATTCCGCCACCGACAGACGCCAGAACGCGGCTGGCGTCAGGCCCAGCCGGACTGCGGCTTCCAGCCGCGCCGCCCAGTCCGGCGTCATTCCCCGACTGCCTCAAAGGCCCGGGCCACGGCCTCCGCTGCCGCCTGGGGCGAGACGGAGGCCTGCTCCAGCCGCGCCGCCAACTCGGCTTCACCGCCGCCGTTCAGAAGCGCGGCCAGCACCGCCATCAGATCCCGCGCTGTCGGTCGCCTCAGACGTTCGGCCAGGGCCTCGATGCCCGACACCTCCAGCGCCGTCTCGATCTCGGCCAGCGCTCCCAGCGTCAGGCACAGCCGTCGCGGCGCTCCGTCCAGTTCGACCAGCACCTCGCCGCGCGCGCCATTGGCGGTCCGCATCACAGCGCCTCAAAGGTCAGCTCGCCCGCACTGGCCAGGCTCAGCGCAAAGCTCGCCTCGCCGTCATGCTCCCCCGCATATTCCAGCGCCGACACGACGAACCGGCCCTGCAGACGGCCAAAGTCCGGAACGATCACCTGCCAGCGGTCCGTGCTCTGGGCGAAGAAGGCCTCGCGGATGCGGGCGTCCGCCGCCGAGTCGCGAAACACGCCCTGACCGGAAATAGCGGCGGTCCGCACCCCTGCCCCGGCCAACAGTTCGCGCCAGCGCCCGGCGCTGTCCGCATCCGTCACATCGACGGCCCGCGCATTCAGCGACACCGTCCGCGCCCTCAGCCCCGCCACCGTCAGAAAGGTGTCCGGGTCCGTCTCGATCTTCAGCAACAGGTCCTTGCCGCTCTGGGCTGCCATGAAATTCTCCTTGATTGGGTTGGGATCAGACCGCCTGGGTCACGGCCCTCAGGCGGATCAGCGCCCAGGTCACCGTCCCGTCATCGGCGGCCAGGACGTCGCTTTGCGGCACTTCAAGCGCCAGACTGCGGACGCCATCGGCTTCGATACTCGCGCCGGCCAGGCACAGGCGTACCGCCGCCGCCACGGCCCGCGCCTCTTCCGTGCCGGCAAAGCGCGACACGACGATCAGGCTCAGCTGGTGCTCCATCGCGCCACCGCCGCCGGCCAGCGGGCGCACCGTGCCCCGTCCCAGCCGGATGTGCGGACAGGCGGCCTCGGGCGGCGCAGCATCCCAGACCCGCCCCCCGATCAGGACCGCCAGCGTGGCATCGGCCTTCAGGCGCGCGATCAAACCCTTCTGCAGGGCCAGGTCATCGCTCACGACAGCCGCTCCAGATCCAGTTCGAAATCGGTGCGAACCGTCGCCACCGCGACGATGCGCCAGTTGGCCCCCTCGAAGGCCAGCACCCGCCCCGCCGTCAGACGCGGATCGGGCGCGCTGATGGCCCGCCGCCCCTCAATGCGCCTCTGCCCGTCGGGGCCGGACCTCTGGCGGGCCCGCGCCGGGCCTCGGGCCAGCCACACGGTCCCCAGTGGGTCATAGGACCGGGCCTGGCCGCCATACGGGGTCTCAGACAGGGTGACGGCGAACAGTTCCGCCAACACCCGCCGCGTCGCCGCCGTCACAGCCGCACCGCGCGATAGGGGGCGATCCACGCCTCGACTGCGGCCGACGACACCTCTCCCGGCCCGCGCTCGTACGCGATCAGGGTCAGCATCATTACCGCCAGCCTCAGCGGCGCCGGGCTGGCGGCATCCAGTGCCTTGCCCACCTTCCCTTCCACCCGCGCCTGCGCGGCCTCAATCAGGGTCTGGATCAGACCATCCTCGCCATCATGCCCGACGCGCAGAAAGGCCTTCGCCTCGGCCAGGGTCACCGGTGCGGTCATTGATTTCTCGCTTCGCTTGAAAGTGGCGAGTGTCGAGCCGCGAGTGGCGAGTTCGCCTGCTCACTCCCGACAGCTCGCGTCGCACTCGTTCGGCCAGCGACGAGCGGCTCTCGCCACTCGTCACTCGCCACACGTCACTCCGCGTCTACGACGCGGCGAACTTCATCACCTTGATGGCGTCGAAATTCTGCACCCCGCCGCCCACGCGCTTGGTCGTGTAGAACAGCACATAGGGCTTGGCCGAATAGGGGTCGCGCAGCACCCGCACCCCCGCCCGGTCGACGATCAGATAGCCGCGCTGAAAGTCGCCGAACGCAATCGCCGCGGCGTCCGCGCCAATGTCCGGCATGGTCTCGATCTCGGTCACCGGATAGCCCAGCAGGCTGGCGGTATCCCCCGGCCGCTGGGCCGGCTGCCAGATATAGTTGCCGTCCCCGTCCTTGAATTTGCGCACGGTCGAGACCGTCCGCCGGTTCATGACGAAGCGCGCATTCGGCCGGTACAGCGCCTTGGGCGCATAGACCAGATCGATCAGCCGGTCGGTCGGGTTCGAGGCGGGAAAGGCCCCGGCCGCGCCACTGGCGACGTAGCCGATCTCGCCCCACTCCTGATCGCCGTCGTCGACCAGATCATAGTCGAGGAAACCGCGCGGTTTGTTCACCCCGTCGCCGTTGACGAAGGCCTCGGTCTCCTGGGCGGAAAAGGCATCTTCCACCTCGGCCGCCAGCCATTCGTCCAGATCGATCAGCGCGTCATCCAGCAGGCTCTGGGTCGCAGCCGGACAGGCGTAGAGATCCGCCGACGGGAACTCCAGCAGCGCAAGCGTCGCCGGATCGGTCTCGGGCCGCGCGGCCGTCTCGGCCACCCAGCCGGCCTCAACGCCCGCAGTCGACACGGGCTTGCGGAACACGCCCGAGCCCACCGTTCGCACCGTCGCGATCTCCCGCATCGGCGAGCCGGCCATCAGGCGTCGTTCAATCGCCCGCTCCGTCTCCGGCGGCACCACATAGCCGCCCGAGCTCGGCCCCGACGACAGCCCGGCCTTCAGCTCCAGCCCCAGGGTCGAACCACCCGTCATATAGGCCGCAAACGCCGACTTCCTCTCCTCCGCGACCGTGGATCCTCCCCCGTTCACGGGGGAGGGGGACCGCGAAGCGGTGGAGGGGGCGGCCTCAAGCACCGGTCGCCTCGCATCGCTCAGCGCCCGGTCCAAACGCGCCTGCGCCGAGCCCACCGCCGCGTCGATGCGCGCTACCTTCTCCTCCAGAAGGGTATCGGCCGACGCCTTCTTCTCCAGCTCGGCCAGCCGCGCATCATTGGCGCCCTTGAAGGCTTCGAACGCGGCCATGACTTCATGCATGGCGGCGCGCGTCTCGGGCATGCCCGAGACGGTCTTGGTCTCTCTCATGGTGTCTCCAGTTTCAGAAAACCGCTCGTCGCGGTTAGGGTAGGCGGATGGACGAGCGCCCTCCCGCCACAGTGTCATCCCGGCATGTTGCCAGGCTGGTCGCCTGTCTGTCGGTCGCCTGCCTCTTGGCCGGCGTGCTGACGCCCGCGCCGGTTGCGGCCCAGGTCGCCCCCGACTTCGACATGGTCGAGGAGTTTCAGGACTTCTGTCTCGAGCCGGACGGCAACCTTGAATGGGCCGAGGAGTATGCGGTCGACTACGGCTACGTCCCCGCCCAGGAGCGGGCCGAGGCCTTCAGACCCCTCGGCAACGACAGCCATGCCAGCTACAACTTTGTCTGGGCCCGCGAGGTGGACGGCCATGACGTCCAGCTTCTTGTCCGCCCTGCCGCCTTCATTGGTGCAGGCCCGGTCACAGCCTTCTTCAACATGTGTTCGATCGCGGCTCGCGGTGAAAGCCGGTCGGCGATTCAACGACGCATGGCCCGCCTGCTCGGCATGGACTCCTTCCGTCAGAAGGACACCTCGGTGTTCGCCTGGATACCCGAGGGTGAGGACCGCCGACCAATCCGCCGCAATGCGTTTGAGAATGCCGGATCCGTGGCGCACTTCGAGCGCGGCATGCGGATGGTCACTCTCGCCCAGAACGACGACCAGATAATTCTGACCTACTTCGCCCCCGGCCGGGACTGCCGTGTCCTCACGGTCTACAGCCCCGACGAACCCAACATCTACTGCGACCGGGTCGAAGACCGTCGAACATTCCGCCGGCGACAGTAGGGCATCTCCTGTCTTCCCATCCGCCGCCCGGTGCGGCAGTCTCGCCCCTCCTGAGGGAGGGAAATCTCATGCGTGCATCCACACTCGCCGCCGCGCTCTTGCTCGCGCTGGCTTCACCTGTCGTCGTTCACGCCCAGGAGGCCACCCCCGCGGTCGCCCCGGCCCCCGCCGCCGATCCCGCCGACGTGGCCTCGCCCGAGGCCATCATCGACGCCGTCTATGAGGTCATCTCCGGCGACGCCGGCGTGGCCCGCGACTGGGACCGTTTCCGCTCCCTCTTCCACCCGACAGCGCGGCTGGTGCCGTCCGGATTCAATCCCGCCGGCGACATGGTCGTGCGCGTCTGGACACCCGAGGAATACATCACCATCGCCGGCCCCCAACTGGAACGCGGCGGTTTCCACGAGCGCGAGATCGCCAGCCGCACCGAGCGGTTCGGCTCCATGGCGCACGTCTTCTCGACCTACGACAGCCGGCGCTCGGCCGACGACGCCGAGCCCTTCGCGCGCGGCATCAACAGTTTCCAGCTGGTGTACGATGGCACGCGCTGGTGGATCCTCAGCATCTACTGGACCGGCGAGACCGAGGCTTCGCCGATCCCCGCAGAGTATCTGCCGTAGCGCTGCTCCTTGGCAGGGGGATCAGCTGTCACGCATTAATCATCGCAAATGTAAGGTGTCGCCAGCTTCCCGTTTTCAACTAGGGCGTGGCACCCAGGTGTGTACCGGCGCGGCTCGCAGCGCCCCTCAGCTTCCGTGCCAATCCGGCCCACCAAGGGCTCCGTCGGGGCTTCCGCGAGGCATCGACCGGTACAATCCGACGCACTGCTGCAGACGTTTCCTGCATCAGCATAGTCGATCTGACAGATAGGAAAGCCGAACGCGGACACACTCTCGTAGCCCCCTGAAGCGCGACACGCGGTCCGCTCAGCGGGGTTTAGGCCACGCTCTCTAGGGTCTGCGCAGCTGGCTGCAGAGAATGCTAAGGCGACAAATGCAACTACGATCAAATGCCTCATGAAGAGACCATTGGCATCAGACCATGACGGGCGCAAACCTCCCACCATTCCGGCGTCCCCCTTGTTTCGTCCTACTCGGGCTCGACCCGAGTATCGGTCCGGGCAGACGGCCAGCCGACCGCAGTGGCACCGATCCCCGGATCAAGTCCGGGGATGACGGCTTTTGCCCTGACGCTCGCGTGCGGCCCGGTCGAACAGGGCCGCCGCGACCAGCCAGCCGGCCATGAAGATCAGGGTCACGCCCAAGGGCAGGTCCTGCTCCGTTGCACGGGCATAGACCGCCAGTCCGCCCTGTCCCGCCGCGAGCGCCAGCATCAGCAGGCTCATACCCCGCGCCCGGAACTGGGCGGCCAGGGTTCCCACGGCGGCCATGACCACCAGCGGCCACACCCAGACATTGGCCGGATTGTCCTCGGCCCCGATCAGGCCGACCGCCAGATTGCCGACAACCAGCACAAAAGTCGTGCCGATCGCGACCGCCGCGCCCATCCGGAACATCAGGCTCTCCGACGCGCGCAGCACCAGTTCCCCGACCCCGCACGCGACGGCCAGCAACACGCCCATCAGGGCAAAATCATACAGGCTCCACTGCACCTCACCGGTGAACTGCATCGCCGCCGCCGGCGCCAGCAACAGGGCCGCGGCCCCGCCCCACATCACCGTCCGCAACAGGTTCGTCTGTCCGTTCACCAGCTTCACCGTCTCTCCACTCATGTCCGTCTCTCCCAGGGCTGAAGTTGAGCCGTCACCGTGCCCCCCTCGTCCCTGAGCGTCCTGAGCGAACCCTGAGCAGACTCTGAAATCAACGCCACACCCGGCCAAACTGGAAACCGGCGGAACCTGCCACTAGTCTCCTGACCGGGCAGCCATTCGTCGGGGGGAGACAATGAACAGCTCGGCACACCTTCTTGTCCTGATGTCGATCATCCTGGGGCTCGGCATCCGCGACCTGCTGGTCGGCGGACGTGCCGCCGCCATTGATCGACCGCGCGAGGATCTGGCCCTCCTGCCGTTTCTCGCCGGTCTCCTCGTCCTGCTCGCGACGGTCCAGTTCTGGTGGTACCTCTTCATCGTCGCCAACCGCGATGTCTGGGGCGCCAACTTCTTCCTCTTCGCGACCGTGCTCCTGCGCCCGGCCCTTCTGTTCCTCAGCGCTGCCTCGGTATTTCCACCTGCGGGCCAGCCCGGCAATCTGGCGGATCACTATTTTCGCAATCGCGGCTTCATCTATCTGCCGCTGGCCGCATTCGAGCTGCACAATCTCGTGGAGTCAGCCACCAACCTCGGCACGCTCCGCCACGCGGCTCACATCTTCCACGTTCTCTTCACCCTCGCCTGCGTGATTCTGGCCTTCTCGTCCAGCCGCAAGTGGCACCGCGTCCTGCTCAGCCTGCTGCTGATTTCGGCCCTCCTCTTCATCGGAGTCTTCAGCCTTCGCCTGACGTGAACCGCGCGCCCGGCAGCATCGGAAAGGTCACCAGCGACACCTCCCACAGATCGACTTCGGCCAGCACCCGCAGCCGCCCGTCGCGTCGCGCTCTCACCGCGCGAAAGCCGATCGACAGGCCGTCGAGACAGCCAGCCCGGACCAGCGCCGCCGCCATCCGGCCTTCGGGCGTCAGACCCAGAATCCGGCCTTCGACCTTCAGCCCACGGTCGTCCTCTTCGATCCGGGTCCACACCCCGACCGGCGTCCGTTCGCCGTGCTGGTACAGCATCCGCACCCCGCCTGGCCCGCGCCGCGCGACGCTGGCGGCAAACGCTCCGGGCACGACGACATCCCCCGCCAGATCCGCGACACCCCACAGCGAGGCATAGCCGGTGATAAAGAGTGACGAGTGACGAGTAGCGAGTGGCGAGGGCAGTGTCGGCTCGTCATCCACCGCCCGGGCGTCAGAAGCCATCGGCCTGCTCCTCGCCGGACGCGCTCGTCACACGCCACTCGCCACTCGTCACTAAAACCCTCTCAATCCGCTCCACCGCCCGCCGCGTCGCCAGGCTCTGCTCCTCCAACCGGGCCAGCCGTTCGGCCACCAGACGCTGCTCGCCGACCTGCATCTCCAGCGTCTCGATCCGGGCCGCCGCCCCGCCCGCCCAGATCAGACCGCCGACGGTCTGCAGGATCAGCATGCTCCCCAGTGCCAGCGCCGCGCGTTTCAGCTCACTGTTCACAGGCCCACTCCCGCCATCTGCCGACGTTCGTCCTCGGTCAGGAAGCTCGCCGCATTCAGCCGCGCCCACAGCGCATCGCGCTCGGGCGACAGCGCCGGCACAGCCTCCAGGTCCGGTTCGATCCGGCATCCAGGCAGGCGCGGCGACAGCCAGGCGGTCAGGGCCCCGGCGGCCTTGCGCACCAGCGGCACCACCGTCTGCCGCCAGAAGGCGACATTGGCCTCGCGATAGTTGGCATAGGTCGCATCCCCCGGAATCCCCAGCAGCTGCGGCGGAATCCCGAACGCCAGGGCGATCTCGCGTGCCGCCGCATGCTTGCCGGCGATGAAGTCCATCTCGGCGGGCGTCAGGCTCATGGGCTTCCAGTCCAGCCCGCCTTCCAGCAACAGCGGCCGACCGGCATTGGCCGGCCCCGCATGCGCCTCGCCCAGCTCCGCCTTCAGCCGCTCGAACTGTTCGGTGGTCAGCCGCTCACCGTCCCGGCTGGCATACACCAGCGCCCCGCTCGGCCGCGCGGCATTGTCCAGCAGCGCCTTGTTCCAGGCCCCCGACGCATTGTGCACATCGATGGCAAAGGCCGCGGCCTCCAGCGGCGAAAAGCCGTAGTGGTCGTCCGTCGGATGAAACAGCTTCAGATGCATCACCGGCATCCAGCCGTCGGCCTCGCGTCCGATCCGGACCGACCGCCCGCCCAGCCCATAGTCATAGGCCTCGGGCCAGCCATGCCGTCCCGGTACCACCTTCACCCGGTCAGGCCGCAGCGACCACAGCTCCTCCGGCAGACCCGCGTCGCCGCCGCCGGCCCCCTCGACATAGGCATTGCCCGCCGCCTGCAGGGCCCCGTACAGCCCTTCCAGAAACTCCGGCCCCGACTGCTCGGGATTCGGCCGGGCCAGCAGCTGCGCCAGACCGTGGTCGCGGCACTTCACCTCGCCGTCGAACACCGCCAGCGGCACTGACGCCGCCGCCTCGGCGATCATGCGGATGGCGCGATAGGCCACCGGATTCTTGCCGAACCCCTCGCGCGCCAGGGCGGCATAGTCGCGCGGCGTCCAGCGCGGACGCCCGCCTCCGGTCAGGGCGATCAGCGGCCCCGTCCGGCTCTCCTTGGTTTCGGGCACGACTGTCGTACCCCGGCGCAGGCGCCAGCGGGACCAGACCATCTCCGTCTCCTTGATCGTGAAAATCAGGCGCTCAGCGCCACAAGCGCGGCATCGACGCGCGCGACCGGCCGGACCTCCAGCCGCTGCAAACAGCCCCCCAGCTGGCCGGTCCCGCCCGCGCCCGCCCCCAGCGTCAGCCGGGACAGCCCTTCCGGAGCCGTGCCCGAGGTATCCGCTGTCGACAGCACCCCGTTCCGCGCCAGTCGAAAATCGTTCAAGCGCGAGCGCAGGGCCACGCCCTGCCCCACACCGCTCGCCGCTGCTCCGGCCACGGTCAGCCGCGCCTGCTCGACACCGCTGCTCAGAACACGGCCCCCGATCAGTCCATCCGGATTGCCGATCTCAAGCGCACCCGTCCCGGTTCCATCGTCCAGACAGGCCGCCCGACGGCCATTCGCCAGCACGCCGCTCCCCCCGCCGTTCAGGGTGAAGTCCGCCACCAGGGTCGCCTCGGCCATCGGCACCATATCCGTCAGCCGCGCCACGTCCGCACTCCGCCCGGCGACTGCGCCGGTCGTGACGATTGGACTGGTGGCCAAGGCCCCGACCTCAAGCTGAAAGCCACAGAATTTCAGGCTCCGTGTGCTCTGACCGCCATAGCGGATCACACCCCCGTGGGCGGCGGGCGAGGCGCCGGTCACTGTCGTCCCCCACACCCGCCAGACGTGGCCAGACAGGGCCTCCATACCGAACACGCCGCTCACAATGCCGCCGCCCAGGACCAGACAGAAGTCACCCGTGGCGCTGCTCGCGCTCACCACCGGCGGCGACCCGTCGGGCGTCTCCACCCACATCTGGATCGTGCAGGTCGTCGCGGCCGGCACACTGGCGCCTTGATAGGCATAGGCCGCCCCGCCGCTGTTGCTCAGCGCCAGCCAGCTCAGCCCGGCGAGGGGCGGCACTGACGGCTCGGTCGCCAACGAGACATTGGTATTGCTCGCCAACTGCCCCACCGTGGGACCGAACCGGGCGAACAGATTGGTCGAGGCCGGCTCGCACCACAGGCCCATATCGGTCCGACGCGGCGTGTGCGCCGGGAAGCTGGCATAGGTCCCGTCAACCCGTCGCCCCCACGCCGTGCCCGCCCGGCTGTAGCTCCAGCCCGGCAGGGCCGTCAGTCCTTCCAGCGGCGTCCCGTCCCACACATGCTGGTCGGTTCGCAGATCCAGCACAAAGCCGGGCTCCGGCCCCACGCTCGCGCCCGGCGCCTGCCGCAGGGCCAGGCCCGCCGGCGTCAGATCGACCCCCAGCCTCATTCCGACAGCGCCACAATGTCGTCGGCGGTCGTCCCGCTCTGCAGGACCCGGCGCACCTGCACGGCGACGTAGCCGACCGGGTGGTTCTTCAGCATCACGGCCAACGTCCCGCCCGCCGGGATCACCGTCAGGTCGCCCGCCGTCCCGACATAGAGCGCCTTGGCCCAAGGGGTCAGATCGGCGCCGTCGTCGGGCGTCACGGTCGCGGCCATCCGGGCCGGGGCCGCGGCCGTGGGCGCATGGGTGCGATAGGCGTCGGGGCTCGACGTCATGGCGGTCTCCTTCAGGGTCGATGAGGGGCTACAGCGCGCGCAGTCGCGGCTCGGCCCGGGTTTCCAGCATCAGATGGGTGATCGCCCACACCAGGGCGTCGGCGCGGTCCGGACTGGCGCCCGCCTCCCCGCTGCCGAGAGCCATCATGTCTTCTTCCAGCGCAGGGAGGGGCGCGCAGTGCACCACCCGCCCCTGTTCATAGAGGGCCGCGACCGGCTCGGCCCGCGCCCGCTTCGAGCGCGTCGCATGCACCGACAGGACCGGACATCGGCATCCGCCCTGTACCAGCAGGGTCCGCACCATATCCCCGCCCTGATTGACCTCGGCGATCACGGCCGCGGCCTGCTCGCGCCGCACCACCTCGGCCACGATCCGGGCCCAGGCGGCGGGCGACCGACCCCGAACCGTCTCGTCGGCCAGCACATAGGCCCGGCGATCCCGCCGCCCGGCCACCACGATTCCACAGGCATCGCCATGGGCGGTCGCCGGCGGGTCCACCGCCACTACCACCCGGTCCAGCGTCACAGGACGACTGCCCCTCGCTCGCGCCAGATCCTCGGCCCGGAACAGCGCCCCGTCGGTCTCGATGATCCGGCCGTCCAGCTCCTGTGCCTCCAGCCGGGTTCCCGCATAGAGCGCCTTCAGATGGTCCAGAAACCCCGGCGCCAGATTGCCCGCATTCACGGCCGTGCCGGCCCGGCTGACCTCCAGACCCGGCTCGGCCAGCAGCCGCCTCAAGGCAGGCATGGGACGGGGCGTTGTCGTCACCACCAGTTGCGGGGCCTCGCCCAGCCGCAGCGCAAATCTCAATGTGTTCAGCGTCCGCTCCGGCGTCCGCCAGGCGCAGAATTCGTCCACCCAGGCCGCATGAAACTGTGGCCCCCTCAGCGCGTCGGGGTCTTCGGCCGAATAGGCATAGGCCACCGATCCGTTCTTCCACTTCAGCCGCCGTCGACTGGCCTCCCACACGGGCCTCTGGTCAGCGGGTCCGAGGTTCCGTAGCCCCGAAGCCCCTTCGATCATCACCTCGCGCACGTCGTGAAGCGCCGGCCCCACGAGGGCCAGAACCCGCTTTTCACCCAGCGCCACCCGGTTCAGCCACCACGCGCCGGCATAGGTCTTCCCCGATCCCCGCCCGCCCAGCAGCACCCAGGTTCGCCAGTCCACCGGCGGTCCGACCTGGTGATCGTGAAGCCGCGGCAGGCTCGCAATCGCCCGCTTCAGTTCCTTCCGGGTCAAGTCCTCGGGCCGCACGGAGTCGTCCCACGGCAGCCCGATGGTGCTCCATGCGGGATCGCAGCTCGGCCCGCAGGGCGTCCATTGCGGCGGGGTCGTCGGTGTCACCGGTCTCGTCATCCCCCTCCCCGCCCGGGCTCGCCCCGTCCCGCGCCACCGCCGTCGTCAGACTGCCGACCAGTTTTGCCGCCCGCGCCACGCTGGCAATCGCCCGCGCATGGCGGTCCAGCCCGGCCACATCCTCATGTGACAGGGGCACCTGCGGCAGCAGGTCTGCGATCCGCTCGATTTCCGAGTTGAGTATGGCGGTCAGGGCCGGGGCCCCGTCGTTTCCGCCGTCGTCGCTTTTTCCGGCCATGGATGAACCCTAGCCGACCAGCGTCCTCAGCCGCGCAAGTCGTCGCGACAAATATTCAAGCGGCTGTCTTCGCACCACTTTAGGGCGCCAGTCCGCATAGCTGCCGCTCTCAGCCCACCCGCGATACGGCCTCATCGGTCTGTGCGGCATCCATCAGGGCGCCGATGGTCTCCATCAGCTCGGCCACATGGATCGGCTTGCCGACATGGGCATCCATCCCCGCAGCCTGGCACACGGCCACCTGCTCCGGCTGCACATTGGCCGTCAGGGCGATGATCGGAACCTGCCCGGCAGGCCCGCTCATCGCGCGGATTTCGCGGGTCGCCGTCAGTCCGTCCATGACCGGCATATGGACGTCCATCAGCACGAGATCATAGGCACCGCTCCGGACCGCCTCGACCGCTTCGGCGCCGTTCTCGACCACATCCAGTGACAGGCCGAGGCCCCCCATGATGGCCGACACCAGCTCGCGGTTGGCCGGCGCGTCGTCGGCCATCAGGATGCGCAGGGCCCCGTCAACCTCCATCACCGCCGCCCGGTCGCCCGCTTGCACGCCTTCGTCCACGGCCTTCAGCGGCACCTCGAACCAGAAGGTCGAGCCCTCGCCCGGTCGGCTGTCGACACCGATCTCGCCGCCCATCATCTCGATCAGTCGGCGGGAGATCGCCAGACCCAGCCCGGTCCCCCCGAACGTGCGGGTGGTCGAGGCGTCGGCCTGGACAAAGCGTCGGAACAGCTTGGCGGCCTTTTCCGGACTGATCCCGATTCCGGTGTCCGAGACCGCCACCCTTAGCCACCCGTCATCATAACGCGCCGAAACCCGGACCTCGCCTTGCGAGGTGAACTTGACGGCATTGGACAGGAAGTTCAGCGCCACCTGTCTCAGGCGGCCTTCATCGCCGACCACACCCGGTGGCAGGCTGTCATCCAGCTCGTGGACCAGCCTCAGCCCCTTGGCCTCACACTGGCTTTCGACAATTCCTGCGGCGGCCTCGACCAGCCCCCTCGGATCGAACGGCGTCGGGTCCAGCCCCACCGCATCCGCCTCCAGCTTGGAATAGTCCAGAATATCGTTGATCACGCCCAGCAGGGCATCCGACGACGTGGCGATCCGGTCGACGTAGCGGCGCTCATCCGCCCCCAGCGCCTCAGACTTTTGCAGCAGGCCGGCAAAGCCGATGACGCTCGTCAGCGGGGTCCGCAGTTCGTGGCTCATATTGGCCAGGAATTCCGTCTTGGTGCGTGCCGCGGCCTCGGCCCGGTCGCGCTCGGCCTTCAGGTCGTCCTCAAGCGCCTTGGTCGCTGTGGCGTCGCGGATATTGTCCTGGATCTCGACGGGTCGGCCGTCCTCGTCCCACAGGATGCTGGGGTGGGCATCCATCCACTTGTAGCTACCGTCCTTGGCAATCGCGCGGTAGCGAAGCTGCGGCGACACGCCTCCCGGCCCCGCAGCGATGAATTCGGCATAGGCCGCCGCAATCCGCGCATGGTCTTCCGGGTGCATCACGTCCCAGGTCCGGCGCCCGACAAGGTCCTCGGGCGTCCAGCCCATGAGGCGCTCGATCGCCGGCGACAGATAGCTGAGCGTGCCGTCCATTCCGAAGACGGCGATCACATCATGGGTCCGCTCGGCCAGGGTCCGGAAGGCGCGCTCGCTCTCGGCCACGGCACGGTGACTGCGCTCCTGTTCCGTGACGTCCTGAAACACGCCGAACAGGGCTGCGACGGAGCCATCGGCATTCCTCAGGGTATCCGCATGGCTCATGACCCAGCGGATCTCGCCGTCCGCGCGACGCAGGCGAAGTCGCAACCTGAAGCCCTCGCCCGTCTCAAGGGCGTGCGCGACCGCCGCCTTCAGTACCGGCTGGTCGTCGGGGTGGTAAAAGGCCACCGCGTCACCATAGGTGGGATCAAAGGTCTCCCGGCTCACGCCATAGATGCGATAGACCTCGTCGGACCAGGTGACCTCCCGGGTCTCGCCGTCGAGGCGCCACTGCCCCACCCCCGCCATCTCCTCGGCCAGCCGCAGCAGATCCAGTCGCTCGGTCATGCGCCGCGACTCTTCGGCCCGCTCGAGGAAGTCGACCGCCAGGGCACCGGCCTGCGCCAGCCCGTCCATCTGGCTCTCGTCGAATTCGGGATGAGGGCGAACATCCATCACGCCGACCGCCCCGATGGCTTCCCCCGCCGCATTGCTGATGGTCGCTCCGGCAAAGAAGCGTAGATAAGGCTCCCCCACCACCATGGGGTGATGTTTCAAGGTCGGGTGTTCGCGCGCGTCGGGCACGATCAGGCTCGCCCCCGGCCCCTGCGCGACGAGGATGTCCGTCGCCGTCAGATCGCGCTGCATCTCTGCCGGACCCAGCGCGTCGGCCGGGCGCAGCCCGACGTTCGACCGGAACACGGTCTGGTGGCCGTCGATCACGGCAATCATCGCATGCGGCATGTCGTACAGCCGACAGACCATGGCGGTCAGCCGGTCGAGCGGAGAGTCCAGCTCGCGCGAGCCGGACATGATCGAGGCGCTCTTGCGGCGTTTTTCTCCCATCCGACAAGTGTCGGACAAAAAGCCGAAATTTTGGTTAGCGGCGACCGCCGGTATCCGGACCGCGTTCCGCCATCCACTCCGGCGCCTCATACGCCAGGGCGTCCTCCGGCTCGTCGAGGGTCAGTTCCGATACCGTCTGCCCGCGGATCGAAACCCCGGCCGTATGAACCGTTTCCGGATCGCCCGAGACCAGCGGATGCCAGTCCGCCAGACTCCGCCCCTCGGCCAGCCGCCGGTAGGCACAGGACAGCGGCATCCACTTCAGCTGCGCCACATTGCCCGGCGTCAGCTTGATACAGTCCGGCACATGCTGCTCCCGCTCCGCATAGTTGGAACAGGCGCAGGTCCCGGAATCGAACAGCTTGCAGTGCACCCTGGTCGGCACGACCTCGCCCGTGTCCTCGTCCTCGAACCGCACCAGACAGCACAGCCCGCACCCGTCACACAGCGCCTCCCATTCCTCGGGCGACATCTGTTCCAGGGTCTTCGTTTCCCAGAAGGGCTTCATCAGATCCTCCCCCGTGCAACGGGGGAGGGGGACCACGGAGTGGTGGAGGGGGCGAAAGCGTGCACTAACTGATCCATGAGAGCCCCGGTTCTTACCCAGAAACGTGCACGACGTCTCCGTCGGAAAATGTCGCTGCCGGAAGTTCTCCTCTGGCAGAGCCTACGGGGACGCGGCTTTCGTCGCCAGCACCCGGTCGTTCCCTTCATTCTCGACTACTTCTGCTCCAGCGCCCGCCTCGCCATCGAGGTCGATGGCCTCCAGCACGAGGCCCGAGCGGATCAGGATGCCAGGCGCGACGCACATCTTCTGGGTTTGGGCATCCAGACGCTTCGCATTCCCGCATCTGAAGTCCTGCGTGACCCTGACGGGGCGGCGGAGCGCATTCTGGGACATCTCAACACAGACTAGGGTGGAAACTCTCGACCGAACCCCTTAAGTCAGCCCTCGTTTCCGCCCCCTCCACCACGCCTTGCGTGGTCCCCCTCCCCCGCTGCGCAGGGGAGGATTCAGGTATAACCATGGCCGCGCGCCCTCCTCTTGTCGCCCTCAAGGACGTCCGTCTCCAGGACGGCCCCCGTCCCCTGTTCGAGGGGGTCGACATCGCCATCGAGCCGCGCACCCGCGCCTGCCTCGTCGGCCGCAACGGTGCCGGCAAATCGACCCTGATGAAGATCATCATGGGCCAGGTCGAACCCGACTCGGGCGAGCGGGCGGTCCAGTCCGGCATCCGCTTCGCCAATGTGCCCCAGGAACCCGTCATCACGGGCGACACCCTGCTCGACTATGCCACGTCTGGCGAAGCCGAGCCGTGGACGGCCGAGGCCTGGCTGGACACCTTCGGGCTCGATCCGGCCAAGCCGGCGGTCAATCTGTCGGGGGGCGAGATCCGCCGCGCCGCCCTGGCCAAGGCCTTCGCCGAAGAGCCCGACCTCATGCTCCTCGACGAGCCGACCAACCACCTCGACATCCTCGCCATCGAAAAGCTGGAAGAAGAGCTGATCTCGGCCCGCTGCGCCGTACTGGTCGTCAGCCACGACCGCGCCTTCCTCAACCGCGTCACCCAGACCTGCCACTGGCTGGAGGGCCGCCGCGTCCGCAGCCTCAACAAGAGTTTCAACGCCTTCGACGAATGGGCCACCAAGGTCACCGAGGGAGAGGCCGAGTCGCTGCGCCGCCTGTCGAAGACGATCGAGCGCGAGACCGAGACCTTCTACCGCTCTATCACCGCCCGTCGTACCCGCAACGAGGGCCGGGCCCGGTCGCTGGCGGCTCTGCGGGCCGAGCGCGCCGAACGGCTGAAGGATGTGCCGCGCGACCTGCAGCTCGGCGTCGACTCCGGCGCCCTGTCGGGCAAGCTGGTCGCCGACCTCAAGGGCGTCTCCAAGACCTTCGGCGACCGTACTGTCATCAAGCCCTTCACCACCCGCATCGTCCGCGGCGACCGGCTCGCCATCGTCGGCCCCAACGGCGCGGGCAAGACCACCCTGGTCAAGATCCTGCTCGGTGAGCTCGCTCCCGACCAGGGCACGGTCAAGCTCGGCGCCAACCTCGAGCCGGTCTATCTCGACCAGTCCCGCGAGGGGCTGCGCTCTGACACGACCCTGTGGGACGCGCTCACCCCCGGCGGCGGCGACTCCATCCTCGTGCGCGGCGTGTCCAAACACGTCGCCGCCTATGCCAAGGACTTCCTGTTCCAGGAGGGCCAGCTGCGCCAGCCGATCTCCACCCTGTCGGGCGGCGAGCGTAACCGGCTGCTTCTGGCCCGGGCGCTGGCCAAGCCGGCCAACATGCTGGTGCTCGACGAACCGACCAACGACCTCGACATGGACACGCTCGACAAGCTGGAAGAGCTGCTCGAGTCCTATGACGGCACCTTGATCCTCGTCAGCCACGACCGCGATTTCGTCGACCGCCTCGCCACCTCGACCATCGCTATGAACGGCCGCGGCGACATCGTCGAGACGCCCGGTGGCTGGACCGACTTCATCCGCCAGAACCCCGGCTTCCTGCAGGCCGGCGTCAACCCGCGCCCCCAGGACGCCGAGGCCGCCCGGCGCGCGGCCGCAAACCCCGCCCCCGCCAGCGGGACGGCCCCTGCGGCGCCGAAGAAGCCTGCCAAACTTTCGTTCAAGGACGCGCATCGGCTCAAGGAGATCGAGGGCCTGATGGAAACCCTGCCCGCCGACATCGCCCGCCACGACGCCACATTGGCCGATCCCGACCTCTACGCCCGCGATCCCAAGGCCTTCGACCGTGCCATGACCAACGCCGCCCGCGCCCGGGCCCAGCTTGAGGCAATCGAGGCCGAATGGCTGGAACTGGAAGAAAAGAAGGCCGCGCTCGAAGGCTGATCTGGATTCTGTGGACGGATCAAATCGCTGAATTTTCGTAGCTTCGGGACACTGTCCCCAGACTGTCCCCGACTTATGCACCGGACGGGGCGGAAATCCCCACAGGGCGGGCATTTCGGGCGCTTGCCGAATAGCGGATTTCGTCGGAACGTCAACGGGCCGAGGGACACGGCAGCGCGGAAAACCGGGGAGACCCGGGGCTCAAGGCGAACCGGTCCGGCTCTCGGATCCCGCGTAACGGGCGATCTCCGGATCGTAACGGACGCGGGACCGGATCAAGGCTTCGAGGCAGGGTTTCGGCCCGCACCCCGGGGAACCGGATCGGGATCGGAAGACGGCGCAGGCCAGACCTGCGGGACGCTACCGGACCAGAGCCGCAGGATACAGCCGACCGTCACCGGGGTTCGCTCCGCTGACGCCCAGGCCAGGGTCCCGACCTCAATGGCCAAGTCCAACCCGGACTTGGCGAGGGCACGAAGCGCAACGGTTCGACCGGGCGGTTCGTGCCCTCGCTCAATTCCGGCCCAGGCTTTCCGGCCCTTCCCCCGTGCTGCTTGCGATGACAGACTGCCGTTCGACCAGAACGGGAGACCTTCATGCGCCTGACCCTCGCGCTCGCCGCCGCCCTCGCCATCCCGGCCCTGATGCCGGACGCGGCTCAGGCCCAGGAACGCCCCCCGGCCTACACCAATGCCGAGGCCTGCCTCCGGGACCGCGCCGCCGACGCCGTGGCCGCCGGCAGCGGAGCCGCCGACGCTGCGAATTTCCTGCTCAACTATCTCTGTGCCGAACAGGTCAGCTATGCGACGGCCTATGAGAACAATTCCCTGATCATGACGGCCTTCGACGGCATGTCCTCCCTGATCGCTTCAGAGGAAGAAGAACAGTTCGCCCACGCTGATGAAACATATGTGGCCGTCGACCTTTCGGGTGCGCCCGTACAGGAAGAGGCGGGTCATATCGACGAGTTTTCCATCAACCCGTTCGAGAATATGTACGTCGACCCGGTGACCGGAGAGATGAAGACGTCGGACCCTGACATGGCGATGTCAACCATGATGCCTGTAATGAGCCAGTTCATGGGCAGCCAGATGGGTGGATTGAATGGCCAGCCCCCGCTGTTCCTCCGCGTCTTTGCCGGCGAACTCGTTCTCCAGCAGCGGCGCTGACCCGTCCCTTTCCTTCGCGGGATTCCCCCCCTAAACCATGGCCATGCGCCGCCCGCCCGTCCGCCCTGTCCTGCTGAACCGTCGTGCCGTGCTGGCCGGCGGCGTGGCGATCGGAACGGCGGCCGGTCTCGCGGCCTGTGGCAACTCCGAACCCCCGGTGGACGAGAATGGCCGCGTGCGCCTGCGCCTCGTGGTCGACGGTCCCGCCACGGTGGATCTGGGCGGCTTCTACCAGGCGCTTGCGACCGGCCTCTATGAGGCCCGGGATCTCAACGTCCAGCTGGTCCGCCCCGGCTTCGGGCAGGACGTGCCCCGCGCGCTCGCGACCGGCCGGGCCGAGCTGGGCCTTGTCGACGACGGCTTCATCCCGCTTCGCCTTGTCGAGGAGGGCGCGCCCGTAAAGGCCGTCGCCGCCTTCTTCCAGACCTCGCCGCGGGCCCTGATCTCCCACGCCCCGGTCGACAGTGCGGGTCCCCCTCCTCCCCCTTCAGCGGTTCAGGTGGCCAATGCCGACCGCGACACCCTCTGGCCCTGGATGCAGGCCCGTCTCGGGTATTCCGACGACGAGCTTGCCGACCATGACCTCGACGCCTTCCTCGCCGATCCCCGGGCCGTCATGCTCGGCCACGTCGCCCGCGAACCCGTCCACATCGCCGCAGCTGAAGGGCCCGCGACCACCGTCCGCTTGCTGGCCGAGGACGGCTTTGCCTCGTACGGCGACCTGCTGCTCGCTCCCACGGCGTTCGCCCGCGACAATGAGGCGGCGCTCCGGGCGTTCATCGCGGCCTCGATTGAAGGATGGAAGGACTACGTCAACGGCGATCCGGAACCGGCCCACGCCCTGATCCGCAAGGCTCTTCGCGGTCGGGGAGACGAGACTCTCGGCGCCGCACACGACGCGCTTCGCGCGGCTGCCATCGTCACCGGGGGCGATCCCTCTGCCGGCATCGGCACCATGTCCGAAGCGCGCTGGCAGGCCTTCTTCGACGGCGCCGTCGAGGCCGGTCTGGCACAGCCCGAGCTGGCGTGGCGCGACGCCTGGACCCCGCTCTATATACCGGCCTGATCAGCTTCAGGTTTCGGTCGGCTGTTAGCGGGCGATTAAACCTGGGCCGCCTAGGGTTGTCGCATGCCAGACCTGCCGGAGTGCGGAATGCCACGCGACCCAGCCATTTTCCCGACGGCGCATGCCTGTCACGGGCTCGGCGCGACCGCGGCCCTGCTGCTCGGTGTGCTGGTCGGACCGGCCATGGTTCAGGCCCAGGATGCCCCGGCGCTCCGATATCTCGACTGGAACGGTCGCCCGGCGCCGGTCGCCATGGCCCGCGCCGAAACGCCGGCCGCGCGGGGCGATATCCCGGCCCTGCGCCCGGTCTCGCCCGTCATTCCCCATGCGGGGACCCAGTCCTACGCCTCGGTGCCCGAGCTGCGACCGGCCACGCCCAGCCTGCCCCTGCGCACCATTCGCGCCGACGGTCGCCCCGGCCTGACCCCGGCCGACGCCTTCTTCGCAGCCCCGCAGAGCGTGCCGGTGTCGGCACCGCGTCCCCCTGCGCCACAGCCTGTGCGCACCCCGGTTGTTGAGGCTCGCCCGGTCGCCTCGTCCGCGCCGCCAGTGCGACAGGCTCCGCCCCCCGCACCGGTCGAGCGCCCGGCTCCGCAGCCGGTGCCGCAGACTGTGCCGACGCCCGCCCCCACCCCTGCCCCGACGCGTCCGGCAGAATGGGCGGATGACCCCATGGCCCCCCGTGCGGATGCGCCCATCTGGTCGGTCGGCCAGTCCCGACAGGCCCCGGCTGCCGCCGCCGCGCCCGCCCCGGCCCCGGCCGCGTCGCCACCGGTCGCCCCGGGGACCCAGCCGCAGCCCACCTACCCGACCGAGCGCACGCCGCAGGCTGCCTCCCAGGGGGCCCGCTACTACTCCGTCCACCGCCAGAATGGCCGTCAGCCCGACCGGACGCCCATGCCGGAGCAGGTCTATCTCGACGCCCTGCCGATCGAGATGGAGGAAACGCCCGTCTCGCCGTCCATGGCCCGCCCGCCCGAGCCGCCCCAGCTGGTCCGCAATCCGGACGGCACGGTGCGCCGCACCACGGGGGAATCGGCCCGCAGCGCCGGGGCACGCCAATGACGGCCATGGAGTCCGAGGGCGCCGTCCAGTCGCGCCTGCCCGATCTGATCGCCATGGCGCGCGAGCCGTCCAGCGAGAAGCGCCGCGCCCTGCTGCGTGAGCTGACCGACGTCTTCTTTGGTACCGACACCCACAGCTCGACCGAGACGGATCTGTACGGCACCGTCCTCGCCGAACTTTCGGCCGAAATGGAAACCGCCGTCCGGGCGGAGCTGGCCCAGCGCTTCGCCGCGACTGCCGCGGCCCCTCGCGCCCTGATCCGCCGCCTCGCCAACGACGAGGCCGAGGTGGCGACGCCGGTCCTGACCAGTTCCCCGGTCCTGACCGACGGCGACCTGATCGAGGTCGCCCGCACCCGGGGCCAGGATCACCTGCGCGCCGTCTCTGCCCGCAAGGATGTGTCCGAGGCCGTGTCGGATGCCATCGTCGACCACGGCGATGACGAGACGCTCGAGCGCCTGCTGTCGAACGAAGGGGCCCAGCTGTCCCGTGCCGCCAGCGAAAAGGCTGTGGAGCGCGCCCGCGCCAATCCGGCGCTGCATGCCGCCACAGTCGAGCGCAAGGCCCTGCCGCCGGACCTGCTGAACGAGATGTATTTCATCGTCGAGGCGCGCCTCCGGCACACCATCCTCGAGCGCAACGCCCGGCTCGACCCGGCTGTCCTCGAAAGCGCGCTGGAGGCCGGGCGGACCCGCCTCGCCACCCAGGACGGGGCCCTGCCGGCCGACTATGCCGAGAGCCTCGCCTATGTCGAGGAACTCCACGCGGCCAATCAGCTGACGCCCCAGATGCTGGCGCGCTTCCTGCGCTCGGGCGGCCGGACCTGCTTCCTGATCGCCCTGGCCCAGCTGGCCGAGATTGATTTCCACACCGCCCGCCAGATCATCGAGCGGTGCGACCTCGATGCCCTGGCCGTGGTCTGCCGCTCCGCCGGTCTGGATCGAGCCCTGTTCCTGACCTACGCCGTGGTCCTGTTGAACAACGACGGCTCGGCCATGGCCAAGGCCCACAGCTACGGACGGATGTACGAGGAGCTGGCGCCCGACGCCGCCCGCCGCACCCTCCGCTTCTGGCGCATGCGCCGAGAGGCCCGCGCCGCCTGACCCCACACAGCAAAAGGCCCGCCGGATCGCTCCGGCGGGCCGATTTGTCTCTTGAGGCTCTGCCTTACTTCTTGGCGCGGGCAGTACGGGCCGGCTTACGGCCGCCCTGGCCCAGTCCCATCTGCTTGGCCAGTTCCGAACGGGCCTTGGCATAGTTGGGTGCGACCATCGGGTAGTCCTTGGGCAGGCCCCACTTCGACCGGTATTCCTCCGGGCTCATGTCGTATTTGGTGCGCAGGTGACGCTTCAGCGACTTGAACTTGCGACCGTCTTCCAGACAGATCAGATAGTCCGGCGTGATCGACTTGCGGATCGGCACGGCCGGATCCTTGACTTCCGGCTCCGGCTCGGGACCGTCACCCGACAGCTGCGACAGGGTCGAATGGATCGACCCGATCAGGGCAGGAACGGCTTCCGGCGGCAGAATGTTGTTGCTGACATAGGCGGAAATGATGTCCGCCGTCATTTCAAGCAGCTCGGCTTTTTCTTCCATCGATCATCCAGACGTTTACAGAGCGAGGCGATACAACCTTGCAGGAATCGCCCCTGATGGCGCGCTGATAGAACAATCGGCGTGATCGCGCAATTGTCAGGACCGCTTTTCTGAATTGAAGCGACGCTATTAAGCTCAATCAAGACGCGTGGCGCGAAACTAGCGCCCGAAATCTTGGGCCAGCGCCATCATCGCCGTGCGTTCCGGCATGGAGTATTCATCGACCTCGTCGGTCTCTCCGTCCCGGATGGCTTTCAGCAGGGCGGGCGTCATGGCCGAGGTCAGCGACCAGTTCCAGTACCGCAGTACCGTTTGCGCCCGGTCGACCGCCAGCATTTCAAAGGTCGTCTGCACCCGCTCCCAGGTCGGATCCACGCGCCCGTCCGGCAAGGTCTCGGGCCGTTTCATCGAACGCCACAGCGCCGTCAGATACTGCCGGTCCAGCCCCGTCGCCTTGCACAGGATAGCCACCGGTTCGCCGCCGGGATCACCCAGGATCTTGGCGCCGGTCAGCGGTTTCACCCCGGAGAGGTAAGCGATCTCGGCCGCCGACTCGCGGCCCATGCCCGCGCGCTCGATCTGCACGATGGCGTCTTCCAGGCTGTCGTACGGGCTCTTGTCGATGGCACCGCGGTTGCGCTGCCGCCGCTCGATGAACTGCAGCGCCTTGCGCGACACCGGGTCCTGCCAGCCTTCCGCGGCGGCGAGGGCGAAGATGTCCTCGGACACCTCCTGCATCACCTCCCGCGACACGGCAAAGCGCTGCAGGATGGTGCGCCGGTCCTGCGCATTGCACCACCAGAACATCACATAGGCGCCCGATGGTCTCAGCTCCGGCCGCCGCAACAGGTGTTCGCACAGCTTCGGCTGGTTGCGGCTCAGCGCCACCGCCATCTCGATCGCCGTCTGGGACAGGCGCGCGGTCGTGTTGCGCAGCAGCGCCTCGACCACATCGGCATGCGCACCCTCAATCAGCACCTCGGACACCACCTCCGAGACCCCGCGCCGGGCGGCGATCAGGATGTGGTGGTCATGGCTGGTATCGCGGGCACACGACAACAGGTCCGCGTCCGTCAGACCCGCGCAATTCTCGATCAGCACCCCGGCCACGGCCGGCTCATCCCGGAGCAGCAACCGCATCAGGCCGTTCGGCAGCTCCGACAGCGGCGCCAGCCGATGGGCCATCTTCATCCGGTCGGACGGGGTCGCCAGACGCGCCATCTCGACCAGCAGATCGCCGGTCACAGCCCGCTCGAATGCATTGATCCGGCTGGTCGGCAGGGACACCACATCCGCCAGCCGCTTCAGCAGGGCATGGCGCGCCTTCCAGGTCGAGTCCGACCCGGCCTCGGGCGCACCATCCTGCGGGCTGGTAAGGGGCTGGGTCATGTCGATCCAATCCTCGCCGGGTTCGGTTAACCGCCGGTCAAGACGCCCCGCGTCATGGCTCTTGCACCCTTCGGCCCGCTGGGCTTTGAAGAGGCGGGGGGCACGTCATGAACGACCGGGGACTGCATGAGCTGAGCGAGGACGCCACTGGCTTCGGCCGCGCGGAATGGCGAACCCTGCGCGACAGCCTGATCCGCCCGCGCGCCCTGCTTGAAACCTATATGGTCGAGGGCCCCGATGGCGGCGGCCACTATGCCCGGCCGCTCCGGCTGTATCTGACCCTGTGCGGCCTGCTGATGCTGGTGCTGTTCCTGAAGGGAGGAACCGGCATCTATCTCGAGGCCTTCCCGGCAGAGGCGATCGAGCCGGTGATCGAGGCCTCGGGCAAGTCTCGCGAGGGCTTCATTGCCGACGCCGACAACTGGATGAGCCTGACCATGGTGCCCATCCTCCTGACCGTCTACGCCCTGGTCTGCGCGCCGCTGCTTCGCTGGTGGGACCCTGACGACCTCGGCTGGCGCCGGGCCTTTCGGGCCACATTCGCCTTTCTGAACGCCCTCACCATCCTGAGCCTGCCGCTCAGCCCGTTCGCCTTTGATCCGGCTTTCAGCGGCTACTGGCTGCTGTTCCTGCTGGTCGCCAGCGTCATCACCTTCCTGCGGATGGGGGGCGGACGCTGGTACCAGTCCTGGGGTCCGGGCGTGGCCAAGGGGGTAGCCCTGACCCTCGCCATCCAGATTTTCGCCTCCCTCGGCATCCTGCCCATCATCGGCATCGGCCTTCTGGCCGGGCTCTACGCGCCCTAGAACCCCGGCCAAGGCTCAGACCTGGTCGCGGACCAGAGTCAGAACGCGGCCCAGCAGGTTTCTGCCCTTCCAGGCTCCGGGATCGTGATTCCCGGGGTCGTCGAGCGCCAGGCCGTTTCCCCAGTTCCAGTCGCGCGGATTGGCCTCGACCAGCATGGCCGGAGCCGTGGCCTTCAACTGGCGGCCGGCTCCTTCGTTCTGGCTGAACTTGGCCAGATTGCCCTGATGCACGATGCGCACCCTGTGAACGCGCCAGACGTCGTCGTCGAAGCCCGAGACGGTCTGACCCAGTCGCTTCTGCACGGCCGGGTCGTCCGTGGCCATAATGGCAGATGCAACCCCGTGGTCCGCAAACAGTCGCGCCTTCTGCACCATCATCCACTGCTCGGCATTGACGAAGGTCTCGTCCCCGAGAGTGAAGCGCGTGGGATGCCACTGGCTGAACACCCCCTTGATGAAGGGATGGAACTGACTGAACGCCTCAGGGTCGGGCAGATCCTCTTCCCTCATAGGACGCCCTACAGCCCCTCGAACAACGCCGTGGACAGATAGCGTTCGGCAAAGCTCGGGATGATGACGACGATCGTCTTGCCGGCATTCTCGTCGCGGGCAGCCTGGCGGAAGGCGGCTGTCAGGGCGGCGCCCGAGCTGATGCCGACGGTCAGTCCCTCGGTGCGGGCCGCGCGCCGGGCCATGTCGAAGGCCTCGTCATTGCTGACCTGTTCCACGGAATCGATCACGTCCCGGTCGACGATGGAGGGCACAAAGCCGGCGCCGATACCCTGGATCTTGTGCGGCCCGGGTTCGCCTCCGGACAGGACCGGCGAGTCGTTGGGCTCAACCGCCACCATCTGCACCGACGGCTTCTTCGCCTTCAGCACCTGGCCCACGCCCGTGATCGTGCCTCCGGTCCCGACCCCGGCGATCACCATGTCCACGGCCCCGTCGGTGTCCGCCCAGATCTCCTCGGCGGTCGAGACCCGGTGGATGGCGGGATTGGCGGGATTGTCGAACTGGGCCGGCGAGACCGCGCCGGGGGTGCGCTCCAGCAGATCCTGGGCCATGGCGATGGCGCCCTTCATCCCCTTGTCCGCCGGCGTCAGCACCAGTTCCGCGCCCAGCAGCGCCAGCATCTTGCGGCGCTCCATCGACATGCTCTCGGGCATTACCAGGATCAGGCGATAGCCCTTGGCCGCCGCCACGAAGGCCAGGGCGATGCCGGTATTGCCGCTGGTCGGCTCGATCAGCACCGCACCGGGCTTGAGCTTGCCGGCCTGTTCCAGCGCCTCGATCATCGCCAGTCCGATGCGGTCCTTCACCGAGCTCAGCGGATTGAAGAACTCCAGCTTGGCCAGCACCCGGGCTTTCGGGGACAGCTCGGCCGACAGCCGCGGCAGTTCGACCAGCGGCGTGTCCCCGATGGTCTCGAGGATCGAGCCATAGACCTTGCCGCGACCGGCGCGGGCGTGGCGGGACATGTCGGGCGAAGCGGGGATGGAACCGGTCATGGGGGAGGTCTCCGGACTCGAAAAAGGCCTCTTCAGATCGGCACGATCCGCCGTCATGCAAGGGCTACGGGCGATCTGTAAGCCGACCTCAGGGCGAGATACAGGAAAGGGCAGCACCGACCCACAGCCCACTCCTGCTGCGGGCCGGAAATTAGTCAATCGTTAACCACGTTGGCCGATGGCTGGAGGCCAGCTTCCGGGGCCCGCCTTGCAATCTCTCGTCGCCGCAGTCCAGGCCGTCGATCCCCTTGTCGTTACCGGCAAGGTTGCTGGGGTGAGCGGCCTGCTGATCGAGTCGCGCGGCGGACTGACGCGACTGGCGGTCGGCGCCCGGGCCGAGATCGAGCGCCATGGCCTGCCCCCCCTGCCCGCCGAGGTCGTCGGCTTTCGCGAGGCCAAGGCCCTGCTGATGCCCTTCGGCCCGGTCGAGGGCGTGGCCCCCGGCGCCGACATCCGGATCGTGGAGACCGCCGGCGTGGTCCGCCCCACCGCCGCCTGGCTGGGCCGCATCGTCAATGCCTTCGGCCAGCCGATCGACGGCAAGGGCCCGCTGGAACAGGGGTCGCGCTCCTATGCACTCAGGGCCGGACCACCCCCGGCCCACACCCGGGGCCGCGTCGGTCATCGCCTCGACACCGGGGTGCGCGCGCTGGACGTCTTCGCCACCACCTGCCGCGGCCAGCGGATGGGCATCTTCGCGGGCTCCGGCGTCGGCAAGTCGGTGCTGCTGTCCATGCTGGCCCGCCGCGCCGAGTGCGATGCCGTGGTGGTCGGCCTGATCGGTGAGCGGGGCCGCGAGGTCCGCGAGTTCATTGAGGAGACCCTGGGGCCCGAGGGTCTGGCCCGCGCCATCGTGGTCGTGGCGACCTCGGACGAGCCCGCCCTCACCCGGCGCCAGGCCGCCTATATGACCCTGGCCTGCGCGGAATATCTGCGCGATCAGGGCAAGCAGGTCCTGTGCCTGATGGACTCGGTCACCCGGTTCGCCATGGCCCAGCGCGAGATCGGCCTCGCCGCCGGTGAACCCCCGACCACCAAGGGCTACACCCCCACGGTCTTCTCCGAACTGCCCAAGCTGCTGGAGCGGGCCGGCCCCGGGCCCGTCCATGCCGACGGGCGGCCCACGGGCGCCATCACCGCCCTGTTCACTGTGCTGGTGGACGGCGGCGATCACGACGAGCCCATCGCCGACGCGGTGCGCGGGATCCTGGACGGCCACATCGTCATGGACCGCAAGATCGCCGAGCGTGGCCGTTTCCCCGCCATCGATGTGCTGAAATCCGTCAGCCGGACCCTGCCGGGGTGCCAGACGCCGCCCGAGCAGGAACTGAACCGCCGGGCCCGCCAGTGCCTGAGCGCCTATGCCAATATGGAAGAGCTGATCAAGATCGGGGCCTATCGCGCCGGCGCCGATCCGATCACCGACCGGGCCATCGCCCTCAATCCGGCGCTGGAAGCCTTCCTGTCCCAGAAACCTGAGGAGGTCTGCGATCTTGCGACCGCCTTTAGTCATCTGGAAAGCATTCTGAACCAAGGTCTGGCAGAGCGAGTGGAGTGACGTCATGACCACCTGGGCCCGGTCCCTGATCCGCATCTCGACCTATGAGGTCGAAACCCTTCAGAAGCGCCTGGCCGAGATCGGTTCTCGCCGCGCCTCCGCTGAAATGCGACTGGCCGTTCTGGATGCCGAGGTCGAGCTCGAGCGCGAGCGGGCCCGCAGCGATACCGATGCCAACATGCTGCTGCAGGCCTATCTGGACGGCTGGAAGCACCGCAAATCCACCGCCCAGGCCGACCTGGGCCAGCTCGAGGCCGAGGAAGAAGGCGCCCGCGACGCCCTGACCGGCGCCTTCGAGGAACTCAAGAAATTCGAGCACGTGGCCGAGATCTCCCGGCTGGAGCGCCTGGCTGCCGCCGAGCGCCGCGAAGCCGCCGCCTTCGACGCCCTCGGCCTCAGGCGCCGTGCCTGATTTCCGGCTGACCCGCAGGCATCTGCTGGCATCCCCGCTGGCCCTCGCCGCCTGTGGCAGCGCCCCCTCCACCCCACCGCTCGGCCCCGTCAGTCCCCTGAAGGATCTGGCGCCCTGCCCCGTCGGCGTCTGCGGCATGTCGGGACAGTTCGACGACGCCGGCTGGCGCGACGTGGTGCTGACCCATTTCTCCCAGTTCACGCCCGAGTGGGAAATGAAGATGGAGGCGATCCTCAGGCCGGATCGCAGCCTCGACTTCACCCTCGCCGACCGGTGCGCGGACTTCGCCACCGATAGCGGCCTGCGCCTGCACGGCCATGCCCTGATCTGGTACTCGCAAGGGGCCGAGGCTTTCGCCGGCCTCGACCGCAAGACCCTTGCCGCCGACTACGACCGCTACATCCGCGAGGTCGTCACCCGCTATCGCGGCCGGACCGTGGGCTGGGACGTGGTCAATGAGGCGGTGGCCGAGGACGGCGACGGCCTGCGAAGCCACCACTGGTCCGAGGGGCTGGGGGACATCGACCACATCCGCCGGGCCTTCGACGTCGCACACGAGGCGGATCCCGACGCGGTCCTGTTCCTCAACGACTACAATCTGGAAAACCTGCCCCGGAAGGGCGCGACCTTCCTTGGACTGGTCGATAAGCTGTTGAAGGCTGGCACGCCGCTGGGCGGCATCGGCAGCCAGTCCCATCTGGATATCGACATCCCTGACGGACAGATCACGGCCTTCCTGCGCGAGGCGGGAGCCTTCGGCCTGCCCGTCCATGTGTCGGAACTGGATGCCTCGCTCCGCTCCGACAGCCGCATCGACCTCCGCAGCGCGGGCGAACGCCAGGCCCGCCAGATCGCCCGGGTCACCGAACTGGCCGAGGCCTTCATGGCCCTGCCGCCGGGCCAGCGCTATGCCTTCACCGTCTGGGGCGCGCGCGATACCGACAGCTGGCTCCGCCGCGACGAACGCGACGACGGGCGCGACAGTCCGCTGCTGTTCGATGCCTCCGGCACCGCGACCCCGCTCTATGACGCGGTCGCCGGGGCCCTGGCCTCAGGCTGAGGCGGCGTCGCCGGCCAGCAGTTCGAACGTGCCTTCCAGGCCGCTTTCGGCATTCGGCCCGATCCAGACCGTGAACCGGCCCGGTTCGACCGTCCATGACAGCTCACGCCCGATGAACATAAGGTCGCGCCGCGTCAGGGTGAAGCGCACCCGTGCGCTCTGCCCCGGCTCCAGCCGCACGCGCTGGAAGCCCTTCAGCTGCCGGATCGGCCGGGTCACACTGGCCGCCCGGTCGTGGATGTACAGCTGCGCCAGCTCCTCGGCTGCCCGGTCGCCCCGGTTGGTAATCGTGGCCGACACCTCCAGCTCGCCGTCCCACGCCAGGGTGCCGTCGCCGACGTCCAGTCCTTCATAGACCGGATCGCCATAGGTCAGGCCGTGGCCGAACGGCCATTCGGCGACGTTCAGCGTCTCGCGGTAGCGCGCCTTGAACTCCTCGCCGTGCTCCAGCGACAACGGCGGCCGCCCGGTGACCTTGCGGTCATAGTGGAAGGGCGACTGGCCGGTATGGCGCGGAAAGCTGATCGGCAGGCGGCCGCTGGGCGCGTGCGCGCCGAACAGCACATCGGCCAGGGCATGGCCGGTTTCAACGCCCAGGAACCAGCCGACGACCAGAGCCTGTGCCTGCTTCGCGGTCTCGTCCAGCACCAGGGCCCGGCCGCACTTCAGCACCAGAACCACGGGCTTGCCGACCGCCATCACCGCCGCGATCAGATCACGCTGGGGCTCGGGAATGCAGATGTCGATGCGCGACTGGGCCTCGCCCGACATGCGCTCACCCTCGCCGACCACCATGACGACGACATCGGCGCCCCGGGCTGCTTCGACCGCCGCCTCGATCCCGCCCTCCAGCGGGGCTTCGGCCTCGGAGCCCCGCACGACCGTCAGGTTCGCAGGGTCGTCCATGGCGGCGCGGAAGCCTTCGTCGACCGGCACCGCATAAGCCGGGTCCCCGAACAGCACCCACGGCCCGTTCAGATGGTCGCGGCCCTCGGCGAAGGGACCGATCAGGGCGATCTTGCGGTCGCGCCGGAGCGGCAGCACCCCGCCCTCATTCTTCAGCATCACGATCGACTTGCGACCGGCCTCGCGCGCCAGGTCCCGATAGCGGGGCTGGTCATTGGCCTCGACCCGCTCGGGCGACAGCCGTCCGTAGGGATCGTCGAACAGGCCCAGCTGCGCCTTGAGTGTCAGCACCCGGCGCACCGCCACATCGACGTCGGCCTCGGCGATCACGCCCGAGCGCACCAAGTCCGGCAGATGCTCGGCATAGAGGTTGCTGCTCATGCTCATGTCGACGCCGCCCTGGAAGGCCAGCCGCGCCGCGTCGCGCTCGTCCTCGGCCAGGCCGTGGGCGATCAGCTCGAAGTCACCGGTGTAGTCCGAGACGACAAAGCCCTCGAAGCCCCACTCGCTCCGCAGCACATCCTTCATCAGCCAGGCATTGGCGTGGGCCGGAACCCCGGCCACATCATTGAAGGCCGCCATGGTCGAAAGGGCGCCGGCCTCGAAGGCCGCCTGGAACGGCGGGAAGTGGATTTCGCGGAGCGTGCGCTCGGAAACATCAACGCTGTTGTAGTCGAGGCCGCCTGTTCCGGCGCCATAGCCCGCCAGATGCTTGGGCGTGGCCAGCATGGCGCCGGCATCCGCCAGACCCCTGTCCCCCTGGAATCCCTCTACCCGGGCGACCGCGAGGGTGCAGCCCAGCAGCACATCCTCGCCACCACCCTCGACGCCCCGGCCCCAGCGGGCGTCGCGCGAGATGTCGACCATTGGCGCGAAATTCCAGGCGATCCCGGTGGCGGTCGCCTCTTCCGCAGCGGCCCGGGCCGTCCGACGGGCGAGATCGGCGTCAAAGGCGGCGGCTTCGGCCAGCGGCACGGGGAAGATGGTGCGGAAGCCATGGATGACGTCGGCGGCGAGCAGCAGGGGGATCCCCAGACGGGACTCCTCGACCGCCACGGTCTGCATGCGGCGGTGCCAGTCGGCCGAGTCGCCATTGAACACCGCGCCGAGACGGCCCTCGCGCACAGCCTGGGCCTGTTCCTCGATCGACCCGGGCACGGCGGCGGGGTTGGCGGCATTGGCCGGAGCCGGTGCCAGCGCCGCCGGCATGATGGTCAGCTGCCCGGCCTTTTCCTCCAGCGTCATGGCCGAGATCAGGCTCTCGATCCGCTCCGCATGGGGCGCCGCCTTGCCTGCCGTTCCGGGCCGGGTCGCTTCCGACGACAGGCGGGCTTCGGACGTGCGGGAGGCGGGAAATGACATCAGGCAGGCACTCGCGTGTAATCGGTTACACCGTCATAGCCGAGACCGTTCCGCACGGGAACCTCAACCACGACCCGCTCTGGGGAAAAGGCACAACCCGCCTGTCGCGTGCCGGCCTTGCGTCCATCTACTTTGTATATTAAAGTGCTTGGCGAGTTACCCAACCGGAGATTTCCATGCGCCTGCCCCTCTTGTCCTCCCTCGCGGTCGCGGCCGCCTGCCTGGCCCTGCCGGCCACCGCCCTTGCCCAGTCCGCCGATGTGCGCGTCACCCTGACCGGTGTCGAGGCCCGCGGCGGTCATATGCTGGCGACCCTGTCCAGCCAGCAGACCTTCATGGTCGCCCACGGCGAGTACACCGCCAAAACCGAAGTGAACGAGGCCGGAGAGGTCTATCTGGTCTTCACCGACGTCGCGCCGGGGACCTACGCCCTGATGGTCATGCATGACGCCAACGACAATGAGCAGTTCGATATGAGCCCGTCCGGCATGCCGGCCGAAGGTTTCGCCTTCTCCAGCGGCGGCACCCCCATCATGGGGATTCCCAGCTTCGACGCCCTGAAGTTCACGGTGGGGTCGGAGGACATCCTGATGACCGAGGCCATGACCTACTTCTGATCGGCCCGGCCCGGAATGACAAAGGCCCGCCCCGGGAAACCGGAGCGGGCCTTTTTGCTGTCTTGTCAGGCGAGGATCAGGCCGCGGCGCTGACCGAGCCCGAGCCTTCCTGCGGATCGCGCAGCACATAGCCACGGCCCCAGACGGTTTCGATGTAGTGCTTGCCGCCCGCAGCCGTCGCCAGCTTCTTGCGCAGCTTGCAGATGAAGACGTCGATGATCTTCAGCTCGGGTTCGTCCATGCCGCCGTACAGGTGGTTCAGGAACATTTCCTTGGTCAGGGTCGTGCCCTTGCGGAGCGAGAGCAGCTCCAGCATCTGGTATTCCTTGCCGGTCAGGTGCACGCGGTGCCCGTCGACCTCGACCGTCTTGGCGTCCAGGTTCACGGCGATCTCGCCGGTGTGGATGATGGCCTGGGCGTGACCCTTGGAGCGACGCACCACGGCGTGCACCCGGGCGACCAGTTCGTCCTTGTGGAAGGGCTTGGTCATATAGTCGTCGGCGCCGCCGCCGAACGTCTTGACCTTGGTTTCGATCTCGCTGGTGCCCGACAGGATCATGACCGGGGTGTTGACCTTGCCCACGCGCAGCTGACGCAGAACCTCGATGCCGTTCATGTCGGGCAGGTTGAGGTCCAGAAGGATCAGGTCGTAGTCATAGATCTTGCCCAGATCGATGCCTTCCTCACCGAGATCGGTGGTGTAGACATTGAAGCCTTCGGACTTGAGCATCAGCTCGATGCTCTGGGCCGTGGCGTGATCGTCTTCAATCAACAGGACGCGCATGATTGCCCTCCGCGGCAAAGCTTGACTGTGGTCCTGTCGCAGCACGCACAGGTAACCTTGTTCCGACGTTAACGGTCCAAAACCTTAAGAACAGTTAACGTCACCCCCCAAAGCCTGATCCGGAAAAGTGTGAAGCGGTTTTCCGGTCGGATCAGGCTTCAGGAGAAACCCGGCCCTTGATTCACGGTGTCGGAGACCGCTTGCGCGCTCCCCTCGACCGATCAAGGGCTAGAGGCGAATCGTAGGCTGATTTGCGAATCGGCGTCGAGAGTCCGCGAGTCAAGCGCGTGAAATTTTTGCGGGAGCCCCCGCCTGGTCCGCCTGGCCGGGCCGACATGCCCGCGAAATCGCGGGCCGGCACCGTCGGTCGCAGCGGCCCCTGCGACCCAATCTGACGTATGTTAGGTATTATTTCCTATCTCGACCGGGCGCGGCCTCATCCTTCCGGTCTGAACCCCTGAGAGAAAGGAAAGGGCCATGAGCCAGACCTACCGCGTTCCCGTGACCGAAGCCGACCGTATCCGTGCAGGGCTGGCCCTTCATCTGATTGCGGCCTGCACCGGCGTCAGTGCCGAGCAGATGCGCGGACCGGACCGCCTCAACCCCCGCGCCTGCCGCGCCCGATGGCTGGCGCTATACCTCGCCTATGTCGCCTATGGCTGGCCGCTGGAGCGGGTCGGTCACGCCTTCGGCGTCAACCGGGCCACGGTATCCAGCGCCTGCCGCTGGGCGGAGGACGCCCGCGACCGCCCCGCCCTCGACACTCTGCTCGACCGGCTGGAGGCCTTCGCCCAAGGCCTGCTGGGCGACGCCCCCGTGGCCCTGCCCCGATGAGCGGTACGGTCGACAGCGCCCGTCTGGCGCGGGCCCGGCGCCTCCTGGCCGACAAGGCGGCGTGGATCGAGCAGCAGCCCACTGGCTCCTACGCCATGCGTCTCGTCCCCGACCGGCGATCGCGCGTGGTGATGCGGCTCACCGAGGCCGAGTTCGTGGCGCTGACCCACAGCCCCGGATTGGCGGTTCGTACCGGGGGCGGCTGGCAGGTCCGGCGCGCCGTGCGACCCGACACGTCGGGCACACCCGGCGGTGCACCGGGCCGGATCGAGGCGCTGGAGCCCCGGCTGCTGCCCGACGGCACCCGGCTTCCCGTGCGGGTCAATCAGGGCGACAGCGCCATCGCCTGGCTGGCCCGGCGCCGCGATGCGGCCGGCCGGCCCTGGCTGAGCCCTCAGGAGGTGGCCGCAGGTCTCCGCCTGACCCGCGATGCGGAACTGGCCCTCAAGGGACCCTCGCTGACCCAGCGCTGGGATGCCCTGCCCCGGTCGGGCGGTGGTACGGCCGCCCGGGTCGAGCCGGGTCACGCCGCCCTGGCCGCCGGTCGCCGCGTCGCCGCAGCGCTCGAAGCGGCCGGCCCGCGCCTGTCGCCCATGCTGGACGCCGTCTGTATCCGGGGATCGGCGCTTCAGGCCGCCGAGGGCCAGCTGGGTCTCCGGCGCAGACAGGGCAAGACGGTGCTGAAGCAGGCGCTGCAGGCCCTGGTCGATCACTATGCCGGGTGACCGGCAGGGTGTCGTTCCAGACTATTCAGACGGTTCAGACCATTCAGACTGTAGTTTTTCACCGTCTGAATTCGCCGAACCGCCAAGACACGGGTTCAACCGGCGGGCGCCAGCGCCGCCTCGCGGATCCGGCCGACCATCTGGTTCAGGCCATTAGCGCGCTGGCGGGTCAGGGCCTGCGGCAGGCCCAGCGCGTCGAGCGCCGCGCGCGCGTCAAAGTCGAGGATCTCGGCCCGCGTCCGCCCGGAATAGAGGCTGAGCAGCAGGGCAATATTGCCCTTGGAGATGGCGCTGTCGGAATCGGCCCGAAACCACAGGCGCTCGCCCCCGTCCTCGACCGCCAGCCAGACGCGCGCCGCGCAGCCCGGCACCAGATTGGCCTCCAGCCGATCCGCATCGGGCAGCGGATCCAGCCCCTGCCCCAGTTCGATCACATAGGCGAGGCGCTGCTCCCAGTCGCCGAGCAGGTCAAAGGAGTCCTTGAGATCGGCGAGGACTTCGTCGAGTGATTCGGTGGGAACGGGCGGCGACATGGCTCTGGAATAGGTCTGTCCACCCCTCATCGCAATCAGGGGCTGTCCGTTAATCGTTAACGGATCGTTGTTCCCCAGAATTCGACGCCCGTCCCCGGTCCGGCAATCCCCTGAGACGGGAGCGTCCTCGCAGCGACTCGCGCCGCCCGGTAGGCTGGAGGTGCCGGACCCCGGCCTGTTCTGTTCACCCTGTCGGACCTCCCTTGCAACCCATCCCCGCCCCGACCCGGACCGATCGCCGCCCGCGCGATCTGCCCGCCCTGACCGCCTCGCACGCGGCCTGGGCGGTAGGTACGGCGCTGGCCGCGCTGGCGCTCCGGGCGATCGAGCCGGGCCCGGGGCTGAGCGGCCCGGCCTTTTTCGGCATGCTGGCCATGGCGGTTCCCGGACTGGCCGGCCTGACCCTGCTGTGGCGCGATGGGGCGCGGGCGCGTCTGGCCACCCTCGGCATCTGGAGTCTGGCCTCGGCCATTACCGCCCTGTTGTCGGGGGGCGTGGGCGGCAGCCTGTCCGGCTATCTGCTGATGCCGGTCGCGGCCGGCCTGTTGCTGGGCGCGGGACACCGCGGCGGCCTGCGTCTGGCCTTGCTGGGCACGGCCGCCTCGGGGCTGACGGCCCTGATCGGCATGGCCGCCGCCCTGATGGGGGACGCCGGCGTCGCCCTGCCCTTCACCGCTGCCTTCACGGCGCTGTCGGCCGCAGGCGCCATGGCGGTCGCCCTGAAGCTGGCATGGGAACGGCGCGAGGAGGCTCTGGTCGAGGCGCAGGCCGCGGTTGACCGGGTCGAGGCCGTCCTGTCGTCCCAGCCGGGCCTGACGCTGATCCTCGACCCCAACGCCCGCATCCTCGCGGCCTATGGAGTGCCGCCGATCTCCCTGCCCGTCGCGCCCCTGCTGGCGGACGGGCTGATCGCCGCCATCCACGCGCCCGATCGCCAGAGCCTGACCACCGCCCTTCAGTCGGCCGCCAACGGGGGCGAGGTTCAAGTCCGGCTGACACCCCGCACCGCGCTGGACCGCCGGGTCGCCCTGCTGGTTCGCCGGATGGACAGCCCCGACGGCGAGCCACGCCTGATCGCCCAGGCCTTTGACGCGACCGAGGCCCATGTGCGCGAGGTCGCCCTCGACACCGCCCGGGCCGAGGCCGAGGCGACCAGCCGGTCCAAGTCGCGCTTCCTTGCCACCATGAGCCATGAGCTGCGCACGCCGCTGAACGCCGTGCTCGGGTTCGCCGACATCATGCGCCAGAAGCTGTTCGGGCCCCTGCCGGATCGCTACGCCGACTATGCCGAGTCGATCCATTCGGCGGGCGGGCACCTGCTGGACCTGATCAATGACGTCCTCGACGTCTCCAAGATCGAGGCCGAGCGCTATCAGCTCAGCCTTGAGCGGTTCGACGCGCGCGAAGTGCTGTCGGACGCCATGGCCCTGGTGCGACCTCAGGCGGACGAGGGTGCCGTGCACCTGTCGGCCGTGCTGCCTGCCGTGCCCCTGCCGGTCGATGCGGACCGCCGCGCGCTCAAGCAGATCGCGCTGAACCTGCTGTCGAATGCGGTGAAGTTCACGCCGGCCGAAGGCTCGGTGACCGTGACCGTCGAGGGCGTAGGCCCCTATCTGGAGCTGATCGTGGCCGACACCGGCACCGGTATCGCACCCGAGGACCTGAAGCGTCTGGGCCGCCCGTTCGAGCAGGCCGGCGGCGGCGAGCAGCGCGCGCAAGGTACGGGTCTGGGCCTGTCGCTGGCGCGGGCGCTCAGCGAACTGCATGGCGGGCGTCTGTCGATCGAGAGCACCCTTGGCGAGGGCACGGCCGTCACCGTGCGCCTGCCGGTCCACCGGATCGGGGCGACCGAGGCCGAGCATGCGGGGGCCGAGATCATCGCCTTTGCGCCCGCGGCGTCGCAGACGCTGGACAGCTAGAGCGGCCCCATCTCCAGGAAGGCGCGCCCGGCGGCGATGTCGCCGACCTCGAACGGAACGCGGGCGACGCTGCCGTCACGGAACAGGAATTCGACCCAGAAGCTCTCGCGCGGGTCCAGGGCTTCCAGCTCAAGACCCAGCCGCGCCGGGAACAGCCAGGCTTCTCCCGCCTTGCGGTCGGGTGCCAGCAGCATGCGGGACGCCGGCGCCTGCGACATGGCCATAACCGCCCGGCGGGAGGGCGTGGGCGGCAAGGCGCCAGCCTGACCCAGCCAGGGGCGCGCCAGCACGCCGGTGTCGCGCATCACGACCCGCGCGGCATAGGGGCGCGACCGTCCGACAAAGGACACCACCGCCTTCATCGGCATGCCGGTACCGGTCTGGCCGAAGGTGACGGGCGAGGCCCCGATCCGCGAAGCCTGGCTCAGCGCCCAGGTCTCCTGCGAATAGGCGCGCCGGTCGGCCAGCCAGGGCTGTTCCAGCCCCGGGAAGGTCAGGGCCGGCATGCGCCGCCAGCCGTCAAAGGCCATTTCAACCCGGTCGGCCACCATGGTCAGTTCGGGGTCGTCGCAGGCAACGTTTGCGGCGCGGGCCTCGGCGCGACGGGCTGTGGCCGTGACCTGGGAGGGATCCTCTCCGGCGCGCAGCGCGGCACTTCGGGCCTGACGCGTCGATACGGTCAGGGCCGCGCCCAGCTCATCGCTGAACAGACCGCACCGCTCGTGGGCTGCGAGCACGAAGCTGCGCTCGTAATAGGGCACGGTCCCCCCGGCCAGGGCGGGCCCGGCGGCGGTCAGCAGGGCACCGGCCACAGCCAGGGCTGTGCTCAGGCGACCAGTCTTTCCTTCCCTCGACATGATGCACAGCCTAAGGACCAGACCTTCCCGCCGCGTTTCAAAGCAGGGTTATCGAATTGCTTCTCGCCACCGATGTCTGGGTCGGAGCCCTGATCCGCCGGGCCCAGCTGGGTGGCGCCTTCGCCACCGTTGCGCGCAAGGGCGACGAGCGCGCGGGGGCGGTGCTGGTCAAGGTCTATGAAAGCGCCACCCGCACGGCCCGCCTCTATTCCGAGGCCACCGGCCCGGAGGGCGATCGCCTGTGGATGCAGCCGCTCGACACCCAGGTCGAGAGCGAAATCGACGCCTATATCGAACGACAGGCGCGCTTCGACAGCGACCTCTGGGTGGTCGAGATCGAGGATCGCGACGGCCGCCACTTCCTGACCGAAAAGGTCGCCTGACCGCGTTCGTCTGGTCGTAAATGCTTAACCGCGTTCGGGAACGGAACCTCAAACGCTGGTCGCTAGGGTGCACTCAACGGGGCGATCATGACCCTGGTGATGGTGGGTGTGCCTATGCTGTTTCTTCTGAACGACGTGGTTTTCGATCTGGACGAGGCCTGCCCGGTCACGCCCGCCGATGCGCGCCGTTTCGAGAAGCTGGGCTTTGACTATCTGCTGGAACTGGGCTGCGAACTGTTCGCCGAAGACCCGCTTCTGCATCGCAACGATCCGTCGCGGGCGCGCCGTCTGGCCTGGCTGATCCATGACCGGGGTCCGGACATCAACGCCGCCCTGTTCGCCGCCCCCGAGGCCGGCTGCGACCCGGCGCTGGTCGAGCCGCAGTTCTGCGCCCTGCCCGGCGAGGTTCTGGCCCAGCTCAAGGCCAAATGCGGCAAGGGCCGTGCCGACACCGTGGCCGTCGACCGCGCTGTCTGGGGCCGAATGGCGGCCTGACGGCCTACACCTGCGCTTGCCTGACCCGGTCCCTGCCCGCTAGCGTGGCATGATCCGTTCGGGGGAGCGCCGCTTCATGACCTTTTTCAATCGCCTGGGCCTGGCCCTGTTCGCCGCCCTGCTGCTGGCCGTCAGCGCCGGAGCGGCACCGGCGCGGGCCGACTGGCTCAAGGCCGAGAGCCCGAACTTCATCATCTATTCGGACGGGGGCGAGCGCCCCTTGCGCGAATACGCCATGAAGCTCGAGGTCTATGATCGCTTCCTGCGCATGCGGTTCGGGGTGCCGCTGGACCGACCCGTGGCCCGCAAACTGCCCATCTATCTGGTGCGCCGTCAGCGTGACCTTGAGCAGGTGCGTCCCGGCCTGGGGAATACGATCGCCGGCTTCTACTACCCGGGCGAGGAAGACATCTTTGCCGTGGCGGTGCGGGGCGACGGGGAATTCACCCTGCTGCACGAATACGCGCACCACTTCTTCTTCCAGCATTTCTCGACCTACTACCCCGGCTGGCTGGTCGAAGGTCTGGCCGAATACGTCATGACCGCCCGCATCTGGCCCGACCGCATACAGGTCGGCGCCCATAGCGAAAACCGCGCTTCGTGGCTGATGAACGGCTCCTGGCTGCCACTGGAGGAGTTGCTGACCAATCGCTTCGGCGAGATTGAACACGGTCCGCATCGGCTGACCTACTATCCGGTGGCCTGGCTGCTGACCCACTGGTTCATGAGCTCGCCCGACCGGGTCGTTCAGCTGGAGGCCTACCTCGGCATGATCCGCCAGGGCGTGGACCCCGTCACCGCCATGCAGCAGGCCACCGGCCTCTCGCTGGGCCAGCTTCGCGACACGCTGCGTAGCCATATGTATGGCCGGATCGAGCTGAACACCTACGACATCGACATGCCCGATCTTGAGATCGAGATCACCCGCCTGCCGGCCTCGGCCGACGATCTTCTGCTGCTGGGCCAGCGGCTGAAGATGCCAATGTCGGAGGAGAACCGCGAGGTCGCCCTGCAGGAGGCCCGGCGTCTGGACGGCCGCTATCCCGACGATCCGCTGGCCCTGCTGGTGCTGGGCCATGCGGAACTGCACATCGGCGACCGGGCTGCAGGCGAGGCCGCCTTCACCCGCCTGCTGGAAAGGGACCCCGAGAACGTCGAGGCCCTGCAATTCATGGCCATGGCCCGTTTCGCGGACGCCGAGGACACGCCCGACGACCGCCCCATGCTGATGAACCTTGCGCGCGGCTATCTGGCGACTGCCTACCGAGTCGATCCGGACAACTATCTGACCCTGTTGCTGATTGCCCGGTCGCGGAGCGGGGCGCCGGGCTATCCAAACGCCAATGACCTTGCGACCTGGGAGATGGCCTTCATCGCCGCGCCCCAGCTGTCCGACATTCGACTGGGTGCCGGTCACGCCTTCCTCGCCGCCGGGGACAAGGCAACCGCCATTGCCCTGCTCGAGCCCCTCGCCAATGCCCCGCACGGGGGCGACGGCGCCGAGGCCGCGCAAAAGCTGATCGACGAGGCCAATGGCGTGGTTCGCGCAGAGGAAGAGGAAGGCGATCCGGAGGCCGAGGCCGCGGCAGAATGATCCCGGCGTGACTTCACGGGCGGGACACGCTAACCCCCCGCGCCATGTCGCAAGCCTCCCTCGCCCAGGAAGCGTCCCGCCGCCGGACCTTCGCCATCATCGCCCACCCCGATGCGGGCAAGACCACCCTGACCGAGCATATCCTGCTGGCGGGTGGGGCCATTCGTGCGGCCGGCGCCGTGCGGGCGCGCGGCGAAAACCGCCGGACCCGCTCGGACTGGATGAAGATCGAGAAGGAGCGCGGCATCTCGGTGTCGGCCTCGGTCATGACGTTCGAGCACGACGGCAAGCGGTTCAACCTGCTGGACACGCCGGGCCACGAGGACTTCTCGGAAGACACCTACCGCACCCTGACCGCCGCCGACTGTGCCATCATGGTGCTGGACGCCGCCAAGGGCATCGAGCCGCAGACGCTGAAGCTGTTCGAGGTCTGCCGCCTGCGCGACATTCCGATCATCACCTTCATCAACAAGCTGGACCGTGAGGCCCAGGACCCCATGGCCCTGCTGGACGAGATCGCCAGCCGGTTGCAGCTGGACCCCGCGCCCATCTGGTGGCCGGCCGAGAGCGGCAACCGCTTGCGCGGCATGGTCGAGGTCGCGACCGGCACCTTCCAGCCCTATGCGAGGAAGCCCGCCGGGTCGGCCGATGAGCCGGACCACCCCGAGGCCCTGCCGCTGGATCAGGCCGACCGCTATTTCGAGGGCGTCGAGCACGCCGACCTGAACGACGCGCTGGAACTGGTGCGTGAGGGTTATCCGACCTTTGACGTGAACGCCTTCCTCGAGGGCCATATGACCCCCGTGCTGTGGGGCTCGGCGCTGCGCCACTTCGGTATCGAGGCCCTGCTCAAGGCCATTGGCGACTGGGCGCCGTCGCCCAAGCCGCTCAAGGCCGAAAAGGCCGCCCCGCCCGAGACCCGCAACGCCCCGGCGCCGGAGGACATCACCGTCCTCCCCGGTGACGACCAGGTGACCGGCTTCGTGTTCAAGGTCCAGGCCAATATGGACCCGAACCACCGCGACCGGATCGCCATGTTCCGCATGGCCTCGGGCAGCTTCAAGCGCGGCATGAAGCTGAAGGTGCAGAACACCGGCAAGTCGCTGTCGGTCAATGCGCCCATCATGTTCTTCGCCTCCGACCGGGAACTGGCCGAGGAGGCCCACGCCGGCGACGTCATGGGCATTCCGAACCACGGCGTCCTGCGGGTCGGCGACAGCCTGTCAGAGAGCGGCATGGTCCGCTTCCAGGGCCTGCCCAACTTCGCCCCGGAAATCCTGCAGCGCGTGCGGGTCAAGGATCCGCTCAAGGCCAAGCACCTCAAGAAGGCGCTGGAGGGGCTGGCCGAGGAAGGCGTGACCCAGCTGTTTCGGCCTGAACTTGGCGCGGACTTCATCGTCGGCGCCGTCGGCCAACTGCAGTTCGAGGTGATGGCCGACCGTCTGGGCGAGGAATACGGCCTCGACGTGATTTTCGAGCCCAGCCCTTACGCCGAGGCCCGCTGGATCGCCCCGGCCGAGGGCGGGACAAAGGCCGACATCGAGGACTTCATGGGCAAGTACCGCCCCCAGATGGCCAGCGATATCGACGCCGACCCGGTCTTTCTGGCCAAGTCCAGCTGGGAAACCGGCTATGTCGGCGAGCGCTTCCCCAAGGTCCGCTTCCTGAAGACCAAGGAACGGGGCTAGGGCTCCTGCTGGCTTCCCGCCTCGAACCATCGGAAGGCCTGATCCACGCCGAAGGTCCGGGGCCCGGTCAGGTTGAGACCCGTCGGGATGTCGGCCACGCGGACCTGTCCCTCCGGTGATACCAGGACCGGCATCAATACGCTGCCCACGGCATATGCCGGCTCCGGCTCCAGGTACATGGCGCGGTACTCCGGCTGCAGGGTATCAAGCCAACCCGGATAGGTCTGGTCGAACCAGCCGGAATCCATGGAGCCGGTCACCGGGAAGCGGGTCCGGTAGATCAGGATGGTCGCACCGACCGGGCAAGCCTCGCCCTTGAGTTCGTAGAAATCGGGCAGATCGTTGAAGGCGAAAGTCGTCGAACCGGGAGGGCCATACTGGTAGTAGGGCCCGGCGTCCCCTGCCGCTTCGACAGCGGCATTATAGGCCTCACCTGCGGCGTTCCGGGCGTCATTCGCCTCCACCTCTTCAGGGGGGACCTCCGGGTCCACAGCGAGGTCTGATGCAGAAGTGGCATCGTGTCCAACACCGGAGTCACCCTCGTAACTGAACTGTCCCTCGAAGATGAACCCGGGGTCCCCCCGCAGCACAGTGACCTGTGCCCCTTGCGAAAATCCTCGCACGTCGGGAGCGGTACATTCGTCAATCCGGGCCATGATCAGGCCTTGAAGAGTGGCAAGGAAGTCCTCCACCGGCAGCGTCCGGCGGATATCGAAGGCGGGGTCTTCCCGTCGGGCTCGCAGACGCGCAAGAAGTTCATCGTCTGCAAAGGCCGGTTCCATGGCCATTACGCCGCCTTTGGCATCGCGAAAAACGATATAGGGCAACGCCGGGTGAAACGTGGGCTGGCCGCCGCAGCTGTCGGTACCATCGTGGATATAGAAGGACGCCGGATTGTCCCAGAAGCCCATGCCTCGGTGGCCGCCGGAGGCCACTCCCTGAAGGTAAAACCGGATCCGGATTTCATCCGATAGCGAAAGCAGGGAGACATCGCTGAACCGCTGCCAGCGTTCAGGGTAGTGGTAGTCGTTGACCTCTGAGTACCCGGCGGGATGGCGCATGATCAGGGGAAATGTGCGCTCGGATCGCCCTTTCAGATGCTCCTCCACAAGGGCAGTGAATTCGGTCTGGTTCTCCCGGTCCGGACCGACGCAGCCCTCAATGGCGCCCCAGGCCACCTCGGCCTGGTCAAACCCCAGGACTGCGTAGTCGGGCTCTCTCGCGCAGTCGGGCCGGCCCGACACGTCAACCCGAACCCAGTCGATCGTGGCCGCCGTGTCGACAAGGTCCACAATGGAGGGTCGGAGCATCTCCTCATAGACATTCCAGTCGGCCAAGGTGCAGGCCGCCGCCGGACTTGCAAAGGCACTGAGGGCAGCGCCGGTAGCCAAAATCCAGGACTTCATCGAGAGAGACTCCTGCGCATCGACAGGACAGCATCCTGCCCGCCTATGCACGTGTGCGAAAGCCACCTCTCCAGTCGCAGAGGCGAGAGAGCTGCACCCGCAGCGCATCCTCTTGCATCAAGGGGCGTCACGAACCCCTAGCGCGGGCGGATGTGGAGGGCGTCGGTGAAGAGTTGGCAGCCTGCGGCGACCGCGGTTGCCGCGAGGGCCATCAGCCAGAAAAACAGCGGGTCGCGAAGCGCATCGTCGCAGCCAAGGGCAACCCCCCGGTGATTTTCCGGCAGGGCGAACGCAAGGATCGCCAGGACCAGGAAGACGACAAAGGTGTAGGCCGGGCGCCTGCCGATCCCCACCCTGGTGGGGACTCCAGCGGCGCCCGCGCGCCATATCCTGATGAGGTAGTAGATGGCGCCTCCCGTCACGGAGAGGGCCGCCACGCTCCTCGAAATCATCATACCGGCCTGCTGGCCGTCCGGTACGCAGCTGGCCATAGATCCCGGATACAGCGCAGCCATGCCGGGCCAGACCCAGGACGGGGCCGCGGCCAGCTGCGCGATGATTGACACCGCGAACACGGCTCCCACGACGCAGAGGAACCCGGTCCACTGACCATCCGGACGATAGGTCTGGCGAAGCGCGCGCCCCCTGTTGAAGACCTCTCTGTCGAACATTTCTGGGCCGCCGCCGGGTGACAAAGCTGGGAGCCCGACACTCGCAGTCATCCGTTCACGGGATGCGTGTTTTCTGGGTTAATCGAGCGTTCCGGTGAACGAGCGGGGCTGACGTCGTCAGCCTTCGTCATCTGGTCACCGCCGCCGTCCTCGGTTTAGGATCGCTTCGAACAACGGAGGGATCATCATGCGTTTCGTCATCGCGGTCGTGCTGGCCACCCTGGGCCTGGGACTGGCCTTGCCCGCAGAGGCCCAGAGCCGGCGCGGCACTGAACAGGTCTATTACGCCCTGACGGCCGCGGACGTGCAGACCCTGCTGGACGGCCAGGACTATGAGCAGGTCAAGCAGACCGAGCCGGGCGTCTTCACCATCACGGTCAGCGACGGATTCCTGATGACCGTCGAACAGCGGGTCTGCGAGACGGAGTCCATGCCAGACGGCTGCCTCGGCCTCGCGATGACCGCCAGCTGGAGCTACTCGCCCGAGCAACGCCCGACGCTGGAGACGCTCGCCAACACCTTCAACCGGGAATACAGCATCGCCAAGGTGGTGCTGTACGACAACGGCATCGCCATCGAGCGCTACGTCATCACGGACGGCGGCGTGACCCGCGCCCACATCGAACGCGAGCTATCCGAGTTCCTGGCGATCAGCGACGTTCTGATTGATCGGATGATCGAAGAACTCGGCCTCTGATTTCCTGTCCGGACGCAGCGAACCGCCGCCGCGGCCCCGCGTTTGCTTTGACAGGGTCTACGGCGGGCACTGCGTCCCGCGTCGGGACGATTTGGAGCGTGGCCCATGTTCGAGTTCGGGCGGGATCTCAGGCGGTTGTTCGACGGTCATCAGGCCGATCAGGATCTCGGCTGGCTGGAACTGATCGACGTCGAGGTGCTCCGCGGCGAGGCGCGGCGCCAGACCATCGACGCCGGCCGCACCACCTGTTCGCGTCCCCACCAGGCCTGGCTGCTGGCCGCCGCCCTCTGGCGCGAGCACGCGCGGCGGTCGGGCGCCCCCGACAGCCTGCAGCAGGCGCGGCTGACGGCGCTGGATGCGCGTAAGGCGGCCCGCAACAATGGCGAGCGCGCCGAGGCCGTGATGGCGTTGGCCGAGACCATGGTGCTGAGCTTCGATCTCTATGGCGGGCCTGAGTCCCTGACGCGGGCCCGTTCGCTGATCCAGGACCTGAAGGGCCAGACGGCGCAGGGCGCCTCCTCGGCCCGGCTGGCCGGCATCCATGCCCAGGTCATGGCGCGACTGGCCCGAACCGATCAGGGCGACGGCCTGCAGGCCATGGCCTTCCTCGATCAGGCGGTCCACGAACTGTCACGCCGATCCGGTCCGCTGCTCGACGCCGTCAAGCTGGACCGGGCCTCCCTCACCCTCATGACCGGCATCGAGCAGCGCGACGCGCGTCTGCTGGATCAGGCCGGCCGCGAACTCCGCGATCTTGTCGAGGCCTGTCCGTCCGAGCGGCGCCCCCTGACGCGGGCCCGGGCCCTGGCGATGTGCGGGGCCGGCCTGTCGGCCCTCGCCACCCTTGCAGACAGTGCCGAGGCGCTGGAGCAGGGTCGCGCCCTGTTCGATGCCGCCTGTGACCAGTTCACCGCCGACCACAGCCCGATGGACTGGGCCACCGTCACCCTCGCGCGCTCGATGTCGGTCCCCGGCGCCGCCTGTCTGACGCCCGAGGCCAATCAGGGGCTGGTGCTGGACCAGCTGGTCGCCACCCGCACCCAGCTGGGTCTGGCGTTGGCGGACGAGCGGCTGGACGGCGAAGTGCGTGAGGCCGAGGCGAACGGCGACCTGCTGGCGCTCGACCGGCTGGCGGCGCGGCTGCGCTCGCGACTGGCCATGGACCGCCCGCGTCCGACGGCCTGGGCCGTGGACCAGATCGGCCTTGCGCGGATCGCCCTGGCGCGGGCCCGCCTGCTGGACCGGTCACCCGGTCCGGTACGTCTGGTGCTGGTTGAGGCTTCCGCCGCCGCTCGCGACGAAGGCGCCCTGCTGATCGCGGATCGGGCCGAGCACCTGCTGGGTCACGTGCCCGACGCGGTCTAGCCGCCCATGGCCACGAACGGCCCGTTCATGAAGCCCGGCTTGCCATAGGCGAGGGTCTGGCTATCCGGCCCCAGCACCCTACCGCCTGCGGCCTCCAGAACCGCCTGACCGGCGGCCGTGTCCCATTCCGACGTCGGGCCCGTGCGCGGATAGACGTCGAAACGGCCCTCGGCGATCAGACAGAATTTCAGCGAGGAATCCATGCCGGTCCAGGCCGCGCATCCGTGCCGGGCCGACAGGGCCTCGGCCTCCTCGTCCTTGAGGCTGTGGCTCAAAAGCGCCTGGGCTGCGTCGGGCCGGTTGCGCACCTGAATGGTCTGCCACGCCTCGCCGAAGCGGCGACGGCGGGCTCCCGAGGCATCGCCGACCCAGGTCAGGCCCGTGGCAGGGGCGGACACGACACCCGCCACCACCCGACCGGCCTCGACCAGGGCGATGTTGACGCTGAAGCTCTCGCCGCCCCGGACGAACCCCTTGGTCCCGTCGAGGGGATCGATCAGCCAGAAGCAGTCTGCCGCCGCCTCGGGCCGACCCCCGGCCTCGCAGGCCTCCTCGGCCACCGCCGGCACGCCGGGGTACAGGTCGGCTAGCCGGGCCAGGATCAGGGCCTCGGCCTCACGGTCGGCCAGGGTGACGGGGCTGTCGTCCGCCTTGGTCATCACCTCGGCATCGGCGCGCCAGTAGGGCAGGATCACAGCCGAGGCCGCCTCGGCCAGGTCAGAGAGGGTGGCGATCAGGCGCCCGCTGTCGAAATCAGCCTTGAGGGAATCGTGCATGGGGCGGGTGATAGACGATCCGGGCGGTTTCCCGAACCGGCAAATCAGGTCAGCCTGTCGCGCGACCTGATCCGGAGTTTGCGCAGCCCATGACGACCCCCGCCTTCGCCACCCCGTCCGCGGATCCCTCCGGGGCGGTCACCGACCGGGACGAGACCGAACTGGCCACCCAGATCGTCGCCAAGCTGTGCCACGACTTCATCAGCCCGGCGGGGGCCATGAGCTCGGCGCTGGACCTGATGACCGATCCCGACTCGGCCGACATGCACGCCGATGCGCTGGACCTGATGCAACAGAGCGCGGCCAAGCTGGTGGCGCTGGTCCGCTACGCCCGCGTGGCCTATGGCGCGGCCACGTCGAACCAGAATTTCTCCGCCGCTGAACTGCAGTCCACGGTCACGGACCTGCTGTCCGGCGGTCGGGCGACCATCGACTGGCAGGTGCCAGACGGTGACTATGCCAAGCCGCACGCCCGCATCCTCGTCAATCTGGCCTATGTTGCGGTCGGCGCCCTGCCGACGGGCGGCACGGCCACGATCTCCGCCCGGCAGGAGGGGGGAGCCCTGATCCTGTCCACGGTCTCGGAAGGGTCGCGCGCCCGCCTGAAACCCGAAGCCATCGAAGGCCTGTCCGGGGCCGAACTGAGCGACGGCCTGCCCGGTCAGTGGATTCAGCCGCACTGGCTGTGGCGTTCGGTTCGGGGCCAGGGCGGTACCCTGAAGGTCACGACCGACGAGGGACGCGTCGAGCTGGTGGTCACCCTGCCGCTGGCAACATCTGGTTAAGAGGTCTTAAGCCCCCTCGCCAACGCCTCGTTAACCGCCGATTTGCGATCATAAGGCCCCCATCCGCCCCGAATCCGAACGGAATCCGATCTTGAGCTCCAGACTGTGTCTGATCGTCGATGACAGCCGCATCATCCGCAAGGTGTCGCGTCGCATCGTCGAGGCTCTGGGCTTCGACGTCGACGAGGCGGCCGACGGGGCCGAGGCCCTGACCTTTTGCACGGGCGCCATGCCCGACGTCATCCTGCTGGACTGGAACATGCCGGTCATGGACGGGCTGACCTTCCTGCGGCGCCTGCGCGCCATGCCGGACGGCGGCAGTCCCAAGGTGCTGTTCTGCACCATCGAGACGGCTGTGGACAGGATCACCGAGGCGCTGGCCGCGGGCGCGGATGACTATGTGATGAAGCCGTTCGACGGCGAGATCCTGCACGCCAAGTTTGCCGAGGTGGGGGCTGTCTGACATGCGCCACCTCCCCCGTCCCCCGGCTCCGACATGAGCCCCGAGGACTTCGACAGACTCCAGACCCTGGTCGCCACGCGCACCGGCAACCGGCTTCGGCGGGACCGGATGAATCTGGCCGAGCACCGGCTGGGCCCTGTGGCGCGCCGGGCCGGGTTCGACAGCGTCGACACCATGCTGGCCACCCTGTGGAGCAAGCCGGTCGCGGGCCTGGCGTGGGATGTGATCGAAAGCCAGCTGAACGGCGAGACCTGGTTCCGGCGCGACCGCGAAGCCTTCCTGACCATGAGCCAGGAACTGTTGCCCGCCCTCTCGCAGGCCCGCCGTGGCCAGACGCTTCGCATCTGGTCGGCGGGCTGTTCGACCGGACAGGAAGCCTGGTCGCTGGCCATGTGCGCGCTCGACCTGAACCTCGACGTCGAGGTGGTCGGCAGCGACCTGAACCGCATCGCCCTGCAGAAGGCCCACAAGGGCGCCTACACCGGCTTCGAGATCCAGCGCGGGCTGGCCGCCGGCACCATGGTGCGCTGGTTCCGGCCGGAGGGCGAGTTGTGGACCGCCGACGACACCCTGAAGCAGGTCGTCCGCTTCGAGCGGCTCAATCTGCTCGATACGCCCTCGGCCGACGATGAAGCGCCCCGCTTCGACGTCATCTTCTGTCGTCATGTATTGATCGGCATGGAGCCGGCGGCCCGGGCCCTGGTGCTGCAGGGACTGGAGCGGCGGCTGGTCGACGACGGCTGCCTTTTCCTGGCGCCCAGCGAAAATCTGAACGGCGAGAGCCTGGCGTTCCGGCCGGTCAGCGGCCGCCGGGGCCTTCATGTGAAATCCCCGACCTTCCTGCAGGACGCGGCCTGATCCGGCTTACACCCGCCCGGAGGCTGCGTTAGGGTCGACCGACAGGCTTCGCTTGGGGGACGACAATGACGGCATGGCATCCGAAATCCCGGGCCTCGGTTCAGCGGGGTCGCCCGGCGCTGGGCCTGCTGATGCTGGCCTGCCTGCTGGTCGGACTGGGGCTGGCAGCCCTGCTGACCCGGACGCCGGCCCCCCGACCCGCAACGGCGGAGGCGACGGCCTTTTCCGCCGGGCGCGCCTTTGCCGATGTCGAGCAACTGGCCCGGTCGCCCCGTCCGCTGGGGACGCCCGCCCACGCCGAGGCGCGGGCGTATCTGCTGACCCGTATGCAGGCGCTGGGCCTCGACCCGGTGGTCATGGAGGGGCCGCTGTCGCCCGGCTCGATCCGGCGTATGGAGCGCTGGGAGCTGTCGCCCGCCGAGGCCGGTTATCAGGCGCGCAATCTGGTCGGTGTCCTGCCTGGCCGCGATCCGGCGGCCGCGCCCATCGTGCTGATGGCCCACTATGACAGTGTGCCGGGATCGCCCGGGGCCGCCGACGATGCCACGGGTGTCGCGGCCGTTCTCGAAGCCGTTCGCGCGATCAAGGCCCGGGGCCAGACCGAACGGCCGCTGATCGTCCTGATCACCGATGCCGAGGAGCTGGGCCTCGACGGCGCCCGCATCTTCTTTGGCGACTATCCCGATCGGGCCCGTATCGGCTTTGTCGTCAACCTTGAGGCGCGGGGCGGGGGTGGGCGCGCCATGATGTTCGAGACCGGCCCCGGCAATGCCGGCAGTGTGGGCCTGCTGGCCGAGGCCGCGCCCGACATCGACGGAGGGGTGACCAGCAATTCGCTGGCGGTGGCGGTCTATCGGCTGATGTCGAACGACACCGACTTTTCGGTGCCGCGTGACCGGGGGCTGGCGGGCCTGAACTTTGCCTTCATCGGTCGGGCGGACCAGTACCACAGCGCCACCTCGACGCCCGAAGCGCTCGACCGCGGCAGCCTGCAGCACATCGGCTCGCAGGCGCTGGAGGTGACCGACCGGCTGCTGAGGGCCGACACCCTGCCCGCCCCCGGCCCCGACCGGGTCTATGCGGACCTGTTCGGGCGGACGATGATCGTCATGGCCGCGCCCTGGGGATGGCTGTTCGTGGTGCTGGCCCATGTGTTTCTGGGCATCGCCATCTTCCGCAGCCGGACCGCGCTGGCGAGCCTGTTGCGCGGGGTGGCCGATGCCCTCGCCTTTCTGGCAGGGGCCTTCGTGCTGGCCCAGGCGGTGCGCCTGCTGGCCGGCCCGATGACCGGGCGGGTGCAGTCGGCGGACGTCTACTACACCCTGCTGGAGCGGCTGCCGTGGATGGAGGTCGCGACGGGTCTGGCGCTGGTGGGGGCCGCGCTGATCACGCTGGCCGGTACGGTCGGGCGGGGGCGTCTGGCGTGGATGGCCGTCGTCGGCCTGATGGGCCTGTTGATCCAGTTGATGTCCGGGTGGCAGCCCGTGAGCGCTGCGATGACGGTCGTGGCCATCGTGGCCGCCATTCCGGTGGCGCCGCCGGCGACCAGTGTCTGGCCGCGCTGGCTGGGCCTGATCACCCTGGTCATGCTGATGGGGACGCTGGCGCAGTTCGTGCTGCCCGAGGCGGCCTTCCTGCTGCTGTGGCCGAGCACCATCGCGGTCGGTGTCGCGGCCCTGGTCGCGGTCATCGACCCGGATCTAAGCCGGGCGCGCATCGCCCTGCTGCCCGCGCTGGCGACCGTGATTGTCGGGCCGTGGCTGCTGGCCATGGCCCACCCGGTGTTCCTCGGCATCGGCATGGACCTGCCAGGCATTCTGGCACTGATCGCCCTCCTCTGGCTCAGCCTTGCGGCGCCGCTGGCGCTGATGACCCCGAACAGTCCGGGCGCCGGCCCGTGGCGCGGGCTGACGGTCGCAGGAGCGGTCCTGATCGTCGCGGCCCTTGCCGTGTCGGGCGCCGGCACAGTGTTCGTGCCGGGCGTCTGAGGTCAGCCGCCGTCGGTCCAGACGGTCTTGTAGAGGTCAAAGCGCCGGTCACGCAGGTTGCGGACCGTGCCCTGCGCCTTGGCCCAGGCCAGGTCGGACAGGTCGAGGTCGGCGACCGTAATGGTCTCGACATTCTCTGACGCCTCGGCGGCGATGCCGTCGCGCGCGAAGGGGAAGTCGCAGGGCGTGAGGATGCAGGACTGGGCGTACTGGACGTCCATGTTCTCGACGTTCGGTAGATTGCCGACATTGCCGGACAGGGCGACGTAGCACTGGTTCTCGATGGCGCGCGCCGCCGAGCAGTAGCGCACCCGCAGATAGCCCTGACGGTTGTCGGTGCAGAAGGGCACGAACAGCATGCGCGCGCCCTCGTCGACCAGCCGCCGGGCCAGTTCGGGAAATTCGGAGTCGTAGCAGATCAGCACCCCGATCGGCCCGCAGTCGGTGTCGATGGCGTGCACCATGTCGCCACCCTTGATGTTCCACCAGTGACGCTCATTCGGGGTCGGGTGGATCTTTTCCTGGGCGTGGACCGAGCCGTCGCGCAGGAAGACATAGGCGACGTTCTGGATGTCGCCGTCGTCGGTCTGGGTCGGGTGCGAACCACCGATGATGTTGATGTTGTATTCGACCGCCATCTTGCGGAGCGCCTCGACGAAGCGCGGCGTGTAGCGGGTCAGGGCCTCGATCGATTCCGCCGGCGTCAGCTTCTTCTTCTCCAGCGACAGCAGCTGGAGGGTGAACAGCTCGGGGAAGACGACGAAGTCGGTGCGATAGTCCGAGGTCACATCGACGAAGTATTCGACGTTCGAGATGAACTCGTCGAAGCTGGAGACCTTGCGGGCCTGCAGCTGGACGGTCGCGATGCGGACGTTCTCCTTGACCGCAAAGGCCGAGCCCTTGCCGCGCTCCTCGACGTAATAGGGGTTGCGCCAGACCATGTGCGCCGCGTGGCCCATGGAGGCGGTGTCCGACGCCAGATAGCCTTTCAGCACGCCGATCGGCTCAAAGCCCGAGCGCAGGTGGAAGCCGATCACCGGATCGTTGGCCTTCCGCGCCGAGACGGCGTCCAGATAGGCTTCTGGCTCGGCATAGGTGGCCTTCTTCCGTGACAGGCCGGGCATGCGCCCGCCGAACACAATGCCCTTCAGATTCTTGGCCTCGCAGAAGTCGCGGCGCGCATCGTACAGGCGCTGGCCGATGCGCAGGCGGCGCCGGTCGGGATCGACGCAGACCTCCATGCCGTAGAACCATTCGCCATGCGGATCGTGACGCGAGGCATAGCCCCCGCCGGTGATCTGCGACCAGGTGTGCTGGCCCATGGCGGTCTTCTCGTCGATGCGGAAGCCGGCGGCATAGCCGACGATGTCGCCCTCGTACTCGACCACGAACTGGCCATCGGGGAAGACGGAGATCTGGCCCCGCAGCATGCCGGTCGTATAGGGCGGCATGGATTTGTAGACCTTGGAAACAAGGGCGGCGATGGCCTCCACGTCAGAGGCACGGGCGTTACGGATATTGAGGACGGCGGGCTTGTTGGTCTTTGTCATGCCCCTTCCAACGCAAAGCTTGGCCATGGGATCACCCGCGCGGCGACTTTTTTCTCGCGGGTGCAGCATCGGGCCGCTGTCCAACCGGCAAGGCCAAATTACCGGAACGACGCCGACGGGGTGGCGTTGCGGTGCTGTTCAGACCTTTTGAAAGGGGCTTTCCATGCTCAAGTGGGCCATCATCTTCGCCGTCGCCGCACTGATCCTCGCCGTTCTGGGATTTGGCGGTCTTGCCGGCGCTTTCGTCGACATCGCCGTCATCCTGTTCTGGCTGGCCGTGATCGTCACCGTCGCCTTCGCCATCCTCGGCATGACGATTTACAAGAAGGCCAAATAGGCACGCCCTGCCGCCTCTCGCCGAAGACGGCGAGAGGTGGAGGGCAGGCGGAGCGCCGGGCCTTCGCCCGGATGAGTTAGCGTTTTTACCGTTTCGACGAAGACCGACGCTCCGCGCGGTGGTTTTCCGGAAGCTTGCGTCGGGTGGCGGTGTTATCGCCTTACCGCAGCGCCCCCGGCGGGCGGGCTGAACCTGCATTCAGTCCCGGAACGGCCGAGTATCCCCCTCGACCCTTGCCCCGATCCCGCACCCGGAGGCGGAGATAGGGGGTGCTCAGGCCCTGAAGCCTGATCCCGCTCCATCGCTCCCGCCGCTCACAAGGTCGCAGGCCTTACGAGCCCTCCGTGCGACGGGACCCGGGGAGGTTTGCACAGGCCCGGGCTGAGGCGGGGAAGTCGGGGTGAGAAACGGTGGGGGCTTTGAACGGGCGGGGGAATTCCGGGGCTCCTGTGATGGCTGAGGGCATCGGGTCAGCGATCCTTCTCCCCTCGGGGGAGAAGGTGGGCCGCGAGAGCGGCCCGGATGAGGGGGCGGTTGAGAGCAAACGCCCACGCTTTCGGTACCGTGTCAGGCATCCCCTTCATCCGTCAGGCTCCGCCTGACACCTTCTCCCCCGGTGGGGAGAAGGACAAGGGGGCGGCTGCCCGAGCCATTTAACTCCCTACGTCAATCCCGGTCGCACCTGCCAAAAAGAACATATTGGCAACCGGAACAAAACATGCACATATGCCGGTCACCGGGAGCGGGCCGGGGGCGGACATCTGCCCCTGTGGCGGGTCTCTCCCGAAGTCGGATGGGAATCATGGCAAGGGAGTCGAAGGCAATGGCACAGGCGGCATTGAAATTGGTGGGTAAGGACGACGGCGACAAGGCGCGGGCTCTGGAAGCCGCGCTGGCCCAGATTGACCGGGCCTTCGGCAAGGGCTCGGTGATGAAGCTGGGCAAGGGTGGCGTGGTGACTGAGATCGAGTCGATCTCGACCGGTTCGCTGGGCCTCGACATGGCGCTGGGCATCGGCGGCCTGCCGAAGGGCCGCGTGATCGAGGTGTTCGGGCCGGAAAGCTCGGGCAAGACCACCCTGGCCCTGCATACGGTCGCGGAAATCCAGAAAGCCGGCGGCGTCGCCGCCTTCGTCGATGCGGAACATGCGCTGGACCCGGTCTATGCCCAGAAGCTGGGTGTGAACCTGGACGATCTGCTGGTCAGCCAGCCGGACGCCGGCGAACAGGCCCTGGAGATCACCGACACCCTGGTGCGCTCGGGCGCGGTGGACATTGTGGTGGTCGACTCGGTCGCCGCCCTGACGCCCCGGGCCGAGATCGAGGGCGAGATGGGCGACAGCCTGCCGGGCCTTCAGGCGCGCCTGATGAGCCAGGCGCTGCGCAAGCTGACGGCCTCGATCAACAAGTCGAAATGCATCGTGCTGTTCATCAACCAGATCCGTCACAAGATCGGGGTGATGTATGGCTCGCCCGAGACGACCACGGGCGGCAATGCGCTGAAATTCTACGCCTCCGTACGGCTGGACATCCGCCGGACCGGCGCCATCAAGAACCGCGACGAAGTGGTCGGCAACACCACCCGGGTGAAGGTGGTCAAGAACAAGGTGGCCCCGCCGTTCCGCGAGGTGATCTTCGACATCATGTATGGCGAGGGCATCTCGAAGCTGGGCGAGATCATCGATCTGGGCGTCAAGGCCGGGGTGATCGAGAAGGCCGGCAGCTGGTTCTCCTATGACAGCCAGCGCATCGGTCAGGGCCGCGAGAATGTGCGCGAGTTCCTGAAGGCCAACCCCGATGTGGCCGACGCCATCGAAAAGGCCGTGCGGCAGTCGACCCAGAAGATCGAGGAAAAACTGCTGGGCACGCCCGAACCCGACGAGGGGCAGGACCTGGAGGGCTGATCGCCCTCCCCGCCCCAGGCCTCGCTACAGACTTCCCCGGTCGGGTCCCTCGCGACCCGCCACCGACCCCGCGACCCCGTCCGGGGAAAAGAGGCCGCTCGACCCCCCGGTCGGGCGGCTTCGTCGCGTGTTGTGAACAGGGATCGAAGGCCGCAATATCCGGCCATGTGTCCCAGGTCCCGCTACGATGCCCTGATGAACGAACTCCGCGTTGGCCTCGGCTGGTGCGGAGGGACGGTGAACGGCGAACCGCGCCACCTTAAGGACTACATCCCTGATCACGGCCCGGTCACCGCCGAGCAATTCGTCGACTGGCTGCTGGAGGCCGAGGGCTTGAACGACGCCTCAGTCTATCCTGAGCGATACAGGAAATGGCATCGCGAACTGACGGAGGTTTTCATCCGCCACATGGGAGCCTCAACCGTCGACGCCACCGAACTCAGGTCCGGGACGGGGGCGCCCTGAACCACTGCTGCAACCTTGGGCGGACCTTGAGGAAGCGCGCATACAGGGCCTCAAGCAGGGCCAGAACGTTCCGGTTCCGGGCCATCAGGCCAAGGGGCCTGAGGAGCGGGATGGCGCGCCACATGGCAGCAAAGGCCGCGGCGCCGGACAGGATCTGACCATCCTCACGCACATGAAAGCGGGACAGCAGCTCGGCCGGATCGAGCGGACAGGCCTCGGCCGCGCCCGGTTCAGCGACATCGATAAAGGTCAGGGCCCCGCGCCGGTCCAGACGGCGCATCAGGCCGATCTCGCGCCGACACAGGGGACAGGCCCCGTCATACCAGACCACCACCTCGTTCATGGCCTGACCCTAGCCCTCTCCCGGCCGGGCGTCGCCCGCCGCAATGTCGCGCCCGCACCGCCGATCACGGGCAGGTGATGCAATCGGGCGCGATCCCCTATATGACGGCTGCCTCCCCTTTTTCGCCCTGATCGAGCCAGCCGCCTGATGTCCAGCCTCAAAGAGATCCGTTCGACCTTCCTCGACTATTTCGCCGCCGATGGTCACACCAAGGTGCAGTCCGCACCGCTGGTCCCGCAGAACGATCCGACACTGCTGTTCGTCAACGCCGGCATGGTGCCGTTCAAGAACGTCTTCACCGGTCAGGAGAAGCGCCCTTACAGTCGCGCGGCCAGCGCCCAGAAATGCGTGCGCGCCGGGGGCAAGCACAACGACCTGGACAATGTCGGCTATACGGCGCGCCACCACACCTTCTTCGAGATGATGGGGAATTTCTCGTTCGGCGACTACTTCAAGGAGCACGCCATCGAGGCGGCGTGGAAGCTGGTCACGAGCGACTTCGGCATTCCGAAGGACCGGCTGATGGCCACCGTCTATGTCGACGACGATGAGGCCTTCGACCTGTGGAAGAAGATCGCCGGCCTGCCGGAAAGCCGCATCGCGCGCATCGCCGGTTCGGACAATTTCTGGTCGATGGGCGACACCGGTCCGTGCGGACCGTGCACCGAAATCTTCTATGACCACGGCGACCACATCTGGGGTGGACCTCCGGGCACGCCGGAAGAGGACGGCGACCGCTGGGTCGAGATCTGGAACCTGGTGTTCATGCAGTTCGAGCAGCAGGAAGACGGCACCCGCCTGAACCTGCCCAAGCCGTCGATCGACACCGGCATGGGTCTGGAGCGGGTCGCGGCCGTGCTGCAGGGCGTGCACTCCAACTATGAAACCGACCTGTTCCGCACCCTGATCGCGGCGTCCGAGCAGGCGACGGGCGTGGCCGCCGAGGGCGACCGCGCGCCCAGCCACCGGGTGATCGCCGACCACCTGCGCAGCTCGTCCTTCCTGATCGCCGATGGCGTGACGCCGTCGAACGAGGGCCGCGGCTATGTGCTCCGCCGCATCATGCGCCGCGCCATGCGCCACGCCCACCTGCTGGGCGCGGCCGATCCGCTGATGCACCGTCTGGTGCCGATGCTGGTGGCCGAGATGGGCGAGGCCTATCCCGAGCTGGTCCGCGCCCAGGCCTTCATTGAGGACACGCTGAAGCAGGAGGAGATCCGCTTCCGCACCACGCTGGGCCGCGGCATGACCCTGTTCGAGGAGGCCACGCGCGACCTGGCCGAGGGCGGCACCCTGCCGGGCGGCACGGCCTTTACCCTCTATGACACCTATGGCTTCCCGCTGGACCTGACCCAGGACGAGGCGCGCCGCCGCGGCTTTGCCGTCGACACCGAGGGCTTTGAGGCCGCCATGGCCGAGCAGCGCGACCGCTCGCGTGAACACTGGAAGGGCTCGGGCCAGACCGCCTCGGCGGCCGAATGGCTGGCCGTGCGCGACCGGCTGGGGCCGACCGACTTCACCGGCTACGACAGCGTGGACGGTACCGGCGAGGTGCTGGCGCTCGTGGTCGACGGCGAGGCTGCCGAGGCAGCGCATGAGGGCGTCGAGGCCGAACTGGTGCTGGACCGCACCCCCTTCTACGGCGAAGGCGGCGGACAGGCGGGCGACCGCGGGACCCTGAGCTGGGACGGCGGCCGGGCCGAGGTGCTGGACGTGCAAAAGCCCGCGGCCGACCTGCATGTGCACCGGGTGCGCATCCTGTCGGGCACGCTGAAGAGCGGCGACCGGGTCGAGGCCTCGGTGACGGCGCCCGCGCGCCAGACGACCCGGGCTAACCACTCGGCCGCGCACCTGCTGCACGCGGCGCTCAAGAATGTGCTGGGCCCGCACGTGGCCCAGAAGGGCCAGATGGTGGACGCCGAGCGCATGCGCTTCGACTTCAGCCACAACGCCCCGGTGACCGAGGAGGAACTGGCCCGGATCGAGGATGAGGTGAACGCCGTCATCCGCCAGAACCTGCCGGCCGAGACCAAGCTGATGGCGCCCGAGGCGGCGATCGAGGCCGGGGCCGTGGCCCTGTTCGGCGAGAAATACGGCGAGGAGGTCCGCGTGCTGACGCTGGGCCGCAGCCTGACCGGCGACACGCCCTACTCCGTCGAACTGTGCGGCGGCACCCACGTCGCGCGCACCGGCGACATCGCCCTGTTCAAGATCGTGTCGGAGAGCGGCATCGCCGCCGGCGTGCGCCGCATCGAGGCCCTGACCGGCGAGCCCGCCCGCCAGTATCTGGAGGCCCAGGCCCGGGTCGCGCGCGGTCTGGCCCGCGACTTCAAGATCCAGCCGGCGGATGTGCCGGCTCGCGTCGAGAGCCTGCAAGGCTCGGTCAAGGCGCTGGAGAAACAGGTCGCCGAGCTGAAGAAGCAGCTGGCCCTGGGCGGCGGTTCCGGCGGCAATGCGGCGCCGGAGGAGGTCAACGGCATCAAGCTGATCGCGCGCATCCTGGACGGCGTGGACGGCAAGGGCCTGCGCGGCGTGGCCGAGGATTTCCGCAAACAGGTCGGCTCGGGCGTCGTCGCCCTGATCGGCACGACCGACGGCAAGGCGGCCGTGACCGTGGCCGTGACCAGCGACAGCACCGACCGGGTGAATGCCGCCGATCTGGCGCGTGAAGCTGTTCTGGCCATGGATGGCAAGGGCGCCGGCGGAAAGCCGGATTTCGCACAGGGCGGCGCGCCCGACGCCAGCAAGGCCGAGGCCGGGCTTCAGGCTATCCGCGACACACTCGAGAAACTCTGATCGGCCAGAACTTGATCTGACCTGTCAGTCCGTTACGTTTGTCCCTGTGTACGGGGGCGAACATACAGACGCCCCCTTTGATGATCTGGGGGACTAGTCAGATGACGGACAAGAAGAGCTTGCTGCAGAACAAGGGACTGCTGGCCGGGGTTGCGGTCGTGGCCCTGCTGGGCGTGGGCGCAGCGGCCTGGTCGATGGGGGCGTTCGGCGGTAAGGGCGGGGGTGGCATGGCCACGGAGATCGACCTGGGCCTGATGCCGGTGGCCTATGGCGAGAACTGCGGCTTCGTGGACGAGGACGGCAAGATCGTCATCAATCCCCAGTTCGACGGCGCGGGCTTCTTCACCAAGGACGGCGTCGCCCCGGTCAGCAACGGCGGCAAATGGGGCCTGATCGACCGCAAGGGCAGCTATGTGGTCAATCCGCAGTTCGACTCGATCCTGATGCTGGACGGCGGCGACACCCTGCTGGTCGAGGTCGGCGGTCAATGGGGCACGGCGGACCGCAAGGGCGCCTACATCATCAATCCGCAGTTCGACGAGATGGGCCCGTTCGACGAGAAGGGCCGCGCCCTGGTCCAGTCGGGCGACCAGTACGGCTTCATCGATCGCAAGGGTGCCTACATCATCAATCCCCAGTTCGACTCGGTGGCCATGTCAGGCGACGATGACATGACCGAGATCGTCTATTTCACCAAGGGGATGGCGGCGGCCTCGACCGACCGGAAGTGGGGCTTCATCGACGAAAGCGGCAAATGGGTGATCAATCCCCAGTACACCGCCGTCGGCCAGTTCGGGGAAAACGGTCTGGCGCCGGTTCTGGTGACCACGGTCGAGACCACCGAGAACACCCGCGCCGCCGAGGCCTGGGAGCAGCGCCAGCAGAGCGCCGAACAGCGCGCCGCCGCCTGGGGCTACAGCTATGAGCGGCCCGAGCGCCCGGACTTCAGTCAGGAAACCGAGACCCATCGCTGGGGGTACATCAACACCTCGGGCGAAATGGTCATCCAGCCCCAGTGGGAGCAGGCGGGCGGGTTCGGCCCCGGCGGTCTGGCCCCCGTGCTGGTCGGCGAGGACTGGGGCTTCATCGATTCCGAGGGCAATCTGAAGATCAATCCGCAGTTCGACATGGTCGGCGAGTTCGCCGACGGTCCGGGCGGCGTGGTGGCCACGGTCGCCGTGCAGGGGGACCGCAACAGCTATCGCTGGGGCGTGATCGACGCGTCGGGCACCTACAAGATCAATCCGCAGTTCCGGGCGATTTCCAACTTTGACCGCAACGGCCGGGCGGTGGTCTCGTCCGGCGAGAAGTTCGGCATGATCGATGCCTCGGGCACCTATGTGATCAACCCGATGTACGACGATCTGCGCCCCATCACCGGCAGCCGCGACTATTTCTTCGTGCGCGGCACCGGCGGCGCGGTCGAGATGGGCCGCGTGTCGCGCGACGGCAAGGAACTGGCCTCGGTCAACGGCCAGCAGTGCGACAGCCCCTACTGACGGGGCTCGGTGTCCGCCGTCCCGGAAATGCCCGATCGCGGCATTTCCGGGTGAGGGCCAAGGATACTTTATCGACGGGCTGTCCGGGCGTCCTGCGGAACCGGGAAGCGGACGGCGCCGATGTCCGCTTTCGGTCGGGAGCGGACTGTCGCCCGAGGGGTGGGACGCTGACCTGAGCGCCTGATACGGTTGGTCGTCTGAGGTTTCAGTTTTAGGGATGGGCGATGAGGGCTCTCGCGATAGTCGTCGGGTCACTATGGGTGTCGGCATGCCAACCCGCTCCAGTCTCGCGTTCGGGCGAGTTGAGTCCGCCGCCGGCCGAAATCTCCGGCCCTTGCCTCGGCACCTCTGAACCGAGATGCGTCGTCTATTCATCGGGGCGTGTCATCGATCACACCATCGATTGGGACAGGGGCCTCTTCTACCAGTTGCAGGGAACAGGCCTTCCGCGCTCGGGCGCGGACGAATATTGCAAGGGCGGCTACTGTGCTGTTGCCCTGATCAAGCGTGACGAGAACGGCCAGCTGCACCTGGTCGCCCACGAGGAAAGTACGGACGCGCAGTGGTACGAGGTTCCAGAGATTGTGGCCAGCGGTCTGGTTGTCTTCCAGAGCAACAGTCTCGGGACGGGCCTCTACAATGACGATGTCGTCCTACGCGCAGACGAGACCGGAAAGATGCGTCGAATCGACGTGAACTCATGGAAGCAGGAGGCTAGGCAGCTCGCGCCCGATGCCAATTCGTACTTCGACTGGAGGACCGACTATGGCGCACTCGTCGGGAGCAACGGGCTGGCTTCGAAGGATCCGGACGACAGCGCCCGCACGTCCGTCGGCCTCATCAAGGTTTTTCTCCGTCTCGATGGAGATACGCTCAGGATCGCCTCCCCCATGGTTCGATTCCCGGACCCGAGCGTCCCCTGAGGGTCGAAAGCCAACCGTCGCCTGAGGGTGGAAAGCGGACATTGACACCGGGAGCGGGCCCAGGTTGTCTGACCCAATGTTGCTGCCCTTCATCTTCCTTGTATGCGGCTTGGTGGTGGCGATTGCGCCGCGCTTCCTTGTCGCCCCAGCCGAGGCGGCTCGTCTCCGGAGGCTGGAGGAGATCGAACAGGGGGGGCCGGAGGACTACTTTGAGGAGCGGCGCGAGTTGACCGCCTACACCTTCTCCCGACGGTCCGTGATGGTCTGGCGAATTCTGGGCGCAGTCACTGCTGTTGGGTCAGCCGCACTGTTGCTACGCTCCGGCCTCACGGGATAGCGGCGCAAATACGCCACTGCGAAGGTCCGCAATGGGTCGGGAGGGCCACCGTCGCCTGGGGGTTGGAAGCGGACGCTGCTTCTCCTAGCCTCCGAGATTGGGAGAGGTCGAATGTTCGTTGTCGAGGATGATCTGCACGCCGAACAAGTCGGGCAGTTCGGCACCCGAGAGGAGGCGATGGCCGAGGTTCGGCGGCTCGCCAACATACCCTGGGACAAGCCTCCGAACGTGTCCCCCTGCACTGATTGGAAGACGTGCGGACGAAGCTACGAAATCATCGAATACGACACATCTCGCAAGCCTTGGCGTGAGCTTGGACGAGAAGCGACACTGGATGTTTCTGCGGCGGGCGTTCGCTGGCTGAAGGAGATGGACTAGGTCCCCAACAGGTCGATAGCGGCCGTCGTGTCGGCACCTCGGCGCAGACCTTCAATGAACAGTGGGAAGCGGCTTGGTCGGTATTTGCGGGTGCGACTTCAGGTCAGTTCCCCGCCAGACCTCCACGACCAATCGAAACACATGCCGCAGTCCCTCGATCCGGCCGCGGAGCCCTCCGTAGCCATGAACGAGCGCCCGAGCCAACGCGTGTCTTGCCTTCTGGTGACCCCATGTCGCGCCCTCTCTCCAGAGCGTCACCGCGTGCTGCCGATCCAGCGGAACACCCTCTCCGAACCAGTAGAGGTTCGCGAGGCCGTTGTAGGCCGGGGCAAAGCCGATTGACGCGGCCTGCTCGTAAGCAGCAAAGGCGTCCGTGAAGCGGCCCATGCGATAATAGGTTACGCCCAGTCCGAAGAAGGCTGCGGCGTAACCGGCTTCCGCCGCAACCCGGTACCAGGCTTCGGCACCAGGCAGGTCTTCGTGGTCGTACCAGCCCTCCAACATGCAGCCCGCCACGCAAATCGTACTGAGCATCGAACCGGCGTAGGCCAGCGTCTCGAGCTGATCGAGGCCCTGTTCCCATTCCGGTCCATCGAGCAGGGCGCGGGCGCGTTCAAACTCCGGGCGAAACGGATCGTCCAGGGCTTGCTCGCCATAGATTTCGACAGCGTCGATCATCTGGCCTTCAGATCATGATCGCATTGGACTTCCAAGTCCCGAACCGGCGGTGGCCGCCATGGGTCGAACGCCGACATCGGCCCTGCACCGGAAAGCCGGCCCTAGGCGTCCGGCAGGTCGATCTCGACGAGGCGCCAGCCAAACAGGCCCTGGCGATCCATATTGAGGATCAGCGGCTGGTCCGGGCGGTCGGTGGTGGTCAGGCGCACCTCGACGCGGTTGGCGCCGCGATAGGTCCAGGACTTGCGCACATCGTCCTCGGTCTTGCCGGGACTGGCCTCAGGCCGGTTGAGGACGTCTTCGGGCTCGGGGGCCTCGGCGGTGCGGACCATGGTGGCGACGCCCTGGGGCGTGACGACGGCGTCGATGGCGCCCGAGACAATGGCCGGGCCCAGCAGCATGCCAAGCCCCGCCCAGGCGGGATCCACGCCCGAGTCGCCGGCCCGCATCTCGGCCATCATGCGGGCGTTCAGCTCGTCCTTGAGGCTCTGGCGTACGGCCGGAAAGTCCACCAGCCGCTCGAGGGCTTGCTCGTCCCCCTGTTCGGCGGCACGGGTCAGCGCCTGCATGGCGAAGACGGGCGACAGGGCCCAGGCCCCGGCGAAGGCGACGAGCGCCAGTCCGGCCAGGCCGGTCACAAGTTTACGCATGGTCCCCTCAAACTCCCACTGGTCCGGTCCCCACCGGCACCCTCGCCCTAACGCTCCCCTGCGGTCAGGGTTGCCGTGAGTCGCCGCCCGGGGCCACGGGTCAGCCGCCCTTGCGTCCGCTCTGGCCGACCATGGGAACGGTCTGTTCCGGCAGGCTGACGTGCACCAGCTGCCAGCTGAAGAAGCCGGTCCGGACAAAGGTGAAGACGGTTTCGCCGCCGCTTTCGCCGGTCACGGCCATCCGGGCGCGGTCCATGCCCCAGTAGACCGGGCGCGGCAGCGGCCCGCCGGAGGGTGCATCGGCCTCGACCGTGCCGGTATCCTCCGAGCGGCGCGCGGCCTCGCGGCCCTCGCCCCGCGTCAGGGCGCCCAGCGCCGCCGGCGTCAGATAGGCGTCGGCGCGCGGCCCCTCGGCCGCCGGCCCGCGCTGGAACTGGCGCTGAACGGCGCCGATCGGATCCTCGAGGATGGAGGGCGGCGGCGGGGTGGTCTCGACCCGTCCGGTCAGCTGCGGGCCCAGCGCCTTGCGCATGGCGCCATAGTCGACCAGCCGGTCGAGCTCGGCCACATCGCCGCTGTCAGCCGCGCCGCGCAGGGCGAAGAAGGCCACGCCCGGGGCTGCAAAGAAGCTGATGACCAGCAGCACCACCGCCGCCAGGATCAGATTGCCGATGATTTTCACGTGCCTCTCCTTGGCTGTGTCGATCCCAGAATGCACGAACCCGGCCGGGCCACAAACAAAAGCCCCGCCGACGCGAGTCGGACGGGGCTGATGGGAAGAGGCCTTCGTCATCCCCAGACTTGATCTGGGGATCGGTGCAGGGCGCAGCGGTCAGCCGCCTGCCCGCTCCGATCCTCGGGTCGAGCCCGAGGATGACGGGGTCTGGCTTCAGGCGGCCATGGCCTTGTCGAGGTTCTCGGCGACCTTGTCGAGGAAGCCCTCGGTGGTCAGCCAGGACTGCTGGTCGCCGACCAGCAGGGCCAGGTCCTTGGTCATGAAGCCCGACTCGACGGTATCGACGACGACCTTCTCGAGGGTGTCGGCGAAGCGGTCCAGCTCGGCGTTGTTGTCCAGCTTGGCGCGGTGCTTGAAGCCGCGGGTCCAGGCGAAGATCGAGGCGATGGAGTTGGTCGAGGTGGCCTCGCCCTTCTGGTGCTGGCGATAGTGGCGGGTGACGGTGCCGTGGGCGGCCTCGGTCTCCATGACCTTGCCGTCCGGCGTCATCAGGACCGAGGTCATCAGGCCCAGCGAGCCGAAGCCCTGGGCGACGATGTCGGACTGGACGTCGCCGTCGTAGTTCTTGCACGCCCAGACGAAGCCGCCCGACCACTTGATGGCCGCGGCCACCATGTCGTCGATCAGGCGGTGCTCATAGGTCAGGCCGCGCTTCTTGAACTCTTCGGCGTATTCGGCGTCGAACACCTCCTGGAAGATGTCCTTGAAGCGGCCGTCATAGGCCTTGAGGATGGTGTTCTTGGTCGACAGATAGACGGGGTAGTTGCGCGCCAGGCCATAGCCGAACGAGGCATGGGCGAAGTCGCGGATCGAGGCATCGAGGTTGTACATGCCCATGGCGACGCCCGAGCCCGGCGACTTGAACACCTCGTGCTCGATCACCTTGCCGTCGTCGCCGACGAACTTGATCGACAGGGTGCCGGCGCCCGGCATCAGGAAGTCGGTCGCCTTGTACTGGTCGCCGAAGGCGTGACGGCCGACGACGATCGGCTGGGTCCAGCCGGGCACCAGACGCGGCACGTTCGAGCAGATGATCGGCTCGCGGAAGACCACGCCGCCCAGGATGTTGCGGATGGTGCCGTTCGGCGACTTCCACATCTTCTTCAGGCCGAATTCCTCGACCCGGGCCTCGTCCGGCGTGATGGTGGCGCACTTCACGCCGACGCCGTGCTTCTGGATGGCGTGGGCCGCGTCGATCGTCACCTGGTCGTCGGTGGCGTCGCGGTGTTCCATGCCCAGATCGTAATAGTCGAGCTCGAGGTCGAGGTAGGGGAAGACCAGCTTGTCCTTGATCATCTGCCAGATGATCCGGGTCATCTCGTCGCCGTCGATGTCCACGATGGGGTTGTCGACCTTGATCTTGGCCATGTGCGCTCTCTGTCTTTGCGGGAAGGAAATTTGTGGGGGCGGTATAGCGAGCCCCGCGCCCGCGCGAAACCCCGCCCTTGTGCCCGCGTTGTCGCTGCCTCACGGTGAAACCGCCGGATTGAAGGAGACCCCCATGCGCCGAACACTGCTTGCGAGCCTGGGGGTCAGCCTGATCGCCCTGCTGGGGGCCTGTCAGGGCGAGCCGGAGGGACAGACCGCCACCGGAGCCGAAGCCCCGGCGGACGGCGCGGCGACGCCCTCGCCTGCCCCCGCCGCGGCGACAGCCCGTCCGGAGACGAAGACGTTTCGCGACTGGACCGTGACCTGCGGCAACAATGGAGACTGCACCGCCTTTGGCGCCGGGGCCGATGCGAACGGCTGGCTGCGCATCTTCATGCCGGCGGGGCCGGACGGACAGCCGGTGATCGACATGGGGATATGGATGTCGGACGGCAGTGTGGTGCCGACCCTGACCATCGACAGCCAGCGCTTCGCTGCACGCCTGCAGGACGGTGTGGCCCGCCTTCGCGCCGACCGGACGCGCGCCGCCATCGACGCCCTGGCCATGGGGCGCTCGGCGAGCCTCAGCACGGCGGACGGGTCGCTCGACGTGTCGGTGTCGGGTGTGTCCGCCGCCCTGCTCTGGATCGACGAGCGGCAGGGACGGCTGGATACGGTCACGGCCCTGATCCGCAAGGGCGATGCCCCGGCATCCCGCGTGCCCGCCGCGCCGGCCCTGCCAGTCGTGACGCCTGCCCCCGCCGTCGCCCAGACCGGCATGAAAGAGGGCACGGCCCTGCCCGATGCGGTCGAGGCGATGGGCAAGGTGCGGGAATGCCGGGGCGAGACGGACTTCAGCCCCGACTTCCAGTCGTCCACCCAGCAGTACCGGCTGGATGCCGACACCGTGCTGTGGGGGGTGCCCTGCTTCATGGGGGCCTATAACACCGGCTATCTCTATGTGCTGACGGACAGTGCCGGAGCGTCGCCCCGCATCGTCAGCCTGCCGACCACGGGCGAGGCGATGGAGACGCCGATCAACCCCGACTACGACCCGGCCACGCGACGGCTGTCGGCCTTTGGCAAGGGGCGCGGCATCGGCGATTGCGGCACGGTGCACGAGTGGGTCTGGACCGCGCGCGGCTTTGTGCTGGCGCGGGAAAGCGAGATGGAGCGCTGCTTCGGCGTGACCCCCGACCTGTGGCCCCTGACCTGGGACAGCCGCACGACCGGATAGCGCCGGTATCAGATTCCGTCACAGCCCTTGTGTCCGGTGGCGGACTAAACTCGGGTCATGGGAGGCTTGACCATGACACCGACACCGATGCGTTTTGTGCGATCCAGGGCCGCCGCGGCGGTGGCCGCCTGTGGCCTGCTGGCGTCCGCCTGTGCGAGCGACGATCCCCTGTCCGATCCGCTGTTCTGGCAGGGGGTGTCGATCGGCGCCGATCTGGTGGCGCTGGCGCTGATCCTCGACTCGGACTGCTATACCCGCATCGATGCATGGGGGTATCCGTACCAGGTCTGCCAAGACGACCGGGATTACCGGGATCGCCCTCACCGGCCCCATCGCCCGCATCGTCCGCACCCGCCCCGACAGTGAACGGGAAACGACCATGGTTGCCAGACGCCTGATGATCCTGCTGGCCGCAAGCGCAGCCCTCGGCACCTCGGCCTGTTCGGACCCGGACATCATGGAGGGCATCCTGATGGGGCTCGAGGACGTCAACGCCCAGCTCGAGTGGGAAAACCGGAACTGCTACTACGCCAAACCGCCGGGCAATCCCTATGGCATCGAGCAGCGCTACTGCCCCGGCGACCTGAACTACTATCCGCCGGTCTATGTAGCCCCGGATTATGACCGCGATCATGACCGGCAGGATCGCCGAGACCGCCGCCGTCACCGGGACCACGACCGCGACCGGGACCGGGACCACGATCGGGACCGTGATCGCGATCGCGATCGCGACGATTGAGGCCGGTCAGGCCTTCCGGGCGGCCACCCAGTCGGTGATGACCTCGTCCAGCACGGTCAGGGGCACGCCGCCGACGGCGAGGCCTGTATCGTGGAAGCCCTTGATATCGAACCGGTCGCCCAGAGTGGCCTTGGCGTTTTCGCGCAGGCGCACCCATTCGGTGTGGCCGATCTTGTAGGATGAGGCCTGGCCCGGCCAGACGGCGTAGCGTTCGACCTCGGTGGTCACGGCGCTTTCCTGATCGCCCAGGGTATCGACCATGTAGCGGATCGCCTGTTCGCGGCTCCAGCGCTTGTGGTGGAGGCCGGAGTCGACCACCAGCCGGGTCGCGCGGAACATCAGCGACTGCAGATAGCCGATCTGGCCCCAGGGATCGTCGGCATAGACGCCCATCTCGTCGGCCAGCTGCTCGGCATACAGGCCCCAGCCCTCGGAATAGGCCGAGAAGCCGAGGATCTTGAGCAGCATCGGCGCGTCGTCGTTTTCCTGCTGCAGGGCGATCTGGTGGTGATGGCCCGGCGACGCCTCGTGATAGGTCAGGGTCGGCAGGGTCCACTTCGGCCATTCGGCCGTGTCGCGCAGGTTGATGTAGTAGGCGCCGGGGCGAGAGCCATCCAGCGCCGGCCCCTGATAGTAGCCACCGGGCGCGCCCGCCTCGGTGAAGACCGGCACGCGGCGAACCTCGACCGGGCTCTTGGGAATGCGGCCGAAATAGTCGGGCAGCCGCGCCTGCATGTCCTGCATCTGCAGGTTCAGGTCGGCCAGCAGCTGTTCCTTGCCCGCATCGGTGTTGGGATAGATGAAGCGCTGGTCCTGGCTCATGGCGGCAATGCGCTGGCCGACCGTGCCCTCGGTCATGCCCTCGGCACGCAGCAGGGCGTCGGCCCGGGCGGTGAGCTCGGCCACCTGCTCAAGGCCCATCTGGTGGACCTCCTCGCCGGTCATGGTGGTGGTGGTCGAATTGCGCAGGCCATAGCTGTACCAGGCCTCGCCGTCGGGCAGGCGCCACACGCCCGCATCGTGCACGGCTTCGGCCCGACGTGCCTTGAAGGCGTCGGCCTGGCGCAACAGGGCGGGATAGATCTCTCCGGCGACGATCCGTTCCGCGCGGGCAGCCCAGTCGCCGGCAATGCCCTTCTCGGACGTGCGGCGCTCGACCGAAGTGGTCATGATCGACTCAGCCGCCGGCGTGTCGTGCAGATTGGCCAGCTGCAGCAGGGTCTTGTCGATGACAAAGTCCGGCGGGACGGCCCCGGCGGCAAAGTCGGCCAGCATGCGCTCGGTTTCCTGGTCCAGCGCCGTCGGGAAGGCCGCAAGGCGCGCCAGATAGGCCTCGGCATCCTCGGCCGTCTCGATCTGGTGCTGGCTGTCGAGAAAGTCGGGGATGTTCTGATAGGCGCCGCCCAGTTGGTAGACGGTGTAGGGCGAATTGCCGGTCCCGTAGGCGAACTCCTGGGCGATCTTCTGGGTGTCCCCGAAGAACTTCACGGTGTCGTAGTTGACCGCGTCGCGGCCCGAGAGCGCGCTGCGATCGATGGCGTTCAGCTCATCCATGAAGCCGTTGAACTTGATCTCGTCGGCGTCGATCTTCGCCTGCGAGCGGTCATCGAGCTGGCTCTTGGCGGCGGCCATGGCGCCCTTGTCGAGGCCCAGCGCGGTCAGGAACTCCGGAGAGGTCATGACCAGATCCTGGAAGACCCGATCCATCCAGCCGTTCAGCTCGGCGACGGGATCGGCGCCCGGCAGGGCGCGGGCCAGGGCCTGACCCGAGGCGGCGAGGCCGGCGCCGGCAGCGGCGGCGGTCATGAGAAGGCGGCGACGGTCGATCATGGCGGGCTCCCTTTGGTCAGGCCGGGGCGCATAAGGGCACCGCACCCGCGATCCGGCAAGGGGGCGGCGCTATTCCGCGTGCAGGTGCTGTTTGACGCGCTCGGCCAGGGTCTTGATGTCGAGCGGCTTGGGCAGGAAGGAGACGCCCGCCTCGTCCTGCAACAGGTCGGAGAAGTCGCTTTCGGCATAGCCGGAGATGAACATGACCGGGATGTCGCCCAGATAGGGGCGGGCCTTCTTGAGCAGGTTCGGCCCGTCCAGACCCGGCATGATGACGTCCGAGATCATCATGTCGATCTGGCCGGCATTCTGCTCGGCCAGCACCAGGGCCTCCTCGCCGTCGCCGGCCTCGATCACCTCATAGCCGCGCTGGCGCAGCAGGCGGGCGGCGATGCCGCGCACGGCGGCCTCGTCCTCGACGAACAGGATGCGACCGGCTCCGGACAGGTCGCGCGGCGCCTTGACCTTGACTTCGACCGGGGCGACGGCCTCCAGCTCGGCCGGAGCCGCGGCCGGCAGGAAGATGCGGAAGGCCGCGCCCGCGCCGTCGAGGTTGGTGACATTGATGTGGCCGCCCGCCTGTTCGACGATGCCGTAGACGGTCGCCAGGCCCATGCCCGTGCCCTCATTGACCGCCTTGGTCGTGAAGAAGGGCTCGAAGATCTTGTCGAGGATTTCGGGCGGGACGCCGGGGCCGGTGTCGGAGACCTCGATCAGGGCCACGTCGCTGTCCGGGGCCTCGTGCCAGCCCATGCTGCGGGCCGCGTCGGCGGTCAGGCGGCGGGTGGTGATGGTAACCACGCCCGCGCCCGGCTCGACCACGCCGCGCATGGCGTCGCGCGCATTGACGGCCAGGTTCATGACGGCGGTTTCCAGCTGGCTCTTGTCGGCCAGCACCACCGGCAGGTCGCGGCCGTGGTCGGTTTCCAGCCGCACATCCTCGCGCAGCAGGCGCCTGAGCAGGACCGCGAACTCTCCGACCAGCTCGCCCAGGTCGAGGCGCTCGCGCCGGACGGTCGACTTGCGCGAGAAGGCCAGCAGCTTGCGCACCAGATCGGCGGCCCGGATGGCCGTCTGGCGGATCTCGTTCAGTCCGTCATACGAGGGATCGCCCACGGGGTGACGTTCCAGCAGACCCGACAGCTGCAGCTGGATGGCGGTCAGCAGGTTGTTGAAGTCGTGCGCGACCCCGCCCGCGAGCTGACCCACGGCCTGCATCTTCTGGGCCTGCGACAGCTGCAGCTCCATCGACTTCTGAGCCGAGGCGTCGAACAGCCAGACGCGCCGGGCGTCATCCTCGGGCGCGACATAGAGGTGCAGGATGCGGTCGGGGTGGGCGCGGGCCACCAGTTCGATCGGCCCTGCCGAGCCGGCGGCCAGACGCGTACGGGCCTCGGCCACGCCCGCGGGATCGAACAGGTGCCCGAAGGCGGCGTCGCGCGCCGACGCCGGTCCCGTGAGAAGGGCGAGCGCCGCATTGGGCTGCTCGACCCGACCGGCGAACAGGTCGTCGTGGCGGATGATGGCCGAGCCGAACGGCGCACCGGCCGCCATGGCGTGACCCTCACGCAGGGTGCCGGTGGTGCGGGGGCGGGCAGCTTCGGTGGTTTCCTGGACAGGGGATGGCGCCAGCAGGGTCTCGGGCGCCGAGCGGACCAGAAAACGGCCCGGCCCGGCGTAACCGATCAGGGCCTCGACGTCGCGACTGCCCAGCGGGATCAGGGCGCGGCCCTGTTCGCCCGAGCGGGCCTGGGCGAAGGCGGTATAGAGGGCCTGGGCCGCCTTGCCGCCCCGACGCGGCAGGCTGGAGGTGGCGCCATCGGCCTCGCTCCAGGCGGCGTTGTAGGCCAGCACACGTCCGTCCGACCATACGAGGGCGGCGGGCTCGGCCAGGGCGTCCAGCATTTCGACGGCCGTGTCGCCGGTCGGCTTGCGCGCTTCACTGCGGGTGAAGACCATCAGCCCGATCAGGGCTACGCCTCCCGCCGCCAGGATCAGGATCAGGCCGGGCGCGCTCAGCGGATTGGTACGAAAGGCCGGATAGGCCATGGCCCCGACCACCAGCGCGCAGCCGATCGCCATCAGCACAAGGGTCAGATCGATGGGCGCGCGTTGGGCCTGCGGCCGGGCCGGGGTGGTCATCCCGCTCTCTCCTGCGAGGCGAATCGCCTGTCCCCTTATGCCATATCCACCGCGTACGGACGTCACCCGCCTAGCGCCGCCGCTTCTGGAAGACGAAGCCGATGACCTGGGCGGCGGCTTCGAAATGCTCGCGCGGGATGGTCTCGTCGACATCGACCGAGGCGTAGAGGGCGCGGGCGAGCGGCACATTCTCGACGATCGGCACATCGTGCTCGCGTGCGACCTCCCGGATCTTCATGGCCAGGGTGTCGACGCCCTTGGCCACACAGACGGGGGCGGCGTCGCCCTGGTCCGGCTCGTAGCGCAGGGCCACGGAATAGTGGGTCGGGTTGGTGACGATGACCGTGGCCTTGGGCACATTCTGCATCATGCGCTGACGGCTGCGCTGGGCCCGGATCTGTTTCAGGCGCGCCTTGACGTGCGGGTCCCCCTCGGTCTGCTTGTAGTCTTCCTTCAGTTCCTCGCGGCTCATCCGCATGCGTTTGGCAAAGCGCATCTTCTGCCAGAGGAAGTCGGCGCCCGCCGTCACCGCGAGAAACAGCAGGGTCGCCACCATCAGCCACAGGGCCAGGTCGCGGGCGAAGGGCAGGATGCTGGCCGGCGACATGGCGGCCATGTTTTCCAGCTCGCGCAGGTGCGGCTTCAGCACCATCCAGCAGATGCCGATGACGGCCAGCAGCTTGATGAACGTCTTGACGAAATTCATCAGGCCGTCGGGGCCGAAGATGCGCTTCATCCCCTCGATCGGGCTGAGCTTGCTCCACTTCGGCTTCAGCTTCTCGGCGCTGAACACCAGTCCCGACTGGGCCAGATTGCCGCCGACGCCACCCAGGATGACCGCCATCATCAGGGCACCAAGGAAGGGGGCGGCGGCCCACAGGGCGCGGCTGCCGATCTCGACCCCGGCCCCGGCATCCAGCCCGCCCATCAGGGTGTGGGGCGAGGCGATAAAGGGCACCAGACTTTCGGCCAGCTGTCCGGCGAAATGTCCGCCCGCCATCAGCAGGACGGTAGCAGCGCCCAGCAGGGAGAGGGCCGAGGCGACGTCAGGCGATTTGGCGACGTCCCCCTTTTTTCGCGCGTCCTCTAACTTTCGCGGGGTGGCTTCTTCTGTTTTGGACTCGGGATCCTGATCTTCAGCCACCGGCCCCTCCGGCGAAGATCTGGGCGAGGCTGCGATAGCGGTCGATGAAGACGGTACCGACCACGCCGAGCGACAGGGTGAAGATGGACAGCCCCAGCAGGATGCTGAGCGGGGCTGTGGCGAAGAAGACCTGGAACTGAGGCATCACCCGCCCGACCAGACCCGAGGCCAGGTTGAAGATGATGGCGAAGACAATGACGGGGGCCGCCAGCTGGACGCCCAGCATGAAGCTGTCGCCCAGGGTGCGGACCGCAAGCGTCGTGAAGTCGGCGGTCATCAGGGGACGGACCGGCGCGATCAGCTCATAGGACCCCGCCAGCCCGGCGAGGAACAGGTGGTGGGTGTTGGTGGCGAACAGCAGGGTCACCCCGACCAGCGTCAGGAAGGCGGCGATGGTCGAGCCGGGCTGGGCCTGCAGCGGATTGGCGCTCTGGGAAAAGCTCAGCGTGGTCTGGAGCGAGACCACCTCGCCCGCCGTGGCCAGGGCCGTCATGAAGGCGCGCAGGATGGCCCCGATCATCAGCCCCGTGGCGACCTCGCGGATGACCCAGCCGGCCATGCCGCCGACGCTTTCGGGCAGGGCCGGCAGGACCGGCGCCACCACCGGCCAGACGACCAGGGTGATGACCAGCGCCAGCGACAGGCGGATGCGCGGCGGCACATAGGTCTCGCCTATGCCCGGCAGCAGCATGAGCACGGCGCCGAGGCGCGCGAAGACAAGGGCCGCGCCCCAGACCTGATCGGCGGTGGCGTAGCCGTCCACCCGGCTACATGCCTGCGATGCGGGCGGCGATCGTCTGCATGAAGCTGCCCAGCAGCGCCCCCATCATCGGCAGGAACAGCAGCAGGGCCACGAAGATGGCAAGGATCTTGGGCGCATAGACCAGGGTCTGTTCCTGGATCTGGGTCAGGGCCTGGAACAGACCGATGCCAACACCGACCAGCAGGGCGACGATCAGCGCCGGCGCACACAGCTGGATGGTCAGCCACAGGGCGTCACGCCCCACGTCCATGACCTCGGCACCATTCATGATTCAGACTCTCCGTACCGGTACGCGCACCCGGCAGAAAGTGCCGGGAGCGTGGTTAACACCGCCCTAACGAAGACGCCGCTCCGGCTGGCCCCGCCCTTGCGTGAACGGGGACAAAGGAGCCACGACCATGCTGGAACGCTGGATTTCGACCCGAAACGAGACAACTCCGATCGCGCGCGGCGGGTGGCTGGACGCAATCCGTTTCATCGTGGCCTTCCTGATCATCCTGCATCACTTCCAGGGGGCCGGGCCGATCGCGCTGGCCGAGAGCCTGCACCCGGCGTTCGAGCACACCGGTTTCCTGCTGACCAACCTGTTCCTGATCGACAGCGGCTATGTGCTGATGCGGCTGTATTCGCGCAGCGTCGCCTCGGGCGATGTCAGCCCGGCCGACTTCCTGACGCGGCGGGTACTGCGGGTCGTGCCCGCGCACCTGATGATGGGGCTGGCGCTGGTCGCGCTGGTGGTCGGCAGCGGTCTGGTCGGACTGGCGCCGCGCAATCCGGAATGGTTCCTGTGGAGCCAGCTGCCCGCCCAGCTGGGACTGGTGCAGGCGTTCGGCATTCCCGGCGGTCTGGGCTGGAACGCGCCCACCTGGTCGATCTCGGCCCTGATCGGCTGCTATCTGGCGTTTCCGTGGATCGTGCGGGGCTGCGCGCGACTGGGGCCCTGGACCTGGCTGGTGCTGGGCATTTCCGCCTATCTGGTCGCCAACCAGTTGGCGCACGCCCTGCTGGGCTATCCGGTGTATCAGATGCCGATGAAGTTCGGCTTCTTCCGGGCCCTGCCGCTGTTCTTCCTCGGCATGGCGCTGGCGGCCTTTGCGCACCGGGTCTGGATCAATCCGAAGTTGGCGGGCTGGGTCGGCATCCTGGCCACCGTCGGTCTGGTGACCCTGCAGTTCTACGGCAAGAACGCCCTGCCCAGTCTGGTGATGATCTCGCTGATCATCCTCGCGGCCGGCGCTATGCCGGTGCGGCGGCCGTCGCGGCTGGTCGAGCGGGCCGCGCTGGTGTCGTTCTCGATGTTCATAAGCAATGAGGTGGTGCGCATCGCCTGGTTCGGCGTGGCCAATGTCGCCATTGCGCGCCTGAACCTGTCAGAGCCGGTGCAGTGGGTGATCTGGGCCGTGGGGGTGGCGCTGGCGGTCGCCTTCGCCTTTGCCTTCCATCACATGGTCGACGGCCCGCTGCAGGACTGGCTGAAGGCGCGTACCCGCGGACGGCGCAAGGCGGCGCCCGCCCCCGTCAGATCGGCATACGCATGATTTCCTGATAGGCTTGGATCATCTGGTCGCGCACCGCCATGGCGGTTTCCAGAGAGGCCTCGGCCGAGCTGATCGCGGTGACCACATCGATCAGGCTGCCCTGCCCCTGGACCGCCTGGGTCATCTGGGTCTCGGCGGCGCGGGTCTGGGTCGTCGCGCTGGCGATCACGTTCTGGACCAGATCGGAAAAGCCGGGCGCGTCGGTCGGACCGGCCGCCCCGCCGGGATTGACCGAACCGGCGCCCTGGATGGCCTGATAGGCGCGTGCGGCGGCAAGCGGGTTCATCGCGGCCTATCCCCTATTTCTTCAGGATCTCGAGCAGGCGGCTCTCCATGGCGCGCGCCGTCTCGATGATGTTGAGGTTGGCCTCATAGGCGCGCTGGGCCTCGCGCATGTCCATGGCCTCGACCAGGGTGTTGACGTTCGGTCGCAGCACATAGCCCTCGGCATTGGCCGCCGGATGGGAGGGGTCGTACTCCATCTTGAAGTCGCTCTGGTCCGGCCGCACCTCGGCCAGTACCACGCCGGTCGCACCATCGACCGTGCGCGACTGGAAGACCGGCACCTGACGACGATAGGGCTGCCCGCCCGCGACGGGCGAGGTCGAGTCGGCGTTGGCGATGTTCTCGGCGATCACCCGCATGCGCGACTGCTGGGCCTTCATGGCGCCGGCGGCGACGGCCATGGCGGGGTTTCTGGGGGGAACGGGATCGGGCATGGCTCAATCGTCCTTCAGCACGGGATCAGCGGCCCGGCGGCCGCGCGGCCATCCGCAGCATCGTCATGGACTTCTGGTAGAAGCCGATGGCCGCCTCATAGGCCATGCGGCTCTCGGTCATCTTCAGCATCTGCTCCTCGACCACCACGGCATTGCCGTCGAGCGTGGTCTCCGAGTCGGGCGCCTCGACCGCGGCATAGCGGGCGGCCGGCGACGGCGGAGCAATGTGTCCGGCCTGGGTGCGCGCCACGGTCAGCGGGCCGGCGCTCATGGCGGCCGAGAAATCCCTGGGCAGGGCCAGGTCGCGCGCCACATAGCCCGGCGTGTCCGAGTTGGCGACGTTCTGGGCGATGACGCGCTGGCGCTCGTCCAGCCAGGTCAGTCGCCCCTTGATCTGGTTCAGCAGGGGCAGGTCGGCCACACCCATGTCGGCCTCCTTGAAGGTCAGGGCCCGCGAGACTGCGGGCTGGGCATAAACTGCCGCCTGCATGGTTAATCACGGGTTATCTAAACGCGACGTTAACCCTCACGGTTAACCTTTGGCGCCGACCCGCGAGTGCGGGCGTGTCAATTCGAGCCGCCATGTCCTTCCTTGATCTTGCCCGGGCGATCTTCGGCCTGGCCTTCACCCTGGGGCTGATCGGCCTGGCTGCCTGGGCCGGGCGCCGCTATGCGCCGCAGCTGTTGGCCCGCTTCGGGGCCGAGCGGGGCGAACGCCGTCTGAAGGTGGTCGAGACCCTGGTGCTGGACCCCGCCCGGCGGCTGGTGCTGGTCCGCGTGGACCAGGAAGAGCGGCTGATCCTGCTGGGCGAAGGGCGCGAACTGATCGAGCCGCGCCAGAGCAGCCCCTATTCCCCGGGACCGCAGGCGTGAGCCGCGCCCCCGCCCGCCCGGCCCTGTTCGCCCTGCCGACCCGGCAGGAGCTGAAGCGCGCGGCCCTGCTGTCGCTGCTGGCGACCCTGGCCTCGCTGGTCTGGCCGATCGCGGCGCTGGCCCAGGAAGTGGCCTCTGGCAGTGCCATCAACATCGATCTGGGCACCGGCGCGGGGCTGACCGAACGGGTCGTGCAACTGGTCGGTCTGATGACCGTGCTGTCGCTGGCGCCGTCGATCGTCATCATGACGACCAGCTTCGTGCGGATCGTCGTGGTGCTGTCGCTGCTACGCACGGCGCTGGGCATGCAGCAGTCGCCGCCCAATGCCGTGCTGGTCTCCCTGGCCCTGTTTCTGAGCGCCATCGTCATGGCTCCGACCTGGCAGGCAGCCTATGATTCGGGCATCCGACCCTTGCTGGATCAGGAAATGGAGCTGCCGCAGGCCTTCGATGCGGCCTCCGAGCCCGTAAAAATTTTCATGCTCTCCCAGGTCGATGAAGGGGACCTCGCGCTGTTCACCCGCCTGTCGGACATCGAACGCCCGGAGACCGCCGCCGACATCCCGCTCCGGGTGGTCACCCCCGCCTTTATGATCAGTGAGCTGAAGCGGGCCTTCGAAATCGGATTTCTCCTTTTCGTTCCGTTCCTTGTGATCGATCTGGTGGTCGCCAGCGTGCTCATGTCCATGGGTATGATGATGCTGCCACCCGTGGTGATTTCGCTGCCGTTCAAGCTGATCTTTTTCGTGCTGGTGGACGGCTGGCGGCTGGTCGCGGGCAGTCTGGTGGAGAGCTTCCAGAGGGCCTCCGGCGCGGGCTGACGGGCTTTCATCCACAGGCGATGAAGGCCCCCCTGACTTGCAAAGTCTCCGGAAACGCGCGTTGATCGGCCCGTCATCGCCCGCAGCGGGCGAAAAAGATGGAAACGACCCGAATGACCACTCAAGCTGAACTGATCGCCGCCGTCGCAAAGGATGCCGGTGTTTCCCAGGCCGATGCCGGCCGTGTCCTGTCCGCCATCGTGGACAACATTCACAAGAGCCTGAAGGGTGGCGGCGACGTCCGCATCTCGAACCTGGGCGTGTTCGACACCGCGGCCCGCGCCGCGCGTGAAGGCCGTAACCCGGCCACCGGCGCCACCATCAAGATCCCGGCTTCCAAGGCGGTGCGCTTCCGCGTGTCCAAGCCGCTCAAGGATGCGGTGAACGGCTAAGTCCGACCTTCGGACCTGTTAACCGGCGGCGGCGGGGGCAACCTCGCCGCCGTCTTCGTTTCTGAAACGACCCTTCATGCGCTCGACCCAGCCGGTGAAGGTGTCGGTGCGGGCGGCCAGAGCGGCGATCTCACGCACGGTGGCAGCGTCCTCGATGCCGTTCAGCCCAGCCAGCGCGACGCGCAGGGCGTCCGGCGAGCGGGCCTTTTCGATGAAGGGCGACCAGTTGGCCGACAGGCGCGAGAGGGCAGCATCGTCCTCGGCCAGCGAATAGGCAACGGCCGCGCGCAGCAGGCGGTTTTCCTCGTCGCGGGTCAGCGGGGTGTCCGTGTCGGCATGGCGGGTGCCCAGACCCTGCTCATAGAGGGCACCGGCCTCGCCCCATTTTTCCTGTTTCCAGTAGATCTCGGCCCGGGTGGCATTGGCCTCGGCGCTGGTGTCCTTGCCCAGCACCTCCAGCGCGTGATCGAACCGGCCGAGCCCCAGCAGGGCGCGCGCCTCCAGCACCCGGCGCTCGGAGGCGAGTTGCGTGGGCAACAGGGTCGTGCGGGTGGCCCACAGGGTCTGGAGCGCGGCCTCGGGCTGGCGATCCATCAGATAGACGGCGGCCAGGTCGGCGGCGACCGAAGCCTGGGCCACACCCTCCAGCCGGTTCTCGACCTGGTGCTTCAGCAGTTCGGCGGCCTGATCCAGCAGGTCGACGTCGATCAGGCGGCGGGCCAGACGCCGCACCATCTCGTCGCCGTCGGCCCCGATCGGGGTCAGTTCGCGGAAGTCATAGAACAGGCCCAGCGCCTGGATCGGCGGCATGCCATCGGCGCCGCCCTCAAGGAACAGGGCCCGGAAGACCTTGGCCAGATCGGCCTGCAGGGCCGCGGCACCGGGCAGGCGCGACAGGCGTGACCCGGCGCTGCGCAGCGCGGTCAGCGCCTCGCGGTACATGCCCTGCGACATATAGAGTTCGCTGAGGGTGCGGATGACTTCCAGCTCGGTGGCATCGCCGCGCCAGCGCCAGCGCAGGCCTTCCAGCTGTTTGGCGGCCTCGACGGGCGAGAGGGTCTTGCGAGCCAGTTCGATGCGGACCGCCTTGAGACGGGCGGGCACGGCGACCTTGTCCAGCGGGGCGCGGCCGACGGCCTTGTAGACCGCGAGCGCCCGGTCGGTCTGACCTTGCAGCTGGAACAGATGGGCCTGGACCAGCCGCACCGACAGCTGCTCGCTGGCGGGCAGGTCCTGGCTGAGGGCATAGGCAACGAGGGCGCGGGCGGCCTCGATGTCGCCGGTCTGGAGCGCCGCCTCGGCGTGGGCGGCGGCAAACCGGGCCCGCCAGACCGGGGGGAAGTCGTCGATGACGCGTGAGGCCTTGGCGAAGGACTCGCGGGCGCCGGTCCAGTCGCCCTGCTGCACCGCCAGGTAGCCGCGCCAGGCATGGGCCGATGGGTCGTTGGCAAGGGCCGCCCCGGCCAGATCCACGGCAGCATCATCGGTGCGGTCGATGGAAACCCGGGCGGCGGCCCGCAGGCCCCGGACCTCGGCCTCGCCCAGCATGCCGGGGGACGCGTCGACAATGGCGTTCAGGACGCCGATCGCCTCATAGTGCAGGCCCGAGCCGACCAGGAAGCGGGCCAGCGCCAGCCGCGCCTCGACCGGGGCGCGGGGGTTGTCGCCGGCGGCCTGGGCCTCCTCGGCGGCGGCCTGTTGCAGGCGCCGGTGGGTGCCGATGAAGCCGTCCTCGCCCGTCTGGGCCCATTCGTCGAGGATCAGGGCCGGGAAGTCGGCCTTCTTCGGGGTGTCCTCGGCGAGGGTCGCGGTCTCGAGCGCGGCCGAGGGGGGCGACAGGGTCAGGCCGCCCGGGCGGCTGATGCGCACGCGGTCGCCCGACGCCTCGATCGTCAGATCGTCGGTCGGAGTCTCGATGCCCAGCCCCTGGGCCGAGGGCAGCACGGTAAGGTCGACCGTCTGGCGCCGCCCGCCATAGCCCTTGCCCGGGGCCAGGGCGGTGACGGCGGCAAAGCGATCCCCGACCAGCGGGTCGGTCAGCCAGATGGCCTGGGTGGCGCCCGCCATGGTCAGGACGAGAGCGGGGCGTCCCTCCTCGTCGCGATCCACACGCACACCGCCGGCCGGCACGGCGCGGGTGCCAAGGGTGACAGTCCAGACGCTGCCCTGCCCCGAGGCCCCGACCTGCAGATTGCGCGGCGCGTCGATACGGATGGAGGTGTAGTCCGGGCCGCGTGCCCAGCGGGCCTCGCCCGCAGGCCCCAGATCCTTGGCGCCCGGCATGTCCAGACTGGCGGCCTGGTCGAAGACGATCCAGACGGCCTCGCCCCGACGGAAGACGGCGGCGCCGACGGGCCGGTCCCAGGTGAAGGTCAGGGTCACGGAATCGGCCGAGGGCGCGGCCCGCACGCCGACCGTGGCCGTGCCCTGCTGAGTGCTGGGCGGCGGGGTCTGGCCGGGTCGGTAAAGATTGACCCAGACGGCGCCGTCGGCCTGGCCTTGGGTGGCGGTCGCCCCCTCGGCCAGCGTCAGGACCAGTTCGGTACCGTTCTGGACAGCGCGGGTCTCGACCGAGCTGAGGCCTGCGGGCGGATCCACCTTGAGGCGGGAAATGTCCGGCGCCGCCGTGGTGCCGACCCGCACCACGACCGTGCGGCCGTCGATGCTGACGCGCGAGCGGGCCCCGACCACGCCGGCGAATTCGATACGGGTATAGGCCTCGGTGGTGCCGATCCGGATGGCCAGCGGCTCGGTGACCGCTGAGGCGGGCGCTTCCTGGGCCACCCCCATCAACGGGGCAAGCGCAACCGATCCCGCGGCGGCAAGCGCCACGGTCGACCGCAGGACGCCCTTGGTGGCCTTGGTTCCGGACATGGTACGCCACACTCGCAACAAGGCGTTGCTTCACGGTTAACGGTTCCTGACCCGGACCCCGCCCCGACGTGCGACACCGCGCCGGGGTTGCCGCCCCCGCTGAGGCGGCGCAAGTAGCCCGCAGAGAGGACCCGCCATGACCCCGACCGAAGCCACCGCAGAAGAACCCGAACGGGCCGATATGTGGAAGGTGGTGCTGCGCTGCCGCTGCCCCCGCTGCGGGGACGGCCCGCTGCTGAAGGGGTATCTGGCTGTGCGGGAGTCCTGCCCCGCCTGCGGACTGGACTTTGGCTTTGCCGATCCGGCGGACGGCCCGGCCTTCTTCGTCATGTCGATCGTCGGCGTGCTGGGCATGATTGCCCTGATGGCGCTGGAGTTGGGCGTGCACCCGCCCATCTGGGTGCACCTGCTGGTCACCCTGCCGCTGATCCTGGTGTTGAGCCTGGGCAGTCTGAGGCCGTTCAAGGCCTGGCTGGTCGCCGAACAATATGCCCGCAAGGCCGCCCCGCCCGAGTTTTCGAGTATCGGCGGGCATGGCGAAGGGTCGCGCTGGCGCGAGCGTCGCCGCTAGATCTGCGATCGGGGGATCGCGATGGAGGCCTGACCCGGAATCGAACCGGGGTGCACGGATTTGCAGTCCGCTGCGTAACCACTCCGCCATCAGGCCATGATGCGGACAGGCCGCACCACAAGATCGCGAGGCGCGTTCGCTATCAGATCGGATTGTCCCCCGCAACGCACACTCCTATAAGCGGCCCAAGTTTTCTTCAGGCTTCTCTTCGGGATCGACGCAGGCATGGACTTCCAGACGGCACGCAAGGCGATGGTGGACAGTCAGGTCCGCGTGAATGACGTCACGGACCGCAGTCTTCAGGCGGCCCTGATGACGGTGCCGCGCGAGACGCTGTGCGCCCCGGACCGGGCCTTTGCCGCCTATGCCGACGCCGAGGTTCCGGTCACCGCCACCCGCCGGCTGATGCTGCCGCGCGACCTGTCGAAACTGCTGATGGCCGCCGCGCCCAGGCCGCTGGAACGGGCGCTGGTCATGGCCGGTGGCTATGCCGCCGCCGTGCTGGCGGAAATGGGCCTCGACGTGACCCTGCAGGACTCGGACGCGGAAGCTCTGGCCCTGTCGAAGGCCACGCTGGAGACGGCGGGCGTGACGCTGGTCGAGGCCGCGCTGGACCGTCCGCAGGGCGAGGGCTGGGACCTGATCGTGTCGGAAGCCGCCGTGCCGGTCCGCCCCGACGCCTGGCTGGACGCGCTGAAGGTCGGCGGCCGCGCCGTTCTGGTGGAGCGCACTGGACCGGTCGGCAAGGCCATGCTGCACCTCCGCACGGAGGACGGCTGGTCGCGGCGTCAGCTGTTCGACGCCACCCCGCCGGTTCTGGAGGAACTGCGGCCCGAACCGGCCTTCAGCCTCTGACATCCCGCGCGGCGACGGAATGCGCCGGGTGCCGCGTGAAAAAAACTTAACTGGCGTCGGGCACAACGATCTCGCACTACGCTCGTCACCGAGAATGACACGATGCGGCCCAACCGCGTCAGGCAGGATATGAAGATGCTCAATCGCACCCGTGCGCTGATTTCGCTTGCGGCCCTGGCCCTGGGTTCGGGTCTGGCCATGCCGGCCTTCGCCCAGGACACCCTGCCCGACGCCCTTCGCATGGCCTATCGCACCAACCCAACCCTGCTGGGCCAGCGGGCCAACCAGCGCGCGCTGGACGAATCGATCGTCCAGGCCCGGGCCGGCCTGCGCCCCTCGGTCGATATCAGCGCCTCGGCCGGTTACACCCAGAGCCGGACCGCCGGTGGGCCGCAGGAAGTCGACACCAATAACGACGGCATCCCGGACACCACGATCAATATCCCGTCAAACACCAACGACAGCACCTCGGGCAGCGCCAGCGTGGGCCTGTCGCAGACGCTCTATTCGGGCGGCCGCATCTCGCTGGGCATTTCCGCGACCGAGGCCAACATCCTGGCCGGCCGCGAGGACCTGCGCTCGGTCGAGCAACAGGTGCTGGCCACCGTCATCCAGGTCTATGCCGATGTGCTGCGCGACGAGGAGATCGTCCGTATCCGTCAGGAGAACCTGACCGTCCTGCAGCGTCAGCTGGACGAGGCCTCGGCCCGTTTCGAGGTCGGCGAGATCACCCGCACCGACGTTGCCCAGGCCGAAGCGCGCCTGGCCCAGTCCGAGGCCGATCTGGCCAATTCCCAGGCCCAGCTGTCGGTCAGCCGCGCCTCCTATGCCGCCATCGTGGGCGAGCAGCCGGGCCGTCTGGCGCCCCTGCCGCCCCTGCCGGGCGTGCCCAACGACTTTGACGCCGCGCTCGACATCGCGCTCGACGAAAACCCCAACATCCGCGCGGCCGAATATGCCCTGGCCGCCGCCGAGGCCAATGTGGCGCTGGCACGGGCCGAATATATGCCGTCGGTGCGGGTCAATGCCTCCTACGGCGGGTCGACCAATGAGCTGTCCAGCTTCGACCTGGCCGATCGCACGACCTTCCAGGCCGGCGCCACCCTGTCGGTGCCGCTGTTCACCGGTGGCCTGAACCGCTCGCGGGTGGCCCAGGCGCTGGAGCGCGCCAATGCCGCCCAGATCAGCATCGAGGGCCAGCGCCGCAGCGTGCTGCAGTCGATCAGCTCGGCCTATGCGCAGCTGATCTCGGCCCGTTCGACGCTGCGCGCCGGTGAGGAAGCCGTCCGCGCCGCCACCGTCGCCGCCGAGGGCGTGCGTCAGGAGGCCCAGGTCGGCCTGCGGACCACGCTGGACGTGCTGAACGGCGAACTGGAGCTGCGCTCGGCCCAGGTCGCGCTGGTGACCGCCCGTCGCAACGAATATGTCGCCATGACCCAGCTGCTGCTGGCCATGGGCCGTCTGGATGTGAGCCTGCTGCTGCCCGGCGAGGACGTCTATGATCCGTCGGACAACTATGAGCGCGTGCGCAATCGCGGCGGCCTGCCGTGGGATGGCGTGATCGAGGCCATCGATCGCTTCGCCGCCCCGGGCATTCGCCCCGCAAACGACGCCGAGGATGCGCCCATCGACGCCCGTCTGAAGGGTGACACCATCCAGACGTCGCCGCGAAACTAGGTCCGGAATTTAACCCAACAGGCGAAAAAGGTCCGTTGATTCCGCGCCGCGTTGATGCGACGACAGGACACACGGGGACTGTTGCGGTCCCGTCCGCTGCCGCGCCTGCGCGACACAGCGACCATGCCAGGGGTTAAGACACATGACTGATCCGACCGCCCAGGAACCGACGATGGAGGAGATCCTGGCGTCGATCCGCCGGATCATCTCGGAAGACGACGCGCCGGCCGAGACCGCGGCCGCTGCGCCTGAACCGGCGCCCGAACCGACCCCGGCGCCTGAACCCGCGCCCCAACCTGCCCCGGTGGCCGAGGCCGCTCCGGAACCTGAGCCCGAGCCGGCGCCCGGGCCTTCCGACGACGACGACGACGTGCTGGAGCTGACCCAGCGCTATGAGCCGCCGGCCGAGAGCCCGGCCCAGGACACGCCCCCTGCGGAAGAGACGCTGGGCGATCTGGACATCGGCTCGGCCGACCCCTTCCCCGTCGACGAGGCCGCGCCCGAGCCGGCCCCGCAACCCGCGCCCGCCGCCCAGGCCCCGCAACCTGCGGCCCCGGATGACGACGCGCTGGTCAGCGACGCGACGGCCGCCTCGGCCGCCGGTGCCTTTGCCGGTCTGGCCGCCGCCCTGCGTCCGGCGCCCGCCGCGGCGTCCAGGGGGGCGAGCAGCGCCGGCAGCAGCGCGACCATCGACGAACTGGTCCGCAGCCTGCTGAGCCCCATGCTGCGCGAAATGCTCAAGGAGTGGCTGGACGCCAACCTGCAGGGCATCGTCGAGGCCGAGGTACGCAAGGAAGTCGACCGCGTATCGCGGCTGAACGGTGCGCCCCGCTAGCCTCTGACCCTGACTTCGTCCTAAAGACTGAAGGGGGCGGCTCCGGCGGGGCCGCCCCCTTTCGTTTGCCTCCTGCCCCGCACGACATGTCCACACCGGTGATTGTCGAGACCAGATAACCCTTGGCCCTCAAGTAGCGAGGCTCCGCGAGCCGAGCGATAGGGCAAAAGAAGACCGTCATGCTTGAGAAGAATTTCGAACCGCAAAGCGCCGAGCCCCGCCTGTACCAGGCGTGGGAGGAGAGCGGCCTGTTCGCCCCGAAGACAGGGGGCGCGGCCGAGGCCTATTCCATCGTCATTCCGCCGCCGAACGTGACGGGCAGCCTGCACATCGGCCATGCGCTGAACAACACCCTGCAGGATATCCTGGCCCGCTATCACCGGATGAAGGGCAAGGCGGTGCTGTGGCTGCCGGGCACGGACCACGCGGGCATCGCGACGCAGATGGTGGTCGAGCGCAAACTGGCCGCCGAGGGCAATCAGGGGCGGCGCGACATGGGCCGCGAGGCCTTCATCGACAAGGTCTGGGAATGGAAGGCCGAGTCGGGCGGCACCATCGTGCGCCAGCTGCGCCGGCTGGGCGCCTCGTGCGACTGGTCCCGCGAGCGCTTCACCCTGGACGAAGGGCTGAACGCCGCCGTCCGCAAGGTGTTCGTCCAGCTGTATCGCGACGGCCTGATCTATCGCGACAAGCGGCTGGTGAACTGGGACCCGCATTTCCAGACCGCCATCTCGGACCTCGAGGTCGAGCAGAAGGAGGTCGACGGCGCCTATTGGCATTTCGCCTATCCGCTCGCGGACGGCGTGACCTATGAGCACCCGGTCGCCTTCGACGACGACGGCAAGGCGACGGAGTGGGAGACGCGCGACCATATCGTCGTCGCCACCACCCGGCCCGAGACCATGCTGGGCGACACCGGCGTGGCCGTGCACCCGGACGATGACCGCTATGCCGGGCTGGTGGGCAAGGCCGTGATCCTGCCGATCACGGATCGCCGCGTGCCGATCGTCGCCGATGACTATGCCGATCCGACCAAGGGCTCGGGCGCGGTCAAGATCACGCCGGCGCATGACTTCAACGACTTCCAGGTCGGCAAGCGGGCGGGCCTCGCCACGCTCAACATCATGGACTCGCTGGCCCGGATCACGGCGGCGGACTGTCCCGATGTGCCCGCCGACTATGAAGGCATGGACCGCTTCGCGGCGCGGAAGGCCATCGTCGCCCGCGCGGAGGAAGAGGGCTGGCTGAAGGCCATCGAGAAGACGAAGCATATGGTCCCGCACGGCGACCGCTCGGGCGTGGTCATCGAACCGTGGCTGACGGACCAGTGGTACGTTGATGCGAAGACGTTGGCCCAGCCGGCCATTGCGGCGGTCGAGACGGGCAAGACCACCTTCGAACCCGCCAGCTATTCCAAGATCTATTTCGAGTGGCTGCGGAACATCGAGCCCTGGTGCATTTCGCGTCAGCTGTGGTGGGGACACCGGATTCCCGCCTGGTACGACGCCGACGGTACCATCATCGTCGCCGAGACCGAGGAGGAGGCCCTCGCCCAGGCGGGCGGCAAGACCCTGACGCAGGACGAGGACGTCCTCGACACCTGGTTCAGCTCGGCCCTGTGGCCCTTCTCGACCATGGGCTGGCCTGAGAAGACCGAGGATCTGGCGCGCTTCTATCCAACCAGCGACCTCGTGACCGCCGCCGACATCATCTTCTTCTGGGTGGCCCGGATGATGATGATGGGGCTGCACTTCATGGACGAGGTGCCCTTCCACCGCGTGATCATCAACGGTCTGGTCCGTGACGAGAAGGGCCAGAAGATGAGCAAGTCCAAGGGCAACGTCATCGACCCGCTGGAGATCATCGACGATCTGGGCGCCGACCCGCTGCGCTTCACCATGGCCATCCTGTCGGGCACGCGTGACATCAAGCTGAGCCGTCAGCGGATCGAGGGCTATCGCAACTTCGGCACCAAGCTGTGGAATGCGGCGCGCTTCAGCCAGATGAACGGCTGCGCCCGCGTGGAAGGCTTTGACCCGGCGTCGGCCGAGGCCACCATCAACCGCTGGATCCGCGGCGAACTGGTCAAGGCCGAGCGCGAGGTGGCGTCGGCCATTGAGGGCGGCCGCTTCGACGATGCGGCGGGCGCGCTCTACCGCTTTGTCTGGAACGTGTTCTGCGACTGGTATCTGGAACTGGCCAAGCCGGTGTTCCAGGGAGCGGATGCAGCGGCACGCGACGAGACGCGGGCCATGACCGCCTGGGTGCTGGACCAGACTATCAAGCTGATGCATCCGGTCATGCCCTTCATCACCGAAGAGCTGTGGGCCCAGACCGCCGACAATGGCGCCGCGCGCAGCGAGCCCCTGCTGATCGGCGCGGCCTGGCCCGATCTGGCCGACAGCCTGATCGATGCGGAGGCTGCGGCCGAGGTCAGCTGGCTGATCGAGACGGTCGAGGCGATCCGCTCGCTGAAGGGCGAGATGAATGTCGCCACCGCCCGCCCGCCGCTCAGCTTCATCGCGCCGGATGCCGCGACAGCCGCCCGGGTCGAGCGCTATCGCGATATCCTGATGACGCTGGCGCGCGTGTCCGAGGTTTCGGTCGCCGAGGCCGCGCCCGAGGGGGCCGTGACCTTCGTCGCCGGGGGGGCCACCGCGGCCCTGACGCTGGCCGGTCTGGTCGACATCGCCGCCGAGCGCGCCCGCCTGACCAAGGAAATCGCCGCCTTTGACAGCGACATCGGCCACTTCGGCAAGAAGCTGAACAACCCGAACTTTGTCTCGCGCGCCGCGCCGGAGGTGGTTCAGGAGCAGCGCGACAAGCTGGCCGAGGCCGAAGCCGGCAAGGCGCGGCTGAACGAGGCGCTCGAGCGTCTGAGCCGTCTGGGGTGAGGCTGGACCAGACCCTGGTCGCACGGGGCCTGTTCGACAGCCGGGCCCGCGCCCGCGCCGCCATCGAGGCGGGGGGTGTGACGGTCGACGGCCGGGTGGCGACCAAGGCCTCCCTGGCCGTGGCCGACGACGCCGTGATCACCGCCGAGGCGGCGCATCCCTTTGTCGGGCGCGGGGCGCTGAAGCTGGATCATGCCCTGACCCTGTGGCCGGTCGCGGTCGAGGGGCGGACGGTTCTGGATGTCGGCGCCTCAACCGGGGGATTCACCGAAGTCTGCCTGCTGCGGGGCGCGGCCCGGGTGCTGGCGGTCGATGTCGGTCAGGGGCAGTTGCACCCCCGGCTGGCCGCCGACCCGCGCGTGGTCAATCTGGAGCAGACCGATGCCCGGGCCCTGACTGCTGAACAGGTCAACCCCGCGCCGGAGCTGGTGGTCTGTGATGCCAGCTTCATCAGCCTGCTGAAGGTGCTGCCCGTGCCCCTGTCGCTGGCGGCGCCGGGCGCCGATCTGGTGGCGCTGGTCAAACCGCAGTTCGAGGCGGTAGACCGCAAGTCGGTCGGGCGCGGCGGCGTGGTGCGCGATCCCGACGTTCGCGAGGCGGCGCTGGCGCGCGTCACCGCAGGCCTTGAGGCGCTGGGCTGGACCCTTCAGGCGACCGCCGAAAGTCCCGTCACCGGCGGCGACGGCAATGTCGAATATCTGCTGTGGGCGAAAGGGCCCGCCTGAATAGGCCTGGGCTGAATTGAGGAGACGCCGCCGGTGGATTGCTCCTCCGGCGGCGTCCCTCCACGTCGTCGACAGACAGGGGGGCTGAAATTAGTCGACGACGCGATACTGTCCCCAGGCGTCGCGGCAGGCGCGGACGTAGCGCACCTCCTGACGGCCATCGGGAAGACGGATGACACTCTCGCTCAGGCGGCAGTCCTCGCCCCGGGCACGGGTGTCGTAGCGACGATCGTCATAGCCGCGATCGTCGTAGCGGCGGTCTGAGTAGCCGCGATCCTCATAGCCATAGCGGTTGTCCGCATAGCCATAGTTCCGGTCATAGGCGCGGCTGTCATAGCTGCGACTGTCGTAGGCCCGGTTGTCGTAGCCATAGCCGTTGCCATAGCCGTCCGACGGATACGCGCGGCGCGGATCGCGGGCGGGGGCGCAGTCGACGCTTCCGCCTCCCACACCGGCGCCGATCATGGCGCCGACGACACCGCCCAGAACACTGCCTTCGGTGCGGCGGCCCCGGGCCCCCATCTGGGAGCCGGCGACGGCGCCGATCACGGCCCCGAAGGTGGCCCCGGCGGCCTGGCGCTGCTGGCGATCGGACTCACAGTACGCTTGCTGCGAATAGGGCTGGTCGTAACCGTACGACCGGTCATAGCCGTAGCTCTGGGCCAGGGTCGGCGTGGCGGCCAGCAGGCCCCCGGCGGCCATGGCCGAGGCCAGAATGCCGGCGCGGAAAGATGTCTTGCGCATGGTCGGCTCCTTGAAGTTCCCGGAGCCGTCTGGCCCCTGTCACCCTCCTTGTAGGGGAGCGCGACTGAACGGCATTTGAGCGGGCTGTTCATCTTCGTTCAGGTTTGGGCGCGTTGCCCTCACGCCCGAAAGCTGCTTGGAGGCGGCATGCGCGAACGGCTGACGATTTCCCATGTGGGCGCCCAGGGCGACGGGGTGGCCCCCGGCCCGGTGTTTGTGCCCCTGACCCTCGCCGGCGAGGTCGTCGAGGCCGAGGTGCGCGACGGGCGCGCGGGCGACGTCACGGTGATCACGCCCTCGCCCGAGCGGCAGGAGGCCCCCTGCCCCCATTTCGGTACCTGTGGCGGCTGCGCCCTGCAGCACTGGCAGACCGAACCCTATCTGGCGTGGAAGGGCGAACAGGTACGACTGGCGCTGGGTCGGCAGGGTCTGGAGACTGAGCTCCGCCCCACAGTCGGCATTCCCCCGGCCACGCGTCGTCGGCTGGCGCTGCATGCCCGGCGGATGGGCGACGGCGCGGTCGTGCTGGGGTTCAAGGCGAGGAAATCCTGGTCGCTGGTGCCTATAGAGACCTGCGTGGTGTCCGACCCGCGTCTGGTCGAGGCCCTGCCCCGGCTGCGGCGGATCGCGTCGGCGGTGCTGGACCACCCCAAGTCGGCCCCCACCCTGCATGTCACCCTGACCGAGACCGGTCTGGACGTCGACATCACCGGCGTCGAGCGCCGCTCGGGCGGACTGTCGGGTGACCGGCGGATGGAGGCCATCCGCGCCGCCGAGGCCGCCGATCTGGCACGGCTGAGCCTTGCGGGCGAGGTGCTCGCCATGCGCCGCGCGCCCCGGGTGCGTTTCGGCGGCGCCGAGGTGACCCTGCCGCCCGGCGGCTTCCTGCAGGCCGTGCCCGAGGCCGAGTCCGCCATGGTCGAGCGGGTCTTGGACGGGGTGAAGGGGGCAAAACGCATCGCCGACCTGTTCTGCGGCGCCGGCACCTTCACCTTTCCGCTGGCGTCGGTCGCCCCGGTGCTGGCCGCCGATGCGGCTGAAGGCGGCATTGTCGCACTGAAAGCCGGGCGCGCGGGGCTGAAGGGCCTCTCGCCCATCGAGGCCGTGGCCCGCGACCTGTTCCGCCGCCCGCTGACGCCGCATGACCTGAAGGGCATCGACACTGTGGTGTTCGACCCGCCCCGCGCAGGCGCCCAGGCCCAGGTCGAGCAGATCGCGGCCTCAAAGGCGACAACCGTGGTCGGCGTGTCCTGCAATCCGGTGACCTTTGCGCGCGACGCCCGGGTGCTGGTTGACGCGGGCTTCCGGCTCGAAGAAGTCACGCCCGTGGACCAGTTCCTGTGGTCCGCCCACGTCGAACTGGTCGGCACCTTCCGGCGATAGGCCTCAGGCCACGTCGAACAGGTCCATCTGGGGCCGGAATTCGGGCGGGACCCTGAACCGGCCGAGGTCCAGCAGGGGATAGGGCTGGTCGAGGCCATAGCGCTTGGCCGCCGCGCGATAGCGGGTGGCGATCAGCTGGGCGACGGGGCCGGTGCCCTTCATCCGCTGGGACCAGTCGGCGTCATAGTCCTTGCCGCCGCGCATCTGGCGGACCAGCGACATGACGCGTTTTGCTCGGTCCGGCCGGGCATCCTCCAGCCATTCGCGGAACAGGTCCTTGATCTCCAGCGGCAGGCGCAGGGTGACATACATGGCGCGGGTCGCACCGGCCTTCGCCGCCGCCTTCAGCACATCCTCAAGCTCATGGTCGTTGAGGCCCGGGATGACGGGGGCAAAGCCGACGCCAACAGGCACGCCGGCATCGGCCAGGCGTTTGATCGCCTCCAGCCGCTTTTCGGGGGTCGAGGCGCGCGGCTCCATCGCCCGGGCGAGCGACCGGTCGAGGGTGGTAATTGAGACGAAGACCTGGGCCAGGTTCTCGCGCCCCATGGGGCCGAGGATGTCGATGTCGCGCGTAACCCGAAACGACTTGGTGATCAGGCTGAAGGGCTGGTTGAAGCGCTGCATGACCTGCAAAAGGCTACGGGTCGTCTGGCGCTCGTCCTCGACGGGCTGATAGGGGTCAGTGTTGCCGCCCACATGGATGCGCTTGCAGACATATTTCGGATGGGCCAGCTCCTGCTCCAGCAGGCGGGCGGCGTCCGGCTTGACGAAGATCCGGCTCTCGAAATCCAGCCCCGGCGACATCCCCATCCAGGCGTGCGACGGTCGGGCATAGCAATAGATGCAGCCGTGCTCGCAGCCCTTGTAGGGATTGATCGAGCGGTCAAAGCCAACGTCCGGGCTGGTGTTCTTCGAGATGATGGTTCTGGGCCGCTCGACCAGCTGTTCGGTTCGCAGCGGAGCGACCTCTGCGTCATCATCGGTCCAGCCGTCGTCCATAGCCTCGGTCGTATTGGCCTCATACCGACCGGTGGCATTGGAACGCGCGCCCCTGCCCCTGGGCGCCTTGCGGGCTGTCGCTTCGACCATGGCTGAAGCCTAGCCGAAGAACGAGAACAAAACAAGAACTGGCGACCCCGGCAGGACTCCAACCTGCGACCTCGGCTTTAGGAAAGCCTTGCTCTATGCAGCTGAGCTACGGGGCCGTCGGGCGAGGACCTAGCGGGTCGCGCGAAACAGGGGAAGCGCCCGGACGGTGTCGGCACTGAAAAACCTGCGGGACGGGCGGCTGACCCGCTTTCCGATTGTGGTTAATCGGCATTAAGATACAATATGTTGCGGTGAACAAACCCCGAATCGCGGGGTGTCAGTGATTCGGTCCTGATTCGTTTCGCGCTTGTTCCACCGGCCCTGTCCCGCGCGTTAATCGCCCGCCTTGGCGGCCCTGCCGCGATTATCCGGTTGAGTCCGGTCGCGACCCGCCCCACCTTTATCCGGTCATGAGTGATCGCCCCACAGGTCAGTCGGCGGCCCGGGTCGTGGCGGTGCTGGGCCCGACCAATACCGGCAAGACCCATCTGGCGGTCGAGCGGATGCTGGGCCATGCCTCGGGCATGATCGGACTACCGCTGCGGCTGCTGGCGCGCGAGGTCTATGAGCGGATCGCGAAACAGAGGGGCGCGGCCTCGGTCGCCCTGATCACGGGCGAGGAGAAGATCGTCCCCGAGCGGCCGCGCTATTTCGTCTCGACCGTCGAGGCCATGCCCATGGACCGGGCGGTGGACTTTGTCGCGGTGGACGAGATCCAGCTGGTGGCCGACCCCGAGCGGGGGCATCTGTTCACCCACCGGCTGCTGCATGCCCGGGGCCGGTTCGAAACCATGTTCCTGGGCGCCGGAACCATGGCGCCCCTGATCCGGCGGCTGGTGGACGATGTCGAGATCCGCGAGCGGGAGCGTCTGTCAGAGCTGAGCTATGCCGGGCCGTCCAAGCTGACGCGCCTGCCCAAACGATCAGCCGTCGTCGCCTTCTCGGCCGAGCAGGTCTATGCGATCGCCGAACTGTTGCGGCGCCAGAGGGGCGGGGCGGCGGTGGTCATGGGCGCGCTCAGCCCCCGCACGCGCAACGCCCAGGTCGCCCTGTTCCAGTCGGGCGAGGTCGACTTTCTGGTGGCGACGGATGCCATCGGCATGGGGCTGAACATGGATGTCGACCATGTGGCCTTTGCCGGGCTGAAGAAGTTCGACGGGCGGCGGACTAGGCACCTGCACGCCCACGAGATCGGCCAGATCGCCGGGCGGGCCGGGCGCCATATGCGGAACGGCACCTTTGGCGTGACGGCCCAGGCCCAGGACCTCGACCCTGACCTGGTCGAGCAGGTGGTCGAGCACCGGTTCGACCCGGTGCGGGCGGCGGAATGGCGGAATGCCCGGCTGGACTTCGACAGCCTGCCCGGCCTGATCCGCTCGCTGGAGACCCGGCCTGACCATCCGGGGCTGGTCCTGTCGGCGCCGGCGCTGGACGAGGTGCTGCTGAGGCGGGTGGCGCGCGAGGAGGATGTGCAGCGCATCGCCCGGTCGCGCGGCAGTCTGATGCGGCTGTGGGACTGCTGCCAGATGCCCGACTTCCAGAAGACCACGCCGGAGCAGCATTTCCAGCTGGTCATGCATCTGTTCGAGGCCCTGACCGGGCCGGGTGGGCGGGTGACCGAAGACTGGTTCGCGGGGCGCTTTGCTGGCCTTGATCGCGATGACGGCCAGATCGACCGGATTTCCGCGCGCCTCGCCGGGGTGCGGACGCTCAGCTACATCGCCAACCGGCCGGGCTGGCTGGAGGCCTCGGCTCACTGGCGCGAGCGCACCCGGGCGCTGGAAGACCGGCTGTCGGATGTGCTGCACGAGCGGCTGACCGCGCGCTTCGTCGACCGGCGCACCACGGTCCTGATGCAGGCGCTGAAGGACTATGGGCAGGCCGACACCCAGGTTTCTGACGACGGGCAGGTGGCCGTCGAGGGCCAGACCGTCGGGCGGCTGACCGGCATCACCTTTGAGGCCGAGGCCGGAGCCAGCGCGCTGGAGACGCGGGCGCTGGGCCGGGCGGCGCGGCAGGCCGTGGCACCGGAGATCGAGCGACGCCTGGGCCAGCTGGCGGCCGAACCGGACGAGGCCTTTGGCCTGCTCCCTGACGGGGCCGTGCTGTGGCGCGGCGCCTGGACAGGGCAGATTGATCCCGGTGGGGACTGGTTCGCCCCGCGGGTGCGGCTGTTGGGTGAACTGGGTTCAGCACCGGCACGTGAACGGGCGCAGCGGCGGCTGGAGGCCTGGTTGGCGGGTGAGACAGGCCGGGCGCTGAAACCCCTGAAACGGCTGAAGACGGCGGTCGAGAGTGGCGCCCTGAAGGGACTGCCGCGCGGGCTGGCCTTCCGTCTGCTGGAGGCCGGCGGCGTCATCGACAGGGCCGAGGTGGAACGCGATCTGGCCGCGCTCAGTCAGGCTGAACGCCGCACGCTGCGGACCTTCGGCGTGCGCATGGGTGCCCATTCCGTCTGGCTGCCGGCCCTATTGAAGGCCCGCCCCCGCGCGGTCGCGCAGGCGTTCACCGGCGGCTGGGCGTTCCGGGGGCGCAGCCAGGGCCTGACGCTGTTGCCGTCTCCTCCTCCGCCGCCGCGCAGGTTATCGGCCTTCGGTCTGCGCGCGGTGGGTCGCTACGTAGCCCCGGTCGAATTGCTGGAGACGATGGCCGAACGGCGGGCGGCGGGAAAGGGCACGCTGTCCGAGGAAGACCTGCAGGCCCTTGGAATGACCATCGGCGAGGCCAATGGCCTGACTGCAGCCCTGAAGACGACCCGCAAGCGTCAGCCCGACCGACCGGGAAAGACACCGAAGCCGGTGAAGGACTCCCCGTTCGCGGTCCTGCGGACGCTGGCCGCGCCGCTGGACCCGGCCGCCCGCACCAAACGCCGCCGCCCGCGCAAGGCGCGCAAGGCCTAGTCCCTTTGCGGTGAGACAGCGATCGGAGGGGGACCGGGCTCGGGGGACGGCGGTAGCGGGGCGCCGCCGGGGCAAAGTTCCTGATAGAGGCTCTCATGGCCGCCCTCGCCCTGATAGATCGGCTCGGCCTTGCGCCGGTCTTCGGGTGCCTCGACGCTTTGCACGACGACGCCCGTCGCGTCATAGGCGCGGGCGGCGGTCAGCGTCAGGGTCTGGCCATGACAGTCCAGAAGGGCATCGGCCTCCATGGCGGCGACCTCCCCCTCTTCAGGCAGGGTGATGCGATAGGTCAGTTGCACTGTGTCACCCGCGCGCTGGACGGACCCGTCGTCGAGCGCAAAATCATAGGTCCCGTCTGAATAAAGGACCCGCCAGTCCCGTGCGTCCTGCGCCATGGCGGCACCCGACCCCAGGACGATGAGGGCCGCCGTGCAAATGGCCAGACGCATGATAATCTCCCTTGCGATACACCCCAGTTGAGACATCGCGTGCCTCCTTTGTCCATGCCCGGCCCCGCTCCGTCAGCTCCCGACAGCCGGAGCCCCTGCGCTTGAGCGGCACGGAAGAGGCCTGCCGTCTCGACGTCTGGCTGTGGCGGGCCCGGTTCGCCCCGACCCGGTCGGAGGCGGCGGCCCGGATCGAGGCAGGTCGGGTGCGCCTGACCCGGGCGGGCGCCCAGACCCGCATGTCCAAGCCGGGCTTTCGCGTGCGACAGGGCGATGTGCTGTTGCTGATGCGGGGGGCGGATCTGGTCGAGGTCCGGATCGTGGCCTTCGGCAAAAGACGAGGCCCGCCGGCAGAGGCCGCGGGCCTTTACGAGGCGGTATGAGCCGGACGGGGTGCGCGCCCCGACCCCGGCGGTGGTTGACTTGTGGCCCGCTTGGGGCCATCTGCCGCGTCCGGCCCCGCCCGATATCCGACCCCGGTTTCATCCATGACCTACATCGTCACCGACGCCTGCGTCCGCTGCAAATTCATGGACTGCGTCGAGGTGTGCCCGGTCGACTGCTTCTATGAAGGCGAGAACTTCCTGGTCATCGCGCCGGACGAATGCATCGACTGCGGCGTGTGCGAGCCCGAGTGCCCGGTCGACGCCATCAAGCCGGACACCGAAGACGAGCCGGACGGCAAGTGGCTGCAGGTCAATGCCGAATACGCAAAGGTCTGGCCGAACATTACGGTGAAGGGCGCGCCGCCCGCCGACGCTGAAGAGTTCGAGCGAGAGACCGGAAAGTTCGAAAAATACTTCTCGGAAAAGCCCGGCAAGGGCTCCTGAGCGGCCTTTTGCGCACGACGCAGCCGGGGTTCGGCCCCATTGCGGTCACAATATGCCCCGCGCCCATGGTCATGCTTGGGGATATTTTGAAATTACCGCTTTTTGTGATAGATTGATCTCATTCGGTCGGATGGCCCGCGAGGGTTCTCGCACCATCCGGATTGACGACAGAACCCCGACATAAACCGGGGCGGCCAGAGGTTTGGTGATCCATTTCCGCATCTGAGATCGAGAGCGCGCCGGCGCCTGCCCTGCCGGTCCGATCCGTCGTCTTCGATGCCGAGGTGAATTGCGACGTCTGCGTCCGTGAAAGGAAATGACATGACGAGCAAGAGTGGTCTTGAATTCAAGGTTGGCGACGCGGTCGTCTATCCGGCTCACGGTGTCGGCAAGGTGGCCGCTGTCGAGACCCAGGAAGTCGCCGGCATGACGCTGGAAGTCTATGTCGTGACCTTCGACCACGAGAAAATGACCCTGCGCGTTCCGACCAACAAGGCCAAGACCGCCGGCCTGCGCTCGCTGGCCGCCGAGGATGTGGTGACCCGCGCCCTGACCACGCTGAAGGGCCGCGCCCGCATCAAGCGCACCATGTGGTCGCGCCGCGCCCAGGAGTATGAGGCCAAGATCAACTCGGGCGACCTGATCTCGATCGCCGAAGTGGTGCGCGACCTGCACCGCGCCGACACCCAGCCGGAACAGTCCTATTCGGAGCGCCAGCTGTACGAATCGGCCCTCGACCGCATGGCCCGCGAAGTCGCCGCCGCCAACCGCATCGACAAGGACGCCGCGGTTGAGCTGCTGGCCAAGTCGCTGAGCGCCAAGAAGGCCCCGCCGGCCCCGGCCGCCGAAGCGGCCTGAGCCCGCTGGCAGGCTGACCAGACAAGAGGCCCCGGAGCGATCCGGGGCCTTTTTTCGTGCGCGCCTCAGCCGGTCTCGAGCGATTCCAGCCAGGCGATCAGGTCGCGGATCTCGTCCGGCGACAGTTCGACGGCGGGCATGGCCGGGTGGCTGGTGACCAGCCCCTCCGCCAGCGATTCCTGCAGGAAGGCCACGGGATAACGCTTGTGCAGGGTGCGGAAGGGCGGCGCCTCGGCCATCGGGCTGGCCCCGGTGAGGCCCACCGCATGGCAGGCCGCGCAGCGCTCGCGGGCCAGGACCTCTCCCCGCAGGGCCGCAGCCGGGTCTGCGCGGGGGGCCTCCGGTTCAGTGTCGGGGGCGGTCGAGCAGCCGAACAGCAGCAGGGACGCGGCCAGGCCGGCGGTGAGGGTCATGCGCATGTCGGACATCCTTCGAGGCGTTTGACATAGGACCACACCAGCGTCGCCCTGCCCTTGACGTGGATCAAGGTCGGATGCGGGACGTTCGGCAAGATAACCCTCAATCGCGAATACGACCTGCCCCGCCGGGGCGGGCATCCTGCAGGAGAATGCCATGACCTCGACCCTGACCCACATCCGCCTCGAACTGGCGCGCGAGCCGGGCGCCCCGGCGGGCAATCCGCAGGACGGCTGGGACATTGTGGCAGTGCTGGATTCGGAGGGACGGCTGGACGGCGAGGGCTGTCGCGCCCAGGCCGACCGCCTGCATGTACGCCGCTTCGAGGACGATCAGACCGTCGCCACCGGCACCCTGCGTCACGGGGCCGGTGGCCGGTGGATCCTGGATCTGGCACCCGAGGACGAGCCCGACGCCACGGGCTTCCGCTTCGGCGAGGAGCGGTTCGTGGCCGGGGAGTACGTCAGCCTGATCGATGCTGACGGCGAGACCCACCCCTATGTGGTGGCGAAGGCCTCGCCGCTCTGATCAGAAGTATTCGGCGCCCGCCGGGCAGGTGCCGCTGATGCGGCGCGCCGTGATGCTGGCGGGAATATAGGGAGTGCCGCGCGCAAGCTGGGCGCCCCCGCTGAAGCGGAAGCTCTCGGAATCATACGGTCCGTTCAGGCGCACGCGGACCGTGCGGTCCTTGTGATCTCGGCAGGTGCCCTCGAAGCGCGCCTGGCCGTTGCCGACTTCCTTGACCGGATAGGTGCAGGACCAGCGGCGCGTCGACAGTCCGCCGAAGAAGCGGTTGATCTCGCTCTGCCGCACGCATTTGGTCTCGGTTTCGCCGACACCCAGCACGCGGGTGCTGTACTCCCAATAGCCCGGCAGCGGGGTGCCGGACGCCTGAGGCGAGGTCGCGGACGACGGCACCGTCATCAGCATGCCCAGCGCCAGCGCTCCACCCGCGACGGGGAGTGCGCGGGTGAGGAAACGGGTGCGGCCTTGTCTGTTCGTCATGTCAGCCCTCTCTGAAAGCTCAGGGATCGATATATGCCCTGATTATGTGGCGGCAATTGAACCGGGGCTGAACGGTCTGTAATTGTATCGTCAGTCTTGGCCGGAAGACAGTCCGACGGGCCGGTCGGATCGGCCTCTGCCTGGCCTTGACGCGCGGCCCCCTCCTCCTCTATACGACCGCCTCTCGCGCGGGACAGGGTTTCGCGTGCACCCGTTTTTCGTGCCTGACGTCGTTGATGTCGGGTACCCATGAGGATCAGTCCATGTCGCGTCGTTGCGAACTTACCGGGATCGGCCCGATGGTCGGCAATTCGGTCAGCCACTCGAACATCAAGACCAAGCGTCGCTTCCTGCCGTCGCTGAAGACCGTCAAGGTTGCCTCGGAGGCCCTGGGCCAGACCTTCAGCCTGCGTATCTCGAACGCCGCCCTGCGCACCCTGGACTACAAGGGTGGCCTGGACGCCTTCATCGTGAAGGCCCGCGACGAAAAGCTGTCGACCGCCGCCCAGCGCATCAAGCGTCAGGTGAAGGCCAAGCTGGCGGAACAGCAAGCGTCCTGATCCCGACGGATCAACCCGATTTCGGAAAGGCCGGTGGAAACACCGGCCTTTTCTTTTGTGGTTCGCCCTCTAAGGTTCCGGCCTTCCTGTGACAGGCCTGCCGGAGACGTCCCTTGAGCAAAACCTTCCGTCCGCTTCTGGTCTCGATGGCCGCCTTTGGTCTGAGCCTCGCGGCCAGTGCCCCGGCTCTGGCGCAGGAGGGGGCCGAGCAGCGGACCTCGACCGAGTTCACCATGGACACCGGCGGGCCGCGCACGCCCGAGCAGCTGGCCATGCAGTTCGACGTGGCCGATCTGGCGATCAAGGTCATGCCGGACGAAAAGGCGATCGATGCGGTCGCCACCCTGACCTTTACCGCCACCGCCCCGCTGGACCGGCTGGTGGTCGAGCTGGACACGGTGTTCGACGTCTCGGAAGTGGCCGTTGACGGGCGGGTGCTGTCGTCCCGCGACTGGGTCAATCCCGAAGGCCGCATGACCATCAGCCTGCCGCGCCGCCTGCGCGCGGGCCAGAGCGTGGACCTGCGCATCGCCTATTCCGGCAAGCCGCACGTGGCGCGCAATGCCCCCTGGGACGGAGGCTTCGTCTGGTCGACCGCACCGGGCGGAGAGCCGTGGATCGCCACCGCCATCCAGGGCGACGGCTGTGACCTGTTCTGGCCCTGTATCGACCATCCGATGGCCGAGCCGGGCCGCGTGGACCTGCACATCACCATTCCGTCAAACCTGTCGGCGCCGGCCAACGGGCGCTTCCTCGGCAAGGAAGACCACGGCGACGGCTGGACCACCTGGAACTGGACCGCACGCCAGCCCAACAACTATGCCATTTCGCTGACCGTCGGCCCCTATGTCGAGCTGTCGGGCACCTATGAGAGCCGCTTCGGCAACACGGTGCCGATGCATTTCTGGCACCTGAACAGCACTGATCCGGCCAAGGCCGCAGCGCTGTTTGCCGAGTTCCCGCAGCAGCTGGACTTCTTCGAGGCCACCGTCGGCCCCTTCCCCTTCGGCGACGAGAAGATGGGCGTGGTCGAGACCCCGCACCTGGGCATGGAGCACCAGACCATCAACGCCTATGGCAACAATTACCGCAAGGACCACAACGGCTATGACTGGCTGTTGCAGCATGAGCTGGCGCACGAATGGTTCGGCAACCAGCTGACCAACGTCAACTGGGACGACATGTGGCTGCACGAGGGGCTGGGCACCTATATGCAGCCGCTCTATACCCGCTGGCTGAACGGCGAGCAGTACTATCAGGCCGCCCTGCTGGAACAGCGGCTGGGTCTGGCCAACCGCTTCCCGATTGTCTCGGGCCGACCGCTGACCGAAGAACAGGTCTATGAGGGCGACCAGGGCCCGGGCAATGACATCTATTACAAGGGCTCGCTGATCATGCATTCGCTGCGGATGCTGATCGGGGACGAGGCCTTCTTCGAATCCGTGACCCGGCTGGTCTATGGCCGCCCCGATCCGCGCCCGGGCAATTTCGAGCCGCGCTATGCCTCGACGCCTGACTTCCTCGCCATCGTCAATGAGGTGACAGGTCAGGACCTGGGCTGGTTCTTCAACGGCTATCTCTATCAGGCAGCCCTGCCCGATCTGGTCACGCGCCAGCAGGGCGACCGGCTGATCATGGAATGGGTGGTGGGCGACGGCAGCGTCTTCCCCATGCCGATCGAGGTCTCGGTCGATGGCCGCGTCCAGACCGTGCCGATGACGGGCGGCCGGGGCGAGATCCGGGGTGTCGGACCGCACAGCCATGTGCTGATCGACCCGCAGAACAAGGTGCTGCGCCGCCTCGACAACATCGATACCTTCCAGGCATGGCGGGCGGGGCAGCGGCGGCGCTAGGCCGCGGCCTCAGGCCCGCTCGACCCGCACGGACTGGGACAGCATCTCGCACCCCCCGCTGGTGGACAGAAAGGCGATGTCGACGGCATCACGCCCGCTGGCGATCCGCACCAGTCCCTCGACCGGGGCCAGACCCGTGGGATCGACCAGCCACCAGCCGCCCGACAGATAGACCTCGAACACGGCGTGGAAGTCGGGCGGGTCGAGGTCCAGCGCATAGGCGCTTACGGCGCGCGCCGGTATGCCCGAGGCCCGGCACAGCGACAGGCCCAGATGGGTAAAGTCGCGGCACACCCCCGCGCGGTCGACAAAGGTGTCCGCCGCCGTGGTCTGGGGCGTCGAGACGCCATGGACATAGGCGATATGGCTGCGCAGCCAGTCGAGGATGGCCAGCACCCGCGCGCCGCCCCGCAGATCGGACCACCGCCCCTCCACGAACCGCTCGAAACCGTCTGACGGGCAATAGCGACTGGGCCACAGATAGGTCAGGGTCTCGCCCGGAAGGTCGGTCCAGTCATGCTGGTGCGCCGTTTCCGGCAGCGGGGACAGGGCGCCGTTGTCGACCACGGCCTCATAGGTCAGGCGGACATCGCCCTTCAGGCGGGCCCGCAGGGTACGGGCGCCATAGTCGCGGGTGGTATGGGCCACCCACTCGACCGCGGGCGTGGTCTCGAGCCGCTCCTGCAGCAGCACCTGCCCCGGCCAGCGCGCGGCCTCGATCAGATAGATGGCATCGGTCGGCGCGGGAAAGCGATAGGTCAGCTCGGCGTGGACGCGCAGCTTCATGGGATATCCGCGGGGAGGATCCGGCCCGGCCGGTTATTTCCTGCACTAGGCCATCCCGGGTCGGGCCGCCAGCCTGCCTCAGGGTTCCAGTTCGATGTCCCAGTAGAGGTAGTCGAGCCAGCTGTTGTGCAGATAGTCGGGCGGGAAGCGGCGGCCGGCGTCCTGCAGCTGCCAGGCGTTCGGCCGGTGCGGGGCGTGCAACATGGGCATGCCCGCCTGGGCCGGGGTGCGGCCACCTTTGCGGAGGTTACAGGGCGGGCAGGCCGCGACGATATTGTCCCAGGTCGTACGCCCGCCGTGCGAGCGCGGCACGACGTGGTCGAACGTCAGCTCTCCGCCTGTGCCGCAGTACTGGCAGGTGAAGCCGTCGCGCAGAAAGACGTTGAAGCGGGTGAAGGCGGGCGAGCGGTCCTGATCGATGTAGGTCTTGAGCGAGACCACGCTGGGCAGCTGGATCTCCATCGAGGGGCTGCGGACCACCTTGTCATAGACCGAGACGACATCGACCCGGTCCTGCCAGACGGCCTTGATCACGTCCTGCCAGGGCCAGATCGACAGGGGATAGTAGGAGAGCGGCCGGAAGTCCGCATTGAGCACCAGGGCGGGCCAGCCCGAAGGCGTACGCGGCGCCGTCATGCGACCGGGGTGAACCTCGGCCAGGGCGGCACCGGAAAGAGCGGCCCCCGACAATGAGGAAAGTGAGCGGGACATCATCCCCCTCCGTTCCGCACGGCATATGGACAAGCGACCGGACTGAAGACGACTTCCTCCCCGCTGATGGGGAAACCTTATCGTCGATTCGAAGCCACCGCCATGACGAAGACGTGTCGGTTGCGTGAAGTCGCAGGCCGGTGCTCAGGGTGTGCGGACACGGGCGGGGAAGGACGGCAGGCTCCAGCCCCAGGCGAGCGCGCCCGCGCGCAGGGCAAAGCCCAGCGGCATGGCCAGCACGGCGGCCGTGACATTGCCGAGCCCCAGCAGCTTGAACACGACATAGGCGACCGCCGCCAGAATGGCCGCTGTCACTGTGATCTCACGCCGGAGCAGGATCGAAGGCTGGCCGGCCAACAGGTCCCGGACGATACCCCCGAAACAGGCGGTAACCGTCCCCATGACGATGCAGATCAGGGGGCTGGCCCCCAGAGCCTCGGCCTTGGCCGCGCCCATGACGCCATAGGCCGCCAGACCGATGGCATCCAGCCACAGCAGGGCGCGGAAGCGCCACTCGGGCCGGCCGATGACCCAGACCGCCAGCGCCGCGAGCAGGCAGACGGCGATATATTTCCAGTCGACGACCCAGAAGACCGGCACGTCCAGCATCACATCACGCAGGGTGCCGCCGCCGACCCCGGTGATGGCCGCAAAGAAGCCCAGGGTGACCAGATCATGCTTCTCGCGCGCGGCGGCCAGCGCACCTGTCGCGGCAAAAACGGCCACGCCCGCATAGTCCACCAGATAGAGGTTGGGCAGGATCGGCTGGCTGAGGGTGGCAAGGATCGGCGCCTCGATCATGCGGCGGCCTCCAGCGAAATCTCACCGCGTTTCACAGCCCCGTACCAGCTCCACAGCAGGTGGGCGGCGACCGAGCGGTGCGGGCGCCAGGCCTCGGCCCGGGCATAGGCCTGTTTCTGGGTCGGGCGGTCGTCCAGCCGGTCGGCCCAGCGCATGGCCTCCTGCAGGGCGACATCGCCGCCCGGAAAGACGTCGGTCCGGCCCTCGCAGAACATCAGGAAGGTCTCGGCGGTCCACAGGCCCACGCCCTTGATGGCAGTCAGGGCGGCGATGGCCTCGGCATCGTCCAGACGCTCAAGGTGGTCAAAGTCGATGTGACCCTCGACATGGGCGCGGGCGATCTCGTGCCCGTAGCGGGCCTTCTGGCCCGACAGGCCAAGGGTCCGCAGGTCCTCGACCGGCCGGGCAAGGACGGCCTCGGGGGTGACCTCTCCCAGGCCTTCGACCACGCGGCGCCAGATGGAGGCGGCTGCGGCCACCGACACCTGCTGTTCGACGATCATGCGAAACAGGCCCTCGAAGCCCCCGGTCCGCAGCCGCCATTCGAACGGCGGGACCGCGTCCACGATCCGGACAAGCGCGGGATCGGCGGCCGTCAGGGCCTGCCGGGCAGTCAGGATGTGATCGGCGGTGGGGGCGGTCGGCATGGCGGGCCTTGATGACAGGGTCGGGACCGCCCACTAGGGTCGGCCCATGCGCAGTCTGGCTGAACTTTGCCATACGATCACCCCCCAATCCGGAGCCGGGGGCCGGAAACCGCTGATCGCACGCCCATGACGCTGGTGACGCGTTTCGCCCCGTCGCCGACCGGGCGTCTGCACAAGGGCCATGCCTTCTCGGCGCTTACGGCCTGGACCGCCGCGCGGGAGGCTGGCGGGCGGTTCCTGCTGCGCATTGAGGATACGGACTTCACCCGCTGCCGGCCCGAATATGAGGCCGGGGTGCTCGAGGACCTGGCCTGGCTGGGGCTGGACTGGGAGACCCCGGTGCGGCGCCAGTCCGACCACCGCGCGGCGTACGACGACGCCCTGGAGCAGTTGCGCGCGAAAGGCCTGCTGTATCGCTGCTTCCGGACACGCAAGGAACGGCTGGCGCTCGCCGGAGTGGCGCCGCATGCCGACGATCCGGCGGACCCGGCGGCCTTTACCGGGGGCCCGCATGCGCCGGAGGAAGAGGCCCGGCGGCTGGCGGCCGGGGAGCCCTTTGCCTGGCGGTTGTCCCTCGAGCAGGCCCGCCGGAAGCTGGGCGACCTGTCGCGGCTGAGCTGGATCGAGGAAGGCGTCGATCCCGGCCTCCATCACGCCCGGCCCGAGGCGCTGGGCGATATGGTCATGGGCCGCAAGGATATCGGCGCGGGCTATGTCATCGCCTCGGTGATCGACGATGCCGCCCAGGGCATCACCCATGTGATCCGGGGCGAGGATCTGGTCCCCATGACCTCGATCCAGAGAGTGCTGCAGGCGCTGCTGGACCTGCCCACCCCCATTTATCGTCATCATCCGCTCCTACTGGACGATCAGGGGAAGCGGTTTGCCAAACGCGACGGGGCCGTCACACTGGCGCAAATCCGGGCGGACGGCACATCGCCGCGCGCCCTGAGGGAGCAGTTGGGCTTCCGCGAACCGACAGGGAGCGAACCATGATGCTGAACCGACGTCTGGCTCTGGCCGGAATGGGCACTGTTCCTGCCCTCGGGCTCGTCGTGCCGGCACGGGCCCGGGATGCGGCCTCGGTCGTCGAGGCGGCGCTCGACTCGGCCTTTGCCGCGACCCAGGCCGTGGGTCTGGGCGCCGCCCTGGTCTCGCGCGAGGGTGTGGTAGCCCGGGGCGTGCGGGGCGTGCGCCGCCGGGGCCAGACCGATCCGGTCACGGTCGACGACCGCTGGCATCTGGGCTCCAACACCAAGGCCATGACCGCGACCCTGTTCGCGCGGCTGGTCGAACAGGGCCGCGCGAGCTGGGACCTGAAGGTCGTCGACGCCCTGCCCGGCGATCACGATCCGGCCTGGGCCGGTGTGCGGGTTGTCGATCTCATGCAGCATCGCGCGGGGTTGAAGGACGACGATGTGCTGGGGCAGGCCTGGTTCATGACGGCCCGGGGCGATCCCGCGAGCCTGCCCGAGCAGCGGCTGGCCGTGGCGCGAAAGGCACTGGCCTCGGCGCCCGGCGGCACCCCCGGTCAGTTCCAGTACGGCAATGCCAACTACATGGTCGCGGCCGCAGCCATGGAGGCGATCACCGGTCAGGACTGGCAGGCGCTGATGATGGCGCAGGTGTTCGAACCGCTGGGCATCACCTCGGCGGGGTTCGGGGCACCGCGTGAGCCCGCGCCCTGGGGCCACCGGGAAATGGGCGGAACGAGCGTCTCGCTGCCACCCTCGCATCCCGGCTCGGACAATCCGGCGGCGCTGGGTCCGGCGGGGACGGTGCATATGACGATGGAGGACTACGGCCGTTTCCTCGCCGTCTTCCTGAGCGACGGGGGCGATTTGCTGGCGTCGGACTCGATCACGCGGCTGACGACGCCCGTCACCACACCCCCGCCGGCCTATGCCTGTGGCTGGATCGTGCTGAACCAGCCGTGGGCCGGTGCGGACGGGACGACACCGGGGCCGGTACTGGCGCACGACGGCTCCAACACAATGTGGTACGCCTCGGCCGCCGTCGCCCCGGCGCGGGACCTGGCGCTGATCGCCGTCAGCAATGACGGCACCGCCGGCGCGCAGGCCTGCCCGGCCCTGCTGCGCGCGCTTATTGCCGGACTCGCGGTCGCCGAAGACGGCGGGGTCGTCTAGTAGACCCTGATGAAGCGCGATCTGGCCGACTTCTGGAATCTGTTGTGGGAGGCGGCGCTGGGTCTGTGCGCGGCCTTTGCCATGCTGAACCTGTTTGCCCCGCCGCAGGACCTTCCGTGGAAACCGCTCGATCTGGACCGGCCGATCGGTCAGGCGACGGCGGCCAAGGTCGACGATTTCGAAATCTCGCGCCTCGCCTCGCAGGAGGAGGTACGCGGCGTGACCGAGGCCTGCATGCAGGTGCTGCGTGAGGCTGGCGTTCAGGTCGAGCGCGCGCCGGACCGCGACGACGGCGGCTTCTGCGTGGTGCGGGGCGCCGTGCGGATCACCGGGGGCGATGTGACGCCGCTCCGGCCCGGCGGACTGGTGATGCAGTGCCCGCTGGCGGTCCGCTATGTCATCTGGGACCGGCAGGTCCTGCGCCCGGCGGCCCGCGAGACCTTCGGCAGCGAGGTCGCCAGCGTCGAGAACTACGGCTCCTATTCCTGTCGCCGGATCTACGGGAAAGACGACCCCAAGGCCCGCCCCAGCGAGCACGCCCGGGCCAATGCGCTGGACGTTTCGGGCGTCCGGCTGGAGGACGGGCGGGTGGTCAGCGTCGCCTCGGACTGGGAGGGGCGCGGACGCTCGGGCGCCGAAGGCCGGGGTTTCCTGAAGCGTGTCCGCGACGGCGCCTGCCGGGTTTTCTCGACCGTTCTGACGCCGGATTACAATGAGGCGCACGCCGATCACCTGCATCTGGACGGGGCGCCACGCGGGCTGTGTGCCTGATCCGGCTCCCCTCGGGCGCGAATCAATTCCGGTTGACCAAAAGCCCCCGACGCGAGACAACCCCTACGCAGCCCGGATTTGCGCGGTGTCCAAAGCCGCGGGTCGCTCCTTCGCCTGAACGAGCTTTATCCAGACGGGTTGACGGACACCCATCAGGGTGTTCGCCTGGAAAGCGCGTTTACGGAGACGCATTATGGCGACCGGTACGGTCAAATGGTTCAACCCCACCAAGGGGTACGGTTTCATCCAGCCGGATGGCGGTGGGTCGGACGTGTTCGTCCACATCACGGCCGTTCAGCAAGCCGGCCTGGCCGGTCTGGATGACAACGCCAAGGTCGAATACGAGCTGGAAACCCAGCGCGGCAAGACCTCGGCCGTGGGCCTCAAGCTCCTCTAGGAGCGACTGAGGTTTCAGACCTTTGCGGGCGCGGACTCTTCGGGGTCCGCGCCCGTTTCAATTCCGCAGCGCCCCGCCCGAGCCCGGCGGTGTCATGACAGGGCCGGCCGGCGGGGTCAGGCGACTGGCGCGCTGGGCCAGCACCACCCCGGCCAGCACCAGCAGGCCGCCGATCGCCTGGACCGGGGTCAGGGCCTCGGCAAAGATCCACCAGCCCAGCAGGGCCGCGACCACCGGCTGGATCAGGATGGTGACGGCTGTCACCGAGGTCGGCAGCCGCCCCAGCGCCCAGGCCACGCCGCCCTGCCCCACCACATGCATCAGGCCCAGCCCCGCACAGGCCCACCAGCCCGACGGCCCTGCGGGCAGGATGTCCTCGCCCAGCAGCCAAGCCACCAGCCACAGCAACGGCACCCCGGCGAGGGTAGCCCAGAAGGTCACACGCAGCGCGCCGGCCGTGCGCCGCGCGGCCTTCACCGCGAGGAAATAGCCCGCGTACCAGACCGCCACCGACAGCGAAAACAGGTCGCCCAGCAGCGGGTCGGTGCCCTGACCGCCATCGGCCCCTGCGGCCATGGCAAAGGCCCCGGCCAGGGCGAGCGCCAGCGCCACCACAAACCCCCGGCCCGGCCGCTCGCGCCACATCACCCAGGCGAACAGGGTCACGACCACGGGCGTCAGGTTGCAGAGCACCGTCGCATTGGCGACCGAGGTCATGACGATGCCGTAGTGCCAGAAGGCCAGATCCAGGACGAAGAACAGCCCGGCCAGCAGCATCCAGCGCGACGGGGCTCCGGGGCCCCGTTCCTCACCCCCTCGGGTGGCGGTCAGCAGCGTCAGCAAGGGCAGGGCGAACACGAACCGCCAGAAGCCGGCGGCCGCCGGCCCCGTCTCGGTCAGGCGCACGAGGATCGGGGCGAGACCCAGCACCATGGCCGCCAGCACCAGCACGGCTAGCGGAAAGGCTCCATGGCGGGTGGCCGAGCGGAAAGGGGCGAAAAGCCGGGTCATGATCGCCTCTATCTCTTCTCCCCGAGGCCGGGAAGGCGCTATCAGGGGGCATGACCGCTCCCCTTCCCGACGCTGGCCAGAACTGGGTCGATCGCCATGCGCCCGAGGGGCTGAAGCCGTGGCTGAAGCTGGGGCGGTTCGACCGGCCCGTCGGCATCTGGCTGCTGCTGCTGCCCGGCTGGCAAGGGATCATGCTGGCGGTCGCGTCGCTGGAGCCGGACGCGCCGCCGCTGGTGCTGGTCTGGCTGGTGATCGCCTTTGCCATCGGCGCCTGTCTGATGCGGGCAGCGGGCTGTGCCTTCAATGACATCGTCGACCGGGACATCGATGCGAAGGTGGCCCGCACGGCGGCCCGGCCGGTCGCCTCGGGACAGATATCGGTCAAAGGCGCATGGGCCTTTGTCATCGGCTGCTGCCTGATCAGCCTCTTGATCCTGCTGACGCTGAACCTGACCGCGGTGATGCTGGGTGTGGCGTCGCTGGCGCTGGTCGCGGCCTATCCCTTCATGAAGCGCATCACCTGGTGGCCCCAGGCGTGGCTGGGCCTGACCTTCAACTGGGGGGCGCTGATGGGGTTTGCGGCAGCACTGTCGGGCTCGTTCCTGCTCGCATGGTACCGTGAGGCGACCACGCTGGAGATCTGCGGCACCAACTGGACCATCCACCCGTGCACGATCGCTTACAGTGCCAGGCTGATCGATCTGTGGCCGACGGCCCTGCTGCTCTACTTCGGCGGGGTGTTCTGGACGCTGGGCTATGACACCATTTACGCCCTTCAGGACATCGAGGACGATGCGCTGGCGGGGGTGAAGTCCTCGGCCCGGCGGCTGGGTGGCAAGGTGCGCGACGGCGTGGCCTTCTTCTATCTGATCGCGGCGATCCTTGCGGCGGGTGCGGCCCTCGTCGGGGGTCTGTCGCCGCTGTTCTGGATCGGCTGGCTGGCCTATGGGACGCATCTGGTCTGGCAGGTGCGAAAGGTCCGCGCCGACGATCCGCAGGGCGCGCTTCGCCTGTTCAAATCCAACCGCGACGCCGGTGTGCTGTTGTTGATCGCGCTTGGCCTTGGGGCGGTCCCGATCGGGGTCTAGAGTGGCGCGAACACAGGAGTTTTCCATGCGTCCCTCCCCGACCCACAGACTGCGCCTGCCGATGATGGCGCTGGGACTGGCCCTGCCGCTGGCGCTCGCCGCCTGCAATCGCGACCGGGAAGAGCCCGCCCCCGCCGAGGCCCCCGCCGAAGCCCCGGCGCCGGGCATGGAAACGCCGGCGGCCTCGCCGTCCAACCTGACCTTTGCCGACAAGACGCCGCACGCCACCGTGTCGCTGACCCTGCCCGAGGGCATCAAGGCCGAGCCCGACCTGCACGCCCGCATCTATGCCGAGGAGGTCCGCAACCTTCGCCAGTTCGAGGAGGGCGCCTTTGGCGCCCGCACCGAGGCCGAGGGCGACGAGGGCATGCCGCCGTTCGAGAAGACCGTGACCCTTTCGATGGCGGGCCAGACCGAGCGGCTGTTCAGCCTGAAGCGCGTCGACTTTGACTATTCCGGTGGGGCCCACCCCAACACCCTGTCGACCGGCCTGCTCTGGGACCGCTCGGCCAAGCGGCTGATCGGCGCCGCCGAGCTGTTCCGCAAGGACGCCGATCTGACCGCGCTGGACCAGGCCCTGTGCACCGCCATCAATGCCGCCCGACGCCAGCGGGTGCCCGACGCCCGCACCGTGACGCTGACGGCGCGCGACGGCTGGGCCTGCCCCCGGGCGCGCAACACCGCCTTCGTGCTGGCCCCGGGCGATCAACCGGGCAAGGCCGGGGGGCTGATCTTCCTGATCGGCCCGTATCAGGTCGGCCCCTATGTTGAAGGCGCCTACGAGATCGCCATCCCGCAGAACGCCTTCAGAAGCCAGATTTCCCCGACCTATGCGTCGGAGTTCGCCGGCCAGCTGCGGCGGACGGGGGACGTCACGCCGCGCTGACCCTGTCGCCTAGTCCGCGAGGAAGCGGTCGACGATTTCGCTGAACCGCTCGGGCTGGTCCGCCATGATGAAGTGGCGGCTGTCATCGACCCGGATCAGGGTGACGCCCGGCAGGGTGGCGTACTCGCGCTGCCACATCGCATCGGCCATGGCGGGCGGGGCGCCGCCGTTCGCATCCGCGGCATAGACAGCCCAGACCGGCGTGGTCATGTCGGCCAGTCCCGGACGCAGGTCGGTCAGCATGACCTCCTTGATGGCGGTGGCCAGAGCCTGACGGTCCGAGTCCATGCTCCAGACGACCATGGCGGCCTGGGTGACGGGGTCGTTGGCATAGCCGGCCGCGCCTTGCTGCTGGCCCGCGCGGAAGCTGGCGTCATCGGCCGAAAGGGTCGCGGCGGCGGCCTGTTCGGCGAAGGGGCGCGCCGTATCGACCGTCACCTGCGGTCCGAACAGGGCCGAGAAGAAGGGCAGGCTGTCGACACTCATCACCTTGCCGACGAGGGCGGGGTGCTGCTGGGCCAGCATCAGGGCGCTCATGCCGCCCATGGAGTGGCCGATGACCGCGGGCGATTGCAGGCCCGTCTCAGTGATATAGCGGGCCAGTTCGTCGATCACCGGCTGGACGAAGGGGCCGTCGCCATGGACCCAGGGCTCACCCGCAAACCCGGCCAGCTGGACCATATGCACCCGGTGGGTGGCGGACAGGCGCTCGGCCTCGGCCCGCCAGACCTCGCGCGAGGAGGCGTATCCGGGGATGAAGATGACGTCGGGCCCGGTGCCCAGCACCTCGACCGACAGCCGGTCGGAGGTGAAGGCGGGCGCGCTCTGGGCAAAAGCCATACGCGGCACGATCAGGCTGACGATGCCGCCGGCCAGCAGCAGGGCCGAGGCGAGGAACAGGGCGCGCAGAACCGAGCGCCCCAGGAAGGGACGAAGATGCAACATGGGAAATGTCCTTGGATTGGGCCTGAGGGATCAGGCGTGCGGGTTTTCGAAGATGTCTTCCACCGGGCGGTCGAACACCACGGCGATGCGATAGGCGAGGTCGAGCGAGGGGTCGTGTTTCTCGGTCTCGAGGGCGTTCACGGCCTGGCGCGAGACCCCCAGTTCCTGGCCCAGTTGTTCCTGGGTCCAGCCGCGCTCGACGCGCAGCAGTTTGAGGCGGTTCTTCATCAGCGGCTGCTCCGGATGAACACCGGCATGAAGCCCATCAAACCCCAGAAGACGACATAGACCCACCAGCCCTGGATGTGCGGAGCCTCGGCGAACTTCTCGGCGAACCCCCAGAAGACGCTCAGGGCGAAGGTCATGCCGGCGGCGAGAATGAACCGCTTGGCCGTGACGCCGGCGACGAACTCGTCGCTGTCGCGGATGAAGGCCAGGGTCGCCCAGATCTGTCCGGCGACCGGCGCGGCGACGGCCGCCGCAAGGACCCAGCCGCTGACGCCGCCGATGGTGTCCAGCGCGCCCCCGACGGCCAGCACCAGGGCGACGACATAGCCGAGCATGAAGAATACGGTTCGAAAGGTGTAAGCCTTGGCTGCGGATGTCATGTCATGTCCTCCTGACTGAATGTAAGGATGACCTTACACTGTCTTCATGTCATGTCAACCTGACTTTTCGTCAGGATCGCCTGACTAGCAGCCGCCCTTTTGTCCGTTGCCGAAAAGGACGGTAGAGTGGGCCATGCCTGCCGCTCCCCGCATTGCTCCCGGCCAGTTGTTCGCGCCCGAAGAGTGGGCGCCGTTCCAGTCGCGCAGTGCGGTGGCCGGGCCGCTGCTGGTGCTGCATTGCTGGGGGGTGATCGCGCTGGCGGTGGCGCTGGGGATCTGGATCCCCTGGCTGATCCCGCTCAGCATCATGATCGTCGGCACGCGCCAGCTGGGGCTGGCGATCCTGATGCATGAGGCGGCGCACGGGGCGCTGTCGCGCAATCTGAAGCTCAACGACTTTCTCGGCCACTGGCTGTGCGCTGTGCCGATTGGCGCGTCGCTCAACAACTATCGCCCCTATCATCTGTCGCACCACCGCTTTGCCCAGCAGGCCGAGGACCCGGACCTGGTCCTGTCGGCCCCCTTCCCCGTCAGCCCCGCCTCGCTGCGGCGGAAGCTGATCCGAGACCTGACCGGCCAGACCTTTTTCAAGCAGAGGGTGCTGTTGCCGCTGGCGGCCATGAAGGGGTCGCGCGCTCAGGCAGCGAGGCTCCGCGAGCCGAGCGATAGCGCGCCCAGAAGGCCAACTGACGATCATGCCTATGAGGCGCTGGTGACCGGCCGGTCGATCTTGCCGTTCCTGCTGGTCAATGCGGGCATGCTGGCGGCGTTCAGCCTGGCCGGGGTCTGGTGGGCGTATTTCGCCCTGTGGCTGCTTCCGATGGCGACCTGGTTTCCGATGGTCACCCGCATCCGCAACATCGCCGAGCATGCCTGTGTCGAGGGCTCGGCCGAGGATGCCTTCCGCGCCGCGCGCACCACCCGCGCCAACTGGCTGGAGCGGGCCTTCATCGCCCCCTACTGGGTCAATTTCCATGCCGAGCATCACCTGTTCATGCATGTGCCCTGCTGGAAGCTGCCTACCCTGCACCGCGCCCTCCACACCCGGCCCGAGGGCGAGCGGATGGAGGTCGCCGGCGGCTATGCCGAGGTGCTGAAGCGGGCGACGACCAGGCCGAAGGCGGAGACCGCAGCGGCCGGCTAGGGGAGATCCGCCCTTGCTCCCGTGGCTGTGTTTTCTGTTGCGCCATCCGGTGGGGCGGGCGAGAAACGCGACGGGTTTGCAAATGAGCGGAGGCGGGAACTGTGGGTGCTTTTGGACTGCTTGCCCTTGCTCTGGCGATACAGGATCCCGGGGAGCGCGCGACCTCATTCGCCTTTGCGCATACGGAGCATGGTGCGATGGCGTGGAATATCGGGGCAATGGAACGCCTCGAAGGGCGCAATGCCGTAAACCTCCCGCGATTCCACTACTTCGCCGAACTGGATGCCGCCGCCGGGCGCCCCTACCCCTTCGTGATCGAGAGCGTCGACATCGACTGCGACAGCCGGCGCTACACCTCGAACTTCCGGCTGTTCCTCGAGCCCGGACAGGAGGCTGGGCAAAGGGAGAGTCTCTACCTCGCCGAAAACGACCCTGAGGAAAAGAGCGCCCCGATCAGGGTGGGGACGGCAGAGTATTCGGTCTTTCAGGCGGCGTGCCTCAACGAGGATGTCGAGGGCTATTTCATTGCCCGCATGACCACGACCGAAGCCCTGGTCGAGCTGGTGCGGTTTAGCGAAGACCACCCGGTCAGCGGCGACGTCCTCCCGGGGGAAGAGGTGCCTTCATCTCCTGCTGAAGACACCCGCCAGCCCTAGTGGAAGCGGCCCGGAAAACTGGGCGCCGACGCCCGCGTTTGACCGACGGCCCTCTCGCTGTACCGTGCCGGGACTGAGGTCAGGGGGGCGATCACTATGGAGAAGCTGGGGTCCCGGCTGCTCGCCAGTCGCAAGAGACGGTATCCGAAGTCGTGGGTCGGCTGGCTCGTCACCGGCCTTCTCGGGATCCCGGTCGCTGTGCTGTTTCTGGGTGCCCTGGCCACTCTCACGGCAGACGCATCCTACCTCGGCTATCTCGCGTCCAAGGCCACGGTATTTAATACCTGGGGCGCTCTGAACATCGTCTCGGCTGTCCTGACGCTGATCGCCATCGTCGGAACGGTGCTGTCGGTATGGCGCCTGAGGATGGTCACGGCGCTTCTCTTTGCGGCTCTCTCCCTGCCCGCCTCTGTCGTTATCGAGGGCAGCCGTTGTGACACGACTGCGGCGTGCCGGATGCTGGGCTGGGCCGCCCTGCCTCGAACCGCCTTCGACTGGCACGTCCGTATCCGGCCTGTCACGGATCCAAACGAGGCCAGTGCCATCGCGTCCAACGCGCTTTCAGACGCGAACGTGGACGACGCCCCGTTCCTGGAGAAGCGGTTTGGTGATCACTGGATTGTCTCCACGATTGATGACGACGGCTGGCCGGGCGCGCACGCTGTCACGATCAACACGCGGACGGCCGAAACGGCGCTGATCCCCTGCCCACAGGACAGGATCCGATGCGGTATGGAGAGACCAACCGTCTCGGACGGCAAGCGAGTCTATCGAAACACCCGACTTGGGCTGAGTGCGGTTTTTCCTGAGTCCCGCCCGGTCTGCACCATAAGAGACGATGACGACGAGTCGCTCGGCTTCCATGCCATGGCGCGCGGGCCGGACATACCGTGCGACACGATCGATCAATCCCGCGAATTGGGCATCGAAGTCGTGCGCTGGCGCCGGGAGGGATGCATGAGTCTGACTGCGCCTTCTGTACCGTGGCGTCCGCTGTCACCCGAAACGTCAAAGCTGTTCCGAGGCCGAGGGCTCACGTTGGGGGGCCTTCCGGCATCGGTGTGCGAAGTCCGCGAGGGAGATCACATCTCGATCGTCGCCTATGCTTCCACCGGATCAGGCTCCGATGCCGGAGAGGACTATGCGGGATACGTGATCACCACGACCGAGCACCTGAGCGATGACATTCGAACGTTCGAGACCTTCCTCCAGACCGTGCGCCTCGGGGCCGCGGCTCGCGAGCAGGTCGACTGACGGTCAGCACCGGGCGGGCAGCGGACCGTCCCCCTCACCCCGCCCGCCGGTAGTGGACGGCGATCGCGCCATTGGTCAGCGGGATTGTCGAGACCCGCTCCAGCCGTCGGGTGGCGCCCAGCCCTGCCTGGTAGAGGGTCGGGCCGTGGCCGGCGATGCGGGGGTGGACAAGGAAGCGGTAGTCGTCGATCAGGTCCAGCCGGTCCAGCGCGACCGCCAGCTGGCCGCTGCCCAGCAGCACACCGTCGGGGGTGGCGTCCTTCAGCTCCTGCACCGCCGAGCGCAGGTCGCCGGTCAGGGCGTGGCTGTGCGTCCAGGGAAAGTCGGTGCGCGTGGTCGAGACCACGTATTTCGGCTTGGCTTCAAGCTTGGTCGCCCATTCGCGAATGGCCGGGGGCGCATCGACCTCGCCGCGCGCCACCGCGGGCCAGTAGCCCTCCATCATCTCATAGGTGACGCGACCCCACAGCATGGCGCCAGCATCGTCCATCAGGCGGGTGAAGAAGGCGTGGGTCTCGTCATCGGCGATCCCCTCCTGATGGTCGACGCACCCGTCGAGGGTCAGGTTCAGGCTGAAGGTCAGGGTTCCCATGGCGGGGAGCCTAACTCCAACCTTTGGCCGGCGCATCCATCGATTGACGGTCATGAAATGGCACCCTTTCCATGTCATGATGCCCCCATGACCCGCACCCTGATCCTGTCCGGTCTTGCCGCTGGCCTGGCCCTGGCCGGCGCCACGGCGGCTGAGGCGCAGAGTCTTCCGCCGCCTTATATCGCGCCGCCGCCGCGCGTGGGGACCCTGCCTCCGCCCGGGGGGTATGCGGTCGAGCAGCACCGCTATGAGATCGACCGGCTGCGCACCGGGGCCGACCTGCGTCAGGCCGAGGCCGAGCGGGGCCGGGCGCAAGCCGCGCGCGCGGTCGCCGATCTGGAACGCCAGCGCCAGACACCTGTGCTGGTGCCGCCGCCGGCCATTCCTCCCGGCACGCCGGCGCAGGCCCGCGCCCGCCGCGAGGAGGTCGAGGCCCGTACCGGCGAGATCGACCGCTGGCTGGACCGGGACGACTGATCGCCTGATCCGCGCATCCCTTTCGCTTCCCCGGCGTTCGCCGTTAAGCTTCAAACGGGACGAACAGGGAGGGCATCATGCGCTGGAGAGGTGGACAACGCGGCGGCGGTGGAATCGAGGACCGGCGCGGCATGGGCGTGGGCGGAATCGCCGGGGGTGGCCTGGGCGTCACCGTGCTGGCGCTGCTCGGCTATTTCATCTTTGGCATCTCCCCCGAGACCACCACCCAGGTGGCGACCCAGCTGGGCGCTGCCGGCAGTCAGGCCGAGGGCGAGCGCGGCACCCCCGAGGACGATGCCGGCCTGTTCGTCGATGTCATCGGCGGCAATGTGAATGCCGTCTGGTCGGACCTGCTGATGGGCTACCGGGCGCCGACGGTGGTGCTCTACGAAACGGGCACGGGGACGGGCTGCGGCTTTGGCCAGTCGGCCATGGGGCCCTTCTATTGCCCGACGGACCAGACCGTCTATCTGGACCTCGGCTTCTGGCAGCAGATGCAGACCCAGTTGGGCGCATCGGGTGCGGACTTCGCCAAGGCCTATGTGATCGCGCACGAATTCGGGCACCACGTCCAGACCCTGACCGGCGCCTCGGACGATGTGCGACAGGCTCAGGCTCGCGCCACCAGCCAGGCCGAGGCCAACCGGTTCTCGGTGGCGCTGGAACTGCAGGCCGACTGCTATGCCGGGGTCTGGGCGGCCAATGCGGCGCGCGTCTCGGGCGGCGAGGTGGCGCTGACGACCGGCGATCTGGAAGAGGGGCTGAAGACCGCCTCCGCCATCGGGGACGACACCCTGCAACAGCGCAGCGGCGGTCGTGTCTCGCCTGACGGCTTCACCCACGGCACCTCGGCCCAGCGGGTCGAGTGGCTGCGGCGCGGCTATCAGTCGGGTGACCCGGCGTCCTGCGACACCTTCCGCGGCTACTGAACGATGGTGAGGTCCAGCTGGGCGGTGCGGTAAAGGGCGCCGCCGCCCACATCGACCAGCAGGCCCTGATCGCGAAACGCCTGCATGCCCAGCAAGGCCGTCGGCAGCCCCGGCAGGCCCACGGCGCCATAGATGGGCACCGGCACATTGGTGAAGGTCTGGCCGGCGGCGGCCAGATGGTCGACCTGCACCACATCGGCGCGCACCGATCCGCCCAGCACCAGACTGTCGCCGGCCGTGACGGTGCGTCCGTCGCGCAGGCCGGCATCCTCGGCCGCCCTCCCGCTGAGGCTGAGGATGGAGGTGGCGCCGGTGTCGACCACGGCCTCGAGCGGATGCCCCTCGACCTGCACCGGCGCGACCAGACTGGTCCCCCGCCTCCGGACCGGCAGCCGCGTCCACTGTCCCGCCGGCGCGACCTGCCCTGCCGCGTGCAGCCGCAGACGACGGTCGTTCAGATCCAGTTCCAGCTGCATCAGCTTCAGCACGTCCTGACCCAGGATCAGGGGGGCCGACAGGCCCCGCTCGTCAGCCAGCGGGCCGAGGTCGAGGATGGCGCAGCGCAGGCCGGTGAGGCTGAGCCCCTCCATCGCCACGTCCAGCCGGACCCCCTGCCCCATCTGGGGCTGTCCCCCGACGCCATAGGCGACCAGCGGAATGTCGAACAGCGGGCGCGGCCCAAGGTCAGCGGCAATCGCCTCGTGGAAGGTCTTGTCGATCACGGAATACTGGGCGCCGCTGTCGACCAGGGCGGTCACCTCGCGCCCGGCCAGCCGGAGGCTGACGGTGGGGCTCAGCACGCGCGAGACATAGGGCATCCAGGGGGTGCGACCGTCTGCGGCAAAGGCGACGCCCGGCGCGCGCCACAGCACATGATCCTTCAGCCACCAGCCACCGCCGACGGCCCCGGCGATCACGCCCGTTCGGATGAGGAAGCTGCGGCGGTCCATGGCGTCCTGTTTGGCCCGAAGCCGGGACGATGACCAGAGGGCGTCAGCCGCCCGAGGCTGCGCCCTGGGGTCGCGGCCGGTTCTGCATGGCGCCGGTCATGGGAATGAAGAAGACGCCCACGTCGCGGCGCGACCGCACCCGGCCATCCTCGTCCTTGGTATAGACGTACAGCACCTGGCCCCTGCGGAAGGGCTGGCCGATCGGGATGATCAGCTTGCCGCCGGGCTTCAGCTGGCGGAACAGCTCGGGCGGGGCGTACTGGGCCACACAGGTCAGCATGATGGTGTCGAACCCGCCCTCGACCTCGGGCCAGCCGAAGTAGCCGTCGCCGACCCGGGAATGGACGTTGTCATAGCCCAGCGGCCTGAAGATCTTGCTGACCGCCCGGCCCACCGGCTCGATGATCTCGATGGTGTAGGAATCGCGCACGATCCGCGACAGCAGCGAAGACTGGAAGCCCGAGCCGGTCCCGATTTCGAGCGTGACGTCGGTCGGCTTCGGCTCGGCCAGCTGGGTCATATAGGCCTGACCCAGATAGTCACTGAGCACCGAGCCGTGGCCGATGGCCCAGGGCTTGGGATTGTCCTCATAGGCCTGGTACGCCGTCGAGGCTCGGGCGGCATAGGCATAGTGATAGAAGTCGCGCGGCACGCTCTCGAAAGCCTGCACCACGCGCGGGTCGGCGGCGCCGAACTTGCCGTCCAGATAGGTCTTGATGCGCTGGATGGCGGCGGGCTTGCGCGCCTGGATCTGGTCGAACTGGGCCTCGGTCAGGGCGCTGGGCCGTTCGGACGCCGCCATGGCGGTGACAAAGGCCTGATAGGTCCAGGGCTGCGACGGCATGCGCACCGTCTCGGATACGGCGCTGTCGGCCGCTTCCGGAGCTGCCGCCGGTGTGGCCGGACCGGCGGGGGCGCTGCCTCCGCCGGCGGTGCGGGTGGGGTTCAGCCGGGCCTGCAGGCGGTCGCGGGTCGCCTCGTCACAGGCCGCCAGGCTGCCGGCCCCGGCCAGGGCGGCGCCTCCGGCGAGCAGACGTCTACGGTCGATGGTCATGACAGGTCTCCATTCTACGCGGGGGACGCGGCAGGAAAGGGATCGGGCTCACCCTCGGGCGGGGCGGTCTCCGGCGCGGGCTGAGGGTCGTCAAGCAGCACGGGATGCCGCGTCCGGCCGGCGACGCGCCCCACAGGCAGGGCCAGAAAGGCCAGGACGTACAGGCCGGCTCCAACCATCAGCAGGGAGGAGAAGCCGACCTCGCGCGACATCAGATTGGCCAACGGCGTGGCCACCACGGAAAAGGCCCCGTTCAGTCCCCAGGCCCAGGGCAGCATCCGGCCCTCACCCACTTGAATCAGGCCCAGCGGGAACGGCAGGCCCAGCGCCAGCGAGACCGGCGCGGCGGTCGCCAGCACGATCAGACCCCGCACCCAGACGGGCTGGTCGAGGGTGGTCATCAGGATATCTTCAGCCCCGGTCAGCATCAGGCCGATCCAGCCCAGCACTACAATCAGAGAGATGAAGGCGGCGACCTTGGGCATGGCCCCCATCCGCCCGGCGATCAGACTGCCGAGACCGGAGAAGACCAGCATTGACGTCAGGACCAGGGCGAAGGCCGAGGAATAGTCGTTGAGATAGAAGGCGGCCTTGTCGATCAGGAAGATCTCGATCAGCAGGAAGCCGAGGCCGAGGCTGGGGAAGTAGAAGACCGGCCACAGGCGGCGCGGCTCGGGCGGTCCGGTGCGGCGCCGGCGGAACAGCAGCGGGGCGGCCAGCACCAGCAGGGCGATCACCGCCGCCTGGCCCAGCACCACCAGATTGACCAGGGCGCCGATCTCGGCCTGCGGCAGGACCTCCAGCCGGTGGATCAGGGTGGCGGGGCGGTCCAGCCGCAGCGAGGCGTAGTAGGCCGGGCGATCCAGTGTCTGGGGCCGGATGTTGAAGGCGCGGCTAGAGGGGCTGTCGCGTCCTTGCAGGATAGCCTCGGCCTCGCGGGCGATGGCGTCATCTGTGCCCTGCGAGACCACTGTGCCGCTCTCGAACGAGACCACGGGCAGGTCGTTGAACAGGCCGGCACGCGCGGCGTCGACATCAAGGCCGGGCCGCCACGACACATCGAAGGAGCGGGCCGAGGCAAAGGCCTCAAGCGCTGCGACGTCCGCCTCGCTCCACGGCGTCGGCGAGATGAGGATGCGGGCGTTCCAGGCCGACCGATAGACCATGACATGAGCCTCGGCATGCTCGATCCCGGAGCGCAGCAGGGCCTCGCGCGCCGTGCTCATCACGCGGAAGGCATAGACCGGGAAGTCGCGGATCGAGACCGGCACAGAGATCATGCCGTCGGGCTTCACCGCCGCAAGATAGGCCTGCATGGCCTCGACCGTCAGGGCCGTGGCATTGGCCGGGGCCGCGTCGATGAAGTCGGATGAGACGTCGATCACGTCAAAGCCCTGGTCCGGACCGCCCGCGCTGTGCGCCCAGGCGACCGCCAGCGGTCCGCCCTCTGAAAGCTGGATGTCATCGCCGAGCGCCAGACCGCGCGCGGGGCCGAGACCGTGGATCAGGGCCTGACGCAGGACCGGCTCGCTCTCCACCACTTGCTGGCGGCTGGCGCCGAGCGCCCGCGCCTCGGCCAGACGGAAGCCGCCGGACGCCCCGAGGATCAGCACTTCTGCCCCCGGTCGCAGGCGGTAGGGCGCCGCCGAAAGGGCGCTGTCGGCATAGGTGCCGGTCAGCCCGCCCGCCTTGGGCAAGGCCGCGACCCGGCTGCCGTCGCGATAGAGGCCATAGGTGGCGGGCGGCCCGTCGACCCCCATCATCGAGGCATTGTTCGAGACGTCGGCGTCGACCCGCTCGGTGAAGTTGTCGAGCATCAGATAGTGGCCGCGCGGGCGTCGTACCTCGGCCACCACCTCGGCGCCCTGGGTGTTCATCGGGGCATAGACGGCCTTGAATTCGGAATAGGCGGGCGGCGTGCCCAGCAGCAGGATGGCCTCGCCCAGCACCAGCGCGCCCCCGGCGATCGCTCCACCGAGGGCACTGTGGCGGCCCGGCTGGAACAGTGGCGCCAGTGCCAGCGGCACCAGCAGCAACGGCGCCAGCAGGAAGGGGTGGACGAGGAACATCAGGCCCAGCGCCACGGCCGACCCCAGACCGGCGCCGATCAGGTCATAGGCATAGACCCGCCCGATCTCCCGCGGGTTCAGGATGAAGATCAGGGCGATATAGAGCCCGGCCAGAAAGAAGAACGGCAGCAGCGCCCCGTAGTAGCCGGCGATATTGGTCAGCTGGTCGGCCCAGGTGGCGGGGTTCTGCAGCTGAAGCGGGTTGAAGGGGTTGCGCGCGATCCGCTCGTAGCCGAGCGCGGCGGCCAGAACCATGGCACCGGGCAGGATGGCGCGCAGCCACGTCCCGTGCCGCTCGACCGTATCGCGGAACAGGGCGACCACGACGCCGGACAGGGCAAAGCCCGCCATGACGATCGAGATGATCCAGTAGCCGTACTCGGACCACTTCGCGACGGCGAAGTAGCGGGTCAGGGCGTTCTCGATGCCCACCACCCCCAGCGCCACAAGGAACAGGGGGATGAGCGCCGCGCGCGCGCCGGCCCGCGCCCCGGTCACGTCGCCATGCCCCGGATCAGGCCCTGATCCGGGAGGTCCGTTGCGTGCACGGAAGATTTCAAGGTTAACAGCCCCTTAACCCGCATGGGACCATCTGGCGCGACGCGGACTGGGAGTCGACCCCCTTCCCCGCTGGGGCGAGCCCGCGGCCCGATCTTGGCCCGATTTTCCCGTCAGCGCGGCCCGAAAGGCACGATCTTGTTGGCCGCGTCGTGGCCGATGTCCGCCGCGCCCAGGTACGGAATGCCGGATCGCCGGCACCAGTAGCGGACGATTTCCTCGGGTGTCAGGCCGAACTCGGGCTCATTCGGCGTGACGTCGCTGACCCGGCCGAGGCGGAAGCCCGCGATGCGGCGGATCGAGGCCTGACCGGTCAGGTGGAACATCATCCGGTCGATCCGGTAGAGGGCCTCGGACACCTCCTCGATCATGACAACATGACCGGTCAGGTCGGGCTCGATGGCCGTGCCGACCAGTTGATCCAGAATGGTCAGGTTGAAGGCGACGGTGGGCCGTCCGTCGAGGCTGGGTTCCAGCCCCGAGGTCGCGCCCTTGATCATCCAGTCCAGCGCGCGGTCTACGGCCGCAGCCCCCTCACGCCGGCCGATATCGGCGACCATCGGCCCGTGGGCGACCTCGGCGAACCCCTCCTTGTACAGGGTCGCCAGCAGGCTTCCGGCATCGGAATAGCCCAGATAGCGCTTCTCGCGCGCCGCGGGCTTCAGGCCATCGCGCACGGCCTCGGCCACCCGGCACGAGCCATAGCCGCCGCGCGCGAACCACAGGGCATCGAAGCGCGGATCATTGGCGATCTCGAGAAAGGCGCGGGCGCGCAGGGCGTCGTCCCCGGCGAAATGGCCATGGTTGGCGAAGCAGGCCGGATGGAAGACCACCTTGACGTCCCCGCCCGGAAAGCGCGCCTCGACATGGGCCTCCAGCCGCTCGGCCGTCGCCTTGCTGAAGCGCGACGAGGCCGCCACCACGCCGATCCGCGTCACCGATCCCATACTGTGTATCCCCTGTTCGGCAGGCGGTCGGACAAATCGCGCTCCCGGCTCTGGCGTGCGGTGCGCCCCGTGCTAGTCAGGGCCTTCCTCGGACACTCCCCGGTTTCGCCTCCATGAATCAAGACGCCAATCCAGCCGGCTCCTATTTCTTCTGCGGCATCGGCGGGTCGGGCATGCTGCCGCTGGCGCTGATCCTGGCTGCACGCGGGGCCCGGGTATCGGGATCGGACCGGTCGCGCGATCAGGGCCGCAGCCCCGAAAAGTTTGCCTGGCTGGAGGGTCAGGGCATCGCCCTTTATCCGCAGGACGGATCCGGCGTCACCGATCCGGCGACCACGGTGGTGGCCTCGGGCGCAATCGAGGACACGGTCCCGGACATTGCGGCTGCGCGCAGCGCGGGGGCAACCGTGGTCACTCGCCCAGGAATGCTATCCGACCTGTTCAACAGCGCTGCGCGGCGCGTGGGCATCGCCGGGACCAGCGGCAAGTCGACCATCACCGGCATGGTCGCCTGGATTCTCGATCAGGCGGGGCTCGACCCCACGGTCATGAACGGCGCGGTCATGGGCAATTTCGTGCGCGAGGACACGCCCTTTGCCGCGGCCCGTATCGGCGACCCCGACCTGTTCGTCTCGGAAGTCGATGAATCGGACGGCTCGATCCAGCTCTACCGGCCCACGGTCGCCGTGGTCTCGAACATCTCGCTGGACCACAAGTCGATGGAGGAGCTGCGCGCCCTGTTCGGCGGGTTTGCCGGTCATGCGGACGTCGCTGTCCTGAACCTCGACAATGACGAGACACGGACGCTGGCGGACAGCCTGCCCGCCGACCGGCGGCTGACCTTTTCGCTGGGCGATCCGGCGGCCGATCTGTGCGCCACCGGGGTCGAGGCGACGGCCACCGGCATGCGGTTCCGGCTGGACGGGGCCGAGGTCGTCCTGCAGGTGCCCGGCGCGCACAATGTCGCCAACGCGCTGGCGGCGCTGGGCGTAGCTGAGGCGCTGAAGGTGGACCGGGTCGTGGCCATTGCGGCGCTGGGCAGCTTCCGCGGAATCCGCCGACGGCTGGAGGTCGTCGGGCAGGCGGGGGGCGTGACGGTCATCGACGACTTTGCCCACAACCCCGACAAGATCACTGCGACGCTTCAGACCCTGCATGCCTTTCCCGGGCGACTGCTGATCCTGTTTCAGCCGCATGGCTTTGGCCCGCTGAAACTGATGCGGCGCGAGTTCATTGAGACCTTTGCCCGGCTGATGGCCGCAGAGGATCACCTGATCATGCCCGAACCGGTCTATTACGGCGGCACTACCGACCGCAGCGTCTCAAGCCCGCAGATCGTTGAGGGCGTGGTCGCCGCGGGGCGTCAGGCCGAGGCCCATGCCACGCGGGCCGAGTGCAGCGACCGGTTGGTCGAACTGGCGCAGCCCGGCGACCGTATTCTGGTGATGGGCGCCCGCGACGACACCCTGACAACCTTTGCCCGCGAGCTTCTGACGCGCCTTTCCGCATGATGCAGGACCCGCCCGTCGTCCTCGACGAGGTTGTGGTGACAGCCCCCCGCCTGCCCGCCGCCGAGGGTGAGGCCGCCTTTTCGGTGATCCGTCTGGACGGCGCCACGCTCGACCGCGCGACGCGGCTCGACGAAGCCCTCGGCCAGGTTCCCGCCGTCGGCCTGTTCCGGCGCACGTCCGGCCTGACCGCCAATCCGACCACCCAGGGTCTGTCGCTGCGGGCCATGGCCCCGACGGGGGCGGGGCGGGCGCTGGTGACCCTGGACGGCGTGCCGCTCAACGATCCGTTCGGGGGCTGGGTCATCTGGGCGCAGGTGCCGCCCGAGGGCCTGTCGGGGGTCGATGTGGTGCGCGCCGGCGGGACCGGCCCCTATGGCGCGGGCGCCCTGACCGGCTCGGTGCTGCTGCGGGAACGCGATACGGGTGGGGCCTGGACAGCTGCGATCGGTGAGCGCGGATCGGCCCGGCTGGCGGGCTCGGGCACCGGCGACCTCGGCCCCCTGCGCTGGGTGGTGACCGCCGGCCTCGAACAGACGGACGGCCATGTCCCGGTGCGCCCGCCCGATGCCGGAGCAGCGGACCGACCCCTCGACCTCGAGGCCGGGTCGGCCTCCCTGCGGCTGGACCTGCCGATGGGCGGTGCCCTGCTGTCGGCGCGGGGGGCTGTCTTTCAGGAAATGCGCGGGTCGGGCGTGGAAGGGTCGGATGCCGAGGCCTCGGGCACGGCCCTGTCCCTGACCGCCACGCGCCAGCCGGACGCCGGTCAGCCGGGCTGGCGGGTGCAGGTCTGGCGACGGACCAGTGACCTGCAGAACCGCTTTGTCGCGACCGCGCCCGACCGATCCTCGACCAGTCCGGCCAATCATCAGTTCCACACCCCGGCGACGGCCTGGGGGCTGAACGCGGCCTGGCGCATGAAGCGGGACGGCCTCGAGACCGAGCTGGGTGTCGACGCCCGCCGCGCCGAGGGCGAGACCAACGAGCGCTACCGCTTCATGGGTGGGACATTCACCCGCTCCCGACAGGCGGGCGGGGAGACATCGGTGGCCGGAGTCTATGCCGAGGCGAGCGCCACGCGCGGACCTTGGCTGATGGCCGGAGGACTTCGCCTCGACCACTGGAGCGCCCATGACGGCCTGCGGGTGGAGCGGGACCTGCAGTCCGACGCCCTCATGCTGGACGACCGACCTGCGGATCAGTCGGGCGAGGTGGTGTCGGCCCGGCTGGGCGTGCGCCGCGCCCTGTCGCCGGAATGGTCGGTGCGCGCGGCCGCCTACAGTGCGTTCCGACCCGCGACGCTGAACGAACTGCACCGCCCGTTCCGGGTCGGCAATGACATCACCGAGGCCAATGCCGCACTGGTGCCCGAGCAACTGACCGGCATCGAGGTCGGCCTGGCCCGCGAGACGAAACGGCTGGACCTGAGAGCGACGCTCTTCGCCAACCGGATCGAGGACGCCATCGTCAATGTCACCATCGGCCAGGGCCCCGGTGTCTTTCCCCGTGCGGGCTTTGTTCCGGCCGGGGGCGTGCTGCGCGAACGTCAGAACGCCGGGACTATCGAGGCGGTCGGGCTGGAGCTTGAGGTCGAGGCACGACCGCGCGAGGGGCTGACGCTGCGGACGGCCCTTTCGGCGACCGACGCCCGGGTGGATGGCGGGTTGCAGGCACCGCAACTGACCGGCCTGCGCCCGGCCCAGGCCCCGATCTGGAGCGCCACCGCCAGCGTGGACTGGACCCCCGCGCCGGACTGGACCGTCAGCGCCGACGCCCGGTGGGAAAGTCGCCGGTTCGATGACGATCTGAACAGCCGGGTCCTCGATCCGGCCCTCACTGTTTCGATGCGGGCGGAACGCCGGCTGTCGCCCGATCTGGCGGCCTGGGTCGAGGCCGTGAACCTTTTCGACGCGGACGTCGAGACGGCAGAAACAGGAACCGGCGTGGTGTCGTTCGGCCCGCCCCGCACGCTGTGGATCGGACTATCCCGTCGCTGGTAACTCGTGGTTACTTGCAAACGGTTCGCATTTTTGGCACAGGCGCAGGGTGTCCTCCTCACCCACCCCCTCTCCCCGGCCGCAAGCTGCCCGTCTGAGCTCGGCGCGGGCCTTCTGGCTCAAGCAGCTGCACCAGTGGCACTGGATCTCGGCGTCGGTCAGTCTGATCGGCCTGATCCTGTTCGCGGTGACCGGATTCACCCTCAATCACGCAGCCCAGATCCCCGCCGAGCCGGTGGTGGTCGAACGCACGGCCACCCTGCCCGCCCCGCTGCTGGCGCGCCTGGCCGAGATGCCGGGGGAGACCACCGACCCCGTGCCCGACGCGGTGGCCCGGTGGGCCGAGGAAGCGCTGGATCTGTCCATTGCCGGTCGTCCGACCGAAACGACGGATGCCGAAATCTACGTCGCCCTGCCCCGCCCGGGCGGGGACGGCTGGATGACGCTGGACCGCCAGACCGGTGAGGCCTTTGCCGAGGTTACCTCCCGCGGGCCGATCGCCTATCTGAACGACCTGCACAAGGGCCGCGACGCGGGACCGGCCTGGGCCCTCTTTATCGATGTGTTTGCGGTGGCCTGTCTGGTGTTCGCGCTGACGGGTCTGGCGCTGCTGGTCCTGCATGCCCGTAACCGCCGCATGACCTGGCCCCTGGTCTCCCTGGGGCTGCTGATCCCGCTGATCCTCGCCCTGATCTTTATTCACTGACTGTATCCGAGTGCCGATGAAACCGCTGACGCTTGCCGCCACCCTGCCGCTGACCGCCCTCGCGCTGACTGGCGCCGCCCCGCTACCGTCGGGCGATCTGACGGTCAGCATCACCCTGCCGCGCATCAACAGCGCCTCGTATCACCGGCCCTATGTGGCCGTTTGGATCGAGCGTCCCGACCAGACCGCCGTGCGCACCCTGTCGATCTGGTACGACACCGGCCTGCCCGCCGGTGAAGGCAAGGACTGGCTGAAGGACATCCGCACCTGGTGGCGCAAGGACGGGCGGGGCCTGACCCTGCCGGCTGACGGTGTCTCGGGGCCGACGCGCGCGCCCGGCACCCAGACGGTGACCATTCCGGCCTCTCGTCTGCGGGACCTGCCCGCGGGCAACTATGTGCTGGCGGTCGAGGCCGCCCGCGAACTGGGCGGGCGCGAGCTGGTGCGCGTGCCGTTCCGCCTGGGTGCCGCGAACACCGCCTCGGGCACCGGTGAGACTGAACTGGGTGCCGTACGCGTCAGCGTCGCCCGCTAGGATCGTCAGAAGGACACTGCCATGAGCCGCTATCGCTTCTCTCCCCTGCTGGCCGCTGCCGCCGGTGTGATCGCCCTGATGGCGGCCCCCCTGGTCGCCGAGGCCCACCGCGCCTGGATGGCGCCCAGCTCGACCGTGCTGTCGGGCAGTGACGCCTGGGTCGGCGTGGATGCCGGCATGTCGAACGGCGTCTTCATTGCCGATCACGCCGCCATGCGGCTGGACGGCCTGACCATCCTCGGCCCGGACGGTCAGCTGCTGGAGCCCGAGAACATGATGCGCGGGCGCTATCGCTCGACCTTCGACGTGCATCTGACCAAGCAGGGCACCTACCGGATCGCCAATGTCATGGGCGGCGTGGTGGCCAGCTATACGCTGAACGGCGAGCGCCAGCGCTGGCGCGGCACCCCGGCCGAGTATCCGCAGGGCCTGCCCGAAGGCGCCACCGAGGTCGAGGCCAGCCTGTCGGCCATGAGGGTCGAGACCTTCGTCACCCTGGGCGACCTGTCCGACGACGTCTTCACCCCGACCGGCCACGGGCTGGAGATGGTGCCCCTGACCCATCCGAATGATCTGGTTCTGGACGAGCCGGGGCGCTTCCGTCTGCTGGTCGACGGCGAACCGGCCGCCGGTCTCGAGGTCACGATCGCCCGCGGTGGCACCCGCTACCGGACCTCGCCTGAGGAAATCACCGTGACCACCGACGCGGATGGCATCTATTCGGTCGAATGGCCCCAGGCGGGCATGTACTGGATGCATGCCGCCGTGCAGGTGCCCGGCGCGGATGGCAAACTGCCCCTGTCGGCCCAGTACAACGGCGTCGTCGAAGTCCTGCCCTAGGCGATAAAGGACACCATGTCGGATCCGGCCAAGCCCCTTTCCAGCCGTTCAGCCCCGCCGGTCCTCGACCTGACGGGCGGGCAGGACGAGCTGCGGCCGGCGACCGGCAACCGGGTCCTGATCCCGGAGCTGCGCGGCGCGCCCGAGCGTCCGCCGGGCGAGCAGATCGCCACACTCGGCGGCGAGACCATGGGCACCGTCTGGACGGCACGCATCGTGGTCGGGGACGAGGCTGCAGCCGCCCGCTGGCAGGGGCTGATCGAGGAAGAGCTGGAGCGCATCATCGCCCTGTTCAGCCCCTGGGATCGCCGGAGCGAGATTTCGCGCTTTAACGCGGCCCCGGCGGGGACTTGGGCGCTTTCCGACGCCTTCTGGACCGTGCTGACCCGGGCCATGGATCTGGCCGATGAGACCAATGGCGCGGTCGATCCGACCCTCGGCACCCTGGTCGACCTGTGGGGCTTCGGCCCCCCCGGTCCGCGCTCGCCCCTGCTGCCGGTTCCGTCGGACGATGAGGTCGAGGCCGCGCGGGCGCTCAGCGGCTGGATGCAGCTACGTCTGCACACCGAGGCCCACGCGGCGGTCCAGCCCGGTGGGCTGAAGCTCGACCTGTCGGGGATTGCCAAGGGTCACGCCGTGGACCGCATCTCGCAGCGGCTGGCGCGCGAGGGGGCGACCTCTCACCTGTTCGAAATCGGCGGGGAGCTGAAGGGCATTGGCGTCAAGCCGGACGGCCGCCCCTGGTGGGTCGAGCTGGAGACCCCCGAGGGGCTGGACGCCCCGCGCACCATCGCCGCCCTCTACGGCCTGGCCGTCGCCACCTCGGGCGAGGCGCGGCGCCAGTTCGTTCATGGCAACACCGTCTATTCGCACACGATCGACGGACGCTCCGGGCGGCCTGTCGCCAATGGCGTGGTGTCGGCCTCTGTTTTCCACGAGTCTGCCATGGTCGCCGACGCGCTCGCCTCGGCCCTGACCGTCATGGGTCCCGGGGACGGTATGGCGCATGCCGAAATGTCCGGTATCGCCGCCCTGATGGTGCACCGGACGGAAGCCGGGCTGGTCGAACACCTCAGTCCTACCTGCCGCGCCATGCTGGACGTCGGGCGCTGATCATGACGACGGGTGCGGACTTTCTGGCCGCCTCCGCCGTCGTGGCCTGGGCGGGTCTGACGGCCTGGTCCCTGCGGCCGCGTCGACGCCGCGGGGTGAATGCCGATGCGGACACCCTGGTGGTCCATGCCAGCCAGACGGGCAGCGCGGAGGCCCTGGCCATCGAGACCGAGCTGGCACTGGCTGGGGCGGGCCAGGGGGTCGAACGTCTGGGCCTGTCGGACCTGACCCCCGAACGGCTGGCCGCCGCGCGGCGGCTGTTCCTCGTGGCGGCCACGACCGGCGAAGGGGATGCGCCCGACGAGGCCACCGGCTTCCTGCGGCGGCTGATGTCCAGCCCACCCGATCTGTCCCATCTCGAGGTCGCCGTGCTGGCCCTCGGCGACAGTACCTACAGCCACTACTGTGACTTCGGGCGTCGGATGGACCAGTGGCTGGTTTCCGCCGGAGCGACGCCGCTGTTCGACCGTGTCGAGGTCGACCGGCTGGATCCCGGCGCGCTGGACCACTGGCGCCATCAGGTGACGGCCCTGACCGGTGCCGTCTTCGCCCCCGACGGCCGGAGCGGCGCCCACCAACCCTGGACGCTGATCAGCCGCACCCTGGTCAATCCCGGCAGCGTGGGTCGCCCCGTCTACCATTTGCGGCTCAGGCCGGTCGGGGATCTGCCGCTCTGGCGGGCGGGCGACATCGCCGAGATCGAACTGCCGGCGTCGGCCACCGGCGGCCTGCGCCAGTTGCGCGACTATTCGATCGCCAGTGTTCCGGCCGACGGCCATATCGACCTCCTGATCCGCAGCACGCTCAGGCCGGACGGCACGCCCGGACTGGCCTCGGCCTGGTTGCTGGAGGCCTGTCGGGTCGGGGACACTGTGCCGGTCCGCGTGCGGATTAACCGGGGTTTCCACGGCCCCGATCCGTCCATCCCCCTCATCCTGATCGGGAACGGAACGGGCATCGCCGGTCTGGCCGGTCACCTGTCGGAGCGCTCGCGTGCCGAAAAGCGGGGGCCCGCCTGGCTGATCGTCGGCGAGCGGAACGAGGCGCATGACGCCCTGCTGCGCAATCGCATCCTTGGCTGGCGAACGGGAGGTGCGCTCACCCGGGTGGACCGGGCCTTCTCGCGCGATCCCGGCGGCGCCCGCTACGTCCAGGACATTGTGAGGACGGAAGCCGAGGCCATGCGCGACTGGATCGATCGCGGGGCGACCATCATGGTCTGCGGCAGTCTGAAGGGGATGGCCCCCGGTGTGGATGCCGCCCTGCGGGATATTCTGGGCGAGGAGCGCATGCTGGATCTGCGCGAGACCGGGCGCTACCGCCGCGACGTCTATTAGTCGCCTTTCGCGACCGCCTTCATCGACACAGTCGGGTCGGCCAGCTTGTCCGGATCCACCGGCGTCGCCTTGCCGATCAGCAGACGCCCGCCCATGAACTCGGCCGGGGCATTGATCGCCTCGACGCACAGAAGCCGCTCCCCCGCCAGATGGAAGACGGCCAGCCCGGCGCCATCGGCCACGGTGCGGACGACCTTGCGATCCGCCCCGTCGGCCAGACCCGCCATCTGCAGCTTCAGATCGTACTGATCCGACCAGAACCACGGCACTTCGGGCACGGGCGGGTTGCGACCCGTGATCGCCGCCGCGGCCTGTTTGGCCTGCTCCAGCGCATTGGGCACGCTTTCCAGACGCACCACGCGGCCGTCGTGGACCGGCACCGGGCGCCGGGTCATGTCGCCGAGCGCATAGATGTCGGGGTCCGAGGTGCGGGCGGCCTCATCCACCACCACCCCGCCGTCGCAGGTCAGGCCGGCCGCCGCGCCCAGCCCCTCGCAGGCCACGCCACCGACGCCGACAATGACCAGATCGGCCGGCAGGCTCTGGCCGTCGTCCAGGGTCACGCCGCCGACCGCGCCGTCCTCGCCCGGCTGGAAGGCCGTCACCGTGCGCCCGGTCAGCAGGGTCACGCCGTGCCGCGTATGGGCCGCGTGCATGAAGTCGGCCAGCACATCCGACGCCACCCGGGCCAGCAGGCGGGCCTCGCGCTCGACGACCACGACCTCGGCGCCCAGCGCCCGGGCCGAGGCCGCGACCTCCAACCCCACATAGCCGCCGCCGACGACCACAAGCCTCGTCCCCGGCCGGATCGCCGCCCTGAGCTTTCGCCCGTCCGCGAGGGTCCGCAGCTCCAGCACATTCGCCAGTTCCGCCCCCGGCACCGCCAGCTTCCGCGCGGTGGACCCGGTCGCGAGGATCAGGGTGTCATAGGAAACGGTCCCGCCGTCCGCGAGCACCACCGTCTTGCCGGCCCGGTCGATGGCCGTGACCGTCTGGCCCAGCCGCAGCTCGATGTTCTGTTCGACATAGAAGTCGGCGGGCCGCAGCAGCAGGTCCTCCTCCTCGCCCTCACCCTTCAGCAGGGCCTTGGACAGGGGCGGACGCTGATAGGGGGCGACCGGCTCCTCGCCGATCAGCACCACCTCGCCCTCGAACCCGTACTGCCTGAGAAGGGCGGCGGCACTGCCTCCGGCGTGACCCGCGCCCACGATGACGATCCTGCTCATGCCCCGCACATAGGCTGCGATCGCCGGTCGCACCATAGGCAGGGCGATACCGCTTGACCGTTCCACTGTTACAGCATAGTGGAACGCGCCATGACCGATGCCCTTCCCCCCAATGCCGCCGCCGCGGCCCGCAGCCGGCTGGACCTGTACGACGCCCTGTTGAGCCTGAAGTCACGCGAGGAGGTCGATGCCTTCCTCGCCGACCTGTGCACGCCCGCAGAGGTGCGCGCCTTCGCCGAGCGCTGGCAGGTGGCGCGCCTGCTGGACGCGGGCGGCAAGTCCTATCGCGAGATCGCCGCCGAGGCCCAGGCCAGCCCGACCACGGTCGTGCGGGTGGCCCGCTTCCTCAAGGAAATGCCGCACCAGGGCTACCGCCTGGTGCTTGACCGACAGTCCGGAGTATCCGCGTGAGCAAGGTTCAGGGGCGACTTCGCATCGCCGTACAGAAATCCGGTCGTCTGGCCGAGCGCAGCCTCGACCTGATCCGCAATGCGGGCCTCCGTGTCATCAAGGGCAACAATGACCTGCTCTACAAGGTCGAGAATGCGCCGGTCGACCTGCTGCGCGTGCGCGACGACGACATCCCGACCTTTGTCGCCGACGGCGTCTGCGACCTCGGCATCGTGGGCGAGAATGTGCTGGAAGAGGCCCGCAACGGCGGTCCGCTGGCCGAGGTGGTCATGCCGCTGGGCTTTGGCCGCTGCACGCTGAAGATCGCGGCGCCCGAGAGCCTGCCCTATGTCGGTCCCGTGTCCCTGAACGGCCTCAGGCTGGCGACCAGCTATCCGCGCATTCTCGGCCGCTGGCTGACGGCGCACGGGATCGACGCCGGGGTGGTCACCATGCGCGGCGCGGTCGAGGTCGCCCCGCGCCTGAAGCTGGCCTCGGCCATCTGTGACCTGGTGTCGACCGGCGCCACGCTGGAGGCCAATGGTCTGGTGCCGCTCGACACGGTGTTCGAGAGCCAGGCGGTCCTGATCCGTTCGCCCCAGCCGGTCGAGGACACGCTGGAGCCGCTGCTCGAAAACCTGATCACGCGCATCGGCGGGGTGGTGGCCTCGCAGGACGCCAAATACGTCATGCTGAACGCCCCGCGCGCCGCGCTGGACCGGATCACCGCCCTGCTCCCGGGTTCGGAGTCGCCAACCGTCATGCCGTTGTCGGGCCGCGATGATGCGGTCGCCGTCCACGCCGTCTGTCAGGAGGCCGTCTTCTGGGAGACGCTGGAGCGGCTCAAGGCCGAGGGCGCTTCGTCCATTCTGGTCCTGCCCATCGAGAAGATGATGTGATGCGTCAGATCGACTGGACGACCCTCTCCGTCGAGGAGCAACGCGATGCGCTTGCCCGCCCGGCGCAACGCACCGAAATGCGTGTCAGCGATACGGTGCGCGCAATCTTTGAGGATGTGCAGGCGCGCGGCGCGGCGGCCGTCACCGACTGGAGCCTGAAGCTGGACGGGGCCGCCCCCCGGCGCATCGCCCTCACGCCCGATGTCGTGCGCGAGGCCCGCGCGTCCCTGCCGCCGGCCGACACCCGCGCGCTGCGCATCGCCGCCGAGAACGTCCGCATCTTCCATCAGGCCACCCGGCCCGAGGACACCGGCTGGGTCGAGACCACGCCGGGGGTGCGATCCAGGCTGGTGTGGCGGCCCATCGCCTCGGCGGGCCTCTATGTCCCGGGCGGCAGCGCGCCGCTGTTTTCCTCCCTGCTGATGCAGGCCATTCCGGCGGGCGTCGCCGGTGTCGCGCGCCGGGTGGCCGTGACGCCTCCTGCCAAGGACGGCGGAGTCCACCCGGCCATGATTGTGGCGGCGGATGAGGCCGGGCTGGACGCCCTGTGGCTGATCGGCGGGGCCCAGGCCATCGCCGCCCTGACCTTTGGCGCGACCTTTGACGATGGCGAGATCACGCCCGTCGACAAGCTGTTCGGACCGGGCAACGCCTGGGTCGCCGAGGCCAAGAAGCAGGCGAACGCCCTGCCCGGCGGACCTGCGGTCGACATGCCCGCCGGACCGTCCGAGCTGATGGTCATCGCCGATTCCAGTGCTGATCCGGAGATCGCCGCCGCCGACCTGCTCAGCCAGGCCGAGCACGATGCCGACGCCCAGGTGCTGCTGGTGTCGAACAGCCGGGGCGCCATCGGCGCCATTCTGGAGGCGGTCGAGGACCAGTTGCAGACCCTGCCGCGCGCGGACATCGCCCGTCGCTCGCTGGCCGAGGGCCGCGCCATTCGCGTCGCCGATCTGGAGCAGGCTCGCGCCGTCGCCAACCTGTACGGCCCCGAACACCTGGCGCTGCAGACGCTGGATGCGGAAAAGCTGGTCGACCGTATCACCGCCGCAGGCGCCATCTTCGTCGGCACTTATGCGGCCGAGACGCTCGGCGACTATGCCGCCGGGCCCAGCCACGTCCTGCCGACCGACGGCGGGGCGCGGACGCTGGGCGGCATCACCACCGCCAGCTTCATGACGTCCATGTCGGTGCAGTCGGTGTCCGAAGCGGGCGCCGCCGCGCTTGCCCCGATCGCCGCGCGCCTCGCCCGGCTGGAGGGTCTGGAGGCCCACGCCCGCGCGGCGGATCTGAGGACCGGCGCATGAAGAACCTGCCCGCCCCCTTCGCCCCGCTGGTCAGCGGCGGCGACGGACTGGACCGCTATCCCGTCCGTCCCGGCGCCCTCGCCGCGCGCATGGCCGCGCTTTACGGCGTCGCCCCCGATCAGGTCCTGCCCGTCCGGGGCGTGACCCACGGGCTGGAGCTGGCCTTCCGGCTGGCTGCCCGCGCCGGACAATCCGTCGAAGCCCCGCAGGCCGAGCCCTTCCGGACCCTGGCCGACCTCTATGCGCGCCCGGGTTCCGGGGCCCGTCCCGGCGTGGTGATCGTGCGCGCCCTCGGCTCGCCCGAGGCCGTGGCCGAGATGGCGGCCCGTGTGGCCCCGGCTCTGCTGGTGGTCGACGAGGGCCTGGCCGAGTTCGCCGAGACCCCCTCCGCCGCCACCGTCATCGCCGATCAGGCCAATCTGGTCGTGCTGCGAAGCCTGTCGCTCGCCTATGGACTGGCGGGCGCCCGCGTCGGCGCCGCACTGGGACAGGCCGCGACACTGCAACGGCTGGCCTCCGTGCTCGAACCCTATGCCCTGCCCGAAATGTGCGTGCGACTGGCGCTGCAGGCGATTGACCCGTCGCGCCTGATCGAGACCCGCGAGCGCATCGCGGCCACGGTCCGGGAGCGGGCGCGGCTGACGAAGGCGCTCGGCCGCGACATGCCGGTCGAGCCCGGTGTAGGCCCCGTACTGATGGTGCGCCCGGCCGATCCCGCCGACGTGCGGGCGGCGCTCGCCCGGTTCGGTATTCCGGCGGAGACGGCCGGCGAGCGGCTGCGCCTGCCGGTGTCGGCGCGCGCGGACATCAACGACCGCCTGCTGGCTGCCCTGGATCTGGCCCCGGCGCAGGCCCGGCCGAACCGGACCGGACAGGCCGTGCGCGATACAAAGGAGACCCGCATCGTGTGCGCCGTCGATCTGGACGCGACCGGCCCGGTCTCGATCACCACCGGCGTCGGCTTCTTCGATCACATGCTGGAACAGGTGGCGGCCCACGGCGGCTTTTCGCTGCGTCTCGCCTGTGAGGGCGACCTGCACACCGACCCGCATCACACGATCGAGGACTCGGCCATCGCCCTGGGGCAGGCCCTGAAACAGGCGCTGGGCGAACGGCGCGGCATCGCCCGGTACGGCTTCGTCCTGCCGATGGACGAGGCCAATGCGACGGTCTCGATCGACCTGTCGGGCCGCCCCTATCCGGTGTTCGAGGGGACGTTCGCGACCCCCTTCATCGGCGACTACCGCACCGATCTGACGGCCCATGTGTTCCGCTCACTGGCCGAGCATCTGGGGGCCGCCATCCATGTCTCGGTGACCGGCGACGACGACCACCACAAGACCGAGGCCGTCTACAAGGCTTTCGGGCGGGCGCTCCGTCAGGCGATCCGCATCGAGGGCGACGCCGTCCCCTCGACCAAGGGTGTGCTGTGACCGAGGTTGCGCTTCTGGATTACGGCGCGGGCAATCTGGCCTCGGTGCAGTTCGCCTTCGAACGGCTGGGGGCACGGGTGCGCCGCGTGTCGGACGCCGCCGGCATCAACGAGGCCGAGCGACTGGTGCTGCCCGGTGTGGGGGCGGCCGCCTGGGCCATGCGCCGGCTGGATGCGCGGGGCCTCAGCGATCCGATCCGCGCCTTTCCCCGCCCGCTGATCGGCCTGTGCCTCGGCCAGCAGCTGCTGTTCGAAAGCAGCGCCGAGGGGGACGTGCCCCTGCTGGGCCTGATCCCCGGACAGGTGATCCCGCTCACGCCCGGGCCGGGTCTGACGGTGCCGCACATGGGCTGGTCGGCCCTGTCCGATCTGGCCGACGATCCGCTGACCGAGGGTGTCGAGGACGGGGCCTACGTCTATTTCGTGCACGGCTTTGCCTGTCCCGACGGTCCGGCGACGCTCGCCCGCGCCCGCCACGGCACCCCCTTCCCGGCCATGGTGCGGCAGGGCAACCGCTGGGGCTGCCAGTTCCACCCCGAGCGGTCGTCGACGACCGGCGCCCGCATCCTCTCGAACTTTCTGGCGATCGACGCATGATCCTCTATCCCGCCATCGACCTGAAGGACGGCGTCTGCGTGCGGCTGATGCACGGCCGCTTTGACCAGGTGACCCGCTATGACGCCGATCCGGTCGCGCGCCTGAATGCCTTTGCCGAGGCCGGGGCCGACTGGGTGCACATCGTCGATCTGGACGGGGCCGAGGCCGGTCGCGCGGTCCAGCACGAGACCCTGTCGCGACTGGCCGGGACCGGACGCGCCCGCATCCAGTCCGGCGGCGGGGTGCGCACACGCGAGGATGTCGTGCGCCTGCGGGATGCGGGCGTGGCCCGGGTGGTGGTCGGCTCGCTGGCCGTCACCGCACCCGACACCGTGCGCGGCTGGCTGGAGGATCTGGGGCCCGAGGCCCTGACGCTGGCGCTGGACGTGCGCGTCACCGACACGGGGATTGTGCCCGCACTCAAGGGCTGGACCGAGGCCGCGCCGCTCGACCTGTGGGCCGTGCTTGACCTCTATCCCGAAGGAGTCTTCCGCCACCTGCTGGTCACCGACATCGGTCGAGACGGCGCCCTGACCGGGCCCAATATCGACCTGCTGGCCGAGATCGTCCGGCGCCGTCCGGACCTGAAGGTGCAGGCCTCGGGCGGGGTGGCCGCAACCGCCGACCTGACGGCCGCGCGCGACGCCGGCTGCGACGGGGCCATCATCGGCCGCGCCCTCTATGAGGGCCGTTTCACTGTCGAACAGGCGCTTGAGGCCGTGCGATGACCGCGCGGCGCATCATCCCCTGCCTCGACGTCAAGGACGGCCGGGTGGTCAAGGGCGTGCGCTTCGAGGGCCATGTCGACATGGGCGATGCGGTCGAACTCGCCCTGCGCTATCGCGATCAGGGGGCCGATGAGCTGGTCTTCTACGACATCACCGCCAGCCCGGAGGGCCGCACCCTCGACTATGGCTGGATCGCCGACATCGCGCGCGATCTGGACATCCCCTTCTGTGTGGCCGGAGGCATCGCCGACGCCGATCAGGCCGCCCGCTGTCTCGACCACGGCGCCGACAAGGTCTCGGTCAACTCGCGGGCGCTGGCGCGGCCCGGACTGATCACCCAGATGGCCGAGCGGCTGGGGCGCCAGTGTGTGGTGGTCGGCGTCGACAGCCGCATCATCGACGGCGAGTGGCAGGTGCACCAGTTCACGGGCGATCCGTCGGCCACGAAGCGCACGGGCCGCCGCACCCTCGACTGGATCCTCGAGGCCGAGGCGCTGGGCGCGGGCGAGATCGTGCTGAACGTCATGGACCAGGACGGCGTCCGGAAGGGCTATGACATCGCCCAGCTGAAGGCCGCGCGCGAGCGACTGACCATTCCGCTGGTCGCCTCGGGCGGGGCCGGGGCGACCGACCACTTCCGCGAGGTGTTTGAACAGGCCGATGTCTCGGGCGCGCTGGCGGCCAGCGTGTTCCACACGGGGGCCATCGCCATCCCGGACCTCAAACGCTATCTCGCCGACGCCGGACAGGAGATCAGGCTGTGACCCTCACCCCCGACATGCTTGATTTCGACAAGGGCGGCGGCCTGATTCCGGTGGTGGTGCAGGACGCCGCGACGCTTCAGGTGCTCACACTCGCCTATATGGACCCAGCCGCCCTGGAGGAGACGCAGGCGAGCGGCGAGGCGACCTTCTTCTCGCGGTCGCGCGGCGGGCGGTGGCGCAAGGGCGAGACCTCGGGCGACCGGCTGCATGTCGTCTCGATCACCCCCGACTGCGACGGCGACGCCCTGGTGCTGAAGGTCCGGCCGGTCGGCAATGCCTGTCACCTGAACCGCATCAGTTGCTTCGGCGAGGAGGACGCCCCGGGGCTGGGCCGCCTCGGCCGGCTGGAAGCCACCATCGACCAGCGCGCGTCCGCCGATCCCGAGACCAGCTGGACCGCCCGCCTGATGGCCGAGGGTCCCAAACGCGCCGCGCAAAAGGTCGGCGAAGAGGGCGTGGAAGTGGCGCTGGCCGGGGCCGTAGGCGACACCGAAGAGCTTGCGAATGAGGCGGCGGACCTCATCTATCACCTGTTCGTTCTGCTCAAGACGCGTCACATGGTGTTTCAGGACGTGCTCGACGTGTTGGCCCGGCGGGCCGAAGCGGCCAAGAACCCTGTCTGACGGCGCGCCCCTTTCGGCCGGTGCGCCCGGACGAAGAGACGGAGAGGCGAATGTCGGCCCTGATACTGTTCGGCGGAGGTGGAGACCTGGCGCTCCGCATGCTGCTGCCGTCCCTGTACTTCCTGGACCACGACGGCCTGCTCGACCCGGACCTGAAGATCATCGCCGCCGCCCGGTCGGACGAGACCCGCGACGCCTACATCGAGCGCGTGCGGGCCTCGGTCGAGCCCCGCGCCAAGTCTGACGACGTCTGGTCCGACGACACCTGGACCCGGCTGGCCGCCCGGCTGGATTATGTGGCACTGGACGCCACCAGCGCAGATGAGCTGAAGGCGCTGAAGGCGAAAACCGGGGACGGCTCTGTAACCGCTTTCATGGCTGTTTCGCCCTCGCTCTACGGTCGGATCGTGCCGGCCATGCACGCCGCAGGGCTGGCCGGTCCGGACACCCGGATCGTGCTGGAAAAGCCCGTCGGCCGCGATCTGGAGAGCTTCCGCGAGATCGACGACGCTGTCTCGGCCGTGTTCGACGAGCGGCAGGTGTTCCGCATCGACCACTATCTGGGCAAGGAGACGGTCCAGAACCTGATCGCCCTGCGCTTCGGCAACACCATCTTTGAGCCGCTGTGGAACAATCTGACCATCGACCATGTGCAGATCACCGTGGCCGAGACCGTCGCTGTGGGGGACCGCTGGCCCTACTATGACGAGTACGGCGCCTTGCGCGACATGCTGCAGAATCACATGCTGCAGCTGCTGTGTCTCGTGGCCATGGAGCCGCCGTCCAACATCGACGCGGACTCGGTGCGCAACGAGAAGGTCAAGGTGCTGCGCTCGCTTCGGCCGATCACGGTCGAGGAGGCCGGTCGCGTCACCACCCGGGGGCAGTACACGGATTACGTCAGCGAGCGGGGTGCCCCGACCGACACCGAGACCTTTGTCGCCATCCGCGCCGACATCGACAACTGGCGCTGGGCGGGCGTGCCCTTCTTCATGCGCACCGGCAAATGCATGGCCGAGAAGCGCACCGAGATCGTCATCCAGTTCAAGCCGGTGCCCCATTCGATCTTCGGTCGTGACGGATCCAGCTATCGCGGCGCGATCCAGCCGAACCGGATGATCATTGAACTCCAGCCGGACGAGGACATTTCCCTCGAGGTGATGAACAAGCAGCCCGGCCTCGATCAACGCATGCAGCTTCAGCCCATCACCATGAGCCTGTCGTGGGGGCACAACGACCGCAAGGCCAGTCCGCCGCGCCGTCGCATCGCCTATGAGCGGCTGCTGCTGGACGCCATGGCCGGGGACTCCACCCTGTTCGTGCGGCGGGACGAAGCGGAAGAGGCCTGGAAATGGGTCGACGAGGTCTCCGATGCCTGGGACGGCGCGGCAATGAAGGTCGAGCCCTACGAAGGCGGCAGCTGGGGCCCCGAGGCCGCCGACCTGCTGCTGTCCCGCACGGGCCGTCGCTGGAGCAGTCATGAGCGTTGAGATCGAAACCTTTGCCTCGCCCGCGAAATGGGCCACGGCCTGCGCCGAGCGGATGACCGGCGCGCTGGCCAATGCCCTGACCGAGCGCCCGCGCGCGATCTTCGCCGGATCGGGCGGCTCCACCCCCGGACCGGTCTATGCCGCGATGCGCGAGGCCGATCTGGACTGGAGCCGCGTCACCGTGACCCTGGTCGATGAGCGCCATGTGCCCGAGAGTTCGCCCGAGTCGAACGCAACCCTGCTCAAGACCAGCCTGCCGGTCGGCCCCGGCAAAGCGGACTTCATCCCGCTGCACAGCGCCGCCCTGACGGTCGATCGTGCCGCCGCCGTCGCCACCCGGGCGCTCAACGCCGCTACCGACCGGCTGGATGCGGCCCTCTTGGGCATGGGCGAGGACGGGCACATCCTGTCGATGTTCCCCGAGAGCCCGACGCTGAAAACCCTCCTGACCCCGACCCTGTCGCCTGCCGTCCTCGGCGTGCCGGCGGGACGCGACGGCATGGCCCCCAGTCGCGAACGGCTGTCGATGAACCTGCCGTGGCTGATGCGCTGCGACACGGTCGTCATGGCCCTGACCGGATCGGCCAAGCGCCGCGTGTTCGAGGACCAGGTCATGGGTGACCCCGCCATCGTCCCTGTCGCGGCCCTCGCCGCCCACATTCCCCACCTGCAAATCCTATGGACGGAGGAGTCCGCATGACCGACCTCCACCCCACCCTGCGTGCGGTCACCGATCGCATCATTGCCCGCAGCCGTGACACCCGCGCCGACTATCTGCGCCGCATGGACGACGCCGCGACCAACCGGCCCGGCCGCGCCAAGCTGAGCTGCGCCAACTGGGCCCACGCCTTTGCCGGAGCGCCGGTCAAGGACAAGCTGAATGCCATGTCGGGCAGCCAGCCGAACCTGGGCATCGTCACCGCCTACAACGACATGCTGTCGGCCCATCAGCCGTTCGAGCGCTTCCCCGACATCGTCCGTCAGGCCGTGCGCGAGGTGAATGCCACCGCCCAGGTCGCGGGCGGCACCCCCGCCATGTGCGACGGCGTGACCCAGGGCCGGCCGGGCATGGAGCTGTCGCTGTTCAGCCGCGACGTGATCGCCATGTCGACCGCTGTGGCCCTGACGCACGATGCCTTTGACGCCGCCCTCTGCCTCGGCGTGTGCGACAAGATCGTGCCGGGCCTGTTCATGGGCTCGCTGGCCTTTGGCCACCTGCCGGTCGTCTTCGCGCCCGCCGGCCCCATGCCCAGCGGCATTCCCAATGCGGAAAAGGCCCGGGTGCGCGCCCTTTACGCCCAGAACAAGGTGGATCGCCCCACCCTGCTGGAAAGCGAGGTCGCCAGCTATCACTCGCCGGGCACCTGCACCTTCTACGGCACGGCCAACTCCAACCAGATGATGATGGAGGTGATCGGCCTGCACCTGCCCTCGACCGCCTTCGTCCACCCGGACACCGGCCTCAGGGACGCCCTGACCGCGGCGGCGGCGAAGCGGGCCGTCGAACTGGCCCGCTCGGGCGAGGGCCGCATGAGCCGGGTGGTCGACGAGAAGTCGATCATCAACGCCATCATCGCCCTGCTGGCCACCGGCGGCTCGACCAACCACGCCATCCACCTCGTCGCCATGGCCCGGTCGGCGGGCGTGCTTATCGACTGGACCGATCTGGACGAGCTGAGCAGCTGCACGCCGCTGCTGGCGCGCGTCTATCCGAACGGATCGGCCGATGTGAACGCCTTCCAGGCCGCCGGCGGCGTCGCCTTCGTGGTGCGCGAACTGGCCGAGAGCGGGCATCTGCACACCGATGTCACCACCGTCATGGGCGAGGGCCTCAAGGCCTATTATCAGGAGCCGGTTCTGGACGAGGACGGCCAGCTGGTCTGGCGCGACGGCGTCAGCGAGAGCCTCGACCCCGACATCCTCCGCCCTGTCTCCGATCCCTTCCAGAAGGACGGCGGACTGCGACTCGTGCAGGGCGCGCTGGGCCGGGCCGTCATCAAGGTCTCGGCCGTCAAGCCCGAGCACCGGGTGGTCGAGGCCCCCGCCGCCGTGTTCGACAGCCAGGAGGCGGCGCTGGAGGCCTTCAAACAGGGCCAGCTGGATCGCGACGTCGTGGTGGTCCTGCGCTTCCAGGGCCCCAAGGCGAACGGCATGCCCGAACTGCACAGCCTGTCGCCCGCGTTGAGCGTGATCCAGGACCGGGGCTTCAAGGTCGCCTTCGTCACCGACGGTCGCATGTCCGGCGCGTCGGGCAAGACACCGGCCGCCATCCACCTGAGCCCCGAAGCCCTGGCCGGTGGGCCGATCGCCCGCGTGCGGGACGGCGACATCATCCGCCTCGACCCTGACAAGGGTGAACTGACCGTCGTGGGCTGTCCGGACTTTGGCGAGCGCCCCTGCGCTCCGCGGACCGAGGCCAGCCTGCAGACCGCGTCCTGGGGCTACGGTCGTGAACTGTTCGGCGCCTTCCGCCATGTGGTCGGATCCGCCGAGGAAGGCGCATCCGTGGTGTTCGCCCAGCCGCCCGCCGGACCGCCCGGCACCGACACCCCTCCCGACCCCAATGTGGTCGACCGCACGGTGGACGCCTGAATGCCGGCCTCGGAAGATCATCTGCATCTCGTCGGCGACGTCGGCGGCACCAATGCGCGCTTTGCCCTGACCCGCATGGTCGACGGTCGCCCCCGGGTCGAGCATCACGAGAGCTTTCCCGCCGAAACCCACCCCACCTTTCTGGACGGCGTACGCGCGTTTCTGGACGGCTGCGACGCGCGACCGAACGGCGGGGTGATCGCCGTCGCGGGGCCGGTGACCGACGGCTTCATCGACCTGACCAACTCCCCCTGGCGTGTGTCCGAGGCGGAACTGGCCAGCCTGGGTGTCGGCCCGATCCGGCTGATCAATGACTTCGAGGCCCTCGCCTGGGCGGCCCCCCTGATCGAGGGGCCGGAGCTGGCGCATCTGGGTGGCCCCGGGACGGGTGACCCGCAGCAGACCCTGGCGGTGCTCGGCCCGGGCACCGGCTTCGGAGTCTCGGCCCTGGCACGGGATCGCTGGGGCTCTTCCGTCGCGATGGCCTCCGAGGGCGGTCACGTCGACTTCGCGCCCTCCGACGCGCTGGAGGACGAGGTGCTGCGTCTGCTCCGCCGGCGGTACAGCCGCGTCTCGATCGAGCGGCTGATCTGCGGACCGGGCCTGGTCAATCTGCACCGGGCGCTGGCCGAGATCGACGACCGCCCCACCTCCATCGACGATCCGGCCGAGATCACCCGGTCGGCGCTAGAAGATCCGCGCGGACCGTGCGGCGCCACCCTGGCCCGTTTCTGCGCCATCCTGGGCTCGGTCGCCGGGGACATCGCCCTGACCACCGGGGCACGCGGCGGGGTCTATGTTGCCGGCGGGATCGCGCCGCGCATCCTCGACTTCCTCGAGGCCAGTCCCTTCCGCGAACGATTCGAGCAGAAGGGCCGGTTCACCCCCTATATGAAGGCCATCCCGACATGGGTGATCCTGCACAAACAGGCCGCCCTTCTGGGGGCCGCTCATGTGGCCTGCCGGGCCGACGGATAAAATTCTCATCACGGCGGCGTGAACCGATTGCCACATTGTGACGTTTGGGTGGTCTCAACTGAGGAAGGAAAACTCCCATGCGTAAGATGATTTTGGCCTCGCTGTCCGCCGTTGCCCTGCTGGGCGTTGCTGCTTGCGGCGAAAGCGCCGAGGACGCCGCTGCCGAGCGTCAAGCCGACGCCCTGGAAGAACAGGCTGCGGCCGCTCCGACCGAAGAGCAGGAAACCGCTCTGAACGCCGAAGCCGACCGTATCGAGCAGGAAGCCGGCAATGCTGACGGTGGCATGACCACCGAGAACACGCCGAACACCTCGCCGAGCATGGCTCAGCAGGACGGCAACTAAGCCTCCGGATCGGCGGGGGAGTCATGCCCCCCGCCTCATCCTTCGGAGAAGGCCCCGCCATCCCCCCCGGCGGGGCCTTTTCCATGAGCGAAGGGTCAGGCGTGAAGGGTCAGGATGATTTCGGCGGCCAGGGGATGAAGGCACTGGTCCGGCGCACATAGTCGGCATAGCCGGGCCGTGAGCTGTGGATGCTCTTTTCGGTGATGCCTATCCCGGACCATTTGGTCAGGGTGAAGGTCAGGAAGATCGGCCCCAGTATGGCGGCCAGCCCCGGCCCTGTCTCGGCCGCGATCAGATACAGACCCCACCAGACGCAGGCGTCGCCGAAGTAGTTCGGATGCCGGGTGTAGCGCCACAGGCCGGTGTCCAGCACCTGTCCCGTGGTCGACGGATCCCGGCGGAAGGCCGCCAGCTGCGCATCCCCGATCGTCTCGAACGCCAGCCCAACGACGAACAGGGCCACCCCGGCCCAGCCAAGCCAGCCGACGGCAGGCGTGTCGGCCACCTGCCCCAGCTGCACCGGAAGCGACGTCAGCCAGGCCAGCACCGCCTGCGGCAGGAAGACGAACAGCAGGGCGACCAGCGGCCAACTCTTGCCGGTCTTCATCTGGCGGCCGATCAGATCGGTATAGCGCCGGTCCTCGCCATGGGCGCGCCAGCGCAGGAACAGGTGAACCCCCAGACGGAGCGCCCAGGCGGCGCACAGTCCGACCAGCAGGGCCGAACGCAGCGCATCGCCCTCTGTCCGGGGCCAGGTGACCAGCGCCAGGAACAGCATGGCCATCGGCCAGACCGCGTCGATGAAGCTGACATCGCGGATGCGGACCGCCACCCCCCACAGCAGGGTCATGGCCGCGACCACCATCAACAGGTTTCCGGCCAGCAGCCAGGCTGTGTCGGACAGGCTCATGAGGTGTGCTCCGTACTGCGGTGACGGCTTCTATACGCCTCGATCACCGCATCGGATGCCCTCACCCCTCGCGCTGGCCGCCGAATGTCCGTTCCAGAACTCGCTCCAGCCGCGTCTTCACACCATCGATCAGGCTGAAGGCCGCCGGAATGAAGATCAGCGACAGACCGGTCGAGGTGATCAGACCCCCGATTACCGCGATCGCCATCGGGCTGCGGAACTCGGTGCCTTCGCCGAACGCCAGCGCGATCGGCAACATACCCAGCCCCATGGCGAGGGTGGTCATGATGATCGGTCGCGCCCGCTTGTGGGCCGCGTCGATAATGGCCTCGCGCCGGTTCAGCCCGTTCTTCATGGCAATGATGGCGTAGTCGACCAGCAGGATGGAGTTCTTGGCCGCAATGCCGGTCAGCATGATGATGCCGATCAGGGCGGGCATCGACAGGGACTTGCCGGTGATCAGCAGCAGGAAGAAGGCGCCGCCGAACGATACGGGCAGGGCCGCCAGAATGGTGATCGGGTGGAAGAAGCTGCGGAACAGCAGCACCAGCACGACATACATCAACAGGATGCCGGTCACGATGGCGAACATGAAGCCGATGCCGGTTTCCTGAAGATTCTCCAGCTCGCCCGACACCGCCTGGGTTACGCCCGCGGGCAGGTTCTTCATGGCCGGCAGTTCGTTCACCCGCGTCGAGGCCTGTCCCAGGGTGATCCCGTTCAGCTCGGCCGTCAGGGTGGCCACGCGCTTGCGGTCCAGACGGTCGATCTGGTTGGGCCCCGCCCCGAACGAGATGTCGGCTACCGACGTCAGGGGCACCGAGGCGCCGGACGCGGTCGGCACCCGCAGATTCTCCAGAATGCCCAGATCGCTCCGGGCCTCCTCGCGCAGCATGACGCGGATGGGGATCTGGCGGTCGCCCAGATTGAATTTGGGCAGCAGCTGGTCGGCATCGCCCAGGGTCGCGACGCGCGCGACCGAGCTGATGTCCGACGAGGCCACGCCCTGCAGGGCGGCGACATCGCCCTTGGGCGTGATCAGGATCTCAGGACGCACCAGCGCCGCCGAGGAAATGACGTTGGTCAGGCCGTCGATTTCGCGCATCTGGCGTTCGACCGCCGACGCGGCTTCTTCCAGTGTCTCGCCATCGTCGCCGACCAGCTGGATCGAGACCTGGCTGCCCTGACCGTCGGCACCGAACTGGACGCGCGCGCCGGGAATGGAGCGCAGCACCGGCCCCATCTCCTGCTCGAAGGCCTGCTGGCGCAGCGAGCGCTCGCTGCGCTTGACCAGATTGACGGTGATGTTGGCCTTGCGGACCTCACCGGCCGAGCCGCCGCCGCCGGGGCCGAAGCTGACCGAGGCCGAACCGACCGAGGAATAGACGGACTTCACCTCGGGCCGTTCCAGCAGGGCGTCATTGACGCGCTGCGCCACAGCATCGGTCTCGGCCAGGGTCGAGCCCGGCGGCAGCTGGATGGTGATGCTGGAGCGCGAGACATCCTCGGCCGGGATGAATTCGAACGGCAGCCGGGTTGCGAGAAAAATTGAGGCAATAAGGAACAGCAGGCCGCCGCCCATCACCCACAGTCGGTGGTCGCCGAAGCGGCGCAGGACGCGGTGGGTGAAGCGTCCCTTCGGATCCTCGCCCTTCTTGCGGAAGTCATTCAGCACCCAGTCGACCATGACCAGATACTGCCTCATCCAGGCCGGGTCACCGTGCTCCTTGCCCTGGTCGCGCTTGAGCATATAGGCGCCCATCAGCGGCGTGAGCGTTCGCGCCACCACCAGAGAGAAGAAGACGCTGACGCAGGCGGCGATGGCGAAACTCTTGAAGAACTGGCCCACCACGCCGGGCATGAAGCCGGTCGGGGCAAACACCGCCAGCAGGGTTGCCGTGGTCGCGATCACCGCCAGACCGATCTCGTCAGCGGCCTCGATGGCCGCCGGATAGGGCGCCTTGCCGTCCCGTATGTGCCGGACGATGTTCTCGATCTCCACGATCGCGTCATCGACCAGAATGCCGATGGTCAGCGACAGGGCCAGCAGGGTCACCACGTTCAGCGACTGACCGGTCAGGTCCATGATCCAGAAGGTCGGAATCAGCGACATGGGCATGGCCACCGCCGCGATCAGCGTCGCCCGCCAGTCGCGCAGGAAGACAAACACCACCAGCACCGCCAGGCCCGCGCCCAGCAGCAGCGCCTCGACCGAGGCGTGGAAGTTGTTGATCACGTCCGAGGTGGTGTTGGTCACCTCCTCGATGGTGACATTGTCGAGTTCCTCATCGAGCGCCGCGATCGCCTTCTGGGTTGTGCGATAGACGTCCAGCTCCGACGAGCCCTTGGACCGGCTGAGGCTGAAGCCCACCACCTCGGCGCCGTTGTAGCGCGCGCGACCGCGGGGTTCGGACCATTCGTCCACCACCTCGCCCAGATCGCCCAGCCGCACCGAGCGGTTGCCGACCGGGATCAGGGTTTCGCGCAGGGCCTCGACCGACTGGGCCGAGCCCACGGTACGGATCGCCTGTTCCTCGCCGCCGATCTCGCCGCGTCCGCCGGGCAGATTGATGTTGGACCCGCGAAGCTGGTTCGACACCGCCGCCGCCGTCACGCCTTGGGCCGCCAGCTTGGCCGGGTCCAGCTTGATGCGGATCTCGCGGCTGACGCCGCCGTCCCGACTGACCTGGCTGACGCCCTCGATCGACAGCAGTCGCTTGGCCACGGTGTTGTCGACGAACCAGCTCAGCTCTTCAGGGTTCATGCCCGGCGCGCGCACCACATAGGTCGCGATCGGAATCTGGGTGAACTCGATCCTCTGGACGATCGGCTCCTGCACATCCGCCGGCAGGTTTTGGCGGATACCGGCGATGGCGTTGCGCACATCATTGGTCGCCTTTTCCAGATCGACGCCCAGCTGGAAGGTGATGGCCGTGGTCGAGACCGAGTCATTGACCGTCGAGGTGATGTCGTCCACCTCGCCCAGTCCGGCCACCGCGTCCTCGACCAGACGCGTGACCTGGGTTTCCAGCTCGGTCGGCGCCGCGCCCGACTGGACCACGGTGACCGCCACGACCGGCAGGTCGACGTTCGGGAAATTGTTCACCGGCAGCTTGAAGTAGCTCAGCACCCCGGCAATCGTCAGGATGATGAACAGCAGCACGACCGGAATCGGGTTCCGGATCGACGCCGCCGAGATGTTGTTGAAGTTCATCGACCGGGCCTCAGCGTGCCGCCGGGGCGTCAGCCGCCGCCGCCCGGGCCGGGGCCGTTGCGGGAGCCACCGTCACCTGGTCTCCGTCGGCGAGGAAGCCCGCGCCCTTGACCACAATCCGCTGGCCGGCCTCGAGGCCACTTTCGATGACGACATTGTCGCCCTCGCGCGCGCCGGTCCGCACCTGCACAAAGCGCACGGTGGAATTATTGCCCAGCACGTACACACCCGCCTGACCCTCGCGATAGATCACGGCCTCCGACGGCACCACGAGCGCCGGCAGCTGACCGAGGGCGATCTCGGCCCGGGCGAACATGCCGCTCTTCAGCGAGGTCCCGCTGTTCAGCGCGATCCGGGCCACGCCCAGACGGGTCTGGGGGTCGACCTCGGGCGTCACGATGCGCACGCGACCGCCGGTCGGGCCGCTCGCCTGATCCGCCGTCACGACAGCCGTCATGCCAGGGCGCACCAGCGCCAGATCGGCCTCCGGCACCTGGGCATCCAGCTCAAGCCGCCCGTCCCGAACCAGCCGGAACAGCTCGGTACCCGGCTGGACGATCTGGCCACGCGTCACATTGCGGCTGATGACGCGGCCGGCGACCGGCGCGCGGATATTGGTCTGGTCCAGACGGGTCGCGGTTTCCGAACGCGCCGCCCGGGCGGCCGCCAGCTGGGCCGCGGCCGTACGCTGGTTGGCCTGGGCCGTGTCCAGCGCCGCCTGGCTCAGATAGCCGCGCTCGCGCAGTTCGCGGGCGCGCTCCAGCGCGGCATCCTGCTGCGCGACCAGCGCCTCGGCCGAGGCGACAGAGGCATCCTGTTGCGCCAGCTGGGCGCGCAGGACGTCGTCGTTCAGCTTGACCAGCACCTGGCCTTGGCGGACATAGCTGCCCTCGTCGACATAGACGGCCGTGGCGACCAGCCCGCCGGTCTCGGCGCCGACCGGCACCTCTTCCCAGGCCGAGACCGTGCCCGACACCGAGAGCGTCCGCGGCAGATCGACCTGATTGACCGTGGTCACAGTGACGGTCTGACCGGCCACGGGCGTGGCGCCGTCCTTGCCCTTCTCGTCCTCGCCATGGCCCCCGCAGGCCGCCAGCGTCGCCAGTCCCAGCATGGCAAGGGCGGCAACCACCGGCTTCAGCATTGATCTCACGTCCATATCCCCTGTGCGTGGCTCCCTGACCCTATGGCGACGATGCGTGACAGACGCATGGCACAAGGCCGCAAGCCGGAGGGCGGCTATACCCTGTTCCCGGCTCGTTCTCAAACGCAACCTTGACCTTTACGAGGATGTAATCCTGCCCGGCGCCGGGCGCGTGCGGCCCCGGCGTGTTGGCGTCCGCATGCCCTCGTGCTAACCGCGCCGCAGCATGAGCACCCAGCCCCCGACTCCGCCGATCGACCGCATCCGCAACTTCTCCGTCGTTGCGCACATTGATCATGGAAAATCAACGCTTTCCGACCGGTTGATCCAGTTCACCGGGGGGCTGACCGCGCGCGAAATGCGGGAACAGGTGCTTGATAATATGGAGATCGAGCAGGAGCGCGGGATCACCATCAAGGCCCAGACCGTGCGCCTGCACTACAAGGCGAAGGACGGGCTGGATTACGTCCTGAACCTGATGGACACGCCCGGCCACGTCGACTTCGCCTATGAGGTCTCCCGCTCGCTGGCCGCCTGTGAAGGTTCGATCCTGGTGGTCGATGCGTCGCAGGGGGTCGAGGCCCAGACCCTCGCGAACGTCTATCAGGCCATCGATAACGACCACGAGATCGTCCCGGTCCTGAACAAGATCGACCTGCCGGCGGCCGAGCCCGAGCGGGTCCGCGAACAGATCGAGGATGTGATCGGCATCGACGCCTCGGACGCCGTCCTCTGTTCGGCCAAGTCCGGCATCGGCATCGAGGACGTGCTGGAGGCCATCGTCACCCGCCTGCCGGCCCCCAAGGGCGACCCCGACGCCCCGCTCAAGGCCATGCTGGTCGACGCCTGGTACGACCCCTACCTCGGCGTGATCCTGCTGGTCCGGGTCTTCGACGGACACCTGCGCGCCGGCCAGCGCGTCAAATTCATGCAGAACGGCTCGACCCATCTGGTCGACCGCGTCGGCGTCTTCCTGCCCAAGAACACCCCGGTCGAGAGCCTCGGCCCGGGCGAGGTCGGCTTCATCACCGCCCAGATCAAGGAAGTCGCCCACGCCGCCGTCGGCGACACCATCACGGACGAAAAGCGCCCCACCGACACCCCGCTCAAGGGCTTCAAGGAAGTCCAGTCGGTGGTCTTTTGCGGTCTGTTCCCGGTCGATGCGGCCGACTTCGAGGACCTGCGCGCCGCCATCGCCCGCCTGCGCCTGAACGACGCCAGCTTCACCTATGAGATGGAATCCAGTGCCGCCCTCGGCTTCGGCTTCCGCTGCGGCTTCCTCGGCCTTTTGCACCTCGAGATCATCCAGGAGCGCCTCAGCCGCGAGTTCAACCTCGACCTGATCGCGACCGCCCCGTCGGTGGTCTACAAGATCGGCCTGCGCGACGGCACCGAGATCGACCTGCACAACCCGGCCGACCTGCCCGACGTCATGCAGATCGAGACCATCTCGGAGCCGTGGATCAAGGCCACCATCCTGACCCCCGACGAGTACCTCGGTGGCGTCATCAAACTCTGCCAGGACCGCCGCGGCCAGCAGGTCGAGCTGTCCTATGTCGGCGCCCGCGCCCTGGTGGTCTATGAGCTGCCGCTGAACGAGGTCGTCTTCGACTTCTACGACCGGCTGAAGTCGATCTCGAAAGGCTATGCCAGCTTCGATTACGAGCTGACCGACTACAAGGTCGGCGATCTGGTCAAGATGAACATCCTGGTCAATGCCGAGCCGGTCGACGCCCTGTCGATGCTGGTGCACCGCGCCCGCGCCGAGACCCGCGGCCGCGGCATGGTGGAAAAGATGAAGGAGCTGATCCCGCCCCATCTGTTCCAGATCCCGATCCAGGCCGCCATCGGCGGCAAGATCATCGCCCGCGAAACCGTCCGCGCGCTCCGCAAGGACGTGACCTCGAAATGCTACGGCGGCGACGCCACCCGCAAGAAGAAGCTGCTGGAGAAGCAAAAGGCCGGCAAGAAGCGCATGCGCCAGTTCGGCAAGGTCGAAATCCCGCAGGAAGCCTTCATCGCCGCGCTCAAGATGGACGAGGATTGAGGAAGCGTGGGATAGCCCGCGCTACAATCAAAATACGTAGGAAGCGGCGGCGTCATCGTGCCCTTGTGGAGGGGGCCGATGCTTCTGGCAGAAGCGCCGCTTCCTACGCCTGATCGCGCTGCTATGGACCACAGCGCAAGTCGTCAGACCGTCCCGCGACGGTGCTTCGGTTGAGCCACCGCCCTCCGTCGCTTCTGGATTTCCTGCTTCATGTCGGTGAACTCGGGCTCCAAGGCACGGAGCCTCTTCACCAGACCGGACAGGTCGTACTCGTTGCTGGTTTTTCCCCGTCCAGGCCTGGTTCGCCCGATACGCGTCACCAAGCCTGCATCTTCCAGTTCGGCGATCTGGCGTTGAACCTGGCGCTCGCTCATACCCATCCGCTCGGCTAGCAATTGCTTCTTTGGCCAAGGCCGGTGGGCCGCGTCCCACCAAATGTCGGCTAGATGCATGATAATGTTGAACTGAACCGGATTGATGCCGAGCCGCGCCTGCGCCTGCATGAGAAGCGATGGTACGATGCAAAAACCCAGATCCATAACGGGCTTGCCATACTTCTTCTCGGATGCCTTACGCGTGTCTGCCTTAGGCTTTAGGGCTATTATCTCCGCCGGCTCGTCAGTCGTGATTTTGTCGGTCATGTCGTCACCTCGTGCACCGGATATGAGCCGGAGCCCCCGGTGTTTCAAGGAGTGACGACTAGACGCTCATGACTGGTCGCGTCAGGACACTCCTGACCAGTCGCACCAGTCGCCTGTGTCCACTGAATAAGGACAGCCCGTTAAGCTGCACCTCGGCATAACGGCATACCGACATAGCACTATTGACCGACCAGACGCTGACGTCTCGTCGGTTCAGAATTTCTGCAGGGAGGCGTGCGTTTAGCAGCGATAGTCAGTGCCGGCGCTCCCTCATGCTAAATCCCCACAAACCCCCGCCGGCTATTCCAGTCCATCTTTCCGCCGAGGCGCTCCACCACTGCCAGCGCCTCCGTCCGCTCCAGCGCGAGGGACGCGATGGCCTGGCGTGAGACTTTCACGGTCAGAACCGGCTTCGGCTCTATGTGACCGGTGGCGGGATCCAGCAGATCGGTTTCCATCACCACCTCGACCATCGGGATCGGGACCACCTGAAGCAGTTCGATGGCGACACGGAGGGCCGAGGCGCAGATGTTGGCGCGGTGCAGGTCGTGAATCTTTGCCGGGGACAGCGGCTTGACCGAGGCCTTGCCTGACTGGAGCAGGGTGACCGACTGCGTCGGCATATCGTCGAGGTCGAGGCCATCGACGCGGGCGGTCATCTCGCCGTCCGTACTGAAATAGAGATCAAGCGCCTCGACGCAGAACGGTAGCTTGCCCAATCCGCTCTGCTCGTTCACGACTGTGGCGACGGCATCCCGATCAAGGGCTACCAGTTTCCGAGCAAATTCCTGCTCGTCATCGGCAGCTTTCGCCTTCCAGCACGCAGCGCGATGCGAGGCATCGTCTTGAAGGGCGGCGTCCGCCACCGCCTGCTCCAGCGCCCTCACCTTGCCCGTGGCGAGCCCCAGAGTGCGCTCGAACCAGTTGGGCCGATAGTCGGCGAGCGCCCGTCGCGCCGCATCTTCATGGGCGGAGCTGCGCTCGGGCGAGGGCAGGGACGGGCGCTTCGCGATGGCGGCCCAATCAATGGGACGGAAAGCAACACGGTGGGCGCCGACCAGTTGTTCGATCAGCTGCTGATACTCGTCCGCCGCGTCCGCCGCCTGTTCCAGCAAGGCGACCTTTTGGGCGGACCGCTCGTAGGCGATGCGGCGCGCCTGCGACCGCTTCGCCTCGCGGTCGATCGCCCGCATGGCCCGCCCCGCGCCCCGAAAGACCTGTCGTGTCGTCACCATCTGCAATGCCCCCGGCGATGAAGTGACAACCTAGCGGTGAGCCCGGGACCGGCCAAGGGGCACATGGGTCGCCGTCTCAGGTGCCGCGCTGAAGATGGACGAGGATTGAGGGGGTCCGACCGGCTTCCGCTTACAGCGACTCGGCATACCAGCGGCGGTATTCCGGCAGGAACGGGCAGGTCGGGTCCACCCGCGACAGGACTTCGGGCATGGCTGCCAGCGCCCTGGCGTTGGGGGCATTGAGGAAGACAACAAGGCCCGAACGCGCGTTGCAGGCGCCATAGACCAGGGCGAGTTCCGACCAGTCCGCCCCCCCATGGCCGAGGACTACCTCGCTGCCATAGTCGAGCACGTTGAAGCCCAGCCCGTAACCCTGCCGGACAGGGCAGGTCAGCTCGGGGTTGGCCGCACAGTCGAGGACGGCCTGATCGCCCTTGTCGATCTGGACCCGGTTCCGGTCCGCCGTCACCGCCGGGCCATAGCCGGTGCTGTCCATTACGCCGCGCAGGAACCGCGCATAGTCCCGGACCGTGGTCACCATGTCGTCGGCCGCCGCCCAGCTGCCCTGCGGGCTGCATCCGCCCTCGTTCTCCACGCGGCACCACGGCTCATAGACCTGTCCCGCCGAGTCCCGGGACCGCGCGATGGTCTCCATGCGCGTGCGATCCACGACAATGGCCGTATCGTCCATCCCGAGCGGGGCGAGCGTCGTCTCGCGCACCAGATCGGGAAAGGGTCGGCCCAGCTTCGCCGCCGCGTAGCGGGCGACATACTGCATGCCCTCGCCGGAGTAGGTGTAGGTCTGGCCGGGGTCGGCCACGAACGCCAGTCGGCCGCCCGGCAGGAAGAAGCGCCAGTTGGGGAGGCCGGTCGAATGGTTGAGCGCCATGCGGGGCGTCAGCAGGGCGTGGCGGGGGTCATCGGCGATTTGGGGGTCCGTCCACCACGGGGCCATGGGCTCATTGAGGTCAAGGCGCCCCTGCCCCACCAGTCTGAGCACCGTTTCGGCCGTGACGGTCTTGGTGACCGAGGCGACATTGAACCGGGTCTGCGGCCCGGCGGCGACGCCCGGCTGTTGCTCGCCGAAATAGTGCTCCCCGACCAGATCGCCGTTGCGGATGACCCCGATCCCGGCCGTGACGATGGCGTGGCGCGACAGGACGGCGTCGATCCCCCCTCGGACATCTTCAGAAAGCGGCCCGCCCCCCGCAAGGCGCCCGCCCACGCAGCCCCCCAGTGACAGGAGGGGCGCGGCGGTCAGGGTCTGCAGCAGGCGGCGGCGGTCCGTTGTCATCAGAGGCTCCCGGCAGGGTTGGACCGACGCTAGGCGCCATGCCCGGCCCCGCCCAGTTAATCTCCTGTCATGCAGCCGTCCGCACGTCGGGATCGCTGTTTTTTAACGGGTTCGCGTGAAGGTAGAGGCTGTATTAGTCGGGATTGCCCCATGGCCTGTCATGCCTGCCGCAATGGTGCCGCGTTCGAGGTGCCCATCACCATGGCGTTCCAGCCCATCGTCGATGTGGCCACCCGCACGGTCTTTGCCCAGGAGGCGCTGGTGCGCGGCGCGGACGGCGCGGGCGCCGAGGCGGTGCTGGCGCAGGTGTCCGACACCAACCGCTATGGGTTTGACCAGCTGTGCCGCACCACGGCCATCGAACAGGCCGCAGCCCTCGACCTGACCGCCGACGGGGCCAGCCTGTCGATCAACTTCCTGCCCAATGCCGTCTATGAGCCGAGGGCCTGTATCCGCCTGACGCTGGACGCCGCGATGCGGACCGGCCTGCCGACCCGCAGCATCATCTTCGAGTTCACCGAGAGCGAGGCGATCGACACCGATCACCTGCTGAACATCCTGCGGTCCTATAGGGCCATGGGGTTCCGCACCGCCATCGACGACTTTGGCGCCGGCTATGCCGGGCTGGGCCTGCTGACCCGGTTCCAGCCCGACATCGTCAAGCTGGACATGAATCTGGTGCGCGGCATCGACACCGACCCGGTCCGGCGGATCATCGTGCGCAACACCCTCGCCACCCTGACCGAGCTGGGCATCCAGCCGGTGTGCGAGGGCATCGAGACCCCCGGGGAATACGTCGCGCTGCGCGACCTGGGCGTCACCCTGATGCAGGGCTATCTGTTCGCCCGCCCCACCGTCGGCCGCCTCGCCGAGGTCGTCTGGCCGGAAGAGGCGGCTATACAGGTGGACGGGATGCGCGCGGCGGGGTGAGGGGTTGGGCGCGGCGTCGCCTGCTTCAAGGCTACTCGAGCGGTGACCGCTCGGCGCAACGAGCGTGCTCCGACAGTGCCTGCTTCCTTGTTTTCAAGATGCAAGGGCACAGAGGTGCTCACCTCTGGTTGGTTGCAGACGATGCCAAGCGCCAGCAGACTCTCCGAATGGGCCCGCATGAAGAAGTTGCTCCCGAACTGGAAGCGTGGGTGGCAGACGTCGATCGCATCATGAAGCGCGACTGGTGCATCGGTACGGCTGATGCTGGCTCGAGCGAGGAAGAGTTGGCGCGGCACTGGCGTGACCTCGAACCGCCGGAGGCCTTCGTGGCGTGGTTCGCGGAGAAGTATGACTTGATCCGCTTCGACTGGCCTCACTATTCCAATCGATACTCGTAGGCCGTGGGATGCAATCGGTCGTCATCGACCTTCCATGGGCAGATCGCCCGAAGTTTCCCACCCGTAGCTGAACGGCCATCAGCGCTCAGTTCGATGCTATGCACAATCAGCAGCGCATTCTTTGGGTGGCATGCCTTGTGAAGGGCCACCTCATTGCGGGTGACGAGAACACTTCCCGCTGAGCCCGTCGTGCCCTTCACTTCGATCACCCATTGCTCGCCATCGCGCGAGGCACGGAAATCACAACTATCGGTGGAAGACACATCCTGATAGGCGAACATCTGCTCGGCAAGCCACGTTTCGGCGATCTTCATTGCCTGATGTTCAACTGCGATCCTGCCTGCGTGATCTAAGCCCCATCCTTGACCGCGACCAGCAAACTTAAAGGGGGCAGCGAGACCCTCAGAGACCTGCAAAACCTCGGTTACGGCGGGGCTGGACGCACCGGGCGTAAGGCCTGCATCCTGCGCCGCATAGAGCCGCGCCAACATCGCTGCAAACGCAACGATGTCGTCCAGTAGTACGTCGTCCTTGGGAATAGCAAAGCGAGGGTAGAACCTTGATAACAAGGTGGTCCGCTCATAGGCGGCAGCGAGCCTTTGGCTGCCCAGCTCCACGCCTCGTCGAACTTCCATGTCAGACGCGAAGTCGGCACCTACGACTGCAGAGGCCCACTCCATCAGGTGTTCGGCTTCTGCCCTACTCCGCGATTTGAAGTTGCCATCCTTCGGGATTGTCGAACCGTGGCTCAAACACAGAGACACACCGTCCCCATCTGGGTGGAACAGAAAGACGAGATACCAGCCGACGGTGGCGCTGGGGGACATATGCTTAGAGAAGATGCGTGTCCACGGCACGATGGCCTTTCGGCCAGCGCCGTCACTGCCTTGAACCGCGAGATCGGTCCCGTATTGGCCTAGGGCATTCCCGATGTTTGATGCGACGCGCGTGATTTCGCTGCAGAGTCGGTCTCGCACGAGCTTGCCCCTGAGACGCATCTCCAGCGTATCCGCCGAACTGTAGTGCCTCTGGAGATCCAGAATTTCCTGCAGCGTTTCCTGCAACCTCGCCCCTCCCGTCTCCGGCACACGAGATCGGTACAAATCGCATCGAACCACGAGGCAATTGCCTATCCACGATAGGCATTGACGTCAGGTGTACCAACGAAAGTTAGCGCCCAGCGAAGCGAGTTGCGAGACTTGGATGGCGCTGGTTCCACCTCGGACCGTGGTCCGGTGCACGATTCATCGCTCTGCAAGCGCCGAGGATAATATTTAATTGAGCACGTCGATTCGGCTCTGCAGGGCTCTTTCACGCCCAATTTTGGCGCCAAGTCCGACGACCGTCTGAGCGCCGTTAGACTAGGGACATGAAACGTTGTCCTGAGGCGCCCTCGACCCACTACCGCTTGTCCGAAGAGACTTGGGCAATGGTCATTGAGGACTATAAAAATGGTGCGACAGCCAAGGATGTCGCCGCCAAGTGGAAGACCTCTCCTGGAAGCGTCTACCGCCACGCCGCGCTCGCTTGCGGCGGAAAGAGGGCTGTAGGAGACGCTCGCTCTCGCGCCCACGCACGAATGGTTGAGGAAGAAGTTAGCGCTTCGAATGGCCTGCACCCGGTTGGATCACGGGCACTAAAGAACTTGTTCTCGCCGACTAAGGTCGATGACCCCGAAGGTGGCAGCCCAGCCGCGCTGGCGCGAATGGCGACGGTGGCCTCGGGGCGGGCGATGCGCGGGCGGCTGTGGGCCGAGGCGCGGGCGCTGGCGGCGCTGGCCGAGACCTATCAGCGGCTGGCGGCGCGCGAGGGCGAGGGCGGTATCGGCGGACCCGGCCGGGCTGGAGCCGGTCTGACGCCCGGGACGGCACCCCTGTCGCTGATTGCCGGGATTCTGGAGATGGATGGAGCGGCCCTGAATGATCGGTTTGCCGTGGACCCGGATGCGGGCGAGGCCCAGCCGGACTATGCGCTGAAGCGGGCCTTTTGGCAGAGGCGGGCGGGCCAGAACCGGTGGCTGGAAGCGGTGCATTTCCGGCGGCAGGCGCTGGAGCGGCGGGTGGAGGCGCTGGAGGCGGCGCTGGTGGCCGCGGACCTGCCCCTGCCGGAGGAACATGCGGCGCGGCGGGCGGCGCGGCTGGCGCCGGACTAGGGGGCTGGCCCCCTGCCCTCTCGCCATTCGCGGGCGGGCGCGCTAGGTCACGGGCCGTGTTGTACCTGCCGGGACCGATCCATGACTGACTCTGCCACGCCTGTGCCCCAACCGGCCTTTTCCCCGCTGAACGACCTCGAGACGCTGCTGATGGCGGCCGGATCGGGCGGGGCCGAGGCGCGGGCGGCGTTCGAGGCGGCGGTGCCGGGGGCAACCCTGTGGGCCGTGCTGGCCGAGGGAGAGGCGGGCGGCGGCGAGACCCTGCGCCTGCGGACCGTGACGCCGCGGGGCGGCCGGCCGGCGACGGCGATCTTTACGGCCCGGGAGCGGGCGCTGGCGACCTTTGGCGAGGGGGCGACGGTCGAGGGCTTTGACGGGCGGGCGCTGATCGAGACCATCCGGGTCAATCCGGCGGTGCTGAACCCGGGGCATCCGTACGGTGTGGCCTGGCCGCCCGCGGCGCTGTCGGCCCTGATCGGGGCGGAGCTACCCGACGAGGACGCGCGCTGGCCGACCCATCTGGCCCTGCCGAAGGACACGCCCGAGGGGCTGGTCGAGGGACTGACCCGGGCGTTCGCCGCCGAGCCCGAGATCAAGGCGGCGTGGCTGGCGCTGGCGCGCTGGAAGGACAGCGACCAGACGGGCTTTTATCTGGATGTGCGGATGCCGGCCGGCTCGGCCCAGCTGCCGGGGGTGATGGAGCGGGCGCTGGCGGAGGTGACGCTGGATGCCCGTCTGGACGTGGGCGTGCGCACCCCCGAGGCGCCGGCCGGGATCGGCCTGGAGATCGTGGCCCCGCGGGATTGAGCGCCGGCCTCGCGGATTTTCGTCAGATGCCCGTTGACCGGACAAAAAGCCTGCCTTAAGGGTCCGCGCCTTCCCGGACGATATGTCAGTGACGTGTCGGCCCGAGAGCCCAGGTGGCGGAATTGGTAGACGCGCTGGCTTCAGGTGCCAGTGATCGAAAGGTCGTGGAGGTTCGAGTCCTCTCCTGGGCACCAGTTCTTCGAAACGGCGCTGCATCCTGACGATGCGGCGCCGTTCGTTTATGGTCCATTCGCAAGTAACCGAGCGGGACGCATGACAGTACATCTGCACAGGGGCGATCTGCCCGATGGTCTGGACCTCGGCGCCGTGGTGGCGGTCGATTCCGAGACGATGGGCCTGCGCTATCGCCGCGATCCGCTGTGCGTGGTGCAGCTGTCGGCCGGCGACGGCGACGCCCATCTGGTCCAGCTGGACCGGGAAACCTATGACTGTCCGAACCTGAAGCGGCTGCTGGCCGATCCGCAGGTGCTCAAGATCTTCCACTTCGGCCGGTTCGACATCGCCATGTTCCAGCTGTGGCTGGGGGTCGAGACGCGGCCGGTCTATTGCACCAAGATCGCCTCCAAGCTGGCGCGCACCTATACCGACCGGCACGGTCTGAAGGATGTGGTGCGCGAACTGGCAGGCGTGGACCTGTCGAAGGCGCAGCAGAGCTCGGACTGGGGCGCGGAGACGCTCAGCCAGGCGCAACAGGACTATGCAGCCTCGGACGTCCTGTACCTGCATCAGGTGCGCGAGCGGCTGGACGCCATGCTGGCGCGCGAGGGCCGGACGGCGCTGGCCGCGCAACTGTTTGACTTCCTGCCCGTGCGGGCCCGGCTGGATCTGGACGGCTGGGAAGACACCGACATCTTCGCCCACAGCTGATGACCGACGCGCCCCCGCCCGTGGATCCGACGTCGCCGACGGCCGAGAAGGCCCGGCACTGGCGCGCGCATTCGCGGCGGGTAATGCTGTTCCGGCGGGTACTGCCGATCGTGATCCTGTTGCTGGCCGGGGGCACGGTCGCCTGGATCGTGCTGCGGTCGGCCATTTCGGATGCCGAACGCCGGGCCGAGCAGCGCAGCGACGTGGCGCTGGATAATGCCCTTTACTACGGACAGGACGATCAGGGCCGCTCGTTCGTGATTGGCGCCAAGGGCGTGGTGCGGGTGCCCGAGACCGGCCATCTGCGTCTGGTCGGGCCGGTGCTGCGCCTCAATCTGGGCGGGGCCAAGGTCACGGAAATGACGGCAGACGGCGGCACCTATGACGAGGCCTCGCGCCGGGTGATCATCGGCCCCAATGTGCGGATCTCCGACGGCGGATCGGGCTTTGTCCTGACGACGCCCGAGGCCGTGGTCGATACGCGCACCGGCGTCGTGACCGGCGACAAGGGGGTGCAGGGCACCGGGCCGCTTGGCACCCTGACCGCTTCGTCCTATGTCATCCGCGACCAGGGCGAGAGCGTCGAGTTTCACGGCACTGGCGAAAACAAGGTGCGGGGCACCATCAATCCCGCAGCGTCCCGGAGATAAGGTCGACCATGGCCCGTTCCAGCAAGCTTCCCCTGACCGCAGCGGTCGCCCTCGCGCTCAGCCTTGCCCTGCCCGGCACCGGCGTGACCCAGGACCCGACCTCGGCGCCGGTCATGTATGGCGGCAACACCTTCAGCTACACGCCGAACGGCTTCTCGCTGGTGGGGGACGCCGAGATCATGCAGGGCGACAACCGTCTGCGCGCCGGCCGGATCGAAGCCTTTACCAACGCCAGCTCCAACCTGACCCGCGTCGAGGCGACCGGCGAGGTGTTCTTCGTCACGCCGACCCAGACCCTGCGCGGCGACCGGGCGGTCTATAATCTGGCCGAAGGCGAGATCGTCCTGACGGGCGATGTCATCGTCACCCAGGGCCGCAACGTCATGACCGGCAGCCGGCTGGTCTATAACGTCCGCACCGAGAGCGCCCGGATGGAGGGCGCCCCCACCCCGGCCGGCAATCGCGTGCAGGGGGTCTTCTATCCCAACGGCACCCCGGCCCAGGGCAACTGATCCCCGGTGGCGCGCAAGGAGCTGTCCGCGCTCAATCTGGATGAACGGCCCAAAGCGGCCGCCAAGCCGGCTGCGCCCGAGGCGGCCGCGCCGGACCGGGGGCTGAAGGCCCGCAATCTGGCCCGGTCGTTCGGCAAGCGTCAGGTGGTGCGCGACGTGTCCCTGACCGTGCAGCGCGGCGAGGTCGCGGGCCTGCTGGGGCCGAACGGCGCCGGCAAGACCACCTGTTTCTACATGATCACCGGCCTGATCCCGGCCGATTCCGGCACCATCACCATCGACGGCGAGGACATCACCGGCCAGCCCATGTACCAGCGCGCGCGCATGGGTCTGGGCTATCTGGCGCAGGAGGCCTCGATCTTTCGCGGCATGACGGTCGAGGAGAACGTCCGCGCCGTGGTCGAACTGCACAAGACCGGCAAGACCGCTATCCGCGAGGAAACCGACCGCCTGCTGGAAGAGCTGAGCGTCAGCCATCTGAAGGATGCGCCCGCAGCGGCCCTGTCGGGCGGAGAGCGGCGCCGGGTCGAGATCGCCCGGGCGCTGGCGGGCGACCCCGCCTTCATGCTGCTGGACGAGCCCTTCGCCGGCATCGACCCGCTGGCCATCGCCGACATCCGCCAGGTGATCCGCTATCTGGCCGAGCGCGGCATCGGCGTGCTGATCACCGACCACAATGTCCGCGAGACGCTGGATATCATCGACCGCGCCGCGATCATCTCGGCGGGCGAGGTGCTGTTCGAGGGCACCGCCGCCGAAATCGTCGCCAACCCCGACGTCCGCCGGGTGTATCTGGGCGATATGTATGGCTAGGGTGTGGGTCTGGCTGATCCTGTCTTTCGGCGCATCGATGGTGTCCGGATGCGGTGTGGCCCCCGGCCCTGCTCAGCAGACTCTCCCGGCGAGCGCTGCGGCGGCGGCCGGCAGTGGCCTCAATTGGGAAAGTTGCGGCGGCCCCCCTTATCCCTATTTGTCCGGAGATCCCCCCTCGGCGGAACTCGCGGCATGCGTAGCGGCGTCAGGACCACAGGCGAAGGAAACGCTCGTCGTTGAGATCGGCGGTGATACCCCATCCCCGCTTCAGGCTCCGGAGGAGATCGGGGACAATTCCCCACTCATTACTTCCGCACCGGTGAGCCTGGAATGGCGCACCGAAAAGCGCTCATTCCTGTTCGACAATGTCGGGGGCATGGGCCAGACGATTTTGATCATCCACTTCGACAGTGAAACACGATCGGTGGAGTCGGCCAGTTTCGCTTGGCAGAACCGTCCCCTGACTCTCCGGGAGGCCCTTGAGAAGGCTCGCCGCCTGGAAAACTGGCTGATGATGTCGGGGTTTGAATTAGACAGGTCGTCGAGCCACAGGCGTTTCGCCCTTGTAGACGACTATCAGTCGACACCGTCGGGGGCGTCGGATTGGTCTGCAGCGGAGGCGCGGCTGAGCGAGGATGAACAGGTCTCGGAAATGATCCTGTACCGCATGGAGTCGGCTGGCGCCGATATTCAGGTCTCGATCCAGAATTCCCGCCGCAAAGCTCGGGATTTCGGTAGCCGTACAGCCTCAACCCTGCCGGAGGGGTACCCGCGTTCCATTTATGATGGAAACGGCGGCTATGAATGGCAGATCCATATCTGGATTTCAGGCCCGCGATAGCCGCGATGCCCTCGGTTAGGAGACGGCAGGCCGCTTCAACCCCCGTTAACCGCTTCGCGTCAGTCTGTGCCAGCAAGTTTCGGGCCAGTGTCCCGTGACGGTGTTCGGCGGAGACGGGTTCGGTGCTGGGACAGAGACTGGAGGTCAGGCAGGGTCAGGGGCTGGTCATCACGCCCCAGCTGCAGCAGGCCATCAAGCTGTTGCAACTGTCGAACCAGGAGCTGGAGGCCTTTGTCGAGGCCGAGCTGGAACGCAATCCCCTGCTGAAGCGCGACGAAGAGGGCGACGGCCCCGGCGACTCTGCGGGCGACGGCCCGGCGGAGGCGGCGTCCGACCCCCATGCCGAACTGAGCTTTGACGACGCGCGCCCTGACGCGGCCGAGGAGGCCATGGATACACGCGCCGACGATGTCTATGACGCCAGCCCCGGCGAACGGGCGACCGACGGCGGCGATGCCGCAGGCGAGGCCCAGCCGGGCCTTTCGGACTGGTCCCGGACCGGCAAGGGTGGATCGGCCCCCGAGGGTGAGGGGCTGGAGGCGATGGACAGCCGCGAGGCGACCCTGTGGGAGCACCTTCAGGCCCAGCTGTCGGCGACGGCGCTGAACGCGGCCGATCGCGCCATCGGCCTGGCCCTGATCGATATGGTCGATGACCATGGCTATCTGCGCGGCGAGCTGGCCGAGGTGGCCGAGCGACTGGGCTGCGACGTGCCGCGGGTCGAGGCTGTGCTGGCCATTTGTCACGGCTTCGAGCCGACCGGCATCATGGCGCGCTCGGTGCCCGAATGCCTGAAGCTGCAGCTGATCGAGCGCAACCGCTTCGATCCGGCCATGGCGGCCCTGCTGGACAATCTGGAACTGCTGGCGCGGCACAATCTGTCGGCCCTGCGCAGCGCCTGTGGCGTGGATGCCGAGGACCTGTCGGAGATGATCGCCGAGCTGAAGGCCCTGACGCCCCGCCCGGGCGCCGGCTTTGGCGGCGAACCGGCCCAGACCGTCATTCCCGACGTTATGGTGCGCCCCGATCCGGCCGGCGGATGGCGGGTCGAGCTGAACTCCGACACCCTGCCCCGGCTGCTGGTCGACAAGCGCTATCACGGGGTGGTGTCGGCGGGCGCCCGCTCGGACACCGAAAAGACCTTCGTCGCGGACTGTGCGGCCCAGGCCAACTGGCTGGTCAAATCGCTGGACCAGCGGGCCCGGACGATCCTCAAGGTCTCGTCGGAGATCGTGCGCCAGCAGGACGCCTTCTTTGCCTTCGGCGTCGAATTCCTGCGGCCGCTGAACCTCAAGACCGTGGCCGATGCGATCGGCATGCATGAGTCGACCGTCAGCCGCGTGACCTCGAACAAATACATGGCCACCCCGCGCGGTGTGTTCGAGCTGAAATTCTTCTTCACCTCGGCGATCCAGTCGGTCGACGGCCAGTCCAGCCACTCGGCCGAAGCCGTCCGTCACCGGATCAAGACGATGATCGATCACGAGGTGCGGGACGGCGACATTTTGTCCGACGACCGGATCGTCGAATTGCTTAACCAGGCGGGCATCGACATCGCCCGGCGCACGGTGGCGAAATACCGGGAAGCCCTGCGAATTCCGTCATCTGTCGAGCGGAAGCGGCGGCTGAAGGCGGGTTAACCCTGCCCGTCTCGAAGACCACAAAAATGTGAAGTCCGTTGACACCGAACGGCTTCGGTCGCGTTCTGTGTCTTATGCAAGTCCAAGTCAGCGGTAAGCACGTGGATGTCGGCGAAGCGTTAGGCTCGCGCATCTCTCAGGAACTCAATGAGGGGGTCGGCAAATACTTTGAACGCGGCGGGCAGGATGCCGAGGTTACGGTGTCCAAGGACGGCCCCGGCTTCAAGGTCGACTGCTGGGTCCGGCTGGCCTCGGGGCAGAGCCTCGTCACCACCGGCCACGGCATGGATGCCCACGGCGCCTTCTCGGATTCGCTCGACAAGCTGGAAAAGCGGGTCCGTCGCTACAAGCGTCGCCTGAAGGATCACCACTCCGGGCCCAAGGGCCTGTCCCCCGAGAAGCAGGAAATGGCCGCCGCCGAAGTGGCGCGTATGACCGTCTTCCGGAACCTCGACGATGCCGATGACGACATCTTTGCCGATGTCGGCAAGCCGGAGGGCGACGCGCCTGCCGGTCTGGTGATCGCCGAGACCGAGTCGGAACTTCGCACCCTGACCGTCGGTCAGGCCGTGCTGGAGCTGGATATGACCGGCTATCCCGTGGTGGTGTTCAAGAACGCCGCCCACGGCGGTGTGGCGGTGGTCTATCGCCGCCCCGATGGCAACATCGGCTGGGTCGATCCGGCCCGGACTTCACGGAATGGACACGGTTCGGTAAACGGATCGACGGTATAAGGCCCTTAAGAGGCCGCAAGTCGGGTGCAGAGGGCAGAGACCCTCTCACCCTCAGTTGCGTAGTTCGGGGACAAGAATGGAAATCGGAGATCTGGTCCGCCGGGACGGCATAGTCCTGCGCGGAAGCGTCTCGTCCAAACGCCAGGCCCTGCACGCGGTGGCAGAGGCGGCGGCCCATGTGCTGGGCCACGACGATTCATCGGTCCTGATGGACGCGCTGATGGAGCGCGAGGCGCTGGGCTCGACCGGGCTGGGCTCGGGCGTGGCCGTGCCGCATGCGCGCCTGCACGATATCGACCAGCTGTTTGCCGTTCTGGTGCGTCTGGAGACCCCGGTCGCCTTCGACGCGGTCGATGACCGGCCCGTGGACCTGCTGCTGGGCCTGTTCGCGCCGTCGAGCGATGGAGCCGGGCACCTGCGCGCGCTGGCGGCGGCCTCGCGCGCCCTGCGCTCGCCCGAACTGCGCCAGCGCCTGCGTCAGGCCGACAGCGTCGACACCATCCAGGCGCTTCTGGTGCGACAGATCGAGTCGACCGCCGCCTGAGGCCTCCAGGCCCCTTCTAGTGAACCGAGACGGGCTCGAGCTCGTGGGCGACGGCGGCCGCAAAGGCGCTCTCGCGGTCGGCCAGCACGGCCAAACGTTCGCCGTCCGCGCTGTGCACCGCATAGAGGGTGCTGCGCGGATCGATCTGGATGGTCTGGTCGGCGTCGGACGCGGCCACCTCTGCCATCACCTCGGCCGCCGCGACCTCGCGCACATAGACGAGATCCGGCGCGCCCAGATCGGCAAAGGCCTGTTCCGTCATGTCGGTCGAAATGATCACGGGTCGTTTGGCTCCTGAACAGCAGGGATTACCGGGTCAACGTCTGACCCGGGCGGGTGGCTCCGGACGATCCGGAGATTGAAGACTATCAGCGGGTCGTGATGGGAATGCGGCGGGTCTCGGCGACCTGTTCCGGGCGGCGCAGATCGACGTGGAGCAAGCCGTGCTCCAGTGAGGCCTCATCGACCTCAAGCCCGTCGGCGAGCACGAAGGTCCTGAGGAAGCCCCGGGCGGCGATGCCCCGGTGAAGGAAGGCGTTGTCGGCGCTCTGGCCCGCGCCTTCGCGCTTGCCCGAGATGGTCAGCTGACGGCCTTCCAGGGTGATGGTCAGATCGTCGGGCGAAAAACCGGCCACGGCCAGGGTGATGCGCACGGAGGACTCGCCGCGCTGCTCCACATTATAAGGCGGATAGGCCTCGGAGGCCGCGCGCGCGGCCCGGTCGATCAGGCTGCGCGTATGGTCGAAGCCCAGCAAGAAGGGGCTGTCGAACAGAACGGTACGCGTGGTCATGTGGCCCTCCTGGAAGCGACCGGAACAGGGGCCCCCGACATCGGCAGGCCCGCAGGCTCCTATCTGGGAGGGCGGCGCATCGCTTTCAAGACCGCAGGCCGGCGGACACGTGCGGCGATCAGATCACCCAGGTGCGCGGATTGTCGATCGGCTGGCGGGACTTGAGCTTCCAGCTGCCCCAGGCCCCGCGCACCAGCACCCAGGCGACCAGCAGGAACAGCACGAACACGCCGGCATTGACCACGATCAGGATCACGCCCAGCACCGCCACCACCGCCGCCGTCCACAGGGTGCGCACCTGGAAGATGTGGTGGCTGGCCGCCAGCGCCTGGGTCGGCACATCGCGCACCATCACTGCCAGAAGACCGATCACGGCCGAGACGCCGAAGGTCGGGATGGCGAACAGGATCAGGGCATAGACGGTGTAGAGGCCCATCATCCCCTCGGGCTCCACCTCGGCCTCGACCGGCTCGCGGCGCGGCGGCGGGGCGCTGTGGGTCGGGGCCGCCAGCGGCGCGACCAGCGGGGCGTTCATCGGATCGTCGACGGGGTCCGGCTCGGGCTCGGCCTCGGCCTCGGGCTCGGACGCCATGGCAGGCTCAGGCTCGACCTCGGGCTCGGCCTGCGGGGTGCGCGGATGGGCCGCCAGCGATTCGGGCGAGCAGAATCCGACCTCGGCATCCGGGTCGGCCTCGGGCCGGGGGGCGGGCTTGTCCTTGAACAGGTCGGGATCGCCGGTTTCGGCCATCGGGCTCCTCATGGTTCGCGGCGACAATGCCGGGGCGCGGCCCCCGGCGCAACCACTGTCAGCCGCGCGACAGCCGTATCTCGCAGCCCGCCTCGGCCGCATCGGCCAGACAGCCCGGCTTGCCCACGCGCACGCTGAGCGCCCGGACCAGCGGATCGTCCATCAGGCGCATACCCAGACGCTGGGCGAAGGTCTCGACCAGGCCGACATGGCCCTCGGCCGCCAGTTCGCGCGCCAGCCGGGCCACGACCTCATAATTGAGCGTATCGGCCAGTGCCTCGACCGGGCCGGGCGCCAGCTCCAGCGCCACATCCAGCACCAGGGTCTGCAGGCGACCCTGTTCATGGGCGTGCACACCGATGCCCGCCTCGACCCTCAGATCGCGCACGAAGACGGTCAGACCGTCGTGGCGCAGGCCCTCAGCCATGGATCAGTCCTCTTCGATATCGGGGGTGCGCCAGGCCAGATGCTGGCCCGAGTCGACGGCAATCATCTGGCCGGTCACGCCGGGCGCCCGCGCCAGCCACAGCACAGCGTCGGCGATCTCCTCGGGGCGGTTGGCGCGTTGCAGCGGCGTGCCCTCGACCTCGGCCCGGAAGTCGGCCTCGCTCTGGTGCACCGAGGCAAGCGTCGGGCCGGGGCCCACGCCATTGACCCGCACCGTCGGGGCCAGCGCCTGGGCCAGCGTGCGCGTCGCCCACCACAGGCCGGCCCGCGACAGGGCATAGGAAAAGAACCGCGGGTCGGGCTTCTTCACCCGCTGGTCCAGCAGGTTGACGATCCAGCCACCGCCATCCGGTGCCTGACCCGCCAGCGCCTCGGCCAGCACGACGGGGGCGCGCAGATTGGTTTCGAGATGCAGGTCCCACAGGTCGCGCGACAACTCGCCCACGCGATCGTCCTGAAAGGCCGAGGCATTGTTGACCAGACCGGTCAGGGGGCCCAGCGCGGCGCTCGCCTCGGGTACCAGCCGGCGGACCTGATCTTCCTTCGACAGGTCGGCGACGACGACGGTGGCGCGGCGGCCTTTGGCACGCACTTCGTCCGCCAGCGCCTCGGCCGCGTCCTTCGATGTCCGGCAATGGATGGCGACGTCGTGGCCGGCGGCGGCCAGCGCCAGTACGATGGCGCGACCGATCCGCTTGGCCCCGCCGGTGACCAGGACCGCCCCGTGCATGTCAGACAGACCCGTGCGGGTCTCAGTCAACCCGGCCGAACTCGAAGACGTTGAGCGCGCCCAGAACGATGATGAAGCCGAAGATGATCGCCAGAGCGGTCATGGGAAATCTCCTGTCGGAAAGCTGGCTCCGGCCTTAAAGCGCGCCCGGCCTCTGTTCAAGGGGCGCGGGGCGGGCCATCAAGCCGCATGACCTCCTCCCCGCCCCGCAACTGGCGCGAACGCATCGAACCCTTCACCCGCCCGGCCTTCCAGACGCTGGCCCGGATGACGCGCGGCATGACGCTGGGGGTGCGCGGTCTGGCGGTCGATGGCGAGGGGCGCATCCTGCTGCTGCGGCACACCTATCTGCCCGACTGGTGGCTGCCCGGCGGCGGGGTCGACCGTGGCGAGAGCCTGCATGAGGCCCTCGCCCGCGAGATGCGCGAGGAGACCGGACTGGTCCTGACCGGTCCGGCCACCCTGGTGTCGATCCACTCGAACGAGGCCCATTTCCGGGGCGATCACGTCGCCGTCTATCTGATCCGCGACTTCACCACCGGCCCCGCCAGCCAGCATGGCGAGATCGCCGAGACCGGCTGGTTCGCCCCCGACGCCCTGCCCGCCAACCTCAGCCGCGGCACGCGCGCGCGCCTGACGGAGTATCTGGACGGGGTGCCGGCCGATCTGCGGTGGTGAGGACAGCGTTCCCATTCGCCCCCGCCGGTGCTAGCCAGCGCGGATGAATCCTGCACTGCTTGCCATGCTGGCCGTCGTTCTGGCGGGAGGGGCCACCGCCCTTCAGGCGCCGACCAATGCGCGGCTGGCCGAGGCCGTGGCCTCGCCGGTCAATGCGGCCTTCATCTCGTTTGCCGTCGGCACCATGGCGCTGGGCCTGGTGGCCATGGTCCTGCAGACCCGCCCGGACATGGTGGCGACCCGGGCCCTGCCCTGGTGGGTGTGGATCGGCGGGCTTTACGGCTCGGTGTTCGTGGTCGCGGCCGCCTGGGCCGTGCCCCGGCTGGGCGTGGCGGTGACCATCACCCTGATGGTCGCGGGCCAGCTGATCATCAGCCTGGTGCTGGACCATTTCGGCGCGCTCGGCGTGCCGAAGCAGCCGATGAACCTGATGCGGGTGGCCGGTATCCTGATGGTGATCGGCGGCGTGGTTCTGGTCCGCAGGGGCTAAGCAAGAACGGGGGCTAGCCCTATATTGGGGCGGATGACCGCCCTGCCCCCTGATTCCTCGACGGAAAAGCCGCCACTGATCGGCGCGGACCTGATCCGCGACGAGGCCCGGCGCGCGCCCGACAAGCCGGGCGTCTATCGCATGTATGGCGAGGACGGATCGTGCCTGTACGTCGGCAAGGCCAAGTCGCTGAAGAAGCGGGTCCTGCAATATGCGCAAGGGCGGGTGCACAGCCAGCGCACGGCCCTGATGGTCAACCAGACCCGGTCGATGGAGCTGGTACTGACGGCGTCGGAGACCGAGGCCCTGCTGCTGGAGGCGACCTACATCAAGTCGCTGAAGCCGCGCTACAATGTGCTGCTGCGCGACGACAAGAGCTTCTCCCAGCTGATGATCCGGCGGGATCACCCGGCGCCCCAGATCCGCAAGCACCGGGGCGGGCGCACCATCAAGGGCGACTATTACGGCCCCTTCGCCTCGACCTGGGCGGTCAACCGGACCCTGACGACCCTGCAGAAGGCTTTCCTGCTGCGGTCGTGTTCGGACAGCGTCTATGAGGGGCGCACCCGGCCCTGCATGCTGCACCAGATCAAGCGCTGCTCGGCGCCGTGCACCGGCCTGATCTCGCTGGAGGACTACAACCGGCTGGTGGGCGAGGCGGCGGCCTTTCTGAACGGCAAGTCGGACGCTGTGGTCGGGCGGCTGTCGCGCGACATGCAGGCGGCGTCCGAGGCCATGGACTATGAGCGCGCGGCGCGGCTGCGCGACCGCATACGGGCGCTCTCGGCCATCTCGATGGAATATTCGCGGCTGGCCGGCGGCGTGTCCGAGGCCGATGTGTTTGCCCTGCACACCGATGCCGGCCAGGCCTGTGTGCAGGTGTTCTTCTATCGCGCGGGCCAGAACTGGGGCGGGCGGGCCTATTTCCCGCGCATCGACGCCAGCGACAGCGATACCGAGATCCTGTCGGCCTTCCTTGCCCAATTCTATGAGGACAAGCCGGTCCCGCGCCTGATCCTGACCAATCAGCGCCCGCTGGAGCTGGAGCTGCTGCAGGAGGCCTTCAGCCTCAAGGTCGGGCACAAGGTCGAGATCGCCATCCCGAAGCGCGGCGACAAGCTGACCCTGGTCGAGCACGCGACCACCAATGCGCGCGAGGCGCTGGGTCGGCGGCTGGCCGAGACCTCGGCCCAGGGCAAGATTCTGGACGAGGTCACCGAGGCCTTTGGCCTGGAGGCTCGGCCCGAGCGCATCGAGGTCTATGACAATGCCCACATCTCGGGCTCGAACGCGGTCGGCGGCATGATCGTCGCCGGCCCCGAGGGCTACCGGAAGAACCAGTACCGCAAGTTCAACATCCGCAGCGAGGAGCTCAGTCCGGGCGATGACTACGGCATGATGCGCGAGGTGCTGGGCCGGCGCTTTGCCCGTCTGGTCAAGGACGAGGAGGCCGGTCAGGCGCCCGAGCGGCCCGACCTGATCCTGATCGACGGCGGGGCGGGCCAGCTGGCCGAGGCCGTGCGCGTGATGGAAGAACTGGAAATCGACGATGTGGCCGTCGTCGGCGTGGCCAAGGGTCCCGACCGCGATGCCGGGCGCGAGCGCTTCTTCATGCCCGGCAAGCCGCCCTTCATGCTGCCGCAGAAGTCACCCGCCCTCTACTATCTGCAAAGGCTGCGCGACGAGGCCCACCGCTTTGCCAACGGGGCCCATGCGACGCGACGCTCGATGGACATCAAGAAGAACCCGCTGGACCAGATCGAGGGCATCGGGCCGGGTCGGAAAAAGGCCCTGCTGCACGCCTTCGGCTCGGCCAAGGGCGTCTCGCGCGCCGCCGTGGTCGATCTGGTCAAGGTCGACGGCATCAGCCAGGCCACCGCCGAACGCATCCACGCCTTCTTCCAGAAAAGCTGAGCTGCGGCTTTCTGTTGGCGGCTCCAGCGGCTGACGCTAGAAGCGTCCCATGACCGATCTTTCGACCGATCCGCTGATCCAGGGCTATCGCCGCTTTCGCGCCCACCAGTGGCCCGAGGCCCGGCAGGCCTATGAACGGCTGGCCTCCGTGGGCCAGACCCCGCACACCCTGTTCCTGGCCTGTTCGGACAGCCGGGCCGACCCGGCCCTGATCTTCGACGCGGCCCCGGGCGATCTGTTCGTAGTCCGCAACGTCGCCAATCTGGTGCCGCCCTACCAGCCCGACGGCGGCCTGCACGGCGTGTCCTCGGCGCTGGAGTTCGGGGTCAAGGCGCTCAATGTGTCGCGCATCGTGGTCATGGGTCACGCCCTGTGCGGCGGGGTCCAGGCCATGCGCTCGGAAAGCGGCGCCGCCGGTCTGGACTTCGTCGAGGCCTGGGTCGACCAGGGCCGGCCCACCGTGAAGCGCGCCCTTGAGGGCTGTGGCCATGACCACAATGAGGTGCAGGTCAGCGAGGAGGCGATCGTCAAGCTGTCGCTGGACAATCTGCGCACCTTCCCGTGGATCGCCGAGCGCGAGGCGGCGGGTGAGCTGACGCTGACGGGGCTGCACTTCGGGATCGCCGACGGCGCCCTGCGCGTTCTGGGTCCGGACGGGGAATTCCACCCCGTCTAGACCGCTCGCCAGCGCCCGCGAAGCATGGCACACCCGGTCAAGGACCGGAGACGACCATGCCTGAGACCGCCCCTCATCACGCCAATCCCATCCCCAACATCCTGACGGGCATCCGCCTGGCGGCCGGGGTGGTGATGTTCCTGATCCTGGCCGGGGCGACCGGCGGCATCCCGGTGCTGTCGTCCTACCTCAGCCCCGAGGACCAGTTCGGCCTGTATCGCGCGGCCTTCTTCATCTTCGTGGTGGCGGCCTCGACCGACTGGGTCGACGGCTATCTGGCGCGGCGCTGGCACGCGACCACCCGCTGGGGCGCCATTCTCGATCCGATCGCGGACAAGGTGCTGGTGACCGGCGCCATTCTCGGTGTGCTCACCTCGGGCTCGGTGCCGCAGATCGCCATTCCCTGCGGCCTGATCCTGTTCCGCGAGTTCGCCGTGTCGGCCCTGCGCGAGACCGTGGCCGGCAAGGTCAAGCTGCCGGTTACCCTGCTGGCCAAGTGGAAGACCACCCTGCAACTGGTGGCGCTGGGCGCCCAGCTGTTCGCGCGCAACTGGGACGGCTTCGGCCTGGAGTTCGAATATTATCCGTACTTCCAGATGTTCGCCGACATCCTGATCTGGGCCGCCGCCGTGATCACCCTGTGGACCGGCTGGCAGTATTTCTCCAAGGCCCGGCAGAAGATGGCGCACCTGTGAAGTTCAGGCAGTAGGACACCCCTACTGCCTACTGCCTACTGCCTACTGCCTACTGCCTATTCCCTACCGCCTTATTCGACGCCCAGCTCTGCCAGCAGGCCGTCCATGCCATAGACGTCCCGCAGTGCCACGGTGATGGCACCGGTGGTGACGATCACGCTGCGGTTGACCTTGGGGTCATAGCCATAGGCGTTGCGCTGGGTCAGGACGGTCGAGTCAAAATTCGCCCCGATGATCTCACCCCGCGCATTGATGGCGGGCGACCCCGACGAGCCGCCGATGGTGTCGGTCGAGACCGACATGTTCAGCACAGCATTCGGGTCGATCCGCTCGCGCGCGGCCAGCAGCTTGGGCGCCACATCGAACGGCGGGGCGCCGGTCGCCCGGTCCCACAGTCCGCCGAAGGTGGTGAAGGGCTCGACCGTCGTACCCTGATACGTCCAGCCCTCGATCCGGCCCCAGGTCAGGCGCAGGGTGCCGGTCGCGTCCGGATAGACGCTGTCGCCATAGGCAGCAAAGCGGGCGGCGGCCAGATCCTCGGACGCCTGGGCGGTCGGGGCCTCGACGGTGTCCTCCCATTCGGCGCGGACGGCGCGGGTGACGCCCTGGATCGACAGCACATAGCGGATCAGCGGATCGTCCGAGGCCATGATGGCCGGCAGACCGCCCTCCCACAGGGCCTTGCGCACCGCCGGATCAGCCAGGGTGGTGCCAGAGATCAGACGCTCGGAGAGCCCCTCGGGCGACTCGCGGCCCAGCAGCTCGCGCACGCGCGGATCATCGACCGTCAGCCACTCGCGCGTCTTGGACAGCCACCATTCCATCCGCACCTGTTCAAGGTCGGCATAGACAGGCCGGTCGGCCAGCAGGCGGGATTCCAGACCGGCCAGACGCCCGTCGCCATATTCGGGCAGGCGTTCGGCCGACGGTTTCTCGCGTTCCTGCGCCGCGCGCACCAGCGCCTCGGCCCAGGCATAGAGGGTCGAACCACCGCCCGAGCGGGCGACCACGAGGGTGTAGGCCGGATAGAGGCGCCGCACGTCCTCCTGTACCGCCGACAGGGTCGCCCAGGGGTCTGCACCCCCGGCCGCCGTATGGGCCGCCAGCCAGTCGGTCGAGCGTGCGCGGAAGTCGGCTTCCTGCTCGGCCTTGGAGGCCATGAAGTCGGCGTCGATCAGCGCCTTCATCCGGCCGATGCCGCGCTTGTAGCTGTTCTCGAGGCCCACCAGCGGGTCCATGACGATGAAGGCGTTCTCGTCGCTCTCGGCCCCGAAGCGGATCATCCGCCCGCGCAGCTCGGACATGATCAGCTGGTCCAGAGGCAGCATGACGTCGCGCACGGTCAGCAGTTGGTCCATGGTCAGCAGGCGCTGGGTCGAGCCCGGGCTGCCCGAGACGAACACCGGCTCGCCGGCCGTCGGGCGGTTCGGGTTCCAGGTGAAGTGGGTGGGCGTCTCAACCGGCTTGCCGTCCTCGTACAGGCGGATGAAGGCCGCATCGATGGCAAAACGCGGGAAGTTGAAGTTGTCGAGGTCGCCGCCGAAGGTCGCGGCGCGATCCTCGGGCGCGAAGGCCAGCCGCACATCGGTGTAGCGGCGATAGCTGTACAGCTTGAACTGGCCGCCCCGGTACAGCGACACCACCTGGCAGCGGCGCTCGGGCTGGTCGGCGCAATATTCGGCCTCGATGGCAGCGGCCTCGGCGTCGCGGGCCCGGTTGAAGGCCTGACCGGTCAGGCCGCGCCCGGCCGCATGCATGCGCTCGGTGACATCCGTGATGTCCATCAGGATTTCGGCCGAGGCGCCAGGGCAGCGCAGCTCGTCCTCGCGCGTGGCGGGGGTGAAGCCGGTCTCGGCATAGTTGATGGCCGGCGTCGACAGCTGGGCGACGCAGCTGGCCACGCAGTGGTTATTGGTCAGGACCAGCCCCTCGCCCGACACCACGCCGGCCGAGCATCCGCCGAACTTGACCGAACTGCGCTGCACGCGGTCCAGCCAGGCCTGGTCGATGGCCGTGCCGAGGGCGGCATTCACCCGGGCGATGGGGAAGTTGTCGAAGGTCCACATCCCCTCGCCCGCCTGGGCGGACGAGGGAAGGGCGGCGAGAGCCAGGACAGCCGCGGACGCGGCGAGCGCAAGGTGACGCATGAGAGGTCCTCCGGTCCGGATCAGCTGACGCCCAGCTCGCGCAGCAGCGCAGGCTGGTTGTAGACGACCCGCAGGGCCTCGGTGATGGCGGCGGTCGAGACCGTCACCGTCCGGTTCAGGTTTCCGTCATAGCCGAACGACCCGCCCAGCGAGTGGATGTTGCCGTCGAAGGCGGCGCCGATCACCTCGCCCCGGGCGTTGATCACGGGCGAGCCCGAGTTGCCGCCGATGATGTCGTTGGTCGAGACGAAGTCATAGACGGTGTTCGGGTCGATCCGGTCGCGGGCCGCGAGGAAGCGCGGGGCCGCATTGAACGGCTCGGAGCCGGTCGCCCGGTCGAACAGTCCGCCCATATAGGTGAACGGCGGGATGTCCACGCCGCGATAGCTCCAGCCCTTCACCTGGCCGTAGCTGAGGCGGAGCGAGAAGGTCGCGTCGGGATACTGGTTTGTGCCATAGACGGCGAAGCGGGCCTGGGCGATGCGCTCGGCCGCCTGGGCGGTCGGCACGGTCACCTGCTCCTCCCAGGCCGCGGCCGCTGCCTGGGCCATGTCGTTGTTGGCGATGATCAGGGCCAGCAGCGGATCGGCAGCGGCCATTTCCTCGGGCGTCATCATCACGGCCTGACGACGGAACTCCGGATCGGTCAGGCGGGTGTTGGCAATCAGCCGCTCGGCCAGCGCCTCGGGGCTTTCCTTGCCCAGCAGCGCCTTCACGGCCGGGCTGTCGACCGTCAGATACTCGCGCGTCTTGGACAGCCAGAAGGTCAGCTGGATCTGCTCGATGCCTTCATAGATCGGCATTTCGGCCCCGACCCGGTCGGCAAAGCCGGCCAGCTGGGCCTCGGTGATGGTGCTGCCGGGGGCGGTGCGTGAGATACCGGCCCGGGCGATGGCGCGACCGATCGCATAAAGGGTCGAGCCCCCGCCGGCGCGGGCTTCCAGCTGATAGTAGGGCAGGAACAGGTCGCGGGCCGCGACATTCACGGCCTCCAGCTCGGCCCAGGGGTCACCGATGCGCTGGGCCAGCGCCGGGTCGGCGGCCACGGCGGCGCGCAGCTCGGCTTCTTCCTCGCGCTTGGTGGCCATGAAGGCCGGGTCCAGCAGGGCCTGCTGCTGGCCGAACCAGACCTTGAAGCTGTTTTCCAGGCCGAAGATGGTGTCGACCGAGACGCGCTTGGCCTCCTCGTCGGTCATCGAATAGTTCAGCAGACGGCCGCGCAGTTCCGACCCCTGGATCAGTTGCAGCGGCAGCTGCTGATCGCGCAGGCGCTCCAGCTGGGCGACGGTGAGCAGGCGCTGGGTCGAGCCGGGGTTGCCCGAGACGAAGGTCACCTCGCCTTCCTTGGGCGCGTTCGGATTCCAGGTCAGGTGGTTGGGCGTGACGGCCGGCTTGCCGTCCTCGTAGGCGCGCAGGAATCCGGCATCCAGCGCATAGCGGGGGAAGTTGAAGTTGTCCGGGTCGCCGCCGAAGAAGGCCGCCTGGAACTCGGGCGCGAATACCAGACGCACATCGTCATAGCGGCGGAATTTGTAGAGGGCGTACTGGCCCCCGCGATAGAAGCTGATGACCTGGCAGTTCAGCTTCTCGTCCCCGGCGCAGGCCTCGCGCTGGATGGCCTGGATCTCGGCGGTGCGCGCCTGGCTGAAGGCCTGACCGGTCAGGCCGACACCCGCGCCCAGCACGCGGTCGGTCACATCGATGATCTCGATCAGCACATCGGCGGTCTGGCCGGGGCAGGTCTTTTCTTCCTCGCGGTTGGCCGTGGTCCAGCCCTTCTGGACATAGTCGTTCTCGGCGGTCGACAGCTCCTGCACGCACGAGACCACGCAGTGGTGGTTGGTCAGGATCAGCCCCTCGTCCGACACGAACGAGGCCGAGCAGCCCTGCAGGCGCACAGACGCCAGACGCACCCGGTCCAGCCAAGCCTGGTCGATATTGGTGCCGTATTGGGCGTTGACCTTGTCGATCGGGAAGTTGTCGAACGTCCACATCCCCTCTTCGGCCTGCACGGGCGTACCGGGCGCAAACGTCAGGGCGGCGCCCAGTCCAAGGGCGGCAAGCGAGGCGGTCACCGTGGCGGCGAGGCGAAGCGAACGGAGTTTCATGGGATATCTTCCTGGATCGAGTGCGGCCCGGCAGGCCGTTCTGGCGGCAGAGTTAAACCCCCGGAGGGCCTGTCGTCCATGCCATTCGCAGGTCCGTGATCGCCGCACCGCGTTATCGACCCTTACCCCGATTTAACTTGGCCCCGCGACGGATGGCCTTCAGAACCGGCTCAACGTCAGGGGTTTGGCACCACATATGTCGCTTGCACTTTCCACACTGCTTTTTGAATGGCGCCGCTATATGGCCGCCGTGATGGCGCTCGCGCTGTCGGGCCTGCTGGTGCTGGCCATGACCGGGGTGTTCATCGGTATCGGCAAGGGCTTCACGGCCCAGATCGAGCGCTCGAACGCTGACATCATGGTCCTGCGCCCGGGCGCCACCAGCCTGATCAGCGGACCGTCGGGCGTGCCGCGCCGCTTCATCCCGCTGGTCTACAACCACGCCGAAGTGGTCGAGGTTCAGCCGCTGGACGGCGCCGGCGGCAGCTTCCAGTCGGTCAAGGACGTGGACCCCACGGCCAGCCAGGCCGACCGGGCCCGTCAGGGCGCGCCGCGCCAGCAGTTCGTCTCGGCCCGCATCATCGATACCGCACCCGGCTCGGTGACCATTCCGACCGACTATTCGCAGGCGCTCGTGGATGCCCTGCGCCAGCCCTATACCGTCGCGGTCGACGAGACGGCGCTCAAGACTCTCGGGGTCAAGCTGGGCGACAAGGCCCTCTATAACGGCCAGACCGTGACCGTGATCGCCGTGACGCGCGGCTACCCCAATATGATGCAGCCGACCATCATCATGAGCCGCGACACCCTGCGCATGCTGGGTCAGGCCGACACCGGCCCGCGCGTCGGCCCGCTGATGGTCAAGATCAAGGACCCCTCGCGCGCCGCCATCGTCGCCGCCCAGTTGAACGCCGCCGGCAACGGCCAGTGGCAGGCCTGGACGCGTCAGGAACTGGCCGATGCCAATGCCGGCGCCATGTTCGAGGAAGGTATTCTGGTCATCATCATCGGCGGCTGTGTGGTGCTGGGCACCATCATCGGCGTGGCCATCACCTGGCAGACCCTGCGCGGCGCCATCATGGCCAACATCAAGGAGTTCGCCTCGCTGCGCGCCCTCGGCGTCGGCATGGGATCGCTGCGCCGTATCGTCATGGAGTTGAGCTTCTGGGTCGGCCTGGTCGGTGTGGGGGCGGCCATCTTCCTCACCTGGCTGGTCCAGATGCTGGCCATGGCCAATGCCGTCATCATCGCCCTGCCCCCCAGCCTGCTGATCGTGGTGGGTGGCGGACTGGTCGTCATCGCCATGCTGTCGGGCCTGCTCTCGATGGGCGTCCTCAAGAACAGCCAACCCGCGGACCTGCTGCGATGAACGCCACCAAGACACACGGCAAGCACGGCGACTTCGCGATCGAGGCCAAGGGCCTGGTCAAGCGGTTCAAGTCCGGCAAGTCCTTCATCGAAGTGCTCAAGAACGTCGATTTCGACGCCCGCCACGGCGACCTGACCATGGTCATGGGGCCGTCGGGTTCGGGCAAGTCGACCCTGATCGCCGCCCTGTCGGGCCTGCTGCGCCCCGAAGAGGGCCGGGTGGACGCGCTGGACGTCGACAATCTGTGGAAAATGTCCTCGGGCAAGATCGACAAGTTCCGGCTGGATCACTGCGGCTTCATCTTCCAGGGCTTCAACCTGTTCCCGGCCCTGTCGGCCCTGCAGCAGGTCGAGATCGTGCTGAAGTTCCAGGGCCTGTCCAAGTCGCAGGCGCGGAAACAGGCGCGGATCAGCCTGGAGGAAGTGGGCCTGGGTCACCGTCTGAACCAGCGTCCCGCCATCCTGTCGGGCGGTGAGAAGCAGCGCGTCGCCATCGCCCGCGCTCTCGCCAAGAATCCCAAGATCCTGTTCGCCGACGAACCGACCTCGGCCCTCGACGGCGAGAACGGACAGCTGGTCATCCAGCTGCTGCGTCGCGCCGCCACCCAGCACGGGGCCGCCGTGATCTGCGTGACCCACGACCCGCGCCTCGAGGCCTGGGCCGACCGGGTCATCAAGATCGAGGACGGCATCATCATCTCCGATGAGCGCCGGATTCCGGACCCCAACGCCGCCCTGGCCCACCACTAACCTTCTCTCAGAGACCGAAAGACCGTCATGCCCGCCTTCCTCAAGAATAAATGGCTCTGGATCGGCCTTGTCGTCATCGTCGTGGTCATCGTCGGCTTCATGATGATGCAGGGCGCCAACAAGGCCAAAAAGGCCGAGCTCGAACAGGCCGCCGCCAGTGCGCCTGAAAGCCCCTATGCCGCCGTCGCCAACGGCAAGGCCGACGTCGAGGGCGGCATCATCCAGGTCGCGGCCCGTCGCGGCGGCGTGGTCAAGGCCGTCTATGTCGAGGAGGGCGATCGCGTCACCGCCGGCCAGATCCTGGCCCGTCAGGAAGACGACGAACCGCGCTTGGCCGTTCAACGCGCCCAGGCCGAGGTCGCCCAGGCCCGCAGCCAGCTGGCGACCCTCCAGGTCGATGTGAATGCCGCCCGCCGCGAATATGCGCGCATGCAGCAGCTGGCCGACAGCAACTATATCGCCGCGCAGCGTCTGGATCAGGCGCGCGATGAGGTCGCCGCCGCCGAGGCCCGACTGGCCAGCCAGCAGGCCACGGTGCGCACCGTGCAGGCCCGTCTGGCCGAGGCCGAGTACAATCTCGAACTGACCGTCATCCGCGCCCCGATGAGCGGCCGGATCGTGCGTCGCTATGCCAACCCGGGCGCCGGTGCCTCGACCCTGAACGTCTCGACCATGTTCGACCTCGAGCCCGACGCCCCGCGCATCATCCGCGCCGAGATCGTCGAGGCCGACATCCCCAATATCTCGATCGGTCAGGCCGTCGAGATCAGCCCCGAGGGCGACCCGTCCAAGGTCTATGTCGGTCGGGTGCTGCGGCGCGCCGCCGTCTTCGGTGCCCGCAAGCTGGCCTCGGACGACCCCTCGCAGCGGTCGGACGAGCGGGTGGTCGAGGTGGTCGTCGCCTATGACGAGGCCCCGCTGCTGATCGGTCAGCGCGTGCTGGTCAAATTCATGAAGCCGGGTGAGACCGCCGGCGCCCCGCGTGACACCCAGGTCGGCGTCGGCCCCAACCGCGCCATGCAGCAGCCGACCAAGGCGGGCTGATCCCCTATGCCCCGGTGAAGGTGCCGGGGCGCTTTTCCAGTGCGGCGGCCACGCCCTCGGCGTGGTCGTCCGTCATATGGGCCAGGGCCTGCATGGCGGCCGTCATCTCGAGGATCTGGTCGAAGGTCAGGTCCCGTCCCTGACGGAGCAGGCTCTTGGTCATGCGCAGGGCCTGCGGCGGTTGGGCGGCGATCTCTCCAGCCAGCGCCATCGCCGCCTCCATCAGGGTGTCGGCGGGCACCACGCGGTTCACCAGCCCCCATTCCAGCGCCGTCGCCGCATCGATCGAGCGCGCCGTGAACAGCAACTCGGCGGCCCGCGCATAGCCGACGTTGCGCGGCAGCAGCCAGGCCCCGCCGTCGCCCGGCAGGATCCCCAGCTTCAGGAAGGGCGCGCCAAAGCTGGCCGCCTCGGACGCGATGCGGATGTCGCCCAGACCGGCGATGTCGCCGCCCAGCCCCATGGCGGGGCCGTTGACGGCGGTCACCAGCGGGACCTCCAGATTGTAGAGGCTGCGCACGATGCGGTGGACCACCCGGCGATAGCGTTCGCGGATAGCGGTGCCCGGCCCCTCGAACAGGTCGCGCCGGTCGCGCATGGCCTTGAGGTCCCCGCCGGCCGAAAAGGCGCGTCCGGCCCCCGTCAGCACCACGACCCGCACGGCCGGGTCGGCATTGACCGCCTCGCACGCCTCGGCAAAGGCCTCGCCGTCGCCCAGATCCGGCAGGGCGTTCAGCCGCTCGGGCCGGTTCAGCGTCCAGACCTCGATCGCGCCCTCGCGTCGCCGCTCGATCAGTCCCGTCATGATCCGTTCCCTGCGCCGGAATTGAAAAACCCCGGCCCTTTTCGGGTCCGGGGTCTTCAGATGCAAGCCGGCGGAGGCCGCCGGGCGCGGGCCTGATGGATCAGGCGCGCTTCTTGATCGGATAGGGCACGAAGTTCGACGGGTGGCTGACCACACGGTCGCCCGCGCCGTTCGTGTTGCGCGTGTTCACCAGAAGCCCGCCCCACAGGGCAAAGGACATCATGGCGTGCTGGAGGTTTTTCTCTTTCCTGTTCATGGTGGCGTCTCCTTTCGCTGAACGATGAAAAGAGACACGTCGTGCTCGCAGGGGTTTTCACCCTCTCAGTCGTTTCGCGTCGTAAACATGAAACGACAGTTTTATGACGAACGCAAGTTTTTTCGTCTGCTAGCGGAGTATATTTTCGGCATATGTCACATTCAGCTCCGCCGCCTGATGGCCCGCCCCGGCCGATCCGCACGCCCTGCATCCAGGTCTGTACGGTCGATGGCGCCTCGGGCCTGTGCCTCGGCTGCCTGCGGACCTTGCAGGAGATCGCCACATGGAGCCGGATGGACGAGGCTGCGCGCGAGGCGATCCTGAAGGACCTGCCCGGTCGCGTGTCGCAGCTGGACCCCGCCTTTCGCGACATCGTCCCGCGCTAACCTTTCGTCAGCCATGACGATTCACCGCATCCCAAGTTCCATGCCCTAGACCGGTCTCCTGACAGCCGCAGAAGCGGCGAGTAACGACGGGTGTCCGAGTGAGTATCGACATGTCCGGCAGCGTGTCCGGAAGCGCCGTTCTGGCAGCAGCGGTGGGAACCTCCCTTCTGGCGGCCTGGGGCTTCGGGGCCTTCAGCGACCGTTCGGCCCAGGCGGCCCAGCCGGTGCCGGTGGTCCGCTCCACCGAAGCTGCAACCCCCATTCCCCGAGGATCCGACGGCCACTACTGGGCGCGCGCCCAGGTCGGTGGCCAGCCGGTCGCCCTGCTGGTCGATACCGGCGCGGCCGCCATCGTCCTGCGCTCGGCCGATGCACGGGTGCTGGGCCTGAACCCCGAGAGCCTCGACTACAGTATGGCGATCCGCACCGCCTCGGGCATGGCCCAGGCGGCCGAGATCACCCTGTCCAGCGTGACGGTGGCGGGTGTGGAGATGCGCGATGTCGCCGCCCTGGTCGTTCAGGGGGACCTGCCCCACTCCCTGCTGGGCATGAGCTTCCTCGGTCGCCTGTCCGGGTTTGAGGCCACGCCCGAGGGTCTGGTCCTCAAGCCCTAAAGGGCCTTGATGAGCACCGACAGGGCCGTCGCCATCAGATAGAGGGCGAACAGCCGCCGCAGCAGTCGCCGGTCCAGCCGGTGCGCCAGCCGCGCCCCATACGGCGCGACCAACGCCGTCAGTCCGCCGATCAGCAGGGCTGCGGGCACATTCACATAGCCGAGCGACAGGGGCGGCCGCCCCTCCGCCGACCAGCCGAACACGACGAAGCCGACGGTCGCCGCCGCTCCGATCGCCATGCCGAAGCCCGAGGCGGTCGCCACCGCCTGATGGATGGGCCGACCGCACAGGGTCAGCATCAGGCCCCCGAAACTGCCCCCGCCAATCCCCATCAGGGCCGACAGTCCGCCGATGGCGCTGCCCCAGATGCGCCGCGGCCAGCCCGTCGGCACCTCGGCCGCCAGCCGGAAGCGCTCTGGCAGCAGGCCCAGCTGGGCCGCGATCAGGGCGAGGAAGACGGCATAGATCCACGCCAGCCCCTGCATGGACACCAGACCGGCCAGAAAGGCGCCGACCAGCGCGCCCCCTCCGACCCAGGGCGTCCAGGTCTTCAGCACCTCCTCATCGACGGCTCCATGGCTCCGGTGCGCGGTCAGCGACCGCCATGAGGTCAGCACGATGCTGAGAAGGGAACTGCCGATGGCCACATGCAGGTTGGCCTCGCCGCCCAGACCCAGCAGGGCGAAGGCCCAGAACAGCACCGGCACGATGACCGTGCCGCCACCGACCCCGAACAGGCCTGCGATCAGGCCGGCGAACACCCCCGCTGCGGCCAGCCCGGCGATCAGGCTGACAATCTCGAGGGGGGTCAGGTCCACTAGGCGGCGGACTCCAGCCGGGCGGCCGCACGGGCCTCGGCCTCATGAACCGCTTCCAGCGCCCGGTCCAGAACTTCAAGCCCGGCGCCCGGCGCAAGGCTGTCAACGGTCAGGATGCGACGCCAGGTGCGCGCGCCCGGCCGCCCGTGCATCAGGCCCAGCATGTGTCGCGCCATGGCCGGCAGATGCACGCCCTCTTCCAGACGCGCGGCCATATAGGGGCGATAGGCTTCAAGGGCCGCCTCGGCCGAGGTGTCGCCGTCCGCGCCAAAGATCAGCGGGTCGACGCGGCCCAGCCCGGCCGGCTCGTGATAGGCCGTCCGGCCCAGCATGACCCCGTCCAGCGCCACGCCGTCCTCAGGCACCAGCAGGTCCCTGGCCGCCTCGACCGAGGGGACGCCGCCGTTCAGAACGACGGTCAACTCGGGCCGCTCGCGCTTCAGCCGCCGCACCAGCGCATAGTCCAGCGGCGGGATGTCCCGGTTCTCCTTGGGCGACAGTCCCTTCAGCCACGCCATGCGCGCATGCACCACGAAATGGCTGACCCCGGCGGCCACGCAGGCGTCGACAAGGGCGAACAGCGCCTGTTCCGGAACCTGGTCGTCCACGCCGATCCGGCATTTGACCGTAACGGGAAGCGGCACGGCTTCGGCCATGGCCGCCATACAGTCGGCCACCAGTTGCGGTTCGCGCATCAGGCAGGCGCCAAAGCGTCCCGACTGAACCCGGTCGGACGGACAACCGACATTGAGGTTGATCTCGTCATAGCCGAACGGCAGCGCGGCCTGTGCCGCCGCAGCCAGGGCCGACGGGTCGGATCCGCCCAGTTGCAGGGCCACCGGCCCGACCTCCGGATCGTGGGCCAGCAGGCGCGACCGGTCGCCGTGGATCACCGCATCGGCGGTCACCATCTCGGTATAGAGCATGGCCCGGCGGGTCAGGGACCGGTGAAACGCCCGGCAGTGCCGGTCCGTCCAGTCCATCATCGGGGCCACGCTCAGCCTGTGGGCGGGGTAGGTCATGGCGGGGGCGAATACACGAAAAGCGCGGCCTGCGGAATCGCAGGGGCCTGCCTTGTTGTCGCCCTGTCACCGCCGCCGGCTCGCCTCCTGTTCGGCAAGACGCCGGGGCGCTGGGCCCCGCAACACGGGAGCCGCGCGCGGTTTTGGTCCCCTCCCCGCCTTAGTTGCATCGCCCGCCCGATGCCGCTACCTTGTCCTGTGAGACCACTAGCCTTTGTTTTTCAAGGGCTTTGGTGAACCGGTTTTCGAAACCGGATCCGGGTTTCGCTCGTTAAGACAGTATGTCCAACCTCCCCGGAAGGAGCCTTTTTATGCGTATGTCCATTTTTGCAGCCGTATCCGCCGTCGCCCTCATGGCTGGCGCGGCCCACGCCGCCCCTGTCGTCGACACCCCTGCCATCGTCGCCCAGGACCCCGCCTTCACGGACGCGGAACTGAAGCAGTTCGGCATGGCGATGGATCAGCTGACCGCCATCACCCAGCAGGTGCAGGGTACGCCCACAGACGAGCAACAGGCCCAGATGGCCGCCGCCGTTCAGAACTCCGGCCTGACCATCGAACGCTTTAACGAGATTTCCAATGCCGTGAGCGCGGATCCCGTGCTTCAGGCCCGCGTCGCGGTCGCCATGGCACCGGCCTCGCCGGCCGGGTCGATCGGTGCAGAGGTGTCCGATGAAGAACTGGCCGGATTCTCCGCGGCCATGGTTGAGCTGCGCGAGATCAGCGCGGGCATCGAGGGCGGTACGCCGACCCCCGAGCAGCAAACGGCCATGGCCGAGGCTGTCGCCAACTCGGGCCTGACCATCGAGCGCTTCAACGCCATCTCGAACGCCGTGCCCTCGGACGACGCGCTTCGCGCCCGCGTCCGTCTGGCAGACGCTCGCCGCGAGGCGGAAACCTCGGGCGCCCAATAAGCCCGACGATCCTGACGGATTGAAAGCGGCGGTCCCTTACGGGGCCGCCGTTTTTTCATCCGCGGCCAGCTCTTCCTCGTTGAGCAACCGTCCCTCGCGCCGAGGAGTGACATAGGGCGCGGGCTGGGGCGTCGGCATATTGCCCCGCATCAGGGACCGCCCGGCCTGCAGGCCGTCCGCCAGCTGCAGGGTCAGGCGCGCATCATCCCGCCGTCGCACGTCCAGAATGGTCTCGCGAGCCTCCGCGTCCGATACGCCGAGGTCCTTCAGCACCTGCTCACCGAACGCCAGGGCGGATTCGAAGGTCTCGCGGATCTGATAGTCGACCCCCGCCTGGATCAGGCGCATCGAATGGCCCCGGTCATAGGCCCGCACAAACAGCTTCGTCAGCGGGAATTCGGACCGGATCAGCTCGACGATCCGGTCGGCCTGTTCCGGCTTGTCGATACAGACCAGCACCGCCTCGGCCTTGTCGACGCCCGAGGCCCGCAGCACGTCCAGCCGGGTGCCGTCGCCGTAATAGACCTTGAAGCCGAACTGGCCCGCCGCCTGGATCATCTCGACGTCGTTCTCGATGATCGACACATCGACGTCGCGCGCCAGCAGCGGCTGCGACACCACCTGGGCAAAGCGGCCAAAGCCAATGATCAGCACCCGCTCGCGCAGGTTCTCGGCGCGCTCCACTCCGTCGGCCGCATCCGGGTCCAGTGTCTCGGCGGGCATGAACCGGCCCAGCAGCATGGTTGTCACCGGCGTCAGCACCATCGACAGGATGACGATCGCCGTCAGCGCCGCGCCGATCCGCACATCGAACAGTCCGACCGATCCTGCGGCGGCATAGAGGACGAAGGCGAACTCGCCCCCTTGCGCGAACAGCACCGCCCGCTCGACCGACTCGCGCTCACGCGCCCGGAACAGCCGCGCCACGCCATAGATGGCCACCGCCTTGACCGCCATGAAGGCGATCACCCCGCCGACCACCAGCTGCCAGTCGGCGATCACCACCCCGATATCCAGCGCCATGCCGACGCTCAGGAAGAACAGGCCCAGCAGGATGGCGCGGAACGGTTCGACGTCGGCCTCCAGCTGGTGGCGGAAGGTGGACTCGGACAGCAGCACGCCCGCGAGGAACGCGCCCATGGCCATCGACAGCCCGCCCAGATTCATCACCCAGGCCGCGCCGACCACGACCAGCAGGGCAGCTGCCGTCATCACCTCGCGCCCGCCCCACCGCGCCAGCAGGCGGAACACCGGGTTCATGACGAACCGCCCGGCCACCAGCACCGCCGTGATCGCCCCGACCGCCAGTCCGATGGTCTGCCACAGGGGCGGCCCCTCGACCGTCGAGGTACCGGTCACCGAGGCCAGCACCGCAACCACCGCCAGCAGCGGCACAATGGCCAGATCTTCCAGCAGCAGGATCGACACCGCCCTTTGGCCGGACGGCGCGGCCAGCTCACCCCGCTCTTCCAGCATCTGCATGATCACGGCGGTCGAGCTCAGCACAAAGCCCATGGCGCCGACGAAGGCGACCGCGGGGGCCAATCCCAGCGCCAGACCGGTCAGGGTCAGCAACAGGCCGCAGGCCGCGACCTGGGCCGCGCCCAGTCCGAAGATCTCCTTCCGCAGCGACCACAATCGTGAAGGTCGCATCTCGAGGCCGATGATGAACAGGAAGATCACCACCCCGAATTCGGCGACGTGCAGGATGGTTTCGGGCTCTGAAAACAGGCCGAGGCCAAAAGGGCCGATCGCCAGACCGGCGGCCAGATAGCCCAGCACCGAGCCCAGCCCCAGCTTGCGAAACACCGGCACGGCGATGACGCCCGCCGCCAGCAGGGCCGCCGCGTGGCCCAGATCCAATCCACTCGCTGCGTCTGCCATGCCCGCCCCCTGACTGATCCTAACTCCCTAGCAGAGCGAGCGGCGTCGTCACAATCTGGCCCCATAACCCACGGCTGAATGGCCCCCACAATCCGGGAGGGAGTCGTCATGAAGCCGAACCGTATCGCCGCCGTGGTCGTCAGCGGATCGCTGATCCTGTCGCTGTCGGGGCCGCCCGCCGTGGCCGTCCCCGCACAGGATCGCGTGGTGGATGGCGAGCCGACTGCCGCAGCTTGTGCGCCGTTCGGTTTCGGCCCGCCGTCAAGGCCGGACCGGGGCTATGTCACCTCGGCGCCGCCCCCTCCCCCGCCGCCTCCGGTGCCTCGACCACCTGTCGTCGGTGAAGCGGCTGCTGCCGACGAGATCGTCGTCAGCGGGTCGCGTATACGGGGCAACACGGCCAACGCCCCGACGCCCTTGGTCCAGGTCGAGCGTCAGAACTACTCCGGCTCCTCCATGGTGACCCCGGGCCCGGCGGTCACCCCGCCGTCCACCGAGCGCTACCCCGACGCCACGCCCAATCCGGTCAAGCGCGTTGCGGATGAACCCGTTTCGACCTTCTCGATTGACGTGGACACGGCCTCCTATTCCAATGTCCGACGCTTTCTCCGCGACGGTCAGCGGCCACCGCGCGACGCCGTCCGGGTCGAGGAGATGGTCAACTATTTCGACTATGACCTCACCGGTCCGACCTCGCCGGAAGAGCCCTTTGCCGTCACCACCGCCGTGATCGACTCGCCCTGGAGCCCGGGGCGCAAGCTGATGCATGTGGCGCTCAAGGGCTATGAGCTGCCCGCCGGCCAGCGTCTGCCGCTCAACCTGACCTTCATGGTCGATGTGTCGGGCTCGATGCAGAATCCCGACAAGCTGGGACTGGCCCAGCGTTCCATGAACCTGATCATCGACCGGTTGCGGCCGCAGGATTCCCTTGCCGTCACCACCTATGCCTCGGGGGCGCGCATCCTGGTCGGGCCGACGCCCGGGACCGAGAAACTGAAGCTGCGCTGCGCGGTCGCCTCGCTGTCCGCAGGCGGATCGACCGCCGGGGCCGCGGGCATGGTCAATGCCTATGAGCAGGCCGAGGCCGCCTTTGGCGAGGGCAAGGTCAACCGCATCCTGATGTTCACGGACGGCGACTTCAACGTCGGCGTGACCGAGGACAAGCGGCTTGAGGACTATGTCGCCGAGAAGCGTGAAACCGGCATCTATCTGTCGGTCTACGGCTTCGGGCGCGGCAACTATCAGGACGCCCGCATGCAGGCCATCGCCCAGGCCGGCAATGGTACCGCCGCCTATGTCGATGATCTGGACGAGGCCCGCCGCCTGTTCGGCCCGGCATTTGACCGGGGCGCCTTCCCCATCGCCGACGACGTCAAGATCCAGGTCGAGTTCAATCCGGCCCGGGTCAGCGAATACCGGCTGATCGGCTATGAGACGCGCCTGCTGTCCGAGGCGGATTTCTCCAACGACCGGATCGATGCAGGCGAGGTGGGATCGGGGACCACGGTCGTCGCCCTCTATGAGATTACCCCCGTGGGCGGCCCCAGCCAGCTGCCGGATCGCCGCTACGAGCAGACAACCGCCCCGACCGGGGACCCGTCCGGCGAATGGGCCTTTGTCCAGGTCCGGTTCAAGCCGCCGGGCGCCGACACCTCGCAACTGATGCAGCACCCCGTCACCGGTCAGCACGCCCGTCCCGGCACCGAGGTGCGCTGGGCCGTGGCCGTCGCCGGTGCCGCCCAGTTGCTGCGCGGCGATCCGTGGCTGGCCGACGAATACGGCTGGGATGACGTCATCGCCCTGGCCCAGGGCGCGCGCGGCGACGATCCCTGGGGTCAGCGCGCCGAATTCGTCAATCTGGCCCGCTCCGCATCCGAACTGGGACCGATCCGCCAGCCCTGACCACAGGGTCGCATCGTCGAAAGCATGGGGCATTTCATGGGGAGACGCGCATGAGGCGGCTGGGAGTTCTCCTGCTGCTCGGCCTGCTGACGCCAGGCTGTGCGGCGATCAGCGACTGGCGCGATCACCGTCGGGCCTCGACCGCGTCCTGCGTATGGAGCGCCGACGGATCGCAGGTATCGATCACCGGGCCGACCGATGCGCGCATGCTGAACTGCCTGCTCAGGCGCGAGACCGCGCCCGACACGCTTCAGATCAACAGTCTGGGCGGCAATGTGGAATATGCCCTGGCGATCGCCGAGCGACTGGCGCCAGCCGCGCCGCGCGTGGTCGTTGACGGCAACTGCAGTTCGTCCTGTGCCAACTATTTCCTGCCGATCGCCCGCCAGATCGTTCTGCTCCCCGACGCGCTCATCCTGCTGCACGGATCGGCGGACCCGGCCCTGCTGGCCCGCTTCGAGCGGGATGGAACGCGCTCCGAGGGCTTTCGCCGGCTCGCCGACCGACAGGCCCGTTTTGTCGCTGCCGAGGGAATCGCCCCGGGATGGCTGCTGTATCGGACCGGCGAAGAGGGCGATCCTGCGTGGGGGGCATATGTCAGTGGCTCGCCCGATGGCGACGGGACGACGGGGCGTTACCTTCTGGTCGGCGAGGAGTTCCTGCGAACTTGCCTGCCGACCATCCCGGTAGACGGCTTCGCCGACTCGGTGGCCGGCAAGGTCGCGCGCGATCCCGCGCTGAAGGCCCGACTGGCGCGGCAGGGCGTGATGCCCACCGGGACCATGCAGTGCATCGAGGGACCCCTGCCATGAGCGGGAGCCGAAAGGCTCTGGATCGCGTTGTTCGGTTAACCTGGAGCCGAGCCTTGGAGGAACCGCATGCCTGACATGATTTCTGCCCTTCCAGCGACCGGCATCCTCGAGACCTGGGTGTTGCCGGTGCTGCTGGCGGTGGGCCTTGCGGCCGCCTCGGGCCTGCGCATCTTCGTGCCCCTGTTCATGGCGGCGCTGGCGGCGCGGTTCCAGCTGTTCGGCATTGAGCTGAACGACGGCATGATCTGGATGACCTCCAACACCGCCATCGCCGCGCTGGGCCTCGCCACAGTCATCGAGGTGGTGTCCGACAAGGTGCCGGTACTCGACAATGCCTTGCATGCCGTGGGCCTGATCGCGCGGCCGGTGGCCGGGGCCATTGTAGCGGGGTCCATGTTCGCCGGTCTGGACCCCACGGCCGCCGCCATCGCCGGGATCATAGTCGGTGCGCCCACGGCCCTGGCCTTCGGTGCGGCGCAGGGGGGCACGCGCGCGGCCTCGACCCTGTCGACCGCCGGCGCGGCCAATCCCGTGCTCAGCGTCGTCGACGACATCCTCAGCGTCGGCACCGTACTGGTCGCCTTCCTGATGCCGATCCTGATCCCGGTCGTGGTGCTGATCGGCTTCCTGATCGTGCGGGCCCTGTACCGCAGCTGGCGCAAGGGCCGTCAGCCGACCACCATGCCGACGCTCTCGGCTACACGTCGAACCTGACGCCCTGGGCCAGCGGCAGGGCGGTCGAGAAATTCACCGTCTGGGTCTGGCGCCGCATATAGGCCTTCCACGCATCCGAGCCGCTCTCGCGACCGCCGCCGGTGTCCTTCTCTCCGCCAAACGCCCCGCCGATCTCGGCGCCCGACGGGCCAATGTTCACATTGGCGATCCCGCAGTCCGAGCCCCAGGCCGACAGGAAGGTCTCGGCCTGACGGACACTGTCGGTGAAGATGCAGCTGGACAGGCCCTGCGGCACCGCATTCTGCATCGCGATGGCCTGATCCAGCTCCCGCCAGGTCATGACATAGAGGATCGGCGCGAAGGTCTCGTGCCGAACGATGGCGCTCTGCTCCGGCATCCGCACGATGGCGGGCCGCACATAGGCGCCGTCCCGCTCCAGCCGCTGACCGCCGGTGACGACCTCGCCGCCCTCGGCCACCGCCTGGTCCAGCGCCGCCGCCATCGCATCGGCCGAGGCCTCGTCGATCAGCGGGCCGATCAGGGTGCCGTCGTCGCGCGGATCACCGACCGGCAGGGTCTCATAGGCCGCCTTCAGCCGCGCGATCAGCCCCTCGGCCAGATCTTCATGGACCAGCAGGCGCCGCAGGCTGGTGCACCGCTGGCCACAGGTGCCGACGGCGGAAAAGGCGATGGCCCGCACCGCCAGATCCAGATCGGCGCCCGGCGCCACGATCATGGCGTTGTTGCCGCCCAGCTCCAGCAGCGACCGCCCCAAGCGCCCGGCCACATCGACCGCCACGGCCTTGCCCATCCGGGTCGAGCCAGTGGCCGACACCAGCGGAATACGTGGGTCGCGGGCCAGCGCCTGTCCAACCTCCGCCCCGCCGACCAACACTTGGTTCAGCCCGTCGGGCGCATCCGCGCCAAAGCGGGCCACCGCGCGCTCGAACACCGCCTGCACCGCCAGCGCCACCAGCGAGGTCTTGTCCGAGGGCTTCCAGATCACCGGATCGCCGCACACCAGCGCGAGCGCCGCATTCCATGCCCAGACCGCCACCGGAAAGTTGAAGGCCGTGATCACCGCGACCGGCCCCAGCGGCTGCCAGGTCTCGCGCATGTGGTGGCCGGGGCGTTCGCTCGGCAGGGTCAGGCCGTACAGCTGGCGCGACAGGCCGACGGCAAAGTCGCAGACGTCGATCATCTCCTGAACCTCGCCCAGACCCTCCGAAGTGATCTTGCCCGCTTCCAGGGTCACCAGCCGGGCCAGATCGTCCTTCGCGACGCGCAACTCCTCACCCAGCAGCCGCACCAGCTCGCCCCGGCGCGGCGCTGGCACCCGCCGCCACGCGTCAAAGGCCGAGGCCGCGCGCGCGATCGCCGCCTCGACCTCGCCGGTCGTCGCCCCGGCCAGTCGGCCCGCCGACGTGCCGTCGATCGGCGAGCGCGTGGCCATGCCCCCGTCCTGCCAGACCGGGCTCACGCCCAGCCGCTTCAGGGTGTCGCCAAGGTCGTGTGCCGCCGTCGTCATGCTGAACCTCTCATCGCAGTGGCGGACCGCTTAGCCCGTTTTCCCGTCATCTTCACCCTTGCTTCACCGCGTTTCCCAACCCGTCGCTAACAGGCGCTACCTACAGTGGAGCCACCGAAGGAGGGTTCAATGGCGCGTGCACAGTTCCAGAAGGGACAAAGGGTCTGGGTCGAATGCGTGGGCGTCTGGGCCCGCATCGAACAGGTTCAGCCCGTCTGGGCCAAGGGCTTCGATGAGCCGGTGCGCGTCACCTATGACGTCGGCCTCGGTCGCGAATTCATGGCCCAGGAACTGGCCCCGGCCGTCTCTGACCCTGCGGCCAGTGATACCGCCTCCAGCTGGCGGATGCTGCGCGCCCGCAACAAGTGGCAGACGGCCGAGGACTGCCCCCACCACCCCTTCCCCGGCACCTATCCCGTCGTGGTCACCGATCCTCAGGACTGGGGCGGCTGGCGCGTGCCGGGCGCCGAATATGACCGCGATCCCGAACGGATCGAATATCAGGCCCGTCTGATTGCCACCGCGCCGCGCCTGTTCGCCCTTGCCATGGCCATGATCGAGTCCGTCTCCGACCTGCCCGAGGATGCCCCGCCCGAAATGCGACGGCTGGCGGAACGGGCGCGCGACCTGACCCGCGAGGTGACCGAAGTTCCGGGTAGCGCGCCCACCACCGAACAGGTCACCACGCCCATTTCCGGTCGGGCTCGCCCCCTGCCGGACGCCCCAACCGAGTCCCGCGCGCCACACGCGGCCTGACACCGGTATTCCGAGCCTCGACACCGGAACGCGACGCAGCTTAGATTCCGCTCTCGACGACAGTTCGGGCCGGGAGAAGACGCTTTGCGCGCCAGCGAGCGACGCATAAACCCCACGGGGCGCCGCAAGAGCGACCGGGGTCGCGCCTCACCCGCGTGGGTGCGGGTGGTGATCCTGGCCGTCGCGCTGGGCGTCGCCAGCTATGTCCTGCTGTTCGGGCGGGAAATGGCCCAGCCCGTCCGTGAATCCGACCAGCTTCGCGATCAGGCCATGGTGGCCGAGGCGGGACGTCTGGCCACCGACACCCTGCTGCGCATCCGCACGGGCGAACTGGCCCTCGCCGGCCCTTCGCGGGAGCTGCCCGCCGACCTGCCGGTCGCCTTCCTCGACGCCTCGGGGCAGATCGAGGTCGCGCGCGGGGCCCCCATCGCCGCCTTCCGCCCCCTGCCGGACCTCGCGGGCCCGCCGGTCGCGGACAGCGAGGGGAGTGCCCTGCTGATCCGTCGCACCACCGCCGACGGCCGTCAGGCGGTCGCGCGCATCGCCCTGCCCCCGGCGGCGGTAGCGCCCGAAAACGGCATCCTGGGTCTTCGCATCGGCCAGAAGGTGATCGGGGCAGCCTCGGCATCCACGGAACAGACCGCAACCTGGATGGGGCTGGACGGCCCGGCGCCCGAGACGGACGGAGCCCTGCATGGCGTCCTGCCTGAGGACGGCCCCAGCTTCCGCCGCGTGGCCGTACCCGTCGGCGATACCGGCATCATGGTGATCGGCGCCCGCCCGGACGCGGTGGGCGCCACCGCCCTGCTGGATGACGCCTGGGTGCTGATGGCGCCCCTGCTGGTCGGCGTCCTGGTGCTGTTGGCGGTGCTGCTGCAGCAGGCCCGCTCGGCCCGCGCCGGACGCGAATGGGCCGAGACCGAGCGCCGCTTCCGCAGCGCCGTCGAGGGCGCGCGCTGTGGCGTCTGGGAATGGGATCTCGAGCGCCAGGAAGTCATCCTTTCGGACTATATGGCCGTGTTGATGGGGGTCGAGGGCGCGGGGATCATTCCGGCCGAGACCTTCATGGAACGCGTCCACCCCGAGTTCCGCGAGGCTCTCCATCACGCCCTGCGCCAGGCCGAAACCTTCGGCACCTTCGAGGCCAGCTTCCCGGTGCCTGATGCGAACGGCCGCCCGCGCTGGATCGACGCCCGTGGCCAGTCGCGGGGCGGGCGCGCCGAGACCGGCTTTACCGCCATCCTCGGCGTCGCGCTCGACATCACCGAGGAGCGTCGCGCCAAGGCCCAGGCCCAGGCCGCCGAAGGTCGCCTGCGCGACGGCATCGAGAGCGTCTCGGACGCCTTCGTCCTGTTCGACCGCAACGACCGGCTGACCCTCTGGAACCAGGCCTTCATCGACACCTTCGATTTTGAGCCGGGGCTGGTGCGCAAGGGCGCGAAGAAGGACGACCTCAACCGGATCGCGGCCCTCGCCATCCGCGCCGAGCATCCCGCCGCCGGGGGACGCAGCGGCGCCCGCGAGGTCGAACTGAACGACGGCCGCTGGCTGCAGCTGGTCGAGCGCTACACCACCGACAGCGGCACCGTCGTCACCGCCGCCGACATCACGGCGATCAAGCGTCAGGAAGCCGAGCGCCAGCGCGCCGCCGACTCTCTCCGCGCCATGGTCGAGAAGCTGGAGTCCAGCCAGGAGAAGCTCAGCCAGCTGGCCCGCAAATATGAGGTCGCCATGACGCGGGCCGAAGCCGCCAACCAGGCCAAGTCCGAGTTCCTCGCCAATATGAGCCACGAGCTGCGCACGCCGCTCAACGCCATCAACGGCTTCTCGGAAATCATGACGGCCGAGATGTTCGGCCCGCTCGGTGACCCGCGCTACAAGGGCTATGCCGCCGACATCCTCAAGTCGGGCCAGCATCTGCTCAGCCTGATCAACGACATTCTCGACATGGCCAAGATCGAGTCGGGCAAGATGACCCTCTATTACGAGGCCGTCTCGGTTCACGACATCTGCGAGGATGCCGCCCGGCTGATGCGCGGCAAGGTGGACGAGGCCGGCCTGCGCCTCAAGGTCGATGCGCCCGACACCCTGCCGGAGCTCCAGGCCGATCACCGGGGCCTGAAACAGGTCATGCTGAACCTGATCTCCAATGCGGTGAAGTTCACGCCTGAGGGCGGCGAGATCACGATCCGGGCCCAGCCGGCCGAAGAGGGGATGATCCAGATCGCCGTCACCGACACCGGCATCGGCATTGCCGCCGAGGACGTCGCGCGTCTGGCCCGGCCGTTCGAACAGGTCGAGGGCCAGCATTCCAAGACCACCCAGGGCACCGGGCTGGGCCTGGCCCTGACCAAGTCGCTGATCGAGCTGCACGGCGGCCAGATGTGGATCGAAAGCGAACCCGGCGAGGGCACCACCGTCGCCTTCACCCTGCCACTGGTGCCGCCCGCCGAAGCCGGTCAGGGCGGGCAGGAAGACGACCGTCAGGCCGCCTGAGCCCTAGTCCTCCGGAGGACGGTCGTCGCGGTCGCTCCGCCGCCCGTCCCGGCCTCCCCGGCCGCGCGGCCCGTGACGCGACAGCAGGGGCGCCACCGCCGCCCGTTCCTCGACCGTCAGCGTGTCCAGCAGGGCCGTGGTGTCGTCCTCGATCCGGGAGCGCCCGCGCATTTCCGCCTCGCGCGAGCTGGCCAGCAGGGCGCGCACCGCAGCTCCGTCATAGGGGGTTTCCAGCGCGCGGCTCAGCGCTGCCTTGCGGGCCGTGCGCGCCTCCTCGAAGTCGGGCCGGGCCGCGAGCGCCGACTCGCGCAGCGTCGTCTTCACCCGGTCGCGCGTCTCGGGCGAGAGCGCGCCAATGGCCGTCCATGTGCTGCCCCCGCCGCCCCGGCCGGGCCGGCGCTGCTCCTCGACCCGGCTCTCGATCCGGTTCAGCGACACCGCCATGGTGGCGACCGCCGCCAGGGCAAAGACATTGATCACGGCCAGGACAATCAGGCCGATCTTCATAGCGCGGGCGGTCATCCCAGCACCTCCGTGTCATCCAGACCGTTCAGGGTCGCCTGATACAGCACCGCATCCGCCTGCACATCGGCGGTCAAATGGTCCGTCAGGGTGACGCCGAACACCACACCGGCACAGGCGGCCGCCATCAGGCCCGCACCCGACGCCAGCCGGAACCGGTCCATCCGCCAGACCGGCAGGCGGAAGCGCGGGCTGCCGCGCACGGGGGCCCGCGCGGCCTCCGCCGCCTTCAGCGCCCGGGCAAAGGCCGCCGCGTCCGGCAGGGGGGCCACATGGCCGGCCAGGGCCAGATCCAGCGCCCGCGCCCCGTCCAGCACCGCCTGCCCCTCGGGTGTGCGGGCATGCTCCAGGGCGGCCTCGCGCTCGGCCTCGGGCCAGCGGGCGGGATCGACGCCATAGGCGTCCACAATGCTGTGAAAGCGTTCGGCCTTCATCGTCTCTCTCCTTCAGCCGCCGGACCCAGGTCGGCCAGCGCCGCTCTCAGCGCCCGCCGCCCGCGCGACAGCAAACTCTCCAGCGCCTCGACGCTGACCCCCATCAACCCGGCGGCCTCGATATTGCCGAGCTCCTGATAGTGACACAGCACGATCGCCTCGCGCTGGCGCTCGGGCAGGGCCATCAGCGCCGCCTCGACACGCCGGCCCACATCCTGCGCCATCAGCCCGCGATCGGGCCCGGGGCTGTCGTCCACCTGCTCGGGCACGGCGTCCGTGGCAATCTCGCGCCGCCGCCGCAGCCGGTCGTAGCAGAGGTTCAGCGCCACCCGGTGCAGCCAGGTGTCGAACTTCGCCTTGCCCGGCGTCCAGCGCGGCGCCTGTTTCCAGGCCCTCAGCAGGGTCTCCTGCGCCACGTCCTCGGCCTCGACCGGGTCGCCCAGCAGGCGACCGGCCAGCGCCATCATGCGCGGCAGCTTGGCGGAGACCAGGGCCTGGATGGCATCCGGGTCGCCCCGGGCCACCCGGGCCACCAGTTCCTGATCGGGGTCGGCGATCGCGGCCAATCGGTCGTCCTGTCTCGCAAAAGACTGAGGGCCGTCGATCGCGGATCGCCTCGCCCGTCATCCACCCTACTCCGATGCGGTCGCCGCTTGCGAGCGCCGTTGCTGACGGCGTTCCTGACGCTGCTCGCGCATCGCCTGGCGGGCGCCCTGACGTTCCTCGGCGGTGACATAGCCGTCGCCGTTCGCGTCCATGCGGGCAAAGCCTTCGGCCATGCGCGCCTCGGCCTCGGCGATCACCACCGGACCACGCTCGCCCCGCATGCCGTCGCCGCCCATACGGGGACCGCGATGACCGCCCCGCATGGCCCGGCGCGGGCCGCGATCGCCGCGTTCGGCCCGGCGTTCCTCGCGTCGGTCGGCCCGCGATTCACGGGCCGCGTCGAACTCGCTGCGCGAGACGGCGCCGTCGCCGTTGGCGTCCATTCGGGCAAAGTGCTGATCGGCGCGCTCATCCTTGCGGACCTCGCGGACGGCCTGCATTTCCTCGCGGGTGACCGTGCCATCGCCATTGGCGTCGGCGGCGCGCAGGCGGTCGAGGCGACCGGCCGTGAACTCGGCGCGGCTGATGCGACCATCGCCGTCGGCGTCGGCACGGGCCATGCCGCGATCCTGGCGGACCGGGTCCTGGGCGGGCGCCTGCTGGGCCACGACAATACCGGCCGAGGCGGCCAGTGCGACGGCGGCGACGCCGCCGATCCAGATGGAAGTCTTCATGGGTCTTGCTCCTTGATCGTCAGATCGGACGTCCCCTTGTCCACCCGGTCTAACGGAGCTGCCCTCAGGATTCCGTCGCGACCGGCGGAAGCACCGCTTGGAACCGCGCGCGGGCCTCGCTGCGAAGGGCCTCCAGATGCGCCTTCAGCCCGGCCATATCGGCCTGGCCGACCGCCCGGGCCACCCGCGCCTGAAGCCCTTCGGGCTCGTCCTCCGGTCGCGGCATCTCGTTGAAGGCACAGGCGAAGATCTGCGCCAGCCCCTGCTGGGTCTTCCACGCCGTGGCCAGCTCCGGATCGTCCGCCAGCCCCTCAAGCGTCGAGACGGTCAGCGGGCCACCGTCCGGCGCGCCGGTCAGCTGCCGGTACTGGGCGACGAACTCGGCATCGATCAACCCTCCCGCGACCCGCTTCAGATCCCAGAAGCCGCCGGGGGGCCGGTCGCGCATCATCCGGTCGCGCATGGTCCGCACGTCGCGGGCCAGGGTCTCCGCCGTCCGGCCGTGGGCGCGGATCACCGCCTCGATGGCCGCCCCCACCCGCTCGCCAAAGGCCGGATCGCTGGCCCAGACCACACGCGCCCGCGTGAGCACCATGAACTCCCAGGTGTCGGCCTCGTCCCCGTAATAGGTGTCCAGCCGCGCCAGCTTGACCGACAGCGGCCCCTTGGCGCCCCAGGGCCTCAGCCGCATGTCGACCTCATAGAGGCCACCCTGGCTGGTGTGGGCCGACAGGGCCGCGATCAGCCGCTGGGTGAAGCGCCCGTACCAGGTTTCGGGTGGCAGGCCGCGCCCCTCGGACAGGGCCTCGGCCGGCGCCTCGTGCACCGTCATCAGGTCGAGGTCGGAGGCGGCCGTCATCTCGCGCGAGCCGGCCTTGCCCAGCGCCACCACGGCCACCGCCCCGTCGATCCGGCCCGACTGGCGCGTCACCTCGTCCAGCGCCGCCTGCGCCAGCGCCTGGATCGAGGCATCGGCCAGCACCGTATAGGCCCGCCCCGCCGCCTCGACATCCGCCCGCCCGGTCAGGGTCTGCAGGCCGATGCGGAACCGCTGGTCGCGGTGCAGGCGCCGCACCGCATCCATGGCCGCCTCGAAATCCCCGGCCGCCGCGGCCTCGGCCCGCATCTGGTCGGCGACCCCCGTGTCGGCGTCCAGCGGGGTCTGGAAGCGCGCGTCCAGCATACTGTCCAGCGCCGCCGGATCGCGGCCCAGCGCCCGCGCCAGCCGGGGGGCCCAGGCCATCACCCGCACCACCAGTTCAAACAGCGCCGGCTGGTTCAGGAACAGCGCCTGGATCTGCACCCCGGCCGACAGGCCCGAGAAGAAGACGGCGAACCGGCGAAAGGCCTGATCGGGCGCGCCGGTCGCTGCCAGGGCCTCCAGCAGGCGCGGGGCCAGCCGGGTGAACAACTCGCGCCCGCGCGCGCTGCGGGTGGCGGGGATGCGTCCGTGGTGCCAGCTGCGTATGGTATCAGAGACCGGAGCGGGCTCCTCAAAGCCCATCCGCTCCAGCGTCGCCAGGGTCTCGGGGTCGTTCTCGACGCCCGTGAAGACCAGACTGCCATAGTCCGACGACAGCGCTTCCTCGCCCTCAAACAGCTCGCCATACAGGATGTTGACCCGGGTCAGCAGGGCCTCGACCCCGGCATCGAAGGCGGCCAGATCGGCCTCGCCCGCCAGCGCCGCGACCGCCCGGCGGCGGTCATCCTCGACCGGCAGGGCATGGGTCTGCTCGTCGGCCAGCATCTGCACCCGGTGCTCCAGCCCGCGCAGGCGCACATAGGCCTCGTCCAGCGCCGCCCGGGTCGCTTCCGGCACATGCCCGGCCCGGGTCAGGGCCGCCAGCGCCGCCCGGGTGGCGGGCAGCCGCAGGGCCGGATCGCGTCCGCCCAGGATCAGCTGCTGGGTCTGGGCATAGAATTCGATCTCGCGGATGCCGCCCCGGCCCAGTTTCAGATTGGCGCCGGCGGCCTCCAGCCCCTCGCCCGTCTTGTGAACATGGATCTGCCGCTTGATCGACTGCACATCGAGGATCGCCTGATAGTCGAGGCTGCGGCGCCAGACGAACGGCACCAGCGCCTGCAGGAAATCACGGCCCGCCGCGCGGTCGCCCAGTACCACCCGCGCCTTGATGAAGGCTGCGCGCTCCCAGTTCTGGCCGACGCCCTCATAGTAATCCAGCGCCATGGGCACGGCCACGACCGGCGGGGTCGAGGACGGGTCGGGCCTGAGCCGCAGGTCGACGCGAAACACATAGCCGTCGCCGGTCCGCTCGGTCAGCAGGGCGGCAAAGGCCTGGGCCGCGCGGTCCACGGTGCGCTGCATCTCCACACCCTCGGCCAGGGCGCCCGCCAGCTTGGCCGGGTCGTAGAAGAGCGAAATGTCGATATCGCTGGAATAGTTCAGCTCCAGCGCGCCATGCTTGCCCATGGCCAGACCGAACAGGCCTGGCAGCGGGTTGTCGGGATCGGCCGGCGCGACCAGCTTGCCCCGTTCGCGCAGGTCGTGGGCCACGGCCCGGAGCGCCGCCTCGGCCGTCGCATCGGCGAACCGCGACAGGGCCGCCGTCACCGCCTCCAGATCCCAGACCCCGCCCAGATCGGCCAGCGCCGTCAGCAGGTGAAGGTCGGCCTTCAACTGCCGCAGCGGGCGCTTCATCGCCTCGGCCCCGCCGTCCAGCGCCCGCGTCTGCATCAGGATGTCGGCCAGGGTGTCTTCGGGCCGGGCGGCCAGCATCCGCTCCAGCGCTTCGGGCCGTCGCCGCGCCAGCAAGGCCAGATAGGGGCTGGCGGCAAACACGGGTTCCAGCGCCGGCCAGCTGGCGTCAAGCAACGTCGCGGGCATCGTCTCGGCCAGTTGCGACTTCAGCGTCTCCAGGCCCGGCGCGGCCAGCGTCGGGCCGCAGGGCGTCATGCATTGGCCGAGGGCGTCCGGTGCCGTCACGGCGCCGCGGCCAGAACCAGCGCCACCCTCAGGCCGGGGCCGGAGCCATTGAACACGCCCGGGCCTTCATCCAGCTGGATGCGCCCGCCGTGCGCTTCCATGACCGCCCCGACCAGCGCCAGCCCCAGTCCCGATCCCGGCTCGGTCCGGCTGTTGTCCAGACGCACGAAGCGCTCGATCACCCGGCCCCGGTCCGCCTCGGGCACGCCCGGCCCGGTGTCGGTCACGGAAAACTCGATCTCGCCCGACGACCGCCGGCGCGCCCGCAGTTTCACCGCCCCGCCCTCGGGCGTGTATTTGATGGCATTGTCGATGATGTTGGCCAGCGCCTGGGTCAGGAAGGGCCGGTTGCCGACGATGTTCAGCCCGCGCTCGATCTCGGCCGAGAACTCCAGCCCCTTGTCCTCACCCGCCGGCTCGTACAGCTCGGCCAGGTCGGCGGCCAGGTCGGCCGCATCGAACAGCTTGGCGTCGGGGATGTTGCCCGATCCGGCCGCGGCCTGCAGGCGGGCGATGGCCAGCACGGTGTTGAACGTCTTGAGCAGGTCGTCGGCCTCGGACAGGGCCAGCTCCAGCGCCTCGGTGCCGCTGACCTTGCCGGCCTCGGCGTCGATCAGCGCCACTTCCAGCTTGGCCCGCATGCGGGTCAGCGGCGAGCGCAGGTCGTGGGCGATGGCGTCACCCGCATGCCGGATCGAGGCCATGGAGGCTTCCAGCCGGTCCAGCATGCCGTTCATCCCTTGGCCCAGTTCGTCCAGTTCGTCGCCCGATCCGCGCACCGGCACCCGCGCCTTCAGATCGCCGCCCTGCACCGCCAGCACGACCCGGTTCAGCCGGCCCATGGCCCGCTCCAGATTGCGGCTGACCAGCAGCCCGCCGATCAGGCCCAGCATCACGACGATGCCCATCGCCCCCCACAGGGCCTGGGTCAGCCGCCCCAGATAGGCTTCGGTATCGCCCAGCGACTGGCCGACGAACAGCTGCTCGCCGCCGCGCAGGGTCATCTGCACACCGCGTGACTGCGGCCGCACCACCCGCCCGTCGGGCAAAGTGTCGGTCATGGGAAAGGTGTGCCAGACAGTGCCGCCCTCATAGTCCTGGATGGGCGAGACATTGAGGCTGCCGGTCACCCGGTTCCCCTCGGCGTCGATCAGCAGATACAGGAAGTTGTCGCGGCTCAGCGTCCGGTCGATGACCGCCATGTTCAGGGCGTCAAAGCCCCGCGCATCATAGATGCCGGTCAGGGTGGTGACCTCGGCGCGCACCGCCTCCTCGGCCCTCAGTCGCGCCTCATTGGCCGAGGCGACATAGACCCACGCCAGCACCGCCGCCGCCGCCGTCGCGAACAGGGCCAGAAACAGCAGCGTCAACCGGAAGGGCGTCCGCCGGAAGAGGGAGGGGAGACGCATCCTAGGCTCCTCCCCCGTTCTTCACGGGGGAGGGGGACCACGAAGTGGTGGAGGGGGCGGCCATGGCGTCGGCGTCTGGGGTCACCCCCTCCACCGCCGTGCCGGCGGTCCCCCTCCCCCGCCTTGCGGGGGAGGAGCTCACGTCACGCCTCCAGCCGGTATCCCGCGCCGCGCACGGTCTGCAGCATGGCCTTGTCAAAGCCCTTGTCGATCTTGGAGCGCAGGCGGCTGATGTGCACGTCGATGACGTTCGTCTGGGGGTCGAAATGATACTCCCAGACCTTCTCCAGCAGCATGGTGCGGGTCACCGACTGGCCGGCGTGGCGCATCATGAACTCCAGCAGCTGGAACTCGCGCGGCTGCAGGTCGATCTCCTGGCCAGCGCGGTGCACCTCGCGGCTGATCAGGTTCATCTCCAGATCACCGACCTTGAGCACGGTCGCCACCGAGCCGGTCTCGCGACGGCGCGACAGGGCCTCGACCCGCGCGATCAGTTCGGCAAAGGCATAGGGTTTGACCAGATAGTCGTCGGCCCCGGCCTGCAGGCCCGTCACCCGGTCCTCGACCTCGCCCAGCGCCGACAGGAACAGCACAGGGGTCTGGTCGCCGTTCTTGCGCACCGTCTCGACCATGCCCACGCCGTCGAGGCGCGGCATCATCCGGTCGACCACATAGACGTCATAGCCGCCCTTCTGGGCCTCCAGCAGGCCAAAGGCACCGTCCACGGCGTGGACCACCTCATGGCCGGCCTCGGTCAGGCCCCGGACCATGGCCGTCGCCGCTTCGGCGTCGTCCTCGACCACCAGAATGCGCATCGCCCTCTCCCTTCCTTCCCGCCCCTGCGGGATTCGTCCTCGATGATAGCCGATCCCGGCCGGTTTCCTTACTGCGTTGTGGCCGGAGCCCGCGGTCGCGCCGCCGACGCCCGCGCCGGGACGTCCATCAGCAGCGCCCCGTTTCCGCCCGCCGACCAGACCAGCAGGAAGATTTCGTCCCGCCTGGCCTCGCGCGCCCGGGCCAGTTCCGCCTCGACGTCAGCCAGGGCGCGGGCCGGCTTCAGACCGCTCTGCATGACGACCATGCCGGGCACCAGCAAGCTGTCCCCGATCCGGCCGTTCGCCACGATCACCAGTCCGTCGACGCCGGCCGGGATATCGTACTTGCGCCGCAGGTCCGGGGACATGGGGGCCAGCGTCAGGGCCCCGATCCGCACGCCCTCGCTGGGGGCACCCGCCGGGCGCTGCGGAGCCGGCGCATTCAGTTCCTCAAGCGACGGACGCTTGGCCGCCTTCACCCGGGCAACCAGACGCCGCTCGCCGCGCAGGACCACGACCTCCAGCATATCATTGACCGCCGCGGCGCCGACCCGACGGGTCAGATCGGTCGCGTCGACCACGGGCAGCTCGTCCATCTCGATGACGATGTCGCCGGGGCGCAGGCCTCCGCGCGCCGCAGGACCGCCGGGGGTCACCTCGATGACCATGGCGCCCTGCATGCCCGCGTCCAGGCCCAGGGCCTCGCGATAGGGTTCCAGATCGGCGATCTGGACGCCCAGATAGCCGCGCTCGATCTGCTCGCCGCGCATGAGCCGGTCGGTGATGGCCTTGGCGGTCTCGGCGGGAATGGCAAAGCCGATGCCGATCGACCCGCCGGTCGGCGAGAAGATGGCCGTGTTCACGCCGATCACCCGCCCGTAGATGTCAAAGGTCGGCCCGCCGGAATTGCCCCGGTTGATGGCCGCGTCGATCTGGATGTAGTCGATATAGTTGCTGGAGGCATCGCGCAGGTCGCGCGACTTGGCCGAGACGATGCCCGCCGTGGCCGTCCCGCCCAGTCCGAACGGATTGCCGACCGCGATCACCCAGTCGCCGACGCGCGGCTCGGCCGATTCCTCGAAGCTGACATAGGGATAGTTGCCGCCCTCGACCTTGATCACGGCCAGGTCGGTGCTCTCGTCGCGCCCCACCAGACGCGCGGGCAGGACCCGGTTGTTGGCCAGCCGGACGGTGATCTCCTCGGCATTGGCGATCACATGGTTGTTGGTGACGATGTAGCCGTCGGGCGAGATGAAGAAGCCCGAGCCCGCGCCCATGGCGGTCTCGCCCTCCTCGTCGCCCCCCTCGCCCTCGGGCACCTGGAAGTCGAACGGCAGGCCGGGAATCTGCATCCCGTTGGTGGCGGGCCGGGCGATGCGCGTCTTCACATCGATCTGCACCACTGCGGGCGCCACCTGGTTGAAGATGTCGGCGAAGCTGACCGGGGCGCCGGGCGGCGGACCGAAGGCGGCACCGGGCGCACCGGCGGACGGCGTGATCGGTCCGTTGACCGACAGCAGGCTGCCTTCCATGCCGGGCCAGCGAATCAGCCCGCCCGCCGTGGCGATGACCGCCACCAGCAGGCCGGCAGCCGCACCGATGATGAACTCCTTGCGCTTCAACGTCCGCTTCCTGTTCGATCTTGCGCCGCGCCCGAAGGGGACCGGCATGTCCTTGACGATATAGGGCCTTGGGCCGGATCACCAATCGCTGCGACGCAACAGGGACAGGTGGTGTCGGCTATCCTTGGGTTTTCGGCGGCGAAGTTGCGTCATCTTCGGGGCCGGACGTTGCAGCCTTGAGAAGGTCCTGCACCGCAAGACGTTCAGACTCCGTCAATTCCGCCGGCCCCTCGGCCACCGGCCTGCGGCGCCCGATCCAGACCAGCACTACCCCGCCGCCCAGCACCAGAACCAGCGGCAGCCCCCACAGCAGCAGGGTCCCGGCCCGCAGCGGCGGCGTGAACAGCACATAGTCGCCGTATCGCGCCACCAGCCCCTCGCGGATCTCGGCATCGCTCTCGCCCGCAGCAATCCGGTCGCGCACCCAGCGGCGCATGTCCGAGGCCACGCCCGCGGGCGAGTCGGCGATCGACTCGTGCTGGCAGACCACGCACCGGATCTCGTTGAACAGGGCCTGGGCGCGGGCCTCCTGCTCCGGGCGGGCCAGCGGCTGGTCCGGCGTCGGCGGGGGCTCCTGCGCGAGCGCCCCCCCGGACAGGCCGACCATCATCAGCAGCGTCAGGATCAGGCGCCTCATGCCACCCCCCGGCGCCGCGCCACATCCGCGGTCCGCAGGCGGCGATCCATCAGTGACAGTAGCCCGCCCAGCGCCATCAGCGCCGGTCCGAGGAAGATCAGCCGCGCCCACGGATTCCAGTGCATGCGCACCGTCCACGCCCGGCCCCCGCTCTCACCGGCCCGCCGTTCGCCCAGCACCAGATAGACATCGTCCAGACCGTGGAAGCTCAGCCCCACCTCGGTCGTGGTCTGCCCGCCCGCGGGGAAGAAGCGTCGCTCGGCCCGCACCATTTCCGGGCGTCCGCCACCCAGCGGCTCGACATCCAGCGTGGCGCGCTCGGCCAGATAGTTCGGCCCCTCGACGATCTCGACCGCCCGCAGCGTGGCCTGATACGGACCGGCCGCCACCATCTGGCCGATCTCGAGTGGACGGGCCGCCTCGACCTTCAGCCCGGTCTCAACCACCGCGCCCAGCACAAACAGCCCCAGCCCCGCATGGGCCGCCGTCATGCCCCAGGCCGCCAGCGGCAGGGCCTGCACCCTCCGGCCCAGCTCGCCCGCCGTTCGCTTGCCGAACAGGCGCACACGCTCGGCCAGCTCGGCCAGCGCCCCCAGCACCAGCCACGCCCCCAGCGCCAGACCGGCCCCGGTCAGCGCCTGACGGGGCTGGAACAGGGCCCAGATCACGACCGCGAACACCAGCGACAGACCCGCTGCCCAGGCCAGCCTCTGCAGCGCCCCGACCGCGTCCCCCCGCTTCCACGCCAAGAGCGGCCCCATGGGCAGGATCAGCAGGGCTACGGCCATCAGCGGGGTGAAGGTCACGGCGAAATAGGGAGGGCCGACCGAGATGGTCGCCCCGCCCGCCGCCTCGAGGATCAGCGGATAGAGCGTCCCGACCAGCACGGTCGCGGCGGCCACCGACAGGAACAGATTGTTGAGCACCAGCGCGCCCTCGCGGCTGATCGGGGCAAACAGGGCCTTGCCCGTCAGCTGCCCGGCCCGGAGCGCGAACAGGGCAAAGGCCGCCCCCGCCGTCAGGCCAAGGATGCCCAGCAGCATCAGCCCCCGCTCGGGGTCGACGGCAAAGGCATGCACGCTGGTCAACACGCCCGAGCGCACCAGGAAAGCCCCCAGCATCGACAGGGTGAAGGCCACCAGCGCCAGAAAGACTGTCCAGCCGATCAGCGCCCCGCGCCGCTCGGTCACGACCGCGCTGTGCAACAGGGCCGCGGCGGCCAGCCAGGGCATGAAGCTGGCGTTCTCGACAGGGTCCCAGAACCACCAGCCGCCCCAGCCCAGTTCGTAATAGGCCCAGAAACTGCCCAGCGTGATGCCGGCGGTCAGCAGGGCCCAGCTGGCCAGCGCCCACGGCCGGATCCAGCGTCCCCAGGCGGGCCAGAACCCCGCCCCCGGCCGCCCCTCGATCAGGGCCGCAACCGCCAGCGAGAAACACACCGACAGGCCGACATAGCCGCCGTAGAGCAGCGGCGGGTGGAAGGCGAGCGCCGGGTCCTGCAACAGCGGGTTCAGCGACGCCCCCTCGACCGGCACCGGATCCATGCGACCGAACGGGCTGGAGGTGAACAGCACAAAGGCCAGGAACAGGGCGCCCAGCCCGCCCTGCACGGCCACGGCCACGGCCTTGAGCCCGAACGGCAGCCCCCCGGCCCCCGTGCGGGCCCGCGCCAGCATCGCGCCGAAGCCCGTCAGCACCAGACACCACAGCAGCAGCGAGCCCTCGTGGCTGCCCCAAGCGCCGGCCACCTTGTAGAGCATCGGCTTGTCCGTGTGGCTGTTGGAGGCCACGTTCGACACCGAGAAGTCCGAGACCACAAAGGCCCAGATCAGCACCAGAAAGGCCAGCACCACGGCCAGACAGGCGGCCAGCGCGGCGCCCTCTCCGGCCCCCGCCAGAACGGGGCTGGCGCGCATCCGTCCGGCAACCGACAGACCGGCCTGCAGCACGCTGAGCGCCAGGGCGAGGCACAGGGCAAAGGCCCCCAGTTCGACGATCACGGCTGGGCCTCGCCGCTCTCGGGGCGCCACTCGCCGCGTTCCTTCAGCCGTTCGGCGACCTCGCGCGGCATATAGGTCTCGTCATGCTTGGCCAGCACCTGCCGGGCGACAAAGGTCCGGTCCGCGCGGAACTCACCCTCGACCACCACGCCCTGCTCTTCCTTGAACAGGTCGGGCAGGTCGCCCTGATAGACGACGGGCGTCGAGGCGGCATTGTCGGTCACGCGAAAGCGCACCCGGCCGCCGTCCTCGCGGACCACACTGCCGGCCTCGACCAGTCCGCCCAGACGCATGGCCCGGCCGGGGGGCGCAGCCTCGACCGTGGCCTCGGACGGCGAGACGAAAAAGGTCACCGTGTCCTGCATGGCCCACAGGCTCAGACCCACGGCCAGCGCCAGCACGGGCGCCACGGCCATCAGCACCCACATGCGGCGGCGCGCCTTCGGCGATTTCGGCATCCAGCCCATCAGCCAGCCCCTCCGGCCCGGGCCGGCAGTCGCGACTCCAGATCGACGCGGCGCGGATCGGCGGGCGACAGGGCCGCGATCAGCGGGCCCCACATCTCATGCACCCGGGCGGCGTCCCCGCGCTCAAGCGCCAGCTCGCCGAGGAAATAGCGGGCGCCCAGCTGGTTCGGGTCCAGCTCCAGTGCCCGGGTAAAGGCCATCTCCGCGTCCTCGCCGACCTCGCCGTCCTGGGTCCGCACCAGCGCCTCGCCCAGCCGGGCCCAGGTCTGGGCATCCTCGGGCTTGAGGGCCGCGGCCCGACGCAGGGCCTGGGCCGCGCCAATCGAATCCCCGGCCTCGAACCGGGCCGCGCCCAGCAGGGCCTGGGCCTCGAAACTGTCGGGGCGGGCCTCGGCCTCGCGCCCCATCACGGCGGCCAGACGCGGGGCGTCCAGCATGCCGGGCGTCTCCGCCCACTCGGCCACCCGCCGGGCATAGGGTTGATCGGGCACGCCGGGATTGCCTTGCCACACATAGAGGCCCAGCGCCCCCAGCACGCCCGCGGCCACCCCGCCCAGCACCCAGCCGGCATGGCGGGCCTGGGCCCGGTCATCCAGCGGCTCCGCCTGTCCGACGGCCACGGGGTCCAGATGCCGGCGCGCCACCTCGGCCCGCGCGGTCTCCAGCGCCTCCCCGGCCAGCACCCCCCGTCCCGCCATCCGGTCCAGTTCGGCCAGATCACGGGCCAGGGCGCGGCCTCGCACTGCATCCGTCGCGACGGGCAGGCCCTGCCGGCCACCGCTTCGCGCAGCGCTCAGGATCAGCAGCCCCGCCAGCGCGCAGGCCAGTCCCGTCAGGGTCCAGAAGATCAGCATGCCCGGCGTTTAGCCGATCAGGCGGCCTCGGGCGAGGCCCTGTGCGGCGGCATGGCGTGAATCGTCGCAGTGGCGCGGCGTCGCACCGTCCGGGCCGCCTCGGTCGCCTGAAGATGCGTCAGGAAGCGGGCCACGATTTCCATCAGGGCCAGGGCGCGGTCCACATCCTCGACCTCGTCCCCGTGGATCATGTCAAAGGCCTCATCGGCATGGCGGCCCAGCATCTCGATCAGGGCATCGGCCTGTCGCTTGCGATCGGACTCACAGCCGAACACCGCCGCCGCCGAGTGGACCGACCCCAGCATCCGCACCAGAACCTCGGCGGTCGCCAGCGCCTCCGAGGTCGGATCGACGGTCAGGTCCGGCACCTTGCGGGTCATCCGCCCGGCCAGGGTCGCGCGCGTCATCGGCAGGGCCGCCTCCACCGCCCGGCCGGTGCCCCGGATGGTGTCGCTCAGCCGTCTGGCCACCTTGGTGCGCGCCTCGCGCACACTCTGGCCCCAGGCGCTTCCGGGCTGCATCTCAAGCGTGACGTCCAGCTCATTGAGCGTGGCCGCGCACCAGCTGATATCCTCCAGCCGTGCGCCCGCCTCGGCACCCGCGTCGGGTCCGGGCCGGAAGGCCGCTATCCGGTCCGCGCGCACGCTGATCCCGTCGATCAGGCGTTGAATGAAGACGGCCATTTCCGTGCCGCTCAGGAAATCATCCCGACCCGCCGAGCCGTTGGTCTGGGTCACCAGTCGCAGCACCAGCGCCGCATCCCGCAGATGGGCGAACAGTATATCGATCAGGCGCGGCGCCCCGTCCTCGTGGATCTCGGCGGCATCGCGCACGGCCAGGCGCAGTTCTGCCAGACTGTCGCCGTCGGGACGCCCCAGCCAGGTCTCCAGATGATTGAGCGCCTTGCGCGCCAGATGCGCCAGATCCAGACAGCGGGCCAGCAGTGCCAGCCCCTCCTCGCGCTGGTCGGCGGCCAACCCCTCCGGCCAGACGGCCGCGGGGCGATCCCGGACGGCGGCAGCCGCGGCCAGGCACAGCCGATCGGCCACCACTGTGGCATCGGGCGCATAGCGATCCAGCCGTCCCAGAAGGTCCAGTTCGCTCTCGCGCGCCACCGCCCAGAGGCGCGGCAGGACGGAGGCCGGGAAGGTCAGGGCCTCGATACCATCCGGACGCGGACGAAACATCGGAATGAGCGGCTGCAGCGCCAGATCCCGGCGCTTCTGTTCCTGCCCGGCCTCGACCAGCATCCGCCCCAGCTCGCGCGCCTTTTCGCCCGGCCAGCTGCCGACAGCACGGCGCAGGCCGTCCAGAAGGGGCGGCGGGCACAGGGTGATCAGATGCGCCAGGGCGGCACGATGGGCGACCGACAGACCGGCCATGGGCACTCCACGCGAACAGCACGTCGCCGCACACTGGCCGGGCCAGGGTTAATAATCCGTCCACCCTGTTTCAGAGTTACAGGCGGCGTCAGCCTTCGGCGGCGGGCAGGTCCAGCACAGCCTTCAACCCGCCCATCTCGCTGCGCGACAGGGCCACCCGGCCGTTGTAGGCCCTGGTCAGATCATCGACGATCGACAGGCCCAGACCCGATCCGGGCGCATCCTCGTCCATGCGGGTGCCGCGCTTGAGGGCCGCTTCCCACTGGTCCTCGGCCAGACCCGGCCCGTCGTCCTCGACCACCACCACCATCTGGCCGAGACCCGTCCCTCCGGCGCTGACCCGCACCCGGCGCTTCGCCCATTTGCAGGCGTTCTCGATCAGATTGCCGAGAATCTCCTGCAAATCCTGACGCTCGCCCCGGAACATCAGGTCGTCGGGCGCGCGCCAGTCGATCTCGACGTCCTTCGAGGCGAACACCCGCTCCAGCATCACGGCCATCTCATCCAGCACCTCGGCCACCGGGGTACGCTCGCCCAGCCCCTGCGCCCGGGCGGCGGCGCGCGCGCGGCGCAGGTGGTGATCGACCTGGTCCTTCATGACCCGGCTCTGGCGAGTGACCACTTCGGCCAGGGGGTCGGACCTGCCCTCGGCCTCGGCCAGCATGACCGACAGGGGCGTCTTCAGCGCATGCGCCAGATTGCCGACGTGGGTCCGCTGGCGCTCCACCACCTCGGTATTGTGGTCCAGCAGGCGGTTGACCTGCTCGGCCAGCGGCTGGATTTCCAGCGGATAGGTGCGCTCGATCCGGCCCGAGCGGCCCTTCCGCACATCGGCGATTTCATTTCTCAGCAGGAACAGCGGGCGCAGGCCGATTTGCACCTGCATGAACACCGCCGCGACCAGCCCCAACCCCAGGATCAGCAGGGCGATCCAGGTGAAGGTGGCAAAGGCCCGCGTGTCCGCGTCGATGTCCGACCGGTCCATGCCTGCCATGAACACCAGCGGCCGCTCGCGCCCCGGCAGCACCTTGACGCTGGCCGCGATCCTGAGCGGCCGGTCGACCGGGCCGATGGCCGTATAGCTGAGGGTGCGCCCGCGCTCGAGGCGGGCCGGCATGTCGCGCGGGATCAGCAGGTCCTCGCCCGCCAGCGACGGCGAGCGTTCCAGGATACGCATCCCCCCCTGCCCGTCGAATTCAGCCACCACCCAGTATTTGCCCGACAGGGGGCGAAGCGTGCGCGAATCCTGAATTTCGGCGACCGACACCTGGCCGCCGACCACGGTCGTGGCCAGCACCACCTCGTCGATGGTTTCCGCCAGGGCATAGCCCATGCGGCGCAGCGCCGATTCCTGATACTGGCTGGTCAGCATCCAGCCCGTCAGCACCAGCGCCACCGCCATCCAGGCCGAGGCCAGCCAGATCAGACGCCGGGTCAGCGAGCGACCGGGGCGTCCAAACGCCCGTCCGGCCCAGACCTGCCAGTTCACGCGGCCTCGGACTCGCCCGGCAGGGCCGTCAGCCGATAGCCCAGCCCGCGCACCGTCTCGATCCGGTCGGCGCCGATCTTCTTGCGCAGCCGTCCGACGAACACCTCGATGGTGTTGGAGTCGCGGTCAAAGTCCTGGTCGTACAGGTGCTCGACCAGTTCGGTGCGGCTGATCACCCGGCCCTGATGCATCATCAGATAGTGCAGCAGCCGGTATTCCAGACTGGTCAGGCGCAGCGGCTCGCCGTTCACATTGGCCCGCGCCGCGCGCGGATCCAGCCGCAGCCCGCCGCACGACAGGGTCGCCGACGCAATGCCCGCCGACCGGCGCAGCAGCGCCCGCAGACGCGCCAGCAGCTCTTCGGTGTGGAAGGGCTTGGTCAGATAGTCATCGGCGCCTGCATCGAACCCGGCCACCTTGTCGGACCAGGCCCCGCGCGCCGTCAGGATCAGCACCGGCGTGGTCTTGCCCTCGCGGCGCCAGCGCTCCAGCACCGACACGCCGTCGACCTTGGGCAGGCCCAGGTCCAGCACGATCACATCATAGGGCTCGGTGTCGCCGAGGAAGTGCGCCTCCTCGCCGTCGGGCGCGTGGTCGACCGCATAGCCGGCATCGCCCAGCGCGGCCTTCAGCTGGCGCGACAGGTCGGCGTCATCCTCGACAAGCAGTACACGCATGGAATTCCTCTTATCTTTCGGCGTCGACGCCGATGTCGATCACGCGGCCGTCGCGCTGTTCAAAGCGGAACACGTGCTGGCCGCCGCGCATGCCCATATAGCCGACATAGCGCGCGCCGCCCGCCCGCGACTGGGCAATCCGCTGGGCCTCGGCCTCGCTGACCCGGCGCGAGCGCTGCTCACGGGGATCACCCCGGCTGTCGCGGCGCGGATCCTGGCGGCCTCGCGGGTCCTGGTCCTGCCAGATCCAGTCGGGATCTGCCGCAGCGGTGCCGGCAGGCACATCCCCGACCGGCGCCGCCATGGCGGAACCGGCCAGCATCATCACCCCCAGCACAAGGCCGGTGGCGGCACAGGTCATCAGACGGTGGGTCAGGGTGCGGGTCATGGAAGGCGTTTTGGGCCCGGGGCTCTGAACGGAGGCTGAACGGTCAGTCTAGACTTATTTCACCGTCGCGACAGCCGCCTCTCGTGAAAGTCGCCCCTTATCCCCTCGCGCGCGAGGGGCGGACGGTCATGGAGGGGAATTCATCCGCATGAACCGAACCTGAAACGGCCTGTTCAGATTGGGCTCAGCCGCGACCTGCTTTTCTGCAGTCAACGTCGCCTCACCCCGGACGACGCGTGTTGAAAGGATACGACCATGATCAAGAAGATTCTCATCCCCGCCCTGGCCCTCGCCGCCACCTCGGTCGCCCTGCCGGCCGCCGCCCAGAGCTTCAGCGTCACCGTCGGCACGCGCGCTCCGGCCTATGCCCCCGGTTACGGCTACGACCGCCACGACCGGTATGACCGCTACGAGCGTGACTGGGTGTCGATCAACCAGCGCCAGCGCCAGCTGGACCGCCGCATCGACCAGGGCATCCGCAACGGCCAGCTGACCCGCCGTGAGGCCCAGGGCCTGCGCCGCGACTTCAACCAGCTGGCCCGCCTCGAGGCGAACTATCGCCGCAACGGCCTCAGCCGCTGGGAACGCCAGGACCTCGATCGTCGTTTCGATGCCCTGGAAGCCCGCATCCGCTACGAGCGTCGCGATCGCGATCGCAACCGCGGCCGCTGGTAAGACATAAGGCGGCGCCCGCAAGGACCCGCCTCCGCAGGCCCCACCCCTCCCCTCGCACGGGGCCTGCCCCCGGGGCGCGATCCGCAAGGATCGCGCCCCTTCTTTTTGGGTAACCGGGTGCGGGATCCGAGAAGGTGGTGCGCCGGTTAGACTAATGCGACGCGCCAACCTCTTCATAGCAGAACGGCGGCCCCAGTCGCTCGATGTCCAGGGTGCGCTCGACCGTCACCTTCGACCTCCACAAACCCAGGTGGCCGGTGCCCAGCGGGTGCCGTGTCCGGCGCCCGGCGAAGCGGACGCGGAAGGCCTGTACCGGCTGACACTCAAGGCCCTCGGCCGCCAACCCCGCCTGCATGTCGCGGAGGGCGCCCGGCGGCACGGAGGGGTACTCCAGCCAGTCTGTCGTCTCGTAGTCGGGACGAACCGTCGGCACTGCGGTGGCGCCCACGACGAAGCTTGAGCCTTCGAACTCGTAAAGCCAGACGCCCGAGAACTCCCGCTGGCCTTCCGGGAGGCCGATGCCGGAACACCCCGACAGCGTGATCATCACCGCGACCCCAACGATCCGGCGGACGAACGTGCGTGAGCTCACCATGATTGCACCTCCTCGACGATCCGGCGCACCGCTCAGCGCATCAGCGTCCGCGCCAGCCAGAATAGCAGGATGGCGGTCACGAGACCCAGCGACCAGAACTTGTAGACACGACCTGACAGCTCCACGTCTTCGGGCATCCTTGCACGATCATCTTCCCTCACCGCCCAGGAGGGCGCCGCCAGCGGGTCCATCGCCAGGTCCCCCTCGAGCACCGTCAGCGAAGACACCGCATATTGCTGGACCCAGGGCGCGTCCTTCGGCTGTCCCGGCGGGATCGCGTCGCCGAACAAGGCGACGTAGCAGTCATAGCCCTCGATCTCGTGATCCCACCAGCAGTGGACCACCACCCCGTCGTCGTAGGCTGGTTCCCCTTCAGAACCCGCATCCGCTTCATAGGTCAGCCGCACCCGCGTGCCGGGTTTCAGGTACCGATCCCCTGGTGCTCGCTCGCTCATTCCAGCCCCTGCCTCAGACCCGTCGATCACCCGCCCTGACGAATCCACAGTGCCAGCAGCCCCATGCAGAACAGTCCGGCAAGACAGGCCAGATTTTTCAGCCATGATCCATTCTTGCGAAGATTGAAGGCGTACAGGCCTGCCCACACCATGATGGACTGGAATCCGACAACGAACGCGCCGAGCCAGAACGGTGGCTCCTCAAGGTCCGAACCCATCAAAACCCAGATGGAAACAAGGACTGCGGCAATGAGAAAGCCGGGCCACGTCGGTCGTTTCCGATAAGGTCGTTGCCCATAGGTCAGTTGTTTCTCCGCCATTTTACCCCTCCCGCAAACAGCGCCTGAACTTTATCCGAGCCCGGCCGCAAATCTACTGCCCTCCTAAACCCTCAACCGGCTCTCCACCGTCGTCACCGCCTGTCCCGTCAGGATCACCCGGTCGCCGCGCATCTCGGTGGTGATGGCGCCGCCGCGGGTGGGGAAGGCCTGGAAGAAGTCGACGCGGGCGCGGCCCAGCCGGTCGGTCCAGAGGGGGGCCAGGATGCAGTGGGCCGAGCCGGTGGCGGGGTCTTCGGGCACGCCACAGCCGGGGGCAAAGAACCGGTCGACCACGTCGTACGGGTCGCCGTCATCGGCGGGGGCGCACACGATCACCTCGCCGGGTTCTCCGGCCGGGGTGTCCAGCGCGTTGAGCGCCGCGATGTCGGGCGTCAGGCTCCGGACGGTGTCCGCATCCTTCAGCATCACCACCAGATAGCGGGCGGCCCAGACCTCGACCGGCTCGGCGCCCAGCGCCTCGGCGAGGCCCGCGACCGGCCCCGCGCGGCGCGGCGCGTCGGCGGGAAAGTCCATTTCGTAGGCGTCCTTGCCCAGCCCCCGCTTCACGATCAGCGGGCCGGATCGGGTGTCGAACGTCACCGCCTCGACGTCCAGCCCCAGTTCACCCAGCAGCACATGGGCGCTGGCGAGGGTGGCGTGGCCGCACAGATCGACCTCGCGCCCCGGGGTGAACCAGCGCAGGCCGAACCGGTCAGGCCGGTCCGTGCGCGTCAGGAAGGCCGTCTCCGACAGATTGTTCTCGCGCGCCAGCGCCTGCATCCAGGCCTCGTCGCGCCACTCCAGCTGGGGTTCGACCACACAGGCGCCGTTGCCCATGAAGGGGCGCGCGGCAAAGGCATCCACCGTCCACTGTCTCATCACCCCTGCTCCACCTTCAGTTCCGGCCAGCGGGCCACAAGCTTGTCGACCACCCGGTCCCAGTCCGCGGCCAGCGGCCGGGTCGGATTGGGGCGCAGCACCATGGCGAACATGTCGTCGAGGCCAAAGGGCGCCTCGACCGTCAGCCGGTCGTCGGGCTCCAGCCGCACACCGACGGCAAAGGCCGGGGCCACGAACCGCGACAGCGCCTCGGCGGTCGCGCTGACCGGCGGCCAGGGCTGGCCGAACTTGGCCGGAAACCATTCCGAGACGCGGCGCTGATTGCGCACCTCGACGCGGCTTCTCAGCGGCTCGTCAAAGCGCGCCGCGACCCGGCGGATCACCGCATCCTCGGCGTCCCAGCTGTAGTCCGGGTCGAAATAGCCGACGTCGAAATCCTTGATCCCGTGACCGGCCGGCCGCCCCGTCAGGTGGTTCCAGACGCTCTGATAGACCGCTCCGGAAAAGATCAGCCAGTCGTTCAACCCTTCCGCCCGCACCCCCTCCAGCACCGTCATCAGATCGGGATCGGCCCGGACGATGGCCTCAAGGCGGGTGGCCGGATCGCTCATCGGCCGCGCACCGGCCAGCCGTGGTCCAGCGGCCCGTGCCCCTGCCCCAGCCCCGGCGCCCGGCGGATCGCCTCGGCCACATAGGCCCAGGCGTTGGCGACCGCCGCCTCCATCGTCTGCCCCTGCGCCAGCCCCGCCGCGCAGGCGCTGGCCAGGGTACAGCCCGTGCCGTGGGTGTGGCGCGTCTCGACCCGCTCGCCTTCCAGCACCGTCTCGCCGTCCCGGGTCAGCAGCAGGTCCAGGACCCGCTCGCCCGGCACATGGCCGCCCTTCATCAGCACGGCGCCCGCGCCCATCGCCAGCAGGGCCTCGCCCGCCCGGCGCTGGCCGTCGAGATCGGTGACCGCGATCCCGGTCAGGGCCTCGGCTTCGGGCGCATTGGGGGTCAGGAGCTCCGCGCGCGGCACCATCCGGGTGCGCACCGCGTCGATCGCCGCATCGGCCAGCAGGGACGCCCCGCCCTTGGCCACCATCACCGGGTCAACCACGGCGGGCACGCCCGCCCCGTCCAGAATGTCGGCCACCGCCTCGACCACTTCGACACTGCCCAGCATGCCGGTCTTGATGACGTCGGTGCCGATGTCGTCCAGCACCGCCCGGGCCTGATCGCGGATCAGGCCGACCGGCAGCGGGTGGACGCCATGAACGCCCAGGGTGTTCTGCACCGTGATGGCCGTCACCGCCGTCGCGGCAAAGCCGCCCAGCATCGTCACCGCCTTGATGTCGGCCTGGATGCCCGCGCCCCCGCCCGAGTCCGACCCGGCAACTATAAGCACCCTACCGCTCGCGACGCGGTCGCTCGCTGCTTGAGGGGAGGTCATACCGTGGCTCCCGAGAACAGCTTCAGCCCGACAATGCCCGCCACGATCAGGACGATGCACACCAGCCGGATCGCGGTGGCCGGCTCGCCATAGGCCAGGATACCGATGCTGGCCGCCCCGACCGCCCCGATCCCGGTCCAGACCGCATAGGCCGTGCCGATCGGCAGCTTCTGCGTCGCCAGCCACAGGAAGGCGAAACTGGCCAGCATGGCGATCCCGACCAGCAGGCTGATGCCCGGCCGCTGCGGTCCCACATATTTGAAGCCAGAGGCCCAGCCCACTTCCAGCAGGCCCGCGATCGTCAGCGCCAGCCACGGGTTCATCTGGGTCAGCAGTCTGAGCGTCTCGGTCATGGCTCGTGAATGGCGACGACCGGGCCCGGGGGCAAGTCCTACCTTCCCACGAACAGCGTCTTGAGCGCACCCAGCAGAGCGAACACCTCACCCAGGATGGCCGCCGCGACGATCAGCATCAGGATGGTGTCGACGCCGTCATGCGTGCGGACCAGCGTCTCGGTCCGTTCGACGAAGGCCCCGACACTGTCCACCCGGATCAGCGACGAGAACGGCGAATACAGCCAGATCCAGCCCAGCAGGGTCAGGGAGGCGCCGCGGAACACCACATCGCCGAACGCTGTCAGCCGCGCGGGCGAGCCGGTCAGCGCCCGCAGCACATGGAAAAGCCCCTGCGCCGCCGCGAACACCAGCACCGGCCAGTACAGCAGCGTCACCGTCTCGGCGAATAGCAGGCCATAGTCGATCTCGCCGCGCACCAGCTCCCCGCCCAGGTCCTCGGGTCGGAAGCCCAGACCCAGCAGGCCCGACCACCACAGCAGGAAGATGCCCCAGCCCGTGGCGCTGCCCAGCGCACCCGCCGTCGGCGACATCTTCGGCAGGGATGCGTCCAGCGCCTTGTCGGTTTCGGCCAGCGTCCCGCCGCCGCTCTTCTCGTGGAGGGCGTCCCACCACCGGCGGCTGAACACCCCCACCTCGAACAGGCCCAGGTCCTTCGCCCGCCAGTCGGTCAGGAAGGCCGGCTTCTTCGCCTGCCGCTCGATGATGAAGCCGGCCAGCGTCGCCAGCCCCACCACCGTCAGTCCGCTCTCGAACAGGCCGGCAAACGCCTGGCCGATGGCCTGCCCTACCTCGACCTGGCCGAACAGAATGCGCGCCACCGCGCCCACCGCCGTGATCAGCACCAGCACCGTCAGCGCCGTCTTCACCCCGAACATCCACCAGGGATAGAGCTCGGGCCCCACCACATGCTGCGGCCCGGCGCCATAGCGGGCGGCCACCGTCAGTGGGTGGCCCACCTCGCGCAGCAGCGCCTCGACCTCGGCCTCGGTCAGCGGCCGGCCCAGTTCGGCCTCGCGCTCCTCGACCCGGCTCATCAAGAGGTCGCGCAGCTCCGCCAGAATGTCCTCGCGGCCGGCGGCGGGCAGCTGCGCCCCCACGGCCTTCAGATAGCGTTCGATCAGGTCCATCGTCCCCTCCGTGATCACAGAATTCGGTCCAGCGAGGCCGACAGCCTGCGCCATTCGGCCTCAAGCCGGCCCAGCATGGCCTCGCCCGCGGGCGACAGCCGGTAAAAGCGTTTCTTGCGGCGCTCTTCCTCGCGCCATTCGCTGGTCAGCAGCCCCTGGCTCTCCAGCCGGCGCAGCAGCGGATAGAGGGTCGATTCCTCCATCTCCAGCCCGTCCTCGCCCAGCGCCACGCGCAGGGAATAGCCGTATTGCTCGGTCTTCAGCCGCGCCAGCACCGCCAGCACCAGCGAGCCCCGCCTGAGCTCCAGCCGCATCGCCTCATAAAGATCGGTCTCGCCCAAGCGCCCGCTCCGCTCGCGTCACATAGTGTGTGACACACAGTGTATGCGACATACTGTATGAGCGAGTCAAGCGGTCGGCGTCATTGCGATGTGGGGCTCAGTTCCCCTCGCGCACCCAGACGCTGCAGCGGGCGATCCAGTGCTGCAGGTCGGCGATCAGCGCGGCGTAATCTTCCGTGGCCAGCTCATGCACGACCTCGCCGTCGAGAAAGGCCAGCGGCTGGTCGGCGATCCGCCGCCCGCGCTCCGTCCTCGGCCAGGGGGCATAGGTGACCCTGAGATGAAAGCCGCCGGTCACCTCGATCTCGAACCGCGTGGCGGCATTCGTGGCGCTGAACAGCACCGAATCCGGATCGCACAGTCCGGGGTCAAGCTGGTCGGACAGGGCGTTCAGCGCGATGCGCCAGCCCGCCGGCACGCGCAGGGCCGGCAGTTCCAGAAAGGCCTTCGAGCCCGGATAGGCGTCCTCGAACCGGACGGTCATGATCGGTCCTGCTGTCGCGTGGAAGAGCTGCGATCCTTGCCGAAACCCGCGCCCCGACACAATCAGAAGCCAAGCCTGACTTGTCGCGCCCCGGCGGTCGCGCTCATCTTCCGCCATGCGCCTCTTCACCGGTCTGTCCGCCTTTCCGATCACGCCGATGACCCCGTCGGGGCAGGTCATTGCCGACAACCTCGCGACCCTCGTGCGCCGGATCGAGGCGGGCGGCGCCGACAGCATCGGCCTGCTCGGAAGCACCGGCACCTATATGTTCCTCGACCGCGCGCAGCGCCGGCGCGCTGTCGCCACGGCCCTCGCCACGGTCACCTCGACCCCGGTGATCGTCGGTGTGGGCGCCCTGCGCACGGACACGGCCTGTGACCTCGCGCGCGACGCCGCGGCCGAGGGCGCCTCCGGCCTGCTCCTCGCCCCGGTGAGCTATACGCCCCTGACCGAGGCCGAGGTCTATGACCATTTCCAGGCCGTCTCGTCGGCGACCGACCTGCCGCTCTGCATCTACAGCAACCCCGGCACGACCCGGTTCACCTTCAGCCCCGCGCTCGTGGGCCGGCTGGCAGCCCTGCCGACTGTGGCGGCCATCAAGCTGCCGCTGCCCGCCGGTCCGCTGGCCCCGGACCTTGCGGCCTTCCGGGCTGCGGCGCCCGGCCTGTCGATCGGCTACAGCGGCGACTGGGGATGCAAGGACGCCCTGCTGGCCGGGTGCGACGCATGGTTCAGCGTCGCGGGTGGCCTGTGGCCCGAGGCGGTCGTCCGTCTCGCAAGAACCGCCATGGCCGGCGACCGCGCCGAAGCGGACCGACAGGACGCGGCCTTCGCCCCGCTCTGGGACCTGTTCCAGACCCACGGCGGTCTCAGGATCGTCTATGCGGCCGCCGCCCTCATGGGCCTGACCACAGCCGACCCGCCCCGGCCCCTGCTGCCTGTCGATGAGACGGTGCGCGCCCAGGTCAAGGCAGCGCTTCCCTGAGGCGCAGCCCCCCGCCGAGGGGCCTCAGTCCTTCAGATAGAACAGCGCCTCGACCGTCACCCCCAGCGCCCGCGCCAGGTCCAGCGCCAGCAGGGTCGAGGGGATGAAGACCCCGTTCTCGACGGTGTTGATGGTCTTCCTCGACACGCCCGCCCGCTCGGCCAGCTCGGCCTGGGTCAGGCCGGCGGCGGTGCGGATGGCCTTCAGGTGCGACCCCAGCCGCGGGTCACCCATCCCCGCGCTCCGGCAGGCCCGCCTCGCGATCCAGCCAGGCAAAGCGCAGCCCGGCCGCCGCCCCGCCCAGCGTCAGCGCCGTGATGATCGCCAGCGGGCTCCACTCCGGCCGCCACAGGCTGACTCCGGCGGCCACCGTGCCGCTCGCCATCAGCACCACGAACGCCGCCCCCAGCGCCCGCGCCCGCAGGGCCCCGGTCAGCTCGTCATCCAGATATTTGCGCTGGGTGCGTGACTGGAAGTCCCAGCCCAGCACCACCATGCTGACCACCCAGGAATACAGCACCGGCATGCCCAGCTGCAAATAGTCGACCACGCCGTCGTCACCCGCCTCGATCCCGCCCCAGGCCTGATACGACACCGCCAGAAAGAACAGGCTGGCCACCGGAAACGCCCACAGGATCCCGTTGCGTCGCGCCTGCAGCCGGTCGCGCCGCACCTGCACCGGCTCGGTCTGCCACCGGCGGTTCCAGGGCCGGAGCCCCCACGCCTTGAACGCCCCCACGATCGCCAGACCGACGCCACAGCCGATCACCCCGGCCACGGCCCCGCCGACGCTGACCCCGGCCCGGACATAGGCCGCCCCCACCGCCGCCATCGCCACCCCGATGACCAGCGCGCTCAGCGCCGCCATCAGCTTCCACCGGCGCGCCCGGCCTTCCTGCGCGCGTTCCTGGTCGGTCATCGTCATCATGGGGCAATCTCCTCAGGCTCAATGTCACCCGTGGGTTACATATCACCTCAAGGTTACACGCCGTCAAGCCCCCTTGGGCGGCAAGGCCCGGGTCGTTGACGCGTCGGGCAGCGCGAGAGAGGGTAGCGCATGGCAGACACCCGCAAACGCAAGCCCGTCATGGATGCGATCTTCGGAGCCCCTCTCACGGGAGATGAGCTTGCCCGGCATATGGCTGCGCGCCCTCCCAAATGGGTCTACTACGCGAAACAGACCACCCGACTTGTCATTGTTGTCGTCCTGATCGCGGCAGCGCTTGATCGGGAAGATCAACTGCCCCTGATCGGGCCCTGGCTTGGGCAGTCCGGGTGGGGTGTGTACCTGATTTGGGGGGGAGGCCTGGCCATTCTCGGACTGTCCGAATGGTATTTCGAGAGGCGCGCCCGCGCGCTCCGTCGAGCGGAACCCTAGGCGGTCCGGACCAGGCGGCGTCGGCGCGCCCTCAAGCAGCGAGGCTCCGCGAGCCGAGCGTCAGGGCGAAAATCCCTTCAACCCCTCTCTGCTCCGGGCCGGGCATCGACGTCCAGGAACCGGTGCCGGTGCCGGGGCTCCACGACGATACAGGACGGTCGCCGGCCGAACCACCGGTACCGGTGCCGCGCGACCAGATCATAGACCTCGTCGCGGATGGGCCTTGGCACGACTGTCAGACCCGCCAGCCAGCACCACGGCTGCCGGAGCATCCCTGCGAGGGCGAGCCCCGCGTCGGATCGTGTCAGCGCCCGCCCGTCCCGGATGACCAGAAAGGTATCGTTGAGGTCCGCCTGCGTGAATCCGTGGCGCTCTGCCAGCGCCAGCCCCGTCGCCGACCACGCGCCCACAAAGTGCAGGTCCGGCCCGCGCTCATGCGCCAGAACAAACCGCACCATCCCGCTGCAGAGCACGCAGTCGGTGTCGAACACGACGATCGGGTGGGGGTCGGTTCCGGAGGGCATCCGCATCCTGTACAGCCATTCGCCGCCCGTCGGGCATGACGACACCCCCCATGTCAGGATGGGTGGTTAGAGGACATCGCCTGTGCCAGCTTGGTGAACCGGCTCGGAGCCGGGGGGCATTACGGCGATGCGATGGATAATTTTGTGGAATACGAGCGGCTTAAAGAATCGGGACGATCTCCACTAGAGGCGTGCCAAGAAGCTCTGCTGGCAAGTGAACACTTCTTCTTTGCGATCCGGATGCTTCGTAGGGTCTATGGCCTAGAATTGGCTGAAGCGAGAGACGTCGCACAAACCGCGGAAGCGTCTAAAGCAGGGAAATGCGGCTAAGTCCGCAACGGCTCGAAAGCGGCCACCACCGGCACTCATCTGCAAAACGCCCGGCCCCCCGGTTCCAGATGCAGATGGTCCTGGTGCGGGGCGTCATAGTCGGGGCTCAGCACCGTGCCGAACACCTGACAGCCCTCGTCGCGGATGCGCTTCAGGAACCGCGCCTCCGGTCCGTCGCCGTACCAGTCCTGCTTGACCATCACCCGCGTGCCGTCGCGCAGCACCACCCCCGCGACATCGATGGCCGCCGCGCGCGAATGGGCGCTGGGCCGCGCGCCCGGCCGGTTCGAGACCGAGCGACACGAATAGGTCCCGTAGTGGACGATATCGACCACGTCCTGGCCGAAGATCTCGCGCGCCGCCGGCTCGACCACCTGCCGCCGCCACACCGACAGGGCCAGCGCCGTCTGGCAGGTCATCACCGGCCCCCCGGGCGACAGGCGCGCCACCGTGCCCCGGTCGATGTCCAGCGTGCCCGCCCCCGCCAGGCCACAGGTCTCGGAATCCACCCGGTCGGGCACGGGGGTAAAGGTCACCCGCGCCGCCTCCAGCTCGGCGCGACAGACCGCCAGGTCCGCCCCCGCCGCATCCACCCGCTCGCGCATGCCGCGATCCGGCCGCTGATCGATCAGCCCGGACGCCAGCGCCACACTGACCGGCGCATTCACCGGCGGCTGGCTGACCGGCCCGCGATCCCCCCACCCCGGCGGCGGCGGATTGGCCCGCCCGCACGACACCAGCACCAGCAGGCCCCCAAGAAAGCTCAAGCCAAGGATCAGTCGGGAGTGTTTCATGGCGCAGGAGGGTAGCGGGATTCGGGAGCTAGCGCCCCGCCGCCGCCCGTTCCTGATTCAGCGCGAACAGCCGCTCCAGAACCTCATCGTCCGACAGGTCGGCGGGCCAGCCATAGGCAGCGGCGACCGCCTCATCCAGCCGCTTGTGGGCCATTTCCAGCCAGGCCGGACGCTGGTTGTAGAGGTTGGTCAGGGTACGGGTCTTCAGCACCTTGGCCGCCTCGTCGCTGACCGGCAGGATGCGGTCGGGATAGCCGGGCACGACCTCGGGCTCGATCCGCACCAGATCGGCCGGATTCAGCCACGCCTCGCGCAGGTCGTTCAGTTCCTTGGCCGCTTCCGCGATGGCAACCGCGCGCGGATCGTCGGCGTAGTCGGCAGCCGGGATGTTGGGCGTTAGCCTCTCGGGGAAGGGGAAGGTCGCGAACACGCTAGTGTGAGTATAGCGCGGGCGGTCTTGGAGATCAGACCCCTTCCGCAAAGCCCAAAGCGCATGGGGGCGACTATGGAGAATTCCGAACGTCACGTCGTCTTCTCTAGGAATGACGATCAGGTTCTTGTCGGGAAGCACCGGCGGCCTAAGCCAAACGAATAGGCGGTGCACCGCCGTCTCCGGCGTGGCGATGTACCTATAGAGATCCCTGATGCGCGCTCGCATTTCGGGACGCGGCCAATGCGGTTCCCACCAACGGGGGCCGGCGCGTTCGCCTAAGTCGTGACGGAGCTCGCGAACGTGCTTTCCGTCCTCGTCGGGAGTGGATTCGATATACTGGAATGGCTTCTCGAACTGCGCCGCAGTTCCTTCAGCGAGGCCCAACGGGAGATCGATGAACCAGACATCCCGAGGCCGCCCTGTAACGTCGTCGCCATTCCAATATGGCCGCAAAATCTCAGCATTCGCTTGGCCGTTCGGATTCGTCGGTGCGGCCATCCAGGAGCGGGCCAGCCCTCCATTAATGTCGAATGGTCCGCTCTTTTGAATGCCAAGGAACGCAGCGTCCCGGTTCTCCGAAAGTGGCAGTGTTTGCGTCAAGTCCAAACCCGAAGTCAGGTCCGAGTTGATGCTGGCGACCACCGTTCCGTCAAGGTAGGTTGCGGACTGTGAGCGACCAAAGCAGACAAGGGAAACGTCTACGGCGGCACCCTCAATCGTCCACTTTTCTTCGCTCCACGCATCGAAGATTCGCGTCGTTGAGACAATATTCCGCATCACGGGAAGGTTGGTGTTCTTCCGGATCGAGTTTGTCGCCACATATCCTGCCGCTTGAACACGCCCGTCCTCAATCATCTCACGGGCCTTTTCGAACCAGTAACAGACTAGGTCGGTGAACCCTGGCAGCTGGTCGTAAACGGCACGAATGGCCTCTGTCGTGTCCGCGCCGAGCTTTCGCTTCATGAGTTTCGCGCCGACATACGGCGGGTTCCCGATGATCGCATCCGCCGCCGGCCACGCCGCCTCCGTCCCGTCCGGGTTCAGCAGCGCATCCCGGTTCTCGATCTGCTCCAGCTTCGTCAGGATCGGTTCGGCATAGGCCGAATAGCCGTTCTTGCGCATCCACTGCAGGTCGCCGATCCACAGCGTCACCCGGGCCAGTTCGGCGGCATAGGCCTCGATCTCGATGCCGCGCACACAGTCCAGCCCCACACGCGGCGCCGGGGGCGGGACGCCCGCCGCCCGCTCGGCGTCGATGATGGCCCGAAGCTCCAGGTCCTTCAGGGCGTGCAGCGCCACATAGAGAAAGTTGCCCGAGCCGCAGGCCGGGTCCAGCACCCGATAGGCAGCCAGCCGCGACAGGAAAGCTTCCAGCCGATCCTTCGCCGCGCCAAAGGCCGCACTCCGGCGGCGGGCGATGGCGCTCAGCTTCTTGCGCCGCCCCGCCTCCCCGGCCTTCGCCGCCTGCGGGTCGACCTTCATGGCCTCGCCTGCTGCATCCATGATGGCGCGGCGTTCTGCATCGGCGGCCTTCATGGCCTGGCCGTGCGCCTTGATCTCGGCCAGAGCCGTTTCCCACTCTGCCGTCAGCGGACGGACAATCACCGGATCGACGATCTTCAGAATCTTCTCACGATCGGTGTAGTGCGCGCCCAGCGCCGCGCGCTGGCGTGTGGCCTTCAGCGCCTCCTCGAACAGAGTGCCGAACACCGCCGGGTCGATCTCGGACCAGTCGTGCTCATCGGACGTGTCGCCGATCAACTTCAGATCGCCCGCTTCCAGCGGCAGGGCGGGCGCTTCGTCGAACAGGCCCCCGTTGAACCAGTGGATGGTGTCGACCCCGAAAAAGCCCCCCGTGCGCATTGTGGAAAACAGCTGTTCCAGCTGAACGCGCGCCTGCTCGGGTCGTCGCTCCGTGTTGCGGATCAGCCGGGTGAACAGCTTGGCGGGCAACAGTTTGGCGTCTTCCGCAAACATGCAGAAGACCAAGCGATTCAGGAAGTGGGCCACGTCACGTGGCGGATGTCCCCGGTCTTGCAACCGCCGCCCCAACTCGCCGAACCTCTGCGCGACCTTGGCCGTCAGCTCTTGCGGGCTGACCGAGGGTTTCAGTCGCTCCGACCCTTCGAACACCTGTCGCAGCAGATCCAGTTTTGCCGGCTCGCGCAGGTCCTCCAGCGACAGTTCGATCACCCGGCTGACGGTGTTGGTCCAGTTCGTGTGGATCACGATCCGGGCCATGTCCGACACGACCAGATAGGGCGGACTCTCCAGATTGGAGGCGTAGATGGTCAGCTGGCGATAGGCGGCGTTCAGGTCCTTGTGCGGGCCCTTGTACTCCCAGCCGAAACAGCCGCGACGCCACACGTCGGCCCAGCCGTCGCCTCCACCCGCCTTGGTCGCGCCCCGCTCGAAACAATAGCGCTCGCCATGCGGATCGTCCTCGGCGGGAGTCGGCTGCCTCAGCAGCCGGCACAGGTCGATGAAATGCTCCTGCGACCCCTGACGCTCGCGAAGCGTCGCGTCACTCCACTTGTCGATGAATTCCGCTGGCGTCACGCCGTCCCCGATTCTCTTGGTCCGCACACTCGCCCGCTGCGTCGGCGAAGCCAAGAGGCGACGGGGGTTGATCGTGGGCGAATCGCGGTAATGTTCCGCCTCTGTTCACGGAGGACCCTCATGGCCAAGAATACCGGTTCAGGTTATCGCCGCGGTGCCGTCACAGGCCGCACCCAGTTTCAACAACCCAATGGCGACTGGCAGAAGCGCAACGAAGTCGGCGGACAGTTCATGGAGCGCAAGTCCAGTCCCGGCCCCTTCAAGGGCGTCGCCAAGGAACCGGATGGGCGCGACGGCAAGGACTGACAACTTCGCGTCCGAAACGGCCCGGCTGGCCGCCGCCGCCTGACCTCGCCCTCCTGACCCCCTAGCCGCGGGCCGGTCGGCGCACTACCTTTCCGTTCATGGCCCGTTCTCCCCGATCGTCGCGTTCCGTCACCGGTGTGTCCGAGGCGTCCGTCGCCTTTGCAGGCGCCTCTGCCGCCCCCGGAAACCTGCCCATGTTCGCGCCGGTCACCGGGCCGCGCCTGACGCCCGAGGAGGCGCCGGGCGCCCCGGCCGACTGGGTGCCGCACAGGCCCTCGCGCCCGACGGACAAGGTCTCGCGGCCCTTCCGGCTGGAGACCAAATACACCCCCGCCGGCGACCAGCCCGCCGCCATCGCCGAACTGGTGGTCCAGGCGGCCGAGGGCGAGCGCGATCAGGTGCTGCTGGGCGTGACCGGCTCGGGCAAGACCTTCACCATGGCCAAGGTCATCGAGCAGACCCAGCGCCCGGCCCTGATCCTGGCCCCGAACAAGACCCTCGCCGCCCAGCTGTACAGCGAGTTCAAGGCCTTCTTCCCCGACAACGCCGTCGAGTATTTCGTCTCGTACTACGACTACTATCAACCGGAAGCTTATGTCCCGAGAACAGACACTTACATTGAAAAAGACTCGTCCATAAACGAGCAGATCGACCGGATGCGGCACGCGGCGACGCGCGCCATCCTGGAGCGGGACGATGTGATCGTGGTGGCCTCGGTGTCGTGCATCTACGGCATCGGCTCGGTCGAGACCTATACGGCCATGACCTTCACCCTGAACGTCGGCGACCAGATCGACGAGGCCAAGCTGCGCGCCGACCTGATCGCCCTGCAGTACAAGCGCAACGACCTGACGTTCGAGCGCGGCATGTTCAGGAAGCGCGGCGACACCATCGAGATCTTCCCCGTCCACCTCGAGGACCGCGCCTGGCGCCTCAGCCTGTTCGGCGACGAGATCGAGGCCATCCACGAGTTCGACCCCCTGACCGGCAAGAAGACCGCCGACCTCGACACCATCACCGTCTATGCCGCCAGCCACTACGTCACCCCGCGCCCGACGCTGAAACAGGCCATCGACGGCATCAAGGCCGAGCTGAAGGAGACGCTCGACTGGATGAACGAGAACGGCAAGCTGCTGGAGGCCCAGCGGCTGGAGCAGCGTACCCGCTTCGACCTCGAGATGATGGAGGCCACCGGCGCCTGTGCCGGCATCGAGAACTACAGCCGCTGGCTGACCGGCCGCGCGCCCGGCGAGCCCCCGCCCACCTTCTTCGAATACATCCCCGACAACGCCCTGCTGTTCGTCGACGAAAGCCACGTCACCATCGGCCAGATCAACGGCATGTTCCGCGGCGACTACAAGCGGAAGTCCACCCTGGCCGAATACGGCTTCCGCCTGCCCTCCTGCATCGACAACCGCCCGCTGAAGTTCGAGGAGTGGGACGCCATGCGCCCCCAGACGGTCCATGTCTCGGCCACCCCCGGCCCGTGGGAGATGGCCCAGACCGGCGGCGTCTTCACCGAACAGGTCATCCGCCCCACCGGCCTGATCGACCCGCCGGTCGAGATCCGCCCTGTCAGCGACCCCACCCGCAACCAGGTCGATGACGTCATCGATGAGGTGAAGGCCACCGCCCGCGCCGGCTACCGCTCGCTGGTCACCGTCCTCACCAAGAAGATGGCCGAGGACCTGACGGAGTACATGCACGAGCAGGGCGTCCGCGTCCGCTATATGCACTCCGACGTCGACACCCTTGAGCGGATCGAGATCCTGCGCGACCTCCGCCTCGGCAGCTTCGACGTGCTGATCGGCATCAACCTGCTGCGTGAGGGGCTCGACATCCCCGAATGCGGCCTGGTCGCCATCCTCGACGCCGACAAGGAGGGCTTCCTGCGCTCCGAGACCTCGCTGATCCAGACCATCGGCCGCGCGGCCCGCAACGTCGACGGCCGCGTCATCCTCTATGCCGACAAGACCACCGGCTCGATGGAGCGCGCCATCGCCGAGACCAACCGCCGCCGCGAGAAACAGGTCGCCTACAACACCGAACACGGCATCACGCCCGAGTCCGTCCGCCGCGACATCAAGGAGATCCTCGCCAGCCCCTATGAGAGCCGCGCGATGGACCGCCTGACCGCCCCCGGCCTCAAGGAAGAGGCCAAACCCTTCACCGGCTCCAACTTCCAGGCCGCCCTCAAGGACATGGAGTCAAAGATGCGCGAGGCCGCCGCCAACCTCGAGTTCGAGGAGGCCGCCCGCCTTCGGGATGAAATCAAACGCATGAAACTCCTCGATCTGGAGTTCGCGCAGGACATGATTTCATCCTGAGGCGACGCGCAGCGGCGCCCCTGCGCGACGACCCGGAGCGAAGCGGAGGGCGGTGGAGCGCGCAGCGCGGAACCAGATCAAGAAGATGAAGGCCCTCGACCTGGAATTCGCCAACGAAATGCTGACCGGCGCCGGCGAAGAGGTCGACAAGTCCGCCCCGAAGCGCTGGCGCGCCGAAGCGGCGGCCGAGAAGGCGGAGGCGTTCCGGAAGGGGCGGTAGGGGGGCTCGGATTCCGCTAGACTAATAGAAAGTGGGAGGTCCGATCATATCTGCAGCTGTCAAAACGAATTCTTTTTCCTGCAGCTTGGCTGCAGATTTGATATCCATAGATAGCCCTACGAGTTTGTAGCAGTATTCGTTGCAAACGATTAGTGCGTCTCGTCCGCTCTTGCTGTATTCTACGTAGCTTTTAAGCGATGCTTTTATACCTTCTTCATCGCGGTACGCGATGAGTTTTTTGGGTGGGCTCCGAACCGAGCCGTCCGCCGCCAGCAAGGGAAGGTGAATGGTCGGAAGGAGCTTCCCCCCCGGTCCTTTCAGGCCTTTCAGTTCTGCAAAATGGTGTTCTTGGCTTTGAGATACAGGCGCCACATGCACGACATGGTTTCTGAGATCGCTCAGCTCCCGAAGCCACCCTTCTGTGGTGCTTTTCAAAACTGCCACGACAAGTGGATGATCTACTGTTTTTGCGTGTTTTCTAAGCCCCGCAATGCTGGTAATATCGGGAGTCTCGCGCTTCAGTAATACCCGCCAAATTGTCTCTGCCAATACGTCTCGAAATGCTGAGGCATCAGAGAGAAATGCATGGACGGCTGCGTCGATATAGGTGGTCCACCCGTTGTCGAAGTGGTTTCCGATTTCTGTTGGAGAAGGCCTCGAAACCGCAGAATGCAGACTTTGATTGTACGCCTCGCTAAGCTGCCTAAGTCGTATTGGGAGCAACTTTAGATAGGTTCTGATCTTCCCAGCCAGCAGTGTCAGAACGTAATCTGAACTCCCATTCGCGGCGTGCTTAACATTGCTCCATGATCGCTCGGCATGCAGGTCGTAGAATCCAAAGCCGGATCGGTATGCACGCCAGTCGGGTGGCTCTACCTCCGCGAAAGCGTGGTTTTGGATAAAGTCGACACCCAGCACCTCAAAGCCAAAATTTTGAAGCGCACCGTAAAGATTCGCATACGGGGGCGTCTTGAAATGCCCAAGCCGGTGGTCTGGGCCTACTTCAATCCAGACCTTTTCATCGTTTAAGTCGACTGCTCTGAGGCCTCCGCTTAGGTGTATTATCCTTAGAGCAGGAACCCTTTTTGTTGGGGGGCTATCGGGGGTAGTCAATGGCCGCTCACATCATTCCGCCGCCACTGCCGAGTTGTACGCATACGTCTTCCATGTCGGCGCATAGGTCTCGTCCGCCTGATTGCCCCAGACGGCCCAGCCGGGCCGTTCGCCGCGCGCGAACAGTTCAAGGTATGGGCCGGGGCTGCACCGTTCGACCAGATCGTACTGCTCGTCCGGTTTGCGGCTGTGTTCGCGCTTGCGGGTCTGGATCATATTGACCTGGCTGCGACCGGGGGCCTCGGTGCGGGCGTTCTTGCCGCGCGTTCCGAACAGGATCAGCTCGGTCACATTGCGAAAATAGAAGCCCACACCGCGGCCGTCTGAGCCGCCGTCCTTGCGGATTTTGTGCCAGACCAGATTGGATTTGTACTGGAACCCCCAGGCCTCCATGACCCTCAACCCTTCGGGCAGGAGGGCGTTGGGCACCCACATGTAAAGGTGGGCCGTATCCTGCGAGACCTCAGCCACCGGCAGGGCGCAGATATCGTCCAGCGTCATAGTCGGATAACGGTTCAGCCGCTTGTGCTCAGGCGCGACCTTGCCGGTGCGGTTCTGAAACTGCCAAGGCGGGTCGGCGAGGATGGTGCGGAACCGACGATCTCCTGCGAACCGCCGCAGATCGCATGCGGCATCCGAAAGCTGTGAATCATAAGCCATAGGCGACCCCGCATTGCGAAGGAATCAGTCCTGCGCGTTACCCACGGTAACGTTGATGTAGGCCGAGAGCCTACAGGGTTCTTACTTTGTTCCGGAAAAAATGTCTACGCACTGGATACGCGATTGATACGGAACTGAGCCGGTCAGTCTGCGACGCAGCGCGGAGTGATACCGAATACCAGCACCGGGCAGGCGCCATTTCGCCCTGCGTTCAGGCGGTACAACAGCTTGCCCATCCATGTGGTGCTGGCGCCGTACTTGCCGGCTGTAGGGCGCGGCTTGCCATCCTTGGTTTCTACTTTTCCGCTCTTGGTCAGGGCTGGGCCCAAGCCCCGAATGAAGTCGGTCATCTCAGTGCCCCGAGTCACCAGAACGCCTACGTCGATCACACCGGTCTGGGCAAAGGCACTGAAGGCGTACAGGTCGCGGTCGAAGGTCTGATCCTTGCTATTCCACTCGAGATCGAACGCAACCTTGCCCTTCACGTAATCGACCTTGTGGCCATCCAGGTATTTTTCTCGCTTGATGATTTCCGGATCTGTCTTCTCGAACCGGGGCTTGGCCAATGGTCTTCCCGATTTGCCAACAGTCACAAACCTCTTGGAAATTTTCTGGACGTGAAGATCGCCACGAATGATTGTCTCGCGCCAGTCCTTGGGCCGAAGGGCCGCTGACAACAGCTTTGGGATTTCGGACTCATTGCCGCCAGCCGTGCGGATCATTGTTTCGGTGATCTCGAAAGCCCTGAGTGCGTCGCAAAGCTCCGCAAACTCCCCCGGGTGGCTCTCGGCGAGGATGGTCGCCGCGCTGCGGTAGCTATAGACCTCGTACTTCTGCAGTAGGTCTGGCGGGATCTTGGCGTCCACCAGCCGCTGAGGGTCAGCGGCTTCGCTCGGCTTCATTGCGACTTCGTCGCGGGAAACCTCGTCCTCGAAATCGTCTTCTTCGGCCATCGTAGGAAGGTGCGCCGGATTCCATCCAAAGTTCAAGCAAGGGCAGTTGCACGCCCACCCAACACCCCCAACCATCCGCACCGCCCCCCATTTCCCCCGCCCTTTCAACACCCCTCCCGCTTCTCGCACCGTTTTGCTCGCCCGGGTCGGGGGGTGTGGCAGGCTGCTCGGGTCCCGTCGCGGGGGAGGGCGCTCGGCCGGCGTTCGATGCGGCGGCGGGAGCGGATGGAGCGGGGCTTGTTTGCTTGGCCTATCGCTCGCGCCGCGGGCGCTCGCTGCTTGAGGCCGTTTGGTCGCGGGCTACGGGTAAACCTCGCGGATGCGAGCCGGGTCAGAGCCAGCAAGGCCGACACCACCCCGCCTCCGGGTGCGGGTGACGTCGAAGGGTCGGGGGGGATACCCGGCCGGTCCAGGGAAGGCGCCGCCGGCGCCTCCTGCCCGCCGGGGGCGCTGCGGTAAGGCCCGAACACGGCCACCCGACGCAAGCTCCCGGAAAACCGTCTGCGCGGGGCGTCAGTCTTCGTCGAAACGGTATTCCATAGAAACTCCGGGCGAAGGCCCGGCGTCCCGCCGCCCTCCCCACCGCTGCCGGAAACGGCAGGGGCGTAGAGGCATGTCCGTTCCCGAACTCCTCCCCCCTCGGGGGAGGGGGACCGTCCGCAGCCCGCAGGGCGAAGGAGGGTGAAGGGGGCAGCGCCGCCGTCTGCCACTCGGGCGCCGATGCCCCGCGTCGGCCCCCTCCACCGCTTCGCGGTTCCCCTCCCCCGAGGGGGGAGGAATGACCGCCCTGCCCTCCTTCCCGAAAAGGATCCCCGCCCATGCCGCATCCCCGACCGGCCCGTCCGGCCCCTGACCCGGAAGACGACGGCTCCCCGGAGGAGCTGGAAGCCCTGCGCGCCGAGCTGCGCGACCGGATGGCGCATCATCAGGCCGCGGTCGCGCGCCTGCTGGCCCACCGCGCCGCCGGCACAGATCCCTGGCGTTCCCCTCCCCCACCCGCCGCTTGACCTGAGGCCGCAACGGTTGCACCCCGGTCGCCCGATCTGACGGAGGCGACCCCATGCGCGCGACCATCCTTCCTTGTGCCCTTTCGGCCCTGCTGCTGGCGGTGCCCGGCGGGGCGCTGGCCCAGGACATGCTGATCCGGGGCGGGCCGGTTTACACGGGCGTCGAGGCAGCGCCCTCGGCCGAGGTGGTGCTGGTGCGGGACGGGCGGATCGCCTTTGTCGGGGCGGCGGCGGACCTGCCCGATCACGCCGGGGTGCCGGTCGTGGACCTGAAGGGCGCGGCCCTCTTTCCCGGCTTTACCGACGGCCATGCGCATCTGGACGGCATCGGCGCGCGCGAGATGACGCTGAACCTCGAGGGCGCGGCCTCGGTGGCCGAGGCCATGGCGCGGCTGGAGGCCTGGGCGGTAGCGCACCCCGAGGGGCCGATCATCGGCCGGGGCTGGATCGAGACCCACTGGCCCGAGGGGCGGTTCCTGACGGCGGCCGATCTGGATGCGGCGGCGCCGGGCCGGTTCGTGATGCTGAGGCGCGCCGACGGCCATGCGGCCGTGGTTTCGACCCCGGTGCTGGACCTGTCGGGCATCGATGCCGGGACGGTGGCCCCGGAGGGCGGCGAGATCCTGAAGGGGCCGGACGGGCAGCCGACCGGCCTGCTGGTCGATGCGGCCATGGGCCTGCTGCGCGCGCCCGAGGGCTATCGGGACTCGCCCGCTGCCCCGCGCGAGGTCTATCGCGCCGGCTTTGCCGTCTATGCCCGCTATGGCTGGACCGGCCTCCATTTCATGAGCGCGCCCTGGGGGGATGTGCCGCTGCTGGAGGAGATGGCCGAGGCGGGCGAGGCGCCGATCCGCGTCTACAACAGCGTGACGCCCGACGGGGCGGCCGCCCTGTTCGCCTCGGGCCCGCGCTCGGTCGCCGACGGGCGGGTCATCACGCGGGCGGTCAAGATGTACGCCGACGGGGCGCTGGGCTCGCGCGGGGCGGCGCTGTTCGCCCCCTACTCCGACCGGCCCGACACCACGGGCCTGATGCAGATGACGCGCGAGGAGGCCGTGCCGGTCTATGAGGCGGCGCTGCGCTCGGGCATCCAGGTCGCGACCCACGCCATCGGCGATCGCGGCAATGCCTCGGTGGCCGAATGGTACGCCGAGGCGCTGGAGGCCGTGCCGGCGTCGGAGCGTCCGAACGGCGCGGATGTGCGCTGGCGGATCGAGCATGCGCAGATCCTGCGGCCCTCGGATTACCGCTGGTTCGTGGACCTGCCGACCATCGCCTCCATGCAGCCCAGCCACGCGATCGGCGATCTGCATTTCGCCCCGGCCCGGCTGGGCGATGCGCGCCTCGACGGCGCCTATGCCTGGCACAGCCTCGTGGACCTCGGCGTGATCGTGGTCGGCGGCTCGGACGCCCCCGTCGAGCGCGGCGATCCGGCCATCGAATTTTATGCCGCCGTGGCGCGCCGCGACCTGTCGGGCTTTCAGGGCCCCGACTGGCGGCCGGACGAGGCCGTGGACCGGATGACGGCCCTGCACATGTTCACCCTGTGGCCGGCCTATGCGTCCTTCCGCGAGGACGAGCTGGGCACCATCGAGGTCGGCAAGCGCGCCGACTTCACCGCCTTTGACATCGACCTGATGACCGCGCCCGAGGCCGAGCTGCCGAACGCGAAGGCCGTGCTGACCATCGTCGACGGCGAGGTCGTCTACCGCGCGGAAGACGACACCAGCAGGCCCTGAGCCTGCAGGGTCGCATCGGCGTTTTCGGTGACGCTGATGGCGACCGCCTCGATACCGTGCTGGTCTTCCAGGGCGGCCAGCCAGCTGAACAGGGCCGCCGTCGGCGCCTGTTGGGCGCTGAACGCCAGACCGCCGTCCTCGCCGGGGGACAGTTCGACGGTCAGGCCCTCGGCCTCGGCCAGCGGACCGGCCACCTCGGCCAGCCGGGCCGGGTCCGAGGTGGCACCGGGCTGGAGGCGAGCCTCCGCCGCCGCGATCAGCCGGGTGGCCTCGGCGGCGTCGGCGCGTCGCTCCGCTGCCGCCTCGCGCCAGCCGTACAGCGGCTGGATGAGGCCATAGAAGACCAGAATACCCCCGGCGATCAGCGCCAGCCCGATCAGCATCCAGCGCTCGCGCGGCGTCCGCCCCGCCAGCCAGTCCGTCACCGCCCTCATGCCTTCGCTCCCACCAAGATGTCGCTGGCGATGCGGTTGCCCTCCTCCAGCGTGGCTTCCTCGACCATGGACAGGCCGCGCGCCTCGATCGCCTCGCGGATGGCCTGCAGGTCCTGGAACGCCGCATAGCTGACCGTGGCCCGGACCCCGGCGACGGGATCGGCGGTCAGGCTGTCCAGCTCGGCCCCGGGCACGCCCTCCAGCGCCTGGAACAGGACCGAGGCGGCCACCGCCACCCCGCCCGGGGGCGGCGTCAGGGCCAGACGCCGCTGTGCCTCGTCCAGCGGATCGGCATCGGCGGCCATGTCGGGGAACAGGGCGCGGGCCCGCTCCGCCGCCGCGGCGTTCAGGCGGCTGGCGGCCATGTCGTCGCGGATGGCGGCCGCTGCGGCCAGCACCAGCGGCGAGAGCAACAGGGCCAGCGCCAGACCGGCGGCCAGCCGCCAGGCCTTCCACCCCTCGCCGGACACCGGACGGGACTGGCCGCCGCCGAGGTCGACCGGCGGGGCAAGAGCCGTCGCGATCAGTCGGGCCTCGACCGCGGCCTCGCTGTCGATCGGCTCGACGGTGCGACCGGCGGCGATCACCGGCACCAGATCGGGCTGGACGGAAACGGCCAGCCCCTGCCCCCGCACGGCGACCGCCGGACCGAAGACGAGACTGCGCAGACGGTCAGCCTCCTCCGGTGCGTCCGGCACCAGACAGTCGGGCACGAGCGTCGCGCCCTCGACACCGAGCGTCGCCAGACGGCCGGTCCACTCGCCAAGACGGGCGTCGTCGACCGCCGCCACCAGACGCGGCGAGCCTACGGCGTCAGGCCCGAGCGCGACCCGCATCGAGGCGGGATCGACCGCCAGATCCTCGCGCAGGGCCCAGAGCGCCGCAGCCCTCTGCTGGACCGCGCGTCCGGCGGGCAGGGTCAGCCAGCGCACCAGCACCTCGGTGCCCGGGACGATGGCCACCGTGCGCACGCGGGCGCCCGACAGGACCGGGCCGTCCACGGACAGGTGCCCGCGCTCCAGCACCCGCCCGTCGTCGTCGAGCATCAGGAAGGGGGCGGCAGCCCCCGGGTCGGCAGGCAGCAGCACAAGGCGGGTTCGGCTCATCGGTCGGCAGTCCAGCGATGGGCGACCGTTTCGACACGGCCGTCGGGAAGGGTTCGGAACAGGGCGGTGCGCGTGACCCGCGCCCCTGCGAATTCGACGTCGCTGCGGAAGGCAAAATAGCGCGTCGTCAGGGTCAGCTGGTCATAGACCTCGGAGGTCGGGGTCGCCTCGGCCAGGGCGGGCTGGCTCCAGAAGGCGCCGATGTCGCGCCAGCCGCCGCGTGGGCGGGCGGCGATGGCGGCGCGGGCCCGGGCGGGGTTCAGTCGGCCTTCGCTCAACATCACCAGCAGGGGCGCGTCATCGACCGAAAGCGTGTTCGGATTGATCGGCGACAGGTCGGGGGTCGGCAGGGCGCAGACGAAGGGCCGGAGCCGGCCATAGACCTCGGCATCCACGCCCCGGATCAGACGCAGCTCGCCGGCTTCGAGCAACAGGGTACCGGGGGTCCTCAGCGGCTGTTCGCGCCCGGCGTAGGCGGCGGTCTCGGCCCCGCGCGGCAAGGGGGTCTGGTCGCTGTCGATCCAGTCGGTCAGGGCATCGGCCACGGCCCGCATCCGACCTTCATCGACGCCGAGCGCCCGGCCCAGCGCCACCAGCTGTTCGGCCCCGCGCGGACGGGCGATGTACGCCCCCTCGATCCCGGAGACGACGCTGTTCAGATTGAAGCAGGCCTGGCCGTCGCGGACCACGGCGGTGATCTGACCGGCCTCGACCGGGAAGGCGAAGGGCGTCCCGTTCCAGGCGGGCTCAACGGGGGTGACCGGCCCGGCCTGGCGCAGAAGGCGCTGGATCCGGGTGCGGGCCAGCGCCTCGGCCCCGAGGGCGTACCACTGGGCCTGACCGACCGAGGACAGGTTGGAGGCGCGCCGCGTGCCAAACCGCACATCGTCCAGCAGGGCCACGGCGATGGCGGCCATGACGGTCACCATCAGCAGCACGGTCAGCAGGGCCATGCCCTTGCGGTCTCGCCGGTCGCGCCTCATCGGCCGCTTCCGATCAGCAGCCACTGGTCGAGCGCGCCATAATCCTCGAGCGTCAGCTCCAGATGCACGGCGTCGGGCATGGGCAGACGCAGGCGCGGCTCGAACACCGGCACCTCGGCGCCATAGACGACAAAGCGCGCCTCGGCCCGGCTGACCCCCGTGGCCAGAACCTGGACCACACCCGGTCCGGGCGCGTCCGGATGCGGGCGAACCCGGCGCTCCAGCCGGTCGCCGACCAGATGGTATTCGATGCCGATCAGGCCCGAGCCGTCCTCGTCCAGACCGACACCGGCGCCCGTGCGGGTCAGGGCCAGGACGAGGGTGGGGTCAGCCCCCGGCACCGCCCGGGTACGCAGGGGGGTACCGCCATCGCCGCCGGGCAGCGGACGGGCCACGGCCTGACTGACATCGGCCTTCAGCAGGGCGCGCATCCGCTGGACCGCGGCCAGCCGGTCGGAGGCCGCCTTGACCGTAAAGCGGCTGTCGATCGACACGCCCATCACGGCGGTGCCCGCCGCCGCGATCAGGGCGAAGATGGTCAGGGCGATCAGCACCTCGGTGAGGGTGAAGCCCGCGCGGGTCCGTCTGCGCATCACGACACCGCCCGGAACAGGACGGCCTCGGCCGCGGTCCAGACCCCGTCATCAGAGACGCGCACCTCGATCCGCGTCAGCGACGGATCGCCCGTGCCGCTGACGATGCGGCGCCACATCCAGCGGCGTCCGCCCAGCTCGGTTTCGCCGGCCGTTTCGCCGGGGGCCGGAGGGTCGACCGCCACCAGCGCCTGAACCGCCAGATTGTCGGCGACAATGCCGGCGAGGGTGCGGGTCTCCAGCTCGGCCGCCGTGCGGGTGTTCTCGGTCGTCATGCGCAGCAGGGCGAGCGCCGCCAGGCTGAAGACCGCCAGCGCCACCATCATCTCGATCAGGGTGAAGCCCCCGCGTCCGGCCCGGCGTCGCATCATTCGACCCGCACCTCCCCGGCGAGGTCGATATGGACGGTGGCGCGCGCGCCGTCCCGGCTGAGCGTCAGGGTGGCCGGCTCAGCCAGTCCCACAGGATCGAAAAGCACGGTCGTGTCCGGCGCGGCGCGCGTGCCGTCTTCCCACGCGACGCGGTCGAACGGGCCGACGGTCAGCGGCGTCCAGCCGCCCTCGGCCCGGACCCGAAAGCCATAGCCGGCCGGGCCGATGTCAACGGCCACCGGGCGATTGGTCAGCAGGGATTCCTCGCGGGCCCGCACCAGATGGGCAGCCAGTCGCTCCGCCTCGACCGGCAGGCGCGGCACCGGATCGGGCGCGGCCAGCACCACGGCACTGGCGGCCAGGCCTAGGATGGCCACCGTCACCATCATCTCGACCAGGGTGAAGCCCATCCTCCCCCGTCCTCTACGGGGGAGGGGGACCGCCCGAAGGGGGGTGGTGGGGGCGACCGTCAGGCGTCGGTGTCCGGGTTTTGCCCCCTCCACCACTCCGTGGTCCCCCTCCCCCGCTTCGCAGGGGAGGATCTCAGCCCTGCCAGTTGCCGATGTCGGCGTCATTGCCCTCGCCTCCCGGCTTGCCGTCGGCGCCGTATGAGAAGACGTCGAAGGTCTGACCGTGCTCGCTCTCGCGGCGGTATTGATAGGCATTGCCCCACGGGTCTTCCGGCAGGCGGCGGATGTAGCCGCCGGGCCGATAGCGGTCGGCGCGGGTCGAACCGGACGGCACGGTCGTCAGGGCCGACAGCCCCTCGCCCGTCGTCGGGAAGGCCAGCATGTCCAGCCGGTACTGCTCCAGCGCATTCTCGAGCGTGGCGAGGTCAGCGCGCGCCTTGCCGATCATCGCCTTGTCCTGGCTGGGCAGCACATTGATGATCACCACCGTGGCCAGCAGGCCGATGATGACGATGGTCACCATCATCTCGACGAGGGTGAAGCCGCTCCTCCCCCGACGCGCAGCTTCGGGGGAGGGGGACGGCGGAGCGGTGGAGGGGGCGGAACCCGGGCGCCGGCGTGCGAAGGTCGCCCCCTCCACCCCCCTTCGGGCGGTCCCCCTCCCCCGTGAAGGACGGGGGAGGATCGTGTTCATACGGAGGGTCTTCATGGCGGGCCTCATACGGCGGCGAGGGTGTTGATCTGGAGGATGGGCAGCAGGATCGACAGGACGATCAGGGCCACCACACCGCCCATGACGATGATGATGCCGGGCTCCAGCAAGCTGAGCATGACGGCGGTGAAGGTGGCGAATTCGCGGTCCATATAGTCGGCGGCGCGGTCCAGCAGGGGCTCCAGCCGGCCCGAGCCCTCGCCCGAGGCGGTCATGTGAACCAGCAGCGGCGGAAACACATCGGCGCGGCGCATGGCCCCGGACAGGGAGCCCCCCTCGCGCACCACCTCGGCCATGGTGCGGGTGGCGGCGGCCAGACGGGTGTTCGAGACCGTGCGGGCCGTGAGGTTCAGTCCCTCCAGCACCGGCAGGCCCGAGGCGATCATGGTCGACAGGGTGCGGGCCATGCGCGCGGCGTGCAGATCGCGGATCAGCCGTCCGATGACCGGCAGGCGCAGCAGGGCGGTGTCGGCCTTCAGCCTGAGCGCCGGGCGCCGCAGGGCAAGGCCGGCCAGCGCCCCCGCGCAGACCAGCCCGAGGGCCGCCACCCAGCCCCAGTCGCGCATGGCGTGGGAGATGCCGATGATGATCCGCGTCAGCAGGGGCAGCTGCTGGTTCATGCTGGTGAACTGGTCGACGACCTTCGGCACGACAAAGGTCATCAGGGCGGTGATGACGGCCAGCGCCACGACCGCCAGGGCGGCGGGATAGACCAGGGCGGTGATGACCTTGCCGCGCACTTCCTGCTCGCGCTCCAGCCCGTCGGCCAGCCGCTCGAGGATCGGCTGGAGCGCGCCCGAGGACTCGCCCGCCGCGATCATGGCGCGGTAGAGTGGCGGAAAGGCCCGGCCCTGTTCGCCCATCGCTTCGGACAGGCGGCGGCCCTCAACCACCCCCTTGTGCACGGCCTCGAGACAGCGTCGGACCTTCGGTTTTTCGGCCTGGAGCGCAAGGGTGCGAACCGCCTCCTCGACCGGCACGACCGCGATCAGGGTGGCGAGCTGGCGGGTGGCGAGCGCCAGCGCCCGGGCATCCAGCCGGGTGCCGCGCGCCGGGCCGGTGGTCCCGGTACGCGAAACGCCACGGCCAAGCTGGACCTCGAGCGGCATAAGCTGCTTTCGGCCCAGCTGATCGCGGGCCAGGGCGAGGTCGCGGGCCTCGACACTGCCGGTCACCGTGCGCCCGGCGCCGTCCACGGCCACATAGTCGAAGCGGGGCATCAGGCCACGGCCTCGATCGGCGGCAGGTCCTCGGACCGGGTGCGGGTGACGCGCAGCGCCTCCTCGACCGAGGTCGTGCCGTCCAGCACCAGCGCCCGCGCCTGACCGGCCAGCGTCCGCCCGTCCCCGAGCGCCTCGGCATTGATGGCGGCCTCGTCGGCGCCGGTGGTGATCAGCCGACGCAGGGTGTCGGTGACGCGGATCGTCTCGTAGAGGCCCACCCGTCCGACATAGCCGGTCTGGCCGCAGGCGTCGCAACCCGTCGGCCGCCAGACCGTCTGGCCTGGCGCAATGCCGACCAGCCGCGCGGTCGCCGCATCGGCGACCTCGGGCGTATGGCAATGGGGGCAGAGACGCCGCACCAGCCTCTGGGCCATGATCAGGCGCAGGGTCGAGGCCAGCAGGAAGGGCTCTACCCCCATGTCGCGCAGGCGTGTGACGGCCCCGGCGGCGTCATTGGTGTGCACGGTCGACAGGACCAGGTGACCGGTCAGGGCGGCCTGCACCGCGATCGAGGCGGTCTCGACGTCGCGGATCTCGCCAACCATGACCACGTCGGGGTCCTGACGCAGGATGGCGCGCAGCCCGGCGGCGAAGGTCATGCCGACCTTGGCATTCACCTGGGTCTGGCCGACGCCCTCGACCGCATATTCGACCGGGTCCTCGACCGTCAGGATGTTGCGCGTGCCGGTGTTGAGCAGCGACAGGCCCGCATAGAGGGTCGTGGTCTTGCCAGAGCCGGTCGGGCCGGTGACCAGAAGGATGCCGTTCGGTTCGGCCAGGGCCGCCTCATAGGCGCCGAGCGTGGCCTCATCCATACCGAGGTCGCGCAGGCCGAGGCCCGCCTGATCCTTGTCGAGGATCCGCAGCACGACCCGTTCGCCCGCCCGCGACGGCAGGGTCGAGACGCGCACGTCAAGCGTCTTGCCGCCCAGCGCCAGCGGAATACGGCCGTCCTGCGGGATGCGCTTTTCAGCGATGTCGAGGCGCGCCATGACCTTGATCCGCGACACCACGACGGGCGTCAGGCGGGGGTTGAGGGTCACGGCTTCCTTCAGCACCCCGTCGACGCGCATGCGCACGATCAGCGCCTGCTCATAGGGCTCGAGGTGGATGTCCGAGGCGCCGGCGCGCACGGCCTCGGCGATCAGGCCGTTGATCAGCCGGATGACCGGGGCGTCGTCGGTGGTGTCCAGCAGGTCGGCGGCGGCCGGCATCTCGTCGACCAGACTGTCGAGGCCGCCGGGCAGGGCCAGGTCGTCACCGGCGTCCGGGCCCGCCAGCGGATCGCCCGCATAGGCCTCGGACAGCAGACGATCAAAGGCGCTGCGGCTGACCGGCTCGACCTTCAGCGGCCGGCCCAGCACGCGCCGGGCCTCGACCAGCGCCAGGGGATCGGCCCCCTCGCGCAGGGCCACCTCGGCCACATCGCCGAGCGCGATCACCGCCACACCGTGGCGCTTGGCAAAGGCATAGCTGAGGGAAGGAACGGCCGGCGCGGTCATGGGATCAGGGCTGCACCGGCGGCAGGGTCTCGCCGGCCACCGGGGCGACCGGGGCGGCCTCAAGGTACTGCGGGGGCACGGGCGGCTGGGTGCGGATGTAGTCGCGCAGCAGTTCGTCGAGGCTGGGCTCCTGATCCGGGGCCACGCGCAGCTGTTCCTGACGCATATAACCCCAGCGGTCGGCGGTCAGGCGCTGGGCGTCGGCCGGGCTGCGGATGATGGTCGGGCGGATGAAGATCATCAGATTGGTGCGGCCACGCTGGCGGCTCTCCGAGCGGAACAGGCCACCGATCAGCGGCACGTCGGACAGCACGGGGACGCGGTCGACCGACAGCCGGTCGTTCTGGTCCAGCAGGCCCCCGGCCACGGCGATGTCACCGTCGTCGACCACGAGGGTGGTCTCCAGCTCGCGCTTGTCGAGGATCAGGTCGTTGGCGTTGCTGCTGAGGATGCCGTTGATGCTCGACACCTCCTGGCGGATGAACAGGGTCACCGAGCCGCCGGCGTTGATCTGGGGCCGGACGATCAGCTTGACGCCGATGTCCTGACGCTGGGTCGTGCGGAAGGGATTGTCATTGCCGTTCAGCAGGGTCTCGCCGGTGGTGATCGGCACTTCCTGACCGACGAGGATGGTGGCCTCCTCATTGTCGAGGGTCATCAGCGAGGGGGTCTGCAGCAGGTTCGAGCCCGAGTCGGTCTTGGCCGCATTGATGATGAAGCCGAACAGGGCATCGCCGATCCGCCCGCCGCCGCCGCCGATGAAGCCGTTGGCGCCCAGCAGGCCATTGACCGCCGCGGTCGCCAGCTGGTCGCGCAGGGGATCGTCTGCATCCAGATCGCGACCGGCCAGCGCCCCGCCGACCGACAGCAGCGGCGCGGCCCGGTCGGTGTAGTTGGTCGCCAGGATCGGATTGCCGTCCTCGCCCGCCAGCAGCCACTGGACGCCCAGTTCGCGCACGGCATTGTCCGACAACTCGACGACAATGGCCTCGATCAGGACCTGCTGGCGGCGGCGGTCCAGCTGGGCGATCACATCGCCCAGCATGCGCTGGGTCTCGGGCGGGGCCGAGATCACCAGGGCGTTGGCACCGGGATAGCGGGCGATGGTGGCGCGCTGGCCGGGCGCGGGCGGGGCCGCTGCACTGTCGGCTCCCTCGCCCCCCGCCGAAGCCGCCTCGGTCGAGACCGCCTGTCCGACGATCTGTTGCAGCACGGGCAGCAGTTGTTCGGCGTCGATGTGTTCGAGGAAGACCACGCGGACGTCGTCTGAGGTCAGGGCCCGCTGGTCGAGGTCGAAGATCAGCGACTGGACCCGGGTCAGGGCCGCGGGCTCGCCGCGCAGGACGATGGAGTTGGAACTCTCGACCGCCGTCACCTTGACCAGTCCCTGCCCCGCCTGACCCCCGACCGGGGCCAGCACCTCGTCCAGCACGGCGGCAATCTCGCGCGCCGAGGAGTTTTCGAGCGTGACGACGACGATGTCGGTGCGGTCCACGTCGATGCGCGCGATCAGGGCGCGCACGCGCGCCAGATTGTCGACGAAGTCCGCCACCACCACCGTATTGCTGTTGGGGTTGGCCAGCACCTGGCCCTGCGGCCCGACCAGCGGGCGAATGGTCTCGGCCGCCGAGGCCGCGTCGATGTGGTGCAGCTGGAAGACTTCGGTCGAGAAGCGCTCGGTCCCCACGGTCGCCGGCCCTTGCGCCGCACCCTGGGCTGGGGCGATGCGATAGGCGCCCGATCCGGTCGGGATGACCACCAGACCATTGGCGCGCAGGGTCGAGAGGAACACCTCATAGGTCTCGGCCGGCGTCAGGGGCCGGTCGCTGGTGACCGTCACCGTGCCGGTCACCGCCGGATCGACGATGAAGGTCCGGCCGGTCGAGCGGGCGATGTCCTGGATGAAGGCGCGGATGTCGGCACCCTGCACATTCAGGATCTGGCGCTCCTGGGCCCTGGCGGCGGTAAAGGGCAGCCCCGCCTGCACGACCAGGGCCGCAAGCATCAGGGCGGCCAGGCGGCCGAAAAGTCGGGAAGACGACCGGATCACGGGCGGGTCCTTACGGTGGTGGTCTGGGGGGTGCCGTCCCGCTCGAAGCGGATGACGGCTTCCGGCGCCTGGGCCAGATCGGTGCGCAGGCGATTGAGGGCAGAGGGGCCGTCCAGGGCGATGCCGTTGACCGACAGGATGACGTCGCCGGCCCGCAGTCCGGCGGCGGCCAGCTGGGGACTGTCGCCCCGGGCCGTGACGGTCAGGCCGTTGACCGACAGGCCCTGCATGCGGGGGCGCAGGCCGGCCTCGGCCATCAGACGCTCTGGGTCGACAACTGCGGCCGCGGTCGCCGCCGGAGCGGTCGGCGCCGGGCGCGGCGGAGCCACAACCTGCGGCGTGGTCGGCGGTGGGGGCACGGACGCCGCCCCGACCGGCAATTCGCCAAAGTCGATGCGGCTGACCGAGGTGCCGCGCGCGACCGTCACATGGTCTTCGGCCACGGCGCGCAGGATCAGACCCGGCTGGATCTCCTCGCCGACCCCGACCGACAGCTGGGTGCCGTCGGGCAGACCGAGGATGGCCGAGCCGCCCCCGCCGGCACCGGCCCGCACGCCGAACAGGCGCAGTTGCTCGCTGCCCGCCTGGGTGATGCCCGCCAGACTGCTGGGCTCGCCCGTGTGGAAGAAGGCATCGAAGCGCGACAGGACCCCGGCGTCTGCGACCGGCGCCTCACCGGGTAAAGCGGTTGGAGCCGGCGCCACCAGCAGGGCACCCAGCCGCACCAGCTGGATGAGGATCAGGAGGGCGAGCGCGATCTCGGCCCAGCGACGTGGCGCGGGCAGACGCAGGCCCGTCCCGGCCGCCGTCTCACGACGGGCGGGCCAGGCGATCGGCCAGACCTGGGAGATGGATACGCTGCGGATCACCGACACTTGCCCCGCCGACCCGAACCGGGCCCCTGAAATCTTCAGGAGACGGACAAGTGACGTCCGCTCCGATTGCGGACGGTCTTACCCCGGACCCGATCACCCGAGCCCGCGCGGCTTGATGACATTGCGGCGTCTGAATCGCGAAGATTGCTCCGAACGCGGAGCCAGTTTCGCGGCGGCGTCACCGTCGCGCTGATCGCGGCACAGCAGACGCTGGAGCGGGTGAAGGGAATCGAACCCTCGTCGTCAGCTTGGGAAGCTGCTGCTCTACCATTGAGCTACACCCGCGTGACCGTGCGGTCGGGGCGAGCATAGTGTGGCGGCGGGCGGCGCGCTAGACTGTCGGGATGATCCGTATCGGCGAGGACGAGCTTGAATTCCGGTTCTTTCGGGCCGGGGGCCCGGGGGGCCAGAACGTCAACAAGGTGGCGACGGCGGTCGAGCTGCGCTTTGACGCCCGGGGCTCGCCCAGCCTGCCGGAGGGCGTGCGCGCGCGGCTGCTGAAGGCGGCGGGGCGGCGGCTGACCCTGGAGGGGATTCTGGTGCTGACGGCGACGCGCTTTCGCACGCAGGAGCGCAATCGTCAGGACGCCATCGACCGGCTGCATGCCCTGATCGATTCGGTGACGGCACCGCCGCGGCCGCGGATTGCGACCCGGCCCACGCGGGCGTCAAAGGAACGGCGGCTCAAGGCCAAGACGCGCCGGTCGCAGATCAAGAGCGCCCGGGGCCGCCCGGACGCGGACTAGTTGGCGGTCGGGGCGGCTTCAGCGGCGGCTTCGGCCGGGGCCTCGCGGAACAGCAGCACGGCGATGTGGTCGTCGGCATCGAAGCCGATCACCCATTGGGTCACCAGTTCCGAGAAGCGCACCTCGAACATGTCGGCCCCGTTCTGGCGCCCGACATAGGTGATGTCCTCGAGGTCGCCGAAGCTCTGGATGGCGCCGGTCAGATCGGCCTCGACCGGGCGCAGGCGACCGGCCACATCCTCGCTGAAGGCGGTGAAGTCGAGCGCGCCGTCCTGGGCGTCCTCGATGACGGCCATCAGGGTCTCGCGGCCACGGGCGACGTCGGGGGCCTCGTCCGTCGGAGCGGCCTGGACCGGCGCGGGGGCCGCCGCGCGGGGCGAATTGTCAAAGGCGTTCGGCAGGCTGGCCGCAGCCGCGTCCTGGGCGAAGGCGGTGCCGGACGTCAGGCCGAGGACGAGGCCGCAGGCCAGTGCGGCACCCGCGACGGTGAACGGCTTTCCAGTGATACGCATGCCTTGCCTCCGGCTGTGGCGGTACGGAACTGCCCTACATTTGCGCTGTCAAAGCGACAGAACAAGGGCAGCCGTTGCGGCACCCAGCGCCACAATTGACAGAACCGTGGGCCACCAGGAGGGGCGCGGCACCACGACCACCGGGGCGACCGGGGCGCCGTCGGTCTCGCGGTGCAGGCGCTGGGACAGGGCGCGGAGGCCGGTGACGACCTCCTCGAGCGCATCGCGCACCTGGGCCTGCGGCCCCAGCTCGCGGCGGATCCAGCGCTCGACCACCGGGCGGGCGGCCGCCCACAGGTCGTGGTCGGGGTTCAGGCGGCGGGCCACGCCCTCGACCGAGACCATGGTCTTTTGCAGCAGGATCAGCTCGGGCCGCAGCCGCATGTCGAACAGGGCGGTGATCTCGAACAGCTGGCCCAGCAGACGGCCCATGGAGACCTGACTGGCCTGTTTGCCGATCACGGGCTCGCCCACGGCGCGCAGGGCCTGGGCGAAGGCCTCGACCGAATGGCTGGGCGGCACATAGCCGGCCTCGAAATGGACGCGGGCGATGCGGTCATAGTCGCGGCTGAGGAAGCCCCAGAGGATTTCGGCGAGGTAGCGGCGCTCTTCCTTGCCCAGCCGGCCGACAATGCCGAAGTCGACCGCCACCAGCCGCGCGGGCGGGTAGGCGAACAGGTTTCCCTCGTGCAGGTCGGCGTGGAAGGTGCCGTGGTCCAGCGCCTGGATCAGGAAGGCGCGCACCACATTGTCGGCCAGGGCGTCGGTATCCAGCCCCGGCTGTTCGCGACAGGCGGGATCGGTCATGGGCAGGCCCTCGGCCCATTCCAGTGTCAGCACCCGCTTGCCGACCCCGTCCCAGACGACGCCGGGCGCGGTCATCAGGGCGCCGTCCCCGGCCTCGCCCTTCTGCATGACCTCGCCCATTTCCGAGGCGGCGGCGGCCTCGAGCCGCATGTCCAGCTCCAGCTCCATCGAGCGGGCGATGGTCTCGACAAAGGCGCGGGGCTCCAGACGGCGGGCCGGGGCGACGAAACGCTCGGCCCATCCGGCCGCGAGGCGCAGGGCGTCCAGCCCCTCGGCCACGCGCCCCTCGACGCCGGGGCGCAACACCTTGACCGCCACCTTGCGGCCGTCCTGCAGATGGGCGGCGTGGGCCTGGGCCAGGGAGGCGGCGGCGATCGCGGGCTGCAGGTCGACGAACAGACTCTCGACCGGGCGGCCGAGGGCGCGCTCGATCTCGATGCGGGCCTGCTCCAGCGGGAAGGGCGGAAGGCGATCCTTGAGACGGCCGAGATCGAGCGCGAATTGGGTGCCGAAGATGTCGGCCCGGGTCGCCAGCACCTGACCCAGTTTGATGGCGGCCGGACCCAGCTTTTCAAGCGCGCGCCCGACCCGCTCGCCGGGGCGGCCGGTCCGGGCCTCGCGCCCCGAGAACAGGTGCAGCAGGGCCGCCACGGGGCGCAGCCAGGCGGGCAGCAGCGGAGTGATCTCGCGCGGCAACAGGGCGTCGTGGCGGATCAGGATCCAGCCCCAGCCGATCAGGCGCAGGGCCGCGGCCACCGGGTGGCGCACCGGCAGGGTCCGGGGCGGAGGCGGAGGCTGTCGGAACAGACGGGCCAGGGTCAGATCGCCCAGGCGTGGTGCAGCGCGGCAATGCCGCCGGACAGATTGGTCACGCTGACATTCGAGAAGCCGGCCTGCTCGATCATGGCCTTGAAGGTCTGCTGGTCGGGGAAGCGGCGGATGCTCTCGACCAGATACTGGTAGCTGTCGCGATCGCCGGCGACCCAGCCGCCGATGCGGGGGATCATCCGGAACGACCAGGCGTCATACGCCTTGGCCAGCGCCTCGCTGGTGGGATGGGAGAATTCGAGGCAGAGGAAACGACCGCCGGGCTTGAGCACGCGCCGGGCCTCGGCGAGGGCTTCCTCGATCCGGGCCACATTGCGGATGCCGAAGCCGATCGAATAGGCGTCGACCGAGGCATCGGGCAGCGGCAGGGACAGGGCGTCGCCCACCATCCAGGTCACCTCGGGCGAGGCCTCGCGGGCGCCGGCCTCGCGCGCCCGGCCAGCGGCGATCATCTCGGCATTGTAGTCGAGCACCAGCACGGTGGCCGGTTCGCCCCCGCTGCGGGCAGCAGCCTTGCGGGCCAGTTTCGCATAGCGCAGGGCCAGATCGCCCGTGCCGCCGGCGACGTCCAGTATGACCTCGCCCGGACGGGGGTTGAGACGGGCGGCCGCGGCGTCCTTCCACAGGCGGTGCACGCCGCCGCTCATCAGGTCGTTCATCCGGTCATAGGACGGGGCGACGCTGTCGAACACGCCGCGCACCCGGCGCACCTTCTCGTCGCGCGGCATGTCGCGGTAGCCGAAGGGCGAGAGGGACGGATCGGGGGAGGAAGCGCTCATGGCGGGCGGTTTAGCCTGTCGGTGCGGCGGCGTCACCGGTCCGTGTGGTCGCGGGCGTCAGGCACATACTCCGGATCAGGCGGCCACGCGTCGCGGCTGGCCCAGATCGGCCATCACCCCGCGCACCAGACCGTAACAGCCGCAGGCCGCCCCCTCGAGCGCGTCGCGGTCCAGAACCTCGACCCAGCCGCGGCCCCGCCGGATCAGGCCGCGGCCCTCCAGCTCGGCGCCAACCTCGCTGACGGTCGCCCGACGCACGCCGAGCATGCCGGCCACATCGGCCTGGGTCAGCTCGAGCCGGGCGCTGTCGGTGCGATCCTGGGTCGCCAGCAGCCAGCGGGCGAGGCGCTGGTCCAGCCGGTGCTGGGCGTTGCAGGCGGCGGACTGCTGGACCTGGGCCATCAGCCCCTCGGTGAAGCGGGACAGGGCGGCGCGCATGGGCGCGCTCTCGGCCAGCAGTTCGGCAAAGGTATCGGCGTCGCAGCAGGCGGCCACGCCCTCGATCTGGCAGATGGCGCGGGTCGCGGCGCGCCCGTTCAGCGGACCGCAGGTGACGCCGACCAGACCCTCGCGACCGATGGCGGCGGTCTCCACGGCATGGCCCTCGTCCAGCACGGTCATCAGGGAGACCACCCCGTGCAGGGGGAACCAGATGCAGTCCACGGCCTCGCCGATGTCGTACAGCATCAGGCCCGTGTCGAACGGGCGCTCGGTCAGATGCGGAGCCAGCCGCTTGCGATCCACGGGACGAAGCGTCGCCAGCCACAGATTGTCGGTGAACGCATCCATGCGAAACCTCCCTCGAACTGAGCAAGCAACGACAAGCTTGACCATTCGGTTCCCGCCTTTCGGAAGCGACGAAGGGCGGTCTATAGAGGGCGGAACAACAAGGGAGTGACGCCATGGGCGAGACGATCGGGGCCGAAAAGGCCGTCCAGACCCTCACGGACTGGTCGGTCGATGCGGGCGAGGGCGACGCCATCCAGCGGACCTTCCGCTTTGCTGACTTCAACGCCGCCTTCGGCTTCATGACCCGCGTGGCCCTGATGGCGGACAAGCGCGACCACCACCCGGAATGGTTCAATGTGTACGACTGCGTCGAGGTGAGGCTGACCACCCACGATGCCGGGGGCGTGACCGACAAGGATGTCGAGCTGGCCCGCTTCATGGACACCGTCGCCGCCGCCATGGGAGCCCGCGCATGACCGATCGCGTCAAGGACAAGACCATCCTGATCACCGGGGCCGCCGGCGGACTGGGCCAGGCCATGGCCCTGCGCCTGCTGGAGGAAGGCGCCAGCGTTGCCCTGACGGATCTGGACCTCGGTACGGTCGAGGCCCTGCGGGACCGGCTGGCGGCAGATCACCCGGGGCGGGTGTTTGCCTTCGCCCAGGACGTCACCCGCGAGGACGACTGGGTGCGGGTGGTGGCCGATGCGGTCGCGGCCATGGGCGGCCTGTCGGTGCTGATCAACAATGCCGGGATCGGCGGCGAGCTGCGCTATGCCGAGGCCGACAGCCTTGAGAACTGGCGCAAGGTCCAGGCCGTCAACATCGAGAGCATCATGCTGGGCTGCAAGCACGCCATGCCGCACCTCAGGGCCTCCGCGCCGGCGTCGATCATCAACCTGTCGTCGGTGGCGGGACTGGCCGCCGCCCCGGGGATGGGGGCCTATAACGCCACCAAGGCCGCCGTCTGGATGTACACCAAGACCATCGCGCTGGAGGCCGCCAAGCAGGACTGGAACGTGCGCTGCAACTCGGTGCACCCGGTCTTCATCAAGACGCCGATCCTCGATCCCTTCATCGCCATGGCCGGCGGCGACGAGGCCAAGGCCCACGAGCGGCTGACGCGCGGCATTCCGATGAAGCGCATCGGCGAGCCCGACGATGTGGCCTGGTGCGTGGTCTATCTGGCCTCGGACGAGTCCAAATTCGTGACCGGCAGCGAGTTCAAGATCGACGGCGGCATGCTGGCGCAGTGACGCTTTCACGGTTCTCCTGACGAGCCTGAGCGCCTCTCGCCGCGCGCGACGGAGGGTGGAGGGCAGGCGGAGCGCCGGGCCTTCGCCCGGAGAAGATGAGTATTACCGTTTCGACGAAGACCGACGCTCCGCGCGGTGGTTTTCCGGAAGCTTGCGTCGGGTGGCCGTATTCGGGCCTTACCGCAGCGCCTCCGACGGGCGGGCTGAACCTGCGTTCAGTCCCGGAACGGCCGAGTATCCCCCTCGACCCTTGCCTCGATCACGCACCCGGAGGCGGAGATCGAGGGTGTTTGAAGGTGGGCCTATCGCTCGGCTCGCGGAGCCTCGCTGCTTGAGGCCCGAAAGCCGGGTGTGGGCGTCCTCCAACCCCGCTCCATCGCTCCCGCCACTCACAAGGTCGCAGGCCTTACGAGCCCTCCGCGCGACGGGACGGGAGGAGGTTTGCACAGGCCCGGAGTGAGGCGAGGAAGTCGGGGCGGGAAATGGTGGGGGTGTTGAAAGGGTTGGGGAATTTCGACGCTGCTTTCATAGCTGTGCCCTTTAGCCCATCGTCATCCTCCGACTTGATCGGAGGATCGGTCCATCCAGACCGTCTCCCGTCGCGGGCGGCACCGATCCTCGGGTCAAGCCCGAGGATGACGGGCTTTCTGTCTCCTCCCTAACGAAGTTGGGGAGGTGGATCGGGGGCGATAGCCACCGAGACGGAGGGGCTCTGGAGGGGTGTGCATCCGGTGAAGAGCCCCTCCACCGCTACGCGGTCCCCCTCCCCATCAAGATGGGGAGGAGACGGTTAGTCAGAGCAGATCAGTCGGCAGGATCTGGCTGCCCAGCAGGCGTTCCATGGTCGACCAGTGGTCGGGGCCCTGGGACTCCACCCAGTCCTGCACCATGTCCCGGCCGAGGCCGTAGTTGATGATGTAGCTGCGGTAGGTGTCGATGAAGCGGATGCGGCGTTCCGCCGAGCCGCGGCTGTGCAGGCCGTATTTGATCAGGTGCTGGATGGTGGTCTCGCGGTCCGCGCGGCCGGACAGATAGTCGTCGGCGATGGTGTATTCGGCGCGGGCCAGTTCGCGGGTGATGTCGAGGATGGCGGTCTGGAGCTCGACCTTCTGGGGGTTGAGGCCGGCCAGCGGATAGAGGACCGCGCGCTCCCAGTCGCCGCGCGTCTCGCCCGGGAAGGCCAGGTCGATGCCGTAGTTGGCGCTGCCCTCGGCGATCAGGCTCATCGGGCTGTAGAGCGGATAGACGCTCATCTCGACCCAGCCCTTTTCGCGGACGAAGGTCTTCTCCAGCAGCATGTTGTAGACGTGGTGGCCGGGATAGCCCTCGTGGCAGCCGAGATCGATGGCGCGCTCGATCGAGATCGGCTGGTCGACATTGATCTGGATCAGGCTCTGCGACTGGCCCTGGTACCAGTTGTAGCCCGACCAGGGTTTGTCGGTGACGAACTCGAGGGTGAAGTTCTCGCCTGCGGGCAGGTCGATATGGGCCTCGGTGCGGGCCTTGCACTCGGCGATGGCGGCCTCGATCACGGCCTGCTGACGGTCGCGCGGAATGGCGGTGCCGCCCCGGAAGGCGCCGAGGCGGGCGTTGATCGACCCCTCGCCCGGCAGCAGGGCGTCCAGCCGCGCCAGCACGGGATCGAAGCTTTCCAGCGGGCGCAGTTCGGGGCGGATGCCGAACAGGGCCTCGGCCTCATCGGCAAAGCCCATTGTCTCCCCGGCGATCATGCGAAGCCGCGCGTGGGCCGCCGAGACGTGGGCGCGCAGATAGGCGCGACGCTGGCGCAGCTCGGGGGTCAGGCCCGCCTCGGGCACCGCCTCGATCTCGGCCAGCAGGGTGGTGGCCGCAGCGGTCAGCTCAGGGACGGAGCGCAGTTCGGCCTTGGCCTCCGCCGGCCATTCCTCCGGACCGTAATAGGCGTCGACATAGCCGGGCTCATGCTCGCCGATCTCGAGGATCAGGTGGACATAGTCCTCGGCGATCACGTTCAGCGCGGCCTCGCGATCCGCAGCGGGCGGCGCGACACTGGCACAGGCCGCGACCAGCAGGACGACGACGGCGGCCAAAAGACCGGGGAACGGTGAACGCATGAGACTGAACCTCCCGTAGCAGAGACCCAAGGCTTAAGGCCCGGACGGCGTGGCGCCAAGGCCGGACTTTCGGGCCGGACAATCGGGCCGCACCTTTTGCGCTTTGGGATTGAGGCCCGCCCCGCGATACGATAAGCACCGCCTCCTTGACCCGCACCCGTAGCTCAGCTGGATAGAGTGTTGCCCTCCGAAGGCAAAGGTCACAGGTTCGAATCCTGTCGGGTGCGCCAGTCAATCCGGGTTTCCAGACCCGCCCTTCCAGACGGACATTCCAGATGAACGATGAGGCCGAACTGCCCGCGGGGATGCCCGTTGGCCGGGTGATCGCCATGCCGGCGGACACCAACCCCGAGGGTGACATCTTCGGCGGCTGGTTGCTGGCCCACATGGACCTGTCGGGGGCGACCCCGGCGTTCGAGCGGGCGCAGGGGCGCTGTGTGACCATCGCCCTGGACGGGATGGTGTTCCACAAGCCGGTGTCGGTGGGCGACGAAGTTTCCATCTATGCCGAGATCGTCTCGACCGGACGCAGCTCGATCCGGGTGCGGGTCGAGGCGTGGAAACGGCCCCGCAACCAGGCCCACGCCCGGTCCGAACGGGTGACCGAGGGCGTCTTCACCTATGTCGCCATCGGCGACGACCTGCGGCCGCGGCCCTTGCCGGACCTGTCTGTCTAGACTGCGACCGCCTCAGGAGAAGCTGTGGCCTGCAGCGCCGGGTTCGCGCCATCAAAAAGCGCCCCCAACAGGACGGCTCCGTCGAAGCCGGTCTCAAGACGCCGCCCGTCACGCATGACGAGCGGTCCAAGATCCGCACCCCGGAAATCCGCGAACCCCAGACGGCAGTTCCGGAAATTGGCGCCCCGCAAATCGCAGTTGCGGAAGTCGGCGCCGCGCAGATCAGCGTCGCGGAAATTCGCGCCCGCCAGCAGGCTGCCCGTGAAACGGACGTCGATGGCCCGCGCGCCCGACGCGGACAGACCCGCCAGTTTTCGGCCGGACAGGGCGTCCCCCAGAGGACGGAGGTCCTCGTGGGAAAAGTCTTCATCGGCCCCGGTGCGCTTGCTCCCCTGGACCCAGGCCTCAAATCGGTCGACCGCTTCCCTGAGCGGGGCTGACCGGGCGAGAGCAGCGGCATCCGGGTCCCGCACACAGCGGGCGAGCGCGGCCGGATCGAGGTGGACCCGCTCCAGATTGACGCCGGTCAGGATGGTGTCATTGAAGGTCGCTCCCTCAAGCACGGCAGCGTCGAGCGAAGCCCCTGTCAGATTGGCGCCGCTAAAGTCCGCGCCCTGAAGCCGGGCCCCGCCCAGCCGTGCACGTTTCATGGACGCGTGGCGAAAATCGACGCCCAGCCGCACCTCTCCGTCCGGGCCGAAGCGCTGGTGCTCGCGCTCGGGATCGGCGCTCCACACCCGGAACAGGCCGTCTGCATGGACCTTGGCGAGGCGCGCATCACGAAAATCGGTCCCGTCAAGACAGGCACCGTACAGGTTGGCCGCCTTCAGGCTGACGCCGCGCAGGTCGGCATTGGTCAGGTTGGCCGCCCGCAGATCAGCCCTCCTGAGGTCGCAGCAGTAGAGAGTGGCCTCGTCCAGACGGGCGGCAGCCAGACGACCGCTCTCGAGATTGCACCCGGTCAGGTCGGCTCCGCGCAGGTCCCGCTGCTGCAACATGACGCCGCAAAGACTGCCGAAACGGAGGATCAGCCGCAGGCCGCCGGGTCGACCGGATGCGAACCGCTCGTGGGACGCTACGGCGTCATAAAACCGGAAGGGCAGGGCCGTAGCGCTCATGCCCCGGAGTGTCGCGCGAAATCGTTACAACAGCCTCTACAGCGACGCTGCGACCCTCGGAAATCTTGACCTTTGGGGGTATCGAGCCTACCTCGACCCCATGGCCATCCGACGTATCCTGACCATCGACAATGCTGCCGATCTGGCGGTTCTGAAGCGCGTGTCCGAGCCGGTCGAGGGGCCGGTCACCGATGAGCTGCGCACCCTGATGGATGACATGCTCGAGACCATGTACGCCGCGCCGGGCATCGGCCTGGCCGCCGTGCAGATCGGCGACCTGCGCCGGGTGATCGTCATGGATCTGGCCGACAAGGCGGACGTGGCCGAGGACGCCGAGGACGCGGACCGCAAGAATCCCCGCTACTTCGTCAATCCGGAGATCCTGTGGACCTCTGACGAGACGGCTCCGTACGAGGAGGGCTGCCTGTCGGTGCCGGAGTATTTCGACGAGGTCCAGCGCCCGGCCCGCGCCCGTATCCGGTATCTCGACTACAATGGCGAGACCGTCGAGGAAGAGGTCGACGGCCTCTATGCCGTCTGCATCCAGCACGAGATGGACCACCTGAACGGGGTGCTGTTCATCGACCATCTGTCACGGCTGAAGCGCGAGCGGGCCGTGGCCAAGGTCAAGAAGCTCGCCCGGATGGCTGCCTGATGACCCGACGCGCCCCGAAACGCACCCCCCTGAAGCGCTCGCGGGACCGGATCGTCGATCCCAGTGGACGGCGCCGCCTGACCCGGTCGGAGAAGATCGGCATCGGCAGTGTGGCGACCCTGCTGGCCGTGGGCGCGCTGGGCGTGATTGCCGGGGTCATCATCGACCGGCTGCTGGACTTTGACGACACGCTCGACACCGGTGGCGAGTGGGACGAAGGCGGCGGCGTCTTCACGCGCTGGGATTGATCACACTCCCCGGTCTGCCGCTCCCGTCGGCTCCCCGTCTGGCTTACCCGAGGTAATTTTTCATGCGTCTGGCCTTCATGGGAACGCCTGCGTTCGCCGTGCCCTCGCTGGCTGAACTGGTGGCCTCGGGCCATGAGGTGGTGGCCGTCTATTCGCAGCCGCCCAGGCCACGCGGGCGGGGCATGAAGCTGACCCCCTCCCCCGTCCAGGCGTTCGCCGAGACCCTGGGCCTGCCGGTCTTTAAGCCGGAAAGCATGAAGGCGGCCGAGGCGATCGAGACGTTCCGCAGCCTCGATCTGGATGCCGCCTGCGTGGTGGCCTATGGCCAGATCCTGAAGCCCGAGGTGCTGGAGGCCCCGCGGATGGGCTGCCTGAACCTGCACGGGTCGCTGCTGCCGCGCTGGCGCGGGGCGGCGCCGATCCAGCGGGCCATCATGGCGGGCGACGCCCAGACGGGCGTGCAGATCATGCAGATGTCCGAGGGGCTGGACGAGGGGCCGGTGCTGCTCTCCGAGACGGTGGCCATCAGCCCGCGCGACACGGCGGCCAGCCTGTCGGAGCGGATGGCGCACATCGGGGCGGGCCTGTGGCCCCGGGCGCTGGCGGCGCTGGAGCGCGGCGGCGACCGGCCTGTGGAGCAGGTCGGCGAGCCCACCTATGCGAAGAAGATCAGCCCGGCGGAGGCGCGCATCGACTGGACCCGGCCGGCCCGCGAAGTGGATGCCCATATCCGCGGCCTGTCGCCCTTTCCAGGGGCCTGGTTCGAGGTCGAGAGCGACGAGGGGCCGGTGCGCATCAAGGCGCTCATGTCCGGTCTGGCCGAAGGGTCGGGCCCGGCAGGCACGGTGCTGGATGACGCCCTGACGATCGCCTGCGGGGATGGCGCGGTGCGACTGGAGCGGGTGCAGCGCCCGGGCAAGGCGGCACAGGGCGCGGAGGACATGCTGCGCGGATTCGCCATTCCGGCAGGAACGGTCCTCCCCTCTAGTAGCGAGCCGCCGCGCGGCGAGCGGTAGGGGAGAAACGCCATGCCGCGCTACCGGCTGACGGTGGAATATGACGGGTCGGGCTATTGCGGCTTTCAGGCCCAGGCCGATCTGCCGACCGTGCAGGGGACGCTGGAGCGCGCCATCCTGGCCTTCAGTGGAGAGGCGGTGCGGATCGCGGCGGCCGGGCGGACGGACACCGGCGTGCATGCCACGGCCCAGACGGTGCATGTCGACCTGACCCGCGACTGGCCCGCCCAGACGGTCATGAACGCCATGAACGCCCATATGGCGGACGAGCCGGTTTCGGTGCTGGCATGCCGACCTGTGTCGGACGACTGGCATGCGCGGTTCTCGGCGACCGGGCGGGGCTATCTGTACCGGATCCTGAACCGCCCGGCCCCGCCGGCGCTGGACCGGGGGCGGGTCTGGCATGTGCGCAAGCCCCTCGATGCAGAGGCCATGCAAGCGGCGGCGCAGGCGCTGGTCGGCCTGCACGACTTTACGACCTTTCGCGATGTGAACTGCCAGTCGGCCTCGCCGCTCAAGACACTGGACGTGGCGACCGTCACGCGGGTCGGCGAGGAGGTGCATCTGGTGTTTGCGGCGCGCAGTTTCCTGCACCGGCAGGTGCGCTCCATGACCGGGACGCTGGTCCAAGTCGGGCTGGGCCGCTGGGCCGTGGAGGATGTGGCGCGCGTGCTGGAAGCGCGCGACAGGGCCGCCTGCGGGCCCGTGGCCCCGGCCGAGGGATTGTACCTCGACCGGGTCGACTATGAGGTCGAGGCCTAGTTCCTGGCGTCTTCGGCGCTGTTGGTCACAGCGTCGCCGACGGCTTCCACGTCGCGGCCAAAACCGGAGATGGTGTTGCAGGCCGAAACGGCCAGGGCCGAGGCGATGAGGGCGAGGGTGATGATCTTGCGCATGGTCAAGCTCCTTTATGGCCAAGCTCAAACGCCGATCTGCACGGCGGGTTGCACGCCCGGGCGATGGTCAAGACAGGCTGTGATCTGCTAGCAGCAGGGGCATGAGCCACACCGCCCACACCGCCCGTACAAGCGCCGCCCACCGGCTGGTCCAGACCCTGGTCGCCAACGGCATCGACACCGTCTTCTGCGTACCCGGCGAAAGCTATCTGGCGGTGCTGGATGCCCTGGCCGATGTGCGCGACCAGATCCGGGTCATCACCTGCCGGCACGAGGCGGGCGCCGCCAATATGGCCGAGGCCTACGGCAAGCTGACCGGAAAGCCCGGCGTCTGCATGGTTACGCGCGGGCCGGGCGCGACCCACGCCTCGATCGGCGTGCACACGGCGCATCAGGACTCCACGCCGATGATCCTGTTCGTCGGCCAGATCGCCCTGACCGACCGGGGCCGGGGCGCGTTTCAGGAGGTCGACTATCGCGAGGTGTTCGGCGGACTGGCCAAATGGGCGACCGAGATCGAGAGCCCGGAACGCACCGTCGAGATCGTCGAGCGCGGCATCGCCACGGCGCTGCAGGGGCGGATGGGGCCGGTGGTCATCGCCCTGCCCGAGGACATCCTGCACGACGACGGCGGACCGGCGCCGGTCCGGCCCGTCACCCCGGCGCGCGCGGCGCTGGACCCTGCCACCCTGCGCGAGATCGAGAGCCGGCTGGCCAAGGCGGAGCGGCCGCTGCTGATCGTCGGGGGCTCGGGCTGGACCGATGAGGCGGCCCATGCGCTGGCGGCCTGGTCCGAGGCGCTGGGCCTGCCGATCTCCGGCTCGTTCCGGCGGAAGGACATCATCGCCAATGACCGCCCCAACTATGCGGGCGATCTGGGGCTGGGCTGCAATCCGAAGCTGATGGCGCGGGCGCGCGAGGCCGACCTGATCATCGCCATCGGCGCGCGGCTGGGAGAGAATCCGACGCAGGGCTACACCCTGTTCGACCGCGACCATACCGCCCGGGTGCTGGTGCATATCCATCCCGGACCCGAGGAGCTGGGCCGCGTCTGGCCGACGCTGACGTCCGCCGTGGCCGACAACAGTCTGGCGGCGCTGGCCCTGTCGCAGCTGGAGCCGGGCCGCACCTGGCACGATCAGGGCGAGACCGCCCACAGCGACTTCGAGGCCTTCTCGACCCCGGTCGAGGTGACCGGCGCTGTCAATATGAGCCTGTGCATGAAGCATCTGGGCGAGGTCATGCCCGCCGATGCCATCGTCACCAACGGGGCCGGAAACTTCGCCGCCTGGCTGCATCGCTTCTATCGCCACCGGGCGTGCCGGACCCAGCTGGCGCCGACGTCAGGCGCCATGGGCTATGGCTGGCCAGCGGCCCTGGCGGCCAAGGCCGTCCATCCCGACCGCGAGGTGGTCTGCGTGGCCGGCGACGGCGACTTCATGATGACCGGTCAGGAGATGGCCACCGCCGTCCAGCACGGGCTGAACCCCGTGGTGATCGTGGTCGACAATTCGACCTATGGCACCATCCGCATGCACCAGGAGGGCCATTATCCGGGAGCAGAACGGGTGATCGCCACCGACCTGAAGAACCCCGACTTCGTCAAATGGGCCGAGGCCTTCGGCGCCTTTGGCATTCGCTGCGAGACCACGGCGGATTTCGCCGGCGCCCTGCAGACCGCCCGCGAGACCGCGCAGGCCCGTCAGGTTCCGGCACTGGTCCACCTGATCACCTCGGCCGAGGATATCGCCCCGAACCGCACCATCAGCGGGATGCGAAAGGGATAGGCGGATGAAAGCTGTGCTGGCCCTGTGTGCCGCCGTCGCCCTGTCGGGCTGCGCGACTACTCTTGCCCCCGACGGCCCGTCGAACGGTGGGACCGGCGATGACTGTGCCGTGATCGCGGCGGTGGCGAAGGAGCACTATGGGTTCAACACCACCGACCGGCTGCCGCCTCCGGTGAAGTTCGATCCGGGTTTTGATCCGCAGTGCGACTGGAGCCACTTTGGTCTGGCGTTCGAGCCCTATGACGAACAGGCTGGCGGCGATCCGCGCGAGCGGCAGAAATGGGTCAGCTTTGGCCGGCCGATCTATGACGGACGCGGCGCGTCGATCCGGAGCGGGATCATGCATGGCCCGCTGGCCGGCATGGGCGTGCGCTGCCGGGTGATCTCGGGCTTTGCCGGCTGGACCGTCGGCGAATGCGAACAGACCTGGGTGTCGTGAGCGTCATGCCTTGGCCCGTCACCGTTCTGACCATGTTTCCGGAAGCGTTTCCGGGGCCGCTCGGCGTGTCGCTGATCGGCACGGCGTGGCGCGAGCGCGGGCTGTGGAGCCTCGAAACGGTTGACATCCGGGCCTTTAGCGACGATAGGCGCGGCTTCCTGGACGACACCCCTGCGGGTGGCGGCCCCGGAGCTGTGCTGAAGGCCGATGTGGTCGCCCGGGCTCTCGACAGTCTGGATGGCCCCAAACGACCCCTTCTGTACATGAGCGCCCGGGGGCGGCCCCTGACCCAGGCGCGGGTGAAGGACTGGGCCACGGCCGACGGTCTCGTCGTGCTGTGCGGCCGGTTCGAGGGGGTGGACCAGCGGGTGCTCGACGCGCGCGGGTTCGAGGAGGTCGCGGTCGGCGACGCGGTCCTCGCCGGTGGCGAGGCGGCGGCGATGGTGGCGATCGAGGCCTGCGTAAGACTGTTGCCCGGCGTCCTCGGCCAGGCGGCCAGTCTGGAGAGTGAGAGTTTCGAGGACGGGCTTCTGGAGCATCCGCAGTACACGCGACCGCGGACGTTTGAGGGGCACGACATTCCCGAGGTCCTGCTGTCGGGTGACCATCAAAAGGTCGCACGGTGGCGCCAGGAACAGCGGGAGCAGACCACCCGCGAGCGACGGCCCGACCTGTGGGCGGCGTTTGCGGACAAGACCACCCCGCGAGGCTGATCGCCTCGCCAACTGACAGCTAAAGGGCGCAAAAGCCCGACGGAGAGTGACATGAACATCGTCCAGCAGCTTGCTGCCGAAGAAAAAGCCCGCCTGCTCGAAGCCCGCGAGATCCCGGTTTTCCAGCCCGGCGATACCCTGCGCGTCAATGTGCGGATCAAGGAAGGCGAGCGCGAGCGCGTCCAGGCCTTTGAAGGCGTCTGCATCGCCCGCTCGGGTGGCGGCGTGAACGAGACCTTCACGGTCCGCAAGATCAGCTTCGGCGAGGGCGTGGAGCGGAAATTCCCGATCCTGTCCCCGAACATCGAATCCATCGAGGTCAAGCGCCGCGGTATCGTGCGCCGGGCCAAGCTCTATTATCTGCGCGACCGTCGCGGCAAGTCGGCCCGGATCGCCGAGCGCCAGACCGTCCGCCCGACCAAGGGCGTCGCCGTCCCGGAAACCGGCAAGGCCGAGACCCCGGACACCGAAGCGTAAGATCGACGTCCGCAAGGACAGGAAAGGCCCCGGAGCGATCCGGGGCCTTTTTGCTGTCTGAGGGCCGCGCATGACTGAACCTGACGCCGGGCGCCCGCCCCCTGTCGGATTTCAAAAAGCCGGGTTATGAATTCAAGCAGACGCCTGTTCAGGAGATCATCATGCGCCTCGCCCTTGCCCTCGCCGCCGGTACGCTGGCCGCCACCACCTTCGGGATCGCGGGCGCGCACGCCCAGTCGGCCCCGCCGGTTTCCGCCCCGTACTACATCATCGATGCCAGCGACGACGCCCTGACGATCGCCTCGGGCGGCTCGGTCCGCAAGTCGGGCAATATGGCCAGCATCACCATCATCATGGGCGCCCATCCGGATGAGGTGGCCAAGAGCGGCATCGCCCGTCTGGATATGGCCTATGAGTTCAACTGCTCGAACTCGACCTACCGCACGCCCGGCGCTGCCGGCTATGACGTCAGCGGCGGCTTCATGGGCGCGATCGACGACGATTCGCCGTGGGAAGCGGTCGCTGAAAACAGCAACAACGCCACCTTCATGGGCATCGCCTGCAACGGTGTCATCCCCGAGGACAGCGAAGTGGGCGGCGACCCGAACGACGTGATCGCCGTTTATCGCGATTGGGTCTTGGAAGAGTAGGTCCAACGACTGTCCTGACTGGGGGCTCCGGCGGCCGCCGGAGCCCTTTGTCGTGCCCGCAAGCGGTGGCTAGCCCGCCATCGGCTGATCGTTCGGTGGGATCAGATGGTCCTTGCGGTCGCCCGGATGCGGGTCAATGACCTCAAAACCGCTGCGGATCACCTCGCGCACCGGCTCGCTGAGGTCGGGATCGTTGAGGGCGGCCTCCCAGGTGTCGACCAGCCAGGCCTCGCCATTACGGATCGAGCCGTCGAGGGTGTCGTCATCGCGAAGCAGGGCATGTTTGACGTCCATGAGGGCCCGGTGGGCCTTGCCCAGCAGGGTTCCGCCTTCGGCCGGCGCGCCGCCGAGCTCCTGCACAGCGGCCTTGAGCCGTTCGACCAGTTGTTCGCGATGATCGGCACGTCGGGCGTAGCGCTCTGCCCGGGCGGTATCGCGGCTATCGCGCGCCGCGTCGCGATACCCGGCGGCGCTGTCGCGGGTCACGTCGATCAGGCGGCTGAGCACATCGATATCGTGCGAGCGGGCCTGTGAGATATCCAGTCGGGCCATGGTGACCTCCTGTTCCTGCATCTCTCCCCGCAGGAGAAATGCCGGGACGGCCCCGAGGGTTGCCGGGCTGCGGAAGGATCCGGGCGCGGGGCGGCAACGCCGCTTCAGCGTTTCGATCAAACAGCCGAGCCCTCGGTGCTCCCCGTACCGGTCTTGCGGACTGCTTGAAGGCCATGGAAGGTATGGCCCTCCATGAGGGGCTGGTCCGTACGAGGGGTACCTATGCGCGTCGTTTCAGGGATGCTTGCCGGCATGGTCGCTGCGCTGGCGCTTACGCCGCCAGCGCTGGCACAAGACAATCCCTCAAGCGCTCAACCGCCCCCCTTGCTGATCCCGGTCCTGCGGAGGCCATGGGCAGAGCCGCCTTACTACGTTGTCCAAATGGACTATGAGAGCGTCGTCATTCTCTCAGGAGGATCCGCCGATAGATACGGCGATATAGCCCATCTGACGATGATCTTCGCGGCTGCAGAGATCACTGGGGACTACAGGATCGCGCGTTTTGACAGCGCAATTGAGTTTGACTGTGACAAATCCCTGAGCCGAACCACTCATGTGGCGGCCTATGACGAGGACGGAAACATACTGACGCGTCAGCGATGGGAAGACGATTCCTGGGAACCGGTTTCGCCTCGATCACCCAATGGTACGGCCTTGGCATATGCGTGCAGGGGCTTGGTTCCTTCCCGGGGTGCGAGCTTCGACACTGACCTGACAGAATACCTGCGGGCGTACCGGCAGCAGGTCATAGGGGGCTGACGAATGCCCTCACAGCCCTGACTCAGAGCTGCGTCCGAAGCGACCAGAGTTCGGGGAAGCAGCGACGCTTCAGCGTTTCGGTCAGATAGCCGACGCCATCGGTGCCGCCGGTGCCGGTCTTGCGACCGATGATGCGCTCGACGGTCACGACGTGCTTGTGCCGCCAGGTGAGCAGGGCGTCGTCGATGTCGACCAGCTTTTCGGCCAGCTGGTAGAGCGGCCAGTAGCGTTCGGGCTCACGATAGACCGCCAGCCAGGCGGCCTCGACCGCCGGATGGGGCGCGTAAGGGGCGCTGATGTCACGCTCCAGCACCTCGGACGGCAGGTCGAAGCCGGCGCGGGCCAGCTGGTGCAGGGCGTCGTCATAGAGGCTGGGGGCCTCGATCGCCGCCTTGAGCGCCGCATGGGCTTCGGGCCGGTCCTCGTGCCAGGCCAGAAAGCGCGCGTCCTTGAGGCCCAGCATGGCCTCCACCCGGCGGAACTGATCGCTCTGGAAGCCCGAACTGGTGCCCAGCACGCCGCGGAAACGCAGATAGTCGGCCGGGGTCAGGGTGGCCAGGATGTCCCAGCTCTGGGTCATGACCGCCTGGATGCGGCTGATCCGGGCCATGCTCTTGTAGGCGGGGACCAGATCGCCGGCGCGCACCAGAAGCTGGGCCAGCGCCAGCTCGCGCAGGATCTGCTTGAGCCACAGTTCCTTGGTCTGGTGGATGATGACGAACAGCATTTCGTCATGCTGGTCCGACAGCGGGTGCTGGCACGCCAGGAGGTCATCCAGCGCCAGATAGCCGGCATAGGTGATGGGGCGGGTCATGCCGCCCTCACGGCTGGCCGAAGCCGAACTCCGAGGCAGTCTCCGGCAGGGCCGCCTGACGCAGCGGGGTCGCGCTGGAGAGGGGCTCCTTGTAGACGAATCCGTAGATCGGATAGACGCTCGAGCCGAGGTCGTTGATCGGGGCGTACCAGACCTTGACCGCGCTCCAGTCCCCGTTGGCCGAGACGTCGACGACGGTGACGTTCTCCTCGATCTTGCCGCGGCTGCCGCCCCAATTGGCGTGGGTGACGCGGATGACGCGATCGGTCAGCACTTCGGAGACCATGGCGACGTGACCGCGGGTCATGCGGCCGTGGGGCTGGAACACCAGAACCGCGCCGGTCTCAGGCTGATTGCCGGTGCGGAAACGCTCGGTCCCCTGACGCCACCAGGTCCAGGCGTCACCGTAGATATCGATGCCGGACGCGAGCCGCGCAAAGGTTACACACTGCCAGTAGACATCCTGGGCCCGTCCGGGAGTGACGGTGATCAGGCTGGTTCCAAGAACAATGGCAACCAAGAGGGCGGAGACGCGTTTCAGCATGCGGATTGCTCTGCGCTGTTGAGACTGCTTCGGCCTATACGATAGTTTTCGAGCCCTGAAACCCCTCGACAGGGGAATTTGCTGTGGGCGGAAGGACGCGCTTGCGACCCGGGCGCCGGGCCCGCAGCCAGCCGCGCGCCGGCTTTTCCACCAGATGGTAGGTGACGGCGGCCACGACGGGCACGCTCAGGACCAGCGCGATCCAGATCGGAAAGGCCAGCCCGGCATCACCGCTGCCGGTCAGGCGGGCGGCCAGATTGACGGTCACCAGCTTGACCGGAATGCAGACCATATAGACCGAATAGCTGATCTCGCCGAGGTAGACGGCCGGGGCCGAGGCCATGACCCCTGCGCGGCTGTTCGGAAGGGCGGCGAGGCCGAGGATCATCAGGCCGGCCGCCAGAACGATCACGGCGTCGGGTGCACCGAGGGCGGCGGCTGCCATGAGGCCGAGGGCCGCGACGCCAGCCAGAAGGCCCGGCCGGGTGATCGGGCCGCGACGGTAGATCAGGTACAGGGCGCAGCCATAGGCGAAGCAGGGCACGATCCGGAGCGCGCCCCAGCGGATGGTGGCCTGGGTCAGGGGGAAGCCCGCGAGGGCCTCGAACACCAGATAGATGGCCGGGATGAAGGCGGCGGTCGCGGCCAGCGCGATCCACGGGCGGTTGCGCATACGCCAGGCGGCCGCGGCAAAGACCGGGAAGGCCAGATAGGCGAACCACTCGGCCGAGATCGACCAGGAGGGGTGGTTGAAGGCGGCCTCGGGCGCGAGACCCCAGGCGTGGACCATGGCCAGATTGGCCGGAAGCGAGGCCCAGTCGAGCATATTGGCGTCGAGCGACATGCCGGCGACCGTGGCCGCCAGCCCCAGGGCGATCACGCCGAACAGGGTGAAGAGATGCAGCGGATAGACCCTCGCCAGCCGCGCCCAGAGGAAGCCGCCATAGTCCGAGCGCTTGGTGCCGAACGCCTCAAGATAGACGTGGCACAGGATGAAGCCCGACAGGACGAAGAACACCTCGACGCCCAGATAGCCCTTGGCCACGGCATGGGGCAGGACGCCGACATTGAGGTCAGGCCAGAAGGCATAGACGACCACCCAGGCCGCCGCGAGGAATCGCAGCGCCGTGAGCGGGCGGATGTCGGCCGGGGCATGGAGAACAGGCGGGGTCGCGGTCATGACCGCAACCCTGCCATACCGTCGATGTGGGAACCGTTAAGAGGCGGGATCGACGACCCGTCCGGACTCGCCGACCGTCTCGATCGCCGAGGTCGAGGCCGCGCAGCCGTTCAGGGTTTCATCCCCGACCTGCAGGCGGGCGGTCAGGGGATAGGTGCGGTCGCTCATGCCGTCCGAACATTCGGTGGCCATCAGCGTCAGGGTCATCGCACCCCCGTCCGGCGTCGTGCCCTGCCAGGTGGCGACCGTACCCATCACTTCGGGGCCGTCGTGGGTGGCCCGGCGCTCGGGCCGGTCGACGCCCGAATAGAGAAGCTCATTGGCGGTGACGTCGACGCCCCAGAAAGGCTCGGTGCCCAGCGCGCGGAGCGGCTGATCCAGATTGACGCCGCCCAGTTCCACGGGAGGGGGAGGCTCCGCCGGGGCCGGCGCCTCGGTCTCGGACGAGCAGGCGGCGAGGGCCAGAACGGCCAACGAGGACAGGATCAGACGCATCAGACAACTCCCGGACGGATTTGGTCGCCATGCCAACGCCATCCGGTCGCCCGGGTCAAGCACGGCCGCACACTCTCGGTAATCCGAGATTTCCGGTGTAGGGTTAACGCCGTCATGCGAAAGGACCGGTCATGAAGTTCCTGCGTATTCTGCTCGTTCTGGCGGTGTTGGCCTATGCGGGCTGGCTGGCCTGGCCTTTCCTGTCGCCCTTCTTCGAGGGCGCCGGTCTGGATACGGCCGCGACCCGGGCCGGGGCTGAGGCCCAGGTCGGTCTGGACCTGCCGGTGATCGCCCTGTGGGTCGGCGCGGTCGTCCTCTACCTGGTGGCGGCGGGCCTGCTGGGCTCCGGAAATCCCCGGGCGGCGGTCGCCTATTTCCTCGGTTTCATCGCCGATGCTGTCCTGCGCCTCGCCATCGACCGCGGCGGCTTCGGCAGCGGCAGCGATATGGGCGGCAAGGTCGATCCGAATTCGCCGATGGCCCAGTCGACCATCACCGAGGGCGGCCCGGCGGCAGCCCCCGGCGGGCTGGGCGCTGATCTGGGCGTCGACCCGACCTGGCTGGTGCTGGGTGCGCTGGTGCTGCTGGGCATACTGATCGTCGTGGTCAGCCGGGCACGACGGCGCAAACGTGTGCCGGGACAGCTTTCGGTCTGACCCGACCATCCCCACATCGGTCTTGATGGTTGATTCCCGCGACAGGCGCGCTAGAGCGGGGGCCGACCGATCCGGCGCGGCCCTCCCCTGTTCCGCGCCGCGCCCCTGACCCGACCGAGGAACCCCATGGCCCAGGCATCCCAATCCGACACCGCCTATGACGTCGTCATCATCGGTGGAGGCCCGGGGGGCTATAATGCCGCCATCCGCGCCGGGCAGCTGGGGCTGAAGGCTGCCTGCGTCGAGATGCGTGACACCCTGGGCGGGACCTGTCTGAATGTGGGCTGCATGCCCTCCAAGGCCCTGCTGCACGCCTCGGAACTGTATGAAGCGGCCGGGCGCGAGTTTGCCGGTCTGGGCATCGAGGTCTCACCCAGGCTGAACCTCGACCAGATGATGAAGCAGAAGCAGGAGAGCGTGACCGCCCTGACCAAGGGCATCGAATTCCTGTTCAAGAAGAACAAGGTCGACTGGATCAAGGGCCGCGGCCGGCTGAAGGGCAAGGGCGTGGTCGAGGTCGAGGCCGCCGACGGCACGACCACCACGCTGAACACCGCCAATGTCGTGATCGCCACGGGTTCGGAACCCACCCCCCTGCCCGGCGTGGCCTTCGAAGCCGGGAAGGTGATCGACTCCACCGGGGCGCTGGCGCTCGACAAGGTGCCCGAGAAGCTGATCGTGGTCGGCGCCGGCATCATCGGCCTGGAGCTCGGCTCGGTCTGGCGGCGTCTGGGCGCCGAGGTAACCGTGGTGGAATATCTGGACCGCATCACCCCGGGCGTGGACAGCGATGTCGCCACCGCCTTCCAGCGCGTGCTGGCCAAGCAGGGCATGAAGTTCAAGCTGGGCGCCAAGGTCACCGGCGCCAAGACCTCGAAATCCGGCGTCGAACTGACGGTCGAGCCCGCCAAGGGCGGCGAGGCCGAGACCCTGAAGGGCGATGTGGTACTGGTCGCCATCGGGCGGCGCCCCTACACCGAAGGCCTGGGTCTGGAGACGGTCGGCCTGTCGACCGACAAGCGCGGCTTCCTCGACAACAACCACTTCAGGACCGGCACGGACGGTATCTGGGTGATCGGCGATGTGACCCACGGCCCGATGCTGGCCCACAAGGCCGAGGAAGACGCGGTCGCGGCCATCGAGACCATTGCCGGCAAGGCCGGGCACGTGGACTACAATCTGGTGCCGGGCGTGGTCTACACCAGCCCGGAAGTGGCCTGGATCGGCCAGACCGAGGACCAGCTGAAGGCGGCCGGTGTCGCCTACAAGGTCGGGAAATTCCCGTTCACCGCCAACAGTCGCGCCAAGATCAATCACGAGACCGACGGCTATGCCAAGGTGCTGGCGGACGCCGAGACCGACAAGGTGCTGGGCGTCCACATCCTGGGCCCGCAGGCCGGTGAGATGATCCACGAGGCCGCCATGTGCATGGCGTTCGGCGGATCGTCGGAGGACATCGCCCGCACCTGTCACGCCCACCCGACCCGCTCGGAAGCCGTCCGACAGGCGGCCATGGGCGTGGAAGGCTGGACGATGCAGTCCTAGCGGACGGACAGTGGCGGCCTGAGCCCGCTCAGGGTCATGCGTCTGCGCCCATAGTCCAGTTCGACCCGCCGGAAACGGTAAAGGATGTCGGCCCCGATCAGCAGGGCCGGAGCGGCGATCAGGTCCAGCGCCTGAAAGGCGTGCAGGTCGGCGAACAGCAGGGTTGTGGGGCCGAGGTCGCGATTGGCGATCTCCAGTCCCTGCACCTCGCGTTCGCGGGCGGTCAGAACCTGACCGGTGACCCCATATACCTCGATGTCGCGGCCGGGCTGGTCCGCGCGCCCGGCGCTGAGGGCGTTCAGCAGGGCCAGATTGCCGATCGAATACTGGGCGCCGGTGTCGATGAAGGCTGACAGGGTAACGCCCCCGGCCCGGGCTGTGGGCAGGATCAGCTGGCCGAAGCGGCCGATCTCGGCGCGCACCCCCTCGCGGGTCAGGCGGGACGGAGAGGTGAAGGCGGGGCTGCCCTCGAACACATCGGTGCCGGACGGCCGCATCGAGACCCGCCGGCGGGCCAGATCGAGGCTGATCCGGTAGCGCGACAGGACATCCAGCCCCAGCAGCCCGTCTGCGGCCAGCAGCTCGCGGCTGACCACCGGGCAGATCAGGTCATTGATCCTGCGGCCTGCGAAATCCAGTTGGGCCAGCCGCACGGTCGGCAGGACCTCGGCCGAGGTGATGGCGTGGACCAGAACCGGCGGCCCTTCCGGCAGGGCGAGCTCGCGCGCGACTGTATCGGCCAGCACGGTCCGGCCCGCGCCGGTGTCGAGCACCAGCGGATAGCGGCCGCGCCCGTTCAGCTCGACCTCGGCCGCCACCCGCGTCAGGATATTGGTCAACAGCCGGGGTTCGGGATCCTGGGCCGCCCGTGCGGGGCCCGCCAACGCCAGTCCCGCCGCCGACACGATCAGGGTCCGCCGATCCAGACCGGTCACCCTTGCCTCCCTGTGCTCGCCCGATCTGACGCCGGACCGGCCGGAACCCTAACCCCTCGGGTGGGCGGATGAATAGACACCCATCAGGCGGGCGGCGTCGACGGCGGTGTATTTCTGGGTGGTCGACAGGCTGGCGTGACCCAGCAGGTCCTGCAGGCTGCGCAGGTCCGCTCCTGCGCCCAGCAGATGGGTGGCGAAGCTGTGGCGGAGCGCATGGGGCGTGGTGCTCTCGGGCAGGCCGAGGCGGCGGCGCAGCGTCTGGACGGCCGCCTGCACCTGACGGGGGCTGAGCTTGCCGCCGCGTCTGGCGAGGAAGAGGGCGCGGTCGGGGCCCTCGGTCCACGGCCGGAGGTCGCGATAGGCGGCGACGGCCTCGGCTACCGGGGGCAGGACGGGCACGATGCGGGTCTTGGAGCCCTTGCCGGTGATGCGCAGGGTCTCGCCCAGAGGGACATCGGCATCGGTCAGGCCGAGGGCCTCGGAAATCCGCAGGCCACATCCATACAGCAGCATCAGCACAGCCCGGTCGCGGGCGGCCTCCCACGGCGGTGTTTCGGGATCGTCGCCGGTCGCCGTCATCAGGTCGAGCGCCTGATCGACCTTGAGCGCGCGCGGCAGGGTGGCCTTGATGCGGGGTCCCCGGACGAGGGCCAGCTCGGGCGCCTCGACCCCCAGGCGCCGCTCCAGAAAGCCGTGAAAGGCGCGGATGGCCGACAGGGCCTGGCTGAGCGAGCGGCCGGACAGGGGGTGCGGACCCGATCGGCGCTCGGCCAGATGGGCGCGCAGGTCCGAGGCACGGACTCGCCCCAGATCCTCAATGCGAACCTCTCCACCGAAATGGCCGGACAGGAAGGCCAGATAGCGCCGGCCGGCATGGCCATAGGCCTCCAGCGTGCGGGGCGACAGGCGTCGCTCGTGCGCGAGATGGTGCAGCCAGGCGTCGAGGGCCGCCCCGGCGGGCGCGGTCAGTTGAGGATCGGCCATCGCTCGGCCATGCGCTCGATCACCCGCGTCAGGAAGGCCGCCAGTTCGCAGCCCATGTCAGGGGTGAAGCCCTCCGGATCGGGCGAGCCGAAGGCGCAGAGCGCCGGACGCGCCCCCCCGTTCGGTCCGACGTGCGGAGCCATACGGACAAGGGCGATCGAGCGGACCTCGTCCTCGGCGGCCCCGAACAGGCCCAGTCCCTGCCCGCCCATGCCCAACCGGTGCAGGCCATTGCGGCCCAGCAGGCCGTCGACGCCGCCGGGCTCAAGCGCGCGCCAGCCGAAGGGAATGCCGCCGGGCTTTTCCAGAACGATCGAGGCGCCGGCCAGTCCGAAACGGGCCTGGGCCGCGGCGTCCAGACGGCGCGCCAGATCGGAGGGGTTGCGGGCCTCCATCAGGTCGAGGACGGCGACGTGGGTCTGGGCCTGGGCGGCGAAATTGGCGCGGGCGACGGCCTCGATGGCCTTGCGGGCCCCGGCCTCGCGCGCGGCGACGGCCTCGACCCGCGACAGGGCGGCCGCGCCGAAATCCACGACATTGGGACCATGCGGGCGCAGACCCAGTTCCTGCAGCAGGGCGCGATCGCCCGCCACGGTTTCGGCATGCCCCTGCAGCCAGGCGCGGACCTCGGGCCAGCGCAGGCCCTCGTCCTCAGCGGCGTCGTCGAACAGGTCGGCGGTCTCGGTCACGGTCGGCCCCGGTTGGCGCGCCGGCCGGGCAAGGCGACGCGCCGTCTTACAGAATGCTCTGGCCGGTCTTGCCCCAGTCGGCCAGGAAGGCATCAAGCCCCTTGTCGGTTAACGGGTGCTTGACCAGCGCCTTGAAGGTGTCGGCCGGCAGGGTCGCCGCATCGGCCCCCGCAAGCGCCGCCGCCGAGACGTGGCCGGGATTGCGCAGCGAGGCGGCCAGAACCTCGGTCTCGAATCCGTGGATGTCATAGAGGGTGCGGATTTCTTCCAGCAGGCCGATGCCGTCGGCGCCGTGGTCCTCGAGGCGACCCACGAAGGGCGAGATGAAGCTGGCGCCGGCCTTGGCCGCCAGCATGGCCTGGGCCGCCGAGAAGCAGAGGGTCACATTGGTGCGGATGCCCTTGTCCGAAAAGGCCCGCGTGGCGCGGAGGCCATCCCAGGTCAGCGGCAGTTTGACCACCACATTGGGGGCGATGCCGGCCAGCTTCTCACCCTCCTTGACCATGGTCTCGAAGTCGGTCGCGACGGCCTCGGCCGAAATGGGCCCCTCGACGAGGGCGCAAATCTCGGCAATGACCTCAGCGATGTTGCGACCCGACTTTGCGATCAGGGATGGATTGGTGGTGACGCCATCGACCATGCCCGTGGGCAGCATGTCCTTGATGACGGCGACGTCGGCGGTATCGAGAAACAGTTTCATGTGGGCGGTTCTAGACCAGTGGGTCGGGCGGTGAAAGTCGCCTCGGTCCTGATTCCCCTGCCGGTCGAAGAGGCCTTCGACTATGTCGTGCCCGACGACATGGCCGTGGCGCGTGGCCAGTTGGTCACCGTGCCGCTGGGGCCGCGCCGGATCACGGGTGTGGTGTCCGAGGTTCGCGAGGTTCCCGCCACCAACCGGCGGCTGAAGCCGGTGGCGGGTGTGCTGGACCTGTCGCCCCTGCCCCTGGCAACACTGGACTTTCTGGAGTGGGCCGCGCGCTGGACGCTGTCGCCGCCCGGCGAGATGGCGGCCCTGGCGCTGAAGGCCCTGCGGCATGCGCCGCCCAAGCCGCCCATGCAGCTGATCCGCGTGGCCGGAAAGGCGCCCGTGCGCCTGACACCCTCGCGGGCGGCCGTACTGCAGGCGCTCGAGGGCGGGCCGGCGGTGTCCAGCGCGGCGGAACTGGGCCGCGCGGCCGGCGTATCGGCCGGGGTGGTCAAGGGACTGGTGGACGAAGGGGTGATCACGGCCCGGCCGGCGGACCGCGCCGCCCCCTTCCCCGCCCCCGACCCGCACCATGCCCCGGTCAGCCTGAATCCCGATCAGGCCGAGGCCGCGCGCCAGATCGGCGAGGCGGCGGTGGCCGGACAGTTCGCCGCCTTCCTGCTGGACGGGGTGACGGGCTCGGGCAAGACCGAGGCCTATCTGGAGGCCGTGGGGCAGTTGCTTGAGGTCCAGTCCGACGCCCAGGTGCTGATCCTGTTGCCCGAGATCGCCCTGACCCAGGCGGTGATTTCGCGGATCGCCGCGCGGTTCGGGGCGGCGCCGGCGGAATGGCATTCGGGGCTGACGGGACCGCGACGGCGACAGGTCTGGGATGCAGTGGCCGCAGGCGATTGCCGGATCGTGGTGGGCGCGCGCTCGGCCCTGTTCCTGCCGTTTCCAAACCTCAGGCTGCTGGTCGTCGATGAGGAGCACGACGCCTCGTACAAGCAGGAAGACGGCCTGATCTATCAGGGCCGGGATCTGGCCGTGGCGCGGGCCCGGTTCGAGAGCGCCGCCGTGGTGCTGGCCTCGGCAACGCCGTCGCTGGAGACGCTCGGCAATGCCCGGCAGGGCCGGTACCGGGAGCTGAGGCTGACGGCGCGACACGGGACGGCGGTGCTGCCCGACATCGCGCTCGTTGACCTGCGGGCCGATCCGCCCGAGCCGCAGACGTGGCTGAGCCCTCCCTTACGCACCGCCATGGCCGAGACGCTGGAGCGGGGCGAGCAGACCCTGCTGTTCCTGAACCGGCGCGGCTATGCGCCCGTGGTGCTGTGCCGGGCCTGCGGTCACCGGATGACGGCGCCGGACACCGATTCCTGGCTGGTCGAGCATCGCTATACCGGGCGGCTGGTGTGTCACCTGACCGGCTTTTCCATGCCGAAGCCCGAGACCTGCCCGTCGTGTGGTGCGAAGGACAGTCTGGTGCCGGTCGGCCCCGGGGTCGAACGGGTCGAGGAGGAGGTCCGCAGCCTGTTCCCCGACGCGCGCACGGCGATCTTCTCGTCCGATACCACGCCGGACGGGCGTTCGGCGCGGGAACTGGTCGAGGCGATGGAGCGGGGCGAGATCGACATTCTGGTGGCGACCCAGGCGGCGGCCAAGGGCCACAACTTTCCCAACCTCACCCTCGTCGGTGTGGTCGATGCCGATCTGGGGCTGAGGGGCGGTGACCTGCGCGCGGCCGAGCGCACCTTCCAGCTGCTCATGCAGGCCACGGGTCGGGCGGGCCGGGCCGAGCGGCCGGGCCGCGCCCTGCTGCAGACCTGGACGCCCGAGCATCCGGTGCTCCAGGCGCTGGCGGCAGGCGACCGCGACAGCTTCCTCGCGACCGAATCCGAAGAGCGCAGGATGGCCGCCCTGCCCCCGTTTGGACGGCTGGCGGCGCTGATCCTGTCGGGCGACAAGGCGGATGCCGTCGAAAAGGCCGCCCAGCTGCTGGCCGGGGCGATCCCCAATGCCGAGCGGCTGGAGGTCTATGGCCCGGCCGATGCGCCGCTGGCGCTGGTGCGGGGTCGGCGCCGGAAACGCCTGCTGGTTCGGGCCGACCGGGATGTCGATATCCAGGCGTTCCTGAGGGCGTGGCTGTCGCGCGTGAAACTGCCGTCCTCGGTGAGGCTGGCGGTCGACGTCGACCCCTACAGCTTCCTCTAGCTCTTGCGGTCCACCTCGGCGGCGGCACGGGCCTCGGCAACGACGGCGCGCTGTTCGGCAGCGGTCGCCTCGGCCCGGGCGCGGGCGGCATCCTCGGCCGCAGACCGTTTGGCCTCCGAGCCCCGCGACAGCATGTTCAGCGCCTCAACCCCGGCCGAGAAGGCCATGGCCGCATAGATGTAACCCTTGGGCACATGGAAGCCGAAGCCGTCGGCGATCAGCACCATGCCGATCATCAGCAGGAAGCCCAGCGCCAGCATGACGACCGTCGGGTTCTTGTTGATGAAGTTGGCCAGCGGATCGGCGGCCAGCAGCATGACGGTGACCGCGACCAGCACCGCCACGACCATGATGGGCAGGTGCTCGGTCATGCCGACCGCGGTCAGGATGGAGTCGATCGAGAAGACCAGGTCCAGCAGGATGATCTGGAAGATGGCGGCGCCCGCGTTGGAAATGACCACGTCCTTGGCGTTGCCCTTCTTGTCCAGCATGTCGTGGCTGGGGGCCGGGTCGACCGTGTGGTGGATTTCCTTGGTCGCCTTCCACACCAGGAACAGGCCCCCCGCGATCAGGATCAGGTCCTTCCACGAGAACTCATTGCCGAACACCGTGAGGACCGGCTGAACCAGACCGACCAGCCAGGCGATGATCGACAGCAGACCCAGCCGCATGACCAGGGCCAGACCGATGCCGATCCGGCGCACGCGCGAGCGCTGATGCTCCGGCAGTTTGTTCGACAGGATCGAGATGAAGATCAGATTGTCGATCCCCAGCACCACCTCCATCACCACAAGGGTGACCAGGGCGGCCCAGGCCGCAGGGTCGGAGAGAAGGGGCGTGATGCTGTCGAGCATGAAGGGGGTTCCGGTTCCGGTGATTTACGCTGTGGTAGCGGGGGGCCTGCCGCCCATCAAGCGGCAGGAATGTCACCCCCCAGACCGTCCGGCACATCGCGGACAAGGGAGGCAGGACCACCTGCGGCCAGGACGGCCGCGTGGACGGCGGCATGGTTGGCGGCGCTCTGCGCCTCGATGTAGATGCGGCCGGCCTGGGGGAAGGCCGCACGGATACGGTGCTCCAGCCGGGCGACGGTGTTCTCGACCTGGGCGGCGGACAGGGCGTCGTCGAAATCGAGGCTGAGCACGACCAGCACCTCGTTCGGGCCGAAATGCATGGTACGGGCGTCGTTGATACCGATGACGCCGGGCTCGACCCGGGCCAGCGCCACAATCCCCTCGCGGGTTTCGGGATCGGCGGCCTCTCCGGTCAGCAGGCTCTGGCTCTCGAAGGCAAGGAAACCGGCGGTGATCGCGAGGATCAGGCCGATAACGACCGAGGCGACGCCGTCCAGAACCGGCATGTCGAGCATCTGGCTGGCGGCCAGCCCGATCAGGGCCACGACCAGGCCCGACAGGGCCGCCGTGTCCTCGAACAGGACGGTGAAGACGGTGGGGTCCTTGCTGTTGCGCACCGTGCCCAGCCAAGGGCGGCCGGCCCGCTCGCGATTGAAGGCGCGCAGGGCGACCCACCAGGAGGCGCCCTCGAACAGAATGGCCAGGCCCAGCACCAGATAGTTGACCCAGGGCGACGCGATCGCCTCGGGATGCTGGATCCGCTCGATGCCGTGCTGGATCGAGATCACCGCCCCGACGCCGAAGATCAGCACCGCGACGACAAAGGTATAGAAGTAGAGCTGCAGGCCGTGGCCGAACGGATGGGCCTCGGTCGCCGGGCGCGCGGCCCGCCGCAGGCCGATCAGCAGCAGGATCTGGTTGCCCGTATCGACCGCGGAGTGGATCGCCTCGCTCATCATGGCCGCACTGCCGGTGAACAGCGCCGCCACCAGCTTGGTGATGGCGATGGCCGTATTGCCGGCGAGGGCAGCGAAGATGACGTTTCGGGAGGTGGAGGCGGCCATCGTCCGTGCGCAGGTCCTGACAGATCAAGGGATGTGGGACGGGAGCGCGGGTGCGACCGTAACGTTCCTTCGGCCTCGGTTGCGAGGGGGAAAGGCCCGTGCTATCAGGCGCCCGGCTGAACCGGGACCTCTATCGAAAGACGGGGGACCGTTGTGCTTTCTTCAAGCATTTCAAGCCTTTGATCGGGGTGATCCGTCACCGCCGGTTGCGACCCAAACGCTTTTTGATCGCGGACCTTGACGAGTGGCTGACGATTTCAGGACTACGACTGTCGGCGCACGCTACGCGCAGGCCCTTTTTGACCTCGCTGACGAAGGTCAGGCGCTGGATGCCGTTCGCGCCGACCTGAAGTCGCTGCGCAAGGCCTGGGGCGAGAGCGCGGACCTGCGCCGCCTGGCCACCTCGCCGGTGATCAGCGACGAGGACCAGGTCAAGGGCCTGACCGCGATCGCCGACAAGGCCGGCTTCAACGGCCTGACCCGCAAATTCCTCGGCCTGCTGGCCCAGAACGGCCGCTCGGCTGACCTGACGGCCGTGATCGCGGGCTTCGACAAACTGTATGCCATCCGCACCGGGCTGGTGTCGGCCGAGGTCGTTTCGGCCGCGCCGCTGGACACGGCCCAGATGAACGCCATCAAGGCCTCGCTGCGCAAGGCGCTCGGCAAGGACCCCGAACTTGAAGCCCGCGTCGATCCGTCGCTGCTGGGCGGACTGAAGGTCAAGGTGGGCTCGCGTCTGTACGACGCCTCGCTGAAGACCAAGCTGGACCAGATGAAATTCGCCCTCAAGCGGGCCGGATAGGCCGAACCGCCCACCGCCCCGCCTACTGATTGCCCGCCCCTCACGACTGAACGCTAAGCCAAGAAGAGCCCCCCAATGGACATCCGCGCCGCCGAGATTTCGGCCATCCTCAAGTCGCAGATCGCCGCTTTCGGCGTGGAAGCCGATGTTTCGGACGTCGGCCAGGTGCTGTCGGTCGGTGACGGCATCGCCCGCATCCACGGTCTGGACAACGTCCAGGCCGGCGAGATGATCGAATTCCCCAAGGCCGGCGTGAAGGGCATGGCCCTGAACCTGGAAGTCGACAACGTCGGCGCCGTGATCTTCGGCCAGGACAATGAAATCGCCGAGGGCGACGAGGTCCGCCGCCTGGGCGAGATCGTGGACGTGCCGGTGGGCAAGGGCCTGCTGGGCCGCGTCGTGAACCCGCTGGGCGAGCCGATCGACGGCAAGGGCCCGATCCAATTCACCGAGCGTCGCCGCGTGGACGTGAAGGCCCCGGGCATCATCCCCCGCAAGTCGGTGCACGAGCCGATGCAGACCGGCCTGAAGGCCATCGACACCCTGATCCCGGTCGGACGTGGCCAGCGTGAGCTGATCATCGGTGACCGTCAGGTCGGCAAGACCGCCGTGGCCGTCGACACCATCCTCAACCAGAAGAACGTCAACGCCAATGCGGCGTCGGAAGGCGAGAAGCTCTACTGCATCTACGTCGCCATCGGCCAGAAGCGCTCGACCGTCGCCCAGATCGTGAAGACGCTCGAAGAGCGCGGCGCCCTGGACTACACCATCGTCGTGGCCGCCACCGCCTCGGAGCCCGCCCCGCTGCAGTTCCTGGCGCCGTTCGCCGGCACCGCCATGGGCGAGTTCTTCCGCGACAACGGCATGCATGCCCTGATCGTGTACGATGACCTGTCGAAGCAGGCCGTCGCCTATCGCCAGATGTCGCTGCTGCTGCGCCGTCCGCCGGGCCGTGAAGCCTATCCGGGCGACGTCTTCTATCTGCACAGCCGCCTGCTGGAGCGTTCGGCCAAGCTGAACGGCGACTACGGCTCGGGCTCGATGACCGCCCTGCCGATCATCGAAACCCAGGCGAACGACGTGTCGGCCTACATCCCGACGAACGTCATCTCGATCACCGACGGCCAGATCTTCCTGGAATCGGACCTGTTCTACCAGGGCATCCGCCCGGCCGTGAACGTCGGCATCTCGGTGTCGCGCGTGGGCTCCTCGGCCCAGATCAAGGCGATGAAGCAGGTGGCCGGCTCCATCAAGGGCGAGCTGGCCCAGTACCGGGAAATGGCCGCCTTCGCCAAGTTCGGTTCGGACCTCGACGCCTCGACCCAGAAGCTGCTGGCCCGCGGCGAGCGCCTGACCGAGCTGCTGAAGCAGCCGCAATATTCGCCGCTGGCGGTCGAGGAGCAGGTTGTCTCCATCTATGCCGGTACGCGCGGCTATCTGGACGGTATCGCCACCTCGGACGTCGGTCGCTTCGAGCGCGAGCTGCTGGCCCGCATGCACTCCAAGCACGCCGGCATTCTGGACGCCATCCGCACCAAGAAGGCCCTGTCGCCGGAGCTGGAAGCCGAACTGAAGGACGCCATCGAATCCTTCGCCAAGACCTTCGCCTGATCGCCGCCACAGCTAGGAGCTAGAGGAACGCCGAATGGCCAGCCTCAAGGAAATGCGCAATCGGATCGGAAGCGTGAAGTCCACGCAGAAGATCACGAAAGCCCTGAACATGGTCGCGGCGGCCAAGCTGAAGCGTGCCCAGGACCAGGCCGAAAGCGCCCGTCCCTATGCGCAGAAGATGGCCTCGGTGATCGCCAATCTGGCGGCCGGCGTGTCGGGTGACGACGCGCCGAAGCTGCTGGCCGGCACCGGCGCCGAGCAAAAGCACCTGATCGTCGTCGCCACCGGCGACAAGGGTCTGGCCGGCGGGTTCAACTCGAACGTCATCCGGGCGGCCCGCGAGCGTATCAACACCCTGATCAAGGGTGGCAAGGATGTGCGCATCATCGCCGTGGGCAAGAAGTCGCGGGACGGCCTGGCACGTCTGTATGGCGACAAGCTGGTCCACACCTTCGAGATGAGCGACCACAAGGTGATCGGCCTGCCCGCCGCCGAGCCCATCGCCGACATGATCGCCGAGGAGTTCGAGGCCGGACGCGCCGACGTCGTGACCCTGTTCTACAGCCGCTTCCAGTCGGTGATCAGCCAGGTGCCGACGCCGAAGAAGCTGATCCCGGCCGAGGTTGCCGGGGACGCGCCGCCGGTCAATCTGAACGGCGCCGTCTATGAGTATGAGCCGTCCGAGGAGGAAATCCTCGAGACCCTCCTGCCGCGCAACATCACCACCCAGATCCTGGCCGCGCTGTACGAGAACCAGGCCAGCTTCTTCGGGGCCCAGATGGGCGCCATGGACAATGCCACGCGCAACGCCGGCGACCTGATCAACAGCCTGACCCTGCAGTACAACCGCAAACGCCAGGCCCAGATCACCACCGAACTGATCGAGATCATCGCGGGCGCGGAAGCCCTCTGATCCGCCCCTGAACGCCCCTTCCGACACGGACCGACCCATGACCGACACCACCGCCCCCAAGAAGCCCGCCGCCAAGAAGGCCCCCGCCGCGAAGAAGCCGGCCGCCCCGCGCGCCGCTGCCGCCAAGGCTGCTCCGAAGACCGTTGCCGGAACCGGCACGGGCAAGATCGCCCAGGTCATCGGCGCCGTCGTCGACGTGGAGTTCGAAGGCCAGCTGCCGGCCATCCTGAACGCGCTGGAAACCCAGAACGTCGACCAGAAGACGGGCGAGCCCTTCACCCTGGTCCTGGAAGTCGCCCAGCACCTGGGTGAGAACATGGTCCGCACCATCGCCATGGACACCACCGAGGGCCTGACCCGCGGTCAGCCGGTGAGCGACACGGGCGCCTCCATCCAGGCCCCGGTCGGCCCGGGCACGCTCGGCCGCATCATGAACGTGGTCGGCGCGCCGATCGACGAGCAGGGCCCGATCCAGACCACCATGTACCGCCCGATCCACCGCGAGGCCCCGAGCTTCGAGGATCAGTCGACCAGCTCGGAAATCCTGGTCACGGGCATCAAGGTCATCGACCTGATGTGCCCCTACACCAAGGGCGGCAAGATTGGCCTGTTCGGCGGCGCCGGCGTCGGCAAGACCGTGACCATGCAGGAGCTGATCAACAACATCGCCAAGGCGTACGGCGGTTATTCGGTTCTGGCCGGCGTGGGTGAGCGTACCCGCGAAGGCAACGACCTGTACCACGAGATGATCGAGTCGAACGTGAACGTCGACCCGACCAAGAACAACGGCTCGACCGAAGGCTCCAAGTGCGCCCTGGTCTACGGCCAGATGAACGAGCCCCCCGGCGCCCGCGCCCGCGTCGCCCTGACCGGTCTGGCCCAGGCCGAGTACTTCCGCGACGAGGAAGGCAAGGACGTGCTGCTGTTCGTCGACAACATCTTCCGCTTCACGCAAGCCGGTTCGGAAGTGTCCGCCCTGCTGGGCCGCATCCCGTCGGCCGTGGGCTATCAGCCGACGCTGGCCACCGAGATGGGCAACCTGCAGGAGCGCATCACCTCGACCAAGAAGGGCTCGATCACCTCGGTGCAGGCCATCTACGTGCCCGCCGACGACCTGACCGACCCGGCGCCCGCCACCTCCTTCGCCCACCTGGACGCGACCACCGTGCTGTCGCGCGACATCGCCGCCCAAGCCATCTTCCCGGCCGTGGACCCGCTGGACTCGACCAGCCGGATCATGGACCCGCTGGTGATCGGCGAGGAGCACTATCAGGTCGCGCGTTCGGTTCAGGAAGTCCTGCAGCAGTACAAGGCCCTGAAGGACATCATCGCCATCCTGGGCATGGACGAGCTGTCGGAAGAGGACAAGCTGGTCGTGGCCCGCGCCCGCAAGATCCAGCGCTTCCTGTCGCAGCCCTTCTTCGTGGCCGAACAGTTCACCGGCGCGCCCGGCAAGTTCGTGTCGCTGGAAGACACCATCCGCAGCTTCAAGGGCATCGTCGCCGGTGAATACGATCACCTGCCCGAAGCCGCCTTCTACATGGTCGGCAACATCGAGGAAGCCGTCGAGAAGGCCCAGAAGCTGGCCGCGGAAGCCGCGTAATCATGGCCGGCAAGCTCTCCTTCTCCCTCGTCTCGCCGGAACGCGAGGTCTTTTCGGGCCTCGTGGACCAGGTGGACGCGCCCGGCGTCGAGGGTGACTTCGGCGTGCTGGCCGACCACGCGCCCTTCATGACGGCCCTGCGCGAAGGCACCGTCACCGTTCTGGACGGCGGTAACCGTCGCCAGTTCGAGGTCGAGGGCGGTTTTGCCGACGTGACCCCGGCCGGCCTGACCATCCTGGCCGAGCGCGCCTCGGAAGTGGCGGCGGGCTGATTCCCGCTTGACGCGTTTCATCTGAAGAAGCCTTATGGCCGCTTCCGGAAGGAGGCGGCCATTGCGCATTTCAGGTGCCCTGATCCTTGCTCTCATGACGGTCCTGCCGGTTCCGGCGGCTGCCGGACAGGACGCGCCACGCTGCGTCGCAGAACCGCCACAGCCGCCCGCACCTGTCGACTGGTTCCTTCTGTCGTGGGACGGTCAGCCGGACTTGAGACTGCATGTGCAATCCGAACGCTTCTGCGGCCAGGTCGCGGACGCGATCAAGGCGGCCCTTTCCGGGTCTACGTCGCGCCGGGATCGGCGGGCCAGGACTCAGGGCGAGAGCCTGCTGGCCAGGCTTCCTGCGTCGGGAGACCTTTATCTGGACCGTTTCGGCCGCGCGCACCACTTCGTCCGCTCGGAGGACCCCACCCTGACCAGTGCGGAAATCAGCCTCGGGCCGGACGTGTCCGGAGAAATCTATGCGCGGGTGCGCTATCCTCGCTCGTACGAGGGTGTGCGCAATCTGTACGCCACGCCCACCTCCTCGGTCGCCTTTTTCGACGATCCCAGCGCGTCCGAGGGCATGCGGGCGGTGACCTACGGGCCTGAGACGCCATGAGCCGGATTTTGGCTGGAGTCGCCGGCCTCTGCCTGCTCGCCGCGCTTGGCGGCTGCACCGCGGTGGGAGAACCGGCTCTGGATGCCCAAGGGTGCCGCCCGGCAACGACGATCTATCAGCCCGGCGTGGGGCCCGGCGGCGGGGGCCAAGTAATCCACATTCCCCGATCCTGCCCCCGGGCCGCCCTCGTGACACCCGAAGAGGCGGTCGCTGCCGCCGTCATCGCCGGGGCGGAAGATGCCTTGCGCGACCGAAGCCAGGACGCCCGGCCACCGGTCGAGCGCCCCGACCCGCCGCCGCCCGTCAGCGTCGAAGCGGCCATCCGTAACGGGATCGAGGACTTCTGCGGCTGGTTTTTCAGCGACGCACCCTATTCTATGGATGGGCTGAGGCAGGCTGCGTTTGACGCTGGCTATGCGCCCGGATCGCCGGCGCAGTTCTTTCCTCTGCCCGAGATGCTGCGGGCGCCGTCGTTCAGCTCCCTGGGCTTCACCGCCATCATCGCGGACCGTCTGAGTGACCGTCATGGCGTCGTTGCCTTTGTCAGCTTCCACCATCCGACTTGCCAGATTCAGCTTTATGGCCACGGACCGGAGGGCGATGCGGTGATTGCGCAGCTTGAGGCCGAGGGCTGGCACAAGGCAGGCGCGCCCGTGGAGGGGGGCGGGCTCTCGGCGCAACGCTATTATGGCGGAGATCCGGATCAGCGGCTGACCATGGTGGTGAGCCGGGTGATCGGCGAAGATCCCGACCGGGACGGGGCGTGGCTCGATATGATCATCAATGTCGTACCGGGTGAGGACCCCCAGCGGGGCCTGATGGTCGATCCCGACACTTGATGCTCACGCCCGCTCCCCCACGAGGAGAGGATTGAAAATCACGTGCTCCAGCTCAGACCCAACTGTGAATGCTGCGACCGGGACTTGCCGTTTGACAGTTCGGCGGCCCGCATCTGCACCTTCGAATGCACGTTTTGCGCAGATTGCGTGGATGGACCGCTGAAGGGCGTGTGCCCGAACTGCGGCGGCGGCTTCGTCCCACGCCCGATCCGGCCAGCACGGCTGATGGCCAAATATCCGGCGTCGACAAAACGCGTGCTCCAGCCGCAGGGCTGTCAGGCGGCGAACCGGGCGAACGCGGCACAGACCTCTTCATAGACGGCGCGCTTGAAGGGCACGATCAGGCCGGGCGCTTCGGACAGGTCGGCCCAGCGCCAGGTGTCGAACTCCTGCTCGCCGTGCGCGGTCAGGTCGACCTCCTCGTCGCGCCCCGTGAACCGGTAGGCGAACCACATCTGCTTCTGGCCGATGTTGCCCCGGCGCTTCATGGGGCCGTTCAGGATTTCGGGCGGGAAGTCATAGGTCAGCCAGTCGTCGGTCTGGCCCAGCCACTCAACCGAGCGGACTCCGGTTTCCTCGAACAGTTCGCGGCGCGCGGCGGCCTCGAGGTCCTCGCCCTTGTCGACACCCCCTTGCGGGAACTGCCAGTTCCAGGGATCGGGCGTCCCGATGCGGCGGCCAAGCCAGACAAGGCCTTCCGCGTTGAACAGGACGACACCGACATTGGGCCGATAGAGGGACAGATCGCGCACGCGCATCCCCCCCTAGCGCCCCGGGCGACGGGTCATGGCACTGGCGGGCGCCAGTTGCAGACCACGGGCCTCAAGCCCGGCCGCCCAGCGGGCCACGGCCTCGACCGTCACGGGATAGCTGAATCCGGTGCCGAGCGCATCGCCGCGCTGCTTGGCCATGGCCTCGACCGCATTCAGCTGACCCATGATGGCGACCGGGGTCTGGGTCTCGTCAATCACCCGGTCGGCACTGGCGCGCGACCAGGCACCGGGTCGGCGGCGCGCTTGGCCGTCGTCGATGAAGGCCAGACCGTGGGTGCGCAGCGTGCCCAGCATGCTGCCGAACGCCGCGTCTGACGTCATGAAGCGGTCGCCCAGATAGTTGGTCACGCCGAAATAGCCGGTCGCCCGGCCCAGCAGCCAGGGCAGCTTGCTGGCGACATCGTCGGGGCCGCCGTCCGCCAGCAGGGTGTAGGGGCCCGGATCGTTGTCGGGATAGCCGGTCGGCTCCATCGGGATTTCGATCATCACCTCATGGCCGTGCGCGCGGGCGAGGTCGATCCAGGCCTGCAGGTCGTCAGCATAGGGGACGAAGCTGAGGGTGATTTCCGGGGGCAGGCGTTCGATCGCGGCGCGGGTGGTCGTGGCGTTCAGGCCGAGGCCACCGACGATCAGGGCCACGCGCGGCTTGCCGTTCGCCCGGAACGGACGGGCATAGGCTTCGGCCGGGGTGCGTCCGTCGGCCGAGATGACCGGCAGCGGGCCGGCGGGTCCCGGGCGGCTCAGGCCCTCGATCGGCGCGCGCGGCAGGGGCGAGGTGGCGGCCAGACGCGGGGCGGTGATGCCCTCGCCCGAGCCCGAGACGCTGGCGCCGTCGGGCAGGGTGATGACGGCCTCGGTCCCGAGGGCGTCGGGGTCGGCGCCCAGATCCAGCCAGGCCGCGTCGGCACCGACGGTAAAGGCCTCCATGCCGGTCGGCACGCGCTCCACGGCCGCCTCGCGCTTGAGGTCGACACGGGCGGACGGCAGGCCCGCGCGAGGGTCGCCCAGAACCGCGACGAACAGCCCGGCGCTCAGCAGGACCAGCAGCCCGGCCGAGGCGACGGCTACCGGCGGGCGACGGAAGAAGGCGACGGCCCGCCTGGCCAGGGCAGCGAAATCCATCCGCGGCGGCGGAGTGCCGGCCCGGCGGGCAAGACGCGACTGGCGTTTGGCGAAACTGGACTCAGACATCGGACCCGGTCGGCATCACGGCCCGGCCCGCAGACGCGGTTCAGGCTACCTTGCCCCATGATGCCGGGCGCCGGTTAAGAAAGCCTAACGCCCGATTCACCATGACGGGGTCGCGGCCCCCTGCCCTATTCCGGAGTGGCGGTCGCCGCCATCTGGGCGGGTTCGGTGCCCGGCGGCGTGACGACGATGCCCTCGGGGGCCGCGGCCAGTTCGGTCAGGTCCCCGCCCGCGCGCAGCACGTCAAAGGCGCGCTCCAGCTGATAGTCCTTGTCGTCGGGATAGTCCTCGCCCGGGGCCTCGAACGGCACGTGGGGGCCCTTGCGCTCGGCCCCGATCGAGGCGTCCAGCGCGGTCGCATAGGCCGCCTCGGAGTAGATAAAGTTCGACCGGGCGACGATGCCCGCCTCGGCGAAGGAGCGCGAGACCTCCAGATCCGGCTCGATGCCGATCTTCTGGATGGAGGCGCCCGACGGGGTGTAATAGCGCGCCGTGGTGATCGACACGGCCCCATCCTGTCCGCCGCGCATCGGGATGACGGTCTGGACCGATCCCTTGCCGAAGCTGGTCAGGCCGACGATGGTCGCGCGCTGGTGGTCCTTGAGCGCGCCGGCCACGATTTCGGACGCCGAGGCCGAGCCATAGTTGACCAGCACGACGACCGGCAGGCCGTTGGCCAGATCACCCGGACGGGCCGAATAGCGCTCGAACTGCTCGGGCCGCCGGCCACGCTGGCTGACGATCTCGCCGCGTTCGAGGAAGGCGTCCGACACGGCGATGGCCGCGGTCAGCAAGCCCCCGCCATTGTTGCGCAGGTCCAGCACATAGCCCTTGATGTTCGGGTTCTCGCCCTGCAGGCGGGCCATGACCTCGTTCAGCTCGCGGCCGGTGTTCTCGTTGAAGGTCGAGATGCGGACATAGCCGAAGTCGCCCTCGACCCGGCCCGTCACGGACTCGATCTTGATGATCTCGCGCGTCAGGGTGACCTCGAGCGGCTCGGAGCCGTCACGCAGGAAGGTGACGCGCACGTCCGTACCCGCCGCCCCGCGCAGCTTCTCGGACACTTCCGACACCGACAGGCCCGCCGCGGTCATGCCCTCGATCGACGAGATCACATCGCCCGCCTGGACCCCGGCCCGGGCAGCGGGACCGCCGTCCATCGGCGAGATGACCTTCACGAAGCCGCCCTCGGCCGAAATGGTCAGGCCGACGCCGGAATACTGTCCTTCGGTGCGCTCGCGCAGCTCGCCAAAGCCCGCCGGCGCCAGATAGCTGGAGTGGGGGTCGAGCGCGGTCATCATGCCGCTCAGGGCCGCCTCGACCAGCTTCTTGTCGTCGACCGGGACCACATAGGCCTGCTTGACCACCGCCATGACGTCGCCGAACAGCTGGATGGCCTCGAAGGTCGAGTTGTTGCGGGCGTTCTGGGCCATGGCCGCAGCGCCGCCACCCAGAGCCAGGGCCGCACATCCGACAAGCAGCAGTTTACGCATACGTTCGTCTTTCCTTTGGCGGTGACGACGGGAGAGGACCCGAGCGTCCGACATGGGCCTTATCAAATAGTGGAACCCGGGACCAAATCGAGGCGAAACCCCAGCCGGGATATAAAATCTGTGTCACCGGGCCGGGCCTAGTCCAGCCAGGGCGAGGGATCGACCGGCAGTTCCTCGCGGCGCAGCTCCAGCAGGACCGGCAGGGCCTCGCTGCCCTGCCCCAGCCGCTGGCCCGTCTCGACGCGCTGACCGGTGGCGACGTCCAGCGCACCCAGACCCGACAGGACGACCCGCCAGCCGGGCCCGGCATCCAGAATGACCACCTGACCCCAGCCTTCGAGCGAACCCGCGTGGATGACCTCGGCCGACAGGGGCGCGACCACGGGCTGGCCCGCGGCCCGCCATTGCCAGCCCGTCGATCCGCTGCCGAACCGCTCGACCGGCGCCCCCTCGACCGGTGCCATCAGGCTGTCGCGGCCGGCGGGCAGGCGCAGGGCCGGTGTCTGGTTGACGGCGACGGTCGGGACGTTGGCGCCCGAGGACCGCAGGCGGGCTTCCAGCGCGCGGGCCTCGCGACCGGCCCGCGCCGCCTCGGCCCGAAGACTGGCCCGACGGGCACGATCCGCGGACAGGCGGGCATCCAGACTGGCGCGACGGTCGCCCGTCTGGCTTTCGCTGACGAACAGCCGCTCGCTTTTCAGGGCCAGGGCCCGACGCTCCGCGACCACGGCATCCCGGCGCCGGTCGGCCTTTTCCACCTGGGCCTCGAGCGGCGCGACCAGCGCCTGCATCAGGACGGCGGCGCGCACCGTGTCGACCGCCTCGTCCGACGAGACCAGCAGCGGCGGCGGCGGATGCCGGGTCAGGGTCTGGAGCGCGCCCAGCACCCGGGCCAGCGGCCCCCGGGCAAGGGCCAGGTCCTCAAGCGCCCGCGCCTCGAGCCGACCGGCCGCATCCAGCTGGCGGCGCTGGAGCTGGACGGTCAGATCGCCCTCGACCGGCTGGCGGGCCAGGGCGGCTTCGGTCGAGGCGATGCGACGATCGAGGGCAGAGACATCCGCCTCCAGCCGCCGCGAGCGGATGACCGCGTCGCGATAGCGGGCCTGAAGCTGGGCGACGGCTTCCGGATCGGCACGGGTCGGGGTCTGGCCCGAGACGGGCCCGACCAGACCGCAGGCCAGCAGGACGATAAGGAGGGCACGCCACATCGCCCTCAGTCCCGATGATAGGGGGTGCCGGCCAGCAGGGAGGTCGCCCGGTAGATCTGTTCGGCCAGCATGGCGCGGGCCAGGGCGTGGGGCCAGGTCTGTGGCCCGAAGGCCAGTGTCATCGAGGCCGCGTCCCGCACGCTGGCGTCCAGACCGTCGGCGCCGCCGATGACAAAGGCCAGATGGCGCTCTCCGCCGTCGCGGATGTCGCGGATCAACTCGGCGAAGGCGCGCGACGAGAAGGTCCGCCCGCGCTCGTCACAGGCGATCAGGCGCGCCCCGGCCGTGGCCGCCAGCAACGCTGCGGCCTCGGGTGCCGGACCCGACTTTTTCGGTTCTAGATCCACCAGATCACAGGGGCCCAGGCCGATCGCCCGGCCGGTGCGGCCCACGCGTTCGGCATAGTCGCTGGCGAGTTCAGCTTCGGGACCCCGCCCCGCGCGGCCGATGGCGACGATCGAGAGTTTCACGAAGGCCGTCCCCGGACCGGCAAGGGATCAGACGCGGGCCGTGCGGTGGGCGGCATCGACCGCCCAGATCTTTTCAATGTTGTAGAAGGTCCGCACCTCGGGCCGGAACAGGTGGACGATGACGTCACCGGCATCGATCAGCACCCAGTCGCAGTGCGGCAGGCCCTCGACCTTGACCCGGCCGAGGCCGTGATCCTTGAGCGTCCGCAGCAGGTGGTCGGCAAGCGCGCTGACGTGGCGATGCGAGCGGCCCGAAGCCACGATCATGGTGTCGGACATCGGGCTTTTGCCCTTGAGGTCGATCAGGACGATGTCCTGCGCCTTGTCCTCGTCCAGCTTGGCCAGGAGGGCGTTTTCGAGCGGGGTGCTTCCGGTCGGAAGTTCCGCAGAGTGGGCGCCGGGACTGTCCGGGCCGTCGGTCTCGGCGGAAGGCGTGTCGTCAGCGTGCACGTCGTGCGCGGGCGAGGGGGTCAGCGGAATACTCCAGTCGGTGACAGATCAGGCGCCAGCCTAGCACATCCCGCCGGGGCGGTCACGAGCGGCCCGCCGCCGCACGAATCTCGGTCGAGGAGGCCCGGTTGAGCGGCGCCGTCAGATAGACCCAGGCCGGGGCCTCGCGGTCGGCGAGGGTCAGCGCCTCGTGGGCGTGGATGCGGTAGCGGCGATAGCGGAGGGCCGCAGGCGCCGAGCGGCTCTCCAGCAGGCTGCCGGGGCGGGCGACGACGGCCATGGGCATCAGGGACAGCAGGTCGGTCCAGCCGCGCCAACGATGGAAGCTGGCCAGATTGTCCGACCCCATAAGCCAGACGAACTTCACACCCGGATAACGGGCCGTGAGCGCCCGCAATGTGTCGATGGTGCGGGTGGTGCCGACCCGGGACTCAAAGTCGGAAATGACCATGTGGCGGGCGCCGTCGCCCCGGTCGGCCCAGTGACGGGCCGAGGCCATCCGCTCGGCGAGCGGGGCGGTTTCGGTCGAGGACTTCAGCGGATTCTGGGGCGAGACCAGCCAGATGACCCGGTCCAGGCCCAGACGACGCAGGGCCGTTTCGGCCACATGGACATGGCCCTCATGCGCGGGATTGAACGAGCCGCCGAACAGGCCGACCCGCATGCCCGGATAGAGCAGCAGCCCGTCGTTCAGGCCGCCGGGGCGGGGCCCGGAGGTCCGGGGGGCAGGGCCGGCGTGAAAGAAGCTCAAGGACGGGTCTCGGCGGGGCTTATGCTCAGCGCTGCCCTAACATTCCCGTCCCGGCTTGTCTCGACCTGATTGCGGGGCCCTGATTGTGGGGCTCAGGGCCGGGCGTGGCCCTTGCCGCGTACCACATATTTGAAGCTGGTCAGCTGTTCGGCGCCCACCGGGCCGCGCGCGTGCAGTCGGTCGGTGGAAATGCCGATCTCGCCGCCAAATCCAAACTCGCCGCCGTCGGCATACTGGGTCGACGCATTGGCCAGCACGATGCCGGCGTCCGCCTGGGACAGGAAGCGCTCGATCACCGCATCGTCGGAGGCGACGATCGCCTCTGTGTGACCCGAGCCGTAGCGGGCAATGTGCTCCAGCGCGCCGCCGATGCCGTCGACCAGTTTCACGGCCATGATGGCGGCCAGATATTCGGTGGGCCAGTCGGCGTCGGTGGCCTCGGTCGCGTCGGGGATGATCTTGCGGGCCGCAGGATCGGCGCGCAGCTCACAGCCGGCCTTGGTCAGGGCCTCGGCGATGCCCGGCAACAGTTTCTCGGCCCCGGCCTTGTCGACCAGCAGGGTCTCGGCGGCCCCGCAGACCGACACGCGGCGCATCTTGGCGTTCAGCACCACCTCGCGCGCCATGTCCGGATCGGCGCTGGCGTCGACATAGACATGATTGACGCCCTCGAGATGGCCGAGGACGGCGACGCGCGCCTCGGTCTGCACGCGCTCGACCAGCGAGCGGCCGCCGCGCGGGATGAGCAGGTCGATGGACCCGTCCAGGCCTTGCAGGATGTGACCGACCGCCGCCCGATCGCGGGTGGTGACGATCTGCACGCACTCCTGCGGCAGGCCGGCATGCTTCAGCCCTTCGGCAAGGGCGGCGTGAATGGCGAGGTTCGAGCGCAGGCATTCCGAGCCTCCGCGCAGGATCACCGCATTGCCGGCGCGCACGGCCAGGGCCGCGGCATCGGCCGTCACATTGGGGCGGCTTTCATAGATGATGGCCAGCACGCCGATCGGCGTACGCACCCGGGCGATGTCGAGGCCGTTGTCGGGGGTCCAGCGCGCCGTTTCGATGCCGACGGGGTCGGGAATGGCCGCGATCTTCTCCAGAGCCTCGATCACCCCGCCCAGACGTTTTTCGTCGAGCGCCAGCCGGTCCATCATGGCCGACGCCATGCCCTTGGCCTTCGCGGCCTCGAGGTCCGCAGCATTGGCCTCCAGCACCTCGGCCGAGCGGGCCTTGAGCGCCTTGGCCATGCTGGCGATGGCGCGTGTCCGCGTCTCGGCCGAGGCAAGGCCCAGCTCTCGTGCTGCAGCGCGGGCCTTTCGGCCCAGAGCCAGCATCTCGGCTTCGAGGGTGGATCCGGTGGATGTGTCGGGTGCGATCTCCGCAGTCTGGGTCATGGTCATTCCTTTAAGGTCGGTCCGTCTCCGTCAGTTTCAACCCCCGAGGGGCGGTTCGGGCTTCGTCAGCGCAAGGCCAGGTCGTCGGCGTGGATCACCACCGGACCGCCGGGATAGCCCAGCGCGGCCTTGATTTCCGGGGATCTGAGGCCGGCAATCTTCGTCACATCGGAGGCGTCGTAGCGCACGAGGCCACGACCGATCTCGGCGCCCGTGTCGTCGAACACCTCGACCGGATCGCCCTTGCCGAAATTGCCGTCGACCGCGACGACGCCGGCAGCCAGCAGGGACTTGCCGCGCCCCAGCGCCTTCAGGCAGCCGCTGTCGACCACGATCTGGCCGCGCGTGGCCAGCGAGCCGCCGATCCATTGCTTGTAGGCCGCGCGCACCGTGGTCGAGGGCGCGATGAGGGTGCAACGACGGCCTTCCTCGATGTGCTGCGAGCCGCGCTTCTTCGAGCGGCCGGCGGCGATCAGGGTGGCGCACCCGGCCTCGCCCGCGATCCGGGCGGCCATCAGCTTGGTCGCCATGCCACCGGTGCCGACACCGGCGGCGGCGTTGGCGCCGGTCGCCATGGCCTCGATCTCGGGGGTAAGCTCGGCGATGAAAGGAATATGTTCCGCATCCGGATTCTGGCGCGGGTCGGCGGTATAGACCCCGTCCACGTCGGACAGCAGGATCAACAGGTCCGCGCCGATCAGCTGGGCCACGCGGGCCGCCAGCCGGTCATTGTCGCCATAGCGGATCTGTTCGGTGACGATGGTATCGTTCTCGTTGACGATCGGTACCGCGCCCATGTCCAGCAGGGCGCCGACGGTGGCGCGCGCGTTCAGCCAGCGGCGGCGGACCTCGGTGTCGTCGCGGGTCAGCAGGATCTGGGCGGTGACGATGTCATAGGGGTCGAACACCGACTCCCAGGCGTGCATCAGCATGGATTGGCCGGCAGCGGCCGAGGCCTGCTTCTTCTCCAGACCCCCGCCCCTAGCCCGCGAGCCGAGGCGTCGACGCCCCAGCGCGACGGCACCGGACGAGACCACCAGAACCTGCTTGCCCTCTTCGCGCCAGTCGGCGATGTCGGCGGCCAGGCCCTTCAGACGCGCCATGTCCACCGTATTGGACTTGCGGTCCACCAGCAGGGCAGAGCCGATCTTCAGAACAATGCGGTCAGCGGCGGCAATCGTCTTGGCGGCCTGGAGCGGCCGTTTGCGGGTCAAGGTGTCCATTCCTCCGTCGTGGGCGACACCCCGTCGTCCGACAGGGCGTCCTCGTCCTCGATCTCGCCACGCGTCCGGCGGACTTCAGCCCAGGCCGCGCGCAGCAGTTCAGGCACGCCCTCTCCGGACACGCCCGACACGAGGAACGGCTCGTATCCCAGAACGGTTGCAAGCTCTGCCGTTTTCTCGGCGCGCAGCTCTTCGGACAGGGCGTCAATCTTGTTCAGGGCCACCAGTTCGGTCTTGTCCGCCAGCCCTTCGCCGTAAGCTTCCAGCTCGTTGCGGATGGTGCGGTAGGCGCCCGCCACATCGTCCTGGGTGCCGTCGATCAGGTGAATCAGGCTGGCCGAGCGCTCGACGTGGCCGAGGAAGCGCGTGCCCAGCCCCGCCCCTTCGCTCGCCCCCTCGATCAGGCCCGGGATGTCGGCGATGACGAACCGCTCGCTGGGGCTGAGATCGACCACGCCCAGATTGGGCGTCAGGGTCGTGAACGGATAGTCGGCGATCTTGGGTTTGGCCGCCGACGCCGCCGACAGGAAGGTCGACTTGCCGGCATTGGGCAGGCCCGCCAGACCGACATCGGCGATCAGTTTCAGCCGCAGCCAGATCCAGCGCTCGCCGCCCTCCTGGCCCGGATTGGCATGGCGCGGGGCCTGGTTGACGGGGCCCTTGAAGCGCACATTGCCCCAGCCGCCATTGCCGCCGCGCAGCAGGCGCTCGCGCATGCCGACCGTATCCATGTCGAGCAGGACGGTTTCCTTGTCCTCGTCCAGCACCTGGGTGCCGACAGGCACCTTGAGCACCACATCCTCGCCCTTGCCACCGTGCATCTGGCGGCCCTGGCCGTGGTGGCCGGTCTGCGCCTTGAAATGCTGCTGGTAGCGATAGTCGATCAGGGTATTGAGCCCCTCGACCGCCTCGATCCAGACGTCGCCGCCGCGCCCGCCGTCTCCGCCGTCGGGGCCGCCGTTCGGGATGAATTTCTCGCGGCGGAACGAGACGGAACCCGCCCCGCCGTTGCCCGCGCGGATGTAGATCTTGGCCTGATCGAGGAACTTCATGCCCGGCTTATGGCCCATGAGGGCGGCAAATTACAGGCGTCTTTAAGCGGATCGAAAGCCGCAGCCTGCAGGATGGGCGGCGAAATCACGGGGGATCAGAATGATCTCGACCATCACAGGCCTGCTCCCGGCACCGCCGAGGCTGACGCCGACGCCGAAGGCGGAAGCGCCCGCGCGCGCGCCGAAGACACCCGACAAGACGGAGGAGGCCGGGGACGCCCCTGCCCTTCAACCCGCCTCGCAGAAGGCCCAGGCCCGCGACCTGGCCTGGAAGCGGCTGGAGCGGGTCAAGGCACGCATGGACGCGCTGAAGCTGATGATCAAGATCGATCCGCGCACCGCCCTGAAGCTGGCGGGCGAAATTGCGCGCGAGATGAAGGCGGCGGTCAAGGCCTATGCCGAGGCCGGCGGACGCAATGTCTCGGCCGGGGACCTGGCCCTCATACGCCGACAGGCCGCCGATGCCATCGCGGCCCGCGACGCGTCCGCCGAAGCAGGCCTCGATACGACCGGCATGGATTCACAGATCAAGGCGCTGGAGGCCCGCGAGGCCGACGCCTTCTCGGATTATGCCTTCTTCGATGAGGTCCGGCAGATCGTGCGCGGCCTGAAGAAGGCCCGCGAGGATGTGCGCAGCGAGTCCCTCCAGTCCATCCATCCCCCGAGCGAGGAGGACTGGAAGCGCGCCGATCGCGATCAGGCCGAGCTGGAGCGAGAGATCGACAGGGCCGCGTCCGGCCCCGCCGTCTCGATCCGGGTCTAGGCCCTATTTGCCCCAGACGCCGTAGGGGTCGGACCACTCCATGCCCATGGCCTCGGCCACGGCGGGATAGGTGATCTGGCCGCCCAGCACATTGAGGCCGCGCGCCAGGTGCGGGTCCTTCTTCAGCGCGTCGAGGCCATGATCGGCCAGCGCCAGGCCGAACGGCAGGGTCGCGTTGTTCAGGGCTTCCGAAGAGGTGCGCGGCGCGGCGCCCGGCATATTGGCCACGCAGTAGTGGACCACGCCGTCGATCTCATAGGTCGGGTCCTCGTGGGTGGTCGGCTTGGAGGTCTCGAAGCAGCCGCCCTGGTCGATGGCGACGTCGACCAGCACCGAGCCGTTCTTCATCTGCTTCAGGTGCTCGCGCTTGACCAGCTTGGGCGCGGCGGCGCCGTGCACCAGAACCGCGCCGATCACGACGTCGGCCTTCATGATCTCTTCCTCGATGGCGTTGATCGAGGAGTAGCGGGTGATGACCCGGCCGTCGGTCAGTTCGTCGATTTCGCGCATGCGGGGGATGGAGCGTTCCAGCACCACGACCTCGGCACCCAGACCCAGCGCCATGCGGGCCGAGTTAAAGCCCACCACGCCGCCACCCAGCACCGCCACGCGGGCCGGGGCCACGCCGGGCACGCCGCAGAACAGCAGGCCCATGCCGCCGTTGTGCTTCAGCAGGGTCTCGGCCGCCGAGAAGACGGCGATCCGGCCGGCCACTTCCGACATCGGCGCCAGCAGCGGCAGGCCGCCGTTGCGGTCGGTGACGGTCTCATAGGCGATGGCCGCGCACTTGGAGGCCAGCAGGCCCTTGGTCTGCTCGGGATCGGGCGCCAGGTGGAGATAGGTGTAGAGGATCTGGTCCTCGCGCAGCATCTCCCATTCGACCTTCTGGGGCTCCTTGACCTTCACGATCATGTCGCTGTCGGCAAAGACGGTCCTGGCGTCGGGGGCGATCTTTGCGCCCGCCAGCTTGTACTCGGCATCGGGGAAGCCCGCGCCCTCGCCGGCCCCGGTCTGGACCAGAACCGAGTGGCCGTGGGCCACATATTCGCGCACCGCCGTCGGCGTCAGGCCGATCCGGTGCTCGTTCTTCTTGATCTCCTTGGGGACGCCTACGCGCATGACGGTTTCCTCTGCTGGGCGGCGATGGCCGGACCGGTGTCGGGTCGCAATCTAGCGAGGGGCGCGGCGCAGGTTCCTGTTCATTTTGCGAAGTGAACAGCGTAAAGTCGCAGAAGCTTGCGCGAGGAGCGACCTTGAAGACTGTTTCTGCCGTCACCCTGGATGCGATCGATCGCAAGATGCTGCGCGCCCTGCAGGAGAATGGACGCATCTCGAATGCCGATCTGGCCCGCGCGGTGAACCTGTCGGAGAGCGCCTGCCTCAGGCGCCTGCGGGCGCTCGAGACCGCCGGTGTCATCAGCCGCTATGCCGCCATCATCAATGAGCGGGCCGTGGGCCTGCCGATCAGTGTGTTCGTCACCGTCACCCTGTCATCCCAGGCCGAAAGCGCCCTGACCGCCTTCGAGACGGCCGTCGCCACCGTGCCCGAGGTGGTCGAATGCTATCTGATGACCGGCGGCTCGGACTACCTGCTGCGACTGGTGGTGCGCGACGTCGACGATCTGGAGCGGGTCCATTCGCACGAGCTGACCCGCATCCCCGGCGTCACCCGCGTCTCGTCCAGCGTCGCCATGCGCACCGTGGTCAAGCGCGGCGCGCTGCCGGTGTAAGACGTTAGCGATAGGCGAGCCGCTCCAACGCTGTCTGGTAGCGAGAGATAAGTGCTGCCGCAGGGTCTGCGGCTTGAAAAAACGCGGCAGAATCAAACCCATCCCGATAAGTCAGTCCGGTCGCCACCCTTACCTCGTCGACCACATCCTTATTCACTTCACGAGTCCAGCCGGGAAAGCCGATTTGCTTGACTTTTTGGTCCACAACCTCACGGGGCCCCCAGCCAAGCCACTTCCTTCGAGGGACCCTCCTAACGACGTCGATATAGTTCTTGTCCGGATTCGACAGCTCATAGCCAAAACGTTTTAATATCTGATTCAGCTCTCTATAGTTTACCAAATACCTCCTTTTATCCACTTTGCGAAAGTTATCTGACAAATACTCCGCGATAAAGTATACTGCTGCGTCAGATTCGCCATATCTATCTTTTAACGACTTAAATCTCGCCTTCGTCTTATAGTTATTGCTGGCAATATTAACGGTAAAATCTTCTATTTCTTTTTCTGATATTTTCGGAGTGTACTTTTCTACGTGTAGCGCATACAGCATTATCAAAAATGCGGTGCGCTTATTCGCATCATGAAAAGGGTGATCTTTTATTAGCCCAAAAAATAGAGACGCAATCTTTTCGATTTCATTGTGCCACTTTACTGAATTAAAGTGGACCGACTGCTGTCGCGAAACCGCCGACTCCAGTAAAGATAGGTCTCTTGGGCCCGCCTGAAAAAGACCTTCGCCTTTCTCAGAAAAAAAGTCGCATATTAAGTAATGCGCTCTCAGAACGTCAAACAGTCCAATAACACAATGGCTGGAAAATGGGTCATCATGGTCGTACTTCGAGAATAAGGAATCGAGCGCCTTTTGAGCATCAGGGCTCAGCGTCTCAAACTGCCATTGCCTATCTTTCGCCATTCTCAACTTGTGCCGCGATTCGCGTACCGTTCAATGCGAACGGCATAGCTAAGGAGAGCACCTGCTCGTGCCGCGCCTAGCCCAGCTTCAGCGTCAGGGTCTTGATGTCCAGATAGTCGTCGATGCCGTGGGTCGAGCCCTCTCGGCCATAGCCGGACTGTTTGACGCCGCCGAAGGGGGCGACCGGCGTCGACATCAGGCCGGTGTTGATGCCGCACATGCCGGCCTCGATCCGCCGGCCGATGCGGATGGCGCGGTCCAGGTTCGAGGTGAACAGATAGGAGGCCAGACCCAGGTCGCTGTCGTTCGCCTTGTCCAGCACCTCGTCCTCGCTGTCGAAGGCGAACACCGGCACCAGCGGGCCAAAGGTCTCCTCCTCGCGGAACAGAGCGTCATCGCCGCCGAAGGTCACGGTCGGCGTATAGAACCGCCCGCCCAGTGCGTGACGTTCGCCTCCGGTCAGCACCTCACCGCCTGCGGCCTTCACCTTGTTCAGATGATCCTCGACCTTGTCGACGCCCTTGTCCTCGATCAGCGGACCGACCTTGACGCCATCGTCAAAGGCATTGCCGACCTTGAGCTTTGACACCTCGGCCGCCAGCCTGTCGGCATAGTCCCGCGCCACGGATCGTTCGACATAGACCCGGTTCGGACAGACGCAGGTCTGGCCGGAATTGCGGAACTTGCCCTTGATGGTCTCGGCCACGGCCTGATCCAGATCGGCGTCGGCGAAGACGATCAGGGGGGCGGCGCCGCCCAGCTCCATCGACACGCGCTTCAGGGTGGGCGCGCACTGCTCGGCCAGCTTGCGGCCGACGGGGGTCGAGCCGGTGAAGCTGAGCTTGCGGATCACGGGCGAGGCCGTGAGCACCCCGCCGACCGTCGCGGCATCGCCGGTGACGAGGTTCAGCACGCCATCGGGCAGGCTGGCTTTCTGTGCCAGTTCGACCAGGGCGATGGCGGTAAAGGGCGTCTGGCTGGCCGGCTTGACCACGGCGGTGCAGCCGGCGGCAAAGGCTGGGCCCAGCTTGCGCGTCAGCATGGCCGCCGGGAAATTCCACGGGGTGATGAGGGCACAGGGACCCACGGCCTTGCGGAAGGTCAGGATGACATGGCCCAGCGGGCTGTCCTGGGTCTCGCCGATCATGCGCTCGGCCTCGCCCGCGAACCACTTCAGAAAGCCGTTGGCGTACGCGACCTCGCCCTTCGCCTCTTCCAGCGGCTTGCCGTTTTCCAGCGCCATCAGCCCCGCCAGCCCCTCGGCGTTCTCGTCGATCAGCCGGGCCCATTCGCGCAGGAAGGCTGCGCGTTCGTCCGTGCGCTTGCCGGACCAGCCCTCGAAGGCGCGGTCGGCGGCGTCGATGGCCTGCTGCGTTTCGGCCTCGCCGAGGTCGGGCACGGAGCCCAGAACCTCACCGGTCGCCGGATCATCCACCGCAATGGTCTTGCCGCCCGTCACCGCCTTGCCGTCGATCAGGGCATGCTCACGCAGCAGTTTCAGACCGGCGTCGCGGGCGGAATGGGACATGACAGGACCTTTCAGGCGGGGAGAAATATGGGCAGGGAACGCGTCAGTCGCCGATGGTATCCAGATCGCGCCCCCGCGTTTCCGGCAGCCAGATGAGGCTGACGATCACCGCGATCAGGGTGAAGGCGACCGAATACCACAGACCGAAATAGATATTCCCCGACCAGGCCACCAAAGCAAAGCTGGCCGCCGGCAGAAGCCCCCCGACCCAGCCGGTGCCGATATTGTAGGGCAGGCTCATGGCCGTATAGCGCACCCGGGTCGGGAACAGCTCGACCAGGGCCGCAGCCTGCGGCCCGTAGAGTGCCGTCGCCGCCACCATGAAGATCATCAGGATTCCGAATACGGCCGGAAGATTGACGCGTGCCGGATCGGCCCGCTCGGGATAACCCGCCTCGAGCAGGGCCGCCTTGATGCGGGCCTCAACTTCCGTCCGGGCGGCCTTGAGCGCCGCGTCGTCCAGCTGGCCACCCTCGACCGAGGCGACCCGCGTCCCGCCGACCTGCACGACAGCCGACGTTCCGGCGGGCGCCGCGACATTGTCATAGCTGACCCCGGCGTTCGACAGCACAGCCTTGGCGATGTCGCAGCTGCTGGAGAAGGCCGCCTTGCCTACGGGGTCGAACTGGACCGCGCATGTGGACGGGTCCGCCACCACCGTGACCGGCGCCCGGGCCTGTGCCTCGGCCAGTGCCGGATTGGCCGCTCGCGTCAGGGCGTGGAAACCGGGGAAGAAGGCGACGAGCGCCAGGATCATGCCGAACAGCATGACCGGCTTGCGCCCCACCCGGTCCGACAGCCAGGCGAAGAACACATACATCAATGCCGACGCCACGGTGATCGCCAGCACCAGCTGATCGACGGTCGCTACATCGACCCGCAGGACCCGCTCCATGAAGAAGCGCGTGTAGAAATAGCCGCAGTACCAGACCGCCCCCTGGGCGATCATGATGCCGAACAGGGCGATGAGCACGAAGCGCCCGTTCTTCCATGTGGCGAACGCTTCGCGATAGGGCGCGCGATGCGCAGCCCCCTCTGCCTCCATGCGGACATAGGCGGGGCTCTCGTTCAGCTTCATGCGGATCCACAGGGACACCGCCAGCAACAGGGCCGACAGGAGGAACGGAATACGCCAGCCCCAGGCGTCGAAGGCCTCACTACCGACGACCGCGCGTGTAATCAGGATCACGCTGAGGGCGCCGATCAGGCCGAGGGCGGCGGTGGTCTGGATCCAGCCCGTCATCAGGCCGCGCCGCTCGCGCGGGGCATGCTCGGCCACATAGATGGCCGCCCCGCCGTACTCTCCGCCCAGGGCAAACCCCTGCAGCACGCGCATCAGGATCAGCAGGATCGGCGCGGCGACATTGATCTGGCCATAGTCCGGCAACAGGCCGATGGTCACGGTCGCCCCGCCCATGAGGGTGATGGTCACGAGGAAGGTCGTCTTGCGACCGGTCCTGTCGCCGAACCAGCCGAACACCAGCGCGCCCAGCGGCCGGACGACAAAGCCGACCCCGAAGGTCAGCAGGGCGAGGATATAGCCCGTCGTCTCGCCCACCTCGGCATAGAAGTGACGGGCGATGATCGTCGCCAGCGAGCCGAAGATGAAGAAGTCATACCATTCGAAGGCCGTGCCCGCCGCCGAGGCGGTCACCACGGTCCTGAGGCCCGGCCCGCCGTTCGGCTGGTCCGAAGCCTGAATCCGGTCGGCCCCCATGCCGCCCTCCCCTGTTGCCGGGCCTTCTGGCGAGGCCCTCCCCACGGCCATGCTTAAACCGTCAGACGGCGTCCGCAAGCGGGTGCCGGACATGACAGACCCCACCGGTGGGGGGAAACCGGTGGGGTCCGACCTTCACGCCATAGCCTGGGGGGAGGCAAACGCGGCGTGGCTGTACTGTGGGGTCGCCTTAGTTGGCGGCGTCTTCGGCCGCTTCCTCGACGGCACCGCCGACGGCCTGGGTGTCACGGCCGGCGCCGGCGATGGTGTTGCAGGCGGCGGTGGTCAGGGCGGCGGCAGCGGCGACCAGAATGAAGATCTTGCGCATGGTGTGTATCCTTCTCTCGGGGCGCCGGAGCGCGGGGTGTCTCGCCGGAAATAACACCGGACCGGCCCCCGGGTTCCCGGGCAGGTGATGGATTTGGCGACTACACGCGGGGCGTGACGAAGGTCATGCGCACACAGGTGCCGTGGGGCGACGCCCCCAACACTTCGGTCTGGCCCCGCAGCTGGCGCCCGAAGGCTGTCATCAGGGTCCGGCCCACGCCCACGGGGTCGGTTTCCGACAGGCCGGGGCCGTCGTCCTCGACCTCGAGCACACTGGTCTCGCCATCCACCTTGAACCGCACGGTCAGCGTCCCGCCCTTTTCGGCCAGGGCGTGCTTGAGCGCATTGGAGATCGCCTCGACCAGCCAAAGAGCCATGGGCGCCAGCTTGTCGGGGTCCATGATCAGGCTGTCGGCCTCGACGCGGCTGCTGACGGCCGGGCCACGCCCCACCTCGCTGGCGACCAGTTGGCCCGCCAGATCATTCAGGAAGACCTTGGCGTCCGCGTGCCGGATGTCCTCGCTCTGGTAGAGGGTCCGGTAGATCAGGGCGAGCGCCGAAATCCGGTGGCGGGTGTCGCCCAGGGCCACCTTGGCCGCATCGTCGTTCAGGGCCCGCTGCTGCAGGCTGAGCAGCGAGGAGATGATCTGCAGATTGTTCTTCACCCGGTGGTGGATCTCGCGCATCAGCACGTCCTTCTCCGCCAGGCTGTCCAGCAGGGACTGGTCGCGGGCAGAGACGGCTTCGGCCAGACCGTCGAGGGTCTCGGCCAGCACGCGGATTTCGGTCGGGGCGTTCACCGCGGCCACGGGGCGAACGGTGAAGCGACCCCGGGTGTAGAGCGCGGCCACCCGCTCCAGATAATCCAGCCAGCGCACAACGACGCGCTCGGACACCAGAATGACGGCCGCGAACACCGTGAACCACACGGCCATGGGCAACAGGATCGATCCGATCGGATTCAGCCGGGCCCAGGACAGGATGCCCGGAGAGGGCGCCGCCAGCAGGACATAGACATCCTGACCCGACAGGCTGGCCCCCGCATAGGCGCGCCGGTGGCCGTCGGCATCCCTCAGCTCGACGACGGGGTTTGTGCCGGCCGCCACGCCCGAAAACCAGCTGGCGAGGCGGCTGTTCGGGCCGCTCATGTCGAACGCTTCGGGATCGGTGGCCACCAGGATCTGTCCCTGCGAGTCGACGAGCGCGGCCTCCGTCCCCTCTGGCAGGGCCCGGTCGGCGGTATCGGGCTGCAGGCCTTCCAGCGGGATGGCGGCCGCCATGGCGCCGTCAAACCGCCCCATGGGCCGCTCCAGTCTCAGCCCTGCTACCAGCGCCGGCCGGTCGCGGATCGAGCGCGCCACCACCCATTTCTCGCCGGATTTCAGACGCTCGAACCAGGGACGCCCCCGGACATCGGTCAGGGCCGCGGCTCCGGCACTGCACGTCACCGTGCCCTGGGCGCTGACCCGGACCAGATTCGCATAGCCTTCCAGACGCCCCAGCAGGGCGCCGAGGCGTTCCTCGCAGAAGGGAGACTCGCCTTCCAGCCGCAGGGCCTGCAGCAGGGTGGTCGCCCCTTCCAGCCGCGTGCGGGCCGAGGTCGCGCTGCGTTCAGCGGCGAGCTGGAGGTCCAGACGGCGCTCGCGGGCCTGGTCGCGGAAGTCGGCATCGACCTGAAAGGCGCTGAGCACCAGAAACGGCACCAGCGCCCAGGCCATGGCGACGCCCAGCCGGAAGCGGATTCCCTGGAATTTCTGGCGGGAGAGGCCCTTGCCCCAGCGCCGACCGAACCGCCGACCGAAGGCGCGACCCAGCCTGCGCATCCTACTGGCTGTACCCGCCGCTCAGACGGTCAGCTGCACCCAGAATCGAGGCCATGGCGTCACCGGCGGCCTTGCCATCCCGGTCGTAGCCGCCGCTTTCGAGCACGCCCAGCAGGGCCTTGCGGGCGCGGCTGACGCGGCTTTTCACTGTGCCGACGGCACAGTCACAGATGGCGGCCGCTTCTTCATAGGCAAAGCCGCCGGCGCCGACGAGGATCAGGGCTTCCCGCTGTTCTTCGGGCAGGGAGGCCAGGGCCAGCCGCAGCTCATCCAGCGCCACCGGTGCTTCAGGGTTGTCGACGGCGACCAGGGTACGCTCGGCTGCTTCCTGATCCAGCTGCGACTGGCGCCAGGAGCGGCGCTTGTCGGAGTAGAACTGGTTGCGCAGGATCATGAAGGTCCAGGCCTTCATGTTCGTGCCCATCTGGAAGCTGGCGCGGGCGTCCCACGCCTTGACCATGGCATCCTGGGCAAGATCGTCCGCAGCCGTCGCATCGCCCGTCAGGGTGCGCGCAAAGGCCCGCAGATGCGGGATCAGGGTCACCAGCTCGGCCTTGAAGGCGTTGTCGTCAGAGGAGGGCGGTTTGGGTGCAGGACTGCTCATTCGCCACCTTCACCGGCAGCGCGACTGTCGGCCCGGCGCAGGATGTCGAGAAACTCATCGGGAACCGGCTCGTTCACGACCTCGTCGAAGATGTGACGCAGCTTGACCCCGATCGCCTGCTGGCGAAGCCGGGCCTCCTCGAGATCTTCGGAACTGGCGTCATCAATCGGATGGCCGGTTTTGGATTTTTCAGTCATGAACGGCTGTCTGCCCCTTGAATGCCGGTCGTCATTAACGCCACCTTGGGCGGCGGGTTCCGCAGGATGCCGCCATTTTTTGCGTCGCAGCGAAAGGCCTGCGGAACCTTGGCTGTTAAGCCGCGTTTTGCCTGCTTGTCACCACCTGACGTAAGGCGTCGGGGGTGAAGAACCATCAGTCGGGAATGTCATATCCATGAGTCTGCTTGCCAGGTTGGCCCCTCACCTTCCGTACGTCCGCCGCTACGCCCGTGCCCTGACCGGCGACCAGACCACAGGTGACAACTACGTCCGCGTGGCGCTGGAGGCGCTCGCGGCCGGCGAGCGCCAGCTGTCGCAGGACATGACCCCGCGGGTGGCCCTCTATCACGTGTTCCACGCCATCTGGACGACGACCGGGGCGCAGCTGGAGGGTCGCGGCGGCAGCGGCGACGAAGCCTCGCGTCGCCTGATGCGGATTTCGCCGCGTTCGCGGCAGGCCTTCCTGCTCACCGCCCTCGAAGGGTTCACCCCGTCCGAGACCGCCCAGATCCTCGGATCGGACGTCCCCTCGGTCGAAGCCCTGATCAGCGAGGCCCAGGCCGACATCGACGCCGAACTGGCGACCGACGTGCTGATCATCGAGGACGAGGCCATCATCTCGGCCGATATCGAGAGCCTGGTGAAGGATCTGGGTCACCGCGTGACCGCCACCGCCACCACCCATGACGAGGCGGTCGACGCCGTGTCGCGCCACAAGCCGGGTCTGGTTCTGGCCGATATCCAGCTGGCCGACGGCTCGTCCGGCATCGATGCGGTCAAGGACATCCTGAAGGCGATCGACGTGCCGGTGATCTTCATCACCGCCTTCCCGGAGCGCCTGCTGACCGGCGAACGCCCCGAGCCGACCTTCCTGATCACCAAGCCCTTCCAGCCCGAAACCGTGAAGGCCGCCATCAGCCAGGCGCTGTTCTTCCACCCGGGCCGGAAAGAGCTGGCCTGATTTTTTTTCGCTCTGTGCGGGAACCGGAGTTTTCGGTCCGCATTCTCAAATGTGCGGAGGCGGCGACGCCCCCCCGACAGAGACCGGTTCACTCCGGTCAGTCGCCTCCGCGCCTCATTCTCGATGATACCCCCTGAAGGCGGATCCTGGCGATCCGCCTTCTTTTTTGCCTTCGGGCCTCGACATGTGGCGCAGGGCCGCCATGATCCCGTTCGCAAAGAAAACGCAGGAGACGTTCATGACCCGCACGAACCGCCAATGGGTGCTTCGCCGCCGGCCGCAGGGCCTGATTCAGGATGGCGACCTTGAGCTGGTCGAGAGCCCCGTCGGAGAACCCGGCGAAGGCGAGGTGCTGGTCCGCACCATCTATCTGTCGCTGGACCCGACCAACCGGACCTGGATGAATGACTCCGAAGGGTATCTGCCGCCCGTGGGTCTGGGCGATGTCATGCGCGGCCTGACGCTGGGCGTGGTCGAGGCGACCCGCTCGGAGCGGTTCAAGGAGGGCGATCTGGTCATGCCCCAGTCGGGCGGCTGGGCCGACTATGCCATCGTGCCTGACAGCCAGCTGCGCCCCGTTCACCGCTTCCCGGGCCTGCCGCTGACGGCCAATCTGTCGGTGCTGGGCATGACCGGCCTGACCGCCTGGGCCGGGGTGACGGACGTGCTGCGCCCCGAGCCGGGCCAGACCATGGTGATCTCGGCCGCCGCCGGGGCCGTGGGCTCGATCGCCGGCCAGATCGCCAAACAGAAGGGTGCCCGCGTGATCGGCATCGCCGGGGGCGCTGACAAGGGCCGCTGGCTGACGGAGGAGCTCGGCTTCGATGCCTCGATCGACTACAAGAACGAGGATGTCGGCGAGGCGCTGGACCGTCTGGCCCCGGACGGCATCGACCTGAATTTCGAGAACGTCGGCGGCGACATCATGATCGCCGTCTGGAACCGGCTGAACACCCACGCGCGGATGGCCGTCTGCGGCCTGATCTCGGCCTATAACGCGACGCGCATGCCGCCCTCGCCGAACTTCTCGCGGATCATCACCCACCGGCTGGAGGTGCGTGGCTTCCTCGTGCTCGACTATGCCCACCGCGCGAAGGAGATGGTCAGCGAGGTCGGTCCCTGGCTGGCGGACGGCAGCGTGAAGTGGAAGGTCCACGTCGACCACGGGCTGGAAGGCGCCGTTACCTCGCTGAACCGCTTGTTCACGGGCGACCACGACGGCAAACTGCTGGTCCGCGTCTCCGAGGAGCCGTAACGCCGCACGCACGAAAGGCAGGGGCCGATGAGCGAAACCGGATCGGAGGACCCCTTCCGGGTCTGTTTCGAGGATCTGTCGGTCGGACAGGTCGTGCCACTCGGCGCGTGCAGTGTGGATGCCGAGGCCCTGTCCACGTTCGTCTCGACCTTTGCGCCGCGCTGGCCGGTCGAGGCGGGGGCGCCGCCGGCCATGGTCTATGCCCTGTGGACGCGCCTGTTCACCGAGAAGTCCAGCCACTGGGCCCAGACCAAGGTGCTGGCCGTCGACGGCCTGCGCTATATGCGCGATCCCCCGGCCGGCGAGCTGCTGCGCGGGCGGATGACGGTGATGGGCAAGGACCCCGTCGGCGACGACAAGGGCATCGTTATCGCCCAGCATGACCTGCTGGACGAAGGCGGGCGGCTGGTCTTCTCGTGCCTGACCCGCGCCCTGTTCACCCGCCGCACCTGACACGGAAACGCCCGACCCGGAGACCGGATCGGGCGTTCGTCTGTCCGCAGGCCTGAGGCTTACTGGACGCGTTCGACGGTGTAGCCGCGCTGTTCCAGCAGGGCCTGGACGCTGTCGTCACCGGCGAGGTGGGCCGAGCCGACGGCGATGAAGATCACGCCTTCACCCTCCATCATGGTGTCGATCTGGCCCGCCCAGTTGGCATTCCGCCGGACCAGCAGGGTCTGGTAGAACGGCTCGCTCTCCTCGCGCATCGGGGTCACGCCGATCGCCTCAAGGGCCTCGACATCGCCGGCGGCCCAGGCCGCGACCAGACGATCCAGTTCGACCGTCGCGGATTCATAGTCGTCCAGAACCGAGCGCAGGAAGCCCATCTGGCCCTCCTCCGGCATGCCGGCCAGGATCTGGATCTGCTCTTCCATGGTCTCAAGACCATCGACGGGCTTGCCGGCTTCCAGGGCGCGGGCCCGCAGCACCAGTTCGACGCCGGACTGCGGGTCGTAGCCGGCCTTGGCCAGCGGGGCCATCGACAGCGTCAGGCCCGCCAGCCAGGGGCGCATCGGCTCCAGCATGGCGCCGGTCATGCCCATGTCGCCGGCGGCCGTGTTGAGCTTGGCCTGCTCCTCGGCCGTGAGACGGCTGGAGAGCGGGGTCTCCATATCGATGCCATAGCGCTGGATGAGCGGCATGGCGGCGGCCTGGTCGTCCGGATTGCTGATCTCGAACAGGACCCGGTCAGCGCTGGCAAAGGCCTTATCGACCGCATCGGAGTGCCAGGCCGTTTCGGGCCGCAGGATGTGGACCGTGCCGAACAGATAGATGGTGGAGTCTTCATCGCGCAGCACCCACAGCGCCGGGCTTCCGTCCGGGGCGGAGGTCAGGGCGACGTCCTGGGCATAGGCGGCTTCGGGGGCGCCGCCGATGACGGCGAGGCCGAGGCCGAGGCCGAGCGCAGCGGCCGTGGCGGTGGTCATCAGGCGACGGCCGAGCCCGAGGGTCGAGGCGGTGAAGGATTGAACGAGGGTCATGGGTGATCCTTTCAAGATCAAGGGGAAGTCGGAAGGTTGGAAAAGGTCAGTGGATGCCGCGTCGGGCGGCGGTGAGAGCCGAGGCCACCATGTAGACGGCCAGCAGGATGCCGATCATGCCCCAGGCGGTCATGCCCTCGACCAGCTCCAGCCGTTCGGCGGCGGCATAGACGAACAGAGCCAGTTGCAGGGTCCAGAAGGACAAGGCCCCGGTCTCGACGATGATCCGCCGCAGCATTTCGTCGGCCTGGCGCCAGAGCATCACATTGGCGACAGTCTGGATGACCAGCAGCACCAGCACACCGGCCATGGCCACCTCGGCCGACACCCAGTCGGCGCCATAGATGGGCAGGATCAGCATCAACCCTGCCAGCCCCATGACCGAGGTCTGCAGAAGGCCGCAGCCCTTGGCCACGATGGTCGGCCGCGCCACGACGATGACGGTCATGACGACCGACAGTGCGATCAATACCACCCCGATAAACAGGTTCAGGGCATCATCCTCGGGCATGGCCGAGACATCGATGTAGCGGGCGGTTGCAGAGCCCACGGCAGCCCCGAGAAGGGCGAGCCCCACCATGCCGGCGATCTTGAGGGCCTTGTTCGGGCCGGTTTGTTCGGACGTCACGGATCAGTCCTCCAGAAAGATGGATTCAATGGGTTGTTCAAAGACGCGGGCGATCTTGAAGGCCAGCGGCAGCGACGGGTCATAGCGGCCGGTTTCGAGCGCATTGACGGTCTGGCGGGAGACCCCCAGCCTGTCGGCCAGCTCGGCCTGGCTCCAGTTGCGTTCGGCGCGCAGCACCTTGAGACGATTGTTCATGACGCCCTCACCGGTGCCTTAGCCACCAGAAGGCCCAGGCGACGAGATAGCCGGTGAACTGGGCCCCGAGCGTCAGGCCGATGCCCGTCACAATCAGGTCCGCAGGGTCTCCGGGCATTTCCGACGGGACGAGGTCGATGACGTTCCAGGTGGTCAGGATCAGCAGACCCATGACGACACCGATGCCGGCCGACCCACCCCAGTACCACGCCCATTTGTGGGCCTCGCGCACCGCCTCGTCCGCGCCCCGCCACCAGGCGACGCAGATCCAGATGAGGGCCACGCTACACAGGACCATCAGGCCGATCTGAAGCTCGTCCGCGACCGCGCCCCCGAAGCTGTCAATCAGGGCGGACGCCAGTCCGACCACCATCCCCAGACCTCCACAGAGGCCCAGCATGCCGAGGTAGCCAAGGCGGCGGCGCTTTCGGATGGGTTGGTCGTTCATGGGAAACCCCTTATCAATCTGACAAGGGTGTTTTACATCAGCGCGCCGCCATGTCAAGCGACCTTGTCAAAAAGTCTGCAAGCCTTGTCTTAACCCTCTGAAGCGCCGGTTTCCGGGGATTTCAGCAGCTCCGGCCGGCTGAGCGTGCGGGGCGCGCTTTCGACCGGCGACAGGTCCGGCAGGTCCTTGCCCTCGTGGTCGACCTTGAGATCCTCGAACCGTCGTGCCGACACCATGACCTGGCTTTCCAGCGAGCCGACGAACTGGTTGTAGCGACCGACGGCCGCGTCCAGCGCCTTGCCGACCGAGGCGGCGTGACCGCCCATCACCGACAGGCGCTTGTACAGCTCCTTGCCCAGCCGGGCGACGTCTTCGGCATTTCGGGTCTGCTCCTCGGCGCGCCAGCCATAGGCCACGGCCTTGCATAGGGCGAACAGCGTGGTCGGGGTCACGATCACCACGCGCGAGGCCATGGCCTGGGTCATCAGATCGGGCTCATGATCCAGCGCAGCGGACAGGAAGGCATCGCCGGGCACGAACATGGCGACGAAGTCGGGGCTGGGCTGGAACTGGTCCTGATAGGCCTTGGACGCCAGCTGGCGCACATGGGTCTTCATGCTGGCCGCCGTACGGACCGAGGCAGCGTGCTGGCGCTGCTCCTCGTCGCCCTCCCCCTCATCGGCAAAGGCCAGCGGCACCTTGGCGTCGATCACGAACATGCCGCCGCCCGGCAGGCGCACGATGAAGTCGGGCCGCTGCTGGCGCCCGGCGTCGTCCGCGCTGGACGTCTGTTCCTCGAAGTCGAAACGGCCGGCCATGCCGGCGGCCTCCAGCACATTGCGACAGGTCTGCTCGCCCCAGCGTCCGCGTCGCCCCGTGTTGCCGCGCAGGGCCTCGGTCAGCTTGCGCGCCTCGTCGCGCGTGGCCGAGGACGCCGACATCAGCGCGGCCAGCTCGCTCTTCAGTCCGCCCATGTCGCGGGCGCGGACCTGTTCCAGCTGGGCCACCTGGGCCTCGAACTTCCTGAGTGTATCGGCGACAGGCTTCAGCTGGGCCTCGATACGGGTCTGGCTGACCCGGCCCTCGGCGCGGAAGGTTTCGGTCGCCCGGCTGACCAGACGCTCCGCGACCGTCTCGGCCGAGGCCGCCGCCTGGGCCTTCAGCAGGTCGGTCAGGGTCTCGCGACTCTCCTGCATCAACGCCAGCCGCTCTTCCGCCGCCACAAGGGACGACCGGCTCTTCTGCCAGCCCGCATAGGCCCACAGGAAACCGCTGCCCGACAGGACGGCGACCGCGATCAGGATCATCTCAAGCGTGTTCATGCTCCGTTCCTAACCTGAGTCAGGAAGCGGGGAAAGGCGCAGCCCTACGTCGGACGCCTTGCGCGCATGGCCTGGATGATGGTGCCGTCGTCCAGCCAGTCGAGGTCGCCACCGACCGGCACGCCGCGCGCCAGAGAGGTCACGCTGACCCCGGCATCGGCCAGCCGTTCGGCGATATAGTGGGCGGTCGTCTGGCCATCGACCGTGGCCGGCAGGGCCAGCACCACCTCGCGCACGCCGCCCTCACCCACACGCGCGACCAGCTCACCGAGGCGGAGCGCATCGGGTCCCACCCCGTCCAGCGCCGACAGCAGGCCACCCAGCACATGATAGCGACCCCGGAACGCGCCCGACCGCTCCATGGCCCACAGGGCGCCGGCCTCCTCGACCACGCAGATCAGGCCGGCGTCGCGCGCGGGATCGGAGCACAGGGTGCAGGGGTCGCGGGTATCGGGTGCGCCGCAGATCGAACAGGATTTCACCTTGTCCGCCGTCTCGGCCAGCGAGGCCGCCAGCGGCAGCAGCAGCTGTTCGCGCCGCTTGAGCAGCGCCAGCGCCGCGCGCCGGGCCGAGCGCGGCCCCAGCCCGGGCAGTTTCGACAGCAGACCGATCAGCCGCTCGATCTCGGGTCCGGCAGACGCGGCCACAGGCGGATCAGGACAGCTTGGGCATGCCGGGGATATTCATCCCGGCCATGGGGCCGGCGGCCTCGCGCATCAGCTCGCCATTGGCCTCGTCCAGCTTGCGCTTGGCATCCGCATGGGCGGCGACGATCAGGTCGGCCAGGATGTCCTGTTCGCCGGCCACCATCAGGCTCTCGTCGATCTGCACGCGGGTGACTTCGCCGGGGCCCTTCAGGCTGACGGTCACCAGTCCGCCGCCCGAGGTGCCCTCGGCGGTGGTTTCGGCCATCTTCGCCTGGGCGTCCTGCAGCTTTTGCTGCATCGCCTGGGCCTGTTGCATCAGTTGGGTCAGGTCTTTCATGACCCCTATCTAGGACGAAGCGGACCGTTCCGACAGGGGGTCCTGCTCAGGGGGCCGGGTCTGTCGCGGGCTCGCCGCCGAGGTAGGCGTCGATGGCGAGGGATTCGATCTCGGCCGCCATGGCATTCAGGGCGTCGAGCCGCTCAAGGCCGATCCGGCTGGACAGGGCGTAGCCGTCCTCCTCGCTCGCCACGGCGCCGCCGGTCGTGACCTCGAGATAGGCGTCGGGCCCCTCCAGCACCAGCCAGGAGGCATAGACCCAGGCATCCTCGAAATCAGGGCTCTGCCCGGCGATGATGCAGCGGTGCCCCGAAAGTCCATTCACCTCAAGTCGCTCGAAGCGGATCACGGGGATGTTCCGGTTGGCGGAGGCGCACGCCTGGGCGTCGGCGTGGACCGGGCGCCGCTTGCGCGCGTCTTCGTCCGCCTCACCCGAGTCCAGACCTTCAGGGTCCTTCACGCCATACATCTCGAAGTCGACGGTGAACCCGTAGTTGCCCTCGTCCGGCAGGTCCTTGAAGACGTCGCCCAGCAGCGCCTGCATCATCGGCCGGATCGAAAAACTCTCGACGTCAAACTGCTCTGCGAGCGCCGCAAACGACTCATCGAGCTGGCGCGCGAGATCATCGATCACCGCCCGTTCGTCATCGGAGATGCTGTTCGAGGACGGGGCAGCCTCGACCGGATCCGTCTCCTGCGCCGCTGCGGCCCCGGCCGCCCCCATCAGCATGAGGGCCGATAGCCCTCCCAACAGCCAGCCCCGCATGTCCGCCTCCCGGATTGAATGTCCGGCGAGACTAGATCAGCGATCAGGGTTCGCCCATGGGCGCAGGCCGTCCTGACAGGTTCCGTCAGGTGTCGTCGGTGCCCGCCTCGTCATCGCCTTCATCGGGGATGGACGGCAGCGACACGGCGGGCGCGAGGTCGCGGATTTCGCCCAGTTCGGCACCGGGGAAAGCCTCCAGCACCGAGCGGATGAAGGGATCGGCCTCGACGTCGGCGCGACGCTTCTCGCGGGCGCGGCGCTCCTGCTCTATCAGGGTCTCGCCCCCGCCCTGGCCATTGGCGGCGACCAGCCAGGTACGACCGGTCCAGTCCTTGAGCCGGCTGGCCAGCTTGCGCGCCAGATCGGGCGGCGTGCCCTGCACCGGCTCGAACGTCAGGGCGCCGGGGCGAAAGGCCACGGGCCGGACATAGCGTTCGACGTCCAGCTTGAGCGCGATCTCGCGCTTTTCATCGATCAGGGCGACCACCGCCTCGAAGGTCTGGGGATCGGGCAGGGCCGGCTGGGCCACGGTCATCGGCCGGGCCAGGGTCGCCTGGCTCCCGCCGCCGGAACCGCCGCCACCCCCACCGCGAGGCGCGGGGCCGCCGTCCAGTCCCTCGCCGGACTTCAGGGCCTTGAGCGCCTCTTCCGGGCCCGGCAGATCGGCGGCATAGGCCAGCCGGATCAGGGCCATCTCCACCGCCTCGGCGGGATTGGGGGCGCGGCGGGTTTCTTCCAGCCCGCGCAGAAGCATCTGCCAGACCCGCGACAGGGTGCCGGCCGACAGGCCCGCCCCCAGCGCCGCCAGAATAGCCGCCTGATCGCCCGGCAGACGGGTCGCCTCAGGGCCCAGCATCTTGGCGACCGAGGCCGCGTGGCAGTGCTCCAGCAGATCGCCCATGACCTGCACCGGATCGGCGCCATAGCCATAGAGGTCGCGAAACATCTCCAGCGCCTCGGGCGTGCGCCCGCCCATGACGGTTTCAAACAGGGCGATGGTCCGGGTGCGGTCGGCGAGACCCAGCATGTCCCGCACAACCTCGGCCTTGACCGCCTCACCCTCCCCACCCTGGACGAGGGCCTGGTCCAGCAGCGACAGGCCGTCGCGCACCGAGCCTTCCGCTGCGCGCGCGATCAGGGCCAGCGCATCGCGCTCGATCGCCATGCCCTCCTTCTGGGCCACGCGTCCCAGATGTTCGATCAGGATTTCCGGCTCCACCCGTCGCAGGTCGAACCGCTGGCAGCGGCTGAGGATGGTGACGGGCACCTTGCGGATCTCGGTGGTCGCAAAGATGAATTTGGCGTGGGGCGGGGGCTCTTCCAGCGTTTTCAGCAGGGCGTTGAAGGCCTGGTTCGAGAGCATGTGCACTTCGTCGAGCACATAGACCTTGTAGCGCGCCTCGACCGGGGCATAGCGCACACTGTCCAGGATCTCGCGGATGTCGCCCACGCCGGTGTGGCTGGCGGCGTCCATCTCCATGACGTCCATGTGCTGGCCCGCCATGATCGCCGCATCGTGCCGCCCATCCGGCGTCAGGGCCAGCGACGGCCTGTCGATGCCGGGGGCCTGGTTGTTGAGCGCCCGGGCCAGCAGGCGCGCCGTCGTGGTCTTTCCGACCCCCCGCACCCCGGTCAGCATGAAGGCGTGGGCGATCCGGCCGGTCTCGAAGGCGTGGGTCAGGGTGCGGACCATGGCCTCCTGGCCGATCAGGTCCTCGAAGGTGGTCGGGCGGTATTTGCGCGCCAGCACCTGATAGGCGGCCGACGGCGCCTCCCGGGCTGGCGCGGGCTCGGGCAGGGCCGCCAGCGCGGGTTCGGGCGCGGGGGCCGGCTCCGGCGCGGGCGGCGCGCCGAACATGTCATCGGTATTCGGGTCGCGTTCGACGATCTCCGCGTCCGGGGCGTCGTCTTCATCCAACGGCGGAATCGGGTCCATCTCGCTCATGGCCTTGTCATAGCCCGTGACACGATGCCGGGCGAGGCCGGATGACGGTTTTGCTGAGAGAGAAGGTTGGAGACCGCGACCCGAAGGGGAATTCGTTGTGGCTGCTGCCTTCCGGCCCTGACCAGGTTGGCGAAGCCTTCGCCCGCGATCTCCACCCCCGATATGCGCGTTCAGGGGCGTGAGATCAAGATGCCTTACGGCGCGAATGCCGACGGGGTATGGAGGGCGCCATGTCCCGGCCGCTCATTACCGCCTTTTCCGCTTCCCCTCTCGACCGGGGCGGCGACAGTCGCAACGATCCCGACTGGATGGCCGCACGCCGGGCCGATCCTGCGGCTCTGGCCATGGTGATGATCGACGGTCGCCCCCGGCTGGAACCCGTCGGGGATCAAGAGCGACTGGCCTGGGCGCCGCTGGCCCGCCTGTCATCGCTGTGCACCGACGAGCCGGTCTTCCTCGGCCTGTGGAAGGAGGCCCCGGTATTTGCCTGTTCGGTGCCGGAGGGCCGTCTCGCCGACCTCGAGACCCTCATGGGGCCGGGCGACCATCCGGACATGCGGGCAGCCGCCCCGCGTCTGCCCGCCGGAGATCTGGCCATGGCGGGGGCGGCCAAGGGGCTGTTCGACTGGCATGGTCGAAACCGGTTCTGCCCCGGCTGCGGCCGCGAGACCGGGATGGCCTCGGGCGGCTGGCGCCGCGCCTGCGAAGCCTGCGGCGCGGAGCATTATCCGCGGGTGGACCCGGTCTGCATCATGCTGCCGGTCTATAACGGGGGCGCCGAGCCGATATGCCTGCTGGGACGCCAGGCCGCCTGGCCGGCCGGGCGGATGTCGGCGCTGGCCGGTTTCATGGAGCCCGGCGAAAGCCTTGAGGAGGCCTGCGCCCGTGAGGTGAAGGAAGAAGCCGGGCTGACCGTCACCAACGTCCGCTACCTCGCCAGTCAGCCCTGGCCGTTTCCGCACCAACTGATGATCGGCCTGATCGCCGAGGTCAGCGACAATGACGCCCAGCCGGACCTGACAGAACTGGAAGCCGTGCGCTGGCTGACCCGCGACGAGGCCCGTCAGGTACTGGAAGGGCGCCACCCCGATGTGGTGGCGCCCTATCCCTTTGCGATCGCCCACAGCCTGCTCAAGGCCTGGGTCGACGATGTCTGAACTCGGCGGGCGTCAGTTGTAGACGCCGACGCCCCAGTTGCAGGTGCCGTTGCAGCCCGGCATCTGGACCTCGACGGTGTAGCGACCGGCGGTCGCCGCCTCGAACACGACCAGCGGCACATCGTCGTCCTCGAAGTCGCGGCCCACCTCGCGACCCGACGAATCGCGCACGATCAGGTCGACGTCGCTGCAGTTTTCATCGCAGACACCGATGAAAGCCACAGGGCCGGCCGGGGCCTGGAGAGTGGCAGTGGCCGAAGCCCCCTGGCTGAGGCGGCCCGCCACCTTCCCCTGCATCGTCAGGTCGGCCTCGCTGGAGACCCTGTCCAGCAGGAGATCCACCAGCCCGGCACCGGAGGGGTCCTGGGCCTGGGCCGAAACGCCCGGCGCCATGACGGCGAAAGAGAGGGCCGCCGCGGCGGCAAGGGACTTCAGCATGGTGTTCTCCATAAATGATGCATCTTTGTGCCACTGTCCCGGTCCGGCGACAAATGACGAAACCCTTCCGGATCAGCCTGAAATCGCCGCCTGGGCGCGGGCGGCGGCCAGGTCATCCGGATTGTCCACCGACAGGGGCGCATCGGCGATCACGGCGGCATGGATCTGCAGGCCCATTTCAAGCGCCCTCAGCTGCTCCAGCTTTTCGCGGCGCTCCAGCGGCGACGGCGGTGCAGCGCAGAAGGCTTCCAGCGCTGCGCGGCGATAACCGTAGAGGCCGATATGCCGCCATACCGGCCCGTCGCCGTAGAGGGTAGAGCGGGTGAAATAGAGGGCCCGGCCCTCGGTGCCTTCGGGCGCCATGGCCAGCACCGCCTTGACCACATCGGGATTCGCCCGGTCCGCCGCGCTGCTCTCGGGGGCCACGAGGGTGGCGATATCGCAGTCGGGATGACGGGCCAGAAGATCCACACAGGCCCCGGACAGCCCCGGATCGGCGAACGGCATGTCGCCCTGGAGGTTGACCACCACATCATGCCGCCCTGCCGGGTCGATGGCATCCAGCGCCGCGCGGATGCGGTCCGAGCCGGACGGCAGGTCCGGGTCGGTCAGCACGGCCTGCCCCCCGTCGGCCTTCACGGCCTCGACGATTTCAGGGTCGCCCGCCGCCACGGCTACGGCCAGCCCCGAGGCCCTCGCCTGACGGCTGGCGCGCACGATCATGGGCACGCCGCCGATGTCGGCCAGCGGCTTGCCGGGCAGTCGCGTCGCGGCCATGCGCGCAGGGATGAGGATCAGCGGAGTCATGAGGGATCGTAAGGGCTCTGGAGGAGGGGCGCGGCAGGCGGGGTCTTTGGTCGCAGCCGGGCGGGAAACCCAACCGGACAGTTGCGAAGGCCGTCTTACCGTGTCAGAGACGCGCACGCGAAACAATGCCTGCCACCCTGCCACCGGCCGGGGATGCGGGCCCTTCAGATACGGGACTGACGACCGGATGAGCGGCGACCTCGAGTTGAACAAGATTTTCGGTGCGGGCCTGGCGACGGTCTTCACGATCCTGGTGGTCCAGCAGGCTTCGGGCTTTGTCTACAAATCCGAGCCCGCCCACGAGATGGGCTACAAGGTCGACATCCCGGAAGGCGGCGCTGAAGGCGGCGCCGAAGCCGAGCTGCCGCCGGATTGGGGCACGCTGATTCCGGTCGCCGATCTGGCCGCCGGTGAAGCCGCCTTCGCGCGCTGCACGGCCTGTCACACGATCGAATCGGGCGGCGCCAACAAGATCGGCCCGAACCTGTACGGCATCGTCGGCCGTCCGGTCGCCAGCCACGCCGGCTTCGCCTATTCGGACGCCATGGTCGCGCACAAGGCCGTCGACCCCACCTGGACGCTGGACGCCCTGGACCACTTCATCACCGCCCCGGCGCGCTATGTGTCGGGCACCAAGATGTCGTTCGCCGGCCTGCGCGACACCGAAACCCGCGTGAACCTGATCGCCTGGCTGATGAGCCAGGGCTCCAGCGGCTATGCGGTCCCGGCACCCGATCCCGCGCGTCAGCCCGGTGCTGCAGCCGGTGAGCCGGGTGAAGCCGGCGAAGGCGTGGAGGCGGCCCCGATCGAGGGTGCGGCCGGTCAACCCGCTGTTGAGGACAGCCCGGCGGCCCCGCCGGCTGCGGACAGCGCCCCGACGGGCGGCTGATACCGAATCTCTTCTAGAGTCGTCTGATGATCAGCGCGTCGAAGCCCTCGGCGCGCTGATTCGTATCCGCTTCGTCCAGCGACTGTCGGCACACCGATCCCGCGCGTCCGCTGGCGTGGATGACGGTCGCGGCATCGAGGGCGATGGCGGAATGTCCGGTCCAGCCCGGGCCCCCTTCGGCGTGCCGCCAGAGGATCAGGTCGCCCCGCTGAACATCGTCCCGCGCAACCGCCCGGCCCAGCTCGGCCTGGCCTTCGGTATAGCGGGGCGCCGCCCGGCCACAGGCCATCAGGCAGGCCTGCACCAGAGCCGCGCAATCCATGCCGTCTTCAGTTCGACCGCCCAGACTGTGCGGCACATCGATCATCGATTCGGCCACGGCAGCGAGGTCGGCCTCGAACTCTCCCAGCGGCATGAGGACCACATCCCCGGCCGCATCCCGGGTCGGATCGACCAGACTGTTGAACGGCAGGACTCCGCCGGGGGCCGCCACGCGGTGGCTGGGCGTCCCTATGCCGGCCGTCAGATCCGCTTCGGCAATCCAGCCGATCACGCCATCCCGGCGCGAGCGTCCCCAGTGGCGTCCGCTTTCGACCAGAAGGCTGTCGAACGCTTCTCCGAACAGAAGCTGCGAAATACGGTGGCCGTCGTCGTCCAGAATGTCCGCCACGGGGCCGGAGGTGCGGAAGACCTCGGTCGCGCGGTAGGCCTTCGCGCGCACCAGCCCTTCCACCGCCGCTTCGGCGAGGTCGGGTCGGGTCAGCAGGGCGGAGGGTTCGGCGTGGATCATTCCGGCGGGACAAGGACAGCTGTGACGCTGCACCCTGACTCACAAGGCCGAAGGTCACGTTAACGCGCGGCCCCTCAGGCCGGATAGCGGGCCGCCAGCATGTCGAAACAGGCGCGGATGGCCTGGACCTCGCTGCCCTGTGGCCATCCGGGCCGACCCCGCGGGTTCCAGGCGAAGATGTCCATATGCGCCCAGGCCCCGGTCCCGGGGGCGAAGTTCTTGAGGAACAGGGCCGCCGTCACCGATCCGGCCTGGGCCCAGGCGGCCGAGTCATTCCTGAGATCGGCGATGTCGCTATCCAGCGAGTCGGCATAGGGCGCCCACAGGGGCATGCGCCACACGGGATCGCGGACCCGGGCCGAGGCCGCAAGGAGGTCGGCGGCCAGCGCCTCGTCATCCGTATAGAGCGGCGGCAGGTCGGGCCCCAGGGCCACGCGCGCCGCGCCGGTCAGGGTGGCAAAGTCGAGGGTCAGGTCGGGCTCCAGCTCACCGGCCCGGGCCAGGGCGTCGGCCAGGATCAGCCGTCCCTCGGCATCGGTATTGCCGATCTCGATCGACAGGCCCTTGCGGCTGGACAGGACATCGCCGGGGCGGAAGGCGTCGCCCGACACGGCATTCTCGACCGCGGGCACCAGCAGCGCCAGCCGCACGGACAGCCCCGCCCGCATGACCATCCGGGCCAGACCCAGCGCATGGGCCGCGCCGCCCATGTCCTTCTTCATGAAGCGCATGCCGGCGCCAGCCTTGAGGTTCAGGCCGCCGGTGTCGAACACCACACCCTTTCCGACCAGCGCCACGAGGGGAAGGTCCGTGCGCGACCGGTTCCAGTGCATCTCGATCATGCGCGGCGCGCGGGCGGCCACGGCGGCGCGGCCGACGGCGTGGACGGCGGGATAGTTGGCCTCGAGCAGGGCCTCACCCTCAATGACCGAGATTTCAGCGCCGGATTCCTCGGCGATTTCCCGCGCCAGGGTCTCGATCTGTAGCGGCCCCATGTCGGCGGCCGGGGTATCGACCATCTCGCGCACCAGATCGCAGCTGCGCGCCGTATCCTGCACCCGGTCCACATCCACGCCGTCCGGCGCGACCAGACGGGCGCCGTCGTCCTGCGCCGGCTTGGTGTAGCGATCAAAGGCGTAGCGGCCGAGGCAGAAGGCCAGCGTGGCCAGGTCCGCATCGCCGTCCGGCAGGCCGTCCAGCCGCCACAACCCTTCCGGCAGCCGGGCCGCCAGCCCGCGCAGGGCGATCGGGTCAAAGGTCTCGCCGGTGCCGAACAGGGCCTCCGTCAGTTCGCCAGAGCTGTCGGCACAGAGCAGCAACCGCCCGGCCTGGCCCTTGAACCCGTTGGCCTTCGCCCAGACACCGGCCGGTCCCTCAAGAGCCGTATCGCGGGGCACCAGACGCACGGGCCGCGCCGATGCGGCTTCCGGACTGTCGGCGGCGATCACGAGAGGCGGGCGACGGGACATGATTTCTCCACGGTATCGGCGGGGTTAACGAAGGATTGACCGAAGCGGCCCACCCTCATGGTGACCTGAACCCTATCGCCGGGAACGCTCCATGTCGCGCCCACTTCTGCTGATCGCCGCCCTCGCCGCTCTCGCCACGCCCACCGCCCTGATGGCCCAGGACCGCCAGCCCGCCTCGGCCGAGACGCGGGCCACCTATGAGCGGATGGATCCGCTCAGCCGGTCGCTGTTCTGGCAGCAGGAGTTCGAGATCAACCCGGCCGATCCCATCGCCGGAGTGCGGCTGGCACAGGCGCTCAGGGAACTGGGTCAGTATGATCAGGCCGTCGAGGCCGCCGACAAGGTGCTGATCGTCCAGCCCGACAATACCGAGGCCATGATCGAGCTGGGCCGGGCCCACATTGCACGCGGTCAGGCCTTCTACGGCATTGCCGCGCTGGAGCGGGCCCGGGACCTGCTGCCGGGAGACTGGCGGCCGTGGTCGCTGCTGGGGGTCGCCTATCAGCAGGTGCGCCGCGAGGCCGATGCCCAGGCGGCCTGGGCCGAGGGGCTGCGCCTGTCGCCCGACAATCCGTCCATCCTGTCGAACATGGCCATGGTGCACCTGACGGCCGGGGACCTCCCGGGTGCGGAAACCTTGCTGCGGCGTGCTGCCGCCCAACCCGGCGCGGGCCTGCAGGTCAAGCAGAACCTGGCGCTGGTCGTGGGCCTGTCCGGCAATATCGGCGAGGCCGAGGCCATCCTGCGCCGTGAACTGCCGCCCGCCCAGGCCGACCAGAACCTGGCCTGGATTCGCGAGCGCGCTGCAGGCCCGGTCGCCGCCGGCGGGGCACGCACCTGGCAGTCGCTGCAGTAGGCGGTTTCGCCCGCCCGGCCCCGGTCCTATATTCGGCTCATGATCGACGACCTCTACAGTGCCCGCATTCTGGGGCTGGCGGCCAATCTGCCGCATGCCGGGCGTCTAGCCGCGCCCGAGGGCACGGGCGAGCGCGTCGCCCGCCTGTGCGGATCGCGCGCCGTCGTCGATGTCGTTCTGGATGACGCGGGTCGGGTCGCCGACTTCGCCCAGGACATCAAGGCCTGCGCTCTCGGTCAGGCGGCCGCCGGCGTGATCGGCGAGGCCGCGATCGGCGCCACGGCCGACGAGATCACGGCCGCTGCGGCGGCCCTCACCGATATGCTGAAGGCCGGCGGCGAGGGTCCGGAGGGCCGGTTCGAGGGCCTGCGGGTGCTGAAGCCCGTTGCCGACTATCCCCAGCGTCACGCCTCCACCCAGGTGGCCATGGGCGCCTTGCTGGATGCCGTCGACATGGCCTTGGCCACCCGCGACACGCCCGAGGCCGAGCGAACTCGCCGCGCCGGAGCGGCCTGATCCGCCCGGCTCTCCCCGACCTTGCCCGCGGTGCTTGCCCGGGCGGACGATGCGGGGGATAAGCGCGGCGACATGGCATCCGGCGAAACCCTTTACGAACGCGGCGTCCGCGCGGCCCACCGGGGCTACAAGCTGACCCTGTCGCCCCTGATCGGGCAGTCGTGCCGGTTCCTGCCCACCTGCTCCGACTATGCCCGCGACGCCCTGATCACCCATGGGCCGGTCCGGGGCGGGTGGCTGACCGTACGGCGCCTGTGCAAATGCCATCCTTTCGGAAGTTCGGGCTACGACCCGGTTCCGGCGCGGGATCCCTCCCCTCCCGCGATCCAGACAACGAAGACAGACAGATGATTGACCTGAAATTCCCCGACGGTGCCGTCCGCCAGTTCCCGTCCTCGACGACGGGGCGCCAGGTGGCCGCCTCCATCTCGTCCTCGCTGGCCAAGAAGGCCGCCCTGGTCGAGATCAATGGCGAGCAGCGCGACCTTGACCGTCCGATCGAGTCGGGCGGCGACTTCCGCCTGATCATGCGCGACGATCCCGCGGCGCTGGAAACCATCCGCCACGACGCCGCCCACGTGCTGGCCCAGGCGGTGCAGGAGCTGTTCCCCGGCACCCAGGTCACCATCGGCCCGGCCATCGAGGACGGCTTCTATTACGATTTCCACCGGGAAGAGCCCTTCTCGACCGACGACTTCGCCGCGATCGAGAAGCGCATGGGCGAGATCGTCGACCGCGACGAGAAGCTGGTGCGCGAGGTCTGGGACCGCGACGAGGCCATCATCTACTTCGACAGCATCGGCGAACGCTTCAAGGCCGAGCTGATCCGCGACCTGCCCGAGAACGAGGTCATCACCGTCTATCGCACGGGCAAGTGGCTGGACCTGTGCCGCGGCCCGCACTTCCCCTCGACGAAGTTCGTGGGCAAGGCCTTCAAGCTGACCAAGCTGGCCGGGGCCTACTGGCGGGGCGACCATCGCAATCCGCAGCTGCAGCGAATCTATGCGACGGCCTGGGCCTCCAAGGAGGACCTCGAGGCCCATCTGAAGCGTCTGGAAGAGGCCGAGAAGCGCGACCACCGCAAGCTGGGCCGCGCCATGGACCTGTTCCACATGCAGGAAGAGGGCCGCGGCATGGTCTTCTGGCACCCGAAGGGCTGGGTGCTTTGGCGGGTGATCGAGGCCTATATGCGCCGCCGGCTGGACGCGGCCGGCTATGTCGAGGTCAAGACGCCCCAGGTTCTGGATCGCAAATTCTGGGAGGCCTCGGGCCACTGGGACAAGTACCGGCCGAACATGTTCGTCTGCGAGACGGTCGAGGGCGAGGAACTCAGCCTCAAGCCTATGAACTGCCCGGGCCACGTGCAGATCTTCGATCAGGGCCTGCGGTCCTATCGCGAACTGCCGCTGCGCATGGCCGAGTTCGGCGCCTGTCACCGGTATGAGCCGTCGGGCGCCCTGCACGGTCTGATGCGGGTGCGCGGCTTCGTCCAGGACGACGCCCACATCTTCTGCCGCGAGGACCAGATCGTCGACGAGACCGCCCGGTTCATCGATCTGGCACGCAGTGTCCACGCCGACCTCGGCATGGAGACGGCCTACATTAGCCTGGGCACCCGCCCCGAGGTCCGTGCGGGTACGGACGAGTTCTGGGACAAGGCCGAGGCCCAGATGGCCGAGGCCGCCCGGGCCGCCGGCACCGAGCCGGTCGTGACCGAGGGCGACGGCGCCTTCTATGCGCCCAAGCTGGATTTCGTCGTCAAGGACGCCATCGGCCGCGAGTGGACCTGCGGCACCATCCAGCTGGACTATGTGCTGCCTGAACGTCTGGGTGCGGAATATGTGGGCGAAGACGGCGCCAAGCACCGGCCGGTCATGCTGCACCGGGCGATCCTGGGCTCGTTCGAACGCTTCATCGGCATCATGATCGAGAACTATGCCGGGGCCTTCCCCCTGTGGCTGGCCCCGGTCCAGGCCGTGGTCGCCACCATCGTCTCGGACGCCGACGACTATGCGAAGGAGGTCGCGGCGAAGTTCAAGGCGGCAGGCCTGCGCGTCGAGACCGATCTGCGCAACGAGAAGGTCGGCTACAAGGTGCGCGAACACTCGGTCGGCAAGGTTCCGGTCATCGCCGTGGTCGGCAAGAACGAGGCCGAGGAGGGCAAGGTCGCCCTCCGCCGCCTGGGCTCGCAAGGCCAGGAGATTGTGTCGGTCGAGGAAGCCATCCGCATCCTGACCGAAGAGGCCACGCCGCCCGACCTGCGTCGCAAGGCCGGCTGATCAGCCGGGCCTGACCTCAGGGGATCGCGTCGCCCGCACCGTGCCGATACGCATGTCGTCGCACAGGACATGGGCCGCGATCCCGCTGGCATGGGTGCGCAGCAGGGCCTCGGCCTCCTTCAGCGCCTCGTCGTCGGTCGCGGCGTTGAGGGGCTCGACATGGGGGGTGCCCATGATGTCCCTCTCGATGAAGCAGAAATAGGTCTTCACGCGGCCTCCCGGTCTGCGTGTGGAATATCACGGTGTGGTCGCCCGGAAAGTTCGGTCGGTGACACTGGCACTCAAGCGTGGCGTTGAGCGTTGCCATTGCATGACCCAGCCGCATGAGCCCCGCCCCGAGAACCGCTTCATCGCCACCCTGTCGCCCGAGGAAGCCGCCGCCCTGCGGCCGCTGCTGCGGCGGGTCGAGGTGACCTTCGACCAGATCGTGGTCGATCAGGGGGCGCCCATCACCGAAGTGCATTTCCCGATCGACGCGCAGTTCGCCAATCTGATCCGGTTTCCGGACGGCAGCGCGGTCGAAACCGCCGTGGTCGGCCATGAGGGCCTGACGGGACTGGCACCCTTCATGGCCAACCGCCCCAGTTCCTGGGAGATCGTATGCCGGGCGACGGGCACCGCCTGGGTCGCCAGCGCATCGGCCCTGAGGGCGCTGGCGCTTGAGCGGCCCCGCCTGATGAACCGGCTGCTGATCCTGACCGATCTGTACCAGGCGCAGGCCGCGCTGAACGGCGCCTGCAATGCGCTCCACCCCATCCCCGACCGGATCGCCCGCTGGCTGCTGACGGCATGGGACCTGTCCCCCCACGAGAGCCTTGCCTTCCGGCAGGAAGAACTGGCGCGACTGATCGGCACGCGCCGGTCGACCATCAGCGAGGCTGCCTCCGAGCTGAAGCGGCGCAAACTGATCGCCTATGGCCGGGGCGTGATCCGGATCACGGACCGGGCCGGCCTCGAGGCCGCGGCCTGCGATTGCTACCGCATGCTGCGTCCCCGTATGGACGCCGTGCTGGGGGTGGACGGTCAGGCCTGAGCCCGGTTTCCGACATAGGAACCGGCTGTGCGCGGCAAGGTTGTTGTGGTCTGCCTCACAGGAGAACACCCATGGCCGACAAGACCCTAGAGAACCTGTTCCACGACACCCTGCGCGACATCTATTACGCCGAGCGCAAGATCCTGAAATCGCTGCCCAAGATGAAGCGGGCGGCGCAGTCTGAAACCCTGAAGGCCGCGTTTGAGAAGCACGAGGGCCAGACCGAAGGCCAGATCGAGCGCCTGGAAAAGGTGTTCGAAATCATCGGCAAGACCCCGCGCGGCAAGACCTGCGACGCGATCAACGGCATCCTCGATGAGGGCGACGAGATCGCCGAGGAATACAAGGACAGCCCGGCGCTGGACGCCGGCCTGCTGGCCGCCGCCCAGGCCGTCGAACACTATGAGATCACGCGCTACGGCACACTGAAGCGCTGGGCGACCGTTCTGGGGCTCGACGACGCCGTCAAGCTGCTCGACGAGACGCTGGAAGAGGAGTCGCAGACCGACGAGGATCTGACCTCTATCGCCGACGCCAGCATCAATGAGGCCGCTCTCAAGGACGCGGCCTGAGCCAGGGATCGGGACCGGCCGTCAGGGCCGGTCCCGTCTCCATCATGCGACAGGATCAGCCGCTGACGTAGGCGATGGTGAATTTGCCGTCGACATAGCCGCCGATGCCCCAGGTCAGCATCTGGCCGCTCTCGAAGAAGACGTCATAGGTCTCGACGCGGCTTTCGCCCTCGCCCTCGGCGCTGACGAAGCTCATGTCCTTGACCGGGCCCAGGGACTGCAGGGCCGGACCGATCTGATCGATCTGGTCGTTGCAGGCATTCAGCAGGTCAGCCGCCATCACGTCGGCCGGGCATTCGCCGTCGGCGGTCGAGGCGATCATTCGCCCCAGCGAGGCGCGATACTCGCCGTCCGTGGCGGCATCCTGGGCCTGGGCGGCGCCCGCGAGCGCCAGACCGGCCACCACGGTCGCCATCATCATCTTCAAACGCATAGCTATCTCCTTGAAGCTGGAGGCCACGATGCGGCAGGCAGCCCGCCCACTCAAGTGAAAGCGCGGTAATGGGAGGCTAGTCTGAACCCGAAGTCGCCATGTCGCGCACGCTCACGGCAAACTCCCGCGTACTGACGTGCGGCTCCGGCTGGAGGCGGGAATTCCGCTCGCAGACCCGTGGCGCCACGACGGTGATGGGGCCGAAGTTCGGGTACCAGTCCTCGTCAACCTCCTCCGAGGCGACCAGATTGCCCGACCGGTCGTATTTGGAGAAGCGGTCAGCTGTGAATCGATTGCGGGCGCAGTCGATCACCAGTGCGGCGATTTCGTAGTCGTATTCGACGAGCGGCTCATTCGGGACGATGATGCTGGCGGGTATGCCGTTTTCAATCGGGCGCAAGGGCAAATCCGACCGGATAGTCCTGACGCGGACGATATCTCCGTCGCGGCTCCGGGAAGCATGATCCCAGCCAAAGGCGGCAATGCCGTCCTGCCCCGCGTAGCGCCAGTCGCCCGTGTCCTCCTGGGCTCTGGCCGGTTCCGCCATCGACATGATGGCAAGCCCGACCGTGGCCGTGGCCACTACATACCGCGCCATTATCCCCTCCCTTTCATGACCGACGGGCAGAGCCCACGGCGAAACCCCTTGAAGCTCGCAGGCCTTGCATGGACGCGCGCCCCCTAGATGTGGATGGCGTGGCCCAGCGCCCGCAGGCTGGCCTCGTGGAAGGCTTCGCCCAGCGTCGGGTGGACGTGGATCACGCCGGCCACGTCTTCCAGCACGGCGCCCATCTCCAGCATCTGGGCAAAGCTGTTCGACAGCTCCGACACATGCTGGCCGACGGCCTGGATGCCGAGGATGCGGTGGTCGGTCTTTGACGCGATCACCCGGACAAACCCGCCGTCGTCGCCCGCCTCGATGGCCAGGGCCCGGCCGATGGCCATGAAGGGGAAGACCGAGGTGATGACGTCATCGCGGCCCTCGACCTCCTGCGGACCCAGCCCGGCCGAGACGATTTCCGGCTCGGTGAAGCAGACGGCGGCGATGGTCACCGGATCGAAGGTCCGGTCGTGGCCGGCCAGGATTTCCGCGACCACCTCGCCCTGGGCCGAGCCCTTGTGCGCCAGCATGGGTTCGCCGGTCAGGTCGCCGATAGCCCAGACATTCCGCATCGAGGTGGCGCAGCGGTGGTCGATCTTCACAAACGGACCGGCCATGGCCACGCCCATATTCTCGAGGCCCCAGCCCTTTGTGCGCGGCCGACGGCCGACGGTGACCAGCACCTTGTCGGCCTTGAGCTTCAGCGCCTCGCCGTCCTTGTCGGTGACATTCAGGGCGCCCTTCTCGAACGACCCGGCCCTGGCCCCCAGCAGCAGCTTCACGCCGTGTTTCTCCAGCCATTTGGTGACCGGATCGGTCAGGGCCTTGTCGTAGAGTGGCAGGATGCGGTCGGCCATTTCGACCACCGTCACCTCGGCGCCCAGCTTGCGGAAGGCTATGCCCAGCTCCAGGCCGATATAGCCCCCGCCGACGACCACCAGCTTGCCGGGCACCTTGTCCAGCGACAGGGCTTCGGTCGAGGAGATCACATCGCCGCCGAACGGCAGGAAGGGCAGCTCGACCGGCTCGGACCCCGTGGCCAGAATGACGTGCTCGGCGCTGATCGTGACATCGCCGTCGGCGGTCTTCACCGTGCAGGTCTTGGCATCGGAAAACTCGGCCCAGCCCTTGATGACCTTGACCTTGGCCTTCTTCAGCAGGGCCGCGACCCCGCCATTCAGTTTACGGACGATGCCGTCCTTCCACTCGACCGTCTTCGACAGGTCAACGGCGGGCTTCGACGCCGTGATGCCCAGCGTACCGCCGTCCGCCGCCCTGGCCACGGTCTCGAACTTGTTGGCCGCGTGGATGATCGCCTTGGACGGAATGCAGCCGACGTTCAGGCAGGTGCCGCCCAGCCCGTCGCCGCCGTCGACGAGGATGGTGTCGAGGCCCAGCTGGCCACAGCGGATCCCCGCGACATAGCCGCCGGTGCCGGCCCCGATGATGAGGACTTTGGTGGAGAGGGTCTGGGTCATTGGTTGCCCTGCGTAATAATGGCTATCAGGTCGCCTGCTCGGGCGCTGCCGATGGGCTCTGCATGAAAGACGGTGCGATCAACGACGAACAGCAGGACCCGATCTCCTACGGCGATATTCGGGTAGGTCCCAAGATTGCCGACTACGTCGCACATGGAAATATGCCACCGCGGATCGATTTCGATCGGCCAGGTACCCTGCACCGGGGAAACAGGATTGAATGACGGATACACCGCCCCCGGGGCTTCGATGCGGACCTCCGAGACCTCGGCGATCACAATGGAGTCGGCAACGCGAACCAGGCCCTCGTCAGCGCGTCGTTTCAGTTCCGCTTCGCTGGCCGGCGGCTGACCACGTGGAATGCGGCAGGCCATGGCTGGCGCGGCGGCGGTCATCACCGCCAACACCATAGCGCTGCCAAGAACAAGCTTTGAAGCGAGGGTTCGGTTCATCGGATCCGCCGCGCCATTCCTCACCCCATCCACAGCGTCGCCGGGTGTTCCAGCAGGCCCTTGATGCGCTGGACGAAGACTGCCGCGTCGTGGCCGTCGACGATGCGGTGATCGAAGCTGGAGGACAGGTTCATCATCTTGCGCACGACCATCTGGCCGTCCTTCACCACCACGCGCTCGGCGATCTTGTTGGGGCCGATGATGGCGACCTCGGGGTGGTTGATGATGGGCGTGTGAACCACCCCGCCCAGCGTGCCCAGCGAGGTAATGGTGATGGTCGAGCCCGACAGTTCCTCGCGTTTGGCGGTGCCGGCCTTGGCTGCGCCCGAGACGCGGGCGATTTCCTCGGCCGTGTCGTACGGATCGCGCGCCTCGGCATGGCGGACCACCGGCACCATCAGGCCGTTCGGCGTCTGGGCGGCGATGCCCAGATGGACGGCGTTGTGCGTCGTCAGCACCCCGCCCTCGTCGTCATAGTGGCTGTTGATGGTCGGCTGGTCGCGCAGGGCCACCACGATGGCGCGCGCGATGAAGGGCAGGACGTTCAGCTTGGGCTGGTCCTTCCTCCGCGCGGCGTTCAGGTGGGCGCGCAGCTCCTCGACCGCCGTCATGTCGATTTCCTCGACATAGGTGATGTGGGGGATGCGGCGCACGCTCTCGGCCATCTTCTCCGCGATCTTGCGGCGCAGGCCGATGATCTTGGTCTCGGTCGTGCCTTCGGCTTTCGTATAGGTCGAGCCGGATGATCCGGAGGCGGACGATCCGTGGCTGCTAGAAGCGACATAAGCGTCGAGATCGCCATGCTCAATGCGACCGGCCGGCCCGGAGCCCGGCACGAACTGCAGTTCGACGCCCAGGTCGCGGGCACGCTGGCGCACGGCGGGCGAGGCCAGAGGGCGCTCACCCCGGGTGGACAGGGTGCGGACGGGGTCAGAGCCCCTCCCCCTGGATGGGGGAGGGGTTGGGGTGGGGGTGGAGGTGGTGGCGGGTTTAGCGCTGGAGGCGGCGGAACCCGCGGCGGGCCGTTTGATGGCACCGTCACCCCCATCCCCAGCCCTTCCCCCATCAAGGGGGAAGGGAGCAGAGGCGGTGGACGCCGCCACATTGCCCTTGCCCTCGACCTTGAAGGACACCAGCGGCCCACCGACGGCCAGCTGCTGGCCGGGTTCGCCGTGCAGGGCGACAACCGTGCCCGCCACCGGGCTGGTCAGTTCGACGGTCGCCTTGTCGGTCATGATGTCGGCGATGATCTGGTCTTCCTCGACCGCGTCGCCGACCTTGATGTGCCAACCGGCCAGCTCGGCTTCGGCCGTGCCCTCGCCCACGTCCGGCAGTTTGAAGACATAGTTGGCGCCGGATGCGGGAGAGCCCGAGCCCCCCTCCCCGGCTGCGCCGGTACTCCCCCCGGTGGGGGGAGATTGAACCGCAGATCCTCCCCCATCGGGGGAGGGGGACCGCGAAGCGGTGGAGGGGGCATCGCTGCCATGAGACGCTGCCGCCGCATTCCCCGCACCCTCGACCTCGAACTCGACCAGCGGGCCGCGCACGGCCAGCATCTGGCCGGGCTCGCCGTGCAGGATGGTGACCTTGCCGGCCACCGGGCTGGTGATCTCGACGGTCGCCTTGTCGGTCATGACGTCGGCGACGATCTGGTCCTCGGCAACCATGTCGCCGACCTTGACGTGCCAGCCGACCAGTTCGGCCTCGGCGGTGCCTTCGCCCACGTCGGGCAGTTTGAACACATAGCGTCCCATGATCAGCGCCCTCCGTTCATGGTCGATTTCAGGGCCTCGGCCACCCGCTCGGGGCCGGGGAAATATTCCCACTCGAAGGCGTGCGGATAGGGCGTGTCCCAGCCGCAGACGCGCGCGATCGGCGCCTCAAGGTGATAGAAGCAGCGCTCCTGCACCAGGGCCGACAGCTCTGCTCCGTACCCGGAGGTTTTCGGCGCCTCGTGCACGATCACGCAGCGGCCCGTCTTTTTGACCGAGGCCTCGATGGCCTCGATGTCGAGCGGTACCAGCGAGCGCAGGTCGATCACCTCGGCGTCGACACCCGCATGCTCGCCCCCGGCCAGCGACACCCAGACCATGGTGCCCCAGGCCAGGATGGTGACGTCGGCGCCCTCCTTCATGATGCGCGCCTTGCCCAGCGGCACGGTGTATTTCTCGGTCGGAACCTGGGCCAGCTCCTGGGCCTTCCACGGCGAGACCGGCTTTTCGTGCCAGCCGTCGAACGGGCCGTTGTAGAGGCGCTTGGGCTCGAAGAAGATCGTCGGATCGTCGTCCTCGATACAGGCGGTCAGCAGGCCCTTGGCGTCATAGGGGTTGCTGGGCACGACGACCTTGAGGCCGGCGATGTGGGTGAACAGGCTCTCGGGGCTCTGGCTGTGCGTCTGGCCGCCAAAGATGCCCCCGCCATAGGGCGAGCGCACCGTGATCGGGCTGGTGAACATGCCGGCCGAGCGGTAGCGCAGCTTGGCCGCCTCACTGACGATCTGGTCATAGGCCGGGTAGATGTAGTCGGCGAACTGGATCTCGACGACCGGGCGCAGGCCATAGGCGCCCATGCCGATGGCGGTGGCGACGATGCCGCATTCGCTGATCGGGGCATCGAAGCTGCGGGTCAGGCCGTGCTTTTCCTGCAGCTTGTCGGTGACCCGGAAGACGCCACCGAAATAGCCCGCGTCCTCGCCGAACGAGAGCACGTTCGGGTCCTCGGCCATCTTGGTGTCGAGCGCAGAGTTCAGCGCCTGAATCATGTTCATCGGCACGGTGCCGCTGCCTGCGGCGGTCGATTTCGGCGCATGATCCTGATCGACCATGTCGGGCTCGATGCCGTCGTTGCGGTCGGCTTCGGTGAAGGTTTGCTCGCTCATCTTCAGACCCCCACTTCGCGGCGCTGTTCGACCAGACGCCAGTCCTCGGTCGCGAACACATCCTCGAACATCGTCTTCACGCTGGGCCGCGACTGGCCGAGCGTGCCGATGGCCTCGGACTCCTTGCCCGCCGCGCGGACCTGTTCGGCGGCGTCCTTCTCGGCGGCCTCCTGCTGTTCATCCGACCATTCGCCGAGCGCGATCAGGTGCTGTTTCAGGCGGGCGATCGGATCGCCCAGCGGCCATTTCTCGTGCTCGTCGCCGGGGCGATAGCGGCTGGGATCGTCCGAGGTCGAGTGCGGGGCGCCGCGATAGGTGAACAGCTCGATGACCGTGGCGCCGCGATTGGCGCGGGCGCGCTCCTCGGCCCACTGTGTCGCCGCCCAGACGGCCAGGAAGTCATTGCCGTCGACGCGCAGCGCCGGCAGGCCATAGCCGATCGCCTTGGAGGCAAAGGTGGTCTCCAGACCGCCCGCAATGCCCTGGAAAGAGCTGATGGCCCACTGGTTGTTGACGATGTTGAGGATCACCGGCGCGCGATAGACGGCGGCGAACGTCAGGGCGTTGTGGAAGTCGCCCTCGGCGGTGGCGCCGTCACCGATCCAGCTGATCGCCAGCCGGTCATCGCCCTTGTAGGCCGAGGCCATGGCCCAGCCGACGGCCTGCGGCACCTGGGTGCCGAGATTGCCCGAGATGGTGAAGAAGCCATAGTCGCGGCTGGAGTACATGATCGGCAGCTGACGGCCCTTGATGGGGTCCGAGGCGTTCGAATAGATCTGGTTCATCATGTCGACCAGCGGATAGCCGCGCGCGATCAGCAGCCCCTGCTGGCGATAGGTCGGAAAGCCCATGTCCTCGGCCGGCAGGATCATCCCTTGGGCGACCGCAATGGCCTCCTCGCCGGTGCACTTCATGTAGAAGCTGGTCTTTCCCTGGCGGTGGGCGCGGTGCATCCGGTCGTCGAAGGCGCGGGTCAGGACCATGGCCTTCAGGCCCCGGCGCAGGGTCTCGGGGTCCAGCTTCGGATCCCACGGGCCGACGGCCTTGCCGGAATCGTCCAGCACCCGGACCAGCCGGAAGGCCATGTCGCGCATCTCGTGCGGATCGGCCAGGGCGTCGGGCCGGGCCACGGCGCCGGCGGCATCCAGTTTCAGATGGCTGAAGTCGGGGGTGTCACCCGGACGGCCGGAGGGCTCCGGCACCCGCAGGGACAGGGGCTTGGTGTTCTTTTTCATCGTGGTTGCCGTCCGTTGATCCGTCAGCGTTTCCTCATCCCGCGATCTACCACGGGCGAACCGTGATTGCTCGCTCAAATCCGACCTTGATTTCCGCCCGATTGAGGTATTTTATTCCACCGAACAAAGATCGGGAGAAACGCATTGGCCGAAGAACTGGACGCGATCGACGCCCGCATCCTCGACATTCTCCAACACGATGCCGGGCTTTCGGTTGCGGATGTGGCCGAAAGGGTCGGTCTGTCGGCGTCTCCGTGCTGGCGACGCATCAAGAGACTGGAGGATACGGGCTACATCCGCAAGCGGGTGACCCTGCTCGATGCCGACAAGCTGGGCCTGGACTTCGAGGTCTATGCCATCGTCAAGCTCAACCTGCCGTCCACGGAAAATCTCGAGGTGTTCGAGAGCGCCGTCGCCAACTGGGCCGAGGTCGTCCAGTGCGCGACCATCACGGGCCGCGAGGACTATGTGCTGCGGATCGTCACCTCCGACATGCACGCCTTCGACAAATTCCTGCGCGAGAAGCTGCTGGCGCTGGGCATCGTCTCCGACTGCGAGAGCCACATCGTCACGCGCGGCGTGAAGAACGTCACGGCCCTGCCGCTCGGTATCGTCAGTCCGCATGTGAACTAGGGACACGACCATGGGGCGATCGGGGGGAGTGGCCTTCGGGCTGGCGGTGCTGGCGCTGACCGCGGGCGTGGCGAACGCGCAGACGCCGGAGGGCGAGGTCGCCGCCTTCCGCCACCACCGCGCCGCAGCCGTGACGGCACTCCGCGCCGAGAATCTGGACACCGCCGCCCGCGAACTGGCCGAGGCCGAGACCTTCATCCCCAACCATCCGGGCGTCATGATCCTGCAAGCCCGCGTGGCCGCCGCTCGTGGCGACGGTCTCGGGGCCCTGATCCACTACGGACGCTATGGCGGCGCGGGTCTGGTGTTCGATGTGGATGGCGAAGAGGCCCTCGCGGACCTGCGGACACAGCCGGACCATGCCGCGGCGGTCGAGGTCATCGCCGAGCTGATCCGCTCAAACAAGGCGCCGGTCGGGGCCGGAAGCCTCGAGCCGCTGTTCCGGATCGACGGCGCCGTTCTGGCCGAGAGCGTGGTGCGCGACCCGCGCCAGGATCGCTGGCTGGTGTCGCTGGTGGCGGGACGCACCATTGTGGCGGTCGCCGACGACGGCACGGTCACGCCCTGGCTTCAGCCGGATCCAGCGGCGTCCGGCATGGTCGGTCTGGCGGTTGACGAGGCGCGCGGCATCCTGTGGGCGACGACCGCACCCCTGCCCCCGGCTATCCATGGCCTCGCGGCGGACGACGTGCCGGCCACGGCCCTGCTGCAGATCGATCTGGAGACCGGCCGGGTGATGCGCGTGTATCCAGTGCCTGCCGATGACCGCGAGCACGGTCTGGGCGATCTGGTTCTGATGCCCGACGGGGCCGTGATCGTTTCGGATGGCCAGTCCGGCGATCTCTACAGACTGGCGGGGCCGGATCAGGCGCTGACCCCCTTCGTGACCGGCGTGTTCGGCTCCCCTCAGGGCCTGGCCGTCGTGCGCAACACCCTTTTTGTTGGCGATTACAGCTCGGGCCTGTGGCGCATGCCGCTGGACGGTGGAACGCCCGTGCCGGTCGCCCTGCCCCCGGACCAGACCTTGGTCGGGATCGACGGCCTGACCACGGACGGCACGCGGCTGTTCGCCATTCAGAACGGCGTAAACCCCCAGCGGGTGCTGCGACTGGTGCTCTATCCGAACCACGAAGAGGTCGGCATCGTCGTCGTGCTGGCCGCCAACCTGCCGGAGATCGAGGAGCCGACGACCGTGACCTTGGTCGACGGACAGCTTGTCTTCGTCTCGCGTTCGCAGTGGAATGGCTTTGACGACGATGGCGCCCCGCGCCAGACCGACCTGCCGCCCGCCCTGATTTCCCGACTGCCCCCGACCCCGGAGCCCTGACGATGATCGAAATGGTGATTGAGGCCCGCAAGAAGGACCTCGGCGGGTTCGAGGTCGGCCGTATCCTGCCCTTCCATGCCCGGCGCATGGTCGGCCCCTTCATCTTTCTCGACCATATGGGCCCGGCCGAGTTCGCGCCCGGCGCCGAGGGCGTCAATGTGCGCCCCCACCCCCATATCGGCCTGTCGACCCTGACCTACCTGTTCGAGGGTGAGATCCATCACCGGGACAATCTGGGCTACACCCAGCCGATCCGCCCGGGCGAGGTCAACTGGATGACCGCCGGCAAGGGCATCGTCCACTCCGAGCGCACCGATCCGCTGAAGCGGTCCACCGGTGGCCCGATGCACGGCATGCAGGCCTGGATCGCCCTGCCCGACGACTTGGAAGAGACCGACCCCGCCTTCCATCACCATGGCGAGGACGATCAGCCGACCTATGACAACGGCGGCCTCTACGCCCGCCTCGTGGCCGGTGAAGCCTATGGCGCCAAGGCGGCCGTGCCGATCTCGTCCCCGCTCTTCTACGTGCACTGGGAGCTGGCCGAGGGCGTCCGCACCGCACCTCCCCCCGGCAAGGGCGCCGGTGGCATGAGCGAGCGCGCCCTCTATGTCGTGAAGGGCGAGATAGAGGTGGGCGACCGCACCTTCGGCGAAGGTCAGCTGGTCGTGCTGGAGCCGACGGCCGAGCCGACCATCAAGGCGATCCGCCCGTCGACCGTCATGGTGCTGGGCGGCGAGCCGATCGGCCAGCGCCTGATCTGGTGGAATTTCGTGGCCTCCAGCCAGGCGCGCCTCGATCAGGCCAAGGCGGACTGGAAGGCCGGTCGCATGACCCTGCCGAAAGACGACGATGCGGAGTTCATTCCGCTCCCGGAAACCCCGTCCATTTCGGAAACCGACACGCCCGCTAAGCCGGGACCGACGCATCCGGTCTGACGGCCTCGGGCACCGGGGCTTCCTGAACCCGCTCGTCCAGCTCCGTCACATGACTGATGCCGGCACGGCGGAGTGACGCCTCGTCCAGCCCGCGCGGCGGATTGACCAGCAGGATGTTGCGCGTGCTCTTGCGCACCGCGCGGATCAGCCGCCCCAGCAGGGCGGGCGCCGCCATACGGTCCCCGTCGATCACCACCCCGCTGAAGGGGTGCTCGGACAGCGCCTTTTCCGCCGCCTGCACATCGTCAATTTCGACCATCAGTCCGCGGAAGAACGGGGAGAGCATGGCTGCGGTATCCCCGGACCGTCCGGTCGGCACGCCCGCGTCCACATCCTGGATCTCGAGGATTACGGCCTGCCGCATCAGGTCGGCGACCGAGGCCCACTGCTGGATCAGCGACAGACGCGGGCGCCCCATGGCCAGGGTCGGGAAGGACAGGGGGGCGATCATGGCGAACACCCCGCCCTCGCGACGATATTCCTCGAGCAGCGGGATCAGGAACTCGATTGTTGCGCGGTCCACCACCTCGACTTGGGCCGAAGACAGTCTCGCCACGTCGCGCACATCCCGGGCGATACGGAAGGCCCCGACGGCGCCCGTATCAAGCCGCCAGACCGGCACAATCTCGAATTCGACCTCGACCGGCTCATCCGTGGAGGTGAAGATCGAGGCCGTATGCCGGCGTCCGGCCAGCGGCGGCGTCCAGTCCTCCGGCCCGCGGGTCGGCTCAGGCTCAGCGGTCGAGGGCGTCGCGGGGCGGGTCGCAAAGGGGTCGATGCGCACGCATTGCAGCGCGCCGCCGTCCAGCGAGGCCACGCGCTTGAGCACCATGTCATCGTCGGCGTTGCGACCGAGGAAGAAGGACAGCAGCCCCCTGAGGATGTCGGCGCACAGGACCTGACCGTCATAGGAATCGCGCGAGGCCACGGCGGCGACAAAGGTCACCTCGTCCACACGCATGAAGACGTCGGGCGGCGGCAGGCGCCGTTCCAGCGTTCGCTCGGCCGCGTCCCAGATATGGTCCCGCCTGGCTTGCCACCGGTCGCCCAGCGATTGCCGGACCGGTTCAAGCGACAGGGCAAAGACACGGCCCTGCGCTGCCAGACCCGCCTCGATCACGCGGTCCAGCTGGTCCCTGCGAGAGGACCCGAGTTGGGTCAGGGGTACGGTGATCGGCAAGGGGGTCCCGTGAGGTTAACTGACCCCGCCATTCTGCCCCCGGCGCCTTGCCCAAGGCTTTATGATCACGCTGAACAGTCAGGGTTATCGGGACCTTTCCGGGGGGATTTCCGCAGGCCTCCCCGCCGGGCCTTGAACCCTGTCCGGGGATACCGATCTGAAGGCCATGCCCGTATTGTCCGTTCTTGATCTGTCGCCCGTTGTCGAGGGCGGCGACGCCGCCCGTGCCCTGTCCGAGTCCGCCCGGCTGGCGCAGACTGCCGAGCAGGCGGGATACCGCCGCTTCTGGCTAGCCGAGCACCACAACATGCCCGGCATCGCCTCGGCGGCCACGGCGGTGGCCATCGGGCATGTGGCCGGGCAGACAAGGACGATCCGCGTTGGCGCCGGCGGCATCATGCTGCCCAACCACGCGCCGCTGATGGTGGCCGAGGCATTCGGCACCTTGGCCGCCCTCTATCCCGACCGGATTGACCTGGGCCTTGGTCGGGCACCGGGCACGGACGGCCCGACCGCGCGGGCCCTGCGCCGCTATTTCGACGGCGCCGACCGGTTCCCGCAGGATGTGCTGGAGCTTCAGGGCTATCTGGCCCCGGCCGTCGAGGGCCAGCGGGTCGCCGCCTGGCCGGGTCAGGGCTCGAATGTGCCGCTCTGGCTGCTGGGCTCCAGCCTGTTCAGCGCGGAACTGGCGGCCCAGCTGGGCCTGCCCTTTGCCTTCGCCAGCCATTTCGCACCTGAACTCCTATTGCAGGCGCTCCGCATCTACCGCGAGGGTTTCCGCCCGTCCGCGGCGCTGGCCGAGCCCTATGCCATGGCGGTCATCAATGTCTTTGCCGCCGATACGACGGCCGAGGCCCAGCGTCTCGCCACCTCGATGCAGATGGCCTTTGCCAATGTGGTGCGGGGCACCCCGGGCCGTCTGAAGCCGCCGGTCGACGACATCACCGCCGTGCTGAATGATGCCGAGCGGGCGGCTGTCGCCAGCCGCCTGACCTATGCCGCCATCGGCGACGGCGAGACCGTCGGCCGGTCCCTGCGGGACTTCCAGGCCCTGACCGGCGTCGAGGAAATCATGGTCACCGGCATGATCCACGATGTGGAGGCCCGGTTGCGCAGTCTGGAAATCACGGCCGACGCTGTTCGCTAGAGTCCGGCCAGAAAGTCCAGCAGAAGGCGGTTCACCGCCTCCGGGCGTTCCTGCTGAATCCAGTGCCCGGCACCCTCGATCTCATACTGGCCGCGCAGGTCCGTCAGCCAGTCGCCCAGCCCCTTCTCATGCGCCCCGGCATAGTGGCGGACGGGGTCATTCTGGCCGACGATGAACAGGGACGGCACAGTGATGCGCCGGTCCTGCAGCCAGGCCGTCAGCGACCAGTTCAGGTCCAGCGCCCGATACCAGTCCAGTGGACCCTCGAACCCGCCGGCGGCAAAGGCCGAGACATACTGACGGAAATGGTCTTCATCCATCCAGGGGGGCAGAACCGCCTGGTCGCTGATGCTGTCCAGCATGTCGACGCCGGGGGTCAGAAAGCCGGTGTGACGGTCGGCGGCGTCCGTCGCCCCGTCATATGCCCAGAACATCCTGCGCAGCGCGGTCGCTGGGTCGGCCTCCATGGGCCGGTGCGCGTCCGGCTCCTGGAACCGCACGATATAGAGATCGCCCAGACCCGCCCGTTTCGAGATGGCCTTCATCGCCGGGATCGGCGGGCCGTTCGGCCGGCGCGGCTGAAACGGCACGCTCAGGCCCGCGACGGCCCGGAACATGTCGGGCCGCATCAGGGCACAGTGCCAGGCGACCGGCGCCCCCCAGTCGTGGCCGACGACCACGCAGGTCTCGTGCCCCAGGGCCCTCACCAGATCGACCATGTCGCCGACCAGATGCAGCAGGGTGTGCTGCGCCACACCCTTTGGCTTGTCCGTGCCGCCATAGCCGCGCATGTCGGGCGCGACCGCATGCCAGCCGGCCCCGGCCAGCGCCTCGACCTGGGCCTGCCAGCTGATCCGCAGCTCGGGAAAGCCGTGGATCAGCAGGACCAGCGGACCGTCGCCCGCCTCCAGCACGGACTGGGTCAGGCCATCGGTGGCGACGCGCCGGGTCTGCACGCCCCTAGTGGACCGTGGGCTGGGCCGGGCGCGGCGCGTCCGTGACCGGCACCTCGGTGACCGGCGTCACCGGCACCGACACCGACGGACCCGGCGTCGGGTCGTTGGACTCGTCCCGATCCGGGCGCTTGCCTTCCTTGAGCAGGGCGATGATCTCGTCCCCGGACAGGGTCTCGAACTCGAGCAGGGCCTGCGACAGCAGTTCGTGGTCCTTGGCCTTGGTCTTGAGGATCTTGCGGGCCGTGTTCCAGCCCTCGGTCACGATCCGCTTGACCTCCTCGTCGATGATGCGCGCCGTCTCTTCCGAGACGTTCTGGCTGCGCGCCACCGAATGGCCGAGGAAGACCTCTTCCTGATTCTCGCCATAGGCCACCGTGCCCAGCTTGTCCGAGAAGCCCCAGCGCGTGACCATGGCGCGCGCCAGCTTGGTCGCCTGCTGGATGTCGGAACTGGCGCCTGAGGTGATGTTGTCCTTGCCGAAGATCAGTTCCTCGGCCACCCGGCCACCGGCCATGATGGCGATCCGGTCGATCATCTGCTGGTGCTTCATGGAATAGCGGTCGCCTTCCGGCAGCTGCATCACCATGCCGAGGGCCCGGCCGCGCGGTACGATGGTGGCCTTGTGCACCGGGTCGGCCATCTTGACGTTCAGGGCGACGATGGCGTGACCGGCCTCGTGATAGGCGGTCAGGCGCTTCTCTTCCTCGTTCATGGCCATGGACTTGCGCTCGGCGCCCATCATGACCTTGTCCTTGGCGTCCTCGAAGTCGCGATGGATGACCATCTTGCGGTTCTTGCGCGCCGCCAGCAGGGCCGCCTCATTGACCAGATTGGCCAGATCGGCGCCCGAGAAGCCGGGCGTTCCCCTCGCCAGCGTCTTGACGTTGACGTCAGCGGCCAGCGGCACATCCTTCATGTGGACGCGCAGGATCTTCTCGCGGCCCGAGACATCGGGGTTCGGCACCACCACCTGGCGGTCGAACCGGCCCGGACGCAGCAGGGCCGGATCCAGAACGTCGGGACGGTTGGTCGCGGCGATCAGGATGATGCCCTCATTGGACTCAAAGCCGTCCATCTCGACCAGCAGCTGGTTCAGGGTCTGCTCGCGCTCGTCATTGCCGCCGCCGAGGCCTGCGCCCCGGTGACGACCGACGGCGTCGATCTCGTCGATGAAGATGATGCAGGGGGCATTCTTCTTGGCCTGTTCGAACATGTCGCGCACGCGGCTGGCGCCGACGCCCACGAACATTTCGACGAAGTCCGAGCCCGAGATGGAGAAGAAGGGCACGCCCGCCTCGCCCGCGACCGCGCGCGCCAGCAAGGTCTTGCCGGTACCCGGAGGGCCGACCAGCAGCGCGCCCTTCGGAATCTTGCCGCCCAGACGCTGGAACTTGCCCGGATCCTTCAGGAAGTCGACGACCTCCTGAAGCTCGTCCTTGGCCTCATCGACGCCGGCGACATCCTCAAAGGTCTTGCGACCCTTGTGTTCGGTCAGCAGCTTGGCCTTGGACTTGCCAAAGCCCATGGCGCCGCGCGCGCCGCCCTGCATCTGGCGGGTGATCAGCAGGAACAGACCGACCAGCACGAAGATCGGCAGCAGGCCCAGCAGGATGCTCATCCACAGGGGCTGGCGCATCGGCTTGACCTTCACGTCCGCGCCCGTCTCCTGGATCTGGCTGACCAGTTCGGCATTCGGCATCGGCGTGATGGTCTCGAACTTGGTGCCGTCCGCAAACTCGCCGGTCAGGTCCTCTCCGTGGACCTCGACGCCCTTTATGCGCTTCTGCTCGATCGCCGTCAGAAGCTGGGAATAGGTGATGGGTTCCGGGCGGCCGGTGGCGGCCTCGCCCTTCTTGCCGGTCAGGGCGCCGCCGCCCTGGCTCATGCCGGCATAGATGGCCAGCATTGCCAGGATAATCATGCCGACGACGGCGAATCTGCGAAGGTTCATGGGGTCCTCAGTCTGTGGTGCCAATGCCGTCCGGCGTCGCCGGCTCGGGTCATTCGCGACCGTGTCACGTCACAAGATAGAGACTCGATCTCTCGTGCGCCATTCCCTGCGACACTTGAGGTCCGCCTCATGCACAACCTGTCCCAGACCCAGCGCCAGCCTTTCACCGGCCAGCGCCTCAACCCGGACCCGGGACTGTGCAAGAACCGGCCCAGTTCCATCGTCCCGAACGAGGACAGGCAGACCCGGCCGCATGGCCGCCGGAAGGGCGCGCACCTCGGCCCGGTCAGAGGGCCCCAGTCGTGCGGCCCGGCCCGCCAGCGGCACGACGGTCCAGCCGGCCTCGTCCGACATCAGCGCGAACCGGCCGTCCCAGACGGTGTCCCGCCCGGGGATCAGCGGGACGCGCGGTTCTCCGGTGCGCCGGTAATTGCCCGTCTCGCGCACGATCGTGATGCCGTCGGCCCCGGCCATCAGGCGGGCGCCGACCAGACCGGCCTCGAAATTCTGTCCGCTGCCGAGACGGTCCTGCAAGGCGGCCAGCCGTCGGCCCCGGGGCAGGCGATCTCCCCCACCGGCCACCACGAGGGCAAAAGCCAGCGCTTCGCCGGACAGGCTGCGCGGCCCCCGGATCACACCGTGCGGACCGACAGCCAGCGGGGCGGGCGGGCTGCGGACGACCCGGGACGGGATGTCAGGCGGCCGGTCGGCCAGCGCGGCTCTCGCCCGGCTACGCAGGAAGCGCGGATCGGCATTAGCCGGATCGTCCGTCCAGTCCTCGCCCCGCGCCTGCAACAGCTGCCGGAGGTCCGCCCGCCGCTCGCCGAGCAGGGGACGCAGCATCATCAGCCCCCGCCCCTCGGGCCAGGCGGGTGACGGGCTCCAGTCGCGCAGTGTGCCGAGGGTCGCCCCCTCGCCCTTCATCCACTGCCCTTCGGCCACATCGTCCGTCGTATGACCGGTCAGGATGACGCGCGCCCCCGCCTCGCGGGCCATGTCTGCCAGATGCGTGTGCCGCGCCGCCCGGGCAGCGGCGGGCAAACCGGTCCGGGGGAAGGGGCCGTCCCACCGGGCGCTCCGAAAGCCGGCACCCAGCCTTGCGGCCAGCCCCTCCACCCGATCGCGCCAAAGTGGGCTGTCGGGATTGAGGGCATGGTCAACGTGCAGCACGACGAGAGGCCGCGTGCGCGCGCGGGCCCAGTCTGCGGTCAAATGAAGAAGTGCGACCGAGTCGCCCCCGCCCGAAACCGCCAGGGCGACGGGCGCGGGATCGTCGGCCAGCAGGCGCGCATCCAGCGTCTCAGTCACCCGCGACGCCAGAGCGGTCAGCGCCGGGGTCAGCGGCAGCCGGCCTCGGTCCGGACCGAGGCGGCGCGGGTCTTGAGCGCCGCCGGCGCCGTCTCGCCATAGCGACGACCAAAGTCGGTCAGGGCCGCGCAAGCCTGGGTATCGCGATCGGTCGCCACGAGCGCCTGGGCCAGATCGACCGTGGCCTTGGCCGCCCAGGGCTCGGCCGGCCAGCCGCGCAGGGCCTGGGCATAGAGGGGCACGGCCGCTGCCGCATCGTTCGCCAGATACAGATCGGCCAGGCGCACGGCCGCCAGACGGGCTTCCGGCTCGTCCGGCCAGGTGACCAGCAGGACCTCATAGGCGCGGGCGCCCCGGCGGCTGTCCTGGTTCATCAGACGGTCGGCGGCGCGCAGGTCACCCGAGGCCGTCCCGCTGGGCGAGTTCGGCTCGATCGGCGCATTCAGTTCGGCCTCAAGCCGGGCCGCGGACTCCAGCTCCTCGATCCGGGCTTCCGCCTCGGTCAGCTGGCTCCGCAGAAGGGTGTTCTCGCGCTCGGTCTCGTCGAGCGCGAAGGTCAGGCGCTCAATGTCGCCGTTCATGCGCTGGATGGTGCGTTCCACATCGGCCAGGCGCGTATCGACGCTGCCCATCTGGCCCTGCAGGGCGACCACTTCCGGATCCGGCTCCATGATGAAGGGCTGGCCCGAGGAGTTGCGCTGGAACAGGGCGCGCTCGATCCGGCGGACATTGCGCTCAAGCGTGCTCAGGCGACGCGCGTCCCAGATGATCGGCTCGCCCTCATTCGACTGGGCGGCCGTCGGCCCGGCCAGCATCGTCGCTCCGACGAAAGCCAGCACAGCCAGCGAAATTCCGCGACCCCGGGTCAGGGTCACAAGGGTGATCGGGCGCGAAAAAAACTTGAACATGGTGATCTCGTTCCACGGATTTGCGGCCTCGGCAAGGCAGGGGCCGCACGACGGAATCTGACTCGGGAGGGGGGCAGACAAAAGGGGCGCATCGACCGACGCGCCCCTCTGTCATGTCCGGATGGCTGCTCCGCGGATCAGCGGGCGCCCGACACGATCGCCGTGTGGGCATTCCGGTTACGGGCCCAGGCTTCCTCGTTGGAGCCCTGCGCGATCGGACGCTCCTTGCCGAAGCTGATGGTGTCGATGCGCGAGGCCGGCACGCCCTGCTGCACCAGATAGGTGCGGACCGCCTCGGCGCGGCGGGCGCCCAGGGCCAGGTTGTACTCGGCCGTGCCGCGCTCGTCGGCATTGCCCTCGATGCGGATGGTGACCTGCGGATACTGACGCAGCCAGGCCGCCTGCTGGTTCAGGCGCGGATAGGCCTCCGGACGGATCACATAGCTGTCGAGATCGAAGTAGACGCGGTCGCCGACATTGTTGGCGAAGTCGGCGGCCGAACCGGGCACGGCGGCGCCAATGTCCCCGCCCTGCACGGGACGGTCCGGATAGGTCGGGTTGGTGGTGCCCGGCTGGCTTCCACCGTTGTCGACGATGGGGCCGGTGTTTTCGGCGGGACGGGCGCAGGCGGCCATGGCCGACACGGCGACGCCCACCAGGGCCAGGCGAAGGATACGGGACTTGATCATGTGGCTCTCCTTGACGTTGCCGCCAGAACGCCTGGCAAGCTTGACGGTTCTCGAAGCGCTATCCGAACACATTGGAACGGGATAGCAGCGATAACGCACAGTTTATCCGATGGGTGCGTGGATTCTCCTCAGGCGCGCATCGGTCCTCAGCTCGGGCAGCTGTCCGGGGCCTGGCCATAGCCGAGATTGGCCGGCGGGGCGTCCAGCAGGGGTGACCAGGCGGGGCTGGTCCCGCGGCCGTCATAGCCGGCCTGGGCGATCACCCGGCCCGACAGGTCCACGGTCCACAGACGGGTATCCCCGCCCCGCGTCTGGCGGGCGAACATGATGTAGCGACCGTTGGGCGCCCAGGACGGGCCTTCCTCGAAATAGCTGGACGACAGGATGCGCTCACCCGTGCCGTCGGTGCCCATGACGCCGATGTGGAATTGGCCGCCCTGCTGTTTGGTGAAAGCGATCAGGTCGCCGCGCGGGCTCCACGACGGCGCTGTGTACGCCCCGCCGCCGCGCGAGATCGGGCGCTGGCCCGAGCCGTCCGCATTCATCACATACAGGCGCGCCGATCCCGACCGGTCCGAGGTGAACACCAGCCGGCGATTGTCGGGCGAGAAGCTGGGCGAGGTGTCGATGCCCGGATCACTGGTCAGGCGGCGCAGCTCGCGCGAGCGCAGGTCGATCGTATAGACGTCGGTGTTTCCCGACCGGATGATCGAGAAGGCGATCTTGGACCCGTCGTTCGAATAGCGCGGCGCCAGCACCTGGCCGTCGAACTCGCCGAGCGACTCGGTGCGGCCGGTCGTCAGGTTCTTCAGATAGATGCGGCTGTAGTCCTGCCCCAGCGCCACATAGGTGACCTCGTCCGGGTTCGAGGTCGAAAAGCGCGGCGACATGATCACTTCGTCGCCCTGGGTCAGGAAGACCGGGTTGTAGCCGTCCTGGTCCACGATCGCGAGGCGGCTCAACCGGTTCAGCTGGGTGCCGCTCTCGGCCACATAGATGACGCGGGTGTCGAAGAAGCCGCTCTCGCCCGTCATGCGCTGATAGACGACGTCGGAGATCTTGTGCGCGATGCGCCGCCATTGCTCGGGCGTGGCCGTGAATTGATAGCTGACCAGCTGGCACTCCCGATAGGTGTCGTACAGGCGAAAGCCAACGTCATTGCGGCCATCGGGGCGCGGGGTGACCGAGCCGTACAGCACCACCTCGGCGCCGATGGACGTCCACTGCGGGAAGGTGGGCTGGTTGGCCAGCGACAGGCCGGTCTCGATGAAGGTCCCCGGGCTCAGCGGGTCGAAGAAGCCCGAGCGGCGCAGATTGCCACGGATGACGCCGGAGATGTCCTCGCCGTACTGGCCCGTGAACCCGACCACGGCGATCGGCAGGGGTCGCAGGACGCCCTCGCTGACGATCACTTCCTGAAGGGGCGCAGGTTCCTGCGCCAGGGCCAGCTGGGGCGCACCCAGGGCAAGCATCAGTCCAAGGCCCAGTGTCGCCCCGATCCCCGTTGCCGATTGCAGCCGCCGCTTCAGACCCATTCGTAACCTCCCGAACGCCTGTTCGTGTGTGCGGACACGTACGCTGACGCATCCTGTCCCTGTTCGCCACCTTGTGCGCGATTGAGGCGACTTTCAGGCCGCCCGCCCGGCACACGCCGGAATGTCACCTTTGGTCATGACATGCTGACGAAGGCTGAACGGCATCAGGCCAACGGCCCACAGGCTCAGCGGTTGCGACAGGCCTGCTCGAGCGGGAAGGTGATGATGAAGCTCTGCTCCTCATACCCGGCCGGCATGCGGTAGCGCGACGGTATGGTGATGGCCCGCAGGATGCTGTCGGACGCCGCGCGCCAGGTCGCGTCGCTCCGCGTGTTCCGCATGCGCGGAGAGCCGACCAGCCGCCCGTCCTCGGACATGCGCACTTCCACGCTCAGAGATACTTCATCGATGCCGGGCAGGTGGCAGGGCGGGTTCCAGTGCGGGGTGATCTGCCCCGCGATGGACTGCAGGTCCGCCCGCCCCATGGCGCGGGGGGCGTTGCCCGCACCGCTGTCACCGGTGGAGGGACGACCGCGCGTATTGCCGCGCTGGGGCCGTTCGGCGAGGTCGTCCAGGTTCAGACCCGGATCCTCGCGCGGCGGGGGCGGGCGCTGGGGCGGTGTCGAGGGCTGGCGAGGCGGAGTCCGGGGCGGAGTCGGCCGGGGGGTCGGTGTCGTGCGCGGCGCCGGATCGGGCCGGGGCACCGGCGGTGTCGCATCGGGCACCGGCTCGGGCGGAATCTCGGCCGGCGGCTCGGGCGAGGCAGACCCATCCTCGGTGATGACTTCGTCGGCCGGATTGTCGGGCGCGGCCGCCAGCACGGTGATGTCCGACACGATCGAAACCGGCACGGTGGCCATCATTTCACGCGGCGCACGGACTTCCTTCGGCCAGGCGATCAGGGCCAGGCCGATCACTCCCGCATGCAGCAGGACCGATCCGAGAAAGGAAGGCAGGCGGTTCGCCATCAATCAGCCGCCGTCCGGGCTTTCGACCGGGGTGGCGCGCGCCGCAGGGGAGCCCGCTGTGTCGGTGATCAGGTTCAGCTTGACGAAGCCATTGGTCGACAGGCGCGCCATCACCCGGGCCACGGACTCATAGGGGACCTTGGCATCGGCCCGCAGGAACAGGGGACGGTCGCGGGCATCCTCGCCCCCGTCGTCCAGCACCGCCCCGATCAGGCTCTCGAAGGCCACTTCGCGTTCGCCGACGAAGATGGTCCCGGCCGAGTTGAGCGATACGGTCACGGGTTCCTGCGAGGCCTCGACCGCGCTGGCCTCGGTCTCGGGCAGGTCGACCGGCACGGCCACCGTCAGCAGGGGCGCCGAGATCATGAAGATGATCAGCAGCACCAGCATGACGTCGACCAGCGGGGTGACGTTGATCTCGCTTAGCGGGCGCCTGCGGGCGCGTCGGCGTCCGCGCACATGGCCGCCTCCGCCGGGTCCTCCCATGGCCATGCTCAGAGCTCCCGGGGCGTCGACGACGGCGGCGGAGTGGCCGGGCCGGTGCCCAGTCGACGCGCGATGGCGGCCTGCAGGTCGTCGGCGAAGCTCTCCAGGCGGGCGGCGAACTTGCCAGCCTCGATCGAGAAGGCGTTGTAGGCGATGTAGGCGGGGATGGCGGCGGCCAGGCCGATGGCCGTGGCGAACAGGGCCTCAGCAATGGCCGGGGCAACCGTGGTCAGATTGGTGTTGCCGGCCGTCGCGATGGCGTCAAAGGCGTTCATGATGCCCCAGACCGTGCCGAACAGACCGATGAAGGGGCTGGCCGTGGCCACGACCGACAGCACGCCCAAGCCGGTCTCGACGCGCTGGCTCTCGCGCGCGATCAGGCTGTCGAGGGCGCGGTCGATCCGCGAGATCAGCAGATGGCTCTGGGCCTCGCTCATCGTCTGGCGGGCGCGGGCCTCGCGCCAGTCGGTGATCGCCGCCACCAGCATGCGCGGCAGGATGGGATCGGGGTTCGGCCCGGCCTGATGGGCGATGTCCTCCAGCGAGCGGCCGGACGAGATGGCCTTTTCGAACTGGTCGGCCTGGCGGTTCAGTGCCGCGAACCGGAAGAATTTGTCGAGGATGATGGCCCAGGACCAGAGCGAGGCGATGACCAGTCCGATCATCACCACCTTGACCACCCAGTCGGCGGCCATGAACAGCTCCACGGGATTGAGCATCGAGGCTTCGGCGGGCACGGTCATGAATCGATCCTGAGAACAGCGTCCCGCCTTTGCAGCGCCAAGGCGTGACCATTTGATGGCGGATTAGCGGGCCGGGCGCACCGCGTCATCCCCTTGCACGCAAGAGGCGCGGCCCCGCGCGTCAAATCCCTTCAGCCGGAGCCAGCCACGGCCGCACAGCCTCGATCAGACGCGGGGTCGGGCGGGCCGGGCGGCCGTCGGGGCGGATGCACACCGCCTCGACCGAGGCCCGGCACAGCAGCTCGCCGTCGCGCACGATCCGCTGATCGATCTGCATGCGCGGCCCCTTCATCGTCTCATAGGTGGTGAGCACCTGGAGCGCGTCGTCGATCCGGGCGGGCCTGAGGAATTCCAGCGCCATTTTCGACACGACAAAGGCCAGCGGCCGGTCCCCGTCCAGCAGGTCAGCGTGACCGATCCCCGCCGCCCTCAGAAAGTCCGACCGCCCGCGCTCGAAGAAGCGGACATAGTTGCCGTGATAGACCAGACCGGTGAAGTCGGTGTCCTCGTAATAGATCCGGACGGGCAGGATGTGGGTGCGCCCGTCGAAGCGGCCCGCGGTCGGCTGGTCGGTCATCGCCCGCCCCTCGCATCCGGCACTGCGACGAAATAGTCGGGACATTCGCGGGCGATCTGTTCCCGGAACTCGCTCGACAGGGGATCGGCGCTGGTCATCAGCCGGGTGGGCCGGGCCACGAAGGTCACGGTCGCCTCCCGACGGCCCGGTACCCCGGCGTGGCCACAGACAACGCCCGGCGTCTGCGCGTCGGTCATGTCGAACAGCGAAAGGGCGGGGTCATAGGCCTTCAGCTGGCCGCGCACCCGCTCGACGAGCGGCTCGCGCGCAAAGCTGCCCGTATCGGCCACGCGCCACAGGACGACCGCGCCGAGCACCAGAACGGCCGCGCCCAGTACAGTGATGATCCGGTTTGCACTGATGCGCCGCGCCATGCCGCCTCCCTGAAGGCCCAGCATGCCGGGGTTCGGCCTGAGGGTGAAGGGGGCAGCCGGAACGGAGGCCTATTTCCCGCCGAACAGACCGCCCTGCTCTGGCGCTCGAGGCGGCTCCGCCAGACCCAGGTGGGCATAGGCCTTGGCACAGGCCATGCGACCGCGCGGCGTGCGCTGGATGAACCCCTGCTGCAGCAGATAGGGCTCGATCACATCCTCAACCGCATCGCGGGCCTCGGCGATGGCCGCGGCCAAGGTGTCCATGCCCACGGGGCCGCCGCCATAGTTTTCGATCAGCGCCTTCAGGAAGCGCCGGTCCAGACTGTCCAGCCCGGCCTCGTCGACCTCCAGCCGCGACAGGGCCCGGGCCGCGACCAGCCGGTCGATGGTCGCCGCGCCCTCGGCATCGGCAAAGTCCCGTACGCGGCGCAGCAGGCGCCCGGCCACGCGCGGCGTGCCCCGTGCCCGGGTGGCGATCTCGCGCGCGCCGTCCTCGGCCATGGCGGCGCCCATCTTGCGCGCAGCGCCCAGAATGACCTTCACCAGTTCGTCGGGACTGTAGAATTCAAGCCTCAGCGGAATGCCGAACCGGTCGCGCAGGGGCGTGGCCAGCAGACCCGCCCGCGTCGTCGCCCCCACCAGGGTGAAGGGCGCCAGATCGATCCGCACCGAGCGCGCCGACGGCCCCTCGCCGATGATCAGGTCCAGCACGTGGTCCTCCATGGCCGGATACAGGATCTCCTCGACTGCGGGGTTCAGGCGGTGGATCTCGTCGATGAACAGCACATCGCGCGGTTCCAGATTGGTCAGGATGGCCGCCAGATCCCCGGCCTTGGCCAAAATCGGCCCCGAGGTCGCCCGGAAGCCCACGCCCAGCTCGCGCGCCACGATCTGGGCCAGCGTCGTCTTGCCCAGACCGGGCGGTCCGAACAGCAGCACATGGTCCAGCGACTCGCCCCGCCCGCGCGCGGCGTCGATAAAGACCTTCAGATTGCCCTTGGCCTGGGCCTGCCCAACGAACTCGTCCAGCGTCTGCGGTCGCAACGCACGGTCATAGGTTTCGCCGGGCGTGGCATCGGCCGAGATGATCCGCTCGTCGGTCACCGTCCCAACTCCTGCAACGCCGCCCGGATGACGGCCGACAGGTCCGCGTCCTCACCCAGCCGGATCAGGGCCTGATCCACGGCGCGGCGGGCATTGACCTCGACCACGCCCAGCCCCAGCAGGGCCGCCACGGCCTCACCGGTCAGGGAAGGCGCCGCCGGCGTCGCGGCAACGGGTCCGGCGCCCGCACCGACCGTCAGACCTCCGGCGCCCAGCGGCTTGCCCTTCAGTTCGGTGACGATCCGCAGGGCAAGCTTCGGCCCCACCCCATTGGCGCGCGCCACGGCGGCCTTGTCCTCGCGGGCCACGGCGGCCGCCAGCTCACCGGGCGGCAGCACATCCAGCACCGACAGGGCTGCCTTGGGCCCCACGCCCTGGATTCCGGTCAGGGTGCGAAAGGCCTCCCGCTCATCCCGGGCCAGAAAGCCGTACAGGCGCGGACCGTTCTCGGCCGACCAGCTGCTCTCGATGTGCAGGGTCACCTCATCGCCCGGCGCCGGCATCCGCCCCAGCGTCCGCGCCCCGCAGGTCACGCCATAACCCACCCCCATACAGTCGATCAGGCAGTGGTCGGTCTCGACCTCGGCCAGCACACCCCGCAGCCGTCCGATCATGCCGCCCCCGCCAGCAGGGCCCGCTTGCGCAGCTGGGCATGGGTGATGGCGACCGCCAGGGCGTCGGCGGCGTCCGCCGTCACATCCCCCGCCGCCGGCAACAGGCGTTTGACCATGAAGGCGATCTGGCTCTTGTCCGCATGGCCGGCCCCGACCACCGCCTTCTTGATCAAATTCGGCGCATATTCGGCGACGCTCAGTCCGCACCGCGCCGGGGCCAGCATGACCGCAGCCCGGGCATGGCCCAGTTTCAGCGTCGAGGCCGGGTTCATATTGACGAACACCTCCTCGATGGCCGCCTCGTCGCAGCCATGGGCCGCACAGATCTCGCCCACCGCCTCCAGCAGATGCAGCAGCCGCTCGCTGAACGGCGCCCGCTCGGGCGGCGCGACCACCCCGTGCGCGATCCAGCGCAGGCGCGACCCCTCGGCCACCACCACGCCCCATCCGGTGCGCCGCAGGCCCGGGTCCAGCCCCAGAATGCGAGTCGGTTCGTTCGCCATCCGTTCTATGTGCCCGAAAGAGGGTTAGCGGGCAATGAACCTGGCCGCCGATCAGCGTCCCGTCCGCGTCACATTGAGGTAGGGCCTTCCCTCATGAACCTTGATCTGCACCAGGGCGATAGGGCGTCGCTGGGTGGTGGTCGCAAGCGCAACCTCATCCTCGATCCAGACACGCTCTTCGCTCACGTACGGGCCGGTTCCGGAATAGGACCAGATCGGCCCCAACGCGGTTTGCCTCGGCTCAATCCCAAGCCGACGCGTGACCATGGCCTCTAACGTAGCGGCGTCCATCCGGGGCAGGTTACCCGGGTCGAATACGCAGGTGTGGGCGACAAGGCCCGACTCCACGGGTGGTCCTGTGGCTGAGAAAAAGAAAATCGGCGCCCCGCTGGGGATCAGCGACGGCCCGTAGCGTCCACTGACGATTGGAGCATCGGGTGTCGTAACCTGCGCAATAATTTCTTCCGGAACAGAGGGCCACCCCGCCTCGGCAGCGGCGGCCTGCGCCGCTTCGGGCGCACCGAGCGTCGCCAGACAAAACTGGTCGAACCAATCAAAATAGCGTTGCTCAGTTCGCGAGGGCGCGATTTCCTGAGCCTGGGCAACCGTGACGGAGAACCAGAAGGCGGCAATGACCAGGCATCTGAACATGCCTCTACTCTTAGCCCTCAGCCAGCCAGCATCAAGTGTGCAGCGCATGGGCCTGCCGGCAGTCTCAGTCGTCCCGCGGCGCCAGATCGTAGCCGATCACCCCCGGCACCGACTGGATGCGTCCCGCCAGCGCCGCGAGGTCGCGCGAGCGGACCGTCAGCCGCCAGCTCTGGCGGCACAGCTGTCCGTTCTCGATCAGCTCCAGCCGGACCCGCTTCAGCCCCGCATCCCCGGCGGTGAGCGCTTCCTCGACCGCCTGCGCCGTGTCCGCAGCCGTGCCGGGCCAGCGGACCTCGACATCCACCACGGTGCGTTCCGGCACCTTGCGGCTGATCAGCTTCAGGGCGGCCAGGATCGCCAGCGTTGCCAGCGCACCGGCCCAGCCCAGCCAGAACAGGCCGGCGCCGAACAGGATACCGAGCGCCGACACTGTCCAGAGCGACGCCGCCGTCGTCAGGCCGTGGATGGAGAAGCCAGCCCGGAAGATCACCCCGGCGCAGAGGAAACCGATCCCGGTCAGCACCCCGTGCGCCATGCGCGTCGGGTCGGCGATCACCTGCTGGTCCGGAAGGACCGAGAACATCCACGCCCCCTGTGAGGTCGACGCCAGCATCAGCAGGGTCGAGGACAGGCAGACCAGAATGTGGGTGCGAAAGCCTGCGGCCCGCCCGCGCCATTCCCGCTCAAGACCGATCAGGGCGCCCGCGACAAGGGCGCTGAGGAGCGGCAGGCCATAGGTGAACAGCAGGGTCGTCATCGGGCGAGGCCGGCCCTAGCTGTGCTTCTCGATATAGCCGTCGACGTCCTTGTTGACCGGCTTAACCCCGGTGATGTGCCGGGCCTGGAAGGCGGCATATTTCACGCCCAGATCGTGGCGGTCCTTCAGCGACACATTCCGGCGGAAGTCGGTCAGGCCCTGACGTTCCTCCTCGCCCATATGCTTGGAGTTGACGACATTGGCCTCGCCCACGGCGTCGATCCAGGCCTTGGTGCCGACCTTGTGCCTTTCGACGGCCTTGACCGCATCGCGCAGCTTGTTGTGGTCCTTGATGGCGTCCTCGGTCTCGCCTTCGACCGTCCCGTCGTCGGCGTCGTTGGCGCCTTCGCCCTTCTTCAGCAGGTCGGGATAGAAGTGGCGTTCCTCGGCCTCGGCGTGGGCATCGAGGAAGGCGGCCAGCCGGGTCCAGACCGCCGACAGCGCGTCGGTGTTGTCCGGGTCGATCTGCTCGATCAGGCCGAACAGGCGGCGTTGTTCGGCGTGGTCATCCAGAATCAGCTGGCAGATATCCATGGGGCCCTCGGGTCAAAGCGTTGCGGTTCGCCCTGACCAACCCTTGAGGTCGCCCGGATGTTCCGGTCAGCCCGCGTACTGCGCCGCGTCCTCGTCCGAGATGTCCTCGTTCGAATAGACGCTCGACACGTCGTCCTCGGCGTCCAGCGCGTCCAGCAGCTTCATCAGCGTGCCGACGGCCTCGCCGGTGACCGGCACCAGCGACTGGGGCTTCCAGACGATGGCCGTCGATTTCGGATCGCCGAGGATCTTCGACATGGCCTCGGCCACCTCGTTCAGGTCCTCGAAGGCGGTCCAGATGGTGTGGCCCGGAGCGTCCTCATAGATGTCGGGCTTTTCCAGATCGCTCTCGACGTCCTGGGCGCCGGCCTCGATGGCGGCTTCCATGACGGCATCCTCGCTGCCCGCCTCGGCCGCATAGGTGATCTTGCCGACCCGGTCCCACATGAAGGCGACCGAATTCATCTCGCCCAAGGCGCCGCCGTTCTTCTTGAACGCCGTGCCGATGTTAGAGGCGGCGCGGTTGCGGTTATCGGTCAGGGCCTCGACGATGATGCCGACGCCGCCGGGGCCGCGGCCCTCGTAGCGGACCTCTTCCATCGTATCGACGTCGCCGGACGAGGCCTTGTTGATGGCCCGCTGGATCACGTCCTTGGGCAGGCTCTCGGCCTTGGCGTTGTTGACCGCCAGGCGCAGACGCGGGTTCATGGCCGGATCCGGCAGGCCCGACTTGGCCGCCACGGTGATGTCGCGCGACAGCTTGGAGAACAGCTTGGACCGCTGCGCATCGGCGCGGCCCTTGCGGTGCATGATGTTCTTGAATTTGGAATGGCCGGCCATGGTCGTCGTCTCGGCAGTCGCGGGAGGGAATGTGAGGCGCGCCGCATAGCCCGGCGCGACGCGCTTGTCACCCATGGCCGCGCGGTGGGCCAGGGCGCGTACCCATAAACCGCCACTGCCAGGGGCCCGCTTGCAAGCGACAGGTCAATGTCGGCTGCCGACCCTTGGCGGGCGCTACAGTTGACCAAACCAAGCCAATCGCCAACGATTGGTTTTGAAGGTCTCAGAGGTGATGTTCGCCTCCGCGACACGCCATGTCCCGGATTGTCGGGACCACCGATACGAGCCTCGCCGTTGGAGGACGATGTCTCGGCGCACGACGCCGAAAGCGTTCAGCGTGACTTCCGATGTTTGCGTGAGAGTTTCGATGACCTGCTCCCCGTCGAGGGAGACGGCCTCCCGCTCATACGAGGTCGCCGTTCTCTTGATCCCTCGCTCAAACTGGCCCCGAACCTGTTGGCGAAGCGCAGCGAAATCGATGGTCCGCCCGTCGATGCCCGTCCAGACTAGTTCAGGCGCGAAGAAGTCCATGTAAGCATCAAGGTCTTGGGCATCGAAGGCGTCCCAACTGACCCGATGCCTCCGGTCGAGTGCGTCGAGAGTGTCTGATGCAACTAGCTGGCCGTCGTCATCGCCCATTCGGTCAGGCTGTCATGGTCGCCTTGTGGAGGCAATGCTGCCTATGCTGCTAGAGGGTCTGCTTTCCGCGTAAAGCCGCGTGCCGGCGGTCGACCCATTGCGGACCTACCACAGGGCCGGAGGCAGGTCGGTCCCATAGATGTCTCTATGAATGTCGTTCGCTAACCATTGCGCCCCACGCCGTTCGCGCGTCCGGGTCAGCCTGGAGCAAGCCGCCTCGGCCTGCCGCCCGTCCAGTTCGGAATTCTGGTTCTCTGGGTGAGCGGCCACCACGAGATTCCAAGCGCAAACCTGGATCGGACGCTGGATGACATCAGGTTCTTCGAACATCGTGATCAGGCGACGCTGGGCGGCTAAATCCCCCGCCAAAGCGGCACCTCGAACCGTTGCCCCGTCAGCCTCGACTGCTTGGCACTCCACACCCGCCTTCCGGGGACAGATGGGAGTTTCTGCCGCTGAGTATCCGAGGTTTATCCCCCACTCAGCGCGATGGTCCGGAGCGGTGTAGTTTCCAGCGGCGGCGGAAAAACGTTCAGCATCATATTCAGCGTCGTTCTCCGTGCAGCCTACGATGATAGCCAAACCTGCTAGCAAGCCATGCTTGAGTACTCGCATCTGGCCCTCCCTCTCCTGCGCCCAAACCTTCTACATTGCTGCCTACAGGATGTCCGCTACCCACCCATTGGCGACAGTCTGCTCCCGACCCATTGCGGAACTCTGATCGCTAGAACGGTTTCCAATAGTAGGGACCAAATCTGCACCCGATCACGATAGCCGCCATCAGATGAAGGGGTACTGTGACCACTATGTAGCCAACTCCTAAGGCGACGCGGTAATCGCGGCTTGAGTTCATCTGGCTGATACCAAAAAGCCCGGTTGCAACAGCAGCAACGAGAGCGACACGGTCGATCTCGACGCGGCTGAAATCGAGGGCATGTGAGACCCACACGTAAGCCGGTAGTGCGACTAGAGGAGCAATCAACAGTCCGGCGATTAGAAGTGAACGAAAGCGCATCGAGAACTCCTAAGGGGCCAGCTTGGCTACACGCGACAAGGTCCACTACCCACCCATAGCTGACCTTCCGCGAGTCCCCTTTTTGGAGGCTTCGCGGATCGCTACTGAGCACGCGACCTAGGCGCGGAGGCCTTCAAGGAATCCCCGCATCTTGTCGTCGACCGGCACCGGCCGCTTGGTCTCGCGGTCGACATAGACGTGGACGAAGTGGCCGACGGCCGCCGCCTCGTCTTCCTTGTTGCGAAACAGGCCGATCTCATAGCGCACCGAACTGGTCCCGACATGGGCCACGCGCACGCCCGCCTGGATCTCGTCAGGGAAGGCGGTTGGCGAGAAGTAGCGACAGCCCGTCTCGGCCACCAGGCCGATGACCGAGCCCTCGTGGATATCCAGCAGGCCGTTGACCACCAGCAGCCGGTTCACCGCCGTGTCGAACCACGAATAATAGACGACATTGTTCACATGGCCGTAGACGTCATTGTCCATCCACCGCGTGGAGATGGCCTGGAACCGCTTGTAGTCCTCGCGCCGAGTCCGCTCGATCGTACCTGTCACGTTTAGCCTCCCGTTTTTTTCCAGTCGTAGGCGATAACGCGGGTTTGCTCCAGAGCCGGACGGGATCGGCGTCCGACCGCTTCTGACGGAGCGGCATGCCAGAGTGGGATGGATCAATGCCGTCACAGGAGGTGTTGCAGTTGGAGAAAGTGGAGTCTGTTTTTCGGGACTCCACTCCACCCCGGCCCCCGACCCGGGCTTGACGGACGCCGCGTCAAGGCGTCTCGCATGGGCGCATGAAAACCCGCGCCGCCGTTCTCCGCAGCATGGGGGCCGCCCGCCCCTATGCCGACAGCCGTCCGCTCTTGATCGAGACGGTGACCCTGGATCCTCCCGGCCCGGGCGAGGTGCAGGTGCGCATCCGCGCGGCCGGCCTGTGCCATTCGGACCTCAGCGTCATCAACGGTGACCGCCCCCGCCCCCTGCCCATGGCCTTGGGTCATGAGGCGGCAGGCGAGGTCGAGGCGCTGGGCGAAGGCGTCGAGGATCTGGCCGTCGGCGACCATGTGGTCATGGTCTTCATGCCCTCGTGTGGCCACTGCGCCCCCTGCGCCGAGGGCCGACCGGCCTTGTGCGAGCCGGGGGCCGCCGCCAATGGGCGCGGCGAACTGCTGACCGGCGCCCATCGCCTCCATGCGGAGGGTGAGACGCTGAACCACCACCTCGGCTGTTCCGCCTTTGCCGAGCGGGCCGTGGTCTCGCGGCGGTCGCTCGTGCGTATCGACCCGGCCCTGCCGTTCGATCAGGCGGCCCTGTTCGGCTGTGCCGTCCTGACGGGCGTTGGCGCGGTCGTGAACACCGCAGGCGTCCGGCCGGGTCAATCGGTGGTCGTGGTGGGTCTGGGCGGCGTGGGGTTGGCTTCGGTGCTGGGGGCTCTGGCGTGCGGCGCCTCGCCGGTCGTGGCGGTCGATCTTAGCGAGGACAAGCTGGCCCTCGCCCGCACCCTCGGCCCGGTGCACACCGTCAACGCCGCCGACGCCGATGCCGTCGACCAAGTCCGCACCCTGACCCGGGGCGGAGCCGAGGTCGCCATCGAAATGGCCGGCTCGGCGAGGGCGCTTGAGGCCGCCTGGAAGATGACCCGCCGGGGTGGCACCACCGTCACGGCCGGCCTCCCCCCGCCCGACGCCACCCTGCCGGTCAATATCGTTGGGCTTGTGGGCGAGGAACGTACCCTGAAGGGCAGCTATATCGGCACCTGCGTGCCTTCACGCGATCTGCCCCGCTATGTCGCCCTGTTCCGCGAGGGCCGCCTGCCGGTCGACCGGCTGATGAGCGGCACCCTCTCGCTTGATCAGATCAATGAAGGCTTCGACCGTCTGGCCGAAGGCTCGGTCGCCCGGCTGGTCGTCAACCTCTGACGCCTATTCCCAGGTCGCGGGATTGGGCGAATAGGCGTCCATGGCCTCCAGCAAGGTCGCGACCAGGTGGCGCTCCTCCTCCGACAACGCCGGATGCCAGATGTCGAAGATCAGGATGACCCGGTCGGAGGCGCTGTCATTGGCGGCTTCATGCTCGATGGTGTCGTCGAACACCCACGCTTCGCCCCGCTTCCATGACCGGGTCTCGTTGCCGACCCGGAACCAGCAGCCCTCCGGCACGATCAGCGGCACATGGCAGACCAGCCGCGTGTTCACATAGCCGTGGTGCGGCGGAATGCGCGCCCCGGCCTTCAGCTGCGAGAACATCACCTGCGGCGACCGGCCCTGGATCCGGCATAGCGGCGCATCGGCCAAGGCTGCCATCGTCTGCGGGCAGCGCCCGGCGTAGGCGGTTTCCTGGCCGTCCCGCCAGAGAAAGCAGGCGCTCCAGTCCATGCTGTCGATCAGCAGGTCACCGGGTCGCTTGGGCATGTTCGGCATGGTCTGGACGTAGGGGGCGAAGGACTCGTTCTCCTGTCCCAGCACGCCGTTCAGTTCGGCCAGCATCTGATCGGTTGCCGCCTCCACCCCGTCCAGCCACGGAAACTCCGTGCGCGGATAGAACTGCGAGGCCGGTAGCTCCGGATAGTAGAATGCCTTGGGCTGGGGCATGTACAGGGCCTTGCGACCCAGCGCGAGGTCGAGCGCGTGCCGGAATCTGGGGTGGGAACGCTCCTCGCTGAATCCCGCCCCCTGCAATTCCCCCTGCAGGGTCTGCAGCATGTCCCCTGTCAGCTTTTGTCGGAGCGCGCGGGCGCGCCCCAGGCCCTCTGCGAGGTCCGGATCTGGCGAGGCAGCCCCCTCCAGCAGCCGCATCAGTCCACCGTAATAGGCGTTGGCGTCGCGCAACTCGCCGCGACCGCTCAATACATCCCCCTTCACGCACAGGGCGCGGGCCTCGCGCACGTCCAGCGACAGGGCGCGGTCCGCCGCCTGCTCGGCTGCGCCAACGTCGCCGGTCCTCAACAGGGCCTGGGCCAGAAGGCCTTGTGCCAAGGGGGTCTCGTGACCCAGGTCGATCAAGGGAGCGATCCGCTCGATCACCTCCGTGGCGCGCCCTTCAGCCAGCAGTTGCCGTGCTTCGGCCAAAGACCGATCGTAATCCTCAACTGTCATACCGGGTCTCTAGCGGCCTCACCGGGCTGCGCCAAATTAAGGTCCGGTCATCTGACCTTGTGCGAGCGCTCCAGAACCGGCCGGTGGCCTTCGGCATCCAGCGCCCCCATCGGGGCGCCGCTGGTCTCGGTCGGCTGCATGCCCTCGTTGGCGGTCTGGCCGGATTCGGGGTGCTCGGGCGGGGTGGCCTCGGCCTTGAGCTTCATGGCCTTGTCGGCCTCGGCCTTTTGCGCAGCTTCGGTCATGGGGACCTCCTTCATTGCGGGCGACGCCATGCCGCTCCTGTCAGGAGAACAACCCCTCAGGCCGCCAGCCGTTCACCAGACCATCTGCAGCTTCAGCAGGGCCTCGACCTGATCGCGGGTCGGCAGCGAAGGCTGGGCCCCTGCGCCCGTGGCCGCAAAGCCTCCGGCCGCACAGGCGAAGCGCAGGGCGTGTTCCACCGCCTGACCTTCCAGCAGGGCGACCGTGATGGCGGCGACAAAGGCATCGCCCGCTCCGGTCGCATCCACCGCCTCGACCAGCGGCGCCCCGACCTCGGCGGCCACCGCCCCGCGCCTGTAGAGGCTCGCCCCCTCCGCCCCCCGGGTGATGACCACCTGCCCGCCTCCGGAGTGCAGGGCGTCACCATAGAATTCCGCCTCGGTCTGATTGACCACGATCAGGTCGCAGCGCCGCAACAGGGCCTCCGACACCGGCGCGGCCGGCGCCAGATTGGCGCAGACAAATCCGGTCGCGCGGCCGACGGCGGCCTCGACCGTCTCGACCGGCAGCTCCAGCTGCACGATCAGTGGATCCTCGATCCGCGCCGGAAGATGCTCGGGCCGCACCTGACCATTGGCACCCGAGGCCACGACGATCTGGTTCTCACCCGACGGGTCGACGGCGATCAGGGCGACGCCGGTCGGCGTCCCTTCGGCACTGCCGACGCCCTTAAGGTCCACGCCGGCGTCTTCCAGCAGGACCAGGGCCTCGTCCGAGAGCGGGCCTTCGCCCACGGCCCCGATCAGGGCGACCTCGGCCCCCAGCCGCCGCGCGGCCAGCGCCTGGTTGGCGCCCTTGCCGCCCGGGTGGCGCGCCAGCACGGCCCCCGTCACCGTCTCGCCCGCGCGTGGCAGGGACGGCGCGGTGGCCACCATGTCGACATTGATCGACCCGACCACGGTGATCCTCATCGTGTCGCTCCCTTCAGCAGGTCAAAGACGCCGTCGGCATCGGCTGCGGTCGCCCACCGATGACGGAGCGGCCCGGCGACGCCGTCGCGGAACTCGACCGCCGTATGCCCCCGCGTCAGGTCGCTGCCGGTCTCGACCGCAATATGGCACGGCCGAAGGGTGAACAGATCGGGCCGGAGCATCCAGGCCACCGGGCACAGGTCGTGGACGGGGGGCGCATCCCAGCCGACGATCTCGCGCTCGATCCGCTGGGAGAAGCGCATCATCGACGCCGCGGCCCGGGCCGAAGGGGTGTCGAGGGCTTCGACTCCGGCGATCCGCGCCTCGGTCGCGCGCACCTGATGGGTGACGTCCAGACCGAACAGCACCACGTCGCAGGCGCTGTCCAGCACCTCGGCCGCAGCCTCCGGGTCGGCCCAGATATTGAACTCGGCCGAGGCCGTGATGTTGCCGCCCTCGGCCCGCGCGCCGCCCATGACGGCGACCGGGCCCAGTTGCTCCGCCAGCCGTGGCTCGGCCCGCAGCGCCAGCGCCAGATTGGTCAGCGGGCCCAGCACCGCCATCGAAACGGTCCCCGCCGGCCGCGCCATGACCCGCTCCACGATGGCCTCGACCGCGCCGCCGGGCTCACAGCCCTTTGCCGGATCGAAGGGCGCCATATCGCCCAGGCCTTCGGCGCCATGGAATTCTCCGGCCCCGGCGGGCTCGCGCACCAGCGGGCGTTCCGCGCCGCGATAGACCGGCACATCCTCGCGCGCGGCAATCTGGCGCAGGATGCAGGCGTTCCGGGCCGTCCTATCGACCGGGACATTGCCGCCCACGGTGGTCACGGCCAGCAGGTCCAGAGCCGGGCTGCCAAAGGCGGTCAGCAGGGCCACGGCATCGTCCACGCCGGGATCGCAATCGATGATCAGGGAAGTCACCCCCTCTCCCTGCCGCGCGCCGCCGCCGGATGCAACGGCCTGTCACGGCTTGCCAAATCGCACCCCGGTTGCCCTTATGCCCCCAACCAAGGGGAGACACCTTCATGCCGACCGAAGAGGCCGCCACCACAGCCCTGATCACCAATGACGCCGTGGTGCTCGGCCTGCTGGCCGTGATCCTGGGCGCCGTCTTCTGGGTCTCGAGCCGCGACAATGTCTGGGTGAAGCGGTTCTTCACCGTCATCCCGGCCCTGCTGCTCTGCTATTTCCTGCCGTCCCTGCTGACGACTTTCGGCGTCGTCGACCCCGAGGAATCCCGGCTCTATTACATCGCCTCGCGCTATCTGCTGCCGGCGGCGCTCGTCCTGCTGACCGTGTCGGCCGACCTGCCTGCCGTCGTGGGCCTCGGGCCCAAGGCGCTGATCATGTTCTTTACCGGCACCATCGGCGTGATGATCGGCGGGCCCGTGGCCTTGCTGCTGACCAGCTGGTTCGCGCCCGAGCTGATGGGGGCAGGACCAGAAGCCATCTGGCGCGGCATGGCGACCGTGGCCGGCAGCTGGATCGGCGGGTCCGCCAACCAGACCGCCCTCTACGAAATCTATGGCGCGGGGCCGGACACCTTCTCGATCTGGATCGCCGTCGATGTGATCGTCGCCAATGTCTGGATGGCTGTGGTCCTCTGGATGGCCGCCAACCAGCGCCGCGTCGACAAGCTGTTCCGGGCCGACGCCTCGGCCGTGGACCGCGTCCGCGACAAGGCCGAGGCCTATGAAGCCGAGCACGCCCGCATCCCGATGCTCAAGGATCTGATCTTCATCCTCGCGGTCGGCTTCGGCGCAGTGGGCCTGTCGCATGCGATCGCGGACCCGCTGTCCACCTGGTTCGGCGAGACCTGGCCCTGGGCCCAGCGCCTGTCGCTGGACTCGGCCTTCTTCTGGCTGGTGCTGATCGCCACAGTGATCGGCGTGGTCCTGTCCTTCACCCCGGCCCGCAAGCTGCAGGGGCCGGGCGCGGCCAAGGTCGGCTCGGTGTTCGTCTATGTGCTGGTGGCCACCGTCGGGCTGAACATGAACATCGGGGCCATCCTCGACAGCCCGGTCTACTTCCTGATCGGAGCCGTCTGGATGCTGGTGCATGTGGCGCTGATGGTTCTGGTCGCCTTCCTGATCCGGGCGCCCAGCTTCTTCCTCGGCGTCGGCTCAATGGCCAATATCGGCGGGGCGGCCTCGGCCCCCGTGGCCGCCGCGGCCTTCCACCCCTCCCTCGCCCCGGTTGGCGTGCTTCTGGCCGTGGTCGGCTACATCGTCGGCACGGCCGCCGCCTGGTTCACCGGTCTTGTCATGATGCAGATCGCCGCCGGGGCGGGCTGAGCATGACCCATCGGGTCTACCGGATGAGTTTCGCCAGCGTGTACCCCCACTATCTCGCCAAGGCAGAGAAGAAGGGGCGCACCAAGGCCGAAGTCGACCAGATCATCTGTTGGCTGACCGGCTACGATCAGCCGGGGCTCGAGCAGCAGATCGAAGAGAAGACCGACTTCGAGACCTTCTTCGCCGATGCCCCGGCGATGAATCCGGCGCGCGAGGCCATCACCGGGGTCATCTGCGGCATCCGCGTCGAGGAAGTCGCCGAGCCGCTGATGCGCGAGATCCGCTACCTCGACAAACTCATCGATGAACTGGCCCGGGGCAAGGCGATGGACAAGATCCTGCGCACCTGAGGGAAGCGCCTGTCTCAGGGCACCAGGTATTTGACGACCCCCAGACCCTTCTTCTCCTCGTCGTCTTCGAGGGGAATGGCCCGGTCGGGGCGATCCATGGCCTCAGCGTCGTGTTCGACCTGCTCGAGTTGTTCTTCCACGGTTTCCTTCGGGCTCTCGGGGGATTTGCCTTTGAGGTCGGACATTCCAGGCTCCTTTTGACTGTCAGCACTATAATCGTCCGGGACAGCATCACGTTCCCCTGCGGCCAAAGGCCATTGCCGCACTGCGAAGAGGGTCGGAGCCATGACCGATACACTGCCTGAAATCGATCCGGCGACGGCTGCCGCGCTGGGTTGGCCCAAGTCCAAATACGCCTGGATCGAGCGCGAACGCCGGTGGCTGTGCCGCGCGGTCCCGCATGACCGGGTCATCCGCGTCGAACACTTCACCGACCTCTATGTCGAGGGCACCCGGCTGCGCCTGCGCGAGGCCATTCCGGATGACGGCGGTCCGGCCATGCTGAGACTGGGGCGAAAGGCGGACGTCAGCCCGGCGGTCCGCCTGCTGACCTCCATCTACCTGTCGCCCGAGGAGTTCCGCCTGCTGTCCACCCTGCCCGGCCGCCGGCTGACCAAGACCCGTCACTATCTCGGCAACGTCGACGGCGCGGACATCTCGGTCGACGTCTTCTCCGGAGCCCTCGAAGGCCTGATCATGGCCGAGGCCGAGTTCCCAAACCCGGAAGCCATGGCCCTCTACCCAACCCCGGACTTCGCCACGCGCGAGGTCACCGACGACAGTCGCTACACCGGCGGCCGGCTGGTGATTGACGGTCTGCCGACAGAAGGAGCCGACCGCTAAAGTTAAACATCCGTAATTACAGCATTGTAAGCTGTGCCATTGCGGACCCGATGGCAAAGAAGTGGGGATTTCGTGTCACGAGGCCCCCATGAAACTGACCCTCCTTGCCGCCGCCGCATCCTGCTTCGCTGCTCTGTCCGCGCCCCTTGCAGCCATGGCCCAGCAGGCGCCGATAGAGGTATCGATCCCTTCCGGCGGCGAGACCGTTTCGGCCCGGCTTCTGGTTGGCGAGGGTGAAGGAGATCGCCCGGCCATCGCCCTGTTCAACGGCTTCCCGTCAGGATCGAATGTACCGCGTGTCGCGGGCGAACTGCAGGCCGCCGGCTACACGGTCCTCGTGCCGAGCTACCGTGGGACCGGAGCGTCCGGGGGCGAGTTCAGCCTCGACAATGCGCGGGTGGATGGCCAGGTCGTCGTCGACTGGCTGCGCCATCATGACGGGATCGATCCGGATCAGGTTGCGGTGTTCGGGGTCAGCTTCGGTGGCTGGCTGGCGCTGCATACAGCGGCCTCGGACGCCGACATCCGCTGCGTGGTCGCCCTCGTTCCTGCAGACATGGGCGTGATCGCGGATCGGTGGGGTCGGGATCCCGAATACGCGGCCCTTTGGCGATCCGAGCTGGACAGCTTTGCCGCCGATCCCGAGCTCGCCCGCTTCGGCGCCGGAGGTCCCGGGGTCTTCATGCAGGCTTCCATCGCCGGGGCAGAGGAGGCGCGGTTCTCTCCGAAGGCGGCGGCGCTGGCGGACCGGCCCGTCTTCGTGGCCGGTGGCCGAACGGACCCCGCGGCCCCTTTCACGGACCACTATGGGCCGCTGGTCGCGGCCTTGCGCGCGGCGGAGGTACCCTTCGCGGCCCTCGAATTTCCCGGAGGCCACAACCCGAACGAGGCCAAGGCCGCAGCGGTCAGCTTCATCGAGCGAAGCTGCTTCGCCGATTGACGCCTCAGGCCCGACCGCCGGTGCCGGACAGGCGGGCGGCATCCACGCCGATGGCGGCCAGGGCCCGGGCCCATTTGGTGGGGTGATCGTCGTCGAACACCATTTCGGTGTCGGCATCGGCGGTGAGCCAGATGTTCTCGGTCAGCTCGGCCTCAAGCTGGCCCTCGTCCCAGCCCGCATAGCCCAGCATCAGGCGCGACCGGCGCGGGCCGGTGACGGGGTCGGACATGGCCACCAGCACATCGCGGGTGCCCGTCAGGGCCAGACCGTCCCCGAAGGCCAGGCTGGTCCCGTCCGAGATCCAGTCGTCGGTGTGAAGCACGAAACCCCGCTCGCGCTCGACCGGGCCGCCGACCAGCACGGGGGCCTCATAGCCCTCGGCCGGGGGCGGCATGTCCAGCTTTTCAAGCACGGTCGACAGATCGATCCCCTCGAGCGGCTGGTCGATGCGCACGCCCATGGCGTGATCCGGCCCGTGGGCGCAGATCAGGATGACAGCCTGTCGAAACCGGTCATCGTCGATACCGGGCATGGCGATGAGCAGACGACCGGCGAGGGAGGAAAAGCCGTTCATGGGGGGATCATCGGGTCTGGCCCGGTCCGGCGCAAGGGGCCGGGGCGCGCTTTGGCCCCCAAGCCCCTTGGTGGAGGCGCGGCGGATGTCTATCTGGGCAGGACCGGCCCCGACGGCCCCAGCCCCAACGGAGACATTCCATGACCATCTCGATCGGCGACCGCCTGCCCGAAGCCACCCTGATGAAGGCCACCTCCGAGGGGCCCAAGCCGGTGAATGTCTCGGAAATCTTCAACGGCAAGACGGTGGCCCTGTTCGCCGTGCCGGGCGCCTTCACCCCGACGTGTTCGGCGCGTCACCTGCCGGGCTTTGCCGAGAACCTCGAAACCCTGAAGGACAAGGGCGTCGACACCGTCGCCTGCGTCTCGGTCAATGATGCCTTCGTCATGGGCGCCTGGGCCAAGTCCCAGGACGGCGCCGACAAGATCCTCATGCTCGCCGACGGCAATGGCGAGTTCACCCGCGCGGTCGGCCTGACCATGGATGCCAAGGGCTTTGGCATGGGCGAGCGCTCGCAGCGCTATTCCATGCTGGTCAAGGACGGCGTGGTCGAGCAGTTGAACATCGAGCAGGGCGGCGAGTTCAAGGTGTCCTCGGCCGAACACCTCCTGGGCCAGCTCTAGGTCAGGCCACGGCCTCGATCCGGTTCTCTTGCGGGGGCCGGATCGTGGCGCCGTTCACGACGTGGGTCACCGCACCCAGCAGCGACGCGGGCGTGATCGGTTTCGGCACGAAATAGGTCATGCCGGCCTCGCCACAGGCGGTGATGTCCTCCGGGCTGGTGTCGGCCGTGACGGCAATGACTGGCACTTCGGCATTGGCGTTGTCCGAGGCCCGCAGGCGTCGGGTCGCCTCACGACCGTCCAGCTCCGGCATCCGCACATCCATGAAGATCAGGTCGAAGGTCTGGGCGTCGCAGGCCTTGAGCGCCAGCAAGCCGTCAGCGGCCGTGGTGACCTCGCATCCGAGAGGTTGCAGGATCAGCTGGATGGCCCGCCGGTTGATGTCGTGATCGTCGACGACCAGCACCCGCATGGGGGCGTCATCCTCCGCGACCTCTTCCACAGCGACTTCCGGTTCGGCGACGGGAGACGTCTCGACCGGTTCGGCGGCAACCGGCCCGGCCTCGACCGCCGGCGCAGGCGTGGGTGCGGGCGCGGCAGGCGGGGCCACCGGTGCCTTGTCCGGCAGACCGCCGAGGGCGCGGGCCACCACTTCCCGCCCGGCCCGTTCCGGTGCCGGCAGGCTGCTGGTCTCCGAATTGGCGCGGGGGAAACTCAGGGCGACGGTGAAGCTGGATCCCTCGCCGAGGCGGCTGTGGGCCGTCAGGCGCCCGCCCATCAGTTCGCTCAAGTGACGGCTGATCGCCAGTCCGAGTCCCGTTCCGCCGTGGCGTGCGCTGACGCCCGAGGTGGTCTGATCGAACGGGCTGAACAGGCGCTGGATCTGGGCTGGCGTCATACCCGGCCCGGTGTCCTGAATCTCGATCAGCACGGAATAGCCGGAGGGTTCCTCCTCCCAGGCCTTGAGTTTCAGGGTGATGCTGCCCGTGTCCGTGAACTTGACCGCATTCGAGATCAGGTTGTTCAGGATCTGGCGCAGGCGCATGGAGTCGCCGCGCACATGGGCCGGCACCTGGGAGGCGCCTTCGATGCGCAGCTTCAGCCCCTTGGACGCCACCGGCCCCTGCCACAGTCGGGCCGTCTGGGCGATCAGGGAGCGCAGGTTGAAGTCGTCGACCTCGACCGTCATGCGCCCCGCCTCGATCTTGGCGTGGTCCAGCAGGTCGTCCAGCAGGGCCTTCATCATCAGGCCGGCGTCGGTGATCAGGCGGGCCTGATTTCGGGTGTGGTAGTCGTCGGTGCTGTCCTGGATGACACCCGCACCGGCCATGATGGCGCTGATGGGGGTCCGAAGATCGTGTCCGACGGCGGCCAGAAAGGCCTGTCGGCTCTCCATCACCTCTTCGGCATGAAGACGGCGGCTCTCGGCATCCAGCCGGGCGGCCTCCTCGGACTTGCGGGCCATTTCCATGCGCTGCCAGGTGCTGAGGCAGTAGGTCATGAAGACGGCGATGGCGATGGCGAAGGCCGTCGCAAAGGCGGCGGACGCCCCGTGGGTCACCATGAACACCGGCGTGACCGCAAGATACAGGAACTGCGGGGCAATTGTCAGCGCCAGTACTGTCCTCGACCGGGGCGCGTTCACCACGGCGTAGATGGCACCTGACGACAGCAGGATGGCGGCGCAGACCCCGCCCATCGGCCCGCCGACCAGCCACAGCGGCACGGACAGACTGCCGAAATAGGCAGCATTCGCCACCAGCATGACGCAGGCGGCCGCAAAGCGCGGCAGGCCGAAGGACTGGGACTTGCCGGCGTTGACCGGGCCGAACACCCACAGGTCCAAAATCTGGACCAAGAAGTAGCCGGCCACCCATGCGATCGAGAAGTCCCAGCCCAGGATCGGGCTGAACACCAGGGCGCTGGCGGCGCCCATGCCCAGTCGCTGCAGCAGTGCCTTGCGGCGCTGCCGGATTGCCTCAACCCAGCCTGACGACAAGTCGGCCGTTGCCATGGTCATTCGCATCCCTGTGGGTGGGCCTTTCAGCCCTTTCCACCACTATGGCGCGTCAGGCCTAACGCTCCGTCAACGCGCGGTGCCGACAGCCTCGGCCACTGTGGAAAAGCCGTCCGCCTTCAGGCGGGCGACCAGATCGGCCTTGATCCGCCGGACCAGACCCGGCCCCTCGAAGACGAGCGCCGAATAGAGCTGGACGGCGCTGGCCCCTGCGCGGATGCGGGCATAGGCCTCGGCCCCGTCGGCGATCCCGCCCACCGCGATCAGCGGCAGGCGCCCGTCGGCCGCTTCGACGGCCGCCGTCAGGGCCCGCCGCGCCCGATCCTTCAAAGGGGCTCCCGACAGCCCGCCCGCCTCGGCGGCATGGGCCGATCTGAGGGTCTCGGGTCGATCGAGGGTCGTGTTGGACACGATCAGTCCGTCCAGCCCGTATTGCAGGCTGGCCTCGACGATCCGACCGATGTCGGCGTCCGACAGGTCGGGGGCAATCTTCAGGAAGACCGGCCGGTCCTTGGGCCGGGCGGCCTGAATGCGGGCCAGCAAGGGCTCAAGCGCCTCGACCGTCTGCAGGCCGCGCAGGCCCGGCGTATTGGGCGAGGACACGTTAACGGTCAGATAGTCGGCGAGGCCGCCCAGTCGCCGCAGGCCGGTTTCATAGTCCGCGATCCGGTCGTCGGCATCCTTGTTCGCGCCCAGATTGGCCCCGACCACCACGCCGGGGGGACGATGGGCCAGCCGGTCGGCAAAGGCTTCCAGCCCGTCGTTGTTGAACCCCATCCGGTTGATCACCGCCCGGTCCTCTTCCAGCCGGAACAGGCGCGGGCGCGGATTGCCGGTCTGGGGCCGGGGGGTGACCGAGCCGCATTCGACAAAGCCGAAGCCCAGCCCCGCCAGACCCCGGATGGCGACCGCATTCTTGTCCAGGCCTGCGGCCAGTCCGACGGGATTGGGCAGGTCCAGTCCCGCGACGCGGGTAGGCAGGATCGGGTCGTCCTTGGGCACGCCCAGGGGCAGGTAGCGCAGGCCGGCAATGGCCATCTCGTGCGCGCGCTCGGCGTCCATCTGCCGGAGCAGGGCCGTGCCCATGTCGAGCGGGCTCATGCCGGCTCTCCGGCGTCGATGTGCAGCGTCCCCGCCGCGTCGACATGGCAGGCCTCGACCGCACGGACCGCACCCAGGGGCAGGGGTCGGTACAGGTGCGGAAACAGCGCCCCCCCGCGGGAGGGCTCCCACACCAGGTCGTCCAGCGCGGCCGTCTCGAGGGTCACCAGCACAAGGTTCGTCCGGCCCGCATAGTGTTTGCTGGCCGTGCCCGGCAGCTGCTCAGCGGTCGACATGTGGATGTAGCCGTCCAGCCGGTCGACCTCGGAGCCCGGATAGTGGCCGTCGGCGGTCGCCGCCTCCCACTCCTCCGCATCCACCAGCTTGAAGATGGTCCCGCTCACGTGTCGCTGTCCTCGGGCCGCACCAGACCTTCCAGCGCATAGCGCCCGGCCGCGTCGACGGAGAAGACCACCGCCTGACCCGTCGGGAAACCCGCCGCCAGCCGGTCCAGCACCGAGGGCGCCGCCGCCCCCTCCATCAGCAGCTCCATGGCCAGCTGATGGATACCCGGGTTGTGACCCACCAGGATCAGACAGCCCGCCAGCTCAGACTCGTCCTCGACATGGGTGCGCAGGGTCCCCGGCTCGGCCTCGTACAGCGCATCGACCTGCCGAACCTCGACGTCCCCCAGGCTCTCATGCACGAGCTCCCAGGTCTGCAGCGTACGCTCGGCCGACGAGACGAGGGCGCGGTCGGGCTTCAGGCCCCGGTCGGCCAAAATCCGGCCGACGCGCAGGGCATCGGCCTCGCCGCGGGGGGACAGCGGACGGTCGCGATCGCGGCCCGAGGGAGAGCCGCGTTCCGCCTTGGCATGACGCATCAGGATCAGTCGGTGCATGCCGACGCTCTAGGCGTGTTCGACCGGCTCGACCAGAGCCCGGCGACTGTCCCGGCTGGCCGACGCGGGTTCCAGCCCGGCTTCCAGCAGGGGGACACGCTCGGTCTGCGCCGCAGTCCGGGCGAGGGCGTAGGCCTGACGCGTCGCCTCCAGCAGGATCAGCCCGGCCGCGCCCGGTACAAGGCGGCGTCCCACCTGCTCGAAGCCGTCCGCCATCCCGTACAGCACGGGCCAGGGCGGCACATAAAGCGTCTGCGACCAGGCAGCCGGTTCCAGACCCACTTCACGGACCAGCCGTTCCAGCTGGCGCCGCGTGAAAGGCCGGCCGTGGCCGAACGGGGTGCTCTCGGCGCGCGCCCACAGACCGCCGCGCGCGGCGGCCACCAGAATGATCCGTCCCGCAGGGCTGAGTACCCGGATCGCCTCGGCCATCAGGGCGCGCACATCGTCGGCCTCCTCGAGCGCATGGACCACCAGCACGCGGTCGAAACTACCCGCAGCAAACGGCAAGGCCCGGTCATCGACCAGCACCGCGCGGTTGCGGGCGCCGCGCGGCCAGACCTCGACGCCCTGCCCCGACGGCATGGCCGCGATCAGCCGGCGGGCGCCGACGAAGGCGCCCAGCCAGGGCGTCGCATAGCCCAGCCCCAGAACGTCACAGCCGTCGGCCTCGCCCCACGCGCCCTCCAGCCGGTCAGCCAGCAGGCGACGGACCAGCCGACCGGACGGCTCGCCGTAGAACTGCCTGAGCTCCTCGATGGGCATGCGCATGGGCTGAGGATAGCCCCGGACGCCCACCCCCTGCTAGGGTCATGGCCATGACGCTGGATGTGCACCTCTTCCCCTGCCTGTCGGACAACTACGGCCTGCTGGTCCGCGACCGCGCCACCGGGGCCGTGGCGGCCATCGACACTCCGGATGCCGATCGCATTCTCGAGGAATTGGCGGCCCTCGGCTGGGGCCCGCTGGGCCAGGTGCTGAACACCCACTGGCATCCCGACCACACCGGCGGGAACGAGGCCCTGAAGGCAGCGACCGGTTGCGCCATCCATGGCCCGGAAGAGGTCCGGCGTGCCGCACCCCTCGACCACGAGATCCGGGACGGCGACAGTGTGCAGGTCGGAGACACCCGCCTCGATGTGATCGCCGCCCCCGGGCACACCCTCGGCCATGTGGTGTTCCACGATCCCGAGGGCCGGACCGCTTTTGTCGGAGACGTCCTGTTCACCCTCGGCTGCGGGCGACTGTTCGAGGGTACGCCGGAGCAGATGTGGGCAAGCCTGTCGACCCTGATGACCTGGCCCGACGAGACGGTGATCTGGTGCGCCCATGAATATACCGCCGCCAATGCCCGGTTTGCGCTGAGCGTCGATGACCGGCCGGAGTTGCGCGCCCATGTCGAGGCCCTGCGGGTCCGGATCGACGCAGGTCAGCCGACCGTGCCGACGACTCTGGGGGATGAGCGGCGCTTCAATCCGTTCCTGACGGCGGGCGATGCGGCGACCTTTGCCCACCGGCGCGCCGCCAAGGATGATTTTCGCGGCTGACTATTCGACGCCGGCGATCACGCGCACGATCCGCGCCGACGATGGCCGACCGGCGAAACCGGCGTCCGGATCAATGACGATCCGCAAGGTGCCGCGCGAGAAGCTGACCTGGCGCGGGCCGATGTCGGTGATGATGATCTCCTGCACACGGGCCACGTCGCGCCGGAGGCTGGGCGAGCGGGCCATGCGCACGATGGCGTCGACGGCGGTCGACAGGGCGTCGGTGGCCACCGGCTCTGACCCCGGCTCAATGTCCATATCCACGACCACGATACGGCCGACAGCACGGGTCGCCCGGTCGCTCTGACGAAGGATGAAATCCATCAGCTGGAAGGCGGTGAGCGTCGGCGCCAGAAGCTCAGGCGCCGGACCCGCCGCCGACACGGGCGAGCCCTGGGGCGCGGCGGTCGTATAAAGGGTCATGCCCCCGTCGGGCGTGACCCGCAGCACCTGATCCCCGGCATCGTTGCGAAAGATGATGTCGCCGCGCGGGGCGGGCGAGGGGCGCAGGACCCACACCTCGGTCGAGCGGTCGAACCGCATCAGGGTGGCGGGGCTGGACCGGTCGAGAATGAAGCCCTGCCCTGTCTCCGAGACGTAGCGGCCACTGCCGGGCAGATTGGTCGACGGGCTGCGGTCGCGCTGGCTGCGCGAGGACTCGCTCTGAAAGTTTGCGCTGGACTGGGCGTGAGCCATCGAGGCGAGCGACAGACACGCAAGGACGAACACCCCTGCCAGCACGGCCAGGGGCGCCGGTCGCCATGTCGATCCGACCTGTCTTCCGCGCGTCATGTCAAAATGTGTGACTCTGCACCCCGGCAGATTTTGGGCAGCCGCCCGTCAGCCGACCAGATACTGACCGCCGTTCAGCGATAGCGTACATCCTGTGACATATCCGGCACGTTCGCCGGCCAGCCAGGACACCATGTCCGCGATTTCCTCGCCCTTGCCCAGCCGTCCGACGGGGATCTGGGCGATGATCGAGTCCAGCACCTTCTGGTCCATGGCACCCACCATTTCGGTGTCGATATAGCCGGGGGCGATGCAGTTGACGGTCACGCCCTTGCGCGCATTCTCGAGCGCCAGTGCCTTGGTGAAGCCGATCATGCCGGCCTTGGCGGCGGAATAGTTGGTCTGGCCGATCTGGCCCTTCTGACCGTTGATCGAACTGATGTTGACGATACGGCCAAAGCCCCGGTCGCGCATGCCGCCGATCACCTGGCGGGTCATGTTGAACACCGAGTCCATGTTCACGCGGATCACGTCCGACCACTGGTCCGCGGTCATCTTGTGAAAGAAGCCGTCGCGCGTGATGCCCGCATTGTTGATCAGCACATCGATCGGGCCCAGTTCGGCCTCGACCTCCTGCACGGCGCGGGCGCAATCCTCGAACGAGCCGACATTGCCCTTCACCACCATGACGTCCAGCTCGGCGGCCGTCGCCTCGGCCGCCTGGGCATTGCCGGAATAGCCGGCCGCGACCGACAGGCCGTCTTCCTTCAGCCGCTGAACAATCGCCTTGCCGATGCCCCGGGTTCCCCCGGTGACCAGTGCCACCCGTGCCATATGCAGTCCCTTGCGTTTCCGGTGCGGGGGGCGTCTCAGCGCGCCCCTCCGTCATCCAAGTCTTAACGAAACGCGGGGTTCCCGGCTAGGTGGTCAACTTCACAGCTGTGCCATATCCAGCACGAAGCGATAGCGGACGTCCGACTTCAGCATCCGCTCATAGGCTTCGTTGATGCGGTCGGGCGCAATCACCTCGATATCGCAGGCGATGCCGTGCTCGGCGCAGAAGTCGAGCATTTCCTGCGTCTCCCGAATGCCCCCGATCAGCGAGCCGGCCACCCGGCGGCGGCGCATCAGCAGCGGAATGGCGAACACCGGCATGCCCTCGGTCGTCAGGCCAAGCATGACCATGGTGCCGTCCCGCGCCAGCAGGTTCAGGTGACTGGCGATCTCATGGGTGGCCGAGACCGTATTGATGATCAGGTCGAACTTTTCGGCCGCCGCCTTCATGGCGTCGGCGTCCGAGTTGATCAGGAAGTGCTTGGCCCCCATGCGTTCGGCATCGGCCTTCTTGCGGTCTGAGGTCGACAGCACCGTCACTTCGGCACCCATGGCCGCGGCCAGTTTGACGGCCATGTGGCCAAGTCCGCCCAGCCCTACGACGGCCACCTTCGAACCCGGTCCCACGCCCCAGGTCTTCAGCGGCGAGTATGTCGTGATCCCGGCGCACAGCAGCGGCGCGGCGGCATCCAGCGGAATGGAATCCGGAATGCTGAGCACATAGTTCTGATCGACCGTGATCCGGTCGGAATAGCCGCCCTGGGTGATCTTCTGGCCGACCTCGGCCCCCTTGCGGTCAGCGGAGCCATAGGTCTGGGTCATGCCGGGCTCGCAATACTGCTCCAGCCCCTCCTGACAGGCGGCGCAGGTCCGGCAGCTGTCGACCATGCAGCCGACGCCGACGCGATCGCCTTCCTTGAAGCGCGTCACGTTCGATCCGACCGCAGTCACCACACCGGCGATCTCGTGGCCCGGCACGATCGGATAGCGGGTGCCGCCCAGATCATTCTTCGCCACATGCAGGTCCGAGTGACAGACGCCGCAGTATTTGATCTCGATCGCCACGTCGTCCGGGCCGGGATCGCGCCGGTCGAAGCTCCAGGGCTCCAGCGGCTGGTCGGCGGCGACGGCGGCAAAGGCGCGGGTGGCGATGGGCATGAAACGATCCTTCAGGGGCTATCGGGTTCAGGTGCGCACGACCGGGGCCCTGCGCAAGCCTACCAGTCGTTTCGGCCGTCCACGTGACGGGTGGGCACGGCGGCCAGATCCAGCCCCTCGAACAGACGGGCGTTCAGGACGACCCGGGCGGACCGGGCCTCGCCCTCGTCGGTCGTCCAGGCCGGGGCCTCGGCATACACGGCGCAGCCACAGGTCGCGCAGTGGAAGAAGGTCATCATCCGGTCGCCCCATTCGTAGGCGGTCAGGGCGTCGTGCGTAAGGGTCAGCTCGACCGCCACGGGCGCATAGTAGGCCGCCAGCGTCCCCCGCTTGGTACAGGTCGTACAGGTGCAGTCTGTGACCGACTCCGGCGCGGGGGCCACGAAGCGCTGCGCCCCGCAATGGCAGCGGCCCTGAAGGGCCCGGGCTGTCATCCAACCCGCTCGATCAAGGCCATGGCGGCCGCCGGGTTCCGGACCTTGGCGCCCGCGATCATATAGGCGAACACATCGCCACGCTTCGCCCAGCCCCGCAGGCGGTCGGCCGCAGCGTCCAGTTCATCGGAGGACATGCCGGTCGGCTCATCCTCCCGACTGGACATCAGGCGGGCATAGGAGAAGTCGGCGGTCGGCTGGTCGATGCGGGGCCATTCCGGCGCCTCCTCGTCTTCGGCATAGACGATGGCGCAGCCGTACTTCGCCGCCAGATCATAGAAGTCGCGGGTGTCGAAGCTGGCGTGCCGGACCTCCAGCGCGTGACGCAGGCGTACGCCGTCCTTCTCCTTGGGCAGCAGTTTCAGGAAACCCTCGAAGTCGGCCGGATCGAACTTCTTGGTGGCCATGAACTGCCAGTTGATCGGACCCAGCTTGTCGCCCAGCGCGGTCAGGCCCTGGTCGAGGAACCGGTCAAAGCTCTCCTTGCCCTCAGACAGCACCTTGCGATTGGTGCAGTAGCGGCTGGCCTTCACGGCAAAGACAAAGCCATCGGGCGTCTCGTCGCGCCACTTCATCCAGCTGTCGGGCTTGAAGGTCGAATAATAGGTGCCGTTGATCTCGATCGAGGTCAGCTTGCTGGCCGCATATTCCAGCTCGCGCTTTTGCACGAGGCCCTCCGGATAGAAGACCCCGCGCCACGGCTCATAGGTCCAGCCGCCGATGCCGATGTGGATATTGCCGCTCATGCCGCGCCCCTGTGCCGTCGATCCGCGGATCGTCCGGCACTGGTCGGCACAAGTCCAGAGCTTGCCGGGTCTATTGCGTGACCGGCGGCGGGCTCGAGTCGGAGGTCATGGCTCCGGCTTCGGAGTCGGTGGCCGCAGGCGATCCGGCCGGCGAGGCTTCGGGCACGGGTTGCAGCTCCTCCGGTACCGGCAGCGCCTGACGCTCATCCTCGGCGGCATCCAGACCCGGCTGGCTGGCCATGAGGATGATGGCATAGACGATCAGGATCAGCGCGATCGACACCACCAGAACGACCACGATGCGCAGCCCGCTGCGGCCCTGTTTGGTCTGCTGGGCGTCCACGACGGGGCCGTCGGCCTCGCGCGCGTCGACATCGGCAGGCTGCTGGCCGGGAGGAATGTCACCGGGGCGATCGGGGGTCGGATTGTCTGTGGTCATGCTCACCTAACCCGCAAGCGCCACCGTAGTTCCGGCCTGCGTCCGCTTGACCCGGACCGCGCCTCAGTAGGCGAAGTCGGAATAGAGCCGGCGCACGTCCCCGCCCCAGGGGCCGTGGTACAGGTCCAGCAGGCGCTCGGCCGGAGTCACCCCGCTGTCGGCCGTGTCCTCCAGTTCGGACAGATAGCCGCGCTCGTCGACCATGCCGCCCGAGAAGCGCGCCCGGTTCTTCAGGCCCTGGCGGGCGATGGCGACCATATCCACCGCCACATCGCGCAGCGACCGGCTGCCGATCTCGGCGCGCAGGCCCAGCCGCGTCACCTCTCGGCGCAGGCGCTCGTGATCCTCGATCTGCCAGTCCTTGCAGAGGTCCCAGGCCGCCGCCAGCGAGGGTGCGTCATAGAAGATGCCGGCCCACAGCGCGGGCAGGGCACAGATGCGGCTCCACGGGCCGCCGTCGGCGCCGCGCATCTCCAGATACTGTTTCAGACGCACTTCGGGAAACAGGGTCGTCAGGTGGTCGGCCCAGTCCTTGGCATTGGCCCGGTCCCCCGGCAGGACGTCCAGCTTTCCGTCCATGAAGGCGCGGAACGACTGACCCGACAGATCGACATAGCGCCCGTCGCGCTTGGCGAAATACATGGGTACATTGAGCGCATAGTCGACATAGGCCTCAAAGCCGAAGCCGTCCGCGAAGACGAAATCGAGCATGCCGGTGCGGTCCGGGTCGGTGTCGGTCCAGACGTTGGCGCGGGCAGTCAGGAAGCCGTTCGGGCGACCGTCCGTAAACGGAGAATTGGCGAACAGGGCTGTGGCCACCGGCTGCAAGGCCAGCGAGGTGCGGAACTTCATCACCATGTCGGCTTCGGAGTCGAAGTCCAGATTGGCCTGGATGGTGCAGGTGCGCAGCATCATGTCGAGGCCCAGCCCGCCGCGTTTGGGCATATAGGCGCGCATGATGTCGTAGCGACCCTTGGGCATGACGGGCACGTCCTCGCGGCTCCACAGGGGGTCGAAGCCGACCCCGAGGAAGCCCAGGCCCAGCTCGTCGGCCACCATCTTGACCTCGACCAGGTGCTGGCCGGTCTCGGAGCAGATGTCGTGGATGTCCTTGAGGGGTGCGCCTGACAGCTCGAACTGGCCGCCCGGCTCCAGACTGATGGAGGCGGTCATCCCTTCGGCGTTCCTGCGCTCGAGCGCGATGACGTGGCCGCCTTCCTCGACCGGGCTCCAGCCGAAGCGCTGCAGGCCCTCCAGCATGGCGCGGATGCCGGCGGGGCCGTCATAGGCCGGGCGCCTCAGGGTCGCCTTGTCGAAGCCGAACTTCTCGTGCTCGGCCCCGATCCGCCACTGATCCTTGGGCTTGATCCCCTTCGACAGGGTCCCGATCAGGGCCTCGCGGCTCAGGGGTTCGGCGTCAGACATCAAAGGGGTCCCTCGTTCGTCTGGCCAATTGGGCAGTCCGGACGACGGGCACAAGTGGCCTCATCGCTCCCAGTCGCCCAGGTTCGCCTGCCACAGGGCGAGCGCCACGGTCGCCGCCGTGTCGGCGCGCAGGACACGCGGCCCCAGCGACACGGGCGTGGTGAATGGCAGCTCTAGAAGCCGCTGCCGCTCCGACGGAGAAAAGCCGCCCTCGGGCCCGATCACTATGCCCCAGGCCGTGCCGCCTGCTTGCGGTAGCGCCACGCGCGCCGGAGGGCCGCCTGTCTCGTCGCAGAACATCAGGCGCCGGTCGGGATCCCAGCCGTCCAGTACAGCCTCGAGCGGCTCCGGCGCGAGGATGTCCGGCACATCCATCCGGCCCGTCTGTTCAGCGGATTCCACCGCTATGGTCTCCAGCCGGTCGAGGCGCAGATTCTGCGGCTGGGTGCGTTCGGTGCGCACCAGCCGGATGCGGCGCACCCCCAGTTCGGTAGCCTTTTCGACCGCGAACTCGAGCGGGCTCTTCTTCACGGCGGCCATGAGCAGCTCGACATCCGGCGGCAGAATCTGGTCCCGCGCCCGCTCTTCAGCCCGCAGGACGACGCCCCGCTTCAGCACCTCGGCCACCGAGCAGCGCCACTCGCCATCCTGCCCGTTGAAGACCAGCAGGTCGTCGCCCGCCTTGAGCCGCATAACCTGGGTCAGATAGCGCGACTGTTCGAGGCTGGGCGCCAAGGCCGCGCCGGGCGACAGGGGCTGGGGGATACAGAGGCGGATCATGGACAGGCGATCGGGAGCTGCGGCGGGTTTCCCTTGCATCTATCGACCGCCTTGGCTCCAGTGTCAGCCATGGGAAAGAAAAAACAGGCCTATGAGGCCGAGCTGCGTACCCTCCAGATTGCCCTGGTCGAGAGCCAGGCCCGCCTGATCGCCGAGGGCCGCAAGGTGCTGATCCTGTTCGAGGGGCGCGACACCGCCGGCAAGGACGGCGCCATCAAGCGCGTGACCGAGTACATGGCCCCGCGCCAGACCCGGGTCGTCTCCCTGCCCAAGCCGAGCGACCGCGAGCGGACCCAGTGGTATTTCCAGCGCTATGTCGCCCACCTGCCGGCGGCGGGCGAGATCGTGATCTTCAACCGCTCCTGGTACAACCGCGCCGGGGTCGAGGTGGTGATGGGGTTCTCGACGCCTGAGGAACAGTCCGACTTCATCCGCGACGTGCCCGCCTTCGAGGCCATGCTGACCGAGGCCAATATCGTCCCGATCAAGATCTGGCTGGACATCACCAAGGGCGAGCAGAAGCGGCGTCTCGAGGCCCGGGTCGAGGACCCGCTCAAACACTTCAAGACCTCACCGCTGGACGCCCAGGCCCAGAAGCGCTGGCACGCCTATTCCGAGGCCCGCGACACCATGCTGCTGCGCAGCCATACGCCGCTCGCGCCCTGGCTGATTGTGGCCACCGACGACAAGAAGCAGGCTCGTCTGAACGTCATGCGCCATCTGGTCGAGCGCCTCGGCGTGCACGGCCTCAGCGTCACGACACGGCCGGTCGACCCGGCGATCGCCTTCCCGTTCGAGCCCGAGGCCCTGAACGACGGCCGCATGGCGCGGTAAGGGCGGCCCCTAAAGCGTCCGGGCGATCAGCAGCTTCATGATCTCGTTCGTGCCGCCATAGATGCGCTGGACGCGGGCGTCCTTGTACAGCTGGGCGATCGGATATTCGTTCATATAGCCATAGCCGCCGTGCAGCTGGAGCATCTCATCGATGGTCTCGCCCTGGATGTCGGTCACCCAGTATTTAGCCATCGATGCCGTCGCCGCATCCAGCTTGCCCTGCAGGTGCAGGCCCATGCAGTGGTCGACGAACACCTTGGCCACCGTCAGCTTGGTCTTGACCTCGGCCAGCTTGAACTGGGTGTTCTGGAAGTCGATGACCCGCTTGCCGAACGCCTTGCGTTCCTTGACGTAGGCGATGGTCTCGGACAGGCCCCGCTCGGCGGCGGCCACGCCCTGGACGGCGATGTTCAGGCGCTCCTGCGGCAGCTGCTGCATCAGCTGGACGAAGCCCTGGCCCTCGACGCCGCCGATGATGTTCTCGCCCGGTACCTTCACATCGTTGAAGAACAGCTCGGAGGTGTCGTTGCCCTCCATGCCGATCTTGTGGAGGTTCCGCCCGCGCTCGAAGCCTTCGGCCCCGTCGGTCTCGACCACGATCAGGCTGGTGCCCCTGGCGCCTTCCGACGGATCGGTCTTGGCCACCACAATGATGAAGTTCGCCAGCTGACCGTTGGTGATGAAGGTCTTGGACCCGTTTACCACATACTGGTTGCCCTGTTTGATGGCAGTCGTCTTGACGCCCTGAAGATCGGATCCGGCGCCCGGCTCGGTCATGGCAATGGCGCCGACCAGTTCGCCCGAGGCCAGCTTCGGCAGCCAGCGGGCCTTCTGTTCGTCGGTGCCATAGTGCCAGATGTAGGGGGCGACGATGGCGTTGTGCAGCGAGATGCCGAAATGGTCCGCACCCTTCCAGCCCAGCTGACGCATCAGCACGACCTCGTGGCGATAGTCGCCGCCCATGCCGCCGTCTTCCTCGGGCATCGACAGGCCCAGCAGGCCCGCTTCACCCGCCTGGGTCCACAGCTCGCGCGGGACCGAAGAATTGGCGATCCATTCCTGCACCTTTTCCGGAGGCGCATGCTCGTCGATCCACTTGCCGACGGAGTCGGAGAAGAGGGTGATCTCTTCTTCCTGCATGAAATCGGGGTCGGGGGCGTTGAGGATGTTCATGATCAGAACGCCTCCGCCGGCATCTGCATCAGGACCTCGGCTCCGGTCTTCAGCTTGGCCAGGTGCGAGCCGGCGTCGGGCAGGATGCGCTCGACGAAGTAGCGGCCGGTCTGCAGCTTGGTGGCGTAGAAGGGATCGTCCGATCCGCCGTCGATGGCCTTCTGCGCGGTGATCGCCATCTGGGCCCAGACATAGGCCATGGCCGTCAGTCCGAAGATGTGCAGATAGTCGGTCGAGGCGGCACCCGCGTTGTCCGGGTTCTGCATGCCGTTCTGCATCAGCCACATGGTGGCTTCCTGCAGCTTCTTCTTGGCGTCGGCCAGTCCGTCGATGAAGGGTTTGACGGCCTCGTTGCCGGCATTGTCCGACACGAAGGCGTCGATCTCGCCGAACCAGGTCATGACCGCACGGCCGCCGTTGGCCGGCAGCTTGCGGCCCACGAGGTCGAGGGCCTGCACGCCGTTGGTGCCCTCGTAGATCATGGTGATGCGCGCATCGCGCAGATACTGGCTGGCGGGGAAGTGTTCCGTATAGCCCGAGCCGCCATGCACCTGCATGGCCAGCGAGGCCACGTGGAAACCGCGGTCGGTCAGGAAGGCCTTCACCACCGGCGTGATCAGGCCCATGTAGTCGCGGGCCTTTTGCGCGGTCGCCTCATCGTCCGACTTCTGCAGGTCGGCCTGCAGCGCGGTCCACAGGATGAAGGCCTGGCCGCCTTCGACATAGGCCTTGGCTTCCAGCAGCATGCGCCGCACGTCGGGGTGGACGATGATCGGATCGGCCGGACCGTCGGCATTCTTCGGCCCGGTCAGCGACCGGCCCTGCAGGCGGTCGCGGGCGAATTCGACGGCGGCCTGATAGGCGGCGGTGCCGATCGAGTGACCCTGCAGGCCGGTGCCCAGACGCGCCTCATTCATCATGACGAACATGGCCGCCATGCCCTTGTTCTCGGTGCCGACCAGCCAGCCCTTCGCGTTCTCGTAAGACATCACGCAGGTGGCGTTGCCGTGGATGCCCATCTTGTGCTCGAGGCCGGCGCACTGGACGCCCTCGTTGCGGTCACCGACCGAGCCGTCCTCATTGACGAAGAATTTCGGCACGACGAACAGGCTGATGCCCTTGATGCCCGCCGGCGCGCCCTCGATGCGGGCCAGCACCAGATGGATGATGTTGTCGGTAAAATCGTGCTCGCCCGACGAGATCCAGATCTTCTGGCCGGTGATGTTGTAGCTGCCGTCGCCGTTCGGCACCGCCTTGGTGCGGATCAGGCCGAGGTCCGTGCCGCACTGCGGCTCGGTCAGGTTCATGGTGCCGCCCCATTCGCCGGTCGCCAGCTTGGGCAGATAGGTGGCCTTCTGTGCGTCCGAGCCGTTGGCGTGCAGCGCCTCGTAGCAGCCGTGGGTCAGGCCCGGATACATCGAGAACGCCGGCGAGGCCGCCGCCGTGAACTGACCGAACGCCATGCCCACGATGGCCGGCATGCCCTGACCGCCGAACTCCGGATCGGAGGACAGGCCGGGCCAGCCGGCCTCGACCATCTGCTGATAGGCTTCCTTCCAGCCCGTCGGGCCGGTGACCTTGCCGTTATCCCACTTGCAGCCTTCCTGATCGCCGACCTTGTTCAGCGGGGCGATGACCTCCTCGGCGAATTTGGCGCCTTCCTCGAGGATCTGCTGGACGAGATCGGAGCTGACCTCGGCAAATCCGGTCTGGTTGGAATAGCGGTCGATCTCGAGCACTTCGTTCAGCACAAAGGTCAGGTCGCGGACAGGCGCCTTGTAGGCCATGGGTCAGACTCTCGGCTTCTGGGAATGGGCAAGGGGGGTGTGAAGACTGTGCGCGGGCGGCACAGCTCCGTGGTCGGGGTTAAGGCGGGCCTTCAGCAGGCTGGCGTATTCGTCGGCGCCGGGCAACAGGTCGGGCCGATACTGGCCCAGCCGCTGCTCCATCACCCGGCAGGCTTCCTCGGCCGTGGCGATGGCCTCGTCGAGATCCATCCGCTGCTGCTTCAGGGCCTCGATCTGGGCGCGATGGCGCCGCAGGGCGACCGCCATCTGGTGCACGTTGTGGTCGTTGTGGTCATACAGATCCAGCATCTCCTGGATCTCCTGCAGCGAGAAGCCGATGCGGCGTCCCCGCAGGATCAGCTTCAGCCGCGCCCGGTCGCGCGCCGAATAGACGCGGGTCTGGCCCTTGCGCGCCGGCGTAAGCAGGCCCTTGTCCTCATAGAAACGCAGGGCCCGCGCGGTCGCGCCGAATTCACGGCACAGCTGGCGGATGGAATAGGTGCGATGATCGTCGGCACTGGCCATGCCCGCGTCATAACTTGACGCGCACGTAAAGGGAAGCTTTTTGATGACGCGACGTCATGTCAATGACCGGGGCACGGCAAAGGCAGACCTTCCGGAAAAGGTCTGCCCGGCCTGTGGCCGTCCGTTCAGCTGGCGCCGCAAATGGGCGCGCGACTGGGATCAGGTGAAATTCTGCTCGGACCGTTGCCGGGCGAAGGGCGCCTAGCGGAGCGGGCAAGCCTCGCGCATCCGGAACCACAGCACCGGCGCAGTCGCCAGGATCAGGGCCAGATTGACGACCGTATGGCTGACGTCACCCATCACGATGTGCACGCTCATCATGACCGTCTGGAGGACGAGCAGGCCCGCCGCCGCGACGACCAGCAGGGGACGTCCGATCTTCCAGCTGATCAGAGGCGTCAGCACCATGAGCGCCAGAACGACCTCGGCCAGACCCACGCCCCGCACGAGGTCGAACGGCACATACTGCGGCCAGCCCATCAGGGCGGTCAGGGTGGTGAGCGGTTCGGTCAGCTTGGCGTAGCCGGCCGCGATGAAGAACATCGCGACCCAGCCCTGCAGGGTCCACAGGGTCAGGTTCAGATAGCTGGCGTTCAGGCGCGCCTGCGCCGTGGGATAGGTCCGAGAGTGCATTGTCTTTGGCCCGGGGAGGGGCTTCGCTTTATTGGTAACAGTGTCGATGTCGGAACGGCGAGCCTGTCCCGCAAGGGTGCGAAGCGTGAGCGTAACCATCCGTGATCGCCTTCTGCGCCGGGTCCACGGCCAAAGCGTGGCCGTATCCATACAGATGTGTAATCCCGACGGGCTTTCCGGGCGGTTAACCTTGCCGGGCCGCGCGGGCCGCCCTCAGCCTGTCGATCCTGGCGTGGAACGGCGACCAGTCGTCGCCCTGGTCGATCGCGGTCCACAGGGTCTCGACCTCGTCGATCAGCATTTCCTCGGGCTCGGCCGCCGCAAAGACGGGATGCGCCAGGCGCTCGGGTCGGTCCGGTTCGTGTTCGAACAGGGCAAAGCGGAACGCGTCGAAGGCCTCGCCCTGATACAGGCGCGCCCGCGGCCCCCGCAGCGCCCGTTCGGATGAGGAGAAGCCACAGAACCAGTCGTGGAACAGCGGCTCCCACCGCAGGGCCTCACCGCCCTCGCGCAGGAGGGCAAGAGTGGTGTCGACCAGCCGCTGGTCGGCCGCCTCGCCCAAAGACTTCACCCCCAGCCGCTCGAGGAAGGCGACCCGCAGTTCGGCGATGTAGCGGGGCCCGAAGGTGTTGAGCGCCGCCGTCAGGGGCTCGACCTCGGCAATCGGCTTCAGCGCGCCGCCCAGTTGGGTCAGAGCCCAGAACACTGCCTCGGGCTGTCGGGCAAAGGCGTAGAGGCCGAACCGGTCGAAATAGGCGGCGGTGAAACCGGGCTCATAGTGGGGCAGGAACCGCCAGGGCCCGTAGTCGAAGCTCTCGCCCGTGACGTTCAGATTGTCGGTGTTAAGCACGCCATGGACAAAGCCCGCCGCCACCCAGCGGGCCGTCAGGCGGGCCGAGGCCGCGACCACGGCCTCCATCAGGGCCGGCACATCGCCCTCGGCGACGGTCGGATGATAGTTCGCCCGCGCGTGCTCGGCCAGGGCCGCCGTCAGATCGGGGCGCTCCAGATAGGCGGTCCGCTGGAAGGTGCCGAAGCGAATATGGCTGTGCGACAGCCGCACCAGCACGGCGGCCCGCGTCGGCGAGGGCTCGTCGCCGCGTTCCAGCGCCTCCTCCGTCTCGATCAGCGACAGGGCGCGGCTGGTCGGCACGCCGAGTGACTCCAGCATTTCGGCGGCCAGCACCTCGCGCATCCCGCCCTTCAGCGTCAGTCGCCCGTCGGCGCCGCGTGACCATGGGGTCTGGCCCGAGCCCTTGGTGCCCAGGTCCATGAGCCGCCCCTGATCGTCTATCAGTTGGGCCGCCAGAAAGCCCCGCCCGTCGCCCAGGTCGGGGTTGTAGGTGCGGAACTGGTGGCCGTGGTAGCGCATGGCCAGCGGGCCCGGCTGTCCCGGCAGGGGCTCGAACCGTCCGAAATGCGCCCGCCATTCGGCTTCACTCAGACCCGGCAGACCGACAGTCGCGGCCGCCGCATCATTGCGGAAACGCACAGCCTTCAACGGCAGGTCGGCGGCGCGCACGGGATCAAAGAATTCGTCGCCCAGGGCATGGAAACGGGGAGCGGGCTGGTACGCAGGATCGACGGGCATGCCCCGCAGATGCGCCGCCCCCTGCCCTCAAACAAGCCCAAATGGCTTGAACGCGGCTCCTCGGACCGTATAGGTAGGGTCACGCATCAGGCTCCACCCGGTCGCGGCCGAAGGAGTCTGGCCGGCGCCTGCCCCTCGCGGTCAGGTGAACCCGGTCCGGCAACCGTCGACAACCGGTCGCCACGCAAAGATCTGTAGCGAGAAGCGGAGAGCCTGATGGCGCGTAAGAACACGCTCGACTTCCTGAGAACCGAGACCGCGTCGGGGGCCGTGCTCGGCATCGCGGCGCTGGCGGCCCTGATCGTGGCCAATTCCTGGTGGTCGGCGGACTATTTCGCCTGGCTCAAGAGCTATCACGTCGTCCAGATCGGCCCGATCCGGCTGGAAGAGCAGATTTCGACCTGGATCAAGGAAGGCCTGATGGCGGTCTTCTTCCTCGTCGTCGGACTCGAGATCAAATACGAAATCCTGCGCGGTGAACTCAGCGATCCCAGGAAATTGGCGACGCCCATCATTGCGGCGCTGGGCGGCATGGTCGGCCCGGCCCTCGTCTATATGGCAGTCGTGGGTGTGCTGGGCGCCCCCACGGGCGGATGGCCCATCCCGCTGGCCACCGACATCGCCTTTGCGCTCGCAGTCTTCGCCATGGTGGCGCGGGGACTGCCGCCGTCGCTCCGCATTTTCCTGCTGACGCTGGCCATCGTGGACGACCTGGGCGCCATCGCCCTGATCGCCATCCTGTTCAGCCGCGAGATCGTGGTCATGCCGCTGCTGTGGGCCGCCGGCCTGCTGGCGATCGGCGCGGTCTGGGCACAGAGGATGAAGATCGCTGCGCCGTTTTGGGTCCTCGGCTTCCTTGCCGTCTGGTACCTGACGGTCGAGTCCGGCCTGTCGACCTCGCTGACGGCCGTGGCCTTTGCCATGATCGTGCCCGTCCGCCCGCGCCGCGAGGACAACCAGAGCCCGCTTAAGGAGGCCATGCATGACCTCCACCCCTATGTGGCCTTCCTCGTCCTGCCCCTGTTCGCCTTCGCCAAGGCGGGCGTCTCCTTCCAGGGCCTGTCGCTGGAACAGGCGTTCGCCCCTCTGGTGGTCGGCATTGCATTGGGCCTGTTCATCGGCAAGCAGATCGGCGTGTTCGGCGCCGCCCGCCTGGCGGCCTGGCTCAAGATCGGCGCCAAGCCCACGCGGTCGACCTGGCTTGAGCTCTATGGCGTCGCCCTGTTGTGCGGCCTGGGCTTCACCATGAGCCTGTTCATCGGGATTCTGGCCTTCCCCGGGGATATCGACTCCGTCGCCCAGACCGAGGTGAAGCTGGGCGTTCTGGGTGGTTCCATCCTGTCAGCTCTCGCCGGCTGTCTGGTGCTGAATGCGGCGGCCCGCATCCGGAAACGCAAGGAATTGGCCGAAGCCACCCCGGATACTGTCAATCATTAGACGAATATTGACGTAGGGTCACCGGTTTCTGTCGCTTTTGCGTCACAGTCAGGTCCACCACACGGCCAAAACCCGGCAGCGACAGGGCGTTTGCCTTGTCGCTGGCTCCGGCTTGGATTACCCCAAGGGTCGGAGGATCCTCGCCCCGCAGAAGGGCAGATCCACGGGATCAGGAAACGGCTCGGCGGCCAAAGCCCCGTCGGGCATCAAGCCGGGAGCCAGCATGCGCCTCACTACCCTTCTTCGTACCACCGCGTCCGCCGCCGTCGTCGGTGCCGTGACGTTCGGTTTCGCCGGGATCGCCTCGGCACAGGAAACCACCGTCGACGACATCATCGTCACCGCCCAGAAGCGTGAGCAGAACCTGCAGGACGTGCCGATCGTGGTCACGACCCTGTCGCAGGAAACCCTGCAGGACGCGGGCGTCAGCGACATCAAGGATCTGCAGATCCTCACCCCCGGCATGACGGTCACCTCGACCTCGTCGGAAACCTCAACCACCGCCCGTATCCGCGGCGTCGGCACCGTGGGTGACAACCCCGGCCTCGAAAGCTCGGTCGGCGTGGTGATCGACGGCGTCTACCGCTCGCGGAACTCGGTCGGCTTCGGCGACCTGGGCGAACTGCAGCGCATCGAGGTGCTGAAGGGCCCGCAAGGCACCCTGTTCGGCAAGAACACCTCGGCCGGCGTCATCAACATCATCACCGAGCAGCCCTCGTTCACCCCGGGCTACAATGCCGATATCACCGTCGGCAACTACGGCGCCCGGTCGCTCAGCGGCTCGGTCACCGGCCCGCTGAGCGACACCCTGGCCATGCGCCTCTATGCCGGCGTCAGCGAGCGTGACGGCTTCTATGAAGTCGACACCGGCGACGGCCCGCGCACCCAGACCGACGACGCCAACAAGGATTTCTGGACCGTCCGTGGCCAGCTGCTGTGGCTGCCGTCTGATACGGCCTCGTTCCGCTTCATCGCTGACTATTCGTCGCGCGACGAATACTGCTGCGTGGGCGTCCAGACCCGGGTCGGCCCGACCTATCCGTTTGTCGACCTGCTCTCGACCGGAACGGGCCAGACCCCGCCGGCCACCGGCTTCGGCCCGGTGCCCTTCTCGCGTCTGGCCTATGCCAACCGCGGCACCGGCCAGCGCATCGAGGATCGCGGCGTCTCGCTGGAAGCCAACTTCGACATGCCGTCGATGAACGCCACCCTGACGTCGCTGACGTCGTGGCGGAAGTGGACCGGCGACCAGGGCCAGGACATCGACTACACCGGTGCCGACATCGCCTATCGCTTCGATGACGGCGAGTACGGCTATGGCGTCGAAAACCTGACCCAGGAGTTCCGCCTGGCCGGTTCGACCGACCGTCTGGACTGGCTGGTCGGCTTCTTCGCCACCCAGGAAGACATCACGCGGGCCGACGCCTGGAACTATGGCGCCGACTACACGCCGTTCCTGTCGCTGCTGCTCAGCGCCAGCCTCAATCGCGCCAACCCGCTGATCCCGGTCAGCCCGTCGATCATCCCCTGCTTCACCGCGACGGCGCAGACGGCCCTTGGCCTGCAATCCTGCCTCGGCACCGGCGGAGCCGTGGGCAATACGGGCGGCATCGGCTTCACGGTCGGCGCCGGCTATGCCGACACCTATGAGCAGGAATCGACCTCGATCGCCCTGTTCACCAACAACACCTTCCGGGTGACCGACCAGTTCGATATCACCCTGGGCCTGCGCTACACGATGGACGAAAAGTCCGTCGACGGTCAGCAGATGAACGTCAATGGCAACGGCACCACCTGCGCCCGTGCCCTGGCCAATGCCGGTGCCATCGGCACTGTTCTGGGCGCCGGCGCCTCGACCATCCTCGGGAACTTCTGCCTGCCCTGGTCGAACGCCGCCTTCAACAACCGCACGGTGTCGGAATCCTTCGACGACAGCGAACTGAGCGGCACCATCAAGGCCTCGTACCGTCTCAACGACTCGGTCATGGCCTATGTGTCGTACGCCCGCGGCTACAAGAGCTTCGGCTACAACCTGGACCGCGTGCAATCGGGCATCACCCCGACCGCCAGCCTGCTGTTCCCGTCGGAAGTGGTCGACAGCTATGAGGCGGGGGTCAAGATGACCCTGCTGAACCGCACCCTGCTGCTGAACGCCACCTACTTCGACCAGACCTTCGAGGACTTCCAGCTCAACACCTTCCTGGGCACCGCCTTCGTGGTGGAATCCATCCCCGAGCTGACCTCGCGCGGTGTCGACGCCGACTTCCTGTGGTTCTCGCCCATCGAGGGCCTGACCTTCTCGGGCGGCGTGACCTACACCGAGTCGCAGTACGGTGACTTCGTCGCGGCGGACCTGGCCAATCCGGCGAACTTCCCGCAGCTGTCGCTGCTGCCGGGCGCCACGGCCTCGTTCGCTCCGGAATGGTCGGGTTCGGCCTCGCTAAACTTCGACCGTAGCCTCGGTGGCGGTCTGCGCGGCGGCTTCGCCCTGTCGGCCAAATATATGAGCGACTACAACACCGGCTCCGACCTGCTGCCCACCAAGCAGCAGGACGCCTTCACCATGGTGAACGGCCGGATCTCGATCGGCACGGAAGACGAGCGCTGGATGCTGGACATCTGGGCCCAGAACCTGACGGACGAGGAATACATCCAGGTCGCCTATAACGCCCCGCTGCAAGGCTCGGCGTTCCAGTCGACCGTCCAGCCGAACGGGACCTTCTACAACCCGGCGCTGGACACCCAGACCATCGATGCCTTCCTGGGTGCCCCGCGCACCTACGGCATGACCCTGCGGATCCGCTACTGATCCGGTCGCGGGGCCTCTCCGGAGGCCCTGTCACAGGCTGACATGACAAACCGGCCGGAGAGCGATCTCCGGCCGGTTTTCATTCGTGCGTGCCGGCTGTCAGTCAACGCAGATGGCGGCCGTCGCCCGCCCGTTCTCGACCCGGGTGTAGCAACCGAAGCGGTTGGAATCGGCCGTGCACTGGCCGTCCACCGCGCGGCCGTCGTCCACAATCACATTGCCCGGCACCCGACAATCGCCCTGACAGTCCGCCGCATCCCGACAGGTCTTGCCCGCGTCGGAATACTGGATCACGCACTGCAGGCTCTGCAGGCGACCGACGCGCTGCATCTTGCCTCCGCGGGCGGAACAGTCGGCCTCGGCCCGCTGCTCCGGCGTCATCGGTTGCCCCATGCATGAGGCCAGTCCGGGCCCTGCCAGCAGAACCACCCCGGCCAGCACTCCGGCCATGCGCGTCATCCGGCTCATCGTTGTCACTCCCTGAGGCGTCAGACCCGGCCCTTTTCGAAGCCGGACCAGCAGTCATCATAGTCCAGCTGCATCAGGGGACTGGATTCCGCCCATTTCGTGACGCGGATCGGGGCCCGGGTCTCGAACATGAAGGCGAGAGTGCCGTCAATCTTGTGGGGCTTCAGGTCGGCGGCCACCGCGGCCTCATAGGTCGCCTGATCCGGCCCGTGCCCGCTCATCCGGTTGTGCAGCGACGCGCCGCCCGGGGCAAAGCCGTCGGCCTTGGCGTCATAGGCCCCGGTCACCAGCCCCATGAATTCGCTCATGACGTTCCGGTGGAACCACGGCGGGCGGAAGGTGCCCTCGGCCACCATCCAGCGCGGCGGGAAGATAACAAAGTCACAGTTGGCCGTCCCGGGGGTATCCGAAGGGCTGGTCAGCACCGTGAAGATCGACGGGTCCGGATGGTCGTAGCTGACCGTGTTGATGGTGTTGAACCGCGCCGTGTCATAGCGACAGGGGGCATAGTTGCCGTGCCAGGCCACCACATCCAGCGGACTGTGGTCGAAGGTCGTGGTCCACAGCTCGCCGCCATATTTCTGAATGCACTCGGTCGGGCGATCCACATCCTCGAAGGCCGCGACCGGCGTCTCGAAGTCACGCGGATTGGCCAGACCGTTGGCGCCGATCGGGCCGAGGTCCGGAATGCGGAACGCCGCCCCGTAGTTCTCGCAGATATAGCCCCGGGACGCGCCGTCCAGCTCGACCCGGAACCGCACCCCGCGCGGGATCAGCACGACATGGCCCGGCCCGGCCTCGACAATGCCGAACTCGGTCACGAACCGGTGTGCCCCCTGCTGGGGCACGATCAGCAGCTCGCCGTCGGCCGAATAAAAGACGCGGTCGGTCATCGACCGATTGGCGGCATACAGATGGATGCCGATCCCGGCGTCGGTGTCCGGATCCCCGTTGCCGGCATAGGTCACCAGTCCCTCGACCCAGTCGGTCGGCGCTTCAGGGACCGGAAGCGGGTTCCAGCGCATGCGGTTGGGATTGGGCGGCACCTCGTCGAACGGTCCGGACCGGATCAGGCCCCGGTCGATCTTCTGATAGGCAGGATGCTGGGCCGACGGCCGCAGGCGATACAGCCAGCTGCGGCGGTTCTCGGTGCGCGGGGCGGTAAAGGCCGTGCCCGACAGCTGCTCGGCATAGAGCCCCAGCGGCGTCTTCTGCGGCGAGTTCTGCCCGACCGGCAGGGCGCCCGGCACCGCCTCGGTCGAGAAGTGATTGCCAAAGCCCGGCATATAGGTGGGCGCGTTGGATCGCGTCATGGTGCGTTTCTCCCTTGCCGGGAGATGTAGCGTCGCCGGGCGCCCGGCACTACCCCCGCTCAGTCCGCAGGCAGGGACCAGCGAAAGCTGACGACCACGGGCATGCCGGCAGACGGGGCTCCATTTTCGAGCCGGTCAGCATGTCTGAGGGACCGGACGGCGCCAAGGGCGATGGCACCGAGCTCGGGATACTGTGTCGGTTGCGCGATGATCACGCAGTCGTCGACACGACCTTCCGCGACCACGACGCACCCCAGGCGAACTTCGCCGACCGGCGTGTAGTCGGTTCGGGGATCGCGACCGCGGTCCGGCGTCAGCTGCTCGACCGTGGGCCCCTCGACCCATTGCGGTCGGACGATGACACCATCGACGACCTGCGGGTCCTGAAGTGCAGCAAGGGTCAGGGCGACACTGAGCATGTCTTCAGGGTGTCAGAACCCCTGGCTGCGCGCCACCGCTTCCTGATGGAAGCCGGAATCGCCCAGCAGCTCGTTCAGCACCCGCACCCGCTTCATGAACAGGCCGACGTCGAACTCATCCGTCATGCCGACGCCGCCGTGCATCTGCACGGCTTCCTGCACTGCCAGCTCGGCGACGCGGCCGGCCTTGGCCTTGGCGACGGCCACCGCCAGCGGCGCGGCCTCATCTCCGGCATCCAGCTTCTGCAGGGCTCCCAGCGCGGCCGCGCGGGCGATCTCCAGCTCGCTGAACAGGTGGGCGGCCCGGTGCTGCAGGGCCTGGAACTCGCCGATGGCGCGGCCGAACTGTTTGCGGGTCTTCAGATACTCCATGGTGATCTGAAAGGCCTGATCCCCGGCCCCCGTCAGGCTGGACGCCGCGCAGGCCCGGCCGAGGTTGAGCGCCCCCTCCAGCAGACCCTCGCCGCCGTCGACCTCGCCGATCACCGCATCGGCATCGACCTCGACATCCGTCAGCGTCAGGCGCGCGGCATTGTGGGCGTCGACCATGACGGTCCGCTCGACCTCAAGCCCCGCAGCCCCGGGATCGACCAGGAACAGGGTCAGACCGTTTTCGGTCAGGGCCGCGACGATCAGGGCGTCGGCGACGTGGCCGTCCAGCACCATGGCCTTGGCGCCATTCAGGCGGAAACCGTTGCCCGAGCGCTCGGCCGTGGTGGTGATCCGGGACGGCGCATGTTTGGCCCCCTCGTCGACGGCCAGCGACACGATCGCCTCACCTGCCGCGATCCGGGGCAGCCAGGCGGCCTGCTGGGCGTCCGATCCGCCGTCGACCAGCACCCGCGCCGACAGCACGGCCGAGCCCATGAAGGGCGAAGGTGTCAGGGTACGCCCCAGGCTTTCGGCCACGACGCCCGCCTCGACGGCCCCCAGCCCGGCGCCACCGTGCGCCTCGGGAATGATGACGCCGGCCAGGCCCATTTCGCCAAAAGCGCGCCACAGCTCGCGCGACACCCCGTCCGCATCGCGGCTGTCGCGCAGCTTGCGCAGGTGGGACAGCGGGGCATTCTCGCGGAGGAAGCCGTCCGCAGCCTCCTTCAGCATGGCCTGTTCTTCGGTCAGGATCAGCGGCATGGCGTCAGGCTCCCGGCAGCTGAAGCAGGTGTTTGGCGATGATGTTCAGCTGAATCTCGCTGGTGCCGCCTTCGATGGAATTGGCCTTGGTGCGCAGCCAGTCGCGGGCCATGGCGCCGTCGTGCGAACGCTCTCCCTCCCACTCCAGCGCGTCGATCCCGCCCGCCGCCATCAGCAGTTCGTGGCGGCGCTTGTTCAGCTCTGACCCGTAGTATTTCAGCATGGAGGCGATGGCCGGATGGGCCTGCCCGGCCTTCATCTGGTCTCCGGTCCGCTCCAGCGCGAGCCGGAAAGCGGCGGCGTCGACTTCCAGTTCCGCGATCCGCGCCCGCAGCATGGGATCGTCCAGCCGGCCTTCGTCGTCGGTGCCGATGGAGCTGGTCGCCACCTGGCCCAGGGGGCGCCCGCCGCCGACCTCGCCCATGGCGCCGATCATGGTGCGCTCGTGCGCCAGCAGGTATTTGGCCACGTCCCAGCCGCGGTTCAGCGTCCCGACAAGGTTCTCCTTCTCGACCCGCACGTCGTCGAAGAAGGTCTCGCAGAAGGGGCTCTTGCCCGAGATCAGGGTGATCGGCCGGGTCGAGACGCCGGGCGTGTCCATGTCGAAGAGCACGAAGGAAATGCCCAGATGCTTGGGCGCATCCGGATCGGTCCGCACCAGACAGAAGATCCAGTCGGCCTTGTCCGCATAGGAGGTCCAGACCTTCTGGCCATTGACGATCCAGTGATCGCCGCGGTCCTCGGCCCGTGTCTGGAGACCGGCGAGGTCAGAGCCGGCCCCCGGCTCTGAATAGCCCTGGCACCAGCGGATTTCGCCGCGCACGATCTCGGGCAGGAAGCGCTTCTTCTGCTCTTCGGTGCCGAACTTCAGCAGGGCCGGCCCCAGCATCCAGATGCCGAAGCTCATCAAGGCGGGCTGGGCGTCGATGCGGCGCAGCTCGGACGCCAGCACCTTGGCCTCCTCGCGCGACAGACCGCCGCCGCCGTATTCAGCGGGCCACTCCGGCGCGGTCCAGCCCTTGTCGCCCATGGCCTTCAGCCAGGCCTTGTGGGCCGGTGTGGCAAAGACCGCCTTGCGCCCGCCCCAGATGGCCGCGCTCTCGGATTCGATGGGTCCGCGCACCTCGGGCGGGCAGTTGGCCTCCAGCCAGGTCCTGACTTCGGCCCGAAAAGTCTCCAGATCGCGCATCGGCTCCCCGTTCGTTTCGTTTTGCCGAAACCTATCAGGCTTTCTTGCGTGACGCTGCGTCAGCCCGGCGGGGATTTTCGCCATCTCCATACGAAAACGCCCGGCCTGCGAACCGCAGGCCGGGCGTCGGGTCATTCGTCAGAAGGACGATCAGGCGTTGGCGGCAGCCGGTTGCTGGGCCGCGCGCTGGAAGGTCAGGGCGATCAGACGATCCCAGCCCAGCAGCGAGGTCAGGTGGCTGTAGATCTGGCCGAGAGCGCCGTTGTCGCGCAGCTCGACCAGCTTGTCGGCCGGCAGGGCCTTCAGCTTGTCTTCCGACACGGCATAGTATTCGGCGATCTTCTGGGGCTGGCCGGGCTCACCGTTCGGGCCGCGCGGCGTGAAGGTCGCCTCGCGCACGTCCAGCAGGTCCAGATCCTGCAGCAGCTTGACGAACGATTCGGTGCGCACGCGCTCCTGCTCGAAATTGTTGCAGAACTCCATGGCCTGCTGGGTGAACTCGCTCGGCTGGCCGTCCTTGAACAGCGGCTGCTGGCCGCCTTCGGCCAGGAACGGAGCCTGGCGGTCGACGCACAGGATCAGGCGCTTCTGGGCCTCGTCATTGGCGAAGACGAAGGGATAGCGGCGCACATAGGCGGGGATGTAGGCGTCGGGACGGAAGGCGCCGTCCTCGACAAACATGTTCTCACCCTGACGCAGGCCCAGCACGGCCACCGGCTGGCGGTTGTCGCCGACGAAGATGACCGGGAAGGACAGGGCCGCCGGCGCGAACTCGGTGACCGTCAGCGGCACGATGTTCGACTGCGCCACGAAGGCATAGGGCTTGTCCGACGGATTGATGCCCAGGTTGCCATGCGTCTCGGCCGACAGGGGCTCGGGCTTGCCGTAGAACAGGACGGTACCGGCAAGTTCGCCGGACATGGTGCCGGTTTGCGGAGAGGTTGTGTCGGTCATGAAGGCTCTGGGATTGGAACGAAGGAAAGAAGGTCGCGCCTTCTAGCCCATGCCGGGGCGAGCGGCAAACCGGCCCGCCCCCGACGGGAATTCTGCCCGTGTCAGAACCGCCAGGCCATGCCCGCGCGCAGGTTGCGGCCCGGCAGAGGCGTCAGGTCCTTCAGGAACGAGGTGTGCTCGCGCACCTCCTCGTCCGTCAGGTTCCGCCCCTCGACGTAGAGGGTCAGGCCCTGCTCGCGATCCGGGCTCCAGCCCAGATAGAGATCGGCCGTCGTATAGCCATCGGTCGGCAGCTCGAAGTCGGTCACCCGGTCCTGATCGCCGACCTTGCGTACGCTGAGACGCGTGGTCCACGGCCCGAGATCCAGCTCGGCCCGGGCGTTCAGGGCCCACGGCGGGATGCGGGCCGGGGCGCCAAGGTCCGTGTCGCCCCGCACATAGTCATAGCCCAGCCCGAGGGTCAGGCCGTCCTCGCCCGACTCCCAGGCCCGATAGTCCAGCTTGCTCTCCAGCCCGTGGAATTCGGCGTCCGTCTGGACATAGGCGAAGACCGGCAGCCCGTCTTCTTCGGCGCCGGTCGGGCGCAGGTCGATGAAGCCGTCGTAGTCGGCCCGGAACAGGTGCATGTCGGCGGTCCAGGGGCCCTGTTCCCAGTGCACGGTCGCCTCGATCGAGGTGACCTTCTCGGAGTCCAGATCGCCATCGCCGACCTCAAAGGCGCGCGTGGCCACGTGCGGGCCCTCGGCGAACAGTTCCGCCTCGGTCGGCGCCCGGCCGTTGCGGGCCAGCGACAGGCCCAGGAACAGCGAGTCGACCGGCTTGAAATAGGCGCCCGCCGAGGCTGACACATTAGAGAAGTCCCGTTGTCCGCCGACCGGGCTGTCCAGATCCCGGGTGTCGAACCGCAGGCCGCCTTCCAGCCCCCAGTCGTCCCGGTCGTAGCGATGCAGGGTGTAAACGCCGAGTTCGGTGATCGCGACCGGCGGCACATAGGCCTCGTCCCCGGCGGCATCGAAGTCGCGGCTCAGCCCCTGCACACCATAGGCGGCGTTCCAGCCGCCCCGGCGCGGCATGACCACTTCCAGCCGGCCCTCAAGACCCTCGGAGGTAAAGACCGTGCCGATCTCCTCTCCCTCGAACTCGGTGTGGGTGTAGTCGGCATAGCCGACCGAGAGGCGCACGCGGTCGACCGGAGCATCGACGAACCGCCACTCGCCGCGCAGGTCGTAACGGGTCTGTTCCAGCCCGATGGTGACCTCTTCCTCTTCTTCCGGAGGGGTGGCGCCGCCCCCGTGATCCTCGTGCGCGTGGCCCGGCACGCCATAGTCGCTCTCGGTCCGCTTGACCGACACCCCGAGGAAGCCCTGATCGGCGATGTAGCTCAGGCCGGTACCAAAGGCGCGCACATGCGAGGCGCTGTTCTCGACCGTGGTGCCGCCGGTGTCCTCATAGACCTCGCCCTCGTCCTCGACCTGGCGGCGCGATTCGGCCGGGACGGGGATGTCATAGTCGCGGCTTCGGTGATCCATGCCGTCGAACGTCATCACCCAGGGGCCCTGCCCGATGGTCACGCCGGCCCCGATGGAGCGGCCGTCGTCGACGCTGGAGGCCTGGGCCGTCACCCGGCCGTCGAAGCCATCGAGAGGCGCCTCTTCCGGGATACGGCCGTCGATCACATTAACCACGCCCCCGATGGCCGACCCGCCAAAGGCCAGGGTCTGGGGTCCCCGCAGGACCTCGATCCGCACGGCCTCGCCCGGATCGGCGGCGACCTGGTGATCGGGCGACAGGGAACTGGCGTCGATCAGGCCCATGCCATTGGTCAGCACCTGCACCCGCGGTCCGGCGAGGCCCCGGATCACCGGTCGGCTGGCGCCCGGAGAGAAGGCCGTCGACCGCACGCCCGGCAGACCGCTCAGCACATCGCCCAAGGTGCCCGACGGCGCCGTCACCAGCGCCTCCTCGTCCAGAACATCGACGGCAATCAGGCTGGCTTCGGCGCTGATGCCGAACGGGGCGCCCGTGACGATGATGTCATCCAGTTGCGTCGTGCGCCCGGTCGCCTCCGGGTCCTGTCCGGCCGCCTGGGCGAGCACAGGCGTCGCCACCGGCAGGATGAGGGCGGTCAGCAGGGCGGCGCGGGCAGCGCCGGCCAGGCGGGACGAACGGATGGACATGGATACCTCGGGGAAGACGCAAGCTACTCGGTTGCCAAAGTGTTATGAGATAACATCACATACCGTCAAGCCCGGTTGCGACCGGGCCCTCGCATCGCTAGCTGTGGGAGACCATGGGACACGCCTGCGACCACGATCACGACACGGCCCCGCCCGACGCGGCCTCGGTGCAGCAGCGCATCGCCGTGGCCGATGCTCGCTGTCAGGCCGACGGCGAGCGTCTGACCGCCCCCCGGCGGCGCGTCCTGGAACTGCTGGTCGAATCCGGCGAGCCGATGAAGGCCTATGATCTGATCGCCCGTTTCCGCGAGGACGGGCAGGCCGCCAAGCCGCCCACTGTCTATCGGGCGCTGGAGTTTCTGGAGCGCCGGGGCCTCGCCCACCGTATCGCCTCCATCAGTGCCTATGTCGCCTGCGCCGAGCCCGAAGCTGACGGCGACCCCGTACACGCCGCCGCCTTCCTCATCTGCGACTGTTGCGGCGCTACCCAGGAGGTGACCGGCGAACAGGCAGTCAGTCTGAACCGCGCCGCCGCCGCGGCCGGCTATGTGATCGACCACACCACCATTGAGGCCCACGGCCGCTGCCCGGCCTGCCGCGCGTGACGCCGGCGGAACGCCGCCTCTCCCTGCCCGTCGGGACGGAGGGGGCCCTGTCCGTGCTGGAGCTGGGACGGGCCGAGGGGCCGGTCGATCTGATCTTCCTGCATGCCAACGGCTTCAACGCCTCGACCTATCGCCCCCTGCTGGCGCCTCTGGCCGGGGGCCGAAGGATATGGCTGGTCGACCAGCGTGGTCACGGCCTGACCGACCTGCCCGCCGATCCGGCCGGACGACGGGGCTGGCAGGATTTGCGCGGTGACCTGATCGCCCTGCTCGACCAGACTGAAGGACATCCGGTTCTGGCCGGCCATTCCATGGGTGGTACCGTCAGCCTGCTGGCCGCCGCCCACCGGCCTGAACGGGTCCGCAGCCTGCTGCTGCTCGATCCCGTCATCTGGCTGCCGCTGACCACGCTTGCTTTCAATCTCCCCGGCGTGGGCCGCATGGCAGAACGCATCCCACTGGTCCGCAATGCCCTGAAACGGCGTGCCGACTTTCCGGATCGCGAGACGGCGCGAAAGGCCTATCGGGGGCGGGGCGCCTTTGCCGGCTGGCCGGATGCGTTGCTCGACGCCTGGCTGGAAACCGGCCTCAAGCCCTCCGGCGAGGGGCTGACCCTGTCCTGTCGTCCGGAATGGGAAGCCTCCAACTATGCCGCCCAAGGGCACAACCCCTGGGGCGCCCTGACGCGGTTCCGGGGACCGGTGCATATCCTGAGGGCCCAGACCCGCTCGACCTGTCACGTGCCGGACCGGCCGCCCGGCCTGTCCCATGTGCGCAGCGAGCGCCTCACCGGGGCCACGCATTTCCTGCCCATGCTGAACCCCGACGCCGTCCGCGCCGCCTTGCTGAAACAGCTTGATGCGGACGGGGTGGCCTCGCCCGGTTCCGCACGGTAAACCGCCCGCAATCACAAGAACGCCCGCCTTCCAGGAGAGAGACGCCCATGCGCGACATCCACCACTTCATCAACGGCCAGAGCGTCACCGGTACCTCGGGCCGGTTCGGCGACGTCTTCAACCCGAACACCGGCGAGGTCCAGGCCCGCGTGCAGCTGGCCACCGAGTCGGAAATGGACCGCGCTGTCCAGGCCGCCCAGGCCGCCTTCGAGGGCTGGTCCAGCGTCAATCCGCAGCGCCGCGCCCGCGTGATGTTCGAGTTCAAACGCCTGGTCGAGGCCAATATGGGCGAGCTGGCCGAGCTGCTGTCCAGCGAGCACGGCAAGGTGATCGCCGACTCGAAGGGTGACGTCCAGCGCGGGCTTGAGGTCATCGAATTCGCCTGCGGCATCCCGCATGCGGTCAAGGGCGAATACACCTGGGGCGCGGGCCCCGGCATCGACGTCTATTCCATGCGCCAGCCGCTGGGCGTGGTGGCCGGCATCACCCCGTTCAACTTCCCCGCCATGATCCCGATGTGGATGTTCGGTGTGGCCATCGCCGTCGGCAACACCTTCATCCTCAAGCCGTCCGAGCGCGATCCGTCCGTGCCGGTCCGTCTGGCCGAACTGATGATGGAGGCGGGCGCCCCCGCCGGTGTGCTGAATGTGGTGCATGGCGACAAGACGGCGGTCGACGCCATCCTGACCCACCCCCAGGTCCACGCCGTCAGCTTCGTCGGCAGCTCGGACATCGCCAACTATGTCTACCAGACCGGCGCGGCCCACGGGAAACGCGTCCAGGCCATGGGTGGCGCCAAGAACCACGGCATCGTCCTGCCCGACGCCGACATGGACCAGGTGGTCAAGGATCTGTCCGGCGCCGCCTTTGGCTCGGCCGGCGAACGCTGCATGGCCCTGCCGGTCGTGGTGCCGGTCGGCGACAAGACGGCCGATATTCTCCGGGAACGGATGATCGCCGAGATCGAGACCCTCAAGGTCGGCATCTCGACCGACGACGGCGCCCACTACGGCCCCGTGGTCACCGCCCAGCACAAGGCGCGCGTCGAGGGCTGGATCGACCAGGGCGTCAAGGACGGCGCCGAACTGGTCGTCGACGGCCGGGGCTTCACCCTGCAGGGTCACGAGAACGGCTATTTCGTCGGCCCGTCGCTGTTCGACCACGTCAAGCCCGAGATGGACTCCTACAAGGAAGAGATCTTCGGCCCGGTCCTGCAGATCGTCCGGGCCCAGAGCTTCGAGGAGGCCCTGGCCCTGCCGTCGAAGCACCAGTATGGCAACGGCGTCGCCATTTTCACCCAGAACGGCCGCGCGGCCCGCGACTTCGCCGCCCGGGTCAACGTCGGCATGGTCGGTATCAATGTGCCGATTCCGGTGCCGGTCGCCTATCACACCTTCGGCGGGTGGAAGCGTTCCGCGTTCGGCGACACCAACCAGCACGGCATGGAAGGCGTGAAGTTCTGGACCAAGGTCAAGACCGTCACCGCCCGCTGGCCCGACAGCGAGCTGGAACACGCCGACAGCTCCTTCGTCATCCCGACGATGGGATAGGCGAACGGACTTGACGACCCCGTCCCATGCCGCTTCGGTGGCATGGGTTCTGGGGGAGACATCATGATCCGGATTCTTGCTGCACTGGCCTTTTTCCTGCTGGCCTTGGGCCTCGCTGCGCCAGCGTCCGCGCAGATCACAGTCGTGCCGCCGGATCAGCAACGTGCTGCGGTGGCCCACGCCGGGGTGGCAGTGGCGGCAGGTCAGCGGATTACCGCCATCCTCATGCCGCTGATGGAAAATCCTGAACTGGCTGCGGCCCGAACGCCGGAGCAGCTTCTTGACGTCCTCACCCGCATGCTCCCCCAAATCGCTGCAGGCAGGCAGGAACTCCAGGCCATAGAGCAGGAGTTGTCGGCCCTTCCCACACTCGCGGGGCCGGATGTCCACCCAGAGATCGCGATGGTCGACAATGCCGTGGCGAACATGATTCGCGTGGCCAGCCATGCTGACGGGGTCCTCGCAGACCATGCAGAGTTGGCCGACGCCCTGCGCAAGCGGGACTACGAGCGGGTCGAGGCGCTCGTCCAGTCGCTCGTCAAGGCCTCTGTTGTCATCATGGAGTCCCAGGCCGTGTCGATGAGGGGCCAGTTGCCTCTCATGGGATCCGACTCCTCGCAGTACGCAATCCTATCCGGAATGGCCTGCTTCTATGAGGGTGCAGCCGCCCTCCAGCGCGGCGCCTACGGCATGGTCAGTCGTGCGGAGGCCACGAGACAGCTTGCCACCGCGCAACAATGTATTGAAGAGCAGATCGAGACGGGGCGACGGAATCTTGCGATCGAGGCTGCCACCCCGCCGCCCCACCCGGCGCTCCGGCAGATGCACAGCCAGATCATTCCGGCGATGGAAGCATTCCTGGATCACTTGGTCAGCGCGGCAGACATCATGGCGGACGCTCGTATCTCGATGATGGAGGGTTGGAGCCAGGAAAGACTGTTCGCGGTCTACAACCCCCGCGTTCTCGAGTTCCAACTTGGCCTTCAACCGCTCCAGCGGCGGATACTTGAGGTGAACCAGACCCAGGGCCGCTGACGGGCGAAACCGCTTGATCGTCTTCGTAATGCCGACAGAACGGTGCTAGGGTTAACCTCCAACCACTGAGGAGCAGTTCCGGGGATGCGTCGGTTTCTCGTCTGGTCGGCCCTGGCCGCGCTGGTGGGCCTGTTGATCGCCGGTGGCGGCTACTGGGCCTACTGGACCTATTACGCCCGGTTCCAGCCGGTCACAGTCTCGCGCGATCAGGCGGCCATCCAGTCCCTGCTGGACGAGGCGGGCTGGATCTCGGCCGGGGGCGGGGGTGCGCCGGTCTATATCGTTGGTTACCGCGACAGCGCCGCCATGCAGCGCTACGAGCGTGAGGAAGTGCCCAAGCTTCGGGCCGCCGGCGCCGAGGTGCGGATCATCGTCTTCGCCCGTTCCGATCGCGAGGGCATGCAGCAGTCGACCGAGGCCGAGCGCGCCACGGTCGCGGAACTGTGGCTGTCCCGCGACTGGCCCCTCTATGAGCGCTGGACCGCAACCCCGACCGCCAGTTGGACCGCCGCGGGCATTCCCTCGGCCGACGACAATCTAGCCCGCAGCGCCGTGGTCGACGCCGGCCAGAAATTCGTGACCGATCTGACCGGCTATCTGCGCAATTCGGGCCTGCAGCCGGGTTATCCGCTGATCCTGTGGCGCGACGAGCAGGGCTATCTGCGCGCCTGCGCCTGTACCGATCCGCGTTCCTGGGTGTTCATCCGCGACGATCTGGGCGCGCCGGACCGCATCGATGCAGACGCCCCGGTTGAGCTGGGGCTGGAGCCTGAACAGCCGCCCGAAGGATCTCTGCCGCCGCTGGAATATCCCGACCTGCCGCCAATCCCGGACAGCGACACGCCGCCCGCCGACACCGGCCCGGATACGCCGACGTCGTCCGAGGCCCGTCCGGCGCCGCGTCAGCCGTCCACCCCGCGCCCGGCGCCCAAGGCCCAGCGTCAGGACGACACCACCTTCTACTAGGTCAGTCGGCCAGCACCCGGGCGCAGCCCTCGATCAGGCGGGCGACGTCGTCCTCGTCCTGATAGAGGCCGAAGCCGAACCGGATGATGTCGTCGCGCACATCGGTGACGATGTCGGCCTCCAGCAGGCGCGCGCGCCAGGCCTGGGCATCGGGGTGGCGGATCGCAAGGAACCGCGCCCGCGCCGGCAGGTCATTGGCCGGCGCCCCCGCGATCGGATTGACGATCTCGGCCGTGCCCAGGAGGCCGCATTGTCCGTCCCGCACAGCGCCCTGGAACTGGGCCAGCCGGCTGAGCGCATGGTGGGTGATGACGGGCGTGCTCAGGCCTTCGGCCGCCAGCATCCGGCGCACCGCGTTGAAGCGATAGAGCGGCGTGGGATCGAAGGTCGCGCCCCAGAAACGGCCGGCATCGCCCCGATAGCGCACACCCTCGGGCGGGCCCATCAGATTGCCGAACTCGGCGAACCAGCCCGTAATCTCGGGCCGCTCGCAATAGCCGTGGGGCGCATGAAGGATACCGGCCCCCTCGCCCGCCATGACGTATTTGTAGCCGCCGGTCACATAGAACAGTCGGTCCGCCACCGCGGACAGATCGGTCGGGGTCGCCATGAAGCCGTGATAGCCGTCGACGATGCCCCACGGTCCTTCCGGGCGGCACAGGTCGGCCAGACCCTCCAGTCCCTCGAACACTTGTCCGGTGCGGAAGAACACCTGGCTGATAACGAACAGATCAAAGTCGCCCGAGCGGGCCGCGTCCAGATAGCGTTCGGTCAGGGTTTCGGCCGGATCGGGCGCAACGCGGGTCACCACGGCCTGACCCGACTCCTCCCAGCGCTCGGCCTGCCGCCGGAAGGCGTGGAATTCGCCGCCCGTCGTCAGGATGCGCACGGGACGCTTCTGCATTCCCGACACGATGCGGATCAGGAAGTCGTGGGTGTTCTGGGCGAAGACGACCGTCTCGGGATCGGGCAGCGACAGCTCGCCCGCCACATGGCCCTGGGCCTCGGGCACCACCTCGCCAAACACCCGGTCCCACTTTTTGTCTGCCAGCCGGACGCCGTCATTCCAGGCCTCGACCTGGCCATCGAGGCTGGCATCCGGCCACAGGTGGTGGCTGTGGGCCGCGAAATGCAGCCGCCCCGGCGCCGCCGCCAGCGCCCGTTTGAACAGATCCTTGCGCGCCGTGGTCATGCGTCAGCCTCCCAAGCTGTCATCCGTCTGCCCGTCCTCGCTCAAGCAGCGAGCGACCGCGTCGCGAGCGTTAGCGCGGCGCAACGCGTCTTAAACGAGCGCCCCGTGGCAGTGCTTGAATTTGCGGCCCGAACCACAGGGGCACAGCGCATTGCGGCCCGTGCGCTGCCAGCCTTCCGGCAGCATCTCGACCGGCATACGCGAGCGGTCGTCCCCGTCCAGCCGGCCTTCCGGCAGCTGGGCGTTCGGATTGGCCATTTCGTTCTCGCCGGTGCCGGGATTGAGGTGGATTTCCTCGAACTCGGGCATGGGCGGCGGGGCCTCGAAGCGGAACTCGACCGTCATCAGCCAGCGCGTCACATCGTGGCGCAGCTCATAGAGCAGGGTCTCGAACAGGGCGAAGGCCTCGGTCTTGTATTCGTTCAGCGGATCCCGCTGGCCGTAACCACGCAGACCAATCACGCCGCGCAGATGGTCCAGATGGACCAGGTGCTCGCGCCACTTCATGTCGATCATCTGCATCAGGAACTGCTTCTCCAGCCCCCGCATGCGATCGTCCCCGATCAGCTTCAGCCGCTCCTCGGCCCGGGCATCGGCGGCGGCCAGCAGGCGCTCCTCGAACTCCTCGTTCGACACGCCTTCCTCGGCGGCCCACTCCTTGAGCGGCAGCTCCAGACCCAGGGTGGTGCGGACCTTCTCGTCCAGCCCGTCGATGTCCCACTGTTCGGCATAGGCCTTGGGCGGCATGAAGCGCTCGACCAGGTCGGTGATCACATCGTGGCGGAATTCGCCGACCAGCTCCGACATGTCGTCGGCGTCCATGAACTCCTGACGCTGCTCGAACACGGCCTTGCGCTGGTCGTTGACGACGTCGTCGTACTTCAGGAGGTTCTTGCGGATGTCGTAGTTGCGCTGCTCGACCTTCTTCTGGGCCTGCTCAATGGCCTTGTTCAGCCACGGGTGGGTGATGGCCTCGCCCTCGGCCACGCCGAAGGTCTTCATGATCGAGTCCAGACGGTCGCCGGCAAAGATGCGCAGCAGGTCGTCCTCACACGACAGATAGAATTTCGAGGTGCCGGGGTCGCCCTGACGGCCGGTCCGGCCGCGCAGCTGGTTGTCGATCCGGCGGCTCTCGTGACGCTCGGTGCCCAGAACGAACAGGCCGCCGGCCTCGAGGGCGATCTTCTTCTGCTCGGCGATCTCGGCCTTCAGTTCGGCCTCGCGTGCGGCCTCGGCCTCGGGCGTGACCTCGATGGCCATGTTGCGCTGTTCCTGGCGCCAGCGCTGCAGGCGCATTTCCAGGTTACCACCCAGCTGGATGTCGGTGCCGCGACCGGCCATGTTGGTGGCGATGGTGACCGCGCCCGGCAGGCCCGCGTCGGCGACGATATAGGCTTCCTGCTCGTGTTGGCGGGCGTTCAGCACATTGTGCGGGATGCCGCGCAGCTTGGTCTCATACCGGATGTCATAGGCGGCATCGCCGGCCTTCTGGGCCTCCTTCTCGCGGCCCTTGAACTCGGCCTTGAGCGTGCGGTCCACCTCGACCTTGTACTCATAGGTCTGCAGCAGCTTCGACAGGGTCTCGGACTTCTCGATCGAGACCGTACCGACCAGGATCGGCTGGCCCGCCAGATGGCGCTCGGCGATCAGTTTGGCGATGGCCTCGTTCTTCTCGCGCGCGGTGCGATAGACCTCGTCGTCATAGTCGATGCGCTGGACCGGCCGGTTGGTCGGCACCTCCAGCACGTCCATCTTGTAGATGTCGAGGAATTCCTGGGCCTCGGTCGCGGCCGTGCCGGTCATGCCCGACAGCTTGGTGTACAGGCGGAAATAGTTCTGGATGGTCACCGAGGCCAGGGTCTGGTTCTCGGGCTGGATCTTGACGCCTTCCTTGGCCTCCAGCGCCTGGTGCAGGCCTTCCGACAGACGGCGGCCCTGCATCATCCGGCCGGTGAACTCGTCGATCAGCATCACCTCGTCCCCGCGGATGATGTAATCCTTGTCGCGCAGGTAGAGGGTGTTGGCCCGCAGCGCCTGGTTCATGTGGTGGACCAGGGTGATGTTGGCGGCGTCGTACAGGCCGGTGGTGTCCTCGGCGAACAGGCCGCGTTCCTCAAGGATGGCCTCGATCGCTTCCGAGCCCTCCTCGGTCAGCAGGACCTGACGCTGCTTCTCGTCGACCTCGAAATACGACGGCTCCTGGATCAGCTCCTTCATGATGCCGTCCAGCGTCACGTAGAGGTCCGAGCGGTCTTCGGTCGGGCCCGAGATGATCAGCGGCGTGCGCGCCTCGTCGATCAGGATCGAGTCCACTTCGTCGACGATGACGAAGTGGTGGCCGCGCTGCACCATCTCGCGCCGGTCATAGACCAGATTGTCGCGCAGATAGTCGAAGCCGAACTCGTTGTTGGTGCCGTAGGTGATGTCGGCGGCATAGGCGGCCTGGCGCTGGCCGCTCGACAGGCCGTTGACGATCACGCCCACTTCCATGCCCAGGAAGCGATAGACCCGGCCCATCCATTCGGCGTCGCGGCGGGCCAGATAGTCATTGACGGTAATGACGTGGACGCCCTTGCCCTCGAGCGCATTCAGATAGACCGGCGCCACGGCGACCAGCGTCTTCCCTTCACCGGTCCGCATTTCAGCGATGCCGCCTTCGTGCAGGATCATGCCCCCGGCCAGCTGCACATCGTACTGACGCTGTCCCAGCACCCGCTTGGAGGCCTCGCGCACCACGGCAAAGGCCTCGTTGAGCAGCTTGTCCAGCGTCTCGCCCTTGGCCAGCCGGTCGCGGAAGGCGTCCGTCATCATGCGAAGCTCGCCATCGGACAGGGCGGCGTACTTCTGCTCCATGGCGTTGATCTTCTGGACCTGGGCCATGAAGCCCTTGACCTTGCGATCGTTCGAGGAACCGAGGAATTTCTTGGCAAAGCCGAGCATGGGGGATCCGGGAAAGGTACGGTGAGCCGGCGGGCTCAGTCTGTGGGGCCCTGTCTTCGGGGCGGCGGCGAACAGCGATACACGCCATCGCGGCGCGGGCCTTCGCGCCATCCGGCGCCGGCGGGGGCAAAAACCCCGGAACCCGGCCACGCGAACGGTGGAAACCCCTCGACTTGGGCGCAGGCGGGACTTAAGCACCGGCCTTATCCCTGTCAACGCGAGGGGCATTCCGTCAGGCTTTCCCCGGCCTCCGGGGCGCCCCCTCGCCCGGGTCGAGGAGCGCACCATGCGACTGTCGTCCAACCCGATTGCCGGCCTGCTGACGGCCTTGTTGCTGGCATTTGCCCTGTCCGCCTGTACCGGCGACCGCGGCGGCAACAGCCCGCCCCAGCCGGGCGATCAGGCCGTGGCCAGGGTCGCGGGCGAGACCATCTGGGCCTCTGACGTCAAGCGCGAGGCCGTGGCCCAGGGCCTGATCGGCGAGGGCGAGCCCCTCGACGTCACCTCCATCCTGTTCCGGCGGGTGCTGGACGAGGTCATCGACCAGAAGCTGCTGGCCCGCGAGGCCGAGCGCCGGGGCCTCGACAAGAGTCCGCTGGTCCAGCGCCGTCTGGAAATCACCCGCGACCGTATTCTGGGAGACGTCCTGGTCGAGGCCGTCGTCAACGGAACCATCACCGACCAGTCGGTCGAGGCCCTCTATCAGGAACAGCTGCAGCTGGCCCGCTCGTCCGAGGAGGTCCGCATCCGGCTGATCCTGTCGCGCACGCGGCAGGAGGCCGAGACCGTCATGGGCGTGCTGGGCACCGGTGCCGCCTTCGAAGCCGTGGCCGCCGAAAGCTCGATCGACGAAGCGACCCGCTTCTCGGGCGGTGATCTGGGCTATCGCACCCTCGACGTCCTGCCCGAAGCCTTCGCCAACGCCCTGCGCGACAAGCCGGCCGGCTCGACCGTCGGCCCGTTCGAGACCGAGGGCGGCTGGGCCGTGGTGCGGGTCGAGGACCGTCGCCGCGAGACCCCCCCGACCCTCGAGCAAGCCCGGCCCCAAATCGTCCGCTATCTGACCTATGAGGGGGTGCGCCAGCTTCTGGAACAGTTGCGCGGTCGCGCCGACGTCGAACTTCTGCTCGGTGCCGAGGCCGAGTCCCCGGCCGAGGAACCTGCCTCGGCGCCCGTCTCCGCAGGAACCGGCGAATGAAGACTCCGAAGACCCGCCCCGCCGGCCGCAATGCGCTCGAAAAGGCCTTCGACCCCATCACCACCGCCCTGAAGCGGGGCGGAAAGCCGGCCGCTGCCCCCGAGGCGCCCGCGGCGCCGGGCAAGCCCGGGCTCGAAGTCTCCCCCCTGGCCGTGCCGTTTCCGGCCTTCGGTCATGTCGGCGGGGTCGAGATCGCCACGGCCCGCGCGGGCTTTTACAAGCACCAGCGCGACGATCTGGTGGTGTTCCGCTTTGCCCGGGGCACCAGCTGCGCGGGGGTCTTCACGCGGCACAAGGTGGGATCGGCACCGGTCGACTGGTGCCGGCGCCATCTCGATTCCGATGAAGGCGGCAAGGATGTGCGGGCCCTCGTGGTCAATGCGGGCTGCGCCAATGCCTTTACCGGCAAGCCGGGGGCCGATGCCGCGCGCCGCACCGCCTCCGAGGTGGCCAAGCGCTTCGGCTGTCGCCAGCGCGACGTCATGCTCGCCTCGACCGGCGTGATCGGCGTCACCCTCGACGACCGCAAGATCGCCGCCCGCCTGTCCGAGATCGAGACGCGCCTCGACGCCGACACCCCGCCTGCCGAGCAATGGACGCGCGCCGGTCAGGGCATCATGACCACGGACACCTTCCCCAAGGGGTCCTACGTCGAGACCGAAATCGAGGGGTTCAAGGTCCGCATCGCCGGCATTGCCAAGGGGTCGGGCATGATCGCGCCCGACATGGCGACCATGCTGGCCTTCATCGTCACCGATGCCGACATCCACCCCAATGTGCTGCGGGCCATGCTGGGCCTGCATGTCCGGACGACCTTCAACTCGGTGACGGTCGACGGCGATACCTCGACCAATGACACCTGCCTGCTGTTCGCCACCGGTGCCTCGGGCGCGCCGCGCATCGGCCGGGTCGGGGATCGGCGGCTGAAGGCCTTCACCCGCGCGCTCGACGGCGTGATGCTGGACCTCGCCCACCAGCTGGTCCGCGACGGCGAGGGGGCGACCAAATTCGTCAAGGTCACGGTGGACGGCGCCTCCAGCCCCGCCTCGGCCCGCAAGCTGGCCAAGTCGATCGCCGACAGCCCGCTGGTCAAGACCGCCATCGCCGGCGAGGACGCCAACTGGGGCCGGATCGTCATGGCCGTCGGCAAGACCGAGGAAGCCGTCGACCGCGACCGTCTGGCCGTGCGCTTCGGGCCCCATGTGGCCGCGATCGATGGCGCCCCCTCGCCCACCTACGACGAGGCGAAGATGAGCACCTATATGAAGAATGCCGAGATCGACATCACCGTCGAGGTCGGCGCGGGCCGGGCCTCGGCCACCGTCTGGACCTGCGATCTGACGAAACGCTACATCGAGATCAACGGCGACTACCGCAGCTGATGAAAGTCCTCGAGTCTTTCGACAATACGGCAGGCTTGTTTAGGCTGGTCCTCGAACCGCAAGCGGAAGGGGTCTACATATTCGTGTTCGAGACTGAGGCATCGACCTTCCCTGAACGCGACTACCTTGAGAACACGCTGATCGACGCCTTCGAACTCTGTGATGAGGATTTCGGAGTGCCGAGAGGTTCTTGGCGCGCAGTCGAGACCCGATGACTGAATCTCTCCCCACCGTTCTCGTCGTCGCCGTCGCCCTGATCGATACGGACGGGCGGGTGCTGATCGCCCAGCGCCCCGAGGGCAAGCAGCTGGCCGGCCTGTGGGAATTCCCGGGCGGCAAGGTCGAACCGGGCGAGCGGCCGGAAGCTGCCCTGATCCGCGAACTGCGCGAGGAGCTGGGTATCGAGACGAAGGAGTCCTGCCTCGCGCCCTTCGTCTTCGCCAGCCACGCCTATGACAGCTTTCACCTGCTGATGCCGCTCTACCTGTGCCGCCGGTGGGAGGGCACGGTGGTGGCGCGCGAGCATGCGGCGCTCAAATGGGTGCGGCCGAACCAGCTGTCGGACTGGCCCATGCCGCCCGCCGACGCACCCCTGGTCGCCTGGCTTCGCGACCTTCTGTGACGATCAACGCGGTTTCTTAACCGGCGGTCGGCCACAGTGCTGGTCAGGCGCCCGGGCATCACAGGAGGAGCCGTGACCAGACTTCACCGCTTCCTCGACGACGACTCCGGGGCCACCTCGCTCGAATACGGCCTGATCATCTCGCTGATCTTTCTGGTCATCCTGTCGGCGCTGACGGCATTCGGGGGCACCAGTTCGGGCATCTTCAACACCGCCATGAACACCCTGCGGAGCGCGATGGGCGGCTAGGCCGTCCGCGGCGCCACCCGGAAGCCGGTCGCCACCGAGCCGGGCTTCAGGGGCTTTGGCTGATCCGGCGCCGGCGCCCACCCCGTCAGGAACAGGGTCTCGAAGGTCGCCACGACCCGCGGCCGTGCATCGTCGCCCGTCACCGAATGGCGGGCGTCATAGAGGGCCGAGGCCCGCGCCATCACCCGGCGATTGAGGGGCGGCTTTGGCCCCTCCGGCGCGCCCGCCTCGCCCATCCCCCGCAGGTCCCGGACCAGCGCACCCATGTCGCGGTAGCGCACCGCCACCGTGTCGCCATCGACCACCGGCAGGGCGAACCCGGCCCGCTGCATCAGGCCGGCCGCATCAAGGGCGTCGGCAAAGGGCGAGACCCGGGGCGCCGCGCCGCCCGTCTCCTCCAGCTCGGCCCTTGTCAGGACATCACGCAGCTCGGTCAGCGTCCCGGCCCCGAACATCGCCCCGAGGAACAGGCCGTCCGGCTTCAATGCCCGCCGGATCTGGGCCAGCGCCCCCGGCAGGTCATTGGCCCAGTGCAGGCCCAGCACCGAGACGATCAGATCGACCGATCCGTCCTCGATCCCCAGCGGGCCCTCGCCCGGCACGGCCCGACCGGAATCCGCGACGGGCGTAGTCACAGGCCCCAGCCGCGCGGCGGCGTCATGGTCAGCCAGCACCCCGGCGAAAATTCCGGCACGGGGCGACAGATCGACCACGACGGGAAAGTCACGCGGAATGGCGTCCAGACTGTCGGCCAGTCCCTCAGCGGCGCGGCGGTGCAGAAAGTCGACCGGCGTCCCCGCGCCCTCCGCCCGTTGCACGCGCGCCATCCTGCGGGCAGGGTCGAACAGTCGGGGCGGTGCGGATGAGGTCATGCGGATCGATATGGGGGCTGAGGGCGACTTCTGGAAAGCCGGTCCGGGCGCGCGTGTCCAGTCCCTCGCGCGGTCGGTGGGGCGTGGACTGGCCGATCTGATCCTGCCCCCGCCCGAGGCGCCGGGCCCCGCCGGCCGCATCGGGGCCGCCCTGTCGCCGCTGGAATGGTCGCGCATCACCTTTCTGGAGGACCCTGTCTGCGACGGCTGCGGGGCCCCCTTCACCGTCGATTCCGGCGACTTTGCCGAAGGCCGGTGCGCGCCCTGCTTATCGCATCCCATGGCCTTCGGACGGGCGCGGGCCGCCTGCCTCTATGATGACGGGTCGCGTCCGCTGATCCTGCGCTTCAAACATGCCGACGATCAGCCGCTGGCGCCGCTGTTCGCCCGCTGGCTGTCTCGCGCCGCCCGCCCCCTGCTGGAGCAGGCGGATGCCGTGGTGCCCGTGCCGCTCCACCCTTCGCGCCTGCTGGCCCGGCGCTTCAACCAGGCCGCCGAGATCGCCCGCCCGCTGGCCCGGGCCGAACGCCTCGACTATCTGCCCGACGCCCTCGTGCGGCGCGCCCGCACCGCCTCCCAGGGCGGACTGGGCTTTCGCAGGCGCCACCAGAATGTGAAGGGCGTGTTCTCGGTGCCGGACGCCCGGCGCGCGCGCCTGAAAGGCCGGCATATCCTGCTGGTCGATGATGTGTTGACCACCGGCGCCACTGCCGAGGCCTGTGCCAGGGCCTTGCTGGACGCCGGGGCGCGCGCCGTCGATCTTGCGGTGGTCGCCCGGGTGCAGAGTGCGCGCACCATGCCTAGATAGGGAACGAACCGCCCGTCCGGGGGCTCATCCCCCATCTGCAACCAACGGAGTAATCCCCAGTGTCCGACGTCGTCCTCTATACCAAGCCGGGCTGCCCCTACTGCATCTCGGCCATGATGCTGCTGAAGAAGAAGGGCGTGGACTATCAGGAGATCGTCGCCTCCAACGACCCCCAGCTGAAGGCCGAAATGACAGCGAAGTCGGGCGGCCGCGCGACCTTCCCGCAGATATTCATCGGCGAGCGCCACATCGGCGGCTCGGACGACCTGCACGCCCTCGACGCCCGGGGCGAGCTGGACCCCCTGCTGGAAGCCTGACGCCCCTCCATGGCCAACGCGCTCGACATCGCCCTGGTCCAGACCCGGACGCCGGCCACCAGCGCGGCCGGTCTGGAGCATGTCGCCCCTCTGATCCGGCAGGCCGCGTCCGGCGGGGCGCAACTGGTGCTGACACCCGAGGCCACCAACCGGCTGGAGCGTCGCCCCGAGGGGCGGGCCTCCCTTGCCCCCGAGGACGCGGACGTCGCTGTCTCGGGCCTGCGTGCCCTCACCCGCGAGTTGGGCGTCTGGCTCCAGCTTGGATCGGTCATGGTCCGGGCGGAAGACGATGACGCCGGTCGCGCCGCCAACCGCGCCCTGCTGATCGACCCCGAGGGCTGCATCACGGCTCGCTATGACAAGCTGCACGTCTTCGACGTCGACCTCGACACCGGGGAAAGCTGGCGGGAGAGCAAGGCCGTACGCCCCGGCGAGCGCGCCGTCGTGGCCGACACCCCGTGGGGCGGGCTGGGCCTCTCTATCTGTTACGATGTGCGCTTCCCCCAGCTCTATCGCGACCTGGCCAAGGCCCGGCCCGACGCCCGCCTGATCGCCATTCCCGCCGCCTTCACCGTGCCGACCGGCGAGGCCCACTGGCAGACCCTGCTTCGGGCCCGGGCCATCGAGACCGGCGCCTTTGTGCTGGCGGCGGCCCAGGGCGGCACCCATGAGGACGGCCGCGCCACCTGGGGCCGGTCCACTGTCGTCGACCCGTGGGGCAAGGTGATCGCCGCCCTCGATCATGACCAGCCCGGCGTGCTGCATGCCCGGCTTGACCTCGACGCCGTGGATCGGGCAAGGCGCGCCATCCCGTCCCTGACCCACGATCGACCCTTCCGCTCCGCATCCGACGCATGATCCGCTACGCCCTCACCTGTGCGGCCGACCATCCGTTCGAGGCCTGGTTCTCGAGCTCCTCGGACTATGACGATCAGGCCGCCCGTGGCCTCGTGGAATGCCCCTTCTGCGGATCGCGCGAGGTGACGAAGCAGATCATGGCGCCCGCCGTCGCCGGCACGAAGAAGCGCGACACGACCAGCGCCCCCCTCCAGACCCTGATGTCCGACATGGCCCGCAAGGTGCGCGCCCATGTCGAGGCCAATTTCGACTATGTCGGCGACACCTTCGCCCGCGAGGCCCGCGCCATCCACGAGGGCACCTCCGAGCAGCGCGAAATCTATGGCGAGGCCACCGCCGACGAGGTCCGCGCGCTCAAGGAGGACGGCGTCCCCTGCGCGCCCCTGCCGGCCGCGCCGCCCGACCCGTCAAAGGCGCACTAGGCCATGGACGGGGCCTGACCGAAAAGGGCGAGGACTATGTCGTCTTCTCGAATGCCGAAAACGACTTCCCCACCCATATTCGCTACGAGCGCGACGGCGACGGGCTCAGGGCCCGCATCGACGGCGAGATTTCAGGGGCACCGCGCAGCGTTGAGTGGCGCTTCGACGCCGCGCCCCTCAACGCCCGATGCCCGACCTAGTCGCGGGTCCAGCCGTGCCCGGCCATGCAGGTCTCGAAGGCGCGGCTGTTCACATCGGCGGTCTGGCGGCACTGGTCGCGCGCCTCGTCGAACGGGGTGGCGGCCGTGGCCTTCCAGCCGTCCTCATGGGTGGCGTCGATGATGGTCACACAGGCCGAGGTGGCCAGGCCGGCGGCGATCAGGGTGGCGGTCAGGAACAGGCGTTTCATGGGGCATCTCCGGTAAAGCTTGGACCTCACCTGTAGCCCCCGCTCCCGGCGCATTCCCGTTACAAGTCTGAAATCTGGATGAATTCGCGGTAAGCTTCAGGCCCGCTCGGCGATCATCATATAGTTGATGTCGACATCGTTGCTTTCCGAGAAGCGGCCGGTCAGCGGATCATAGGTCACGCCATAGGGCCCACGGGCGACGATGCCGGGCGCGGCCTCCAGCCAGTCCCGCAGCATTTCCGGCTTGAGGAACTGGCGCCAGTCGTGGGTGCCCGGCGGCACCCAGCGCAGCACATATTCCGCCGCCACCTTGCCGAGGGCCAGAGACTTCAGCGTCTTGTTGAGCGTCGCCACGATCATCATCCCGCCCGGCGCGACCAGGGCGGCGGTGTCACGCAGATAGGCGGCCGGATCGGCGACGTGCTCGACGACCTCCATGTTCAGCACCACGTCGAACGGGGGCTCGCCTTCGGCCATCAGCCCCTCGGCGGTGCCGTGCCGGAAGTCGATCTCCAGCCCCTGCGCCTCGGCATGCATGCGGGCCGTGCCGATGTTGCGCTCCGAGGCATCGACCGCGGTGACCTGAAAGCCCAGCCGTGTCATCGGCTCGGACAGCAGTCCGCCGCCGCAACCGATATCCAGAAGCCTCAGCCCCTCGAACGGGCGTCGCGCCGCGCTGTCGCGACCGAACCGTGCCAAGGCCTCGCGCCGGATGAAGCCCAGCCGGACCGGATTGAAGCGATGCAGCGGTGCAAACGGCCCTCTCGGGTCCCACCATTCCTCGGCAAGCGCCGAAAATCGCGCCACATCCGCCGGATCGACGCTTGAGGTCCGCTCCGGACCGGTTTTCGGTTTGCGCGGCTCGGCCGTGTCGTTAGAAGCGCCCATAGGCTATGGCATGAACGCCCCCGACATCGGTTGCAAGAGAGGATCCCGGTCAGAATGACGCGCCTGGTGCTGAAGTTCGGCGGGACCTCCATGGGCGACCTCGACCGGATCCGGCGCGCCGCGCGGATCGTGGCCGCAGAGTACCATGCCGGCCGGCGCGTGGCCGTGGTCGTCTCGGCCATGGCGGGCAAGACCAATGAGCTGGTGGCCTGGACCGACGGCGCCGGCCGCCCCGCCCAGGGCATCGATCCCTCCGATGACGAATACGACGCCGTGGTCGCCTCGGGCGAACAGGTGACGGCCGGCCTTCTGGCCCTGACGCTCCGCAACATGGGCCTGCGCGCCCGCAGCTGGATGGGCTGGCAGATTCCCATACTGACCGACGACCAGCACGGCAAGGCCCGCATCGTGGACATCCCCGGCGAGACGCTCGGCGCCGCGGTCGACAGCGGCGAGATCGCCGTCGTCCCGGGCTTCCAGGGCATGACCCGCGACGGGCGGATCACCACCCTGGGCCGGGGCGGGTCGGACACCTCGGCGGTGGCCGTGGCAGCCGCCCTCGACTGTCCGTGCGACATCTACACCGACGTGGACGGCGTCTATACGACCGACCCCCGGATCGAGAGCCGCGCACGCCGGATCGAGCGCATCTCCTATGAGGAAATGCTGGAGATGGCCTCCCTGGGTGCCAAGGTGCTCCAGACCCGCTCGGTTGAACTGGCCATGGCCAAACGGGTGCCCGTGCGGGTGCTCTCCAGCTTTATTGAACCCGATGACCACGGTGTCCTGCCCGACAAGGGCGGCACCCTGATCTGCGACGAGGAAGAGATCGTGGAAAAACGTATCGTGTCCGGCGTCACCATGAGCCGCGACGAGGCCCGCATCACCCTGCTCGGACTGGGCGACCGGACCGACGCCCCCGCCGACGTCTTCACCCGGCTGGCCGACGCCGGGGTCAATGTCGACATGATCGTCCAGAGCCAGTCGCGCACCGAGGGCGCGGTCAATCTGACCTTCACCACCGGTAGACGTGACGCCACCCGCGCCGCCGAGCTGATGCGCGCCGCGCAAGGCGACATCGGCTTTCAGGAAATCCGCCTCGACGAGGACGTGGCCAAGGTCTCCGTCGTCGGCGTCGGCATGCGTAGCCACGCGGGTGTGGCCCAGACCATGTTCCGCGCCCTCGCCGACAAGGGCATCAAATTCCAGGCTATCTCGACCTCGGAAATCAAGATCAGCGTGCTGATCGATGCCGCCTATGCCGAGCTGGCCGTCCGCGCCCTGCATGCCGCCTATGGCCTTGAGTCGGTCTAGGATGGGAAAATCGCCCGGACCCCCTATCTTTCGGGTCTGACGGAGGGGCCATGCCGACTGCTAGCGGATTGACGACACGGGGACCGAGGAACCTGCTGCGCCAGATCCGCGAGGCTATGGCCGGCGGAGGGCCCGCCCAGGAACGCCTTGATCTGGTCGTGCGGATCATCGCCCAGACCATGGTGGCCGAGGTCTGCTCCATCTACCTGCGGCGTGCGTCGGGCGAGCTGGAGCTGTTCGCCACCCAGGGCCTCAATCCCGAGGCCGTGCACACGACCCGCCTGCGTCCCGGCGAGGGTCTGGTGGGCGAGGTGGCCCGCGTGGCCGAACCCATCAGCCTGTCCAACGCCCCCGCCCACCCCAGCTTCTCCTACCGCCCGGAGACGGGCGAAGACCCCTATCACGCCTTCCTTGGCGCCCCCCTGCTGCGCGGCGGCCGGGCCATCGGCGTGCTGGTCGTCCAGAACCAGTCCGAGCGTCGCTATGACGAGGACGAGATCGAGGACATCCAGACGATCGCCATGGTGCTGGCCGAGACGGTCGCCTCGGGCGAACTCATGGGCCTCGACGAACTGCGCGACGTCGAGGTGGCGCCCCACCGGCCCGAGCGCTTCAAGGGCCAGAAATTCTCGGACGGCCTCGCCTTCGGCCATGTGGTGCTGCACGAGGCGCCCCTGCCCCCCGAAAAGCTGCTGGCCGACGACACGGCGCTGGAAGAGATCCGCCTGGCCAAGGGGCTGGAGGCCCTCAAGGCCAATATCGACTCCATGCTCGACGGCAGCCAGGGCCTGTCCGGCCCGTCGTTCGAGGTGCTGGAAACCTACCGGATGTTTGCCGTCGACCGGGGGTGGAACCGCTCGCTGGAAGAGGCCGTCCGGTCGGGCCTGACGGCCGAGGGCGCCGTCGACCGCGTCCGGAACGAGCACCGCGCCCGCTTTGCCAAGGCCCGCGACCCCTATATCCGCGAACGCCTTCATGACCTCGAGGATTTGGCCAACCGCCTGCTGCGCCTCCTCGCGGGGGACCGGCCGGGCGAGCGCGACCTGCCCGAGGACACCATTCTGGTGGCCCGGAACCTCGGCCCCGCCGATCTGCTCGAATACCCGCGCGAGCGGCTGAAGGGCCTGTTGCTGGAAGAGGGCTCTGCCGCCAGCCACGCTGCCATCGTTGCCCGCGCCCTGCAGATCCCCTGCGTCGGGCGCATGGCCGGTCTGCGCGACCGCCTCAGCGAAGGCGATCTGGTCATCGCCGACGGCGAGACGGGCGAGGCCTATCTGCGCCCTCGCCCCGATGTGCTGGAAGCCGTTCAGGCGCGTCTCGACCTGCGCAGCAAACGCCAGGCCGAGTTCGCCCGCCTGCGCGACACCCCGGCCATCACCCTCGACGGCAAGCGTATCCAGCTGCTGACCAATGCCGGACTCGCCGTCGATCTCGACAACCTTGACCAGACCGGGGCCGAGGGCATCGGCCTGTTCCGTACCGAATTCCAGTTCATGGTGTCCGAGGAACTGCCCCGGCTGGACGCGCAGACCAATCTCTACCGCAAGGTGCTGGACACCGCCGGCGACCGTCCCGTTGTGTTCCGCACCCTCGACATCGGCGGCGACAAGGTGCTGCCCTACCTCGAGGCCGAGCGGGAGGAGAACCCGGCCCTCGGGCGTCGCGCCATCCGTCTGGGCCTGGACCGTCCCGGACTGTTGCGGCTGCAGCTGCGCGCCCTGCTGTCGGCCGCCGAGGGGCGCGAGCTGCGGGTCATGTTCCCGATGATCGCCACTGTCGACGAGTTCCGCGCCGCGCGTGAACTGGTCGATGTCGAGTGTGCCTGGGCCCGCCGGCGGGGGCGCAGCCTGCCCGGCCTGCTCCGGGTCGGCGCCATGATCGAATGCCCGTCCCTGCTGTGGCATCTCGATGCCCTGCTGCCCCTGACCGACTTCGTCTCGGTCGGCAGCAATGACCTGTTGCAGTACATGTTCGCCGCGGACCGGACCAACCCCATGGTCTCCGATCGTTACGACCCGCTGTCGCCCCCTGCGCTCCGGGCGCTCGCAGAGATCCAGAAGAAGTGTGCCGAGACCGGAACGCCCGTGTCCGTATGCGGAGAACTGGCCGGCAAGCCGCTCGAGGCCTTTGCCCTTCTGACCCTCGGCTTCACCCGCCTGTCGGCCCCGGCCGCTGGCGTCGGCCCGGTCAAGCGCATGTGTTTGTCCACCGACCTCGGCCAGGCCCAGCGCGCCATGGCCAGCCTGCTCGGCTCATCGGCCGGCTCGATCCGCAACGAGATCGAGTCCCTGGCCCGGAAGTTGAACGTCGCCCTCTGAAGCGTCCCGCCCTGAAACGGTCCGGAATGCTTAACGGGACGTTGATCGGAGGGCGCCGATGGGTTATCCACAAGAGGATCGCAGACGACCTCCGGGGGGAGGCACCAGCCGTCACCCGGGTCTGCTAGGCGCTGCGTCTTGGTTGAGTACGACATCATCGATGTCGGTTGTGGGGTCGGGCCACATGGCACTGGATACGGGGAATGTCCCCGACGAGTTTCGGGCGCATCCCGACTGGAGGGAGCCTGTGCCGCCCATCACGGACGCACCGACCCTCGGTGACGGGCTCCGCGCGGCGCGCAAGGCCTCGGGCCGCTCGCTCGAAGACATGTCTGCCGTCACCCGCGTCCACGTCCGCTATCTGCGCGCCCTGGAACAGAACGACACCTCCATCCTGCCCTCGCGCGTCTTCTCCATCGGCTATGTGCGCGCCTATGCCGGCGCCCTCGGCCTCGACGAGCAGCTGGCGGTCGAGCGCTTCAAGCGCGATGTGCCGGATCCCTCGGTTCCCTTGCAGGCCCCCGTCGGCGTGGCCTTCGAGGAGGTCCGCCGCTATTCACCCCGCATTATCGGCGTGCTGGTCCTCGTGGGCCTGGCCGTCCTCGGATGGAACGTCTTCCAGCGCGTCAGCCTGATGACCCCCGCCAAGCCGTCGGACCTCGTGGCCGTGCCGGAAAGCTGGTCGGTCGGCGCCGTTCCGGGCACGGACGGTGCGGTGGTCCTCGACGTGCCGCGCGCGGCCCCGCCGGACCAGACCATCCCGACCCTCTACGTTACCCCGGGCCTTGAGGCCGAACTGACCGGCCTCAACGCCGCCGAGGGCGAGGCTGCCGCGGCTGCTGCCGCCGAAGCCGTCCCGGTGCAGAAGGCCTTCAATCCGCGCGGCGCCGTCTATGGCGCGGCGGCCACCGCCTCCAATGTCGTGCTTCAGGCGCGCAAGGCGACCATTCTGGTCGTGCGCATGTCGGACGGCCGGGTGCTGTTCGCCCGCCAGCTGGCCGCCGGTGAGGCCTGGCGCGCGCCGATCGGCGTTCAGGCCATCATTGATGTGGCCGATCCCGCCGCCTTCGACGTGTATCTGAACGGTGAGCACGGCGGCCGTCTGGAACAGGCCCTCACCCCCCTGTCGCAGCTGAACCGCCGCGCCGAGGCCCTGGCCCGTCAGGCCAGCGAGGAAATCGCCCGTCGCACGCGCGCCGCCGTCGCCTCGGCCCAGGGTCTGGCCACCGGGGGCTGAGAGCCAACCCCGGTCACATCGGGGCCGTGACATCGGGGCCGTGGCAATCGGCATCGATAGGGACTATCTGAACCTCGCCATGTCCGAGCTCGCCCACGTCCGTCCCTGGCGCCATATCGAGCGCCGCCCCAGCCGCCAGATCATGGTCGGCAATGTCCCCGTGGGCGGCGGCGCGCCGATCACGGTCCAGTCGATGACCAATACGCCGACCTCGGACGCGGCCGCCACAATCGACCAGATCCGTCAGCTGGAGGCCGCCGGGGCCGACATCGTCCGCGTCTCCTGCCCGGATGAGGAGTCGACCGCCGCCTTCAAAACGATCGCGCGCGAGGCCCGCGTCCCACTCGTGGCCGACATCCATTTTCACTACAAGCGCGGCATCGAGGCGGCCCAGGCCGGTGCCGCCTGCCTGCGCATCAATCCCGGCAATATCGGCTCGGCCGACCGGGTGCGCGAAGTGGTCCAGGCCGCCCGCGACCACGGTTGCTCCATGCGCATCGGGGTCAACGCCGGCTCGCTGGAACGCGAGCTGCTTGAGAAATACGGGGAGCCCTGCCCCGAGGCGATGGTCGAGTCCGCCCTCAACCATGCCCGCATCCTGCAGGACCACGACTTCCACGAGTTCAAGATTTCGGTGAAGGCGTCCGACCCGTTCCTGACGGTCGCCGCCTACCAGCAGCTGGCCGATGCCATCGACTGCCCGCTGCACCTTGGCGTGACCGAGGCCGGGCCGCTGCGTTCCGGCACGATCAAGTCGTCGATCGGGCTGGGCACCATGCTGTGGTCGGGCATCGGCGACACCATTCGCGTCAGCCTGGCCGCTGATCCGGTCGAGGAGATCAAGGTCGGGTTCGACATCCTGAAGTCGCTGGGCCTGCGCCACCGGGGCGTCAACATCATCGCCTGCCCGTCGTGCGCCCGTCAGGGCTTCAACGTTATCGAGACGGTCGGCATCCTCGAGGAAAAGCTGGCCCACATCACCACCCCCATGTCGCTGTCGATCATCGGCTGCGTCGTCAACGGCCCGGGCGAAGCCCTCTATACTGACGTCGGCTTCACCGGCGGCGGCAAGGGCGCGGGCATGGTCTATCTGAACGGCAAGATCGCCCACAAACAGGCCAATGAGGGCATGATCGACGAAATCGTCGCCCGGGTGGAGGACAAGGCCGCCGAGCTGGAGGCCGCCCGTCAGGCGACCCGCACCGCAGCGGAGTGACCATGAAGCTCTACATCTCCACCGCCTCCCCCTATGCCCGCCTGTGCCGGATCGTGGCGCGCGAGCGCGGCCTGGCTGACGGCATCGAGGAGGTCGTCGCCGATCCCTATGCGGACGACCCCGGCCTGATGGCCTCCAACCCGCTGGTCCAGGTCCCGGCCCTGATCGCGGGCGACGGCCTGCCGCTGACCGACAGCCCGGTCATCTGCGAATGGTTGGACGCGCACGGAACCACCGGCCCCCGGCTGCTGCCTGCCGAAGGACCGGGGCGCTGGCGGGTCCGCCGCCTCCAGACCCTCGCCCATGGCGCACTGGAGATGGGGGTTAAACGCGTGCTGGAGCGGCGCCGCCCCGAGAGCGAGCAGTCCCCCTCATGGATCGAGCGCTGGACCCGCAACATGCACCGGTCGTTCGACGCCCTCGAACACACCCTGCCCGACGACGCCGCGCAGGATCTCGGCGTCATCGCCACCGCCGTCGCCACCACCTGGACCGGCTTTCGTCACCCGGACATCGACTGGCGCACCGGCCACCCGCGTCTGGTGGCCCTGACGGAGCGGCTGGAAGCCCGCGACAGCTTCGTCCAGACCTATCCCCGCTAGGACGACTGCGCTAAACCGCGCGCTCGGTTCACGGCAGGACACCCCTTCCCTTGCGACTTCCCCAGGCCCGTCTCGATCAGGTGATTGACCGCTTTCAGGAGGTCGAGGCCCGCATGGGCGCGGCCACCGACGGTCAGGAGATCGTCCGCCTGTCCAAGGAGCATGCCGAGCTGAAGCCGGTCGCCGAGGCTGTCAGCGCCCTGGCCCGCGCCCGTTCCGAGCTGGAGGACCTGGAGGCGCTCGCCGACGACCCGGAAATGGCGGCCATGGCCGAGGCCGAGCGCGAGACCCTGTCCGAACATCTGCCCGAGCTGGAGCGTCAGGTGGCCCTGCTGCTGGCGCCCCGCGATGCCGATGAACAGGCCTCCGCCGTCCTGGAAGTCCGCGCCGGCACCGGCGGCGACGAGGCCGCCCTGTTCGCGGGCGACCTGTTCCGTATGTACTCCCGCTATGCCCAGACGCGCGGCTGGCGGGTCGAGCTGGATTCGGCGACCGAGGGCGAGGCCGGCGGCTACAAGGAGATCATCGCCACCGTCTCTGGCGACGGCGTGTTCGGGCGGCTGAAGTTCGAGTCGGGCGTCCACCGCGTGCAGCGCGTGCCGGTCACCGAGGCGGGCGGTCGCATCCACACCTCGGCCGCCACCGTCGCCGTCCTGCCCGAGGTCGAGGACGTCGAGATCGAGATCCAGGACAAGGACATCCGCATCGACACCTTCCGGGCCTCCGGCTCGGGCGGCCAGCACGTCAACAAGACCGACTCGGCCGTGCGTATCACCCACCTGCCGACCGGTATCGTCGTGACCAGTTCGGAAAAGTCGCAGCATGTGAACCGCGACAAGGCGATGAAAAACCTGCGCATCCGCCTGTACGACCAGCAGCGTCAGGCCAAGGACGCAGCGCGCTCGGACGCCCGCAAGTCCCAGGTCGGCTCGGGCGACCGGTCCGAGCGCATCCGCACCTACAACTTCCCGCAGGGGCGCGTGACCGACCACCGTATCGGCCTGACCCTGCACAGCCTGCCCCAGATCCTCGAGGGCGACATCGATCCCCTGCTCGACGCCCTGATCGCCGAGGACCAGGCCGCCCGCCTCGCCGATCTCGAGGCCGAATTCAGCTGACGGGGCCTGACGGGTACAGGGCCGGCGGTTGACCCTCCGGCCCGGCGCGGCTCCTATAGCACCCGCCCGGCAGGAGGACCGCCCCATGGCGAAACAGCAGTTCGTATTCTCGCGGAACCTGACCCACGACATCGACTGCCCCCACTGTTCGACCCGCTACCAGTTCACCCGCACGGTCGAGGTCAAGCGCGACGCCGGCGGCCTCAGCCAGCCTGATGACGGCACGGTCGAGGCGGCCCACGCCGAGCTGGACCGCCTGTCCGAGGGCATGGGCGGCGAGGCGGTGCGCTGCCCGTCGTGTCGCAAGCTGGGGCCCGGCATGCTGACCAACCACCTGCTCATGGGTGTCTTTATCGTCGTCTGGATCGTCGCCTGCCTCGGCGCGGCCCTGCTGATCCTGTGGCTGGCGGCGGCCTCGGGCGCCCTGTTCTGGATGCTGGGCCTGCTGGCGCTGGCGGGCGCGGGCATCGGCGCCGTCACCCTGCTGATCTGGCTGTTCGGCGGGACCGTGATCAAGGGCCAGCTGCCCCCCGCCTGACGCGGAGCCGTCCGGCCGGTTGGTGCGTTCCGGGGCCATGATCCAGGCGTTCCGCATCGACCGGTCACAGGAGGCCGCCTACGGGCGCGATCTGGCGCGGGCCTTCGGCGGCGCCCTGCTGTTCACCGTGCCCCTGCTGATGACCATGGAGATGTGGCAGCTGGGGCTCTACCTCGACGGGCGGCACCTGACGGTCTTCCTGCTGGCGGCCCTGCCCCTGCTGTTCGGTCTGGCGCGCTATGCGGGCTTCAGCGAGGACCGGGGCCTGCTGGCGGATGTGTTCGACATGCTGGCCGCCCTGGCCGTCGGCTTCATCACCGCTGCGGGCCTGCTGGTCGTGTTGAATGCCCTGCAGATCGGCGCGACCGGCGGCCAGATGCTGGCCCAGATCACGCTTCAGGCCGTGCCCGGGGCGCTGGGCGCCCTTTTGGCCCGGCGGCAGCTGGGTGAGACCACCGACGCGGATCGCGACGCCCGCGCCACCTATCCCGGCGAGTTGTTCCTGATGGTGGCCGGCGCGCTGTTCCTCGGCCTCAACGTCGCCCCGACCGAAGAGGTGATCCTGATCGCCTTTCGCGCCACGCCCTGGCACACGGTCGCCCTGGTCCTGCTGTCTCTCGGCCTGATGCACATCATCGTCTATCAGGCGGGCTTTGCCGGTCAGGAGGAACAGGGCCGGCCCCTGACCGCCTTCTTCCACTTCACCCTCGCGGGCTACGGCCTGGTGCTGCTGGTCTGCGCCCTGCTGCTGTGGATCTTCGGCCGGGCCGAGGGTCAGGCCCAGGCGCAGCTGGTGTCGACCACTGTCGTCCTGGCCTTTCCCGCCTCCATAGGGGCCGCCGCCGCGCGGCTGCTGGTCTGATCCATGGCAAAGACCTCCGCAAGGACTGCTGACAAGCCCCGCTGGAAGCACCCCCGCCTCGAATGGGCCATGGCGGCGCTGGGGCTGGTGCTGACGCTGGCCACCCTGATCATCGTGCTGAAGGCGGCCGGGGCCACCGCGCCGCCCGACCTGTCCGTGCGTCTGGTCGAGGCCCGGCCCATGGGCGATCAGTGGGTGGCCGAGGTCGAGGTCAGCAATCGCGGTGACGCCACCGCCGCCTCGGTCGAGGTCGAGGGGGGCACGGCCCCCGATGTGGCCTCGGCCACGCTCGACTATGCCCCCGGCCACGGCCGCGAGCGGCTCAGCCTGGTCCTGCCCGCCCGTCCGGGCCCCGACACGCCATTTCGCATCCGGGGCTGGTCCGAGCCCTGAGATCGGCCTATCGTGCTTCTGTTCTCCGGGGGGTCGCGCAAGGCGGCTGAGATAGGACCGCGTCCTGACCCGTCGAACCTGATCCGGGTCATGCCGGCGAAGGGATGAGACACAGGTCCACGCGACAGGACCCTCGCTCCGTTCGTCGGCGCCCTCACACGCAGAGGCTGCCATGAATATCCACGTCCCCAAAAGCGCTGAATCGGCCGAGACTCCTGCTGAACCCTCGTCCGATCTGGCGCTGAAAGACGCGCGGGAAGCGGTGATGAAGGAAACGGGCACCATCCCGACCGGCGAGCGGGCGGGCAGTCGCAAGGTCTATGTGGCGGGCGAGCTCTACCCCGACATCCGCGTCCCTTTCCGCGAGGTCGCGGTCCACCCCAGCGCCAATGAGCCGCCGGTCACCATCTATGACTCCTCGGGCCCCTATACCGACCCGACCGTCACCATCGACATCAGGAAGGGCCTGCCGCCCGTCAAATCCAGCTGGCAGCTCGACCGCGGCGACATCGCCCCCGTGGCCAACCCGCGCGAGGTCAAGCCGGAAGACAACGGCCATGCCTCGGGCCGCCACCTCGCCCCGCGCTTCGACACCTCGAACCACAAGGTGTTCAAGGGCGTCCCCGGCCGTCCGGTGACCCAGCTGGAATACGCCCGCGCCGGCATCATCACGCCCGAGATGGAATATGTCGCCATCCGCGAGAACCTGCGCCGCGAGCAGACCGCGCCCTGCGTCCGCGACGGCGAGGACTTCGGCGCCGCCATCCCCGACTTCGTCACGCCCGAGTTCGTGCGTCAGGAGATCGCCCGCGGCCGGGCCATCATCCCGCACAACATCAACCACCCCGAGGTCGAGCCGATGATCATCGGCCGCAACTTCCTGGTGAAGATCAATGCGAACATCGGCAATTCGGCGGTCCTGTCCTCGGTGGATGACGAGGTCGACAAACTGGTCTGGGCCACCCGCTGGGGCGCCGACAACGTCATGGACCTGTCGACCGGCCGCAACATCCACAACATCCGCGACTGGATCATCCGCAACTCCAGCGTCCCCATCGGCACCGTGCCCATCTATCAGGCGCTGGAGAAGGTGAACGGCATCGCCGAGGACCTGACCTGGGAGGTCTATCGCGACACCCTGATCGAACAGGCCGAACAGGGCGTGGACTATTTCACCATCCACGCGGGCGTCCGCCTGCCCTTCGTGCCCATGACCGCCAAACGCGTCACCGGCATCGTCTCGCGCGGCGGCTCGATTATGGCCAAGTGGTGCCTCAGCCACCACCGGGAGTCCTTCCTCTACGAGAATTTCGCCGAGATCTGCGAGATCATGCGCGCCTATGACGTCAGCTTCAGCCTCGGCGACGGCCTGCGCCCCGGCTCGATCGCCGACGCCAATGACGAGGCCCAGTTCGCCGAGCTGCGCACGTTGGGGGAGCTCACTAAAATTGCTTGGGAAAATGGCTGTCAGGTCATGATCGAGGGCCCCGGCCATGTGCCCATGCACAAGATCAAGGCGAATATGGATGAGCAGCTGAAGCACTGCCACGAGGCGCCCTTCTATACGCTCGGGCCGCTGACCACCGACATCGCCCCCGGCTATGACCACATCACCAGCGCCATCGGGGCGGCCATGATCGGCTGGTTCGGCACGGCCATGCTCTGCTACGTCACGCCCAAGGAGCACCTGGGCCTGCCCGACCGTCAGGACGTCAAGGACGGCGTCATCACCTACAAGATCGCCGCCCACGCCGCCGATCTGGCCAAGGGCCACCCCGCCGCCCGCCTGCATGACGACGCGCTAAGCCGCGCCCGGTTCGAGTTCCGCTGGGAAGACCAGTTCAACCTCGGCCTCGACCCCGAAACCGCACGCAAATACCACGACGAGACCCTGCCGAAAGAGGCCCACAAGACCGCCCACTTCTGCAGCATGTGCGGCCCGAAATTCTGCAGCATGAAGATCAGCCAGGACATCCGCGACGCCGCCAAGGCCGACGAAGCCGAAAAGGGCATGGCCGAGATGAGCGCGAAATTCCGCGCGGGGGGCGGTGTGGTGGAGGTGAAGGTCTAGGACGTAGGAGTCGGCTGCACTGGTGCGGGGGACGAAACCTTTGTTTCTCCTGAACTGAGTTCTCACCCTCTCGGCCGTCGAGTGCGCCGTCGTGGGCTGCTTCAGTGATCGAATTTAAGGTGCCGCGAGCTAGTTCGGGCGCCTTCGGAACTCGGCATAGAAGCCAGCTTTCTGAATATTCTCCAGCGCAGAACGAGCAGCGTCTCGAGCCGTCCGAAGTCTTTCTCGCTCAGCCCGAAGGCGAGCTAGCCGGAAGTCGTCGCTATCTGTTCTAGGCTTGCTTCTGAACACCGCATACGCGGCAGCACCGGCAGCGGCTAAAGTGGCGACGCCACCGACTAGAGCGGTCGATACAGCCCACGACTCCAACCCGAAGTTAGTCGTTAGACCTTGCCCAGTCTCGAGAAATGAGACGGCAATCGCTGCGGCCAAGGCAAACGAGGCGGTTCCGACGTTGGTTGCAGCCTGCGTCCAAACACGCTTCCTTTTTGCCTTAGCCATAAGATGATCGATCTCGGCTGAGAGATAATCAATGCTTGAGCTAATAGGATGAACCGTGTTTGCAAGAACTCTATCTCGCCATTCCTCGATTTTGCTCCCAATTTCGTCCGGGTAAATCTCATTCGCGATCGATGCAATCGCTAGCGTATATCCGTTCGGCTCTTTCATATCGAGCGCCAGATCCCGCCTAGCCAGCGCGCGAACAACGTCCGCATCCCAAGGAATCGGCGGCAGATATCGGGCTATCGACAGTCCGTCGCCCACCAATGTTGCGAATTCAGGCAGCACTTTGTTGAAAAGCGTCCATGTACTGGAGGGGTCCATTACTTGCCCCATTAGTATTTTTAACCTTTCCGTGCCCTGAGCAGAGAGTGGGTCATACTCACTAACCACCACCACTTCATCCGCCATTCCTGCCGTTATTCTTGCGTAAACGTCAGTACCAGCCTGAGCATCCATGATTACGAAATCATGCTCGTCCTCCCAGGCAGACAAGACCGATAAAAGGCTGGAATGGAATGTTTCCGGATTTACGGAGTCGGTATCGGACATATGAAAAGACGCAGGTGCGAAGTTTAACTTCGGAGTAATAGATACCAGATCGACAGTCGCTCCCTCATATTCGAAAAGCCCTCTCTGAGTACGCTGACTAGCCTTCTTGGTCCCGATAAGCTGGTTTAGATACAACAACGTCATGCCATTTGTTGCAGCATCTGTATCGATAAGCAGAACACGCTTTCCCAACAATGATAGGAACGTGCCAAGCGCACCCGCTGTTGTCGTTTTGCCAGACCCACCCTTCGAGCTCAAAAAGCAAAGCTTCCTTGCCATCAGAGCCTCCACTCAGCAGATTTGTCTTCGATAGAAGACATCTCGTTTACGAGAATCTGACCGCTCGGAGGATCTCCAAGAAAATCCAATGCCTTCGCTAGGTTATCGCCGAGCTTCGCAATAACCGACTCAGCGCTTCTTTCGCCGCGACGGAATGCTTCTATCGCAGAGACTATCATTCGGACTGTCGCATCTGCTCGCCTCAACGCGTCCTCCCGATCCCGAATCGTATCGAGTGCGCGAGCAAGATAGTCGATATGTGTACACGGGCTTGCTGCGTAAACCGTGTACGCAGCTCTTAGTTGTGACTGGGTGGATGCGTTATATTCGTCTATCCGGAACATCAGTTCCGATATTTTATCCTCGTACTGCCCCGCAACTTCACCCCCGAGTTCTTGTGCTGCGTTGACGTTCGCTTTCGCCTTTACGGTCACGGCCTTGAAGGAAAGAGGGAATGCGTCATCGAGTTTTTTGAAGACCTCCCGTGTAGTGCCGTCTGGGCACCTGACTGTCCGAGATTTCTCCCATGGTAAACTGAAAACCAATTTTCCCTCCCCGTCCCCAACCAGTGATGGCATGAAACGACCCTCAACGGGAAGCTATAGTTTAGCTTGGCTTAGAGGCTAGGCCTCTCTCGCCATCCCCCGCAACGCCTCTTCAAACACCCCCGCCGGCTGCCCCCCTGAGATCAACCACTTCCCCTCTACCGCCACGGCAGGCACGGCGGTGATGCCGCGGCTACGCCACAGGGCCTCGGTGTCGCGGACCTCGGCGGCATAAAGGGCGTCCACCGGCGCTCCGGCTTCCGGAGAAACCGGGGGACTTGCGCCCGGCCCCGCCTCGGTCATTCTGTGCCCCATGACCCGGCCCCTAGCCCCCGCCCGTCGCCGTCCGCTCCGCCAGGGCCGGCGCCGTCGCGTCCGGCGCGGGCGCCCTGGGGACCGGGGCGGTCGGCTCGCTGATGCTGGGCGCGCTCGCCGTGGGGGCGCTGGCCATCGGCGCCCTGGCCATCGGCCGGCTTTCGGTGGGCCGTGCCCGGGTGCGCCGCCTGCATGTGGACGAGCTCAGCGTCGGCCGCCTGCGCATCGGACGGATCGAGCGGATCTAGCGGGCACGGCCGAGGCGGCGCGATCCTGATCCTTCTCCCATCGGGAGGGGGCTCAAACCTCCCCCGCGATCTTCCTGAGCGCCTCTTCGAACACCGCCGTCGGCTGGCCGCCGCTGATCAGGTATTTGCCTTCCACCACCACGGCGGGCACGCCGGTGATGCCACGCGCGTGCCACAGGGCTTCGGCCTCGCGGACCTCGGCGGCATAGAGGCCGTCGGCCAGCACGCGGGCGGCCTCGTCGCGGTCCAGCCCCGCGGCCTCTGCGGCGCCCGTCAGCACATCGGCGTCGGGCAGGGGGCGGTTGTCGGTAAAGTGGGCGCGGAACAGGGCTTCTTTCAGCGCCCTCTGTTCGGCCGGCCCCACCGTGCCGGCCCAGTGCAGCAGCCGGTGGGCGTCAAAGGTGTTCCAGATGCGGCTGTCCGGCCCCATCCGCATTTCGAAGCCCTTGCCGTCATCCGGCCAGGCTTCCGCCGCCCGGTCGCGGATCATGGCGCGGTTGTTCGCCGACTGTTCGGGGGTGGCGCCGTATTTGCGGCCGATGTGTTCGGTGATGTTTTCCCCTTCGGGCGCCATGTCGGGGTTCAGCTCGAACGGCTGGAAGTGGATCTCCGCCGCGATCCCCTCGGCCGCCAATGCCCCCAGCGCCGTCTCCAGTCCGCCCAGCCCCACCACACACCAGGGACAGACGACATCCGAGACGAAATCGATCTGCAGGGGTCTGGGCGATGCGGTCATGGGGGGCTCCTTTGGCTTTACATGGTCCTTCTCCCCCCGGGGGAGAAGGTGTCGGGCGAAGCCTGACGGATGAGGGGGACGCCGGACTTGCACAGGAAGGGCGGCCGCGTCGGCACCCGCCCCCTCATCCGGACCGCTCCGCGGCCCACCTTCTCCCCCGAGGGGAGAAGGGCGCTCCGGCCCGCACGCCTGCCCACCGTTTTCGCAATCCTTTCAACACCCCCGCCCGTTTCCGCCCCGATCTGCCCGACCGGGTCGCGGGGTGGTGCAGGATGTCCGGTTACCCGCCCCCCCTCACGGCACGGAGACGCAATCGAGACGATTCAGACGGTTCAGACGGTAATTTCTCGAAACCAGGCCCTCGAAGCACCTCCCCTCCCCCTCGATGGGGGAGGGGTCGGGGGTGGGGGTGCTTGCACTGTCTTCCAGGGAAAAGGCGCGCGAGAGACGGGTGTCAGAGCGATCGGCGCCTGAGGGTGCGCGGCACCCCCACCCAACCCTCCCCCATCGAGGGGGAGGGCTCTGGATTTGAGACCATTCAGACGATTCAGACGGTCTTTTTTACCCGCGCACCGACCGCGCCATCTGCACCGCCCGGCCGATGTGGGCTTCCAGGGCGTCCCAGTCGGCCTCGTCGACCAGTTTGTCGGGGATCAGGCGCGAGCCCATGCCGGCGGCGATGATGCCGGCGTCGAACCAGGCCTTTAGCGAGGCCTCCTCAGGCTCGACCCCGCCGGTGGGCATGATCTTGGTCCAGGGCATGGGGCCCATGACCGCCTTGACGAAGGCCGGGCCGCCGACCTGAGCGCCGGGGAACAGTTTGACGACGTCACAGCCCCATTCCTGGGCCTGGCTGATTTCGGTGACCGAGCCACAGCCGGGCATATAGGCCACGCGCTTGCGGTTACACAGTTTCGCCACCGCCTCGACGCCGCAGGGGCTGACGACGAAGCGGGCGCCGCGCGACAGATAGAGGGCGGCCGTGCCCGGATCGACGATCGAGCCGATGCCGAGGATCACCTCCGGGTCGGTGCGGGCCAGCGTCTTCGACAGCTCGGCAAACAGGTCGGCGGCGTGGTCGCCCCGGTCGGTGAACTCGATCACCCGGGCCCCGCCGCGGGCCGAGGCGCGGATGATGCCGAGGCAGGCCTCGACCTCGGGGTGGTAGAAGACCGGGCAGATGCCCTGCGCCTCCAGCGCGGCCACGACGGTCAGGCGGTCGGCGGGGTAGGCGGGCATGGGGCAGGCTCCGGAGGCTGGGTCAGTCCGAGGGGTGCGACCAACCGGGCCGCGCGTCAAGCCGGGGCGGCTTCACGGCTGGTTTCGTGGGCCAGCTGGACCAGTCGCGCGACCTCCGGGCTGCTGGCCTCGAACAGGGGGTCCAGCACGGTGAAGTGGTTCAGCCCGGGAAGCTCGCGGACCGAGGTGTCGGCGCCGCCCGCGCCCCAGCGCTCGGCCATGGCGTGCGACTGGCGGCGGAACTCGGCGCTCTCCTCGGCCCCGACCCAGCAGTCCAGGGTGGTGCCGCCGGGGCTGGACCCATCGGGCACCGGCCAGTGGATCGGCGACAGGGCGGTGGCCATCAGGGGGTCGAGCTGGAGCGCCTCGTTCAGGCTGGTGCGGGTCAGGGGCAGGAGGTCGAACACGCCCGAAATGGCCACGGCCGCCCCCGCCCGGCCCTCGGACAGCAGGGCCGCCGCCATATGGCCGCCCGCCGAATGGCCGAACACCAGCGGGCGGTATCCGGTGCGATCGCGGATCAGCTCCGTGGCCGTCCGGACCTGCCGCAGGATCCGGCCCAGGCTGACCGCCGGGGCGAGGTCATAGGTGGGGATGGCGACCGCGATGCCGTGGCTCAGCAGCGCCGGGGCAATGCCGTGGAAGGCCGCCCCGTCCAGTGCCTGCCAATAGCCGCCGTGCAGGAAGACGGCGACCGGTGCCTCCGGCTGCCCCTCGGGCGTGAACAGGTCCAGCACCTCGCGCGGCCCGGGGCCATAGGCGATCCGCTGGTGCGGATGAGCCGCCCGCGTCGCCTCGGCCCGTTCGGCCCACCTCGCCATGACGGCGCCGTGGTCGGGCACCCGCCGGCGGTTGTTGTATTCGGCTTCGAGGTCCAGGCCCTTACTCCGTCCGTCCGCATCCGCTACAGACCTCCGACCGACCGGAGGGACCGCCCATGATGACCGCCATCTTCGTCTTCATCAAATGCGAGCTGGGGCACGCCAACGATGTCGCCGCCGACATCGTCGACAACGTCGAGCGGGTCTCCGAGGTCTATTCGACCTCGGGCCAGTACGACCTGCTGGCCAAGTTCCAGCTGCCCAGGGAGATGGACATCGGCACCTTCGTCACGAAGGAGGTCCAGACCCGGCCCCACATCCGCGACACCTTCACCGTCATCACCTTCTCGCCCTTCCTGCCGGGCGCCTGACGGCTCCTACTGCGCGGAGTAGGCGGGGGGACGCGCCCCCTCGCCCCCGCCCAGATAGCGGTCGCGCAGCAGATAGGGCCGGCTCTCCAGCGGCTGCTCGACGCCGCCGATGTAGATGGCCACGGGCTGGCTCAGCGGCTCCAGCGGATCGCCGGTCCAGATGACCACATCGGCGGCGGCGCCCGCGCGCAGCTCTCCGAACTGGCCGTCCATGCCGAAGATGCGCGCCGGATTGACCGTGATGGCCGCGATCGCCGCCTCATAGGGCAGGCCGTGCGAGACGGCGTTGCCGGCGTTGTAGCGGGTCTCGCGCGCCCGGTGGATCGAGCCCTCATTGCCCTTGATGGCGATGACCACCCCGGCCGCATTCAGGGCCGCCGCATTCTGCATCCGCGCCGCCCGGCGCTCGAAATTGCCGGGCAGGTTGGTGATGGGGTTCAGCAGCACCGGCACACCGGCGGCGGCGATCTGGTCGGCGACCAGCCAGCCTTCCTCGGCGCCGTCGAGGATGACCTTGAGGCCCTCTTCCTCGGCCAGACGCAGGACCTGCAGAATGTCGGCGGCGCGCGACACGGTAATGATCAGCGGCATCCGCCCCTCGGCCACCGGGATCAGGGCCTCGAGGTCGGCGCGCGACAGCGACAGCGGGCGCAGGTCGTCGCGCTGATAGGCCGCCTTGTTGCGGGCGTAGAGGCGGACCTCCGCCAGGGTCTCGCGGAACAGGACCATGGCCCCGCCGCGCGAGCCACCGGCCACACCGGCGCCGGCTTCACCGAAGGGGGCGACCATGGCCACGCGCGGCTTGACCAGAATGTCGGTCCCGGCCGCCAGATGAATGACGGCCGCCTGACCCGCGAACAGGCCCGGCGAGTGATAGCCGCCCTCGCCCGCGCCGGCGGTGTCTTCCTCGTGATAGTGGCCGCTGGACGAGCCGGGGTGGTTCGGCACCACAATGGCGCGGGTCACCCCGCCCAGCCGCGCAACCGGCAGGGTGATCGACCAGGGGTCCAGCCCGTAGGAGACGTCAAAGGCGGCACTCAGGGTATTGGAGGCATTCCGGAGGTCATTGGTGCCGCCGACCGAGGACACCTCGGATCCGCCGAGGCCCGAATCGACCGCGACGAAGCCGGGCGCGACGACCTGGCCCGTCGCGTCGATAACGCGGGCACCAGCCGGAGCCGCGCCCGTGCCGACCGAGACGATCCGGCCGCCACGCATGACCACGGTGCCGCTCTCAATGACCGAGGTGCCGGTCAGGACGCGACCGCCGGTCACGGCGACGGTGTCCTGGGCGAGGGCGGGGCTGGCTGCCAGACCGACGGCGGCCACGGCCCCGAGAACCAGCGACTTGAGGGGAGAAAGACGAAGGGTCATGTCAGCGTGCTCCCTGACGGGTACCGGCGGCCGACAGGCCATAGCCCGGCTGACCCAGTTCAAAGTCGGAGACCGGCTGATAGGCCGGGTCGAAGCGATCAAAGGCCAGGCCCCCGTCCACGAACACCTGATCGGCGCGGGCATAGATCGAGAAGGGATCGGCGCTCCAGATCACCACATCGGCGCGCTTGCCGGGGGTCAGCGAGCCGGTCTGGTCGTCGATGCCGATGGCGCGCGCGGCGTTCAGCGTGATCCAGCTGATGGCGTGCTCCTCGCTGATGTCCATCCCGGCGCGGCGACCGGCAGCCAGCGCCGCGGCGGCTTCCTGGTTGAGGCGCTGGATCAGCTCGGCGTCATCCGAGTGGACGACGGCGCAGGAGCCTTCGGGCGCATCGACCAGGGCGACGTTCTCCTCGATCGCGTCGAGGCTCTCCATCTTGAAGCCCCACCAGCCGGTCCACATGGCCGCGCAGATGCCCTCGCGGGCCAACAGCGGCGCCACCTTGTAGGCCTCGGTCGCGTGGTGGAAGGTGGTGATGCGATAGCCGAACTCCTTCGACATATCGATCATCAGGGCCATCTCGTCCCCGCGATAGCAGTGGTTCTGGATCAGGATCGAGCCGTCCAGCACGCCCACCAGTGTCTCATGCTGCAGGTTGCGGGTCGGCGGCGAGCCCTCGCCCGTCTCGCGCCACTTGTCCCACTTCTGCTTGTAGTCCCGGGCGGCGATGAAGGCGGCGCGATAGCCGGCCATATTGCCCATGCCGGTGGCCGGCGAGCGGCCGCGACCGCCATAGACGCGGCTGGGGTTCTCGCCGCAGGCCATCTTCACCGTATAGGGGGCGTCGGGGAACTTCATGCCCTGCATGGTGACCGAGGGCACATTGCGCAGGGTCACACCACGACCGCCAAACAGATTGGCCGAACCGGGCAGGATGTGGAGGGTGGTCACGCCGCCGGCGCGAGCGGTGTTGAAGCCCGGATCCTGCGGCCAGACCGAATGCTCGGCCCAGACCTCGGCGGTGTTGGGGTTGGTGGCCTCGTTGCCGTCGCTCATCCCCTGCACGCCGGGGGACGGATAGACGCCGAGGTGGCTATGCACATCGATGATGCCCGGCGTCACATAGCGGCCGCGCGCATCGATCACCCGGTGCCCGCCCGGGACGGCCGTCGAGGCGTCACCGACCGCGGAGACCTTGCCGTCAGTCAGGATGACCACGCCGTTCTCGATCTTGCGGCCGTCACCGGTCAGCACCGTGGCGCCGACGATGGCCAGGTTCTCGCGCGGCAGGCCGCGATAGGTCGAGGGATAGGGGTCCGGATTGGCGGCGGCATCCATACCGGTCGGCAGGGCCCTGGCCTCGCGCGCGGGCGTGGCCTCGCCATTGCCGGAGGACGACCCCTCATCGGTCGTGGCACAGGCCGACAGGCCGAGCGTGGCCGCCAGAACAAGGGCGAGCGGCCCGGACGCGGACCCCCGCAGACGTGATGTGAACATGGTGGTCAGCTCCCCAGTCAACCGGATCGTCACGCGCCCCGGGCAGGGCGAGCGAAGACGCGATTACAAGAGGCTTCCGCTCGCCGCGTCAAAGCCCGATTCATTACAAAGCTGTAAGGCGCTCCCGGACTTCATCGTCGTCGAGGCCGTCGACCTCCAGCCGCTTGATCCGGCTGCGGTCCCCCTGCACGAGAGAGACAGCACGACGCGGGACACCCAGGGCGTCGGCGACCAGACGGACGAGCGCCTCATTGGCCTTGCCCTCGACCGGGCGGGCGCGGACCCGCACCTTGAGCACGGGCCGCCCCTCCGGATCGCTGTCCCAGCCGTCCAGTCGATCCTGCGCCGCCCCGGGTGTGAGCTTCACGAATAGGCGAGCCATCAGGCCAGCGTCAGGGCGACCAGCCCGCCCCCGGCGCACAGTTTCTCCGGCTGATCTTCGCTCTCGATGGTCACGAGTGGCGTCCTTCAACGAGAAAGGGGCGCGGGTCCGTGACGCCGCGCCCCCTGCCTTCAGTCTGCAGACCGGATCAGCCCAGCGCCGCCATCAGTTCGGGCACGGCGATCTTGTAGTCCGCGACCAGGCCATAGTCGGCGACCTGGAAGATCGGGGCATCGGGATCCTTGTTGATCGCGACGATGATCTTGGAGTCCTTCATGCCGGCCAGGTGCTGGATGGCGCCCGAAATGCCGATGGCGATGTAGAGCTCGGGGGCGACCACCTTGCCGGTCTGGCCGACCTGATAATCGTTCGGGGCATAGCCGGCATCCACGGCGGCGCGCGAGGCGCCGACGGCGGCGCCCAGCTTGTCCGCCAGCGGATCCATGACCGCGTGGAACTCCTCGGAGGAGCCGAGGGCCCGGCCGCCGGAGACGACGATCTTGGCCGCACCCAGTTCCGGACGATCCGACTTGACCATCTCCTCCGAGACGAAGGTCGTCTTCGGAGCATCACCACCGGTGACGGACTCGACCGGGGCCGAGCCGCCTTCTTCCGCGGAATCGAAGCCGGTCGGACGCACGGTGATCACCTTCTTCGCATCGGACGACTGCACCGTCTCCAGCGCATTGCCGGCATAGATGGGGCGCACGAAGGTATCGGGCGACACGACCTCGATGATGTCCGAGATCGGGGCGACATCCAGCTTGGCGGCGATGCGCGGGGCGAAATTCTTGCCGTCCGTGGTGGCCGGGGCGAGGATGGCGTCATAGCCGTCCGCCAGCGGCAGGACGGTGGCCTCGACGGCCTCGGCCAGCACCTTGCCCAGACCGGCGCTCTCGGCCAGCAGGACCTTGCGCACGCCCTTGATCTTCGCGGCCGCATCGGCCGCGCCCTTGGCGCCTTCGCCCACGACCAGGATGTCGATGTCGCCGCCGATCTTCGCGGCAGCGGTCACGGTCTTATGGGTGGTGTCCCGGACGGTCGCGCCGTCGTGGTCCGCAATGACGAGAACGGCCATCAGATGACTCCCTTGGACTTGAGCTTGGCAACCAGTTCGGCGGCGTCGGCCACCTTCTCACCCGCCTCGCGCTTGGGCGGCTCGGTGACCTTGATGACCTTGAGGCGCGGCGCCGTATCGGTGCCGTAGTCGGCGACCGCCTTGGTGGCGATCTCCTTCTTCTTGGCCTTCATGATGTTGGGCAGCGAGGCATAGCGCGGCGTGTTGAGTCGTAGGTCGACGGTGATGACCGCCGGCAGGGCGACCTCGATCGTCTGCAGGCCGCCGTCGATTTCGCGCGTGACCTGGGCCTTGCCGTCCTTGATCTCGACCTTGGAGGCGAAGGTGGCCTGGGGCCAGTCCAGCAGGGCAGCCAGCATCTGGCCGACCGCATTGTTGTCGCCGTCGATGGCCTGTTTGCCCATCAGCACCAGATCGGGCTTTTCCTCGTCGACCACGGCCTTGAGCACCTTGGCCACGGCCAGCGGCTCCAGATCCGTGTCGGACTGCACCAGGATGCCGCGGTCGGCGCCGATGGCCAGGGCGTTGCGGATCGTCTCCTGGGCCTGGGTCACGCCGACCGAGACGGCCACGATCTCCTCGGCCGTATTGGCCGCGTGATGCCCCTTGCCTTCCTTCAGGCGGACGGCCTCCTCGACGGCAATCTCGTCGAAGGGGTTCATGCTCATCTTGACGTTGGCCAGGTCGACACCGCTCTGGTCGGCCTTGACCCTGGCCTTGACGTTATAGTCGATCACCCGTTTGACAGGGACGAGAACCTTCATGAGTCTATCCATTGAAACGCCGCAATATGTGGCGAGGGACATGGAACGGTCGAACCGGACTGTCAATGTAACGTGGGGTCAAGCTTTCTGCGGCAAAGGCGCCGCGCGCCCCTGTAATCGAGCCTTGAGGCCCCCATGCGTCGCTTTCTGACCCTTCCGCGATTGGCCGCCCTGTTCTTTGGCGTGTTCGGGGTAATCGCCGCGGGCGTTCTGGTGTTCCATTTCTTCTGGGTGACGCCGGGCGAGCGCTGCGAGGCCAGGGGCAACTGGTACGACATCGAGACCCGCACCTGCGCCACGCCCATCTATATTCCGGACATCACCGGCCGCCCGCCCGGCATGTCGCGGGCCGAGGCGTCGAAGGCCAAGGGGCAGGAGCTGGTCCAGCTGGAACGGCAGGTGGCGGCCGAAAGGCGTGCCCGCCAGGAAGCGACCGACGCGGAACGGGCCCGCGTCCGGGCCCTGCAGGGCAAATAGGCGTTAGCGCGTGGCGCCCGGGCGCCATTTGACGTCATCGGCGCCGTGGTGATTGGCGCGGCGACCGGCGACAAACAGGTGATCGGACAGCCGGTTCAGATAGCGAAGCGCGGCCGGCGTCACCGCCACCCCGGCCTCGACCAGGCGCACGGCGCACCGTTCAGCCCGACGGCAGACCGTCCGGGCCAGATGCAGATGGGTCGACAGCGGTGATCCGCCCGGCAGGATGAAGCTGTCCAGCGGCTTCTGGCTCTCGTTCATCCAGTCGATTTCCTGCTCCAGACGCTCGACCTGGCTGTCGATGATGCGCAGGGCCTCCCACTCGGGAGGTGGGTCGAGCGGCGTCGCCAGATCGGCGCCCAGATCAAACAGTTCGTTCTGGATGCGGGCCAGCATGGCGTCGATCCGGTCGTTCTGGCCCGAGTTCAGACGGGCCAGGCCGATGACGGCATTCAGCTCATCGACCGCGCCATAAGCCTCGACCCGCAGGTCGGTCTTGGACACAGGCGCGCCATTGGCCAGACGGGTCTGACCCTCGTCGCCGGTACGGGTGTAGATCTTGTTCAGAACGACCATGGCCTAGGCCCCGTGCGTGGATTTCCACCACATGGCAGCGACCAGCAGCACGACGGCCACGGCCTGAAGCGCGACCCGGAGACGCATCAGATGGTTCGAGCGGCTGCGTGCCGCGTCCCCCGGCGTGAACAGCGCCTTGAGACCAAAGCCCAGGGTGATGGCGACCGCCGCGATGGCGCCGAGGATCAGGATGTCGACGATATTGCCCATGCCGGCAACCTAGGCCCGCCGCCCCGCCCTGACCAGAGGGCCGGGCGGGGTGCGGCGTCAGCGCCGGTCAGTAGCGGTAGTGGTCGGGCTTGAACGGCCCTTCGGTCGGCACCGAGATGTAGTCGGCCTGGGACTTGGTCAGGGTCGTCAGTTTGGCGCCCAACTTGTCGAGGTGCAGGGCGGCGACCTTCTCGTCAAGGTGTTTGGGCAGGACGTAGACCTGGTTTTCGTACTTCGACTTGTTGGTCCACAGTTCGATCTGGGCCAGCGTCTGGTTGGTGAAGGAGGCCGACATCACGAAGCTGGGGTGGCCCGTGGCGTTGCCGAGGTTCACCAGACGGCCCTTCGACAGCAGGATGATCTTCTTGCCGTCCGGGAATTCGACGTGGTCGACCTGCGGCTTGATCTCGTCCCACTTCATGTTCTTCAGGCCCGCGACCTGAATCTCGGAGTCAAAGTGGCCGATGTTGCAGACGATGGCGTTGTTGCGCATGGCCCGCATGTGATCGACGGTGATGACGTCCTTGTTGCCGGTGGCGGTGACGAAGATGTCGGCCTTGTCGGCCACATCGTCGAGGGTCTGGACCTCGTAGCCCTCCATGGCCGCCTGCAGGGCGCAGATCGGGTCGATCTCGGTCACGATCACGCGAGCGCCGCCCTGGCGCAGCGAGGCAGCTGAACCCTTGCCCACGTCGCCATAGCCGCAGACCACCGCGACCTTGCCCGACAGCATGACGTCGGTGCCGCGACGGATGGCGTCGACCAGAGACTCCCGGCAGCCGTACAGATTGTCGAACTTGGACTTGGTGACGCTGTCGTTGACGTTGATGGCGGGGAACGGCAGCTCGCCGCGCTCGGCCATCTGGTACAGGCGGTGCACGCCGGTAGTGGTTTCCTCCGAGACGCCGCCAATGGCGTCACGAATGGCCGAATAGAAGCCCGGCTTTTCCTTCAGATACCGCTTCATCACGGCATAGAGGGCCTCTTCTTCCTCGTTCTCCGGATTGTCGAGGATCGAGGCGTCCTTCTCGGCCTTGGGGCCCAGCACGCACAGCAGGGTGGCGTCGCCGCCGTCGTCGAGGATCAGGTTCGGATAGCCGCCGTCGGCCCATTCGAAGATCTTGTGGGCATAGTCCCAGTACTCTTCCAGCGTCTCGCCCTTGGTGGCGAACACCGGCGTGCCGTTGGCCGCGATGGCGGCGGCGGCGTGGTCCTGGGTCGAGTAGATGTTGCACGAGGCCCAGCGGACCTCGGCGCCCAGCGCTTCCAGCGTCTGGATCAGCACGGCGGTCTGGATGGTCATGTGCAGGCTGCCGGCGATGCGGGCGCCCTTCAGCGGCTGGGCCGCGCCATATTCCTCGCGCAGCGCCATCAGGCCGGGCATTTCGGTCTCGGCGATGGCAATCTCTTTATTGCCGTAGGGCGCGAGCGAAATGTCGCGAACGATGTAGTCGGTCATGGGGATACCTTCGCGGCAGGGGCCTTTCGGCCGGTCACGGACAGGGGGCCGCTATAGACCGCACGGGCCGCCGGGGCAACAATCATATAAGGATATCCTTATATCCCGCCCTCGCTTCCCGGCCCGTCCTGTGCCAGCCTCGGCTCCGGACACCGCTTTGGGAGGAGCGATCCGTCATGAACAGAGCCGGGCTGTCACGCCGTCTGGTGCTGGCGGGATCTGCGGGTCTCGTCCTTCCCGGACTCGCCCTGGCCCAGGATCCCGTGCCGGCCGCCCCGGACCACTCCGGACGCGGCGTCGTCGAGGTCGAAATCGACGGACAGCCGGGGCTTCGCTTTGCGCTGGACACGGCGGCCAGTGCCTCGGTGCTCTCGGCCGACATGGTCTCGCGCCTCGGCCTGACGGTCGGCGGCGAGATTGAAATGCACACCGTCGTCGGACGCGAGCGCGTGCCATGGGTCCGGGCCGGTGAGATCCGGAGCGGCGCCATGCACCGGCAGGGCGCCCGCCTGGCGCTGGGAGACCGTCGGGGCTTGCTGGGCCTCGACGGACTGCTGGGACTGGATTTGCTGGCCGGGCAACGGCTGGAGTTCCGCTTCCGCGGGCGACAGCGCGCCAGCATCGGCCGCCCCCGGATCGAGGAGCAGGGCTTTCTGGCCGCAGAGCGACCCCGCGTGCGCTTCACCCCGCCCGTCGTGCGCGAACCGGACGGAGTGGCCGAGGATCTCATGGTGGTCGACGCCCGCGTGCGGGGACGCCCTGTCCGCGCCGTCATCGACACCGGGGCCGAGGTCAGCCTGATCAACCCGGTTCTGGCCGCAGAGGCCGGCGCGCGCGATCTGGTCCTGCGCAATTCCGACACCGGACAGGCCGTACAATCCCCCACGGGACGCGCCACAGCGGCGCGGCCGATGGTGGTGGATGCGGTGCGGCTGGGCGACATGGTGCTGGACCGGCTGGGCGTGCTGATGGGGGACTTCTACATCTTCCGTCACCTCGGGCTGGCGGATCGCCCCGCCATGCTGCTGGGCGTCGACGTTTTGGGGGTATTCAGTCGCGTCGTGATCGACCTGCATGACGGTGAACTGCTGATGGAAATCTAGCGGCCTCTTGCCCCGAGGCGCGGGTCGTCGCATCAAGCGCCCCATGACCCGTGACCTCGCCATCCCCCGCCACGACTGGACCCTTGAAGAGGTCGAGGCCCTGTTCGAACAGCCCTTCATGGAGCTGGTGTTCCGGGCCGCCGAGGTGCACCGCCGGACCTTTGACCCGTCGGAAATCCAGCTGAGCCGACTGCTGTCGATCAAGACCGGCGGCTGCGCCGAGAACTGCGGCTACTGCTCGCAGTCGGCCAGTTTCGACACGGGCCTCAAGGCCGAAAAGCTGATGGACACCCAGGCCGTGCTGGCCGAGGCCATGGCGGCCAAGGCCGGCGGCGCCGACCGGTTCTGTATGGGCGCAGCCTGGCGCGAGTTGAAGGACCGCGACACGCCGAAACTGGCGGCGATGATCTCGGGCGTGAAGGCGCTGGGGCTCGAGACCTGCGCGACACTGGGCATGCTGACCGCCGATCAGGCTCGCCAGCTCAAGGACGCGGGCCTCGACTATTACAACCACAACCTTGACACGGGCCCGGACTACTATGCCGACGTCGTGACCACCCGGACCTGGCAGGACCGGCTGGAGACGCTGAAGCATGTGCGGGATGCGGGGATGAGCACCTGCTGCGGCGGCATCGTCGGCATGGGAGAGGCGCGGCGCGACCGCGCGGGCCTGCTGCATGCCCTGGCCACCCTGCCCGCCCATCCGGACAGCCTGCCGGTCAATGCCCTGGTGCCCGTGACCGGCACGCCGCTGGGCGACCGGGTGAAGCGCGAGGGTGAGATCGACCCGATCGAATTCGTCCGCACGGTCGCCGTGGCCCGCCTCGTCTGCCCCCGCGCCATGGTGCGCCTGTCCGCCGGACGCGAGACCATGAGCCCCGAGATGCAGGCCCTGTGCTTCCTGGCCGGAGCCAACTCCATCTTCGTCGGCGACCGCCTGCTGACCACCGCCAACCCGGACGCCGACGCCGACACCCGGCTGTTCAATCAGCTGGACCTGCGGCCGATGACACCGGAACGGGCCGGCGCGCCCCTCCAATGACTCCGGCCCGGGGGGCTCTGGCGCTCGTCTGTCTGGCGCTCGCAGCCTGCTCCGGACCTGCGGGCGACGATCCGATAGCGACCGGGACGACCCTGCTGGAGGTTCGTCCGGCGACGGTGGCCGCCCCGGCAGGCGATCGCTCGGTGATCTACGGCGGCGAGGATGATCCCCGCCTGACGTTCAGTGCGGGCTTCATGAAGCGCGTTGACCTCGGCAGGATCCAGCCGGTGTCCACCCTGTCGTGGGCCCCGGATTCGCGCAGCTTTTACGTCAATGACTCCGGCAATGCCGCCTGGAGCGAGCTGCGGCTATGGCGCGTCGGAGGACGGCAGGTGGCGCAGGAATCCGCGACGGTTCGCGAGGCGGCCGTCGCCGACCTGGCCAGACGAAACACCTGCAGTTCGCCAGCGCCTGATGAGTATTCGACCCGGGCCCTCGGCTGGGGCGACCGTGGCAAGACCGCCTATGTGCTCACGGGCGTGCGCCGCGTGGTGAACTGTTCGCCGGACATTCGCCAGGAAGAGCGGATCAGCGTGATCGAGGTCGAGACGGGCCAGGTCATTCAGTCGGCGGCCGTCGACGACGCGGTCCGCGAATGGCCGGCGCTCTCGGCAGTCTTGCGCAGACCGGCCCCGTAACCGGCCCTTAAGCCCGGTGTGTCAGGACTGGCCCGACGACAGTTTCGGGAGACAGCCATGTCGGGCGGCGGTGGCGGCGGTGGAACCCGCCAGACCTATATCCAGATCGGCACCTCGACAGCCAACTACACCCGCTCGGGCGGGCGTCGGGGCGTGCTGACGGTCGAGACCGGGCTGGATGTGGCCGATGCGGCCCTGCACACGCGTGCCGGACAGTCCGCGCCTCGCCTGCGCGCCGCCTACAACAGCGTGATCACGCGGGTGGCCGGCAGTCTGAGAGGCGATGCGCCGCCGGACGTCGAGCGGCTGGCGCGCGAGCTGCAGGCCGCGACCGACCAGACACTGGGCCAGTCCGGCGCACGGTTCCTGCTGGGCACAGTAATGGCCTACTGAGGCCCCTCAGTCCTTCGTGGGATCACCCTGGGCTTCGTCGCCGTAGGTCAGGGCCAGGAAGACGTCCTCCAGATCCGGGTCTTCCGTCGAGATGTCGGCGATCGTCACCCCGGCCGCACGGACCGCCGCCAGCACCTGTTCCACCGATGAGCGCCCCTTGCGGTAGGTGACGGCAAAGCCGCCGCCTGACCGGGCGGTCACATCGAAGCCGTCGAGCACCGGGGGCGTCTCCAGCGGCGTCTCGGGCGTCACCACCACATTGCGCGTATCCAGCCGACGTAGCAGCTGGGGGGTGGGCTCGCACGCCACGACCTGGCCCCGGTTGACGATGGCGATGGAGTCGCACAGCTCCTGCGCTTCCTCCAGATAGTGAGTGGTCAGCAGGATGGTCACACCCTCGGCGTTCAGCCGCCGCACATAGTCCCAGAGCTGGCGGCGCAGTTCGACATCCACACCGGCGGTCGGCTCATCCAGGATCAGCACAGGCGGGGCGTGCACCAGTGCCTTGGCCACCATCAGCCGCCGCTTCATCCCCCCCGACAGGGCCCGGACATAGGCATTGGCCTTGTCCGACAGGCCCAGCGCCGCCAGTAGGGCGTCGGACCGGCGCTCGTCGGCGGGCACGCCGTAGAAGCCGGCCTGGACCTCCAGCGCCTCTCGCGGCGTGAAGAACACGTCGGCGACGATTTCCTGCGGGACGACGCCGAGGGCGGCACGGGCATCGCGGGGCTGGGTGTCGATATCGCGCCCCCAGATCGAGACCTCGCCCGAGGTCTTCTTCACCACGCCGGCCAGAATGTTGATCAGCGTCGACTTGCCCGCCCCGTTCGGGCCCAGCAGGCCAAACATGGCCCCGCGCGGAATCTCGAGATCAATGCCCTTCAGCGCCTCCTTGGGCGGGGCCTTCTTCGACCCGGCGTAGGTCTTGGTCAGACCCCGGATACGGATGGCGGAGTCGGGTAGCGAGGAATCAGAAGTCATGAGGTCCCGGGAGGCAAGATCAGGCGTTTGACGCCGATGGGCGCGCCGCATAGGTATGCCTCGCCCGCCTCCGCGCCAAGATCAGGGTTCACAAATGCCGCCGCGTCACCCGCTTCCCGCTCCCGGTTCCTCGGAACTGACCCCCGAGCAAATCGCCGTCCTCCATCACCGTGTCGCCTGTGACGGCGGTGGCGGGGCCCTTGGACATCCGCTGGTCTATATGGAGATCGGCGACGAGGGCTTTGTCGAATGCGGCTATTGCGACCGCCGCTTCGTGCTGGTGGCCGAATCGGTGACCGACGCCGAATACCGCGACCCGGCCCCCCGCCACGACGCGCACTGAGGCGACCGCCTCCGCCTTTTACGCGAATTGATTCCCCGGACGGACAGTGAGCGGCTAGACCTCGGCCCTCCTGTTCCCTCTCCCCGAACCGGCCAGACGTCATGCGCTATCTGCACACCATGGTCCGGGTGTCCGACCTGGACGCCTCGCTCCGCTTCTACTGCGACCATCTCGGCCTGACCGAGGTTGGACGCATGGACAATGAGGCGGGCCGGTTCACCCTGGTCTTCCTCGCGGCGCCAAAGGACATGGACCGCTCGGCGGCGGACCGCTCGCCCGAGCTCGAACTGACGTACAACTGGGATCCCGAACCCTATACCGGCGGCCGGAATTTCGGCCATCTGGCGTATAAGGTGGATGACATCCATGCGACCTGCCAGCGCCTGATGGACGCGGGCATCACCATCAACCGCCCGCCCCGCGACGGCCGGATGGCCTTTGTCCGCTCGCCCGACGGAATCTCGATCGAGCTGCTGCAGGAGGGCGAAGCCCTGAGCCCGTGCGAGCCCTGGACCTCCATGCCGAACGAGGGCAGCTGGTGAGGGGCGCGCTCGCGACCGGCCTGATGGCCCTGACGCTGGCGGCCTGCGCCTCGACCACCGAGACCAATCCGGGCCGGACGGCGACCGAACAGCTGCTGGTGGCGCGCGCCACCGACGCGGCGGTCGAAAGCCTGCGCCTGCCGGTGCCGCCCGGGACGCGGGTGTTTGTCGACGACACCTATTTCCGCGCCGAGAGCGCCCCCTATGCCGTCAGTGCCATTCGCGGCGCGGTGGCCGAGGGCGGCTATCGCCTCGCCCGCACCCGGGACGAGGCCGACGTCATTCTGGAAATCCGGGCTGGAGCCCTGTCGCTGGAGCAGATGCGTCGCGTATTCGGCATCCCGGCCGTGCGCCTGCCGATCAACGACAGCTTCAATGTCGTCTCCCTGCCCGAGCTGTCGGTCTACAGCCGGCGCGACCGGGTAGGCGTCGCCGAGTTCTCGGGCTTCGTCTACGATTCCAAGACCGGCGAGGCGCTGGGCGCCATCGTGCCGATGACGGGCCAGTTCCGCATTCGCAGCCACCAGATGCTGATGATCTTCGCCTGGGGGCAACAGCGGTTGGATCCGGGCGATCGCGAGCCGGGCGACAGCTGGTTCGAGTTCTGACGAGCGGCGCCGTGCTTGGCGGCTGACGGACGGCCCCGGCCGCTCTATGGTCGCCGCATGAGCGAGCCCTCCCTCCCCGAATCTGACGCCTCCGCATCCGGCGGCGACCTGCGCCTGTGGCTGATCGATGCCTCGGCCTACATCTTCAGGGCCTATCACGCCCTGCCGCCGCTGACCCGCAAGTCGGACGGCCTGCCCGTCGGGGCGGTGCAGGGATACTGCAACATGCTGTGGAAGCTGTTGCGCGAGATGAAGGGCGAGGGCGGACCGACCCATCTGGCCGCCATCTTCGACCATTCGGAGAAGACCTTCCGCAATGATCTGTATGCGGACTATAAGGCCCACCGCCCCCCGGCGCCCGAGGATCTGGTGCCGCAGTTCGCCCTGGTGCGCGAGGCCACGGCGGCCTTTGGGGTGCACTGTGTCGAACTGCCGGGCTACGAGGCGGACGACCTGATCGCCACCTATGCCTGCAAGGCGAGGGATGCGGGGGGCGAGACGATCATCGTGTCGTCGGACAAGGACCTCATGCAGCTGATCGGCGGCGGGGTCGTGATGTGGGATCCGATGAAGGACCGGGTCATGGCCGAGGACGCGGTCATGGAGAAGTTCGGGGTCACCCCGGACAAGATGATCGACCTGCAGGCCTTGGTCGGGGACAGCGTCGACAATGTGCCGGGCGCGCCGGGCATCGGCCCCAAGACGGCCGCCCAGCTGCTGGATGAGTACGGCGACCTCGACACCCTGCTGGCGCGTGCCGGCGAGATCAAACAACCCAAGCGGCGCGAGACCCTGCAGACCCACGCCGAACAGATCCTGCTGTCCCGACAGCTGGTGCGGCTGACGTGTGATGCGCCGGCGCCCGAGCCGATCGCCGACTTTGCCGTGCGAGATCCCGATCCGGAGACGCTCTCGGCCTTCCTGGAAAAGATGGAGTTCCGCTCGCTGGCGCGACGGGTCGGCGACGGCAAGGCCACGCCGCTCGAGCCCGCACCCAACGGCCGGCCCAGGGCGCTGAACGCCCCGGTGGCCGCGCCCCGCCATGCGCCGCGTCCGGCGGTCGCCGAGGTGGCTCAGACCTTCGACACCACCGCCTATGCGTGCGTCCGGACCGTGGACGACCTCAAGGCCTGGATCGCGCGGGCGACCGAAGCGGGCGTGGTCGGCTTCGACACCGAGACCGACGCCCTGTCGTCCAGCCATGCGGGCCTTTGCGGCGTATCGCTGGCCGTTGCCCCGGGCGAGGCCTGCTACGTCCCCCTGACGCACGAAGCCGAGCCGAAGGCGCAGTCGGGCGGGCTGGATTTCGACGGCGACGCGGCCCCGGAAGCCATCGACCAGATTTCGCCGGACGAGGCCCTGCCTCTGCTTAAGGCCCTGCTGGAAGACCCGGCGGTGCTCAAGGTCGGCCAGAACATCAAATACGACCTGGCCGTCATGGCCCGTCACGGCATCGCGGTCGGGCCCATCGATGACACCATGCTGATCTCCTATGTGCTTGAGGGCGGGGTGCACGGACACGGCATGGACGAGCTGTCGCGCCTGCATCTCGGTCATGAGCCCATCCCCTTCAAATCAGTGTGCGGCACCGGCAAGTCGCAGAAGAGCTTCCGCCACGTGGCGCTTGAGCCCGCCACCGCCTATGCGGCCGAGGATGCGGATGTGACCCTGCGGCTGTGGCACATCCTGAAGCCGCGCCTGGCCGAGGCGCGGCTGGTGACCGTCTATGAGACGCTGGAGCGGGGCATGCCCGCCGTGCTGGCCGACATGGAACTGGCCGGCATCCGCGTCGATCCAGATCGCCTCAAGCGGCTTTCGTCCGAGTTCGGACTGAAGATGGCCGAGCTCGAGGCCCGCGCCCACGAGGTGGCCGGACGCCCGTTCAACATCGCCAGCCCGCGCCAGATCGGCGAGATCCTGTTCGGCGAGATGAACCTGCCCGGCGGCAAGAAGACGGCCTCGGGCCAGTGGGGCACCGATGCCGCCCAGCTGGAGGCGCTGGCCGAGAGCCACGACCTGCCGCGCGTCATCCTTGACTGGCGCCAGCTGGCCAAGCTGAAGGGCACCTATACCGACGCCCTGACCGAAGCCGCCGACCCGGCCACCAACCGGGTGCACACCGCCTATCAACTGGCGGCAGCTTCGACCGGGCGACTGGCCAGCTCCGACCCCAATCTTCAGAACATTCCGATCCGCACCGAGACCGGGCGACAGATCCGGCAAGCCTTCATCGCCTCACCGGGACAGGTGCTGATCAGCGCCGACTACAGCCAGATCGAACTCCGCCTGCTGGCGCATATCGGCGACATCCCCGAGCTGAAGTCTGCCTTCCGCGCTGGCCTCGACATTCACGCCGCCACGGCGTCCGAAATGTTCGGCGTGCCGGTCGAGGGCATGTCGTCCGAGACCCGGCGGCGCGCCAAGGCCATCAATTTCGGCATCATCTACGGCATTTCCGCCTTTGGCCTGGCGGCCCAGCTGGGCATCGATAACGGCGAGGCCGCGACCTACATCAAGACCTATTTCGAGCGCTTCCCGGGCATCCGGACCTATATGGACCGCACCCGGGCCGAGGTGAAACAGGCGGGCTTCGTGTCGACGCTGTTCGGCCGCAAGGTGCACATTCCGGCCATCCATTCCAAATCCGGCGCCGAGCGCCAGTTCGGCGAGCGGGCGGCCATCAATGCCCCGATCCAGGGCACCGCCGCCGACATCATCCGCCGCGCCATGATCCGCATGCCGGGGGCGCTGAAGGCCGAAGGGCTCGAGACGCGCATGCTGTTGCAGGTGCACGACGAACTGGTGTTCGAGGCCCCCGAGGCCGAGGCCGAGCGGGCCATCACCGTCATCCGTCAGGTCATGGAGAGCGCGGCCGAGCCCGCCGTCGCGCTAAGCGTGCCGCTGGTCGTCGACGCCCGGGCGGCGAACAACTGGGACGACGCCCACTAGCCCAAAAACCAACTAACCGAGCGGCAGCAGGTCCCGCGCCAGCCAGGTGACATACACCCCGTAGGCCACCAGCAGGGCCAGGCCCTCAAGGCGCACGATGCGCATGCCCGTGCGCACGAACAGGATCACGAGAGCGGTGGCTGCGACCATGACCCAGATGTCCAGCCGGATGATCTCGGGCGGCACCCGTATGGGCGAGACCACGGCGGTGACGCCCAGAATGCCCAGCACATTGTAGATGTTGGAGCCGACGACATTGCCCAGCGCCACATCCGCGTGCCGCCGGAAGGCCGCGACCACCGAAGTGACCAGTTCGGGCAGCGACGTCCCCACCGCCACCACGGTCAGACCGATCACCGTGTCCGATACGCCGATGTCGCGCGCGACGATCACCGCATTGTCGACCAGCAGGCGGGCCCCGCCGATGGTCAGGGCGATCCCGACCACAGCCAGACCCAGCCCTGACCAGAAGCCACCCCGCGCGTCGGGTACATCCTCGGTCATATGTTCGAACTTGCGGGCCTCGCGGTCGCGGTGACGACGCTCACCCCACCAGGCCCAGACCATATAGGCCAGCAGCAGCACCAGCATGGCGGCGCCCCAGCGGGCATCGATCGTCCCGACCAGAACCGCGCCCACGCAGACCGCCGTGGAGAGGATGAGCATCCAGCCATCTCGGCGGAAGGCGCCCCGGTCCACAGCGATGGGGGCGATCAGGGCGGTCGCGCCCAGGATCAGCAGCACATTGGCGATATTCGAGCCGACCACATTGCCCATGGCCAGACCGGGTGAGCCCTGGAGCACAGCCGTCAGGCTGGTGACCAATTCCGGGGCGGACGTCCCCATACTGACCAGTGTCAGGCCGATCAGCAGGGGCGACACCCCCAGACTGCGGGCCGCGGTGGTAGCCCCACGGACCAGGGTGTCGCCGCCGAGGATCAGCAGCACCAGGCCGGCCACCAGCAAGCCGTAGGTCATGGTCATGGGCAACACCCCCCTGCTAGAACCCGCCTCTCACAAAGCGATGCGCCACACAACGGCGGTCGCCGGAAAAGGGTTTCCCGCGTGTCTTCTACGGATGTCGATGTCCTGATCGTCGGAGCCGGCGCTGCCGGCATGATGACGGCCATCGAGGCCGGGCGTCGCGGCCGGAGCGTGCGCATCATCGACCATGCCCGGGCGCCGGGCGAGAAGATCCGCATCTCGGGTGGCGGGCGCTGCAACTTCACCAATCTGGGCTGTGGGCCGCATGCCTTTCTGGGCCGCAATCCGCGCTTTGCCACCTCGGCCCTGAAGCGCTTCACCCAGCAGGACTTCATCAAGCGGGTGGATCAGGCGGGCATCGCCTGGCACGAAAAGACCCTCGGCCAGCTGTTCTGCGACGACAGCGCCAAACAGATCATCCGTATGCTGACGGACCAGATGCGGGCCGCCGGGGTCACGCTGTCTCTGGGACTTGCGGTGGATCGAGTGACGCGCGAGGCCGACGGCTTTGCCCTGTCCCTGTCGGACGGGACCACCCAGCGCGGTCGCTCTCTGGTGCTGGCGACCGGCGGCAAGTCCATCCCGAAGATGGGGGCGACGGACTGGGCGCTGGACACGGCCCGTGCTTTCGACCTTGCGGTGACCGACACCCGCCCGGCACTGGTGCCCCTGGCCTTCGAGCCCGGCTTTCTTTCGCGATGGGAGGGTCTGGCCGGCGTGTCGGTCGAGGCCGAGGTCGCCCATACCTTGCCCAAGGGCACCCCCCGGACGGGCCGCCCCACCGGCACCACCCGGTTTCGCGAAGGCCTGCTGTTCACCCATCGGGCCTCAGCGGCCCCTCTATCCTGCAGATCAGTTCGTACTGGCGCGAGGGCGAGGCCATCCGCCTCAACCTTGTGCCGGACGTGGCCACCTTCGACTGGCTGAAGGCTCAGAAACAGGCCGAGGGCCGGCGGCAGATCACCACCGTCCTGTCGCGGATCGTGCCCCAGAGGCTGGCCGAGCGCATTGCCGCCCGCCACGGCCTGTCGGGCAATATGGCCGACCTGCCCGACAAGGCACTGGCCCGGCTGGCAGAGCAACTGAACCAGTGGACCGTCACCCCGGTCGGCAGCGAAGGCTATCGCACCGCCGAGGTCATGCTGGGCGGCGTCGATACCGCCGAACTGGATCAGGCCGCGATGGAGGCCCGACGTGTCCCGGGCCTGTTCATCATCGGCGAGGCGGTCGACATAACCGGCTGGCTGGGCGGCTATAATTTCCAGTGGGCCTGGAGTTCGGGCTGGGCGGCCGGACAGGTCGCCTGAGGCGAGGATCGCCGCCGGGCCTGTGACGTCCTGTCACCTTGTTCCGTCGCGTCAAGCTGGAGAGATTGGCGATGCGGGACGGGCCCCTCTGGCACGTTCCGGGGCCCCCCTCGTCCTCCGCCCCGGGATGTGTGATGTCGGACCGCATCGGGTGCGCCCGGTGTCGGTCCTGATCCCGTTCAGACCTCACCGGCACCGGGTGCATTTTCTTCCTGATCACTGCCTGCCGCAGAGCAGGCGGTCCCGTGCCCGGAGAGACCATGCCGCTGCTGATGTGCCCCAACGACAATTCCGCCATGCAGACGGTGGAGCGCTCTGGCGTCCAGTTCGACATGTGCCCCGCGTGCCGGGGTGTCTGGCTGGATCGGGGCGAGCTGGAAAAACTGATGGCCTCGGCCGCCGACGAAGGGCGCGCGACGGCCCCGGCCGCCCCTGCCCCGGCGTGGTCTGCCGCTCCGGGACGGGTGACGCATCGCGACGAGGGCTCCCGCGATGACAGGCGACCGGATGACCGGCGCTATGATGACCGGGGCCGCCCGCGCAAGAAGAAGCGCGACAGCATTTTCGAAATCTTCGACTTCGACTGAGCCGGCTCAGGCGGCGAGGCCGGCGGTCCGCATCAGTTCGCGAATGGGCTCCAGTTGCGCCGGCGTGGACCCCAGCTCGGCCCGGACCTTGGGGTGGCGCAGCAGCTTCAGCGCCTCGGCCCGCGCCCGGTCGGTCACCGGCCCCTGAGGCCCGGTTTCCCCCGCCGCCAGACGCAGCAGGACTTGCAGCTTTTGCGGGACGGGCACGGGGGCACGCACCATCTGGTCGATCAGGCGGGCCGCCCGCTCGACCGAGGCCCCGACCTTGCCCAGCGCTTCGCAAATCTGGCTCTCGTCCGTGTCGGACAGATCGACCTTGCGCGCGGCCCGCTGGAGCCCGGCGAGGGTGGCCAGCACCTGACCCGGGGGCGTATCGACATTGCGCATCTCGGTCTCAAACCGCAGGGAGCTGAGACAGGCGTGCAGCCAGCGCGCCGCCGACCGCTTGTTGGCCGCACCGGTGACGTTTTCGCACAGGCGCATCAGGTGCTCGGCCTCGCACAGCACTGTGCTGCACGGCTTGACGAAGGCGGCGACGAAATCGGCCGTGATCAGGCTCTTGGAGCGTTCGGTGAAGGCCTCCTGCACCTCCTCCAGCGTCAGCAGGCGTCCGGCGGTCGCCGTCAGCGACACCGCGAGCGCCCGCAGGATATCGATCTCGCCTTCCGGATCGGTGGGTCGCAGACGCCGGGGTGAGCGCAGTTCGCGCAGGACCATGCGCGCCAGCGCGGCCGACAACAGCGGATATTCCGCGCCCTGCAGACGCATGCCCAGCCGCCGGGCCGGGCCTTCTATCGTCGGAATCAGCAGGCGCAGGCGGTGATCCTGGGCGATCAGGGCCTCGATCTCGGTCGGCGCCACCATTCGCACAACGGCCGCGAGGCTGGCGCCCTGATCCAGTGACGGTCCGAGAATGTCGGCCAGACTGGTCCGCTGGGCCATCATCTCGCAGAGGATCTGCTCGATCGCCACCATGACGATGGCCCGCGGCGGGCCATCCATGGGGGCGGCATCGGCCATGTCCATCAGCCGATCCAGGCGCGCCCGGGCCCCCTTCAGGTCCGTCAGCTCGCCCGAGACAATCCCGCCCATGATGAAGGCACGGTCGGCGGTGCCCGCCAGACGGTGTGCGAGGTCTGCAAGGGAGCGTCCCTCAAGCCCGGGAAACTTCTGCGCACGGCCGGCGGCCACCAGTCGCTCGATCGCAGTATCGGCCAGCTTTTGATAGTGGCGGATCAGCTCGTGAACCGGCTGTCCGACGGCCTGGCTTTCGGGAACGGAAACCTTCTGGACGGCGTGCTGGAGCTCGACGCCCGAGGCCTCGAGCACCTCGGCCAGATCCGGGCGGTGCAGCAGTTCAAAAGCCGTGATGCCGCGCCGGGTCAGCCAGTCCTCCAGCACCCGGCCGATCAGCTCACGGGCATGGGGCGTGTAGAAGTCCTGCACGCCTGAGCAGCGCGGGCCGACCTCCTCGTCCGGAATGACGCGCTTCTTGCGGACCTCGGGCGCGCCCCGGGTCAGCACGGTGACGCTGGAGAACTCCATGGTTTCGGAGTCGAGCGTCTCCTTGGTCACGCGGACCGCAACCGCGCGGTTGTCGGCCAGAGTGTCCTCGGCGGTCTCGATGGCGTGGGTACGGCTCTCTGTCGCCATCAGCAGGGCCCATGGCGCGGGGGCGGTCTTTCGGATGAAGACTTCGTAGTGAACGGGGCCGGCCATGATACACCTGAGAACGCAACTGGCCTCCGTTGTGCCCCATGAGGCCTTAAGGCGGGGTTTCGCTATGGCGACACGGGCCGACGCGCCCTAATGTCACCGCGATTGCATCCGAACGGTTACGCTTGCTGCGCGTTGGATCGTCTGGCGGCGTGCCGCGCCGAACCTCTGAGGAGTAAACCTTGGCGAATATTACCCTGGTCGACGACGACGAGAACATTGTCGCCTCCGTGTCCCTCGCGCTCGAAAGCCATGGACACAAGATCACGGCCTACCACGACGGGGCCTCGGGTCTGGAGGCCCTGCAGGCGTCTCCGCCGGACCTCGTCATCCTGGACGTGAAGATGCCGCGCATGGACGGCATGGAGGTGCTGCGGAAGCTCCGTCAGAGCTCGCAGATCCCGGTCATCATGCTGACGTCCAAGGACGAGGAAATCGACGAAATCCTCGGCTTCAACCTGGGCGCCGACGACTACATCCACAAACCCTTCAGCCAGAGGCTGCTGCTGGAGCGGGTCAAGGCCCTGCTGCGCCGCTCGGGCATTGGAGTGGGCGAAGGCGAGGCCAACGGAGACAGCGCCGCGCGCGCCATCCGCCGGGGCAAGCTGACCATGGACCCCGCCCGCCACGAGAGCACCTGGGACGGCAAGCCGGTCAAGCTGACCGTCACCGAATTCCTGCTGCTGCAGGCGCTGGCCCAGCGTCCCGGTTTCGTGAAGAGCCGCGATAACCTGATGGATGCGGCCTATGACGATCAGGTCTATGTCGACGACCGCACCATCGACAGTCACGTAAAGCGCATGCGCAAGAAATTCCGGGTCGTCGATCCGGAGTTCGACGCCATCGAGACCCTGTACGGCGTTGGCTATCGATACCGCGAAAGCTGACCCCGGCGAGGCGCGCGAGGACCGGCCCCGGCCCCGGCGGCTGGTCGGATCGCGCCTCGGCGCGCTGATCCTCGCCCTCAATCTGCTCAGCCTGCTGATCCTGTTCGTGGGGGCCCTGGCCCTCAACGAATGGCGGCGGGGCCTGATTGAGGCGCGCCAGGACGCCCTGACCGCCCAGGCCGAGCTGCTGGCCAAGGTGCTGGGCGACCGCGAGGCCACCCAGGGCGTGCCCTATCCTGCGCTCGATCCGTATGAGGCCGGACTGGTGCTGCGCGACACCTTCGTGCCCCGCAATCAGCGGGCGCGCCTGTACGATGCCGACGGCGCACTGGTGATCGACAGCTATGAGGTCTCCGACACCATCCCGGGCCGGCCGCTCGAGCCCGCCCGGCCCGCCGGCAGCCCCCCCGCCGAGGTCGACCCCGAGCAGACCCGACGGGAGTCCGCAAAGCTTGAAGAGGCCCGCATGGCCCTGGCCGGCGAGGTCGAGGCGGCCCTGACCGGCGAACCCCAGGCCCAGCTGCGGCGCTCGGAAAGCGGCGACCGGGTGGTCTCGGTCTCCATTCCCGTCCGGCACGTGGAAAAGGTGCTGGGCGTGCTGACGCTGGAAGCTGCGGACGTCGACGAGATTCTGGCAGCCCAGCGCGCGGCCCTGATGCCGTTTGCCATAGTGGCGCTGGTCGTGTCGCTGTTCTCCTCTCTGCTGCTGCACCTGTTCGTGGCGCGGCCGGTCATGCGGCTGTCGGCGGCGGCGGACAGCGTGCGTCTGGCCCAGACCCGGGCCATTTCCCTGCCCGATCTGGAGGAGCGTCGCGACGAAATCGGCGACCTCGCCCGGTCGCTGGAGACCATGACGCGCGCCCTGTCCGACCGGATGGAGGCCATCGAGCGCTTCGCCGCCGACGTCTCGCACGAGATCAAGAATCCCCTGACCTCGATCCGTTCGGCGCTCGAGACCCTGCCGCTGGTCAAGGCCGAGGCCCAGCGCGAGAAGCTGACCGCCCTGTTGCAACAGGATGTCCGCCGGCTGGACCGGCTGATCACGGACATCTCCAATGCCTCGCGGCTGGATGCCGAGCTGGCGCGCGACCGGCCCCGTACCCTGGACCTCGCGGCCCTGCTCACCGACATCGTCGACGTCTACCGGACCTCCGCCAAGCCGGGGGATGTTCCGCTTGAACTGACCCTTGAGACGACAGGGCCGACCCGCATCATCGGTCGCGACGGGCCGCTGGGTCAGGTGGTGCGCAACCTGATCGACAATGCGCGCTCCTTCAGCCCGCCCGATGGGTCGGTGCGCATCACCCTCGACCGGCCGGGCGAGGGGTCGCCCACCCTGCGCATCCGCGTCGAGGACGACGGCCCCGGCATCCCGGAAGAGAACCTCGAGACCGTCTTCCAGCGCTTTTATACCTCGCGGCCCAAGGGGACGGTATTCGGCACCAACTCCGGCCTCGGCCTGTCGATCGTGCGCCAGATCGTCGAGGCCCACGGCGGCGAGGTCCGGGCCGAGAACATCGTCGACCCGGACAGCCCCGACAGGGTGGCGGGCGCCCGCTTCACCGTCACACTGCCGACCCGCGCGTGACGGGCCCGCGCCAGATCCAGACCACAGTGGTCGCCCGCCCCTCCGCCGAGGGCTGGGTCGGCGTGGCCCTCAGCGGACCTCCGGGGATGGGCAAGTCGGCACTGGCGCTGGCCCTGATGGGACAGGGTTGGCGGCTGGTCGCCGATGACGGCGCGCTCGTCTGGACCAGCGGCGGGCGGCTGTGGGCGCGCGCGCCCGAGCCGACCCGGGGCATGATCGAGGCGCGGGGGCTGGGCATACTGTCAGTACCCTGTCTGGACCACTGCCGGCTGGCGCTGGCCGTCACCCTGACCGCCGGAGAGCCCGAGCGTCTGCCCGAGCCGACGCAAACCGTGTGGCTGAATATAGCGCTCCCGACCCTCGCGCTCAGGGCCCACAGCACCGCCGCTCCCCGCCTTGTGGCGCTCGCGCTCGCAGAGGCGCTGCGGCGACCCGTCTCACCTTGATGCTTTAACCCGGGCCCGCTTTGCCCTATCAAGCGCGGCTTGTGGCCCGGACCGGACGTCCCGGCCGGGGATGCTGTCGGGGCGGAAGCCGTCGTGGTGAAGGCTGTATGATCGGGCTTGTGATCGTAACCCATGGCGGGCTGGCGTCGGAATTCCTGGCGGCCATGGAGCATGTCGTGGGGCCGCAACGCGGCGTCGCGGCCATCTGCATCGGGCCGGACGACGACATGGAGCGCCGCCGTCGCGACATCGTCGATGCCGCAGGGGCGGTGAACGACGGGGATGGCGTCATCCTGCTGACCGACATGTTCGGCGGCACGCCCTCCAACCTCGCCATTTCCGTCATGGAAGAGACCCATGCCGAGGTCATCGCCGGTCTCAACCTGCCCATGCTGATCAAGCTGGCCAGCGTGCGGGGACGCGAGCCGATGGATGCCTGTGTGGCCCATGCCCAGGACGCCGGCCGCAAATATATCTCGGTCGCCTCGTGGGTGCTGTCGGGGGACAAATGAGCGACGCCGACACTCCGCCGACCGCCAGCACCGTCGTCGACATCTGCAATTCGCGCGGCCTGCATGCTCGCGCCTCGGCGAAATTCGTGAAACTGGCCTCGGAGTACGAGGCCGACATCCGCGTGACGCGCGACGGGGTCACGGTCAATGCCCTGTCGATCATGGGGCTGCTGACGCTGGGGGCCGGCAATGGCTGCGGCCTGACGATCGCGGCCGAGGGGCCGGATGCCGAGGCGGCGGTCGCGGCCCTGCGCGATCTGGTGGCCCGCCGCTTTGACGAGGAAAACTAGAGCAGGGCGTCGACGCGCTCGGCGGGGCGGCACAGGGCCGCACCCTTGCCGGTCACCACGATCGGCCGGTTGACCAGGATCGGGTCCTCGACCATTGCCGCCAGCAGGGCCGCATCGCTGACGTCATCGGCGGTCAGGCCACGTTCCTCAGCCGAGGTCCCGCGCACCCGCAACAGGCCCTTCAGCCCCTCGCCCGACCGCGCGGCCAGATCGGTCAGCTGGTCGGCGGTCCAGCCGGCCTTCAGATATTCGACGACCTCGGGCTCGATGCCGGCCGCCCGCACGCGCTCCAGCACGGTCCGCGAGGTTCCGCATTTCGGATTGTGGTACACGGTGACGGTCATGACGGCCCTTCTGTCAGGGTCATTCCGGATGGGCGCCTGGTGGAGCCGAGGGGAGTCGAACCCCTGACCTCGTCATTGCGAACGACGCGCTCTACCAACTGAGCTACGGCCCCGATCCATGCTCGGGCACAGGCGAGCGCGGGACATAGGCGGGCAGGGCTTGTGGTGTCAATGGCGTCGTGCGTCAGCTCGCCCTTGGACGCCGCGACCGGCTCAGGCTAGAAGCGGTCAACCCGTTCCCCGCCATTGCCGAAAAGGATCGACATGGGCACCGCCATCGCCGGATTCATCTGCTTTCTGGTCGACTCCGTCTTCATGCTTCTGTGGCTGGCGATCATCGTGTCGGCGGTCATGAGCTGGCTGTTCGCCTTCGATGTGATCAACTATCGCAACCGGTTCGTGGGTCAGCTGGCCTATTTTCTGGACAGCGTTACGGCCCCGATCCTGGCCCCGCTGCGGAGCATCATTCCGTCGCTGGGCGGGATCGACATCACGCCGATCATCGCCCTGCTGATCATTTCCGGCATCCGCAGCTACATCCTGCCGGCCAGCTGCACGGCCCTCTACCAGTTGCTGGGCGGATTCTGATGCATCGGGGCCACGCGGGGGTGCTTCCTTGCGGCGCCCCGAACGCCTAAGGTGCCCCTCCCCCGGCGCCCCGGCGCCCACGAATTTCGAAGGTCATGACCACGATCAGGACGGTCGCCATCATCGGCGCGGGACAGATGGGATCGGGCATTGCCCAGGCGGTGGCCCTCGGGGGCTATGCGGTCAGCCTGTATGACGTGGACCCCGCGCGCCTGCCGCTGGCGCACGGGGTGATCGCCGAAAGCCTGGCCCGCCGCGTCGAGCGTAACGACCTGTCGGCCGACGAGGCCCAGGCCGTTCTGGGCCGCATCACTGATGCCCCGGACCTCGAGACCGTCGGTCGCGCCGATCTCGTGATCGAGGCCGCGGTCGAGGACGAGGCCGTCAAGACCGAAATCCTGAAGTCGCTGACGCCCCATCTGGGGGCGGAGACGCTGGTCGCCTCCAACACTTCGTCCATCTCGATCACGCGGTTGGCCTCGGCGACCGACCGGCCCGGGCGCTTCATCGGCCTGCACTTTATGAAGCCGGCGCCGGCCATGCGTCTGGTGGAGATCATTCGCGGCATCGCCACCTCGGCCGACACCTATGAGGCGGCCGTCGCCTTCGCCGAATCGCTGGGCAAGACCACGACCAATGCCGAGGACTTCCCGGCCTTCATCGTGAACCGCATTCTGGTGCCGATGATCAATGAGGCGATCTACACCCTGTACGAGGGCGTGGGCGGCGTGGCCTCGATCGACAAGGCGCTCAAGCTGGGGGCGAACCACCCCATGGGCCCGCTGGAACTGGCCGACTTCATGGGGCTGGACGTCGTTCTGGCCATCATGAATGTGCTGTACGACGGGCTGGCCGACAGCAAATACCGTCCCTGCCCGCTGCTGGTGAAATATGTCGAGGCCGGCTGGCTGGGCCGCAAGTCCGGGCGCGGCTTCTACGACTATTCCGGCGAGACCCCGGTGCCGACCCGATGAAGACCCGTTTCGAACGACCCGAGGATCTGCCCGGCCAGCGCCAGGTGACCTGGCGCCCGTCCGGAGGCTGGATCGCGCTGGCGGCCGTACTCGGCATCGCCTGGCCGCCGCTGATCCTGACCTTCATAAAATGGCCGCCCCAGACCTGGATCGACGGCCTCAACACCGACTGGCGCATTCTGGTGCTGGCCGTGGGCGTGGTGGCTGTGCCGGCCTGTCTGTGGCTGCTGGCCAAGGAGCGCGAGCGCACCGGGCGCCCCGCGACGCGGCTTGGGATCGTGTGGCGCTTCATGTTCTACGGAGGGCTGCTGGCAGCGGCCCTGCAGGCCTTCAATGCCCTGGTCCTGTCGGGCATCGGCGCCTTCCGCTCGGCCGACATCGGTCAGGCCCTGGGCTATGCCGAGACGGCGCTGCTGATCTTTGGCGTGGGCGGGGTGCCGCTCGCGATCCTCGTGGGGATCAGCTACGCCCTTTGGGCGGGCCTGTGCGCCGCCTTCCTCGCCTTCATGCCGCGCAATGCGCCGGTCCGGAACCGGCTGGGTGTCATGGGATCCGACGCCTCCTGACACCGGGAGACAAGGTTACAGGGAATTTAGTTTCCTGAACGCCTTCCGGCTGCGACGGTCCGCCCGGCAAATTTCATGTCGGGGGCGACATCATGACCACTGCAGACCTGCACAGCGGGCCAGGGCTGGACGCGCTTCGGCCCGTCGCACCCAAGGACCGCATCTTCAACCTCGACATGCTGCGGGGCTGGGCCATCCTCGGCATTCTGGCGGTCAATGCGATCGCCTTTGCCTGGCCGGCCGCCCTGACCATGGCCGAGGCGCCGCCCCCCCTCAATGCGAGCCATGCCGACACGATCGGCGTCTGGGTCATTGACGTCTTCTTTGCCGACAAGATGCGGACGCTGTTCACCCTTCTGTTCGGGGTCTCCGTCTTTCTGGTGGGCGGCGAGCGCAGCGATCTGGACCGGGGGGCCCTGCTCCGGCGCCGTCTGGGCTGGCTTGCCCTGATCGGTGCCCTGCACGGGGCGCTGCTGTGGTTCGGCGATATCCTGCTGCTTTATGCCGTCTCCGGCTTCATCTTCCTGATGTTCCGCTCGTGGTCGGCCCGTCGACTGCTCTGGGTCGGCGGAGGCGTAACCCTGCTCTGGGCCCTTCTCGCCATCGGTATGTACTGGGGCATGGCCAATCTGCCCCCCGAGTTCGCGAGCAAGATGGCGGAGGGAATGCCGACCGCGAACCCCGACCGGATCCAGGCAGCCGTCGATACCTACCGCTCCGGCTGGCCGGCCGGATGGATCGCCAACTTCATGGTCTGGATCAGTTTCCTGTTCCCGATGGCGATCATGACCGTTGTGACGGTCCCCCTGATGATGCTCGGCCTTGGCCTCTACAAGTCGGGCTACCTGACCGGCCAGTCGCCGATGTGGGTCTATCTGACTGTTCTGGTGGTCGGGGGCGCCAACCTGGCGCTGTCGGCGATCTGGGGCTGGCAGGCCGCCATGGCGCCGGACGGGGTCGACCCGACCGGCGGGTGGGCCCACGCCTCGACCGGCGCCGCGCCGCTGGTCACTCTCTTCTATGTCACCGCCCTCATCCTGCTGACGAAGTTCGGGCTGAAGGCCGTGACCGCCGTGTTCGTGCCGGTCGGTCGCATGGCCTTTACCAACTATCTGACCCAGACCCTGATCATGGTGACCCTCTACTATGCGCCGTGGGGGCCGTTGTGGTTCGGCACGCACACCACCTCGCAGATGTGGATGGTGGTCGGGGTGATCTGGGTGGCCCAGCTGCTGTGGTCGCCGCTGTGGCTGTCCATGTTCCGCATGGGACCGCTGGAGTGGGTCTGGCGCTGCCTGACCTACGGCCGGATGGTGCGCCTGTCGAAGGGCGGAGACTGACCGGCGGCCGCATTGCGGGACGGGGGGCGATGGCGTAATCGCCCCCCATGAGCACCGACACGCCCGATGACGCCCCGAACGCCGAAGCCGCCCGTCCCGAAGCGCGGGGTCCACGGGGATTTCAGGACCGTCGTGGACCCGACCTGATCGCCGAACGTCGCATCGTCGAGCGGGTCTCGGCCGTCTATGAGCGGTGGGGTTTCGAGCCGCTCGAGACCTCGGCCTTTGAGTATGCCGACGCCCTCGGCAAATTCCTGCCGGACGCCGACCGCCCGAACGAGGGTGTGTTCGCCCTGCAGGACGACGACGACCAGTGGATGGCCCTGCGCTACGACCTGACGGCGCCGCTCGCCCGCTATGCCGCCCAGAACTGGGAGACCCTGCCCAAACCGTTCCGGCGCTATGCCTTCGGGCCCGTCTGGCGCAACGAAAAGCCGGGCCCGGGGCGCTTTCGCGAGTTCATCCAGTGCGATGCCGATACGGTCGGCTCGGACCGGCCCGAGGCGGATGCCGAAATCCTGGCCCTCGCGGTCGAGGGGCTGACGGCGGCGGGGCTGGACCGCGACCAGGCCCAGATCAAGGTCTCGAACCGCAAGCTGTTCGACGGCCTGTTCACGGCCGGCGGCATCGACGATCCGGCCCGGCGCCTGACCGCGCTCCGGGCCATCGACAAGTTTGACCGCCTGGGCTGGGAGGGCGTCGCCGCCCTGCTGGGCGAGGGCCGTCTGGACGAGTCGGGTGACTATACCAAGGGGGCCCAGTTGCCCGGACCGCTGATCGCCACGATCGAGCGGTTCCTCGCATCGGCGGGCGACGCCGCCCTCAGCCGGGCCGACACCCTGTCCGCGATCGCCCGCGCCGGGGACCTGGGGGCCGAGGGGGATCAGGCCCTGAAGGAACTGCAGGCCGTCGACACGGCGCTGGGCCTGATGGGGGTGGATGAGGCGGCCGTCCGGTTCGACCCGACCGTGGTGCGGGGGCTCGAGTATTACACGGGTGTGGTGTTCGAGGCCGAGCTGCTGCTGCCCACCACCGACGAGAAGGGCCGGCCGGTGCGCTTCGGCTCGATCGGAGGCGGCGGGCGCTATGATGATCTGGTCGCGCGTTTCACCGGCCAGAGCGTGCCGGCGACGGGCTTTTCCTTCGGTGTCTCGCGCCTCGCCGCCGCCCTGCGGGCCAGCGGCCGGGACCCGGCGGGCGAAGTGCGCGGGCCGGTCGTGGTGATCGCCTTCTCGGACACCGACATGCCCCACTATCTGGGCGCGGTGGCCGAGCTGCGCGCCGCCGGCATCGCTGCCGAACTCTATCTCGGCCGGGCAGGCATGAAGGCCCAGATGAAGTATGCCGACCGCCGGGGCGCGCCCGTGGTGGTCCTGTTGGGCGGCGACGAGATTGCCTCGGGGCAGGTCACTCTCAAGGACCTCGACGCCGGGCGCCGGCTGTCGCAGGCGGTCTCGGACAATGCCGAATGGAAACAGGCGCGTCCGGGCCAGCAGACCCTGCCGAGAGGCGAGATGGTCGCCGCCATCCGGGCCATTCTCGAAGGATCGTCAATAAGCGGCTGATCCGAAGGCTGACTTATCGACGATCAGTCAAGAAAATGGCGGATTTCGCCTTGGCTTTGATTGACTTGGCCGGTCCGGATCGTATGAATGAACCACTCGAAGCGCGCGACGCGGTGCGACGCGCAAACTTCGTAGGCGTTTCGGGGAGGAAACGTCCGCTCCTAGACGAGCGAGAAGAAGCCCGCCGCGATGTATCCCCCGCGGCGGGCTTTTTTCATGCCTGAAACCCAACGCGCGCCAGGCCACCTCGAAGGCGGCCCTCTGCGCCCATGAAAAAGGGGGCCGCCCCTGCGGGCAGCCCCCTCTTCCAGTCTGCGATGGCGACTACCAGAGGCGGACGCGTTCTTCCGGGGTCAGATAGTATTTGTCGCCCGGCTGGACGTTGAAGGCCTCGTACCAGGCGTCGAGGTTGCGCACCGGCCCGATCACCCGGAACTGGGCGGGCGAGTGCGGGTCGGTCGCCACCTGGTTCTTCAGGGCTTCGTCGCGGTACTTGCTGTTCCACACCTGGGCCCAGCCCAGGAACACCCGCTGGGTACCCGTGGTGCCGTCCAGGATCGGGGCTTCCTCGCCGTCAAGCGACAGTTGATAGGCCGCCAGACCCAGGGTGATGCCGGCCAGGTCACCGATGTTCTCACCCATGGTCAGGGCCGGACGCACCGGATAGCCGGGCAGCGGCTCATAGGTGCCGTACTGCTCGCCCAGCATTTCGGCGCGGGCCTCGAAGCGCTCGGCGTCGGCGGCCGTCCACCAGTCGCGCAGCACGCCGTCGCCGTCCGACTTGCGGCCCTGGTCGTCGAAGCCGTGGCCGATCTCGTGACCGATCACGCCGCCGATGGCGCCATAGTTGACGGCCGGGTCGGCGTGCGGATCGAAGAAGGGCGGCTGCAGGATGGCGGCCGGGAACACGATCTCGTTCTTGGTCGAGTTGTAATAGGCATTCACGGTCTGCGGGGTCATGCCCCACTCGTCGCGATCGACCGGACCGTCCATGCGCCCCAGCTGGTACTGCCAGCGGAAGGCGCCGGCGCGCTCGACATTGCCGACCAGATCATCGGCGCGAACCTCCATGGCGGAATAGTCGCGCCACTTGTTCGGATAGCCGATCTTCACGGTGAAATTGTCGAGCTTGTAGAGCGCCTGCTCCTTGGTCTCCTCACCCATCCAGTCCAGCTGGCGGATGCGACCGGCCAGGGCCACGCGCAGGTTGGCGACCAGCTCTTCCATCATCGCCTTGGACTCGGCGGGGAAGTATTCGGCCACATAGATACGGCCGAAGGCCTCGCCCATCACGCCTTCCGAGAAGCTGACGGCGCGCTTGTCGCGGGCGCGCTGTTCCGGCTGGCCCGACAGGTCACGGCCGCGGAACTCCCACTGGGCGTCCGAGAAGCGCTGCGACAGATAGGGGGCCATGTCGTCGACGGTGTGGAAGGCCTGCCAGGCCTGCAGCACCGGCATCGGCGCGTCGGCGAAGATCTGGGCGATCTTGGGCAGGGCCGTGTCCTGACGGACCACCAGACGCTCGATGCCGCCCAGGCCCGCCGCATTCAGATAACCGGCCCAGTCAAAGCCCGGCGCGGCCGAAGCCAGTTCGGCCGGGGTGAAGGGGTTGTAGGTCTCGTCACGGTTGCGGTTCTGCTCCGGGGTCCAGTGCGCCTCGGCGATCTGCGACTCCAGATCGACGATCTGCTGCGCCGTTTCAGCGGGGTTTTCCCAGCCGATCATGGTCAGCATGCGCTCGACATAGGCGAGGTACAGCTCCTTCTTGTCGGCGTAACGCTCGTCCAGATAGTAGCTGCGGTTCGGCAGGCCGAGGCCCGACTGGCTGGCATAGGTGATGTAGCGGTCGGGGTCCTTGGCGTCGTCGCCGATGCCGATCCCGAAGAAGGAGCTGCCGAAGCGGCCCTGGGTGCCGCCCATATAGACAGCCATGGCGTCATGGCTGTCGACCGCGCGGATCGCGGCCAGATAGGGCTGCAGCGGCTGGGCATCCAGCGCCTCGATCCGGTCGGTGTCCATATAGGAGCGGTACAGGTCCGCGATCTTGCGTTCGTCGGTGCCGGCGGCCAGCGACGGATCGGCGACCAGGGTATCGATCATCACCTTCAGGCGGTTGTCCGACAGTTCGCGCAGCAGGGCGAACGAGCCGTACGAGGTGCGGTCGCCCGGGATTTCGATCTGGTCGAAGGCCAGACCGTTGGCATAGCGGAAGAAGTCATCGCCCGGCGCGACGCTCAGATCGCGGGCGGCGAGGTCGAAGCCCCAGGTGCCGTAGCGCGGCGCATCCGTGCCCTTCCAGCCCGAACCGGCCGGATCCTGGCCCACGCTCGGGAACAGGGAGAAGACAGTGCAGGCCTCGTCCATGCACTCGTGTTGGTGACCGTCGTCGAAGGTGTGCATCTGCTGGGCGAAGGTGGCCGTGGCCGGCAGCATCAGGGCACCGACAGCGGCACCGATCAGAAGGCGTTTCATTCTCGAACCTCTCGAATTGACGCGGGAAGGCCGCGCCCGGAAATTTCCAGTTCCGGACCCTAGAGCCCCCTCGCAGGGATGCTCCTTAAAAAAAATTCATGATCGGCGGCCCGTCCAGCTTCGCCGTGGGTTTCGCGAGCCCTCGGGGCTGCTGTATGCACGACGGATGGCTCCTCCCCACGGCGACGGCTCCGAATACAAGGACCTGCTGGTCTTCCTCGCGGCGGCCGGCGTGGTCGTGCCCCTGTTCAACCGGATCAAGATCAGTCCGGTCCTCGGCTTTTTGGCCGCTGGCGTACTGCTGGGGCCCGATGGACTGGGCCGGTTTGCCGATGACGCGCCCTGGCTGGCATGGCTGGGGTGGCTGACGCTCGACGATCGCGACCAGATCGCCCAGCTGTCGGAGCTGGGCGTCGCCTTCCTGCTGTTCATGATCGGACTGGAACTGTCGTGGGAACGGCTGAAGTCCATGCGGCGGCTGGTGTTCGGACTGGGGCTCAGCCAGATCGCCATCGCCACGGCCGTCATTGCCGCGGGCTTCATGCTCACCGGACAGACCTTTGTCTCGGCCATGGTGCTGGGGATGGGCCTGGCCCTGTCGTCCACCGCCGTCGTCATGCCGGTGCTGGCCGAGCGGAAGCGGCTGCACGGCACGGCCGGGCGCGCGACCTTCTCGATCCTGCTGGCGCAGGACATGGCGGTCGCCCCCATCCTGATCACCGTGACCGTGCTGGCGACGCTGGCGCAGAGCGGCGGGGACCTGAACCCGGCGGTGCTGGGCGCGGCCCTGCTGACGCTGGCGCCGGCGGCCATCGGTCTGGCAGGGCTGATCCTGCTGGGGCGGCTGGTCCTGCGCCCCATGTTCAAGTCGGTCGCCCGGGCGCGGGCGCGCGGTCAGGGACAGGAGATGTTCGTCGCCGCCAGCCTGCTGGTGGTAGTGGCCGCGGGTTTGGCCGCCCAGGCCGTCGGCCTGTCCATGAGTCTGGGCGCCCTGGTCGCCGGGGTGCTGCTGGCCGAGACCGAATTCCGGCGCGAGGTCGAGATCTCGATCGACCCCTTCAAGGGCCTGCTGCTCGGCGTGTTCTTCATCGGCGTGGGCAGCGGCCTCGACATCGATGCCATTGTCGCCGATCCGCTGGGCGTCATCGCGCTCGCCGTCGCCATCACCGTGGCCAAGATCGGCGTCATCTTCACCCTCGCCCGACGCTGGGGACTGGGTCCGCTGGCGGCGCTGGAGACGGCGCTGGTGCTCGGCCCGGCCGGGGAGTTCGCCTTCGTTATCCTGACGGCCGGCATGGTCGAGGGGGTGGCCCCGCCCGGTATCACCCAGTCGGTTCTGCTGTCCGCCACCCTCAGCCTGTTCACCATCCCCTTCCTCGCCCTGCTGGGCCAGAAACTGGCGACGCGGCGCATCGAGACCCAAGTCGACCTGCCCGCCGCCGCGCTGCAGCCGCCGGACTCGGGCGGACAGGTCCTGCTGGTCGGCTATGGCCGGGTCGGCCGTCTGGTCGGCGAAATGCTGGCCGAGCACAAACAGTCGTTCGTGGCGCTGGACACCGACCCCGGTATCGTGGCGGGTGCCCGCCGCGAGGGGTTGAACGTTCACTATGGCGACGCCGGCCGGCGCGAGATGCTGGAGCTCTGCAATGTGGCCACCGCCCGTGCGCTGGTGGTGACCATGGACGCTCCCGGCAAGGTGGATGAGGTGGTCGAAGCCGCGCGCTCGCTGCGGGACGACCTGATCATCATCGCCCGGGCGCGGGATGACCGACACGCGGTCCGCCTCTACGGCCTCGGCGTCACCGATGCCGTGCCAGAGACCACCGAGGCGAGCCTGCAACTGGCCGAGAACACCCTGGTCGATCTGGGCGTCCCCATGGGGCTGGTGCTGGCCTCGATCCACGAGCGGCGGGACCGCTTCCGCGACGTCTTCCAGAAGGCCCAGACCCGGGCGCCCAATCCGACCTCGCGTCCCAACCGGGCCCTGAGGCGTGGGCTTTCCGCGCCTGACGCCGTCCGTCCGCCTGCGACATCTTCGAACGGGACGGAATAGGTTTCGTTCGCATTTTGGTCATTGTTCGGTGAGAAAGCGGCGTTTCCGCCCTCCCCGGCGATGAACGACCGCGGCTCCCGCCTTTCCGACCCGGCTGTTCATGCCTGTTATTCAGAGTAGCCCCTGTATGCGTGATACCGTTGTGAACCCGACCCCGGCCACCTCCGAAGCCGGGTCGCGCCCGCTCAATCGTCGCCAGGTCGCCAAACAGCGCACCCGCGGCAAGGTGATCGAGGCCTCGCGTCGCCTGTTCGCCCAGCGCGGCTATGACGCCGCCACCATCCGCGACATTGCCAAGGAAGCCGGCATGTCGACCGGCGCCGTCTTCGCCAACTTCCAGGACAAGGCCGAACTGTTCGACACGGTGCTGGCCGAGGACATCGACGCCCTGACCCTGGCGCTGGCGGGCGGCATCAAGGGCGGCTCGGACATGAAGTCGCGCCTGCTGGGCGGTCTGACCGCCGGCTATGAGGCTACGCTGGACCAGCTGCCGCTGGTTCAGGCGGTGGTCGCCCGCGCCTGGCACCAGCCGCTGGAGGACGCCCGCAAGGGCCGCGAGGTCCTGGCCCCCGTGACCAGCCAGATCGAAGATGTGGTTGCCGACGCCATCAAGGCCGGCGAGCTGAAGGCCGGCACCGACGCCGCCCTGGTCAGCGAACTGGTCTGGATCGCCTACCTCGCCAACTATCGCCGCGCCGCCTATGACGGCTGGACCGTCGAGCAGCTGAAGTCGCACCTCGGCAACCAGATCGACATGATCCTCGCGGGTCAGCTCAGCTGATAGGCGCGGCATTCCCCTGAGATCGTTGAAAGGCCGCGATCCCCGTCGCGGCCTTTTCGCTGCGTGGGGCCAGGACGGGTCGGGGTGCATTCGCGACGCATCCGGGTTTTGGGCAGTGTCCGACGCGCACCGGCCTCGCTGGCCCGAAATGTGCGTTTCCGGTTCCGCCTTCTCTTGTCAGGCGAGCGACGTTACGCCACGCTACTGCCATCGCATGACGCCGATCAGCAGCGGGGGACGCTCAAATGACCGACCAGGTTTCGACTTCGGGTTCAGGCTTCGATTTCCAGAAAGCCCTGTTCAGCTTTGAGGGTCGGCTGCGCCGCTCGCATTTCTGGATCGGCTGGCTGATCTGCCTTGGCATCGGCGTCGTCGCCGGCTGGATTCCCCTGATCGGTCTGGTCATCTCGCTCGGCCTGATCTGGCCGAACCTCGCCATCACGGTGAAGCGCCTTCATGACATGGGCCTGAGCGGCTGGCTGGCGGTCATCCCCATCGTGGCCAATATCGTCGGCTTCATCATGATGTTCGTCAGCGTCGGAGCCTCGGCCCTGATGAACTCCGCCGCGCTCGAAAACGAGGACCCCGCCGCCATCATGGCCCTGATCGGGCCGATGTTCGGCATTGTCGCCATCCTGTTCCTGGTGAACATCGGCTTCCTGCTCTGGGTCGGCCTGTCCGAAGGCAAGCCGGGGCCGAACAAGTACGGCCCGAATCCCAAGGGCCTCTGAACCCGCCCGGTTGACCGGGGAGACCTACCGCCTCAGCTCTTCCAGCGCAGGGTTTCCGGCTTGACCGGATTGACGAACGGGCGGGCCTCGGCGCGGCTGTTGGCCCACTCGCGTTTCAGCTGCTGGTACCATTTGGCCTGACGGTCGGCGTCGTCGATCCACAGCATGGCCGGGTCGAAGTCGAGCCCCATGTTCTGCAGGTTCACCATGTCGCCGTCCTGCTTGAGGAAGGCGCGCACGCCCTGCCGCAGGATCGGGCGGGCGAGGGCGAAGATCCAGTGGTCCGACCAGAACATCTGGGTGATGCGGGTGCGGTTGGCGGTCTCGGGCGTCAGGCAGGTCAGGCCCAGCACCTGTTTCTCGCCGACCTCGATGTGCTCCCAGCGATAGCCGGGCAGGCGGAAGGTGATCTCGGTCGCCGGCGCCCCGCCCAGCAGCTTGTAGGCCCGGCTGTTCGACGAGGGGCGGTGGCGGACCATGGCAAAGCCCTGATCGCGTGGCTCGAACGCCTTTTGCTTGTCATGCATGGAATGCTGCGAGCGCCACCACCACTGCTGGTGGACGTAGGGGCCGTGCGCCGGATCCATCAGACCGACTACCGCATGGTCGATGTGGCTGTCGAACACCATGGCCTCGACGAGGCGCGGCGCAGGGCCCTCGGCGCCCGGGAACAGCGGCGGGGCGTGATCGGGCTCGGCCGGACGGCGGGGATCGGACGGCATCCAGACGAACACCATCCCCTGGCTCTCGCGCACCGGGTAGGCCCTGACCCGGATGCGATCGACCTCAAAGTCTGAGTCGTCGGTCAGCGAGGGGATGGCCGCACACTGGCCGTCGGTGCGGAACCGCCAGCCATGATAGGGGCACTCGATCGTCTCGCCCTCCCCCGCATGCTCGACCTGTCGGCCCGCCGACAAAGGCGCGGCCCGGTGCGGGCAGATGTCGCGCAGGGCATAGACCTGACCCGACCGGGTCCGGCCCAGCAGGACCGGCTCGTCCTGCAGCATATAGCGCGCCTGGCGGCCGGGCTTCAGCGCCTCGGCCACTTCGACGAAGTACCAGCAGTCCTTCAGGAAGCCCTTGCCGAACGGCATGGGCGCGGGCCGGTTGCGGGTTTCGCCGGGGATGGGGGTCTCAACTGCCGTCATGACCGCAGTGTTAGGACCACTCCCTTTCCGATGCCAGCCTCCGTCCGAATCCATCGCCGGGGATTGCCTGCGGCCGTTACTTTGTTTTACAAAGCATCCCTCGATCACAGGATACCGGCCGTCATGAAACGCTTCGCCCTCGCCCTCGCCGCCCTTGCCCTGACGTCGACGGCGGCCTGCGCCCAGACTGCGCCGGGCGCCGCTCATCCGGCAGGCGGGCATGGGCATGTCCACGCCGATTTTGACTCGGGCCGCTTCCATGTGCGGGTCGAAGGCGAGGGGCGTGACATCATCCTCATCCCCGGCCTGACGTCCTCGCCCGAAGTCTGGGAGCCGCTGGTCGAGCGGCTGGAGGGCGACTGGCGCGTGCACATCCTGCACGTCCAGGGCTTTGCCGGCGCGCCGGCGAAGGACAATGCCGAAGGCCCGGTCTCGGCCCCCGTCGCCGAGGACATCGCCCGCTATATCGAGGAGCAGGGTCTGGAAGATGTCGTGGTCATCGGCCACTCCATGGGCGGCACCATCGCCATGATGCTGGCGGCCCGCCACCCCGATCTGGTCGACCGGCTGGTGGTGATCGACATGATCCCCTTCATGGGCAATGTGTTCGGCGGCGCCAATGCCACCCCCGAAAGCGTGGCCCCGATCGCAGACCAGATCGCGGCCGGCATGGTCAACTCGACGCCCGAACAGTGGCGCGCCTCGTCCACGGCCAGCATCACCGGCATGGTCCAGACCGAAAGCCTGCGGGCCGGGCCGATCGAGGACAGCGTCAACAGCGATCCCGTCGTGGCCGGCCACGCCATGCGCGAACTGATCGTCACCGACCTGCGTCCGGAACTGGCGTCCATCACCGCGCCGACCGAGGTCATCTATGTGACCTTCAACGGACCGGGCATGAGCCCCGAGGTCACCGACGCCATCTATGCGGCCTCCTATGCCAATCTGGAGGGTGTGGCGCTGAAGCGGATCGACGACAGCGCCCACTTCATCATGCTGGATCAGCCCGACGCCCTGGCCGAGGCGATCAACGCCTTCCTCGACTGATTGTCGTCTTCGTCACGCTTTCGACGGAAATTGCCGGGATGGTGCCGGACCACGGGTCTCCGGGTGATTTCCGTTAAGCGCTTTCGGCGCTAAAAGGCCGCAGGGCTCTGGCTGGGCGAGAGGGTGACTATGGCGGGTAACGCCTTTCTGGATCGACTGAAGCGGGGCCCGGGTGGCCAGGGCCAGAGCAACCTGCTGCAACGCATCCTGTACTGGAGCGTCGTGGCCGGCGTTTGGGGCCTGATCTTTCTGGTCGTCTTCTTTGCCGTGTTCGCCCGCGGGCTGCCGGACACCTCTTCCCTCTATGACATCGACCGCCAGCCGTCCGTCACGTATCTGGATCGCAACGGGGCCCTGATCGCCGTGCGCGGCAGCCAGCAGGCTCCGCCCGCCGATCTCGATGCCCTGCCCGACTATGTGCCGGCCGCCTTCATCGCCATCGAGGACCAGCGGTTCCGCTGGCACCCGGGCTTTGATCCCATCGGCATGGTGCGCGCCATGGTCTCGAACATGCGCGCCGGCCGCGTGGTCCAGGGCGGCTCAACCATCACCCAGCAGCTGGCCAAGAACCTGTTCCTGACGCCCGACCAGACCCTGCGCCGCAAGGGGCAGGAGCTGATGCTGGCCGTCTGGCTGGAGATGAAATTCTCAAAGGACGAAATCCTCGCCCTGTATCTCAACCGGGTCTATTTCGGCGCCGGCGCCTATGGCATCGAGGCCGCGTCCCAGCGCTATTTCGACAAGTCGGCCAAGGACCTGACGGTCGGGGAAGCCGCGCTGCTGGCGGGTCTGCTGAAGGCCCCGTCGCGCTATTCTCCGGTGTCCGAGAGCGAACGCGCCGCCGCCCGCGCCACCGTCGTGCTCGACGAGATGGAGGAGAGCGGCGTCATCACGGCCGAACAGCGCGCCGCGGCCGTTCTGGAGCCGGTGCGGGTGTCGCGGACCCTGGCCACCCAGCACGCCCAGTATTTCGTCGACTGGCTCGACAAGGAGATCCGCGGGCTGGTCGGTGAACCGACCGAGGACCTGATCGTCGAGACCACCCTCGACCTGACGCTGCAGACCGCGGCCGAGCGGGCCGTGAGCAAGGTGCTGAAGGACAACGCCTCGCGCGGGGTCGAACAGGCAGCGCTGGTGGCGCTCGACGGCGATGGACGGGTCCGGGCCATGATCGGCGGCGCCTCCTATGCCGACAGCCAGTTCAACCGGGCCGTGGACGCGCGCCGTCAGGCGGGCTCGGCCTTCAAGCCGTTCGTCTATCTGACCGCCGTCGAGGCCGGCTACACGCCCCAGACCCCGGTGATTGACGAACCGATCCGCATCGGCTCGTGGGAGCCGCGCAACTATTCCGGCCGGTTCATCGGGCGCACGACCCTGTCGAACGCCGTGGCCCAGTCGACCAACACCGTGGCCGTGTCGCTGGCCGACAGTCTGGGCCGGGACAATGTGGCCCGCACCGCGCGGCGGCTGGGCATCACCAGCCGGATCGGCCTGGAGCCCGCCATGGCGCTGGGTGCAGTTGAGGTCTCGCCGGTCGAGATGGCCCAGGCCTACGACGCCTTCGCCAACGGCGGCAAGCGCGTCACGGCCTATGGCATCAGCCGCATCCGCACCCGCGAGGGCCGGGTGATCTACCAGCGGTCGGCCCGTGAGAGCCGTCCCATCCAGGCCATCGCCAACCCGCCGCTGCTGTACATGAACGACATGCTGCGCGGCGTGATCTCGTCCGGGACGGCCCGCTCGGTGGCCATTCCGGGCCGGGACCTGGCGGGCAAGACGGGCACGACCTCGGACTACAAGGACGCCTGGTTCGTCGGCTACACCGGCGGCTTCGTCACCGCCGTCTGGGTCGGCAAGGACGACAACAGCGCCATGCGGGGCGTGACCGGCGGACAGGCCCCGGCGGCCATCTGGCGGGCCTTCATGACAGCGGCCCTGCCCCGGCTGGATGCCCCGCGCATTCCCGACGGCCCGCCCCTGCCCGAAGGCTGGCAGCCGCCGGACGCGGTCGGTGAGCTGATCGGCTCGATGGAAGACCCCTATGCCGACGAGATCGAGCGCGGCATCGAGCCGACGCCCGAACGGCGCGAGCCCGAGCGGCCGTCCCCCGACCAGCCGGTCATCCGCCCGACCACGCCCCAGCCCGAGCGGCGCGATCCGGAAGACCAGCGGCCGGAGCCGGCGCCGCCGCCCGAGAAAAAGGCCGATCCGCTCTTCTTCTAGACCGTCAGGGCGTGCAGCGCCGCGCCGTGCTGTTTCAGCCAGGCGCGGTGCGGAGACGGATCGCCGATCCTCTGCGCCACCACCGCCCAGAAGCGCGGGCTGTGGTCGGCATGGACCAGATGGGCCACCTCGTGCGCGGCCAGATAGTCGAGCACGGCAGGCGGGGCGAGGATCACCCGCCAGGAATAGCGGATGGTACCCCGGCCGGGGGTGCAGGAGCCCCAGCGCGAGCGCGGATCGTTGATCGAGACCTTCGGCAACGGCAGGCCCAGGGCGCGGCAGTGAACCTCGGTCCGGGCGACCAGGGCCTCGCGGGCGCGGCGTTTGAGGAAGTTGAGGATGCGCCGGCTCCAGGCCGCGCCCTCGCCGCCGGCGGCCAGTTCCTCGCCCCCGTCAGCACCGACGCGCAGCCGGGCCGCACCGGCGCCCGGCAGGACGGCCAGGGTGACGGGGCGACCCTCGACAGTCAGCACCTGGCCCGGGGCGAGGCCGACGGGCTCGGGGCGATCGGCCAGCCGGTCGCGGATCCAGTCGGCGCGGGTGCGGGCAAAGGCCACGGCATCTGCCAGCCGGCGCTCGCTGGGGGCGACCAGTACGGCCTCACCCGCGCGGGCGTCGATGCGGATCGAGACCCGGCGGGCCCGCCGGTTGACCGACAGGCGCAGCGGCGCGCCGTCCGCGTCGAGCCTAAGCCGCTGCCCGTCGCGATACGCCACGGGCGGCCTCGTTCCGGGCGATGAAATCGCGCACGCGGGGATAGATGTCGTCCCGGAACCGGCGCCCGTTGAAGACGCCATAATGGCCGACCTCGGGGTGGACATACAGCTCGCGCCGGTCGTCCGGGATATTGGGGCACAGGCCATGGGCGGCCTGGGTCTGGCCGACACCGGAGATGTCGTCCTTTTCCCCCTCGACCGTCATCAGGCCGATGTCGGTGATCTTCGACAGGTCGACCTTGTGCCCGCGGTGCTCCAGCGCGTTCTTCGCCAGCAGGTGCTGCTGGAAGACGATGTCGATGGTCTGGAGATAGAATTCCTCGGTCAGGTCCAGCACCGAGAGATATTCGTCGTAGAATTCCTCGTGTTTCTGGACGCCGTCGCCGTCGCCCTGGACCAGATTCTGGAAATAGTCGAACTGGGCGTCGCGGTGGCGATCCTCGTTCATCGACATGAAGCTGTAGAGCTGGACAAAGCCCGGATAGACCCGCCGCCCGGCGCCCGGATAGGGCAGGGGCACGGTGTGGATCATGTTTGACCGGAACCAGGCGAAGGGCCGGGCCTCGGCCAGACGGTTGGTGACGGTCGGCGACAGGCGCGCATCGATGGGCGAACCCATATAGGTCATGCTGAGCGGCCGGTGCGGATCCTTGTCCTCGGCCATCAGGGCGCAGGCGGCCAGCACGGGCGGTCCCGGCTGGCACACGCCGACCACATGGACGCCGGGGCCGATGGCGGCCAGCATATCGCGGATGTGGTCGATGTAGTCATAAAAGTCGAACCGGCCCTCAAGCATGGGCACCTGACGGGCGTTGACCCAGTCGGTGACATAGACGTCGTGGTCCTGCAGGAAGCCCTCGACCGTGCCGCGCAGCAGGGTCGCATAGTGGCCGGACAGCGGCGCCACGATCAGGACGGCGGGGCCATCCGCGGGCTTACCGGCGCGCTGCAGATCGCCGAGGTTGCGCTGAAAGCGGATCAGGCGGCACCAGGGCGAGGTCCAGATCGTCTGTTCCGTGGTGCGGAGGGTGTGGCCCTCGGCCGTCACCACATCGAGGTTCCAGGCCGGCTTGCCATAGCGGCGGGTCAGCCCCTCGAACACCTCGGCGGCGGCATAGGCCGTGCGCCCGATGGCGGTGTCGGCAGCCGGATTGAACGGGGAGGACCAGAAGGACCGGGCCAGCTGGGCCCCCAGGCGGAAAGGGGCGGCCGAATAGTAGGAGAATTCGTGCAGGGAATAGAGCATGCGTCTCTTCGAATGGCGGCGTGCGGCCGGCCGGACTGTGCAGCGCAGCATAGTTCGCAAGGCACTGCAAAAGGATTATCGGACGCAGAGGTTCCCGGGCGTTCAAACACCCGTGAGGGGAGCGGGCAGGCGAAGGCGCCCGTCCGTGGTGGCGGCGGGTTGGAGGGCAGGCGGAGCGCCGGGCCTTCGCCCGGATGAGAACAAGAAATACCGTTTCGACGAAGACCGACGCTCCGCGCGGTGGTTTTCCGGAAGCTTGCGTCGGGTGGCCGTATTCGGGCCTTACCGCAGCGCCCCCGGCGGGCGGGCTGAACCTGCATTCAGTCCCGGAACGGCCGAGTATCCCCCTCGACCCTTGCCCCGATCCCGCACCCGGAGGCGGAGATCGAGGGTGCTCGGACCCGGAGGTCCGACCCCGCTCCATCGCTCCCGTCACTCAAAAGGTCGCAGGCCTTACGAGCCCTCCGTGCGACGGGACGGGGGAAGGTTTGCACAGACCCGGGCTGAGGCGGGAAGAACGGTGCGGGAAAGGGTGGGGGTGTTGAAACGATGGGGGAATTCGGGGGCGGTTGTGATGGCTGGGGGGTTTGGGTCAGCAGACGGCTTCTCGTCCGGGTAGGACGCGCAGTTTGTGGGACGTGTTTTCGACTTTAAGCAATCGCGCTCAAATTCTTCGATAGTGCCAGATGATTCAGGCTTAGGCTCCTGCGCCATGACAAAACCCAACGAGAATGGGCCGCCACAGGCGGCGTTCGACTTCGATGCGCGTTTCATGCGCAAAGGCAAACGCAGCGCAATCGTGCTGCTGCCCCCAGACTACCTCGCACCAATCGGACTAATTATCGCTCATTGGGGGCAATTCGAGCGGCTATTTGCCGTTGCCATCGACGCAATGTTGCGCGCGGAAGCAGCCGACGGGATAGCCCGCGATTGGGTCAGGGACTCAAAGCGGACCAGCTTTAAGACCCGGTGCCGACTGCTGAAGGACCTCTGTCGAGAGTGGCTGGCCATCAAACGTCCAGAGCAGGCCAAGGCTCTAATGGGCATCATTGATCGGGCCAGTAGCCTCGCAAGCAAACGGAACCTGATCGCCCACGGCTCATATGCCTACGCAATTGAGCCGCACTCTAGCACGGTTACAAACTGCCGCGCGGTGGATCACGATACAGGAAAGGAAATGGCGTTCGACGAAACGGTATTAAAGAAATTGTACCATGACATTGCACACGAAACCGCCGAGCTTTGGTTCACTCTTAGGTCGTTCTGCACCATCGATGGTCAGCTTTGGACATTCGAAGACGCAGAGATTTTAAGAATATATCGAGAGACCGATCATCCATGGAACCCCAATCCCAATAGGCAGAAACTCACGCCTCAATCTTAGCGGCGACCACTTCTAAAGCACCGGGCGATCCCAGCAGATCTTTGATCGAGGCATGCCCATTCTCAGATACCGCACCCCCACAGGTAAGTTCAGATACGGGCACCGGCCTCCGCCGCGGGCGGCACCGATCCCTGGGTCGAGCCCGAGGATGACGAGTCATCGCCTTCCGGTCCCTTCTCCCGGTGGGAGAAGGTGGCGCGTGAGCGCCGGATGAGGGTCGGCGGGGTCATTCGGCGACAGCCGTGGCAGGGCCGGTACGACGGCTCACGCCGAAGGCATTGGAGAGCCCCTCACCCCCGACCCCCTCTCCCACGGGAGAGGGGAGATACGCCTAACGGTTCACGTCGCGGGCGGCACCGATCCTCGGGTCGAGCCCGAGGATGACGGGGGCTGCTGTCTCCTCCCTATCGGAGATGGGGAGGTGGCGCGGCGCCTCTTGCGCCGTGACGGAGGGGCTCTTGGGGGCGGGCCTGCGGTGAAGAACCCCTCCACCCTGCTTCGCCAAGGCTTCAGGCTCCGCGCTGCCCTTCGGGTCGCAGGGTCCCCCTCCCCATCGTGACGGGGAGGAGACAGAATGCGGCGACCGATTGAACCGGATCGGGCGTTCGCGGCACCTTGTTCCCGAGAGTGCGGAGGGTCTGTTTCGATGTCGCCGATCCCGAGGGACAAGGCCCGCCTGCTGGACGCCTACCTGGTGGCGGCGGCGCGGGCGGGGGACGTGGCGGCGCGGGCGCGGCTGGTCGCGCGGTGGCAGCCGAAATTGCTGGGTCATGCCTGGCGGCTGACCGGCGATGCCGAGATGGCGCGCGAGGCGGTGCAGGACGGCTGGATCGAGATCCTGCGTGGGCTGGGGGGCTTGCGCGACGAGCTGGCCTTTCCGGCCTGGGCCTTGCGGATCGTGACGCGCCGGGCCCGGCGACTGGGCGGGCGGCGGGGTCTGGACCGGGCGCGGCAGGCGCCGCTGGACGACGATCTGGCGGACGCTGCGGCCGGGGGTGAGGGCGAGAGCGGAGGCGGGGCCGATGTGCTGGCCCGGCGGACGCTGCAGCGGGGCATTGAGGCCCTGCCGCCCGACCAGAGGGCCGCGCTGGCGCTGGTCTATCTGCACGGGCTGAGCGTGGCCGAGGCGGCCCTGGCCCTCGAGACGCCGGAAGGCACGATCAAGACGCGCCTGATGCATGCGCGGCGCAAGCTGCGTGATCACCTGATTGACCAAGGAGTGAGCCCATGACCGACGATATCGACACCCTGATCGCCCGCACGCTGAGGGAAGAGGACCGCGCCCTGCTGGAGCGGGCCGGGGCCGAGCCGGGCTATTTCCGGCAGATCGGGGAGACCTTTACCGGGCCGACCGGCTGGATGAATGTCGTGCTGCTGGTCACCCAGACGCTGCTGTTCATCGCCGGGGTCTGGGCCGCGTGGCGGTTCTTTCAGGCCGGGGAGGCGCTGGAGGCGCTGCGCTGGGGCCTGCCGGCGGCGGTGCTGATCCTGTCGTCGCTGATGCTCAAGCTGTCGATCTGGCCGGCCATCCATGCCAACCGGACGATCCACGCCCTGCGGCGACTGGAACTGCAGCTGGCGCTGCGCGGGCAGGCGCGGCCCTGAGCCCTAGCCCCGGGCCATCACGCGGCGGACGATGTCGGCGGCGGTCTCGGGGCCAAGTTCGTAGTTGAGGGTCTGGCGGGCCTTGCCGTCCGGGCCCATCAACCAGATGGCGAGCGAGTGGTTCATCGTATAGGCCTCGCCCGTGCCCGAGCGGCTGTAGAAGACGTCATAGGCGTCGGCGGCGGCGGCGACCTGTTCCGGGGTGCCGGTCAGGCCGATGACCCCTTCGGGAAAGCCGTCGGACGACAGATAGTCCTTCATCACCTGCGGCGTGTCGCGCCCGGGGTCGACCGAGATGAAGATCATCTGCAGGTCCTCGCCCTGGGGCCCCAGTTCGGTCTTGAGCGCCTGAAGGAAGGCCAGGGTGGTCGGGCAGTAGTCGGGGCAATACGTAAAGCCGAAGAAGACCAGGCTCCATTTTCCGTCCAGCAGGGTCTGGTCGACCGTCTCGCCGTCCTGGTTGACCAGGGTGAAGGGGCCGCCGGCGGTCGGCTGGCCCTCGACGCCGGCCTCGCGCGCCTGACCGGCGGTGCCGGCGTTCGTATCGCCCCGCCCCTGCACCACGATCAGGGTGACGAGCGCCAGAGCCGCGGCAATGCCCAGACAGGCGGCGGCCAGAACGACGGTGGTCTTGCGCGGCATGGGGCCTCCGGAACAGGTGCGGCGAACGATTGCGGCGACGCGGCGTCTCGCCCCGCGTGTCGGCCCGGGTCTATAGAGGGGATGTGGAAACGATAGAAGCCGATAAAGGGCCGCAGGGGCCGGGGCTGAAGGGGTGGCGGAACCTGCCCCGGCGCAGTCGCGGCCTGTCGCTCAGGACGCTGATCATCCTGCGCTGGCTGGCGATCACGGGCCAGAGCGCGACCATTGCGGTGGCCACCCTGGGCTTTCACTTCGACCTGCCGCTGCTGGCCTGTCTGACGGTGATCGCGGCCAGCGTGGCCATGAACCTGCAGGCGACGCGACGGCTGAAGCGGCCCGATCCGCCGGTGGCCGACGGGGGGCTGACGGCGGCGCATCTGGGGTTCGACATCCTGCAGCTGACCTTGCTGCTGGGGCTGACGGGGGGGCTGCAGAACCCCTTCTGCCTGCTGCTGGTGGCGCCGGTGACGGTGGCGGCGGCGTCGCTGCCGGCGCGGCAGGCGATCGTGCTGGGGCTGATGGTGCTGCTGGCGACGGTCGGGCTGTTCTTCTGGGCCCTGCCCCTGCCGTGGCAGGCGGGGACCGAGCTGAACCTGCCGGCGCTGTACCGGTTCGGGATCGGCCTGGCGCTGGTGACCGGGGTGGTGTTCACGGCGGCCTATGCCTGGCGGGTCGCGGCCGATGCCGAGAAGCTGGAGCTGGCGCTGGCGACCACCCAGGACGTCTTGCAGCGCGAGCAGAGGCTGGCGGCGCTGGGCGGGCTGGCGGCGGCGGCCGCGCATGAGCTGGGCACGCCTCTGGCGACCATCCAGATCGTGGCCAAGGAGCTGAAGCGCGCCTTTCCCGCCGATGCGGCGGCGGCCGAGGATGCGGCCCTGATCCTGGAACAGGCCGAGCGGTGCCGGCTGATCCTGAAGCGGCTGTCGCAGCGGCCCGAGGACGGCGATGCCCTGTATGACGACGTGGACCTCAAGGCCCTGCTGGAAGAGGTGGCGGCCCCGCACAAGGGCTTCGACCTGGATTTCCGCATCGTCGTGCGGGTGGCCGACGGCAGCCCGCCGCCGCGCATCAAGCGCATGCCCGAGGTGATCCACGGCCTGTCGACCCTGGTCGAGAACGCCGCCGACTTTGCCACGCGCGAGGTGCGGCTGACGGCGGCGGTCGATGCGGGCTGGATCGAGATCGAGATCGCCGACGACGGGCCGGGCTTTTCGCCCGATATCTTGCCCCGGCTGGGCGAGCCCTATGTGACCTCGCGTCCGCAGGGCAAGGCGCGGCGGGCCCTGGCCGCCCAGATCGCCGCCGCCGCCATGCCGAAGGGCGCCCGCAAGCCGCGCCGGGGCCGTGCCGCGCCTGAACCCGAGCCGACGACCGAAGACCTGATCGCGCCCAGCCAGGGCGGCATGGGCCTGGGCTTCTTCATCGCCCGCACCCTGCTGGAGCGATCCGGCGGGCGGGTGTCGGTCGGCACCGGGGCGGGGCCGAAGGGCAAGCCGCGCGGCGCCCGGGTCGCCATCCGCTGGTCCCGTCAGGCGCTGGAGCCGATGCGGGCGGGCGGGCCCGATGCCGAAGTGTCGCAGGGCGGCGGTGAAACCTTGACCGCACCCGGTTCCGTAACGACGTGATGGACGTTGGAGACAGATCATGACGGATACCGACCCTCGCATCACCCGGCTGGATGACCGGTCGCTGCTGGTTCTGGACGATGACAATGCGCTGAGGACCCGGCTGGGTCGCGCGCTGGAGGCCCGTGGCTTCGAGGTCGCGACCGCCGCCTCGATCGCCGAGGCCCAGACCGCCATCGCCGCCCGCACCCCCGCCTTCGCCGTGCTGGACATGCGGCTGGAGGACGGCAACGGCCTGAAGATCGTCGAGGCGATCCGCGAGCGGCGCGAGGATGCCCGCATCATCATGCTGACCGGCTATGGCGCCATCGCCACGGCGGTGGCGGCGGTCAAGGCCGGCGCGGTCGACTATCTGCAGAAGCCCGCCGATGCTGACGATGTGGTCAAGGCCCTGCTGGCTACCGGCGACGCACCCGAGCCGCCCGACAATCCGATGAGCGCCGACCGGGTGCGCTGGGAGCATATCCAGCGCGTCTATGAACTGTGCGACCACAATGTCTCGGAGACGGCGCGGCGGCTGGGCATGCACCGGCGGACCCTGCAGCGCATCCTGGCCAAGCGGGCCCCGCGCTAGCCCTCAGAAGGGCCGGCGAAAGGCCGCCAGTCGGCCAAAGGCGATGGTCAGGGCCTTGCGGCGCGCGGGCGCCAGCGGCCGGGGACCGGAATCGCGCAGGATGGCCCCGCCGAAGTCGTCGGCGACGATCAGCCCCACCTCGTCCGGCAGGATGTGGTGCGGAAAGCCGGTCGAGACCGCGAAATAGAACCGGTCACAGAAGGGGGCGTAGTCGCCCCATTTGCGGTCGCAGCGATAGTCCTCGGCGCTCGACTTGACCTCGCAGATGACGATCTCGCCGCGCGGCCCCAGCGCCATGACGTCGGCGCGCCGACCGTTGGGCAGGGCCACCTCGGTCAGCGGAGCATGGCCCAGATCGACCATCAGCCGCGCCACCCCGCGCGTCACCCGGCGGGTAGTCTCGGGGCGGGGGCCTTCGACCGGCGACAGGCTGAGCGTGAGGAGCGGCGTGGCAGACACGCCACCACTATGTTCCACCTATGTTCCGCATTCAAGCGCGGCAGTTAGCGGCCCGTGTGGACCGTGCGGCTGGTGTTGAAGCCCAGCTGGCCGGCGCGGGCGACCAAGCGGCTGCGCTCGGCAGCCGAGGGACTGGCGCTGCGGTGCCAGATCCACCAGTTCGACTTGTCCGGCAGCCCCATGATGGCCCAGCTGTAGTCGGGGGCGTGGTCCCAGACCCAGTAGTTCTGGCCGGCCAGTCCGCCGAAGCTGAGCAGGCCGGTCAGGGTGAAGCGGAATTTGGCGTTGGTGGCCGTGTCGGTCACGCGGGCGTTGGCGCGCAGGGTTTCGACCTCGCCGTCCGCGCGGCGGGTGCAGGTGACCGTCAGGCCATAGCGCCCGGCGCGTGACTGGGGCGTGAAGTCGATCTGGGCGCGGCTGCAGTCCTTCTGGACGTTGTTCGGATTGCGGACGACCTCGAACCAGCGGCCGTCGAAGCGGTCGAGGTCGACATTGGTCGCCTGGGCGAAGGCGGGGGTGGTGAATGCCAGGGCGGCAACCGCGACCGGGGCGGCGAGCATGCGCGACAGGGACATGGATCTTTCCTTCAGCGGCTGAACCGTCCCGGCAGTTACGCGCCGAGGGACCGTTCGGTTGCCTCAGGACCGGCTGCGCGCCGCCCAGTCGGCCCGGGTCTGGCCCCACAGATCGACGCGGATCTCCTCGAACGGGGCCGGCAGCCGGGTCGGGCCGCGGTTCACCGACCCCAGCCGTTCGGCCAGCACCTGCGACGGGCGGTTGTCGGGATCGATGGAATGGACCACCTCGTCCCAACCGAGAATGTCAAAGGCATAGTCGATGCTCGCGACCGCCGCCTCCATGGCATAGCCCTTGCCCTGGGCGTCGGGATGCAGGCCCCAGCCGACCTCCGGCCCTGGCCAGCCCTCGGGCTGCCACGGGCCGATGCGGCCCAGCCACTGGCCGGTGTCGCGATCCAGCACCGAGAACATCGACACCCCGGTAAGCGCCCAGGCGCCGGCCATGGTCATCAGGCCGCGCCAGACGGTGGCGCGCGGCTGGACCCCGCCGATGAAGCGGGCGGCCTCGGGGTCGGCCATCAGTTCGGCCCAGCGGGGGAAGTCCGACATGGACGTGGGACGCAGGATCAGGCGTTCGGTCTCGATCCACGGGCCGGGGGCGACGTCGGCGGTGTCGGCAAGGGTCATAGGGGATACTCCTGTTCGAGCCGGTAGGTGCCGCCGTGGGGACCGGTGACGCTGGAATAGAGGCCGAAGTGGTCCAGCCGGAAGGGCGGGGATTGCAGAAGGTTGTGGCCCTGGACCCAGGCGCCCACCCGGTCGGGCCGGGCGTCGCCCTTGAGATAGGCCAGGGTGACGTGGGGGTGATAGGCGCGGCGCGGCGGATTGAGCCCCGCCCGGCGACCCGCAGCCTCGCATCGGGCGGCCAGCTGATGAAGGGCGTCATTCTGGGCCACCCCGGCCCAGACGGCATGGGCGCGGTGGCCGTCGCCGAAGGCCCCGACGCCGGACAGGGACAGGGTCAGCGGCCCCCGCCCGCCTGCACGGGACAGCTCGCCGTCCAGATCGTCGGCCTGTTGCCGGGTGACCTCGCCGTAGAAGCTGAGGGTGATGTGGAGCGCCTCCACCGGGCGCCAGGCGGCACCGGGCAGGCCCGTCTGACGCCGGGTCAGGGTTTCGGCGATGTCGGGCGGCAGGGCCAAGGCGGTGAACAGGCGCAACATGCGACCCTTGGTAGCGGGCCGGATGCGGCCCTCCAAGCCCGGTTTCCCTTGCGTGGAGGGCATGCGCTGACGATATTCAGTCCCAAGGCGGCGATCAGCCGCAGACCATCAGCGGGAGAGACGCGCGAATGAATGAATTCCGGAATCCGGCACGCCCCCTGCCGCAATCCGCCGACATGGCGGTGGACGCAGGCCTGCGTGCCTTCATGCTCGGGGTCTATAACAAGCTCGCCCTCGGGCTCGTGGTGGCCGGGGTGCTGGCCTATGTGACCGGCAACGTCCCGGCTGTCGGGCAGTATCTGTTCGGTGTCGGTCCCGACGGCCGCGTCGGCCTGACCCTGCTGGGCATGATCGTCCAGTTCTCGCCGCTGGTGCTGCTGTTCGGCTCGATGTTCTTCATGAAGAACCCGACGGCGGGCGGGGTGAACCTGCTGTACTGGGCCGTGGTCTCGACCATCGGCGCGGGCATGGGCGTGCTGTTCTTCATCTACACCGACAGCTCCATCGCCTCGACCTTCTTCGTTACGGCCGCCGCCTTCGGTGCGCTGAGCCTGTTCGGCTATACGACCAAGAAGGACCTGTCGGGTCTGGGCACCTTCCTGATCATGGGCGTCATCGGTCTGGTGATCGCCATGGTGGTCAACATGTTCTTGGGCAACGGCATGCTGTCGCTGATCATCAGCGTGGCCGGCGTGCTGATCTTCTCGGGTCTGATCGCCTATGACACCCAGCGCCTGAAGATGACCTACTATGCGCTGGGCGGGAACCAGGCGGCGATGGGCGTGGCCACGGGCTTTGGCGCGCTGAGCCTGTTTATCAACTTCGTGAACCTGTTCCAGTTCCTGCTGGCCCTGATGGGCGGCCGCGAATAGGGGGCCCCCCACGGACACCCGAAATCAAGGGCCCCGGTGGAAACGCCGGGGCCTTTTCATTGGTCCGTTTCCTGGGGGTCAGTCGATCACCTGGAAGCGCCGGGCGTCGAAGACGCGCAGCACCTGGGCCAGGTCGCGGCCACGCTTGAGCACCTGCCCGCCCTGACCGATGACGGCCCACTGGCCCTGGCGGGTCTGGAGCGCCGGACGCTTCTCGATCCGGTAGAGCGGGGCGTCGCCCGAGCGGGCATAGACGGCGAACTCGGCCACATCGGCCCCGCCCGTCATGCTGTAGTCGCGCCAGTCCCCGGCCGCGACCAGCCGACCATAGACCCGGAGCAGCTGGTCCAGCTCGCGACGCTCGAAGAAGACGGGACCGCGCCCCGCCGGGGCCGTCGAAGGATCGTGGGAGGCGCCGCTCATACCCTGAAACCTAGTATGCGATCCGCGAAAGGCCAGAGGCCGCTCCGAAGGGCGCACAGCGCCGACGCGACCCGAAAACCATGACTATCGGAAAAAATGCAGGGGCCACGAAAACGCCCCCATTTGGTCCTTCGCGCGCCCCCTTGCAGAGAGACAAGGACACATCGGCCCGCTGGAGCCCGGAGCGATCCTGGATCCTGAACAGCCCCCCCAGCCCCCCGGGTTCCTCCCCCCAAGGGTTTCAGTGGGCCGACGCTTCCTCCAAGCGAGCATCGCCCGTTCCGGCCATCCCCCCCTCCCCCCCGGCCGGAGCGGGCGTTTGCGTTGGCGGGGACCGGGCAACCGGTCCCCGTCAGCCTCCTCTCCCAGAGCAAGGCAAGGCACGCCGCCCGGGCCGCATCCGGCCCGGCGCACACGCGCATCAGGCTAGCTGCGGTCAGGGATTGAGCGTCAGGGTCACGGTTTCGGACCCGCGCGACACCACCAGACGGATCGCCCGACCGTTCGAGTCGAGCGCGCTGGACAGCCCCTGCAGGCTGGAGACGTTCCGGCCATTGACCGACACGACCAGATCGCCGGCCACCAGACCGGCCGCGGCGGCCGGGGTGCCGCCCTCGACCGCCTCGACCACAATGCGATGATCCTGACCGCCGCGCTCGCCGCTGCGGGCCTCGCGGAAGCCGGCGCCGTGCGCGACCAGGGCATCGCGGCCCAGGGCGATGCGACCGGGCTCGGCCATCTCGACCACGACCGTGGTCTGGCGCTCGAAGCCATCGCGGAGGTAGGCGACGTCCAGCCGGCTGCCGGGAGCCGCCACGCCGACGGTCGCCAGCACGGACCCGGCATTGGCGACCGGGCGCGACTGGATACGGATGATCACATCATCGGGCTGCAGACCCGCCGCCTCGGCCGGAGAGCCGGGCGCGACGTCCCGGACTACGGCGCCGCGCACGATATTCAGACCCAGGTCGCGCGCGGTGGCCGCATTCAGCGAGCTGAGCAGGGCGCCGGTGCCGCCGCGGCGGACCTCGCCCGTCTCGCGGATCTGGCCGACCACATACATCATGATGCGGGTGGGCACGGCGAAGGCGATGCCGTCATTGCCACCGCCGCCGCCCGACAGGATGGAGGTGTTGATCCCGATCAGCCGGCCCCGGCTGTCGAGCAGGGGACCGCCGGAATTGCCCGAATTCACCGCGGCATCCGTCTGGATATAGTCCTCGACCGCATCGCCGAGGCCCGAGCGGTTCAGACCCGAGATGACGCCCATGGTCAGGGTCTGGTCCAGCCCCAGCGGATAGCCGACGGCAAAGGCCAGGTCGCCGGTGCGCAGGGTGTCGGAATCGGCGATCTCGACCTGGGACAGGCCCGTGCCCTGGATGCGCAGGACGGCGATGTCGGTGGCCTTGTCGGTGCCGATCAGCACGGCGTCGAACAGGCGACCGTCAGCGAGGTCGACCGTATACTTCGAGCCGCCCTCGATCACGTGGTTGTTGGTGATGATGATGCCTTCGGCCGCGTCGATGATGACGCCCGAGCCGGTGGCGAAGGGCTGGGCCTCGGTGTCCTCGGAGCGGGGGCCGCGTGACTGGCCGAGGGTGGTGACCTGGACCACCGCAGGCAGGGTACGCTCCAGCCCGGCGGCAAAGGTGAAGACGCCGCGCGCCTCGTCATACGGAAGGGGGCCGGCCTGGGCGTTGGCCATCCCGGCCGGGATCACACCCAGGCTGAGGGCCACCACGGCCGCGGCCGACATCTTCAGCAGGACAGACCGACGCATCGCATTCCCCTTATCCATTCCTGACCGAGTCTTAGCGCGAGAAACGCGCCGTGACGATGGCCCCCGGCGCAGCGTCATCGATTGTCAGGGTTCCGCCGTGGCGCCGCACCACCGCCCGCACGAACGGCAGGCCCATGCCGTGGCTCTCGACCTCGGGCCGGCTGGTCGTGTCGTCGGCATCGACGGCGCCCCGGGCCCGGGCGGGATCCATGCCGGGGCCCTGATCGGCGATGGTGAAGGCGACCCCCGTGTCGATCGGGCGGGTCGACACGGTGACCGTGCCGCCGTCGGGCGAGAACTTGATCGCATTGTCGACCAGATTGGTCAGGGCGCGCTGCAACAGGGAGCGCACGCCCAGCAGGGCGGCCGGCTCGACGTCGGCCACCAGCCGGATGTCGCGGGCCTCGGCGAGCGGCTCATAGAGCTCGACCGTGGCCCGGACGAGGTCGTCGAGCTGGACCGTCTCGAACACCCAGGCCGAGCCGTCGCGGAGCGCCAGGGTCTCGTTCATGGCGCGGGTCAGCTGGCGCAGGTCGTCGCCGGCCAGCCGGGCAAGGCGGGTGCGCTCACCGGGGGTGTCGGCCTCTTCCAGCCGCTCGAGCCGGGCGGTGGCGCGGGCCAGCGGCGTACGGAAGTCGTGGGCCAGCTGGTCCGAGGAGTCACGCAGCCAGCCCAGCAGCTCCTCCAGCCGGTCGAGGGTGCGGTTGACCCGCAGGCTGAGGGGACGAAGTTCCGGCGCGATGTCATCGACCGGCGGGCGGCGCGAGAAATCGCCCATGGCGGCGCGGTCCAGCGAAGCACTGACCTCGGCCAGCGCCTGCCCCAGCCGCCGACGGGCAAAGACGGCGGCAGTCAGCCCCGAAATCAGGATCAGCAGGCCGCTGAGACCGACGATCAGGGCGGCCCGGCCCCAGGCCTCGCCCGCGCGGTCCACCACCCGCCCGACGATGATGCTGAGCGCGCCCGTCTGGCGCTTGACCACCACCACCTCGACGTCACGGCCCGGGCAGAGGGTGCCCGACGGCAGGCGGACCGCATAGACGTCGTCGCCGAGGCCCGGGAGGCGGCGGGCCTTCGCTTCTTCCAGTTCGGCCAGACCGGCGGGCTTGCCGGTCGGAGCACGGATGAAACGGACCCCGGCCCCGCCGCGGCCGGTGCGGCAGACCTCTTCGAGCGTGGCGTCGTTGCGGTTGGGACCCGACTGGAAGGCCGTCAGCCAGGCCGAAAAATAGGCAGCGTCAGCCTCGGTCACCTGATCGGCGCCGAGGTAGGCCTGGACGCCCAGCTTGTCGACCATGGCGGCATAGTCGGCCAGCGCCGAGAGGGCGGCCTTCTGGCGCTGGTCGGCGCGGACGGCCTGCCCGGTGATGACCACTGAGCCGGACAGGGCCAGCGCCGCCAGCACGGCGACGGCGACCGACAGCTGGGCCGTCGTGCGTCGCGACAGCCAGCCGCGCAGGAGGCCTGTCGGGCCCGTCACCCGGGCCTCAGCCGACGCCGTCGAGGTCCCGGAACACCAGACTCTGGCTCCGGGCCGAGACGATCAGCGGATGCATGGCCTCGGGCACCTCGGGGCACTGGTCCTTGAGCCGGCGGCGCAGGGCGCTGATCCGGGCGTCGATGATGTTGACGAAATTGTCGGGCAGAAAATTCCACTCCACCCAGCATTTGTCCCACAGCATGGTCTTGGTCACCGGCTGGCCGCGCGCGGTCATCAGCTCACAGACAATGGCGAATTCGAGCGGGGACAGGTCGATGGCGCGCTGGCTGCCGTCGGCGGCCCGGATCTGCAGGGTGCGGGCGCCGGGCGACAGGGTGAAGGGGCCATTGGTCACATCGCCGCCGTTCGCCTTCGAGCGGCGGCCCGAGCGGCGCAACTGGGCCGCGATCCGCGCCAGCAGTTCCTCGTCGCCCACGGGCTTGGCCAGATAGTCATCCGCTCCGCCCAGCAAGCCCTCGACCTTCTGCCGCTCGGCGCCGAGCGCGGTCAGCATCAGGGCCGGAGAGTCTGCCGAGGGCCCCGATCCCGCGCGGATGCGCTTTAAGGTCTCCAGCCCGTCCAACCCGGCCGTCAGGCGATCGAGGATCAGCACATCATAGGGGGTGTCGGCCACGGCCTCGATCGCGGCCTCGCCCGACTCGACCCGGTCCACCCGGGCAAAGCCGGCGCGCGTCAGCCGGCTGGCAACATGTTCGGACAGGGCCGGTTCGTCCTCGAGCAACAGGGCGGTCAGGCCGGCGAACTGGTCGCGGAGGGCCGCAAAGGCGTCCGTTTCGTCAGTGATCGGGTCTGTCATCTGGCCTCCCCCACGCCCGGCAAGGATAGAGCGCAGACCGGGATTGGCAACGCTTGCACGACCGGCCGGTGCAACCATGGCCGCAGGGCAACGTATGTAAGGCATGCCGGCGCGCCGGGGCGCTGACGTTTTCTGATGAGGCCTGTCCATGAAGCTCCACCCCATGCTGCCTGTTACGCTCGGTGCCCTGCTGGTTGCGGCCTGCGGCACGCCCGGCGCGGCCCCGTCCGGCCTGCTGAGCAATTATGACGGGCTGGTCGAGCGGGACGACATGGTGCGCGCCTCGGTCCGGCAGCGCCGGGATGACGACCGGGCGGCGACGGTCGAGCGCCTGTTCCTTGAGCCCGCTGTGCTGGCCGACGGCGCTGGCGAGGGGCTGACGGAGGCCGAGATCGCGCTGGTCCTGCGCGAGGTCGACCGGCAGGTCTGCTACGAGCTGAGCGAACGCTTCACCGTGATCCCGGGGCCCGAGGCCGGTGCCGGGCGGGTGCGGGCCGTGGTCAGCCGCATCGGGCCGACGGGGCGTGCGGCGTCGGCGGTGTCGGCGGCCAGCGGCTTCTTCATTCCCGGGCCGATCGGCGTGCGGGTGCCCGGCACCCTGGGCGGGCTGTCGGCCGAGGCCGAACTGCTGGCCGGCAACGACCAGGGCCAGGTGGCGGTCATCCTGTGGTCGCGAAATGCCCAGGCCATCGGCACGGACAACCCGTCGCTGTCGCGGGTCGGCGACGCCGTGCAACTGGCCGAACCGTTCGGCGACGCCGTGGGCGATGCCTTTGCCCCGCCCGAGCGGGAGGTCCGGGCCATCGCCGACCCGGACCCCTGTGCCCGCTTTGGCCCGCGCATCCGGCCCGAGGGCTTTGCCGCGAGGCTGGTCACCGGCCTCTATTCGCCCGAACTGAGCGGGGCGGCGGCCGAAGAGACCGAAGAGTCAGACGGGTCCGAAGAACCCTAGAAGGCGCTCTGGCCGGTGATAGCGCGGCCCAGGATCAGGGCGTGTACGTCGTGGGCCCCCTCATAGGTGTTGACCGTCTCGAGGTTCATGGCGTGGCGCATGACGTGCATTTCGCCGGTGATGCCGGCGCCGCCGTGCATGTCGCGGGCCTCGCGGGCGATGGCCAGCGCCTTGCCGCAGTTGTTGCGCTTCATCATCGAGATGGCCTCGGGCACCCAGGCGCCGGTGTCGAGCAGGCGGCCGAGCGCCAAGGCGCCTTCCAGTCCGAGGAAAATCTCGGTCTGCATGTCGGCCAGCTTCTTCTGGACCAGCTGACGCGAGGACAGGGGCCGACCGAACAGCATGCGCTCGCCCACATAGTCGCGGGTGGCGTGGAAGCAGAACTCCGCAGCCCCCATGGCGCCCCACGCGATCCCGTAGCGCGCCTTGTTCAGGCAGCTGAACGGACCGCGCAGCCCCTTGACGCCCGGCAGCAGATTGGCCTCGGGCACGAAGACGTCATTCAGGCCGATGTCGCCGGTGATGGAGGCGCGCAGCGACAGCTTGTCGCCGATCTTGTCGGTGGTGAAGCCGTCGAAGTCGCGCTCGACGATGAAGCCGCGGATCACGTCATCCAGCTTGGCCCAGACGATGGCCAGATCGCTGATCGGGCTGTTGGTGATCCAGTATTTGGCGCCGTTCAGGCGATAGCCGCCGTCGACCTTGTCCGCCTTCGTCTTCATCGAGGCCGGGTCCGAGCCGCCGTCGGCCTCGGTCAGGCCGAAACAGCCGATCAGCTCACCGGCGGCCATCTTCGGCAGGAATTTCGCCTTCTGCTCGTCGGAGCCGAAGGCATAGATGGGGTACATGGCCAGCGACGACTGGACCGACATGGCCGAGCGATAGCCGCTGTCGACCGCCTCGATCTCGCGGGCGATCAGGCCATAGGCCACGTGGCTGGCGTTCGAGCCGCCGTATTCCTCGGGCAGCATGGCGCCGAGGAAGCCCATCTCGCCCATCTCGGTCATGATCGACCGGTCGAAGGTCTCGTCGGCGAAGGCGCGCACCACGCGCGGCAGCAGCTGGTCGCGCGCATAGGACCGGGCGGCGTCGCGGATCATGCCCTCGTCGTCGGTCAGGCGGCTGTCCATATCCAGCGGGTCATCCCAGCGGAAGGTACGGGTGGGGGTGGCGCCGTCGGCCATGGTGCGCTCCTGAAAGTCTGCGGGCGGGTCTCCGGGCGGACCTCTTGTTCAGCCCCTGCCGCGGGGGTGTAGGACAGAACGTGCCGGACGGGTAGAGGGCCGCGCGGACTGCGGCTATGATCCGCGCATGAGCCGCCTGTTTCACCGTCTGTTCGTCGACCACCCGCGCGAGGTGGACGAGGGGTATTTCGAGCATATGGCCGCCTCGTCGCGGTTCGGCTTCCGCCTGCTGAGGCTGGCCGGTGCGGCCTTCGTGCATTCGGTGGTGCCAGGCCTGTGCAAGACCACGGTCTCGCGCGAGGTCTGTTGCATGGCCGAGGAGATGGACGGCCGGGCCCGCGAGGCGCGCGAGTGCCGCATGCGCGAGGCGGGTGTGTGGGATCCGGGGCTGTAGACAGTGATGAGTGGCGAGTGGCGAGTGGCGAGTGACTTTGGCGCGGGGCGGGCAGCACGCCCGGTCATGGCCCGATGACCGACCCCCAGGCGGAGGACCAGCTCGCCACGCGTCACTCGCCACCCGCCACTCCGAAAGGACCGCTGTCCGGGGTGCGGGTGCTGGACCTGTCGCGCGTTCTGGCCGGACCGTGGGCGACGCAGACCCTGGCTGATCTGGGCGCCGAGGTGATCAAGATCGAGCGGCCGGGGGCGGGCGACGATACCCGCCTGTGGGGACCGCCCTTCACCACAAGGACCGACGGGTCGCGCGGGGATGCCGCCTATTTCCTCTGTGCCAACCGGGGCAAGAAATCCGTGGCGCTGGACATCGCCACGCCCGAGGGGGCCGAGGCGGTCCGCAAACTGGCCATGACCTGCGATGTCGTGGTCGAGAATTTCAAGACCGGCGGGCTGAAGAAGTACGGGCTGGACTGGGCCTCGCTGAAGGCGATCCATCCGAAGCTGGTCTATTGCTCGATCACCGGCTTCGGGCAGGACGGGCCCGACGCCCACCGGGCGGGCTATGACTATATGATCCAGGCCATGGGCGGGCTGATGTCGATCACCGGCCAGCCCGACGGGGCGCCGGGGGCCGAGCCGATGAAGGTCGGGGTGGCGGTCGTGGACCTGTTCACCGGCCTCTACGCCTCCAACGCCATTCTGGCCGCGCTCTGGCATGCCCGGGCGACCGGCGAGGGCCAGCAGATCGACATCGCCCTGTTCGATGTCCAGGCCGCCATGCTGGCCAATCAAGCGACCAATTATTTCGTCTCGGGCACCGCGCCGACGCGCATGGGCAATGCCCACCCAAATCTGGCGCCCTATCAGCCATTTCCGTGTACGGATGGTATGGTCGTCATCGCGGTCGGCAATGACGGACAGTTCCGCGCCCTGTGCTCGGCTCTGGGCGCCCAAGGCATGGGCACCGACCCCCGCTATGCCAGCAATGCCGTGCGGATCGAGCACCGCGCCACCCTGTCGGCCGAACTGTCGGCGATGACAGCCGGGCACACCATGAAGGGGCTGATGGCCGTACTGGAGGCTGCGGGCGTGCCCTGTGGTCCGGTGAATACGGTCGATCAGGTGTTCGAGGAGCCGCAAGCGAAGCACCGGGGGCTGGAGGTCGAACAGGTCCGCGCCGACCTGTCGGAGCCCATCCGCACTGTCGCCAGTCCGATCCGGATGTCGGCCACGCCGGTCGCCTATGATCGGCCCCCGCCCGCGCTGGGGGAACATACGGACGAGGTGCTGGGAGACTTCTAGGGCGGGTCGAGGATCAGCTTTGCCGCGATCCAGATCAGCAGGATGCCGAGGCTGACGGCGCCGGCGCTGATCAACATGCCCTGCCATGCCAGAGGGCGAAAGCGGCGCGGCAGGCTGGTGCCCCAGAAGCCGCCGGTCGCGAACGCGGCCAGAGCCATGACCGTGCCGGTAGCGCGTGTGCCGGTGTCGATCGGCGGAAGGTCGTCTCCGTCCGGCTCGGCGAACTCGCCGGCCCTGGCCCGCTCCAGAAGGTCGCGCGCCTCGGCGATCTCGGACTCGTGGGCCATCAGACGGATGCCCAGCGCGCGCTGCATCAGGGGGTCGACCGTCGTCTGGAAGCGCTCGGTGACGGTGACGCGGATACCATGTGACTCGAGGAAGGCCGCCGCCAGATCGGCCTCATAGACATCAACGAAGCGGGCGATTTCACGAAGGGCCATCTATCCTCCTCGGACCTACAGACCCAGCAGGGAGCGAATAAGGGGGGCGCCAAACAAGGCCCCCACGATCACCATCGGTATCACAATGAACGGCGCCCAGCGGGCCAGCGCAGAGGGCGGCCGATACCTCGGGGCAGACGCAAGGTCTGCCCGAAGTTGCTCGGCGACGACATTGCCGGACCCTTCCAGGCCATAGTCGGGGTATGAACCGGCTTCGAGCCGGCGCAGGAAATCACGGGCCTGCCCAGCGTCGTTGGCTGCCACGAACACCGGCGCCTCGCCCACCGCATACCTGCCGCCCTCGGGAGCCCAGGCAGAAACACCGCAGGTCTCAAGATAGTCCACCACATGGGCGGCCATCCAGGTGTCGCTCATCCAGGCGACCGCGACCCAATCCGAGTCCGGCCGCGCCATGGCTTACAGGTCCAGCAGGAAGCGTTGCGGGTCCTCAAGGTGCTCCTTGATCCGTACAAGGAAGGTCACGGCTTCCTTGCCGTCGACGATGCGGTGATCGTAGCTGAGGGCCAGATACATCATCGGGCGGATCTCGACCTTGCCGTCGATCGCGACCGGGCGCTGGACGATGTTGTGCATGCCGAGGATACCGGCCTGGGGCATGTTCAGGATCGGGGTCGACATCAGCGAGCCATAGACCCCGCCGTTGGTGATGGTGAAGGTGCCGCCCTGGAGCTGGTCCAGCGTCAGGTCACCGTCACGGGCGGCCCGGCCCAGATCGCCGATGCCCTTTTCGATCCCGGCCAGCGACAGGACGTCGGCGTCGCGCAGCACCGGCACGACCAGACCCTTGTCGGTGCCGACGGCCACGCCGATGTCGTAGTGGTTCTTGTAGATGATGTCGGTGCCGTCGATCTCGGCGTTCACGGCGGGCAGTTCCTTGAGCGCCGCGACCGTGGCCTTCACGAAGAAGCTCATGAAGCCCAGCTTGATGCCGTGGTGCTTTTCGAAGGCGTCCTTGTAGCGATTGCGCAGCGCCATGATCGCCGACATGTCCACCTCATTGAAGGTGGTCAGCTGGGCGGCCGTGTTCTGCGATTCCTTGAGACGGCGGGCGATGGTCTGGCGCAGGCGGGTCATCTTGACCCGTTCCTCGCGCGGACCGACCTCGCGCGGCGGGGCCGCCGGCGCGGCCTTGGCCGGAGCGGCGGCGGACGGAGCCGAAGCCTGCGGCTGCGACGCGGCCTTCAGCGCATCGGCCTTGGTGATATTGCCCTTGGGTCCGGTGGCCTGGATGGACTTCGGGTCAAGGTTGTTTTCGGCCACCACGCGCTGGACGGCGGGGGACAGGTGCGGCGCGTCCGAGCCGGAGGCGGCCTTGGCGGGCGCGGCCTCGGCCTTGGGCGCCGCGGCAGCAGCCTCGCCCGAGGCGGCGATCTGGCCGATCACCTGACCGGGGGTGACGGTCGAACCGGCCTCGGCCGAAATGCTCAGGACGCCATCGGCCGGGGCGCTGATTTCCACGGCCACCTTGTCGGTCTCGATCTCGACCAGCAGCTCATCCTTCGACACCCGGTCGCCGGACTTCTTCTGCCAGGTTCCGACCGAACCCTCGGCGACGCTCTCGCCCATGGTCGGCACCTGGACGGGCACCGAGGCTTCTTCCTTGGCGGCGGCCGGAGCGGCGGCAGGCTTGGCCTCGGCCTTGGGGGCAGCCTCACCGGCGGGGGCGGCGGCGCCCTCGGTCACCTTGCCCAGCACGGCGCCGGGGGTGACGGTGTCGCCGGCGTCGAAGGCGATTTCGGCCAGGGTGCCGTCGGCGGGCGAGACCACCTCGAGCGAGACCTTGTCGGTTTCCAGCTCGACCAGCAGCTCATCGCGCTTGACCGGGTCGCCGACCTTTTTCGTCCACTTCGCAATGGTGGCTTCGGCGACGGATTCACCAAGGGCGGGGGTCAGGATATCAGCCATGTCAGTTCCGGTTCCGGATAAGCAGGGGTCAGTTCGGGGTGGCGAGGGCGTCGGCGAGGAAGGCGTCGAGCTCGGCCTTGTGGCGGCTCATCAGACCGGCCGCCGTCGAGGCCGAGGCAGGACGACCGACGTAACGGGCGCGCTTTGACTTCACATCGAGCTTGTCGAGCGTCAGTTCAAGCCAGGGGTCGACGAAGGTCCAGCCGCCCATGTTCTTGGGCTCTTCCTGACACCAGACCAGTTCGGCGCCGGGGAAGCGGGCCAGTTCGGTCATCAGAGACTTCATGGGCCAGGGATAGAACTGTTCCAGACGCAGGATGTAGATGTCGTCCACGGCCTTGCCGTCCTTGAAGGCGGCCTCGCGGGCTTCCAGCAGGTCGTAATAGACCTTGCCCGAGCACAGGATGACGCGCCGGACATCGGCATCGCCCTTCAGCGTCATGCCGGCCACGTCGGGACGGGTCTGGGCGTCGTCGTGCAGCACGCGGTGGAAGGAGCTGCCCTCGGCCAGATCCGACAGGGGCGAGACCGCCTTCTTGTGACGCAGCAGCGACTTGGGCGTCATCAGGATCAGCGGCTTGCGGAACGGCCGGTGCATCTGGCGACGCAGGATGTGGAAATAGTTGGCGGGTGTCGTGCAGTTGGCGACCTGCATGTTTTCCTCGGCGCAGGCCTGCAGGAAGCGCTCCAGACGGGCCGAGGAGTGTTCGGGTCCCTGCCCTTCGTAGCCGTGCGGCAGCAGCATGGTCAGGCCGCACATGCGCAGCCATTTGCGCTCGCCCGAGCTGATGAACTGGTCGATGACGACCTGGGCGCCGTTCACGAAGTCGCCGAACTGGGCCTCCCACATGACCAGCGTATTGGGGTCGCTGAGGGCATAGCCGTACTCGAAGCCCAGCACGGCCTCTTCCGACAGGGCCGAGTCGATCACCTCGAAATGGGCCTGGCCGTCGCGCAGGTGATTGAGCGGAACGAAGCGTTCTTCCGTGGTCTGATCAATGATGCCGGAGTGGCGCTGGGAGAAGGTGCCGCGCACCGAATCCTGGCCGGACAGGCGGACGGGGAAGCCCTCGTCCAGCAGGGTACCGAAGGCGAGGCTTTCGGCGGTGGCCCAGTCGAGGTCCTGACCGGTCTCGATCATCTGGCGGCGCCCATCGAGCACGCGACGCAGCGTCTTGTGCACGTCGATGCTGTTCGGGGCGGTGGTCAGGCGGGTGCCGATCTCGACGAGGCGATCCTTTGCCACTGCGGTCTCGCCGCGCAGCTCGTCGCCCTCGGGCTTGCCGATGCCGTGCCACTGGCCGTCCAGCCAGTCGGCCTTCTCGGCCTTGAAGGTCTTGCCGGCGTCAAATTCGGCGTCGAGGAACTCCTCGAAGCGGGTGATCTCGGCCTCGACCTCCTCGGCGGTGATGACACCCTCGGCGACCAGACGCTCGGCATAGAGTTCGCGGGTCGATTTCTGGGCCCGGATCTTCGAATACATCAGCGGCTGGGTGAAGGTCGGATCGTCGCCTTCGTTGTGGCCGAAGCGGCGGTAGCAGAACATGTCTACCACCACGTCCTTGTGGAATTTCTGGCGGAACTCGGTGGCCACCTTGGCGGCGAAGACCACCGCCTCGGGATCATCGCCGTTCACGTGGAAGATCGGCGCCTGGACCATCAGGGCCACGTCCGACGGATAGGGCGACGAGCGGCTGTTGCGCGGGGCGGTGGTGAAGCCGATCTGGTTGTTGACCACGAAATGGACCGTGCCGCCGGTGCGGTAGCCCTTCAGCCCCATCAGGGCGAAACATTCGGCCACCACGCCCTGACCGGCGAAGGCCGCGTCACCGTGGATCAGCAGGGGCAGCACCTTGGTGCGGTCCAGCGCCCATTCGGCCTCGGGCTTGCCGGCATTGGCCTCGCGGATGTCGAAGGCCTGTTTGGCGCGTGCCTTGCCCAGCACCACCGGATTGACGATCTCGAGGTGGCTGGGGTTGGCGGTCAGCGACAGGTGGACCCGGTTGTCGTCGAACGACCGGTCCGAGCTGGCGCCCATGTGATATTTGACGTCGCCCGAGCCATCGATGTCGGACGGCACGGACGAACCGCCCTGGAATTCGTGGAAGATGGCGCGATAGGGCTTGCCCATCACGGCCGACAGGACGTTCAGGCGACCCCGGTGGGCCATGCCGAGCACGATCTCGTCAACGCCCAGATTGCCCCCGCGCTTGATGACCTGCTCCAGCGCCGGAACCATGGCCTCGCCGCCGTCCAGGCCGAAGCGCTTCGTGCCGGGGAAGCGCTTGTGCAGGAAGCGCTCGAAGGTCTCGGCCTCGATCAGCTTGTTGAGGATGGCCAGCTTGCCCTCGCGGGTGAAGGCGTTTTCCTCGTACTTGTCGGGGCCTTCGATGCGCGCCTGCAGCCAGGATTTCTCCTCCGGCTCGGCGATGTGCATGTACTGGATGCCGATGTGCCCGCAGTAGGTGCGCCTCAGGATGGCCAGCACCTCGCGAAGGGTGCCGGTCTCAAGACCGAGCACGCCATCAAGGAAGATCGGCTTGTCGAGGTCGGCCTCGCTGAAGCCGTAGAATTCGGGGGTCAGCTCGGGGTTCTGGACCGGCGGCTCCATGCCCAGCGGATCGAGCGTGGCCTGCAGGTGGCCGCGCACGCGGTAGCTGCGGATCAGCATCAGGGCGCGGATCGAATCGTGGGCGGCGGCGCGCACATCCTCGGGCGTGGCGGCCGAGGCGGCGGGCGCGGGTGCGGCGGCCTTGCCCGGCTTTCCTGCCGATTTGGCGGCGGGCTTCGCTTCGGGCCAGCGGCCGTCGAACACGCCGGTGTCCTCGGACGGTTCGCCCGCGCCCTTGCGGCCCCAGGCACCGGCGCCGGCCGAGGCCTTTACCGTCGAGGCGGAATCGCGCAGCTGGTCAAAGAAGGATCGCCACTCGGCCGAAACCGAGGCCGGGTCATCGGCCCAGCGGGCGTGGAGATCCTCGATAAAGGCGGCGTTCGCCCCGTAGAGAAAGCTGGTCTCGGCAAAGACCTGGTTCAGCCGACCGGCATCATCCGCCATCGTGTTCGTCGCAGTCCCTTGGCCGCGGAGCGGCACGCTCCGTCGGTGACGGGACATATACGCACGGTTCGGCGGCGGGTCATGACCGAAACGGGGCGAAAGAGCGGGAAATTTGGTCCTGCGACCAGAAATTTCCCGCAACAGCCCCGCTTCAGCCCTTCAGGACGTCGACCAGGGTGGTGCCCAGGCGCGCCGGGGACGGCGAAACCGTAATGCCCGCCGCCTCCATCGCCGCGATCTTGGACTCCGCATCGCCCTTGCCGCCCGAGACGACCGCGCCGGCGTGGCCCATGGTGCGACCCTTGGGCGCAGTCCGGCCGGCGATGAAGCCGACCATCGGCTTCTTGCGGCCCTTCCTGGCCTCGTCGATCAGGAATTGGGCGGCGTCCTCCTCGGCCGAGCCGCCGATCTCGCCGATCATGACGATCGACTTCGTGGCCTCGTCGGCGAGGAACATCTCGAGCACGTCGATGAACTCGGTCCCCTTGACCGGGTCGCCGCCGATGCCGACCGCCGTGGTCTGGCCCAGGCCTTCATTGGTGGTCTGGAAGACGGCCTCATAGGTCAGGGTGCCGGAACGCGACACGATGCCGACCGAGCCCTTCTTGAAGATCGAGCCCGGCATGATGCCGATCTTGCATTCCTCGGGCGTCAGGATGCCGGGGCAGTTCGGACCCAGCAGGCGCGAGTTCGACCGGTCGAGACGCGCCTTGACCCGCACCATGTCGGCGACCGGAATGCCCTCGGTGATGCAGACGATGAAGGGCACCTCGGCCTCGATGGCCTCGATGATGGCATCGGCGGCCCCGGCCGGCGGCACATAGATGACCGAGGCGTCGGCGCCGGTCTGGTCGCGGCCCTCGGCCACCGAGGCGAAGATCGGCAGGCTCTCGCCCTCCGACCCGTGCCAGGTCTCGCCGCCCTTTTTCGGGTGCACGCCACCCACCATCTTCGTGCCGAAATAGCGCAGCGCCTGTTCGGTGTGGAAGGTGCCGGTCTTGCCGGTCAGCCCCTGGACGAGGACCTTGGTGTTCTTGTCGACGAGAATGGACATTGTAGACCTGAATTGAGCGCCGCAGGGCGGCAGGCGTTTGAAAGAAAAGGGTTCTGGGGGACCTAGTTCGCGACGGGCCGCATGAACATGATCATGATCACGCCATCCGAATCCCCGGTCATGACGACCCGCACCTGGCCCGACTCGACAAGGGCCTTCAGCTCGTCCTCGGCGAGATCGGCCGGCAGGGCCTGACGTCGGCCGTTGACGAGGGTGTAGGGATAGCCCCGCAGGCCGTCCGTGCTCATGATCGTGTTGGGCGTCATGCCGAGCCAGTCGGCCACCACCCGGTCCACAGCCTCATAGTCGCCCGGCATCGTCCCGATCGCGCAGACCGCCATATGCACGTTACCGCTGTCGGTCAGGGTGCCCATTTCGTCGGCCATGTCGCCGGTCATGGCGATCACCATGCCCTCGCCCTCGAACTTGATGCGGGCCTGCATATTGTCGAACGGGGCATCCGCACCCAACAGCTCCGGGGGCAGCACCTGCCAGTCCTGGCCATCCAGCTTGGCCATGGCGGCATCCGCCGCCCCGTCCGTGGCGACGCAAACCGACTGGAAGGTGGACAGCAGGGGGTCAGGCTGGGCCTGGGCATGGGCCATGGCGGGCACCAGCGTCAGGGCCGCTGCGACGGCGAGGGGTTTGAGAAGCGGGGAAAGAGTCATGGGATGAGCTCCGCGAAGAGATTGGGTTACGGCCGGACAGGTGAGACGGAGACGGATGTGTTGATGACGATCTGACGCGAGAGGGAAATGGCCGCGGCGTTATCAGAGCCTTCGGCATAGGACAGGGTCCACTCGCCGGTCGAGGACCAACTGCGGACGAGGCCGCGCCCGCCCAGGCCGGCAGGCAGATCCGCCGCCTCAAGTCCGAGACTGGCGGCGAACTCCGCGATCTCGCCCTCGAGCGAGGCCGGGGCATGCTCGACCGAGACCACGCAGACGGAGCCCACGGACGCTTCGGACTCGCGGCGAGGATCAGGAATCCGGGTAAGCATGATCTGGGCATCGGGGGTGCGATACGCGACGTTCCAGCCGGCCCCATCCGAGGTCATTCGAACCCGCCGCCAGCGACGTTCCCGACCAAGGCTCTCGAATGCGGTGCGGTCCAGGCCGGTCTCGATACAGGCGTCCCGAATGAGCTGCACTGCGGCACCCCCCTGCTGGGCCTGGGCATGAGCCAGACCGGGAATCAGCGTCAGGACCGTCACGGCAGCGAGCGGCTTGAGTATCGAGGGAAGAGTCATTGGAGAAGCTCCGAGTCCTCTGTCGCGTCAGGGCCGCACGGGGTGGGCGAGGATAAGCATGGTCGTCCCGGCCTCGTGGCTGGCGAAGACGAAATCGAAATCGCGAGCCTCGGCGGCCTCGAAGCTCGGTGCGACGACATACATGCCCTGCGCGGCGTCCACGGCTCCGGTCGCAGGCGACAGCCCCGACGGCAGGCCCTCCAGGTCTTCCGGAACGCTATTGGTCCACTCGAGCGAGCAGGCGTCCTTCGGGCCCCTGACGTCGACCCGATCGGTTGTCAGGGTGATGACCTGATCCCCCTCGGACCGCTCCCACATCTTTCCCGCCGACGTGGAGTCCACAAAGGTCCAGCCGCCGTTCGCCGTCACCAAGGCCTCCACGCTGGCCGTATCGGCCCGCGTCGCCACGCAGTAGTGCGCAAACTCGGCCTGCCGGTCATTGGCGGGGCGCTCCTGGATCAGGAACGCCAGCCCCAGGGCAACACCGGCCAGCATCAGCCGACCGCCTTGACGATCTTCCGGGCGGCGTCGTCGAGGTCGTCAGCGGCGGTGATGGCGAGACCCGATTCGTTCAGGATCCGTTTGCCTTCGTCGACATTGGTGCCTTCCAGACGCACGACCAGCGGCACCTTGAGGCCCACTTCCTTGACGGCCGCGACCACGCCCTCGGCGATTACGTCACAGCGCATGATGCCGCCGAAGATGTTGACCAGGATGCCCTCGACCCGGGGGTCGGCGGTGATGATCTTGAAGGCCGCCGCGACCTTTTCCTTGGAGGCGCCGCCGCCGACGTCGCAGAAGTTGGCGGGCTCCTTCCCGTACAGCTTGATGATGTCCATGGTCGCCATGGCAAGTCCGGCGCCATTGACCATGCAGCCGATGTTGCCGTCGAGGGCAACATAGGCGAGGTCCCACTTCGAGGCCTCGATCTCCTTGGGGTCTTCCTCGGTCTCGTCGCGCAGGGCGACAATGTCGTCGTGGCGGAACAGGGCGTTGCCGTCGAAGCTGACCTTGGCATCCAGCACGCGCAGGCGGCCGTTCTCCATGACGATCAGCGGGTTGATCTCGAGCAGGCTCATGTCCTTCTCGACGAAGGCCTTGTAGAGCAGCGGGAACAGGGTCTTGCCGTCGGTGGCGGCCTCGCCGTCCAGCTTCAGCGCGTCATTGATGCGGGCCACATCGGCATCGGTCACGCCGGCCTCGGGATCGATGGCCACGGTGACGATCTTTTCCGGGGTGTCGTGGGCGACGGCCTCGATGTCCATGCCGCCCTCGGTTGAGACGACGAAGGCCACCCGACCGACCGAGCGGTCGACCAGCAGCGAGCAGTAGAGTTCGCGGGCGATGTCGGCGCCGTCCTCGATATAGAGGCGGTTGACCTGCTTGCCGGCCTCGCCCGTCTGGGCGGTGACCAGGGTGTTGCCCAGCATTTCGCGGGCGTGGGAGACGGCTTCCTCGACCGATTTGGCGAGGCGCACGCCGCCCTTGGAGTCCGGGCCCAGTTCCTTGAACTTGCCCTTGCCGCGGCCGCCCGCGTGGATCTGGGACTTCACGACATAGAGCGGGCCGGGCAGGGACCGGGCGGCGGCCTCGGCCTCGTCCGCCGAGGTGATGGCCACGCCCGCCGCGACCGGCGCGCCATAGCCCTTCAGAACCTGCTTGGCCTGATACTCGTGAATATTCATGGAAACCGTCGCGACCGCTGATGGGAAAGGGTGCGAGGCTTATAGGCCCCGCCTGTTCGCAGGCGCAACAGGCGGGGCGTGTCAGTAAGCGTGGATCAGTCGACCCAGTCGCGCTTCAGGGTGCGCGAGGCGCCGATCAGCAGCAGGGCGGCCAGCACATAGAAGCCCATACCGGTGTAGATGGCCCAGCGCAGGCTTTCGTCGCCGAACTGCGGCCGGAGCATGTCCGAGACGGCGCCGAAATAGTAGAAGCCCACGGCGATGCCGAGCAGGTTGTTGATCAGCAGGAACAGGGCCGAGGCGGTCGAACGCATCGGGGCGGCGACCAGATTCTGGATCGAGGCCGTGATCGGCCCCAGCCAGGCGAGGTTCAGCCCGGTCGGGATGATGAAGATCAGGAAGGCGACCGTCAGCGACTGGGCACGGGTGCCGCCGTCGGCGAAGATCTGGGCGATCAGCCAGTCGGAGTTCATCGCGAGGATGAAGCACGGCGCCGAGATCAGAAAGGCGATGGCCGGGACCAGCGGATAGGCGCCCTTGCCGCGCTTCGCCAGCTTGTCGGCGATCATGCCGCCCAGCCAGATGCCCAGGGTGCCGCCGATCAGGGCGATGCCGGAATAGTACCAGCTGACCTCGCGCAGGGTCAGGTCGAAGCTGCGCATGAAGAACAGGGGCAACCAGCCCGCCACGCCATAGCCGCACACCGAGGACGAGGCCGCCCCAAGGGCCAGCAGCCAGAAGCTGCGCTTCGGAATGACGACCGAGGCCGTCGAGCGGGCGATCATCAGCGAAATGCCGATCACGAGGGCCAGAAGGCCGCCAAAGCCCAGCACATTGCGGCTGGCGAAATCGATCAGGCCGAAGTGGACGAGCGCGGCAAGGGCCATGAGACCGGCGCCGAGGCCCAGCATGATCAGGGAGGCGGTCCGGCCGACCGACGAGGGGGCCGCCGGCGGATGCGAGGCGACGGGCGCCGCATCGGCGGGGGCGGCCGGGGCAATGGGCTTGGGCGTATCGGTGCCGCCCCGCTTCGGGTCGCGCACCGTCAGGCGCAGGACCGGCGCCACAATCAGCCCCAGCAGGCCGACGGTGATGAAGGCGGTGCGCCATCCGTATTCGGCGGCCAGCAGACCGCCGACCAGGGTGCCCGCGGCGGTGCCCAGCGGAATGCCGAAGGCGAAACCGGCCAGGGCGCGCGCCCGCTGATGCGGCGGGAAATAGTCGGCGACCAAGGAATAGGCCGGGGCCACGCCGCCCGCCTCGCCCACGCCGACGCCCATTCGGTAGAGGAACAGCTGGCCATAGGAGCCGGCCACGCCGCACAGCGCGGTGAAGCCCGACCAGACCGCGAGCGCCCCGGTCATGATCCAGACGCGGCTGTAGCGATCGGCCAGCCAGGCCAGCGGAATGGCCAGGGTAGAATAGACCGAGGCGAAGGCGATGCCGCCGAGCAGCCCGAACTGGCTGTCGGACATGCCGAACTCTTCCTTCAGCGGCGCGGCGAGGATGCCGATGATCTGCCGGTCGAGGAAGTTCAGCATGTAGATGAAGATCAGAACCGCCAGCACATAGAAGCGGTATCCGGGGGCGACGGGTTTTTCGCTGCCGGTCTGCTCCGGGCCGGGCACGGTGGCTTCGGTCATGGACGATTTCCCCCTGGTGGTCTTGATGCCGGGTAGGACGGTAGCGCCCCCGGCCGCGCATTCAAAAGAAAAAGGGCGGCGGCCCCCGAAGGAACCGCCGCCCCGTATGGTGTCCTCAGACGGTCACCGGTCGCCGGATCAGAACTTGATCTGGATCGAGCCCGTGACGGTCCGCGGCGGGCCGTAGTAGCCGATGATCGAGTCGTTGAAGAGCGCGCCGGGGAAGTTGTAGCCGCCCACGCGGTACTCTTCATCGGTCAGGTTCTTGCCGAACACGCCGATGCTCCAGCGCTCGCTGGGCGCGGTCCAGATCGCCGACAGGTCAACCAGCGCATAGGCTTCCTGATCGAGGGTCGGGTTCGGGAACTCGAACTGGCTGTAGTCGTCGCGGTAGCTGACCGAGGGGGTCACCACCAGCTCGCCGCCGGCCAGCTGGCTCTGCCAGGTCAGGCCGAAGTAGCCGGTCCATTCCGGAGCGTTTTGCAGAACCACCTGATCCGAGATGTCCTCATAGACCATGGTGGTGAGGTTGTAGCGCAGGAACTGGTCGAACTCGGCGTTCAGATAGCCGACCGCGAAGTTGGCCGACAGGTTTTCGGTCAGATAGACCGAGCCTTCGAACTCGGCGCCGTAGATGGTGGACTGGCCGACGTTGTCCACGAAGCTGGCGATACCGCCCACAGCCGGAACCTGGGTGGTGACCTGCTGGTCCTTGTACTCGTTGTAGAAGATGGCCGAGCTGAACGACAGCGGACCGGCGCGGCCCTTCAGACCCATTTCGTAGCTGTCGACCGTTTCCGGATCATAGCCGTTGACCGTGTCCGGGGTCAGGATGGCGTCGCCGCGCATGTCGAAGCCGCCGGACTTGAAGCCCGAGGACCACGAGGCATAGCCGGTGATGTCGTCGGAGAAGTCGTATGACAGGGCCACGCGCGGCGAGATGTCATCGAAGGTGCGCGAGTTGGTGTAGTCGGTGCGCAGCAGGATCGGCGCACGAGCCGAACCGCCCAGCAGGGGCGAGCGGGTCGCGCCCAGGTAGTTGGCCCGGAAGACTTCACCGGTCTTGGAGTCCTGCGTCCAGCGGACACCCAGGCCCAGGTGCAGACGATCGGTCAGGTCCAGGTTGACGTCGCCGAACATGGCCACGCTCTCGGTTTCCACCGAACCGCCGGTGCCGATCACAATGCCCGCACCGCCGAGGATGGTGTCGAAAGCGCCTTCCGCAGTGGCGTCCAGATAGAAGACACCGAACACGCCCTGGATCCGGTCGTAATCGAACTGGAACTGCAGCTCCATGGTGTGCTGCTCGTCGGCGTAATAGGCCGGGATGTCGAGCGTCGGCGCGGGCGTGTTGTCGAAGTCGATGACCGTGTCCGTGCTGCCTTCGCGCCAGGCGGCGATCGCCTTGAAGGTCCAGTGCTCGCTGACGTCCACCTGACCGGTGAACGACAGCCCCTCGCTCTCGACCGAGTTGTCGTCGCCGACACCGGCATAGGTGTCATAGACGCTGTCGGGCGAACCGGCGCCCGGGCCGACACCGGCCAGTTCACGGTGGCCGTGGCGGGGGTTGGAGTCGTCCTGGGTCCGGTCATAGGCCAGACGGAAGAAGACCTCGTCGCGCGGCGTGAATTCGGCGCTGGCGCGGAAGGCGGTGACGTCCTTGTCGTAGTGTTCGGCGCCGGTGTTCAGATTGGTGCCGTAGCCGTCGCGCGTCAGATTGGCGAAGGCGGCGCCGACGCGGAAGCTGTCGGTCAGCGGCAGGCTGCCCGAAGCGACCAGATCGACCTGGTTGTAGCTGCCATAGGCGGCGCGGACGGTGGCTTCAGCCTCGGGCGACAGGCGCGAGGTGACGTATTTGATCGCGCCACCGACGGTGTTGCGGCCGTACAGCGAGCCCTGGGGTCCGCGCAGGACCTCGATGCGCTCGATGTCGAAGATATCGAGCACGGCGGCCTGCGGACGGGCGATATAGACGTCGTCGACGTACAGGCCCACGCCCGGCTCGAAGCCCCACAGGGGATCCTGCTGGCCGACGCCGCGGATGAAGGAGATCAGGGTCGAGTTCGAACCCCGGGCCACCTGGACGGTCGCGTTGGGCGACTGTTGCTGGAGGGCGGTGATGTCGGTGGCGCCCGTTTCCTCGAGGCGCTCGGCGGACAGGGCGGTCACGGCGACCGGCACGTCCTTCAGTTGCTCGTCACGACGACGGGCGGTGACGATGATTTCGTCCAGCGAGGTAGCGGTCGGCTCCTGCGCCGGGGCCTGCTGGGCGATAGCGGTGGCGGACAGCGCACCCCAGGCGGCTCCCGCCAGGAGGACGGTCTTCACAAGTCTGTTCATTTGAAACCCCAATCTCTGTTTCCAGCCCGAGACGCTTTTTATTCAGCGTTCAATGATTTTCCGCAGAGTGACCCTGTTTTTGCCATTCTGTCAAACGGTGAAGCCTGTCGCGGCCGGGGAATGGGGCGCCCCTGTGGCAGGAATGCACAGGCTTACGACCGTCCGCGCCGCCGATTGCCCCGCTTGACGGGCGCGACTAGCTTGCCGCCATGAGCAAGCCTTCCGCCCCGCAGACCGAGGATGCCGCCGCCGAGCCCGGCCGTCGGACCAGGCCCGAAACCACCTCGGCCAAACGGGGGCGGCCCGCCAAGAATCAGGCCGGCCGGAATGGCGAGACACGCGACTCGATCCTCGATGCCGCCGAGGACCTGTTCTCGAAGCACGGCTTCTATGGGGTGACCATCCGCGAGGTGGCCCGCGAGGCCGGGGTCGATACGGCCCTGGTGCACTATTATTTCGGGGCCAAGCGCGACCTGTTCGACGCTGTCTTCCTGCGCCGGGCCGAGGTCTGGAACAATGAGCGGGTCGAGGCCATCAACCGCTATGCCCGCGAGCACGAAGGGGCCATGACGCTTGAGGGCCTGCTGGAAGCGTTCCTGCGGCCGCCGTTCCAGTGGTCGCTGAAGGGCGGCCCGGGCTGGAAGCACTATTCCGCGCTGGTGGCACAGACCAACGCCAATCCGACCTTCGGCGGCGAGACGATGGCCCGCTATTTCGACCCGTCGATTCGGCGGCTGATCGACCTGTTGCGCGTGGTGCTGCCGGACGCCAGCGACGCCGACCTGTACTGGGGCTGGCACAATCTGTCGGGGGCCCTGACCCTGACGCTGGGCGAGACAGGACGGCTGGACCGGCTGTCGGGCGGCCTGTGCCAGTCCGGGGATCTGGACAGCGCCTGCGCGTATATGGTGCGGTTTGCCTCGGCCGGCTTCCGGGCCGTCAGCGGGACGCGCGCCTAGGCGGCCTCGGGCTCGGGTTTTTCGACAGGGGCGTCCTTGGCCTTGCCCTTGCCACCCTTCTTGCCCGACTTTTTGGAGGCGGCCTTCTCGGCCTTGAGGGCCGCCTTTTCGGCCTTGCGCAGCTCCTTGAGGCGCTTCTTCTCGGCGCGGGCCTCGGCCTTGGCCTCCTCGGGGGCCGCATCGGCCGCTCCGGCCAGTTCGGTCAGGATTTCGAGGAAGGTCTCGCGCCGGCCCTTGGGCAGCAGGGCCATGATCTGGCGGTCGGCCTCAATCACGCGCGGGCGGGCCTCCGCGAGGGCGGTTTCGCCCTCGGGTGTCAGGTGGACGGCCATGGCGCGGGCATCCAGCGTCGAGCGCTCGCGCGACAGCAGGCCCCGCCGGGTCATGCGGGCCACCAGATCGGCCAGGGTGGAGCGGTCGATGCCGGTCGCCTTGACCAGATCGGTCTGGGTCAGACCGCCCCGCAGGGAGACCGCCTCAAGCACGGCGAACTGGCGCTGGGTCAGGCCGTCCGATCCGACTTCGCGCGTATAGACGTCCAGCGCGAGCTGGAGGGCGCGATGGATCAGATGGCTGGGGGATTCGGCGAGCGCGCCGGCCTCGCGCGCCTTCTTGCCCGACTTGACCATACTGATCGCCTCCCCTCGGCGTTCCTGAACATCCAAGGGCTATCAGCGCCGCTTTACGCTTTGACGACGGCTGCGCGACATTTCTTCCGTTGGCGCAGCCCATTGGCCGCCGGAATCACGGCGCGGCGTTGGGCCCCTCGATCGGCGGGACGTCCTCATCGCTGCCCGGCACGAGATTGCGCAGGATCAGGGGCAGGTTGCAGATGCCGAAGACCGAGGAAGCGATCCACAGCACGCCCCGGAAGCTGACCCAGACATCGGCGGGGTCGATCCCCTCGCGCCCGATCTGGCTCATCGCCCAGCCGACCAGCGCCTCGCTGCGCACCAGCTCATTGGTCAGGCCGACGACCGCGAAGAACAGGCCGTAGCGCAAGGTCAGGATGCGCCAGGCGCGGTCATTGATCGGAATGACGCTGCCCAGCAGCAGTTTCAGCGGGTTCTTGCCCAGCCGCAGGCCCCCGAGCAGGGCGACCGCAAGCGTCAGGTTCAGCACCGTCACCTTCAGCTTCACCCAGATATCGTCCTGCGTGACGAGCGTCAGCACGCCGAACACCAGGGCAAAACCCCCGACGATCAGGGGCATGAGGGCCAGACGGCGCTCGACCACCGCCCCGACGATCACCGCGATCGCGGCGCCGCCGACGAGGAACCATGTGGCCTGGACGAGGGCCTCGTCGCCCGGCAGGCCCTTGATCCGGTAGAACAGGAAGGCGCCGCCGAAGGCCGCCAGCGCCCCGAAGTCGACGGCCTGACGGACCCAGGCGGGAGGCTGTTTGTGCGTGCTCATGACCGGGCCTCCAGACCCACCAGCGACCGGGAGAAGGCCTCGGCATCGAAGGGCTGGAGATCGTCGATCCCCTCGCCCACCCCGATCAGCTTGATGGGGGCGTCCGACGCCTGGGCGACCGGGACCAGCACCCCGCCCCGCGCCGTGCCGTCCAGCTTGGTCATCACCAGACCCGAGACATAGGCCGTACGGCCGAAGATCTTTTCCTGCTCCAGCGCATTGCGGCCCACCGTGGCGTCCAGCACCAGCAGGGTCTCGTGCGGGGCCTCGGGATCGACCTTTTTCAGGACGCGGACGATCTTCAGCAGCTCGTCCATCAGGGCCGACTTGTTCTGCAGGCGGCCGGCGGTGTCGATCAGCACGACGTCATAGTCCTCGGCCCGGGCCTTGGTCAGGGCGTCGAAGGCCAGGCCGGCGGGATCGGCGCCGTCGCGGCGGCTCTCGAAGGTGGCGCCGGCGCGGTCGGCCCAGACCTTGAGCTGTTCGCGGGCAGCCGCCCGGAAGGTGTCGCAGGCCACAATCATGACCTTTGCGCCCTGCCCCGTCAGATCGGCGGCGATCTTGCCCAGAGTGGTCGTCTTGCCCGAGCCATTCACCCCGACGAACAGGGTGACGAAGGGGCGCGGGCCGTCCAGCGGCTCATAGCGGGCCTCGTGCGCGCGCAGTTCGTCAGCCACGGCCTCGGCCAGGGCCGTCTTGACCTCGACCTCGGAGGCACCGGCGCCGAAGCGCAGCGCACGGAAGCGCTCGACGATGCGGTCGGTCGCGGCCGGGCCCAGATCGCTTTCCAGCAGATGCTCTTCCAGCTGTTCGAGGGCCGCCTCGGACAGGGGCTCCTTGACGAAGGTGGCCACCACCTGTTCGGTCATCTGGCGCGAGGAGCGGGACAGCCCGTCGCTCAGCCGCTGGAACCAGCCTTTTTTCGGTGCGTCGTTCATGGGTCCGCTTTAGCGGTCGCCGTCGCCAGCGTCACCTGTGACACGAAGAAACCCCATCTTGGGAAATCTGCCTTCTATGTGCGACAAGGCGGCGGTCGGCGCCCAGAGGCGCCTCGGCGCGCGCCCGGATGGATTGATGGCCCAGACACATCCCTTCTTCAGCCCCGCGACCCACGGCTTTGTGCGCGTGGCGGCGGCCACCCCTGTCGTTCACCCGGCCGATCCGAAGGCCAATGCCGACGAGCACATCCGCCTGATCGACCAGGCGGCCGAACAGGGCGTCGACCTGATCGTCTTTCCCGAGCTGAGCCTGAGCGGCTATGCGCTGGACGACCTGCTGATGCAGGAGGCGCTGCTGGACGAGGTGGAACGGCAAGCCCTGCGGCTGGCCGAGGTGACCGAAGGTATGGCGATCACCGTGGTCGTCGGCGCCCCGATCCGTCACGCCGAGCGGCTCTACAACTGTGCCGTGGTGATGGCCGAAGGGCGGGTGGTGGGCGTGGTGCCGAAGACCTATCTGCCCAACTATCGCGAATACTATGAGAAGCGCTGGTTCTCGCCGGCCTCGGATGATGTGTCCTGCGGCCTGCCCTTCATCCTCAACGACGAGGCGGTTCCCTTCGGGTCGGACCTGCTGTTCGAGGCCGACAATCGCCCGGGATTCTGTTTCGGGGTCGAGATCTGCGAGGACTTCTGGGCGCCGCTGCCGCCGTCGACCCTTCAGGCCATGGCCGGGGCGCGCATCCTGTGCAACCTGTCGGCCTCCAACATCGTGATCGGCAAGGCAGACGAGCGCGCCCTGCTGTGCGCCAGCCAGTCGGCCCGCAGCCTGTCAGCCTATGTGTTCTCGGCCTCCGGCTGGGGCGAGTCGACCACCGACCTCGCCTGGGACGGCCAGAGCCTGATCCACGAACTGGGCGCGCAACTGGCCGAGGGCGAACGCTTTGCCCTGACGCCGCACCTGACGATCGCCGACGTCGATGTGGCGCGCGTCGGCGACGACCGCCTCCGGAACGGCACCTTTGCCGACTGCGCGCGAGCCGAGGTGAGCCCCTCCGCTTTTGACACCGTTCTTTTTTCGACCCGCGAGGCATCGGGCGGCGTGGACCTGATCCGCCCCCTCGACCGCTTCCCGTTCGTGCCGGACGACCCGGCGCGGCTGGATCGCGACTGCTATGAGGCGTTCAACATCCAGGTCCAGGGCCTGATGAAGCGGATGACCGCGACCGGGTCGAAGACCGTGGTCATCGGCATCTCGGGCGGGCTGGATTCGACCCACGCCCTGCTGGTGGCCTGTCGCGCGTTTGACCGGTTGGAGCTGCCGCGCACCGGCATACGCGCCTGGACCCTGCCGGGCTTCGGGACGTCGGAGGGGACGAAGGCCAACGCCTGGGCCCTGATGAAGGCGCTGGGCGTGACGGCCGCCGAGCTGGATATCCGCCCGGCTGCGGAGCGGATGCTGGCCGACATCGGCCATCCGGCGGCGAACGGCGAACCGGTCCACGACATCACCTATGAGAATGTGCAGGCGGGCCTGAGGACCGACTATCTGTTCCGGCTGGCCAATCAGCACGACGGCTTTGTCATCGGCACGGGCGACCTGTCCGAGCTGGCGCTGGGCTGGGCCACCTATGGCGTGGGCGACCACATGAGCCACTATGGCGTCAACTCCGGCGTGGCCAAGACCCTGATCCGGCACCTGATCCGCTGGGTGGCCGACCGGGAGCTGGTCGGCGCCGAGGCCACCCCCGTGCTGAAGGCCATCCTCGACACCGAAATCTCGCCCGAACTGGTGCCGGCGAAGGACGGCCAGATCCAGTCGACCGAGGCGACCGTCGGCCCCTATGCGCTGAACGACTTCTTCCTGTTCCACTTCAGCCGCTATGGCATGGCGCCGTCCAAGGTCGCCTTCCTGGCCTGGCAGGCGTGGAAGGATGCCGGAAACGGGCACTGGCCCTCGGGGACGCCGGACACCGAAAAGGTCGAGTACGACCTGGAGACGATCATCTTCTGGCTGCACAAATTCCTGTTCCGCTTCTTCCAGACCAGCCAGTTCAAGCGCTCGGCCCTGCCGAACGGGCCCAAGGTGGTGACCGGCGGATCGCTGAGCCCGCGCGGCGACTGGCGCGCGCCGTCGGATGTGTCGGCCCGCGTGTGGCTGGACGAACTGGATGCCAATGTGCCGATCAAGGCGCCTTCAACGAAAGACCCGAAATGAGCGATACCCCGACCCGCGACGCCAATGGCAATGAACTGTCCGACGGCGACAGCGTCACCCTGATCAAGGACCTGAAGGTCAAGGGCTCGGGCGGAGTCACGCTGAAGCGCGGCACCATGGTGCGCAAGATCCGCCTGACCGGCGACCCCGACGAGATCGAGGCCAATGTCGACAAGGTGAAGGGGCTGGTGCTGCGCACCGAGTTCGTCAAGAAGGCCTGAGCCCCCTTCGCTCAGGGCACGTCCGACAGGAATTCGAAGATGGCGGCCCGGGCGGCGGGTTCGTCCAGCATGGGCGCATGGCCGATGCCGGGCACCTCGACATAGTCCATCTTGGGCGCGCGTTTCCGCATCTTCGCGGCGATGTCGGCGCTGAGCAGGTCCGAGGTTTCACCCCGCACCAGCAGGGTCGGGCGCCCTTTGGCCAGTCGCCCGAACATGGGCCACAGATTGGGGACCAGCGCCTTGTCGCCCGCCTCGCGGATCGGCACCGAAATGTCCGGATCATAGTCGAGCACCGGCGTGCCCTCGGTGCCCTCGCGGAACACGCGCCTGGCAAAGGCCGCCCAGTCGTCGGGGCCATAGTGGGGGAAGGCGACGCCATTGGTCTTTTCGACATAGGCGGCGGCGGCCTCCCAGGTCGGGGTGTCGACCGGCTGGCCGGTGTAGGCGGCGATGCGGGCCAGACCCGCCTTGTCCACCTCGGGCCCGATGTCGTTGAGGATGGCCGCCGCGATCACCCGCGACCGCAGGGCGGCAACCGCCATGGTGATCAGACCGCCCATGGAGGTCCCCAGAAACACGGCGCGCTCGATGCCCGTCTGGGCCAGCAGGGCCAGAACGTCTTTCGCATAGGTGGCGGGCTGATAGGTCATGGGATCGGGGGCCCGGTCCGACCGGCCACGCCCGCGCACATCGACCGCCAGGACGCGACGGCCGCTCTGGGCCAGCAGGGTGGCGATGCCGTGGAAGTCGGCCGAATTACGGGTCAGGCCATGGATGGCGATGACCGGCAGGCGCGCCTGACCGTCCGCCCCGGCGTAGTCGCGGGCATAGAGGTCAAGACCGTCCTCGGAGGTGAAGCGACGCTCGGCATAGGTCCGGGTCTCGGTCATGGTCAGGGCTCCGACAGGCTGGGGCGGGGTATTTCACCCCATGTAGAATTTATGCCTCAGATCGCCAGCAGGTCGCGAACGAAATCGTCGAGATTTCCGCCGTCGAACAGGAAGCCCGGAATGCCGGCGCGGCGTGCGGCCTCCATGTCGCTGGGGCGGTCGCCGATCATGAAGGCGCGCTTCGGATCGATGCCGTGGTCGGCGATGGCGCGGTGGATCATGCCGGGGTTGGGCTTGCGGTCCGGATGGTCCGGGTGGCGCCAGGCCGGATCGACCGCCTCGGCGTGATACGGACAGGCATACACCGCCCCGATGCGGGCGCCCTTTGCCGCCAGCCGACGCACGATCAGATCGTTGAAGGCTTCCATCTGGCGGTGGGTGAACATGCCGCGCGCCACGCCCGACTGGTTGGTCACGATCACCACCAGATAGCCCAGGGTGTTCAGCCGACGGACGGCCTCGGCCGCGCCGGGCACAAAGGCCAGCTGCTCCTCGCGGTGGGGGTAGCCGACGTCGTCGATGAGAACCCCGTCCCGATCCAGAAATACGGCCGCTAGGCCGGCGGACGCCGGTGTTGAAGTCACGCCTTCTCCCGTGGGTGGCTGTCGATCTGGCCCATCCGGGGGACAGGCATTGAGGTCGCCCTGATTAGGGCGCATCGTAAAAAGCCGCAACGTGAAGTGACCGTTTCCCGTTTGGTCAGTGAGGCGCGCGCTTGCTATGGCGCGCCACCGGACGCGGGGCACCCCGCCGCACAGGAAGACAGACGTTCATGAGCATCGCCTTCATCGACCTTCAGGCCCAACGCCGTCGCCTCGGCGGCAAGATCGAGGCCGCCGTGATGGCCGCCGTGGAAAGCGGCGCCTGGGTCATGGGCCCGCCGGTCCGCCAGTTCGAGGAAGACCTGGCCGCCTTTGGTCAGGCCAAACATGCGCTGGGCTGCGCCAACGGCACCGACGCCCTGATCCTGCCGTTGATGGCCTGGGGCCTGCGCACCGGCGACGCGGTGTTCGTGCCCAGCTTTACCTTCACAGCCACCGCCGAGGTGGTGCCGTGGCTGGGCTGCACGCCGATCTTCGTCGATGTCGATCCGAAGACCTACAATATGGACCCGCAGAAGCTGGAGGCCGCCATCGAGGCGGTGAAGGCCGAGGGCAAACTGAAACCGCGAGTGGTCATCGCCGTCGACCTGTTCGGCCAGCCCGCCGACTATCCGGCGATCCGGGCCCTGTGCGACCGCCATGACATGAAGCTGATCTCGGATTCGGCGCAGGGCTTTGGCTGTACGCTGCACACGGCCCATCCGCTGAAGTGGGCCGATGTCACGACCACCAGCTTTTTCCCGGCCAAGCCGCTGGGCTGCTACGGCGACGGCGGAGCGGTACTGACCGACGACGCAGATCTGGCCGAGGAAATGGATTCGCTGCGGGTGCACGGCAAGGTCGTGGCCAAGGACATGCAGGGCCGGACCTTCGACCACGATCCCAAATATCTGGCCATGCGGATCGGCATGAATTCGCGTCTTGATACGATTCAGGCCGCCATCCTGATCGAGAAGCTGAAGGTCTTCCCCGAGGAGATCGAATGGCGGAACCGCATCGCGGCCCGCTACAACGAGCACCTCGCCCCCCATGTCGCGGCCGTGCCGCACGTCATTGAGGGCGGCGTTTCCGTGTGGGCCCAGTACACGATCGAGCACGACGACCGTGAAGGCCTGATCGCCCATCTGAAGGGTGAGGGCGTGCCGACCGCCGTCTATTATCCGGTGCCGATGCATATGCAGCCGGCCTATGCCCGCTTCCCGCAAGGAGCCGGGGGCCTGCCGGTGACCGAGCGGCTGAAGGACCGGGTGCTGAGCCTGCCCATGCATTCGGATCTGGACGAGGCCACCCAGGACCGCATCCTCGCCGCCGTCGCCAGCTACGTCGCCAGCTACAAGGGATAAGCCTGATGCAAGTTCTGAAGATCGGCGTGGCCGGGGCGGGCGTCATGGGCCGCAACCACGCCCGGGTGCTGACCGACATCCGTGATGTGGAACTGAGCCATGTGTTCGACCCCGATGCGGTGGTCGCCCAGGGCGTGGCCGAGGCCTATGGCGCCTCGTCCGTGACCAGCGCTGAAGCCTTTGCCGGGGCAGGTCTGGACGCCGCCGTGATCGCCACCCCCAACCGCACCCATGCCGACCTGGGCGTGGCCCTGCTGGAGCGCGGCGTCCATGTGCTGGTCGAAAAGCCGATCGCGGCGACCGTCGAGGACGCCCAGCGCCTGATCGATGCGGCAAAGGCCAATGACCGGGTACTGATGGTCGGTCAGGTCGAGCGCTTCAATCCGGCGGTCGAGGCGGTCAAGCGCGCGATCAAGGACGAGGACGTCATCTCGATCCAGATTACCCGGGTCGGCCCCTTCCCGCCCCGCATGGGCGAGGTCGGGGTGGTGATCGACCTGGCGGTGCACGACATCGACATCATCCGCCATCTGACGGATTCCGAAATCGTCGAGGTCCAGCCGCAACTGGCCCGCACCAAGGCCGAGCGCGAGGATACGGCCCTCCTGCAGTTCCGGCTGGCCAACGGCACCATCGCCCACATCACCACTAACTGGGTGACGCCCTACAAGACCCGCACCCTGCAGGTCGCGACCAAGGCCAAATTCGTGGTGGCCGACCTGATGACGCGTCAGGTCACCGAATATTTCGGCCAGCAGCCCGACGGCAGCTATTCGACGCGCGGCGTGCACAGCTGGCCCAATGAGCCGCTCAAGAAGGAGCTGGAGGCCTTCGTCCACGCCATCCGCACCGGCGAGACCCCGGCGGTCACAGGCGAGGACGGCCTGCGCAACCTTGAGGTCGCCCTGAGGTGCCTGGGGGAATAGCGGCGTTCTGCCGTCTGGTGCCACAGCCTGATTGCGCCCAATAATTGCGCGATGAAACGTTCTGCATTCAGAACCATCATGATCTTCCTGATCGTGGGCGCCCCGACCGGCGGGATGGCGCTCGGACTTGCGGTCTTTGGCGAGCGCGCGCTGGCAGGGGGAGGCAGCGAGGCCGGTGAGTTGGCGTGGGGCCTGCTCATGTCAGGGCTCGCCGGATATGTTTACGGCTCAATTCCCGCAACGATCACGGGGCTGGTCGCGGCCCACTATTCCGACCGTATCCGGCGTACACCTTCATGGCTGGGAATGGCCACCGGTGTGGGAGCGGCGGTAACCGGTCTCCTGAGCCTCATTGGAGGCCCGGGTCTTCCCGTGTTGCTGAGCCCCTTGGGCGCCCTTGCCGCCTTCGTGAGCGCACTGGTGGCGCTCAGGGTTCGCCCTCTGGGCGGCGGCGTCCGAGCGGGTGCGGGAGAGGTCACCCCCGGAACGGCCGGCTGAGAAACGGGGAGCCCTTGAGGCCGAAGCGCCACGGCGTGTCCACGCCCTTGGTAATGCCGATGCGGGGCCCGATGGCGAGGCTCGCGGGGGGCTGGCCTGGCTCAAGCACGAAGGGCGGGGCATCCAGCGGGGCGTGGTCCAGCGCCTTGTCGATCGCCAGCGCCTGACACAGTTTCCCGGGTCCGGAGCACAGGTTGCGCGGGTCGTCTGTGCCGCGCCGGGTGGTCATGACGTCCAGCCCGTCGGTCGGCTCCAGCGCCCGGATCAGGACGGCGCTGCCCGGCCTTGTCCGGTCACAGACAATGTTGAAACACCAGTGGGCGCCGTAGATCCGGTAGACATAGGCCCGGCCGACGGGGCCGAACATGGCAGCATTCCGGGGCCGGGGGCCGCCAAAGCTGTGCGACGCGGGATCGGCCGGATCGTAGGCCTCGGTCTCGACGATGGTGCCGCCGACACCGTCGACCAATAGCCGCGCGCCGATCAGGTCACGGGCGACCGTGACGGCATCGCGCGCCAGCCAGTCGGTCAGGCTCAAGCGACGACCTGCATCCCCAGCCATTCGGCGATGAGGGCCGGTTTGTCGCCGCCCTCGATCTCGACGGTCAGTTCGTGCTTCAGAAGCCAGCGGCCGCCGCCCTTGTCCTCGGCCGACAGCAGTTTGAACCGGCCGCGCACCTTCGACCCGGCGGGCACGGGGGCGAGGAAGCGCAGCTTGTCGAAGCCATAGTTGACGCCCATCACCACGCCTTCCAGTGGCTTGACCGCATCATAGGACATGGCCGAGGCGAGGCTGAGGGTCAGGAAGCCGTGGGCAATGGTGCCGCCGAACGGGGTGGCCTTGGCCGCTTCCGGGTCGACGTGGATGAACTGTTCGTCCTCGGTGATCTTCGCAAAGGCGTCGATGCGGGCCTGATCGACCTTGATCCAGCGGGAGACCCCCACTTCGGTGCCGATCAGGGATTGCAGGTCACTCGGCTTGGTCATGCGGGGGCTCCGGGCGTGAAACGATCCTCGATGATGGCGGCAAACAGGGCGGGGTCAATGTTTCCGCCTGAGAGAACGATGGCCGTGGTGCGGCCCGCCGCCTCGACCTTGCCCGCCAGAAGCGCCGCCAGCGACACCGCCCCGCCCGGCTCGACCGCCAGTTTCAGCGTGCGGAAGGCATACCGCACTGCCTCGGCTACCTCTTCATCGGTGACGGTGAGGGCGGCGGCGAGTCGCTGGTTGATGGGGAAGGTCAGCTCACCGGGCCGGTCGCTCATCAACGCATCGCAGATCGAGGGCGCGGCCCCCGGCGGGAAGGTCACGCGCTCGCCGGCCTCGAGGGAGCGGCGCGTGTCGTCATAGGCGGCGGGCTCGACCGCCAGCACCCGGGTGTCCGGCGAGCGCGCGGCAAAGGCCAGATTGATCCCGGCGATCAGCCCCCCGCCCGAGGCCCCGCACAGCAGCTGGTCGATGGGCGCATTGGCCTGTTCGAGGATTTCCAGCCCGGTCGTGCCCTGCCCCTCGATGATGAAGGGGTCGTCGAAGGGACGGACCAGCACACTGCCGCGCGTGCGGGCGATCTCTTCGCCGATGGCCTCGCGCGATTCGGTCCAGCGATCGTACGATCGGACCTCGCCGCCGAAGGCGATCACGCCCTCGACCTTCACCCGGGGGCTGTCGGCGGGCATGACGATGACGGCCGGGGTGCCCATCCGGCGCGCGGCGGCGGCCACGGCCTGGGCATGGTTGCCGGAGGAATAGGCGACCACGCCGCGGGCCTTTTCTTCCTCGGTCAGGCGACTGATCCGATTCCAGGCCCCGCGGAATTTGAAGGCTCCCGCGACCTGCAAGGTTTCGGCCTTGATCAGCACCCGGCCACCCAGGCGATCATTCAGCGCCGGGCTTTCGATCAGGGGGGTGCGCACGGCGGCGCCGGCGATCTGGCGGGCGGCGTCGAGGACACCGGAAAAGGAGGCTGTGTGGGTCATGGCCGCATCTAGCGCGGCTTGCGGGCGCGTGGCGAGGGGCATCCCGCTTGCCTCGCCCGGCGTCCGTCGTCACTAATCCCCCATGAGCCGGATGATCCTCTCCATCGACCTGGGCACGACCTCGACCCGGGCCATCGCCTTTGAGGTGTCGGACGCCGGAGCCTTTTCGGCGGCGGCGGTCAGCCAGATCGAACTGCAGCAGCATTTCCCCAAACCCGGCTGGGTCGAGCACGATGCAGGCGAGATCTGGACCGCCACCCTGCAGACCTGTCGCGAGGTGATCCGCAAGGCGGGGGGCATCGACCGCTTCGCCGCAATCGGTATCACCAACCAGCGCGAGACGGCGGTGCTGTGGGATGCGCAGACGGGCGAGCCGCTGCACAAGGCCATCGTCTGGCAGGACCGGCGCACGGCCGATGTCACCACGGCACTGGCGCGTGCCGGCCATGAGCCGGCGGTGCAGGGGCGCACCGGCCTGATCCTCGACCCCTATTTCTCGGCGTCGAAATACGCCTGGCTGCTCGACGCGGTACCGGGCAGCCGCGAACGGGCCGGGGCGGGCGGCGTCAAGCTGGGCACGATCGAAAGCTGGCTGGTCTGGAAGCTGACGGGCGGCCGATCGCACATCACCGATGCCACCAATGCGGCGCGCACCAGCCTGATGGATCTGGGCACCCTGAGCTGGCAGGCCGATCTGGCCGGGCTGTTCCGGGTGCCGATGGAGGCCCTGCCGGAAATACGCGGCTGTGCGGATGCGCTCGGCGACTGTGACCCGTCGCTGTTCGGCCGGGCCCTGCCGGTGCACGGCGCGGCCGGCGACCAGCAGGCGGCGCTGGTCGGTCATGGGGCGTTGCAGCCCGGGGATGCCAAGATCACCTACGGAACGGGCGCGTTTCTGGTCGCCAATGTGGGCGCGGAGCCGGTCATCTCGACCAACCGCCTGCTCGGGACCCTGGCGTATTCCGTGAACGGACAAACTGCCTATGCGCTGGAGGGATCGATCTTCTCGGCCGGCTCCGCGATCCAGTGGCTGCGGGACGGTCTGGGCGTGATCAGTCAGTCGCGCCAGTCCGAAGCCATGGCCCAGAGCCTGCCGGACAATGGCGGGGTCTATCTGGTGCCGGGCTTTACCGGGCTGGGGGCGCCCTGGTGGTCGCCCGAAGCGCGCGGAACCCTGACCGGCCTGACGCGGGATACCGGCCCGGCCCATCTGGTGCGGGCGGCGCTGGAAAGTCTGGCCTATCAGACGCGGGACCTGCTGGATGCGCTGGCCGCCGACGGCGCACCCCGGCTGGCGCGGCTGAAGGTCGACGGCGGGGTGACCGCCAATGCGCTGGCCATGCAGTTCGTGGCCGACATCTGCGAGGTCGAGGTCGAGCGCCCGGCCTTTCAGGAGATGACCGCGCTGGGGGCCGCCAAGCTGGCGGCACTGGGTGTCGGCCTGATCGACCGGCTGGATATTCCGCCCCTCGAGACACCCGCCGTCTGGCACCCCCGCATGGATGGCGCGACCCGCAACCGCCTGCTCGATGGCTGGAAGGGCGCGATCCGCGCCACCCTGGCCGCTGCCGAAACCGCCGCTGAACCGGAAACCGCATGACCGACCCGACCCTCGATCCCCAGTCCGCCTTTTCCGGTACGCGCGAGGTCGATCCCCGGCACGCGCTGGACGAGACCACCCTAAACGCCTGGCTGGCCGAACACGTCGAGGGGTATCAGGGGCCGCTGACGCTCCGCCAATTCAAGGGCGGACAGTCGAACCCGACCTATGAGCTGACCACGCCCGGCCGGACCTATGTGCTGCGCCGCAAGCCGCCGGGCGTTCTGCTGCCCAGCGCCCATGCGGTCGATCGGGAATTCCGGGTGATCTCGGCCCTGCATGCCCAGGGCTTCCCCGTCGCCCGGCCCTATATTCTGTGTACGGACGATAGCGTCATCGGTTCGATGTTCTATGTGATGGACAAGGTCGAGGGCCGGGTCTTCTGGGACCTGAAACTGCCCGATCTGTCGCCAGCCGAACGGCGCGCCATCTATGAGGCCCAGACCGATACACTGGCGGCCCTGCACCGGTTCGATCCGGATGCGATCGGCCTGTCGGACTATGGCAAGCCCGGAAACTATTTCGCCCGTCAGGTGGGCCGCTGGACCAAACAGTATCAGGCGTCCGAGATCGACACGATCGAGGCCATGGACCGGCTGATCGCCTTCCTGCCCGAGAGCCTGCCGCCGGACGGGCCGACGCGGATCGTGCACGGCGACTTTCGCCTCGACAATATGATCCTGGCGCCTGAACGGGCCGAGGTCCGGGCCGTGCTGGACTGGGAGCTGTCGACGCTGGGCGATCCGATGGCGGACTTTTCCTATCTGCTGATCGCCTGGGTGATTCCGGCAACCCTGAGGAACGGCCTGGCCGGGGCAGATCTGGAGGCGCTGGGCATTCCGTCGGTCGAGGAGACGGTCGCACGCTATGCCGAGAAGACCGGAACGGCGGGGCCCGCCAATCTCGACTGGCTGTTCGCCTATAATCTGTTCCGGCTGGCCGCCATCTGTCAGGGGATCGCCGGGCGGGTGCGCGACGGCACCGCCGCCAGCAGCCACGCCCGGACCATGGCCGCCCAGGTCGGGCCGCTGTCGGACGCAGCCTGGAGCTTTGCCAAAAAGGCCGGCGCCTGACGCCTAGCTGGGCGTGCCCACGAGGGTGAAGGCCGCCCAATAGGCCGGGTGCTGCCAGCGGCGTTCGGCGCGCACCTCGCGCATGGCGCCCTGCAGGGCCACGGCCCGGTTGCCGGGCGTGCGGTCGAGGCCCGCAAAGGTGCCGGTGATGAGGGCGGTCGTGGCCTGGTCCGACACTTCCCAGTGCGAGACGAGGATGGAGCGGGCCCCGGCGTAGAAGAAGGCCCGGGCCAGACCCGACAGCCCCTCCCCCCCCGGCCGGCCGTCGGAGGCCGCCGTATTGCAGGCCGACAGCACCACGAAGTCGGCGTTGAGGCGCAGACCGGCCGCTTCCGACGCGGTCAGATAGCCGTCGTCCTCGGCGGTCGCCAGTTCGGGCGGGGTGAGCACCAGACCGGGTTCGGCGAAACTGGCCCCCGCCATCAGTCCGTGGGTCGAGAAGACGACGAAGCGCGCCTCGGACAACAGATCGGTGTCGGTCTTGCGGACGGCGGTCTCGGTGGCCGCCGCCCCGATCCGCACGACGCCCTTGGGATAGATGCGGCCCAGCGCCATCAGCTCGGCCCGGGCGCCGGGCAGGTCCGGCAGGGCGCGCAGTTTCTCGACATCGGCCAGCTGGCCCTCGCCCAGTATGCCGTCGGCATCGGGTGCGCCGCGCGCGGCGGGCTCTGGCGTACCCGTCAGGACCGGGGCCCCGAAGGCCACGAGCGGCAGGCGATCGCCCGTCAGCACGGCCCGGCGGCCGTCCCCGCCGGTGAGACGGGCCGGGCACCCCGGATGGCGGTCCTCGTCCGCGGCCAGATGACAGCGCAGGGCCTTGAGGCTGGACACAGACGGCAGGGTCGCCAGCGCATAACGGTCGATCAACCATTCGGTCGTGGCGAGGGCCTCGGGGGCCGTGTCCTCGCCCACCGGTGGGGCGGTCACGAGGGCCGCGAGCGGGAGGGTGGTCAAAGGTCCGCTGACCACAGTGATCAGGGTGGAATGGCCGGCGAAGATGCCCTCGACCGGCTGGATCAGGGATGTGTAGAGGCGGTAGGCCTCGGCCCGGTCATAGGCGCGGACCGGGCGACCGGCGAACAGGGCGGGGTCGAGCGTCGGGTCGTTGCGCGCGCCCGCCGTGGTCAGCGAGGCCCGCAGGCGGTCGACCGAGGCGGCCAGCGCCGCCTCGCCCAGATCGGCGGCGCGCGCCCATTCGATCCGGTCCGAGGTGATGCCCCAGACATAGGTCGCCTCCGGATTGACGAACACCAGCAAGAGGGCCTCGTCCGGATTGAGCAGGGCCTGGGTCTCGGTGACGCTCAGCGCGCGCGGGCTGGTCAGCTCGGCAAAGGCGGGAAAGGACTCCTGGATTTCGGCGTCGACCTCGCCCAGCTCGGCAAGCGTCTGTTCATAGCTGCGGCTGAGGATCCGGCGGCGCTCGCGGGCCGAGGGTGTGTCCTGGGCGTAGAGGCCCTCGACCTCACGCTCCAGCGCGTCGCGGCGCTGGATCAGCCGCTCGCGCCGCTCGGCCAGCTGCCCCAGGGCATCGTCGCCCTCGGCGAAGCGGGCCGAGACCTTGGCGAGGGCGTCGGCGGCATCGGACACAATGGCCCACTGGGCCGCTTCGAACGCCTCGGCACGCAGGGATTCGGGTGTGTCGGGATCCTGTCCGGACCCGGCGCGCGCCAGCGCCCCCCCGGCCAGGGCCAGACCGAGCAGGATGAGCAGGCCCAGCCTCCAGGCCCCGATCCTCATGCCGCGCTCTGCCCCTGCCCCCATGCCGTCCTCAGTTGCTGAGGATCTGGACCTTGGTCCAGATCGCGCCCCGATTCACCACGCTGACCCGCACCTTGCCCGCCAGCTGCGGCATCAGGGTGCAGACGGGATAGTGGTCGCCGAACCCGTCCTGGCACAACAGCCGGCCCTCGGCGTCGCGCACGATCAGGTCGATATTGGTGTCGCCGTCGCCGATGGCGGCGATGCGGAGGATTTCGCCGCCGCGCGCATCGACGTCAAAGCCGAAGGTCTCGCGTGCCCGCACGTCCTTGACGGTGGCGATCGGGCCGCGACCGAAGGGCGACGACACCACCCCGCGGGTGACCTGTCCGCGCAGCTGTTCGATGGCCGCCAGATAGGCGGGCTGGCCGGCCGCCATTTCCTCGGCCTCGGTCAGCAGGCTGTCGAAGGTCAGGAAGGGCAGCTGGTCGCCCTGGTTGCGCAGGGGCACCTCGCCGACGATCCGGGCCGCCATGATCAGGGCACCGGGGTCCTGATGCGCGCGGCCCCAGTCGGCCAGACCCGCCGCCGTCACCAGTTGCGACACACCGGCGGCCTCGGGCGAGGGCACCATGGGCGCAGGGTCCTGGGCGCGGCCCAGACCGGCGCAGGCCATGACCGTCAGGGCCGCGACGAGCGCCAGCAGCCCCGTGCGGAGCGGGCCGGTTGCGATCCTGTATGCGTGGCTGCCCATGCGTTCGTTTCCCCATGCCGTGCGCGCCAGGGTGCGCGTCGCGACAGTCTGCCCGCCCCCGGGCAACCGGAATACTGACCGAATGTGATGGCGTCCGCAAAGGGGCTTTCGCCGTTCAGCGAACCGCGGCCCCCAGAATGTGGCGATCGTCGCGCGACTGGATCAGCACCGCCACCCGGTCGCCGGCCTCGATCCCGTCGGGCAGGGACAGCAGGATCGGGCGTCCCGTCCATTCGCCGATCGGCTGGATCGAACGGACCACATTGGTGTGCCGGACAACCCGGCCGCGGTTGTCGCCGCTCTCGACCCGGACCAGCACCGGGCCGGGCGTATAAACCACCGCCAGCACATCGGCCCCGCCGTCCTCGACCCGGCCCGAGCCGATACCGACCCGGTCGCCGGAGGTGCGGAACTCGATATCCGGCGCCCACAGCCGGCGGGCGGATTCCTCATTCACCGCGACGCCGAGGCTGTCCTCGTCGCGCGGCGCCACGGTGCGATAGCCGTCGAGGATGACCTGGGGCGTGGAGACGGCGCGCAGGCGCAGGGCCTGGCGATAGGCCTGCTGGCGCTCGCTGAACTCGGGGCGGGCCAGGGTGTCGGTCCAGCCGGTGTAGTCCCAGTAGTCGACCGGATAGGTCAGGACGATCACGCCGGGGCGGTCGACCAAAGTCTCGACCCGCTGGTTGGCTTCGGGACAGCCGCCGCAGCCCTGGGCGGTGAACAGCTCGACCACCACCGGGGCCTCGCGGACCGCCACATCGGCGCGGGCGACGCGGCGCACGGACTGGGCCGAGGTCGCAACTGCCCCGAACAGGCAGGCGCCAGCGGCCCCCGCGATCACCAGACGTGTCCAGCCCCGAACTCCCATGGGTCCGACTCCTAGCCGCTCCGGCGTATTCGCGCCCCTCATTTTCGCGTGAGGGGCGCGTGAAGCCGCCGTCAGTCCATCAGCTGCTGAGCCAGATAGACATAGTGCCGGGCCCAGCGCCGGGCGTTGGCGACCGGATCGGCATCATTCGAATGGCCGCCGGCGGTGTCCTCGAAATAGAGGTGGTCGTGGCCTTGCGCCTCCAGCCGGGCCGCGAATTTGCGGGCGTGGCCGGGGTGGACGCGGTCGTCGCGCGTGTTGGTGGTGATGTAGACGCGCGGATAGTCGACCTCGGGGCTCAGCCGCTGATAGGCCGAGTAGTCCGCGATCCAGGCCGCTTCCTCGGGAATGCGGGGGTCGCCGTACTCGCCGATCCACGAGGCCCCGGCGGGTAGTTCGTGATAGCGCAGCATGTCGATCAGCGGGCTTTCGATCACGGCCGCATTGAACAGCTCCGGATGCTGGGTGATCGAGACCGAGGTCAATACCCCGCCGTTCGACCGGCCATAGATGCCCAGATGCCGGGGCGAGGTGATGCCGCGCGCGATCAGGTCCTCGGCCACGGCGGCGAAGTCATCAAAGGCGCGCTGGCGGTTTTCATTGAGGGCCGCCTGGTGCCAGCCCGGGCCGAACTCGCCCCCGCCGCGGATATTGGCCTGGACGAAGACGCCGCCATTCTCGAGCCACAGCTTGCCCATCTCGGGCTTGTAGGCAGGCGGGAAGCTGATCTGGAACCCGCCATAGCCGAACAGGATGGTGGGCGCCGTGCCGTCCAGCGCGAGGTCGCGCGGCATGACGACGAAATAGGGGATCTTCGTCCCGTCGGTCGAGGTGGCCTCATACTGCCGGACCACATGGGTCGAGGCATCGAACTTGGGCGGCGCGGAGCGGAGGGGCACGATCGCATTGGGCGAGGTAGCCACGTCCGTCTGGTGCCGCTCCACCAGGAAGTCGACATCCAGCAGACCGATCATTGGCGGCGTCAGGAAGCCTTGGGACGAAACGAACAGTTCCTGGCGACCCTTGGACGAGTCTCCCAAGCCGATGGCGCTGTTGGGTGAGACTGAAACCTGTCTTTCCGCCCAGCCGAATTCGCCCGTGTTCTTGAAGAGGGAAAGACGACCGCTGACGTTGTCATTGATCGAAATGGCGACGCGGTCACCAAAGACCGCGACGTCGCTGATCGACTGCCGGGGACCGGGCTGAAAGATCAGCCGCTCCTGATTGCTAATGGTGACCTGGTCTCTCTCGCGGAGATCGGCCATGGGAAAAGACAAGAGTGAACCGGCCGCATATTCTATGCCACCCGGCGACCATGCCTGTTCCGGGGAGAATATCAGCAGGTCGCCCATAGTGCCGTACACGGCGACACGCTCAGGCAGCTTCAGTCTTTGCACCTGCCCGTTCCGCCATTCCGATGTCTCGCTGCGGAAGGTGTCGAGCGGTCGGTTAAACAGCACGGCCTCGATCCGCCCTTCTGCGTCGCGGAAGACCGAGGCGCTGACCCCATAGCCACCGTCACCGGCCTCGCCGCGATAGACCTCGGTCGCCTGGGCGAGGGTCTGGCCGCGCTTCAGCGACTTGACGATATAGGGATAGCCCGACTCGGTCAGGGTGCCGGGTCCGAAGTCGGTGGCGACCAGCAGGGTGTCGGCGTCCAGCCAGCTGATGCGGTGTTTGCCCTCGGGCAGGACGAAGCCGCCCTCGACGAACGTCTTGGTCGTCAGGTCGAACTCGCGGACCACGACGGCGTCCTTGCCGCCGTCGGACAGATTGACGAGGCAGCGGGTCTCGGCGGGCGGCAGGCAGCTGGCCCCCTTGAACACCCAGTCCTTGCCCTCGGCGCGGGCGAGGGCGTCGATGTCGAGCAGGGTCTCCCACTGCGTGTCGCCGGACGCATAGGACTCCAGCGTCGTGCGGCGCCAGATGCCCTTCGGATTAGTGGCGTCCTGCCAGAAATTGCCGATGCCGTCGCCGAGGAAGGACGGGGCAGGAATCCGGTCGGTAGCCGTCAGGATCGCCTCGGCCTGCTGGCGGAAGGGCTCATAGCGGGGGTCGCCCTCCAGCGTCGCCAGCGCGCGTTCGTTCTCGCGGGCGACGAAGGCCATGGCCTCGGCCCCATCCACCTGTTCCAGCGCCAGATGATCGTCGGCGGCCGCCACGCCCTCGGGCGAGAGGTTCGAAGGGAAGCCGGGCATGGAGGCCTGCGAGACCGGGACGGCGGTGTCCGCGGGGTCCTGGACGCCCGGCATGCCGGCGCAGGCAGACAGCATCAGGGCCGGAACGGCCACGGACAGAATCAGGCGACGCATCATGCAAACTCCATCTTGGTGATCCTCCCCCGCCTCGCGGGGGAGGGGGACCGCCTTCTGGCGGTGGAGGGGGCGGAGCCGGACGGTGCGCTTGAAGTCGCCCCCTCCACCCCTTCGGGGTCCCCCTCCCCCGTTTCGCAAGCTTCACGGGGGAGGATCGGGTTTTCAGTCCATCAGGCGGCGGGTCAGATAGGTGTATTCCAGCGCCAGACGCCGGGCGGTCTCGCGCAGATTGGCGCCGGCGGCGTGGCCCCCGTCGGTGTTCTCATAGAAGAGGACGTCATAGCCCAGCTCTTCCATGCGGGCGGCGGCCTTCCTCGCATGGCCGGGGTGGACGCGGTCGTCCTTGGTCGAGGTGTGGATGAAGACCTCGGGATAGGGCTGGCCCGCGCGCAGGTTCTGGTAGGGCGAATAGGCCGCGATCCATTCGCGCTCTTCGGGGATGTCCGGATTGCCGTATTCAGCGATCCAGCTGGCCCCGGCCAACAGCTTGTGGAAGCGCAGCATGTCGAACAGGGGCACCTGGATGACCGCAGCGTTGATCAGGTCCGGGCGCTGGGTCAGCATCGCCCCCATGAACAGGCCGCCCTGGCTGCCGCCCATGATGCCGAGGTGCGGCTGGCTGGTGATCCCGCGGTCGATCAGGTCGAGCGCCACGGCCTGGAAGTCCTCATGCGCGCGCTGGCGGTTCACGCCCTGGGCCGACTGGTGCCAGGTGGGGCCGAACTCGCCGCCGCCGCGGGTGTTGGCGACGACATAGACGCCACCGCGCTCCAGCCACAGCTTGCCGACCGTGGCCGAATAGCCGGGCAGCATCGACACCTGGAAGCCGCCATAGCCGTACAGCAGGGTCGGGTTGGAGCCGTCCATCGGCATGTCCGACCGGCCCACGACGAAATAGGGGATACGGGTCCCGTCGGCCGACACCGCCTCGAACTGGCGGACTTCCAGGCCGTCGGCATTGAACTTGGCCGGCAGGGACTTGATCACCTCGCCCTCGCCGGTCGCGGCGTCGAACAGCCACAGGGACTGCGGGTTCAGATAGCCGGCGACGCTGACGAACACCCGGTCGTCCATGTCCGACGCCGAGCCGACGCCGACGGTGACGTTCTCGGGCAGGTCCAGCCGCGTGCGGCTCCAGTCCGAGGGGTCATAGACATAGACGGCGCCCCGGACATTTTCGAACAGGGCGACGACCAGACGGTTGCGGGTGGCGGTGATGCCCTCGATCGACTCGCGCGGGCCGGGGCGGATGACCAGATGGGCCTCGACCGTCGGATCAGCCAGCCAGGCAGCAAGGTCGTACGCCAGCACGTCGCCGGTCCTGAACTCTTGCCCGGACGGGGCGGCCCAGTCCTGATCCGTGGTCACGATCAGCTGGCCATCGACCAGGGCTGTGATGCCCCCCTTGAGCGGCAGGGGCAGCTGACGCGTCGTGCCGTCCGCGTTCAGCAGCCAGGTCTCGCTCTCATAGAAGTTGATACCGCGGTTGAGCAGCACGGCCTGCACCACGCCATCGGAATCGCGCAGGGTGAAGCCGCTGACCGAGACGTCGGTCTGCCGGCCCTCGAACACCACGGGGGCGTCCTCGATCGACTGGCCGCGCGTCAGCAGGCGCACGGTGCGCGGATAGCCGGAATCAGTCAGGGAGCCTTCGCCGAAGTCGCGCGAGACCAGGAGGGTGTCGGCGTCGATCCACGATACCCCGCCCTTGGATTCCGGCAGGGTGATGCCGCCCTCGATGAACTGGCCGGTCTCGCGGTCGAACTCGCGCACGGTGACGGCGTCCTTGCCGCCGTCCGAAAGATTGACCAGGCACAGCCGGCCCTCGGGCGGCAGGCAGCTGGCGCCCTTGTAGACCCAGTTGGCACCTTCGGCGGCGGCCAGGGCGTCGAAGTCGAGAACCGTTTCCCACTGCGGATCGTCGGTGGCGTAGCTGTCGACCGTGGTGGTGCGCCAGATGCCGCGCACATGGTCGGCGTCCTGCCAGAAATTGTCGATCATCTCGACGCCGCCCGCGCGGCGGAAGCCCGGCGAGGGGATGCGGTCGCGCGCCTCCAGCAACGCCAGCGCCTGATCGTGCAGCCCCTGATAGCGCGGGTCCCCCGTCAGAATGCCCAGCGAACGGGCATTCTGTTCCTCGACCCAGGCCATGGCGCGCTCGCCGTCGACCTCTTCCAGCCAGAGGTAGGGATCGTCGGCGTCGGCGGGTGCGGTCATGGTCGGGTCGGAAGCGCTCTGGGCAAAAACGGGGGCTGCCACCAGCGACAGCGGCAGGGTCAGGGCGAGGGCGGTCAGGGTGCGACGAAGCATGGACGGGGTCTCCGGGCGAGGGTGGGGCACCTTACCCGGGCGAGGGGCGACGACAAGCCATGGCCCCGTTCATTACGGTTTCGTCATCCGTTGCCGGTTCAGACCTCGTAGTTCGGAATGCACAGGCCCTGACCGCAGGCCTTGCAGTGCACCGCATCGGGGTCGTGCCGCTGCAGGCCGCAGTTGGGACAGGGGTGGTGCACCTTGGGCGGGCGCAGCAAGGTCTGGCCCAGCCGGACGAACAGGGTCACGCCCGTCAGCATGATGATGATCGACACGATCCGCCCCCAGGCGCCGGGCAGCAGAATGTCCCCATAGCCGGTCGTGGTCAGGCTGGTGACCGTATAATAGAGGGCGTCGACATAGCCGGTCAGGCCCTCATGGGTGCCGACGAAGGCGGTATAGACGAACCCCGTCGCCACGAAGATGAAGGTGACCAGCGCGGCCAGCGCCTTGATCACATCCTCGACATGGGTGTCGTCATACTTCCGGCCGACCGTCCGCCAGAAGAAGTCGGAGTTGATCAGGGTCCACAGGCGAATGACCCGGAGGAAGCCGAAGTTGAACAGCCAGGCCGGGAACAGCAGGGTCGCCAGGATGAACAGGTCCGCCCAGACTACCGGCCGCTTCAGCCACGAGCGGATGTCGGTCCAGGCCATGGCCCGGGCCAGCAGGTCGGCGGCCAGCAGGGCGGCGATCACATAGTCGAGGACATAGAACAGCCAGCCCAGATTCTGGCCGCGCATGACCGGGGCGGCGACGAAGAAGGCGATGATGGCCAGATCGATCACCAGCACTCCGTAGCGGAAGCGGACCGCCTGACGGGACTGGCCATGATAGAGGGCCCTTAGCCTGGCCCGGATGCGCCAGCCGCGATGGGAGTCTGGGGAGCTCGTCTCGGAGGCCATGCCCTGCGATAGCGCGGATGGCCGCCCGTGCAAACCGTTCGTGATGGGCGGGGCGCTCGCACACCGGCCATGGCTGGCCTATAGGCAGGGCATGAGCGCGCGCGGAATGCCGTATCTGAAGATGAACGGGGCGGGGAACGCCTTCATCGTCCTGCGCGCCGATGCGCCGGGGTTCGATCTCGATGCCGATACGGTGCGGCGCCTGTCCGATCCGGCCACCGGCCCGGGCTGTGACCAGCTGATCGTGATCGAGCCGCCGGCAGAGGCGGGTCGGACCGCCTTCATGCGGGTCTGGAATGCCGACGGCGGCAAGGTCGAGACCTGCGGCAATGCCCTGAGGTGCGTCGGCTGGCTGTTGCTGGAGGCCTCGGAACAGGACCGGGCGGTGATCGGCACCCTGGGCGGGGCGACCGTGGCGCGGCGGGCCGGCGACCACCGCATCGAGATCGACATGGGCGAACCGCGGCTGGCGTGGCAGCAGATCCCCCTGGCCGAGGAAATGGACACGCGCGGCATCGAGCTGCAGGTCGGGCCGGTCGACGCCCCGGTGATCCACACCCCGGGGGCTGTGTCGATGGGCAATCCGCATGTGGTCTTCTTTACCGACCGGCAGGACGACGCCTTTGTGCGTGGGGCCGGCTCGCTGATCGAACATCATCCGCTGTTTCCGGAAGGCGTGAACGTCGGCTTTGCCCATGTACTGGCCCCGGATCACATCCGCCTCAGGGTCTGGGAGCGCGGGGCGGGCCTGACGCAGGCCTGTGGCACCGGGGCCTGTGCCGCCCTGGTGGCCGCCCACCGGCGCGGCCTGACCGGACGGTCCGCCACCCTGACGCTGGACGGAGGCGACCTCGACATCCGCTGGGACGCCGACAGCGGCCACGTCTTCATGACCGGGCCCGTAGAGCTGGAGGGGACAGGGACGCTCCCCCTGTGACCCCTGCCGCCTGACGTAACGTCAAATCCGGCCTCGCTGCCGTTGTTTGCGCGGCACCCGCCCTCTAGGATCGCCGCCTTCCTCTCTGATCGAAACGACCTCATGCCCGACCTGACCGACAAACAGACCTTCTCCGACACCGACGCGCTGGAGTTTCACAGCGATCCCGTGCCGGGCAAGATTTCCATGGCGCCGACCAAGCCCATGGCGACCCAGAGGGACCTGTCGCTGGCCTATTCGCCGGGGGTCGCGGTGCCGGTGCTGGCCATCGCCGACGATGCGGACCGGGCCTATGACTATACGTCCAAGGGCAATCTGGTCGCTGTGATCTCGAACGGCACCGCCATCCTGGGCCTCGGAAATCTGGGCCATATGGCCTCCAAGCCGGTGATGGAGGGCAAGTCGGTCCTGTTCAAACGGTTCGCCGACGTCGACAGCTTTGACGTCGAGGTGAAGACCACTGATCCGGACGAATTCGTCACCGTGGTCAAGAACATCGGCGACACCTGGGGCGGCATCAATCTGGAGGATATCCGCTCACCGGAATGCTTCGTGATCGAGAGCCAGCTGCAGGACCTGCTGGACATTCCGGTGTTTCACGATGACCAGCACGGCACGGCCATCATCTCGACTGCCGGCCTGATCAACGCCTGTCACATCACCGGCAAGAAGCTGGAAGACATCAAGGTCGTTCTGGCCGGCGCCGGGGCGGCGGGCCTGTCGTCGATCGGGCTGATGAAGGCCGTCGGGGTCAAGGCCGAGAACACGGTGATCGTCGACCGCGACGGCGTGGTCTACAAGGGCCGCGAGAACGTCGATCAGTGGAAGGCGGCGCACGCCACCGACACCCCGCACCGGACGCTGGCCGAGGCCATGGTCGGTGCCGATGTGGTGCTGGGCCTGTCGGCCAAGGGCGCGATCACCAAGGAAATGGTGGCCTCGATGGCGGCCAATCCGATCATCTTCGCCATGGCCAATCCCGACCCGGAGATCACGCCCGAGGATGTGATGAGCGTCCGCTCGGACGCCATCATGGCTACCGGCCGGTCGGACTATGTGAACCAGGTCAACAATGTGCTGGGCTTCCCCTACATCTTCCGGGGGGCGCTCGACGTGCGGGCGCGCACCGTCAATCACGAGATGAAGATTGCCTGCGCCTACGCCCTGGCCATGCTGGCGCGCGAGGATGTGCCCGACGAGGTGGCCGCCGCCTATTCCGGTCGCAAGCTGAAGTTCGGGCCCGAGTACATTATTCCCACGCCGTTCGACCCGCGGCTGATCTGGTACATTCCGCCCTTCGTGGCCCAGGCCGCCATGGACACAGGCGTGGCCCGCCAGCCGATCGAGGACATGGAGGCCTATCGCATCGCCCTGCGCCAGCGGGTCGATCCGTCCGCCGCCCTGATGCAGAAGATCGCCTCGGCCGTGCGCGCCGCCCCCAACAAGCGGGTGGTGTTCGCCGAGGGCGAGGAAACCTCGGTCATCCGTGCCGCCTGGGCCTTCAAACAGGCCGAGCTGGGCACGCCGGTCCTGCTGGGCCGCGAGGACCTTATCCGCAAGAATGCCGCCGAGGCCGGGCTGAATTTCGACGATCTGGACATCGAGATCGTCAATGCCCGCATCTCGGACAAGAACGACGCCTATACCGACTGGCTATACGGGCGCCTGCAACGACGTGGCTATCTGCGCCGCGACGTCCAGCGGATGATCAACCAGGACCGCAACTATTTCGCCGCCACCATGGTCGCGCGCGGTGACGCCGATGCAGTCGTGACCGGCACCACGCGGAACTTCAACATGGTGCTCAAGGAAGTCCGGCGCGTGCTGGACGTCCGTGACCGGCTGATCGGCCTGTCGGTGCTGCTGGCGCGCGGGCGCACCCTGTTCGTGGCCGACACCTCGATCCACGAGCTGCCCAATGCGACCGAGCTGGCCGAGATCGCCATCCAGGCCGCCGCCACGGTGCGCAAGCTGGGCCGCACGCCCCGCGTCGCCTTCCTCAGCTATTCGACCTTCGGCAACCCTCCGGGCGACCGCAGCGAACAGGTGCGCGAGGCGATCCGCATCCTCGACCAGAAGGGCGTCGATTTCGAATACGAGGGCGAAATGCCGGCCGAGCTGGCGCTCGATCCCGAGGCACGCTCGTCCTATCCGTTCATGCGCCTGACCGGCGATGCCAATGTGCTGGTCATGCCGGGCATCCACTCGGCCTCGATCTCGACCCGTCTGGTCGAGGCGCTGGGCGGCGCCACCGTGATCGGGCCGATGCTGGTCGGCCTCGAGAAGTCGGTCCAGATCGTCAGCCTGGGCGCCTCGGTCAGCGAGATCATGACCGCCGCCACCTTCGCCGCCTATGACGAGGGCGCGGGCGAGGAGGGCTGACCCGCCAAAAGAGGCAGGGGGCTCAGCCGGCCCCCTCGCCTTCCTCCGCCATCCGCCTGCGGGTTTCCGCCTCGACGGCCGGCTGCCGCGCGGCCACGTAGAAGGCCAGTACAATGGCGAACACGCCGATCACGGTGGAATAGAGGAAGAAGGTGAAATAGCCGGCGCCGAGACCCTGGACGGTCACGCCGCTCTTGGTCGCGCCTTCAACGAGCGTCCCGTCGGGCAACCGGTTGAACAGACCCCTGAACAGGGCGGGCAGCCCCCCGCTGTCGGCCGAGCGGGCCGAAGCCTCGACAATTTTGCCGGACTGCGAGGCGATGATCTTGCCCGGCAGGGCGTAAAGCGAGCTGAACAGGGCGTACTGGGTGGCGGTAAAGCCGATCGAGGTCAGGCTGGACATATAGGCAATCAGGGCCGTGCCCGCGATGCCGGTGGCCACATTGTCGATGCCGATGGCGATGAACAGGGCCGACAGGTCATGGCCTTGGGTCGCAAGCCAGGCGAAGGCCAGGTTGGACACGGGGCTCATGAAGGCGCCGATGACCATGGACCGGATCAGACCCAGTTTGGCGACCATCCAGCCCCCGGCGAACACCCCGACCGAGGTGGCGACGACGCCAAACACCTTGCGGACCTCGGCCACCTCGATCTTCGAAAAGCCGAGATCGAGGTAGAAGGGGTTCATGATGTTCAGCACGAAATCCGCCAGTCGGTAGAGGCAGATGAGCGCCAGAATGGGCAGGGCCAGCCGACCGAAGCGAACGAAGAAGTCCATCAGCGGCGCGCCGAAGGACCCCGCCAGATAGGCGCCCGGCCGGGTCCGGAAGCCGGGCAGAGGCCAGCACGCCAGGGTCAGCAGGGTAAAGCCCGCGATGATGTAGGCGAACTGGATCAGCACGCCCGACAGCTCGCCCTGTTCCAGCCCGGCGCTGACCGCTGCGCTGCCGCCCTCGCCCAGCAGCCCCCCAAATGCCCACAGAAGGGCATCCGCCTTGTCCGTCAGGCCTGTGCCGATGATCAGGGCCGCGATAACGATCAGCGAGAGGCGTACTATCCACTCGACGACCTCCAGCGCGGGGCGCGAAGGAACGTCGCCAACCGGAATCGGACGGATGATGTGCTGGCGCTCGCGCGGCGCCATAACCACGCCGATGATGCCGAAGCCCATGAGGGCAGCCATCACGGCATAGGAGAAGTTCCAGTTGTAGAGCTGGGCCAAAATCAGCGGCACGGCCCCGGCCACGATCTGGGCGGCGCGCCAGCCAAGCTGGTATGAGGCGGCCATGGCGCCCTGACGGTCGTCATCGGTCACCTCGATCCGCCAGGCATCAATGGCGATGTCCTGGGTCGCGCCGAAGAAGCCCACGATGACCGCGAACAGTGCCACTCCGCCAATGTTCGACTGGGGATCCGAACCGGAGATGAGCCACAGGCCGACCACCACCAGCAACTGTGCAGCCAACATCCAGGAGCGCCGGTGCCCCAGCCATTGGGTCAGCACCGGAATGTTGGTGCGGTCCAGCAGGGGTGCCCAGACGAATTTCAGGGCGTAGGTCAGGGTCGCGAGTCCGAAGAAGCCGATCACTTCCAGCGAAACCCCGTCGTCGCGAAGCCACGCGCTCAGGGTATCGAAGATCAGCAGGTTCGGGAGGCCCGACGCGAACCCGAGCAGCAGCATGGCGAAGACCTGCCGCTCGCCATAAACAGCCAGACCCCATAGGCGTCCGGCGGAACGGTCAGCGGTGGGATCGGTCATGCGGCTCGTCCTCTGCGGGGACGCGACAACCGTCCCTATGCGGAGGCGACCTTGGCGCGCTCCGGCGGGTTCGTCCAGCGGGTCAGGGCGGCGGTCAGGGCCTCGACGCCCAGCGGCTTGGTCAGATGGTCGTCCATACCGGCGTCCAGACAGGCGCGGCGATCGTCGGCAAAGGCATTGGCGGTCAGGGCCAGCACGGGGGTGGTGTCGCCGCGCGCGCGCAGGGTGCGGGTGGCGGTCAGGCCATCCATGCCGGGCATGCGCATATCCATGAGTACGAGATCGAACCGGGCGCGCGTCAGGGCATCCAGCGCCTCCTCGCCGCCCGCGGCCGTCTCGACCACACAGCCCTGACGCTTCAGCAGGGTGGTGGCCAGCAGGGCGCCGACCGGATTGTCCTCGACCAGCAAGACCCGCACGCCGGGGAAGGCCGGGCGGACGAGGCGGTCATCCTCGGGCCCGGCGGGCGGCTGGCCGGCGGCCGAAGGACCGGCGCCCAGCGCCCGGGCACGCTCGACAAGCGAGGCGGGGCGTAGCGGCTTGATCAGATAGCCGTCGAAGCCGACGGCGCGATAGTCGGCGATGCGGTCGCGCCGACCGGGCCGGAGCAGGACCACGGCGTGGGGCCGATCAGGACGGGGAGCGAGGGTTTGGTCTTCCGCCCGGCCGTCATCATCGACCAGCATCAGATCGGCCTGCCGGGGATCGACCGATGTAGCCCCCGCCGCTTCGGCCATGGCCGTGGCGGCCGCCGTCGTGAAGGGATGGGCACCCACCACCGCGATTTTCAGACCCTTGAGGGGGGCCGTCGCCGGTCGGGCCTCACCGGGGACCGGATCGAAACGGGCCTCGAACACGAACCGGGCCCCGCCACCGGGCCGGTCGTCGACCGACAGGCTGCCGCCCATGGCGAGCGCCAGCTTGCGGGCCACCGCCAGGCCGAGCCCCGCGCCGTCGTGGCGGGTGGCGTCGGAACTGTCGGCGTGGCCGAATTCCTCAAAGATGCGGGCGCGGGCTGCCTCGGGCACGCCAGGTCCGGTGTCCTCGACGACGAAGGCCAGGGCGCTGTCCTCCGTGCCGGAGACCGCAATCGACACTCCGCCCGACGGCGTGAACTTCACGGCATTGCCGGCCAGGTTAAACAGGATCTGGCGCAGGCGCCCCTCGTCGGCCCGCACGCAGGGCACGTCGGGCGCCACGGCCCAGGCAATCTCCAGCCCCTTGTCGTGGGCCCGGGGGCTGAGAAGTTCGGCCACCCCGCGCACCAGATTGTCGATGTCCACGGGGGCGAGGTCGAATTCCAGACTGCCGGCATCCAGACGGGCATAGTCCAGCAGGTCATTGACCAGACCCAGCAGATGGTCGGCCGAGGTGCGCGCCGCCTCCAGATAGGCCTTTTGCGCCGGATCGAGCCCGCTGTCGGACAGCAGACCCAGCATGCCGATCACCCCGTTCAGGGGCGTGCGCATCTCATGGCTCATCAGCCGCAGGAAGCGGACGGCGGGATCCGTGTCGTCCGGATCGGCGGGGCGGGCAGGCGCGCTCATGACGCCAGACTAGCGCCGACCTCTTAACACCCGCTCAAACGGGGGCGTGGGCCCCCGACGTCGCCCGGTTGAACTGGGCTTCAGCATCCATGCGGTTGTGGCGATAGATGAGGGCCTCGGCCACATGGCGGCGCAGAATGCCGGTCGAGCCGTCCAGATCGGCGATGGTGCGCGCCAGGCGCAGGGTCCGGGTCCAGCCGCGCGCCGTCAGACCCCCGGCCTCGCCCGCCCGCATCAACAGGGCCCGCCCGTCGGCATCGGGTTGGGCGAACCGGTCCAGCAGGGCCCCGGCCAGATGGGCATTGATGACGGGCTCGCCCTCATGGTCGGCCTCGTCCAGACGGGCGGCCTGAACCTCGCGGGCGCGGGTGACGCGGGCGGCGGCCTCGGCCGTGCCCTCGGTCGGGGGTGGCAGGCTCATGTCGGCGGCGGTCACCGGCGGCACCTCGACCGTCAGGTCGATGCGGTCGAACAGCGGGCCGGAGATGCGGTTCTGGTAGTCCCTCTGGCAGCGCGGGGCCTTGCCGCAGGCCCCCTTTCCCGCTCCGCCCAGCCCGCAGCGGCAGGGATTCATGGCGGCCACCAGCTGGACCCGCGCCGGATAGCGGACATGGGCATTGGCGCGCGCCACGATCACTTCGCCGGTTTCCAGCGGCTGGCGCAGGGAATCCAGCGCCTGGGGCGAATATTCGGGCAGTTCATCCAGAAACAGCACGCCGTTGTGGGCCAGCGACACCTCGCCGGGCTTGGCCCGGTGCCCGCCGCCAGTCAGGGCGGCCATGGACGCTGAATGATGCGGCGCGCGAAACGGCCGCTCGCGGGTCAGGCCGCCGCGCTCGATCAGCCCGGCCATGGACCAGACCATGGAGGTCTCAAGCAGTTCTTTGGGCGTAAGCGGCGGCAGCAGGCCGGGCAGGCGCTGGGCCATCATCGACTTGCCCGAGCCGGGTGGGCCGATGAACAGCAGATTGTGCCCGCCGGCGGCGGCAATCTCGAGCGCGCGCTTGGCCCCTTCCTGCCCCCTCACCTCGTTCAGATCGGGCACCGGGCCGTTCGACTTGAGCGGACCCGGGCGCGGTGCGCTGAGCACCTGACTGCCCTTGAAATGGTTGATCAGGCCGATCAGCGACCGGGGCGCCAGCACGGCCACATCCGGCCCGGCCCAGGCGGCCTCGGGGCCGTTGGCCTCGGCACAGATCAGCCCCAGCCCCATGCCGTTCGCCGCCACTGCGGCGGGCAGGGTACCGCTGACCGGCACGATCCGTCCGTCGAGGCTGAGCTCGCCCAGCGCGGCCCAGCCGTCCAGTGCATCGGGCGCGATCACCCCCATGGCCGCCAGCAGGGCCAGGGCGATCGGCAGGTCGAAATGGCTGCCTTCCTTGGGCAGGTCGGCGGGCGCCAGATTGGCAATGATCCGCCGCGACGGCAGGGCCAGACCGATCCCGGCAAAGGCGCCCCTGACCCGCTCGCGGCTCTCGGCTACGGCCTTGTCCGGCAGACCGACGAGGGTGAAGCTGGCCTGGGTGCCCTCACCCCCCAGAATCTGGACCTCGGCATCGACGCGCCGGGCATCCACCCCGTCGAACGCAACCGTCACCACCCGCGCGACCATGGCCGTCCCTCCGCTCCCGCAGATGAGAACAAACTATGAACGAACAATGTTTGTCAAGCGGACGGGACCAGGGCCTCGGCCGAACCGTAGACCCAGCTATCGAAAAGCGGGGACAGGTCGGTGGGGGTCCGGGCCTGCATCGCCCTTTCGAAATCCTCGCTGGTTACGGACCGGCCGAGGTTGTCCCGGGTGTAGGTACGAATGCCCAGCCAGAAGGCGTCCTCGCCCATCGTCTGCCTCAGCACATCCAGAAAGACGCTGGCCTTGGAATACTGGAAGCAGCGGCGCACGCCGAGGGACGGCCACGGACCTGCAAAGGTCAGCGGCACATCCTGCCACCGCTCCCGGCATCCCTCCCACCGGGTACGCGCCAGGCCGATTTCACGATCATAGGCGTCCCGACCCCAGCGGTGCTCCTTCCAGGCCGCCACCATGAAGGTCACCACGCCCTCGTTGAGCCAGAACTGGGTCAGGTCACGCGCCGTGATGCGATTGCCCCACCATTGATGCGCCAGCTCATGGGCCACAGCCCAATCCTCGGTCGGGTCCTCGCGGACGGCCAGAACAGAGCTTCCCCCCAGAATGCTGTGGGAGACCGCTTCCTGGGCCTCATTGCGGTCCGGAATGAAGAGCTGGGCATAGTGCGGCGCCGGGAAGGCCACCCCGGCCCGACCTTCGAAAAAGCGCAGCATGTCACAGGTTTCGGCGAAGACGGGCTCGGTCGTTGCCACGCCTTCGGGGGCCCACACGTCCAGCTTGACCGGACAGTCGCCCGGGAGGGGCATCCCGTGCAGGCGTCCTGCCGCGAAGGCATGAACATAGGCCGGGAAAGGCTCGGCGGTACGCCACAGGTGGCGTTCCCGGTCCGGACCCTGACTTGTGCGATCGACCTGACTGCCGGGGCCGAGGGTGGTCATCCCGCTCGGGACGACAAGCGCGAGGTCCATGGTGAAACGGTCGGCAAAGTCAGACTGTCGGCACACCATCCAGTCACAGGCGAAATAGCCGGTGTAGACCCGATCGGCGGACCGCTGAACGCCGCGCGGCTGGTCCACGGAATAGGCGACCGTCAGCGCATGCTCTGTTCCGACCTGCAGGGCGTTGGGAAGCTGGAAGCCGGTGCCGGCGTCGTCCGTATGCAGGGCGGGAACGGGCTGACCATCCAGCTCCGCCGAAGCCACCTCCAGTGCGCCTGTGTCGAACTGCAGCCGGTCCCCGGCACCGGTCACGACAAAAGTCAGTGTCTGGAGCCCGGTCAGGGTTCCATCGGCGCCAAAGGGGTCGAGCTCGACAGACTGATGCACAATGTCGATCTGTGCAGGGCCAGACGCCGGCGCGGGCCGAGGGGGAGCCTGAACCGACGGTATCGCCGAACAGGCGGCAGGCAATCCGCTCAGCAGAGCCAGCGAGAGGGCCAGGCCCGAGGCCCTGCCCGAGGGGGTGCCGGCCCGTGTCATGATCAGCTGGCCCGCTTCGCCTCGATCACCTCCCACATGCGGGCGGTGGCGTCGATGCCGGTGAAGCGCTTGAGCTGCTGCGCCCCGGTCGGGGAGGTGACGTTGATCTCGGTCATCCAGTCCCCGATCACATCAATGCCGACGAAGATCAGGCCACGCTCTTTCAGCGTCGGGCCGATGGCGGCGCAGATTTCCTGATCGCGCGCGGTCAGCTCGACCGGCTGGGCCGTGCCGCCGACGCGCAGGTTCGAGCGGACCTGATCCTTTTGCGGAACACGGTTGATCGCCCCGACCGCCTCGCCGTCGACGATCAGGATGCGCTTGTCGCCCGCCGACACGGCCGGCAGGAATTTCTGGATGACCAGAGGATCGCGCGAGCCCATGGCGTGGATCTCGACCAGGGCCGCCAGATTGGGGTCGCCGGCCTTGAGCCGCACCACGCCCGAACCGGCGGCGCCGTGCAGGGGCTTCAGCACCACATCGCCGTGGCGCGCATGGAAGTCGGTCAGCTGGACCACATCGCCGGTGATCATCGTCGGCGGCGTCAGGCCCTGGAATTGCGCGACCAGCAGCTTCTCCGGCGACGAGCGCACCTCGGCCGGATCGTTCACCACCAGGGTGTGCGGATGGATGGTCTCCAGCAGATAGGTGGCCGTCACATAGGCCATGTCGAACGGCGGATCCTGTCGCATCAGGACGACGTCGACGTCCGCGCCCAGGTCCAGCCGCACCCAGTCGCCGAAGGTGGCGTGATCGCCCTGTTTCTCCTGGACCGTGACGGGACGCGCCCGGCAGAACAGCCGCCCGTCTTCCAGCGCCAGGGTGCGGAAATCATAGACCCACAGCCGGTGGCCGCGCGCCTGTCCGGTCAGGGCCATCAGGAAGGTGGTGTCCGAGGCGATGTCGACCGCTTCCATCGGGTCCATCTGGATGGCGACCTTGAGCATGGCGGACCTTTCGGATCAGAGACGATAGCGGCCGTCGAGGTCGGTCTCGGCGGCCAGACCCCGGATATGGCGCGGCAGACGCCCGGGCGCCAGTGCGATCAGGTCCAGCCGCAGGGTCAGGGCGCGCAGACCCGGCCGGGACTTGCGCACGGCGGCGGCGGCGCGCACCAGCCGGCCGTGCTGGACGGGGCCCAGAGCGTCGAGCGCGGCCTCGCGCGTGGCGCGGCGCTTGACCTCGACCGCCGCCAGCACCCGGCCCTTGCGAGCGAGGATGTCCAGTTCGCCGTGGCGGGTCTTCAGCCGGAAGCCGAGAATCTGATAGCCCTTGAGCATCAGCCAGACCGCCGCCGTCCATTCGGCGGCGTGACCTTCGGAGTGGGCCAGCCGGCCCTTGCGGGTTCGTCCCTCGCGCCGGTCGGGGACGGTCGGGGTCACCGGCCCGACAGCTCCAGCGCGCGGCGATAGACCTGTTTCCGGGGCAGGCCGAGGCTTTCGGCCACGCGGGCGGCGGCCTCGGACACGGAGCGGTCGGCCAGTTCGGCGGTCAGGGCCTGATCCAGGGTTGCGGCATCGGCCGGCGCCTCGGCGGCGGGCCCGATGACGATCACCATTTCGCCCTTCGGCGACTGGCAACGCGGGTCACCGGCCAGCTGGTCGAGCGGGCCCCGCACCCAGGTCTCGTGCAGCTTGGTCAGCTCGCGGGCGACGACGGCTTCTCGCGGACCCAGCACCTCGGCCATGTCGGCGAGCGAGGCCGCCAGGCGCGGGCCGCTTTCGAAGACCACGACCGTCTGGCCGGGGGCCTTCAGCGACTCCAGCGCCGTGCGCCGGGCACCCGACTTGGCCGGCAGGAATCCCGCGAACAGCACCCGGTCGCTGGGCAGGCCCGCCCCGGTCAGGGCCGCCAGCAGGCTGGAGGCCCCGGGAATGGGGAAGACCGGCAGGTCCGCCGCCACCGCGGCCCGCACCACCGGATAGCCCGGATCGCTGACCAGCGGCGTGCCGGCGTCGGACACCAGCGCCACCACCTGGCCGGCCTCAAGCCGCTCCAGCACCTCGGGGATGGCCCGTTCGGCGGCATGGTCGTCGCAGCGCTCCAGCCGCGCGCGAAGGCCGTAGGCGGTCAGCAGGCGTGCGCTGACCCGTGTGTCCTCGGCCAGCACCAGATCCGCGGCGGCCAGCACGTCCAGCGCCCGGAGCGTGATGTCGCGCAGATTGCCGATCGGGGTCGACACGACATAGAGGCCGGGGTCGACGCGGCGGGGCGGCGGGGCAGTGCCCGTCCAGAGCGGGGGAGCGTCGGGGTGAGTCATCGGCGGGACCGTGCCAGCCGCGAGGCGCCACCTCAAGCACGATCAGGTGAGCAGCGCCTTCAGCACGCCATCCAGCACGGGCCGGCCCTTTGGCGTGGCGACAATCCGGTCGCCCGTGGGGACGAGGAAGCCGTCGGCCAGCAGGTCACCGAGCGGAGCGGTGTCCACCGACAGCCCCAGCCGTTCCAGCCGGGGGAGAGCCACCCCTTCGACGGTGCGCAGGCCCAGCAGCACCGCTTCCTCATCGGCCTCGGGGGCGGACAGGGATGTGACCTCCGACCAGGGCGACCCGCTCGCGACACCGGCGACATAGTCGGCGACACGGCGGTGGGCGACGGTCGCGGTGCGCTGGCCGTCGAGGGTCAGGCGCCCATGGGCCCCGGGGCCCAGACCCAGATAGTCGCCTGCCCGCCAGACATGCAGATTGTGCTGCGAGCGGGCCGCCGGATCGCGGGCGTGGTTGGACACTTCATAGGCCTCGAACCCGGCCTGACCGAGGATCGACTGGGTCGCGTCATACAGGTCGGCGGCAAGCGCCTCGTCCGGCGGGCTCCAGACGCCGCGGCGGACCGCGCGCCCGAAGGCGGTCTCGGGTTCGATGGTCAGCTGATAGGGCGAGACATGCTCAAAGCCGCTGTCGAGGGCCCAGAGCAGTTCGGCGCGCCAGTCGTCCACCGTCTGGCCCGGCCGCGCATAGATAAGGTCGATCGACAGCCGGTCGAAATGGCGCCCGGCGAGGGCGACGGCCCGCCGGGCCTCCTCGCCCGAGTGATTCCGGCCGAGGAAGGCCAGCGCGGCATCATCCAGCGACTGCACCCCGAGCGACAGCCGCGTCACGCCGGCGGCGGCAAAGGCGGCGAAGCGGTCGGCCTCGGCATCCGTCGGATTGGCCTCCAGCGTCACCTCGACGGGATCGGTCGCGGGAAACAGGTCGCGCGCCCGCGCAATGACCTCTGCCACCCGGCCCGGCGGCATCAGGGACGGGGTGCCGCCCCCGAAGAAGATGGACACCAGCGGGCGCGGCCTCAGCCGGGCGGCCTGGGCGTCCAGATCGGCCAGCAGGGCATCAGCAAGCGCATCGGCCTCGGCCTCGCGGCCACGGGCCCGCACCACGTTGAAGTCGCAATAGGGACAGATGCGCGCACAGTACGGCCAGTGGACGTAGAGGGCGACACCCGGCAGGGCGTCAGTCAATCAGGGCGTCTTTCAGCAGGGCGAAGGCGCGGGCGCGGTGGCTGATGCTGTCCTTGTAGGCCGGCTCCATCTCGCCAAAGGTCTGGTCGTGGCCCTCGGGGATGAAGACGGGATCATAGCCGAACCCCCGCTCGCCCCGCGGCGGATAGGTCAGGGTGCCGTCCACCCGTCCCTCGACCACCACGGCCGGCCCCTGCGGCCAGGCCACCGCCAGCGCCGAGGTGAACCAGGCGAACCGGTCGTCCGAACCGATTTCCTCCAGCCGCTGCTCGACCTTGGCCATGGCGTGAGAGAAATCCTTGTCCGGTCCGGCCCATCGGGCGGAAAAAATGCCCGGCGCCCCGTCGAGGGCGCGCACGGACAGGCCCGAGTCATCGGCCAGCGCCACCAGCCCCGAGGCCTCGGCCGCATGGCGCGCCTTCAAGAGGGCATTCCCGGAAAATGTGCTCTCGGTCTCGTCCGGTTCGGGCAGATTTTGATCACTCATTGTGACGACGTCGTAATTTCCATCCAGCAGGGCGGAAATCTCGACCGCCTTGCCCGGATTGTGGGTCGCGACGAGCAGCTGCATCCCCTTGATTAATTTAAGTTTCATCGGGCGGGTCACTCCACGGCTCAGGATTGCCAAAGTTTAACATCGTTAAACGATATGTAACGTGATTTCTCGGCGGGGCAGGGCTATCTATTATTTCAAGGACGAGGGGTTGCAACGTTCTTGCCGAAGGCTCAAAGCGCAACCACATTTCAACCGCGCGAAGATAAGCGCAAAACCCGCCCCCTCAGGGCACTATGGAGAAGAACAATGAACGCCATGCCTGTCACCATGATGATGGACCGTATCGGCACCGTCGTCCTGAACGTCGCCCTTCTGGCCGCGATCCCGACCGCCCTGGTCGCCTTTCTCGTCCAGTCCTTCTGATCCGGCCCGGCCTTGAAGTTTCCGACTTTGACGCTGCCCACAAACACCGCGATTGTAGAGTCCGCGCGGGCCTGAACGGCCGGACACCCGCGCGGCGATCGCCCTGATCGCCTGACGATCCTGCCGGCGAGCCTTCCGATGCGCCTTCCTTCGCCTCGATTTCCCCGCCGTATCCTTCCTGCCTTCCGGGCGCTTGGTCCCGGATCCGTATCCAGCCTGCTGAAGACCGCCCTGGATATCGCCTACGGCCTGCTGATCCTCATGACCCTGCTGGCCTGTCTGGTCTTTGCCGTGGTCGCGGTCATTCCCATGGACCAGGTCGGCCTGACGGTCATGTCCGACACCGGCGGCACCCGCATTCCCCTGCCCCGTGCCCATGCCCTGTTCGGGATCGGCGCCTTCATCGGCTATTTCGGTGGCTTCGCCCTGATCCTGCGCCACCTGCGGCGGATCTTCCGCACCCTGACGCTGGGCGACCCCTTCCATCCCGACAATGTCAGCCGTCTCAAGCAGATCGGCCTGATCCTCGCCATCGTCACCGGCGGAGTCTGGCTGGGCCAGATGCTGGTCTCGCGCCTCGCCCGCGGCGTGATGGACCCGCCCAGCCTGTTCAACCTTGTCACGCCGGCCTTTTCCGTGCTCGTGGTCTTCGTGCTGGCCGAGGTGTTCCGCGAGGGCGCCCGCCTGCGCCGCGAATCCGAACTGACGATCTGAGCGTACCCCCGAGAGACCCATGGCCATCCGCGTCCAACTTGATCGGCTGCTGCTGGAGCGGCGCATGTCCCTGACCGAGCTCAGCGACCGGGTGGGCGTGACCGTGGCCAATCTATCCATCCTGAAGACCGGCAAGGCCCGGGCGGTCCGCTTTTCGACGCTGGACGCCCTGTGCCGCGAGCTGGGGTGCCAGCCGGGCGACCTGCTGACCCAAGACCCGGGTCCGGCCGGCGGCGATGAACCGGTCGATGACCCGCAAATCTGATCCGCCGGTCGAGGACGGCGCGCCGCTCTGGCGGCGGGTGACCTCGACCGTGACCCCCCTCGCCCCGCGCCGGATGCCCCTCGAGGCCATGCCGCCCATCGACACGGCCCCGACCCGGCGGCCCCGCGCCGCGTCGGGCCAGCCCCCGGCGCCCCCGCCCGCCCCGGTCGTCCGCCCGCAGAGCCCGCCCTCGGATCTCGACGTCCGCCGTCACCGGCGGCTGGCGCGCGAGCGCGATCCGATCGAGGCCCGACTGGACCTGCACGGCCATGGGCGCTTCCAGGCCGAGGATGTGCTGACGGAATTCCTGACACGCTGTCAGACCCGGGGCCTCCGCGCCGTTCTGGTGATCACCGGCCACGGCCGGCGCGCGGGCGGCGGCGAGGGCGTGATCCGCGCCTCCCTGCCCGAATGGCTGAGGGGGCACGCCCTGCGCGGCGTGGTCGCCGCCTATGCCCCGGCCCACCGGCGCCACGGGGGCGAGGGCGCCTGGTACATCACCCTGCGCCGCAGCTGAGCACGCACGAAAATGGCCCGGATGGCGAACCACCCGGGCCGGAAGTCGATTGGGGATTTACAGGAAGACCGGCCGGCTTACGCGGCCTTCTTCTCGATCTTCGGCTGGGGCCGCGACTGGGCCTTGCCTTCGATCGCCGAAGGACCGGTCACGATCTCGATCTGGCGGGGCTTGAGCGCCTCGGGCAGCTCGCGCTTCAGATCGACGGTCAGCAGGCCATTCACCAGCCGGGCTTCGGTCACCACCACATAGTCGGCCAGCTGGAAGCGGCGCTCGAAGTCGCGCTCGGCCAGGCCGCGATGCAGATAGGTCCGGTCCTCGCCGGTGTTCGCCTTCTTGCCGGTGACGGTCAGGAGGTTCTCCTTGACCTCCATGGTCAGTTCTTCGGGCGTGAAGCCGGCGACGGCCAGCTCGATCCGGTAGGCGTTCTCGCCGGTCGTCTCGATGTTGTAGGGGGGCCAGCCCGCTTCGCTGGTGCGCGCGGCGCTCTCCAGCATGCCGGCCAGACGGTCAAAGCCGACGGCGGAACGGTAAAGGGGGGTCAGGTCAAAGGTACGCATGTCATCCTCCTGGGATCAGCAAGGTTGATCCGCCCGGCGATTTGCCCGGACGGCGGGGTGATGGGCGATACGACCCGCTCTGCGGCGCCGCTCGTCCCGGGAGCCCGACATCGGCGCTCCTGAACAGGGATTTGGGATGGCGTTTGCCCCCGTCAAGAGGCGGACGATTGCCGATGATGCGAAAATCGGTCGCGGCCCGGCAGGACGGGCCGGGCCTTTGATCGCTTGCCCTTGCGCCCCGGTGCCTTAAGGCTCTTGGCCTGACCCCCTGACCGAGGATTCCGACGATGTCCCACGCCCCTCGCCTGCCTCTGCTCGTGATCGCCGGCCTTGCCCTGGCCACCCCCGCCATGGCCCAGACGCCTCGCCCGGCGCAGGACCCGGCCCTGATCCGGCCTATGGTCCAGGAGGACGAAGTGCTGAAGGCCGCGATCGCCTCGGACAGCCGCGCCGAGGCCGACCGTGCACGCGACGTCTATCGTCACCCGTATGAAAGCCTGACCTTCTGGGGCCTGCGTCCCGGCCTGACGGTCGTCGAGATCGAGCCCGGCCGGGCCGGCTGGTGGAGCGAGATCCTCCAGCCCTACGCCGAGGCCACGGGGGGCCGCTATGTGGCCGTGAACCGGCCGCTGGAGACCATGGGTGTCGCGTCCGGTGAGGCCGACTTTGTCCTGGTGGCGCGGGCCTTCCACAACTGGCATCGCGCCGGCCGTACCGACGCCTATATGGCCGCCTTCTTTGACGCGCTGGCCCCGGGCGGCATCCTCGCCGTCGAGCAGCACCGCGCCCCGGCCGGGTCGGACGTCGATCAGACCGCCGGCACCGGCTATGTGCCCGAATCCTACGTGATTTCCGCCGCCCTCAAGGCGGGCTTCGAACTGGAGGCCTCCAGCGACCTCAACGCCAATCCGGCGGATGATCGCCAGCACGCCTTCGGGGTCTGGACCCTGCCCCCCGTCCGCCGCAGCGAAGGCGATGGCCGGGTGCTGACCGAGGCCGAGCGTGCGGCCTATGACGCGATCGGCGAAAGCGACCGGATGACCCTGCGCTTCCGCAAGCCGGAATGATTGCGCACGACGGCTTTGACCCTGCCTGCGAAGCTGGGTAAGCCGGTCAGGCCGTCGGCCCGCCCGGCGTCGCCCACCCGTGACCGCACCCGAGAAGTGTCCCTGGAACGCGACATGTCCGATCCGACCCCGCCCGTCCTCCGGCCTTCTGCCGACGGCCTGACCCGGCCATCGCGCCGCGGCTTGCTCGTGGGCGCCGGTCTGGCCGGTCTGGTTGCGGCCTGCGATCGCGGCAAGAAGGCCCCCGAACCGGCGCCCGAGACCCCGCCCGAGCCCGAAGGTCCGCCCGAGGGCAGCCTGGCCTGGGCCATCGCAGGCAACTGGCGCGGCGAGGAACGGGCGCGCGACGAATGGCGCCATCCGTTTGAAACCCTGCGCTTCTTTGATCTTCAGCCGAAGATGACCGTGGTCGAGTTCTGGCCCGGCAGCGGCTGGTACACCGAGATTCTGGCGCCCTATCTGGCTCGCAACGGCGGGAAATATATAGCGGTGAACTTCCAGGCGGGACTGGGCAACGACCCGGCCCAGGCCAAGATGGTCACGGCCTATGAGCAACGCTACCAGGCCAATCCGCGCCTGTACGGCGAGATCACCTATGCCGATTTCGGCCCGACCAGCGGCCCGGTGGCCGAAGCCAACTCGGCTGATCTGGTCCTGTTCATGAGCCGGCTGCACTCCTGGATGGCGGCGGGTATTGCCGAAAAAGCCTTTGCCGACGCCTTCTCCGTGCTGAAGCCCGGCGGAATTCTGGGCATCGAACAGCACCGGCTGTCGCCCGAGAAGGATCAGGATCCGATCGCGGCCAGCGGCTATGTGCAGGAGGCCTATGTCCGCCAGCTGGCGGCCGAGGCCGGCTTCATCTTCGTGGCCTCGTCGGAAATCAACGCGAATGAAAGGGATGATCGCGATCATCCGTTCGGCGTCGACACCTTGGCGCCGGTCCGACTGACGGCCCCGCAGGGCGAGCCCCCCAACCCCGATTTCGACCGTACCGAATACGACGAGATCGGCGAGAGCGATCGCATGACGCTCAAATTCAGGAAACCCGAGTGAATCGAGTCGCTGCCTATGCTGCCAATGCCCCGCTGATGGGCGTGCCCGGGGCCTCGGCCCCGCCGCATGGCGAGGGTGAGTGGTTCCGGGGTGCCGGCGGCCTTCGGCTGCGGGCCGCCTTCTGGACGCCGTCCAGTCTGGTCGCGGCCAAACCCCGCGGCACGGTCGTGCTCAGCCCCGGCCGCACCGAGCCGATCGAGAAGTATTTCGAGGTCATCGGCAACATCCTGGCGCGCGGCTTTTGCGTGCTGGCCCACGACTGGCGCGGTCAGGGCCTGTCGGCGCGCCTGCTGCCGGACCGGCTGAAGGGGCATGCCCGCGCGGTCGAGGAGTTCCTCGACGACTATGCCCGCCTGCTCGACGCCTTTGAGGCGCGGGCGCCCAAGCCCTGGATCATGGTCGGCCATTCCATGGGCGGCGCCCTCAATCTGATGAGCCTCGAACTGGGCGAGAGCCGGTTCTCGGGGGCGGTGCTCAGCGCCCCCATGCTCAAGATCAAGACCGGCAAGCGGTCGATGTGGTCGGTCAAGCTGGCGGTGCGCTGGAACCTGCGCCACGGCAAGGCCGGCGACTATGTGCTGGACGATCCGGACGATCCCTTCGAGCACACCTTCGAGAAGGACGCCCTGACCTCGGACGAGACCCGGTACGAGCTGTGGCGCCAGCAACTTTACGCCTGCCCGCACCTGGCGGTCGGGGGACCGACCTGGGGCTGGCTGGGCTTTGCGCTGGATCTGGGTGAGCGAGCCCTCAAGCCCAAGGCCCTGAAGTCCGTGCGGATTCCGGTGGCCATCGTCCAGCCGGGCGAGGACGACCGGGTCTGGAAGCAGACCAACCGCTGGGCCTCCAAGCGCCTCGGACGGGGCCGCTATGTCGAGGTCCCGGGCGCGAAGCACGAAGTGCTGATGGAGACCGACCCCCTGCGCGCCGTCTTCCTCGAGGAGTTCGACGCCATGGCCGACTATGTGTCGCCGCAGCAGGACCTGTCGCCCGTCGCACAGACCGGGACGGAGACCGCTCCTGTGGTCACGACCGCGCCGGTGGAAGACCCGCTGGCCGTGCCGGACGCCCCCGATCTGGCGCCGACCGGCACCGAGCCGCGCTCCAGCTAGAGCGCCGCGTACAGGGCGTCGATCAGGGCCGTGGCGCGGGGATCCCCGATCAGGTGCGGCGACTGGCGCGTCATGACATAGGCCGCCGTCACACCGTTTTCGGGATCGGCCAGTGCACATGACCCGCCCCAGCCGCAATGGCCGACGGTGTCCGGGTTGGGACCGAAGATGCCCAGCCCCTGATTGCGCGTGAAGCCCGCCGCCCAGGACATGTCGAACGGCAACACACGATCCGGGCCGGAGATGCGTTCGCGCGTCATGGCCGCGCGGGTCGCCCCGGACAGCGTCTTGCCCGCGACACCTTCAGGCAGGGCCAGCGCCAGCATCCGCGCCAGCGCGTCAGCGGTCGCGTGGATGTTGGCCGAGGGGATCTCCATCCGGCGCCAGTCGGCCGAGCCCCGCCCGGCGGGCGCCGAGCCCTTGTCGAGAAAGGCCGCCGTCTTGATGGCGTCGATCGGCCCGAGGTCGGGGGCCGAGGTGGGCTTCTTCATCTGCGCCACGCGGCCGTGCTCGGCATCCGGCAGGCCCAGCCACAGGTCGAGGTCGGCCGGATCGGCAAAGTCCGCCTTGAGCGCCTGGCCCATTCTGCGGCCGTCAGCGCGGCGGAAGATCTCGCCGGCCAGATAGCCGATGGTGATGGGGTGATAGCCCGAGGCCGTGCCCGGGTCCCACAGGGGCGCCTGTTGGCACAGGGCCTCCAGCACCTTTTCCGGCTCGAACCAGACGGTCGGGTCGATGGCGGGCGAGAAGCCGGACAGGCCCGCCTGATGGCTCATCAGCTGTCCGAGGGTGATGGCGGACTTGCCCGCCTGACCGAAGTCGGGCCAGACCTCGGCGACCGGCGCGTCATAGTCCAGCAGGCCACGCTCGACGGCCCAGCCGATCATCAGCGCCATGACGGCCTTGCCGGTCGAGAACACGGGGACGAGGGTGTCGTCGGCAAAGCGGCGGCTGCGGGCCGTATCGGCATGGCCGGCCCACAGATCCAGCAGGACCTCTCCCCCCTGACAGACGGTGAACCGGGCGCCGATTTCGTCGAGGCCCTCGGGTCCGTCGGTGAAGTTGCGCCGGAAGGCGGCCTTCACCCCGTCAAAGCGGGCGGGGCAGGTGCCGTGGATGTCAGGAGCGTCGGTCATGGTGCCTCCCTAGCGGGCGCGGCCCCGGCGATCCAGCCCAGCACGCCGTCGGCGGCGACCACACCCGAGGCCATGACGGCCTGTAGCAGATAGCCGCCGGTCGGGGCCTCCCAGTCCAGCAACTCGCCCGCGACGAACAGGCCGGGATGGCCGTCGACCATCAGCGTCGGGGTGAGGGCTGCCGGATCGATCCCGCCGGCGCTGGAAATCGCCCGCTCCAGTCCCTGCAGCCCGGTGACGGTCAGGGGGACGGACTTGATCCGGTCCGCGAGGGTCCGGTCGTCGGTGTCCGGCGGCAGGGGCGGCGCCTCGCGCAGCAGCCCGGCCTCGACCGGCCTGAGCCTTGCGGCCCGGCGCAGGCGGTTGGCCCGCGACTGGCTGGACGGCACCCGCGCCAGACGGGCCGCGAGGCTTTCGACCGTCTCCGAGGGCCGAACATCGATGTGGAGCGTGGCGCGACCGTCCCGGTCCAGCGCCCGGCGAAGATCCGGGCCCAGCGCATAGACGGCGCCGCCCTCAAGCCCCCCTCGCGTCACCATGGCCTCGCCTAGAACCGTGCGGTCCCCGACCGTGAGCGCAATGGCCTTGAGGGGCTGACCGGCATGGCGGGCGGCGAAATCCGGCGACCACGCCACCACCGTCCCCACATTGGCGGGACTGAACGGGCGGGTGGCGATGCCCTGTCCGGCCAGCAAGTCCAGCGCCTGGCCGTCAGAGCCCAGCCGGGGCCAGCTGGCGCCGCCGGTGGCGACGATCACGGCCCGGGCGGGCACGGGTCGACGCCCGGCCTCGCCCTCGAACACCGGCTGACCGGCCTCGAAGCCGGCCCAGCGCGAGCCGGTGTGAAGCGACACGCCCTGATCCCGCAGGCGCTGCAACCAGGTCCTGAGCAGGGGCGACGCCTTCATGGCCCGGGGAAAGACACGACCGCTGGAGCCGATGAAGGTCCCGGCGCCCAGACCGTCGGCCCAGTCGCGCAAGGCTTGCGGATCGAAACGGCCCAGCCAGTCCATCACCTGGGAGGCCCGGTCGCCGTAGCGGGCGGGGAACCGGTCCAGCGGCTCGCTGTGGGTCAGATTGAGGCCGCCACGCCCCGCCATCAGGAATTTGCGCGCCGGCGAGGGCATGCGCTCATGGACCTCAACCGCCAGACCCGCCGCCGACAGGCGTTCGGCCGCCATCAGGCCGGCCGGGCCCGCGCCGATGACGACGACGGGACCGGCGGGGTCAGGCTGGAAGGGCGGCGGTGCGGTCATGGCGTGGTGTCTAGAGCAACCGTCCGGGTCGGGCGAGAATACACCGTCTGAATAGTCTGAATGGTCTGAAGGGGTCTGAAATCCATTCCTCCCCCATCGGGGGAGGGGAACCATCCGAAGGATGGTGGAGGGGGCGGACGTCATCAGAGGCACGGGCCCTTCACGCGAGGCAGCTCTGCCCCCACCACCCCGGCGCAGAGCGCCGCGGTCCCCCTCCCCCGGTGGGGGAGGAATGGTCGCGGATGCGCGGAAGCGCCCGTCCGTGGTGGCGGCGGGTTGGAGGGCAGGCGGAGCGCCGGGCCTTCGCCCGGAGTGACTAGAGTTTACCGTTTCGACGAAGGCGACGGGACCCGGGGAGGTTTGCACAGGACGGGAGTGGGGCGAGGAAGTCGGCTCGGGAAACGGGCGGGGTGTTGAAAGGATGGGGGAATTTCGGGGGCAGCGATCATAGCTGAGGCGTTCGACCCAGCGTCCCTTCTCCCCTTGCGGGAGAAGGTGGCAGGCGAAGCCTGACGGATGAGGGGTCTCTCAGTCGGGTGAAGAGGAGTCCGCTTCAGTCGGCTGGATGGCCTTCTGATCTCGGCGCGACCCCTCATCCGCCCCCTTCTCAGGGGGCACCTTCTCCCACAAGGGAAGAAGGACGGACAATACCGTTGACCTCAGTCCTCGGGGGACGGCTCGCTGTCCGGCTCGATCTCGACCGTATCCATGGCCTGGCCGAGGGCGTAGTCGGCCATCAGGCCATAGGTGGCCTGGTGCTCGGGGTCGTCGCTGGCCCAGGCGCCATTGGCCATCATGCCGTTGCCGACGGCGACCGCCTCGGCAATGCCCATGCCGCCGGCCAGATCAGCCTCGGCTAGCGCTTCGGCGACCACGGCCTCGACGTCGACCTCGGCAAGGGCGTCGGCGACGATATCCGGGATGGCGACCGCGACCGACTGGGTGAAGGCGGCCACGTCCGGCTGGTATTCGGACCACAGCGCCATGATGGCGGCTTCCTTCTGGTCCTCGCTCAGGGTCTCGCCGTCGCCAATGGCCTCGGCCCGCTCGGCGAATTCGTCCATGCGGCTCTCGAACGCCTCGGCGGCCGCATCGAGAGCGGCCTCGGCAGCGTCGGGATCAGAGGACTGGGCAAAGGCGGCCGAAACCGGCAGCAGGGCCAGGGCGGCGGCGAGGGACAGGGCGCGGATCATGGTCGATCTCCCGGAAGGAACGGAGGGAGGGGGTTATTCCCCCTCGCCTCCCATTTCGGCGGCGATTTCGCCGGACAGCAGGCCCTGGATCAGCATGTTGGAGAACATACCCTCGATCATGGCGGCGGCCGTTTCGGCGTCCTCGGCGGTGCCGCCCTCGTCGAGGGTCTGCTGGCGAACAAAGCCGGTCAGCAGGGAGACGAAGGTGTCGATCTCGGGTTGTTTGCGGTCGATGGCGGCCTGCATGCGGGCCTGACGGTCCTCTTCGCTGAGGCTGCTGTCGGCACGGATCGTCTCGACCTCGGCCACCAGGGCTTCGAGCGTGACTTCAAAGGCCTCTGCCGCGGCCTCGACATCGGCCTCGGTGATGGGGTCCTGGGCGACGACGGCAGCGGCAACCGGCGCGGCCGAGGCCGGCAGGGCAAAGGCCGAAAGCGCGAGGGCGGAGACGGCAACGGCAGACAGGATCAGGCGACGCATGGGGAGAGCCTCTGGGCTTGAAAGAAGGTCGCCCAAACCTCTGCCCAACACCGCGCGCCTTCAAGTGAAATCGCGGTAAGGCTGCGCGCCGTCTCGATTCCGGCCTGGTTCAGACCGTAATTGAGGCCGGAATTCAGGCCCCGCCGGTCCGGCGATTGCGGCGCTCCAGCACCCGCAGGCGCAGGGCATTCAGCTTGATGAAGCCCGCCGCGTCGCGGTGATCATAGGCCTGGACGCCCTCCTCGAAGGTGACCAGATCCTGATCGTACAGGCTGAACGGGCTCTCGCGGCCGATGACCGTGGCATTGCCCTTGTAGAGCTTGACCCGGACGGTGCCGGTGACCTGTTCCTGGCTCTTGTCGATGGCGGCCTGCAGCATCTCGCGCTCCGGGGCGAACCAGAAGCCGTTGTAGATCATCTGGGCGTAGCGGACCGCCAGTTCGTCCTTGAGGTGCATGGCGCCGCGATCCAGGGTGATCGACTCCATACCCCGGTGGGCGGCCAGCAGGATGGTGCCGCCCGGCGTCTCATAGATGCCGCGCGACTTCATGCCGACGAACCGGCCCTCGACCAGATCCAGACGGCCGATGCCGTTGTCCCGGCCCAGATCGTTCAGCCGGGCCAGCAGGGTGGCGGGCGACAGGGCCTCGCCGTCGATCGAGACCGCATCGCCGCGCTCGAAGCCGATCGTGATGACGGTCGGCTGATCGGGGGCATCCTCGGGCGAGATGGTGCGCTGATAGACGAATTCGGGCGCCTCGACGGCCGGATCTTCCAGAACCTTGCCCTCGGACGAGCTGTGCAGAAGGTTGGCGTCGACCGAGAAGGGCGCCTCGCCGCGCTTGTCCTTGGCGATCGGAATCTGGTGCTTTTCGGCAAAGTCGAGCAGGGCCTCGCGGCTCTTGAAGTCCCACTCGCGCCAGGGGGCGATCACGCGGATGTCGGGCTCCAGGGCATAATAGCCCAGCTCGAAGCGGACCTGGTCATTGCCCTTGCCGGTGGCACCGTGACAGACGGCGTCGGCGCCGACCATGCGGGCGATCTCGATCTGGCGCTTGGCGATCAGCGGCCGGGCGATGGAGGTGCCCAGCAGATACTGGCCTTCATAGAGGGCGTTGGCGCGGAACATGGGGAAGACGAAGTCGCGGACGAATTCCTCGCGCAGGTCGTCGATGAAGATGTTCTCGGGCTTGATGCCCATGCGCAGGGCCTTCTCCCGCGCGGGCTCGAGTTCCTCGCCCTGGCCCAGATCGGCGGTGAAGGTGACCACCTCGGCGCCGTACTCGGTCTGCAGCCACTTCAGGATGATCGAGGTGTCGAGCCCTCCGGAATAGGCGAGGACGACCTTTTTGGGCTTGGGCTCGGACATGGGGGCTATCTCGAAACAGGGGTCAGGCGGCGGGGGAGGGCCGCGCGGAAAAACGCTGGCCGCGCTTAAAGAACCAGATGACCGTCAGTGCAAGCCCTGTGGGGACCGGGCGGTCAGCCCCAGGGGCCCCGGGCCGGCGCGCGTGTCGGCGTGGCGGGCACGGTGGTGCCGGAGACCGGGGCCGCGAACATCTCGGCCCGGCGCGGCCTCGCCCCCGTTGAGGTCGCCAGCGCCATCAGCGCCTTGACCCGGTTGCCGGTGGCCGGGTGGGTCGAGAACAGGCTGTCGGCGCCCTTGCCCGCCAGCGGATTGATGATGAACAGCTGACCCGAGGCCGGATTGCGCTCGGCCACCGGATTGTGGATGCGCCGGGCGTGGGCCTCGATCTTTTGCAGGGCCGAGGCCAGGGCGTGGGGATCGCCGGCGATGTCGGCGCCGACGCGGTCAGCCTCATATTCGCGGGCGCGGCTGATCGCCATCTGCACCAGACCGGCGGCCAGCGGGGCCAGCAGCATCAGGGCCAGGGTACCGATCAGGCCGCCGGGGCGCTCGCGGTCGCCGCCGAAGAACAGGGCGAAATTGGCGAGCGCCGAGATCGCCCCGGCCACGGTAGCCGTGACCGTCATGGTCAGGGTGTCCCGGTTCTTCACATGGGCCAGCTCGTGCGCCATCACGCCGCGCACCTCGTCGCGCGTCAGCAGGTCGAGCAGGCCCGAGGTGGCACAGACGGCGGCATTCTCGGGATTGCGACCGGTGGCGAAGGCATTGGGCTGGTCGTTCGGAATGATGGCCACCACCGGCCGGGGCAGGCCGGCGGCCTCGGCCATGGCCAGAACATCCGCCACATAGGCGCGCACCACCGCATTGGGATGATGTTCGTCGACCGGCTGGGCCCGGTACATGCGCATGACGATCTTGTCGGCGTTCCAGTAGCTGAACAGGTTGAGGGCCGCCGCCAGCCCGAGGGCGATGACCATGCCGGTCACGCCGCCGATCAGATAGCCGATGCCGACGAACAGGGCGGCGAGGGCCGCCAGCAGGATGAAGGTCTTGGCGTGGTTCATCACCGGAGGAAGACTCTGACTGTTGCCGGACGAGGAAGCGGACTGGTCGGGTCGCGACCGTCTTCCTATGTGTCTCGGGCCCCGAGATGCCTCAAGAGGACCCGCCTGTGACCGAATCGCCCACCCCGCCGGTGAAAGCCCCGCAGCACAACGCCGACCTGCCGGGTGCGACACCGGACCGCCCCCTGAGCGAGGTCGAACGGCGCGCCCTTGAGGAGGCCGCCGCCCGCCGCGCGGCCAGCGAAGCCGCCGAGGCCACCGACGAGGTCGGCGGACCGCGCGGGCCCGAGCCGACCCGCTATGGCGACTGGGAGCGCAAGGGTCTGGCCGTCGACTTCTGAGGGTATCCGTCGCCTCGCGGGGGAATACCGAACGATCCGGCCCATATGGCGTTAACCTTTTCAGCGAAACCCGCCGTTCCGGCGATCTCGAGGACAAGGCGATGTCGATTTCCCCTTCCCGCCCCGGCCTGCATCTGGCCTGTGGCCTCGCGGCCCTGACGGCGTGTGCGGCGCTGGCCGCCCCGACCCTGGCCCAGACCTGGGGCGGTGACGCCTATGGCCAGGGCTACAGCCGCAGCTATTCGCAGAACAGCTACTCGCAGAGCCGCTATTCACAGGGCTATGCTCGCAGCGAGGGCCGGGTGGTGATCGCCTATGACGCCCCCTCGCCCTACGACTACGGCTACAGCTATGGCCGGTCGGGGGTCAGCGGACCCGTCTATGAGGGCGAAACGCGCGTCTATGCCGCGACGGGTGCCGCCGCGACCGGGCGGTCCGGCTATGGCTATGACTACGGCTATGGCTATGACCACAGCGGACGCGGCGAAGTCTGGTACCAGCCGCCGCGCCAGCATGACCGCTATGCCTGGCGCGATCGCAGGCGCCATGACGGATACGGTGACCGCTATGAACGCGGGTACGACCGGGGCGGGCGCTATGGCTACAGCGTCTATCAGGGCTACCGCGACGAATACGGCTATCAGGACGACCGGCCGCGCTCGGCCCGGCACCGGGGGTATGAGCGTCGCGACGACCGGTACGACCGCCGCCGTCACGACTGCGGCTGTGCCGACGTCTATCTCTACGACCGCTAGGCGATCTCGAGCATTTCGGAGGCGATCCGGGCCGCAGCCATGGCCGGACTGTCGGCCGCGACCACCGGACGGGCGACCACCAGATGGCTGGCCCCGGCCCTGAGGGCCTCGGCGGGCGTGGCGACGCGTTGCTGATCGCCTTTATCGGCGCCCGCGGGGCGCACACCGGGGGTCACCACCAGAAACGTGTCCCGGCCCGCCGCGCGGGCCAGTTCGCGGACGCGCGCCGCTTCCAGCGGGCTGGCGACCACGCCGTCCATGCCGATGTCGAGCGCCTGACGCACCCGCTGTTCGACCAGCTCGGAAGCCGTGCGGCCATAGCCGATCTCGACCAGATCCGCGTCCGACAGGCTGGTCATGACGGTCACGGCCAGCAGGCGTGTGTCCGAACCTGCGGCATCCCGGCCCCGGATCGCGGCCTTCATCACCTGCGGCTCGGCATGGACGGTCAGCAGGTCGCAGCCGCCCTCGGCCACCGCGCGGGCCGCGCCCTCCACCTGGGCGCCGATGTCGTGCAGCTTCCAGTCCTGAAAGACCATCTTGCCCCGGGCGCGCAGCTTGTGGGCGAAGGCCACGCCGCCCGGACGGGCCAGCAGGGTCAGGCCGACCTTGTAGGCCAGCACCCCGTCCGCGATCCGGTCCACCAGCGCCTCGGCCGCCTCGATCGAGGGAAGGTCCAGGCCGACGATCAGGCGCGGATCAGCCAGAACAGGAGAGGTCATCGACGGCATCCTTGCAAGCGGCTATGGGTGGTCGCGGGCGCGCCGGGGCGCGCGGCACCATCACCATACGGGTCTGAAACAGGGGGCATTCAGTCATGGGCGCGGTCGATCTTGGCGTCAACCTGTTCGTGGCCCTGTTCGCCCTGGTCGATCCGATCGGCAACATCCCGATTTTCGCCGCCGCCACGGCGGGCGCGACGCTCAGCCAGCGGATGTCGGTGTCGGCGCTCATCTGCCTGTTCATCGTCGCCTTTCTGGTCTTCTTCTTCTTCACCGGCCTGGCGCTGCTGGAGTTCTTCGGCATTTCGCTGGCCGCCTTCCGCATCGCGGGCGGCATCTTGCTGCTGCTGCTGGGTCTGGACATGGCCCGCGAGGACTTCCTCAAGATCTTTGCCGACGCCGATGCCCAGTCGGATCTGGCCGATGTGCGGGGCTATGCCCGTCGGCGCTTCCAGCGGCTGATCGTGCCCTTTGCCATGCCGCTGCTGATCGGGCCGGGCGCCATTTCGACCATCATCATCCAGGCGGGTGAGGCCACCAAGATCGGACCCGCCGGCCATGCCGCAGGCCTTGTCGCCATCGCGGCAGCCGGGATCGCGACCTTCGTCTGCTTTGCCATGACGGGGCCGATCAGCCGCCTTCTGGGCGAGGTGGGCATGGCGATCGTGGTGCGGGTTCTGGGCCTGATCCTGTGCGCCCTGGCCATCCAGTTCATTCTGGCGGGCCTCGGCGAGGCCATCCCCGGCATGTTCTCGGGCGATGTCACCACGCCCTATCCGTCAGGCGGCCACTAGATTCGCTTCAGCCGTTTCGCGTGGCCGCCGACCATGGACAGGGCCATGCGGTCGGGCAGGTGTTTGGCCAGACCGGCCATGAGGTTGTTCATGATCCCCGGGGTCACCTGCGGACGGTTTGCCTCGCAGGCCTGCCAGCCGACGCGAGCCACATGGTCGGCTGTCTGCCACATCCAGGCGGGATAGGCCGAGGAGACCTCCTCGCGGGTGCCATTCACATCGTGGAATTCGGTCAGGGTGTAGCCGGGGCAGAGGGCGGTCACATGCACGCCCGTGCCCTGCATCTCCAGCCACAGCCCCTGTGAGGCCTTGATCAGGAAGCTCTTGATCGGCCCGTACAGGGTGTCGCCACCGGTCGCGGGCATCCGCCCGGCCAGCGAGGCGACATTCAGCACCCGGCCAAAGCCGCGCTCGACCATGCCCGGTACCAGCGCGCGGCTGAGCGCCACCGGGGCGGTCAGCATCACCCGGATCATGGCCTGCTGGGCGTCGGGATCGGTATGCAGAAACCCCTCGGTGCGGCTGAAGCCGGCATTGTTGACCAGACCGTCGACCGTGAGCCCCAGGTCCACGATCCGGTCGACCAGACCGGTCACCGCGCCCTCCTCGGCCAGATCGGCGAGGAACACCCGGGCGTCGCAGCCGGTCTCCGCCGCCAGATCGGCCGCCAGCGCATCCAGGGGGGCCTTGCGCCGTGCGGTCAGGATCAGGTCCCAGCCCTCACGCGCATAGACGGTGGCGAGGGCCCGGCCGATGCCGGCCGAGGCGCCGGTGACCAGCACCCGCCGCCGGGTCATGCGCCGGTCGCGGCCGGCAGGGCGAAACCGGCCAGCGAGGGCGGGTTGTCCGCCAGCAGGTCGGCGATGGTGATGCGCGACAGGGCGGCGCCCGCCGCCTGGTCCGCCGCGACCAGCGCCCGGGCCACCTGACGGGGAATGTGTTCGCCAACCGGGCATCCCTTGGCCCCGGCGGGCGGTGAGCCGAGATGGGCGCAGCCGTGGACGGCCTTCAGCACCTCGTCCAGCCGGATGGTTTCGGGCTTGCGCACCAGCCAGGCACCGCCACTGGCGCCTGAACGGGTTTCGATCAGGCCGGCGCGGGCCAGAAGGCCGGTAACGCGCCGGATCACCACCGGATTGGTCGGCACCGAGGCGGCCAGTATCGCGCTGGGCACCGCCTGGGCAGGGCCATAGGCGCCCTTATGGGCCAGATAGGCCAGGGCGTGGGCCGCGACGGGAAATCTTTGACTGTCGGACATGAGGTTCGGGTTCCGTATCCGGATTTAGGCGTTTGTCGGAGGAATCACAAACCATGGCGGCAGGGGCCGTCCCGGGAGGCACGATTGAACCGTCCGTCGAAAGGGTCTAAAGCCCCGCGGCTTCACGGAAGGGACCGTCCTCCCACGGCTCCCGGAGACCTGGCATGATCGGGGATACCCCCAGGGCCGATGCCGCCGCGTCCAGCGAGGCAGCCGGCTCCACAGCGTCAGACGCCTGCCCGCCCGGTACCTCGCCGGGCGACGGCCACGCAGGTCACGGTCCCACCGGCAAGGGCAAGCTGGGCCTTATGATCGGCGCCATCGGCGTCGTGTTCGGCGATATCGGCACCAGCCCGCTGTACGCCATGCGCGAGGCCCTGCATCACAGCCGCTCGGGCGGTGCCGCCGAACTGGCGGTGCTGGGCGTCGTCTCGCTGGTCTTCTGGGCCCTGATCCTGGTCGTGACGCTGAAATACGTCGTCTTCCTGATGCGGGCCGACAACAAGGGCGAAGGCGGGACCCTGTCGCTGATGGCGCTGGCCCAGCATGCCATCGGCAAGCGCTCGGCCGTGGTCTTCCTGCTGGGCGTCTGCGGCGCCGCGCTGTTTTATGGCGACGGGGTGATCACCCCGGCGATCTCGGTGGTGTCCGCCATCGAGGGCCTGCGCGATGCGCCGGGCATGGGCGATACCTTTGCGCCGTTTGTCGTGCCGATCGCGGCGGGCATCCTGATTGCCCTGTTCATGATCCAGTCGCGCGGCACGGCCAGCGTGGCGAAATTCTTCGGCCCGCTGACGCTGGTCTGGTTCCTGATGCTGGCGGGGCTGGGCCTCTACCACATCTTCGACGACCTCTCGATCCTGCGGGCCCTGTCGCCGCACTATGGCGTGATGTTCCTGCTCGATAACGGCTTTCTGGGCTTCGTCATTCTGGGCAGTGTCTTCCTCGCGGTGACGGGGGCGGAGGCCCTCTATGCCGACATGGGCCATTTCGGAAAGTCGCCCATCCGGGCCGGCTGGCTGTGGGTGGTCCTGCCGTGCCTGACGCTCAACTATCTGGGCCAGGGCGGGCTGGTGCTGTCGCACCGGACGGCCGCCGAGAACCCCTTCTGGATGATGGTGCCGGAAGTGGCCTACTGGCCCGTGCTGATCATGGCGACCATCGCCACCATCATCGCCAGCCAGGCGGTGATCACCGGCGCCTTCTCGGTCACGCAACAGGCTGTCCAGCTGGGCCTGCTGCCGCGCATCGACATCCGCAACACCTCCGAAAGCCAGGCCGGCCAGATCTATGTGCCGGCGATCAATATGATGCTGATGGTCGGGGTGCTGGCCCTGCTGGTGACCTTCCAGACGTCGACCAGTCTGGCCGCGGCCTACGGGATTGCGGTGACCGGTTCGATGTTCGTCGACAGCCTGCTGGCCTGGTTCGTCGTGCGCCATCTGTGGAAGTGGAAGCTGCCGCTCAGCCTGCTGGTCATCACGCCCTTCCTCGCGCTGGACGTGATCTTCCTGACCTCGAACATGCTGAAAATCCCGCAGGGGGCGTGGTTCCCGCTGGTGCTGGGCGGCGGCCTGCTGCTGCTGATGTGGACCTGGGTGCGCGGTACCCAGATCCTGACGGCCAAGACGCGCCGCGACAGCCTGCCGCTGTCGGACCTGATCGACATGCTTTCGGCCCGGCCGCCGCACCGCACGCCCGGCACGGCCATCTTCCTGACCTCGGACCCCGAGGTCGCGCCCGTCGCCCTGATGCACAATCTCAAGCACAACAAGGTGCTGCACGAGAAGAACATCATCCTGACCGTGCGCACGGCCCAGCGGCCCCGCGTACCGACGGCCGACCGGGTGACGATCGAGCCGATCAACGGCGACTTCAAACGGGTCATCCTGTCGTTCGGCTTCATGGAACGGCCCAATGTGCCCAAGGCTCTGGGCCTGTGCCGCAAGCAGGGGCTGAAGTTCGACATCATGTCGACCAGCTTCTTCCTCGGCCGTCGCTCGGTGGTCGCCTCGGCCACCCAGGGCATGCCCCTGTGGCAGGACCGCCTGTTCATCTTCCTGCTGCGGAATGCCGCCAATCCGACCGACTTCTTCCACATCCCGCCCGGCCGCGTGGTCGAGCTGGGCACCCAGGTGTCGGTCTGACGCATGACGGATGATCCCGGCATTCAGGCCCGCCACGCGGCCGGGCTGTTGCTCAATGCGGCGCTGGAGCGGCGGAACGGCCTCGACGAGACCCTGGGCAAGGCGCCCGTCTCGACCCTGGCCCCACAGGACCGGGCCTTTGCGCGGGCGGTGGCCATGGCGGCCCTGCGACGACTGGGCGAGATCGATGCCGTCCTCGACGGGCGGCTGAAGCGATCGCCTCCCCCGGCGGTGCGCACCCTGATGCGGATTGCGCTGGCCCAGACGCTCAGCCTCGGCACCCCGGCCTTTGCCGCCGTCTCCAGCGCGGTCAAGCTGGCCGAGCGGGATCCGGCCACCCGGCCGTACAAGGCGCTGGTCAATGCGGTGCTGCGCGGCGTCGGACGGGACGGCTTCGGCGCGCCCGATCCTGTGGCCAACTTCCCCGACTGGCTCGCCGCCCGCTGGCGTCAGACCTGGGGCGAGAGCGCGCTTCAGGCCATGGCCCGGGCGGCGATTGCCGAGCCGCCCACCGACCTCAGCCTCAAGCCCTCGGCCGACGGCCCGGCGCTCGCCGAGGCGCTGGAGGGCGAGCTGCTGTTTGCCGACACGGTCCGCACCCGCCGCCGGGGCGACCTGCGCGACTGGCCGGCCTTAGAGGCGGGGGAGTGGTGGGTGCAGGACGCTGCGGCCGCCGTGCCCGCGCGCCTGCTGTCGGCCCGCCCCGACCATACGGTCCTCGATCTGTGCGCGGCCCCGGGCGGCAAGACGATGCAGCTGGCGGCGACCGGCGCCCGCATCACGGCGCTGGACCGCTCCGACAAGCGGCTGGACCGGCTGCGCGCCAATCTGGAGCGGACGGGCCTGACCGCCGAGGTGATCGCCACGCCGGCCGAAGCCTGGGACGACCCGCGGACCTTCGACCGGGTTCTGCTGGATGCGCCGTGCTCGGCTACCGGGACCTTCCGCCGCAACCCCGAGGCCCTGCGTGCCACCCGGCCGGCGGATATCGGCAATCTGGCCGATGTGCAGCACAGGCTGCTGGATGCCGCCGCTGCCCGCGTCGCGCCCGGGGGTCGGCTGGTCTATTGCACCTGTTCGCTGGAGCGCGAGGAGGGCGAGACCCAGATCACCGCCTTCCTGCGCCGCAACGACGCCTTCCGGACCGTGCCCGCCGATCCGGCGACCGTGGGCGCCCCGCCCGAGTCGCTGACACCCGAGGGCTGGCTGCGTATCCTGCCCGGCCAGTGGGAAGATCGGGGCGGTCTGGACGGCTTCTTCGTCGCCGCCCTGGAGCGCGTGGGCTAGAGGCGGATACCGGCCGCCCCGGCCAGGTCCTTGAGCGAGGTCATCGGACGCGGGCCCCAGTGGGCGATCACCTCGGCCGCGGCGATGGCGCCCAGACGACCGCAGGTTTCCAGCGGCAGGCCGCGCGCCAGACCGAACAGCACGCCCGCGGCGTATTGATCGCCGGCACCGGTCGTATCGATGACCTTGGCGACCGGCTCGGCGGCGATGTCGGCGCGCTCGCCGCCCCGCACCAGCACCGAGCCCTTCGGCCCGTGGGTCACGGCGACCACCTCGACCTTTTCAGCCAGGGCTGCAGTCGCGGCCTCGACATCGTCGGTCTCGAACAGGGCGCAGGCCTCGGCTTCATTGGCGAAGACGATGTCGGTCGAACTGTCGAGGAAGCCCAGCAGCTCGCTGCGCCAGCGGGCGACGACGAAGGTGTCCGACAGGGTGATGGCAACCTTGCGTCCGGCCTTGTGGGCGGCGTCGGCCGCGGCCTCGAAGGCGGCACGGGCCGGGGCCGGATCGAACAGATAGCCTTCCAGATAGACGATGGCGCTGTCGGCCACCCGGGCCAGGTCAACGTCTTCGGGGGCCAGCTGGTTGGCGGCGCCGAGGAAGGTGCACATGGTGCGCTGACCGTCCGGCGTGACATTGATCAGGCAGCGGCCCGTGCCCGCGCCGTCCTTCAGCACCGGCGTATCGAAGGCCACGCCCGCCGCGCGGATGTCGTGGGTGAAGACCTGACCCAGCTGGTCGTCGGCCACCTTGCCGATATAGGCCGGGCGTCCGCCCAGGCTGCCGATGCCGGCCACCGTATTGCCGGCCGACCCGCCCGAGGCCTCGACGCCGGCGGCCATGGCCTCATACAGGGTGGCGCTCTGGTCTTCGTCGACCAGCTGCATGGAACCGGGTGCCAGACCCTTTTCGCTCAGGAATTCCGGGGTGCAGGGGCTGAGCACATCGACGATGGCATTGCCGACAGCGCAGACGTCATGGGTGGGGGCGGAATGGGTCATGGGCGCCGCTTAGCCCGACTGTCCGCGCATGACCAGTGCGGGGCGACGGGGCGAGGCTTTGCCAGCGGGCAATTTCCGCTATGACCCGCCCATGTCCGATATCGTGATCCTGACCCCGAACCCCGAAGACCCCTCCTTTGCCGGCCAGTGGCCGCAGGTGCGCGACCGGCTGGTTGCCGCCTTTGCCGCAGGGGGTCTCGACGCCCGGTCGGAGGCCTGGACCGATCACATCGAGGCGGCGGACGGGCTGGCCTCGGCCGATCTGATCATGCCGCTGGTGGCCTGGGGCTATCACCGCGACCACGTCCGCTGGATGAAGGCTTGCGCGACCTGGCAGGCGGCCGGCCTGCCGATGATGAATCCGGCCCCCGTGCTGGCCTGGAATTCCGACAAATCCTATCTGGAGCGGCTGGGCGAGGCGGGCCTGCCGGTGCCGCCCACGCTGTGGAGCGAACAGGTCACGGCGGATCAGGTGGCCGACGCCTTTGATACGCTGGGCGCTGACGAACTGGTGATCAAGCCGCGCGTCTCGGGCGGCGGATGGCAGACGACGCGGCTGGCGCGGGGCGAGGCCCTGACCGAGACGCCGGAGGGACCGGCCCTGATCCAGCCCTTCATCGCGGCACTGGAGACCGAGGGCGAGCTGTCGCTGCTGGTCTTTGGCGGGCGCTTCAGCCACGCGGTGCGCAAACGCCCCCGCGCCGGCGAGTTCCGCATCCAGCAGCAGTTCGGCGGCCTCTATGCCCCCGAGCCGGATCCCGATCCGGTGGCGCTGGCGCTGGCCCGCCGGGTGCTGGCCACGGTCGAGGAGGAGCTGCTGTACGCCCGCATCGACCTGGCGCGCGGAGCCGACGGCCAGTGGCTGCTGATGGAGGCGGAGCTGATCGAGCCGGACTTCTACCTCAACCACGCCCCCGACGGCGGGCAGGCCTTCGTCGCCGCCGTCGCCGAGTACCTCAATCGTTGAGGCCGAGCGCGACCGACGGGCACAGGTCGCGGATCACGCAGGCGTCGCACTTGGGCTTTCGCGCCACGCAGGTGTAGCGGCCGTGCAGGATCAGCCAGTGATGGGCCTTGGGCAGCCAGGCCTCCGGCACGACCTGATGCAGCTGGGCCTCGACCTTGTCGGGGGTTCCGGCATTGGCCAGACCCAGCCGGTGCGACACGCGAAAGACGTGGGTGTCGACGGCGATGGCGGGTTCGATCTCCAGCTCGTTCAGCACCACGCTGGCGGTCTTGCGCCCCACGCCCGGCAGGGCCTGTAGCGCCTCGCGCGTCAGGGGCACCTCGCCGCCGTGCTGCTCCAGGACGATCCGGCTGAGGGCGATGACGTTCTTCGCCTTGTTCCGGTAAAGGCCGATCGAGGCGATGTAGGGGATCAGGCCTTCTTCCTCCAGCGCCAGCATTTTTTCCGGCGTGTCGGCCACCGCGAACAGGCGGTCGGTGGCCTTGTTGACCGAGACGTCGGTGGCCTGGGCCGACAGGGCGACGGCCACCACCAGTGTGTAGGGGCTGCTGAAATTCAGCTCGGTCTTCGGCTCGGGCATGACCGCCGACAGGCGGGCGAAGATGGCCTCGACCCGGTCGGGATCCGGCGGCCAGACGACCGCGCCGGTGGCACGCCCCGCAGAAGGGGTCTTGCGCGAGGCGGTTGCGGTCTTTCGGGAAGCACGGGCCATGACCCACGGCATCGCCGCCCCCGCCCACCGGGTCAAGAGTGGGCCAGTTGCCGGACGAGTCAGGCCTTGAAACAGAGCGTGTTTGCTGCGCCGCAACATGGGCTCTTGATTTCTGGACGCTTCGGTCCATTTTATGCCGCACCTCCCCTTCCCGAGTATGCGACATGGCTCTTTCTCCCTCCCTCAAGGCCCGACTGCCCCTGATCGTCGGCGTGATCGCCGGTCTGGTGGTGCTTGCCGGCGGCACCCTGTGGTGGCTGGACAAGCAGCACTGGGAAACCACGGACAACGCCTTCGTCCAGGCCGACACCACCCTCGTCAGTCCGCAGGTCAGCGGCACCGTCGTCGAGGTGCTGGTGGCCGACAATCAGGCGGTCGAGGCCGGTCAGGTGCTGGTGCGGCTGGATGACGCCGATGCCCGGGCCAAGCTGGCCGAGGCGGAAGCCAATCTTCAGGCGCTGGTCGCCGCCGTCGGGAATGTCGATGCCCGCGCGGCCCAGGAACAGGCCCTGATCGCCTCCCGCGCGGCGGGCGTGGCCCAGGCCCGCGCCCAGGCCGATCTGGCCCGGGCCGAGGTGGACCGCTATGGCCGGCTGGCCGAACAGGGCTGGGTCTCCCAGCAGCGGATGCAGACCGAACAGGCCGGGGCCCAGACCGCCCAGGCCGCCGTCGAACAGGCCCAGGCCGCCCTTGTCGCCGAACAGCGCACCGCCGCCGTGCTCGGCTCGACCCGCGAACAGAGTCTGGCGGCCGTCGAACAGGCCCGTGCCGCGGTCGAACAGGCCCGCACGGCGCTGGACCGGACCGTGATCCGCGCCCCCGTCGCCGGGGTCGTCGGCGCCCGCAGCGTACGCGCCGGACAATACGTCAGCCCCGGATCGCAGCTGCTGTCGATCGTGCCGCTGGGCGAGACCTATGTGGTCGCCAACTTCAAGGAGACCCAGCTGGACCATCTGCGGCTGGGTCAGGCGGTCGAAATCAGCGCCGATGCCTTCCCCGGCCAGACCCTGCACGGCCGGATCGACAGCTTTGCCCCCGCGACGGGGTCGGAATTCGCCCTGATCCCCGTCGAGAATGCGACCGGCAACTTCACCAAGATCACCCAGCGGGTACCGGTGCGGATCGTGGTCGACCGCGCCGGGGGACAGCCGGTGTCGCTGCGTCCCGGCCTGTCGGTCGAGGTCAAGGTCGATCTGAGAAGCCCGGGCGGGGCCAGCTTTGCCGAGGTCGGCAATGAGGCGCCGCAGATGGCGGGCGCGCCGGTTCTGGCGGTCGCCCGCCCATGACCGCCACCGCCCTCGGCGGTGCGACCCCGGCGCCCGCCGCCCCGCCGAAGTCCGCGCCCGAGGTCAACTGGACCTATCTGCTGCTCGGCTTTGCCGGGATGGTGATCGGCCAGTTCATGGCCATTCTGGATATCCAGATCGTCGCCGCCTCCCTGCCCCAGATCCAGGCCGGCATCGGCGCCTCGGCCGACGAGATCAGCTGGATCCAGACCGCCTATCTGATCCCCGAGGTCGTGATGATCCCGCTGTCGGGATACCTGTCGCGGCTATGGGGCACCCAGAAGGTGTTCCTGGTCTCCTGCACCGGCTTCCTCGTGATGAGCGTGGCCACCGGCCTGTCCAGTTCGATCGACATGATGATCCTGTTCCGGGCGCTGCAGGGCTTTCTGGGCGGGGCCATGATCCCGACCGTGTTCGCCGTGGCCTTTACCGCCTTTCCGCCCGAGCGGCGCGTGACCGCCAGTGTGGTCATGGGCCTGATCGTCACCCTGGCCCCCACGGTCGGGCCGACGCTGGGCGGGCACCTGACCGAATGGCTCAGCTGGCGCTGGCTGTTCTTCATCAATGTCCTGCCGGGTATGCTGGTGCTGTTTCTGGTCGGCCGGTTTGCGCGCTTCGACACCGGCGATGCCTCTCTGTCCAAAGGGTTTGACTGGGCCGGTCTCGGACTGATGGCTGTCTTTCTGATGAGCCTGCAGTTCGTGCTGGAGGAAGGCGCCAAGAATGACTGGTTCGCCGATACCGCCATTCTGGGACTCGCTGTGGTCGCGGCCCTGACCGGACCGGCTTTCATCTGGCGATCGCTGACCTATCGCAACCCGATCGTCGAGCTGCGCGCCTTTGCCAACCGCAACTTCACCGTCGGGGTCATCATGACCTTCATCGTCGGCGCGGCCCTGTTCGGCGGGACCTTCCTGCTGCCGCTGTTCCTCGGGCGGGTGCTGGCCTATTCGCCGTCCGAGGTCGGGACCACCATGGTCGTCTCGGGCCTCGCCATGTTTGCCACCGCGCCGCTGGCCGGGCGACTGGTGCGCAAGCTGGACGTGCGCATCCTGATGTTCGTCGGCTTCATCCTGTGCGCCTGGGGCATGTGGGATGCCCGGGCCCTGACCGAGGAATGGGGCTTCTGGCAGTTCGCCGGCGTGCAGGCGATGCGCGGCGCCGGGGTCATGCTGGCCATGATCGCCGCCCAGCAGGTGACCATGTCGACCCTGCCCCCGCACATGGTCAAGAACGCCTCGGGCCTGGTCAATCTGGCTCGCAATGTGGGGGGCGCCTTCGGTCTCGCCTTCCTCAACACCTCCCTGACCACCAATACGGCGGTCCACATGGGCGAACTGACCAGCCGGATCAGCCAGTCGGACAGCCAGATGCAGGGCCTGCTGGCCGGCATGGCGCAACGGTTTTCCGACTCCGTCGATCCCCATGCCTCGGCGCTCAAGGCCGTCTGGGGCATGCTGCAGAAACAGGCGACCACCCTGGCGTTCGGCGATGCCTTTGCCCTGCTGGCGCTGGCCTGTGCGGTCGCGGCCTTCGTCACCCTGTTCGCCCGGCCGGTGAAGGGCCCGACCGGCGCCCCTCCGGCGGAGGCGCACTGATGGCGCGCGCCCTCGGACAGGTTGATGAGCGCAAGGGCGAGGCCATTCTGGACGCCGCCCGCGATGTGTTCGCCGAAAAGGGCCCCGCGGCCACGATGGAGGAGATCGCCCGCCGCGCCGGGGTGTCGAAACAGACCCTCTACAACCGCTTCGGCTCCAAGCTGGAGATCGGGCGGGCGCTGGCCGCCCGGCGGTCCGAGGCCGTGACCGCGCCGCTGCGCACCGCCGGCGATCCCGAGACCGTGCTTACGGCGCTGGCCACCGCCCTGCTCGAAAAGATCCTGTGCGGCGATGCGGGATCGTCCATGCGGGGGCTGGCCCTGATGTCACCCGAGGCGCCGGACATCGGGCGGGCCATCTATGACAGCGGGCCGGGCGAGAGCCTGCGCCGACTGTCCGCCTGGCTGGCCGAACAGGACCGGCGGGGCCTGATGCGGGTACCCGACCCCGACCATGCGGCCGAGATGTTCTCGGGCATGGTGCTGGGCCATGGCCATCTGCGTCTGGTGCTGGGGGCCGCTCCGCCCGAGGTCGCCGACATCCCTGCGCGGGCCCGCGAGACGGCCCGACGTTTTCTCAGGGCCTTCGCCGCCGGCTGAGCCCCCGATCGAGCCCACTGCCATTGGCCCCTCCGGCGGATCGGCGTAGGAAGGCGGCCCTGTTGCGTCCCCATCCGGAGTTTGTCCCCATGCTGATCCACCTGTCGTCCTGGCCCGAGATCGAGGCCCGGCTGAAGACCACGAAGACGGTGGTGGTGCCGATCGGCTCGAACGAACAGCACGGCCCCACGGGCCTGCTTGGCACCGACTGGCTGTGCCCGGAGATCATCGCCCATGCCGCCGAGGCCCAGGACGAGGATCTGGTCGTCGCCCCGACTTTCAACATCGGCATGGCCCAGCACCATCTGGCCTTTCCGGGGACCATCTCGCTGCGGCCCTCGACCTTCATGGCGGCCATTTCCGACTGGGTCAGCTCGCTGACGCGCCACGGCTTCGAGCGGATCTATTTCCTGAACGGCCACGGCGGCAATGTCTCAACCATTGAGGCGACCTTTGCCGAAATCTATGCCGAGTGGAGCTTCCTCGAGAAGCGGGCGCCGTTTGCCCTCAGGCTGGTGAACTGGTGGGACCTGCCGGGGGTCCACGCCCTGTGCAGCTCGATCTTCCCGACCGGCCACGGCATGCACGCCACCCCGTCCGAGATCGCCGTCACCCAGGCCGCTTGGCCGGACTGCATCAAGACGGCCGACTATTCGCCGAAGATCGCGCCCGTTGGCCCGATCCGCGACGCGCTGGACTACCGGGCCCGCTTCCCCGACGGCCGCATCGGCTCGGACCCGGCCCAGGCCAGCCCCGAGAAGGGCCAGCGCATCATTGATGCCGCCGTGCCGGCTCTGCTGAAGGATGTCGCGGCCTTCGGAAAAGAAATCGCACCGGACTGAGGAAACAGGCTAGGCTGGACCCATGGCCTCTCCCCGCAAGACGACCCGTGACGGCGACCGTCTGATGCGCGACGCGCGAACCGCCATGACCACGGCGACGCACGGGGGCGAACTGCTGTCGGCCTCGTCCGACGTCATCGCGGCGCGCATGGAGATCATGGCGCGCGCCATGGCCGATCCGCTGCGGGCCGACATCGGTGAGCTGTCCCTGATGGGCACTGAAAAGCTGGAGGCGCTCAGCGCCTCAGCCGCCTCGCTCACCGGCAATATGGGGACCCTGGCCGCCCGGGCGTCAAAGTCGGCACTGGCCGAGGTGGACCATGCCCGCCGGGCGGCGGTTGCCGTGTCCTCGGCGCCTACCCCTGTCGCCGCGGCCTCGGCCCAATTCAACTATGCACTGGGATGGTGGGGCCGCGCCGCCAGCCAGATGATGGCGTTCAACTCGGGCCTGCTGAAAACCCAGGCCGAGGCGCTCAAGCCTCTGCACGACAAGGCCACGGCCAACGCGAAACGCCTGAAGCGTTAGGCCGTCCGGATCACCCCGCCCGAGGCCTCGACCGGCCAGGGCGTGAGGCGCGCCCCCGCGCACGGCCCGCCGACACAGGCCCCGTCCAGAGGCTCGAACACCGCCCCGTGCCAGCCGCACAGGATCAGGGACCCATCGGGCGTCAGATACCGGTCCAGCTCGAGCGCCATGGGAAAGCCCTGATGCGGGCAGCGGTCGACCCAGCCGGCGACCTGGCCGTCCTTCCGCACCACAAAGCCGTGGAAGTACGCCTCGCCGATCTGCAGGACAAAGCCGCGCGAGCCGGGTTCGGCGATGTCGTCCAGCGCGCACAGGGCGACGCCGGGCGGGGTCTTCCAGACGCGTTTGCGCTCAGGGTCCGGCGCTTCGGGGGCCGCGCCGTCGGTCATCCGTCGGTTTCGGCGCGCAACGGCCGCGACAGCAGGCCCTCGATGATCTGGTCAACCGTTGCCTCGCCCGCCAGCAGGGCAGCGACCCCATAGGCGATCGGCATGTCGAGACCCAGCTTCCGACCCAGATCGCGGACGGCGGGCGCGCTCTGATAGCCCTCGGCCACCGAGCGCTTGCCGGCCAGGGCCTGCTCGACCGTCTGGCCTTCGCCGAGCGCCAGACCCAGGCTCATGTTTCGCGACTGCGGGCTGGAGCAGGTCAGCACCAGATCCCCCAGACCGCACAGGCCCGCGACCGTCTCGGCACGGCCGCCCAGAGCCACGCACAGGCGGGTCATTTCGGCAAAGCCCCGGGTGATCAGGGCGGCATGGGCGCTGCGGCCCAGCTGACGCCCCTCAACGATGCCGCAGGCGATGGCCAGCACATTCTTCAGCGCCCCGCCGGCCTCGGCCCCGATCAGGTCGTCGGTCAGATACAGGCGGAAGCCCGGCGGCGACAGGCGCGCCATCAGGGCCTCGCCCAGACCGGCGTCGGCGACCGCCAGCGTGACCGCCGTCGGCAGTCCGCGCGCCACCTCACCCGCGAAACTGGGGCCCGACAGGACCGCCGGGGTGGCGTCCGGCAGGGTCTCGTGCAGCACATCGGTCATCAGCTTCAGCGTGCCGCGCTCAATGCCCTTGGAGCACAGGATCATGGGGGTGCCGGCCCGATAGTGCGGCCGGAAGGCCTCAAGCGTCGCGCGGAGGTGCTGGGCCGGCGGCACCGCCAGCACCAGATCGCATCCGGACAGGTCCGCCAGATCGGTCGTGGCCGTGATCGCCGCATCCAGCGGCACATCGGGCAGGAAGGCCGCATTGACCCGGTCGCGGGTGATGCTGTCGACCACCTCGGTTTCGCGCGCCTGCAGCGTGACCGAGAGGCCCGCGCGCGCCACCACCTGGGCCAGGGCCGTGCCCCAGGCGCCGCCGCCGATCACGCCCGCCGTCTTCATCTGCATCGGTTCACTCCCGTCCTGACGGCTCATGCCTTGGCCCCCTTGCGCCCGGGTGGGTGGGCCGGATCGGACAGGGCGCGCGCCTCGTCCAGTGGCCAGCGGGGGCGGGCCGCGACCGCAAGGTCACTGGTCAAACCCAGACGCAGCCGTTCGGCTCCCGCCAGGGCGATCATGGCGGCGTTGTCGGTGCAATAGGCCATCGGCGGCGCGACAAAATCAAATCCCCGCGCCTCGGCAACCCCGGTCAGCCGCGCCCGGACGGTGGCATTGGCCGCCACCCCGCCCGCCACGACAAAGGCCGGGCGCTCCAGCGCCGGGTGGTGCTCGCGGAACAGGTCCAGCGCCCGCACCGAGCGTTCGGCCAGCTGGCGGGCGATGGCGGTCTGCACCGCGCGGGCCAGATCGGCCTTGTCGGCGTCTGACTCCAACCCCTGCGACAGCCGGGCCGCGGCCGTCTTCAACCCCGAGAAGGAAAAGTCGCAGTCGCGGCGTCCCAGCAGCGACCGGGGGAGGTCGAACCGTTCGGCGCCCTCATCGGTGCCGGTCGCGGCCAGCCGTTCCAGCGCCGGGCCGCCCGGATAGCCCAGCCCCATGGCCTTGGCGATCTTGTCGAAGGCCTCGCCCGCCGCATCGTCCAGAGTTGTGCCCAGCCGGGTCATGTCGCCGATGCCGCGCACCTCCAGCAGCTGGCAATGCCCGCCCGAGACCAGCAGTAGCAAAAAGGGATAGGCCACCGGCCGGCCCAGCCGCGCCGAGACCGCATGGCCCTCCAGATGGTTGACGGCCACCAGCGGCAGGCCGCGACCCATGGCCACGCCCTTGGCATAGCTGAGGCCGACCATGACGCCACCGACCAGTCCGGGCCCGGCGGTCGCCGCCACGCCGTCGAGAGCAGTCCAGTCACAGCCGGCGTCGGTCAGGGCGCGCCGGACAATGCCGTCTATGGTCTCGACATGGCTGCGCGCGGCGATCTCGGGCACAACCCCGCCATAGGCCGCGTGATCGTCGATCTGGCTGTGGACCACCGAGGACAAGACCTCGACCGTACCGTCGGCCTGCTGGCGCACGACCGAGGCCGCCGTCTCGTCGCAACTGGTCTCGATGCCCAGCAGGATGAGCGGGCCGGTTGCCGTCTCCGGCCCCGTGCTATAGGGCGCGGCCCTGGTGTCCATGCTCATCGGTGTGGCCACAGTCCTGTTCACCGGGTCGAGGTAGCGGCCCGCACCCCGCGACGCAACGGCCACGGTCCGACCATGACGCACCTCCTTCGTATCGGCACCCGCCGCTCGACCCTGGCCATGACCCAGACCGGCCATGTGCGTCAGGCGCTGGCCGACGCACTGGGCGTGGAGGCGCAGGACATGGACGCCCGCCTTCCGCTGGTGCCGATCGTCACCACCGGCGACCGGATCCAGGACCGGCGCCTGCTCGAGGTCGGCGGCAAGGCCCTGTTCACCAAGGAAATCGAGGCCGCCCTGTTCGACGGCCGCTGCGATCTGGCGGTGCATTCGCTGAAGGATGTGCCGGTCGAGCCGCCGCCCGGTCTGGCGCTGGCCGCCATTCCGGTCCGCGAGGACCCGCGCGATGCCTTCGTCAGCGAGCGTTTCGACACCGTCGCCGACCTGCCCGAGGGCGCGCGCGTCGGCACCGCCAGCCTGAGACGACAGGCCCAGTTGCTGGCCCTGCGCCCCGACCTGCGGATCGAACTGCTACGCGGCAACGTCGACAGCCGGCTGAAGCGCGTGGCCGACGGCGAGTTCGAGGCCATCCTGCTCGCCGCTTCGGGCCTGAACCGGCTGGGCTACAGCGATCGTATCCGCGCCCTTCTGTCGGTCGAGGATTTCGTCCCCGCCCCCGGTCAGGGGGCCCTGGCCCTGCAGACCCGCGAGGGCGATGCCCCCGCGATCGAGGTCTGGGGGCCAGTCCTCAATCACGCCGCGACCGCCCTGGCCGTCCGGGCCGAGCGGGCCGCCATGCGGGCCCTGGAAGGGTCGTGCCGCACGGCCGTCGGCGCCCATGCCTGGCACGACGGCGACGATCTGGTGCTGGTGGCCGAGCGATTGCGCCCCGACGGCACGCGTCGCTGGCGCGAGACGGCCCGGATTCCCCTCGCCTACGATGTCGAGGCCGCCGCCGAGGCCCTGGGCCAGACCGTCCAGAACCGCGCCCTCGCCGACGGCGAACCGGTCGAAAACTAGGGCCATGCGCCTCTGGGTCACCCGCACCGTGCCGGCCGCCCACGAGACCGCCGCGCGCCTCGCCGCCCTCGGCCACACGCCGCTGGTCGCCCCCCTGCTGGTCGTCCGCCCGCTGCCGCTGACAGGCCCGGTGCCCGACCATGCCGCCCTCGCCTTCACCGGCCGCAATGCCGTGGTGCTCTGGAGCGCGCACGACCCCGACCGCAGCCGTCCCGTCTATTGCGTGGGTGACGCGACTGCTGATGCCGCGCGCGCGGCCGGTTACACCGATGTGCACTCGGCCTCGGGCGATGTGCGCGATCTGGCCGCCCTGATCCGCCCGGACGCCCCCGGCCCCATCCTCGCCCCCGGCCCGGCACGACCGGCCGCCGATCTGGCGGCTCTGGTCGGCCCCAACACGCCGGTACACACGCTGGCCGTCTATGAGACCGTCGAGGCAGACGATCCGGCCCCGGTCGCCTTCGACGGCGTGCTGTTCCATTCGCCGCGCGCGGCGGCCGCCTTTGCCCACCGCCATGCCGGCACGGCCCCCGGACGCCTCGCCTTCGCAATGTCCCCCGCCGTCGCCGCGCCCCTGGAGGCGCTGGGCTTTTCCGGGGTCCGCATCGCCGCCCGCCCGGACGAACAGGCCCTGATCGACACGCTCGATGCACAGACGCTTGGCAAGCCGCCCCGCCCCGTATAAACAGCGCCCTCGCGCCGGGCCGCTCAGGCCCGCCGATCAGGGCCGCTTTAGCTCAGCTGGTAGAGCATCGCATTCGTAATGCGGGGGTCAGGTGTTCGAGTCACCTAAGCGGCACCACTTTTTCCAGATCTCCATGAGATGGACTGGCGGCCGGCGCTGGGTGAAAGTCCCCGTCATCGGATGACTATGTGCGGCCGGGCTGGGTGCGCGTTCAGCAAGAAGCCAGGTTCGCCCGATGGAAAATGGTCTTGCTCGGCCACGCGCAGGTGGTCAGGGCCTCCCCCGGGGACGGGCGGCAGACGGGCGAGTCACAAACCGGGTTGCCCTCCGGAGTCGCTCTCGCCGTTTTCCGGTTCTTCTGGCCATGAGTTCTGAGCAGGCAAGGGCTGACAACGTCATCGGCGGCCTTTACCAACGTGGCGACAGTTATCCGCACTCTAGGTGTCGCCGATGCTTTCGTCTTGCAATCACGCATTCTGGCCTCAGGCCCGGCTCGTAGGGCGCCAGCGCAGATGAACGGTGCCGGGGACTGTGCCATGACCTTGACGCAACCGACCCTTGCTGCGGTGCCCGCGATATTCATCAAGCGCGGCTTTTTGGCCCCCGCCGATCACAGGGACCTGCTTTTGGGGAGTCTGGCAGCCGAGGGCGATTACAAGCCAACCCTGGTCTCTAACTACAGGGAGGGCGCCTCTCGCATGGGGCGGGTCGATGAGACCATTCGTCGATCAACGAAGCGTAGTCTCGACCCCCGCTACAAGAAGCTGTTTGCCGATGGGGTGCTCGCCCTGAAGAATGAGATCAGCGCTTCAATCCGAGTGGACTTTCCTGACCGGAGCGAATTTGAAATTGAGGCTGTCAACAGCGGTGACGGTGCATTCTTTTCGACTCACATAGATACCGCCCACGGTTCGTCGTCGTGTCACCGTGTAATTAGCTCAGTCTATTATTACAGCCGATCGCCGAAGCGTTTTTCAGGAGGGCAACTGAAGATATACTCGCTTGATAGGACCGGTTTCCGACTGATAGAGGCGGACGACAATTCGATAGTATTTTTTCCGTCGTTTTTCCCTCATGAAGTTCTGCCGGTTGCCGTGCCCGGGAGGGCCTTTGAGGATGGTCGATTTTCCGTCAATTGCTGGATCAATCGCCGCAACTAATCCGGCCTACAACGAGGTGTTTGCAGACTCACGCTGAAAGCGGGCCTCATGATCAGACCAGGGCTATTCCGGACTGTTCGCCTTCATCAAAGTCCGATGAAAACACTGCCGCCGCGCAGACTTATCGCCGGCCTCAGCTTGGTTGCCGCTCGGTAACGAAGCAGCGCACGACTGTGTAGCGGGTCAGATCGGGCCCGCCACACACGACGTGATCTCCCGCCACGACCCAAGCGTGAGCGGCGAGCGCGTTGTTACCTGATTTTCGATGCACTCCGAAGAAAAGTGCGTGATCGAGCCCGGAGAGGGAAAGCAGCAAGTGAGCAACCAAGGCTTGCGGGTAGCAGTTTGCGCTTCGGGGACTGTAGCGCGCTGCGAGAGCCATCGCGGCTGAAACCTCCAAAGCACGCGCCTGGTCGGGGCGGTTCAACGCGGGCGCCACGCCTTCAAGAGCACGGTCCTGTCCCAACAACCGCTTCAGAACCCGGATTGGAATTGTGATTGCCGCCACCTTTGCCGGCCACAGGAGAAGCCATGCTGCAGCGGTGAGGCAAAGGCGGCGACGGGGCAAGGCGAATGCGGTGGCCAGTTTTCGCTGCACCGTCGCCGACAGCCGAATTGCCTGTCCCGGCATCAGCGCGAGCCTTGGCTTTCGGCATAATTGCTTTGCGTTATCTGGCATGAACCCGGGCGTCCTGGCCAAGCTCGATCTTTTGGGTGTGCAGGCTTGCGATCGACCGAGGCCCTTGTCCTCCTAGTGAAGGGCGATCGTCAGGTCGCCGGGGCGGCAGGCTCTACATTGCGGCGGTCAAAAGCGTAGTCGGAATAGGGGCCGTCCTTCCGCACATAGTGGAGGAAGATCTGCTTGTGCCACGGCGCGGTCAGCGGCTCGCGCCAGTGTTGCATCAGGTTGCCGCGGAACAGGAGGCCAGCGCCCGCCGGGATCACAATGTCTGCGATTTCGCCTTGGAGGTCGATCAGTGTGATCGGCCAAGGTTTGGCCCCAGGCGCGGTTTCGATCGTGATCGTCGCGCTGATCTCGCACGCTTCCCGATCCTTGTGCGGACGTAGGGCTGACCCTTCGAGATACAGTCGCCAGTAGGAATAGCTTTCGACCAAATCGCGTCCGACGATCGTCCCGATGGGCGCGCGACAGTGCCGAAGCAGCATATCGCCCAGAACCGGGCTGTAGGCACCAAGTGCTTCGGTTGCGCTGGATGCAGATTGGTCGACCAGTTGGCCGCCCTGATGGTTGAGGTCCATCGCCCTTGCCATCAGGGTCAGTTGCTCGGGCCTTACGAGATCCTCGACGAGAATGTAGCCGCGCCGCCAGAACATCTCACCCTGGGAGGCCGGACCGCCATCCACGTCCTGATTGGGCGAAGCGATCAGGATGCCTGGAGGATCGTAGGAAACTCGAAGGGATCTGGGAATGGGCCGGTCTCTGTTCCCTTGACGTCGAGCACGTGAACATCCGGCTTGACGAATGCCTTCAGTGAGTGCTCGCCATCCGTACGGAGATCATTATCGGACATCAGAATTCCCCAGCGCAATCGCTGCAGAAATTCTTTATGGCGCCGTGTCCAATTGTCAATGGCAGCGATACTGCCGCCCCCGCTAGGCGCCTTCGAGCCACACGCACAACTGGCGAACCTGCCAGAAAAAGTAGCGCCGGCGCATGGCGTCAACCGAGAAGTCATCAGCCTCTTGCTGCAAACGAATCATGGTTCGTTCGAACGAAACACGGTCGAATACCCTGCGCAAACTCTCCGGCATGTCGTCAAAGGCCTTCGGCGGCGCCCTGTCAATCGCAGGCCTGCCATTGATGAAATCGCCCACGTATTTGGATTTCTGCCACTGAACGCGCGGCGGTATGCGACCTTCCATCGCGCGACGATGGAGGTAGCGGCCCATGCCTCCGCGGCGCTTCTCGATCGAGGGGGTTGCGAAGTATTGCTGAACAAGTTGGCGGTCATACATTGGAAATCTGTACTCTGCACCAAAGGTCGAGGCGTAGATTGCTGAACTTTCCAGTCTGCCCGCCCTGCCGAAACGAAAGCCCGGTTCGTTGCCCGCAATTGCGTTGAGCGTGAACGCGTCTCGTTTCGGCAGGAACCAATGTTCGATCCGCTCGCCCAGTCCGGTGTCCTCGAGGAACTCCCGGCTGAGCCCGGCGATGCCGAGCTTCGTCTCCATCAGGCCCCGCGCCCGGATTTCGGGGTCGGCCGGCCCTTGCATCAGCCGCCTCGCCCAGCGCGCCGCCCGCGTCGGAAAGGCGCCCGGCAGTTCAGCGAATACGGCTGCGTATTCCCCGCGATGATGAAGCTCGTCGATCAGATAGCGGGCCTGGTTCGTGACGATCTCGTCCCCGCCATAGCCCGAGAGGATCGTGCGAATGCCGAACTCACGGAACAAGGCAAAGAATTCGGGATGGAGCAGCAGCTGTCCGTGCTCTGGCGGATGGCCGAGTGCTGTGAGCGCCCTTTGGAAGCTGTCATCGATCCGCAGCGTCTCGATTCCGGCCAGCCTGTGCGTGTACCGCACACCACACATCGCCGAGACGGCGTCAACCAGCTCAGGTTCCTGCTCCATCGCAATCATCGCAAAGACGTGAAAGTCAGCCGGATCGTGCGGAAGCAGGGACGTCAGGGTCGCGATGACCGAGGCGGAGTCCAGTCCACCGGAACTGTCGGCCCCCACGAGAAACTCGCTGCGGGCGCGCACCCTGACCGCGCGATCAAATGCCGCGCGGTAGTCCTCCACCCAGCGCTCGTCACGCCGGGCGGAATGCGGCGCTGCGAGATCGAAGGTGAAATATTCCCGCGGCCCCGTCGAGGATCCGCTGTCGAGCGCCATGTCGTGCGCGGGAGGCAGTTTGCGAACCTGCTCATAGGCTCCTTGGTCATGGGCGAACCCCATGCCGGCCGCGAACAACGCCGCCCATTTGAGGCAGGGCGTGAGGCGCAAGCTGCTGATGGATCTGATTGCCGCGATGGACGTCGCCGCGACGAGGAACGCATCGTCCAGAAAATAGTAGAGCGGCCTGGCGCCCATAGCGTCGCGCGCGCAATAGGTTCTGCCGCTTGCCGGATCATGGATCACGAAACTGAAATCACCCTCGAGGCGGCGCGCGCAGCTCTCTCCCCATTGTCGGTGCGCGGCCAGAATGATCTGCGGATCGGTGAGAGCGCCCGGCCGGGCCAGACCGAGCGACGCACTCAACGCCTCACGATTGTCGAGCCGGGCCCAGCTCACGATCACGCGCCCTGTCTCCCGGCAGGTTTCGGGGACCTGCTCACGCAACGATTCGGGGGTGTTGTGGATCAGCCCCTGAACCAACAGGGCCCGACCGTCTTGCCAAACGCCGGTCCGGTCGGGCCGGGCGAAGGGAAACAGGGCGCCGAGCAAGATATCGGCCGCTGCCAATTGCTCCGGCCCGGAACGCGTCGCGCGGGCGACGACCGCAGCGAACATGGCGCCTAATCTACCGGGACGACCAGCTCGTGATCCAGCAGCTTGCCGACAAACTCGGTGATCATGGCGTCCAGGTCGTCGATCTGGGTAACGTCAAACTCGCGCCTGACGAAGGCAATGATTTCAGGCAGCGCGGCGGGCTCGTCGAGCGCAGCCCAGATCGGCCCGCCGCTGCCGGTCAAGGCAAAATAGGTGCCCTTGTCCACGCTCATCATCACGGTCTCGCCATTCATGTCGGTGGCAACGACGTCGCGGGTGCGCCGCAGCTTCGTTGCGGGGGTCAGGGTCGCAATGGTCATGGCCGGTTTCCTGCCTCAGGGCGCCCCTTGTCCCGAGGTGCCTCAAAGGATGTTTCGTGTTCATCGTAGAGATTGGAAATCACGTCTAGAAGAGGGTCAAGATCGGACCCTGCGAATGGCCGGATGACCTTGTAGACCCGGGCTCGTGCCGCAAGCCTAGAAACCTGCTCAAGACCGGCCGCGCTGAGCTGCAGCGGCAACAGATATTCGGGCCGGTACAGATTGTTGCGGAGCACCACAAACTTCGCAAAGCCGGTGATTTCCTCAATCTCCACACGAGTGGTATCGGCAGGCACCAGCCAGATGAATAGGTTTACCTGGCGGGGTTCGGGGCAATGGAAAGCACCCAAAGGGACGTAGAACTTGGTTTCTCGGGTCCGGAGGGGGACGAGCGAGGCAGGGTCGATCCCGAAGTCCATCGCTGTATTTTGCCACAATTTGACGTGGGGCATGCCGGGCGCGGCCCAGCCGCCGGTGTCGATCGGGCAGACGTCATCGGCCAGCGCCAAAAATCCGCGTCGGGTCATCGCGATCGCAGTGGTCGATTTGCCGGCTCCGGAGTCGCCAATGCACATGAGTGCGTTGCGGGAGCCGGCGCGGGTGATCGCATTTCCGTGGAGCACGACAAACCCGCGTTGCATCAGCACACCGCCTAGCCCCGACGCGAGCAGGAAAGGCCGCGCGGCGTCCAGTCCTCCCGCCCCCTCCAACTCGAACGTCAGGCTCGAACCGCCACGTATCAGCATTCTGATGACATCCGGAACCCTCAACCAAAGCTGCTCCGGTGTCCCGTCGACGATGGATCGTACGTTCAGTGGATCGGTGATCTCCCAGACAGCAGGCACGGTACCGCGCTGGATCACGACTTCTGGCGATGCGTCCGGACGGGTTGCGGGGAGTTCGGGGAGCGAAACGTCGCTGGCCAGCGTCAGGCCGTAAATAATGCCGTGCGTACGATCAAGGACGCGTCCATCCATCCTTCATCGGTCTCCGGCACTCGCTCAGCATCCTCACCTTCAGGATCGTCCGCGGATCGCGCCTACGTCAAGCGCGGTGCGTTGCCTCAGCCGTAGACGCAGGATGCCTGATGCCGACTGGCCCCGGGGCTACCGGATAGTTCGGGAATTGCCTATGGATTGATCTACCATGCAATGGATCGAACCGCGCTATCCTCCAAGGCCAAGCGCCGCAGTCCTCGCGAACCTGGCGCAGCAGGCCGCTTCGCACAGTCCCGCATCGCCATGGTCGATCCTAGCAGAAGCAAATGCGGCGTTTTCCAACCGCGACTTCGCCAAGGCGACCGATCTGTTCGAGGTCGCCGCGAAAGCCGGTATCCCGATGGATGTCGGGTGGGCGAGGCTTGCCCGCTGCTATCTCGAGATCGGCCGTGCCAGCGATGCGTTGCTGGCGTGCGATCGCGGCTTCGCGGCACACTCCGCGCCGGGTTACGATCTCAGCATGCTGGCCGGTCTAGTCCACACCGTCCTTGGGAACCACAGGGAGGCCCGGGCCCATTTTCTGACCGCGGCCCGACTGGGGAACAAAAACGAGGCATGCTGGCATATTCTCCATCGCCCGGCGCGGGAGAAGGACGCGTCGACGATGTTCGCCCTGTGCGATGAGTTGGAAGCACGCTTCGGAACGAGCTCAGTCTTTACGGCCAATCGAGCACTTGCCTTTTCCATGGTCGGGGACCAACGAAGTGCAGCCCGCCTAGTGGACCTCAACAAGCATGTTCGGGTCGGCCCGATCGAGGAATTTCTCGACGCAGATCTCACGGAGTTCAATGAGGCGCTAGCCCGGGAAGCCTTTGAAATAGCCTCTGGCAACGGCCCCCCCGAGAAGACGATCGTACCCCACCCCGATCTTTCCGGATCGCCGACGATCAAGAGGTTGCAGGCGGCGGTTCGCGCAGCGATCGACACCTATCTTGTCGAAGCGGAGGAGCGGGGGCTTTTCCATTGCCTTCCACTGCCGCTGGAGAGGGCCACGCTCTCGACCGGCGCGACGTTGCTTAGCCGGGGAGGGCGGAACGGCCAGCACATCCACCTGACGTCAGTCATATCCGCAGTTTATCACCTCGATAATCCGGCCCCCAATGCTGCGGAGACCGGCGCGGGGGCGTTGCAAATCGGGCCTGCCGACCAGTACGCAGGAGGTCATGTGGCGTGCTGGGGGGAAAGACGAGTCATGCCTCGGCCGGGGCAGCTCACGGTATTCCCCGCCCACTTCTTTCACGACGTAATTCCCACCGGATCGGACCGGATGAGGATTTCTTTCCCATCTGATGTGCACTCAGTCTTTTGACGTCGGTGCTGCCAGTCGAGCTGAAGCTTCTCTCCTCTCGCCGCAAATGAGGCAGGGCGCTCACAGGCGCGGGAGGGGCGCGAACCGAGCCGGCGGTCGTCTCAAGATCGACCAAGCCAGACAGCGCAACCATCGGCAGCTATCTGGACTTAGCAGCGGCAGCTCGCAGGTATAGTGCAGGTCGGAATTTCGGCCGTTCCCACGTTAAGGCGCGTAAATTAGGAAATGTGCTCACCGTTCCCTCAAGCGAGGCTGGGAAGAGGCTGGGTTGGCGTGCCAGCCGTCGACAAGACTTGCTGGAAGCCGTTGCCCGAGAGGCTTTGCTTGCTAAGCTGGACTAGCCTTCGTAATGCGGGGGTCAGGTGTTCGAGTCACCTAAGCGGCACCACCTTTTCCCATGATCCATACCCCTTCCCGACGCGCGCTGGCGTGCGCTGTGGCCTGTCTCGGCTTCGTCCTGCTGATCGCGCTGGGCGCCCGGGTGGATGTGGCGGTGCCGGGGTCGCCGGTGCCGCAGTCGTTGCAGACCCTGGCGGTTCTGGCCGCCGGAGTGGCGCTGGGGTCGCGCTGGGGGGCGGCCGCCGCGGCCCTCTATGTCCTCGCGGGCGCGGCGGGCCTGCCGGTCTTTGCGGATGGCGCCTCGGGGCTGTCGGTGCTGACGGGGCCGACCGCCGGCTATCTGGCGGGCTTTGTGCTGGCCGCCGGTCTTGTCGGCGCGTTGAGCGATGATCTGCCCAAGGGGCGATGGGGGCGACAGATCGTCACCGCGCTTGGCCTCGCGCTGGCGGGCCACGTCCTCATTCTGGCGCTCGGCTGGGGCGCGCTGGCCCTGCGGCTGGGCCCGGCAGCGGCCCTGTCGGCGGGCGTTCTGCCGTTCCTGTGGGGCATGGCGGTCAAGTCGACGATCGTCGCCGTCGCGGCTCCGGTCCTGCTGGGCCTGCGACAGCGCTTGAACATATAAGCATATCTTTATATCTCTTGCGGCCTACAGTTGGCGCCCACGCCAGATCGGAGCCCGCCCGTGTCCCGCACCTCCTTCCATTTCACCTCGGAGAGCGTCTCCGAAGGCCACCCCGACAAGGTCTCGGACCGGATCTCGGACACCATCGTCGACCTGTTCCTGTCGAGGGATCCCGAGGCCCGCGTGGCCTGCGAGACCCTGACCACCACCAATCGGGTGGTGCTGGCGGGGGAAATCCGGGGCAAGGGCATCTGGGAGAACGGGGGCTGGGCCCCCGGGATCGAGGCCGAGATCGAGGCCGCCGTGCGGGATGCGGTCCGCGACATCGGCTATGAGCAGGACGGCTTCCACTGGGAGACGCTGGAGTTTTCCAACTATCTGCACGGCCAGTCGGCCGACATCGCGGTCGGTGTCGACGCCACCGACACCAAGGACGAGGGCGCCGGCGATCAGGGCATCATGTTCGGCTATGCCTCAAACGAGACGCCCGAGCTGATGCCCGCTACCCTGGCCTACAGCCACCGCATCCTGCGTCGCCTGTCGGAGCTGCGCCATGGCGGCGAAAAGCGGCTGGAGCCTGACGCCAAGAGCCAGGTCACCCTGTTCTACGAAGACGGCCTGCCCGTCCGGGCCACCTCGATCGTGGTCTCGACCCAGCATGCAAGGGGCCTGTCGCAGGGCGATGTCGGAGCCCTGGTGAAGCCGGTGGTCGAGGAGGTCCTGCCCAAGGGCTTCATCACCAATGAGACCGTCTGGCACATCAATCCGACCGGCGTGTTCGAGATCGGCGGGCCGGACGGCGATTCCGGCCTGACCGGGCGCAAGATCATCGTCGACACCTATGGCGGGGCCGCCCCGCACGGCGGCGGCGCCTTCTCCGGCAAGGACCCGACCAAGGTCGACCGCTCGGCGGCCTATGCCTGTCGCTATCTGGCCAAGAATGTCGTGGCGGCGGGTCTGGCCGACCGCTGCACCATCCAGCTCAGCTATGCCATCGGGGTGGCCGAGCCGCAGTCGGTGCACGTCGACCTGCACGGCACGGGCAAGATTTCCGAAGAGGTGCTGGAGCGAGAGCTGCCGGCCCTGATCGGCGGGGCCACGCCGCGCGCCATCCGCAGGCATCTGGGCCTCAACAAGCCCATCTATGCGCGCACCGCCGCCTATGGCCATTTCGGGCGCGAGCCCGATGCCGACGGCGGCTTTTCGTGGGAGAAGACCGATCTGGTCGACCGGCTGAAGGCGCTGGCCTGAAGCGAGTGACGAGTCGCGAGTGAGGAGTGGCGAGACCCTTTCAACTCGCCCGGTGACGCCTTAAGGCTGGGGACGTTGCTGGATCGTCGGCTGGTTCGACCCCCAACGCTCTCCTCGCCACTCGCCACTCGCCACTCGCCACGCGTCACTCGCCACTCAAAGTCATGTCCGACCCCTCCTCCCATGGCCCGATCCGCAGCTTCGGCCGCATCAAGTCGCGCACGCTGAAGCCGCGTCAGGCGGCGCTGTTCGACACCCTGCTGCCGCGTGTGGCGCTGCCCGATCCGGCCGGGGGGCCGCTGGACCCCGGAGCGCTGATGCCGGACGCGAAACAGGTGTGGCTGGAGATCGGCTTTGGCGGCGGCGAGCATCTGGCCGGTCAGGCCGCCCGCCACCCCGACACGCTGATGATCGGCTGCGAGCCCTTCCTGAACGGCGTCGGGTCAGCCCTGCGCCATATCGAGGAAGGCGGCCTCGAGAACGTCCGCATCCATGCCGACGATGCCCGCGCCGTGATCGCCGCCCTGCCGGACGGCTCGGTCGACCATGTGCTGATCCTGTTCCCCGACCCCTGGCCCAAGGCCCGTCACGCCAAGCGGCGGCTGGTCCAGACCGATGTGGCGGCCGGGCTGGCCCGCATCCTGAAGCCGGGCGGTCGCCTGCGGTTCGTCACCGACTGGAAGGCCTATGCCGACTGGGCGCTGGAGCGGTTCCTGGAGACGCCGGGCCTGGTCTGGACGGCCGAGAGCGCCGACGACTGGCGCGTCGCTCCGCCCGACCACATCCGCACCCGCTATGAGGAAAAGCGGCTGGGCGATACGGAGCCGGTCTATTTGCTCTTCGAACGCCGCGCAGCCGCCGCGGCCTGACGCTCGGCAAAGGCGTGGATGAAGGCGTACTGGCTGTCCATCTCGGGCACGGTGCGCCCGCGCGCGGCGCCCACGCGCAAGACGGCCTCGTCCGGGTGCAGGCCACCGGCCACCAGCAGGCAGCAGGCCAGGGTCGGCGCGCGGCCGAGGCCGGCGTTGCAGTGGATGACCATCCGCTCGCCCGCTTCGAGACGCTTGCGCAGCTGCTTCACCAGACGGTCAAAGGCCGCCACGTCCGGTGGCACATCGTGGTCGGGCACAGGCAGATTGTCGAAGGCCACGCCGTGCGCCTTGCAGACGGCGGCCTCGCCCGTGATGCCCAGCCGCTCGGCCTCCTCGGCCTCCAGCAGGGTGATGACCCGGTCGACATAGCCGAGGTTGGACACCAGCACGGGCTCCATCTCCTCGCCGCCGGGCGGGCGGCGCGACACGCCGAGGCTGCCGGGCGTGTCCTGGGGTATCCAGTGAATCTCCATGGCCGGGGCTGTAGGCGAGGAAAGGGGTCTTGCAAAGGCCGATCCGTTTCCGGGGGGCTGACAAGGCGGCGCGAGGGCGCTATAGGGCAGGCCACATCGTTAGACCGGCGTCGAACGGCGTCGTGATCAAGCGGCGGCCGTACGGGCCAGCCGCTTTTTTGTTGGAGCAGACCCCGCGTGCGCGCCAGGACCGCAGAAGACCGCGCCCTGATCGAGATGATCGACCCCATCGCCGAGACCCTCGGCCTGGCGGTGGTGCGCGTGCGCCTGATGGGGGGCAGCCAGCGTCGCCGCCTGCAGGTCATGGCCGAGCGCCCCTCCGACAATGATATTTCGGTCGAGGAATGCGCCCGGCTGAGCCGCGCCATTTCAGAAGTGTTCGACGCCGCCGATCCGATCTCGGGCGAATATCTGCTTGAGGTCTCGTCGCCGGGCATCGACCGGCCCCTGACCCGGCTGTCCGACTTCGAGCTGTTCGAGGGGCTGGAGGCCCGGCTGGAAACCGATCGCATGGTCGAGGGCCGCAAGCGCTTCAAGGGCACCCTGGCCGGCACCGAGGACGGTCATGTCTGCATCGACCTCGAGGGCGAGGAAGACACCGCCCTGATCCCCTTTGACTGGCTGGTGGATGCCAAGCTGGTCCTGACTGATGAGCTGATGAAGGCGGGCGCCGAAAAGCGCGCCGCCCGATCGGCTACCGATACCGAAACCAACCCCGACGATTCCGAGGACTGATCCATGGCCGTGACCGGCGTTTCCGCGAACCGACTCGAACTGCTCCAGATCGCCAATGCCGTGGCGCAGGAGAAGAATATCGACCGCGAGATCGTCATCGAGGCGATCGAGGAGGCGATCCAGAAGGGCGCCAAGTCGCGCTATGGCGCCCACCACGACATCCGCGCCAGCCTGGACGGCAAGACCGGCGAGCTGTCCCTGACCCGCCACGTGACCATCGTCGAGGACGACTGGCAGCCCGAGGACGAGCTGGAAGAGTTCAATGACAGCGCCATGGTGCGCCTCAAGGATGCGCTGAAGCGCGACCCCGAGGCCGTCGTCGGCAAGGAATATGTCGAGGAGCTGCCGCCGTTCGAATTCGGCCGCGTCCAGACCCAGATGGCCCGTCAGGTCGTGACCGGTAAGGTCCGCGAAGCCGAGCGCGCCAACCAGTACGAAGAGTTCAAGGATCGCGTCGGCGAGATCGTCAACGGCACCGTCAAGCGCGTCGAATACGGCAACACCATCGTCGATCTGGGTCGCGGCGAGGGCATCATGCGCCGCAATGACTCGATCCCGCGCGAGCTGTTCAACATCGGCGACCGCATCCGCACCTACATCTATGACGTCCGGCCCGAGGCCAAGGGTCCGCAGGTCATGCTGAGCCGCGCCCACCCGGGCTTCATGGCCAAGCTGTTCGCCCAGGAAGTGCCCGAGGTCTATGACGGCGTGATCGAGATCCGCGCCGCCGCCCGCGACGCCGGCTCGCGCGCCAAGATGGCCGTGCTGTCGAACGACAGCTCGATCGACCCGGTCGGCGCCTGCGTCGGTATGCGCGGCTCGCGGGTGCAGGCGGTCGTGGCCGAGCTGCAGGGCGAGAAGATCGACATCATCCAGTGGAACCCGGACGAGCCCACCTTCATCGTCAACGCCCTGGCCCCGGCCGAGGTGTCCAAGGTGGTGCTGGACGAGGAAGCCGACCGCGTCGAGGTGGTCGTGCCCGACGAGCAACTGTCGCTGGCCATCGGCCGTCGCGGCCAGAACGTGCGTCTGGCCTCGCAGCTGACCGGCTGGCAGATCGACATCATCACCGAGACCCAGGACTCGGAGCGTCGCCAGCGCGAGTTCGCCGAGCGCACCACCCTGTTCCAGGAAGCCCTGGACGTCGACGAGGTGATCGCCCAGCTGCTGGTCACCGAAGGCTTTGCCACGGTCGAGGACCTGGCCTTTGTCGAGACCTATGAGATCTCGGACATCGAGGGCTTTGACGAGGAAACGGCCGAGGAACTCCAGGCCCGCGCCCGTGACTTCCTGGACCGTCAGGCGGCCGAGCAGGACGCCAAGCGCAAGGAGCTGGGCGTCGAGGACGGCGTGCTGGACGTGCCGGGCGTGACCCTGCCGATGGCGGTCGCCCTGGGCGAGAACGGCGTCAAGACGGTCGAGGATCTGGCCGATCTGGCCACCGACGAAATCCGGGGTGGCTACGAAATGAAGAACGGCGAGCGGGTCAAGCTGGCAGGCGTGCTGGAGAGCTTCAACCTGGCGCAGGAAGAGGCCGAAATGCTGATCCTGCAGGCCCGCGTTGCGGCCGGCTGGATCGACGCCTCGGAGCTGCCGCAGCCCGAGCCGGAGCCCGAATATGAGGCCGAGGACGGCGACTATGGCGAGGAGTCCTTCGACGCCGACGCCGTCTTCGCGGCCCCCGCCGGCGACGACGAGGCCGTGGAGGATGTCGAGGGTGAGACCCCCGACACCGTCGACGCCGACCTCGACGACCGCGACGCGTGATGGGAGACCGGACCGTCCATGGGGCTCGCCGAAGCACAGGCTGAACGGGAACGCCGCGATCTGGTCACGCGCCAGGTCATGGACGAGTCTGCCCTGATCCGCTTCGTCGTGGCCCCGGACGGTCAGGTCGTGCCCGATCTGGCGCGCCGCCTGCCGGGCCGGGGCATGTGGGTGGCCGCCGACCGCGCGTCGGTTACGGCCGCCGCCAAAGGCCTGTTCTCGCGGGCCGCCAAGGCCCAGGTGCAGGCGCCCGCCGACCTTGCCGACCAGGTGGAACGGCTGCTGGTGCGGCGCTGTCTTGAGCAACTGGGGCTTGCCCGGCGCGAAGGCGTGCTTATCTCCGGTTTCGAGAAATCTGCCGCGGCGATCCGGGGCGGGAAGGCCGGCTGGCTGATCGAGGCGTCCGACGGCGCCCGCGACGGCCGCCAGCGTCTGACGGCCCTGTTGCGACACGCACCGCGCCCTGTGGGGCTGTGCGGGGCGTTTGACGCCGAAGAATTGAGTTTGGCCCTGGGGCTGGAAAATGCGATACACAGCGTCCTGCTTGCAGGTGGACGCGCGGATCGCTGGACCCTTGAGGTCAACCGACTTGCGGGGTTTCGGCCTCTTCATCCACCGGAGTGGGATCGGGCCGGACCCGGGCGACCCTCCGGGGACGGACCGGACGACCCTCGCAAGGAAGGGCCCGACGACGGGCCCGGGCAGGCTGTGGACGGGCAGGGTTCCGACTCCTGAAAGGGAGGCGGGGCGCGCTCGCCCTTTTGTGTTTGATACGTGGCGTCGGGATTGTCCCGGCGTCCAGACGAAGCGACCGGATGACCGACGAGAACGACAAGACCCAGGACGGCAAGACGACCGAAACCCCGAGCGCCAAGGCCTCTGGTACCGCGACCCCGCAGACGGGTCCGCGCGCACCGCTGAGCCTCAAGCCGCGCTCGACGGGGTCCGTGTCGACCGGCACGGTCCGCCAGAGCTTCAGCCACGGTCGCACCAAGACGGTTGTGGTCGAGACGAAGCGTCGCGCCGGAGCGCCCGTGCAGCCGCGCACCCAGGGCTTTGACGTCGCCGGACGCCGCCCGGCGCCGCCGCGCCCGGCCGCCCCCGCATCGGCCCCGACCGAAGCCGGTGGCCTGTCGTCCGAGGAACAGGAAGCCCGCCGCCGCGCCATCGAGGCCGCCCAGGCCGAACGCGCCGCCCGCGAGAAGGCCGAAGCCGCCGAGCGCGCCGCCCGCGAGGAAGCCACGCGCAAACAGGCCGAGGCCGCCCAGTCGGAAGCCGCTGCCGCCCGCGCCGCTGCCGAAGCCGCCCGCGCCGAGGCCGCAAAACTGGGGGCTGCTGCACCCAAGGCCGAGGCCAGGCCTGCCAAGCCGGCCGCCAAGGCCGAGCCGGCCCAGGCCGCTGCACCGGCCGCCGAGGACAAGCCGGCTGCGCCGGCCGAGACGAAGCCCGCCGAGGCCCCGGCCCGTCCGGCCCGTCCGGCGGTCAATTTCGGCCAGCGCGTGCCCAAGCCGGGCCAGCAGCGCCGCGATCCGCCCGAGCGCCCCGCCTTTGGCGGTCGTTCGGCCCGTGAAGTTGCCCTGAGCGGTCCCGCCGGCGGTGCCGCCGGTCGCCCGCGCGTGCCCAGCGAGCCCGTTCGGTATTCGGCCAATGCACCGCGTCCGGCCCCCGGTGCCGCGCGCCCCGGCCCCGGTGGTCGGGGAGCGCCCGCCGGTCGCGGAGCCCCCGCTGCCGCGCCCGCCACGCCGGAAGTGTCGCGTCCCAGCCGTTCGGCCGGAGGATTCTCGGGCCGTGGCGGTCGTGAGGACGATCGCGATCGGCGCTTCTCGGACGCCGGTCCGGGCAAGGCCATCAGCCGCACGCGCGGCGAGCCCAAGCGTCGCGAAGGCCGCCTGACCATCCAGGCCCTGGCCGGAGGAGACGAGGACGCCGCCGAGCGGATGCGCTCGCTGGCCTCGGTGCGCCGGGCCCGCGAACGCGAGAAGGAAAAACGCAAGGGCGGCACGTCGGAAGTGCCGAACCGTCCGCGCGAAGTGGTCATCCCCGATGTCATCACCGTCGGTGATCTGGCCAACCGGATGGCCGTGCGCGGCGTCGACGTCGTCAAGTTCCTGATGCGTCAGGGCATGATGATGAAGATCAATGACGTGATCGATTCCGACACCGCCGAACTGGTGGCCGACGAATACGGCATGACCGTCAAGCGCGTGTCGGACTCCGACATCGAGGAAGGCTTCCTGGCCGAGGCGGATGACGCCGACGCCACCACGCCCCGCTATCCGGTCGTGGCCGTCATGGGCCACGTCGACCACGGCAAGACCAGCCTGCTGGACGCGCTGCGCACCACCGATGTGGCGACGGGCGAGGCCGGCGGCATCACCCAGCACATCGGCGCCTATCAGGTGCGTCTGAAGGACGACCAGCGCGTCACCTTCCTCGACACGCCGGGCCACGCGGCCTTCTCGGCCATGCGGGCGCGCGGTGCCAATGTCACCGACATCGTCATCCTGGTGGTGGCGGCCGACGACGGCGTCATGCCCCAGACGATCGAGGCCATCCAGCACGCCAAGGCGGCCGAGGCCCCCCTCATCGTGGCGGTCAACAAGATCGACAAACCCGGTGCCAATCCGCAGAAGGTCGTCAACGAGCTGCTGCAGCACGAGGTGATCGCCGAGAGCCTGGGCGGTGACACCCAGGTGATCGAGGTGTCGGCCAAGGAGCGCACCAATCTGGATGGGCTGCTGGACGCCGTCCTGCTGCAGGCCGAGGTCATGGACCTGCGGGCCAATCCGGACCGGTCGGCCGAAGGCGTGGTCATCGAATCCAAGCTGGACAAGGGCCGTGGCCCGGTCGGCACCGTGCTGGTCAAGCGCGGCACCTTGCGTCGCGGCGACATCGTCGTGGCCGGCTCGGCCTGGGGCAAGGTTCGCGCCCTGCTGGACGAACGCAACGCCCAGCTGGAAGAAGCCGGTCCCTCGACGCCCGTCGAAATCCTCGGCCTGGACGAGCCGCCCTCGCCCGGCGAAGTGTTCGCCGTGGTCGAGACCGAAGCCCGCGCCCGCGAGCTGACCGACTTCCGCGAGCGCAAGCAGCGCGAGAAGGCAACCGCCTCCAACCCCGTCTCGCTGGCCGATATGATGGCCAAGCTGGGCACCCAGAAGATCAGCGAGCTGCCGGTGGTCATCAAGGCCGACGTGCAGGGCTCGGCCGAGGCGATCTCCGGATCGCTGCAGGCCATGGGCAACGACGAGGTCCGGGCCCGGGTGGTCTTCCAGGGCGCCGGCGGTATCACCGAGAGCGACGTCAACCTGGCCAAGACGGCGGGGGCTCCGATCCTGGGCTTCAACGTCCGGGCCTCGAAACAGGCGCGCGAACTGGCCGACCGGGAAGGCGTGGAAATCCGCTACTACTCGGTGATCTACGACCTGCTGGATGACATGAAGGGCGTGCTGTCGGGCATGCTGGCGCCGATCCAGCGCGAAACCTGGCTGGGCAATGCCAAGGTCCTGCAGGTGTTCGACATCTCGAAGATCGGCAAGATCGCCGGTTGCCGGGTGGCCGAGGGCGTGGTCCGCAAGGGCGCGCGGGTCCGGATCGTGCGCGACGATATCGTCGTGCTGGAACTGGGCACGCTCAACACGCTCAAGCGCTTCAAGGATGAGGTCAACGAAGTGCCCTCGGGCCAGGAATGCGGCATGCAGTTCCAGGGCTTCCAGGACATCAAGGAAGGCGACCTGATCGAATGCTTCACCGTCGAGGAGATCAAGCGCGAGCTGTAGGTCGCGCCTGATCGCCCGCTGTCCGGAGACCGCCCATGATCCGTCTTGCCACAGGCCTTCTGTTGCTGACGCTCACGGCGGGCCCGGCGGCGGCGGAGACCCGCTACTGGGCCTATGACGCGGCCGACCGCGTCACCCAGGCCCTGACGAAGGGCATCACCATCGAGATCCACCGGAACTTCTTTGGCGCCGTCAGCGTGCAGAGACTGTTCTCGACCTCGGCCCGCGGCTCGGCCGAGATCCGCCGGGGCGGCCCCGCCGCCACGCGGTCGGTCCTGCCGGAGGGTGTCCGGGCCAATGACGTCTATCAGATCGTCAAGGAAGGCGACGGGCGCGGTCTGGTGCGGGCCCTGTGCCCGGGAGCCGACGACGCCTGGCTGCTGACCGGTCGTATCCGTCAGGGCGATCCGATCGCGATGCACGCCGTGGGCCGCTGGGCCGACGGCACCTATCGCCACTGCGTGACGCTCAGCTATGCCTATCGCGGCGAATGGAGCCTGCCGGACGGCGCCGCGGCGCCCCGGGCGGACGAAACCTCGCCCTCCGCGCGATAGGGCTTCCGAAGCCTCGGCGATCGCTGTTAGCGTGGGAGGGATGACTCCCGCCCGCCTCCCCCTTCCTGACGCATGAAGCGCCTGCTCGATCTGTTCGGGGTGCTGGTGCTGGTCCTGCTGCTGTCGGCCTTCGACGAGCGCGGGGCCGAGCAGACGGTCGTACGCGCCCGCGCCGGGCTGGATGACGTCTGGACCCGGCTGTCGCCCCGGGGGCAGCCTCCCGTCTCAAGCCTGCCGACCGAGGCGGTCGACAATGGCCTGCGCGGCCAGTTTGCGGCGGTGGACGAGCGGTCGCCCTGGACCCTGCTGATGGCGGACGGGGCCGAACTGGACATCGCGGGTCTCGGCCGGATGCAGACCCGGCCGCTGCGGATCGCCGATGCGTCGGAGCCCCCGCTGGCCGCCCTTCGCCTTCCGGCGGGGCATCAGGTCGAGCTGCGCGAGATCGTGGCGCTGGACCCGGCCCCCGGCGGGCAGGCCCTGTGCCCCGAATATCCGGCCCGCTATCTGGCCCTGGCCTCGCGCGGGGATCGGCTGGAACTGGCGGCCTTTGCCGACCCTCCCGAAGGCGAGGCGCGGCCTTGTTCGCGCCTGAGTTTCCGTCTTCCCTGAGCCGGCATTCGCGGAGACACTGAATGGGCGGGGCCATCCGTATTCTGATCGCGGGCCTGATCGGCGCGATCCTGGGCCTGGTCAGCTGGACCGAGCAGGGTCCGGCCCTTCCCCCGCCCGGCGCGGGCGCCGTCACCGTCAGTATCGAGAGCAACGGCTTTCACACCGATCTGGTGATGGATCGCGCGCCGCTTGTGGAACGGGGCGGGCCGCTGGCCGGGCGGGTCGCGGCGCTGGCCCCCGGCGAGGCGGTGCGGATCGGCTGGGGCGATGCGCGCTTCTATGTCGACCAGACCCCGATCATGGGGCGCCTGCCGGATGGCGCCCGGGCCCTGTTCAAGCGCGGCAATGCCTCGGTGCTCATGCTCAGCCCTGTCGCGCGGATGCGGCCGGTGCGGGATCCGGAGCGGCAGGTGCGCATTCGCCTCTCCCCGGAGGCCTTCGAGGCGCTGGCCCGCCGGATCGAGGCCTCGCTGGACCTGTCCGGGGGCGAGCCCCGGCTGGTCGCCACGGCGCCGGACGGGCGGACCCGCTTCTATGCCTCGCACGAGACCTTCTGGATCGGACGGATGTGCAACCGCTGGACGGCCGAGGTGCTGTCGGCCGCCGGCCTGACCGTTCATCCGGGGCGGGCGCCCGTGGCCGCCTCGGTGCTGGCCGACGCGCGGGCGAATGCCCGGGCCGCTACGCTGGACACAGGCCCACCGGGCGACTAAACCGCGCCCCCTTGCCGCCCGCCCCTTGCCATCAGGTCCGGGGCCGGGCGTCGCTGAACGGGAAGGACCCGCCATGAGCCGACGCAAACACAGCGACACGGCCGGTCACGGCCCCAGCCAGCGCCAGCTGCGCGCCGGCGAACTGGTGCGCCACGCCCTGGTCGACATCCTGCGCGAGGAAGACATCCACGACGAGGCCCTGTCCGGGGTGTCGGTGACGGTGACCGAGGTGCGCCTGTCGCCGGACCTGAAGCATGCCACCTGTTTCGTCGAACCGCTGGGCGCCGGGATCGACACCGCGCCGGTCGCCGGCCATGAGAGCGAAGTGGTCAAAGCCCTGAACGCCCACGCCAAATTCCTGCGCGGCCTGCTGGGCCGACGGATCGACATGAAGTTCACGCCGGACCTGCGCTTCCGCCACGACGAGAGCTTTGAGGTCGCGGCCCGCATGGACGCCCTGCTGGCCGACCCGCGCGTGCAGGCGGACCTGCAGGACGACGGGGACGAAGAATGATCCTCCCCCGCCGCCTTGCGGGGGAGGGGGACCCCGAAGGGGTGGTGGGGGCGACGGCCGTCGCACCGCTTGATTTCGCCCCCTCCACCAGCTTCGCTGGTCCCCCTCCCCCCTTCGCTACGCGAGTGGGGAGGATTCTCTGATGGGCCGCCGCAAGCGCGGGCAGCCGGTCGACGGCTGGGTCTGTCTGGACAAGCCGCTTGAGATGGGCTCGACCCAGGCGGTATCGATCGTCCGGCGCCTGTTCGATGCGCAGAAAGCCGGTCATGCCGGAACGCTGGACCCGCTGGCCACCGGCATCCTGCCGATCGCCCTGGGCGAGGCGACCAAGACCGTGCCCTTCATGATGGACGCCGAGAAAGTCTATCGCTTCACCGTCACCTGGGGGGTGTCGACCGACAGTGTGGACGCCGAGGGCGTCGAGATCGCGCGCTCGGACGTGCGGCCGTCGTGCGAGGCGGTCGAGGCCGCCCTGCCCGCCTTTGTCGGCGATATCGAACAGGTGCCGCCGCGCTTTTCCGCCATCAAGGTCGACGGCCAGCGCGCCTATGACCTCGCACGGGACGGCGAGGAATTCGAGCTGAAGGCCCGTCCCGTCACCATTCATGAGGCGGCGATCACGGCGTCGGACACTGACAGCGTCGAGATCACGGTGCGGACCGGCAAGGGGGTCTATATCCGCTCGCTGGCGCGGGATCTGGCGGCCATGCTGGGGGCCGAGGGCCATGTCACGGCGCTCCGGCGCGAGCGGGTCGGGCCGTTTTCGACCGAATCGGCGGTCACACTGGATATTCTGCGGGAAATGGTGCATAGGGGCGCCGCCTCGGAAGGTCTCCTTCCGGTCGCGACCGCTCTGGACGACATCCCGGACCTGGCCGTGACCGAGACGGATGCCTTCTCGCTTCGGCAGGGACGGCCGATCGTTCTGCTTCCCCGACACGTCGAAACGCTGAAAGCCCGGCTCCGGCCCGGCTCGCGGACGGTTTCGGTATTCGGGAACGGAACCCTGGTCGCCCTCTGTTCGATGCGGGCCGGTCGGCTTGAACCCGACCGCGTTTTCAACCTCCAGCCCTCAAGCAGCGAGGCCCCGCGGGCCGAGCGATAGGGCAAGAAAGGACTGCCCGATGTCGATTACGCCTCAACGCAAGGCCGAAGTCATCACCGATAACGCTCGCGGCGCCGCCGATACCGGTTCCGCCGAAGTGCAGGTGGCCATCCTGACCGAACGGATCGCCAACCTGACCGAGCACTTCAAGACCCACAAGAAGGACAACCACAGCCGTCGCGGCCTGCTCAAGCTGGTGTCGCAACGCCGGGGCCTTCTGGACCACCTCAAGAAAAAAGATGCGGCCCGCTATCAGGCCATCATCGAAAAGCTGGGCCTGCGCCGCTAGGGCCAGGTGACGGGAAGGGCCCGCTCGACGGGCCCTTTCTCTTATCCGCCATCGGCGGACCGGAGGCAGACGCCTCCACGACGCGAGGGCCACGCCGGTCCTCTTCCACCCCCGCCCGGATGCGACGGCGTATCCGGGTTCCTGGGCCCGAAGGACTGAGAATAGCCCTGACTGTCCGTCCCCATCGGCAATCCGGCCATGGGATTCGAAAGAGAAAATATGTTCGATATCAAACGCAAGACCATTGAGTGGGCCGGTCGCCCGCTGACGCTGGAAACGGGCCGCATCGCCCGTCAGGCGGACGGCGCGGTTCTGGCCACCTATGGCGAGACCGTCGTGCTGGCCACCGTCGTCTACGGCCGCGCGCCCAAGCCCGGCCTCGATTTCTTCCCCCTGACGGTCAACTATCAGGAAAAGACCTTTGCCGCGGGTCGCATCCCCGGCGGCTACTTCAAGCGTGAAGGTCGTCCGACCGAAAAGGAAACCCTGGTTTCCCGCCTGATCGACCGTCCGATCCGCCCGCTGTTCGTCAAGGGCTTCAAGAACGAGACCCAGGTCATCGTCACCGTCCTGCAGCACGATCTGGAAAATGATCCGGACGTCGTAGGCATGGTCGCGGCCTCGGCGGCCCTGACCCTGTCGGGCGTGCCCTTCATGGGCCCGATCGGCGGCGCCCGCGTCGGCTACATCGACGGCGAGCTGGTTCTGAACCCGACGCTCGACCAGATGCCGAACTCGGATCTGGACCTGTTCGTCGCCGGCACCCAGGACGCCCTGATGATGGTCGAGTCCGAAGCCAGGGAGCTGTCGGAAGAGACCTTCCTCGAGGCCCTGATGTTCGCCCACCGCGGCATGCAGCCGGTCATTGATGCCATCATCGACCTGGCCGAACACGCCGCCAAGGAGCCGTTCGACTTCACCGCCGAGGATCACTCGGACGTGGTCGCCTCGATCAAGAAGCTGGTCGGCGACGACATCAAGGCCGCCTATACCCATCAGGCCAAGCACGCCCGCCACGAAGCGGTCGGCGCCGCCAAGAAGAAGGCCGCCGAGGCCCTGGTGAAGACCGACGAGAACCCGGACGGCGTCGAGCCGGCCAAGTTCGCCGCCGCCTTCAAGGAATGCGAGGCCGAGGTCCTGCGTCGCGACATCATCGAGAACAGCCACCGCGTCGACGGTCGCGCCCTCGACAAGGTCCGTCCGATCGTTTCGGAAGTCGGAGTCTTCCCGCGCACCCACGGTTCGGCCCTGTTCACCCGCGGTGAAACCCAGGCGATCGTGGTCGCCACCCTGGGCACCGGCGAGGACGAGCAGTACATCGACGCCCTGACCGGGACGTACAAGGAGAAGTTCCTCCTGCACTACAACTTCCCCCCCTATTCGGTCGGGGAAACGGGCCGCATGGGCGGCGCCGGCCGTCGCGAAATCGGTCACGGCAAGCTGGCCTGGCGCGCCATTCGCCCGATGCTGCCGACCTCGGAAGAATTCCCCTACACCATCCGTCTGGTGTCGGAGATCACCGAGTCGAACGGGTCGTCCTCGATGGCCACGGTCTGCGGATCGTCGCTGGCCCTGATGGACGCCGGTGTGCCGCTCAAGAAGCCGGTCTCGGGCATCGCCATGGGCCTGATCCTGGAGCCCTCGGGCGAGTTCGCCATCCTGTCGGACATCCTGGGTGACGAGGATCACCTGGGCGACATGGACTTCAAGGTGGCCGGCACCCGTGACGGCATCACCAGCCTGCAGATGGACATCAAGGTCGCCGGTATCACCGAGGAGATCATGAAGAAGGCCATCGCCCAGGCGTCGGCAGGCCGTCTGCACATCCTCGACGAGATGGACAAGGCCATCGACGGTGCCCGCACCGAGCTGGGCGAGTACGCGCCCAAGATCGAGCAGATCAAGATCCCGGTCGACAAGATCCGCGACGTGATCGGCACCGGCGGCAAGATCATCCGCGAAATCGTCGAAAAGACGGGCGCCAAGGTGAACATCGAGGACGACGGCACGGTCAAGATCGCCGCCTCGGAGCAGGACAAGATCGACGCCGCCCGCGAGTGGATCAAGTCGATCACCTCCGAGCCCGAGCCCGGCATGATCTATTCCGGCAAGGTCGTGAAGGTCGTCGACTTCGGCGCCTTCGTGAACTTCTTCGGCGCCAAGGACGGTCTGGTCCACGTGTCGCAGATCTCGCTGGAGCGTGTCGCCAACCCTGCCGACGTCCTGTCGGAAGGCCAGGAGGTCAAGGTCAAGTTCCTGGGCTTCGACGATCGCGGCAAGACCAAGCTGTCGATGAAGGTCGTCGATCAGGAAACCGGTGAGGACATCACCGACAAGATCAACGCCGAGCGCGCCGAGCGGGGCGAGCCGCCCCTGTCGGAAGACACCGGCGGCCGTCCGAAGCGGGACGGAGACGGCGGTGGCCGCGACCGCAGCCGTGGTCGTCGTCGCGACTGATCGCTGATCCACCCTTAAGGAAGAGGCCCCGTCGGAAACGCCGGGGCCTTTTTCTTGGGCCCTCGTCGCCCCGGCCCATTCACGCGCCGTTATCGATGAGTGCGCCATCGTCGAAATCGGCCTATGGCTGACATTCCTCCGATCCTGATCCGAGCCTGCCGGTGAGCCTGCCCCCCGAGACCGTTCCGACGCCCGAGGCCACGGCCACCACGCCCCCCGGCGGGACCACCCCCGCGAGCCCGCCGGCCCGGCGCGGCGGCGGGATGATGCGATCCTCGGCCATCTTCAGCGGCCTGACCCTGATCAGCCGGGGCGCGGGCTTCGCGCGCGATGTGGTGATTTCGGCGGCGCTGGGCGCCTCGGCCGGACCCGCCGCCGACGCCTACAACACCGCCCTCAGCTTCCCCAACCTGTTCCGGCGCATCTTTGCCGAGGGGGCGTTCGCCGCCGCCTTCGTGCCTGCCTATTCGAAAACCCTGGAACTCGACGGCCCGGAGAAGGCCGACCGGGTCGCCACCCAGGCGCTGGCCGCCGTCGCCGCCGCGACCGTCGTCCTGACCATTGTCGCCCAGCTGGCCATGCCGTGGCTGATGATGGTCATCAACGTCGGCTTCCTCGAGGATCCGGCGCGTTACAAGCTGGCCGTGGTGCTGACCCAGATCACCATGCCCTATCTGCCCTGTATGGCGATCGCGGCCCTGCTGTCCGGGGTGCTGAATGCGCGGGGACGGTTCATCGTCTCGGGCGCCTATCCCATCCTGCTGAACCTGATCATGCTGGCGGCCGTCATACCGGCCACGGGCGGGCAGGTGGGCGCGGCCTATGCCGCCTCCTGGGCGGTGCTGGCGGCGGGCGTGGCCCAGGCGGGCCTGTGCTGGTGGGCGGTGCGCAAGGCCGGGGCCAATATCCATCTGGCGATCCCGAGGCTGACGCCCGAGGTCAAGGCCATCATCATCACCGCCATTCCGGCGGCCGTCGGCAATTCGGCGACCCAGCTCAATGTGTTCGTGTCCGGCAATCTGGCCAGCTTCGTCGATGGAGGCCGGACCTGGCTGGCCACTGCGGATCGCCTGTACCAGCTGCCGCTGGGGCTGGTCGGGGTGGCGATCGGCATCGCCCTGCTGCCCCGCCTGTCGGCGGCCGTGGCTTCGAATGATCACGCCCGGCAGAAGGCCTCCATGGATCAGGCCGTCCTGCTGTCCATGGCCCTGACCCTGCCCGCCGCTGCCGCCCTGATGGGCATGCCCTATTTCCTGATCGACGCCCTGTTCACGCGGGGCGCCTTCCTCGATGTCGATGCCGAGGCGACCGCCCGGGCCCTGTTCCAGTTCGGCTGGGGCGTGCCGGCCTTTGTGCTGATCCGCATTCTGGCCCCCGCCTATTTTGCCCGGGGCGACACGAAGAGCCCCATGCGGTTCGCCCTGGTCTCGGTGGTGGTCAATGTGGGGCTGGCCGTCGGCCTGTTCTTCGGAGCCAGAATGGGTGTGCCCGGCATCGCCGCCGCCGTCAGCGCGGCCGCCTGGTCCAACGCCGGCCTGCTGGCCCTCAACCTGTGGCGACGGGACCATTACCGTCCAGGGCCCGCCCTCGTCTCGCGCCTGATCCGGATCACCCTGGCCGCCGCCGGTATGGGGGCGCTGGTCGCCTTCGCCAGCTGGGCCCGGCCGTATTATCAGCCCGAAATCCAATCGGTTCTGGCCGCTGCGGGCCTGTCGGTCGGGGCCAAGGAGATCGCCGTGGGGCTGGTCTCGGCGCTGGGCGGACTGGCCTATGCCGGGCTGGCGCTGGCGACCCGGGCGGTGACGATTGCCGAGCTCAGGGCGCTGGTCCAGCGCGGCAACGGCGGCAAGGACTGATGCCCGCTCTTGCCACCCCGGCCCGGCTGGGGCATGGCCCTTGCCATGTCTGATACGCCTCCCGCCTATTCCGGTCCGCGCCGCATTCTGAGCGGCATCCAGGCCTCGGGTGCCCTGCACCTCGGCAACTATCTGGGCGCGCTCAAGCGCTTCACCCAGCTGCAGGACGCGGGCGCCCCGTGCTTCCTGTTCGTCGCCGATCTGCACGCCATCACCGTCTGGCAGGAGCCTGACAAGCTGACGGCCCAGACGCGCGAGATCGCCGCCGCCTATCTGGCCTCGGGCCTCGATCCGGCGCGCTCGGTGATCTTTCCGCAGTCGGCGGTGCGCGCCCATGCGGAGCTGGCCTGGGTATTCAACTGCGTCGCCCGCCTCGGCTGGCTGGACCGGATGACCCAGTTCAAGGAGAAGTCGGGCAAGCACAAGGAGCGGGCCTCGGTCGGCCTCTATACCTATCCGGTGCTGCAGGCGGCCGACATCCTCGTCTACAAGGCGACCGAGGTGCCGACCGGGGAGGACCAGAAACAGCACCTCGAGCTGACCCGCGACATCGCCCAGAAGTTCAACAATGACTTTGGCGTGCCGGGCTTCTTCCCCCAGCCCGAGCCGGTCATTCAGGGCCCCGCGCCGCGCGTCATGAGCCTGCGTGACGGTCAGGCCAAGATGTCCAAGTCAGACCCGTCGGACCTGTCGCGCATCAATCTGACCGACGATGCCGACACCATCGCCGCCAAGGTGCGGAAGGCCAAGACCGATCCGGAGCCCCTGCCCGAGACGCTGGACGGGCTGGAGGGACGGCCGGAAGCGAAGAACCTGGTGACGATCTATGCCGCCCTGTCGGACCAGACGAAGGAGGCTGTGCTGGCCGAATTCGCGGGGCAGGGCTTTGGCGCCTTCAAGCCGAAGCTGGCCGAGGTGGCGGTCGCCGCCATGGCCCCGGTCACGGCCGAGATGCGCCGCCTGATGGCCGATCCGGCCGAGATCGACCGGGTGCTGAAGGACGGGGCCGAGCGCGCCTCGGCCGTTGCCGACCCGGTCGTCGACGAGGTCAAGAAGATCGTTGGCTTCTGGAGGCCCTGAAGTGAGCACCTATACCGCCACGGTCGACTGGTCGCGCGGCGATCAACCGTTCACCGACGGGGCCTATTCGCGGGCGCACGACTGGCGGTTTGACGGGGGTGCCGTGGTGCGGGGCTCGTCGGCTCCGCCGGTGCCGGGCTCGGACCCCGCCGCCGTTGACCCGGAAGAGGCGCTGGTGGCGGCGGTGTCGGCCTGCCACATGCTGTTCTTTCTGGCCTTTGCGGCCAGGGCCGGCCTGACGGTCGACCGCTATACCGACGCCGCGGTGGCCGACATGGGCCGGGACGACCGGGGCAAGATCTCGATCACTCGCGTGACCCTGCGTCCCGACATCCGCTGGGTCGGCGAGACTCCTCCGGCCGGGGTGCTGGACGACCTGCACCACCGGGCGCACGAGGCCTGCTATCTGGCCAACTCGATCCGCGGCGAGGTCGTCGTCGAGCCCGTCTAGAGAGCGGGCGCCAGATCGGTCAGCAGGGCGGTGAAGCGCCGGATCGCCTCCTTTGCCAGCTCGGGGTCATGGCGCATGGGCGGGGCGCTCATCGGTTCGTCGAAGGCGTGGGTGCCCTCGGCGATCCAGGTCTCGACCTCAACGCCGCAGTTCCGGACCATGGCATGGACCCGTTCGGCATTGCGCACCGTCGTCAGGTGGTCGGTGCGGGCGATGACGCCGAGGGTCTTCGGACAGTGCCGCCAGGGCTTCATCCGGTTGGCCGCAAGGAAGCCGACGTAAGGGTAGGCCAGCCAGGCGCCCTTCACCCCTGCGAGGTCACAGGCAGCCGGGTCCGACAGGCCGAGCGCCCCGGGCCGGGGATCGGCGCTCATGGCCTCCATAATGCCCCAGCCGCCGTGACTCCATCCGGCGAGGCACAGGCGACCGGCATCGACCTCGGGCCGGCGCGACAGGCCGTCGATGGTGGCCAGCACATCCCCACCCCGGGCATGTCCGCGAAAATGCAGGCCGGTGCAGACGGTGGCCATGGCGAAGCTGCGGCTCCACCCCCGGGCGGCGAAGGAATCAACGATGTATGCCCGCCAGCCCGCCGCCCTGGCCGCCTCGGCATAGAGGGGCAGGTGATCGCGGACGCCCCCGCAGCCGTGAAACAGCGGGACCGCCGGACGCGGCCGGTCGTCGTCCGGCTCCACCACCGTCACATGGGGCTCCAGCCGGGCCCAGCGTTCCGCAAGCGTGTCCATATTCACCCCCATAGCCCTCAAGCCGCGAGCGACCGCGTCGCGAGCCCAGGGCCAGTGTCAGCTCAAGCAGCGAGCAACCGCGTTGCGAGCGTTAGCGCCCCCCAATCAGTGCCGGAAGACCCGGGTTCCCGTAAAGGCCATGGCGATGCCCTTGTCGTCGGCGGCGGCGATCACCTCGGCGTCACGGATCGACCCGCCCGGCTGGATGACCGAGGTGGCCCCGGCGGCGACCGCTTCCAGCAGGCCGTCGGCGAAGGGGAAGAAGGCCTCGGACGCACAGGCCGAGCCTTCGGCCAGCGACGGCAGGCCCTGGGCCTCTCCGGCCTCGCGGGCGCGGATGGCGGCGATGCGGGCGCTGTCGCGGCGGTTCATCTGGCCCGCGCCGATGCCGGCGGTCTGGCCGTCCTTGGCATAGACGATGGCATTGGACTTGACGTGCTTGGCCACGGTGAAGGCGAACAGCATGTCGCGCACCTCGGCGTCGGTGGGCTGGCGCTTGGTGACGATGGTCAGGTCGGCGGGCGTGATCCGCGCCAGATCCCGCGACTGCACCAGGAAGCCCCCGGCGACCGAGCGGAACACCGAGCCGGCCTGCATCGGATCGGGCAGGCCGTCGGTCAGCAGCAGGCGCAGGTTCTTCTTCGCCGCAAAGACCGCCATCGCCTCCTCATCGGCGCCGGGGGCGATGACCACCTCGGTGAAGATGTCGGTGATCAGCCGGGCGTCGGCCGCTGTCAGGGGGCGGTTGACCGCGACCACGCCGCCGAAGGCCGAGACGGAATCGCAGGCCAGCGCCCGCTGATAGGCCGCCGACAGGTCGCTGCCGATGGCCACACCACAGGGGTTGGCGTGCTTGACGATCACACAGGCGGGCTCGCTGAACTCGGCGACCAGTTCATAGGCGGCGTCGGCGTCGGCGATATTGTTGTAGCCCAGCTCCTTGCCCTGCAGCTGGCGGGCGTTGGCGACGCCGGGACGGCGGTCGGCGGTGCGGTAGAAGGCACCCGACTGGTGCGGGTTCTCGCCGTAGCGCAGGGTCTGGGCGAGGGTGCCGGCAATGGATTTGCGGACCGGGGCCGCATCCTCGACCCGGTCGGCGAACCAGCCGCTGACGGCAGCGTCATAGGCGGCGGTTCGGGCAAAGGCACGCGCGGCCAGCTGTTTGCGAAGGGCCAGCGAGGTCGCGCCGTCGGCCTTGAGCGCGGCGATCACCTGATCCATAGCGTCGCGATCGACGCAGACGGCGACGTGGCCGTGGTTCTTGGCCGCCGAGCGGATCATGGCCGGGCCGCCGATGTCGATGTTCTCGATACAGGCCTCGAAGCCCGCGCCCGATTCAACGGTGGATTCGAAGGGGTAGAGATCGATCCAGGCGATATCGATCGGGCCGATGCCGTGTTGCTCCATGGCCGCAGCGTGGGCCGGGGCATTGCGGACCCCCAGCAGGCCGCCGTGCACCACCGGGTGGAGCGTCTTCACCCGGCCGTCCATCATTTCCGGAAAGCCGGTCAGGTCGGCGACATCGCGCACCGGCAGGCCGGCCTTGTCGATCGCGGCGCGTGTGCCGCCGGTCGAGACCAGTTCCACGCCCAGATCGTTGAGCGCCTGCGCGACCTCGACCAGGCCGGCCTTGTCGGACAGGGAGATCAGCGCCCGGACGGGACGGACGGCATCGGGGGCGGGCGGAAAGTCGGGAGCAGCGGGCATGACGGGGCTCGGTCTGGAGGGGCGCGGGGAGGGCGGCGGGAGGACCGCGCGTCTAGCATTCCCCTCGGCAATGGTCACGCCCGCCGTGCATCCGCCCGGGCGGAAGGCGGCTCAGCGCGCCTCGCTGTCGGCCATCTGCTGCATGTCGGCGGCCACCGCCTCGGGGCGGGGGGCGGTCTCGGCATGGCGGGTGTCCTGACGGCGGGCCAGGGTCCACACCTTGTCCTCGACGAATGCCGTCCCGTCGAAGGCCAGCACGGTCACGGTGATGGAGCGATCGTCCCACTCGATGCGGTTGATGCTGGGCGGCACGCCGCGCAGCCGGTGCGACAGGGTCCCGCAGCCGACGGCGTAGGATTTGTGATCCCCCAGCTGGATGGGCAGGGCGAACGGAACATGGACATGGCCGCTGAGCACCAGATCGACGCCGGCGTCGGCAAACAGCTGGGCGGCCCGGCGACCGCGCTTCACATCACCGGTGACGGGCGCGCCTTCCATTTCGATCAGGGGATGATGGACGGCGACGATGCGCAACGCCCCGACGGGTGCCCGCGAGAGGGCCTCGGCGGCCCGGGACGTCTGGTCCAGATCGATGACGCCCTTGGACCAGTTGAGGCGGGCCTGCCAGCCACGGGCCGTGGTGATGCCGCGCACCATCAGGGCGGTGTCGGTGAAGCGGGCGCTGAACTGGTGGTCGTGGGCCGGGTGGCCGACGGCGTCCTCGAACGCCCCCCACGGATTGAAGACACGCGCCATCACATCCCAGTAGGGCACATCGTGGTTGCCGACGGTGACGAACACCGGCGTCGGCAGGCTGTCGATCCAGCGGGCGGCATCGAGGAATTCGGAGCGCGCGCCGACCTGGGTGATGTCGCCGGTGATCAGGGTCAGGTCCGGACGGACCTCGTGCAGCAGGTCGTGAACGGCGGTCACCGCCTCGGGGATCTCGCAGCCGAAATGCACGTCCGAAACCTGGATAATCCGCCCCACTAGACCCCTTCCTCCCCCGATGGCTCCGCATCGGCGGCAGGGGCGAGGGCGCGGAAGGCCACGGCGTCGAAGACGACCTCGGCCTCGGCATCGAGCAGGGTCGGTTCTCCGTCGATCACGGCAGGAATACGCGAGCGGGCCGAGACGGTGACGTAGCGGGTGGGTCGGGTACGCACCGAGGAATCCCGGCGCCAGTCGTCAAACAGGGCATGCGCCGCCAGACGGAAGGCGTCGACGGCGCCGCGAGTGTTCATGGCGGCGGCCTCGAGCCCCGTCGGGGCCTCCATGGCGCGGGAGATGGTGGGGCTGATGAGCACCAGAGCCTCGGCGCGGCCGGGGCCTTCCCCGACCAGGGTGTAGCGGAGGCGCCCGGTGAAGGCGCGTTTCAGCGCGCGCTGGCCATGCAGCCAGGCCAGACGCAGCCGACCCACGCGGACGGCTTCTCGCGCCGGCGCCCACAGGGCGGGCGCCCCCAGAATGGCCGCACAGTAAAAGGGCCGGGATTCGATGCGGTCGACGACGCGTCCCCCGGCAACCGGCACCTCGGTGCCGGACTCCAGCGCGCTCCGGAGCGCCTTCTTCCAGTCTGCGGTGCCGTAGAGGGCCTTGGGCAGCATGTTCATCGTGCCGCCGGGCAGGGGCGCGATGAGCGGGCCGTCCGGCCCCGCCCGGGCCGCGATGGTGCCGGCCGTGCCGTCGCCCGCCAGCACGAACAGGGCGTCGGCCTTCGCCTCGAAGGCTTCATCGATCCGGGCGTCGAAATTATCGGCGTCCAGTCCGACCACCGTGGCCTGGAGGTCGTAGTCGGCGAGGATGGCCTCGACCTCCTCGAGGGCCTTGTCCCCCACGCCGCCGGACAGCGGATTGACCAGCACCACGATCGAGCGCAGGGGCACGGCCGACGTCAGCGGCCGCGCGGTCGACGTCTCTTCAATGGTCAAGGTTTCCGCCATGGCGGCTGAACGTGCCGAAGGTCCGGGCGTTCCAGCCGCCGGAGACGAAGCCGCGATCAGGGGTTCTTGAGTTCCTCGGCCGTGCGCTCGGCGCCGGCCTCGAGGGCGTCGCCGGTCTTCTCGGCCAGATCCCCGGCATCGTCGGCCACGGCCTCGGCCGCCTCGGGCGCCTGACCGACCAGACCCTTGACGCCGTTCACGCCGCTGGTGATCCAGCGATCAATGGTGGCGCCCCCTCCGGCGACGGACCCTTCCTTGATGCCCAGCGCCACCGTCAGGGCCCCGAACACGGCCAGGAGGACGATGATGAGCCCGATGATGCCCGACAGGCCGGCGCCCGAGCGGCGCTTCTTGCGGGCCCACACGGGGCTGGCATGACCGTCATCGGCCATCCGAGTGATCTGGTTGAAACGCATACGCAAATACCCCCTGGTTCTTGAAGGGGCCCCGGCTGGTATGCCCCCCGGCCCCTCTCCCGGACCTTAATACAGTCTTAATGCGAGATATAGTCGAGGAACCGGGGCCATAATCCAGCGTTCTCACCCCGGGGGCGAACTGAAGGGAAAAGGGATTGACGATGAAGAGAGCGATTTTCGCCATTGCGGCCGCCGGCCTGCTGAGCACGGCCTGCGCCAGCGACCCGTACGGCTACGGCGGTACCAATGAAACCGTCCGTCAGGGCGCGGCCGGTGCGGCCATCGGCGCTGTCGCCGGTGCCATCATCGGTAACAACGTGGGTGACGGCAGCGCCGGCACCGGTGCGGCCATCGGTGCCGCCGTGGGCGGTGCCGCCGGCGCCATCCGTGGCTCGAACCAGGACCGCGCCAACCAGCGTCGCAACTATGACCAGCAGCGCGGCGCCTACTACTACTGCTACCCCGAAGGGGACTGCTATTGGGAAGACGGTACGCGTCGGAACCCGCCGCGGTACTGATCGGACCTGAATCTGAAGGAGAAGGCGGCCTTTCCGTGCGGAAGGGCCGCCTTTTTCTGTTAGGGTGAGGGCCAGGTTGGGGAGAGATGGCATGTCATCGGTATCGATTTCGCGTTTTGCGGCGCTGGCGGCGGTCGCCGGTGTCGGGCTGGCGAGCTGTTCGGGGTACGGGCCGTTCCGCGACCGGAGCGACCTGGTGGTCGAGCCCGCCACCTGCACCGCCAAGCGGTTCGACATCTATTTCGCCGAGGGTCAGGCGCGCCTGACCGATCCGGCGATGCAGGCCATCCGCATGACCGCCGACCAGCTGCGCGGGTGTGACATCCGGAAGGTGCAGGTGATCGGTCTGGCCTCGTCGACGGGATCGTCGGCCGCCAACCAGACCCTGTCGGAGCGTCGGGCCATTGCGGTGACCGAGGCGCTGGAAGCCGAGGGCTGGCCCCTGCCGGTGTTCGAGATCGCGGTCGCCGGCGATACAGGCGCGACCTCGGGCGACGGGACGGCCGTGCCGCTGCGCCGCCGCACCGAAGTGCTGATCGAGGCCGCGCCCCCGCGCTAGGCCGTGCGTCCCGCCGTCGCAGATGAGTCGTGAGCGCTCCCGAGGGAGGTGACCCGGCGCGCGCGCGCGCCTAGGGTCGCGCCGTCCTCATTGCTTCGGGAGCCGAGAGCGCCGGTGCCGACCCTGTCCCTGTTCCTGCGACGGCTGCTGCTGGCGGCGCTGCTGGCCATGTCGGCCGTCGCCCCGGCCCAAGCCCAGTCGGGGGCGCAAAGCTCAATCGCGGCAAGGACCGGCCCGGCCTCGACCGAGCGGATCACGGCAGAGCTGGTGTCGATGACGGCCAGCGCCACGCCGGGATCGACCCTGATCCTGGCGGTACGACAGGACATCCGGCCCGACTGGCACACCTATTGGCGCAATCCCGGGGATTCCGGCGGGGCGACCACCCTCAGCTGGCACCTGCCCGAGGGGCTGGACGCCGGAGACATCGTCTGGCCGACACCCGAGCGCCTGCCGCTCTCCGGGTTGATGAATTACGGCTATGAGGGCGTCGTCTATCTGCCGGTGCCGGTCGCCGTGCCCGCCGATGCTGTGCCGGGCGAGATGCTGGACCTGTCGGTGACCGCCCTGTTTCTGGTGTGCAGCGCCGAAATGTGCGTGCCGGACCAGCTGGAGCTGGCCCTGAGGCTGCCGGTCGGCGCGGCCGACCAACGCGCGCTCGAGACCCCCCATGCCGACGCGATGCAGGCCGTGCTGGACAGCGCACCCCGCCCCGCAGGTCTGGAGGCCCGCGTGGCCCGGGGCCCGGGCGGCGCCCTGACGCTGGCGGTGACCGGAGATGCGCTCAAGGGCGAGGGCGGTCCGGGTCCGGTCTATTTCTATCCGTTCGGGACGGATGTGATCGACCATGCCGCGCCCCAGACCGGGACCTGGGGGCCGGAGGGGCTGGCCCTGACGCTCCGCCCGGGCAGCCGGCCCGCGGACGGGCCGCCGGAGGCGATCGCCGGGGTGCTGACCACCGCGCGCGGCGCCTATGAGATCATCGCCCGGCCCGGCCCCTTGCCGGACGGGACGAACGGGTCGGGGACGCTCGACAGCGAGGCACAGACCCGGGGCGGGTTCGATCTGTCGGCCCTGCTGCAGGCGGCGCTGCTGGCGCTGGCAGGCGGGCTGATCCTGAATCTGATGCCCTGCGTCTTCCCGATTCTGGCGATGAAGGCGGCGGCGCTGGCCCGGGCCGCCCACGACCCGCGCGAGGCTCGGCGCGACGGTCTGGCCTTTCTGGCGGGTGTACTGGTGACCTTCCTGTTGCTGGCCGGGCTGATGCTGGGCCTGAGGGCAACGGGAGAGGCGATCGGCTGGGGCTTTCAGCTTCAGAGCCCGGTCGTGGTGCTGTCGCTGGCGCTGCTGACGCTGGCGGTGGGGCTGAACCTGTCGGGCGTCTATCACATCGGCCAGTCGCTTCAGGGGCTGGGCGAGGTGCGGCTGGCGCGCCTGCCGGGCGGCACCGGGGCCTTTTTCACGGGGGTGCTGGCAGTGGCAGTGGCGGCGCCCTGTACCGCCCCCTTCATGGCGGCGGCGCTGGGCGCGGCGCTGGTCATGCCCTGGGCGGCCGCGCTGATGGTGTTCCTGATGCTGGGGCTGGGTCTGGCCCTGCCATTCGTGGCCATCAGCCTGAGCCCGCCGCTGCTGGCGCGCCTGCCGCGGCCAGGACCGTGGATGGACCGGATGAAAGGTCTGCTGGCCTTTCCCATGTATGCGACGACGCTGTGGCTGATGTGGGTGGCGGCACGGCAAGCGGGCAGCGAGGTGCTGGCGCTGGGCCTGCTGGCGGGTCTGATGCTGGCCTTTGCCCTGTGGCTGTGGGGCACGCGACAGGCGGGCGCCGGGCGGTGGGCGGTGGTCCTCGGCCTGATCTCCCTGCTGGCCGCAGGGGCCGCCCTGGCCGTGGCCGCCCGGATGGAGCCGGACGTCCCGGCCGCGTCCGCAGACGGCACCGAAGCACTGGCCGCCGGGGTCTGGTCATCCGCAGCGGTCGAGGCTGCCCGCGCCGAGGGGCGGCCCGTGCTGGTCAATTTCACCGCCGACTGGTGCGTGACCTGCAAGATCAATGAGCGGGTGGCACTGTCATCCGCCGAGGTGGCGAAGGCCCTGGAGGAGACCCGGGGCGTCTATCTGGTCGGGGACTGGACCGTGCGCGACCCGGCCATCACCCGCGAGCTGGAGCGTCACGGGCGCTCGGGCGTGCCCCTGTATCTGCTCTATGCGCCCGGACAGGCGGAGCCGCGCGTCCTGCCGCAGCTGTTGACGCCAGGGCTGGTGGCGGAGGCGGTCCGCGACGCGGGCCGCTGATCGCTTCAGCCGGGGCTCTATTCGGGGAAGGTCTGACCCGGGGCGGTGATGACGGCGATGTTGTCGTCGAACAGGTGCACCAGTTCTGACAGGGCCAGATCTCGGCTTTCGCGCGTGTCGGCAGCCTCCATGTCGGCGATCCGGCGCGGCATGTCCTCGGACAGGCCCCGGAGGATGCAGGTCATGTCGCCCTGGCTCTCGCGCGACTTGAGGATCAGGTGGCCCTGCATGTCGAGGTCGCTGAGGGCCAGCGCCTCGGTACGGAAGCTGAGCCAGTCTTCGCCGGTCAGGAAGTTCGGCTGGTGCACGGCGCCGCTGGCGGCCCAGCCCTCGGTGACGCCCTTCAGGTGTTCGGCGCGCGAGACGATGTCGACGAACAGGGGCTCGGTCACCAGACCGGTCAGGTCGGCCGGCACGGCGGCCGGATCGAGCGAGGCGGCGAGCGCCACATCGGGATTGGTGAGCAGCAGGGCCGTGGCGACCGCCAGTCCACAGGACATGATGACCTTTCCGGGCACGGGGCCCTTGAATGGTGTCGACCCGTCGGCGCATCCCGAATCAGGTCGACCGGGGGGATTGCACCGGTTTACGCCCGAGCCGTAAACGAGGCCTTGACGTTCCCCCTCCCCATCCGGAGCTGCCCATGACCCCCGCCCTGCCCGAGACCGATGCCAAACGCCGGGCGGATGCCTGGGCGGCCCTTGAGGCGATCGCGCGGCGTGACCGCGATGTGCGGATCGAGACCCTGTTCGGGGCCGAGCCCGACCGGGTGGAGCGGCTGACGCTCGAGGCGGCCGGGCTGTGGCTGGACCTGTCGAAACAGGCCTTCACCCGCGAGGGGCTGGAGGCCTGTCTGGCGCTGGCGGAGGCCTGTGACGTGCCGGCATGGAAACGGGCCCTGTTCGGCGGGGCGGCGGTCAATGACACCGAGGGGCGCGCGGTGCTGCACCCGGCACTGCGGGCACCGGACGGCGCGCATTTCGAGGCGCTGGGCGAGCCGGTCTCGCGCGAGGTCGAGCAGGTGCGGGACCAGATGGTGGCCTTTGCCGAGGCGATCCGGTCGGGCGAGCATGCCGGGGCGACCGGCGAGCGCTTGCGGGCCGTGGTGCATGTCGGCATCGGCGGATCGGATCTGGGCCCGCGGCTGGTGTGGGATGCGCTGCGGCCGGTCGACCCCGAGGTGGACGTTCGCTTCGTGGCCAATATCGACCCGCGCGAGATGGCCGAGGCGCTGAGCGGACTGGATCCGGCCTCGACGCTGGTGATCGTGGTCTCCAAGACCTTCACCACCCAGGAGACCCTGGCCAATGCGGCGCTGGCGCGCGACTGGCTGGCCGCTGCCCTGCCCGCCGAGGGCCTGCGGCGGCATCTGGTGGGGGTGTCGGCGGCGCCGGACCGGGCCGAGGCCTTTGGCTGTGGCCGGGTGTTCGGCTTTTCGGACTGGGTCGGCGGCCGCTATTCCCTGTGGTCGGCCGTCAGCCTGTCGTGCGTGATCGGTCTGGGCGGAGAGGCTTTCCGGGACCTGCTGGCCGGGGCGGCGGGCATGGACCGGCACACGCTGGAGACCCCGCCGGGCTGGAATGCGCCCGTGCTGATGGCGCTGGCCGAGATCTATAATGTCGAGGGGTTGGCGCGGCGCGCCCGCACCGTGGCGCCCTATGCCCAAGGCCTGCGTCGCCTGCCGGCCTTTCTGCAGCAGCTGGAAATGGAGTCGAACGGCAAGGGCGTGACCCGCGACGGCCAGGCCGTGCCGCACGGCACGGGACCGGTGGTGTTCGGGGAGCCCGGAACCAATGGCCAGCACGCCTTTTTCCAGCAGCTGCATCAGGGGCCCGAGGTGGTGCCCGCCGATTTCATCGTCGTCCGCGAGACCATGCCCGGGGTGGACGGTGCCCCCCTGTGGTCCAATGCCCTGGCGCAGGCCGAGGCCCTGATGCGGGGGCGGACCACCGCCGAGGCACGCGAGGGGATGATCGCCGACGGGCTGGATCCGGACGAGGCCGACCGTCTGGCCCCGCACCGGACCTTCCCCGGCAACCGGCCCTCAACCACCGTGGTGATGGACCGGTTGACGCCGCACGCACTGGGGGCGCTGCTGGCCCTCTATGAGCACAAGACCTTCGTCGAGGGCGTCATCTGGAACATCAACAGCTTTGACCAGTGGGGCGTCGAGCTGGGCAAGGTGATGGCCAAGCGGGTGCTGGGGGCTGCACACGAAAAACGGGCCCCACAGATGTGGGACCCGTCAACGCGGTCTCTGTTCGACCGTCTGGCCTGACCCCTACCAGCGGCGGTCGTAGCGATAGTCGCGGCGGTCGTCGCGGCGATCCCGACGGTCGTACCGGCGATCGTAGCGGCGGTCATAGCGATCATCGCGGCGATCCCGGCCGTAATAGTTCTGGTCGCGGCTGTTGATGCCGTGCTCGCGCTCCCAGTGGCCACGGTTCCGGTAGCAGCGCCCGTCGCGATAGTAGTCGCAGTCGTCGCCGCGGTTGGCGGTGGCACCTATGGCCGCGCCGGCCACAGCGCCGCCGAGGATGTATTCGCCGTCGCCATTGCCGATCAGGGCGCCCGCCACGGCGCCGACGGCGGCGCCGATCAGCACGTCTTCGGTGCTGGAGGACCGGTCGCGGTCCGGATAGCGGTCATAGCGATAGGACTGGGCCGCCGCCGGATCGGCCGCCATCAGGCCGGCCGCCACGGTTGCGGCGGCGATCAGGCCGGCGAGGACCGCCGGGCGTGCGGACGGCGCGGTGGGGGCCGCAGCGCGGGCGTGGATCTGGCTTTCGGAGCGGTTCATGGGGTGTCCCTTTCCTGAAGGTGGCGTGAAGCTCATGGCGCCATACTGGGGGCGCGGGCCTGAACCCGCCGGGAGGGGGCCGTTCATCCCCCGTTCATCCGGTCAGATTCCGTCAAGGCGCGCACCCTTGTCTGAAAGCGGTGTTCGGCGCACCTTGCCGCCGATGATCGCGCGCGCCGCCCCTCTTCGTCGAAGCCTGGCCCATCTGCTGCTGGCAGCGGGGACCCTGCTGGTCGCGCTGCTGCTGGCGCAGGCGGCAATGGCGCAGGATCGACCGCCACCGCCACCCCCTCCTCCGCCACCGCCGCCCCCGACCGATGTCCGGGTCTCCAGCCCGGATGAACTGGCCCGCCAAACGCTGGAGGCCGCCGCGGCCGCCCGCGACGCCGGGGATGTGGCCACCGCCGAGGCGGGCTTTCTCTCGGCGGCCGAGGCCTTTGCCCGCCTGGACCAGCCGGTCGAGGCGTCGAACGCCTGGATCGATGTGGCGCGCCTGAGACTGGCGGACGACCGGGTCGAGGCGGGGGCCGAGGCGCTGGCGCAGGCCGTGCATGTGGTCGAGGCGGCGCGTGGTCCGGACGATCCGGCGCTGGTCCTGCCGCTGCAGATCCAGGGCCGGCTTTATTACATCCAGGGGCGCTATGAGGCGGCGCTGACCAATATCGCCCGGGCGCGGGCCCTGCTGGCCGACCACGGTGACGGAGTAGTGGTCGCCGAACTGCTGTTCGAGGAAGGGCGGGCGCTGGACGCCCTCGGCCGGTTCGCGGAGGCCGAGACAGCGGCGCGGCTGGGACTGGGCCTGAGGCTGGACCTGCTGGGCCCCGACGATCCGGTCACGGCCGATACGATGAACCAGCTGGCCAATGCCCTGATGGCCCAGGGCCGGTTCGCCGAGGCCGAGCCGATCTTCCGCCGCGCCCTGTCGGTCTATGAGGGGGCCTATGGACGCGACAGCGACACGGTGGCGCTGGTGCTCAGCAATCTGGGCAATGTGCTGCGCCGGACGGGCCGGATGGAGCAGGCCGAGGCCGCCTATGCCCGGGCGGTCGGCATTGCCGAGGGAGTGGGCGACCCCTTCCTGCTGGCCCAGCTGCTGAACAATTTCGGCTGGTATCTGCATATGGCGGACCGCGATGTGGAGGCCCAGCCGGTGTTCGAGCGGGTGCTCGCCATGGCGCTGGAGCTGGCCGGGCCCGAGCATCCCTTTACCGGCATTGCGCGGGCCAATCTGGCCATCACCCTGTCGGGGCAGGGCCGTCATGCCGAGGCCCTGCCGCTGTTCAGCGAGGCGCTGGCGGTGCTGGAGCCGGGCCTGGGGGCCGACAGTCCCGATCTGGTCACAACGCTGGAGGGGCGGGCTCTGGCGCTGGCGGAAACCGGCGATGATGCGACGGCCGAGGGCCTGTACCGCCGCTCGCAGGCCATCGTCGCCGCACGACTCGCGCCCGGCCATCCCGAGGCGACGCGTCTGGCCGGGACCATGGCGGGCTTCCTGACCGACCGGGACCGGCCGGCCGAGGCCCTGGCCGTGGTGCGACCGGCGCGGCGGGACCTGTTTGCCCGCAACGGCATGGTGCTGGAAGGGCGCGACCCCCTGCGCCGCGCCGCGCCCCTGTTCGCCCAGCAGGTCCGGGCCAGCTGGGACCTCGCAGAAACCCTGCAGACCCCCTGACAATTTTCGCAAGGCAACCCGGCCGGACCCTTGACGGGCCGGGGGTCGCGACCCTACGTGCAGGCCGCATTAGCACTCTCGACCTGTGGCTGCCAAAGCCGGGGCGGGGGACCATTCCAAAGGGAGATACACACAGATGGCGTTTCGTCCTCTCGGCGACCGCGTGCTGGTCAAGCGCGTGGAAGAAGAATCCAAGACCAAGGGCGGGATCATCATCCCCGACACCGCCAAGGAAAAGCCCCAGGAGGGCGAGGTCGTCTCCGTCGGGCCCGGCGCCCGCGACGACAGCGGCAAGGTCAATGCGCTCGAGCTGAAGGCCGGCGACCGCATCCTGTTCGGCAAGTGGTCGGGCACCGAGGTCAAGATCGACGGTGAAGACCTGATCATCATGAAGGAATCCGACGTCCTGGGCGTGCTTTCCTGAGCACCCGGCGCCTGATTTCACGCACACAAACAGATAGATAGGGAGCTGCCGCACATGGCCGCCAAAATCGTACAGTTCAACACCGACGCCCGCGACAAGATGCTGAAAGGCGTCAACGTCCTGGCCAATGCCGTCAAGGTCACCCTGGGGCCCAAGGGCCGCAATGTGGTCATCCAGAAGTCGTTCGGCGCCCCGCGCTCGACCAAGGACGGCGTCTCGGTCGCCAAGGAAATCGAGCTGGAAGACGCCTTCGAGAACATGGGCGCCCAGATGATCCGCGAGGTCGCCTCCAAGACCAACGACAAGGCCGGTGACGGCACCACCACCGCCACGGTGCTGGCCCAGTCGATCGTCCAGGAAGGCCTGAAGTCGGTCGCCGCCGGCATGAACCCGATGGATCTGAAGCGCGGCATCGACAAGGCCGTCGCCGCCGTGCTGGCCGAGGTCAAGTCCAACGCCCGCAAGGTCTCGGCCAACTCCGAAATCGCCCAGGTCGGCACCATCTCGGCCAACGGCGACCAGGAAGTCGGCGACATGATCGCCAGGGCCATGGAAAAGGTCGGCAACGAAGGCGTCATCACGGTTGAAGAAGCCAAGACCGCCGAAACCGAGCTGGACGTCGTCGAAGGCATGCAGTTCGACCGCGGCTACCTGTCGCCCTACTTCATCACCAATGCCGACAAGATGGAGGCCGACCTCGAGGAGCCGCTGATCCTGCTCCACGAGAAGAAGCTCTCCAGCCTGCAGTCCATGCTGCCGATCCTGGAAGCCGTGGTGCAGTCGGGCCGTCCGTTGGTCATCATCGCCGAGGACATCGAGGGCGAGGCGCTGGCCACCCTGGTCGTCAACAAGCTGCGCGGCGGCCTGCGCGTCGCCGCCGTCAAGGCGCCGGGCTTCGGCGATCGCCGCAAGGCCATGCTGGAGGACATCGCCGTCCTGACCGGCGGCCAGGTGATCTCGGAAGACCTGGGCATCAAGCTGGAAAACGTCACCCTGGACATGCTGGGCAAGGCCAAGAAGGTCACCATCACCAAGGACGACACCACCATCGTCGACGGCGTGGGTGAAAAGGCCGCCATCGAGGCCCGCATCGCCCAGATCAAGCGCCAGATCGAGGACACCACCTCGGACTACGACAAGGAGAAGCTGCAGGAACGTCTGGCCAAGCTGGCCGGCGGCGTCGCGGTCATCCGCGTCGGCGGCTCGACCGAGGTCGAGGTCAAGGAGAAGAAGGACCGCGTCGACGACGCCCTGAACGCCACCCGCGCTGCGGTGGAAGAAGGCATCGTCCCGGGCGGCGGTATCGCCCTGCTCAAGGCCACCAAGGCGCTGGAAGGCCTGACCGGCGACAACGCCGACCAGACCGCCGGCATCGCCATCATCCGCCGCGCCATCCAGGCCCCGATCCGTCAGATCTCGGAAAACGCCGGGGTCGAAGGCTCGATCGTGGTCGGCAAGGTGCTGGAGAACAAGGACGCCTCGTTCGGCTTCAACGCCCAGACCGAGGAGTATGGTGACCTGGTGAAGATGGGCGTCATCGACCCCGCCAAGGTGGTCCGCACCGCCCTGCAGGACGCGGCCTCGGTCGCCGGCATCCTGATCACCACCGAAGCCGCCGTGGCGGACGCCCCCAAGAAGGCCCCGGCCGGCGGCGCCCCCGACATGGGCGGCATGGGCGGCATGGGCGGCATGGACTTCTAAAGAAGCCCGTCATCCCGGCCAACGAGGGAGGCGCCTCAGCGCCTCCCGAGGCCGAGCCGGGACGTCCGGCGGTTCATCGCTGAAACAGAAGAGGCGCTCCGGGAGACCGGGGCGCCTTTTTTTATGGGCTTCTTTGAAGTCGGCAGCGAGGTGTATGGGTGCTCAATGGCACCGTTGCGATAGTGCGGTTGAACGCCGCCGGGCCTGTTTCCCTTGGCTGCACGACTAAGTTGCGCAACGATCCGGGAGAATGCGCTTCGGGTGCGGTGGGGATTCGGATGAAGTACGCCTACGAGAACCTCAGTCCTGAACAGTTCGAGCGCCTGGTCGTCTTCATCTGCCAGAAGCTGCTCGGCATGGGAGTGCAGGGATTTGCAACCGGACGCGACGGAGGCCGCGACGCCAAGTTCATCGGCTTGGCCCAACTGCATCCGAGCACCAACCGGCCTTGGGACGGCAAGGTCGTGATTCAAGCCAAACACACGAATGGGCTCAATAAGAGTTGCTCTGAGACCGACTTCTTCAACTCGAAATCCGAGAAGACGACGCTCGGGGAAGAAATCCCCCGGATTGCTCGCCTGAAGTCTGCTGGCGAGCTCGATCACTACATGATCTTCACCAATCGGCGTCTAACGGCGGGAACGGAGGCGATCCTGCGAAATCATATCAGTAGCTCTTGTGGCATCGCCGAAGAGTCGCTTGCGATATTCGGGCTTGAGGACCTTGAGCGGCTTCTGAGGACTTTCCCTGACATCGCAGATCAGGCCGATCTGGACCCGATCGATTCTCCCCTAATCGTCAGCTCAGACGAACTAGCGGAAGTTGTGGAGGCGCTTTTTCGGCAACGCGAGATCTTCGCCGAGGTGGCCGACACGCCGCCCGTGCCTCGCACTACCTATGCCGAAAAAAATATCATCAACAACATGACGATAGACTACGCCAAGGAGATCCGGCGCAAGTTTTTGAAAGAGGCGGCGCAGATCAAGGCCTTCCTCTCAGCGCCGGAGAATGAAGAGCTGCTCCGCGCCTATGAGGCGGTTGTCGACGAGTTTCAGCTGAGAATCCTCGCCAAGCGAAAGGACTATCAAACCTTCGACGAGGTGATGGAGTACCTGCTAAGGCAGCTCTTCGAGCGTGACGCCGTCCTTCGCCAGCGGGCCCACAGGGCACTGACGCGGGCGATGGTGTTCTACATGTATTGGAACTGCGACATCGGAAAGGAAGCGGATGCTTAGGCCCAGCAAGCACGCGCACCCCGATCGCACTGTCGTCTTCGCGGCGATGGTGATGCTATCGCGACTGAAATTCCGGCGCCAAGAGGCCTACTCGGACCTGAAAGGGTATGTGAGAAAGAAGGTTGTGGGAGGGGAAACCCTGTTCCTGCCTTCGCTGAACTTCCTCTTCCTGCTCGGATTGGTGGACTATCATCCTAAGACCGACGCCATCGAATATGTGGGTCCCAATGAGGGTCTCTAGATTCTATTCCAATCAGGGCGACGCCTTTCCGCCGATCGACTTCGTCGACGGTATGAACGTCGTCCTGGCCGAAATCCGCCTGCCGCAGAACCGGTCCCGCGACACCCATAACCTTGGGAAATCGACGCTGGGGAGGCTGCTTGACTTTGGATTCCTAGCTGGCCGTGACCCCAAATTCTTCCTCTTCAAATACCCCGACCGCTTCGAAGGCTACACCTTCTTCTTGGAGATAGAGCTCCACGACGGGACCTATGTGACCGTGAGGCGGAGCGTCGCCAACCACAGCCGGATCGCCTTCAAGAAGCATCAACTTAGTAAGCAGGACTTTTCGGAGCTTGCTGACCATGCTTGGGATCATTGGGATGTCGCCTTCGATCGCGCACGAGAAATCCTCGACAGCCTCCTCGACTGGCGCGCGTTGAAGCCATGGCCCTACAGAAAGGGGCTGGGATACTTCCTTCGGTCGCAGGAAGATTTCCGTGAAGTTTTTCAACTGCGGCGCTTCCAGAACGCTCATTCCGACTGGAAACCGTTCCTCGCTCATCTCCTCGGGTTCGACGGCGAGCTGATCGGGAGTCATTACAGGGCCGAAGACCGCCTCAAGACACTGAGACAGACGGAGGAGACCGTACAATCTGAACTGGGCGGCACGGTTATCGAAACCGGCAAGGTCGAAGGGCTGCTGCTGCTCAAACAGAACGAGGCCGCCAATAAACAGGCACTGCTCGACGCGTTCGACTTCCGAGCGGGAGACAGAGCGGCAACCAGTGCGCTCATCGAGGAGATCGATCAGTCGACGGCTCGTCTCAATGGGCGGCGCTACACCCTTCAGGCCAACCGCAAGAAGATCGAGCTCTCACTTAAAGAGGATCAAATTCTCTTTGATCCGGCCGACGCGCGGGAGCTGTTTGCCCAAGCCGGAGTCCTGTTCGAGGGGCAAATCAAAAAGGACTTCGAACAACTCTTGGCGTTCAACAAAGCCATCACCGACGAGCGGAGAGGTTACCTACTTGAGGAGCGGGAGGAGATCGATGTGGAGCTCGCGGCAATTAATGCCGAACTCAACGCACTCGGCCAGCGGCGGTCGGAGACTCTGCGCTTCCTGACTGACACCGACAGCTTCGCAAAATACCGCCAGCTCTCGTCGGAACTCGTTGTCCTGAAGGCTGACATCACTACCTTGGAACGACAGCGCTCGCACCTTCACAGGTTACAGGAGCTACGCGCAGAAATCCGCGCCGCTGAGGCCGAAATGGGCCAGCTTCAGTCCCGTGTGGAAGCGGACGTCGAGGCCCAGCAGTTCGATCCCGCGTCCAAGTTCTCCCGTATTCGACTGTTTTTCAGCGAAGTCATCGAAAAGGTTCTCAGCCGGAAGGCGCTGCTGAACGTGTACGTTAACAAGCTAGGACATCTGGAATTTCAGGCAGACATTCTCGACGAGAGCGGCAACACGACCAGCGCAGCCGACGGACACACCTACCGCAAACTTCTTTGCGTGGCATTCGACCTGGCAGTCCTGAGAGGGCACCTGCAAGAGAAGTTTCCTCGATTCGCCTATCACGACGGGGTATTGGAGTCTCTCGATGATCGGAAAAAGGAGAACCTGATCGCGGTTCTCCGCGCTCATGCTGACTTAGGAATCCAAGCGATAATTACACTGATCGACTCCGATCTGCCGGCGCGCGTTACTGCCGATTCCCCTATATTCGACGATGAGGAGATTATCCGCATCCTGCACGATGAAGGCGAAGCGGGGCGCTTGTTTCGAGTGCCAGCGTGGTGACCTCAGGTCCGTTGCTTTTGGGGATCCCAGCTGGCGATTGGCTGCAAGCATTCAGCGGCATCATCGGAGTGGTGCTGACGGTCCTTGTGACTCTATGGATAGAGGGGCGGCGGAGACAGGCTGAAGAGCGCGCCGATCTTAGGATTGTCGAGACGGCCGTCCGCGACCTCGAAGACGCTCTCGACGCATGCGAAGCTCCTCTTCCTCATGATCAGAATTTGCAGGGTCGTTTGGCCTTGGCCATAGCGGCGCAGAAGCGACTGCACGAAGCTACCCCCGGATATGAGTTCGCTCGCGCGCAAACCGTAGTTCGCGACCTGACTGTTTTTCGAGAGCTTCGCTATCTGGATGGCGCCCTTGCAAGCAAGGCTGCGACTATCGGCTCTGAGTACAATATTCTGCTCGGGGGAGCGGGCCGCGTGACTGAGGCCGTGTTACAGGTCAATCAAGTCAGGGTGCGTGAGATAGCGGCCTACCTAAGGCCGTTCGTGAGCGGGGCATCCGAGACGCTGAGCGCGAAACTCTAGCTACCTGACGAAACGAGCCACCCGCCCCGGTGCGCCTCAAGGACGCTGCGCGCCGCTGGCGCGGCAGGCCTGCGAGGCCTGTCCTTGACCCGCTCCGGGCCGGGCGACCGGGGCTGGGCGTGTCGGACGCGCGGGGCGCGCCGACGCTTTGGGAGGCGGGGTGGTGTGCGGGGGGAGAACCCCTCCACCACTACGCGGTCCCCCTCCCCACGGGGTGGGGAGGAGACGGGGCGGCGGGCGTTGGCTCTTGACCGCACCCGTGCCCTCGGCCATCGGGCGGCATGACCTATGCCTTGCCCGTCGATCCTGAGCGGTATGCGGCCTTTCTGGGGGTGATGGCGGTGCTGGCGGTGACGCCGGGGCCGGCCAATCTGTTCTCGATCGCCAATGGCATGGCGCGGGGGAAGCGGGCCGTGGTGGTCGGGGTGCTGGGCATGAGTCTGGCGACGCTGGTGTGGTTCACGGCGGCGGCGCTGGGGCTGGGGGCGCTGGTGCTGGCCTTTCCCGAGGCGTTCCGGCTGATCGCCGTGGGCGGGGCGCTGTATGTGGCCTGGCTGGGCGGCAAGGCGCTGTGGGGGGCGGTGCGGGGGCCAAGGGAGAGAGAGGGGCCGGGCAAGCCCGAGCGGCCGAGCCTTTCGCTGGGGCGCAGTGCCTTTTTCGACGGCTTCATGGTGCAGCTGGCCAATCCCAAGGCGGTGCTGTTCTTTACCGCCGTGCTGCCGCCGTTTCTGGATCTGGCGCGGCCGCTGGTGCCGCAGCTGGCGCTGTTCGCGCTGGCGACCGTCGGCATGGATATGATCACCATGAATGCCTATGGCCTGGGCGGGGCGGCGCTGGCGCGGCGGATGACGGCGCCGGGGTTCCGGCGCGGGTTCGATGCGGCGGTGGGGGTGCTGTTACTGCTGGCGGCGGTGCTGATCGGCCTTCGGGTCTGAGGCGGAACCGGGGGCGTTCAGGCTTCGTTCAGGTGGAAAGGCCCTGGCTGGACACAGCCAAGCTCTTGTTTCGGGCGGCGGGTGAGCGCACCTGTTGTCCCGGACGCCCCTCGCTTTCGGAGATGACCATGACCCTTCGTTCGACTCTTCGTCGCCCCGCGATGTTCGCGGTGGCGGCCAGCGCCCTGGCCCTGACGGTCGCGGCCTGTGCGACGCCGACCGCCTATGGACCCATGCAGCCCGGTCGCTCGGGCGGCTATGCCGAGCAGCGGCTGGAGGCCAATCGCTTCCGCGTGGCCTTTGCCGGCAACTCGGTGACCTCGCGCGAGCAGGTCGAGATGTCGCTGCTGTTGCGCGCCGCCGAGCTGACGGTGCAGGAGGGCTATGACTGGTTCGCCACGGTGGACCGGGCGACCGACCGCGACACCCGCTATGTGGGGACGCGCGACCCCTTCTATGACCGGTACTATCGCGGCTGGAGCCCCTACTGGCGCTTCTACCGGGGCGGGGCCTGGAGCCGTTACGACCCGTTCTGGGACGATGTGAATGTGCGCCAGATCGACCGCTTCGAGGCGACGTCCGAGATCCTCATGGGCCGGGGGCCCAAGCCCGCCGGTGACCCCAATGCCTTTGACGCGCGCGACGTGATCGCCAACCTGGCCCCGCGCATCGCGCGCTAGGGCCGGCTGAGGACGCCCCGGCCGGGTCAGCCCAGCCGGGGTGTCTTAAGGCGCCGCTTGTTGGCGTGGGTGTCGGGTGCCGCGCCCAGATCCTCGGGGATCTCGCCCTTGAAGTAGTAGCGCTGCCAGGCCTCCTTGGCGGCCTCGGGATCGCCCTTGGCCAGACGCTGGTTGAAGTCGGTGCGCTGGCGGTTCCAGGCCTCGAACTGGTCCTTCATGCCCGGATTGGACTCCAGCGAGCGGATCACCGGCTGGAACTGCTCGACCTTGCGCGCCTCGATCAGGGTGATGAAGCAGAAGGGCTCGCCGCGCTCGAACTTGACCGTGCAGGGGCGGGTGAAGATCCAGTTCATGGTGAAGGGGAAGGGCAGCCAGTCGGTCTCGATCAGGCCGGTCAGGGGCTGGATGCCGTCCTTGACGTGATTGGGCGCGCCGGTCGCCATCATCTGCCAGCCCGGCGGGGTGCGGAACAGATATTGCGGATGCATGGTGATCACCCCGCGCGAGAAGTGCGAGGTAACGAAGTGGCTGAGGTCGGTGTTCACCCGGTCGGTGCGAATGCGGATGTCTTCCTGACGCGGGCCGCCGTTCCATTCGGCGGTGAAGTCGACCGGGCACAGGATCTCCCAGCCCGTCGTATTGGCCATGTTGAGCGGCAGGCAGCGATAGGGGTGGCGGCTGGCGAAGGCGTCCATCCAGGCGCGCGACTGGCGCCCCGGGACCATGTCCGGCGGCCGGGCCGTCATGGGATAGCACTCCAGTTCCACCTTGGACCCTCCGGTTCGGCGTCGGTTCAGACCTCTCCTCTATCCGGTGGCCCCGCGCGCGGTCAAAACCTATGATCGGAGGATGAGCGCGATCCCCACCCCGCCCCTCGACCGCGACGGCCTGCTGGACTGGATGACCGGCCACGGTCTTCGGCCGCAGACCCACGATCATCCGCCGGTGTTTCGGGTGGAGCAGGGACACGCGATCAAGGCCGCCCTGCCCGGCGCCCACACGAAGAACCTGTTCCTGAAGGGGCGCGGCGACCGGCTGTGGCTGGTCAGCGCGAAGCAGGACACGACCATCGACCTGAAGAAGCTGGCGAAACTGCTGGGCTCGGACCGGCTGTCGTTCGGCTCTGAGGCCGCCATGGTCGAGACCCTGGGGGTGACGCCCGGCTCGGTCACGGCGTTTGGCCTGATCAATGATGTCGGGCAGCGGGTGCAGTTCGTGCTGGACCGGGCGTTGTGGACCGCGGCGGTCGTCAACTTTCACCCCCTGACCAATACGGCGACCACCGCCATGGGCCAAGGCGATTTCCGGCGATTTCTGGCCCTGCTGGAACGGACGCCGGTGGTGGTCGATTTCACAGGGGAAGACGGCCCCGCGATCCTTGACCCGGTTGCTGATCCCGTGCCCGATGACCATGTGGCGTCAGACGCCCCGACCCATTCCGAGGAACCCTGAATGTCCCTGATCGACCCCGGCCAGCCGAACAGCAATGCCAGCCCCGAAGATCTGATCGTCGACGGCTCGGACGCGCAGTTCATGAAACAGGTGGTCGAGGCCTCGATGAGCCGGCCCATCCTTGTGGATTTCTGGGCCAGCTGGTGCGGCCCGTGCCGGCAGCTGACGCCCATGCTGGAAAAGGCGGTCAAGGCCGCCGGCGGCGCCATCGGCCTGGTCAAGATCGATATCGACAAGAACCCGGCCTACGCCCAGCAACTGCGGGTCCAGTCGATTCCGACCGTCTATGCCTTTGTGGACGGGCGACCGGTCGATGCCTTTCAGGGGGCGGTGCCGGAGAGCCAGCTGAAGGCCTTCATCGACAAGCTGACCGGCGGCAAGAGCGGCAATTCCGACGTCGAACAACTGCTGGCGCTGGGCAAGGAGTCCCTGTCGCTGGACGATCTGGGCGGGGCGGCCCAGGCCTTTGCCCAGGTCCTGACGCTGGACCCCGAGAACCCCAGGGCCATCGCCGGCATGGCGCGGGTCTATCTGGCCGACGGCGACCGGGAGCAGGCGCTGCAGACGATTGCCATGGCCGGGCCGAATTCGACCGACCCCGATGTCCAGAGCGTGCGGGCCCAGCTGTCTCTGGGCGCGGCCCCGGTCGCGGACGACAGCGAGCTCAATGCCCTGAAGGACCGGCTGTCGGCTGATCCGGGCGATCATCAGGCGCGCTTTGACCTGGCCGGGCTGATGGCCGCGCGCGGCGATCTGGCCGGGGCGGTTGATGCCCTGCTCGAGATCGTGCGGGCCGACCGGGAATGGAACGATCAGGCGGCGCGCAAACAGCTGCTGACCGTGTTCGAGGCGGCGGGGCTGAACTCTGACGTGGCGAAGGACGGGCGGCGTCGCCTGTCGTCGCTGCTGTTCTCCTAGGGCCGGCGCGGTGGCCCAGGGCATCGTCAAGGTGACCGACCTGCCCCAGGTCATCCCCGTCTTTCCGCTGGACGGAGCGGTGCTGCTGGCGCGCGGTCAGCTGCCGCTCAACATCTTCGAGCCGCGCTATCTGAACATGATCGACGACGCCATGGCGGGCGATCGCATCATCGGCATGGTCCAGACCACCGGTGGTCCCCTCGACCGGCCGCATCTGGCCCCGGTGGGATGTGCCGGTCGGATCACCAGCTTCGCCGAGACCCCCGACGGCCGCTATATGATCACCCTGACGGGCTTGTGCCGGTTCGCCTCGGTCGAGGAGATCGACGCGCGGGCGCCCTACCGGCAGGTGCGCGCCGATTTTCAGGCCTATGCCGCCGATCTGGTCCCCGCGCCGTCCAGTGCAGAGATCGGCCGTCCCGGGCTGCTGGAGGCGCTGGGCCGGTTCCTGGATCACCGGGGGCTGGACATCGACTGGGACACGGCGCGTGAAGCGCCGGCGGAAGCCCTGGTCAACAGCCTGTGCATGGCGCTGCCGTTCGAGGTGGCCGAAAAGCAGGCCCTGATCGAAGCGAAGGATCTGGGGGCGCGGGCGCAGGCCCTGACCGCGCTGCTGGACATCAATGCCGCCGACAGCGGGGACGAGGACGATCCGCCCCCGATGCAATAGGTCGGATGCCGCTGGACGCCCGCGCGGCGGCTTCTATGATTGCGGCATGAGCGACAGTTTCAACACCCCCTCGACCGTCGACCCGCGCCTGCTGGAGGTGCTGGTCTGTCCCGTGACGCGCGGCACGCTCAGCTATGACCGGGCGCGGCAGGAACTGGTGTCCAAGGGGGCCAAACTGGCCTTTCCGATCCGCGACGGCGTGCCGATCCTGCTGGTCGGCGAAGCGCGACAGCTGGACTAGCGACGACAGCGGCCGCGATCGGCCAGGGCTTCGTCGGCGCTGCAGGGCCGGTCGATCAGGAGCCAGCCGGACCCGCTCTTCGCAACGACGGTCGACAAGCCGACCCAACTGCCCGACCCCGCCCGTTCCTCATAGCGACAGACCCATTCCGATCCCTCTTCGGGGATGAAGTCACACTGCACCCCACGCAGTTCCGGAGCCTCGTTCCGGTCTGTTCCCAGAAGATCGGCAAGCACGGCCGGGGCGGGACCCGGAGGGTCATGGGACGCCGCCGTCGCGCATCCCCCCAGCCCGATCACCAGGGCGGCGACGAGCGGCCCTCGCATCAGACCGCCTCACCCCTGAGGAGCTTCGGCAGGTCGCCGGTGGCGCCGCCGGCTTCGTGCATGAAGGCGCGGCGCAGGGGGGCGATGCGGTTTACCGCGGCCATGCCGAGGTCGCGGACCGCGCGGACGGGCGCGATGTCGTTCGAGAACAGCTTCACAAAGGCGTCGAAGGCCAGGGTCAGCGCCACGGTGTCGAAGCGCCGCCACTGGGCATAACGCTCCAGTACCGGCTCGGCGCCGATGTCCTCGCCCAGCAGGCGGGCATCGGCCAGAACCTCGGCCAGGGCGGCCACATCCTTTAGCCCCATGTTCAGCCCCTGCCCGGCGACCGGGTGGACCCCGTGGGCGGCATCGCCGATCAGGGCCACGCGCGGCGCGGTCATGGCGGTGGCGAGGCTGAGCTCCAGCGGATAGACGAAGCGCGGTCCCTCGGGCCGGACCTCGCCGAGGAAGTCGCCGAAGCGCCGCGTCAGATGGGCGAGGAAGGCCCTGTCTGAGGCGCTGCGCAGGGCCTCGGCCGCGCGGGTCGGCTCGGTCCAGACCAGACTGGCGCGCTGGTCCGTCAGCGGCAGGATGGCGAAGGGTCCGCCCGGCAGGAAATATTCATGGGCCACATTGCCGTGGGGCTCGGCCATGCGGACGGTCGCGACCACGCCGCTCTGGCCATAGGGCTGACGGATGACACCGATCCCGGCGGCGTCCCGCACCACCGACCGCCGGCCCTCGGCCCCAACCACGAGAGACGCCCGCACGCGCGAACCGTCCGAGAGGGTCACGGTGGAGCGGCCGATGCCGGTCTCGACCGCCGTCACCCCGACCGGGGCGCGCACGGTCACATCGGTCTCGCCCAGTGCCCGCGCCAGCGCCACGCGCAGACGGCGGTTCTCGATCATATAGCCGAGCGGTTCGCCCCCGGTGGAGGCGCCGATCTCGTCCGCGTCGAAGCGCAGGAAGGCCGACGACGGGGCGCGCGCCGCGGCCCCCGGGCGCCGTCCGTCGGTCACCAGAATCCGGTCCATCCGGCAGGCATGCGGGGCCAGATCCTCGCCCAGACCGAGCGTGTGGAGCATGCGGTAGGTCGAAAAGGCGATGGCGGTCGAGCGGCCGTCGAAGGTGGGGGCCAGCTGGGCCTCGAACGGCTGGGGATCAACCACCGTCACCTCGAGCCCGGCCCGATGGAGGGCCAGGGCCAGGCTGGCCCCGGCCAGGCCGCCGCCGGCGATCAGGACGTCGGTGTCTGTGGTCTCGCTCATGCCCCCTTGTCGCGCCGGGAAGGCCGTCCGTCCAGTGCGGCGAAAGGCCCTCGCGAAGGGGCGAGGCGGCCGGTGAGGTAAACAGCCCCTTAACCCTCCTTCGGTCATGCTGGCGCATCGTCGCCCGATTGCCCGTGCCCGAGGAACACCGTCCGTCCATGTCCGCCGCCCTCGCCATCAGTCACCGCCTCTGGCTGAGCGCCCGCATCGTCTGGCAGGCCCCCGCCATCGTCCGCTTCCGCGGCATGCTGCAGGCCCTGCTGTCCGTGCTGCTGCTGATCGCCCTGATCTCGTGGAACCGGGACGATCCCAGCTGGAATGCCGCCTCGAGCCACGCCCCGACCAACTGGCTGGGCGCGCAGGGCGCGGTGGTCGCCGACCTGTTCATGCAGTCGCTGGGGCTGGCGGTCTGGCCGGCCGCCCTGTTGCTGCTGGCGTTCGGACTGGCGATCGCCGTGGGCGACACGGTGCGGCACCGGCTGACGGTGACACCGATGCGGAGCCTGACGGCCACCCTGGGCGTGCTGGCGCTGGCCGCAGCCCTGTCGGCCCCGACCCCGCCGGCCATCTGGCCTTTGGTGACCGGGATGGGCGGTCTGGCCGGAGACGGGTTCAGCGGGGTGCTGGCCGCCGGGCTGGACGCCCTGGGCCTGCCGGGCGAGAGCGCCCTTGCCCGGACCGTCATTGGACTGGTGTTTCTGGCCGGGGCTGTCGCGGCGCTGGGCCATGCGCTCGGCCTGAGACCGGCGGATCTGGCAGAAGGTCTGGCCTGGGTCCGGGGCCGGGGACAGGCCCGCCCGAGGCCGGCCGCCGAAACGCCCCGTGCCCGCGCCCCGCGCCGGGCCCCGCCCCGACCGAAGCCGGTCGATCCCGACACCGAGGAGGCCCCGACGCCCGCGCCCATGGCCGCCCGCACGGCCACGGCCCCCGCAGAGACGTCCGAGCCCCGCGTGGCCCCGACCCGCACGGCCCGCGCCCGCAAGGATGTCGATGTCGATCAGCGCACCTTTGACTTCGTGCGGCCGGAGGGGGCGTTTGACCTGCCGTCCCTGTCGACCCTGGCCAAGCCCGAGAAGCGCAATGGCGCGGTCGACGAGGATGCGCTGAAACAGAATGCCCGCCTGCTGGAGGAAGTCCTGCAGGAGTTCGGCGTGCGCGGCACGATCGACCAGATCCGGCCGGGCCCGGTGGTCACCCTGTACGAACTGGTGCCCGCTCCCGGCGTCAAGCACGGCCGGGTTGTGGCCCTGGCCGACGACATTGCGCGGTCGATGTCGGCCCGCGCCTGTCGCATCAGCGTGGTGCAGGGCCGGAATGCAATCGGCATCGAACTGCCCAACGCCAAACGCGAGACCGTCTATCTGCGCGACCTGCTGGCCTCGGGAGAATATGACAAGCCCGCCCATCTGTTGCCGCTGGCGCTGGGCGAGACCATCGGCGGCGAGCCCTATGTCGCCGATCTGGCGCGCATGCCGCACCTGCTGATCGCGGGGACCACCGGCTCGGGCAAGTCGGTCGGGGTCAATGCGATGATCCTGTCGATCCTGTACCGGCTGAGCCCCGAGGAATGCCGGTTCATCATGATCGACCCCAAGATGCTGGAGCTCAGCGTCTATGACGGCATCCCGCACCTGCTCAGCCCGGTCGTGACCGATCCGAAGAAGGCGGTCGTGGCGCTGAAGTGGACGGTGCGGGAGATGGAGGACCGCTATCGCCGCATGTCCAAACTGGGGGTGCGCAACATCGCCGGCTACAACGCGCGGGCGCGGGAGGCCCAGGAAAAGGGCGAGCATTTCGAGCGGACCGTCCAGACCGGCTTCGACGATCAGGGCCGCCCGGTTTATGAGTCCGAGAAGATCCGGCCCGAGCCCATGCCCTATCTGGTCGTGGTGATGGACGAGATGGCCGACCTGATGCTGGTCGCCGGCAAGGACGTCGAGGGCGCGGTCCAACGCCTGGCCCAGATGGCGCGCGCGGCCGGGATCCACCTGATCATGGCGACCCAGCGGCCCTCGGTCGATGTGATCACGGGTACCATCAAGGCCAATTTCCCGACCCGGATCAGCTTCCAGGTCACCTCCAAGATCGACAGCCGCACCATCCTCGGTGAACAGGGCGGCGAGCAGCTGCTGGGCCAGGGGGACATGCTCTATATGGCCGGCGGCGGCCGCATCACCCGCCTGCACGGCCCGTTCGTGACGGACCGCGAGGTCGAGGAAGTCTGCGCCCATCTGCGGGCGCAGGGGTCGCCCGACTATCTGGACCTGATCACGGATGAGCCGGATGACGAGGGCGGATCGGGCGGCGGCGACGCGGGCGGCACGGGCGACGACCTGTACGACCGCGCGGTGGCCGTGGTCACGCGCGACCGCAAGGCCTCGACCTCCTACGTCCAGCGGCGGCTGCAGATCGGCTACAACCGCGCGGCCTCGCTGATCGAGCGGATGGAGCAAGAGGGCGTGGTCAGCCCCGCCAACCACGCCGGCAAGCGCGACGTCCTCGCCGGACCGCCGCCTGTTTAGGTAGCTCTACCGCTCGGCTCGCGGAGCCTCGCTTCTTGAGAGCAGGTTTCTTCGCCCTGGCGCTCGCTGTTTGAGGGCGTGAACCTGCGTGCGGGAAGGGCGTTGATCGGGACCGCCGGTGCGGTGAGGGCCCGATTTCGATGAACGGGGCTTCATCGCAGCGCCGGAATATGGTCAGGCTGGAGCCATGACCGCGCCTTTCGGACGGGGGATGTTCCACCCTCGATCCCCGCAACGATCAAGGATGGATTCCATGACCACGCCCCCTCTTTCCCGCCGCGATTTCGGCCTGGGCGCCGCGCTGGGCGTGACCGGCCTGCTGGTCGGCGCCCCTGCTGTCATGGCCCAGGCCGGCCTGTCCGAGGCCGATCAGGCCGCCGTGCGCCGCGCCCAGACCTATCTGCGCGGCCTGACCTCCGCCCAGGGCGAGTTCGTCGAGACGGGTGCCGGCGGCCAGCGCCGGACCGGCCGGTTCTGGCTGCAGCGCCCCGGCAAGATGCGCTTCGAATACACCAACCCGGAAGGGCTGCTGGTGGTCTCGGACGGCAACAACGTCATGCGCTATGACCCGCGGCTCGAGGTGTTCCGCCAGGTGCCGCTGGGCGAAACCCCGCTGTCGACCTTCCTGTCGCGCGAGGTTCGTCTGGACCAGGGCGTGCGCATCGAGCGGGTCGTGCGTCGCGACTCGGGCGCCTTTGCCCTGGTGGCGCGCGATGCCCGCCGGCCCAATGACGGCTCGGTGACCCTGGCCTTTGCCGGCGATCCGATGCGGCTGCAGGAATGGACGGTGGTGGACGCCCAGGGCGCCCGCACCCGGACCCAGCTGACCAGCCTCCGCCCCGCGAGCGGCCTGTCGAACAGCCTGTTCCAGCTGCGCGACCCGACACGCCGTCCCGGCCGCAATCGTTGACGCTGACGCCCAGGGGGCGAATCGTGGCGGGCCGGTCACAGAAAAGGCCGGCCGATTATCGGTTTGACTTTTTCCCTTGGGCGTTGCACAATCACAACAGGCTGGGAGCAGCCATTTGACCGCTACGGATGTCATCCCCCTCCCTGCGGCAGAGACACCTTTGAAACGCCCGGTCTCCCCCCTTGGCCGGGCGTTTTTTTGCGAGCGGGCCAGGGCGGCAAATTCTTGACGCAGGGCGGCTCCCGGCTGCTAAGCCGGGGCCATGAGCCTTCGACTGACCACCTGGAACATCAATTCGGTCCGCCTGCGCATCGATCAGGTCGCCCGCTATGTGGCCGAGAGCGCCACCGACGTCCTGCTGCTGCAGGAGATCAAATGCACGGAGGACCAGTTCCCCGTGCGCGCCTTCGAGGAGATGGGCCTGCCCCATCTGAAGATCGGCGGCCAGAAGGGCTGGCACGGGGTGGCGATCGCCAGCCGCCTGCCGCTGGAGGAGGCGCCGAACCTGGGCCTGTGCCGCGAAGGGCATGCGCGCTGCGTGTCGGCCACGGTGCGCGGCGTCGAGATCCAGAATTTCTACATTCCGGCCGGCGGCGACCTGCCCGACCGTGAACTCAATCCGAAATTCGACCACAAGATGGATTTCTACGAGCGGCTGACCGCCGAGGTCGGTCGGCGGGATCCGAAGGCGCCCCTGCTGCTGGCGGGGGATTTCAACATTGCGCCGGGCGAGTTCGACGTCTGGAACCACCGCTATATGCTGAAGGTCGTCAGCCATACACCGGTCGAGATCGAGACCCTGACCCGGCTGCAGGCGGCCGGGCAGTTTTCCGACGTGATCCGCGACGCCTTCCCCGAGCCTGAAAAGCTGGCCAGCTGGTGGAGCTATCGGGCGCAGGACTTCCGCAAGTCCAACCGCGGCCTGCGACTTGACCACATCTGGACCTCACCGGGCCTGACGTCGTCGGTCGTGGCGGGCAGCGCCCGCATCCACGAGCCGGTGCGGGCCTGGGAACGGCCCAGCGACCATGCCCCGGTCAGCGTCGACCTGGACGTCTGATCCCTAGAAGGGGAAGAAGATCGGGATGGCGACCATGGCCGCCACCCAGGTGACCAGATTGAGCGGCACGCCGATGCGGACGAAGTCCATATAGCTGTAGCCAGCCATCTGATAGACGAGCACATTGGTCTGGTAGCCGAACGGGGTGGCGAAGGCCGCCGAGGCCGCCATCATCACCGCCACCAGGAAGGGCCGGGGGTCGACGCCCAGGCTGACGGCCAGTGCCACCGCGACCGGCGTGATCAGCACCGCCACCGTGGCATTGGACAGCAGTTCGGTCGCAAACAGGGTCACGCCGTACAGGATAATCAGGGCCGCCAGCGGTCCGAGAGGCCGGATCACATCGATCAACATGCCGGCGCCGGCCTGGGCCAGGCCGGTGACCTCGATGGCAATACCCAGCACAACCATGCCAGCGATCAGCAGCAGGATGTCGGGGCGCAGGCCGGCATAGGCTTCCTCGGCCGTCAGGATCCGCAGCAGGATCAGGGCGACCGCACCGCCAAAGGCCGCCGCGGCGATAGGAATCCAGCCGAGGCCCGCCGCCACGACCACCACCACGAAAATGGCGAGCGCCACCATGGCGCGCTTGAACTCGAACGGCCGGTCGGCCGCGCTGTAGAGGCTGACGTCACCCAGATGGGCGTCGCCCGAGCCGTCCTCATTGGTGCGGGCCTCGCCCAGACGCGGCAGGTTGAAGGGCAGGCGGAAGCGTCGTGCCGCCTGCTGGGTCTCGGCCTCGATACGGGCCTCCTCGGCACGCTTGCGGCGGAGCGCCTCGGCCTCGTCGGCGGCCACTGACCGGCCCAGCTGGCGCGCACCCACGAAATAGAGCCAGACCGCGCCGCTGGCCGCGATCACCAGACCCACCGGGGTGATCTCGAACAGGCCGAACACCGGCTGGCCGACATTCCGCGCCATGTCATTGACCAGAAGATTGGTCGAGGTGCCGATCAGGGTCAGCAGACCCCCCATGACCGAAATGTGCGACAGCGGCATCAGGAAGCGCTTGGGCGACAGGTCGAGCGTCTTGGCCACATCGCGGATGACCGGCGCGGCCAGCACCACCACCGGCGTATTGTTGATGAAGCCGCCCAGCAGGCCGCACATGGCCATCACCAGCCAGACACCGGTCGTGCCCAGCCGCAGGCACAGCTTGGTGGCCTGACGGATCAGCAGGCCGAGCAGGCCGGTCAGTTCGATCGCATAGGCAATGACGAACAGAGAGGCCAGGGCGATGACCGCGGGACTGGCAAAGGCGGCCTGCACCTCGACCGGACGCACCACGCCCAGCAGCAGAAGGACAGCGGCGCCGGTCAGGGCCACGACGTCCGACCGTACCCGGCCGTGAATCAGCACCCCGACCACGGCCACCAGCACCGTCAGCGCTATGATCTGGTCGAAAGTCATCCGCCTTCAAGACGCGTCGCCGGGCGCGGCGTCAATACGGGTAACGGAAATTCGTCTTCCGCCCGGAGTGTGCTAAAGCCTTGGCATGTTTGGCATTGCGACGATGGCATCACGGCGGGGTCTGGTCGCGGGGCGGATGGCCCTGGGCCTCAGTCTGGGCCTTGGCCTGACGCAGTGCGACCGCGAGCCGCGGCCCGAACCGGCCGACGCCACGCCCATCGTCGACGAAGCCCCTGCACAGGCGGAAATGCCGCCGCCGACCACCCTGGACCGCAGCGCCCTCCTCGGCGCCGTCTCCCGGGCGGGCTCGGCCTATGCCGCCGGATCGACGCCGGAAAGCCCCGACACCCTGGTCGGCCGGACCTTTGCCGTCCGCCTGCCGTTCGGCTGTGGCGAGCCGCGCCCGGCCCCGCCCATCGACGCCGCCCCGGCCCGCGAGGAAACCGACGCCGGCCTGCCGACCGTCAGCTGGGGCACAGACAAGGCCACCCTGAACCTGTCGCTGACGCCCGATGACTGGGCCGAGACGGCGCTGATCGTGGGATCGGGTGCCTCGGATCGCTGGGAAGCGGTCGAGGGGTTCTGGGTGCCCCGGCCGTGGCTGGGCAATGAGACCTGTCCGCAGATCACGCGCGACCCGCTGGTGGGCGTCAGTGGCCAGCCGGCGGCCCAGACGGTCGGTCTGGCCTCGGTCCATGAGACGAACGGATCGCGGCTGGCCCGGCGCGACGGCCAGGCCTATCGCTTTACCCTGCGCGGCGAGGACGGGCGCCCGCCCGTGCCCTCGCCCATGGGCTATCGCGTGGTGCTGGAGGGCCGGTTCGCCGCCTTCCCCGACGGTCGCGCCATTCGCTGCCGCGCCGCCAGCATCGACCAGCGCCCGATCTGTATCGCCGCCGTCCAGCTGGACCGCGTGGCGTTCGAGGACGGGGGCTCCGGCGCCGTGCTCAGCGAGTGGCGTCCCGGATAACGCCTTCGGCGTTTCCGGGATGACAAAACGGGTTCCTGGGCGCCTACGGCTGGAGGCGGTAGCCGCCCTGGTCGGTGACGAGAATGCGGGCCTGGCCCGGTTCGGGCTCGATCTTCTGGCGCAGGCGATAGATGTGGGTCTCCAGCGTGTGGGTGGTGACCCCGGCGTTGTAGCCCCACACCTCGGTCAGCAGCTCCTCGCGCGACACGGCCTTGGCGCCGGCGCGATACAGGTATTTGAGGATATTGGTTTCCTTCTCGGTCAGGCGGATCTTGCGCCCGCCCGAGGCGGTCAGCGACTTGGCCGCCGGACGGAACTCATAGGGCCCGATGCCGAAGACCGCGTCCTCGGACTGTTCGTGGCTGCGCAGATGGGCCCGGATACGGGCCAGCAGCACGGCGAAGCGGAAGGGCTTGGCGATATAGTCGTTGGCCCCGGCGTCGAGGCCGAGGATGGTGTCGGAGTCCGAGGTCTGGCCCGTCAGCATGATGATGGGCGTCGAGACACCGGCCTTGCGCAGGAGGCGACAGGCCTCGCGGCCGTCCATATCGGGCAGATCGACGTCCAGCAGGATCAGGTCCACGCGCGAATCCCGCCCCATGCGGATGCCGTCGGTCGCATTGGCGGCCTGTCGGGGCACGAACTCCTCGTGGAGGGCCAGCTGTTCGGCCAGCGCCTCGCGCAGGTCGTCGTCGTCGTCGATGATCAGCAGGGTCTTGGGCGTGGGCATGATCCGATGATGGCGAGCGTCGCGCCCCACGCCAAGGGCAGGCCTGCGTTTTCCGTCGTTTCAGCCCGGGTCGCGTTCGCCGAACAGGGCCGTCCCGACCCGCACATGGGTGGCGCCCAGCCGGATGGCGGTCTCGAAATCGCCGCTCATCCCCATGGACAGGACCGGCAGGCCGTTGCGACGCGCGATCTTCGCCAGCAGGGCGAAATGGGGTCCGGGGGCCTCGTCGACGGGCGGAATGGCCATCAGTCCCTCGACCGACAGGCCGTGCACGTCGCGCACGCGGGCGATGAAGGCGTCGGCGTCGCGCGGGGCGATGCCGGCCTTCTGCGGCTCCTCGCCCGTATTGACCTGGATCAGGACGCGCGGCCGCTTGCCCAGCTTGTCGGCGGCCCGGGCGAGGGCATCGGCCAGCCGGTCGCGATCGACCGTCTCGATCACATCGAACCGCGCCAGCGCCGCCTCGGCCTTGTTGGTCTGCAGCGGGCCGATCAGGCGCAGTTCGCCGGCCAGACCCTCCGCTTCGGGCGCACCCCAGCGGTCGTCGGCCTCCTGAACCCGGTTTTCGCCAAAGACGGTCTGGCTTGCCTCGATGAGGGCCTTCACCCGGCCCCAGGGCTGGGTCTTGGTGACCGCCACCAGGGTGACATCGGCCGGATCGCGGCCGGCCTCGCGCGCGGCGGCGGCCATCCGCGCCTGTACGTCGGCGAGACGCGCGGCGATGGACTGGGGGGCGGAGTCGGGCGAAGAGGAGGACATGGCGGGCAATCCGGACGAACGAGGCCTCTGGCAGGCCGCACAGGCTCTAAACCGCGCGGCGGCGGCTGTCAGCCCGGCGGCATCCGCCCTGCCCCCCCTGCTGTTCTTCACCGATCCCGCGCGCACCCCCCGTCCTTGGGAGGTGGCCGCCCGGATGCCGGCCGGGTCGGGCGTGGTCTATCGGGGCTTTGGTCGCGCGGAGGCGGGCGCGGAGGCCCGGCGCCTGAGACAGGCGACCACTGCGCGCGGCATGGTGCTGCTGATCGGACAGGATGAGGGTCTGGCGGAGGCCGTGGAGGCGGACGGCGTCCACCTGCCCGAGCGCGATCGGGGCCGGGTCGCCGATCTTCGCCGCCGGCATCCGCGCTGGATTCTGACCGGGGCCCTGCACGATCCAGAGGCCGGGCCAGCGGATACGGACCGCGCGCTGGACGCCTTGGTGCTGTCGCCCGTGTTCCGCGCGGGCGGGGCCAGTGCCGCGCGCCCGCCGCTGGGCGCCGAAGGACTGGCCGAACGGGTCGCCCGCCTCGGCCTGCCGGTCTATGGGCTGGGGGGGATTACCGCCGGGAGCGTCAGGGCACTGCCCGGCAGCGGCCTGTGCGGGGTTGCGGCGATTGAGGGGGTGCTGGAAGCCTATGGCCCCGGGCGGTCCTAGAAGCGGAAGATGCTTTCCAGACGGACGCGCGGCTGGGCGCGGGCATCGGATTCGCGCACCCGGGCCGGGTCCGGATCGGGCGTGGCCAGACCGGCCGCCGCCCCCACCCGCAGGCTGGGATTGACGCGGTAATAGGCACCGGCCTCGACATCGCCCCACTCGGCCTCGCGGCCGACGGGCTGGCTGAGATTGAAGTCCAGACCCCAGCGGCCGCTCTCATTGATGCGCAGGCCCCGGCGCTGGCCCGAACGGGCGGCACGGTCGGCGTCGCTGAGCGAGACGGCAGGCGCCTGGGCGCGGGGGGTGGCAGTCTGGGTACGGGTCTGGGCCGAAGCGTCGGGCGCCGGGAGCATCACCAGGCCGGCGATGGCAGCCGCCAGCGGCAGGGCAAGGCTAATGCCGAGCGGGCCACGGGGGGCCTTGTCCGGTCCTGTGCGCATGTGGCGCATATTCCTGCCCTTCGAGCCTTCGACTCTGGTTGATACCTTCAGGCAAATACGCGCCCGTGGCACTTTTATGATCAAATCTAAGACACTGGGTGGTCGCACGGTCAATGCAAACCGGCCCGGGAGGTTGCCCGACCCCCGACTCATTTCCCGGCTGTGGCGCAAGCGTCACGCGAATTCCGGCCCTGCCCGACGCCCGCCACAAGGCGAGTTGGCCGCTGGCAGGCGCAGATGCGGCCTTTGCCTTGTCTTTGCCCCTTTTCCCCGTGCTATAGGACGGACAGGTGCGGGCCCGACGGGTTCGCGCAGACGCATGCGCTCCTGTCCGGGGGCCATGAGGTTGAATCTGAACGGAGAGTCCTGAATGGCCACCCAGTCGGCTGTGGTTCGCGGCGCAGCAATGGTCCTGATGGCATCGAGCCTGGCCCTGGCCGGATGCAGTTCCATTCCGCTGGTTGGCGGATCGGGCAATTCGTCCGATGCCGAGGCGGCCTCCGTCGGTATCGGCGTGAACGCCTATCTTTGGCGCGCCTCGCTGGACACGCTGAGCTTCATGCCGCTGTCGAGCGCCGATCCGTGGGGCGGCGTGATCAATTATGACTGGTATTCCGATCCGGCGGCGCCCAGCGAGCGCTTCAAGGCGACCGTCTTCATCCTCGACACGCGACTTCGGGCCGACGCCCTGAACGTGGCCGTGGTCAAGCAGGTGCGCGGTGCCGATGGCCAGTGGGTGGCCGCTCCGGTCGATCCGCAGACCGAGACGGACCTCGAGAACGCCATTCTGACGCGCGCCCGCCAGCTGAACCTGGCCGACGCCCGCTGATCCGGCGGAGCTTCGGCTCCGCCTGCCCGACCTGATGGCCCTGCCCGGGCCGTCCTTCCCGACCGACGCATCCGGGCCCGGCCCGCGCCGGGCTCGTTCAAGGAGCCCTCTTCCGCGTGGCCCGATACGACCCCAAGACCGCCGAACCCCGCCAGCAGGACCGCTGGCGTGAGGCGGATGCCTTCACCACACCGGTCACGCCGACCGGCAAGCCCAAATACTATGTGCTGGAGATGTTCCCCTACCCGTCCGGGAACATCCACATGGGCCATGCACGCAACTATGTGATGGGCGATGTGGTGGCCCGCTTCAAACGGGCCCGGGGGTTCGAGGTCCTGCACCCCATGGGCTGGGACGCCTTCGGCATGCCGGCCGAGAACGCCGCCATGGAGCGCGGCGTGCACCCGGGCGAATGGACCTGGTCCAACATCGCCACCATGCGGGACCAGCTGAAGCTGCTGGGCTTGTCGCTGGACTGGTCGCGCGAGTTCGCCACCTGCGACCCGGCCTATTACGGCAAGCAGCAGGCATGGTTCCTGCAGCTGCTGAAGCGCGGTCTTGTTTATCGCAAGGACTCGGTGGTCAACTGGGACCCGGTCGACAACACCGTCCTTGCCAATGAGCAGGTGATCGACGGGCGCGGCTGGCGCTCGGGGGCCGTGGTCGAGAAGCGCAAGCTGAACCAGTGGTTCCTGAAGATCACTGACTATGCCGACGACCTGATCGACGGGCTGAAGACGCTGGATCGCTGGCCCGACAAGGTCCGGACCATGCAGGAGAACTGGATCGGACGCTCCAGCGGCCTGCAGATGACCTGGGCCTTTGCCGGGACGGCCCCGGCCGGGTTCGAGGACGGGATCGAGATCTATACCACCCGGCCCGACACCCTGTTCGGGGCCTCCTTCCTCGGCCTGGCGCCCGACCACCCGCTGTCGAAACAGCTGGCCGACGCCGATCCGGCAGTCGCAGAATTCGTTGCGGAATGCCGTCGCGGCGGGACGTCCGAGGCCGAGATCGAACAGGCCGAAAAGATCGGCCGTGATACGGGCCTGAAGGTCCGCCATCCCTTCACCGGGGCGGAGATCCCGGTCTGGATCGCCAACTTCATCCTGTCGGAATATGGCACGGGCGCGATCTTCGCCTGTCCGGCCCACGACCAGCGGGATCTGGAGTTTGCGCGCAAATATGACCTGCCGGTGCTGCCGGTCGTGCGGCCCGAGGGTGCCGGCGACGACTTCACGGTCGATGACGAGGCCTATACGGGCCCGGGGACGCTGTTCAATTCGGACTTCCTGAACGGCAAGGGGATCGCCGAGGGCAAGGCCGAGGTCATCGCCCGGGTCGAGGCTGCAGAAGCGGGCGAGGGCAAGACCCTCTATCGCCTGCGTGACTGGGGCGTCAGCCGCCAGCGCTACTGGGGCTGTCCGATCCCGGTGATCCACTGTGAGGCCTGTGGCGCCGTGCCGGTGCCGGCCGACCAGCTGCCGGTGGTGCTGCCCGAGGACGTCACCTTCGACAAGCCCGGCAATCCGCTGGATCGCCACCCGACGTGGAAGCACGTCAAATGCCCGTCCTGTGACGGCGAGGCAGTGCGCGAGACCGACACGCTCGACACCTTCGTCGATTCCAGCTGGTATTTCGCCCGTTTCACCGATCCGAAAGCCGAGGCGCCGATCAACCGGGAGGCCGCCGACCACTGGCTGCCGGTCGATCAGTATATCGGCGGGGTCGAGCACGCAGTGCTGCACCTGCTGTACGCGCGCTTCATCACCCGTGCCCTGTCGGACGCGGGCATGCTGTCGGTGAAGGAGCCCTTCGCCGGCCTGTTCACCCAGGGCATGGTGGTCCACGAGACCTATCGCACCCAAAGCGGGGCCTGGGTCGAGCCGACCGATGTCCGCCTCGAGACCGTGGACGGCAAGCGGGTCGCAACCCGCCTGTCGACCGGGGAAACCCTGTCGATCGGCGACATCGAGAAGATGTCCAAGTCCAGGAAGAATGTGGTCGCTCCGCAAGAAATCCTCGACAGCCACGGCGTCGATGCCGGGCGTTTGTTCGTGCTGTCGGACAGCCCGCCCGAGCGGGACGTCCAGTGGACGACCGGCGGTCTGGAAGGCGCGGGCCGCTTCGTCCAGCGCGTCTGGGCCGAATTCGACGGATTCGACGGTGCTGCGCCCGATCAGGGCGAGGTCGACCAGACCCTGCGCCGCGAGACGCACAAGGCGATCAAGGCTGTCACCGAAGGGGTCGAGGGCTTCCGCTTCAACTCGGCCATCGCCAAGCTGTACGGCTTCCTGTCGACCCTGCGCGCCCATGCCGGCGCGGGCGGCGCGGCGCGGCGCGAGGCCCTGTCGGCCTTTGCCCGTCTGATCGCGCCCTTCACCCCGCACCTGGCCGAGGAATGCTGGAGCGCGCTGGGCGAAGACGGCATGGTTCTGGACGCCCCCTGGCCCGAATGGGACCCGGCGCTGGCGGCCGATGACCAGCTGACCCTGCCCGTCCAGATCGGCGGCAAGAAGCGCGGTGAGATCACCATGGCACGCGGGGCCGATCCGAAGGCGGTCGAGGCCGAGGCGCTGGCCAATCCGGCGGTGCAGGCCTACCTTGAGGCCAATGGTCTGTCGGTCCGGAAGGTGATCGTGGTGCCTGATCGCATCGTCAATCTGGTGGCGGGATGACCCGGGGCCTGCGCGGCCTCGGGCTTGTCGCCCTGCTGGCCGGTCTTTCGGCCGTCGCCGGCTGTGGCTTCACCCCGCTTTATGGCGAGGCGGCCATGGCCGGGCTGTCGCGGGTCGAGGTCCAGACCCCGGACACACGGCTGGGCTATCGCCTGCGCGAGCGGATGGGAGACGCCCTGCTGTTCGACCGATCGGCCGCTCCGGCCTGGCGTCTGGCGGTCGCGCTGGAGCCGTCGCGGCGCCCGCTGGGCCGCCGGATCGATGACACCGCGGCCCGCTATGAGCTGACCCTGGTCGGTGACTGGTCGCTTACGCCTGCTTCAGGCGGCGAGGCCCTGACGGGACAGGAGACAGTCACCGTCACCTACGCTGCGGCCGATCAGCCCTATGCCGCCATCGCCGCCCAGCAGGACGCCGAGGATCGCGCGGCCGAGGCCCTGGCCCAGCGGATCCGGCTGGCGCTGGTGCGGGCCATGGGCCCGACCGGCCCCGGGCGGCCCTGACGGGATATGCAACTCTCCAAGGCCCCGGAGATTGAGCGGTTCCTGAAGTCTCCCGACCCGTCGGTGCGGGTTGCCCTGATCCATGGGCGGGACCGCTCGGGCGTCGGCGAACGGGCCGAGCGGCTGTGCAAGACCGTCACCCCGGACCTCAACGACCCGTTCAACGTCTCCCTGCTGACCGAAAGCGATGTCGAGGCCGATGACGGCCGGCTGGAAGACGCCCTGTCCGCCCTGTCGATGATGGGGGGGCGCCGTCTGGTTCGCCTGAGGCTGGGCGGCGAGCGGGTGCCGCAGGAGAAGGCGCTGGCGGCCTTGGTCAAGGCCCACACCGACGGCCAGTTCAATCCCGACGCCGTCTGGGTGATCGAAGCGGGCAATCTGGGCCGCGACTCCGCCCTGCGGCGCGCCGCGGAGGGCCAGGCCGGTGCCGTGGGCATCGTCTGCTATGAGGACGAGACGGGCGACGTCGCGCGGATGACGCGCGAGGCGCTGCAGGCGGACAATGTCAGCCTGACGCGTGAGGCTCTGGATCATTTCGTGTCGCGCCTGCCGCGCGAACGCGGGCTGATGCGGCAGGAGCTGGAGCGGCTGATCCTCTACATCGGTCCGGGCTCAGGTCGGCAGATCGATGAGACGGAGCTGGAGGCCCATCTGGGCGTCGAGCCCCAGGCCTCGTTTCAGGATGCGGCCCAGCAGGCCTTTGGCGGCAAGGCCGCGGCCTGTCAGGGCGCGCTGCGCCGCGCCTTTGCCGAGGGCGAGGCCGCCGTGGCCGCCGTACGCGCCGCGGGTCAGCATCTGGGCCGCCTGCGCCGGATCTCGGCGGCGATCGCCGGAGGTCAGGGTGCACGTGAAGCCGCGAAATCGGCCGGTGTCTTCTGGAAACAGGAGGCCGAGATCCTGCGTCAGGTGAAGGTCTGGTCGCAGCGGGACCTTCAGGAGGTGACCGAAGCCGTGGCGCTGGCCGAGGTGCGGACCAAGACGACCGGCCTGCCCGACCGGCTGATCACCGAGCGGCTGTTTCTGGAAATCGCCGCCCGGGCCCGCAGACTGGGCCTATAGGCACAGATTGCTATTTATTTCAGCGCCTTAGCCGCGCTTCGAGGCCTTGCGGAAGGCGGGCTTGTTGGCCGCCGCATTCTGGCGGGCGACCCGCTTTTCCTCATGCTGCCCCGGCTTGAAGCCGCCGGACGTGGTTGCGCCGGGTCCACCCGCCTTTTTGGCGGCCAGGGCCCGCTTCATGGCCTCCGCAGTCGGATTCGAGGGGCTCGGAACGTCAGGGGTGTCGGTCATGGCACCACCCTAGCACCGCCCGGCGATCAGGACCGCATCAAACGGCGGCAGAGCTCGTCCAGCTGTTCGAGGCTGGCATAGCGGATCGTCAGCTCGCCCTTGCCGTTGCGGTCCACCAGATCGACCTTCATGCCGAGCGCATCGGCCAGATCCTGTTGCAGGGCCTCAATATCGGCCGAGCTGTCTGCCCCGCCGCCAACGGGGCGGCTGGCACTGCGTTCCGGGCGCGGCCCCTCATTGCTCTGGCGGGCGAGGATTTCGGTCTGGCGCACATTCAACCCCTTGGCCAGCACCTCTTCGGCCAGCGACACTGGATTGGCGGCGGTGATCAGGGCGCGCGCATGGCCGGCGGTCAGGCGACCGGCCATCACATGGTCCTGGACGGCGGCCGGCAGCTGCATCAGGCGCAGGGTGTTGGCCACATGGCTGCGGCTCTTGCCGACCACGCCCGCCACGGCGTCCTGGGTACGGCCGAAGCGCTCCATCAGCAAGGCATAGGCGCTGGCCTCTTCCATCGGATTGAGGTCGGCGCGCTGGACGTTCTCGATGATGGCGACCTCGAGCACCTCGACGTCGTCCATGCTGCGCTCGATGACCGGGACCTCGGTCAGGCGCGCCGCCTGGGCGGCCCGCCAGCGGCGCTCGCCGGCGATGATCTGCCAGCGGTCGGTTTCGCCCGGCCAGGGACGCACCAGAATGGGCTGAAGCAGGCCGTGGTCGCGGATCGAGGTGGTGAGCTCCTCAAGGTCCTGCGGCGTGAACTGTTTCCGGGGCTGGTCCGGATTGGGGCTGAGCATCTCGACCGGCAGCAGACGCACGCCTGCCGGCGCCCCCTCGCCCGACACGGACACGGGTTCGGCCACCGTCTCGCCCAGCAGGGCCGACAGACCGCGCCCCAGACCTCTTTGACGTTCAGACACTCTATTTATTCTTTCTTATCAGTGGCTTAGGCGGCCGCCAACCGGCGCGACCGCTCCCGCTTCACGACTTCCCGCGCGAGCTTGAGATAGGCCTGGCTGCCGGCGCATTTCAGATCGTAGATCAGGGCGGGCTTGCCATAGGACGGCGCCTCGGAGACGCGCACGTTCCGGGGAATGACGGCGTCATAGACCTTGTCGCCGAAGTGGGCGCGGACATCGTTGGCCACCTGCCCCGACAGGGCGTTCCGCCGGTCGTACATGGTCAGCACCAGTCCCTGGATTTCGAGCCGGGGATTGAGGTTGTGGCGGACCATTTCGATGGTCTTCATCAGCTGGCTCAGGCCCTCAAGGGCAAAGAACTCGCACTGCAACGGCACCAGCACAGCATCCGCGGCCGCCATGGCATTCAGGGTCAGCAGGTTCAGCGACGGCGGGCAGTCGATCAGGACATAGTCATACCGGGTCTGACCGCTGCGGGCGTGCGCCGACAGGGCGTCGCGCAGACGGAAAGAGCGACGATCGGCCTGACTCAGCTCGATCTCCACGCCGGACATGTCCGGGTCGGCCGGAATGATGTGCAGGCCGGGTACGGCCGTCTCCACCGCGGCCTCGGCCACGGCCCTACCATCGGTCACGACGTCATAGATGGTCACCCGGCGCGTTTCACGTGAAACACCCAGGCCGGTCGAGGCATTGCCCTGCGGATCCATGTCGACGATCAGAACCGACTCGCCGATCGCGGCCAAGGCCGTGCCGAGGTTGATGGCGGTCGTGGTCTTGCCCACCCCGCCCTTCTGATTGGATACCGCCAGGACTCGGGGTCCGGGTTTGGTCTCAGAGAGGACGGACACGGCGGAGGCTCCCGATGCGGACGATACGGCCCCGCGCGTCACTCAGCGAGGGCTTCAGCTCAGCCTCGAATTTCCAGGATTTACGGGCCTGGCGCAACTCCTCCTCGGCCCGTTCCCCCTTGAGAAACACGGCTTGTGCACCCCTATCCATATAGGGCTGTGCATAACCGAGCAGGCGCTCCAGCGGGGCGACCGCGCGGGCCGTGACCCGTTCCACGGTGACCGACTGTTCCTCGGCCCGCCCATGGACAACGGTTGCAGGGAGATTGAGCTCCGCCACGAGCGCCGACAGGAAACGACAGCGTTTGCCCAAGCTGTCGATCAGCCAGACATGCGCGTCCGGCTGGTCCTTCAACAGTATGGCCAAGATTACACCGGGAAAGCCGGCCCCCGCCCCAAGATCGGCCCAGGTCCGCGCCCCGGATTCCAGCTCGAGCAGCTGGGCACTGTCCCAGGCATGCCGGGACCAGAAGTCCGGGAGGGTGTCCGGTCCGACCAGATTCATGACCTGGTTGGTCTCGGTCAGGCGGTCGAGGAACAGGCGCAGCTCGTCCATGCGCGCGTCTGCGGCCCCGGTGCGGGCCTGGAACGCCTCGGCCGTACTGACGGTCACGCGGCCACCCGGCCTTTTTTCACATGAGCGAGCAGGGCTGTCAGCGCACCGGGCGTCATGCCTTCGATGCGCGAAGCCTGACCGAGGGTCAGGGGGCGGATGCGGGCCAGCTTCTCGCGCACCTCGGACGACAGTCCGCCAAGGGCGGCATAATCCAGATCGGCGGGCAGGCTGAGCCCTTCCTCGCGCTGCAGGGCCTGGGCGTCGGCGGACTGCCGATCCAGATAGCCGGCATAGGTGGCTTCGATGGCCAGCTGCTCGCGGACGGCCGGGCTCCAGTCGTCGAGCCCCGGATGGACCGCCCGGAACTGGTCGAGGGTGACGCCCGGATAGGCCAGCAGGTCCCGCACGGACCGGCGCTGCCCGTCGGCATTGACCCGTATGCCGAGCTTGTTCGCCTCACCCGGCGTGAAGCGCGTCTGGTTTGCCCAGGTCAGGGCCTCGTCAAGCTGGTGTCGCTTGGCCTCGTGGACCCGGCGCCGCTCGGCTCCGGCCAGTCCCAGCTCAATGGCCAGAGGCGTCAGGCGACGGTCGGCATTGTCGGCCCGCAGGCTGAGGCGATATTCGGCCCGGCTGGTGAACATGCGGTAGGGCTCGGTCACACCGCGTGTGACCAGGTCGTCGATCATCACCCCGATATAGGCCTGGTCGCGGCGCAGGACGACGGCGTCTTGACCCGAGGCCGCGCGGGCGGCGTTCAGACCGGCCATCAGGCCCTGGGCCGCCGCCTCCTCATAGCCGGTCGTACCGTTGATCTGTCCGGCCAGATAGAGGCCCGGCCGTGCCTTGACCTCCAGCGTGGGCAGCAACTCGCGCGGATCGACATAGTCATATTCGATCGCATAGCCGTAGCGCATGACCTCGACCGCCTCGAGCCCCGGGATGGTGCGCAGGAAAGCGTCCTGCGTCGTGTCCGAGACCGAGGTCGAGATGCCGTTCGGATAGACGGTCGGATCGTCCAGACCCTCGGGTTCGAGGAAGATCTGGTGGCTGGTCTTGTCCGCGAACCGGACGACCTTGTCCTCGATGGACGGGCAATAGCGCGGCCCCCGGCCGGACAGGTGACCGCCATAGACAGCGCTCTCGCCCAGATTCTCGGCGATGATCCGGTGGGTCTCTTCGGTCGTATGGGTGATGCCGCAGGCGATCTGGGGCACGGTGATCCGGTCGGTCAGGAAGCTGAAGGGCACGGGCTCGGCGTCAGCCTGCTGCATCTCCAGCTGGTCCCAGGCGATGGTACGGCCGTCCAGACGCGCGGGGGTGCCGGTCTTCAGTCGACCGAGGGCCAGACCGGCGGCGTGCAGATCTGCGGCCAGCCCCGTCGAGGGCGCCTCGCCATGACGGCCGGCGGGGATGCGCTGATCCCCCCGGTGGATGACGCCGTTGAGGAAGGTGCCGGTCGTCAGGACCACGGCCGCGGCGCCGAGCGTCTCGCCCGCCTCAGTCTCGATACCGATCACGCGGTTGCCGTCCATGAGCAGGCGATGCGCCGTGCCGGCCATCCGTTCGAGATTGGGCGTGGCGGCGAGTTCGGCCTGCATGGCCTCGCGATAGAGACGGCGATCGATCTGCGAGCGGGGACCCTGAACCGCGGCGCCCTTTGACCGGTTCAGCATGCGGAACTGGATGCCGGAGACATCAGCGAGCCGGCCCATGATGCCGTCCAGGGCGTCGATCTCGCGGACAAGATGGCCCTTGCCGAGGCCACCGATGGCCGGGTTGCAGCTCATCTCGCCGATGGTGTCGAGCCGCTGGGTCAGAAGCAGGGTCCGGGCGCCCGCGCGCGCGGACGCCGCCGCGGCTTCGCAGCCCGCGTGCCCTCCCCCGATGACGATGACGTCAAAACGCTTCATGGGCTGCCACATAGGCCAAAACCGGTCGTTTCGCCACCACGGGCCCGGATTGTTTCACGTGAAACTATTTGCCGATGCAGAAGGTGGAGAAGACTTCGCCAAGGACATCTTCGACCCCAATCTGCCCCGTGATGCGGGCGAGGGCATCGGCGGCGCGCCGGAGATCTTCCCCGGCGAGTTCGGGCGCAGAGGACAGGCGCCCCTGCGCCGCCTGCACCGAGCCCAGCACGTCCTGAAGCCGCCGGCGGTGTCGGGCCCGCGTCAGGGCCGGAAAATCGCCGCCGCTCAGGTCACTGGCCAGACGCTCGGCCAGCCAGCTATCAAGCCGATCCATGCCCTTCCCATCCGTGGGCGAGACGACAAGCGACTGTACGTCCGCCCCGCCTTTCGGCCAGTTGGTGCGGCCGAGATCGGCCTTGGTGCACACCCGGAGGTCGCCGGGCCGCACCAGTCCGAGAGCGGGCCCGTCGACGGGGTCGCCGGGCGCGACCACCCAGAGACGCAGGTCGGCCTCCTCGGCCCGGACCCGGGCACGACGGACACCTTCAGCCTCGACCGGGTCGTCGCTCTCGCGAAGCCCCGCCGTATCCGACAGGGTCACCGCATAGCCCCCGAGGGTCAGGGTCGCATCCAGCACATCGCGCGTGGTGCCGGCGATCGGCGTCACGATTGCGGCTTCCCGTGAAACGAGGGCGTTGAACAGGGACGACTTGCCGGCATTGGTCTCGCCGATCAGGACGATGCGATACCCGTCGCGGATCCGTTCGCCGCGCTGACCATCGGCCAAGGCCGCCTCCAGATCGGCTTCGAGCGAGGAGAGCACCGGCGCTGCCCTCTGGGCGAGGGCATCGGGGACATCCTCGTCGGGAAAGTCGATTTCGGCCTCGACGAGGGCCAGAGCCGTCAGCAGGTCCCGCCGGAAGCCCCCATAGACCTCGGCCAGCGCCCCGCCGAGCTGACCGAGCGCCTGCGCTGTCTGTTCGGTCGTTTCGGCATCGATCAGGTCGGCGACGGCCTCGGCCTGCGTCAGGTCCAGCTTGCCATTCTCGAAGGCCCGGCGCGTAAACTCTCCCGGTTCGGCCGGCCGGACGCCCAAGGCAGCAAGAGCGTCGCTGACGCCTTCGACGACCGCCCGTCCTCCGTGGAGATGGAGTTCGACGCAGTCCTCACCGGTGTAGCTGTTCGGCGCCTTGAACCGCAGCACAAGCGCCTGGTCCAGCTTCCGGCCCTCGTGTCGAAGATCCCGCACCACGGCCTTGCGCGCCGGGGGACAGCCCGCCCCCAAGTCGGCGAGCACGCGGTCACAGTCTGGCCCGGACAGGCGGATGACAGCGACCGCGCCCCGACCCGGCGGCGTCGCCAGAGCAAAGACGGTGTCCGTCACCGCACGCTCACTTGGTCGCGGCTTCCATCATGCGACGGAACTGCTCCTGGGCCTGAAGGCCGAAGCCGGTCCAGGTCTTCATCAGCTCTTCCGGCTGCATGGCCGCCATATTGTCCGACATGCGCTTTTGCATCTCGGAGACCATGGCCTCGTTCAGCGGCGTCACATCGGGCAGTCCCATGAAGGCGCGCGCCTCGGCGGGGGTGCAGTCGATCTCGATATTGACCTTCATGATGTCTCCTTTGTCCTACCGCTCGGTTCGCGGAACCTCGCTGCTTGAGGACGTTTCACGTGAAACACGGCCTCAAGTAGCCTCGCGCCGCGTGCGAGGCGATAGGGCCAGATTAGGTGTTCATCGACTGGAAGAAGTCCGAGTTGTTCTTGGACTGGCGCAGCTTGTCGAGCAGGAATTCGATCGCGTCCTGCGGGCCCATCGGATTGAGAATGCGGCGCAGGACATAGGTCTTGGCCAGCTGATCCTTCGGCGTGATGAGGTCTTCCTTGCGGGTGCCGGACTTGAGCACATCGATGGCCGGGAAGATGCGCTTGTCAGCGACCTTGCGGTCCAGAACGATTTCCGAGTTACCGGTGCCCTTGAACTCTTCGAAGATCACCTCGTCCATCCGGCTGCCGGTGTCGATCAGGGCGGTGGCGATGATGGTCAGCGAGCCCCCCTGCTCCACATTCCGGGCGGCACCAAAGAAGCGCTTGGGCCGTTGCAGGGCGTTGGCGTCCACACCGCCGGTCAGCACCTTGCCCGACGACGGGACGGTCGCATTGTAGGCGCGGCCCAGACGGGTGATCGAGTCGAGCAGGATCACGACATCCTTCTTGTGCTCGACCAGGCGCTTGGCCTTTTCGATCACCATTTCGGCCACGGCCACGTGGCGGCTGGCGGGTTCGTCGAAGGTCGAGGCGACGACCTCGCCCTTCACTGTCCGCTGCATGTCGGTCACTTCTTCCGGCCGCTCATCGATCAGCAGCACGATCAGGAAGACCTCGGGGTGGTTGGCCTCGATCGACTTGGCGATGTTCTGCAGCATGACCGTCTTGCCGACGCGCGGCGGGGCCACGATCAGGCAACGCTGGCCCTTGCCGAGCGGGGCGACGATGTCGATCACGCGGCCCGAGCGATCCTTCAGCGTCGGATCCTGGATTTCCATGTGAAGCCGCTCTTCCGGATAGAGCGGCGTCAGGTTGTCGAACAGGACCTTGGTCTTGACCGTCTCCGGGTCTTCCAGATTGATCGTGTCGACCTTGAGCAGGGCGAAATAGCGCTCACCCTCCCGGGGACCGCGGACGGCGCCGTGGATGGTGTCCCCCGACCGCAGGCCAAAACGGCGGATCTGCGAGGGCGAGACATAGATGTCGTCGGGACCGGGCAGGTAGTTGGCATCCGAGCTGCGCAGGAAGCCGAAACCGTCGGGCAGGATTTCGAGCACCCCGTCGGCAATGATCTCGACCTCTTCCTCGGCCAGGGCCTTTAGGATGGCGAACAGCAGGTCCTGTTTGCGCAGGTTGGAGGCGTTCTCGACCTCGAGCTGTTCGGCGAAGGCGACCAGATCGGCCGGCGTCTTCTCGTTCAGCTCGGCGAGGGTGATGCGACCCGAGGGGACGATCGACTCGCCGTCGTCCTCATCCTCGTCGGACGCATCGACGTCGGTGGCCGGCGTATCGGCATGCGCGTCCTCTGCGGGCAGGACGTCAGTCGCGGGCGATTCAGGGGTCTCGGGGGTGTCGCTCATGGGAACTCACACAGGCGCTGCCTCCTGCAGGACCACCCCGCAGAAGAAAAACACCAATAATTTCAAGGCCTTAAGGCCGTCAGGAAGGCTCCGCCATCTGCAGGGTCGCTCTCGCGAAGGGGATTGGGCAAATGGGGAGAAGAGAAGGGCACCGCCCGGGGGGCGGCTCGGGACCACGGAAACCACGCCACCCGCTCCGGGTCAAGCCCGGGCCAAGCTCCAGGGGGTGGGGCGCCTAGCGCGTCCCCCACTCCAGCGTCACGGACAGCACCATGACGATGGCGATGACGAAGGGCACCTCATTGGTCATCCGCCAGAAGCGCCCGGTGCGGACGGAGGTGCCGGCCTGGATGCGGCGGAACTCGGCCGACAGATAGCCGTGCCAGCCACTGAGCGCGAAGACGCCCGCGATCTTGGCCAGCATCCACGGCTGATGCGCGAAGCTCCAGTCCGCGCCCTCACCGCTGCGCAGCCAGAACAGCCAGAGGCCAAAGGCCCAAGCTGCGATCATGGCCGGGTTGAGGATGATCTTCAGCAACCGCCTCTGCCAGACCCGCAGCAGGCCCCGCATCTCGGACCGGAGCGGCTCGGGCTTGTCCGCCTGTTCGGCGTCATAGGCATAGAGCCGAGGCAGAAAGAGCAGGCCGGCCATCCAGGCGATCACCGCAAGGATGTGCAGACCCCTGGCCAGATCATAGGCGTTCATGCGGCAGCTCCCTCGACCGACCGCCCGCGGCAGGGACAGGCCTTCCAGTCCGACTGACACCCCGGGCCATAGGGCGCCGTACCCGTGCGACCCAGAGCCTCGATCACACCTTCGGCCAGCCCCGAGATGAAGGCCGGGGCGACGCTGACGGTCGGCACCCGGATATAGGGCTGGATGCCGGCCTCATGGGCCAGTTCGGCATATTCGATGTCCAGCTCGACCAGGGTCTCGATGTGCTCCGAGACAAAGGCAATCGGGACGAGGACAACGCCGACGCCGTCCTTCGCGGCCTGTTCCAGCGCCTCGGGCGTCGACGGGCCCAGCCACTTCATGGGCCCGACACGGCTCTGGTAGCACAGGGCCCAATCGCCGAGGCCCAGACGCTCGGCGATGGCGCGACAGCCGGCCTCGACCTGTTCGGCATAGGGGTCGCCCTTTTTCGTAACGAGCGACTCGGGGATGCCGTGGGCCGAGAACAGCACCCGGACGGGGGCCTCCCCCGCCTTCTCCAGCCCCTCGCGGATCAGATCGGACTGGGCCGCGACCCAGCCGCCGGCCTGCGGATAGCAGCAGATGGTGCGGCTGACACCGGGGCCGCGATAGGTCTCGTGCCACAGCTTCAGCGACGAGGCCGTGGTGGTCGTGGAAAACTGCGGATAGAGCGGCAGAAGTACGATCTCGTCGGGGGCAAAGGCCTCGACCTCGGCCGCCACCTCGGCGGTCATCGGATGCCAGTAGCGCATGCAGATGAAGGCGCGGATGTCGTCGACCGGCAGGCGGTCGGCCAGCGCGCCTTCCAGAGCCCCCGACTGGGCCCGCGTTCCCGGCAACAGGGGCGAACCGCCGCCCATAAAGGCATAGTTGGCTTGGGCGCTCTTTTCGCGGCGGCTGGAGATCAGGCGGGCGAGGGCCGTCCGGAACAGGCCCGGCAGGCCGATGATCGCCGGATCATTGAACAGGTTGAACAGGAAGGGCCTGACCGAGTCCGGTCGGTCCGGTCCCCCCAGATTGAACAAGACGACGGCGATGCGCCGCCCCTGACCCGTCGCCGACCCCATCACTGCGCCCCGATCCGCTTCAGCACCTGCTCCACATGGGCGATCGGCACATCCGGCAGGATCCCGTGGCCCAGGTTGAAGATCCAGGGCCCCTGCCCCCAGGCCTCCATCAGCTGGTCCACCCGTCGGTCCAGGGCCGGACCGCCGGCGCGCAGCAGCAAGGGATCCAGCGCCCCCTGGATCGGCTTGATCGCCTGCACCCGGCGACCGACCTCAAGCGGGCAGGCCGTATCGAGGGCGACCGCCTGAACATCGCATTGCCGCGCATACTGCTCGGCGAGGGCAGCCGAGCCCCTCGGAAAGCCGATCAGGGGCACGGTCACGCCCAGTTCCCGCACCCGCGCGACCAGCTTCTGATGCGGCGCGAGCACCAGGGTCTCGAACAGGTCATCCGGCAGCCCCTCGGCCCAGCTCTCGAAGATCTTGAGCACCTGGGCGCCGGCATCGGCCTGCATCTTCAGATAGTGGGCCGTCGACTCCACCAATATGTCCAGAACGGCCGAAACCGTCTCCGGGTCCCGATAGTAGAAGCTGCGGGCCTGGGCGCGCTCGCCCTTGCCGATCGAGCGGCTTTCGCCGTCGAGCATATAGGTGGCGACCGTCCAGGGCGCGCCGGCAAAGCCGATCAGGGTCCGCTCGGGGTCCAGGGCGGACCGCACGCGCGACAGGGTCTCGCCGACCGACGACAGGGCCTCGCCTGCGCCTTCGGCCAGGTCGCGCATGGCGGCCGGATCCGGCAGGGCGCCCAACCGCGGCCCCTCGCCCGCCTCGAACCAGACCTTCTGGCCCAGGGCACGCGGGATCAACAGGATGTCGGCAAAGACAATGGCCGCATCGAACCCGAAGCGCCGCATGGGCTGAAGTGTGGCCTCGGCGGCCTTCTCCGGATCGAGACAGAATTCGATGAAGCCGGGCGTCGTGGCTCTCAGCTCACGATACTCGGGCAGGTATCGACCCGCCTGTCGCATGAACCAGACCGGAGGGCGGTCGGTGACCTCGCCCCTCAGGGCCTTCAGCAAGCGCGTATCCGTCATGGAGCGGCTTTAGGCCGGGAAGCGCCGGACCTCAAGCGGACGAAATGCCCCGCTTCTCTTCTCTTCTTCTCATTCAGGAATCCTGAAAGTGAAGATAGCAGGTAGGGCCGGGGACGACGGGGATAGTTCGGGCGCGAAAGCCCCGCCAGGCGGGCCTTCCCACAGGCGACGGCGCGGGGTGAGGGGGCCCTGTGCAGGCCCTGTAGAAACCGGGGATAATCCTTAACCAATCCTTAACAGGCGGGCGTTCGGCGAGGGACCCGTGCCGGGGACCGTCTGTGCCCGGATTAAGATCTCATTAACCTTTCCCCAGAGGAGTTTGGCGCGTCCGCCGACCGGGGGACATCCGGCCGGGAATCCGGTCCGGTCCTGCACACCCGTCCCCTGTCCTCCGGGCCAAGCCGCAGGCGATGCCCGTTTGCTCCCGGCCTCGACCGGTTGTTCCCCTCTGCGGTGCAGGACTCCATCCACAGAAATCCCGGATTCGCTCCGCAGGAGACTTTCCGGCCGAACAGGTTTGACGCTCGCCCCGCTTCGGACGATGACAGGCCATGACCCCGACGCGCTCAGGCTCCGGCCGGCTGGCCACCTATTTCCACGTCCACCTGGTCTCGGATTCGACCGGCGAGACCCTCAATGCCATGGCCAAGGCGGTCACAGCCCGCTTCGACGGCGTGATCCCGATCGAGCACATCTATGCCCTGGTGCGCTCGCCCAAGCAGATGGAACGGGTGCTGGAGGAGGTCTCGGCCAAGCCTGGCGTGGTCCTGCACACCCTGGTCGACAAGGGGCTGCGCCTCCAGCTCGAGGAAGGCTGTCGGGCACTGGACATGCCGCAGATCGGCGCGCTGGATCCGCTGGTCGGGGCCCTGTCCCACTATCTGGGCGCGGCCCTGTCGACCCGGGTGGGGGCCCAGCACGCCCTCGACACCGACTATTTCAACCGCATCGGCGCCCTCGACTTTGCCATGGCCCATGACGACGGTCAGGGCACGACCGAGCAGCTGGAAGCCGCCGATGTCGTCCTGTGCGGCGTCAGCCGGACGTCCAAGACGCCGACCTGCATCTATCTGGCGCACCGCGGCATCCGCGCCGCCAATGTGCCCCTCGTCCCCGGCCAGGAAGACGGCGAACGCCTGACCCGGCTGAAAGGCCCGCTGGTGGTGGGGCTGACCGTCTCTCCGGACCGGCTGGTGCAGATCCGCCGCAACCGGCTGGACGGCCTGAATGCGGGGCGCAGTTCGTCCTACATCGACCATGACGCCGTGCGCGACGAGACGATCAAGGCGCGTCGGGCCTTTGAGCGCCGGGGCTGGCCGGTCATCGATGTGACCCGTCGCTCGGTCGAGGAAACCGCGGCCGCCATCGTCAATCTTCTGAGCGAGCGCCGCTCGGGCAAGGCGGGCCTGACCCCGGGGATGCCGGGATGAGCGGTGGATTCCAGCGCCAGCCCCTTATCCTCGCCTCGGCCAGCGCCGCCCGGCGTGCCCTGATGGCCGGCGTCGGCCTGTCGGTCGAGCTTCATCCCGCCGACCTCGACGAAGAAGCGATCCGGCAGGCCCACGCCGATCTGTCGCCGGCCCGACAGGCTGTACAGCTGGCCAAGGCCAAGGCCCGGGCGGTCAGCCAGGCCCATCCCGGCGTGCTGGTGCTGGGCGGCGACCAGATCCTGGAGGACGACGGGACCGTGGTGTCGAAGGCTGACGATCTGGCTGCGGTCGCTGACCGCCTGCGCGGCTTCCGGGGGCGGACCCACCATTTGCATTCCGGCGCCGCCCTGGCCCTGGACGGGCAGATCGTCTGGAGCGCCGTCGACACGGCAGCGCTTACGGTGCGCGACTTCTCGGACGCCTGGCTGGAGACCTATCTGGCGGCCGAAGGCCCGGCACTGACCTCAGTCGTCGGGGGCTATCGCCTCGAGGGGCCGGGTGCCCAGCTGTTCCGCCGGATCGAGGGCGACTATTTCACCATTCTCGGTCTGCCCCTGTGGGCCGTGCTGGACGCCCTGCGCGATCAGGGCGTGATCGACCGATGACGATCCGGGCCGGAGTGGCCGGCTGGCCGATCGCCCATTCGCTCAGCCCGGTGATCCACGGCGCCTGGCTGGAGGCGGCGGGACTCGACGCCACCTATGAACGCCATGGACCGCAGGACGAGGACGCCTTTCGCGCGCTGGTCGGGCGCATCCGGGCGGGAGAACTCATCGGGCTGAACGTCACCGCCCCCTGGAAGGAGGTCGCCCTCTCGCTCGCCGACGCGGACAGTGAGACGGCACGGGCCTGTGGATCGGCCAATCTGCTGTGGCTGGACGACGGGGTGCTCCGGGCCGACAGCACGGACGGCCAGGGTTTGATGGCGGCCCTTCGAGAGCAGGCGCCCGGACTGGACGCCGCCGGCAAGGTCGCTGTGGTGCTGGGCGCCGGAGGGGCTTCGCGCGCGGCGGTCCACGCCTTGGGACAGGCCTTTGCCGAGGTCCGCATCGTCAACCGCACCGCCGACCGGGCCGTCCAGCTGGTGGCCGATCTCCAGCCGCACACCCCGGCAGCCCTGACCCATAAAGATCTCGACGAGGCGCTGGAGGGCGCGGTCCTGGTGGTAAATGCCCTGAGCGTGGCGCCCCGGATCGATGTCACGGCCCTCGGTCCGGAGACCGTGCTGATGGACATGACCTATCGGCCCCTGAGAACGACCCTTCTGGCGGAGGGGGCCGCCCGGGGCCATGCGACCGTCGACGGGCTGGCCATGCTTATCGGGCAGGCGCGGCCCTCGTTCGAGACCCTGTTCGGACGGCCGGTACCGGATGTCGACGTCCGGGCCGCGGCGCTGGCGGCTCTGGAGGCGACCGGATGATCGTGCTGGTACTGACCGGGTCGATCGGCATGGGCAAGAGCACCACGGCGCGCCTGTTCGCCGAGGCCGGGGCGGCTGTCTGGGACGCCGATGCCGCGGTCCATGCCCTCTATGCACCGGGGGGCGCCGCGGTCGGGCCGGTCGAGGCCGCCTTTCCCGGCACGACGGTCGACGGGGCGGTCGACCGGACCCGGCTGGCGGCCAGTCTGCAAGACGATCCCGAAGCCTTTGCGCGGCTGGAGGCGATCGTCCACCCCCTGGTCCGCTCTGACCGCGAAGCCTTCATCGCCCGGGCCGAGGCCGAACGCCGGCCCGTGGTGGTCCTCGACATCCCCCTGTGGTTCGAAACCGGCGCGGACCGCACGGGGGTCACTGCGGTGGTGGTGGCGAGCGCACCGGCAGAGGAACAGCGGCGCCGGGTCCTCGCCCGGCCGGGCATGACCGAAGCGCGCTTCGAACAGATCCTCGCCCGCCAGACGCCCGATGCGGATAAGCGGGCCGGGGCCGATGTGGTCATCGACACCGGTCAGGGCCTGGATCACGCCCGCAAGCAGGTTGAGCTGTTGATGGCCCGCTATACGGCGCCCGCTGCGGATTGAAGCCCGGGCCGAAGCGCGGCATCAAGGGCCATGGCCCGCGAGATTGTTCTGGATACCGAAACCACCGGCTTTGACCCCAAGACGGGCGACCGGATGATTGAGGTCGGCTGTATCGAGATCGACGATCTGCTGCCGACGGGCCGCACCTTTCACCGGCTGATCCATCCCGAGCGCGATATTCCCGCTGGCGCCATCGCCGTGCACGGGATCACCCTCGACAAGCTGCGCGACGCGCCCAAATTCGCCGAGGTGGCGGCCGACCTGCTGGAATTCATCGGCGATGCGCCGGTGATCGCCCACAATGCGGCTTTCGACCGGGCCTTCCTCAATCACGAGCTGGGCCTGTGCGGCAGCGCGATCATCGAGGACGCGCGCTGGATCGACACCCTGCAGATGGCCCAGATGCGTTTTCCGGGCATGGCGAATTCGCTGGATGCGCTGTGCCGACGGTTCAAGATCTCCCTGACGGAGCGCACCCTGCACGGCGCCCTGATCGACGCCCGGCTGCTGTCGGACGTCTATCTGGAGCTGAAGGGCGGCAAGGCCCGGTCTCTGGAACTGGTGTCGGTCACCACCGATACCGGCGGTCAGGACGGGCCCCGGCGTCATGGCGCCCGGCCGCGCCCGCTCAGCCCCCGGCTGACCGAGGCGGAACGCGAGGCGCATGCGGCCTTTGTGGAAGCCCAGCTGGGGGATCAGGCGCTCTGGCTGAGAGCCTGATCCTCCGGGGTCAGGCTCAGGCCTGACCGGGCGTCGCGGCGGCGCCGGCCACCTGGGCCTGGCGCTGGGCGAAGATGGCGGCGAAGTCGATCGGCTCCATCAGGAAGGGCGGATAGAAGCCGCCGTCCGAGGTCGCCTTGGCGATGGTCTCGCGCGCGAACGGGAACAGATAGCGCGGGCACTCGATCAGCAGCAGCGGCTCGATGTCCTTCTCGGCCACATTCATCAGCTGGAACAGGCCGCCGTAGACCAGTTCGACCTGGAATACCGGCTTGTCTTCGCTGGTCGCCTTGACCGACAGCTTGAGGTCGACCTCGAACAGGCCGTCCTGACGGCCCTGGGCATTCATCTCGACACCCAGATCGATGTTCGGGCGGCCCTCGACCTTCAGACTCTCGGGCGCGCGCGGGTTCTCGAACGAGAAGTCGCGGATGTACTGGGCCATGATGCGAAAGCCCGGCAGGGCGGGCTGGCCCGGCTGAACGGGGGTTTCGGTCGTGCCGTTCGAGGTGTCCCCGTTCGGGGCGGGAGGCGTGGAGTCGGTCATGCGCGGGCAGGTCTTCCTGGTCGATGATGTCGCGGGGCGCCGGGGCGGCCCGAAGGCGGGGCGACTAGCATGACGGGGGCGGGGCGGCAATGTCGCGCACCCCGGGTGCCGCCTTGCATGGGGACCCGGCAATCCCTAATCCTCAGGGCCCAGCGCCGCGTTTCGGCGCCGCCAGACCCGGACCCGACGTGAATCCTCAATTCCAGATCATCCTGTTTGCCGTGATCGCGGCCGTGGTGCTGTTCCAGCTCTATAATGTGCTGGGCAAGAAGGTCGGCCGTCAGCCGGAAGAGGATGCCCGCGCCCAGCCCGGCGGCGCGGCCGGCAAGGAGGGCGCCGAGGGCGGGCCGGCCACGACCGCCAACGGCACACCGCTGGACGCAACGACGCTCGCGGCCATCGCTGGTCTGAAGGCCCGCGACCCCGGGTTCGACCCGCACCGCTTCCTCGATGGCGCGCGACAGGCCCACGAGACCATCGTCCGCGGCTATGCCGAGGGCGACCGCGAGGCGCTGAAACCCCTGCTGACGCCGGTGGTCATGGCCTCGTTCGAGGCCGGCATGGCCGAGCGCGAGACACGCGGCGTTCAGGAGAAGGTGGAGTTTCCCCATCCGCCGCGCGCCGATCTGGAACTGGCCACGGCCCAGGGCGACCGGGCCATCGCCAAGGTGCGGTTCCTGTCGGAGCTGAAACAGACGATCGAGGACGGCAAGGGCGAGGAGCCCCGCATCGAGGAACGCCGCACGGCCGAGGTCTGGACCTTTGAGCGCCCGCTGAACGCCAGCGACCCCAACTGGGTGCTGTCGCGGGTGGAACCGGCCAGCGCATGATCGGGACGGCCTTGGGGCGGATGCGGGTCATCGCCCTGATCGGGGCGCTGGGCGCCCTGTCCGCCTGTGCCTCCACGCCCGGTCCCTCACAGCCGACAGAGCCTGTCACGCCGCCGCCGGTGGTGACGCCCGGCCCGGTGACCCCCCCGCCCGTTCCGGCCTCCGCCGTATCGCTGTCGCAGCTGCCCGGCTGGGGTGACGAAGATCACCTGACGGCCCTCACCGCCTATGCCACAGGCTGTTCCGCCGACCGCGCGGCGGGCAGCCAGGCCGTCTGCGCGCAGGCCCGGTCCATGGTCGCGGGCCGCCCCAGCCCCAGCGACGCTCGCGCCTTCCTCGAAGCGCATTTTCTGGCCGTTGAGGTCGCGGCCCCCGAGCCGTCCCGCGCCCTGCTGACCAGCTATTTCGCGCCGGAGTATGAGGCCCGTCGCCAGCCGGATGCCGATCATGATGCGCCCGTTCTGGCCCGGCCGGCGGGCTGGCAGCGCGGCGACCGTCTGGCTGACCGGGCCACCATCGAGGCCAACGCTTCAGCCTACGAGATCCTGGGCTGGATGCGGGCCGAGGACCTGTTCTTCCTGCAGATCCAGGGCTCTGGCTATCTGACCTTTGCCGACGGCAGCCGCGTCCGCGCCGCCTATGCGGCCGACAACGGCCATCCCTTCGTCGGCATCGCCCGGCCGATGGCCGAACAGGGCCTGCTGCCCGCCAATGGCACCTCGGGCGACGCCATCCGGGGCTGGCTGGCTGCCCACCGGGGCCCGGAAGCCCGGGCCGTCATGGCGCTCAACCCCCGCTACATCTTCTTCCGCCTCGACCCCGACGACGGTGGCCATCCGGCGGGGGCGGCCGGTATTCCCCTGCCCGCCCGACGCGCCATCGCCGTGGACCCGGCCTTCTGGACCTATGGCGAGCCTGTCTGGATCGAGGCCGATGGCGGCAACCTGCGGGGTGCCCGCGCCAGCTATCGCGGACTGGTCATGGCGCTCGATACCGGCTCGGCCATCCGCGGCCCGGTCCGCGCCGACCTCTATGTGGGCCGGGGGGACGCGGCCGGCGCTGAAGCCGGGGCGGTCCGGCACCCTCTCAGGATGTGGCGGCTGGTGCCGCGACCCTAGGTGTGCCTCAGGGCCCGCCTGAACGCTTCCGGCTGGCGCAGAGCCAGTCCGAACCGTCGACCATCGATTAGTTCGACGATCACAGCCGGGTTCCGGATCCAGCGCCGTTCATAGACCTTGTGAATGCCCCTCAGAGGGGTCCGGAACTCCATACCGGCCGACCACGGCGGAACGAAGAGATTGGCCGGGAAGTCCAGGCACACAATGAGTTCTTCCTCTGTGACGGCCACAAGCAGGACCCGCCTGGCGCCCCCTATCCGCCCCAGGAAATGGCGGTCATCCCAACCCGAGCCGGCCCGCTGTGCGTAGACCGCGTCTCGCGGCAATCGGGGAAAGATCGGCTTTCGGCGCGCCTTTCGAAGGACAATGGAGACCGCCATCCACCCTCCGAACCAGACAAGGGGCCAAGCGGCCAGCCAGTAGGTCGGCGGCTCCTCAATCACCGCCGCCGCATTCCGCCGAGGACGCCACGCAGGATTTCGCGGGTGAGGGTTGAGCCGGCGGTGCGCAGGACGGATTTGGTCGCGGCCTCCAGCGGCGTTTCGCGGGTCGAGCGCCGGGCCGGGGCACGGGCGCGGGCGCGGCGATCCGCCTCCCGCTCCAGTCGGGCCTGTTCCTTTTCGCGGGCGACCCGGGCCTTTTCGGCCTCCTTCGCTGCCAGCGCATCGGCCTTTGCCTTCTCGGCTGCGGCTTTTGCCTCGGCTTCGGCCTGATCCGCCTCGGCATGGCGCGCGGTCAGGATTTCATGGGCCGACTCCCGATCGACCGGAGTGTCATAGACGCCGCGCACCGGGCTTGTGGCCATGATGGCGGCGCGCTCGGCGTCGGTCGCGGGGCCCAGCCGGCTGTCTGGCGGACGGATCTTCGTGCGGGCCACCATCGAGGGAGCGCCCTTTTCATCAAGGGTCGAGACCACGGCCTCGCCGACGCCCAGCGCCGGAATGGCCTCGGCCGTATCGAACGCCGGATTGGGCCGGAAGCTGTCGGACGTCGCCCTCAGCCCCTTCTGTTCCGAGGGGGTGTAGGCCCTGAGCGCATGCTGAATGCGGTTGCCCAGCTGACCCAGCACACTGTCGGGGATGTCGGCCGGGTTCTGGGTGACGAAATAGACGCCGACCCCCTTGGACCGGATCAGGCGCACCACCTGTTCGACCTTGTCGACCAGGGCTTTCGGCGTGTCGTCGAACAGCAGGTGGGCCTCGTCGAAGAAGAACACCAGCCGGGGTTTGTCCGGGTCGCCAATCTCGGGCAGCTGCTCGAACAGCTCTGACAGCAGCCACAACAGAAAGGCGGCATACAGTTTCGGGCTGTTCATCAGCCGGGTGGCGTCCAGCACATTGACCTGACCCCGGCCGTCCAGACCCGTGCGCACCAGATCCTCGAGCCGGAGCGCGGGTTCGCCGAAGAAGGCCTTGCCGCCCTCCTGTTCCAGCTGCAGCAGGGCGCGCTGGATGGCGGCGATCGAGGCGGGCGCCACATGGCCGACCTCGCGTCCGATCCGTTCGGCATTCTCGCCCACATGGACCAGCAGGGCCCGCAGGTCGTCGAGATCCAGCAGCAGCAGCCCTTCGGTGTCGGCGACGTGGAAGACGACCGACAGGACCCCTTCCTGCACCTCGTTCAGGCCCAGCATGCGCGCCATCAGGACCGGCCCGATCTCGCTGACGGTGGTGCGGACCGGATGACCCCTTTCGCCGTACAGGTCCCAGAAGACGGTGGGCGCGGCGCGCGGCGTCAGGGTCAGCTGCATGCCCTCGGCGCGGGCGACGAGCTTTTCATTGGGCGTGCCGGCGACGGCGATGCCGGACAGGTCCCCCTTCACATCGGCGCAAAACACCGGGACGCCGGCGTCGGAGAAGCCCTGGGCCAGGATCTGGAGGGTGACGGTCTTTCCGGTGCCGGTCGCGCCGGCCACCACGCCGTGGCGATTGGCCCGGTCGAACCGCAGATAGCGGGGATGGCTGTCGCCATCGTCCTCCGTCCAGCCCAGAAACAGTCCGTTCGTGTCGCTCATGCCTGACCCCGCCAATGTCCGTCACAAGACATAGACCAGACCGCGATTGACGGGAACGCCGGGAACCCGGACAACCGCCTCATGAAGACCGCCATGGCTGTGCCGACCTCGACCGTTTCGCGCAATGCGCTGGTGCTGCTGGCCGCGGTCGCGGGGGGCGCGGCGCTCTACTGGCTGCGGGATATTCTGACGCCGCTGGCCATGGCCATCTTCCTGCTGATCATGATCGACGGCATCAAGCGGTTCGTGGCCGACAATACGGTGCTGAGCGACCGGATGGCCGGCGTGGCGGCCCTCGTGCTCGTGGTCCTGGGCTTCTTTGCCTCGATCGCCATCATCGTAAACGGGGCGACGGGCTTCTTCGGTGAGGCCTCGGGCGTCTCGACCCGCATCGGTCCCCGCATCGATCAGGTCATCCACGACCTTGCTGCCCTGTTCGGCGTCGACAGCCCGCCGACGGCCATGGATCTGATCGGCGACATCGACCTTCGCAGCTATGTCGCCGACGTCGCCCTGCAGGTCCAGAACGTCGCCAGCGGCGCCTTTTTCGTGCTGGTCTATCTGGGCTTCCTGATTGCGGCCCAGGCGGGCTTCCAGCGCAAGATCGTCGGCATGTTCCCGGTTCGGGAAACGCGGCAGGAGGCCCGGGCCGTCTTCCAGCGCATTCGATCGGGCGTCGAGGGGTATCTGTGGGTGCAAGCCGTCACGGGCATCATGATCTGTGCCGTGGCCTGGGTGCTGATGCGCGCCGTCGGCCTGCAGAATGCCGAGTTCTGGACCTTCGTCATCTTCGTGGTCGGCTTCATCCCGATCCTCGGCGGGGCGGTGGCCGGTCTGGCACCCCCGTTGTTCGCCCTGGTGCAGTTCCCGACCTACTGGCCGGCGCTGATCCTGCTGATCGGTCTGCAGGCCGTCCTGTTCATCGTCGGCAACTGGATCCAGCCACGCATGCAGGGCGACAACCAGAACATCGACCCGGTGGTGGTGCTGCTGTCGCTGGCCCTGTGGGGCAAGCTGTGGGGGGTGATCGGCATGTTCCTGTCGACCCCACTGGCCGTGCTGGCCATGGCCATCCTGGCCGAGTTCAAGGGCAGCCGCTGGATCGCCATCCTGATGTCGGGCGACGGCGAGCCCTATCCGGACGACGACGAGAGCAGCGGGCGGCGTCCTTCCCCCCGCGTCAACGCGCCGCACTCGGACGCGTCCAAATCGTCAGACTGACCGCTTGAAGGACGGGGGGCGGGTGACCACCTGTCGTTCACCGCCGCGGCCCCCTCCCCCTCCCCCAAGGCTGCGGCGATTGCGGACGACCCCTCCCCCTCCCGGGCTCGTCCAGACAGAGGCCGCCGGGCGAAAGCCCGGCGGCCTTAGTCGTTGTGCGTCCTTCTTGCCACAGTGCGCCCCGCAGAGGCGCGGGTCGGGAACGACCGGCAGAGGGCGCCGTTGTCTGGCCCGGAGGGGTAATCGGAACAGAGCCCGGGTGGAGACGCCCGGCAAATCAAGAGGATTGAACGGGATGAAGACTTCCCTCTACACCGGGATCGCCCTGGCCACCGTTATGGCCGCCGGCCTCGCCACCCCCGCCCTGGCCCAATCCACCTCCGACTGGAGCGGCCCCTACATCGGCGTCTACGGCGGCTACCTGGAAGGTCAGGATGACGCGAACGAAAGCCTGGTTTTCGACCGCGATTTCGATGGTGAATTTGACGACACCGTCGTGCTGAACGGCACCACCAACAGCGCCTTCAGCCCGGGCTCCTGCCCTGACACCGCCAATGGTTCGACCCCGGGCGCCCGCTGCACCAAGGACGACGGCGGCGTCGAAGGCGGCGTGCGCCTCGGATACGACATGCAGTTCGGCAACTGGGTTGTCGGCGCCGTCGGCGAAGTTTCGGCCGTCGACGCCAAGGACAGCGTGACCTCGTTCAGCACCACGCCGGCCTCCTACACCATGGTGCGCGATCTGGAGCACACCGCCGCCCTGCGGGCCCGCATCGGCTATGCGGCCGGTCCGGTCCTGTTCTACGGCACGGGCGGCGTGGCCTATGGCAAGGTGAACAACCGGTTCCAGACCACCAATGGTGCCAACAGCTTCACCGAGCAGACCAATGAGGACGACGCCGACGGCTACCAGTACGGCGCCGGCATGGAATGGAAGCTGGCCCCCAATCTGACGCTGGTGGGGGAATATCTCTACACCAGCCTCGAGGCCGGGGACTATGTGGTGCGTGCGGGACCAGGCACGGCCGGCCCGACCAACCCCTTTATCCTGCCGCCGAACACGGCCGGGACCGACATCGCCCGCAGCAACGGTGATTTCGACTACCACGGCTTCCGTCTGGGCATGAACGTCCGCTTCTAGGACCTGCCTGGTCGATGACCGACAGGGGGCCGGACCGGTGAAAGCCGGTCCGGCCCCTTCTGTTTCAACGCTGTTTCATCTCTCTGGTGACGCGGCGGGCGAGGGGATGGTCACAGGGCTTTCCCTTTGTCGCGCGCCGATCTAGTCATCAGGGTCACACCGGCGGTGAAGAGCCGCGCCGAAGAGACCCCATCCGCATGTCCCGCGACGTCGCATCCCCGTCTTCCTCCTCCGCTAACGCCTCGCTGGAGGTCCTGTGCGCAGGGTTCGAAAAGGCCACGGGGGAGACAGTCGACGCCCTTGTGAAGGCCTTTCTGGCCGAGGCGCTGGAAGACTACGATGCCGACGAGACTCCCGACATCGACCTTGAGGATCTGGGCGCCCTTCTGGCCGAGGCCTGGACGACGGCTGCCGAGCGCAAGGCCGGCGAGCCCGCCCGCATCCAGGTCGGCCCCCTGCATGGCGCGGGTGGCCGGACCACGGGCTTTGATCGCATCCTGATCGTTCAGGACGACCGCCCCTTCCTGGTCGACAGCGTCATGGGCGAACTGGCCGAGACCGGCGTCTCGGTGCGCGCCATGTTCCACCCGATCGCCGACGTCACCCGGGACGGCGACGGCCACCGCAAGGCCGGCGACGGCCAGACGCGGGAATCCGTCATCATCGTCGTCATGGACCCCCTGCCGCAGGAGCGCCGCGACAGTCTGGGCGAGGGCCTGTCCACCACCCTGACCGACGTGGCGGCGGCGACCGCGGACCACAAGGCCATGCGCGCCCTCATGGCCCGCTCGGTCGCCCATCTGGAAGCCCATCCCGCCGGGGTCGACCCGGCCGTGGTGGCCGAGACAGTGGCCTTCCTCAACTGGCTGAATGACGACCATTTCGTCTTCCTCGGCGCCCGCGACTATGACTATCCGCGCTCGGCGGACGGCGGCTATGAGGCCGAAGCGCCCCTGTCGCAGTCGGGCGAGGGTCTGGGCGTCCTGCGCGATCCCGAGCGCACCGTGTTGCGCCGCGCCAATGAGCCGGCGGTCCTGACCCGCCAGATGAAGCGCCAGCTCGACCTGTCGGATCCGGTCACCGTGGCCAAGGCCAATGCCCGGTCCCGCGTCCACCGCCGCGCCTATATGGACTATATCGGCGTCAAGCGGTTCGGCCCCGACGGGCGGCCCTCGGGCGAGACCCGCTTCGTCGGCCTGTTCACGGCCGAGGCCTATGACCGTGTCGCCTCCCAGGTGCCGCTGATCCGTCGCAAGGTTGAGCGGGCGCTGGAACGGGCCGGCAAGGCCGGCAGCGGCCACAGCCACAAGCGGCTGAAGAACATCCTCGAGAATTATCCGCGCGACGAGCTGTTCCAGGTGACCGAGGACGAGCTGCTGTCCATCGCGCTCGGCATCCTGCACCTGTACGACCGGCCCCGCATCCGCCTGTTCACGCGGAACGACCCGTTCGACCGGTTCGTCTCCATCCTCGCCTTCATCCCGCGCGAGCGCTTCCACGCCTCGCTGCGCGAACAGATCGGCCGGATTTTGGCCCGGGCCTGGGGCGGGCGGCTTTCGGCTTGGTATCCGCAGCTGTCCGACGCGCCGCTGGTGCGCATCCACTACATCATCGGGGTCACGCCCGGCGATCACCCGGTGCCCGATGCCCAGGCGCTGGAAGCCGAGGTCACCGAAGCCGGTCGCGGCTGGCCCGAGCGGTTCGAGGCGGCGCTTCGGGCGGCGGGCGTCGACGACGTGGCCGTGGGGCCCCTCAGCACCCGCTGGACCGAGGCCTTCGGCACCGCCTATCGCGACCGCTATTCGGCGGCCGAGGCGGTCATCGACCTGGAACAGTTTGACCAGCTGAACAGCACCGGCGAGCGCGACGGGGGCGAGCCGATCGCGGTGCGCGCCTTCCGCACCGACGAGGACACGCCGCTCCAGTTCCGCTTCAAGCTCTACCACCGCGGCGATGCGGTGCCGCTGTCGGACGTGCTGCCGGTGCTGGCGGACATGGGCCTGAAGACGCTCGAGGAATGGGGCCACACCATTCGTCCGCAGGGCGATGTGCCGATCCACATCCACGAGTTCCTGCTGGAAGACCCGCGCGGCGAAAAGCTCAGCTTTGCCGATGTGAAGGGGCCCTTCGAGGCCGCGGTCTCGGCTGTCTGGTCAGGACACACCGAGAGCGACGGCCTGAACCGTCTGGTCATCGAGCTGGGCATCGGCTGGCGCGAGGCCGCCCTGATCCGCACCCTGTGCCGCTATCGCCAGCAGACCGGCATGGATCCCAGCCAGTCGGTGCAGGAAGAGGCCCTCTACCTCTATCCCGACGTGGCGCGTGGCCTGCTGGACCTGTTCCGGCTGAAATTCGACCCGGATGCCGCCGAAGGGGACGGCCGGTTCGACAAGGTCTCGGAGCTGAACGCCCGCCTCGACCAGCAGCTGCAGGCGGTCAAGAGCCTCGATCACGACCGCGCCCTGCGCCGTCTGACCCATCTGGTGCGCGCCACCATGCGCACCAACTATTACATCCGCGACGATCAGGGCCGGCCGCAGCCGCACATCTCGATCAAGATTGCCTCGCGCGAACTCGACGACCTGCCACTGCCCAAGCCCTATCGGGAAATCTTCGTCTGGGCGCCGCATATCGAGGGTGTCCACCTGCGTTTCGGGCCGGTGGCGCGCGGCGGCCTGCGCTGGTCGGACCGGCGCGAGGATTTCCGCACCGAGGTGCTTGGTTTGGTGAAGGCCCAGCAGGTCAAGAACGCGGTGATCGTGCCCGTGGGGTCGAAGGGCTGCTTCTATCCCAAGAACCTGCCCCAGATCGTGCGCGCCGGCGGCGACCGCGACGCCCAGCAGGCCGAAGCCATTCGTGCCTACAAGACCTTCCTGTCAGGCATGCTCGACATCACCGACAACATCGCCGCCGACGGCTCGGTGGTGACGCCGGATCGCATCGTGCGCTGGGAAGGCGACGATCCCTATCTGGTCGTGGCCGCCGACAAGGGCACAGCCACCTTCTCGGACATCGCCAATGGTGTCTCGGCCGACTACGGCTTCTGGCTGGGTGACGCCTTCGCCTCGGGCGGATCGGTCGGCTATGACCACAAGGCCATGGGCATCACGGCGCGCGGCGCCTGGGAAGCGGTCAAGCGCCACTTCCGCGAGATGGGCCGGGACATCCAGACTGAGCCCTTCACGGCCGTCGGCGTGGGCGACATGTCGGGCGATGTGTTCGGTAACGGCATGCTGCTGTCGAACCAGACGCGCCTGCTGGCCGCCTTCGACCACCGCGACATCTTCCTCGACCCCGATCCCGATCCGGCGACCAGCTGGGCCGAGCGCAAGCGGCTGTTCGACCTGCCCCGTTCGTCCTGGCAGGACTATGACGCCAAAAAGATCTCGAAGGGCGGCGGCGTCTTCTCGCGCGGCGAAAAGTCGATCCCGCTGACACCCGAGGTCCGCGCCATGCTGGACATCGAGGACGAGGCCCTGGATCCGCAGAGCCTGATCCGCGCCATCCTCAAGGCGCCCGCCGAGCTGCTCTATCTCGGGGGCATCGGCACCTATGTGAAGTCGGTCCACGAGACCGACGCCCAGGTGGGTGACAAGACCAATGACCCGCTGCGCGTCAATGCCGAGGACCTGCGGGTCAAGGTGGTGGGCGAAGGCGCCAATCTGGGCCTGACCCAGGCCGCCCGCATCGCCTTTGCCCTCAAGGGCCGCGACGAGGGCGGTGGCCGCATCAATACGGACGCCATCGATAATTCGGCCGGCGTCGATACCTCGGACCATGAGGTCAACATCAAGATCCTCGTGGGTTCGGCCATCCAGTCGGGCGCGCTCAAGCCCGACGACCGCAATCCCCTGCTGGCCGAGATGACCGAAGAGGTCGGCGAAAAGGTTCTGGCGCACAACTATGACCAGACCCTCGCCCTGACCCTCCAGGCCGACGAAGGGGCCGGCGCGCTCGACGCCCAGCAGCGGTTCATGCAGCTGCTGGGCACGCGCGGGCGTCTGGACCGGCGGGTCGAGGGCCTGCCGGACGATGTTCGCCTGTCAGAGATGAAGGCCATTGGTCAGGCCCTGACCCGGCCCGAACTGGCGGTGCTCACCGCCTATTCCAAGATCGAGCTGTTCGACGAGATCGTGGCCTCGACCGCGCCGGACGATCCCTTCTTCCGCGAGACCCTGAGCCGCTATTTCCCCGAGCCGCTCGAGCGCTTTGGCGAGGAAATGCAGTCGCACCGGCTGCGTCGCGAGATCATCGCGACCGTGCTCAGCAACGAGATCGTCAATATGGCGGGGGCGACCTTCCCCGAGCGGCTGAAGCGCAGCGCCGAGGTCGGCGCCGGACCGATGGTGCTGGCCTTTGAAGCCGCCCGTCGCATCTTCCGTCTCGACGAGGCCTGGGACGCCATCTCGGCCCTCGATCTGAAGATTTCGTCCGGGGCCCAGATCGCCCTCTACCGCGAGGTGGCGACCGTCCTGCGCCGCCTGACCTTCTGGCTGGCCAAGCGCGCGGCGCGCCCCGGCATGACCGTCAGTGCGCTGATCGACACCTACCGCCCGCTGGCCGACGCCTTGCGGGCCGAGGAAGGCGAAGTCCTGTCCCGCTTCGAACAGGGACGGCTGGACGACCGCATCCGCAGCTTCGTGGCGCTGGGCGTGGCCGAGGACATGGCCCGCGACATCGCCCTGCTGCGGCCGCAGGTGGCCGTGGCGGATATCGGCGATCTGGCCCAGGAAGCGGGCTGGGACGCGCCGTCGATGGCGCGGCTGTACCACCAGGTCGGGGCGGCCTTTGACCTCGACCGGTTGCGGTTCGCTGCCGGCCAGGTGCCGTCCGTCGACCATTTTGATCGTCTGGCGGTGCGCCGTCTGATCCAGGACTTCATGGCCGAGCAGATGATCCTGACCCGCGCCGTGGCCAAGGCTTCGGATCCCAAGGTCGGCCGCACCGAAGCCACGGCCGAGGCGGCGGTGGATGCCTGGATCGGCCACCGGCTGGAGATCGTCGAGGGCGTGCGTGCCTCGGTTGACGAGATCGAACAGTCGGGTCAGGGCTGGACGTTCGCCAAGCTGACCATTGCCAATGCGACGATCCGCGAGGTGGCCACCTCGGCGGGCTGAGGCCCGCCGTCGGCCGACAGGGGAGGGGAGAGCATGCCGCGCAAGTTCCTGGTGGTCGTCGATGACAGCCCCGAATTCGAGACGGCCCTGCGTTATGCAGCGCGGCGCGCGCGCTCCACGGGCGGGCGGCTGGCGCTCCTGCGGGTCATCGGCCACGGATCGGATGCCCACTGGTCGGGTGTGCGCGACGAGATCGACCGCCAGCTGCGTGAGGAAGCCGAGGCCCTGCTGATGCGGCTGGGCGAGGAGGCGACCGAGCGGGCCGGCGCCCCGCCCCTGTTCCTGATCGAGGAAGGCGACCCGATCGGGGCCATCCGCAAGGTCATCGACGACGATCCGGACATCAAGATCCTGATCCTGGCCGCCGGCAGCGGCAACCGGGGCCCGGGACCGCTGATCAGCGCCCTGCTGAAGCAGGGCTCGCTGGGCGGGCGCAAACTGCCCGTGACGATCGTCCCGGGTGAGCTCAGCGAAAGCGAAGTCGAGGACCTGGCCTGAGGGTTGGAGCGCCGACGCTCGACGCGCGGCGTCTCGTCGCTTGAGCCGGCCCTTGAATGCGTCGGGCAGGGGGCGCATGTCAGCGGCATGTTCATCCAGACCGAAACCACGCCCAACCCCCAGGCCCTGAAATTCCTGCCCGGACGGGACGTCTCGCCCGATCGCACGCGGGAGTTCCGCTCGATCGACGAGGCGGCCGCCTCGCCGCTCGCCGAGGCCCTGTTCGAGCTTGAGAATGTGGCCGGTGTGATGCTGGGCGCGGATCATATTGCGGTGACCCGCGGTGCGGAGGGGCCTGACTGGTCCGAGATGAAGGCGCCGATCCTGGCCGCCATCATGGATCATTTCGTGTCCGGCCGTCCGGTTGTCCGTGAAGGCACTGACACCGGCGAGGCGTCAGACGGGGCCGACGACACCGAACTGGTGCAGGAGATCAAGGCCCTGCTCGACAGCCGCATCCGGCCGGCGGTGGCCCAGGACGGCGGCGACATCCTGTTCGACTCGTTCGACGAGGCAACCGGCCTGCTGACGCTCCGGATGCGTGGCGCCTGCGCCGGCTGTCCGTCCTCGACGGCGACGCTCAAGGCGGGGGTGGAGCAGATGATGCGCCACTATATTCCCGAGGTGACCCGGGTCGAACAGACCCTCTAGGCGATCCAACTTTTTCGTCGCCTGCCGGATGCCGCGTGATAAACGGGGGCATGCGACTGTCTGCATCAACCGACGAGGTCAAGGCCCGCATGCAGGCCGAACTGGCGGCACTGGGCGAGGCGCTTGGCCGCCTGCGCCGGGCCAGCGGCCTGAGCCAGGCCGAGGCCGGCGAGCGGGTCGGCATGACCGGCCAGGGATGGGGCCTCTATGAGTCCGGCAAGCGCGCCGGCCTGTTCCGCCCCGACATCCAGACCCGCCTGACGGCCGCTCTGGGCGCCACGCCGGAGGCCCTTTCCCTTGAAGCGCCGGCGGCTGGCTCCGACGTCCACCCGGCGGGCCGCAGCGAGGGAATGTCGGCGCCGGACCGAGCGTATCGGGCCGAGATGTCTCCGAGCGGGCAAGAAGAAACCTTCACGTTTCATGTCCAGACCGAGGAGGTCTGGCCCTGGGCGTCGAGCGGCGTGGTTCTGGTCTGCGATCCGGGCCGCTGGCCCCGACGGGGGCAGGGCTGTGTGATCGAGACCGTCGGCGGCGAGACCTGGCTGCGGCTGTTCGACGGCGCGGACAGCGACTGGCTGCATCTGCGCGGAGGGGCCGGGGGTCTGGACGAGCAGGGGCGCATCGCCCGCGCCGAAGTGGCGCGCCTGTCGACCGTCACGGCGCGTCACGAACCATGAAACATTTGCATTTCAATCGAACTGCGCCTATGAAGCGCTCCAATGATCGTGAAACGATGACGTTGGAGCGAACGGGTGCGCAAGCCGGGACAACAGACCAGTCGCGAGGGCACGCCCGTCGATGCGTGGGTCGGGGCGCGGATCGCAGCGCGCCGGCAGGCACTCGGCCTCTCCCAGACAGCACTGGCCGAGCGGGTCGGAGTCAGCTTTCAGCAGATCCAGAAGTACGAGACGGGCATCAACCGCATTTCGGCCTCGCGCCTTCATCAGATCGCCGTGGCCCTGGCCGCCGATCCGGGCAGCTTCTTTCCCGCCGGGGCCCCCACGCCGCTGGCCGGGGACGCCACGCCAGCCGCTGCGGGCGGCAGGGCCAGCCCGGGCGTGCGCCTGATCGAGGCGTTCGGCCATATTCCGCAGCGGCGCGCCCGACAGGCGCTGGTGGTTCTGGCCGAGGCCCTCGCCCGGAACCCGGCACCCTCGACCTGACCGGCAGCGAGGCCGCATGACTGTGCTGGTTCTGGATACAGCCCAGGGCCTGTGCACCGTGGCCTTGGGGCAGGGGGGGCAGGTCATCGCTTCGCGCTCCGAGCCCATGACGCGCGGTCATCAGGAGCGCCTGCCGGTGCTGGTCGAGACCGTTTTGGCGGAGGCCGGGCTGGAGGCCTCGGCGCTTTCGGCTGTGGCGGCCACCCGGGGCCCGGGCTCGTTCACCGGCCTGCGTGTCGGCCTTGCCTTTGCCCAGGGGCTGGCCGCGGCTACCGGCGCCACGGGGCTGGGCCTGTCCTCGCTCGAGGCCCTCGCGGTTCAGGCGGTGCTCGCCGATCCGGATGGCGCCTCCCCCATCGCGGCGGTCATGGATGCCCGGCGGGGTCAGGTCTATCTGGCCCTGTGGGGCGGGCCTGAAGGGCGCCTGCCCGGGCCCCCGATCCAGCCGCCGACGGCGCTGAGTCTCGCCGATGCAGAGGCCTTGCTGGCCCCGCATCGCCCCCGCGCCATCGGCAGCGGCGCGGCGCTGGTCGAAGGCGGCGTGGCAGAGGTCCATGTCGTGGACGGGCCCGACCCGGCTGCCCTCGTGCATCTGGCCACAGCTCTCTCGGATACGTCGTCCGAAACCGGGCTTGAACCCCTCTATCTGCGGGCGCCGGATGCGACCCCGCCCACGCGCCTGCCGGGTCAGCCCCGACCGGACCGGGCATGACCGTCGACCCCCGCGCCCTGGCCGACATCCACGCGCGGTCCATCTCCCCGGCGTGGAGTGCGACGGCTCTCACCGAGCTGCTGGCACAGGACGGTGTCTGGGCCGAAACGGCGCCGGACGGCTTCGTCCTGATGCGACAGGCGGACGACGAAGCCGAGGTGCTGACCCTCGCCGTCCTGCCCGAAGCGCGGCGTCAGGGTCGGGGGAGGGCGCTGATGCAGTCCGCCCTCGCCACCTGCCGGACGCGGGGTGTCTCGCAGGTGTTTCTGGAGGTCGCCGCCGACAATCCGGGGGCCCAGGCGCTCTATCGTTCGCTGGGCATGACCGAGGGCGGGCGTCGTCGGGCCTACTATGCGCGCCCCGATGGCCCTGCCGTCGATGCGCTTATTCTGACGCTCGACCTGGCCCAGGTGCTTCCCTAGAGCGGATCAAGGCCCTATCCTTTCTGCATGGACCGGATCGAGAAACTCTGTGCCGAGCGCGGCATGCGGATGACGGAGCAGCGGCGCGTGATCGCCCGGGTGCTGTCGGCTGCCGAAGACCACCCCGACGTTGAGGAGCTGTACCGCCGCGCCTCGGGCGTCGATCCGCACATCTCGATCGCCACCGTCTATCGCACCGTCCGCCTGTTCGAAGAGGCCGGCGTGGTCGAAAAGCACGACTTCGGCGACGGCCGCAGCCGCTATGAAGAGGCCGGTGACGACCACCACGACCACCTGATCGATACGAAGACGGGCGAGGTGATCGAATTCTATGACGCCGAGATCGAGCGCCTGAAGACCGAGATCGCCAAGCGGCTTGGCTTCGACCTGATCGGCCACAAGCTGGAACTGTACGGCAAACCCATCCCGGGCGCCGAGCCGTCGGACCGCGACGGCCTGATCTACAAGCGCCAGAACCAGCGCGACGGCGCCGACAGCTGACCCCGGCCGCCGACCGGCACGCCGGGCCTGCCTTGCGGGCGCCCCCTCCTGCCCCCATAAGCGAGCCATGACTGAAACCGAGACCCTGCCCGAGGCTGGAGCCGGTGCGACCAAGCGCCTGTTCATCAAGACCTATGGCTGCCAGATGAACGTCTATGACTCGGAGCGCATGGCCGATGTGCTGCGCCCGCTGGGCTATGCGCCGACCGCGACGGTCGAGGACGCGGACTTCGTCATCCTCAACACCTGCCACATCCGCGAGAAGGCCGCCGAAAAAGTCTATTCCGAGCTGGGCAAGCTGCGGATGCTCAAGGAGGAAAAGGCCGGGGCCATGACGATCGCCGTGGCTGGCTGCGTGGCCCAGGCCGAGGGCGAGGAGATCATGCGTCGCCAGCCGGCGGTCGATCTGGTGGTCGGGCCCCAGGCCTATCATCAGCTGCCCGAACTGCTGACCCGCACGGCCCGCGCGCGCGGCGAGCGGATCGGTGCCGACTTCGCCCCGGTCGACAAGTTCGATGCCCTGCCCAGGGCGCGCGGCGTACAGGGCGTGACGGCCTTCCTGACGGTGCAGGAAGGCTGCGACAAATTCTGTACCTTCTGTGTGGTGCCCTATACGCGCGGCGCCGAATGGTCGCGCCCCGTGGCCGCCATTCTGGACGAGGCCCGAGCGCTCGCGGACCGGGGGGTGCGCGAGATCACCTTGCTGGGCCAGAACGTCAACGCCTATGACGGCGAGGGTGCCGATGGCCAACCGTCGACCCTGGCCCGGCTGGCGTACGCGCTGGCCGACATCCCGGGGCTGGACCGCATCCGCTATACGACCAGCCATCCCAATGACATGGGCAAGGATCTGATCGCCGCCCATGGCGAGCTGGACGCCCTGATGCCCTATCTGCACCTGCCGGTGCAGTCCGGGTCCGACCGCATCCTGCGTCTGATGAACCGCAAGCACGGCCGCGCCAAATATCTGGATCTGGTCGCCCGCCTGCGGGAGGCGCGCCCCGACCTGGCCCTGTCCGGCGACTTCATCGTCGGCTTCCCCGGCGAGACCGAGGCCGATTTCGAGCAGACGCTCGAGCTGGTCCGCGAGGTGAACTACGCCTCGGCCTTCTCCTTCATGTATTCGCCGCGACCCGGCACACCGGCGGCCACCATGGGCGCCCAGGTCCCGGCCGAGGTGTCGCGCGAGCGTCTGCACCGCCTGCAGGCCCTGCTGACCGAGCAGCAGCTGGCCTTCAACGCCGCCCAGGTCGGCCGCACCCTGCCGGTGCTGTTTGAAAAGGCCGGCCGCCATGGCCAGCAGGCCATCGGCCGCTCGCCCTATCTTCAGTCGGTCCATGTCGAGGATGCGCGGCACCTGATCGGCCGGATCGTGGCCGTCGAGATCACTTCGGGCCAGCAGAACAGCCTGACCGGGCGGTTGACCGGCGCTGTGGAACAGGCCGCCTGATGGCCCGTGGCAGCGAATTCGTCACCCTCGAGGACGGCGTCCTGCGTCAGGTGGTCGGCCCCAACAGCCGCCATCTGGCCCGGATGGAGTCCGCCTATGACGTCGATCTGGACGCTCCGGGCGGTGGCATCCGCATCCACGGCTCGCCCCGGGATCGCGCCGATGCCCGCCGCATGATCGAGAGCCTGTCGGCCAAGGTCGAACAGGGCGTCGAGATCACCGACGACTTGGTCATCGCCATCCTGCGGCAGGACCGGCGGGGCGCGGCCGCCACCGGCGGTGTGCTGGCCTTTGGCCGGAAGGGCGCCATCACCCCGACGGGTCTGGCCCAGAGCCGCTACGTCGACATGATGACCCATTGCGCGCTCAGCTTCGGCGTGGGTCCGGCGGGCACGGGCAAGACCTTTCTGGCTGCGGCCTACGGGGCGTCGCTGCTCCGGGCGCGGAGCGTCAGCCGGCTGGTGGTCACCCGCCCGGCCGTGGATGCCGGCGAAAAACTGGGATTCCTGCCGGGCGACCTGAACGAAAAGGTCGACCCCTATCTGGCCCCGATCTGGGAGGCGCTGAACGAGGTGCTGGGGCCCGAACAGGTCCAGGCCCACCGCGACCGGCGCGAAATCGAGACGGCGCCCATCGCCTTCATGCGCGGCCGCACGCTCAAGAACGCCTTCGTCATCGTCGACGAGGCCCAGAACACCTCGCGCATGCAGATGAAGATGGTCCTGACCCGCCTGGGCGAGAACTCGCGCATGGTGGTGACCGGCGACCCGACCCAGATCGACCTGATGAATCCGCGCGATTCCGGCCTGTCGCACGCGCTGAAAATCCTGAAGGGGGTCGAGGGCGTGGGCATCGTCGAATTCGCCGCCGAGGACGTCATCCGCCACCCGCTGGTCGAGCGGATCGTGCGCGCCTACGACGCCGACGGCGCGCGCGGCGATACATGATCGAGATCCAGGTCGAGGATCCGGCCTGGCGCGAGGCCCTGCCGGACGTCGAGGCGGTGGTCCGGGGTGCAGCCGGGGCTGTGCTCGGGTCGGATCCTCCGGCCGGCGGCGAACGCGCGACGGTCCTGCTGGAAGGGGACGCCGCGGTCCGCGAGCTGAATGCCCGCTTTCGCGACCGCGACGCCCCGACCAATGTGCTGAGCTTCCCGGCCGCCGCCCTGCCCGGAGAGCCGGAGGCCGATCCCTATCTGGGCGACATCATCCTGGCCTTCGGTGTTTGCGCCCGCGAGGCCGAAGAGCAGGGCAAGCCGCTGGCCCACCATCTGTCCCATCTGGTCATTCACGGTCTGCTCCACCTGCTGGGCCACGACCATCAGGACGATGCAGAGGCCGAGGCCATGGAGGTGCGCGAGCGCACGCTTCTTGCAGGACTGGGCATTGATGACCCCTATCGTTCCATTGTGGACACCGCCCCATGACCGATCCGGTCGCTGATCCCCGTCCCCGCCTGGGTGGACGCATGCGCCTGTTGCGGCTGGCGCTCGCCCTGATCGCCGGGGCCGGCGCGGCACTGGCCCATCCGCCGTTCGGTATCCTGCCGGGTCTGTTCGGCTATGCCCTGCTGCTGGTGCTGGCCGATGGGTCGCCGAACCGTCGCTCGGCCTTCTGGATGGGCTGGCTGGCGGGCTTTGCCTATTTCATGATCGGCTGCTGGTGGGTGGCCGAAGCCTTTCTCGTCAATCCGGACCAGGCGTGGATGGCCCCGTTCGCCGCCGCCCTGCTACCCTCGGGCATGGGCCTGTTCTGGGGTCTGGCCCTGCTGGCCTACCGCCATCTCCGGATCGAGGGGGTACGGCGCGTGCTGGCCTTTGCGGCCTTGTTCGCGTTGGTGGAATGGCTGCGCGGCCATGTGCTGACGGGCTTTCCGTGGAACCCGGCCGGCGCCAGCTGGCAGGCCGGGTCGGCGGGCTCGCAGGCCGCGTCCCTGATCGGCGTCTACGGGCTGGGCCTGCTGACCGTGGCGGGCTTTGCCGCCGTCGGGCCTCTGCTGGCCGCCGGCAATCGCAAGGCCCGGGCCGGCGCCGCCGTGCTGGGTCTGGCCCTGATCCTCGCGATCAACGTCTGGGGCGGGTTCCGTCTGGCCGGGGCCCGGGTCGAGATGACGCCGACCGTGGTCCGCATCGTCCAGGCCGACGTCGACCAGCAATCGAAGTGGACGCCCGAGGCTTACCGGTCGATCGTCGAGCGCTACATCAATCTGACGGGCCGTCCCGGCGCCCATGTGCCGGACGTGGTCGTCTGGCCCGAAGGGGCGCTGCCCAATACGGCCAATGCCGTGCTGGCGCCCGACGGCTGGGAAGCGGCCGCCCTGCGCACCGTCCTCCAGCCTGGTCAGGTCCTGCTGATGGGGATGAGCCGGGCCGAGCCGGACCCATCCAGCGAGGTCGGGGCGCGTTTCTACAACAGCCTGCTGGCCGTCAGGCGAGGGGGTGAGCAGGGGCTGGAGGTCACCGGCCTTTATGACAAATACCGCCTGGTGCCGTTCGGCGAATACCTGCCGGCCGGTCCGCTGATGAGCCGCATCGGCCTGCGCAGCCTGGTCCATGTGGGCGCCGACTTCAGTGCCGGCCCCCGGCCGGCCCCGCTGAAGCTGGAGGGACTGCCCGATCTGCAGCCGCTGATCTGCTACGAGAGCCTCTATCCGGGCTTCACCCGGGGCGCAGGGGCCGACCGGCCGCTGTGGATCGCCAATGTGTCGAACGACGCCTGGTTCGGGCGCACCTCGGGCCCGGTCCAGCACCTCAATCTGGCGGCCTATCGCGCGATCGAGACCGGCCTTCCAGTGGTGCGCGCCACCCCGACCGGCATATCCGCCCTCATTGACCCCTTCGGCCGCGTGGACGAGGGGGCGCGTCTGGATCCCGGCGAAAGCGGGGTGATCGACACCCGGCTGCCGGCGGCGCTGTCACCCACCCTGTACGGCCATGTCGGGGACCTGATCTTCTGGCTGCTGACGCTTTCGGCCCTGCTGGTGGCCCTCGCCGACCGTTTCCGTCCGCTGGTTTCCCGCCTCGGTCGTTAACCGAACTATGTACGTAATCGGACGTAGGCGACACGCTTTATGGGATGCGCCATAAGGGGCTCCGAACCCGTATCTGTCCCGGTTTTAAGGTGACAGGCGGGCATGACGGGCGCATGACCTAGCGAACCCGCCGGATGGATCTCTGAACAGGAATTTTGAGTATGGCGAGAGGCAAGGGCGAAGACGGTCCCCACCCCGTGGACCGGTACGTCGGACGTCGGGTCTGCGAAAAGCGTATCAGCCTGGGCTATAACCAGAGCGATCTGGGCCGCGCCCTGGGCCTGACCTTCCAGCAGATTCAGAAGTACGAGAAGGGCGTGAACCGCATCTCGGCCTCCAAGCTGTTCGACATCGCCCGCTTCTTCAAGGTCGACGTCGGCTACTTCTTCGAGGGTCTGGCCGAAGGCGCACCGGGCGTGGCCGAGGAGGGGGCCGCCTACGAGCATGACTTCCCCTCGACCCGCCAGACCATCGAGATCGCCCGTCTCGCGCCCCGGCTGTCGAACCGCCGCCAGCGTCTGGCGCTCGAACTGATCCGCGAGATGCTGGATACGCCCGAGCCGGAAGCCGTCGACTAGTTCTCCGAAGACGACCGCCGGCGCTGGCCAAAGGTCGGCGCGGCGGCCTTCTCCTTGGCCCAGTAGGCGGCCCCGTCGTCAGGCTTGAACATGGTCCGCGGCACGCCGTCGGAATCGACCACCGCAAAGGTATTGGTCGAGGCCTGATAGATCAGGACGTCGCCGTTCGCGCGCCGCACCGTCTCGGCATCTGCCGGGGGCCGGGTCGTGAAGGCTGTAACCGCCGCCAGATAGGCCTCGGGCGTGGTCGTGCCGAAGGCGGCACCGTTTCGTTCGAACAGCCGCTGGACCTTGGCATCCACCGTCTCGCGCCGGTTGGCGGTCAGGGCCGGCTTGGCCTCGCTTGTGCCCTCCGCCGCCTTTGAGCTTTCCGCATCGACGACGGCGACAGGCTTGGCGTCTTCTGTCGCCGCCCGCTCCCGCGTCTCGACGGCCGAGGCGCCGTTGTCGCATCCCGCCAGCGCCAGTCCGGCCACCAGCCCCAGGGCCGTCAGGCCCGCCTGAATCTTCTTCATGAAACCCTCCCTCATGAAACCCGCGAGCGCACACAAGCACAGGTTTTATGTTCTTGCAATGTTCTGTTCTTCGAGCGCGGGTATGCCAGGGTTCCGGACGCTCGACGACGGGCGGAGGGGCGGCTAAGGGTGGCGCATGACGGCAGTTGAGGCACCCCACACTCCCCGCGTCCGCCGCGTCCTGCTGATCGTGGGGGGCGGTATCGCTGCCTACAAGGCGCTGGAGCTGGTCCGGCTGATGCGCAAGGCCGGGCTGGAGGTGAAGGCCGTCCTGACCCGCTCAGGCGCGGAGTTCGTTACTCCGCTGTCGCTGGCGGCCCTGACCGGCAGTGCCGTGCGCCAGGACCTGTTCTCGTCCGAGGACGAGACCACCATGGGCCATATCGAGCTGTCGCGCTGGGCCGATCTGATCGTCGTGGCCCCCGCGACCGCCGGCCTTTTGGCCAAGGCCGCGACGGGCGCTGCGGACGACCTGGCCTCCACCACTCTGATCGCGACCGACGCCCCGGTGCTGCTGGCGCCCGCCATGAATGTGCGGATGTGGCTGCATCCGGCGGTGCAGGCCAATCTGGCGACCGTCAGGGCCTTTGCCGAGCCCCGCTATACGGTGGTCGGACCCGACGACGGGGAAATGGCCTGCGGCGAATACGGCCCCGGGCGCATGGCCAACCCGCCGGCCATTCTGGCGGCCATCCTAGCCCATGACGGCAAGGCCCGAACTGCCGACCGCCCGCTGGCCGGCCGCCACGCCCTGGTCACCGCCGGCCCGACCTTCGAGCCCATCGACCCCGTGCGGGGCCTGACCAACCGGTCCAGCGGGAAACAGGGCTATGCCATCGCCGGGGCGCTGGCCCGCGCGGGCGCGCGGGTCACGCTGGTGTCCGGGCCCGTGGCGCTGGCCGCGCCCACCGGCGTTGACCGGGTGTCGGTCGAGACGGCCGACCAGATGCTGGCGGCGGTCGAGGCCGCCCTGCCCGCCGACCTCGCCGTGTTGACCGCCGCCGTCTCGGACTGGCGCGTGGCGGATGCCGCCGACGCCAAGATCAAGAAGCAGACGGGAGAAGGCCCGCCGACCCTGACCCTGGTCGAGAACCCGGACATCCTGAAAACCCTGTCCCGCCGTCCCGATCACCGACCCGCGCTGGTCATCGGCTTCGCCGCCGAGACCGGCAATCTGGAGCAGCGCGCAGCGGCCAAACTTGAGGCCAAGGGCTGCGAATGGATCGTCGGCAATGACGTGTCCGAGGGCGTTTTCGGGGCCGACGAGACCCGGGTGATGCTGTTCCGCAAGGGACAGGCGCCGGACCCCTGGCCCGAGACCACCAAGACCGCCGTGGCCGACCGTCTGGTCCGCGCCGTGGCCGCCCATTTCACGAAAGAGGCTTCATGACCCGTATTGCGCTCGTGCAACTGCCCCACGCCGAGGGCCTGCCCCTGCCGGCCTATGAGACGGCGGGCGCGGCCGGCATGGATCTGCGCGCGGCGGTGCCCGAGGATCAGCCCATGGTGCTCGAGGCCGGGGCCCGGGCCCTGGTGCCGACCGGGCTCAAGATCGCCGTGCCGCAGGGCTTCGAGGCCCAGGTCCGGCCCCGCTCGGGTCTGGCGCTCAAGGCCGGCATCACCTGTCTGAACAGCCCCGGCACCATCGACAGCGACTATCGGGGCGAGGTGGGCGTCATCCTGGCCAATCTGGGCCGCGAGCCCTTCGTCATCCGTCGGGGCGAGCGCATCGCCCAGATGGTCATTGCCGCACACGAACGGGCCGAATGGCAGGTGGTCGACAGTCTGGATGACACGGCGCGCGGTGCCGGTGGCTTCGGCTCGACCGGGCGTTGAGGGAGCCAATCCGGCGTAACGGTGTTAACCTTGACGGTAACGGGCCCTGTATCCGGGGCTGCAGCACGCAAGGAGATGGCATATGGACGGCCTGCTGGACCAGATCGGAACCCTGCTGACGGGCATCTTCGCGCTTGCCGAGGGCGGCTTTGACGGCGTCAATCAGGTGCTGGGCCTGATCATTGCCGCGATCGCCGCCATCCTCATGGCCAGCTGGGGCAGGCTGTTCCCCACGGCCCTCGCGGCAGCCTTCATCCATGTGGTGATCAATGTGGTCCGCCCGGTCCTGGATGGAAGCGCCTTCGTCCTGCCGGACATCCTGTCGCTGGACTTCTGGCTGGCGCTGTTCGCCCTCTTCCTGGGCTATGCCATCGTCATCGCCCTGTTCTTCTTCCTGAAGTCGCTGATCTTCGGGCGTCGGCACGCCCACGCGCATTGATCAGAGCGGGGGTGCGGGCGCCGTGACCGCGCGGCGCCGCACCTGCTCGCGCCAGGCGGTATAGAGGCCGCTGCCCACGATCAGGGCGGCCCCGGCCAGGGCCGACCATGAGGGCGCCACCGACAGGGCCAGCCAGCCGAACAGGACCGCGCCCGCGATCTGCAGATAGTCGAAGGGTGTGACCGCCGAGACCGGTGCCAGGCGAAGTGATTCCGTCATGGCCAGCTGGGCCACCCCTCCGGCCATGCCGCCGCCCGCCAGGAAGGCAAAGGCCAGGGGCGCATGCAGACTGCCGAAGGCGGGCAGCAGGACCGCGCCCGCGACGGCGCAGGCGATGAAGAACCAGAAGACAATCGCCGCGACATGCTCGGTCTTGCTGAGATGACGCAGGGTGACGGTCACCCCGGCCGAGAAGCCGGCGCCGACCAGCGCAAAGGCGACGCCCAGTGCAGGCAGGGGGTCGCCGCCGGGGCGCATCACCACCATCACCCCGACAAAGCCCACCAGCACGGCCAGCCAGCGGTGCCAGCCGACCGTCTCCTTCAGGAACAGGAAGGAAAGAAGGGTTGCGAACATGGGGGCGGTGAAGCCCAGCGTCGTCGCCTCGGCCAGCGGCAGCAGGCTCAGCCCCTGGAACAGGCACAGGATGCCGGTCACGCCCAGCGCACAGCGCCACAGGTGCATCAACGGGCGCCGCGTGGTGATGGCACCGATCCCCGGCCCGGCCAGCACCCAGATCAGCACCACCGGCAGGCCGAAAAGAGCGCGATAGAAGACCATCTCCGGCGCCGAAACCCCGGCCTCGGCCGCCAGCTTCATCAGGCCGGACATCAAAGAGAAACTGCCCGCCGCAACAATCCTCAGCAGGATGCCGCCCGTGATGCCCTCCAGCCGGATCACGGCGTCTCCCTTCAGGCCTGGCGGAAGCCCAGCACGTCCTGCATGTCATAGAGACCCGGACGGCGATTGCGCACCCAGGCCGCGGCAGCCACGGCGCCCTTGGCGAACAGGGACCGGTCGATGGCCGAATGGCTGAGGGTCAGCACCTCGTCGTCCGAGGCAAAGATCACCGAATGCTCGCCGATGATCCCGCCGGCCCGGAGCGCGGCAAAGCCGATCTCGCCCTCGGCGCGGGGCTCGCCCACGCCGTTGCGCGGCGCGGCCCGCACATCGTCCAGCTCGACATTGCGGCCGCTGGCGGCGGCCTCGCCCAGCATCAGGGCCGTGCCCGACGGCGCATCGACCTTGCGGCGATGATGCGATTCCAGAACCTCGATGTCCCAGTCGCGCGCGTCCAGCCGCTGGGCCGCATGCTCGACCAGTCCGATCAGGATGTTGACGCCCAACGAGAAATTGCCGCTGCGGACGATGGCGACCTTGTCGGCGGCCGCCTCGATGCGGGCCTCTTCCTCCGGCGACAGGCCGGTCGAACCGATCACCAGCGCGGGGCCACCGGCCGCGGCGCAGCGCTCGGCCAGTTCGACCGAGGCCTCGGGCGTGGAGAAATCGATGATGACGTCGCACAGCGACAGATCGGGCGCCTCGCCGCGGTCGAACCGGGTCGCGACCACCACATCCTTGCGCGCGTCCAGAACCTGGCTGACCGCCCGTCCCATCCGCCCGCGCGCGCCGGAAATCCCGGCGTGGAACAGGGCGTTCACGCGGCGGACTCCCGCGAGGACGGGCCCGGCCCGTCGCCGTCTCCGCCCAGAATATCGGCCCAGAAGCGTTTGGCCTTGCCGGCAAAGCTGGAGTTGCGCGGGTTCTGATCCTCGCCGAACGACTGGGCCAGCTCCTGCATCAGCTCCTTCTGGCGCGGCGTCAGGTCGGACGGCGTCTCGACGAACAGTTCGACCACCAGATCCCCGCGGGCCTTGCCGTTCAGGTGCGGCATGCCCTTGCCCTTGATGCGGATGGTCTTGCCGGTCTGGGCGCCGGCCGGCACCTGGACCGGCGCCTTGCAGCGGCCGTCACAGGCCTCGGACACCAGACAGGGGGCGTCGATCGCCCCGCCCAGCGCCGCCACCGTCATCGGCACGGGCACCGTCACCAGCAGGTCCAGATTGTCCCGCTCGAACAGTTCATGCGGCGTGACCGAGATGAAGACATAGAGGTCGCCGCGCGGTCCGCCGCGCAGGCCGACATCGCCCTCGCCGGTCAGGCGGATGCGCGAGCCGTCGTCGACCCCCGCCGGCACCTTGAGCGACAGGGTGCGCGAGCGCCGCACCTGGCCCTGGCCGCGACAGGTGCCACAGGCCTCGGCCACGCGCTTGCCAGCCCCGCCACAATGGGGACAGGTACGTTCGACCTGGAAGAAGCCGTTGGCCTGTCGCACGCGTCCCGCGCCCTGACAGGTCGAGCAGGTGACGGGCTGGGTCCCGGGCTTGGCACCGGACCCTTCGCAGGTGTCGCAGGTGGCCGTGGTCGGGAAGGAGATTTCGACGTCGGTGCCGCGATAGGCGTCCTCGAGGGCGATCTCGAGGTCATAGCGCAGGTCCGAGCCGCGACGGGGGCCGCCGCTGGTCCGCCCGCGCCCGCCGAACACATCGCCAAAGGCGTCGCCGAACACCTGCTCGAAGATGTCGTTCACATCGGCAAAGCCCGCGCCGCCGCGACCGAACGGCCCCTGGCCGCCGCCGCCGTTGACGCCGTCGTGGCCGAACCGGTCATAGGCCGCCCGCTTCTGGTCGTCCGACAGCACGGCATAGGCCTCGGACACTTCCTTGAAGCGGGTCGCCGACTCCTCGCAGCCCCCGTTTCGATCCGGGTGATGCTGCATGGCCAGCTTGCGATAGGCTGCCTTCAATCCGGCGGCGTCGATCGTACGCTCGACCCCCAGGATCTCGTAATAGTCACGCTGCGCCATCAGGCCGTGGTCCTCATTATCCCGTTTCGATCCGATCGCGCCTCTTGGCCGGGCGCTGACCGGAAACCGATCCTGCGACAGACATGGGGCTCTGGTCGCATGATGCAAGTTTTATGAAACGGCCCCGCCTGCCGACTGACAAGCGGGGCCGCAAGGTTCAGACCTTCCCCCGGTCGGGGAAGGGGACGTCAGTCGGCCTTCTTGTCAGCCTCGTCGCCCGAGACTTCCTCGAATTCGGCATCGACCACGCCGTCATCGGCCGGAGCCGCCGCGTCGTCGCCACCGGCCTCGCCGCCCTGCTGGGCTGCGTACATGGCCTCACCCAGCTTCATGGACGCCTGGGCCAGGGCCGTGGTCTTGGCGCGCAGGTCCTCGGCGCTGGCGGTCTCGCGGGCCGCCTTCAGCTCATCCAGAGCGGACTGGATGGCGGCCTTGTCGGCCTCGGCCACCTTGTCGCCGTGCTCGGACAGGGCCTTCTCGGTCGAGTGGATCAGGCTGTCGGCCGAATTCTGGGCCTCGACCTTTTCCTTGCGCTCCTTGTCGGCCGCGGCATTGGCCTCGGCTTCCTTGACCATCTTGTCGATGTCGTCATCCGACAGACCGCCATTGGCCTGGATGCGGATCGACTGTTCCTTGTTGGTCGCCTTGTCCTTGGCCGAGACGTGCACGATGCCGTTGGCGTCGATGTCGAACGTCACCTCTACCTGCGGCATGCCGCGCGGGGCCGGCGGAATACCCATCAGGTCGAACTGGCCAAGCAGCTTGTTGTCCGCCGCCATGGGACGTTCGCCCTGGAAGACCCGGATGGTCACGGCCGACTGATTGTCCTCGGCGGTCGAGAAGGTCTGGCTCTTCTTGGTCGGGATGGTGGTGTTGCGCTCGATCAGCGGGGTGAAGACACCGCCCAGGGTCTCGATGCCCAGGGTCAGCGGCGTCACGTCCAGCAGCAGCACATCCTTGACGTCGCCTTGCAGCACGCCCGCCTGGACGGCGGCGCCCAGCGCCACGACCTCATCGGGGTTGACCCCCTTGTGCGGCTCCTTGCCGAAGAATTTCTTCACGGCTTCCTGGACCATGGGCATGCGCGTCATGCCGCCCACCAGCACCACTTCGTCGATGTCCGCCGCCTTCAGGCCGGCATCCTTCAGCGCCTTCTCGCACGGGGCGATGGTGCGCTGGACCAGATCCTCGACCAGGGCTTCCAGCTTCGAGCGGCTCAGCTTGATGTTCAGGTGCAGCGGGCCCGAGGCATTCATGGTGATGAAGGGCAGGTTGACCTCGTACTGGCTGGTCGAGGACAGCTCCTTCTTGGCCTTTTCGGCCTCTTCCTTCAGGCGCTGCAGGGCCAGCTTGTCCTGACGCAGGTCGACGCCCTGCTCCTTTTTGAACTCGTCAGCCAGGTAGTCGACCAGACGCAGGTCGAAGTCCTCACCGCCGAGGAAGGTGTCGCCATTGGTCGACTTCACCTCGAACACGCCGTCGCCGATCTCAAGGATCGAGACGTCGAAGGTGCCGCCGCCCAGGTCATAGACCGCGATCTTCTGGCCGTCGTTCTTCTCAAGGCCATAGGCGAGCGCCGCCGCCGTCGGCTCGTTGATGATACGCAGCACCTCAAGGCCGGCGATCTTGCCGGCATCCTTGGTCGCCTGACGCTGGCTGTCGTTGAAATAGGCCGGGACGGTGATGACCGCCTTGTCGACCTTCTCGCCCAGATAGGCCTCGGCGGCCTCCTTCATCTTCTGAAGGGTGAAGGCCGACACCTGCTGGGGCGAATAATCCTTGCCGTGGGCGCGCACCCAGGCGTCGCCGTTCGGGCCCTTGACGATCTCATAGGGCACCATGCCCTTGTCCTTGGCCACCACCGGATCATCGAAATTGCGGCCGATCAGGCGCTTGATGGCGAAGAAGGTGTTGGCCGGATTGGTCACGGCCTGACGACGTGCGGGCTGGCCGACCAGCACCTCGCCGCCGTCCTGGATCGCCACAACCGACGGGGTGGTGCGGTTGCCCTCGGCGTTTTCGATCACCTTCGGGTTCTTGCCGTCCATGACGGCGACGCACGAGTTGGTGGTACCGAGGTCGATGCCGATGATCTTGCTCATGGGCTTTCTGTCTACTCCTGTTCGGCGGGTGGTTCCGGGCCTCGGCTGAGCGCCCCTGTCAACCACCCCCGTGGGGTTGGGCCGGACAACGCGCACGGGCTGTGGCGCGACCGACGGATGTGGATCGGGACAAATCCCCAGAAGGACAAGGGGCTTTGAACCGGCTGATGCCGATATGGGAAGCGCGGGGTCGCCCGCAAGCCCCTTTCTGCGGATCGTGCCGGCAAGGGGAGGCGACGATAGTCAGGGTCCGTCAGGTGCCCCCGCCCGCGCTGGACGGCAGTATGGAGACAACCTAGACAGGTCGTGTCGTCCGGAAATCCCCGTTTCCGGCCCCATATTGATGCAGGGACAGTGCCCTCATGAACCGCTTCTTCCGTCGCCACCCCCTGCGAGCGGCCCGAGTTTCCGGCCTTCTGGCCGTGATCGCCGCACTCGCGGTGGCGCCGGCCCTCGGCTGGGCCCAGTCCGGCGAACAGTCGCGCGGCACGCGGGGCGCCCAGCCCTCGAACGATGGCCAGAATCGCCGGGTCCGGGTTCACAACCAGACCGGCTGGACCATCGTCAGCCTCTACGCCGCCGATCCGGCCCGGGCCGACTGGCGCGGGGATCTGCTGGTGCCCGAGGTGCTGGCCACGGGCGACAGCGCCGTGATCGACATCGATAACGGGGCGGGCACCTGCGTCTATGTGATCCGGGCCGAGTTCTCGAACGGCGAGCGGCTGGAACGGGTGGGCGTCAATGTCTGCCGCATCGCGGACTATTATTTCACCCGCTGACCCGGGTGGCTGAGCCGATCGTGACTGGACGTCCCGGGGCGCAGGGCGCAGGCTCGCCTCCCTGACCTTGAGGAGACCGTCCGATGCGACTGACCCGCCCCGAAGGCCCCGCCGATCAGGATTTCCGTTTCAGTCGCCGGGCGCTGGCCACGGGCGGGCTGACCGGGCTGATGTTCGCGGGCTATGCGCCGGCTGCCCTCGCCCAGGACGCCACGCCGACCGTCACCGACAGCGAGGGGCTGGTCACCGAAACCATCCATTATGAGGCCCAGGACGGCTTCGACCTGCCGGCCTATGTGGCGCGGCCCGAGGGCGACGGCCCGTTTCCGGTGGTGATCGTCGCCTCCGAGATCTTCGGGGTCCACGACTATATCCGCGACATCTGCCGGCGGCTGGCCAAGGCGGGCTATGCGGCCATGGCGCCGGCCTTCTTCGTGCGGGTCGAGGACCCCGCACCGCTCACCGACTTCTCCCGCATCCAGCAGATCGTGGGACAGGCCGGCTATGAACAGGTGATGGGCGACATTTCGGCGGGACTGGAATGGCTGTCGCGTCAGCTGTGGGCCCGGGCGGACAAGGTCGGAATCACCGGCTTCTGCTGGGGCGGCAAGGTCGTCTGGCAGGCCTGCGCCCGGTTTGCCGTGATCGATGCCGGGGTCGCCTGGTACGGCCGGCTGGCCCCGCCCGCCGACGCCACGCCCGAACAGATCGCCGGCGGCCAGCCCTGGCCCGTCGACCTCGCGGCCGATCTCAAGGCGCCGGTGCTCGGCCTGTATGGCCAGCTCGACCGGGGCATTCCGCTGGAAAGCGTCGAGCTCATGCGTCAGGCCCTCCAGCGGGCCGGCCGGACGGACAGCCGGATCGACGTCTATGACGGCGCCCAGCACGGATTCCACGCCGACTACCGCGCCAGCTACAAGGCGGACGCGGCGGCCGACGGCTGGCAGAAATTGCTCGACCTGTTCGAGGCCCGCCTCAAATCCTGACGGGTCAGGCCTTGGAGTCGTGGGCTCCGCCCGTCGGGTTGGCCGACGCCTCATAGGCATGGGCCGCTTCCGATGCGGAGGTGCCGGGCGCGGGGCCGGATCCCTTCGCCGCGACCACCACCATGGCCGGGCGCACCGTGCGTCCGAACAGGGCATAGCCCGCCTGCAGCGTCTGGATGACCGCTCCGCCCGCCACCGTGTCCGACGGCTGCTCCATCATCGCCTGATGCAGGTGCGGGTCGAACGCTTCGCCCGCTTCGGGGGCGACGCGCACCAGATTGTTGCTGGCAAAGGCCGACAGCAGCGACTTCTGGGTCAGTTCCAGCCCCGTCACCAGACCGGCGGCGGCGCCGTCGGCGTCCTTGGGGGCCGCCTGCAGGGCCCGCTCCAGATTGTCGGCCACGCCCAGCAGGTCGCGGGCAAAGCGCTGGATGGCATAGGCCCGGGCATCGTTGTTCTGGGTCTCGGCCCGGCGCTTGATGTTCTCGACCTCGGCCACGGCGCGCAGGGCGCGGTCCTTCCACTGGTCGCGCTCGTCGATGATGGCGTCGAGGTTGTCCATGCCCACGCCTGTATGGGCAGGATCGGCGTTCAGTCCGGCCTCGGCGTCGGCCTCATCGGCCGGATCGATGCCGTTCAGCGCGTCGAATTCGTCGTGATCGGGGTCGTGCGGTGTGTCGTTCAAGGCTCTTGTCCGTCAAACAGTCGGCTCAGTACGCGGGCGGTGTAGTCCACCAACGGAATGATCCTGGCATAGTTCAGCCGGGTGGGACCGATCACGCCGACCGCGCCCAGCACCCTCTGGCGTCCCGTCATATAGGGCGCCGCGATCACAGAGGAACCCGAAAGTGAAAACAGTCGTGTCTCGGCCCCGATGAAGATGCGCACCCCCTGGGCGTCGGCGACCCCGTCCAGCAGGCCGATCAGCTGTTCCTTCTGCTCCAGATCGTCGAACAGCACCCGCACCCGGTCCAGGTCCTCCAGCGCCTCGCGGTCCTGCAACAGATTGGCCCGGCCCCGCACGATCAGCGAGCGCGCCCCGGCCGCTCCGGACCAGGCGGCCATACCATCCTCGACCAGCCGCGCAGCTGCCGCATCCAGCGCCTGACGCGCCGATTTCAGCTCCTCGCCCATCTCGCCCCGGGCCTCGGTCAGCGAGCGTCCCTTCAGCCTGGCATTCAGGAAGTTGGAGGCCTCCTGCAGGGTCGATGGCGTCATGCCCGGCCCCATCGGCATCAGCCGGTTCTCCACCTGACCGTCCTCGGCCACCAGAATGGCCAGCGCCTGATCGTGGCCCAGCGCCACGAACTCGACGTGCTTGACGCCGGTGTCGCGCACCGGACTGGCGACGATCCCGGCGCCCCCGGCCAGTCCGGAGAGCAGGGCGGACGCCTCGTTCAGCGCCTGATCGAAGTCCAGCCGGCCGCCGGGCCGCCCCAGACCCGCCAGCCGTGCATCGATCTCGCGCCGCTCCTCCGAGCCGACATCGCCGATCTCCAGCAGGCCGTCGACGAACAGCCGCAGGCCCGCATGGGTCGGCACCCGTCCGGACGAGGTATGCGGCGAGGCCAGCAGCCCCGCCAGCGTCAGGTCCTGCATGGTGTTGCGGATCGAGGCCGGCGACAGGGCGATGGGCCCGCGCGACAGGGTGCGCGACCCGACGGGCTCTCCGGTCTCCAGATAGGTCTCGACGATGCTGCGGAAGATGTCGCGCGCCCGGGCGTCCAGCGTCGTCAGCGACGGCGAGGGATGGAACGGCATGGAGCTCATGCGCCGACCTTTCGGGCCGGGCAACGGCCGGGCACACGCAATTCCGTTGTCAGCGGGCGGGACAGGGTCACGCTTTCAGGATAAGCACGCCCGCGACCCCATCCAAGACGCAAAAGAGATCGTATGCGCCCCTCCGACCGCACACCCGAACAGCTTCGCCCCGTCACCCTGGAAACCGGCGTCAACCGCTATGCCGAAGGTTCGTGCCTCGTGGCGTTCGGCAACACCCGGGTGCTGGTCACCGCCTCGGTCGAGGAGCACCTGCCGCCGTGGCTGCGTGGCAAGGGGCAGGGCTGGGTCACGGCGGAATACGGCATGCTGCCGCGCGCCACCCACACCCGCGGCCGGCGCGAGGCCGCCTCGGGCAAGCAGTCGGGCCGCACCCAGGAAATCCAGCGCCTGATCGGGCGCAGCCTGCGGGCCGTCGTGGACCTCAAGACTCTGGGCGAGCGTCAGGTGACCCTGGACTGCGACGTCATCCAGGCCGACGGCGGCACCCGCACGGCGGCCATCACCGGCGCCTGGGTCGCCCTGGCCTCGGCGCTCGACTACCTGCGTGCCGAGGGCGTGCTGAAGACCGACCCCCTGACCGATCAGGTCGCGGCCGTGTCGTGCGGCGTGTTCAACGACGTTCCGGTTCTCGACCTCGACTATGAAGAGGATTCCAGCGCCGAGGCGGACTCCAACTTCGTCCTGACCGGCTCGGGCAGCATCGTCGAAATTCAGGCGACCGGCGAGAAGCGCGGCTTCAGCCGGGCCGAGTTCGACCGGCTGTTCGCCCTGGCCCATTCGGGCTGCGAGACCCTTTTCGCGCTTCAACGGCAGGCCGTCGGGCGCTGAGCGGCCCCAGGTCCGACACGTCCCGCACACTGGCCCGCACCGGAATGATGGGGCGCTGGCCGGGTGAAGGTTCGGGCAGGCGCGCACGGTCCAGAACCGCCTCCAGCGTCCGTGCCAGTCGCTCCAGCCGGTCCTTGCGCATGGGCTTTCGCCCGTTCGCATCGGTCACATAGAAGGCATCGACCGCCCGCTCTCCGAAGCTGGCCACATGCGCCGACCGCAGCGACAGGCCCTCGGCGGCGATGGCGGCGGCCAGCTCGGCCAGCAGGCCGGGCCGGTCGGCGCCCGACACCTCGATCACCACGGCGTGGCTGACAGCCTCGCGGTCGATCATCACCACCGGCCGCACGTCAAAGGCGGCGCGCCGGGCGCTGACGGAGGGCAGGACGGTCTCGCCTTCGGGCACATCGGGGGTGCCCTCGGGCACGGCGCGGGCGGCGGCCTCCAGCGACCGAACCAGCCGCTCCAGCCGCCGGGGCTCAGCCTGGCCATAAGGCAGGCCTGCGCCGTCCTGGACCTCGAAGACGTCCAGCGCCAGACCTTCGGGCGCCGTGGCGACCCGGGCCCCCACGATGTCGGCCCCGGCCCGCGCCAGTGCCTGGGCCAGCGCCGCGAACAGGCCCGGCCGGTCGGTGGCCGCCACGGCCACGCGGGTCGTCGGCCGGCCCACCGCCTTCAGCTGGCGCTCGGCCGAGGGGTCGGTGTCCCAGTCCACCATGACGTCGGCGGCCGCGCCGCTCTCGCGCGCCCGGGCGACCAGTTCGGGATGGGCCTCCAGCGGGTCGGGCTCGTCGACCGTCTCGCCCTTGAACAGGGCCAGGACCCGTCGATACAGGTCGCGCAGCAACTGGCCCTTCCAGTTGTTCCAGACCCCTGGCCCCACGGCGCGGATGTCGGCGGCCGTCAGCACCAGCAGCATCCGCAACCGCTCCGGATCCCCCACCAGATCGGCGCAGGCGCGCACCGTGTCGGGGTCAGTCACATCGCGCTTCTGCGCATAGTCGGACAGGGCCAGGTGGTGCCGCACCAGCCAGGTGACCAGTTCGATCCGGCGACTGTCGACGCCCAGCCGCTCGCACGCCCGCCGGGCCGCGATCGCCCCGTCTTCCAGCTGGCCGCGATCGCCGCCCTTGCCGACATCGTGCAACAGCATGGCCAGCATCAGCACTTCCGGGTCGGTGATCCGGTGGATGATCTCCGACGCCAGCGGATGGTCGTCCTTCAGCGTGCCGCGCTTGATGTCATTGAGGATGCCGACGGCCTGCAGGGTGTGCTCGTCGACCGTATAGGCGTGGTACATGTTGAACTGGGTCTGGCCGACGATCCGTCCCCATTCCGGCAGGAAGCGTCCCAGCAGCCCCGTCTCGTTCATGATGCCCAGCACCCGGTAGGGGCGCTTGCCGTGCGCCAGAATGGTCAGGAAGGCGCGGCTGGCCTCCGGGTCGCGACGCAGGCGGGGCGTGATGCGCGGCAGCGACCGTGTAACGGCGGCAAAAGCGTCCGGGTGCAGGTCCAGATCCAGCCGGTCCGCCTCGACGAACAGGGTCAGCAGCCGTACCGGGTCCTCGTCGAACACCTCCGGCCCGGTCACGCTCAGACGGCCCCGGTCGATCAGGAAGCCGGGCGTGTCCAGCGGCTTGCCCCGGCCGGACCACAGGCGCGACAGGCCCCGCACCAGACCACCGGCCTTCTTCTGTTCGCGCGCCTCCAGCTGGGCGCTCATGGCCCGGGTCAGGGCGCCGACGTCCCTCGCCACAAGGAAGTAGCGTCGCATGAAGCGCTCGACCGCCGGCTCGTCGCCCCGGCCGCGCCAGCCCATGCGCCGCGCCACCTCGGGCTGCAGGTCAAAGGTCAGGGCCTCGACCGGCCGGTCGGTGATCCGGTGCATGTGGATGCGAACCTGCCACAGGAAATCAAAGGCCTCGGCGAACAGTCGCCGCTCGCGCCGGGTCAGCAGGTCCTCCAGCGCCGCCTCGCCGAGCGGGCTGTCGGGCGCCAGTCCCCGCGCGATCCAGAACAGGCAGTTGAGGTCGCGCAAGCCCCCCTTGCCGTCCTTGACGTTCGGCTCGACCCGATAGCGGATCGCCCCCACCTTCTGGTGGCGGGTCTCGCGCTCGGCCAGTTTGGCGGCGATGAAGGGGCGGGGGTCGGCCTTCGCCACGTGCTGGCGAAAGCGGGTCAGGAAGGCCTCGGCCAGATCGGCATCCCCGGCTAGGGGGCGGGCCTCCAGCAGGGCGGTGCGCACCGTCATATCGGCCTTGCCGACCGACAGGGCCTCGTCCATCGACCGCGAGGTGCTCCCGATCTTCAGCCCCAGATCCCACAGCACATAGAGGACGAACTCGGTCACCTGTTCGGTGCGCGACGTCGATTTCCACGGCCTCAGGAACATCAGGTCCAGATCGGAATGGGGCGCCAGCACACCGCGCCCGTAGCCCCCGACCGCCATCAGCGCCAGACGCTCGGCATCGGTCGGATTGGGGGCGGGAAACAGCCGCACGGTCGCCACCCACCACAGGGCCTGGACCATCTGGTCCGCCGCCCGGGCATAGAGGCGCGCCACATCCACCCCGCCCGCGCCCTGCGCCAGACGCTGCGCCGCCCGCGCCCGCCCGGCCGAGAGCAGCTCCGAAAGCACAGGGGCCAGCGCCGCGCGGGGGTTGGAGGCGTCTGCCGCAGCGTCCAGCGCCGCCGCGGTCGCGTCATCCAGATCGGCGGGCGGGGCCTCGAATGGCATGGGGTCAGCGCGTCCCCGGGCCTGACCCGCGCGACAGGGCCTTCAGCCGATAGAGGGCATCCAGCGCCTCGCGGGGGCTCAGGTCGTCGGGCTCCAGTGTGCCCAGCGCCTCAATCAGGGGCGAGGGCGCGACCGGGGCTGGCGCCGCCGGTTCGGCCATGGCGAACAGCGGCAGGTCATCCAGCCGCGCATCGGCCTCGCCGGTGGTCTCCAGCTGATCCAGCACGGCCCTTGCGCGGGCCACCACGCCGGGGGGCACCCCGGCCAGCTGCGCAACCTGCACGCCATAGCTGCGGTCCGCGGGGCCGGCCACGGCCTCATGCAGAAAGACCAGCTCCCCGTTCCACTCGCGGGCCCGGAGCGACAGATTGGCCAAATGGTCCAGCCGCCCCTCCAGCTGCGCCAGCTCGTGATAATGGGTGGCGAACAGGGCGCGACAGCGGTTGGCCTCGTGCAGGGCCTCGGTCACGGCCCAGGCGATGGCCAGACCGTCATAGGTGGCCGTGCCCCGCCCGATCTCGTCCAGCACGACAAAGCTGCGATCGGTGGCCTGATTGAGGATGGCGGCGGTCTCAACCATTTCGGTCATGAAGGTCGAGCGGCCGCGCGCCAGATCGTCGCCCGCACCTACCCGGCTGAACAGGCGGTCGACCACACCGAGCCGCATGGCCCGCGCCGGCACAAAGGCCCCCGCCTGGGCCAGCACCACCAGCAGGGCTGCCTGACGCAGGAAGGTCGACTTGCCCGCCATGTTCGGCCCGGTCACCAGCGCCAGACGCGGACATCCGTTCGCCCCCGTCCCGTCCAGCCGGCAATCGTTGGGCGTATAGGGCTTGCCCTCGGCGCGGACGGCGGCCTCGACCACCGGGTGGCGCCCGCCCTCGATGCACAGCTCCAGCCCGTCATCGACCTCCGGCCGGACCGCGCCGACCTCCTCGGCCCATTCGGCAAGAGCCGCAGTCGCATCGATCCAGCCCAGCGCATCGGCCAGCGCCTGGATCGGGCCGGCCAGATCGCGCACCCGGCCGCGCCAGCCCTCGAAGGTCTCGACCTCCATGGCGGTCACCCGGTGCCCGGCCTGGGTGATGCGGGCATCCAGATCGGACAGTTCGACGGTGGTGAAGCGCACCTGATTGGCCAGGGTCTGGCGATGGATGAAGGGGCTTTCGGCCCCGCGCTGCATCAGGGGCTCGGCCTGTTTGGCGGTGACCTCGAGGAAATAGCCCAGCACGGCATTGTGGCGGACCTTGAACGGGATGCCGCTGTCGGCCACGGCCCGGGCCTCCAGTTCGGCGATCACCCGGCGGCTGTCGTCGCGCAGGGTGCGCGCCTGATCCAGTTCCGGCCGGTGTCCGGGCACGACCAGTCCGCCATCGCGGGCCAGATGCGGCGGGTCCTCGACCAGCCCTTCTTCCAGATCGGCCAGCAGATCCTGCAGCTCCGGCCCCGGGGTGAGCGCCGCCAGCGCCCGGTCCAGATCATGGGGCAGGGCCGGGTCCAGCCGGTCGGCCCGACGGGTGAACAGGGCCGTCAGTTCCTGCGCCGTACGCGTGCCTGCCCGGATGGCGGCCAGATCGCGCGGCCCACCGCGTCCCAGCGCCAGCCGCGTAAGGGCCCGCGCCGTATCGGCGGACCCCTTCAGCAGATCGCGGACCTCTCCTCTCAGACTGCGGTGGTCGACCAGCCAGCCCACGGCGTCCAGCGCCCGGTTGATGCGGTCGGGATCCCGGCCGGGCCGGGCCAGCCTTTCGGCCAGCGCCCGTGCGCCGCCCGCCGTCACAGTCCGGTCCAGGGTATCGAGCAGAGAGCCTGCCCGCTCGCCCCGCTGGGTGCGGTCGATCTCCAGGCTCAGCCGCGTGGCGGGGTCGATCGCCAGATACTGGGCGCTGCCCGACCGGCGCGGCGGGGACAGCACCGGCACCACCCCGACCTGGGTGGTTTCCAGATAGGCGGCGATCAGGCCGAGCGCCGAGATCTCGACGGGCTCGAAGGCGCCAAAGGCATCCAGCGTCGCCACGCCGTACAGGCGGGCGACCCGGTCGGCGGCGGCCCGGGACTCGGCCAGGGCTTGGGCCAGCGGCTGGACCGGGGCCGGGGTCATCGACAGGGCCTGATCCAGATCGGCCTCGCCGAACAGCCGGTCGGGCACCAGTATTTCGGACGGCGAGAAGGCGACCAGCATCGAGGCCAGGTCTCCGGCCTCGCACACGGCTGTCTCGACGGCGCCGGACGACAGCTCTACGGCGGCCACGGCGGCCCGCCCCCCGCGCAGGGTCACGGCCACCAGCCGGTTGGCGCCGCGCGCATCCAGCAGGCTGTCCTCGGTCAGGGTGCCGGGGGTGACGACCCGCACGATCTCGCGCCGGACCACGGCCTTGGAGCCCCGCTTCTTCGCCTCGGCCGGGTCCTCGGTCTGGTCACAGATGGCCACCCGGTGCCCCTGCCGGATCAGCCGGGCCAGATAGCCTTCCATGGCATGGGCGGGCACGCCGGCCATGGCGATGTCCTCGCCCAGATGCTTGCCCCGTTTGGTCAGGGCCAGCCCCAGGGCACCCGCCGCCACTTCGGCATCCTCGAAGAACAGCTCGTAGAAGTCGCCCATGCGGAAGAACAGCAGGGCGTCGGGCTGGCTGGCCTTGGCCTCCAGGAATTGCGCCATGACCGGGGTCGCGCCCTCTGTGGAGCGCACCGGATGTTCGGCGACGGGAGGTGGGGTCAGCGGACGGTTCATGCCTCGGGACAGGGTGACGGATCGCGCGCCCGGTCTCAAGCGTCTCTTGCGCCTCGCGATCCCCGCTGCGACAAGCGACCCAGGCGGTTAAGGGAACGCGGTCCAAAACCGCGGCTGTGCCCGCAACTGTAGGCGGCCAGGCCGTCGTCCGGTCCGGGAGCGATCCCGGCGTCACTGAGCGGTCTTCGGACGGTTCGGGAAGGCGAGGGCGGCGGCTGTTGATCCGCAAGCCAGGAGACCTGGCCGCCGACGTCGCTCGTCTTCTGTCCGGGACCAGACAGGGGCGCGGGGACCTATCCGTCGAAGCGACCCGATCCCAGCGCCGGCCCCCGATCTTCGGAGGCCGGGATCGGTCGCATCCTCTTGCCTGACGCGCGCTGCCGCCGGGCTGACGGAGACCTGTCCGATGAAACGGCAGTCCATATTGACGCTACCCACCCTCGCCATGGGGGCATTGGCCCTCGTGATCGGCCTGTGCCTCGCCGGAAAGGCCGATGCCCGCGAGGACCCCGAGACCCGGCTCGCGGACCTGCTGGTCCACGCCACACGCCTGCACCAGATCCAGTCACAGACCCCCGGGGCCCGGGTAATCACCGCCGCCGACATCGAGGCCCGCGGCGCCCGCTTCGCCGTCGACCTGTTGGACGAGGTTCCGGGGGCGGCCATCGCCCGGACCGGGGCCTTCGGCGGGGTCAGCCAGCTGCGTCTGCGCGGTGCGGGGCCCGGCAAGACACTGGTCCTGATCGACGGCGTGCCGGTCAACGATCCGGCCGACATCAACGGGGCCTTTGACTTCGCCAACCTCAGCCTGATCGACATGGAGCGGGTCGAGGTGTTGTCGGGACCGCAGTCGTCGCTGTGGGGCTCGGACGCCATCGGCGGGGTGATCGCCTTCACCACGCGCGAGGTGGACGGGCTGCGGGCCGAGCTGGAGGCAGGATCGCTGAACACGCAGCGCGGCGCGCTGTCGGTCGGCCGGTCGGGCGACCGGTCGGCCCTCAGCCTCAGCGTGTCGGGTTTTCGCACCGACGGCGTGTCGGCCGCAGCAACCGGCACCGAGGACGACGGCTATGAGACCCTGACCACCGGTCTGCGCGGTCGCCTGTCGCCCATGGTCGGCGTCGATCTGGACGGCGCGCTGCGCTGGACTAAGAGCCGGGTCGAGATCGACGGCTTTCCGGCGCCCGCCTTCGCGCTGGCCGACACGGACGATGTATCCAAAAGCGAGGCCAGGTCCGGCTTTGGCCGGATGACCGTGCAGACCGGGGGCGTCCGCCACCGCCTCAGCCTCTCGGCCAGCGATCTGGAGCGCGAAACACGCTCGGACTATGCCTCACGGTTCCGGGGGGACCGCCAGGTCTGGCGGTGGGACATGGACGGCACGGGCGGCGAGGGGCGCCTGAACTGGGCCGCCGGTGTAGAGCGCCGCAACGAGGCGGCGGACCTGGACAGCGGCCTGTCGGATGAGCTGGGCACCACCTCGGCGTTCGGGACCGTCCAGTTTCCGGTCGGCCCGCGGGTGACCCTGTCGGCGGCGCTCCGCCACGACGACACCGACGACTTCGGATCGGCCACGACGGGTCGGGTCACGGCCCACGCCGATCTCGGGGCCGGGTTCGGCCTGTCCGGTGCCTGGGGGACGGGCTTCCGTGCCCCCAGCGTCAGCCAGTCGGTCTGTGACTTCTGCTTTTCCAGCGCGCCCCTTCCCGCCCTCGTGCCGGAAGAGGGCGAGGGCCGGGAGGTCGCCCTGGGGTGGACCAGCGCGGATCGCCGCATCGAGGGGCGCATCACCCTCTATCGACTGACGGTCGAGAACCAGATCGTCTACCGCTTCGATCCCGTCACCTTCGACAGCGTCTACATCAATCTGGACGAGACGGAGACCGACGGGGTCGAGGTCGAGGGGCGGGCCCTTCTGGGGGCCGGGTTCGACCTCAGCCTCAGCTATGGCTGGACCGACGCGCGTGACGCCACCACCGACCTGCCGCTGCTGCGGGTGCCCGAACACAAGGGCTCGCTGGGCCTCGGCTATGCCGGGGATCGGCTGTCCACGCGCCTGACGGTGCGGGCCGAGAGCGACCAGCCGGATTCCGGCGGCACGCGCGACGGCTTCGTCACCGCCGACCTGTTCGGGTCATGGGCCCTGACGCCGGACATCGCGCTGACCGGCCGGATCGACAATCTGGCGGATGAGCGCTTCCAGCGCGTGCTGGGCTATGGCGAGCCGGGCCGCACCGTCGCGGTCGGCGTCAGGCTGCGCTACTGACGTCGGAGAAGGCGGTGGTCGCGTCGCCGGCCGCCGCCAGCCGCCCGCCCTGGTCGAACAGGGTCCAGTCCAGTTGCGGCCGGGGTGCATTGACGGCCGCCAGAAGGGCGCGGGTTTCCGCCGCCGAGGTGACACAGGCCACCAGGCTCGATCCCTCGGCCATGCCCGTCAGACTGTCGCCGGCATAGGCGAGCGCCGCCTGCATGGGGTCCAGACGCGCCTCGGCCAGCCGCCGGCGCAGGCGCGACAGAAGGACGACGTCCGAGGCACTGGCCCCCACCATTTCGTCCGATCCGGCAAACAGCAGGCCATTGGCCAGCACCGAGGCCAGTTGTACCGCCACGCCCTGTTCGGCCAACGCCGCCAGTACACCGTCGCGGCGGGCGCGCTGGTCCAGAATATTGAGCGGCAGCTGGATCAGGTCCGGCTGCAGGCGGCGGGCCACCAGCACCGGGCTGTCTTCCAGACGCGACCGGATACCGATCCGCCGGAACAGCCCTTTGGCCTTGAGGGCCACCAGACGATCCCACAGGGCGCGGCCTTCGGCACCGGCCAGATCGCGGCCGTCGCGCACCATCAGAACCTCTCCGCGGGGCAGACCCAGTCGCTCGAGCGAGCGACGCGCCCGGGCCTCGATCCGGTCGGCGCCCTCGGCGGCGTCCAGCGTCGTCACCGACACCTGGAAGGGGGAGGGGAAGGGCCAGGCCTGGCACAGGCTGCGTTCCTCGTCGCCCTGCGGACGGGTCAGAACCCGGCGGATCCCGCCGTCGGCCGCCGTCTGCAGAAGTTGCGCAAGGTCCGACTCCCGCTGGGGCAAACAGGCCATGCCGTCGCGCGTCGGCATGGGCACGACGGCGAGCGCCAGCTGGGCGGCGGGAGGGACGGCGATCTCTGTGTTCACCCGCCGATCCTGACGCCGAATGTTTAAGGGCGCCTCACCGAGAGTTTTCCAGAACCTTACCGCACACCGTTATCCGGTCAGTCCGCGTCGGGCTGGCGGTCGGGGTGGGCGGCAACGAAGGCCGGGTGGTCCTGCGCCGCAGCCTCGATGGCCAGCAGGCGCGGAAAGGCCTCGAGCGGCACATTGAACCGGCGGGCGGAATAGATCTGCGGGATCAGATAGCAGTCGACCAGGCCGGGCGTGTCGCCGAAGCTCCAGCCCCGGCCATGCCGCCCCACCAGCGTCTCCAGCGCCTTGAACCCGTCCTCGATCCACCGCCCGGCCCAGCCGTCGACAGCCGCCTGATCGGCCTCGAACTGGCTGCGCAGCGCCTTCAGAACCCTGAGATTGTTGAGCGGATGGATGTCGCAGCCGATCAGGGCCGCCATGCCCCGCACCGTGGCCCGGTCCATGGTCGCCTCGGGCAACAGGGGCGGCCGGGGATGGGTTTCCTCCAGCCACTCCAGAATTGCCGGGCTCTGGATCAGGACGCCGCCGTCCACCTCCAGCGCCGGGACCAGACCCTGCGGATTCATCGCCAGATAGGTCTCGGACTTCTGGGCGCCGGTGCGCAGGTCGATGCCCCGCGTCTCATAGCTCAGGCCCTTGAGGTTCAGCCCGATCCGGGTGCGATAGCTGGTGCCCGAGCGAAAATAGCCGTGAAGGATCATGAGGGGCCTCCCACCCGGGGCGCGACGGTAAAGGACAGGGACGGCAGGCCCTCGATCGTGGCCTCGATCCGGTCGCCCGCGACGATCGGTCCGACCCCGGCGGGCGTGCCCGTGAACAGCAGGTCACCGGGGCCCAGATCCCACAGGCGCGCGGCCTGTTCGACGATGCCGTCCGGGTTCCAGATCATCTCGGCCAGGGGGGCCGACTGGCGAACGGTGCCGTTCACCGACAGGGAGATAATGGCCTCGGGGCCGGGCCGCGGGCCGGGTCGGAGGGCGGCACACGGCGCGGACTGGTCGAACCCCTTGGCGGCATCCCATGGCCGGCCTTTCGCCTTGGCCTCGGCCTGCAGATCGCGCCGCGTCAGGTCGCAGCCGACCGCACAGCCCACGATCCGGCCCCCTTCGCCCAGTGCCAGCACCAGCTCGACCTCGTGGTGAAGGTCGGCGGTCTGCGACGGATAGGCGGGGTCGCGGCCGTCGGTCACCAGCGCCATGGCCGGCTTGGAGAAGAAGAAGGGCGCCGGTCGCTCCGGATCGGCCCCCATTTCGCGCGCATGGGCGGCATAGTTCTGGCCGACACACAGGATGCGCCTCACGGCAAAGCGTCGCCCCTCCCCCTCGACGGGCAGGGACGGGGTTTCGGGGGGCGGGATCAGCCAGTCGGTCATGGCGCGAAGCTAGGCCCGGCGGACTGCCCTCGCAACGCCCCCGATGCGCGTCAACGCCCCGGATTCCATGGTGCAGTGCGGGAACCCGCTGGCGCCGGTGGCGTTGGCCTCATATATCCCCTATCTATCGTCAAGCTTGCAGACCCGGGAGCGTCACCATGGCCACCACCAAGGCCCGCGAAGACATCAAGAACGACCTCAAGACCCTGAAGGAAGACATCAAGGTCGGAGCCCGCGAAGAGGGCGAGCGCCTGCGCGCCCGCGCCGAGGCCGCCGAAGCCCGCCTTCGCGAGAAGGCCGGTGAAGTCCGGGGTCAGGCCGAAGCCTATTACGAGCAGGCCCGCGTCCGGGGTCGTGAATATTACGACGACGCCGCCGAACGCTTCGACGAAGCCCAGCGCTATCTGGTCGAACGCGTCCAGGAGCGCCCGATGCAATCGACGGGCATCGCCCTCGGCATCGGCGTCGTGATCGGCATGCTTCTGGCCGGTCGCCGGCACTGATGCTCGGCGGACTGGTCAAGAAGGCCGTCGCCGTTGCGGTGGCGGCCGGTGCCGCGTTTGTGGCCCTGATCTGCTTTGGCGGGGTGATCTATTTCGCCCTGTCGCTGCTGGTCGTGCCGCTCGCGGCTGCCGCCCTGACCTTCCTGCTGTTTGCCCTGATCGCCACGGCTGTCGTCATGATCTTCCTGCGGAAGGCCGACGGCGAGGATGACGAGGAAGAGGACGAAGGCTCCAGCCTGACCAGCGGTCTGGCAGGGCGGGCCTTCACCCTGTTCCGCAATCGTCCGATCCTGGCCTCGGTCGCGACCCTGGCCGGCGGCTTCATCTTTCTGCGGAATCCGGCGCTGGCCACCATGGTGGCCGCCGCCTTCACCGAGAAAAGCCGCGCCGAACGCCATCGCGGCCGGCACCGCTAACCCACCCTATTCGATCACCGGGTCTCCCGACGCGCCCGCAGGATTCAGTTTCCAGCGGATGCGCGTCTCCGCGTCTGTCCGCGCGGAGCCCCGCACCACGATCTGCAGGGCGCGGCGCGTCAGCCCATCGACACTGTGCACTGACGGCTCGATGGCGACATCGGGCCCGTCCGTGCGGAACCACCATCCCCGTCCCGAATGGCCGCGCAGCAGGATCGAACGCCGGTCGCGCGCCAGCGACGCCTGCACGCCGGGCTCCAGCTGGAAGCGGACCGCATAAGGGGCGGCGATCACCGGCGGCGGGCTCGGCGCATTGTCGGCCGGGAACAGCCGCTCCTCGGCCCGCAGCTCGTCCAGCCTTTGGTCCAGATACAGCCGGCGCTGGTGGGCCAGACCGAACAGCGGCGACCAGCCGTCGTGCTGGGCCTCCAGCCACAGGGCGCCGTCGCCTTGCCGCGTCTCGTGCGACACCGAATACGGATGGGCCATCAGCCGGGGCCCCAGCAGGTCCGCCTGCCAGCCGCCCAGCGGTTCGCCCAGTGAGGTCTCGCTGAGCGTCAGGGTCGAATGGCCGGGGGTCAGCCGCAGGCCCTGTCGCTCAAAGGCCCGGGGCGTCCATCCGCAGCCGGTGATCAGCCGGTCCCGTCCACAGACGATCTCCAGCGCCAGCGGCTGGGCGCAGGCCGCCTCGCTCCAGGCTCCTTTGGGTGGCGCCTCGACATCGATCATGAGGCTGAGCAGCGGACTGCGCATGCGCGCCAGACCGCCGATCGGGCCGCCGTTGTCCGCCGGGTCGTCGGCGGTCGGATCCAGTCCGGCCGCCGCCAGCGCCGCCGAAATCCGCGCCGGGGTCGAGGGTCCGCCGCCATGAACGCCGGGCAGGCGTCCATCGGGCAGGGTCAGGGACCGGACGGTACCGGCCAGCCGGGCGATAGCCGCCTCGACCGGATCGGGCACCGCTTCCGATAGCTGGGTCAGGCCGTCCTTCACCGTCAGCAGGTCGAACAACAGCTCCAGCGCCGCCTCGGGGCTGCGGGACATCAGCGTCCCGTCCGGGCGGAGCGAGCGGTCCAGCGCGCGGGACAGCCGCTTAAGCCCGCGTTGGCGCAGGCGGGTGCCCGATGGCCCGGCCAGGGCACAGCCGATGGCGACGATCGCCGCCGCCCGGGTCGCCGCCCCGGCAGCGGGGGCGGGCGGGCGCAGCAGTTGGCGGGCCTGTCGCGCCACCAGCACGGCCAGCTGGCCCCGCTCCTCCTCGCTCGCGCCCGAGCCCATGCGCCGCAGCGCCGGAGCCAGGTTGAGCAGGCGTCGGGCCATACGGTCCGGGTCCCAGGCGAAGGGCGCCCAGCGGTGGAACACGCGGCCCCACGCCAGCGTCAGCCGCAGCGCCTCACGAGCCCCGGCCTCGCCTTCCAGCATCAGCGGCGGCAGCCAGTCGAACCGATGCAGCGCTTCGGCAAAGCCACGCGAGGGGCTGGGCCGGTCCCACGGGTCCTGCGGGGCGGGAACGTCCAGGCTGATGCCGGTCAGGGTGAAGCGACCCTGCAGCACGCTCTTGCCCAGCCCGGCGGCCTCGACCGGCCGGAAATCGCGTGGCGTGGCGGCAAAGGCTGATGGCTTGAGGCCCCAGGGCCGACCTTTCAGCGTCTGGCCATAGCCGGGCAGGCCGTAAAGCTCGATCCAGATCTGCCGGGTCAGCAGCCGTCCGGCCACCTGCGGCCAGATCTTCAGGCCCGGACGGGCGCCGGAGGGCCGCACGGGCGTCCGGGGCGGTGCCCCGCGAAGGCCGGGGATCTGGCCCTCGGGGACCGAGGCCTCGGGCCGGGCGAACGGGCCGATCCCCGCCATCAGTGCGCTTTCAGGGCCGCGATGTTGTCGGCATAGGCCGAGGGGCCGCCGCGGAAGACGGCGGTCCCGGCCACAAGGGCATCGGCGCCGGCGGCGACACAGTCCGCCGCATTGTCCGCCGTCACCCCGCCGTCGACCTGCAGCACGGCCTTCGATCCGGCGGCATCCAGCCGCTTGCGGACCCGCGCGATCTTGTCGAGCGAAGCCGGGATGAATTTCTGGCCGCCGAAACCCGGATTGACCGACATGATCAGCACCAGATCGACCAGATCGATGACCTCATCCAGAATGCCGACCGGCGTGCCGGGATTGAGCACCAGCCCTGCCTTTGCGCCCAGATCGCGGATGCGACCCAGCGTCCGGTGCAGGTGCGGACCCGATTCCGGGTGCACGCTCAGAACATCCGCTCCGGCCTGTTTGTAGGCTTCCAGCCAGGGATCGACCGGCGCCACCATCAGGTGGACGTCGAACGGCAGCCGGGTGTGGGGCCGGAGTGCCTTCACCACATCCGGGCCGATGGTCAGATTGGGCACGAAATGACCGTCCATGACATCCACATGGACCCAGTCGGCACCGGCGGTCTCCAGCGCGGCGACCTCCTCACCCAGTCGGGCGAAATCAGAGGCCAGGATGGACGGACAGATCAGGGGCGCGCTCATGGCCCCGGGATAGGCCGTGCCCCGCCCCGGGGCAAGACCTGCGGGCCTCAGGCTGCCGCGCGGCGCATCGTCAGGCGGGCGCGCTGTTCGTCGCTGAGGACGGTGTCGTCCATGCGCGCGCCGGTCATGTCGGCGCCCTCGACCACGGCGCCGGTAAAGTCAGCGGCAATCAGGCGCGAGTAGCGCAGGCCCGCCCCCGTCAGATTGGTCGGCATGGAGCGCCCGCCACCCAGCGGCAGGGGGGCCAGGATCGCCCCGTCCAGATCGGCATGGCTGAGCAGGGCCCGCATCATCCGCGCGCCCCTCAGATCCGTGCCCCGCAGATTGCATCCGCGCAGGTCCGCCCCTTCCAGATTGGCGCCTTGCAGGCCCATGCCCGACAGATCCATACCCACCAGACAGGCGCCGCGGGCATTGATAGCCGGCAGCCGCAGCCCTTTGAGTCGCGCACCCAGCGGCCTGAGATCCTTGCCCTCGAAATTGCCGGGAGCCCCCAGCACCCCGCCGCTTTCGGCCCAGGCATTGGCGTCCAGCGCCTGCTCGTGAAGCTGCTCGGCGCCCGCGATGGCCTCGGCCGTCGGCTCGCGCAGGCTGCCGGTCATGTCGGTCTTTTCCATCCGCGCCGTCTCCAGCGCCACACGCGTCAGGACGGCACCCACCATGCGTGCGCCTTCCAGATTGGCGCCTCCAATATCGGCGCCCTCCATCATGGCGCCCGACAGATCGGCCTCTTTCAGATTGGCGCGATTTAGCCGGGTGCCGTTCATGGCGCAGTCGGTGAAATCGACCTTGAAGGCGCTGAAGCCCTCCAGGGTCGCGCCATTCAGGGTGGCGCCGGTAAAGCTGGCGCCGTCGGCATTGCCCTGATGGGTCTCGTGCTTGACCGAGGCCAGGCCCTTGGTCGCGTGCGGAATGGCGATCACCCCCTCGCGGAAGTCCGCCTGGGTCAGGTCGGCGCTGGCCAAATCCGCCCCCCGGAGACAGGCGCCGCGCAGGTCGGCCCGCACCAGCACGGCGCGCGACAGGTCCGCCTCGCGCATGTCGCAGCAGAACAGAACCGCCCGGCTGAGCTGGGCGCCCGCCAGCCGCGTCCCGCGCAGGGAGCAGCCGGTGAAATCGGCCTCCTCCAGATTGCGCCCCGCGAGGTTCAGCCCGTTCAGGTCCATGAATTTCAGCGCCAGACGGCGCCCGCCGGCCCGACCTTCGGCAAACCGCTCATGCGCCATGACCAGCATGTCCAGATCGCCCTGCCCCAGGGTGCGGCGGGTGAAGCTCATTCAGGGTCTCCGGGAACATCAAGGCCAAGGGTGCCGGTCAGCACCGCCTCGGACAGATCGGTCATCTTCATCTGGCAGCCATGCAGGCGCGCGCGGCTGAGGTCGGCGCGCGCGAGGCGGGCGCTTCTGAGATCGGCCCCCGACAGGTCGGCGCCTCTCAACGTCGCTCCGGTCAGGTCGACAGGCAGCAGTCGTTCGGCCGACAGCAAGAGCGGTCCCAGCTGGGCCTGTCGCAGGTCCGCGCCGTTTAGCCGGGCCCCGGCCAGGCGGGCCCCCCGGAGGTCGGCGCCGCGCAGGCGGCAGGCCCTGAGATCGGCATTCTCGAGATGGGCGCCCTGCATCTGCACCCCCTCCATGTCGAGGCCGTAGAAGATGGCCCCGCGCGCCGACAGGGCGGTCAGATTCAGTCCCCGGATCGAGTGCAGCGAGCGCAGGTCGACGCTGTCGAAAACCGACGGCTTGCCCTCGGCGCCGCCGGTCTCGCACCAGACGGCATGGTCACGCAGCATGTCGGCGGCCGGCAGGCGCGAGACGGGGTCGCCCGACGACCGGTCATCGGTCAGGGCGCCGTCCATCTGTGCGCCGTCCGTACGCCAGGACAGGGATTTCACACCGACCAGCACGGCATCTCGCAGGTCCGCGCCCGACAGGTCGGCGCCCGACAGGTCCGCCCCCGCCAGATCGGCGCCCTTGAAGCTGGCCTGCTTCAGATTGGCCCGCACCAGCTTGCAGTCCTTCATCACCGCATCGGTGAAGTCGGCCGCCACCGCCACCACGCCGGTCAGGCGCGAGCGCTCCAGATTGGCGCCGGCCAGACAGGCCCCGGCCGCTTGGGTCGCGTGCCGGGCCCGCGCCTCGATCACCCGAAAGCCCATCCGCGCGTCGGCCGCGGCGATGGTCCCTTCGCGCAGGTCGGCCTCGAACAGGTCCGCGCCGGTCAGGTCCGCACCGCGAAGGCAGGCGCCCCGGAGGTCGGCCCGCCGCAGCGAGGCCTCGCACAGGGCGGCATCCTGCATGTCGCAGCCAAAGAAGGTGGCATTGTCCAGCCGCGCCCCGCTGAGGTCACAGCCGTTCAGATCGGCCGCGGAAAAATCGGCATCGGCCAGATTGCGTCCGGCCAGCGTCAGCCCGCTGAGGTCCATCCAGGCGAACACCGCCCGCGCGCCGCCCGGCCGGGCCTGCCACAGGCGATCGTGGCGGGCGCAGATTGCGTCCACCTCGTTCTGGGTCAGTCGTCGCCGCGCGACAGGTTGGGCAGCCTGGGCCATTCCCACACGCTGCCACAATCACGCTTAAGGAAGGTTTGCGACCGGCCTCAGCCCTTCAGCAGGCCCTGATCCTTCAGGCTGTCGGCCAGTTCGCCGGGCGACACCCACAGGCGGGTGTAGCCGGCCTCGCCCAGCCGGGTCAGTTCGCCGACCAGATCGGCGCGCGGCGAGGCGGTGAAGCGGGCGTCGAATCCCTCGCCCGTCTCGCTCACCCGGACCATCGGGCGCCCGGTTTCCAGCCGGTGCAGGAAGCCTTCGCACAGGGCGAGGGCCTCATCGGCCATCAGGCCGGTCTCGACCTCCAGCCCCGCCTGACGCAGCCGTTCGGTGCCGCGCCCGGAGGCAAAGGGCGAGGGGTCGAGCGCGGCGATCACCACCCGCGCGACCCCGGCCTCGGCCAGGAAGTGGGCGCACGATTTGCGGCCCGACGACCGCGCGCCGCAGGGCTCCAGCGTCACATAGGCGGTGGCGCCCTTCGCCTGATCGCCGGCGGCCGGGATGGCCTGTTCCTCGGCATGGGGGCGACCGCCCGGGGCCGTGGCGGCCTCGGCGATCACCTCACCGTCCTTCACCAGCACACAGCCGACGGCCGGATTGGGCCAGGTCTCGCCCATGCGCGCCCGGGCCAGTTCGATGGCCCGGGCCATGTGACGGGCGTCGTCGGTCCCCGCGCTCATGCGCCGGCCTCCGGCAACGGCGGCAGGTCCGCCGCGCGGCCGGTGTCCAGATAGCGGGCGGCCACGGGCTTCAGATCGCCATCGAGGTCGATCTCCAGCGGATTGCCGGTCGGGATTTCCACGCCGACGATCCGGTCATCCGGCACGGCGAACAGGTGTTTGACGATAGCGCGCAGCGAATTGCCGTGGGCGGTGATCAGCACATCCTCGCCCGCCTTCAGCCGCGGCGCGATCTCGGCATTCCAGTAGGGCAGCACCCGGTCGAGCGTGGTCTTCAGGCTCTCGGTGTCAGGGATTTCCTGCCCGTCATAGAGGGGGTCCCCGGCGAAGCTGTGCGGGTGGTCGGCCTCCATCGGCGGCGGCGGCACATCATAGCTGCGACGCCAGATGCGCACCTGGTCCTCGCCGTGCTTCTCGGCCGTCTCGGCCTTGTTGAGGCCGGTCAGCCCGCCGTAGTGCCGCTCGTTCAGCCGCCAGTCGCGGATGATCGGCACATCCTTCAGGCCGGCCGCCGCCAGAGCCAGATCGCCGGTCCGCCGGGCGCGCTTCAGCACCGAGGTGAACATGACCGCGGGGGTAAAGCCGGCGTCGGCAATCAGCATCCCGCCCTTCCTCGCCTCGGCCTCGCCCTGGTCGGTCAGGTCGACATCGACCCAGCCGGTGAAGCGGTTCTCGAGGTTCCACTGGCTCTGGCCGTGACGCAGGAGGACGAGGCGGGGCATGCAGATCTCCGGATGACAGGGGTTTTCGCCTAGGCCCCCCTCGGACAGGGGTCAAGCCGGGCGGTGGGCCGGGGGCCTCTCGTGGGATTTGATAGGGCTGTCGCTTTCCCCCTATAGCGGTCCGCTGTTTTCTGCCCCGAGGGTATCTGATGACCGGCCTGATCGCGCCGACCGGCTTTCGCGAATACGACGCCCGCTGGGTGCTGGACACCGACCTCGACCTTGAGGGTGTCGAGACCCTGGGTCTGGCGCTGGCGACCCTCCTGTACGAACTGGACAGCCCGCGCCTCGTCACCGGCCATGACTATCGCAGCTATTCGGAAGACGTGAAGGCGGCCCTGATCCGGGGTCTGGTCGCCGGCGGGGCCGAGGTTCGCGACATCGGCCTCTGCCTGACCCCCATGGCCTATTTCGCCCGCGAGGCCCTGGGCGTACCGGGCGTCGCCATGGTCACGGCCAGCCACAACGAAAACGGCTGGACCGGGGTCAAGATGGGCGCGCATCCGCCCTTCACCTTCGGCCCGGAGGAAATGGCGCGACTCAAGGCCCTGGCGCTCGAAGGCGGCTGCATCGCGCGTCCCGGCGGGCGCCGGATTGCGGTCGAGGGCTTTGCCGACCGCTATCTGTCAGAGGTCGCCTCCGGGCCGAAACTCTCCCGGCCGATCCGGGTCGTGGCCGCCTGCGGCAATGGCACGGCGGGCGCCTTCGTGCCCGAGGCCCTGCGCCGCATGGGCGCCGAGGTGATCGAGATGGACACCGAGCTCGACTGGACTTTTCCCCGCTACAATCCGAATCCGGAAGATCGCGTCATGCTGGACGCCATGGCCGAACGGGTGTGCGAGACCGGGGCCGATCTGGCGCTCGGCTTCGACGGCGATGGCGACCGCTGCGGCGTGGTGGATGACCGGGGCCACGAAATCTTCGCCGACCGCATGGGGCTGATGCTGGCGCGGGATCTGGTCGCCGACCATCCCGGCGCGACCTTTGTCGTCGATGTGAAGTCGACCGGCCTTTATCGCACCGACCCCGTGCTGGCCGCCGCCGGGGCGCGCGTCGTCTATGGCATGACCGGCCACAGTCACATGAAGCGGGCGGTCGCTGCCGAAGGCGCGCTGGTCGGCTTTGAAAAGTCGGGCCATGTCTTTTTCGCCCCGCCCCTCGGTCGCGGCTACGACGACGCGCTTGTCTTCGCGCGCGAAATCCTGCGCCTGCTGGACCGGTCGGGCGGGCGTCGCCTGTCGGAACTGGAGGCCGAGCTTCCCCCCGCCTTCACATCCCTGACCATGAGTGCCCATTGTCCGGATACGGAGAAATATGCGGTGGTCGAGCGCATTGCCGGGGAGTACCGGGCGCTGGCGGGCGCCGGCGGCATTGTGCTGGGCCGGGGCATTCTCGACCTCGTGACCGTCAACGGCATCCGCGTCGAGCTGGAGGGCGGGGCCTGGCTGCTGGTCCGGGCCTCGTCCAACAAGCCGGAGTTGGTGGTGGTGGTTGAAAGCCTCGATTCGGTCGACGACATGCGGGCGCTTTTCCATGACGCGGTCAAACCCCGGCTGGCCGCGCATCCCGAGGTCGGGGGCTGGAACCAGGAAGTTTGACCGCATCCCCCGGACGGTCCATTAGGCCCGCGAGCGGGAGGACGGGTGAGCCAGATCAGCGACCAGATCGTCATCGTGGGCGGCGGATTCTCCGGCGCCATGGCCGCCGCGCGTCTGGCGGAGCGGGGACTGCCCTCGACCGTCATCGATGCCGGGGGCGATTTTGGCCGGGGCGTCGCCTATTCCACCCCCTTTGACGGTCACCTGCTGAATGTCCGCTCCAACCGGATGAGCGCGCTTGAGGGATGGCCCGACGACTTCGTCGACTGGCTGGCCCGTCATCACCCGGACCGCGCCGACCCGGAGGGTTTCGCCCCGCGTCGCCTGTTCGGCCTCTATGTCCAGAACCGGCTTGATGCCGTCGAGGCCGCCCATCCGGGCGCCATCACCCGGACCGCGGGCCGTGTCAGCGCCATCGACGGCACCACAGTGGAGCTGGACGATGGCCGCCGCATCGCCGGTCGGGCGATCGTGCTCGCCACCGGCAATCCCGCGCCCCGCACCGCTTCCGGCTCCGGTGGCCGGGTGATCGGTGACCCCTGGGCGCCCGGCGCGCTCGACGGCATCGGCGGTGAGGATCGTCTCATCGTCATCGGCACCGGCCTGACCATGGTCGATATGGCCGTCTGGCTGAAGGCGCGAGGCTGGCGGGGCACGCTGCTCGCCCTGTCCCGACGGGGCCTCAGGCCGCGCGCCCATGCGGACCAGCCCGAATCACCGGCTCCCCTTGGCGCCGACCTGATGCAGGGACCGGCGTCCCGCCGTCTGGCCGCCGCCCGCCGCGCCACCCGCGACGGCGACTGGCGACCGCTGATGGAGGGCCTGCGCCCCCGCACCGGCGCCCTCTGGCAGGCGGCGGACCTCAAGACCCGCGCCCGCTGGGTGCGCCACCTGCGGCCCTTCTGGGACGTGCATCGCCACCGGATCGCCCCCGCCATCGCCGCGGACATTCAGGCGCTGGTCGATGCCGGCCGCCTGACGATCGTCGCAGGCCGGGTCGTCTCTCTCGACCCCACCGATCAGGGCGTGACCCTCAACTGGCGGCCCAAGGGTCGGGCGGAGGTGGAAACGGCCGCCGCTGACTGGCTGATCGACTGCACCGGCCCGGGCCACAGCCCCGCCCGCGATCCGCTGACCGCCCCCCTGATCGCTGCCGGCCGCACCCGTCTGGATCCGCTCGGCCTCGGCCTTGACCTCGACGACCGGGGCCGGGTCCGGAGTGTGGACGGAACCCCCGACCCCGCCCTGTTCGTTCTGGGACCGCCCGCCCGCGCGACCTTCTGGGAAACCATCGCCGTCCCCGACATCCGCAAGCGGATCGAGGATCTGGTCGAGACCCTGGCCCAGACCCCGGCCGAGCAAGGAGTATCTGCATGAGCCATCACAAGTCCCGCACCCTGGCCGGCCGCGACCTGGCCCCCGAAACCCTGATGATGGGCTTTGGCTATGATCCGACCCTGTCCGAGGGCGCGATCAAGGCGCCGCTGTTCCAGGCCTCGACCTTCGTCTTCCGCTCGGCCGAGGACGGCAAGCGCTTCTTCGAGGTCGCCTATGGCCTGCGCGAAAAGGAGCCCGACGAGGCGCTGGGCCTGATCTATTCGCGCATTAACAACCCCAACCTCGAAATCCTCGAGGACCGTCTGGCGGTCTGGGACAAGGCCGATCGGGCCCTGGTCTTTTCCAGCGGCATGGCGGCCATCTCGACGGCCATGCTGGCCCTGACCCGGCCGGGCGACACCGTCCTCTATGCGGCTCCGGCCTATGGCGGCACCGAATATCTGTTCGACCGCATCCTGCCCCGCTACGGCGTCAAGGTGGCCCAGGTGCTGGCCACCGAGGGCACCGAGGCGCTGCGGACGGCCATTCGTGACACGGCCGCAAAGGCCGCCGAGGGCGGCGGGCGTCTGGCGGTCGTCTATCTGGAAACCCCGTCCAACCCGACCAATCAGGTCGTGGATATCGCGGCCGCCGTGGCCGAGGTGCAGGGTCTGGGTCAGGCCGAGCGGCCGGTGGTGGCGGTCGACAACACCTTCCTCGGCCCCCTGTGGCAGCGCCCGCTGGAGCTTGGCGCCGACCTGTCGCTCTATTCGCTGACCAAGTACGTCGGGGGTCACTCCGACCTGATCGCCGGGGGCTGCCTGGGCACGGCCGAGGTCATGGCTCGCATCGCCGAGATGCGGACCATCTGCGGCACCGCCACCGACCCTCATACCGCCTGGCTGCTCAGCCGCAGCCTGGAAACCCTGCACCTGCGGATGGAGCGGTCACAGGACAATGCCCGGGTGCTCAGCGAGCGTCTGCGCGCGCACGACAAGGTCACCGATGTGCTGGTCGCGGGCGGCGGCGCCGGCGAGCAGCGCGCCATCTTCGAGGCCCAGTGTCAGGGGCCGGGCTCGACCTTTTCGATCCGCGTGCGCGGCGGCGAGGCCGAGGCCTTCCGTGTGCTGAATGCCCTGAGACTGTTCAAGCTGGCCGTCAGCCTCGGCGGGTCGGAAAGTCTGGCTTCCCACCCGTCCAGCATGACCCACTCGGACTATTCGCGCGAGGCCAAGACCCGCTGCGGCATCGGCGATGACCTGATCCGGCTGTCGGTCGGCGTCGAAAACGTCGAGGACCTCTGGACGGATCTGGAGCAGGCGCTCGCGGTGATCTGAACGATCAGCCGGCCGCCGCCTTCACTGCGGCGCAGATATCGCTGACGACGGACCGGACAAGGGCCTCGTCATCGCCCTCGGCCATGACCCGGATCAACTTTTCCGTGCCGGATTTGCGCACCAGCACCCGGCCCTGCCCCTTCAGCCGGGCCTCACCCTCGGCGATGGCGGTCTTGACGCTGGCGGCCTCCATCGGCTTGCCGGCGGCATAGCGGACATTCTCGAGGATCTGCGGCACCGGGTCGAACTGGCGCGCCAGCTCGCTCATCGGCCGGCCGCTCTTGACCAGAACCGCCAGCACCTGCAGCGCCGAGATCAGGCCGTCGCCCGTGGTCGCATGGTCGCGCAGGATGATGTGACCCGACTGCTCGCCGCCCAGGTTGAAGCCACCCTCGCGCATCCGCTCCATCACATAGCGGTCGCCGACCTTGGTGCGCTCCAGCGAAAGGCCGTCGGCCAGTAGCGCCCGCTCCAGGCCCAGGTTGGACATGACGGTCGCCACCACACCGCCTCCGGTCAGCAGTCCCTGTTCCGACCAGTCGCGCGCCACCAGCGCCATGATCTGGTCGCCGTCGACGATCTGTCCCTTCTCGTCGCAGATGATCACGCGGTCGGCATCGCCATCCAGCGCAATGCCGATATCGGCCCGGTGCAGATTGACCGCGGCGCTCAGCGCCTGCGGATGGGTCGAGCCGCAATCCGCATTGATATTCAGGCCGTTGGGCTCGACGCCCAGCGGAAACACCTCGGCGCCCAGCTCATAGAGCGTGGTCGGGGCGACGCGGTAGCCGGCCCCGTTGGCGCAGTCGATCACCACCCGGAGACCCTTCAGGCTCAATGTCTTGGGGAAGGTCGCCTTGGCCACCTCGATATAGCGCGCCTGGCTGTCGTCGATCCGCTTGACCCGCCCCAGCTTGTCCGCCGGCGCCAGGTCCTCGTCCAGTTCGGCGTCCATCATGGCCTCGATCTTCAGCTCGACCGAGTCCGACAGCTTGTAGCCGTCCGGCCCGAACAGCTTGATGCCATTGTCCATGAAGGCGTTGTGCGAGGCCGAGATCATCACGCCCAGATCGGCGCGCATCGACCGGGTCATCATGGCCACGCCCGGCGTCGGCAGGGGGCCGAAGGTGATGACGTCCATGCCCGCGCTGGCGAAACCCGCCACCAGGGCCGGCTCGATCATATAGCCCGACAGGCGCGTATCCTTGCCGATCACCACCAGATGGCGCCGGTCGTCCTCGGACATGAACAGCCGCCCGGCGGCCAGTCCGACGCGCAGGGCCACCTCGGGCGTCATGGGGTGCGCATTGGCCCGGCCCCGGATACCATCGGTACCGAAATAGCGTCTCTCACCCATCGTCGTCCCTCGTCCTCGGCCCTTTTGTCGGCTTCAATCAGGCACGGAAACCTTGCGAAACCGCAATTTAGGTGTCACGCCCCGACGTTCTGGCCTAGGGGAGGTGCCGCCTCTCCCGGGCGAAAAACGGCTTAGACCGTCACAGGGGCGTGGGTAAAGCCATGGTTTCCTGACGGTCTGTGATGAGGAACAGGACACATGTGCGGCATCATCGGCGTCACCGGAACCGGCCAGGCCGTTCCCCGTCTGATCGAAAGCCTCAAGCGCCTCGAGTACCGGGGCTATGACTCGGCGGGCGTGGCCGCCCTGGTCGACGGGCGCATCGAGCGCCGTCGTGCCAAGGGCAAGATCGCCGCGCTGGAATCCGTGCTGAAGGCCGAACCCCTCGCCTCGACGGTCGGCATCGGCCACACGCGCTGGGCCACCCATGGCGCCCCGACCACCCAGAACGCTCACCCGCACAAGGCCGGCCGCGTGACGCTGGTCCACAACGGCATCATCGAGAATTTCGCCGAGCTCAAGCATGAGCTGGAAGAGCTGGGCCACACCTTCGAGAGCCAGACGGACACCGAGGTGGTTGCCCATCTGCTGGACCGGGCGCTCGGCGGCGGCAATGACCCGGTGGTGGCCTTCAAGTCGGTCCTCGACCGGCTGAGCGGCGCCTATGCCCTGGCCGTTCTGGTCGAGGGCGAGGACGGCCTGATCCTCGGCGCCCGGCGCGGCAGCCCGCTGGTCGTCGGCTGGGGCGAGGGCGAGATGTACCTCGGCTCGGATGCCCTGGCGGTCGGCCCCTTCACCCAGACCATCAGCTATCTGGAAGAGGGCGACTATGTTGCGCTCGACCGGTCCGGCGCGCGCATGTTCGACGCCGACGGCGAGGCCGTGGACCGCCCGGTGGTCGTGGTCTCGGCCTCGGCCGCCCAGGTCGAGAAGGGCGAGTACCGCCACTTCATGGAAAAGGAGATCCACGAACAGCCGGACAGCGTCCAGCGCACGCTCTCGGCCTATCTGGATTTCGTCAACGGCCGCGTGCTCAAGCAGGACGTCGACTTCTCGAAGGTGTCGCGCATCCAGATCGTCGCCTGCGGCACGGCCTTCTATGCCGCCCAGATCGGCCGCTATGCCTTTGAAAGGCTGGCCGGCCTGCCCTGCGACGTCGAGATCGCCTCCGAGTTCCGCTATCGCCAGCCGGCCCTGATGCCCGACACCCTGGCGGTGGCCGTCAGCCAGTCGGGCGAGACCGCCGACACCTTGGCCTGCCTGACCTGGTGCAAGGGTCTGGGCCTGCCGACCGCAGCGCTCGTCAATGTGCACAGCTCGTCCATGGCGCGCGAGGCGCAATATCTGTGGCCCACCCACGCCGGGCCCGAGATCGGCGTCGCCTCGACCAAGGCCTTCACCGCCCAGGTCGCCGGCCTGCTGGCCCTGGCCGTGACGGCCGGCGTCGCCCGCGGCCGGATCGGCCCGGACGAGGAGGCCCAGCTGGTCCAGGCCCTGTTCGAGTCGCCCCGCCTGATCGCCGAGGCGCTGCAGATGGAAGACCGCATGCGCGACGTCGCGCATGAGCTCTCGCGCGCCACCGACGTCCTGTTCCTCGGCCGGGGCCCCATGTTCCCGCTGGCCATGGAAGGCGCGCTGAAGCTCAAGGAGATCAGCTATATCCACGCCGAGGGCTATGCCGCCGGCGAGCTCAAGCACGGCCCCATCGCCCTGATCGACGAGGAAACCCCCACGGTCGCCCTCGCGCCCCGGGACGATCTGTTCGAAAAGACCGCCTCCAATCTCCAGGAAGTCGCCGCGCGCGGCGGGCCGGTGGTGATGATCGCCCCGCTGTCGGCGCCGACGCCGCACGGCACCGGCATCACCCGCATCGAGGCGCCCGAGTGCCACCCCCTGATCGCGCCGCTGGTCTATGCCATCCCGGTCCAGATGCTGGCCTATTTCACCGCCGTCCATAAGGGCACCGACGTCGACCAGCCCCGGAACCTTGCCAAGTCCGTCACGGTTGAGTGATCCCGTACAGGAGTCCTTCATGACCACCACGCCCGCCCGCCTGCGCAAGGCCGTTCTGCCCGTCGCCGGTCTCGGCACCCGGGTCCTGCCCGGCACCAAGACCACGCCCAAGGAGCTGCTGAACGTCGTTGACCGGCCGATCCTCAGCTACATCGTCGAGGAAGCGCGCGAGGCGGGGATCGAGCACATCGTCTTCGTGACGGGGCGGGCCAAGGCGGCCATCGAGGACTATTTCGACCACCAGATCGAGCTGGAGGCCCAGCTGGAGGCCAAGGGCAAGACCGACATCCTCGAGATGATGAACGCCGAACTGGCCCAGGCCGGCGAGATGAGCTTCACCCGCCAGATGCAGCCCAAGGGCCTCGGTCACGCCGTCTGGTGCGCCCGTGACATCATCGGCGACGAGCCCTTCGCCGTCATCCTGCCCGACGTGATCGTCGACGGTCAGCCGGGCGCCCTGAAACAGCTGGCCGACGTCTATGCCGAGGTCGGTGGCAATGTCATCGGCGTCGAACAGGTACCCGAGGCCGACACCCACAAATACGGCATCGTCGATCCGGCCGAGCGGAACGGCCGCCGCATCTCGATGAAGGGCATGGTCGAAAAGCCCCCGCGCGGCGAGGCGCCCTCGAACCTGTCGATCTCGGGCCGCTACATTCTCCAGCCGCAGATCTTCGACCTGCTGGCGACCCAGGGCCGGGGCGCGGGCGGTGAAATCCAGCTGACCGACGCCATGGCCCGCCTGATGCAGGACCAGGCCTTCACCGCCTATGAGTATGAGGGCAATACCCACGACTGCGGCGACAAGATCGGCCTGCTGCGCGCCAATGTGGCCCTGGCGCTCAAGCGCCCCGACCTCGGCGACGCCGCCCGCGAGGCCATCGCAGCCCTGCTCTGACATCCTGTCAGCCCGGAAGTCCTGAAAGGGCTATCCGGGGCGGGGCCTTAATCGTGACGGGTTCTGTGTTATAAGCCCCGCCTTTCCACCCGCCCCGCCCGCCTCGACAGGATGCTTTCCGTGAGCGCCACGCTCGATCTGTCCCGCGCCACCCAAAAGGCTGCCACGCCCGTCAACCTCTCGGGGCTGACGCGCGAGGGCCTGCGTCAGGCCCTGATCGACGCCGACATCTGCCCGCCGGAAAAGGCGCGGATGCGGGCCTCCCAGATCTGGGGCTGGATCCACAACCACGGCGTCACCGACTTCGACGCCATGAGCAATGTCGCCCGCGACACGCGGGAAAAACTGGCCGCCGTCTTCACCCTGGCCCGCCCCGAGATCGTCGAGCGTCAGGTGTCGAACGACGGCACCCGCAAATGGCTGATCCGCACCGCCCCGGGCATCGAGATCGAGACCGTCTACATCCCCGATGTGGGCCGGGCCGGCGCCCTGTGCGTGTCCAGCCAGGTGGGCTGCACCCTCAACTGCACCTTCTGCCACACGGGCACGCAAAAGCTGGTTCGCAACCTGACCGCGGCCGAGATCGTCGCCCAGGTCCAGGTCGCCCGCGACGACCTCGGCGAATGGCCGTCCCCCAAGGAAGACCGCCGCCTGTCGAACATCGTCTTCATGGGCATGGGCGAGCCGCTCTACAATCTCGACAACGTCGCCGACGCCATCGACATCATTTCCGACAATGAGGGCATCGCCCTGTCGCGGCGCCGGATCACCGTCTCGACCTCGGGCGTCGTGCCCCAGCTGCAGGCGCTGGGCGAGCGCACCCAGGCCATGCTGGCCATCAGCCTGCACGCCACCAACGACCCCCTGCGCGACGTGCTGGTGCCGCTGAACAAGAAGTACGACCTCGAGGCCCTGATGGCCGGCATCCGCGCCTATCCCGGCCTGTCGAATGCCCGTCGCGTGACCTTCGAATACGTCATGCTGAAGGGCGTCAATGACAGCCCCGAGGAAGCCCGCGCCCTGCTGAACCTGATCAAGGGCATCCCGGCCAAGATCAATCTGATCCCGTTCAATCCCTGGCCCGGCACCGACTATCAGTGCTCGGACTGGAAGACGATCGAACGCTTCGCCGCCATCCTGAACAAGGCCGGCTACGCCAGCCCGATCCGCACCCCCCGCGGCCGCGACATCCTCGCCGCCTGCGGCCAGCTCAAGTCGGAAAGCGAAAAGGTCCGGGCTTCTACGCTTCGCAGGGCGGAGCAGGACGCGGCTTAAGCACCTGGCGGCAGGCGAGCCAGACCGCCAGTCCCGCAGCGGCCCCCGGGAGAACCTGGTAGGCGGCTAGCTCGATTATTCCCCCCATGGCGTGAGGTGTCACCACGTTGAAGTAGGCCATGCTGGCTGTGGTCGTCAGCAGGCTTCCTGCCGCCAGGGCGACGAAGAGGTTCCCGGCGCGGAGCCATGCTACGACCAGCAAGACCGGCAGTCCTCCGACGATCATCAGGAGTAGATAGTGCATGAGGACAAAGAACCCGGCCCACAGGACGAGGACAACGATCGCAACCCCTTGAAGGATCGATAATTCAGGCGGGGAGGCGCTGGTAAAGGCGACGAGGGCCAGCCATTGCAGAGATGCCACTCCCGTTGCGGCTACAGAGCCCGCCGCCGTTGAATACAGCGCGACCTTCATGATCGGCTTGGCGCGACCGTCCATCACAAGGCGCCCGTGGATGATGGGCCGTCCGCCATCATACGCTGAAACACCCAGCCCCCGACGGCGCCGGACAGGGGGAAGCCGAGGATCAGCATCAAGTCGCCCGCTGCCCCCCATGGGGCAAAAAGAACTCCGCCGACAATCAGGGTGACTCCCCCGCCGATCAGGGCAGCGGCAACGGGGCGGTTCAGCCTCGTCCGTCTCAGCATAAGCCACACGCCGGGCCCGAAGACGGCCGCACCGAGCAGAAATGCAGGGGCCACCAGGACGATGCTCAGGAAACCGAACACCAATGCGCCAAGCCCGTCAGCCACTGCGCCGATAACGGCAAACTGCAGCGTATATGCGGTTCCCGCCAGTAGGCCGGCGCAGAAGGTCGTGATGACCAGACGACCGGCGAGGCGAGCGCGCTTCATCGCATCGCCTCCAGCCGCGCAATCCGCCCCGGCATGGCCTCCGGCGTCCGCACATCCCAGGCCAGGCCCAGTCGCTCCAGCAGCTGGATGAAGCGGTAGCCCCAGTCGCTCTGACCCGGATACAGACCCAGCCGCGCCGAGCCGGGAAAGGCGTGATGATTGTTGTGCCAGGCCTCACCCATGGTCGGGATGGCGGCCCACGGCACATCGTGGGCCTGCACGCCGGATGCGGGAACGCGCCAGCTCTGCGGGCCCTGCGTATGGGCCAGCCGCCCGACGAACCAGTGGCCGATGATCGAGACGGAAATCCGGACGCAGACGCCCCAGACGACGAAGCTCCATCCACCGGCCAGCCATAGCAGTCCCGCGATCGGCAGTTGCTGCAGCATCCATGTACGTTCCAGAAACCGGTAGAGCCGGTCCCGCTGGAAGCGCCCAAGGTCGAATGCGGGGGGGCGCTTGAGTTCCAGCCGGCAATGCATTTGCCACCAGGCATCGGTCAGGATCGGCGCGCGGTTGGCCAGATAGGGATGGCAGTCCGGCTGGCGCTGGGCCCAGTCCCGCAAGTCGTGCGCACGGATCATCCAGAACGGGCCGCTCATGCCGACCGCCGTGCCGATCCAGACCAGTATGTGCTCCAGCCATAGCGGGCACTGGAAACTGCCGTGGATCATGCGCCGGTGAAAGCCGACGGAGTGACCGAGCAACAGGGTCCCGCCCGTCGTGACCATGAAGACTCCGAGCGCGCTCCAACTGAACGTCAGCGGCGCCAGAACGATGGCTGCGGCCAGCATGCCGCCGTTCCAGACCGAGTGCACCGGATCCCAGACGACCCGGCCCTCGACCGGGCTGCACCCCGGCCGTTCGACGAGACTGTTGACGGCATTCGGATCGTGAGCGTCTGACATGCGTAAGGCCTTTCGGTATTTAAGTAATAGCTTACACACGCGAATGCGGCTGGCAAGCCCTTAGCAAATCGCTTAAATACCGGGCGATGCAACGTGTCTTCGAAGCCCTCTCCAGCCCCGTGCGGCGCAAGATTCTGGCCTATCTGGCCCATGCCGACCTGACGGCAGGTGAGATCGCGGCCCGGTTCGAAATCTCCAAGCCGGCGGTGTCCCAGCACCTGTCGGTGCTCGAGAATGCCGGACTGGTCACCAGCGAGAAGAAGGGGCAGTTCGTCCACTACCGGCTGGTGGCCGAAGCGCTCGCCAATACCCTGAACGGCTATGTGCAGGAGGTCTGCCCCGTCTCGCGCCCGCTGAAGAAGGAAAGCGCCGCCCTCGCCGGCAAGGCCTCCCGCCCGACGTCGGACTGACGCGTTCGACCACGCGGGTCGCCACAAGGAATCCTTCGCCGGATCAGTGCCCTGTCGCCTGCCTCCGCCTCCTTGCACGCCCTGACCGAAGGCGCCCTTATACTGCCGGCCCTTCCTTGCCCGGCTGTCCAGCAGGCAATCGAGACCATTCAGACCATTCAGACGGTCTTTTCCCGAATTCAGACGGTTCAGACGGTTCAGACCGTAATCTTTCGTCACAGACTGTGGCCCCGCGGCGCTTGCGGATTGGGGCTGGATTGGGGCAAGGACAGACGACGGCGGGTTCGCCGTGATCGTCAGGCCTCTCGCTCTCCGGTTTCATGGACTCCTCGTCCCTCTCCAGCGTTCTGACCAGTCCCGAAGTCCAGGCCTTTGCCCTGGGCTTCCCCAAGCTCATGACCCATCTGGCGGTGACCATCGCCCTGCTGGTGCTGGGGGCGACCCTCTACGCCCTGCTGACGCCCTGGAAAGAGGTCGCCCTGATCCGCGAGGGCAATTCGGCCGCCGCCGTGGCCTTTGCCGGGGTGCTGGTCGGCCTCGCCGTGCCGCTGGCCGTCAGCCTGTCGGTCTCCACCTCCATCCGCGACATCGTCATCTGGGGGGTGGCGACGGTGGTGCTGCAGCTGTTCGTCTTCCGGCTGGTCGACATGCTGCTGACCGGCCTGCCCCAGCGCATCCGCGAGGGGGAGATCTCGGCCGCCGTGCTGCTGGTGGGGGCCAAGCTGGCCACAGCCCTGATCCTGGCCGCTGCCCTGTCGGGCTAGGGGGCCGGATGTCGCGACTGACCGACTGGGCCTTCTACGGTCTTCTGGCGATGGCGATTCTGGTCTGGGCGCTGCATCTGCGCGAGGAAGTCTACACCCCGCCGCCGCCGCCCGAACCGGATGAGGTCGAGGGCGCCCTGCTGGGGCCGATCACCCCGTTTGATCCGGCCATCACCCTGAATGCGCCGGACATTCCCTTCCAGCCCGCCTCGGGGACGGCCTTCGCCATTGCCGGCGAGGGCCGCTGGGTCACCGCCCGTCACGTGGTCGAGGGGTGTCGCAAGCCGGCCCTGATGGTCGGCGGCGGCCGGGCCGTGGCGGCCAGTGTGCGGCTGGCGCCGCGCGCCGATGTGGCGGTCCTGATCACCGAGGGCGGGCCCGACCCCCTGCCGGTCGAGGTTGCGCCGGAGCTGCGCAAGGGTCAGCGAGGCTTCCACCCCGGCTATCCGCAGGGCCATGCCGGGGAGGTCACCTCGCGTCTGCTGGGCCGAGAGACCTTCCGGGTGCGCGGTCGCGGCCAGCGGGACGAGCCGGTACTCGCCTGGGCCGAGGTGGGCCGCACCGCCGGCCTGAAGGGCACCCTGTCCGGCCTGTCCGGTGCGCCGGTGCTGGATCGCCGGGGCCGGGTGCTGGGCGTGACCATCGCCGAGGCCCCGCGCCGGGGCCGGATCTATACGACCGCACCCGATACCTTCGGCCCGGCCATCCGGGGCATGTCAGACCGGCGCGCTCGCCCGCAGGCCGAGCCGGTCACCCTGGCCAACTACGGCCGCGTCGCCGACGCCCTCCGTCGTGACCTCCGCGTCGCCCAGGTGGTCTGCCTGTCGGCCTGAGCCGCGTCAGTCCTCGAACACGGCGACGCCCACTTCGCCTTCGGGGGTCAGCCAGGCCCGCTTCATGCCCTGGCTGTTGTAGGGGGCGGCGTGGCGGCCCTCGCGGTCCAGGGCGATCAGGCCTCCGTCGCCGCCCATAGCGCCGATGGCGTCGATCACGGCCCGTCCGGACGCCTCGATCGACTGGCCCGAGGCGACCCGCCAGGCGACCTGGGCGGCCGCGGCGGTGCGGATGAAGTACTCGCCCTGACCGGTCGAGGAGATGGCGGCGTGGCCGTCGGCCCAGGTGCCGCTGGCGGGCAGGGGGGTGTCGCCGACCCGGCCCGGCAGCTTGCCGAACACCCCGGCGGTCGAGGTCGCGGCGGCCAGCCGGCCCTGCGCGTCCAGCACGCAGCAGCCGACCGTGCCGTGCGCGAGCGTCCCCGGGGGATGGTTGTCCTCGCCCTGACCCGCCCGGGTAAACCAGTCCTCGCCGCCCGGGACCGGCTCCAGCTTCTGGCCCTCGCAGAAGCGGCGCGCACCCTCGCCGACCAGCAGGACGTGCGGGGTGTGGTCCATGACCGCGCGGGCGGCCCGCACCGGATTGCGGAAGCCCTGCAGGGCCGCGATTCCCCCGGCGCGGCCCGTGGCGCCGTCCATCAGGCTGGCGTCCAGCTCATAGTCGCCGTCCAGATTGGGCGAGGCGCCGCGCCCGGCGACATAGAGGCCCGAGTCCTCCAGCAGGCAGACGGCCTCGACCGCCACGTCCAGGGCGGCCTCGCCGGCCTCCAGCCGGACCTGCATGGCGCGCACCACCTCGGCCATGTGGGCGCGCTCGGCGGTATAGTCGCGGCTGCGCCGGGCACCGGCGCCGCCGTGCAGGATCAGGGCGGGTCGCGTCATGGAGTGTCTCCGCTGTCCGGCCGGGCCGGTTCTTGTCTTTCCAGTTCGGGGCCGGAGCGTTACCGTCCGGAGCATCGGGGTGGCAAGCCGTCGCTCCGTCCGGATTCCCCTACGCCGAAAGGTCCTCCATGCGCGCAGTCCTGTCCAAGGCCCCTGGTGGCCCCGAAACCCTGGTGGTCGAGGAGGTCTCCGACCCGACCCCGAAGAAGGGCGAGGTGATCATCGAGGTCAAGGCGGTCGGCATCAACTATCCCGACACCCTGATCATCGAGGACAGGTACCAGTTCCGGCCTGAGCGTCCGTTCGCGCCCGGCGCCGAGATCGCGGGCGTGGTCGAGGCGATCGGCGAGGGTGTGAAGGGCGTGCACAAGGGCGACCGTGTCATCGCCGTGCCCGGCTGGGGTGGACTGGTCGAGCGGATCGCCGTGCCCGCCGCCACCGTCATCCCCATCCCGAAGGAGATGGACTTCGAGACGGCCGCCGCCCTGATCATGACCTATGGCACCAGCTACTACGCCCTGAAGGACCGGGCGAAGCTGCAGGCCGGAGAGACCCTGCTGGTACTGGGCGCCGCCGGCGGGGTGGGCGCCGCGGCCGTCGAACTGGGCAAGGCCATGGGCGCGCGCGTCGTGGCCGCCGCCTCGACCAATGAGAAGGTCGAGTTCGCGCTGGAGCTGGGCGCCGACAATGGCCTGATCTACCCCTCCGGTCCGATGGACAAGGCGGCCCAGAAGGAGCTGTCGGGCGAGCTGAAGCTGGCCACCGGCCGCGATGGCGCCGATGTCGTCTATGACGCCGTGGGCGGCGACTATGCCGAGCCGGCGCTTCGGGCCATGGACTGGTGCGGGCGCTATCTGGTGGTGGGCTTCCCGGCCGGAATTCCGTCGCTGCCGCTGAACCTGACCCTGCTGAAGTCGGTGGCCGTGATCGGGGTCTTCTGGGGCGCTGCTGTCATGCGCGACCCGGCCGCCCATGCCGCCAATATGGCCGACCTGATGACGCTGTGGAGCGAGGGCAAGATCCGCCCGCGCGTCAGCCGCACCTTCCCGCTGCAGCGCGCGCATGAGGCCATCCAGGCCCTCGGCGACCGTTCGGCCATGGGCAAGATCGTGGTGACGGTCGAGCCATGACCCTGGCGCTGGCCGCCGGCCTCGATCTGGAGGCGGCCGGTGAGCGGCTGTCCCGCACCGGTCGCACCCGTGTACCGGGCCTGCTGGGCGAGGGCGCCGAGGTCCTGCATCAGGCCCTGACCGGGCCCGACATGGTCTGGTACCGGGCCATTCGTAATCCGTTCAATGCCGATGTCCCGGTCGCCGTGTTCGAGGCCGAGCCGGTCGCCGAACAGGCGCGGCTGTACGGCATGGCCCATGAGGAGGCGACCGAGGGCTTCCAGTTCATCTTCGACCGCATCCGGCTGGGGCAGGCCCGCACCATGGAGATGCCGCTGCCTCCGGCGCTGTACGAGCTGCACGACCTGTTCAACAGCGAGGCCTTCCTCGGCATGGCCCGCCGCCTGACGGGCGACGACCGGATCGCCTATGTCGACGCCCAGCCGACCCGCTACATGCCGGGCCATTTCCTGAACGGCCATACGGACGCCCACGAGGATGCCGGACGCCTCTATGCCTATGTGCTCAACCTGTCGCCGCGCTGGCGGGCGGAATGGGGCGGCCTGCTGATGTTCCTGGACAAGGGCGGGGCGGTGACCGAGACCTTCATGCCTGCCTTCGGCACCCTGAACGTCTTCCGCGTGCCCCAGGACCATGCGGTGTCCATGGTGGCGCCGTTCGCGGGGGCACCGCGCTATTCGGTCACAGGCTGGTGGCGGACCCGGCCTCCGGCCTGAGGCGTCAGTCCCCGGCCAGTCGCGTCAGCGCCTCGCGCGCCGCCTCGCGGTGGCGCGACCGGATATGAGCGGACAGGGTCGCGACCACGGCCGCGATCACGGCGGCATCATCGGTGAAGCCGATCCCGGCCAGAACGTCCGGAATGGCGTCGATGGGCAACACGAAATAGGCCAGCGCCGCCAGCATCATCCCCTTGGCCCCGGTGGGGGTTTCCGGGTCGCGCGCCGCGTACCAGACGCTCAGCAGGTGATCGGCAAAGGGCACCCGCGCCAGGCTGCGCCGCAGCTTGGGCCAGAAGCGGCGCTCGACGCGCACCTCGTCGACCTTGTCGATGCGCTGGATGAGGGCGCGGCCGCGGGCGATTTCCGCGTTTCGCGATTTGGCATGTCCGAACATGCGTCCTAAATCGTTCGCGACCCCTTCCGGTTCAATCCCAGAGACAAAGGATCTCCTGATGAAACTCGACTCCTCCATTGCCGCCGTCGTCACCGGGGGGGCCTCGGGCCTGGGCGAGGGCACGGCCCGCGCGCTGGCGGCCAGGGGGGTCAAGGTCGCCCTGTTCGACCTGAACGAAGAGGCGGGCGAGACAATCGCGGCCGAGATCGGCGGCGTGTTCTGCAAGGTCGATGTGACGTCGGACGCCGACGTCGCCGCAGGCTTCGAAAAGGCCCGCGCCGCCCATGGCCAAGAGCGCCTGACCGTCAACTGTGCCGGCATCGCTACCGGCCAGAAGACCGTCAGCCGCAAGCGCGACACGGGCGAACTGCGCGCCCACGACATGGACAGCTTCGAGCGCACGGTCCGCATCAATCTGTTCGGCACCTTCCGGGTGCTCAGCCAGTCGGCGCTGGGCATGGTGGCCGCCGAGCCCATGGCCGACGGCGAGCGCGGCCTGATCGTCAATACCGCCTCGGTCGCGGCCCAGGACGGCCAGATCGGCCAGGCGGCCTATTCGGCCTCCAAGGGCGGCGTCTACGCCATGACCCTGCCGGTCGCCCGGGACCTTGCCCAGGAAGGCGTGCGCGTGAACACCATCCTGCCCGGCATCATGTGGACGCCGATGATGGCCGGCATGGACCAGAAGATCCAGGACGCCCTGGCCGCCGCCATCCCCTTCCCCAGCCGTCTGGGCACGCCGGCCGACTACGCCGCCCTGGCCCTGCACCTGGCCGAAAACGTCTACATCAATGGCGAATGCATCCGCCTGGACGGGGCGATCCGGCTGGCGCCGAGATAGGCGCGCTACCGCTCGCGTCGCGGACGCTCGCTGCATGAGCGCGGGGTTTGAATGATTTTGCGATCTTCCCCCTTGCAGGCCCCGCCCCGCCTCGGCTATACGCCCCGCTCTCGACTGAGAGTGCGGGCGTAGCTCAGGGGTAGAGCATCACCTTGCCAAGGTGAGGGTCGGGCGTTCGAATCGCCTCGCCCGCTCCAGTCGATCTTCGGAAGAGGCCCGGCGCGCGTCGGGCTTTTTTCGTTTTTGCGGCCATGGGCCCGCCTGATTGCCAAGGTGAGGGTCGGGCGTTCGAATCGCCTCGCCCGCTCCAGTCGAAGGGCATGACGGGCTCCGCCACGGCGGGGCCCTTGTCGTATCCGGGCTCCGTTTTACCCGGGCATTGTCCGCTTGATCCCTGACCGTTTGCGGCTCACCTTCCCGGTCGGGGAGGGTCTGTGATGTCCGAATCTCTGCACGAGGTCGCCGCGCGGCGGCTGGACGCCTTCGTCGACGCCTCCTTCGCCTTCGCCCTGACCCTGCTGGTCATTTCCGGGTCGCGCCCGCTGGAAACCTATGCCGATCTGGACATGGCCCTGGGGCGGGTGCCGGCCTTTGCCGCGGGCTTTGCCCTGTTGGCCCTGTTCTGGTCGGCCCACCGGCGCTTCGGGCGGATGACCGCCGCCCGCGACGGCGCCATTACCCTGATCAGCCTGATGATCGTCTTCACCGTGATGATCTATGTCTTTCCCCTGCGCCTGCTGACGGAAACGGGGGCCAGCTGGATGACCGGCGGTCTGGTGCCGGGGCGCGAGCGGATCACCACCCTTGGCGACCTGCGCGGCATCTTTGTCACCTACGGCTTGGGCTTCGCCTTTCTGAGCGGCCTCTATGCGCTGCTGCACCATGTGGCGCGCCCGACGGCGGTCGATGCACCGTCCCGCGTCGCGCTTATCCGCGGGCGGGACATCTGGGCGATCTGCGGCGCCGCCGGACTGGCCTCGGCCGGGCTCGCGGCCCTGCCGCTGCTCCGGCACATGCCGTGGCTGCCGGGCTTTGCCTACTGGCTGATCCCGGCCGGCATCGGCCTCTACTACGCGCGGGTCGGCAAGCGCCCGGTCAGCGAGGAGCCGGCGCCCGTCTAGAGGCCCTTGTTCAGAGGCCGAGGGCCTCGCGGATCACGCGCCAGTCGACGATCTTGAAGTTCTGCTGGCCGGGGTTGGGCACGTCCTCGTGATCGTGGAACGCGATCGCACCCTCGGGGAACGGACCGATGGGCCCCGAGAAGGCGCTGAGGCCGTCGGTCTGGGTGACCATGTCGATCTCGGGCCCGTCGACGATGGCGAACCGTCCGACATAGATGTGACGCTGGCCCTGAATCCGGTAGACCGGATAGGTGCTGTCGCCCTGGCTGGACACGATCAGATAGTCGACACCCCGATCCCGCAGGATGGTGAGGCCCTCGACGTCGTCCTTGATGCGGATCCGGTCCACGCGGGCGATCTCCGTCGCGGTGGAGGCACCGGAGGGGTCGAGATCAAACTGCCAGACACCGACGTCTTCCTCGCCGACATAGAGGGTGTCGGCGGCGTCATGGACGACGCACCCCTCCAGCTGGCTGCCGAGTGTCAGGACCCGCTCGGGCCCGATCACCGGGCCTTGCGGCCCGTCGACGACGGACATCTGGTGAACCGTGCCGGCCTTGGTGGTCACGATCAGGTAGAAGCCGTCGTCCCTCCGTCCCATGCAGAAGCCGTACGGCTCATAGGTCGTGGGCAGGAAGCCGTAGTCCGCCGTCGCCAGGGTCGCCGGATCGAACAGATAGAGGTTCACGCCATTGGCGCCTTCCGCGTCGTTACTGGCCGCAACCAGAACCCGCATGCCACGGGCCGTGGGGAAGTCGGCGCGAAGATCGACGTTGTTGACCGGGCCCGAGGGCAGGAACTGGCGGACCGAGCCGTCCATGTTGTGGACATACAGGCCGTCCGTCTTGTCGGTGCCGAACATCACGGCGCGCGTCGGGTCGCGCGGGTCCGCCCACAACGCGGGATCGTCGGCATCCACCTCCGGGTCGGTCGTGACCACTGTCTCGATACTGGCCATGACGGCGCGCGCGGGGTCGCCCGGGGCGAACATCCCCTGCGGCCCGCGGTCCTCGGTCGTCGCGCAGGCCGACAGGCCGAGGGCTGTGGTGGTCAGGATCAGGCCGAGGGCGCGCATGGCGGAAAGCTCCGGAAAGGGTCTGCGCCGCCTCTACACGGCAGACGGCCACAATCAAGAAAAAAGACGATAGATATCAGGATGGTGTGAAAATCACTCCGTTATCAGAAGACTTGTCAAAAGGGCGCAGCCGTACCGTCAAGCTCGGGTCGGAAATCTGTCGCTCGGGCGTTGCCGGGTGTCGGTAACGGCCACACCGGGGCCAAGGACGAGACAACGTCCGCCCAAGGGGACGACATCATCATGAAACTGAAGCTTCTCGTGGGGGCGGCGCTCGCCCCCGTTCTGGCGGCCGGTGCCGCCTTTGCCCAGGACGCGGACGTCCAGGGTCCAGTCACGGCCGTGGAGGACGTGATCGTCACGGGCCAGCCCGCCATGCGCAACCGCACCGACGATGTGGTGCCGACCCTGTCCTATGACCTCGACTATTTCCAACGGTTCGAGCCGCTGACCGTCGGCGACGCGCTGAAGCGGGTGCCGTCGGTGGCCTTCCTGTCGGACGTGTTGGAATACGACGGCGTGCGCCTGCGCGGTCTGGATCCGGGCTACACCAAGATCCTGATCGACGGTCAGGAAGTGCCGGGCTCGGGCGTCGACCGCTCCTTCTTCGTCGACCGTATCCCCGCCGAACTGATCGAGCGGGTCGAGGTGGTGCGTTCGTCCTCGGCCAACCGTTCGGGTGACGCCCTGGCCGGCACGATCAACATCGTCCTGCGCGACGCCCTGTCGCTCGACGGCGGCTACATCCGTCTGGGCGCCCTGATGTTCCCGGACAGCGACTATGGCCGGTTCGGGGGCACCTATGGCGCCGTCTGGGGCGGCGAGGTCGGACCGGGCCGCCTGCTGCTGGGCGCCAATGTCCAGGACCGTCGCAATCCCAAGAACAAGTACAGCATGCGCTACGACGAGCCGGGCGGCACCCTCGACAACACCGAGGTGCAGACCGACATCCGCGACGGCACCGACTATGCCTTCAACGCCTCGTACGAAGTGCCGCTGGCCGGCGGCATGCTGGACCTGTCGGGTGTGTTCGTGCGCACCGATCGCTTCCAGGACGAGGACTCGCTGGAATACGAGGGCGGCATCGAGACCGAGGCCAACCTTTCGGTGGTCAACGACAACGACCTCGACATCCGCACCGACAACCTGTCGCTGCGGGGGCGCTATGAGCGCCAGATGTTCGGCGGCGAGACGACCTTCAAGCTGGGCTATGCGTCGATCGACGACCAGCAATACGAGTTCGAGGCCGAGTCGGAATATCTGCGCGACTCCAACCCCTTCCCCGACGAGGACCGCTTCACCCTCGATTCCGAGCGCGTCGACATCCAGGACGAGGAATGGAAGGCAGCGATCGAGCACAAGCTGGACCTCGGCAGCGACATGGAACTGGAGTTCGGCGTCCAGGCCAACTGGAAGACCCGCGACAGCCTGATCGAGGAAACCCCGCGCATCCGCTTCAACGTGCCGAACGCGCCGGCCCCGCGCCCGACCGTTCCGGACTTCGGCCCGTTCAGCCCGGTCGACGGCGGTGATGCGACCATCGAGGAAAACCGCATCGACCCCTATGTCATGGTGTCGGGCAAGTCCGGCGCCCTGCGCTGGGAAGCCGGCCTGCGCTATGAAACGACCGACGTCACCGTGACCGACCGCACGGTCCCGGCGATCCAGCAGGTGACCGAGAACGACTATGCCGAGCTGCTGCCGTCGTTCAGCCTTCGCTGGCGCCTGAACGACACGGACCGGGTGATCTTCTCGGCCGCCCGTACGCTTCGTCGCCCGAACTTCGACCGCCTGTCCCCGGCCCTGCTGGAGGAAGAGGTCGGCGACAGCGACTTCCTTGGCAATCCCGGGCTGCAGCCGGAAACGGCCATCGGCTTTGACCTCGGATTCGAGCGTCGTCTGGGCCGCCGCGGCGTGGTCGGCATCAACGCCTTCTACCGGGACATCACCGACCTGATCGAGGAGGTGAACACCGGCCTTGAGGGTTCCGAGGGCCCCGGCACCTTCATCTACACCGTCGACAACGTCGGCGACGGCAAGGTCTATGGGCTGGAGTTCGACCTTTCGACCCCGCTGGACTTTATCGGCATGGACTCGACCGGTGTCTTCCTCAACTACTCCTGGCTGGACAGCGAGATCACCGACTTTGCCGGCGAGCGCCGCTTCAACGGCCAGTCGGACTATGTGTTGAACTTCGGCTTCACCCAGGACCTGCCGACCTGGGGTGCGGCCTTCGGCGCGACCTATCGCAAACAGGGCGAGGCCTATGACCGCGTCCTCGCCGAGGAAGTCCGCACCACCTACGGCGCCGACCTCGAGGTCTTCATCGAGAAGCAGATCGGCGAGAACGTCGTCGTCCGCCTGACGGGATCGAACCTGCTGGATTCGTCGAAGGACGAGGTGTTCGACAAGTTCGACAACGTCGGCGACCAACTGGCCCGCGACTATGACGAGTACGAGCTGGAGACGGAATCGGCCGGTCCCGTCTATCAACTGGTCATGCGCGTCGCCTTCTGACGACGGGCGAGGACTGAACGGAGAGGGGCCGGGCGGCGACGTCCGGCCCCTTTTTGCTGGGCTCTCGGGATCGTGACACGGCGCCGCTGGACCGGACGGCGACGCCGGTCTAGTCGCCTGTGGCGAGAACAGACGTGGAACCGGTTCGCCTCTTGCACGGTGTCGGGCCTGAACCACGCAACTGCTTCAATTCGGGACCAAGGCCGTCGATGTTTCTGGAAGGTGAGGTGAACTGGACCCTGCTGCTGTGGGCCGTGACGGGTGTCTCGGTCTGTGTGGCCCTGTTCAGTGCCTGGTTTGCGATTACCCACCGGGTGCGCCACGTCTCGACCTCGTCCGAGCTCGATCTGGTGCAGAAGGCGGCCGAAAGCGCGGATCGTCGCCTGTTCGAGACCCTCAATGCCGTGCCGGTGGCGCTGGTCGAGACCGACAACCAGGGCAAGTTCGTCTTCGCCAACCGTGCCGCGCACCAGTTGCTGGGCCGTCGCGATGCCGAGCTGCTGGGCCTGCGGTTCCACTCGGCGACCTGGGGCATCACCTTCCCGGACGGGCGGCCCGTTCCGCCCGACCTGCTGCCCAGCGCGCGGGCCCTGCGCGGCCAGACGGTCAAGGGCTTCCAGCACATGCTGGCCAACCCGGCCAGCCGCCGCACCATGCTGGTCTCCGTCACCGCCATGCCGATCGAGAACGAGTACGGACAGGTGATCGGCTCCATGGCCGCCATCGTCGAGACCGACGGCCTGACCACGCCCCAGATCGAGACAGCTCCCGCCCCCGTGGCCCCTGACAACAGCCTGATCCGCCGCGTCTTTGATGCCGCGTCCAGCGCTCTGGTCGTGGTGGACGCCGACGGCCGGGTCCAGGAAGCCAATCCGGTGGCGCTGGCTTTGGCGGCCGGAAGCGACACCCCGGTCGGGCAAATGTTTGTCGACGCCTTCCTGCCTGAGGATCAGCGCAACGCCGCCCGGCACGCCCTGCGCACGGGCCTGACCGCGACACCCGAGGATGCCCCGGTGATCGATGCCGGCGAGGTGCGCTGGCGCATGCTGCCCCTGACCGATGATGCGGGCGAGGCCGGCGCCATGCTGCTGGCCGGCGAACGGCTGGAGCCCGAGGTCGAGGAAGAGCCTGTCGAAGCGACGCCGCAAATCGACCCCGCCGAACTGGACGCCGCCACGGCCCGTCAGGCCGAACTGGAGGCGCAGCTGACTGCGGTCCAGGCCGAACTGGAACAGCAGCGCGAGGCGGTGCGCCACATCGAGGCCGAAGCCCGGCTGGAGCGCGAGGGCAGCCGCCGGCTGGCCGATGTCGGCCGTCTGACCGGGGGGCTGGTGCAGGACCTCAACGCCCTGATCGGCGTGATGACCAGTGCGCTCGACATGATGCTGAAACAGGCCGACGACCCGGGCCGTATCCGGCGGCTGGGCGAGGCGGCGCTTGCCGCCGGGCAAAGGGGCGAGAGCCTGACCCGCCGGCTGGGCGCCTTCAGCGAGGGCGAGGACGACTCCCCCGTGCAGGTCATGGACGTGGCCCGGCTGCTCAGAGGGCTGGAGACCAAGCTGCGGGCCGAGGCCGGTCCCGACGTGGACCTGATGGTCGAGGTGCCGGCCACGCCCGTCCCCGTACGTCTGGACCCGGTGATTTTCGACGGCGCCGTCCGGGCGCTCGTGACCAATGCGATCGAGGCCGTGGAGGGGCAGGGCTCGGTCGCCGTGCGTCTGGAACCGCGTCTGGAGGGCGGCTGGCTGCTCTCGGTGCGGGACAGCGGGCCGGGCTTTTCCGACGAGGCCCGCAACCGTGCGGTCGAGCCCTTCTTCACCACCCGGCCGGGCGCCCAGGGTCTGGGACTGGCCCAGGTCCACGCCTTTGCCCGGCAGGCCCACGGCCGGCTGTCGATCGACCGGGCCCCGGGCGGCGGGGCGGAAGTCAGCCTGACCCTGCCCGAGGCGCCTGCGGAATCGCTTGTCCAGGACCCCGACCTTCAGGCAGGCTAGGCGGATGCCCTCCGCCTCCGCCTCATGAACCGCTGGCTCTTCTACTGGCGCAAGCTGACCCGCCAGCTCTGGGTCAGGGCGACGGCCTATGCCTTGCTGGGGGTCGGGGCGGCCCTGATCGCTGCCTGGGGCGCGCCCTTCGTGCCCGACGAGATGGCCGAGCGGCTGGGCAATGAGTCGGTCGAGGAAATCCTGACCATCCTGGCCTCCAGCCTGCTGGCGGTGGCCACCTTCTCGGTCGGGGCCATGGTCACGGCCTATACGTCGGTCTCGGGATCGGCCACGCCCCGCGTCGCGGCGCTGGTGACGTCGGATGACCGGACGCAGAAAGCCCTGTCGACCTTCGTCGGGGCCTTCCTCTACGCCATCGTCTCGGTCACGGCGATCAATGCCCAGTATTATGGCGAAGGCGGTCGGGCGATCCTGTTCCTCGTCAGTCTGGGCGTGGTCGGACTGGTCGCCTTTCGTCTGCTGGCGTGGATCAATACCCTGGCCCAGTTGGCCCGTGTGGGTCACATGATCGAGCGGGTCGAGACCGAGGCCCGCCGGGCCCTGTGCCAGCGCGCCGCCAAGCCCTTCATGGGCGGTGCTGAAGGCCGGCTGGAGACGGGCTTTGATCTCCCCGCGCCCGCTACCGGCTATGTACAGAACGTCGACCCCGACCGGCTTCAGTCGCTGGCGAGCGAGGCGGACTGCCGGGTGGAAATCCTCGCCATGCCCGGCACCCTCGTCCGCCGGGGTGAACCGCTGGCCCGGCTCAACCTTGACCGGCTGGACGACAAGGCCTGTCACGACTGGCAGCTCGCCTTTGCGGTCGGCGAGAGCCGCTCGTTCGATCAGGACCCCCGCTATGGTTTGATCGTGCTGGGCGAGATCGCGGCCCGCGCCCTGTCGCCCGGCGTCAATGATCCCGGGACGGCCGTTCAGGTGATCGCGGCGGGATTCCGCCTGCTGGACGAATGGGAGCGGGCCCGGGCCGAACCGGATCCGGTCACCTGCGACCGCCTGCTGGCGTCGCCGCTCAACCCGGGCGACCTGCTCGAGGACGTTATGGGCACTTCGGCCCGTTACGGGAGCTCGGATCTGGCGGTGTCGCTGCGCCTGCGCAAGATTTTGGCCAGTCTGGCGGCTGAGCCGGGGCCGTTCCGGGAACCGGCCCGCGCGCTGGCCCGCGACCAGCTGGAGCGCATCCACAACGGGCCCGCGACGAAGTCCGACCGCAGCCGTGTCGAGGCGATCACGGTCTGAGCGCGCATGCGGTCTGGACGGCATGGCCCCCGCCTGCCATTAAGACCTGCCCGCGCGCAGGCTGCGCCCCGTCCCGGGCGCCCGTCGAACCGCGAACAGCCCGCTCATGAATTCCTCCTCTGCCAGCGCCGATACGACCGGCTTCGTGTCCGTGCGTGACGTGTCCAAGACCTTCGGGGCCCGCAAGGCCCTGGACGGCGTGTCCCTGTCGGTCCAGCCCGGCGAGATGGTCGCCCTGATCGGGCCTTCGGGCTCGGGCAAGTCGACCCTGCTGCGGTCGATCACCGGACTGGTGAACATCGACCAGGGCGGCCGGATCGAGGTGTTCGGCGAGACCGTGCAGGCCAATGGCCGCATTACCTCGGCCGTGCGCCGGGCCCGGTCGCGTCTGGGCATGATCTTTCAGCAATTCAATCTGGTCGGCCGGCTGAGCCTGTTCACCAATGTCATGCTGGGGGCGCTGGGCCGCATCCCGGCGTGGAAGGGCCTTCTGGGCCTGTGGCCGGCGGATGACCGCCAGCGCGCCATGGCGGCCCTGCACCGCGTGGGTGTGGCCGATTATGCCGGCCAGCGCGCCAATACCCTGTCGGGCGGCCAGCAGCAGCGCGGCGCCATCGCCCGCGCCATCGTCCAGGGCTCCCGCGCCATTCTGGCGGACGAGCCGGTTGCCTCGCTCGATCCCGTGTCGGCCCGCAAGGTCATGGAAATGCTGGTCGAGCTGAATACGCGCGACGGCATGGGCGTGCTGGTGACCCTTCACCAGGTCGACTACGCCATCCGCTACTGCAATCGCGTCGTGGCGCTGAAGGCCGGCAAGCTGGTCTATGACGGCCCGGCGACCGGTCTGGACCATGACCGGCTGATCGAGATCTACGGCCCCGAGTTCGAGGATGCCTTCTGGGAGGCCAAGGCATGATCCGCGCCCTGTTCGGCCGTCTGGCCCCCGCCCTTGTCGCCGCCCTTGCCGTCCTGACGACGGGCCTGCCCGTTGCGGCCCAGACCGCGCCCGCCCGCCCGGATGCCCCGGAAAAACTGGTCTTCTCCATCCTCTCGGCCGAGGGCCAGGCGTCGTCCGGCCCGCTGTGGGAGCCGCTGCTTGACGATCTGGAGCGCGACCTGGGCATTCCGGTCGAGACCCGCTTTGGGTCCAACTACTCCGTGCTCGTTGAGGCCATGGCCGCCGACCAGACCCAGATCGGCTGGTTTTCGGCCCTGCCCGCCGTCCAGGCCATTGATCGCGCTGGCGCCGAGGTCGTTGCCCGCACCGTCGACGTCGAGGGCAAGGACTCCTACACCTCGTCCCTGATTGTCCGCCGCGGCTCCGGCATCACCATCGCCGATATCGAACGCTGCGACCGCTCGCTCGATTTTGGCCTGGGCGATGCGCAGTCCACCTCGGGCACGCTGGCGCCGATGACCTATTTCTTCAGCCCGCGGAATATCGATCCGCGCAGCTGTTTCGCCACAGTGCGCTCGGCCAATCACCAGGCGAACTCGTTTGCGATCGCCAACGGGCTGGTCGATGTCGCGACCTCGAATTCGGTCAACACCGTCTTTCTGACCCGTCAGAACCCCGAGATCGCCAAACAGATCGAGACCATCTGGGAATCCCCGCCCATTCCGGAGTCGGGAATTCTGGTCCGGGGCAGCCTGCCGCGCTGGCTGAAGGCCGATATCGCCGAGTTCTTCACCGGCTATGGACAGGGGTTCGGCCCGGAGGCCGAGCGCCAGCGTCGTGTGCTGGAGGGGCTGAACTATTCCCAGTTCCGCGCGGCGGATAACAGCTATCTCAACCCCATCCGCGAAATGAAGGCCGATCAGGCGCGCCGCGAGGGCACGGCCAGCGATGTCGCGCCCCCCGAGTCCCCCGGTGTGCTGCAGATGGTTCGCCAGTGGGGGCCGTTCGGCTTCATCGGCCTGCTGGCCCTGTTCGCTGTCCTGACCAATCTTCGTCCGGCCCCGGCGCCCACGGCGCGGGATGCGGCCGAAGTGCCGCCGCCGCCCAAAAAGTCGATGGCCTCCTGGTCGCTCGATCTGCTGCTGTGGGGCGGGCTGGCCGTGATCCTGATCGCCAGCTTCGGCCGGGTGGACATGCCCAATCTGGGCAATCTGTTCTCGAACGGCGAGAACATGCGGAATTATGGTCGGGACTTCCTGTCGCCGGACTTTTCGGACTGGAAATTGCTGGTCGGCCAGATGTGGCTGACGGTCCAGATCGCCCTGTGGGGCACCTTCCTCGCCGTATTCCTCGCCGTGCCACTCAGCCTGATGGCGTCGCGCAATCTGGCGCCCGCCTGGCTGGTCTGGCCGGTGCGGCGCGTCATGGACCTGCTGCGCTCCATTCCCGATCTGGTCAGCGCCACCCTGTTCATCGTCGCCGTGGGCCTTGGCCCGCTGGCCGGCGTGCTGGCCATCGGCCTGAATACCGCCGGGGTGCTGGCCAAGCTGTTCTCGGAAGCCGTCGAGTCGATCGACAACGGCCCAATCGACGGGGTCAAGGCGACTGGCGCCGGCCGTCTGCACGAGATCGCCTGGGGCGTCATTCCCCAGGTGGCCCCGCTGTGGACCAGCTTTGCGCTCTACCGGTTCGAGTCGAACAGTCGCGCAGCCACCGTGCTGGGTCTGATCGGCGCGGGCGGTATCGGCCAGGTGCTGTTCGAGAGCCTGCAGGCCTTCGACTACAATACGGTCTCGACCATCGCGATCATCATCATCGTGGCGGTGACCCTGATCGACATGCTGTCACAAGTCATGCGCAAACGTCTGCTTTAAGGGCGCCAGGCTGTCATCCGTATACGAGGATTGTTTCATGCGTCTCAGCATTCTGACTGTCGCCGCCGTGTCGGCGCTCGCCCTTGCCGCCTGCGGGGATCAGGGCGGTTCCGGTACCCGTGAGGGCATCTGGGCGGCCGGCTCGTCGACCGTCTTCCCCTTCACCACCCGCGTGGCCGAGAATTTCGCCCGCAACACCGGTGGCGCCATGCCGCGTGTCGAGTCGCTGGGCACCGGCGGCGGCATCCAGGCCTTCTGTCAGGGCGTCGGGCCGCAGACGCCGGACATCGCCAATGCCTCGCGCCGGATGAAGCAGTCCGAATACGATCTGTGCGCCCAGAATGGCGTCACCGAGATCATCGAGATCAAGATCGGCTTTGACGGTCTGGTGATCGCCACGGCCCGCGACGGCGCGGACTTCGCCTTCCAGGGCGCCGACCTCTATCTGGCGCTGGCCAAGGACGTCCCCGGCGGGGACGGCTTCATCGCCAACCCCAACACCACCTGGAGTCAGGTGCGCGCCGGCCTGCCGACCGGTCGGATTCTGGTGTATGGCCCGCCGCCCACCTCGGGCACGCGCGATTCCTGGCTGGAACTGGCCATGGCGCCCGCCGCCGAAAACCTGCCGGCGATGGCGGCCCTGGCCGAAAGCGACAAGGATGCGTTTGAGGCCCGCGCCCACACCCTGCGTGAGGACGGCGTCTGGGTCGACTCGGGCGAGAACGACAACGCCATCGTCCAGACCCTGACCCGCACCCCGGGCTCGGTCGGCGTGTTCGGCTATTCCTTCCTCGAGCAGAACAGCGAGTCGGTGAAGGCCGCCAGCGTCAATGGCGTCTACCCGACGCTGGAGACCATCTCGTCGGGCGAATATCCGATCAGCCGGTCGATGTATATCTACGTCAAGAAGGCCCACATCGGCGTCACGCCGGGTCTGGACCAGTTCGTGGCCGAGTTCGTCTCGGACGCCGCTTCGGGCCCCGGTGGCTATCTGCAGGATCGTGGTCTGGTGCCGCTGCCGGAAGCCGAACTGGCCGCCCAGCGTGAGACTGCACGGGCCCATACCCCGATGGCCCGCCCGGAGTAGGCGATAAAGGGCTCAAGACGTCGCGCGGTCGGCCAGCCGATGCGCGACGTCTTCCATCCGGTACAGCAGCAGATAGTGATCGCCCGACACCGGCTCGGGCATACTGTACGGCGGGGCTTCAAGGTTGAGGTGCCGCGAGGCGTGCGGCTGGGTCGGCTCCAGGTCGACGTTGTCGAAGCCGCGGTTGGTGGTCACCAGCAGCCACCCTGACCCCGACGCCGCCATATTCTGGAGGGCCGCCCAGACATCATCTTCGCCAAGATGGTTCAGCAGGTCCTTACTGAAGATCAGGTCAGCCCGTTCGGGAACGTCCCGAGCGATATCCAGCATGCGGAAATCGACGCCTGGATGGCGGTTCCGATTGTCCTCGATGAGCGTCGGCACGACATCGTAACCCGTGTACCGAAGGCCCGGATGAGCGCTCAGTAGTTCCGGCATCCAGTTGAAATCACCACATGGGATGTCGGCTATGGAGGCTATGGCCCGCTGCCGCAGAACGGCATCAAGGACGCTGATCGCGTGCCGGACGGTGGGCGAAGCCCGCTCGGAACCCGGACCGGAAGCCGACTCCGGGGACCCCCACAGGCGTTCGTCGTAGACCTTCGAAAAACGCTCTGTGTTGTCCTGTGTCACGATCACGCCGCCTGGGCCCGGCGGCGCAGGCGGGTGATGCGGCGCAGCCGTCGCCAGAAGCGGCCGCGCTCGGGCTCGGGATAGGGTTCGAGGTTCTCGACGAACTGCTCGGCCGAGGCCCGCCAGCTGAATTTTTCCGCATAGGCACGGACGTCAGCGCGATCCAGCTCCAGACAGGCCATGCAGGCCTTCTTCAGATCGTTATCGATGGCGCCGGCGCCCGAGCCCGGAATGATGTCGATCGGTCCGTGGGCCGGGAAGGCGGCCACGGGCGTACCGGTCGCCATGGCCTCAAGGATCACCAGTCCAAAGGTGTCGGTCCAGCTGGGGAAGACGAAGACGTCGGCATCGCGGAAGCAGCGGGCCAGCTCCGCGCCGAAGCGGGCGCCGAGGAATTTCGCCTCGGGGTATTTTTCCTGAAGCTCGGCGCGGGCCGGGCCGTCGCCGACCACGATCTTGGTGCCCGGCAGGTCCTGTTCGAGGAAGGTCTCGATGTTCTTCTCGACCGCCACCCGGCCGACGTTCAGCCAGAAGGGCCGGGGCCAGTCCTTGCCGCCCAGTTCGTCATAGATGCGTGGCAGGTCGGGGTTGAACAGTTCGGTATCGACGCCCCGCGACCAGGGCGAGACGTTGCGGAAGCCGTGCTCGACCAGTTCGTCGCGCAGGGTGGGGGTGGCCACCATCAGCCGTCCGGACGGCTTGTGGAACCACTTCATATAGGCATAGCCGACCTGCACCGGGACCGGGAAACGCGCGGAGATATATTCAGGAAATTTCGTGTGGTAGCTGGTCGTGAACGGCAGCTTCCACTCCACGCAGATGCGCCGCGTGGCGATCCCGATCGGGCCTTCGGTGGCGATATGGACGGCGTCGGGCTCAAACGCGCGCAGCCGCTCGCGGATCTCCTCTTCCGCGCCCAGCGCCAGCCGGATTTCCGGATAGGTGGGGCAGGGAATGGTCTTGAACTGGCTGGGCTCGATAACCTCGACCTCGTGGCCCATGCCGCGGCATTCCGCCACGGTTCGGGTCAGGGTGCGGACGACGCCGTTGACCTGGGGCTCCCAGGCGTCGGTGGCCAGAATAATGCGCATGGAGGGGCCGCTGCAGCCTTTGTGTCTTTCCGGGCCGAAGACTTACCCCGAAGCGCAGGCGAAGGCGAGCGATGAACGCGGCAAGCGTGGCAGGAAAGACTTGTCGGCACCCCCCTCCCGCTTCTCCAAAGAAGTCGTTATGGGGGCCGGATGGCCCTGAATTATACCTCCGCCCCGTTTGACGAATCCGCCCTCTCGCAGGACTGGGATACGCTCGACCAGTCGAAGTTCGTCGACGAGACCCAGTCGGTCCGCGCGCTGCTGGCGCATATCCCGCTGTCCGGCGAGGAACGTGCCGCCGCCGTAGACGAAGCCGTCACCCTCGTCGAGTCGGCCCGCAAGGACTATCGCCTCGAAGGCGTGGTCGAGAGCTTCCTGCAGGAGTTCTCGCTCGGCACCCGGGAAGGCCTGGCCCTCATGTGTCTGGCCGAGGCCCTGCTGCGGACGCCCGACGAGGACACGCGTGACAAGCTGATCGCCGAAAAGATCGGATCGGCCGACTGGGCCAAGCATATGGGCCAGTCCGACAGCCTGTTCGTGAACGCCTCGACCTGGGGGTTGATGCTGACCGGACGTCTGGTCGAGGTGGACGAGGACGCCCGTCGCGATCTGCCGGGCTTCCTGCGCCGGGTGGCGGGCCGGGTCGGCGAGCCCGTGATCCGCCAGGCCGTGGCCGCCGCCGTCCGCATGATGGGCGAGCAGTTCGTCGTGGGCCGCACCATCGGCAGCGCCCTCAAGCGCGCCAACCGCGAAAAGTGGCTGTGCAGCTTCGACATGCTGGGCGAGGGCGCGCGTACGGTCGCCGATGCCGAGCGCTATGAGAAAATCTACGCCGACGCCATCCATGCGGTCGGTAAGGGGCGGGCCCAGCGCCCCGAGTCCAGGGGCCCGCAGACCGGCCACGGCGTGTCGGTCAAGCTGTCGGCCCTGTCGCCCCGCTATGAGGCGGTCCAGAGCGCCCGCGTGTGGGAAGAGCTCTATCCCCGGGTCAAGCGACTGGCCCTGATCGCCGCCGAATATGACATGAATTTCTGCATGGACGCGGAAGAGGCCGACCGCCTCGTCATTTCGCTGAAACTGCTCGACCGGCTAGCGAACGACCCTGACCTTGGCGAATGGAAGGGGCTTGGCCTGGCGGTCCAGGCCTATCAGAAGCGGGCCCCGGAAGTGGTGGCCCGCGTGGCCGAGCTGGCCCGCACCTCGGGCCGGCGGCTGATGGTGCGTCTGGTCAAGGGCGCCTATTGGGACACCGAGATCAAGCGCGCCCAGGTGATGGGGCGGACCGACTACCCCGTCTATACGACCAAGGCCGCGACCGACGTGAACTATCTGGTCTGCGCTCAGGCCATCATTGATGCGGCCCCGCATCTGTACGGCCAGTTCGCCACCCACAATGCCGTCTCCCTGACCGCGATCCACCGCATGGCACGCCGCGCCGATGTAAAGGTCGAGTTCCAGCGCCTGCACGGCATGGGCGAGGCCCTCTATGACGCGGCCGAGGCCCGCTGGAAGGATGACCGGCCGGTGGTGCGCGCCTATGCCCCCGTCGGTGGGCACGAGGAACTGCTGCCCTATCTGGTCCGTCGCCTGCTGGAGAACGGTGCCAATTCGTCCTTCGTCCATGTGCTGATGGATGAGCGGGTGCCCGCGATATCGGTCGCCACCGACCCCGTCTCGCTGGTCGAGGCCCAGCCCGACCGCCACGCCCGTATCCCCGTGCCCCGGTCGATCTACGGCGACCGCCTGAACTCACTGGGCCGCGACTATACCCGCAAGAGCGATCGCGAAACGCACGCCGAGGCGCTCGAACTGGTGGACCGCGAACGCCTGACATCGGGCCCGATGATCGGAGGCCTGCTGCACGCCGGCGTCCATGCCGAGGATGTGACCAACCCCTATCGGCGTGACGATGTCCTGGGCCATGTGTCCGAGGCCTCGCCGGACGAGATCGACAACGCTATCGAAAAGGCCGGCCGCGCCCAGCTGGCCTGGGATCGTCAGGGCGGCCCCGCGCGCGCCCATGTCCTGCGCGCCATGGCCGACGGGCTTGAAGCCGACCTCGACCGTCTGGTCGCCCTGCTCAGCCGCGAGGCGGGCAAGACGCTGAACGACGGCGTGGCCGAGGTGCGCGAAGCCGCCGACTTCTGTCGCTATTACGCCATGCTGGCCGAGCGCGACTTTGCCGGTCCCGAGACGCTCACCGGTCCGGCGGGCGAGACCAACCGCCTGATGCTGCACGGTCGCGGCGTGTTCGCCTGCATCAGCCCGTGGAACTTCCCGCTGGCCATCTTCACCGGTCAGGTCGCCGCAGCGCTGGCTGCCGGCAACGCCGTGGTGGCCAAGCCCGCCGAACAGACCCCGCTGATTGCCGCCGAGGCGGTCCGCCTGTTCCAGCGCTGCGGCCTTGAGCCCGATGTTCTGGCCCTCCTGCCGGGCCGGGGCGAGACGGTCGGCGCCAAGCTGGTATCGCACCCCGGCATCAACGGCGTCGCCTTCACCGGCGGCACCGAAACGGCCTGGGCGATCAACCGCGCCATCGCAGCGCGGCCGGGACCGATCCTGCCCTTCATCGCCGAGACCGGCGGTCTGAACGCCATGTTCGTGGACACCACCGCCCTGCGCGAACAGGTGATCGACGATGTGCTGGTGTCGGCCTTCGGGTCCGCCGGCCAGCGCTGCTCGGCCCTGCGCATCCTGTATGTGCCGAAGGACGGCGCCCAGGTGCTGGTCGACGGGCTGAAGGGCGCGCTGGATGCCCTGGTGATCGGCGACCCGGCCGATCCTTCGACCGACATCGGTCCGGTGATCGACGCCGAGAGCCGCAAGGTGCTGGAAGACCACGTCGCGCGGCTGGAAAAGGAGGGCAAGGTCATTGCCCGGGGCAATTTGCCCGAAGGCGCCGATCGCGGGGACCTCTTCGCCCCGGTGATCGCGGAGATTCCGACGTGCGACTTCCTCGAGAAGGAGGTCTTCGGCCCGATCCTGCACATCTATCGCTATGGCCCGAACGAGCTGAAGACGGTCACCGAGAAGCTGGCCGCGCGTGGCTATGGGCTGACGCTGGGCGTGCACAGCCGGATCGAGGCCTTTGCCGATCAGGTCATCCGCCTGGTCCCCGCCGGCAATGTCTACATCAACCGCTCGATGACCGGCGCCGTGGTGGGCGTCCAGCCGTTCGGCGGCGAGGGCCTGTCGGGCACCGGTCCCAAGGCCGGTGGTCCCCACAGCCTGATCCGCTTCGCGGCTGAAAAGGCCATCTCGAACAATATCGCGGCCCAGGGCGGCGACCCGGCGCTGATGAACCTCTGATCCGAACGACGAAAGCCGGCTCCGCTTGCGCGAAACCGGCTCCCGTCATCCCTTCACGCACACCACCTGACGCAGGGTGTGAACCACCTCGATCAGGTCGGACTGGGCCGCGATGACCGCATCGATGTCCTTGTAGGCCATCGGCGTTTCGTCGATCACCTCGGCGTCCTTGCGGCACTCTACGCCCTCGGTCGCGCGGATGTGGTCCTCGACCGTGAAGCGGCGCTTGGCCTCGGTCCGGCTCATGGCCCGACCGGCGCCGTGCGAGCAGGTGCAGAACGAGTCCGCATTGCCCTTGCCGCGCACGATGAAGGACTTCGCCCCCATCGAGCCGGGGATGATCCCCAGTTCACCGTCCTTCGCCGAGACCGCGCCCTTGCGGGTCAGGAACACGTCCTTGCCGAAATGCTTCTCCTTCGAGACGTAGTTGTGGTGGCAGTTGACCGCTTCCTGCGTCGTCTCCAGATCCGGCCAGAAGACCTTCAGCACACCCAGCACCTGCTCCATCATCACCTCGCGGTTGGCGCGGGCGTATTTCTGCGCCCACGACACGGCGCGGACGTAGTCGATGAAGCCTTCGGAGCCTTCCGGGAAGTAGGCCAGGTCCTGATCCGGCAGGTTCAGGAACCAGCGCCGCGCCTCGTGCTTCGCCCGCTCGATGAAGTAGGACCCGAACCGGTTACCGACCCCGCGCGAGCCCGAGTGCAGCATGACCCACAGGTCACCGGCCTCGTCGAGGCACAGCTCGACGAAGTGGTTTCCCGTGCCCAGGGTTCCCAGATGGCCAAAGCCGCGCGGATGCGCCGCTTTCGGGTGCTTGTCGACCACGGCCCCATAGCCGGCCTTCAGCGCCTCCCACCGGGTGGCCGCGGACGTCGGCGGTTCGGACTGCCAGGCGCCCTTGTCGTTGCGCCCGCCATTGTCGGTCCGACCGTGGGGCACCGCCGCCTCGATGGCGGACCGGATGCCGGACAGGTCGTCGGGCAGGTGTTCGGCCCGGACCGAGGTCCGCACCGCCATCATGCCACAGCCGATGTCGACCCCTACGGCCGCCGGAATGATGGCGCCCACCGTCGGGATCACCGATCCCACGGTCGCGCCCTTGCCCCAGTGCACATCCGGCATGACCGCGACGTGCTTGTGGATGAAGGGCAGGGCGGCCACATTCTTCAGTTGTTGAAGCGCCGCATCCTCGATCGGCACCCCGCGGGTCCAGGCCTTGATCGGCACCCGCTCGCTTTCGATTACGTCATAGCCGGACATGGCCGACGTCTCCTCTTCTGTCTGGTTCTCCCGAACCGGTCAGAGGACGCCTGTCTGGATATGACAAACCCCTCCGCCGGAAGCAGGAGGGGTTGGAAAAAACCGAAGCCGTTACGCCCAGTCGCTTACCAGATCCCTCCCGCGCACGCGCCATTGCCCTCGACCGGCTGGCGGTCGAGCAACATGGGCAGATACGAAGGAGCGCTTCTGGTGAACATGGGTGTCTCGGTTTCGGGAGGGCGCTGTTAGACGAAACAGGCTGACAAGGCAAATCCCTAGACGGGCCATCCCCCTGCGCGGCTGAGGGCGCTGGGAGCCGGGCGGCCGATCTTCTCGCCGATCCAGCGGGCGGTTTCGATCAGGGCATCGAGGTCATAGCCGGTCTCGAAGCCCCCGCGCTCAAGCATATAGACCAGGTCCTCGGTGGCGATATTGCCCGTGGCCCCGGGGGCGAACGGACACCCCCCGATGCCGCCCACCGAGGCGTCCAGAACGCCGACCCCGGCCTCGATCCCCGCATGGGCGTTGGCCAGGCCTGTGTTGCGGGTGTCATGGAAATGCAGGCGCAGGGTGGCGTCGGGCGCGGCCTTCCTCGCCGCCTCGACCTTTCTGGTGACCGCCCAGGGGTCGCCGGCGCCGATGGTGTCGGCCAGGGCGATCTCGCGAATGCCCATGGCGGCATAGGCGCCCACCATGTCGGCGACCTGATCGACACTGACCTCGCCGTCGAACGGGCAGCCCCAGACGCAAGACAGGGTCACCGACAGCGACGGCGCAGCATCCCCGGGGGCGGCATTGTGGCGGCGGGCGACGATGGCCTCGACCATGGCCCGCTGTCCGGCCCGGTCCAGCCCCTGGTTCTTCAGCCCGAAGCCGTCGGTGGCGGCGACCGAAACATTGACCTCATCGACCGCTGTGGCGATGGCCCGGTCATAGCCCCGCCCGTTCAGCACCAAGCCGATGCGACTGCGGCCCGGCTCGGGGGGCAGGGCGGCCATGACCTCTTCGGCGCCCGCCATCTGGGGCACATATTTCGGGTGGACGAAGCTGACCGCCTCGATGCGGCGGGCACCGGCGGCCTCCAGCCGGCGGGTCAGCTCGGCGCGGACGGCGGGCTCCAGTACCGTCTTCTCGTTCTGCAGGCCGTCGCGGGGACCGACCTCGACAATCTCGATCCGGCGCCTCATCGCGCGCCCTCGACCGGCACATCGGCCCCCGGGGGCGCATAGACGGTCAGATCGACGTCATCGCCGGTCGAATAGTTGTGGCCGCTCACCTCGCCGACCGCGCGGCCGGTCACGCCCAGCCGGGCTGCCGCCTGGGCAAAGGCTTCGGCGTCGCGCGCCTCGACGATGGCCGGCCGTCCCTCGGACAGCGCCCGCGCGGCGCCCTCGGCATCGGTCAACTGGGTGGTACGCCCGGTCAGGAAGACAAAGCTGGGCTCGTGGAAGGTGGTAATCGCCACGGGGCTGGTGGTCAGCCCCTGACGCGGATGCAGATTGGCCTCCTTCAGCACCTTGGTCAGCTGTGGGGCGATGGCCAGCGGGCGCAGCTGCCGGATCGTGCCGGACAGGGCGGTGTGGCTGAGAACGCCCAGGGCGAGGGCGGTGACCAGGGCCGCCACTGGCGCCTTGTTCAAGAGCAGGAAGCCCCCCACGGCCGCGGCCGCGACGGCTGAGACCATGGTGATCGCCGCCCAGGTCTGGGCGGTCGAGGTGGCATAGTTCGACACGCCATAGACAGTGATGGCCACGATCAGTCCGGCCGCGACCAGTCCAAGGACCGCCCCCACCCGGCGCGAGAGGGCGCCGATCGGCCGGGTCAGGGCCACGGCGGCCAGCAGCGCCAGCGCACCGAAGGTCGGCAGGGTGTAGTGGACCAGCTTGGTCGGCGTCAGCTCGAAGATCAGCCAGCCGGGCACCAGCCAGCAGATGAGGAAGCGGATGGCCGGTTCCGTCCGCCGATGCCAGGCGGTGGAGATCGAGGCCGGCAGCAGCAGGGTGGCCGGAAAGAACAGCAGGGGCAGCAGCAGCAGATAGACGCCCGGAGGGGCGCCGTGGCTCTCATGGCCGCCCGCCACCTTGGGCGCCAGATCCCCGGCAATGGCCTCGCGCCAGAAGCCACCGTCGGTGGCGACCGTGATGGCCAGCGCCCACGGGCCGACGATCAGGGCGACCAGCGCCAGTCCCCAGCCCCAGCCCAGCGGTTTCAGCCAGCGGAAGTCCCGGTCCCAGACCGACAGGGCCAGAATGGCGGGCACGATGACGATCAGGCCGATCGGCCCCTTGACCAGAATCGACAGGCCCAGTGCCCCCCAGAAGATCAGCTTGTGCGGTCGGCGTGGGGGATCATTGGCCCGCACCGCCAGATAGATGCGCATCAGGGCGGCCATCGCCGCGGTCACACAGGCGACCAGAACCGCGTCGGTCTTGGCGATCCCGGCCTCGGTCGACAGCAGGAAACAGGCCCCCAGTATCGCCCCGGCCAGCACGCCGGTACGGGTGCCGAAGACCGCTGTGCCGACCCAGGCACAGGCGAGGGCGGCGATCATCGCCCCCAGCAGCGAGGGCAGGCGATAGGGCTGGATGGCGCGGTTCTCGGCATTGCCGGTCACCGCGACCGCAGCGGCCTGCATCCAGTAGATGCCGACGGGCTTCTTCCAGCGCGGCTCGTCCTGAAAGCGAATATCGACGAAGTCGCCGGTCTCCAGCATCTGGGACGTCGCCTGCGCATAGCGGCTTTCATCCCGGTCCAGCGGCGGCAGCAGCAACAGGCCGGGCAGGCCGGCGACGAACGCCACCAGGGCGGCAAGGGCCAGGCCGCGCCAGCCGCGCAGTCGATGGGCGAGATCCAGTCCGGTCATGGCTCCGCTTCTATCACGCACTTTCCGATTGCGTCAGCCGCCTCGCGCGAGCGTGACCGGTCCTGCGCGCGACCCTCCCCCTTCCGCGCAAAACCCGCTAGATAGCGGCCATGACAGCCGCTGCGCCCCTCATCTCCGTGGTCGTTCCCGTGCATGACGAGGCCGGGGCGGTCGAAACCCTGGTCACCGAAATCGCCGAGGCCTTCGCCGGCCGGAACCATGAAATGGTGCTGGTCAATGACGCCAGCCGCGACCAGACCCTCGCCTTGCTGGAGGGCTTGAAGGCGCGCGTTCCCACGCTGCGCGTGCTGTCCCACGGCACCAATGCGGGCCAGAGCCGCGCGGTGCGCACCGGCGTGCTGGCCGCGCGGGGCGAGGTGGTGGTGACCCTGGACGGCGACGGCCAGAACCCGCCGTCAGAGGCGCCGAAGCTGGTCGACGCCCTGCTGGCCGCCCCGCCCGAGGTTGCGCTGGTGGGCGGTGTTCGCCAGCGGCGGCAGGACACGGGGGCCAAGCTGTGGGCCTCGCGCTGGGCCAACCGCATCCGCAAGCGCCTGCTGGGCGATGATGCCGACGACACCGGTTGCGGGCTCAAGGCCTTCCGCCGCGACGTCTTTTTGCGGCTTCCCTATTTCGATCACATCCACCGCTACCTGCCGGCCCTGATGATCCGCGAGGGCTATCAGAACCGCTATCTGCCGATCTCGCACCGCGCGCGCGACACGGGCCAGTCCAAATACACCAACTGGGAGCGCCTGATGGCCAGCCTGTCGGACCTGCTCGGCGTCATGTGGCTGAAATCGCGGGCCCGGAACCCCGGCCACATCACCGAGGTCGGGGACGGGGAATAGGCGAAACGGGGGCAGGCATGGATATCGCGAGCGTCTTTCGCGCCCCCCTGTTCCGGCATGACAGCCGGATTGCGAAGAACAGCCTTCGGCTGGCCCTGGCCGGTCGGGGCGACCAGCTGTTCGTTGCGGCGGTGACGGTCGTGGCGCTGGCGGCCTTGCACCACCTCCTCTCGGGTCGGCCGCTGGCCGTGGTAATCAGCCTTGCCCTCGGGGCCTCCGCCCTGTGCGGACTGGGCGTGGCGGGTCTGGTTCACAGGCGCCTGGAATTTCAGGCGTCGGACGGCAGTCTGGCGGCGCAGGCGCTCTGCCCCGAAGCTCGCCGCGATTACAGCCTGGCCCTCCATCTGGTGTCGGTCGCCCCGGTCATGATCATTGCCCTGATCGCGAAACCCGAGGCCATGCTGGCCGCCCCGTTCGGCTATCTGGCCGGTGCGCTCGCCGGGCATGGCGTGCGGGCCGTCCTCCCCACCGGGGGTGTGCGCGCGAAAGGGCGGATGCCACTCGGGGTTCAGACCTTCCTGAACCGACCCGTGTCGGGAGCCGTCATCGGGGGCCTGCTTTGCCTGATCCTGCCGTTGCTAGGGGGTTTTGATCCAGCCCGGGGCGCCGCCTTCGCCGGAATAATGGTCGGCGTCGCGTCGCTCGCCCTGACGACAGTGGATGATGCGGTCGTGCGGTTCATGACTCTCTCGGGATACACCGCAGAGCGTATTGTCTGGCTTCAGGCCCGGCCGCTGCTGCTGTGTCTGGCGTTGAGCCTTCCGGCCGCCCTTGTCCTGTCCCTGCCGCTGGCAGCCCTCGCGATAGCCGGCGTCGGGGTGGCCGCGCTGGTGCTTATGGCCGCGCGCATCCTGGCCTACCGGGTTCATGACCGGCGCGTGGCCGATGTGGTCCTCGGCCTGTGCGTCGCGGTATGCGGGGTTGTCGGCCTGACCTTTCCGCCGGCCCTTCCCCTTGTTGGGCTCGCCGTGCTGGGCGTGCTGGCCCGGCGGTCCATCCCGGCCACGTGGCGCCTGTCATGACGGCGGCTGTCGAACTCTTTCAGGCCTCGGTCGAGCGGTCGGGCCGGCGGGTGATCCGGCCGGTGGACATGGCCGTACCGGCCGGGGGCTGGTTCGGCCTGATCGGCGCCAACGGCTCGGGCAAGACCAGCCTTCTCCGGGCGATTGCCGGGCGCCTCCCCTTCTCTGGCGGACGCTGCCTGATCGACGGGGTCGATCTTGCCGGGGAGCGTACCGCCCGGGCCGGTCACTTCGGCTTTGCCCCGCCCGCCGACCGGCTCCCGGAAGCCCTGCGGGTGCGCGATCTCCTTGAGCTGGTCGGGGGTGACCCGGACACGGCGCTTGCACGTATGGGACCGGTCGGAGACGCCCTGGGGATCGAGGCCCTGTGCTCGCGCCGGGTGGGCGACTGTTCGGCGGGCATGCGCCAGCGCGCGGCCGTGGCGCTTGCCTTCGCCGGCGGGCCGCGGCGCGTCATTCTGGACGAGCCCTTCAACTGGCTGGACCCCGTGGCCGCCTTTGACCTGCGCGAGGCCCTGCGCGTCCGTGTGGACGACGGGCTGACGCTCATCACGGCCCTTCATGACCTGGGCACCCTGGCCACGGTCTGTAACGCCGGTCTGATGCTGGTGGACGGCCGCGTAGCCCTGACCCTGGACCGGGAGAGGCTGGCCGAAGCGGCCGCTGACCCGCGCCGGTTCGAACGCCGGACCATAGACCTGTTGCGCTCGGGGGCGCCCGCGACCGGACACGGCACAGGGGAACAGGGTTGCCGGAAAGGTTAACCGGCCTCAATATTGGCGCGGACGTCCGCCCTGCGGACATGGAGGGAACAGGCTATGTGGATTGCCGTACCGCTGCTGGTCGTGCCGTGGCTGATTTACAATGTCGTGGTCCTGACCGGCCTGCTCGGCGGGGATCCGTCGCTCGGGGCCGATCCGGCGCTCCGTCAGGCCGTCTTCAGCATTCCCATGACGTCCGGCGTACGCTGGAGCGTGGGCGTCGGCGACATGATCCTGTTTTTCGGGCTGATCTTCCTGTTCTTCGAACTGCTGAAGTCGACCTCCAGCCAGAAGGTCGCCATCATCAACCACGCCCTGTCGATGATCCTGTTCGTCGTCTGTCTGGTGCAGTTCCTGCTGATCCCCAGCTTTGCCACGTCCACCTTCTTCCTGATCACCATCATGATCATGCTGGACGTGCTGGCGGGCTTCATCGTGACGATCATCGCCGCCCGCAAGGATCTCGACTTCGGCGGCTGATCAGCCGAACACGCTGAACACCAGCGCCACGATCAGCACATCGGTGGTGCGGGCAACGAGCGACATGAGGGTGGCCATCGGCATGGTCCGGGCTCCGGTACGGGACAGGGATCCCGTACCCAGCAAGGGTCATGCCGCGCGGTCAGGCGCTCAGATTTCGGTCTTCTTGGCCTGGCCCGGTGGCGGGCGGCGGTCCTTCTCGCCCGTATATTCGGTGCCCAGATAGGCCGAGCGCGCGGCGTCCAGCACCGGCGGGCCGCCTCTCAGGCCCTTGCGGGCGCCGGTCTGGCCCAGCATCTGCGCCTCGAAGGCCCCGGAGGCACTGACCGGCGGGACGGTGTGGGCCGCGGCAGGGCTTGCCGCCGGACCGGCAGCTTCATCCCGGGACCCGGCATCGTCTTCCCGGGGCACCAGTGCCCGGCCCTCGGCGCGCCGGTCGGCCTGACGCCGCTCATCCTCGCGTCGCCGCCGCTCGCGACGATCCGGGACCGCACCGCTGACGGGGGCCGAAGGACCGACGGGCGGGATGCGGTCGGTCATGCGGGGTCCGATCCGCCCTTCTTCGCCCCCCGACCACTGCCCTGGGCCAGGCGGTCGATCTGGGCGCGCATCTCGTCCATCTGGCGACGCATGTCGTCGAGGGCGGCATCCTCCGCGCGCGGCGGTGCGGCGGGCGGTGCCACCGGTGCTTCCGCGGTCTCGCCCGTATCGCTGCGGTAGGGGTTGAAGCCCGGGAACAGGGTCATGGCGCGCTGGAACATGGCCATGTTCTGGCGCACCACATCCTCCATCAGCCCGGCCCCCGCGCCCGTGCCGAAGGCCCGGTTCAGCTGGCTGCGGAACTGCTCCTGCTGTTTCGAGAAGGTGTCGAGCGACATCTCCAGATAGCTGGGCAGCACGCCCTGCATCTGTCCGCCGTAGAAGCCGATCAGCCGCCGCAGGAATTGCACGGGCAGCAGGGCCTCGCCCCGGCTTTCCTCCTCGAAGATGATCTGGGTCAGGATGGTGCGGGTCAGATCGTCGTTGGTCTTGGCGTCATAGACGACGAAATCGACCCCCTCGCGCACCATGGCCGCCAGATCGTCCAGCGTCACATAGGAGGAGGTGGCCGTGTTGTAGAGTCGGCGGTTCGCGTACTTCTTGATGACGATCGTGTCGCCACCGGGCTTGGCATCCGTCACGCTGATGTCCTTGTGGTGAAACCGCCGCCACTATCGCGCGCGAAACGGGTTTGCGCCAGACTCGTCTGTCAGGGCCTCAGGTGCCGGGCACCAGCACCACCCCGACCAGCACGGCGGCCCAGTGCACACCGGCCCCGGCCACGACAAATCCGTGCCAGATGGCGCGCCGGAACTTCACCTTGGGGCTGATGAAGACGAACACGCCCGAGGTATAGACCAGCCCCCCGATCACCAGCAGGATCAGGGCCGCCGGATGGACGGTGTCGAGCATGGGCTTCAGCGCCAGCACCGCCAGCCAGCCGAAGATCACATAGACGGTGCTCCAGATCGCGTCCGACAGGCGCGGCAGCACCAGTTTGGCGGCCACCCCGCCCAGCGCCAGTGCCCATATCAGCAAGGTGAAGCCCGTCGACCAGGCGCCCTCGAACCGCTGGGTCGTAAACGGGGTATAGCTGCCCGCGATCATCAGGAAGATGGCGGCCTCGTCCAGCCGACGCAGCAGGGGTCGGGCGGCGCACGGCCGGGTCAGGTTGTAGACGGTCGAGGCGGTCAGCATGGCGATCAGGCACAGGGCATAGACCGCCGTCGCCACGATCAGGCCCGCACTGTCGGCCGAGAAGGACGACATCACTGCCAGAACAATGCCGCCGATACCGGCCAGACCGAGGCCGATCAGATGCACCCACAGGTCCGCCAGCCGCTCGCCGCGCGTCTCATAGTGCTCGATCATGTCGAGCTCGTCCGGTTGCATGATCCGGCGAAACAGGCGGAGCGGGGTCTTCATCATGGGCCATGCCTTCCGGTCGAGGCGGGGTCATACGGAAACAGCCAGTCTGGCCGACCTTACGGCCCTTCAATGACCAGCCCCTGAACAGGCTCCCCTGCGGGCCACAAGTTTTTGGCCTGCGGCCCGGGGGCCACAGGCCGGGGCCCGCGCGCTACAGGATGTAGCGGCTCAGATCCGTGTCACCCGTCAGATCGCCCAGCCGCGCGCGGACCGCCTCTGCATCGAAGCGGATCGTTTCGCCTGACAGGTCGGCGGCCTTGAAGCTGGTCTCCTCCAGCACCCGTTCGACCACGGTGATCAGCCGGCGGGCGCCGATGTTCTCGATGGCGCTGTTGGCCGCCACGGCGGCGTCGGCCATCGCCTCGACGGCATCGTCTGTGAACTCAAGGGTCACATTCTCGGTCGCCAGAAGGGCCTGGTTCTGGCGGATCAGATTGGCCTCGGGCTCGGTCAGGATGCGGCGGAAATCCTCGCGGGTCAGGGCCTTGAGCTCGACGCGGATCGGCAGTCGCCCTTGCAGCTCGGGCAGCAGGTCGCTGGGCTTGGATACGTGAAAGGCGCCCGAGGCGACGAACAGCACATGATCCGATTTCACCGGGCCGTAGCGCGTGGCGACCGTCGTGCCCTCGATCAGGGGCAGCAGGTCGCGCTGCACGCCCTCGCGGCTGACGTCGGCGCCGCCCCGGTCCTGGCGCGCAGCGACCTTGTCGATCTCGTCGATGAAGACGATGCCTTCGGTCTCGGCCAGCTGAACCGCCTCGCGCGCCAGACTGTCATTGTCGAGCAGCTTGTCGGACTCCTCGGCGATCAGCGGGGCATGGGCCGCCTTGACCGACAGGCGCACGGTCTTCGTGCGCGGACCGCCCATCTTGCCCAGCATCTCGGTCAGATTGATCATGCCGACATTGCCGCCCGGGCCCATGCCCGGCAGGTCCAGACCCGGAACGGGCGAGGCCGTATCCGCCAGTGCCAGATCGATCTCCTTGTCGTCCAGCTCGCCCTTGCGCAGTTTGGCGCGGAAGGCATCCCGCGTGGTCGACTGGGCGCCCGCGCCGACCAGGGCGTCCAGAATCCGGTCCTCGGCCGCGCGCTCGGCCTGGGCGCGCACCTCGCCCCGGCGACGGTCCCGAACCAATACCAGCGCAGCCTCGACCAGATCGCGCAGGATCTGGTCCACGTCCCGGCCGACATAGCCGACCTCGGTGAATTTGGTCGCCTCGACCTTGAGGAAGGGGGACCCCGTCAGCCGCGCCAGCCGGCGGGCGATCTCGGTCTTGCCCACGCCGGTCGGCCCGATCATCAGGATGTTCTTGGGCGTCACCTCGTCGCGCAGGGGCTCGGCCACCTGTTTGCGGCGCCAGCGGTTGCGCAAAGCCAGCGCCACCGCGCGCTTGGCATCGGCCTGACCGACGATGAAGCGGTCCAGTTCGGAGACGATCTCACGGGGCGACAGATCGGTCATTCGCGGCCTCCCAGCGTTTCAACCGTGAGATTGCCATTGGTGTAGACGCAGACCTCGGCGGCGATGGCCATGGCCTTGCGGGCCACCGCCTCGGCGTCGAGGTCGGTGTTCTCGATCAGGGCGCGGGCGGCCGACAGGGCGAAATTCCCGCCCGATCCGACCGCCGCCACGCCGTGCTCGGGCTCCAGAACGTCACCCACGCCGGTGACGGTGAAGATCGAGGTCTTGTCCGCCACCAGCAGCATGGCCTCCAGCCGCCGGAGGTAGCGATCAGTCCGCCAGTCCTTGGCCAGATCGACACAGGCACGGGCCAGCTGATCCGGATACTGCTCCAGCTTGGCCTCCAGCCGTTCCAGCAGGGTAAAGGCGTCGGCGGTGGCGCCCGCAAAGCCCGCGACAACGCGCCCGCCGGCCAGGGTCCGCACCTTGCGCGCGGCCCCCTTGACGATGGTGGGGCCCATGGAGACCTGGCCGTCGCCAGCAATCACGGTGGTGCCGCCCTTGCGGACAGCCAGAATGGTGGTCCCGTGCCAGCCGGGGCCGGAGTGAGAGGCGGAATCGTCTGTCTGGTTCATGGCCGCCCAGATGGGGCCGACATGGCCCGCTCGCAACCTCAAGGGGTTGAAATGTAACAGGCAAATGACGGCCATATTTTTGCCCCTGTAAACCATTACATTGAAATGATATTCCAAGTGCACGCGTCGACGTCTGCAAACCTCACCCCACGGGAACTCAATGCTTCATCGCCTCACCTATGTGAGCGACGCCATGGGCTCGCTCGGCACCAGCCTGTTGTCCATGGCTCAGGTCCTTGGTGTGTCCGAGGTCAACAATCGTCGTGACCATCTGACGGGCGCGATCGCGATCGAGGCGGGTCGCATCGTCCAGGTCATTGAGGGCGAACGCGTCGACATCGACCGGCTCATGGGGCGGCTCGCGGGGGATCCCCGCCACGCGAACCTGCGCGTTCTGGCCGACCGTCCTGTGGCCGACCGCCTTTTCCGGGCGCCGATGGCCCATTGCCATCTGGAGACATGGAACACGCGTCTCGATCTGGTCGACCTGTCGGAAGGCCGTATTGCCGTGGATCGCGCCGAAACCCTGCTGGCCGAATGCGCCCGGGGGGAGGATGAATCGCCTGCCCGGACCGGAACCGACGGCTAGGCGCACCTTCGCTGTCGCCTGACGGGCGGAAGCGTCCTAGACAGGCGGCGTGACCTTTTCCGAAGACGAGATCGAACGCTACGCCCGCCATCTGGTGCTCGCCGACGTCGGTGGCCCCGGCCAGCAGAGGCTCAAGGCCGCGCGCGTGCTGATCGTGGGGCTGGGCGGTGTCGGGGGCCCGGCGGCCCTCTATCTGGCAGCAGCCGGGGTCGGGACCCTGGGCCTGATCGACGACGACACGGTGGCCCTGTCCAACCTCCAGCGCCAGATCCAGTTCGACACGCCGGATATCGGAAAGCCCAAGGTTGCGGTCTCCGCCCGGCGACTGACGGCCCTCAACCCGCATGTCGCGGTCCAGACCTTTGCCGAACGCCTCACCGAGGAAAGCGCGGCGTCGCGTCTGGTCGGCTGGGATCTGGTGATCGACGGCACGGATGACTTCGACACGCGGATGGCGGTCAATGCAGCCTGTGTGGCCTCGGGCATTCCGCTGGTCTCGGGGGCCCTCGGCGCCTGGAGCGGACAGGTCGGGGTGTTCGAGGGGCGGCCCTGCTACCGCTGTCTGGTGCCCGAGGTGCCGCCCGATGCCGAAACCTGCGCCCGCGTGGGCGTGGTGGGCGCCCTGGCCGGTCTGGTCGGCAGTATGGCGGCGCTGGAAGCCATCAAGTGGTTGACCGGCGCGGGCCAGCCCCTGACCGGCCGTCTGTGGATCCATGGTGCCCTGGAAGGGCGCAGTCGCACCGTTACGGTCACTGCGGACCCGACCTGCCCGGTCTGCGGCTGAAAATCAGGCGAAGGCCTGTTTCAGCAGGACGATGTAGCGTTCCACCAGCTCCTGCTCCTTCGCGGCCGGCCAGTCGGCGTGTCCGGCATCCTCGACCTCGATCAGCTCGGCCGTCTTGCCCGCCCGGTCCAGCGCCTCCTTCATGCGGCGCGATTCGATGACCGGCACGACGGGATCGTCGACCCCATGCACCAGCAGGACCGGACAGGCGATCTCGGCCGCCCGTCGCCGGGGCGAGGCCGAGGCCAGTTCGGTCTCCATTGTCGCCGGATCGCCGATGCGTTTGGTCCAGAAGTCATAGACCAGCCGCCCTTCGGTATCGTCCTCGCGGCGCTCCCATTCCAGCATCTCGAGCAGGTCGGCGACGCCACAGATGGCGATGGCCGCCTTGTAAAGGTCGGGCCGTCGCACGGCCCCCATCAGGGCGGCGTAGCCGCCGTAGCTGGACCCCATGATCGCCACGCGGTTCGCGTCCAGCCCTTTCAGGGCGATGGCATGGTCGATGGCGTCCTCGACGTCCTCCTGCATGCGGCCGCCCCAGCGGCCCCATCCCTCGCGCGCAAAGGTCATTCCGTAGCCGCCCGAGCCGCGGAAATTGGGCCGCAACACCCACCAGCCCTGGGCGGCCAGCACCTGCACCTGCCGGTCCCAAGTGCGCAGGTCACGGACCTCGGGACCCCCGTGCGGCAGGACCACCAGCGGGCCGGGCTGGCCTCCCGGCGGGGCGGTCAGATAGGCCTCGATCGAGGCCCCGTCGCGCGTCGTCACCTTCAGGGTGTCGGTCAGGCCCAGCCGCTCGAAGTCGAGCGGGCGAATGGCGCCCAGATTGACCACGGCCCGGGCCTCGCGGTCATAGAAATACCAGGCTCCCGGCTCGCGCGGTCCGGTCACGCCCACCACCATCCGGTTATGGTCGCGGCTGAGATCGTTCAGATAGACGTCGCAGTCATTGTCCATGAAGGCGTTGAGTGCCCGGTGGTGCGCGCCCAGCGAGGCATCGGCAAAGTCATACTCCAGCCGCTCGCCATAGAAGGCTGCGGCCACATAGCGGCCGGCGGCATCCGTCACGCCATGCATGACGTCCCGGTCGTCGCGCCGCGCCATGGGGGCGCCCATGCCGAGCGTCGTCAGGTCCATTTCCCGGACCGCCATAGTGTCCTCGCCGTCGACGCGTGCGGTCACCAGAATGGTGCCCGGGGTGTCGCCCTCGCCCACCCATTCGAACTCCGGCAGGTCGCCGATCCGGTTGCGGCGGATCGCACGCCAGGCGCTGGACCCGGGCGCGCGCCCGGACACGGTCAGCACTGTGCCGCGCGGATTGACGTCATAGCGGATGACCGGAACCCCGCCCTGGGTCTCCCAGCCGATGGTGCCCGAGCTGCCGCGCTCGATCCGGTCGGCCGATCCGGTCGCCACATTGACCTTGTGCAGGCCCAGCACGCCGTCGCGTTCCCACGCCGCCATCAGCACATGGTCGGGGTCGTTGCGCAGCAGGTCCACCACATAGCCGAGGTCGCGGGACGCGCGCAGCCGGCGCCGGTCATCCTGGAACATGACGGCCATCTCGCCCGTCACTGCGCTGACCGATAGCAGGCGTTTGGACGTGACTTCCTGCGCTGTGGTCCGGCGATTGGACCCGGTCACCGCCTGCGGACCGACCTTGACCGTGACGGCCACCCGCACCAGCAGGTGCTCGTCATTCGCCCATTCCATACCCTCGACCTCGGTGGGGCCCAGGTCGATGCGCTTGCGCTGGCCTTCCGGATCGTTTGCGTCCAGCACGTCGATGACCCCGTGCGGCTCCTCCTCGGTCCCCAGCTGGTCCAGCACGGCAATCAGCGTCCCGCCCGGCGACAGGGTCGCGGCGCGGGTACGGGCGGGGGTGAAGAAGGCGTCGACAGGGTAGGGCGTGACACTCTGGCGCCGGCTTGCGGCCCGCGCCATCTCTGGCCGCAGCCCCAGCAGGCCGACGCCGCCCAAGCCCGCAGCCGTGGCCAGCAGCCGACGCCGCGACAGGACCGCGAGGGCCGTCACACCTCTGGATTTCATCAACTTTCCCCCCAAACAACCGGGGAAATCGACCACGCAGGCCAAAGGGCGTCAAGCGTTACAGCATGGCCGGAATGACGCGATCGGGCGGTCTGTGGCCATTCTGGAACGTCATGATGTTGGCGATCACGCGCTCGCCCATGTCCTGCCGGGACTCGAGGGTCGCCGAGCCCAGATGCGGCATAAGCACGACCTCGGGCCGGTTCAGAAGACCGGGATGGACCACGGGTTCCTGTTCGAACACGTCGAGACCGACCCCGCCCAGCGCCTGCCGACCGACCACCTCGGCGAGGGCGGCCTCGTCGATCAGCTCGCCGCGGGCCGTGTTGATCAGGATGGCATGCGGCGCCAGCAGGCCGAGGCGCCGGGCATCCATCAGATGGTGGGTCTCGCGCGTCGCCGGACAGTTCAGCGAAACAATGTCCATACGGGGCAGCATGTCATCGAGGTCGTCCCAGTACGTCGCCTGGAGATCCTCTACGACCATGGGGCTGAGGGGTTTGCGGTTGTGATAGTGGACCTGCATGCCAAACGCGCGGGCCCGCCGCGCCAGCGCCTGGCCGATCCGGCCCATGCCGACGATGCCAAGTCGCTTGCCCCACAGCTTGCGACCGCACATCCAGGTCGGCGTCCAGCCCGAGAATTCCCCTTTCTGGACAACGCTTGCCCCTTCCACGAGCCGCCGGCTGACCGCCAGGATCAGCCCCATGGCCAGATCGGCCGTGTCCTCGGTCAGGACCCCCGGTGTATTGGTGACGATCAGCCCGCGCCCGACGGCTGCCTCGACATCGATATGGTCGACGCCCGCGCCGAAATTGGCGATCATTTTCAGCGACTCGCCGGCCTTCCCGATCAGGTCGGCATCGATCCGGTCGGTGATGGTGGGCACCAGCACATCGGCCCGGCCGACGGCATCCTCCAGGGCCGAGCGGTCGAACGGCTGGTCCTTGAGGTTCAGCTCGGTGTCGAAAAGCTCCCGAAGGCGCGTCTCCACCGCGTCCGGCAGGCGTCTGGTTAACACGACCTTAAGTCTGCGGCTCGACATTGGCGGGGACTTTGAATCCGGAGGACAGGAGCGGAATGGAAAGGGTGTCTAGCAAACCCCGGACCCGAGGCCAAAGGGGGCGCCGGATCGGCGGCGTCGCCGCGACCGCGCTTGGCCTGTTCCTGATGCTGTCCGCCCAGGCCACGCGGCCCGACGGGCGGCCGACGCCGAGCAGCTATCCCGTGCCCCGCTGGATCACGCTGAAGGCCAATGAGGTCCATGCCCGAAAAGGCCCCGGCCTCGACCATGAAATCCTCTGGACCTATCGCGTGGCAGGCCTGCCGGTGCAGGTGGTCGCCGAGACGTTCGAATGGCGCAAGATCTGCGATCCGGAGGGTTCGCTGGTCTGGGTTCACCGCAGCACCACCTCGGGGCGCCGCACCGTGCTGAATACGGGCGAGGCGGCGATCGAGGTGCGCACGGGCCGTCGCGACGACGCCGGCGTGCGCGCAAGGCTCTCGCCGCATGCGCTGGTGCCGGTCACCGGCTGCGAGGAGGGCTGGTGCGAGGTGCGCTCGGGTCGCGTGCGCGGTTGGGTGCGCGAAGCCGCCGTGTTCGGCACCCAGAGCGAGCCCCTGTGCGAGGCCAACCGGCCCGCAGGCCCGGCGCCCGGCCGCCGCTGAGCCCGTCCGGCATCAAGCCTTGCCGGTTGACCGGGGCGATTTCACGTGCCACGCCCGCCGCTCAGCATACGGAGGCCGTCTTGAGCCAGTTTGAACGCCAGTCTTCCTATGATTACGAGGCCCTGCTGGCCTCGGGCCGGGGTGAGCTTTTCGGGCCGGGCAATGCCCAGCTGCCGGCCCCGCCGATGCTGATGTTCGATCGCATTACCCGGATCAGCGACGACGGCGGCGTGCACGGCAAGGGCTATGTCGAGGCCGAGTTGGACGTCAATCCGGACCTCTGGTTCTTCAAATGCCACTTCATCGGCGACCCGGTCATGCCGGGCTGCCTCGGACTGGACGCCATGTGGCAGCTGGTCGGCTTCTACCTCGGCTGGATCGGAGGCCCCGGCAAGGGCCGCGCCCTGGGCGTCGGCGAGGTCAAATTCACCGGCCAGGTCCAGCCCGACGTCAAGAAGGTGGTCTACAAGATCGACCTGAAGCGGGTCATCAATCGCCGGCTGGTCATGGGAATCGCCGACGGGGTTCTCGAAGCCGACGGAACGCCTATCTATACGGCGACGGATATGCGGGTTGGTCTGTTCGGCGGCCAGGACACCAAGGCCGCTCCGGCGGAATAACCCGAGACCCAGGATCGCGGATAACGCGGCGACAGATCGGACAGGACCAGGAAAGCAAGAACCACTATGCGGCGTGTCGTAGTTACAGGATTGGGTATCGTCTCCTCGATCGGGACCGGCGCCGCCGCCGTCACCGAGTCGCTTCGCCATGCCCGCTCGGGCGTGGTCGCGGCGCCCGATCACGCGGCGCACGGATTCCGCAGCCAGGTCTGGGCCCCGCCCCAGGTCGGCGACTGGACCCAGCTGGTCGACCGGCGGGCGGCGCGCTTCCTCGCGGATGGTACGGCCTGGGCGCACATCGCCTTTGACGAGGCCCTGGCCTCCAGCGGCATGACGGCGGACGAGATCAAGGACGACCGCATCGGCCTGATCGTCGGCGAGGGCGGGCCCTCGACACGCGTGATCCTCGAAGCGGCCCAGACCACGATGGAAAAGGGTTCGCCCAAGCGCATCGGACCGTTCGCCGTGCCCAAGGCCATGGCGTCCGGCCCCTCGGCCGTGCTGGCCACCTGGTTCGAGATGAAGGGCATCAACTATTCGATCAGCTCGGCCTGTGCGACCAGCGCCCACTGCATCGGCGCGGCCGCCGAACAGATCGCCTGGGGCAAGCAGGACGTGGTGTTCGCCGGAGGCTGCGAGGACATCCACTGGTCCATGTCGAACCTGTTCGATGCCATGGGCGCCATGTCGTCCAACTTCAACGACACGCCGTCGGTCGCCTCTAGGGCCTATGACAAGGACCGCGACGGCTTCGTCATCGCCGGCGGGGCGGGCATTGTGGTGCTGGAAGAGTATGAGCGGGCGAAGGCGCGGGGCGCGACCATCCTGGCCGAAGTGACCGGCTATGGCGCCAATTCCGACGGCTATGACATGGTCGCCCCCTCGGGTGAGGGCGCCGAGCGCTGCATGAAGATTGCGCTGGAAATGGCCGGCAATCCCCGGATCGACTACCTCAACCCGCACGGCACCTCGACGCCGGTGGGCGATTCCAAGGAGATGGGCGCCGTCCGCAATGTGTTCGGCGACCAGCTGCCGATGATCTCCTCGACCAAGTCCCTGACCGGCCATAGCCTGGGCGCGGCCGGCGCGCAGGAGGCGATCTATTGCCTGCTGATGATGCAGAACAATTTCGCCTGCGAGAGCGCGCACATCGAAACCCTCGACCCCGAGTTTGAGGGCATGCCGATCCTGCGCAAGCGGCACGACGGCGAACTGACCCACGTCATGTCCAACTCGTTCGGATTTGGCGGCACCAACGGCACCCTGATCCTGTCGAAGGTCTGAGCGGCTACCAGCCGCTCTCGGCCCCGGCGGCGGTGATGCATCCGGCTACGGCGCCAAGGTCACGGTTGAACTCGGTCGCGCTGGCATAGGCCCGGGAAGCGGGATTGACGGTGATGGTCTGCACCTCCGCGCGGTGATCCTCGCCGCCGATGCCGATGCACCGGACAGAGGGCATCGGGCCTTCGCCGATCACCACGACCACATGCACCGGCCTCACCTCACGCAGGTTCTGGTCCGCCAGATGGTAGCGGACGCAGTGGACGGCGCCGGACAGGGTGCTGTCCGCACAGCGCTCCAGACTGCCCGGCTCGATCTGCGAGGGCTGATACTCGAACCAGGCAGAAGGTTCTCCCGCGCTGTCGACCAGACCCTTTACATAGCGGCTGTCGCCATGGGTGGTGGCGTTGAGGGGCAGAACCTCGATCGCGATCGGCAGGCGAGGGGGCGGAGCTGCCGCGGCTGTGCCAAGGACAAGGAGGGCGGTCGCGGACAAGCCAAAGGGAACGCGCATGATGCTGAAGCCTTTCTCTGGCGGGCGCAGGACCCGGCGATCTGACCCTAGCCAGCACACCGCCGCCGCGCCAATCTACCAGACCTGACTATGCCGGAGATCACCCCTGACGCCTCCTGAGTCCTACATCCTGTTCCTGCTCGGCCTCGGCGTGGTCGTGCTGATGGTGTCCTGGGCCCCCGTCGGCCTCAAGAAGACGCCGCTCACGCTGGCGATCGTCTGCGTCCTGCTGGGGATTGCTGTGTTCAGCGTCGGCGCGCTGAACTTCAATCCGGACCCCCGGACCTGGGATACGCTGACCGAGCGGGTGACCGAGGTGGTGGTGATCATCAGCCTTATGGGGGCGGGGCTGAAGCTCGACCGGCCGCTGGGCTGGCGGGCGTGGGGCTCGACATGGCGGTTGCTGGCGATCGCCATGCCGCTGACCATCCTCGGCGTGATGGCGCTCGGCCTGTACGGCCTTGGCTTCTCGCTGGCGATGGCGCTGCTGCTCGGCGCCTCGCTGGCTCCCACAGATCCGGTGCTGGCCGCCGACGTCCAGGTCGGTCCGCCCAAGTCCGGCGACGACGATGAGGTGCGTTTCGGCCTGACGTCCGAGGCCGGGCTGAACGATTCTCTCGCCTTCCCCTTTGTTCATCTGGCCATTCTGGTGTCGCTGGGCGGGCTGGCCTCGACCGCGGCCCTGACCGACTGGTTCACCATCAAGGTGGTCTGGAAGCTGCTGGCCGGCGCCGGCGTGGGCTTCCTCGTGGGCAAGGGGCTGGGCTGGCTGATCTTTGCCAGTGAAAAGGCGGGTCTGTCGCGTCTGGGCGACGGACTGGTGGCGCTGGCCGCCACCTTCATCGCCTATGCGGTGGCCGAGGTGGCGCACGGGTACGGCTTCCTCGCCGTGTTCGTATGCGGGGTGACCATCCGCGCCTGGGAGCGGGACAATGACTTCCACAGGGAGATGCACCATTTCGCCGATCAGTTCGAACGGCTGCTGATCATGCTGGTGCTGGTCCTGTTCGGCGGGGCGATCGCCAACGGCCTGATGGACTCCCTGACCTGGACCGACGCGGCGATCGGCCTGGCCATTTTGCTGATCGTGCGGCCGGTCGCCGGGATGATCGCCATGATCGGCTCGCGAGAGCCCTTCCGCGACCAGCTGTTGATGGCCTTCCTCGGGATCCGGGGCATCGGGTCGGTCTATTATGTCGCCTATGGCATCAACCATGGAGACTTCGGCTCCAGCGAGCGGCTGTGGTCCATTCTGGGCTTTGTCATCCTCGCCTCCATTGTCATCCATGGCGTGACCGCCAATCCCCTGCTTGAGCGGTTGCGGCGCTGGCGCGCGGTGGACTGACGGCAAACAGGTGCTTTTCCCCGGGCGGAGGCCCTGCTAACCCTCCCGCCCTGATTTCCGAGGAGACGACCATGGCTTCCGACAGCGGCTGGACCTTCCCCACCGGCGACCTGATGAAGGGCAAGAAGGGCCTGATCTTGGGGGTGGCGAACGCCAACTCCATCGCCTGGGGCATTGCCCAGCAACTGGCCGCCCAGGGCGCCGAGCTGGCCTTCACCTATCTGGGCGAAGGACTGGAGCGCCGGGTGCGCCCGCTGGCCGAGAGCGTGGGCGCCAAGCTGATCGTCCAGGCCGACGTCACCGACGACGCCTCGATGGACGCCGCCTTTGCCGAGCTGGAAAAGACCTTCGGCACCATCGATTTCGTGGTCCATTCGGTGGCCTTCGCCAACAAGAACGAGCTGCAGGGTTCGTTCGTCGACAACACCACCCGCGACAGCTTCCTGCTGGCGATGAACATCTCGGTGTTCAGCTTCGTCGATGTGGCGAGGCGGGCCGCGAAACTGATGCCGAACGGCGGGTCGATGGTCACCATGACCTACCTCGGCGCCGAGCGGGCCATCCCCAACTACAACACCATGGGCGTGGCCAAGGCCGGGCTTGAAGCCGCGACCCGCTATATCGCCCGCGACCTCGGGCCCAAGGGCATCCGCGTCAACGCCATCTCGGCGGGCGCCATGCGTACCCTGTCGCTGGCCGGCATCTCGGGCGGTCGCGGCATGATCGCCCAGGGCCGCGCCATGTCGGCCATGAAGGAAGACACCTCGATGGAGGGCGTGGCCGGCTGTGCCCTGTGGCTGTGCTCGGACCTCGGCTTCTCGACCACGGGCGAGGTCGTCCACGTCGACGCCGGCTTCCACATGATGGGTCTGGGCGACGCCGAGGAATAGTATTGGCGGCGAGCTTTCGAATCCGGCTCGACATAGAGGACCACGGCTGGGCCAGCGTCGCCGTCTCTTGTGGGGATCACTCGTTCGAAACCGACGGCGTCAGCAACTCGACCGACGCTTTGGGCGATATGATCCGCGCAGCGGTGGATCTCTTGCGGGGAGCTGACAGTTGCAGGTTCAGCTTCGACGGGGAGCCTGTGGAAACCCGCTGGGTGCTTGACCGCGATGCGCCAAACGAAGTGCGCTTGCGACTACTTCAGTTTCCGCACATTTGCCGGTCCTCGGCATTTGATCCGGGCGTCGAGCGCTTCTCCGCCGTCATGGCTGCCGACTCGTTCGTTCGAGCCGTGCTCAGAGAGGCAGATCGGATACACTTTGAACTGGGGGAGGCCGACTACGAGAAGCGCTGGGGCACCGCATTTCCTGCCAAAGAGCTCGAGATCCTGCGCACTGCCCGCAAGGCCTGACGCTAAGGGGTGCAGCCGTCAGTCCGGCTCGCGTTCACCCACCTCGGCGGGGCGCAGCGCCCGCAGCCAGCCGTCGGCCGTGTGGATTTCGGGCACGGCCTCGCGGGTAAAGGGCAGATACCAGGTCTGGCCGCCGCCGGCGGGCGTGATCTCGAGCATGTCATCGGCGCCGAAATTCTGGACGGCTCGCACCGTGCCAATCACGGCGTCGGCCGCGTCGCGGGCCTCCAGCCCGATCAGATCGGCCAGGTAGAATTCGTCTTCCTCGGGCGGAGGCAGGGTGTCGCGGGCAATGTAGAGCTTGAGGCCGCGCAGGGCCTCGGCGTCCTCGCGCGTCTTCACCTGTTCGGCGCGGCCCACCACGCCCTTCTTGTCCGGCCGGGCGGTGGTCAGGGTCAGGGCCGGGGTGCCGTCGGCGCGCAACAGCGGGCCATAGTCCATCACGGCCATGGGTTCGGCCGTGAAGGTGGTCAGGCGCACCTCGCCCTTCACGCCAAAGGCGCCGCCCACCTGGGCCACCAGGATCAATCTGTCGGTCGTCATGTCCGAGCCTCTACAGCAGACCGGCGCCCATGAAAAAGGGCGGTGCCGCATGGACACCGCCCCTGTTCATGTTGCGCGGGGAAATCAGCCCTCGGCCTTTTCCTCGGTCGCCTCTTCGGCGGCGGGAGCCTCTTCGGCAGCAGCCTCTTCAGCCGGAGCGTCCGCAGCGGGCGCTTCTTCCGCCGGAGCGTTCTTGGCGGCTTCGGCTTCTTCCTTGGCCTTGGCAGCGGCTTCGGCGGCTTCGGCCTTGGCAGCGGCTTCGGCTTCCAGACGGTCAGCTTCACGCTGGGCGCGCTCGGCGGCGCGTTCCTGGGCCTTCTTGCCCGGCTGGCCCTTGTTCGGATTGTTGCCCTGGGTCCACTTGACCTTGCCGACCAGGGCTTCGTCCTGGCTCTGGCTGATGAATCGAGCGACGCGGTCGGTCGGCTGGGCGCCCTTGCCCAGCCACTCGGCGATGCGGTCGGCCTTCAGGGCCACGCGGGGGGTCTCGCCGTCCTTGGGCAGCATCGGATTGTAGCTGCCGACCTTCTCGATGAATTTGCCATCGCGCGGCGCGTGGCTGTCGGCGACGACGATGTGGTAGTAGGGGCGCTTCTTGGTGCCGCCACGCGACAGACGAATCTTCAGCATTTTCAGTCTCTTTCTTTAGGGAAAAGGGTCAGGATTTCTTGGTGGGCAGACCGGGCAGGCCGGGCAGTCCACCGGGGGGCATGCCGCCACCCAGACCGGACAGCCGGTCCTGAATGGCCTTCATCTCTTCGGCCGAGGGCTCGGGCATCCGCCCGCCGCCCATGGCCTTCAGCCGGGCCATGTCAGGCTGGCCGGGTCCGCCGCCGAGACCGCCCAGCATGGCGGCCATCTGCTGCATCTTCTTGGGTCCGCCGCGCGCCAGGGACTTGACCATATCGGCCATCTGGCGGTGCTGTTTCAGCAGGCGGTTGATCTCCTGCACCTCGACGCCGGCGCCGGCGGCGATGCGCTTCTTGCGGCTGGCGTTGAGCAGGTCGGGCTTCTTGCGCTCGGCCTTCGTCATCGAGCTGAGGATGGCCTGCTGGCGTCCGATCATCCGGTCGTCGACGCCGGAGTCGGCCATCTGGGCCTTCATCTTGGCCACGCCGGGCAGCATGCCCATGATGCCCTGAAGGCCGCCCATCTGCTTCATCTGGGCCAGCTGGCCGGCCAGGTCGTCCAGGTCAAACTTGCCCTTGGCCAGCTTCTTCGCCATGGCCTCGGCCTTGGCGGCATCGAGGTCCTGACTGGCCTTTTCGACCAGGGCCACGATATCGCCCTGGCCCAGGATGCGGCCGGCGACGCGGCGGGCGTCGAACACGTCGAGCGCGTCAACCTTTTCGCCCGCGCCGATGTATTTGATCGGCAGGCCGGTGACGGCCCGCATCGACAGCATGGCTCCGCCCCGCCCGTCGCCGTCGGCGCGGGTCAGCACCAGACCGGTCAGCGGCAACCGCTCGTGGAAGGCGCGCGCAGTGCGCACTGCGTCCTGACCGGTCAGGCTGTCGGCGACCAGCAGGGTTTCCACCGGCTTCGACACCGCGGCGACCTCGGCCACCTCATTCATCAGCCCTTCGTCGAGGGTTATGCGGCCGGCGGTATCCAGGATCAGGACGTCAAAGCCCTGCAGTTTCGCCGATTGCAGCGCACGTTTGGTAATCTGGACCGCGCTCTCGCCCGCCACGATGGGCAGGGTCGCGACCTCGATCTGCTGGCCCAGGGTGGCCAGCTGCTCCATGGCCGCCGGACGCCGCGTGTCCAGCGAGGCCATCATGACCTTCTTCTTGTCGAACTTCGTCAGGCGCAGCGCCAGCTTGGCCGAGCTGGTGGTCTTGCCCGAGCCCTGCAGGCCGGCCATCAGGATCACGGCGGGCGGGGCGGCGTTCAGATTGATGCCGACCGGCTCCTCGCCACCCAGCATCTCGATCAGGCCGTCATAGACGATCTTGACCACCTGGTCGGCCGGCCGGACCGAGCGGATGACCTCCTCGCCCTTGGCCTTCTCGCTGGCGAAGGCGATGAAGTCCTTGACCACCGGCAGGGCGACGTCGGCCTCGAGCAGGGCCACGCGCACCTCGCGCATGGCCTCGGCAATGTCCTTTTCGGACAGGGCGCCGCGGCCGGTGATCCGGTCAAAGACGCCTGTCAGTCGCTCGTTCAGAGCCTCGAACATCAGAACCTCAGGTCTCGCGCAGAATGACCCCGAGGCTCCAAACGAGATCAGCCCCAGCGGACGATCACGTCGGCTGGGGGCCTCTCCCGGCTCAGCCCGTGTCCAGAAGCGAGGATCGGGGGTCGTCCGGGTGGAGGGCGCGAGGTCAACTTGCGCCGGAAGCGGCGGTGTATGGCGGAAAACCGCGAAAAGGGCAAGCCGACCCCGGCTGGGCGGGCCAAAGGGCCCGTCCGCAGGGCACCGAACTACGCAAATTCCGTTACGCAGGGGCGTGTCGCCTATCCCCGCAGGGGTTCGCACGCCTATCGTCGATCTTCAAGGAGACCTCATGACTGACACCCTGCCCGCCGACGCCCTGCCTGCCGACCGCCTGCGCGAGGAGGTCCGCCTGCTGGGCGCCGTGCTGGGGGACGTCATCCGCGAGGCCGGAGGCCAGGATCTGTACGACCGGATCGAGGCGGTCCGCCGGGCCTCGGTCGCCTACCACCGCGACGGCGCGGACACCCGGGACGTCACCGAAATGGAGCGCCTGCTGGCGGGCCTCAGCTCGGAGCAGGCGGTGGGCCTGTCGCACGGCTTTGCGGTCTTCTCCCTGCTGGCCAATGTCGCCGAGGACCGCGAAGCGCGCCGCCGTGCCCGCGAGGCAGAGGCGGATTCAGCCCCGGCGGGAGAGTCCACCGCTACGCCCGAGGCCGCGCTGGCCTGGCTGTCGCGCGGCGGCGCGGACCGCAAGGCCGTGGCCGACATTCTGGCCAAGGGACTGATTTCTCCGGTGCTGACGGCCCACCCGTCCGAGGTGCGGCGCAAGAGTGTGCTGGACCGCATCGCGGCCCTGTCTGCCCTACTGGACGGACGCGGCGAGGGCCAGGGGGCCAGCCGCGCCCTGCGCCGTCAGGTCTTCCTGCTGTGGGCCACGCGACTGGTCCGGACCTCGGGTCTGGTGGTGCAGGACGAGATCGACACTGTAGTCTCCTTCCTCGAGCAGGTTTTCCTCGAGGCCGTGCCCGAGCATCTGAATGCCTGGCGCGAACGGCTGGAGGCGCCGGACCTCAAGCCCTTCCTCAAGGTCGGAAGCTGGGTGGGCGGCGATCGCGACGGCAATCCCAATGTCGACGCCGACGTCATGAAGGCTGCCTTCCGCACCCAGTCGCAAGCGGCGCTGGGCGCCTATCTGGACGATGTCCATGCGCTCGGGGCCGAGCTCAGCCTGTCCGACGCCCTGGTCGACCTGACGCCCGAACTGGCCGCCCTGTCGGCGGCGTCGGGCGATACCTCGCCCCACCGGGCGGGCGAGCCGTTTCGTCGGGCCCTCACCCGCATCTATGCGCGTCTGGCCGCCGACTATCAGGCCAAGGTCGGTGCCCCGCCGCCGCGTCCGGCAGGCTTTGCCGCCGAGCCCTACGGCCGGCCCGAGGCCTTCGTCGCCGATCTGCAGATCTTGCGGCAGGCGCTGCTGGCCGCGGACCCCCAGGCCTTCCGTGACGACGGCCTGTCACGCCTGATCGACCGGGTGGAGGCGTTCGGCTTCCATCTGGCCGTGCTCGACATGCGCCAGAATGCCGATGTCCACGAGCGGGTGGTGGCCGACCTGTTCCGGGTCGCGGGCGTCGCCGACGACTATGAGGCACGCGACGAGGCCGGGCGGATGGCGCTGCTGCGCACCGAACTGGCCAGTCGTCGCCCGCTGTTCGTCCCGGGGGCGGGCGACTATGCCGAAGAGACCCTCAAGGAGCGCGCCATCCTGCAGGCGGCTGCCGAGGCCATCCAGACCTTCGGCCCGGCCGCGATCCGCACCTATATCGTCTCCAAGACCGAGAGCCCCTCGGACCTTCTGGAAGTCTATCTGGTGCTGAAGGAAGTCGGCCTGTTCGACCCGGCCTCGCCCGAGACCTGTCCCATCCAGGCCGTTCCCCTGTTCGAGACCATCACTGACCTGCAGGCGGCCCCCGTCACCCTGCGCGCCCTGATGGCCGAGCCGGCGCCTCTGGCCCTCGCCCGTTCGCGCGGGGTGCAGGAGGTGATGATCGGCTATTCGGATTCCAACAAGGACGGCAGCTATCTGACCTCGACCTGGGAGCTGAACCACGCGTCGCGGGCCCTGCGCGATGTGTCGCGCGAGGCGGGTGTCGGCCTGCAGCTGTTCCACGGTCGCGGCGGGGCCGTCGGTCGGGGAGGCGGGTCCAGTTTCGGGGCCGTCGTCGCCCAGCCGCGCGGCACGGTCGAGGGCCGCATCCGCGTGACGGAACAGGGCGAGGTGATCGCCAACAAATACGGCGAGCCTGGCGTGGCACGTCGCAATCTGGATGCCCTGACCAGCGGCGTGATCCTGGCCTCGCTGCGCCGCGAGTCGGGCGAGGGTCCGGCCGAGCGCCACGGCGATCTGATCTCACGCCTCAGCCAGGCCTCCATGAAGGCCTACCGCGCTCTCGTCTATGACACGGCGGGCTTCGTCGACTATTTCCGCGCGGCCACGCCGATCTCGGAACTGTCCGAGCTGAAGATCGGCTCGCGCCCGGCCTCGCGCAGTTCGTCCACCCGCATCGAGGACCTGCGCGCCATCCCCTGGGTGTTCAGCTGGAGCCAGTCGCGCGTCATGCTGCCCGGCTGGTACGGCTTCGGCTCGGCTATCGACAGTCTGGGTGCGGGGGATGTGGAGACCTTGACCGGGCTGGTCTCCGAATGGCCCTTCCTGTCGACCCTGATCCAGAACATGGAGATGGTCATGGCCAAGTCCGACATGGTCATCGCGCGGCGCTATGCGGGTCTGGTGCCCGATCAGGCCCTGGCCGAGGACATCCATGGCCGGATCGCAGCGGAATGGCAGCGGACCCATGATGCCGTGATGCGCCTGACCGGCCAGACCAGCCTGCTGGAGCGCCAGCCGGAGCTGGCCCGTCTGATCCGGCTGCGCCTGCCCTATATCGAGCCGCTCAACCATGTGCAGGTCGATCTGATCCGGCGCCGTCGCGCGGGCGACGACGACCCCGCCGTGCGCGAGGGCATCCTGGTTGCGCTGAACGGGATCGCCGCAGGTCTCCGGAACAGCGGCTGACATGAAAACGGGCCGGTGGATCGCTCTACCGGCCCATATCCCATGCTCATCACGCTCAAGCAGCGAGCCGCCGCGCGGCGAGCGGTAGCGTCAATCAGTTGACGGGAAAACCGCGCACGCGCAGCAGGGCGTCGACATCCGGGTTGCGCCCGCGGAAGCGGCGATAGGCCTCGCCACGATCCGTCGTATTGCCCTCGGACAGGATGATCGACTTGTAGCGGGCCGCGATGTCCGGATTGAACACATCGCCCGAGCCCTCGAAATAGGCCCAGGTATCGGCGTCCATGACCTCGGACCACAGATAGCTGTAATAGCCCGCCGAATAGGCATCCGAGGTGAACAGGTGATTGAACTGCGGCAAGCGGTGCCGCATCACGATCTCCTTGGGCATGCCGATGCGCGCGAGGCTCTCCCGCTCGAAGGCGTCGATGTCGGTCGGCGGGGTGGCGCGGGTGTGCAGATCCATGTCGACCAGGGCCGACGACAGATAGCTGACGGTCGCATAGCCCTGGTTGAAGGTCGAGGCGGCCTCGATCTTGTCCACCAGTGCCTGCGGCATCGGCTGACCGGTTTCGACGTGCTTCATGAAGCCGTCCAGGATCGGGCGGGACAGCACCCAGTGCTCGTGCACCTGCGACGGATATTCGACGTAGTCGCGCGGCGTGCCGCCCAGCGCCGGATAGGTGATCCTGTACGACAGATAGTGCAGGGCGTGGCCGAACTCGTGGAACAGGGTCTCGGCGTCGTCCAGCGAGATCAGGATGGGCTCGTCGCCCTCGGCCTTGATGAAGTTGTTGTTGTTCGAGGCCAGCACATTCTTGACCCCGTCATAGGTCGAGTACGAGCGATAGGTGGTCATCCACGCCCCCGACCGCTTGCCCGGCCGGGCGAAGTCGTCCGAGTAGAACAGGCCCACATGGCGGCCCGAGGCCTTGTCCTTGACTTCGAACACCTCGACGTCCGGATGGAAGACCGGCACGGTCCCCGCTGGCAGCGGGGTGAAGGTGAAGCCGTACAGGCGCTCGGCCATGTAGAAGGCGCCGCGCTTGACGTTGTTGAGCTCGAAGTAGGGCTTCAGTTCGTTCTGGTCGAGGTCGTACTTCGCCTTCCGGACCTTCTCGGCATAGTACAGGTAATCCCACGGCTCGATCTCGTGACCGGCGATCTCCCGCATGTCGGCGACCTCTTCGGCCACGCGCGCCTTGGCCGGTTCCCAGACCCGCATCATCAGGTCCATGGCGGCCTCGGGGGTCTTGGCCATGGTGTCCTGCATGCGCCACTCGGCATGGTTGCCATAGCCCAGCAGGCGGGCCCGTTCGGCGCGCAGGCGCACGATCTCGGCGATGGTCGAGTTGGTGTCGTTGGCGTCGCCATTGTCACCGCGGTTCACGAATTTGCGCCACACCACCTCACGCATGGCGCGGTCGTCGGCAAAGCTCAGATACGGGTCGACGCTGGAGCGGGTGTTGACGATGGCCCAGCCCTCGACACCCCGATTGCGCGCGGCGGCCGCGGCGGCCGCCTTGTTCGAGGCCGGCAGGCCCGCGGTCTGCGACTCGTCGGTCAGGACCGTCCAGGTGTTCTCGTCGGCGACGACCTTCTGGCCGAAGCGCGTGAAGGCGCTCGACAGGGCGGTGTTGATCCGGCCCAGTTCGGCCTTGCCGGCCGCGTCCAGGGCGGCACCGTTACGGATGAAGCTGTCGCGGCTGCGCTCGGCCACCCGCGTCTGCTCGGCGGTCAGGCCCATGGCGCGGGCGTTGTCGGCCACGGTGCGGACGCGCTCGAACAGTCCGGCGTTGAAGGTGATCTCGTCACCGGCGGCCGACAGCAGGGGCGACACCTCGGTATCGACGGCCTGATAGTCTTCCGAGCCTATGTTGGAGGTCATCACCCCGAACACCGTCAGGGCGCGGTCCAGCGGCTCACCCGCCATCTGCAGGGCGACCATGGTGTTGGCAAAGGTCGGCGGCTCGGGGTTGTTGACGATGGCGTTGATCTCGGCGCGTTGCAGCGCGATGCCCTCGACAATCGCGGCCTTCAGCTTCTCGGGCGTGGCGGCCGGGAAGGGCGGCAGGCCCTCATACGGGCCGGTCCAGGGCTGAAGCAGTTCCGCGCGCGGAGTTTGTTGCGGCAGGACCGCGCGGGCGATGGCCGCGTCGCGGGCCAGATCCTCGGGCGAGAGGCCGACGGGCGCACCGCCCATACCCATGCCCATGTTCGCGCACCCCGTAAGGGCGAACAGGCTGCCCCCCGCTGCAAGAAGCTGGCGTCTGTCCATGAATGACTCCCTTTGTGTCCTGTCGCACGCCCCGGGCCAACGGCGGCCATGGGTCATTGACACCCTCATGTGGGTTTCGGTGCGCTCTTTCGCAAAGACTTGCATCAGGTGAGGGTGCGCGGGCAAGAGGGAGGGCTTGCGGGCCTGCCCGTTTTCGCGACCCTGGAGGGCCTGTATGGCCATTGGCGTGTTTGATTCCGGCGTGGGTGGCCTGACCATCCACCACACCCTGACGCGCCGTTTCCCGGGCCGGGACCTCATCTATCTGGCCGATCAGAAGCATGCGCCCTACGGCGGCCGGGCCGGCGAGGAGATCGTCGACCTGACCCGGGCGGGATGCGAGCGCCTGTTCGCCGAAGGCGCGTCGGTGGTGGTGCTGGCCTGCAATACCGCCTCGGCCATCGCCCTCCGGCGTCTCCAGCAGACCTGGGTGCCCGAGGCCGTTCGGACCTTTGGCCGGCCCGTCAATGTGCTGGGGATCATCGTGCCGACGATCGAGGCGGCCACCGGCCTGCCCTGGACCTATGCGCGCGAAACCGACGACCGTTTCCGCGACGAGCGCAAGTCGGCGGTCGAGGTGCTGGGCCTGTTCTGCACCCAGGCCACGGCCAACAGCCGCGTCTATGAGATCGAGATCGACAAGCGACGCGAGGACCTGGCCGTCTTCACCGAGCCCTGCCCCGGCCTGGCCGGTCAGATCGAGGCGGGTGTCGATGAGGATGAACTCCGGGCCACGGTGCGCGATCACGTCGAGGCGCTGCGCCGTCGCATCGGCCGCTGGCCCGACAAGGTCATCCTGGGCTGCACCCACTATGGCATCGTCGCCCACCTGTTCGCCGAGGCCCTGCCCGAGGGCACGCCCGTGATCGGTCAGCCGGATGCCGTGGCCGATGCGCTGGACCGCTATTTCGCCCGCCATCCTGAATATGTGCTGGGCGATCAGGGCCGGCTGCGGTTCCTGACGACCGGCTCCCCCGGCGGGCAGGGCGAGCGGATCGAACGCTTTTGGGGCGGACCCCTGACTTTCGAGAAGGCCTGATCATGCGCATCCCCGCGATCCTCGCGACCCTCGCCCTGGCTGTCGTGACGGCGTCGCCCGCAGCAGCCGAGATCATCTCACGCAGCGAGAACGCCTTCACCCTGAGGTTCGAAGGACAGACGCGGATGGGCCCGGCCGGAGTGGCAGACGCCTTCTCGCAGGTCGGGCAGTGGTGGGACCCTGCGCACAGCTACACCGGCGATGCGGCCAACCTCAGCCTCGATCTCGCGCCCGGCGGCTGCTGGTGCGAAGCCATGCCGGATGGTTCACGCTTCGACCATGGCCGGGTCGAGTCGGTAGCGTTTGGCGAGGTCCGCCTTCACGCGCCTTTCGGTCCGCTGCGGACCATGGCCACGCGGGCCGATCTGGTCGTGACCTATGCCCTGGTCGACGGTGTCGTCCGGCCGAGCTGGACCTTCGTCGTCGAGGGACCTGGCGTTGGGGCCATGGCCGAGCCGGTTGACGGGGTCATGGGCGGCGGCTTTGCACGCTGGATCGCCCATATGGACGCCTGCGCCGCCGCCCACTGATCAGGCGTTCAGCGCCTCGGCCGAGGCGACGATGCGGCTGGCGGCATGCACCACGGCGCCGATGCGCAGGGCGGCCTGGACCTGGGGGGCCGTAAAGCCGTGCTGGCGTAGGGGCGCCTCGTGGGCGTCGATACAGGCGCCGCAGCCGTTGATGGCCGACACGGCGGTGCACCACAGCTCAAAGTCCATCTTGTCGACGCCGGGGTTGCCAATGACATTCATCCGCAGCCGCGCCGGCAGGGTCCCGTACTCCTTGTTCTTCATCAGGTGCAGGGACCGGTAGTAGATGTTGTTCATGCCCATGATGGCGGCGGCCGACCGTGCCGCATTCAGGGCTTCCGGCGTCAGCTTCCCGGCCGCAGCGGCCTCGATCGCGCGCACCACCGGCACCGTGCCCACGGCATGGGCCGAGGCCAGGAAACAGCCCCACTTCTGCTGGTCGTTCAGCACGGTCTCGCTGGCCAGCGAACCGAGGTTCAGCGAGATATCCTTGGCATAGGCGGGGATCAGGTCGCGCAGGGTGTCGAGGGACATTGGGTATGGCTCCGGCTAGATCCTCCCCAGGAGCGTAGCGAACGGGGGAGGGGGACCACGCGTAGCGTGGTGGAGGGGGCGGACCGGGCGCGGTGGATGGGGTCGCCCCCTCCACCGCTTCGCGGTCCCCCTCCCCCGCTTTCGCGGGGGAGGATTACGACGTCACTGCTTACGCAGCCAGCGTCTCGCCGCCGACGGGGCGGTTGCAGGCGCACAGTTCATCGGTCTGCAGGGCGTCAACGACACGCAGGGTGTCAGCCGGGGCGCGACCGACGTTCAGGTTGGTCACATAGACGTGCTGGACGACGTTGTGCGGGTCGACGACGAAGGTCGCGCGCAGGGCCACGCCTTCTTCCTCGTTCAGGATGCCCAGCTCGCGGGCGAACTTGCCGCCGTTGTCGGCAAACTGCCAGATCGGCAGCTTGTTCAGGTCGGCGTGGTCGCGGCGCCAGGCCAGCTTGACGAATTCGTTGTCGGTCGAGCCGCCGAGCACCACGGTGTCGCGGTCCTCGAAGTCGCGGGCCAGCGAGGCGAATTCGGCGATTTCGGTCGGGCAGACGAAGGTGAAGTCCTTCGGATAGAAGAAGATGACCTTCCACTTGCCTTCAAAGCTGGCTTCGGTGATCGGCTCGAACGCCGAGACGCCGTTTTCCTCGTGGCTGTTGAAGCCGGGCTTCACGCCGATGATCTTGAATTCAGGCAGTTTTTCTCCAACGCCGAGCATGGGCTCTCCTTGGGTTGCTGGAATTGCAGGGTCAAGGGCCGGGGGGAGCCGACCGCTTGGGTGGCACTTGGGGGCTCGCGGGCCGGAAGTCAAATCAATCCTTTCGCGGTTGCGAATAGATTTCGCTTATGCGAAGGGCCGGTGTAGGAGGGGGTGTTCCAAGGAGACCGCCCGTGCTGCCCACCCTGCGCCAGCTGCAGTATCTGAAGCTTCTCGCCGAGCACGGCTCGTTCAGTCGCGCGGCCGAAGCCGCCCACGTCAGTCAGCCAGCCCTCAGTTCGGGCGTGCAGGAACTCGAGCGGATTCTGGGCGCCGCCGTGGTCGAGCGGACGCGGGGCCGGGTGCAGCTGACCGCAGTCGGGGCCGAGGCCGTGCGGCGGGCCGAGGATGTGCTGGCCCGCACCGAGGACCTGGTCGAGGCGGCCCGCAATGCCGGCAAGCCCCTGTCCGGCCGGTTCCGCCTCGGCGTCATCCCGACCGTCGCGCCCTTCCTGCTGCCCGCCAAGCTGCCGGGGCTGAAGGCGCGGTATCCGGCGCTGCGTCTGTTCATCCGCGAAGACCTGACCCCGCGTCTGGTGGCGGGGCTGAAGGCCGGCCAGCTGGACGCCGCCGTCATTGCCCTGCCCTACAACGCCCCGGGCATCGACCACGCGCGCATCGGCGATGACGAAATTCTGGCCGCTGCCCCGGTCGGGCACCGGCTGGCCGGCTCGGGCCCCATTCCGCCCGGGTCTCTGGGTGCCGATGATCTGATCCTGCTGGAGGACGGCCATTGTCTGCGGGACCAGGCGCTGGCGGCCTTCGACATCGAGGCGCCGCGCGGCGAGGATGTGTTTGCCGCGACCTCGCTCCACACCCTGGTCCAGATGGTGTCCTCGGGACTGGGCGTCAGCTTCCTGCCGGAAATGGCGGTCCGCGCCGGACTGGCCGACGATCCGGGCGTGGTGATCCGGCCGATCAGCGCCGAGGCGCCGCGGCGTGAGATCGTGGTGGCCTGGCGGACGGGCTCCAGCCGCGCAGCCGAAGCGCGCCTGCTGGCCGAGGCCCTGACCCTGGACTGAGGAGCGGCACGTCGCCGCCTTCATTGCTGAAAATACATTAGGCGCTGACGAAAAGCCGGGTCATGACGCGGTTCAGGTCTTCCATAACCCCGGTCCCTGAAATGATCCGCCCCGCCCTTTTCTCCGTCGCGGCCTTCGCCGTTCTGGCCACCGCCGCCTGCGCCCCCGTCATCGAGGGGGGCCCGCCGCTCGACCTGCCGCCCGGTCTGGCCGAGACCGCCTCGATCGGCACCATCACCCTGTCCACCGGCTGGCTCCAGGCCGAGGATGACGTCGGCGAGACCTTCATGGAGGAGGTCGGCGAGGAAATGCGCACCTGCGCGTATGGCACCTGGCCGCTCGATCTGCGCCTGCATATCGAGGATATCGACCGCGAAGGCCGTCTGACGATGGCGGTGCGGGGGCACGGCACCCACTATGCGCGTGGCACGGCCGAGCTGGTCGATCCGCGCTCGGGCACCGTCGTCGGCCGCTACCCGCTGGAGGTCGAGGTGGACGCCGGCGGACGCGTGGCGGGCCTTTTCGGCGACCGCCAGATGATCGTGGCCGAGGCCTTCGGTCGCGCGCTCTGCGACGCCGCCTTCTCGCGCAATCCGCGCCGCCCGGGTCCGCACAACGCCACACGCGGCTGATCAGCGGGCCCCGCGTTTCCCCGACAGGGGGCTTTGCGGTTCAGTCGACGACGGGAGGGCTCGGCGGTCCTGCAGGATCGCCAAAGGCATTCCTGCGCGGCTGACCGGGCAGGATGAGCAAAATGACGAGCCCGGCCAACGAGGCCATATAGATCAGATTGTTCAGGAAGATCAGGATGAACAGGCGCTCGTCGAAGTCAGGCAAGTCAAGGGCGCCCATCAACCTCTGCATGCCGATCAGTCCGGTCACCAGAAAGACGACCGGAACCGATCCGATGAAGCCGGACAGGCCGCGGTCATGCAGCCTTCGCGTGACCGCCGCCGCCAGCAGACCGATCAGCAGCGCGGCGCCCGCGCCGAGGGCCAGGAAGAAGTTCGAGAAGTCGGGCGTGAACCCGGCGCCGGGTTCGATCTGCACGGAGTAGTGGGTCGGCGACTGCGTGACGTGCACCGAGTCGGGGTTTTGCTGTGCGGCGAGAAGGGCTTGCTCAAACAGCGGCTCCATGGCCATCGCCACGCCGAAGCCCATCACGGCAAAACCGATAACGAAAGCGACGGCCGCATAGGGCCAGAACTGGCCGGGGCTGTCCCGACCGCCGAACCGGAACAGGTTCATGAAACCGCGACTGATGGCGCGCATGGATTGCCCTCCCTGGAAGCGGAAACCCTGGCCGGGATTCCGCCACGAAAAAAGGGGCGCGATCGCTCGCGCCCCTCTTGATCGATCAGGCGGGACCTAGCCCTCGTTGCGGGCCAGGTTCCGCAGGACGTAGGGCATGACGCCCCCGGCGCGGAAATAGTCCAGCTCAGTGGCGTTATCGATCCGGCAGCGGACCGGGAAGCGCGCCATCTTGCCGTCAGCAGCGCGGAACAGTTCGACCCACAGGTCCTGACGGGGCTTCAGCTTGCCGATGTTGGCGTCCGACAGGCCGCGGATGGTGACGATTTCATCGCCGGTCAGACCCAGCTTGGTCCAGCCGTCCTGTTTGAACTGCAGCGGCACGACGCCCATGCCGATCAGGTTGGACCGGTGAATCCGCTCATAGCTCTCGGCGATGACCGCGCGGACGCCCAGCAGGCGCGTGCCCTTGGCCGCCCAGTCGCGCGACGAGCCCGTGCCGTATTCCTTGCCGGCGAACACGACCAGCGGGCGGCCTTCGGCCTGGTAGCGCATGGCCGCGTCATAGATCGACATGGTGTCGCCCGACGGGAAGTGCTTCGTGACACCCCCTTCGATGTCCGGGGTGATCTTGTTGCGGATGCGGATGTTGGCGAAGGTGCCGCGCATCATCACCTCGTGGTTGCCGCGCCGGGCCCCGTACGAGTTGAAGTCCAGCGCATCGACGCCGTGATCGGTCAGATAGGCGCCGGCGGGCGAGCTCTTCTTGATCGAGCCGGCCGGGCTGATGTGGTCTGTGGTGATGGAGTCGCCGAAGATGCCGAGGATACGTGCCTCGACGATATCGGTGATCGCCGCCGGCTCCATGGTCATGCCGTCGAAGTAGGGCGGGTTCTGCACATAGGTCGAGCTGTCGTCCCAGGCGTAGGTCTGGCCGCCTTCGACCGAGATCGCCTGCCAGTGCTTGTCGCCCTTGAAGACGTCAGCATAGCGCTTGGCGAACATGGCCGGGGTGACGGCCTTCTTCTGGATGTCCGCGATTTCCTTGGTGGTCGGCCAGACGTCCTTCAGGAAGACGTCCTTGCCCTTCTTGTCCTTGCCGATCGGCTCCTGGGTGATGTCGATCCGCATCGAGCCGGCCAGGGCATAGGCCACCACGAGCGGCGGGCTGGCCAGATAGTTGGCCTGGACGTCGGGGTTCACCCGGCCTTCGAAATTCCGGTTGCCCGACAGCACCGAGGTCGCCACCAGGCCATTGTCATTGATGGCCTTCGACACGGCAGGATCCAGCGGGCCCGAGTTGCCGATACAGGTCGTGCAGCCATAGCCGACCAGGTTGAAGCCCATGGCGTCCAGGTCTTCCTGCAGGCCGGCGGCGGTCAGATAGTCGGTGACCACCTGCGAGCCGGGCGCCAGCGAGGTCTTGACCCACGGCTTGACCGACAGGCCCAGCTTGCGGGCCTTGCGCGCCACCAGACCGGCGGCGATCAGCACCGACGGGTTGGAGGTGTTGGTGCAGCTGGTGATGGCGGCGATCACCACGTCGCCGTCGCCCAGATCGAATTTCTCGCCTTCGACCGCCACGCGCGGGGCATCCCCCTCGCGGTTGAAGACGTCCTTGAGCGCAGTGGCAAAGGCCGGGGCGGCGTTGGACAGCTCGACGCGGTCCTGCGGGCGCTTGGGTCCGGCCAGCGAGGGGACGACCTCGCCCATGTCCAGTTCCAGAACGTCCGTGAACACCGGATCCTCGGACGACTCATCAATCCACAGGCCCTGGGCTTCGGCATAGGCCTTGACGAGGGCGACCCGCGCCTTGTCGCGGCCGGTGGCGGTCAGATAGTCGAGGGTGGCCTGCGACACGGGGAAGAAGCCGCAGGTCGCGCCATATTCCGGTGCCATATTGGCGATGGTGGCCTGGTCCTCGATGGTCAGGACGTTCACGCCCGGGCCGAAGAATTCCACGAACTTGCCGACCACGCCCTTCTTGCGCAGCATCTGGGTGACGGTCAGCACCAGATCGGTGGCGGTGGCGCCTTCCGGCAGCCGACCGGTCAGCTTGAAGCCGATCACCTCGGGGATCAGCATCGGGATCGGCTGACCCAGCATGGCGGCCTCGGCCTCGATGCCGCCCACGCCCCAGCCCAGGACCGACAGGCCGTTGATCATGGTGGTGTGGGAGTCAGTGCCGACCACGGTGTCGGGATAGGCGACCGTCTTCTTGCCTTCCTCGGCGGTCCAGACGGTCTGGGCCAGATGCTCCAGGTTCACCTGGTGGCAGATGCCGGTGCCCGGGGGCACAACGCGGAAATTGTTGAAGGCCGACGAACCCCAGCGCAGGAATTTGTAGCGCTCGATGTTGCGCTCATACTCGCGGGCGACGTTGGCCTCGAAGGCTTCGGGCGTGCCGTAGTGGTCCACCATGACCGAGTGGTCGATGACCAGATCGACCGGGTTGAGCGGATTGATCTTCTTGGGGTCGGCTTCCAGCTTGGCCATGGCATCGCGCATGGCGGCCAGGTCGACCACGGCCGGAACGCCGGTGAAGTCCTGCATCAGCACGCGCGCGGGGCGGAAGGCGATCTCGTGCTCGACCGTGCCCTTGTTCTCGACCCAGGCGGCGACCGCCTTCAGGTCCTCGGCCGTGACCGAGACGCCATCCTCGTTGCGGAGCAGGTTCTCAAGCAGCACCTTCATGGAGCGCGGCAGGCGGGAAATCCCGGTCAGACCGGCTTCCTCTGCGGCAGCAAGGCTGTAATAGGCATACTTCTTACGCCCGACGGAGAGATCCCGGCGGGTGGAGTGAGTGTCGACTGACGGCATGGAGAGCTTCCTCTGGCAAAGGCCGCCCGGACATCCGGTTGCGCGATCGCGCGACAGACGCAGGGGCACACAGGTCCCCGGCGCGCGCGGCGAAAGCCTGCTGCGGCCATGGCGGATATAGTCCGCGCCCGGGCCGTCGTCCATGTATCCCTGTCAGCGTCATGGACATTGAGAGCCGCTCGCAACACGGCGTCCGGCCAATGATCACCCTTTCCCTCAAGGACCTTGCCGTCCGGCGCGGTGACCGCACCCTGTTCGAGGGGCTGGATCTGGATGTGGCACCGGGCGAGGCCGTGTCCCTGACCGGGGCCAATGGCGCGGGGAAAAGCAGTCTGTTGCGGGTCGTGGCCGGCCTGCTTGCCCCCGTGGCCGGAGCGGTGCGGTTCGAAGAGGGCGGACAGGCGCTTGAACCGGCCGAGGCCCGGGCCCGGCATCTGCACCTGCTGGGCCATCAGGACGGGTTCCGCTCGGGCCGGACGGCTGCGGACGAGCTCGCGTTCCAGGTCGGCTGGTGTGGCGGCACGGTGGAAGCCATGGAGGCGGCGGTTCGCCGACTCGCGCTCGGAGCCCTGCTGCCGCTCGAGGTGCGACGCCTGTCGGCCGGACAGAGACGGCGCCTCGCCCTGGCACGCCTGCTGGCCGCGCCCCGTCCGGTCTGGCTGCTGGACGAGCCACTGTCGCCACTGGATTCTCACTGGCGCGCCGAGGTCGGCCAGATCCTTCAGGCCCATCTCGAGGGGGGCGGCATGGTGCTGGCCGCCGTGCACGATCCCCTGCCGATCCCGGCGCGGACCTGCCCGGTCGGAGGGGCCGCATGAACGGCGCCGGGCTTCTTTTGCGGCGCGAGATGGCCCTGGCCTGGAACGGGGGTGGGGGTCCGTTGCTGGCCTGTGGCTTCCTGCTCAGCCTTGCCGTCATCGTCCCTCTGGGTGCCGGGCCGCAGCTGGATCAACTGGCCAACCTCGCGCCCGGACTGGTCTGGCTGGCGCTGTCGCTCGCCAGTCTGCTGACCCTCGAGCGCCTGTTCGAGCGCGATTTCGAGGACGGGACGCTTGATCTTCTGGCGATGGGGCCGCTGGCGGACGAAGCCGTGGTGGGGGTCAAGGTCCTCGCCCACTGGCTGACCATCGGCCTGCCGCTCGCGCTCATGACGCTGCCGGTCGGCATCAGCCTCGGCCTCGCCCCTGACCAGCTGCCGCTGCTGGCCGTGACGGCCGCCCTTGGGGCGCTGGCCTTCTCCTTTACCGGCGGATTGGGAGCGGCGCTCGCCATCGGGGCGCGCAAGGGCGGCCTGCTGATCGCCGTCATCGTCCTGCCCCTGTTCCTGCCCCCGGTGATCTTCGGGGCGGGTGCGCTGGTCGCCCAGGCGGACGGCCGCTCGCCCGGCCCTGCGCTGGCGCTGCTGGCGGCCTGCGTTCTGGTGGCCGGGGTGGTGGGGGTGCTGGCCGGAGCCGCAGGCCTGAGGGGCAGCCGGACATGAACCGGACCGCGCGGACCGGCGCGACATGCAGGCCGCTTGCCGCCTCCCGGTCAGGGGGGTAAGCCGCGCCCATGTTCGGTCTGGCCAATCCCGACACCTTTGCCCGCGTCACCCGACCGCTGATCGCCCCGCTTTGGGTCATCGCGGCCGGACTGCTGATCACGGGCGCCGTCTGGGCCTTCCGCGTGCCCGAGGATGCCCTCCAGGGCGACACCGTCCGCATCCTGTTCATCCATGTGCCGGCGGCCAGTCTGGGGCTCGCGGTCTATGGCGCGCTGGGCCTCAGCTGCCTGTTCTATCTGATCTTCCGGCACTCGCTGGCCGATGCGGCGGCGCGGGCCGCTGTGCTGCCGGGTGCGGCCTATACCGGTCTGGCCCTGATCACCGGCGCCCTGTGGGGCCAGCCCATGTGGGGCACCTGGTGGGTCTGGGATGCGCGCCTGACCTCCATGCTCGTGCTGTTCCTGCTCTATATCGCCTATGCGGTCCTGCGCGGGGCCTTCGACGACGAGGGGCGCGCCGCCCGCGCCGCCTCGGTGCTGGGTCTGGTCGGCCTGATCAATCTGCCGATCGTGAAATTCTCGGTCGACTGGTGGAACACCCTGCATCAGCCGGCGTCGCTGTTGCGGGCCGGGGGCACCAGTCTGGACCCCGCCTATCTGTGGCCGCTGCTGATCATGATGGCCGCCTATTTCGCCCTGTTCCTGGCGATCTGGCTGACCACCCTGCATACCGAGATCATGCGACGCCGCGTGCTGGCGATGCGCGCCCGTCAGGCCCGGGAGGACCGCCATGTTTGATCTGGATATGGGCCGCTATGTCGCCTTCGTCTGGCCGGCGTGGGGCATCACGGTCGTGGTGCTGGGCGCGGTCGTGGCCCGCTGTGTGGCTGAGGCCCGGCGCTGGCGGCGCGAGCTGGATCGGGTCAAGGGGCCGGACCAATGAAGCGCTGGCTGGCTGTACTTCCGTTGGTGGTGCTGCTGGGACTGGCGGTCCTGTTCGGCGTCTGGGCGCTCAACCGGGACCCGGCCTACAAGCCCGATGCCCTGGTGGGCCAGCCGGTGCCGGAAACCGTCCTACCCATGCTGACCGGGGCGGTTGCGGGGCCCGGTCAGGTCGATCTCAAGACCGCCGGCGTCGGGCGGCCCATGCTGATCAATCTGTTCGCGTCCTGGTGCGGGCCCTGCCGTATCGAGCACCCCGCCCTGATGGCGCTCAAGGATCAGGGGATCGCCATTGTGGGTATCGCCTACAAGGATGAGCCCGCCGCCACGCGCGCCTTCCTCGACGAACTGGGCGATCCCTTTGCCATGGTGCTGGTGGACGCTGAGGGCCGTGCCGGGCTGGAGCTGGGCATCGCCGGCGTGCCCGAGACCTATGCGGTCGACCCCTATGGCCGGATTGTCGCCAAGCACACGGGGCCCCTGACCGATGCGGCCGACGTGCGCCGTCTGGTTGACGCCCTCAACGCCCCGGCCGAGCGCCCGCGTTAACGACTTATATACCGCGTCTGTTAAGGTATCGGGGATGAGCGAGATTCGCCCCTTCCTGCCTGCCCCGCTGAACGGTCCGACCCAGTCGGCGCCGACCCCGGCCTCGCGTCAGGCCCAGGCGGCCTTTTTCCGGGCGGCGCTGGCCGGAGCCGAGGCGACGGCCCCCCCGAAGGCCCTCACTGTCACGCAGACGCCGGTGAGCACGCAGGGCGCACAAGGCGAGGCGCAGGCGGCGGATCGCCCCCTGCGCCCCGGCAGCTATCTGGATATCCGGGTCTAGCCCCGGCCTAGCGTTGCACCCAGCGACCGTCGGCAGTGCGGTACCACTGGCCCGAGGTGATGCGCGGAAGCAGCTGGTTTTCGAACATCACCGCACCGGCAACGGCCGTGGTTGTGCCCGCTTCGGCCGCGCTGCGGGCATAGGCCTGACGGCGGCCCTGGTTGATCACCTCGACGGCCTCGGTCAGGGCGGCACTCGACGACGCCACCCGGAAGCCGAGATAGCCGTCGGACTGTTCGCCGACGATGCCCTCGGCCTTGGCGCGGTCGACCATGGCCTTTTGTTCAGCCGACTGGGCGAAGACGCTGGTCGCGGCGACGCCGAGGGCGGCGACAGCGGCGGCGATGACGAAGAGTTTGCGGAAAGACATGGTCATACCCTTCAGGGTTTCGATCATCAGAACAGGTTGGGGTTTTCGACCAGGAGCTGCTGCAGCTCCCGATCCAGACGGACCCGCACATCGGCATCGAGCTTGGCGTAGATCTCGATCGGCGCGACTTCCAGCCGGACCGTCGGCGTGCAGGCGCCCAGCGACAGGACCGTGGCGGCCATGACAAGGGCGGGCGCAAGGCGGAGGGGCGAAGGTGGCCTCATATCCGGAAGTCTCCTCAATTCGATGCGGCCATACAGCGCCCGCGGGGGTGAACAGGGTCTGAACGCACAAGTCGGCGCATGGTGCAGGTCATTCGGATGCCGGCGGGTCGGCTTCGCCGCGCCGGGCGCGGTTCAGCGCCAGAATGTCCGAAATGATCTGGTCCAGATTGAAGGTGGTGTCGAGCGTCAGGTTGATGCCGGTGTCGGACGGCAGCTCCAGCTCCTGACCCAGGAAGTCGCGGCGGATCAGGTCCATCCAGCCCAGCCGCAGCTCCTGCCGTTCGGGTGGATCGTGCCGTCCCCTGATCCGGAACAGCACGCCGATCCGGCCCTCGTCCAGACTGTCGACACGGGCGGTCAGGGTGTCGAACGCCAGATACTCCATCGCCTGATAGGCCAGGTCCTCGACCGTATTGGGGGGTACGTCCTCGCCACCGCCGCCGGCCTCAAGGCCGGACAGGGCCTCGCGCTGGATCGACAGGCGCCCGGGCTGAATGGCGTCAAGCGTGCCGCCTGATATGCGGATCTGGCCGTCCGGACTGCGCACGAACGGCACGCGGCCCGAAACGACGGCATCCAGCTGGACCTTGTCGCCAAAGCCCGCGCCCGCCACCAGATCGCCCAGCTGCAGGCGCTCGACGCGGATGGTGCCGCTCCAGGCGACGGCTGGATCCAGCGGAATGTCGAACGGTTCGACCGTGACCCGGCCTTCGCCCACCGACAGCGTAGCGCCTGAAACGGTCAGGGCCGCCTTGTCGAGGGTGAAGGTGGCGCCGAGATCGGACACGCCGCCGGCCACTTCCAGGGATTGCGCCGTCAACGACTGGTCCGGTGCCGTCGTCAGCGGGGCAAGGCTGGTGAATTCGATCGTGCCTTCGACCCCCTCGACCCGCCCGGCGGGGCTGGAGAAGCCCAGATTGTCGAGCGTGAGGCGTCCGGTGCTGGTGCCGTCCTCTTCCGTCCAGGCGATGCGCCCGTCGAACCGCGCGGTCCCGGTGACCGGTTCACCCAGCACATCGGCGCCCATGGGGGTCAGGTCCGAGGGCTGAAGGCCCCCTTCGGCGAACACCAGATCGCCGGTCGCAATGTCCACGCCACCAATTCCGGTGGTCCCGTCGTGGGCAAGGTCGAGCGTTGCGACGACGGTCGACGCGCGCGACAGGGTGAAGTCCCCGGTCCAGGACTCGCCCCGCATATGGGCCTCGCCCCGGGCGGTGACCGGGTTGAAGCGGATCGGCCGGGTGGCATCGACGACCTCGGCGTCGGCCACGATCAGATCCAGCGACATGCCGGACGGGCGGCCGGTGGCCACCAGTCCGCCGGACAGGTCCTCGACCTCCAGCGCGAGGAAGGGCGCGCTGCCCGAGCCGTCTGCCAGCCGCCCGTCGACCCGCCAGTCGCCATTGGCGATCCGCACCAGAGGCGCGCGCCCGGTCGGGCACAGGCCAGTATTGAGGTCGGTGACGTCATTCTCACCCAGTTCGAGCCGTTCCGCCGTGACGCCGAGACACTGGGTCGTGGAGATGCTGACCACGCCATTGTCGTTCCGCAGGCGACCCCCGCCCTGGACGCTCAGGCCGCGGCCCAGCCCGAAATCCAGCGCGGCGCGGCCGTTGAAGTCGGCCGAGAATCCGCCGGGCTCCAGCGTCCAGCGCGGGATGGCCAGGTCCGCCTCGGGCAGGCCCCCGCCGCGCGTGGCGGTGATGCGAAACTGGCCGCCCGGCGCCTGTCCGTCTCTCAGCGAAAGGACGGGCGCGCTGGTCGGTGCAATCGTCAGGGCGCCACCGCTGCGGGGGCGCAGGACCGCCGCCTGGGTCAGGTCCAGCCGACCGCCGCCGCTCCCTGAGCGATAGGTAAAGGCCGGCGCCACAAGACTGAAATCGCCGAGCGCCGCCTTCATCGCGGCCAGCTCGGGCACGTCGTCGGCTGCGGGCTGCCCCAGCAGGGGCCAGCGCCCGCCGCGGGCCTCCAGCCGCCCGGCCAGCGTCAAACCGGCGTCGGATATGAGGTCCAGATCGACCCGGCCCGAAGTGTTTGTCAGCACGAGATCGCCTGACGACAGGCGGTCGGCCGAAACCGACCACGGGCCGGTGACCTCGAAGCGTCCGTCCTGACCCCCGGCCTCCAGCCGCGCTGTCTCGAGGGTGATCCCTTGTCCGGCAAAGGCTTCGGCGGCGGCCCGGTCCATGTGGACCCGTACCGGGCCGGACAGGCTCCAGCGCGGCGAGGTGCCGGACAGATCAAGGCGGAGGGCGGCCGCGTCGAGGGTGGTCGAGACGGCGCGCGCGTCCACACCGGCGACCTGTACGCGCTGGCCATCCAGCCGACCGTCGACCTGCCCATCGAAGACCGGGCGGGTCAGAACGCCGGCGAACTGACCCCGGCCGGCGAGGCGGGCCGAGAGCGTCTGACCGGAGGTCGTACCGGTCCGACCCGCGTCGGCCTTGAGATCCAGATCGATCTGACCGGGGCCGTCCAGCCTCAGCGGCGTTCCGGTGGGGTAGGGCAGGGTGGCATTGAGCGTCAGGACCGCGTCACGCACATCCCGGTCGGGCGCGGTCATGGCGTCTGCACGCGCGGCCAGCTTCAGGGTACTGCGGTCGCCCTCGGTGATCAGGTCGAGCGTGGCGGTCAGGCCCTGGATGGACTGGTCGTCCAGCGCCAGCGAGGCCTTGGGCACCTCGGCCGTCAGCCGCTTTAGACGCCCGTCCTCGATGCGCGCGTCCGCCAGAATGCCGACCGGGCCCCAGTCAGTGGTCAGGCGCACCTGACCCTGTTCCACCAGGATGAGGGGCGAGGCTGCCTCGGGCTGGGTCGGTCGACCGGTAAACCGCTCGATCAGCGGATCGAGACTGCCAAAGCTGAAGCGACCCTCCCGCCAGGTGCCGCGCAGCGTGGGGCCGACCAGGCGAATTCGGCTGGGGCGAGCCCCCAGACCCGAGGCGGACCACGGCGCGGTCAGGCTGTAGTCGACCTCGACCCGCTCAGCCAAAAAGTCGGGATTGTCCGGATCGCCGATGCGGACGCGGCCGATAAAGCCATCCAGTTCGAAACGCTCGACCTCAACGTCAGCCGCGATCCCCTGCCGGTCCAGCCAGCCGACCAGCACCTCGCGCGCCACATGGCGACGGTTCACATAGAGGCCCGCCAGAAGAACCAGCAGTCCCAGCAGGATGCCGAGCGCCACCCGTCCGGCGGTGCCGGCGGCGCGGCGCCGTGCGGGCGGCGAAGGCTCGGTCGAAGGTGGCGAAGGGGCGCTCAACCGGCCTGTTCCCCTGCGGGACAGCCGGCCTGACGGGTGTCGCGATTCCGGTCACCCGGACGGGGGGCGAGGCCTTGATGTTGCATCCGGAACACTGAGTAGTGGCCTCAAGAACACTAGTGAAAACCGCGAGACCTTCTGTCGCAGACGGGGGTGAAGCAATAGAAAAGACGGGGCGGCACGCGACCGTAACTCGAAACAGCGCAGTTTGTTCTCGGTGTGGCGCATGGACTTACGGGAAAACAGCCTTGGCCGTTAAGGCTTCGTAACCCTTGCGCTTCACATTCAGGGCCTGACGGGCTATAGGCGGTCCTCCGGTTACGGAGGGGCGTCTTCGGCCCGGAACTTGCTGGTATCACGTGTGGCGCCGCGCTGGCGTCGTCGATTTGTCGGGAAACGATGGCTCAATTTGATCCGCGCCGCCAACCGATGCGCCTTGCGCCTCATGTCTTTACCGCCTGCGCGGCCCTGGTGGTCGCCATGCTGGCCGGTCGGGTCTACCACCCTGTAAGGGCCGAGGTTCCCGTCGCGGTCGTCGCCGAGAACATCACCGAGCTGGAAGCCGAAGCGATCGCCGCCGCCGGCACCCCGGTGGGCATGAGCACCCCGGAGGCCATTCCGGTCCAGATCCGCAAGGGTGAGACCTTCGAGCAGGCCGTGCGCCGCACCGGTATCCCGGAAGAAGAGGCCCGCGCCGTCACCCAGACCATCGCCAACGCCTATGACGTCACCGAGTTGCGTGCAGGCCTGCGGTTCGAGACTGCCATTGCCCAGCCGCGCGGCGGACGGGGCGGGGCGCGCCTGATCGGCCTGACCATGCGCACCGGACCGGCCAGCCAGCTGACCGTCTCGCGCACCTTTGACGGCGCCCTGCGTCTGCGGGCCATCGAGGAAAAGGTCACGCACGAGACCGTCGTGGTGCGCAGCCAGGTCAAGGGTTCCATCTACGCCACTGCGCGTCAGGCCGGGGCCAATGCCCAGGTGATCCGCAAGGCCACCCAGCTCTTCTCGCACAAGTTCGACCTGGATCGCGATATCCGCGCCTCGGACGAGTTCGTGATGGTCTTCAGCCAGACTGTGACCGAGAGCGGTCGCGTGGTTGAGGCTGGCGAGCTGCTCTATGCCGAGCTGAAGGGCCAGGTCTTCTATCGCTTCAAGCCGGCCAACTCGGCCGAAGCCCAGTATTTCGACGCCTCGGGCAAGAACATGCGCTCGGCCATGATGCGCACGCCGCTGGACCGCGCCCGCGTCAGCTCCTCCTACGGCTATCGTCGCCACCCGATCTCGGGCTACCGCCGCATGCACCAAGGTATCGACTTTGCTGCCGGCACGGGCACGCCGGTGCTGGCCCCCGCCGACGGCGTTGTGGTTGAGGCCCGCCGCTGGGGCGGTTACGGCAACTGGCTGCGCATCCGCCACGCCAACGGGCTGGAAACCGGATATGGCCACCTGTCCCGCTATGGCTCGGGCATCCGTGCCGGCACGCGCGTTCGTCAGGGCCAGGTCGTGGCCTATGTCGGCTCGACCGGCGCCTCGACCGGCCCGCACCTGCACTACGAAATCTGGCGCAACGGCCAGCGGATCAATCCGGCCGGGGTCAAGACCCAGGAGGGCACCATCCTCGGCGGCGCCGATCTGGCGGCCTTCCGGGCCGAAAAGACCCGTATCGACCGCGTCATCCTGTCGGGTGGCGAGCAGCGCCCCGCCACCGCCGACGGCCTGCGTCGCGTCGGCGCCTGATCCGGGCTCTCGACCTTCTAGATTGACCTGAGCCGCTCCACGGCCTCGACCATGCGCGTCAGGTCCGCGGGTCCGGACAGCCGGTGGTCGCCCCCGGCGATCAGGTCCAGCCGCACATCGGCCCCTTCCAGCGCCTCGACCAGCGGCAGCTGGTGTCGCCAGGGCACTGACGTGTCCTGCCGCCCCTGAAGGATGTGCACCGGGCAGCGGATCGGCAGCGGTCCTTCCGGCAGCATCCGGGCCCGGGCTTCCTCGAACATGGTGCGGGTCAGCGGATAGGCGCCCAGCCCCTCGTCGGGCATGACTGTCTCGCCGTGCTCCAGCACCTCCTTCTGCCGCTCCGGGGGCAACTCGGGCCACATCAGCCGCTCGGTGAAATCCTGCGCCGGATTGATCAGCAGCAGGGCCTTCACCGCCGCCGGTCGGGCCAGCGTCAGGTTCAGCGCCACCCAGCCGCCCATGGAGGACCCGACCGGAATGACCGTTCGCCCGGTTGTCCCCGTCAGGTGATCGACGAGGGCCGCAGCGTCGTCGCACCAGCGCCCCACGGTGGCGTCGCGCCAGTTCCCCGACGACTGGCCGTGGGCGAAGTGATCGTAACGGACGAAGGCCCAGCCCCGCTCGCGCGCCGCGGCATCCAGCGCCAGCGCCTTGGTCCCCTCCATGTCCGAGCGGAAGCCGCCGACCCACAGCACGACCGGGCCGTCGCCCTCGACCTGCTTCAGGGCCAGGCGTGCGCCGTCGGGGCGGGCCAGATAGTCGATGTCGGGTGCGCGCATTGCCGGCTCCTCTCGCCATGGGCTTCAGACCCTGATAGCCAGACCCGGCCCCGGAAGCGAAGTCGGATTTGCATGGCCCCCGCCCCCACAGTCACCCAGACGCCCCGAGTCCTGTTCGTCAGCTCCAACCGCATCGGCGACTGTGTGATTTCCTCCGGCGTGATCCGCGAGATCGGCCGCCAGCTGCCTGGCGCCCGCATCACGGTGGCGGCGGGCCGGCCGCCTGCACCCCTGTTCCGGTCCGCGCCCGGGGTGGAGCGCGTCATCGTTCTCGACAAGAAGCCGATGTCCGGCCACTGGCTGGACCTGTGGCAGCAGGTACGCGGCACGCGCTGGGATCTGGTGGTCGATATCCGCGGCTCGGCCCTGGCCTGGACCGTCCCCGCCCGGCGTCGCGTGGTCTACACCCGCAAGTGGGAAACCGGGCTGCGCAAGGTCGAGATGGTCTCGCGCCTGATGGGGGCAGAGGCGCCGCTCGATCCGGAAATCTTCCTCGATGATCAGGCCCGCGCCGAGGCGGCGGCGGTCATTGATCCGCAGCTTCAGGGGGGAGCGGGCCCCGGACCCATCCTCGCGCTCGCCCCCATCGCCCACCAGCCGGGCAAGTCCTGGCCCGCCGACCGCTGGGGCCAGCTGGTCGAAAAACTGTCCGCCGATGCCCGCTTCGACGGCTGGCGCTTCATGCCGGTGGGCGGCCCCGGTGACCGGCCGCCGGCCACCCCCGCGCTCGAAGCCGCCGGGGACCGGGGCATCGACTGCGTGGGCAAGGGCGACATCCTGTGTTCGGCCGCCGCGATCGACCGTGCCGCCCTGTTCGTCGGCAATGACTCGGGCCTGATGCATGTGGCCGCCGCCCTTGGCCAGCCGACGCTCGGCCTGTTCGGCCCGACCGAATGGTGGCTCTACGGACCCTGGGGTCCCCGCACCCGCACCGTCGCCTCGAACGAGACCCGGGGCCAGTTCGCCCCCATCGAGGACCTGACCGTCGAGCGTGTCTTTTCTGCCGTGGTCGACCTGCATGACGCATGGCCCGGGGGGCGTTCCGTCCCCGCGCCTTGAAGAAACGGGCATCCGGGGGCATATTGTCCCGTCAGGAAACGGGGCGGTCCGCCGCGCGTTTCCGCACGACATCCGCGATATCCCTTTTGACCACACAAGGAAACGACGCCCATTCGCCGTCCGATGCAAACACCGCCCGTCAAGGATGGGCCGCCCATGAACCAGGATATCCGCGCCGCGCGCGTGCTCCTGATCGACCAAAACGGTGAAAAACAGGGCGTCATGCCTCTGGCCGCGGCGCTCGAAGCCGCTGAAGAGGCCGGTATGGACCTGGTGCAGATGGTCTCGAACGCCGAGACCCCGGTCTGCAAAATTCTCGACTACGGCAAGTTCCGCTTCCAGGAGCAGAAGAAGAAGGCCGAGGCGCGCAAGCGGCAGAAGATCGTCGAGCTGAAGGAAATCAAGCTTCGGCCGAACATCGACACCCACGACTATGATGTGAAGGCCAAGGCCATGCACCGCTTCTTCGAGGACGGTGACAAGGTCAAGGTGACCCTGCGCTTCCGGGGCCGTGAGATGGCCCACCCGGAACTGGGCATGAAGCTGCTCAACAAGGTCCAGGCCGACTTCGAGGAAGTCGCCAAGGTCGAATATGCCCCGCGCATGGAAGGCCGCCAGATGATCATGATCCTGGCACCCCGCTAGGGCGCCGCGGCTGGGGGGCTGCCATGAGACCGGAGCGGTTGTTCGGGGTGATGCTGGCCCTGCTGGTGTTGTTTGGCCTTCCGGTGGCCTCTGCAGCCCAGACCCTGTCATCCCCGGTCGAGGCGGCCGCACCCCTTCCGCTGGAAGCCTATGGCGCACTGCCGTCGCTTGAGCTGGTCCAGCTGTCCCCGGCGGGCCAGCGCCTTGCCTTCATCAGCGTCGCCGGCGAGCAGCGTCGGCTGATCCTCATGGACCTGGTCGCTCTCGCGCCCCTGGCCAATGTCGGGGTCGGCGAGGCCAAGGTCCGGGATTTGCAGTGGCTGGGAGAGGACCGGATTCTGGTCGTCACCACCGAGACCCAGGCCGCGCGCACCCTCGGCGTCGAGGAAACCGAATTCGCCGCCGGACAGGTTTACAATGTCTCCACCGGCCGGGTCGTCCCGCTTTTGACGACCACGCGAGGCATGTTCCCGGCCTTGCTCAGTCACGTCACCGTGGTGCCTGGCGAGGGGCGTCCTGACATTCTGGTTCGAGCCTTTTCGACCGAGCGGCCGCAGCGGGTCGACCTTTACCGTGTGGACCCGGACTCCGGTCGCGCCCGCCTCACCGACACCATGTTCCCCGAGACCACCGACTTCGTGTTCGATCCCCTCACGGACCGGACCGTGGCCCGCAGCGAGTATCAGAGCCGCACGGGAGACTGGAGTCTGCTGATCCGCAACGAAGACGGAAATTTCCGCAAGGTTTGGGAGACGGTGGCCCCGATCGACCTGCCCTCGCTTCTCGGGCTGGGGGTGAATGGCGACAGCGTCATCATGGGGGTCGACCGGCCGGACCTAGATCCGGCAGAGGGCGAGCCCGGCCAGTTCTTTGAAGTCGACCTCAAGACCGGGGAGTGGCAGCCCCTACGGTTTGGTTTCCGGGCCCGCTCGCTGTGGTTCCATCCCTCGACCGGTCGACTGGTCGGTGCGGTCGGCCTCGAGGGAGACCTGCCGACCTATGGCTTTGTCGACCCGGAAGCCCAGCGCCTGTGGGACACGGCCCGGGCTACCCTGCCCGACCTGGCACCTACCCTGCTCAGCTGGAGCGAGGACTACCGCAAGGCCATCCTGTTCACGAGCGGGACCGGCGACTCCGGGACCTACTATCTGCTGGATCTCGACGCCGGCGCGCTCAATGCGATTGGAGCGGCCTATCAGGACATCGGCCCGGACCGCGTTGCCCCGATCCAGCCGGTCACCTATGCGGCGGCCGACGGTCTGGAAATCCACGGCTATCTGACCCTTCCCCCGGGAGTAGAGACACCCCAGGGCCTGCCGCTGATCGTGCTCGCGCATGGCGGACCCGCGGCCCGCGATGTGCTGGGATTTGACTGGTGGGCCCAGGCGATTGCCTCGCGCGGCTATGCGGTTCTCCAGCCGAATTTCCGCGGCTCGACGGGCTATGGTCGGGACTTCCTTGAGGCTGGCTATGGCGAATGGGGCCGCAAGATGCAGACCGACCTGTCCGACGGGGTGCGCTGGCTGGCCGGGCAGGGCGTGATCGATCCGGCGCGCGTCTGCATCGTGGGCGCCAGCTACGGTGGCTATGCGGCCCTGGCCGGCCCGACACTGGATCGGGGGGTCTATCGCTGCGCTGTCTCGGTCAATGGTGTCTCGGACCTGCGTCGCATGGTGGATCGGGAGGCTCGCATGCGGGCCGAGGACGAGAATGCAGCCGTGCGCTACTGGAACCGCTTCATGGGCGCCGAGCGGCTCGGCGACCGGTCGCTGGATGAGCGGTCGCCTTCCCGGCTCGCGGAGCAGGCCGACGCGCCGATCCTGCTGATCCATGGCCGCGACGATACGGTGGTGCCCGTCGAGCAAAGCCGGCTGATGGCCCAGGCCCTGCGTCGCGCCGGCAAGCCGGTCGAGCTGGTCGAACTGGATGGCGAAGATCACTGGCTGTCGCGATCCAGCACCCGCCTGCAGATGCTCACCGCCCTGATGGCCTTCCTGCTGGATCACAACCCGCCGGACTGAGCCGGGGCGGCCCTTGCCTTCGGGCGGGCCTTGCCGTATGACGCGCGGCTTCGCGTACCGGTCGTCGGGCGAACAGGCATGCCTTGGCGACCGTTCATCCGCTCTCCGTTCCCGATCGGACCTCTGGTCCCGGGGCGGTGGCTTCAAGAGAGAGAGTGAAAATGCCGAAACTGAAGACCAAGTCGGGCGCCAAGAAGCGCTTCAAACTGACGGCCTCGGGCAAGGTGAAGGCCGGCGTGGCGGGCAAGCGCCACCGGCTGATCAGCCATAACTCGAAGTACATTCGCCAGAACCGCGGCACGCAGGTGATGTCGGATGCCGATGCCAAGAAGATCAAGTCGTACATGCCGTACGCCTGATCGGCGTCGCATCACGAGATCTCCCACCGCATCAGTTTGAAACCTCGTCCCTGAACCACTGAGCCGCCGCGCGGCCGATCTCAGGGGCGCTTCTCGAAGAGACACACATCATGGCTCGCGTTACCCGGGGCGTTACGTCCCACGCCAAGCACAAGAAGGTCCTGAAGCAGGCCAAGGGCTTCTACGGCCGCCGCAAGAACACCATCCGCGCCGCCAAGGCCGCCGTGGACCGCGCCGGGCAGTACGCCTATCGCGACCGCCGCACCAAGAAGCGCAACTTCCGCGCCCTGTGGATCCAGCGCATCAACGCTGCGGCCCGCCTGGAAGGCTTCACCTATTCGCAGTTCATGCACGGCCTGTCGAAGGCCGGCATCGAGATGGACCGCAAGGTTCTGGCCGCGATGGCCGCCGACGAAGCCGGCTTCAAGGCCGTGGCCGACAAGGTTCGCGCCGCCCTGGCCTGAACCGGTCCGCATTGAGACCCTGAAGACGCCCGCCTCCGGCACCGGACGGCGGGCGTTTTCATGTCCGGACTCCGTGTCGAGGCAACCGCGACGGCCCGCCGCCGTTGGAAGGGAACCTCAACCATACAGGAGTTTCCCCATGTCCGTTGCCCGCGTCACCGAGATCACCTCCGCCTCGACCGTCAGCTTCGAGGACGCGATCAAGAAGGGCATCGCCCGCGCCGACGAAACGCTCGACCAGGTGCGTGGCGCCTGGGTCCAGGAGCAGAAGGTCGTCGTGGACGGCGGCCAGATCACCGAATACCGCGTCAATCTGAAGATCACCTTCGTCCTGAAGGACTAGGCTCAGGCCGCCTGCTGCAGGGAGGGTGCGCCCATGGCCCGCCGGATCGCGTCCAGCAGGACGTCGGGCTGGATGGGCTTTGACACCACCGCATTCATGCCTGCAGCCAGATAGGACCGGGCGTCCTGCTCATCCGCATTGGCCGTAAGGGCCAGGATGGGCAGGGCGGCCCCCGCCGGACCCGAGGCGCGGATGGCCCGCGTGGCGGCGACCCCGTCCATGACGGGCATCTTGATGTCCATGAGCACGAGGTCGAAGGCGCCGGACCGCACGGCGTCGACCGCCTCGGCGCCGTTCTGGACGGCCTCGTGGCTGCACCCGAACAGTTCCAGAAGCTTGCCCGCCAGAAAGCGGTTGGTGGGGTGGTCGTCGGCGACCAGCACATGCAGGCTGTCGTGGGCCGTGGGTTCGGGGCGTTGCTGGCGTGCCGCACGGTGCTCGGGCGTGGCGGCCTCAAGTTCCAGGGTGAACCGGAAGGATGCGCCACCAAACCCTGAGCGGTCTGCGGAAATCCGGCCGCCCATCCGCTCCACGATCTGCCGGCAGATGGCCAGGCCCATGCCGGCGCCGGCACCCTCACGCCCGGCCCCGCCGGTGTTGAACGGCTGGAAGACCTGCTCGATGCGGTCGGCGGGGATACCCGGCCCGCTGTCGTCGACCTGGCCCTCGACGCAAATACCTTGGGCTCGGGCCTGCACTGTCAGGGTCGCGCGCACCTCTCCTGACGGGGTGAACTTCAGCGCATTGCCGATCAGATTGTTGAGCACCTGTTTGATGCGGACCTCGTCGCCCAGCACCCAGACCTCGTCCGGATTCTCGCAGGACACCGACAGGGTGATGCCCTTTTCCTCGGCCCGGGCCCGCCAGAGCGCCTTGAGGTCATCGGCCACGACCGTCAGGTCGAGGGGTTGGGGCTCCAGCGTCAGGGCTCCCGCATCCGCGCGCGACATGTCGAGGGCGTCGTTCAGCAGGCGCAGCAGGCCCTGGCCGGAATCGAGAATGGTCCGGACATGGGGGCGCAGGTCCTCCTGCGTCAGTTCGCGCTCCATCAGCGCCGCGACCCCCAGCACCCCGTTCAGGGGCGTGCGGATCTCGTGGCTCATGACCGCCAGGAACTCGGACTTGGCGCGGCTGGAGGCACGGGCCAGCGCGCTGGCCGCCTGCAACAGCTGCACGCCCGATCCCACCCCGCTGTAGCGCCCGTCTTCGGTGACGATGAACCCGCCGAGGAGGCCGCCGAGCGCGGCATTGTCGAGGTTCTCGAACAGGGTGGCCGCGTCCATCTCGCCATCAACCACCAGCGGGGCAGGGTCCATCAGGGCTGCGACCGGACGACGGGCATAGAGGGCCCGCCCGAACTCCGCGGCCATTTTGAGCGTGAAGGCGTTCCGCTCGATCAGGCCCAGCGGCTGGCCCGTGTCATCCACGACGGCGATGGCCAGGGTGTCCGGCTCGGCCCGGAAGCGCTCAAAGACGGACGATCCCCTCACATCGGGCCCCACGGGCTCGGCGATGACGCGATAGTCCCTGATGCGGGCCATTCCGGTACTCCTGACTAACCGGCGCATCCTGACGGGCCATCTCTTAAGGATGGCTTTGCTGAAATCGAAGTTTTTGCAACGAAAACATAGAGATATATCCTTGTCCGGACGATAATTCGCGGGATGTCTTCGGCCCTGGCCCTCGCTGCCCATTCGGGCGCGATTGTCGAAGGGGCCTTTCGGGGTGACGAACGGCTTGCGGCTCGCTAGACGACGGGCGTCATGACAGACCTCAATCAACTGGAACTCGACCTGATCAACGCCATCGGCTCGGCCGACAGCGTGCAGGCGCTGGAAGAACTGCGCGTTTCGGCCCTCGGCAAGACGGGGTCGATCTCGGGCCTGCTCAAGGGTCTGGGCGCCATGAGCCCCGACGAGCGTCGCGTCGAGGGCCCGCGCATCAACGGCCTGCGCGATCGCGTCAGCGCGGCCCTGACGGCCCGCAAGGCTGAGCTGGAGGCCGCCGAGCTGGAAGCCCGGCTGAAGTCCGAACACATGGACCTGACCCTGCCGCCCCGCGCCGCCCGGGCCGGCAGCGTCCACCCGACCCTGCAGGTCATGGACGAAATGGTCGCGCTGTTCGCCGAAATGGGCTTCTCGGTCGCCGAAGGTCCCGACATTGAGGACGACTTCCACAATTTCACCGCGCTGAACTTTCCGCCCAAGCACCCGGCGCGGGAAATGCACGACACCTTCTTCCTCAAGCCCGACCCGGAGACGGGCGAGCGCAAGGTGCTGCGCACCCACACCAGCCCGGTGCAGATCCGCACCATGATGTCGGGCCAGCCGCCGATCCGCATCATCGCGCCGGGTCGGACCTTCCGGAAGGACTCGGACGCGACCCACACGCCCATGTTCCATCAGGTCGAGGGTCTGGTGATCGACCGCGACATCCACATGGGCCACCTCAAGTGGACGCTTGAGACCTTCGTCGCCCGCTTTTTCGAGGTGGACGGCATCGACGCGCGCTTCCGGCCCCACCATTTCCCCTTCACCGAGCCCTCGGCCGAGATGGACATCCGTTGCGACCGCTCGGGCGGGGTGCTGAAGCTCAACGAGGGCGACAGCTGGATGGAGATCCTGGGCTGCGGCATGGTGCATCCCAATGTGCTGCGCACCTGCGGCATCGACCCGGACGAGTACCAGGGCTTTGCCTTCGGCATGGGTGTCGACCGCCTGGCCATGCTCAAATACGGCATCCCCGACCTTCGCCCCATGTTCGAGGCCGACAGCCGCTGGCTGGCCCACTACGGCTTCTCGGCCTTCGCCGCGCCCAGCCCCGCCGCCGGGCTGAGCTGACCCTACCGATTCCAGGACATTTCCCATGACCGAACCTTCGAAGACCCCGATCACCAGCCCGTCCGGACGTGAACTGGTCGAGCGCGACACCTTCCAGAACGAGGCGATCTGGCTGCCGGCCATGGCCGCCCAGCATATGAACGCCGGCACGTTCCTGATCGAGGGCAAGACCTTTACGGATTGCCTGATCGAGGGGCCGGCCGTGCTGGGGATCGGCGAAGGGGTACAGTTCGAGGGCTGCAACATGGGCGCCGCCACGGACGTGCGGACGCTGCTGCTGACTCCGCGCGGACCGCGCGCGGCCGGCGTCGTGGGCTTCCGCAACACGCGCTTCGTCAACTGCCGCTTCATGCAGATCGGCTTCACGGGCCCCGAGCAGGCCGTGGCCGAACTGGAACGTGGCCTGACGGGCACCCGCGAGGCCATGGACCGCATGCATGCGGAGGCCGAAAAGGCCCGGCAAGAGGCTCAGGGCAAGACGTCGTGAAATTCACCCTCTCCTGGCTGAAGGCGCACCTCGACACGACTGCCGACGTCGATGCGGTGGCCGATGCCATGACCATGGCCGGTCTCGAGGTCGAGGGCGTCATCGACCCCACCGCGAAACTGGCGCCCTTCACCGTTGCCCGGATCGTCTCGGCCGAGCGCCATCCGAACGCCGACCGGCTGCAGATCTGTCAGGTCGAGACGGTGGACGGCATGAAGGAGATCGTGTGCGGGGCGCCCAACGCCCGCGCCGGTCTGGTGACCATCTATGCGCCCATCGGGGCCTATGTGCCGGGGCTGGACGTGACCCTGGTCGAAAAGCCGGTGCGCGGCGTGGTGTCGAACGGCATGCTCTGCTCGGCCGCCGAGCTGGATCTGGCCGGCGACAGCGACGGCATCCTGGATCTGGACCCGGGCCATGCGGTCGGGACCCCCGCCGCCGGCGTATTCGGGGCCGAGCCGGTCATCGATTTCGAGGTCACCCCCAACCGGCCCGACTGGCTGGGCGTGGACGGCATCGCCCGCGATCTGGCGGCTGCCGGTCTCGGCACCCTGACGACACCCGCCATCACGCCGGTGGCGGGACAGTTTCCGTGTCCGGTCTCGATCCGGCTGGACGCGCCGGAGCAGTGCCCGGTCTTTGCCGGCCGGGTGATCCGCGGCGTTACCAACGGCCCGTCGCCCGACTGGCTGCAGCAGCGGCTGACGGCGATCGGGCTGCGCTCGATCAACCGGCTGGTCGATGTGACCAATCTGATCGCCTATGACCGTGCCCGGCCGCTGCACGCTTACGACCTCGCGGCCCTGCAAGGCACGACCGTGGTGGCACGGGCCGGCACCGAAGGCGAAAGCCTGGCCGCGCTGGACGGCAAGACCTATGCGACGGCGCCCGACATTTGTGTGATCGCGGACGACGACGGCTGCCGCGCCATCGGCCTCGGCGGCGTGATGGGCGGCGAGACGACCGGCTGTTCGGACGCCACGACCGATGTCTTCCTCGAGAGCGCCTGGTTCGATCCGCTGGTGACGGCCCAGACCGGCCGGACCCTGGGGATCAGCTCGGACGCCCAGTACCGCTTTGCCCGCCGGGTCGATCCGGCCAGCGTGGTGCCGGGGATCGAGCTGGCCACCCGGATGATCCTGGACCTGTGCGGCGGCGAGCCGTCCGAGGTGGTGGTCGCGGGCCGGACCCCGGCGGCCCCCGAAGCCTTTGCCTTTGACCCGGCGCGGGTCGGACGCCTGACGGGCCTCGACATCAGCGCCGACCGCACGGCCGAAGTGCTGACCGCGCTCGGCTTTACCGTCGAGACGGGCCAGCCGTGGACGGTGACCCCGCCCAGCTGGCGCGCCGACGTCGAGGGACCGGCGGATCTGGTCGAGGAAGTCGCCCGGATCGTCGGCTATGACGCCCTGCCGTCGACACCGCTGCCTGATCTGGGCGCGCCCAGCGCCGGCCTTCTGTCGCCGCTGCAGGGCCGTGTGCGGCTGGCCCGGCGGGCGCTGGCCGCCATGGGCTATGCCGAGGCGGTCACCTGGTCCTTCACCAGCGAGGCGATCGCAACGCATTTTGGGGGCGGCGACGCCCGCCTGCACGTCGAGAACCCGATCGCCCAGGGGCTGGACTGCATGCGGCCCTCGATCCTGCCGAACCTGATCCAGGCGGCGGCGCGGAATGCCGACCGGGGCCACCCCGATGTGGCCCTGTTCGAGATCGGCCCGGTCTATCGCGACGACAGCCCGACCGGCCAGCGGACGGCGATTACCGTGGTGGTCGCCCCCCACGCCGCCCGCCACTGGAGCGGCGCGGGCGAGGACCCGCTGTTCCAGCTGAAGGGCGATCTGATGCGGCTGCTGACCCTGATCGGCGCGCCGGCCGGTCTGCAGACCGTGCAGGACGCCGAGCGCGCGCCCGTCGACCCGTGGTGGCACCCCGGCCGTTCGGCCCGGGTCCAGCTGGGCCCGAAGATGGTGCTGGCCCAGTTCGGGGCCCTGCACCCGGCGACGCTCAAGACCCTCGACGCCGAGGCGCCGATGCTGGGCTTCGAGCTGATCCTCGACGCCGTGCCCGAACCGCGGGGCGCGCGGACCAAGTCGCGCGGGCCGGCGAAGCTGTCGGCCCTGATGCCGCTGAGCCGTGACTTTGCCTTCGTGGTCGAGGACCGCGTGCCGGCCGGCGATCTGGTCCGGGCCGTGCAGGGCGCGGACAAGACCCTGATCACCGAGGTCGCCGTCTTTGACGTCTATCGCGGCAAGGGCATCGAGCCGGGCTTCAAGTCGGTGGCGCTCGAGGTCACGGTTCAGCCGGATCAGGCGACCCTGACCGAGGCCGAGATCGACGCCCTGTCGGCGAAGGTCGTGGCCGCGGCGGGCAAATTGGGCGCCACCCTGCGTCAGTAGATCGTCAGGGCCGGTCAGATTGTCGATTTCCAAAGTCCGGATTACAGTTTTCCGGAACTGAGGGGATGACCATGAAATTCAAGGTGCTGTTTGCCGTTGCCGCGTGCGCGGCCCTGTCGGGCTGTGCGGAATTCGAGACCGGGCTGATGGCCTATGCGGACCAGCTCGACATGGAAAACGGGGCCTGGTGGCCCGACGAGCATCTGACCGATGTGGTGACGGGGGTCTGCCCGGCCTACAGCGAGTACGGCCACGTCAACAACCAGACCTATTACCGGGTGCGCAACACCGGACGGAAACCGATGCAGGCCACGGTCACCTGGAACACGGGCTATGAAAGCAACTTCTATCTGGAGCCCGGCGAGACCAGCGACTTCGTCTATATGACGCCGTCGGTGACGCCCCGGGAGATCGTCACCCGGTGCTGACGGCAATGTGCGGTTAACCTTGTCGCCGCAAGTCTGACTCAATGCAGCGACAATGTGGGCCGCGACAGGGTGTGCCCGTCGCTGCCTGAGGAGAATCGCCATGGACCGCCGCAAGCTGATCATGACCGGCCTGGCCGCCGCCACGCCGCTGGCCGCCTCTTCGCTGGGCGGATGCGCGACCTCGCAGCCGGGACAGGGACAGGCCGGCCCCAACTATCCGATCCGCTCGGACCAGGATGCGCCCGCCTATACCGCCGATGAACTGGTGGCCGCGGGCTCGCGCGAGCTGGGCATCGCCGCCGAGGCCATGGGCGCCGCCATCGAACGCATCTTCGCCGACCAGGGCGACCGCCCGACCGCCTATATCGCGGGCGAGGAGGGCGCAGGGGCCATGGGCGTCGGGGTCCGCTACGGGCGCGGCGCGCTGCATATGAAGGACCTCAGCGCCTCGCAGGAAATCTTCTGGCAGGGCATCTCCATTGGCTGGGACGTGGGCGGCAACGCCAGTCGCGTCTTCACCCTGGTGTACGGGCTCTACTATCCGGACATGATCTATCGCCGCTATCCGGGGGTCGAAGGGTCGGCCTATCTGATCGGCGGAGTCGGCGTGAACTACCAGCAGGCCGACGGCATCATCCTGGCGCCCGTGCGGACCGGGGTCGGCCTGCGCCTCGGCGCCAATGTCGGCACCATGGCCTACAGCCGCCAACGGAACCTGCTGCCGTTCTAGGCACGCCCGAGCGCCCGTCCGTGTTGGCGGCGGGTTGGAGGGCAGGCGGAGCGCCGGGCCTTCGCCCGGAGTGAGTAGAGTTTACCGTTTCGACGAAGGCTGACGCTCCGCGCGGTGGTTTTCCGGAAGCTTGCGTCGGGTGGCGGTCTTATCGCCTTACCGCAGCGCCTCCGACGGGCGGGCGGGGCCTGCGCCCCGTCCCGGAACGGCCGAGTATCCCCCTCGACCCTTGCCCTGATCCCGCACCCGGAGGCGGAGATCGAGGGTGTTTGAAGGTGGCCTAACGTTCGCGACGCGGTCGCTCGCTGCTTGAGGCCCCTCCAACCCCGCTCCATCGCTCCCGTCGCTCACAAGGTCGCAGGCCTTACGAGCCCTCCGTGCGACGGGACGAGAGGAGGTTTGCACAGGCCCGGGGTGAGGCGGGGAAGTCGGGCCGGGAACCGGCGGGGGTGTTGAAAGGGTGGGGGAATTTGGGCGCTGATTTCATAATCGGGCGCATCGGGTAAGCGGTCCTTCTCCCCTTGCGGGAGAAGGTGGCAGGCGAAGCCTGACGGATGAGGGGTCTCTCGGTCGTTTGACGAGCAGTCCGCTTCATCCGGTCCGATGACTTTCCAATCTCGGCGCGACCCCTCATCCGCCCCCTTCTCAGGGGGCACCTTCTCCCACAAGGGGAGAAGGGAGAGTTCGCTCCCGACCCGCCATTCGTCTGCTTTCCGGCTCAATGGACAGGACCGCTCTCGACCCATAGCGGACGGCCACGTTCTGCTACCAGCGGCCGAGCTTCCACCAAGGCCGCCTGGTGCCAGGCTCTGTGGCGGCATTCTGTTCAGGATAGTCGAAGCGTATGTCGAAGTTGGTGTTCTCGCCCTCGCGCCACCATGTCAGCCGTGCGCCTGTCCAGACTTCGCCAGCGTGGTCCATACGCACATACAGTTCGTCGATCAGGTCCCTCAATGTCTCACTGATTGAAGCCCTGTCCGCATGACCTTCGTTCTGAAGCTGATACGTGAGCCTGAAACCGTCTGACTGGATCGAAAGCAAACCTCTATCCCAGCTGCCTGGCGAACAGGCCACGGTCTCGCCCGCCAGGCGGGTGATCACGTCGGAGTAGAGGTCAAGCTTATCGGCCATGGAGGAATCCATTAGCCTCGCCATCGGCCGTTCAGCAAGCTGGCGCAGGCAGTGTCAGTTCAACAACTTCAGGCGACAGTCCGCTGTCGACCCATAGCGGACGTCCAGCGTTTCACCGTCTTCCATACGGTTTAGGGTATCTGCCCCAACGTCCGCATTCCATCCCCACGCGACGGTCGGCTCCCGACCCATAGCGGACCTAGCGTTCAGTTTGTAAGCTTCCTCAGGCCAGCGGAGGTAGGCATGCAATCTGACAGCGAGATCGCCGTTGAGCGTGTCCAATCGGAAGCCGCCAATGCGCTTCTCTCGATCCAATCGTACCGGGACATTGGTCCCGCCTACTTCGACCGCTTCCGGGCATCGGTAACCGACGCCCTGACATTTTTCGAGGGTGAGGACACGGTGCCTCCAGCTCTGATTGAGGAGTTGGAAGCCTCGGCGCAAATACTCCGCAATGAGGCCACGGTATTTCCGGGTCGCGCTTTGGCGTGCGAGGAGATGGCCGAATGGCTGGTCGAACAACGAGCCCTTTTTCAAAGGCGATGAGCGTCCGCTTTCAACCCATAGCAGTCGCCGCGAGAGTCCGCTTTGCGCGGAGGATCACTCCGCCTGCAGCAGGGCTTCCATCCCCTCGCGGTAGCTGGGGTAGCGGGGACGCCAGCCGAGTTCGGCCTTGGCGCGGGCGTTGGAGAGGCGCTTGTTGTCGAGGTAGAAGCGGCGCATGGAGTCCGACACCGAGGGGTCGGTCCAGTCGATCTCGGGCGGGGTCGGCAGGCCCATGCGGCGGGCGGTCCAGGCCATGACGGCATCGGCGGGCGAGGGCGCGTCGTCGCACAGGGTGTAGGCGCGGCCGGGGTTGGGCCGGTCCATGGAGGCCCTGAGCCCCGAGACCACATCGTCAACGTGGATGCGGTTGAAGACCTGACCGGGCTTGTGCACCAGCCGGGCGGTTCCGTCGCGCAGACGCCCGATGACATTGCGCCCGGGACCGTAGAGGGCGGGCAGGCGGAAGATCTGGATGGTCAGGCCCATGCCCTGACCGGCTTCCAGCCATTCGGCCTCGGCGCGGACGCGGCGGGCGCCGGTCAGGCTGGAGGCATGGAGAGGCTCGTCCTCGAAGGCCCAGGCACCGGCCCGGTCGCCATAGACGGCGCTGGACGAGATGTAGCCGATCCAGTCCGGCCAGGCGCCCGAGGCCGACAGCGCCGGCACAAGGGCGCGCAGGCCGGGACAGCCGGAGGGTTCGGGCGGGGTGGTGACCAGCAGGGTCTGGACGGCCGATACGGCCTCCTTGAGCGCGTCGGGATCGGCCGGATCGACGGCCTGAAAGCCGGCGTCCGCAAGCTCCGCGCGGGTGTCGGGCGAGCGCGAGGTCAGCCAGGCCGTGCCGCCCCGGGCCTGTACGTCGCGCCCGACGGCCTGACCCAGCCAGCCGCCGCCGAAGACCAGAATCGACGGGGTCTGGCGGGGGCGGGACGGGCTCACGCGTGATCCGGGATCAGGCCGTGCGCAGATGGGCGGCGGCGGTCGCCGACACCACGGGCTCGGACTTGAGGGCCTCGGCGCGCCGGGCGTTCCAGCTGGAAACGCAGGGGATCTTGGAGCGGTCGGCCCGGTCGGCATAGCGGCGCGCGATCTCGGTCACATCCTGCATCAGCCCCTCGGCCAGGGTGATGGGCTTGAGGCCCAGTTCCCGGAACTGGTCATTGGCGACGACGAGTTCGTTCTCGTCGGCTTCCTGACGGGGATTGGGGACGTTGTGGATCTCGGCGCCGGTCATGCCCGAGATCAGTTCGGCCAGGTCGCGCACGCGGCGGCTCTCGGTCATCTGGTTGAGGATCTTGACCCGGTCGCCGGCCTTCGGCGGGTTCTGCAGGGCCAGTTCGACGCAGCGGACCGTGTCCTGGATGTGGATGAAGGCGCGCGTCTGGCCGCCCGAGCCGTGCACCGTCAGCGGATAGCCGAGCGCGGCCTGGATCAGGAAGCGGTTCAGCACGGTGCCGTAGTCGCCGTCATAGTCGAAGCGGTTGATCAGGCGCTCGTCCTTGCGGGTTTCCTCGGTCTCGGCGCCCCAGACGATGCCCTGGTGCAGGTCGGTGATCCGCAGGCCGTCGTTCTTGGCGTAGAACTGGAAGAGCAGGGCGTCCTGCGTCTTGGTCATGTGGTAGATGGAGCCGGGGTTCGGCGGGAACAGGATTTCCTGTTCGGTCGGGCCGAAGTCGGTCTCGACGGTGACCTTGAGATAGCCCTCGGGGATGCGCAGGCCGGCCGTGGTGTAGCCATAGACGCCCATGGTGCCGAGGTGGGCCAGGTGGACGTCGCGGCCGCTCTCGACGATGGCGGCCAGCAGGTGGTTGGTGGCGTTCAGATTGTTGTCGACGGTGTAGAGCTTGTGCCGGGCCGACTTCATCGAATAGGGCGCGGCGCGCTGTTCGGCGAAGTGGACGACGCTGTCGGGCGCGAAGTCGCGGATCAGGGCGACCAGCCGGTCGAATTCCTTGCCGACCGTCATGTTGACGAAGCCGATATCCTTGCCGGAGACGGCCTTCCAGGCCTCGATCCGCTCGCCCATCGGGCGGATGGGCGTCAGGGACGAGACCTCGAGCTCATTGTCGATGTTCCGGCGCGACAGATTGTCGACGATGGTCACATCCCAGCCGCGGGCCGACAGGTGCAAGGCCGTGGGCCAGCCGCAGAAACCGTCACCCCCGAGAACCAGAACGCGCATCGTCACTCACCCAACTGTTGCCGCGGATCCGGTCCGCGCGTCCTGAGTAAAGCAAGGGGGGCCGGTTCCCAAGCCCGAACCGCGCGGCGGAATGGCTCAGGCGCGCAGTAGCTCGTTGACGCCGGTCTTGGCCCGGGTCTGGGCGTCGACCCGCTTGACGATCACGGCGCAGTAGAGGCCGGGGCCACCGTTGGGATCGGGCAGGGTGCCGGGCACCACGACGCTGTACGCCGGAACCTCGCCGCGGAAGACCTCGCCGGTGGCGCGATCGACGATCTTGGTCGAGCCCGACAGATAGACGCCCATGGCCAGAACCGCGCCCTCGCGGACGATCACGCCCTCGGCCACCTCGGCGCGGGCGCCGATGAAACAGCCGTCCTCGATGATGGTCGGGTTGGCCTGAAGCGGCTCCAGCACGCCGCCGATGCCGGCGCCGCCCGACAGGTGCACATTGCGGCCGATCTGGGCGCAGCTGCCGACGGTGGCCCAGGTGTCGACCATGGTGCCCTCGCCCACGAAGGCGCCGATGTTGACGAAGGAGGGCATCAGCACGACGTCGCGACCGATGAAGGCGCCGTGGCGCACGACGGCGCCCGGGACTGCGCGGAACCCCGCGGCCTCGAAGCGGCTGTCGGTCCAGCCAGCCCATTTGACCGGCACCTTGTCCCAGTACGGCCCGGGGGTGGAATCCGGGGTGCCGGTGCCGGCATTGGTGGCCACGCCCTGACGGCGGTTGGGGTTGAGGCGGAAGGACAGCAGCACCGCCTTCTTCAGCCACTGGTGGGTCGTCCAGCTGCCGTCAGCCTCACGCGAGGCGACCCGGAGCGAGCCGTCGTCCAGTCCGGCCAGCACATGATCGACGGCGTCGCGGATGTCGCCGGTCGTGGCGGTCGAGACCGAGGCGCGGTCTTCCCACGCCTGTTCGATGACGGACTTGAAGTGGGCGGGGTCGCTCATGCGGCCTCCTTGAGGGCAGTTTCGGTCAGGAATTCGAGCAGATCGGGCGTGTGGTGATCGACCCAGTCGCCGATCTCGTGGCCGTGGCCGTCGCCGACCAGCACCGTGGTCATGCCCAGCGCCTTGGCCGGGGCGAGGTTGCGCGGCGTATCCTCGAAGAAGACCGCTTCCTCGGCCTCGAGGCCATAGGCCGCGAGGAACCGCCGGAAGGTCGCCGGGGCCGGCTTGGGCACCAGATCCATGTCCTCTATGGCGAAGACACCCTCGAAGGCGCCGGTGATGCCGATGCGCTCCAGCACCCGGGCGGCGTGATAGCGGGCGCCATTGGTCAGGACGAACCGCCGGCCGGGCAGGCGGCGGAGCGCTGCATCCAGATCCGGATTGGGCTCGAGCGAATCCAGCGGCACGTCATGGACCTCGTGGAGGAAGGCCTCGGGGTCGACCGCATAATTGGCCATCAGGCCGGCGAGCGTCGTGCCGTGCTCGTTCAGGAACTGCTTTTGCAGAACGCGGGCCTCCTCGCGCGGCAGGCCGACGGCCGCCATCATGAAGGTGTTGATCCGCTCCTGCACCAGCCGCATCACGCCCTGTTCGCGCGGATACAGGGTGTCGTCCATGTCGAAGATCCAGACGCGGGCGCGGTGGAGTTCGACGCTCATCTGGCCCGCACCAGGGTGCCGGCGCCGTGTTCGGTGAACAGCTCGACCAGCATGGCGTGGGGGCGGCGACCGTCGAGGATGACCACGGCCTCGACCCCGGCGCGCACGGCGGCCATGGCGGTCTGAAGCTTGGGGATCATGCCGCCGGTGGCGGTGCCGTCGGCGATCAGGCCCTCGGCCTCGGCCAGGGTCATCTGGCGGATGATCTGGCCGTCCTTGCCCTTGACCCCCTCGACGTCGGTGAGCAGCAGCATGCGCTTGGCGCCGAGCGCCCCGGCCAGGGCGCCCGCGACCGTGTCGGCATTGACGTTATAGGTCTGGCCGTCCTCGGCCACGCCGATCGGGGCGACGACCGGCACCCAGTCGGCATCGGATTCGATCAGCCGGGTGATCAGCTTGGCATCGACCCGGGTCGGCTCGCCGACAAAGCCCAGATCGACCTCCTGTTCGATCAGGCTGTCGGGGTCGCGCCGCGTGCGGCGGGTCTTCTCAACGGTCAGAAGGCCGGCATCCTTGCCCGACAGGCCCACGCCGCGCACGTCAGCCTGTTTTCCGGCTACCGTGATCCAGTGGGCGATCTCCTTGTTGACCGCGCCGGACAGGACCATTTCGGCCACCTGCATGGTGTCCGGATCGGTGACGCGCAGGCCGTCGACGAAGCTGGACTTCACGCCCGCCTTGTCCAGCATGGCGCTGATCTGGGGCCCGCCGCCGTGCACCACGACCGGGTTCACCCCCATCAGCTTCAACAGCACGATGTCGGCGGCGAATTGTTTCGCGACGGCCGTCTCGCCCATCGCGTGGCCGCCGTACTTTATGACCACGGTCTGGCGGTCATAGTTCTGGATATAGGGCAGGGCCTCGGCCAGGGTCTTGGCCGTGGTCCAGGCGCGGTCTTCGGATTGGCGTTCGATCTCGTCCATGGCCCGCGCTCACTAGATCGGATCGTCCGAAAACGGAAGCGGAGCGCGCGAGGCGTGTGGCGCGGGCGACGCGCTCACCGGCAGTTGATGGACGGCGTTCCGGTAACGCTTGTCGTTCGGAAATCCTGCTCTAGGGTATCCGCCGGATATTCATGTGAGGGGCCTTCCCATGTTCGACACCCTGTTCACCGGTCGTCAGTCGACCGCGCTTTCGGTCTTCGGCGGCACCGGTAACTCGGGCCGGTTCGTGGAAGATTCCACGCCGAATGACGACACCTACTCCAGCTTCGGCGCCATCTCGAGCTATGGTCTGTGCGCGGGCTGCGGGCGCTTCCACGGCGCTATCGACGTGGGCGATGGCGGTGACGGGCAATCGGTCATCCTGAATGGTGACGAGCGCGGCGGGTTCGGCCCCAATGGCAAGCCGTCGCTGGGCCCGATCGATGCGGGCGCCCAGATCACCCGCAGTGGCCTGTCCTGGTCGGGACTGGGTCAGGGCACGACCGTGACCTTTGCCTTCCGGGCCACGGCGCCAGGCACCATGCCGGAAGAGACGACCGGTTTCTCGCAATTCACCCAGGCCCAGATCACGGCCACCCTTCTGGCCCTGCAATCGTGGGCCGATGTGGCGGGCATCACCTTCCAGCGGGTGACCGATACCGGCAGCAACTATTCCGACAATGCCACCATCCTGTTCGGCAACTATTTCGACGGCGCCGAGGGTGCGGCGGCCTTTGCCTATCTGCCCGGTAATGCGGCCGCGGGCGCTGTCCAGGGCGATGTCTGGATCAACAACAGCCTGAGCTACAATGCCGTCCCGGTGCTGAACGCCTATGGCTATCAGGTTCTGACCCACGAAATCGGCCACGCCATCGGCCTCAGCCACCCGGCCGCCTATAACGCCGGACCCGGCGTCTCCATCACCTATGAGGCGCACGCCACCTATTTCGAGGATTCCCGCCAGTACTCGCTGATGAGCTATTTCAGCGAGCAGAACACGGGCGGGGACTTCATCCGCTGGGTCGGGAATTCGGGCTTCCGTCAGTATTCCGCCGCGCCGCTGATGGACGACATCGCGGCTGCGCAGCGTCTGTACGGCGCCAATATGACGACGCGCACCGGCGACACTACCTACGGCTTCAACTCGAACGCCGGCCAGCCCTGGTTCGCGCCGGACGGCAACGGCACGCTGATCTTTGCCGTCTGGGATGCAGGCGGCAACGACACCTTTGACTTCTCGGGCTACAGCACCAATCAGCTGATCGACCTGCGCCAGGCGGCGTTCTCGAACGTCGGGGACTACATCGGCAATGTGTCGATTGCGCTCGGCGCTGTCATCGAGAATGCCATCGGCGGGTCTGGCAATGACCAGATCCGTGGCAATTCGGGCAACAATTCGCTGCGCGGCAACGGCGGCAATGACCAGATCGACGGGGGTCTGGGCATCGATACGGTCGTCTTCTCGGGCAACCGCAGCCAGTACACCATCACCTGGAACGGCCAGATCGGCACGGTGGTCGGACCGGACGGCACCGACACCATCACCAATGTCGAATTCCTTCAATTTGCCGACACGACCATTGCTGCCACCCCGACCGGCGGCCTGGTCGTCGCCGGCGACATCACCAACGAGACCATCAACGGCACGGCCCTCGCCGATGCGATCGGCGGTCTGGGTGGCAATGATACGATCAACGGTCTGGCGGGCAACGACACCCTCGACGGCGGTTTCGGCAATGACATCCTGAACGGCGGTGAAGGCGACGACGTCCTGATCGGGGGCATGGGCGATGACACCCTGAACGGCGGCAACGGCTATGACATCGCCGACTATTCGACGGCGATCGGCGGGATCACCCTCAACGGTACCAGCGTCACCGGCGCAGCGGGAACCGATACCCTCAGCGGCATTGAGGAGGTGATCGGCTCGACCGTCTCGGACACCCTGACCGGCGGTGCCGGCAATGACGTGATCCGCGGCGGTGGCGGGGTGGATGTGATCAATGGCGCCGGTGGCAACGATCGCCTGTATGCCGGAAGCCCGGCGGCCATTGCGGCGCCCGACGTCATAAAGCCGTTCGGGACGACCAATACCAGCATCGCTTCGGCGGTCTCCCTGACCGGCACCTTCGACCTGCTCGAGGACGACGATATCGTCAACTCGACCACGATTCCGCATTCCACAGTGCGGGCAACGACCAATGGAGCCGGCCGCGAATTCTATGCCATCACGGTCCAGGCCGGGGACCAGGTGACGCTGGATATCGATCGCGCCAGCTTTGACACCGTGCTGCGGATCCTGAACGGCAGTGGTCAGCAACTGGCCGTCAACGACGACGCCAGCCCAACGGACGTCCAGTCGACGGACTCGGGCCTGACCTACACCTTCAGCGCCGCCGGCACCTACTATATCGAGGTGTCGCAATGGGCGTCGGGCAGCGGGGCCTCCCTCGTGACGAGCGCTCCGCCCGCCAATGGCACCTATACCCTGCACGTCTCGATTCCGAGCGCGCCGGCGGTTCCGCTGACCCTGCAGGGGTCGACCCTGGACGGGGGAACCGGTGACGACCAGCTGTTCGGCGGGGTCGGTCCGGACACCCTGATCGGCGGGACGGGCAATGACCGTCTGACGGGCGGTGTGGGCAATGACACGCTGAACGGCGGGGACGGCTATGACGTCGCCGTCTATGAGGGCGCGTACCGCAACTATGCCTCGGCGCGCTATGATGCGGTGTCGGGCGGTCGCGAGGGCGGCAATGACACCCTGTCGGGCATGGAGGCCGCCGAGTTCATCGACGGCACCCTGACCTTCAACGCCGACAGCGACGCGGCCCAGCTGATGCGGCTGTATTCGGCGGCCTTTGGCCGGGAGCCCGACGATCTGGGCTTCGAGATCCAGCTGAACGCCCTGCAGTCGGGCGTGTCGATGGAGGAGCTGGCCCGCCGGTTCATCGCCTCGACCGAGTTCGTCAGCACCTATGGCACCCTGACGGATCGTCAGTTCATCGACCGGCTGTACCTCAATGCCCTGGACCGCAACGGCGACCCGGACGGCATCAATAGCTGGCTGGTGTATCTGGCCAACGGCGGCACGCGCGAAGGCCTGATGCTGATCTTCGCCGAGTCGGCCGAGCACCGCGCCATCAGCTGGTCGACGCTGGCCGAAGGGCTGTGGGTCGGCAATGACAATGCCGCCGCCGTCGCCCGCCTGTTCGACACCGCCTATGACCGGCTGCCCGATGAGGACGGCCTGATCACCTGGACCCAGGCGCTGAACAGCGGCACCACCCTGCTGGCGATCGCCACCAGCTTCCTCGCCTCGACCGAGGGGCAGCAGGCCTTTGGCGCGCTGAGCAATGCCCAGTTCGTCGACGCCCTGTACCAGACGGCCCTGAACCGGACCGCCGATGCCGGCGGGCGCGCCACCTATATCGACGCGCTGAACAGCGGCGCCCTGACCCGGGCGCAGCTGCTGGTCGAGATCTCGGAATCGGCCGAGCACCGCGCCATCACCCTGCCGCTCTATGTCGACGGCATCCCCACGGCGGGCGGTGTGCCGGCGATCGCCGAGGCCGCGCCCGAGGGCCACGACGGCGCCCAGGAGTCGCCGCTGGCGGACGACGACAGTGCCCTGCCCGGTCTGCAGGTCCGGGTCGATCACGACGCCCGCGACGACGGCGCCCTGGTGCTTCCGGAGGCCGAGGATGCGGTCGTGACGCTGATGCCCGGCGGCGCGCTGGCCGACGGCGGCGCGGGTGCGCAGGTGCTGCCGGTCGCCGACACGTCTGACCTGGGCAAGGGCGACCTCGGCCCGCAGGTCCTGCCGCCGGTTGAGGACGACCTGTTCGTCACTGCGGCCAAGGACGCCGGCGGGGCCCAGACCCTGCCGGGCGCAGAGGCCGGTCCGGTGACGGGCGGAGACGCCCAGATCCTGCCGGCCCTGGGCGATGACGACTTCGTCTTCGCCAAGGCTACGCTGGATGCGACGCCGCTGGTCCTGCCGCAGGCCGAAGACGACCTGGGCGGCCTCGTCGGGCCGGACCTGTCGGCGGATGCCGGTGCGACGCTGGAGGCGATGAACCTCGACCTGTTCGTCCTGCCGGCCGACGACCGTCACCAGCTGACCCTGCTGGACGACGGCCAGGGCCATACCCCCCACGACCCGTGGGGCCTCGCCTGATCCCAGACCAAACCCGGCCGTCAGACAGGCGGCCGGGACGGGAAGAAGAGGGAGCTGTCGCGCGCGCGGCAGCTCCCTTTGCGTTTCAGGGAGTGTCGGCGGCGGCCAGCTGGCGACGTTCCAGCCCGGCCAGATCGTCCAGCCGGAGGGCCTCGATGAGGTCGGCGCGCGCGGCGGCGTCCGCCCTGTCGCAGATCATGAAGCCGATCACCCCTACGCCGGGCAGGGGCCCGTCCGACGCAGGGGGGTGACCGGCAGGGCGGCTGTTCAGGGCGAGGATCAGGTTGGCCTCCGCCGTCGCGCGCGGGGGCAGGTCCAGCGCCCGCCACTGGACCTGGCCGGCCGGGACGTGGCCCTGATCAAGGCGCACGCCATTGCCCTCCAATTGCCAGTCGCAGCCGTGGCCGGACGGCCCCTTCAGTCCGAGGAACAGGCGTAGCGGCCCGGCGTCCGGATCGACGGTCATCCGCAGCAGGGCCTGCCCGGCCCGGGTGGGACAGCCCCAGTCCTCGGGCGCGCGCCAGCTGTCCCCGGCGCGAAAGGCCTCGGCCGGCAGCAGGCCGGGACGGACGGCCATCTCCTGACTGCGACGCAGCCAGACAAAGCGGCCGGGCGGGAGAGCGGGAACCGGTGCCTCGGGCAGGGCGTCCTGCCCCGTGTCCCAGACCGACAGCCGGTCCAGCATGTCGGCGGCCACGGCGGCCCAGCTCCGGGGCCGGAAGCGGGCGGCAATGTCGGCCCGCAGGCGCTGACGCCAGCCGGGCGTGATGGACAGACGTTCGAGGGTCTCGACCAGACCGTCGAGGTCTCCGGCGCGATAATAGACGGCCAGATCGCCGCCGGCCTCGGGCAGGGACGAGCCGTCCGCGGCCAGCACGGGCGTGCCGTGGCACAGGGACTCGGTCACCGGCAGACCCCACCCTTCATAGAGGCTGGGATAGAGGGTGAAGGCGGCCCGGCGATAGAGGCCCGCCAGCTCGGCATCGGACAGGCCGCGCCGCATCTGCACCTTGCGTTTCAGGACCGGGTCGCTCTCCAGCCGGGTGAAGACCGCATCGTTCAGCCAGCCGTGATTGCCGACGCAGACGAGGGTCGGCACCGCATCCTCGCCATGACGGTCGATCAGGATCCGCCAGGCGCGGAAGGCCTCAAGATGGTTCTTGCGGCTCTCGATGGTCGAGACGAACAGCACATAGCGATCCGCCTGCAGGCCCAGACGGGCCAGGGTGTCCGCGTCGTGGCGGTCGCTCAGCCCGGGGTCGCCCCGAACCTCTGACGGCGGGCGGAAGTCGGCGTCGAGCGGGACGACATGCACCCGGTCCATGTCCACGCCCTGGCCCAGCCGTGCCGCCACGCGCTGCAGGTCGCGGGCCGAGGCGTGCGAATTGGTCAGCCAGCCGTCGGCGTGACTGAACACGCCCATGACCCAGCTGATGAAGTCCTGGGTGAGGGGGCGCACACAGTGCTCGGGCGCCATGACGGGGATCATGTCGTGGACGAAGGGCACATAGCGGATGCCGTACCGCCAGCAGGCCTCGCGGATGCGCAGGAAATAGTTCTGCAGCCACCAGGAGGTGCCCAGATTGACCAGCCAGGCCCCCGTGCGGAACCGCAGGGGGCGGGCCATCTCCAGCTCGATCTGCAGGGTGTCCATCAGGGTGCGCCAGTCCGGGTCGTCCAGCGAGCCCTCGGCGCGGGCGGCGTCCGCCAGGTCGAGGAACAGGCCGGGTGGGATGGCCACCCAGCCGTCGCGGGCCTCGGTAAAGGCGCTGACCGCGATGTCGGCCGCCCGGTCGGTGGCGAGCAGGGCCGAGATGACCTCGATCTGGACCCGCTGGATGCCGGTCGGCAGGCGCGCATTGCGGAAATAGCCGAGCAGGTCCGAGACGTCGAAGACATAGCGTGCCTGATCCGCGGAGGCGGCCGAGGCTGCGGGCGAGGCCGGGTCGAAGCGGGGCCGCCAGCTACGCAGGGCCTCGAGGATCTCCGGGCGGCCGGACCGCACGCCCCGGCGGGCCAGATCGCGCAGGGCCTGCCGGGCAGGCTGGAGGCCTGGCATGAGCAGAAGCGCCGTCTCAAGCCATTCGAGGGCCTTCTCCGGCTGACCCGTGAGGACCAGCAGGTTTCCGAGCTGGAAGGCGGCGTCGGCATCGTCCGGTGCCAGCGCGACGGCGCGGCGATAGGCCTGCTCCGCCTCGTCCCGGCGGCCGGATTCCTTGAGGGCGTGGCCGTACTGGACCCAGATGGCCGACCGGTCGGGATCCTGCTCCAGCGAACGGGCATAGTCGCGCGCGGCCGCCATCCAGTCCCTCCGGTCGCGGGCGGCGTCGGCCCGGGTCTGCAGGTCCTGGGCCGAGGGGGGGCGGAGCGTCCGGCGGGCGGCCGAGAGGAGGGTGGAAAGCCGCGTCTTCATGCCGCCCTCAGAAAGCTGTAGGCCTCGACCGCCTCATGAACGTCTTCATAGAGGCGGGCCTGACCGCCCTCGAGGATCAGGGCGCGGGAACATTCGCGCTCGACCAGATGGGTGTCGTGCGAGGCCATGATGAAGGCCCGGTCGGCGCGGCGGGCAAACAGTTCCTCGCGGCACTTTTCCTGAAAGCGGGCGTCACCGACGGCCACCACCTCGTCGATCAGGTAACAGTCGAACTCGATGGCCAGCGACAGGCCGAAGGCCAGACGCGCGCGCATGCCCGATGAATAGTGTTTGACCGGCTTCTTCAGGTCGCTGCCCAGTTCGGCGAAATCATCGACATGGTCGAGCAGGGCGTCGAAGTCGCGCTCATAGAGGCGGGCGAGGAAGCGGATGTTGTCGAGCCCCGTCAGACTGCCCTGAAAGCCGCCGCCGAAGCCGATTGGCCAGGAGGCGGACATGGTCCAGCGGATCTGGCCGGCCGTGGGGCGCAGCACCCCGCCCAGCACCTTGATCAGGGTGGACTTGCCCTGACCGTTGCGGCCCAGCAGGGCAAGGCGGCCATTGCGCGGCAGGGCGAAGTCAATGCCCGAAAAGACCGGCCGCTGACCGGGCTTCCAGGCCTTGGCCAGGTCGGTGACGACCAGTCCCGGCGCCCCGTCCGGCACGGGGTCTGGCAGGGGCGACGCCGCGTCCGTCATCCCTGATGCCGGTGCTCGCGCAGGCCCGACCAGACCAGCCAGCCCACGCCATACAGCAGCAGACTGCCCAGCAGGACGATCAGCACGGCGCGCCAGCGGCGCGGGCGGGTGGGCTCGTCCGCGAGGCCCGGGTTGACCACGCGCTGCAGATAGAGGGACTGGCGCCGGGCATCGCGTTCGGCCACCACCAGGGCGGCGGTGGCCTCGGACAGCTGGCGGTCGGCCAGTTCGCGCTCCAGCACCAGATCCTCATAGGCGCTGACGGCGGGCACGAGCGAGGTGGCGGCGCCCGCCAGCTTGCTGCGTTCGGCCGAGATCTGGCGCTCATAGGCGGCGATGCGGTTGTCGAGGCTGGGCAGTTGCGGGCTCTGTGGAGCTTCGGCGGCCAGCTGGGCGCGTTCCGCACGCAGCCCCGCGAGGGTGGCCGACAGCTCGCCGATCAGGCCGGCGCCCTCGGCAGCGACCATGGACGGGTCGATGAAGCGCTCGCGGTTACGGAAGGCCACCAGGTTCCGCTGGGCCGCGTCCAGACGGTCGCGGGCCTCGTCGCGCGCGCGCTCGGCCTGGGTGACCGCATCGGCCACGGACCGCGCGTTCAGCCGGTTGACCAGCTCCTCGCCCCCGGCCAGCAGGGTTTCGGCCAGGCGTCGGGCATCCTCGGGGCGATAGGCCTCGACGCGCAGGATGCTGATGCCGGTGGTGGCGTCATAGCCGACGGTCACGAAGCGCTGATAGCCCTGATAGAGGCCCTCGCGGCTGCGGCTCTCCCACGGGCGCGGCCAGCGCGACAGGACATCGACGCCCGGCGGGCCCAGCACGCGCGACAGGTCGAGGGTGCGCTCCAGCTCGGCCACGGCGTCGCGCGAGCGCATGTAGTCGTGGACGGCAAAGGCGTCGGTCTGGGCGGTGCCGAGGCCGACCCCCTGAAGCGTGAGGCCAAGCGCGTCGGGCTGGGTCTGACCCGCCTGACGGACGATGAAGCGCGCCTCGGACACATAGCGCGGCGAGGCGATCAGCAGGAAATAGACGGCGGCCAGCAGGGTCGGCAGGCCGACGCAGATCAGGAACGCCCATGACGGCGCCCAGGGCGGCAGGGCCGGAAGCCGGAAACCCGGTCGAAACGAGGATCGGTGGGACAGGGCGCCCGGCGGGGTATCGGTCATGGGATGACTGATACCGTGCCCGCGCGCGACAGGCTATCCATGGGCGATGGCCGGTTCATTCCATCTCGATCCGGTCGCGCGCCCCGGCGATCAGCAGCAGGCCGACGAAGTTCAGGACCAGCCCCCAGGTGAGGGCGTAAAGACCGTCAAAATGGGTCTCGACGAAGGGGCCGAACACGCCTGCCCGGATCATCTCGACCGCGTGGGGCAAGGGAATGAGCAGATAGGTGTCCCGCCACACCGGCGGCACCCAGGAGGCCATGAAGAAGGCCCCGGACATGGGGATCATCGCATAGGTCAGAAGCGGCACGATGCGCTCCATGACCGTATAGCGCAGGGCCAGGCCGCTGAAGATCAGGGCCAGGCCCACGCCCATGAAGCCGAGCAGCAGCCAGCCGACGATGACGAGGCTCCAGTCGTGGGGCGGCGAGACCTCACCCAGGAAACCCAGCAGCAGATAGACAACCATGAAGGCGGCCGTCGTTCCGAGAAACTCGAGCGCATTGCGGGCTGCATACAGGTGCAGGACAGCAATCGACCGGTGATGCAGCAGGCCGGTGTTGGCCTGCAGGGCCGCGAGGCTGAAGCTGATCTGATGGCGCAGCAGCAGCAGGGCCATATAGCCGGTCATGACCATGGGGCCGAGGCGGATGCCGTGCTCATATTCGGGCCGGATCAGGTTCCACATCAGGACCACGCCGAGGCAGAAGACCAGCGGCTCTCCGATCACCCACAGAAACCCCAGACCCTCGCGCCCGTAGCGCGTGATCAGTTCGCGCAGCATCAGGGCGCGGACAATCGACAGATGGCGCAGCAGGGCGGGCGCCGGGGGCCGGGCCTGCGCGGGAGGGACGGATGCCATGGCTGCAGGATAGGCGGTGGCGGTCGCCGCGCAAGGACAGGCCGCCCGCATCGTTAACGGCCCATAAGCCGACGCGGGATCACAAGGGAGCACGGCTGGCATTGCGCGCGGAGATCCCATGATCGGCGACAAACGGGTGATCGGTATCGTGCCGGCGCGGGCGGGCTCGCGCCGGATGATCGGCAAGAACACACGGATGCTGGCCGGACGGCCCATGATCGGCTGGACGCTGGCGGCCGCGCAGGCCTCGGCGGTCCTCGACCGGATCGTCGTCTCGAGCGACGACCCGGCGGTCCTGGCGCTGGCCGAGCAGATGGGGTGTCCGGCCCCGTTCGCGCGCCCGGCCGCCCTGTCGGGGCCGGAGGCCTCGGTGATCGATGCGGTGGAACACGCGCTCGGCGAAGTGGGCGGCGACTGGGACTATGTGGTGCTGCTGCAACCGACCTCGCCCCTGCGGCGGGCCAAGGATATCGATGCGGCCGTGGCCCTGGCCGAGGCAGAGGGCGCACCGGCGGTCCTCAGCATCTCGCCGCTGGCCAAACCGGCAGCCTTCCACGTGGAGACGGCGGCGAACGGCACGCTGGCGCCGGCGCCCGAGGTGCTTTCGCGCACCTTTGTCGTCAATGGCGCCGTCTATGTCGCCCGACCGGAGCGCCTTTTCGCCGAGCGGACCTTCCGTCCCGAGGGGGCGCTGGGCCATGTCATGCCGGTCGAGCGGGGCTGGGACGTGGACACGGCGGACGAATTCGCGGCCTGCGAGGCGCGACTCCTGGCAGATCAGGCGCGCGAGGATACCTGAGGCTGTATCTTCGGTATCACGCTGCCATAGTTTAGACCCTTTCTGTGTGGTTTCCGCCTCGACCTCGGCGAGCGGCACTGTTATGAGAAGCGCGAGGCGGCGTGTCCGTCGCACATTCAACAAGGCTGCGGAGGGCATTTACCGATGCGTGTTAAGAGTTTGATCCTGGCGTCCAGCGCTGCTGCGGCGCTGGCCATGGGGGCCGGCGCTGCGTCGGCAGAGCCGAACGGCTGGTACGGCGCGGTTGACGCGGGCTGGCACACGGTCAACGACGTTTACGGCGTGGATTCTGCGGCCGGCAACGGCTGGGACTTCGAGAT
>NZ_JAIVLL010000003.1 GCF_020524625.1 Brevundimonas poindexterae
CTCCCCGTCTCCGTCGCAGGAGAGGCGCCTCGGGACCCAGGCACTGAAGCGGCGGCGGGGGCCGGTCGAGCGGGACTGCCCGGGGCGAAACCCCGGGGTCCGGGGCGTTTCTGGGCGCTCCGCCCGTCGCGGGCCGAGAGACTGGGACCTGCTGTCGAACCGGGACAGGCGAGGTCGGGACCGCAAGCTTTTCGGCGCCCCGACTCCCGGCTGAAGAGACAGTCCCCCCAGGCGCTCGCGTGAACCGACCGGGGCGGCGCAAAGGTCAGGTGCCGAAAATTCACACAGCGCCCGTAACGCGAAAGCAGGGCGCATACGGTTCCGGGCCCCCGGCCCGTGCGCCGCCCGCCTCTCCATCTCCTCTGCCTGCCGGGCAAGAGGCGCTTTCGGCTGCCTTGCCGGTTGCGTCAGCGGGGCAAGACGATAGGGTCCACTCCCGGTTTCACGAGAGGGTCGTTCATGCGTCTGCTGTCCAAGCTCAGTGTTCTGGCCGCGGGAGCGGCGCTGGCCGCCTGCGCCTCCATGCCGATGGGGGGCACGCCCGCCCGCATCGATCCGGACCGGCTGTCCGCCCACGTGCAGGCGCTGTCGGACGACAGCTTCGAGGGCCGCGGCATCGCCACCCCGGCCGAGGACAAGGTCATCGCCTATCTGTCCGAGGCCTTTGCCGATGCGGGCTTCGAGCCCGGCGGCGAGAACGGCGGCTGGACCCAGGCCGTGACCCTGCGCCGCTTCGCCGTCAGCGATGTCAGCGCGTCCTTCAGTGACGACGGCGAAAGCCGCGCCCTGACCCAGGGCGACCAGATCGTCATCTCGACCCGCCGTCCGGCCGATCAGGTGCGTCTCGACGACCTGCCTCTCGTGTTCGTCGGCTATGGCACCACGGCGCCCGAGCGGAACTGGGACGACTTCAAGGACGTCGATGTGCGCGGCAAGGTGATCGTCGTGCTGGTCAATGACGCCGACTATGAACAGCCCGAGCTGAACACCTTCAACGGCCGGGCCATGACCTACTACGGCCGCTGGACCTACAAATATGAAGAGGCCGCCCGCCGCGGCGCCGCCGGCGTGCTGGTCGTGCACGAAACCGCCCCGGCCTCCTACGGCTGGACGACCGTCAAGAATTCCTGGACGGGCCCGCAGTTCGACATCGTGCGCGAGAATGCGGCGGCCGAGCGCGTGCCGCTTGAGGGCTGGATCCAGCGCGATGTCGCCGTCGACCTGTTCACCCGCGCCGGCCTCGATTTCGAGGCGCTGAAGGTCGCGGCCCGCAGCCGGGACTTCCGCCCCGTCGTGCTGGAGGGCCAGACCCTCGACGCCAGCTACAGCGTCGCCACCAGCCAGATCGAAACCCACAATGTCGTCGCCCGCCTGCCGGGCACCACCCATCCGGACGAGACCATCCTCTACACCGGCCACTGGGATCACATCGGCATGGGCGACCCGGACGCCAACGGCGATCGCATCTTCAACGGCGCGGTCGACAATGCCTCGGGCATCGCCGGCCTGATCGAGCTGGCCCGCGTGTTCGGCTCGGGGCCGCGCCCGGAACGGTCGATAGTCATCATCGCCTTCACGGCCGAGGAAAGCGGTCTGCTGGGCTCGGAATTCTACGCCGCCAATCCGCTCTATCCGCTGGAGACCACGGTGGCCGGCTTCAACCTCGACGCCATGAACGTCTATGGGCGCCTGTCGGGCCTGGGCGTCACCGGCTATGGCCAGTCCATGCTCGACGAACGGCTGGAAGCGGCTGCCGCAACCCAGGGCCGGGTGATCGTGCCCGACACCAACAATGCCGCCGGCACCTATTTCCGTTCGGATCACTTCCCGCTGGCCAAGCGCGGGGTGCCGATGGCCTATCCCAAGGGCTCGGGCGACTTCCGCGACGAACCGGTCGCCGAGCGTCAGGCGCTGCGCGACGAATACGGCGCCCGCCGCTATCACCAGGCCGCCGACGAATGGCTGCCCGGCATGGACTTCCGCGGCGCCGCCGAAGATCTGGAGGTCGTCTATGCCGTCGGAATGGCGCTCGCCAACAGCCGCGACTGGCCCGAGTGGAAGCCGGGCTCCGAGTTCGGTCCGGTGCGTGAGGAAAGCGCCGCCGCCCGGCGCTGAAACTCCGGCGCCACATGACGAAAACTTAATGGGCGCACCCCGGGCTCCGGCTTAAGGTGCGCCCGAAATTGTTCCGGGAGTCCCTCATGTTCCGTCGCCTTCTGGGTGGTGTCGCCGCCGCCGCCGTTCTCCTGTCCGCGGGCGCCGTCGCCGCGCAGGACATCTCGGCCCAGCGCCTGTCCGACCACATCCGCGTGCTGGCCGACGACAGCTTCCAGGGCCGCGTCCCCGGCGAGGTTGGCGAGAAGCTGACCCTCGACTATCTCCAGGCCCAGTACGAGGCCATGGGCCTGCAGCCGGGTGGCCCGGACGGTCAGTGGCTCCAGCCCGTGACCCTCTATCGCTTCACGCCCGCCCGTGACGCGGTCGCCAGCTGGACCGGCCCCGATGGGGTCAGCCATGCCCTGACCGGCGCCGACCTGCAGCTGCGCTCCTCGAACGACAGCGGTCGGGTCGAGATCAGCGACGCCCCGGTCGTCTTCGCCGGCTATGGCATCACGGCGCCTGAGCGCGGCTGGGACGACTATGGCGACGTCGATGTGACCGGCAAGGTCGTCATCGTGCTGGCCGGGGAGCCCGAGGGCGAGCTGTTCCGGGGCGAGTACAACTCGGCCTATTCCAGCAGCGGCTACAAGAAGATGGAGGCTCTTCGCCGCGGTGCCGTGGGCGTCATTACGCTCGAGCTGGACCCCGCCATGTGGCAGCGGATCGCCGCCCGCCCGGCCCGCACCCGCACCACGACCCAGGGCCTCGACCCCATCCCGTTCACGGGCACTGTCGGTCCGCAGACGGCCATGGCGTGGGGCACGGCCGCCGGCGTCGATCACGGCGCGATGGCAACCGTCGATACCGGTCGCTTCAAGGCGGTCGAGCTGACCGGCGTGCGCCTCAACGTCGACATCGAGGAAGCCCGTGAAGAGATCCACACCTACAATCTGCTGGCCAAGATCGAGGGCTCCGAGCGCCCGGATGAGGTCGTGATCTTCTCGGCCCACTGGGACCACGTCGGCGTGGCCGCCCCCGACGCGCACGGCGACACCGTCTTCAACGGCGCCTGGGACAATGCCTCGGGCACCTCCGGCATTCTCGAGCTGGCGCGCGCCTTCTCGGTTTCGCCCCAGCCCGAGCGTACCGTGGTCTTCGCCCATATGGCGGCCGAGGAAATGGGCCTGCTGGGCGCCTGGGCCTATTCGGTCAACCCGGTCTATCCGCTGGAGACGACCGTGGCCGACCTGAACATCGACATGCTGCCGCTCAGCGGTCCGACGCGCGACTTCGCCATCTTCGGCAAGGGCCAGAACACGCTGGAAGACGACCTCGCCGTCCTCGCCGAGGCCGAGGGCCGCTATGTCACCGACGACCGCGAGCCGGAGCAGAACTACTATTTCCGCTCCGACCACTTCCCCTTCGCCCGCTCGGGCGTGCCGGCCCTGATGCCCTGGCACGGCGTTGATCTGGACGAGGGCGGGATCGAGGTCGGCCTGCCGGAATATCAGGCCCTGTTCTCGCGCGACTATCACAAGCGCAGCGACGAATGGCGTGAGGATTACGACCTGCGCTCGGCGGTCGAGAACCTGACCCTGATGTACCGCCTCGCCTGGGACCTGGCCAACTCGGACCGCTGGCCGACGTGGAAGGCGGACTCAGAGTTCGTCGCCACCCGCGCCCGCTCCGACGCGGCTCGCCAATAGGTCGCCCAGGTCGGCCCACACGCTCTCGGCGGTGGGCCGGCGCCCGGCGCCCAGCCCGGTCTGCGTCAGGGTCCGGCCGTCGGCCAGCGTCACCCGGATGGCGTTGCCTGCATCGGCCAGACCGGCAAATAGCGGGTCGGCTCCGACCGGCGACAGGGTGATCCGTCCCCCGGCACAGTCGGCGACCGCCAGCTGCCGCACGGCTTGTCCCGTCGGCCTGAAGCCTTCGCCCAGCGCCTCGACCCGCTCCGGCCCCGTCGCCCCCGGCCCGAACGCCGCCCGCGCCAGCAGGAACAGCTTGGCCGCCGCATCGCGCCCGGTCAGGTCCGCCGTCGGGTCTGCCTCGGCCAGTCCCGCGGCCTGCGCCTCGGCCAGCGCCAGGTCGAACGGCACACCCTCCGACAGCCGGTTCAACAGGAAGTTGACCGTGCCGTTCAGCACCGCCTCGATCCGCCGGACCGGCCCCAGCGCCTGCGCCTGCCGCACAGTCTCCAGCATGGGCACTCCGCCACCGACCGCCGCCGAATAGCGAAGCGTCGCGCCGGTCGCCGCCGCCAGACCGGCCAGCCCGTCGAGATCCGTGGCCACCGCCTGCTTCGAGGCACTGACGACATGCACCCCCCGCGACAGGGCCGCCCGGATCAGGCTCAGCGAAACCGCGGCGTCCGACAGGGTGTCGACCACCACATCGGGCTCCCGCGCCAGCAGGGCCGCCGGATCGGTGACCACCAGCTCGGGTGCCGGCTCGGGCGTTCGCCCCTTGACCGGGTCGCGCACCAGCACCCCGACCAGTGCGATGTCGGGTCGGTCCAGCAGGCGGGGCAGAACCCCTCCGCCCACCACGCCACATCCGGCCAGCGCCACGCGCAGCGGTCCGCCGTGGCCGGGCAGGGGGCCGAGCGGCGACAGGCTCAGGTCCGCCGGACCGTCCAGCAGGCGTAGGGTCAGCTCCGGCGAAGGGGCCAGGCCGATGTCCCGCAAGGCTTGCTCCAGCCGGGCGAGGGCATCGGCTCCGCCGGCGACCTGGACGGCAACCGCCCGACCTTCGCGGCGATGGCGATAGACCAGCCCGGCCCCGTCCCGGGCCTGATCCGGCGTAACGGCCCGAAGGCACAGGATGACCGGCGGAAGCGTCCGTTCCGCGGCAGCCAGAAGCGAAAGGGCGGTCATCAGGCGGCCTCCTGCGCGGGACAGACGAGGGTCGCCGCGCGGGCGAGTCCGTTGGCCAGCTCGGCGCGGAGGTCCTCGACATGCTCCAGCCCGATCGACAGCCGCAGCAGGCCGTCGCTGATCCCCGCCGTGGCGCGCGCCTCCGGCGTCATGGCCGCGTGGGTCATGCCGGCCGGGTGGGCGATCAGGCTCTCGACCCCGCCCAGCGATTCCGCGAGCGTGAACACCTCCAGCCCGTCGACGAAGGCCCGGGCGGCGTCGCGGCCTCCTTCCAGTTCGACGCTCAGCATGGCGCCGAACCCGGCCTGCTGCCGCCGGGCGATCTCGTGGCCCGGATGGTTCGCCAGACCCGGATAGTGCACAGCTCGCACACCCGGCTGACGCACCAGCCATTCGGCGAGGTCGCCTGCGGTGGCCTGCTGCCGCTCGATCCGCACGAACAGGGTGCGCAGGCCCCGGAGCGTCAGCCAGGAGTCGAACGGTGCCCCGGTCGTACCCAGACAGTTCGCCCACCACGCCAGGGTCTCGTGGTCCTCAAGGGTGGCGCTGATCACAGCGCCCCCGACCACATCGGAATGGCCATTGACGAATTTGGTCGTCGAATGGATCACCCAGTCTGCCCCCGATGCGATCGGCTGCTGCAGGGCCGGGGACAGGAAGGTGTTGTCGACCGCGACCTTGGCCCCGACGGCGTGAGAGGCCGCGCACACAGCCTCGATGTCGGTCAGGCGCATCAGGGGATTCGACGGGGTCTCGACCAGCACCAGCCGGGGGCGGCGCTGGAGGGCAGCCGCAAGCGCGGCGGGATCTGTCTGGTCGACAAAGGCGACCTCGAAATGGCCCTTGCCGGCCCGGGCGTTCAGCAGCCGGTGAGTGCCGCCATAGCCGTCATGGGGCGCAACGATCAGGTCGCCGGGCGAGAGCGGGGCCAGCACCAGATCGACGGCGGCCATGCCGCTGGAGGTGACGACTGTCCCGGCCCCGCCCTCCAGCGCGGTCAGGGCCTCGCCCAGCAGGTCCCGGGTCGGGTTGCCCGACCGGCTGTAGTCATAGCGGCGTTTCCCCTCCAGCCCGTCGAAGCTGTAGTTCGAGCTGAGGTGCAGGGGCGGCATGACGGCGCCATGGGCCGGGTCCCGATCAATGCCGACGCGGGCGAGGCGGGTGGCGAGGTCGCGGGGAGAGGCAAGGCGGGTCATGCGGCAAGTCCGGAAAGACAACAGGAAACGGTGAGCGGAGCGGGCAGGGCGCGGGCGATGACGTCAGCCACGATCGCGTCTTCCTTCAGGAAGCCGTCATGGCCGTAGAGCGACGGGGCGCGGACGAAGGCGCGGAGATCCGGCAGGCGCGCGGCCAGCTCCTCCAGTGCCGAGATCGGCACCAGGGTGTCGGAGGTGAAGCCCAGCAGGGTCGTCGGCACGGCGACGTCCTCGGGCACGATCCGGTGCCGGTCGAGCGAGTCCGACAGGCTGATCCAGCGACCCGCCGACATGTGCGGCACATAGGCCCGGCCGCGCGCCTTCAGATAGTCGCAGACCGCATAGGGTCCGCCCGCCTGTTCCGGCACTGTGGGATCGTCGAACCGGGCGGCGAACTCGCCGGGGGTGCGATAGGTGGTCATGGCCAGCTCGCGGGCCAGCGCCACGGCCTCTCCCGGACGGCCGGTCTCCAACCCAAGCGCCAGAATGCGCCGCTGGATGCCACGCAGGGCCGTGGCCCCGGGCGAGGCGCGATGCGGGGCCGAGATGGCCAGAAGGTGTATCACGCGCTCGGGGAACAGGCTGGCGAAGGCGAGGCCCACCATCCCGCCATAGGAGGCGCCGACGAAGGCTTGCAACTGCGCAATGCCGAGATGATCGAGCGCGATGGCGAGCGCCCGGGCCTGATCGGCAGGGGTGAGGGTGCGGATGTCCGTTTCGGCCTTGCCGGGCAGGAGGTCGACGCCCAGCACCTGCACGTGATCGAGGTCGACCGGCCCGCCGGGACGGACGATGCGCGACCACCAGGCCGCCCGGCCATCGCCGATGTCGGCCACCCGGCGGTCCGAGGAGATGCCGCCCAGCACGGCAACGACCGGCGCGCCCTGCGGTCCGAACAGCCGGCCCTTCAGACGCGCTTCCTCCAGCGGCCTGCCGTCGGCGAGGCAGAAGCCGTCGAGCGGAACGATCACGTCCCGCCAGTCGATCGATGAAGTCCGGTTTGAAACCATGCCACGCGCTCCGCTCATCGAGCACTCATGCGTGGATCGACCCGTGAAACGTCAGAACCCCGGAGGGGCCGTCGCTTCACTCATCTCTCGCGGACCCGGTCGTGAGACCGATGCCCTCGCAGGAGTTGGCACCATCTCGCGAAGAGGGTCTCTTCGCGAAGGTTGCCCCGGCGTCAAAGGGCCTATCCCTCGACCGGTCTTGATGAGTGACTTAAGCGTGCCGACGGGCCGTGGGTCCGTCAAGCGGAAAAATCAATGGCTACCGGAGGTGGCATCCATGATCACGGTGCGGGCTTCGGCGAGGGCCGCCTCGGTCGTCAGCTCGCCCTCGTGAATCTGCTCGGCCAGACCCATCAGCGTCGGGCCGGTGACGGCGCCGAAGTTCGGCTCTTCCTGAACGTGGATGCCGCCGTCGCGGGCGATCACCTCGTCCCACAGGCCGCGCACGCCCGCCCAGAACTGCTGGGTGTCCGCCCAGTAACGCTCGCCGGGCGTGGCGTCATAGCCGTCCCAGCGGCGATAGGTGTTGACCACATCCTCGTGCACGATGACCTGGGCCTCGCCCTCGTCGCCCTGCGCACCGGACACCTTGAGGTTGTCCTGAATGTGCACCCAGCCGAAAGGGGTCAGGGCATGGCGGTTGTTGGCGAGGTAGCGGTCATAGACGGGATCCCGCACGGCATCGCGCCGGGCCAGTGGCCGAAGCGTGGGCGACGACGCCCACTCGGTCAGGCCATTGTCGTAGTGCCAGATGCCGACGCCGCCATATCGGGGCGAATCGTCAGTCTGCCACACCGTCTGCGACCAGGCGCCCTTGCGCTGGTCGGCGGGCACGGGGGTCAGTCGCCATTCATTGGGGCCCACATAGGTCAGCACCGTTTCCGGCTCATAGACCCAGTCCTGGCGCCAGTGCTTGATGACGGTGACCTGATCGTTGTGCTCCATGACCAGAATGTGCTGCAGGCTGATGCGCGTGCCGTCGTCATAGACGACGCGGACGATCTCGTTGCCCCCCGACAGTTTCTCGTCCAGCGGCTCGTAGCCGTCGACGAAGGGCACGGTCTCGCGCATGTCGAAACGCACGCGATACTGGCCGGCCTGGGCCAGGATCGACTGGCGATCCCGCTCGAAGCGCGCCTGCTCTGACATCTGCGCCTGCGCGTGGGCAGCAACGGGCAGGATCGCGACGGGCAGGGCAGTGCCCAGAAGCAGGGCAGCGGCGAGGGCGGCACGCATGGGGCGCATCTCCATAATGAAAGTCATTCGCATTATCGCGTCCCGGCTCACAGACGCAAGGTCAGGGAGAGGGAAACATTCCGTCCGGGCTGGGTGTAGGCGTCGAGGACACTCGAACTGGCCGACAGGCCCGAGATGTCGCTCCACCAGGCGTAGGTCTCGTCGAACAGGTTGAAGACCCCGACCCGCGCGGTGACCGTGTCGGTTACGTTCCAGTAGGCCGTGACATCCACCAGGGTGAAGCTGTCGCCGACATAGCAGTCGGGCGAGCAGGTCAGGCCGGTGGTGTCGGCGCCGTCCTTGGCCTCGGACCAGGTGACGATGGCCTGACCGCCAAAGCGACCCGAGGGCGCATCCCAGCCCGTTCCGGCGACGATCTCGAGCGGATCGATGGTGGGCAGGGCCGTGGTCGCACCCGCCGTGGTCTGATCTCCTTCCGCCCAGGCGGCGGACAGGCGGGCACTGACGCCATTGTCCCAGTGAGCGTCGCCACGGAGCTCCAGCCCCTTCACCTCGACGTCGGTGAAGTTGACGTACTGGAAGACCGCCGGGTCGGTCGGGGTGAAGGAGCCCGACACCACCTGCTGGCTGATGAAGTCCTCATAGTCGGCCTGGAAGGCGACGGCCTGCATCGCCAGCCGACCGCCCCCGGCCACCGGAACCTCGCGCAGGCGCAGGCCTGCCTCGAGGCTCCGGCTGGTCTCCGGCTTCAGGTCGGGATTGGGCGCCGACACATAGCCGAAGGCCAGATTGCCGAAGGCGCTGTTCACCTGCGACGGGGTGGGGGCCTTGAAGCCCTCGGACCAGGACCCGAACAGGCCAAAGGTATCAGTCGCCCACCAGACCACGCCCAGCTTGGGCGACAGATGGCTGTCTTCCTGATCGGCCTTCGTCCCGGTGAAGAGGGGATCGTCGGCCGTCGACAGCTCGTAGCGGTCATACCGCAGGGCCGGGATGAGGCGCAGCGAGCCGTCCCCCAGCAGGATCTCGTCCTGAATGAACAGACCGCTCAGGGTGTAGTCGGTGCGCGGGAAGGGGCTGGAGGGAAAGGTCTCGCCGAACGGTGGGACCGTGCCGTCCCGCACACCCTGCTGGGTGGTCTCTGACCAGTCGCCACCAAAGGTCAGGCGGTGCTCCAGGCCTCCCGCCCGCAAGGCGCGTTGACCCTGGGCCGACAGACCCATGACCTCGTTGTCGAAAGTGTTGTCGCGGGTGCGATCGGCCGCCGGCTCGCGATCCTCGAAGGTGAACTGGCGGGTGTCGGCGTCCTGCCAATAGGCGGTCACCGACGCCTGATCGAGGCCGGGGAGTGCTTCGGCGGTCCAGTTGAGGCTGACGCGTTGACGCGAGGTCTCGTCCTCGGCGCGCAGGTCCAGCACGCTGGCGCTGCGGCCCGTCAGGACATTGGCGTCGGTATCGGCGTCATAGGTCTCCCACGTCAGGCCGAGGCGATGGCCGGGCGCGGCCTGCCAGACCAGCTTGGCCAGCAGGGCATCGGACTGCATGGACTGGGGATTGGGTTCGGTGCGCGCGGCGCCTTCGCCGCCAACCGTGCCCTGGTTCTCGGTCTCGGACGCCTCGCGCCGGGTCCAGGCCAGCAGGCCGGACACCGGTCCCTGACGGCCCGCGAACGACAGGCCGGTCGCCAGGCTGTCGTCGGCCGAGCCATAGGCGACGCGCGCCCGGGCGGTCCAGTCGCGGTCGGCGCCCAGCATGTCGACCGGGTCCTTGGTGGTGAAGGCCACCGCACCCGCGACCCCGTCAGATCCGTAGAGAGCCGAAGCCGGTCCCCGCAGGATCTCGACCGACTTCATCAGATCGAGGTCCGAATAGCCGCCACGCCCGACGCTCTGCGGACCAAAGGCATAGCCGTCGGGGGTGCGCACCCCGTCGACCACCATCAGTACCCGATCTCCGCCGAGCCCGCGGATGGTGAAGCCGGAGTTGCCGTCGCGGCCGGTGGAGCCCAGCGCCGCGCCAAACCGGGAGGGCTGGGTCGGGACGCTGACGCCCGGCTCGAAGCGGACCAGGTCCTTGATGTCTGTGTAGAGGTTCTGCTCGATCTCGCGCGCGGTGATCACGGTCACCGTGGCCGGGGCATCGTCGACCCGGGTGGCGCTGCGGGTCGCCAGCACGGTGATCGGGTCGAGGACGGTGGGGTCCTCCGGATCGGCCGCCGCCTGCAGGCTGACAGCCCGAACGGCGGTCTGGGCCATGGCGGGAGCCGCCAGGGCAGTGACGCCGACGAGCGCGGTGGAGACGAGGAGGAAGGTACGCATGGTGTGCCCCGGGACAGTTACAGTGAAGGTGCCGGGCAATTACTGCGAACGATTATCAGAAGCAACCGCAATTGCGACTCGTTCTGAACTTGAGCTGGAGGTGGGACGTTGGGGGGCTATGAAACCGCTGATCCGCCTTGCCGCCCTCGCCAGTGTCGCCGCCCTCGCCGCCGCCTGCGGCGAGACGGATTCGATGGAAGGGGGACCCGTGACGCCGGACCCCGACGCGCCCCTTCCACCGGCTGATCCCGGTCCGCTCGAGCCGACCGGCCACGCGGAATTGCTGGGCGACTGGGCAGCCTATCCGTCATGGTGCAGCAACAGTTCAGGCGAGGAACGGCCGATCACCATCACGCTGGCGCGCTTCGAGGGCTATGAGAACAGCTGCGCCATTGAGCAGTCGCGGCCTCTGGCTGACGGCCACGAGCTCACCTTGCTGTGTGAAGCCGAGGGACAACAGACGCGCGAGACGGTCCGCGCCTCCGCCGACGGCGATCGGATGACCCTGGCCTATCCGGACCGCGACGGGGCGACCGTGGCCCTGACGCGCTGTCCGGCGGACCAGACCCCCTAGTTGAACAGGAAGTTCATCACGTCGCCGTCCTTGACGACGTAGGACTTGCCTTCCGCGCGCAGCTTGCCGGCTTCGCGGGCCTTGGCCTCGCCACGCAGGGCGACATAGTCGTCAAAGGCGATGGTCTCGGCGCGGATGAAGCCCTTTTCGAAATCCGTATGGATCACGCCCGCCGCCTGCGGAGCGGTGTCGCCGACATGGATCGTCCAGGCGCGGGCTTCCTTGGGTCCGACCGTGAAGTAGGACTGCAGCCCGAGCAGGCTGTAGGCTTCGCGGATCAAACGGTTCAGGCCCGGCTCGGCCAGACCCAGGGTCTCGAGGAACTCCAGCTGCTCGGCTTCGTCCAGGACGGCCAGTTCCGAATCGATCTTGGCCGAAATGACGACCGAGTTGGCCCCGTCCTTCGCGGCACGGGCGGCGACCAGATCGGACAGCTCATTGCCCTTGTCCGCCGAGCCCTCGTCGACGTTCGCGACATAGAGGGCAGGCAGGGCGGTCAGCAGCTGCAGCATGTCCCAGGCCTTGCGGTCCTCCTTGCTGATTTCGGCCGTGCGCGCGGGCTTGCCGGCGTGCAGTTGGGCGAGGGCCAGATCGACCAGCTTGAGGTTCAGCTGGCTTTCCTTGTCGCCGGCCTTGGCGCGCTTCTCCATCTGGACGCGGCGGCGCTCCAGGCTCTCCATGTCGGCCAGCATCAGCTCGGTCTCGATGATCTCGAGATCGGCGATCGGGTCGATGCGGTCCTCGACGTGGGTGATGTCGTCGTCGACGAAGCAGCGGGCGACGAAGGCGATGGCATCACAGTCGCGGATGTTGGCCAGAAACTGGTTGCCTAGGCCTTCACCCTTTGACGCGCCGCGGACCAGTCCGGCGATGTCCACGAAGGTGATGCGCGAGGGGATGATCTCCTTCGAGCCCGCGATCTCGGCCAGAACCTTCAGGCGCGGCTCGGGCACGGCCACATCGCCGGTGTTCGGCTCGATGGTGCAGAAGGGATAGTTGGCCGCCTGGGCCGCCGCCGTCTTGGTCAGGGCGTTGAACAGGGTGGACTTGCCGACGTTGGGCAGGCCGACGATCGCGACTTTCAGGGCCATGGAACTCTCTGGGGAACGGGTCGAGGCGAGGCTTTAGCTGCTCAGGGCCGGTTTGTCAGGGGCAAAGCCGGTCAACCGGTCAGGACAGGGGCGGGGTGCCGACCTGGGCGGTGACGGTCGCGGGGTCCGCCCGCTCGAAGGTGAGCACCAGATCGACCGTGTCGCCGGGCTTAAGCGGTGTGGTCACGCCCAGCAGCATGATGTGGTCACCTCCGGGCGCCAGTTCGGCGGGTTCATTCGCGCGAAGCGGCATGCCGTCCGGCATCTCCTCCATCGCCATCACGCCCCCCTCGGTCGATACCGCGTGGATCTGGGCCTCCGCCGCCGCGGACGTCGAGACGGCGACCAGGCGATCCTCCGTCGAGGCGGTCAGTGTCAGATAGCAGCCCGTCAGGTCGCGACCGTTGGGCGTGGGCCGGCAAACGGCGTCCGAGACCTCGACCGAAGGCACCGTCGTATTCTGGCAGGCGGCAAGGCCGAGGCAGGCCAGGGCCAGAAGGATAGGGCGCATGGGGGAACTCCGGTCCGCGACGATGCCGGGCGGAATGGACCCCGACCGACCGGCTTGCAAGCGCCACAGTGTCGCGACCGTCAGGAACGGACAGGGCGAACCTCTCGACAGCCTCGGCGGCCCGTGCCAGCGTGCCGCCCACAAGTCGCTGTTATCACGGAGTTCGCCATGTCGTTCCGCCCGGCTCAGATCAAACGGGGGCTTATGGGAGGGGCCTGTGCCTTCCTGCTGACGGCGACGGCTGTCGCGGCCCAGGAGCAGGTCGACAGTCGCCCCGGAGGTCCGGGCCGCGTCGCCATCACCATCTACAACCAGGACATCGCCCTCGTGGAGGATGTGCGCGACCTGAACATTCCGGACGGGCGGTCGCGGCAGGAGTTTCCCGGGGTCTCGGCCAGCATCCGGCCCGAGACGGTCGGCCTGAGCGGACGCGGCCTGTCGGTGGTCGAGCAGAATTTCGACTATGACCTGCTGACGCCGGACAAGCTGATGCAGAGCGCCGTGGGCGACACCATCGGCATCGTCCGCATCAATCCCGGCACGGGCCGCGAGACGACCGAACGGGCCCAGGTGCTGGCCGCCAATGAAGGCGTGGTGCTGCGCATCGGCGACCGGATCGAGGTGCTGCGCGATGACGGCGTGCCGACCCGCGTGATCTTTGACGAGGTGCCGGCCAACCTTCGCCCACGCCCGACGCTGAGCGTCACCCTGGATGCCGAAGGGGGCGGCCGTCGCGAGACGACGCTCAGCTATCTGACCAGCGGCCTGTCTTGGAAGGCGGACTATGTCGCCGAATACGACGAGCAGGGCGGCATGCTGGACCTGACCGGCTGGATCACCATTACCAACCGCTCGGGCGCGACCTTCAGCGAGGCGAGCACACGGGTGGTCGCGGGCGAGGTCAATCTGGTCAACGGCGGCGGCTATTACGGCGGTGGCCGGAGCGGCAACGGCTATGAGTTCTCGGACGGTGGGGAAGGGGTGGCGGACTATTACATCTATCCCCTGCCGGGCCGGGTGACCGTCGCCAACAACCAGAACAAGCAGGTCGGGTTGCTGGATGTGGCGGGCGTGCCCGCGACGAAGCGCTATCTGTTCCAGATGGGCGGCTTTGCGACGTACGAGCAACCCCGCTCGGCCGAGGTGGCGGTGCTGTTCCAGAACGGCCGCAGCTCGGGCGTCGGTCAGGCCCTGCCCGCCGGCGTGGTCCGGGTCTATGTGCGGGACGCCGGGGGCGAGCCCCGCTTTATCGGCGAGGACCAGATCGGCCACACGCCCGCCGGCTCGGACATCGCCATCACGACCGGTGACGCCTTCGACGTCACGGTCCAGCCGCGCCTGGTCAGCAATGAACGGGTGGCGCCGCGCATCCTGAACACGGAGCGCTCGCGCTACCGGATGGAATACACGGTGCGGAATGCCCGCAGCGAGCCGGTGGTGGTCGAGGTCCGTCAGAGTGGGCTGGGCCGCGACACCGAGATTCAGGACCAGAGCCTGGAGGGTGAGATGCGCGACGCCGGGACCATCGTCTGGCGTGTGCCTGTGCCCGCCAATGGTGAGACCGTGCTGACGGCCACGATCGAGACGGGCGGCTGATCGCCATGCGCGCCGGCGTCAGTCTGATCGCCATACTGGCCCTCTCGGGGCTGGCGGCGCCTGCGGCCCTGGCCCAGGCCGCCGCGCCGGTGGCCGTGGCCGAGCCCGCCATGGCTGTCTCGTCCGGTCCGGAGGCCGTGTCCGTCGTCATCTATCGCGACCGCCCTGTGAATACGGTCGAGCTGATGCGCCGCTCGCAACAGAGCTGGAGCCGGCTGGATCGCGAGGGCTTGGCCCTGATCGTCGAGACCCGCACCATCGATCTGCCTGCGGGCGAGGCGGTGATCCGCTTTGAAGGCGTGGCGGGCGGCATTGTCGGCCAGAGCGCCGTGCTGGAGGGCCTGCCGGCCGGGGTGATCGAGCGGAACACCGACTTTGACCTGCTGACGCCCGGCTCGCTGTTCGAGCGCTCGATCGGCGAGACGGTGCGAGTTGTACGAATCAACCCGGTCACGGGAAATGCCGAGGAACGTCCGGCCGTCATCCGGGCCGGGGCCAACGGCCCGGTGCTGGAGGTCGACGGCGGCTATGAGGCGCTCAGCTGTTCGGGCCTGACCCAGCAGGTGGTGTTCGATCGCGTGCCTGAGGGCCTGAGCGATCAACCCAGCCTGTCGGTGCGGACGCGCGCGGGCGAAGCGGGCCGCTATACGGTGACCCTGGCCTATCTGGCGACCGGGCTGCAGTGGTCCAGCGACTATGTGGCCGAACTGGCCCCGGACGGGCGCTCCATGACCCTGACCGGCTGGCTGACCCTGGCCAATTTCGGCAGCACCGGCTTTGTCGACGCCCCGGTGCAGGCCGTGGCCGGCAACCTCCGGACGGAATACGGCACGGTGCCGGTCGATGCCGTGCGACTGCCGCGCCGCGCTGGCTGCTGGCCGCAGGATACGACGACCGAGGGCGAAATGCCGGATTTCTATGGCGCCGATGATATTGTCGTCACCGGCTCCCGGGCGCTCGCGGATGCGCCCCCTCCGCCGGCTCCTCCGCCGCCTCCTCCGCCCCCGCCCCCTCCTCCACCGATGGCCGAGCAGGGCGAACTGGGCGACTACAAGATCTACACCCTGCCCGAGCGCACGACGGTCGCGGCCCGCCAGACCAAGCAAGTGCGGTTCCTCGAGCGTCGGGACGTGCCGGTCGAGCGGATCTACCGGATGCGGGTCTCTGCGCGCACCGACGGGCCGGCTTCACACGGTCCCTTTGAGACTGAAATCATCCTGAAGCTGGATAACGACCCGGGATCGGCTCTCGGGGTCGCGTTGCCCGGAGGCACATGGAGCCTGCGCCAGCAGCAAGAGGGCGGGGCGACCTTCTTCAGCGGCGAGGCCCGCAGCACGGACCGACCGGTAGGCCTGCCGGTTGAACTGCGGATCGGCCAGTCACCCAACGTCCGGGCGACCGTTCGCACAACCGACTATCGATCCAGCGTGGCCGACGAGATCACGACCACCCTCGTCACGGTCGAGGTGGTGGTGAGCAATGCGGGACGCGACCCCGCCATGGTCGAGATCGTCCCGCAGGACTACTACCGCCCGGGGTTCCTGATCATGGACGAGAGCCTCGCGAGCGCCATCAGCGAAAACGGCTATCCGGCCTGGACCGTGGCCCTGGCGCCGGGGGCCAGCGAAACCCTGACCTATACCTACCGGATCCGCTACTGACGCTCAGTCGCCGCCCTGGGCGGCCTGTCGGGGGCTAAATTTGGGCGCAGGGGCCAGGCGCAGCACCTCGCCCTGATAACGCTCATCCTGACCGTCCAGAAGAAAGGGAAGGGCGTCCGCGCAGGCGTTCAGCAGGGCGTCCCGCCACGGGTATTCGGCCTTGTGAAAATCGCCCAGCACATGGGGCATGACCAGCTGGGGCTGGCCGGGATGGCCGATGCCCATGCGCGCCCGGCGGAAGTCCGCGCCCAGATGCGCGATCAACGAGCGGATGCCGTTCTGGCCCGCAGCCCCGCCCCCGGTCTTCATGCGAAACCGGCCGGGCGCCAGATCGATCTCGTCGTGAAAGACCACGATGTTTGCCGGCGCGACCTTGAAGAAGCGCGCGGCCTCACCGACCGCGCGACCGCTTTCGTTCATATAGGTCTGGGGCTTCATCAGCAGGATCTTGTGGCCCTCGACCTCGCCATCGCGCACGATGGACTGGAACTTGGCCCGCTCGGGACCGAAGCGCCAGCGATCCGCGATCGCATCGACCGCCATGAAGCCGATGTTGTGCCGGTTGTTCTGATACTTCGGCCCGGGGTTGCCCAGGCCCGCCAGGATGATCATGGGCAGGGTCCAAAACGGTCGCGGCCCACTCCCTGAAGGGAATGGGCCGCGGGGTCAAATCATGCCGTGAAGCAGGAAGAGGATCAGCTCTCCGGGGTCTCTTCGGCGTCGCCTTCGTCGCTCTGGGCGGTGGCGGGCACTTCGTCGGCGGCCACTTCGGCTTCGGCCTCGGCGGCGGCTTCATCCGCAGCCTCGTCGGCGGCATCGGCCTTGGCAGCGGACGAGATCTTGATGGCCGCAACCATGAAGTCGCGGTCGCCGATCGCGGGCTCGACGCCCTTGGGCAGCTTGATGTCCGAGATACGGATGGTGTCGCCCATCTTGTGGCCGGCCAGGTCGACGACCAGTTCCTCGGGGATGTGGTCGGCGCGCACCGAGATTTCGACGGTGTGGCGAACGATTTCCAGCGAACCACCCTGACGGAAGGCGGCGCATTCGTCGTGGTTGATGAAGTGCACGGGCACCTCGATCTTGATCGTCTGCTTCTCGTCCACGCGCATCAGGTCGAAGTGCAGCGGACGGTCGCTGACCGGATCGAACTGGACGTCCTTGGCGATGACCGGCTGGGTTTCCTTGCCGTACTTCAGGGTCACCAGGTGGCCCAGCAGCTTGCCGGTGTACAGGTTCTTGCGGAAGTCCTTCTCGTTGACCGAGATGGCCACCGGGGCCTTGTCGCCACCGTACAGGACGCCGGGCACCGCGCCCGCACGACGGGCGGCGCGGGCGCTGCCGGTTCCGACGCCATCACGGACGTCAACGTTCAGAATGATCTCGGCCATCGGGCTCGCCTCAATAACACACGCCGCGCATCCACAGACAGCGCGCAGCGGGGATCGCATCCCTCGAATTCAAGAGCGCGGGCTATTACACGGATGCGACGCGCCGCGCAACCGGCTATCGCACCCGAAGGAACAGCCTGCGGCGGGGGCCTCAGGGGCGCCCGGGTGACGGGGCCTCGGACTGGGCGGTGTCGGCCGCAGCGGCCGCCGTGGCGGCGGGCACCGTGCTGATCGCGCTTTCGTCCAGGGCAAAGGCAGTGGTCGGCACGGTGGCCGGCATCGGACCCACGTTCTGGGCCGTGCAGGTGGCCAGATCGCTGACGATATGCTGCCCGATGCAGAAGATGTCCTCATAGTGCGGGCGGGCGGCCGCCAGACACTGGAACAGGTTCAGCTTCGACATATTGAAGCAGAACTCGCTGTTGGTCTCGACGACCAGGGCGTCCGTATAGGTGCGGAAGTCCTCGCCCCCCGCGCCCAGAGCTGCGAGCGCCGCAATCGCCAGCGAATTGATCACCGGCCGGGTGTAGGGCGGCTGGAGTTTGATCGGCGCCAGGTCCAGGCCCGAGCCCGCGTGGGCGGCCGTGAACAGCAGGGTGGCGTCCTCGGCCGACGGCAGCATTTCGACCGCCGAACGGGTCTTGGCACCCTCCAGGCGGGCGTCCCGGTCGTCGATCGGACGGATGGCCCAGCGACGGCGCGGATCCTCGCGCCCCTGAATGGTATAGGCGTCTTCCTTCACCGCTTCGGCGATGGTCGACAGGGCCGCGATGTCCTCGCCCAGGGTGCTGACGATCAGGCCGGCCGCCGCATCGGCGCCGGGCAGGGTCGCCGCATAGGCCGGGTCGGCGATGATGCGGTTGATGACCTCTTCGCGCTGCACCGGATCGGCGGCGTACTGGCGCACGCCGGCCACGAACTCGGGCGATTGCAGGGCCAGGATGGCGCCATAGGCGATCATGCCCCGCGACAGCTGGGCCGGCTCATAGGCCGAGCCGGTGCGGATGGCAGTCTGGATGGATTCAGCGTCGGGGAAGCCGGCGTGAATGGTGCCGACCTCGCGGATAAAGGCCACATAGATCGACGCGGCCTCGGACACGCCCTGGTTCAGGGCAAGTGCGGGCGGCGGCGGGGGAGGTGGCGGCGGAGGGGGCGGGGGCTCCGGTTCCGTGGCGGCACAGGCCGCGACCATGGCAAGGGCAGCGAGGGTGCCGCCTTTCAGCCCCAGCGACAGGGCGGTGGTGGACCGAAGGACTCGGGTCATGGAAAGGGCTTCCCCACTCAAGATACTCGGGCGGCACCGATGACAGCGCCGCGATCCGGTCTCTTATAACGCGGGACGAAGCGTTTTCCGACCGTTAATCGAACAGCTTGGAAACCGACTCCTCATTGGCGATTCGGCGGATTGCCTCGCCTATGAGGGGAGCGACCGACACCGTGCGGATCTTCTTGCAGGTCGCGACTTCGTGCGGTTGCTCGATGGAGTCGGTGATGACCAGCTCCTTGAGCGGGCCGTCGGTGACGCGTTGGACCGCCGGGCCCGACAGGACGCCGTGGCTGATATAGGCCGAGACCTCGGTCGCGCCCTGGTCGATCAGCGCCTTGGCCGCATTCACCAGCGTCCCGCCTGAGTCGACGATGTCATCGAACAGGATGCAGCGGCGCCCTTCGACGTCACCGATGATGTTCATCACCTCGCTCTCGCCGGCACGCGGCCGGCGCTTGTCGACGATGGCCAGGTCGACGTTCAGGCGGCTGGCCAGGGAGCGGGCCCGCACCACGCCGCCTACGTCGGGGGACACGATCATCAGGTCGTCGCCCCGGGCGTAGTTCTCGCGGATGTCCTGGGCCAGCACCGGGGTGGCGACCAGATTGTCCGTCGGAATGTCGAAGAAGCCCTGGATCTGGCCGGCGTGCAGATCCATCGTCAGGACCCGGTCGGCCCCCGCGCGGGTGATCAGATTGGCGACCAGCTTGGCCGAGATCGGGGTGCGGCCGCCGGTCTTCCGGTCCTGACGGGCATAGCCGAAGTAGGGCATGACGGCGGTGATCCGCTTGGCCGACGCCCGAACCAGGGCGTCCGTCATGATCAGCAGCTCCATCAGATTGTCGTTCGCCGGATAGCTGGTCGACTGAATGACGAAGACGTCCTCGCCCCGCACATTCTCCTCGATGACGGCAAAGACCTCATTGTCGGCAAAGCGTTTCACTTCCGTCCGCGTCAGCGGCATGTCGAGGTGGTCGCCGATGGCCCTGGACAGGGTCCTGTTGGCATTGCCGGACAGCAGCTTCATGGCCCGTCATCCTTTCGCCGTCATCGGATCGCCAATAGGGAGGAGAGGGGAGCGTCCGTGATGTGGGCGCTTCTTAACAGCGGGGCGTCACGCATCAAGCCGCATTCACACCTAATCCGGATCAATTCCGAGCGCGGGGTGCATGTGATTGGCGCTTGGGTTTCGCTGGTGTAGAGATCGCTTCGTCTTCCGAAGGGCCGCTCCGGCGCGCCCTCCGGCCGGTAACCATGGGGTCGCAATCAGTGCCTGTTTCCAAATTCCGCTCCGGTCTGATCCTGTCGACCGTCCTTGTGGCGTCGCTGACGGTGGCCGCCTGCAGCAACACGCGTGCGCGCCCCAAGCTGGCCTATGAGGAGCGTCCCGTGGAGATGCTCTACAACACCGGCTACGAGCGACTGGAGCGCCGGCGCTGGCGGGACGCCATCGACTATTTCCAGGAAGTGGAACGCCAGCACCCCTATTCGGAGTGGGCGCGGCATTCGATCCTGATGCAGATCTACGCCTATTATCAGAACGGCAACTACACCGAGGCGGTCGCGGCGTCGGACCGGTTCATCCAGCTGTTCCCGGGCAATCCCTCGGCGGCCTATGCCTATTACATGAAGGCAATCTGCTTCTTCGAGCAGATCACCGATGTGGGCCGTGAACAGGGCTATGCCGAAAACGCCCTGGCGGCGCTCAAGGATGTGGCCCGCCGCTATCCGGGCACGGCCTATGCCTCGGATGCCCTGGTCAAGATCGAGATGGTCAATGACCAGCTGGCCGGCAAGGAAATGGCCATCGGCCGCTACTATCAGCGGGCCCACCAGCCGCTGGCGGCCATGAACCGCTATCGCGTCGTGGTCGACAATCCCGACTTCCAGCGCACGTCGCACGCGCCCGAGGCCCTCTACCGTCTGGTCGAGGTCAACCTCGAGCTGGGTCTGAAGGATGAGGCGATCCGCAATGGCGCGGTGCTGGGCCACAACTTCCCGGGCAGCCCCTGGTACGCCGAGGCCTATACCCTGCTGACCCGTCAGGGCGACCGCCCCGAGGTCGAGCCCGAGGCGCGCCGCGAGGGCTGGCTGAGCCGCATCATTCCGGGCTGAGTGCCCGACCCCGCATCGTCAGTCCGGTCTGCGGCGCTATGATGTCGGCATGTCGAATCATCCTGACCGCGCGAGAGGCGGCTGCCCATGCTGACCGCCCTGTCGATTCGCGACATCGTGCTGGTCGACCGGCTGGACCTTGAGGTCGGGTCAGGGCTGACGGTGCTGACGGGTGAGACCGGGGCCGGCAAGTCGATCATTCTGGATGCCCTCGGGCTGGCGCTGGGCGCGCGGTCCGATGCCGGGCTGGTCCGGGCCGGAGCGGCCCAGGCGGTGGCCACGGCGGTCTTCGACGCCCCCACTGATCCCGAATGGCTGGCCGAGGCCCGCGAGCGCGGCCTTGAGGTCGAGCCGGGCGGAGAGCTGATCCTGCGCCGGGTGCTGGGTGCGGACGGACGCAGCCGGGCCTTCATCAACGATCAGGCGGTGGGCGTGACGGCCCTGCGGTCCCTCGCCCAGGGACTGGTGGAGGTGCATGGCCAGCACGAGACGGTCGGTCTGCTGGATGCCCGGACCCATCCCGCCGCCCTCGACTCCTACGGCGGTCTGGCGGGGGAGGTGGCGGGGGTGGCTGCTGCTCATGAGGCGCGCCGCGAGGCCGAGCGCCATCTGGAAGAGCTGAAGGCGGAGGCCAGTTCTGCGGCGGCCCGCACCGAAGAACTGACGCTGGCGCTGGACGAGCTGGACGCCCTCGCCCCCCGTGCCGGGGAAGAAGCTGAACTGGCCGGCGAACGGGCCCTGCTGGGCGCGGCGGAAAAGGCGCTGGCCGACCTCGCCGAGGCCCGCGATTCGCTGGGCGGCGACAAGCTGTCCCAACGGCTGTCTGCGGCGCTGCGCGCGGTCGAGCATGCGCGCGGCCGAGCGCTTCAGGCCGTGCGGCTGGAAGCCGAGAATGCGGGCACCGCCTCGGAGGCTTCGGGCCATGACCATCCGGTCGTCCTGCGTCTGGCGGCCGCCGCCGAGGCGATCGACCGAACCCTGGTCGAGGCCATGGAGGCGGTGGCCCAGCTGGATCAGGCGGCCGACGCGCTGGACGTCGAGCCGGGCCGGCTCGACAAGGCCGAGGAGCGGCTGTTCGCCCTGCGCGCCGCGGCCCGCAAGCTGAACACCACCGTCGAGGAGCTTCCGCGCCTGCGCGAGCGGCTGCGCGAGCAGCTGCGGTTGATCGAGGACGGCGCGGAGGCGCTGACCGCGGCCGAGCGGGCGGTGACCGCTGCGCGCGCCGCCTATGACGCTGCAGCCGCAGCCCTGTCGGCGCGACGGGCCGAGGCCGGAGAGCGTCTGGCCCGGTCGGTGGCCGAGGAGTTGGGGCCATTGAAACTGGACCGGGCCCGGTTCCGCGTGGCGCTGGAGCCGCTGGCCGAGGACCGTCGTGGGCCCCGAGGGGCCGAGACGGTGCGATTCGAAATCTCGACCAACCCGGGTCAGCCGTTCGGGCCGCTGGACACAGTGGCCTCGGGCGGGGAACTGGCCCGGTTCGCCCTGGCCATGAAGGCGGCCCTGGCGGCGCGACCGGATCAGGCCCAGCCGGTGATGATCTTCGACGAGGTGGATCAGGGCGTCGGCGGTGCCGTGGCCGAGGCCGTCGGGCGTCGCCTGCAGGGGCTGGCGCAGGGCGGCCAGGTGCTGGTGGTGACCCACAGCCCCCAGGTCGCGGCCCGGGGCCACACCCACTGGAAGGTGCGCAAGGGGGATCGTGAAGGCGCAACCTTCACCACGGTCGAGGTGCTCGACGCGGCCCAGCAGGGCGAGGAGATCGCCCGCATGCTGTCCGGCGCCGTGGTGACCGACGAGGCCCGCGCCGCCGCCCGTCGCCTGATCGACAATCCCGGCCAGTGACGCATCGCCACAGGGGGGCTGCGCCGCAAATTTTCCCTGTATTTTCGGGGCTTGAGACCGGGGGCAGGGTGCCTTGACCTGACGCCCGACCGCCTATAGGTTCCGCGCCGAATTCAGACCCCCTCCGACGCCCGCCTTCCGGCGCCAGCATCGGGCGCTGAGTAGGCAAATGTCCCCGACCGAGGAAACCCGCGAAGAGACAATCAGACGTCTCAACGCCCAGGCCGACTCGCTGAAGGCGCGGGCCACTCCCGAACCGTCCGAATACGGCGGGGCGGCCGCAGGGTACGGCTATCGCATCATGGCCGAGATGATCGGCGGTGTGCTGGTGGGCCTGGGGGTGGGCTGGGGTTTCGACCTGTTTGTCGGAACCGCACCCTGGGGGATGATCGTGGGGACCCTTGCGGGCTTTGCGGTCTCCATCTGGCTGGCGGTGCACTCCGCCAAGAAACTCAGCGCCCGCGCGCTGAAGGAATTTGGTCCCCCCCGGGACCTTCCGGATGACGCGGACGCGGACGACAACGACCGCTGACCGGGCCGCCTCACGGCGATTCGGAGTTTTGACTTGGGAGACACGGCGGCATGGCCGATCCGATGCATCAGTTCGAGGTTAAGCCGGTGGTGGAGATCGCCCCGGTGAATGTGCCCGGCCTCGGGCTGGTTGACCTGTCGATCACCAACTCCACGGTCGCCATGCTGGTGGCCGCGACGATCGTCGTCCTGTTCTTTGCCATGGTCACCGCCTCGCCCAAGGTCGTCCCCGGACGCCTGCAGGTCGTTGGCGAGGGCATGTTCAGCTTCATCGACGATCTGGCGGTCGGTATCATCGGATCGCAGGGCCGGGCCTTCTTCCCGTTCGTCTTCACCCTGTTCATCTTCATCCTGGCGATGAACATGCTGGGCATGTTCACGGTCTTCACGGCCACCGCGCAGCTGGCCGTCGCGCTGACGTTTGCCCTGATGACCTTCCTGCTGGTCATCATCGTCGGTTTTGCCAAGAACGGCCTCGGCTTCCTCAAGCTGTTCGCCCCGTCCGGCGTGCCCTGGTACATGTTGCTGTTCGTGGTGCCGATCGAGGTCATCTCCTTCTTCCTGCGGCCCGTGACCCTGTCGCTTCGTCTGTTCGGCAACATGCTGGGCGGTCACGTCGCCATGAAGGTGTTCGCCGGCTTCATCGTTTCGCTGGGCGCCGTCGCGTCGGCCGGCGGTGTCGCCTATCTGGCCTATGTCGCCGCCGTCCTGGCCTTCGGTGGCGTTCTCGCCCTGACGGCGCTGGAGTTCCTGGTCGCCTTCCTGCAAGCCTTTGTGTTCGCGGTCCTGACCTGCGTCTATCTCAATGACGCGGTTCACGCCGGGGACCACTGACCCTTCCACCCAACCTTCAATCGCTTCATTCAAAGGACTAAAATCATGGAAGCTGAAGCCGCAAAATACATCGGTGCTGGTCTCGCCACCCTCGGCATGATCGGGGCCGGCATCGGCGTGGGCACGATCTTCTCGGGCTTCCTGCAGGGCGCCCTGCGGAACCCCTCGGCCGCCAGCGGCCAGTTCACCAACCTGGTTCTGGGCTTCGCCCTGACCGAAGCGCTGGGCATTCTGGCCTTCGTGCTCGGCCTGCTGATCCTCTTCAGCTAAACCTGACGAACCAATCGGGCGGTGGCAGGTCCTCGCGGATCGCCGCCGCCCGTCGCTCTTTCTGAACCGGACTGACCATGGCTGTGCAATCCAGCGACGCTCCCCCGCCCCAGGACATCCTGCCGCACACGGCTGCTGCCGTGCGTGACGGAGAGGTCGCGCCATCGGAGACCCACGCGGCCACCGAGGCCGGGCACGAAGCCAGCGGTGGCTTGCCCCAGTTCGAGTTCCAGTGGTGGGCGGGCCAGATTTTCTGGCTGCTGATCATTTTCGCGGTCCTGTATTTCCTGCTGTCCAGGGTCTTCCTGCCGCGCCTGCGTCGGGTGAAGGACGAACGGGCCGGCACCATTGCCGCCGCTGTCGAGACGGCCCGGCAGGTCCAGGCCGAAGCTGAAGGCCAGGCCGAGACCGCCAAGGTCGAGGTCGAGCAGGCCCGCGCCAAGTCCCGCGCGACGGCTGCGGCCGCCAAGGCCCGCGTCACCGAAAGCGCCAATGCCCGTGCCGCCGAGGAAGAGGCCGTCGTCAACGCCCGTATCGCCGAGGCCGAGGCTGCGATCGGCAAGACCCGCGACGCGGCCATGAGCAATGTGTCCTCGATCGCTGCTGACACGACCCGTGCGATCGTCGAGAAGCTGACCGGCAAGGCCGCGACCGCCGCCGAGACCGATGCCGCCGTCAAGGGAGTTGCCTGATGCCTGCTTTCTTCACCGGCCATTTCTGGGACCTCGGCAATGCCGAGTTCTGGGTCGGCGTTGGCCTGCTCGCCTTCTTCGCCATCCTGGTGGTGGTCAAGGTGCCGGGCATGATCGCCACCCAGCTGGACGCCACGGCTACCAAGATCCAGTCCGAGCTGGACGAAGCCCAGCGCCTGCGCACCGAGGCGGAAGCCCTGCTGGCCCAGATCCAGCAGGAGAAAGCCGAGGCCGAGGCCCAAGCCGCCGACATGCTGAAGGCCGCCGAGGCCGATGCGCGCCGGATGGAAGAGGACGCCAAGGCCAAGCTGGAAGAAGCGCTGGCCCGTCGTCAGACCCTGGCCGAGCGTCGTATCGCCCAGGCCGAAGCCCAGGCCACGGCCGAGGTAAAGGCTGCGGCGGCCGATCTGGCCATCAAGGCGGCCGAAGACATTCTGGCGGCGCGTCTGGCCTCGCAGAAGTCCGATCCGCTGGTCGATGACGCGATCGCCCAGCTGGGCACGCGCCTGAACTAGACCTCAGCGCACGCCGACCGAAGACGGCCCCGGAGCGCATGCTCCGGGGCCGTTCTCATATCCGGCTAGTGCGCGAGGTGGACGTGGTCCCTGATGCGCGACTGGCGCCAGGCGGTGCCCACCATGCGGGCATAGACATTGCCCAGCACGCCACCGAAGACGGCGTGGGTCAGGACCAGCCAGGCCACCGAGATGAAGCCGGCCCGGATGCCGAACACACCGATCCCGGTCAGCGGGGCGATGGTCAGCCCCATGATCAGGAAGGCCCCGACGGCGAAGACAATGCCCTTGGTTTCGGGGGTTTCAGTCGGCATGCGCGGACACAGGATGCCGAACAGCGGGCCCAGTATCAGGGTGCCGACGGCGAAGTGTCCGACCCAACCGATCCAGGTGACGGAGTCCATCCCGAGCATCACGGAGACCAGTCGGGGAAAGCTGACCGCCCAGGGTCCGATCAGATACTGGGCGACCTCGAGGGCGGATACTGCGAGTGCCGCGATGAAACCGGCAAACATGCCCTTGTAAACGCGTGACATCATGACCATTGCGCCTCCCAACGCTTGTTTTGGTGTCTGATTACGCAGGGGCATCATACGCCCCTGAGGGGAGATCGCGTTCACAATGCCGTGCGCGGGGTCAGTCGCCGGGCCAGGAGACGCCGGTCAGGGCGGTGGACTGGTCCCACAGCCGGGCCGCGACATCCGCGTCGAGGGCCTGGTCCGAGGGCACTGCGAGACCGGGCGGACCCTTGATCTCGCGTCGGCCGGTCGGGCCCAGATAGGCGCCGCCGGTCACATCGGCCGAGGTGGCGGCCATCAGGATCGGCAGGGCGCCGGCGGCCTGGCTGTGGGTCACCAGAGGCTCGATCAACGGCCGGACGATCCAGCGGTGCACGGACCGACCGATGCGCGATCCCGTCAGCGGCCCGTTGGCGATCAGGCCGGTGCGCGCGATCCCGGGGTGGGCGGCGACGCTGGTCAGACCCCAGTCGTTGGCCCGGCTGCGGCGATCCAGCTCAAGGGCGAACATCAGCATGGCCAGCTTCGACTGGGCATAGACGGGCCAGGCCTTGTAGCCGTCGGTATAGTTCAGGTCGTCGAGGCGGATCTGGCCCTGCCGGTGGGCGATGCTGGACAGCTGCACGACCCGGGCGCCGCCGTTCCGGAGCAGGGGCATCAGCCGGGCGGTCAGGGCGAAATGCCCGAGGTAGTTGGTCGCCAGTTGCCGTTCAAAGCCGTCCTCGGTCTCCTCACGGCGGGGGAGGGCCATGACGCCGGCATTGTTGATCAGGGTGTCGATCTGCCGCCCTTCCGCCAGCATACGCTCGGCAAAGGCCTGCACCGAGGCCTGGCTGGCGAGGTCCAGCGCCTCGAACCTCAGTTTTGCATCGGGCTGCTGCGCGCGAATGTCGGCAATGGCGGCCATGGCCCGGTCATGGCTGCGCGTCGCCATGATGACGTCGGCGCCATGGGCGGCCAGCGCCCTGGCAGTTTCAAAGCCCGTACCGCTGTTGGCACCGGTGACGATGGCGCGCTGGCCGGTGAGGTCGGGAATGTCGCGTGTCGTGAAGGCAGTCATGCTCCCCATGTCGGGTCGACACGGGGAGCCTGCAAGGGAAGCCCTATTCTGCCGCCATGTTGGAGCCGTCCGGCGCGGTCCAGCGCAGGACCGGCTGCCGGGCGGCCCGGGTCTCGTCCAGACGCTTCATCGGGGCATGGAAGGGCGCCCCCTTGAACCGGTCCTTGTCGCCGGCCTTCGCGGCCCCGGCCAGGGCGCGCATGGCGTGGATGAAGCGATCCAGCTCAGCCTTGGACTCGGTCTCGGTCGGCTCGATCAGCATGGCCCCGTGCACGACCAGCGGGAAGTACATGGTCATGGGGTGGAAGCCCTCGTCGATCATCGCCTTGGCGAAGTCGAGCGTGGTGATCTCCGTGCCCTTCAGCCATTCGTCGTCGAACAGGGCCTCGTGCATGCACGGTCCTTCGGGGAACGCCGGGCTCATCAGGTCCTGCAGGCGGGCCTTGATGTAGTTGGCGTTCAGCACTGCATCCTCAGCGACCTGGCGCAGGCCGTCGGAGCCGTGGCTCATCATGTAGCTGAGGGCGCGGACATACATGCCCATCTGGCCCTGGAAGGCGCACAGGCGGCCAAAGGCCTGCTCGGCCTCATCCTCTTCGCGCTCGACCAGTTTGAAGCCGTCGCCGGTGTTCACGACCCAGGGGGCCGGAGCGAAGGGGGCCAGCGCCTCCGACAGCACGACCGGACCCGCGCCCGGCCCGCCGCCGCCGTGCGGGGTCGAGAAGGTCTTGTGCAGGTTGATGTGCATGGCATCGACGCCCAGATCACCCGGGCGAACCCGGCCAACGATGGCGTTGAAGTTGGCCCCGTCGCAGTAGAAGTAGGCGCCGGCCTCGTGCGTCAGGCGGCTGATCTCGAGGATGTCGCGCTCGAACAGGCCACAGGTGTTGGGATTGGTGACCATGATGGCGGCCACGTCGTCACCCAGCTTGGCCTCGAGGTCCGCCAGATCGACCCGGCCGTCCTCGGTCTGGGCGATCTCGACGACCGTATAGCCGACGAAGGCGGCGGTCGCCGGATTGGTGCCGTGGGCGCTGGTGGGCACCAGCACCTTGTTGCGCGGCTTGTCGGAGCGCAGGCCGTGTCCGGCGGCGCGGTGGGCGGCGCGGATGGCCATCAGGCCGCACAGCTCGCCGTGCGCGCCCGCCTTGGGCGACAGGGCCACCGCCGGCATGCCGGTCAGGGTGGTCAGCCAGTGGCTGAGCGTGTCCATCAGCTCGAGCGCGCCCTGGACGGTCGATTGGGGCTGCAGCGGGTGGATGTCCGAGAAGCCCGGCAGGCGTGCCATCTTCTCGTTCAGGCGCGGGTTGTGCTTCATCGTGCACGAGCCCAGCGGATAGATGGCCAGATCGATGGCGTGGTTCTTCTGGCTGAGGCGCACATAGTGGCGCATGGCCTCGGGCTCCGACAGGCCGGGCAGGCCGATGGGGTCGCGGCGAACCAGGTCGCCCAGGTCCGAGGCATCACCCTTCGGCGCAGGCAGGTCGACGCCGGTCTTGCCCCAGCCCTCGCCTTCGAAGATCAGGCCTTCGTTCTGCAACAGGCCGCGTCCGCCCGTCAGGGTCGCGGGCTTGCTCTCGACGGCGTTCGGCGTGGTCGGACGGCCAACAGTGTTCATGGTGCTCATCGGTCCGGTCCTCAGTTCGCCAGAACCTTGGCGAGGGTCTTCGCCAGGATCTGGATGTCGGCATCGAGGGTGGTTTCGGTCGCCGCGATCAGCAGGACATCGTCCATGCCGGCATCGGGGGCGAGGCGGCTGTAGGGCACGCCGGCGAGGATGTGGTGATTGGCCAGCTGTTCGACGACCTCGGCGGCGGGCTTGGGCAGCTTCACCGCGAACTCGTTGAAGAAGCGCGGGGTCAGCACCTTCACGCCCGGGATGGCGGCAACGGCATCGCGGGTCGCCACGGCCTTTTCGTGGTTCAGCAGGGCCAGCCGACGCAGGCCGGTTTCACCCAGCAGGCTCATATGGATGCTGAACGCCAGCGTGCAGAGGCCCGAGTTGGTGCAGATGTTCGAGGTCGCCTTGTCGCGGCGGATGTGCTGTTCGCGCGTCGACAGCGTCAGGACGAAACCGCGCTCGCCGTCGGCGTCGACGGTCTCGCCGGTCAGGCGGCCGGGCATCTGGCGCACCAGCTTGTCGCGCGTGGCGAACAGACCGACGTAGGGGCCACCGAAGTTCAGGGCATTGCCGATCGACTGACCCTCGGCCGCGACGATGTCGGCGCCCATCTCGCCGGGTGATTTCAGCAGGCCCATGGAGACGGCCTCGGTGACCACGACGATCAGCAGGGCGCCGGCCGCATGGGCGGCCTCGGCGATCTTGGTGACGTCCGTGGCAGTGCCGAAGATGTTCGGGGTCTGCACGACGACACAGGCCGTGTCGGGCCCGATCTGGTCGATCACGGCGGCCTCGGCATCGACCGCAGCCGGCAGGGCCTGGGTCTCGACGCCGACGGCGTGGACGACGGTCTCGGTCGCCTTGACGTAGTGGGGGTGGACGCCGCCCGAGATGACGGCCTTGTTCCGGCGGGTGACGCGGGTCGCCATCAGCACGCCCTCGGCCATGGCGGTCGAGCCGTCATAGAGAGAGGCATTGGCCACCGGCATGCCGGTCAGGTTCGCGACCTGGGTCTGGAACTCGTACAGGTACTGTAGCGTGCCCTGGGCGATTTCCGGCTGATAGGGGGTGTAGCTGGTCAGGAATTCCGACCGCTGGATGATGTGGTCCACGGTCGCCGGCACATGGTGCTTGTAGGCCCCGGCGCCGCAGAAGAAGGGCACGTTCCCGGCGGTAGCATTCTTCGCCGCCAGGGCACCCAGCGCCCGCTCGACCTCCAGCTCGCCCGCCACGCGCGGCAGGTCGACAGGGCCGTCCAGACGGGCGGCAGCAGGCACGTCGACGAACAGGTCGTCGATGGATTTCACACCGATCGCGGCCAGCATGGCCTCGCGGTCGTCGGGCGTCAGGGGGAGGTAGCGCATGCTAGTTTCCGGGAGGGGAGAAGCGGGCGGCGATGAAGACCACCCAGATGAAGGCGAGGGCGAACAGGCCGTAGATGGCAGTCAGGGCCCACAGGACAGGTGAGCCGATCTCCATGGCGCCGCGCGCGAGGGAAATGCCGCCGACCGCGAAGAGCACGACATTGGCCAGGCCCAGCGGGCGCCCGTAGACGCCGCCGAACACGCTGCTGCGCGAGAACCAGTTCATCAGGGCCACGCCGATCAGGGCACCGGCCAGAAGCTGGAACGGAACGGCGCTGGTGCCTTCCAGACCGGACAGGCGAACGGCCTCGGCCGGGGCGAAGTTCAGCGCCACGCCCAGAACGAACAGGAAGGCGGCACTGGCGGTCAGAAGGAGTTTGCTCATGCGCGTCTTCCTGCCGGATTGCTTACAGGGTGGCCAGGAAGGCGTCGTAGGCGGCGCGGTCCATCAGGCCGTCCAGCTGCGAGGCGTCCGAGACCTTGATCTTCGCAAACCAGCCCTCGCCCTCGGCGTCGGCGTTGACGGTTTCCGGGGCGCCTGACAGGGCGTCGTTGGCCTCGACCACCTCGCCCGCGACGGGAGCATAGACGTCCGAGGCGGCCTTGACGCTCTCGACCACGGCGAAGCTGTCGCCCTTGCCGACGGTCTTGCCGACCTCGGGGGTCTCGACGAAGACCACATCGCCCAGCTGGTCGGCGGCGTGCTTGGTGATGCCGACGGTGGCGACGTCACCGTCCAGTTTGACCCACTCGTGATCCTTGGTGAACTTCATGGTCTGATCCTTCCTGAGGCCCAATCAGGCTTTGGGTTTGCGATAATAGCGTTGCGCCACAAACGGCATGGCGACGACGGTGGCGACGGCCGGTTTGCCGCGGACGATGACCTTCAGCTCCGTGCCCAGTTCGGACAGGTGCGGCGGAACATAGCCCATGGCGATGTTGTGGCCGAGGGTCGGCGAGGGGCCGCCCGAGGTGACCTTGCCCACGACCGTGCCGTCGGCATCGGCGATCTCGGCGCCTTCGCGGGCGGGGGCGCCTTCCTTGACGTACAGGCCGATGCGCACCCGGGCCGGGCCGTCGGCCAGCTCCTCCAGGATGCGGTCGGCGCCGGGGAAATCGGCGCGCTCCTTGCGCGACTTCGACAGGGCGAAGGTCAGGGCCCCCTCGACCGGGCTGGTCGTCGGATCGATGTCGTGTCCGTGCAGGGGCAGGCCGGCCTCGAGGCGCAGGCTGTCGCGGGCGCCCAGACCGATCGGCTTGACGCGGGCGTCCTCCAGCAGGGTGTTCCAGATGCGCTCGGCCTGGTCGGCGGGCACCGAGATCTCATAGCCGTCCTCACCCGTATAGCCCGAGCGGGAGATGAAGCAGTCGGCGCCGAACAGCATCAGGCGGGCGCATTCCATGAAGCCCATCTCGGCCAGCACCGGCTCGTGCGCCCCCATGACCTCGGCGGCCTCGGGCCCCTGGATGGCCAGCAGGGCGCGGTCTTCCAGACGGGTCAGGGTGACGTCACCCTCCAGCCGGGCCTGGAGATACGCGAAGTCCTCTTCCTTGTTGCCCGCGTTGACCACGACATAGAGCCCTGCATGGTCGGGCTTGCCGGCCATCAGGTCGTCCATGATGCCGCCGTCGTCGTTCAGCAGCAGGGAGTATTTCTGCTTGCCGGCCTTCAGGACCTGATAGTCGCCGGGCACGAACCGCTCGAACCAGCTGACGGCATCGGCGCCCGTGATCTTCGCCTGGCCCATGTGCGAGACGTCGAACAGGCCGGCGTGCTCGCGCGTCCAGCGATGCTCGGCCAGCACGCCCTCGTACTGGACCGGCATGTCATAGCCGCCGAAGCCGACCATGCGCGCGCCGAGCGCCCGGTGAGCGGCATTGAGGGGCGTGGTCTTCAGGTCGGTCATCGGTGTCAGGCTCTCGATCGCAGACGGTTTCCCGCCCCGTGAAGCCCCCGCTGTCTCGAAGCCTGAGAGATTCCGGCGAACAGGTTCGCCTTGCTCCGTCGGCGAGCCCGGCCGGGCTCTTTCCAGCGTCTGACGCGCCTCGCGGTCCTTTTGCCTGAGCGTTTCCGGGGCGGTTGCGCCTTCGGCTCCGGGGCCAGAACCGAGACCCCGATCTCTCCCGCGAGAGCCCGCCTTCCCTGTGCGTAGCCGCGTCCGGAGTCAAGCGCCCAGCATGGATCAGGCGTCTGCGTAGGCCCGCACCTCGGCAATATGCCGCGCCCTGTCGGCCTCGGGCAGGAAGGATCCCGAGAAGCTGTTGACGGCAATCTCGACCAGCTGCTCGCGGGTCACGCCCGTCTGGTCGGCCATGGCCTCATAGTTGCGGTTCACATAGCCGCCGAAATAGGCCGGATCGTCGGAGTTGAGCGTGACCTTCAGCCCCGCGTCCAGCATGGCGGGCAGGGGGTGGCGGCTGAGGTCGTCGACCACGCAGAGCTTGTGGTTCGACAGGGGGCAGACCGTCAGGGTCATGTTTTCGTCGACCAGCCGACGGATCAGGGCCGGATCCTCCATGGCACGGTTGCCGTGGTCGATGCGGTCGACCTTGAGCAGGTCCAGCGCCTCCCAGATGTAGTCCGGCGGCCCTTCCTCGCCCGCGTGGGCGACGCGCTTCAGGCCCATCTGGCCCGCGCGTTCGAACACCCGCTGGAATTTCGATGGCGGGTGGCCGACCTCCGAGGAATCGAGCCCCACGCCGAGGATTCGGTCCCGCCAGGGCTCGGCGGCCTCCAGCGTGTCAAACGCCGCGTCCTCGTCGAGATGGCGGAGGAAGCACAGGATCAGCTGCGACGAGACGCCGAGTTCGCTCTCGGCCTGATCCATCGAGGACAGCAGACCGTCGATCACGACCTCGAAGGGGATGCCGCGGTCGGTGTGGGTCTGGGGATCGAAGAAGATCTCGGCGTGGCGCACGCTGTCGGCCGCCGCGCGCCGGAAATAGGCCAGGCCCAGGTCGTGGAAGTCCTGCTCGGTGCGTAGCACATCGGCCCCGGCATAGTAGATGTCGAGGAAGTCCTGCAGGTTCGAGAAATCATAGGCGGCCCGCACGGCCTCGACGCTGTCGAAGGGCAGGGACACCTTGTTCCGCTTCGCCAGCTCGAACATCAACTCGGGCTCGAGCGAGCCTTCGATGTGCAGGTGCAGTTCAGCCTTGGGCAGGCCGGCGATAAAATCGTGCATGGACATGGCTGGGCTCCCGGGACGTGCAGCCCCGCGAGACTAGGCTACATCCGCTCCGGTGTCGCTATGCCGAGCAGGTCGAGCGCAAGCTCCAGCTGGGCGAGCGTCGCCTGCGACAGCGCCAGACGCGAGGCGCGCACAGCCGCATCCTCTGCACCGAGGATCGGGCAGGCCGCGTAGAATTTCGAGAACGATTGGGCCAGCCGCCAGGCGTGCTCGGCCACAAGGTGCGGCATGCGCTTGTCATAGGCGTCGGCAACGGCGCCCGAGAAGGCATCCAGCGTCAGGACCAGGTCGCGCTCGGCCGGTTCGTCGACGCGGATCGGCGTGTCGGTCGGAGCGGCGTCCCCTGCCTTGCGCAGCAGGGATTTGATGCGCACCGACTGGTACAGCAGATAGGGACCGGTCTTGCCCTCGAAGCTGATGAAGCGGTCGAGGTCGAAGACGTAGCTGGTGGTCCGGGCATTCGACAGGTCGGCAAATTTGAGCGCGGCGACGGCCACCTTGCGGGCCGTGTCGTCGAAGGCCTCGGGCGCGAGGTCGTTGCCCAGCCGGGCTTCCTTCAGCCGTTCGCGGGCCTTGTCGGTGGCCGTGGTGATCAGGTCGTGCAGCTTGAGCACGCCGCCGGCGCGGGTCTTGAAGGGCTTGCCGTCCGGCCCGTTCATGGTGCCGAAGCCCAGATGCTCCAGCTCGCCGTCGGCGGCGTAGCCTGCCAGCCGCGCGGCGCGGAACACCTGCTCGAAATGCTCGGCCTGACGCTCGTCGACGACATACAGGATCAGCTGCGGATCGATGCGATTGCGGCGGTCGACAATGGTGGCCAGGTCGGTGGTGCCATACATGGCCGAGCCCTCCGAAGAGACCACGAGCAGGGGCGGCGGGCTGGGCGTCTCGACGACCGAGCCGTCCTCCAGCTTTTTCTTGCGGGTCTCGCCCGGGCCAGCAACGTGGACGACGCGCGCGCCCTGATCCTCGACCAGCAGGCCCTTGGCTTCCAGATCGGCGATCATGCCGGCCATCAGGGGATCGGCGTCCGACTCGCCGTTCCACAGGTCGAAGGTGACGCCCAGCGCCGAAAACTCGCGCTCCAGCGCCGTGCGGCTCACCGCCACGAAGTGGGACCACAGGGCGCGGTAGCCCGGCCGTCCGGCCTGCAGCTCTGCCGTGGCCTTGCGGGCGCGGTCGCGGAAGCCGGCGTCCTCTTTCGCCTTGGCGGCGGCCTGCGGATACAGGCGCTCCAGATCTTCCAGCGAGACCGGGCTGTCGGCCGGGAAGGGGCCGTCCCCGTCGGCCATGAAGGCCTCGGCCCCGCCTTCGTCCGCGAGGGCGACGATCAGCAGGCCCATCTGGAAGCCCCAGTCGCCGAAGTGGGCATCGCCCCACACCTGATCGCCCCGGAAGCGGAACAGGCGCTTCAGGCTTTCGCCGATGATGGACGAGCGCAGGTGGCCGACGTGCATCGGCTTGGCCACGTTCGGGCCGGCATAGTCGATCATGACACGGCGGCTGTCGGCCACCGGCGCGGCGCCGCGATGGAGGTCGTCAGCAAGGACCTCGGCGGCGCGCGAGGCCAGGGCCGCGGGCGAGACGACCAGATTGATGAAGCCGGGGCCGGCCACCTCGACCGAGGTCAGGTCCGGATGGCCCTCAAGCCGCGCAGCCACACGTCCGGCCAGATCGCGCGGATTGGTGCCGTGCGCCTTGGCGACGGCGAGGGCGGCGTTTGACTGGAAGTCTGCGAGGTCGGGGCGATCCGAGGCCGTGACCCGAACCTTGTCCGAGGCCACGCCTTCGGCGGCGAAGGCGGCCGCGACCGCTTCGCCGAGGCGCGATTTCAGATCGGTCATCGGTTGATGCAGGTCCCGGCGCTGGTGCCCGAGGCGTCGACGCAGAACCGGCTGCCGACGCGGTTGAACTCGGCCATCTCCGGCGTCACGTCGAAGCCGATCAGGATTTCGAAATTGGCGCCCGAGGTCTGGGCAGAGGCGCGCGGGATGACGATCGTCTGCGACTCGCTGACCCGGGTGCGGTCCTGGCCGTCGAACTGCACGGGCAGGTCGAAATATTCCTTGGCGAGAATGGCCTGGTCGCGGCTGGTGACCGCCACCCAATAGCGATAGGTGCGGCCGTCACCCTGGGCATTCGGGCCCTTGCCGAGCGCGAACAGCATATTGGTGTCGACCACGATCGGGTCATCGTCGCGATAGCGGCAGTCCGAGGTCACGCCCTCGATCTCGCCGGTGTAGCCGACGTTGGCGGCGATGGCGCGGTTGTCCTGCAGCTCGACGTAGCGGGCCGCGTCATACAGAATCCGCACGATCGGGCAGGGGCCCGCATTGGCACGACGGCCGAGCGGCAGGGTGCGGGCGCGCTGGCGCGTCTCGATCGACGACCCGTCTGCCGTCTGTCCGCCGCCCGGTCGGCTTTGCGCCTGGGCAGCGTCGGGCAGGGCGGCCAGCGAAACGGCGGCGACGAAGGCAAGGGCAAGAACGCGACGCATCTGTGTCTCTACATTTCCCGGGTTGGGTGGGCCGGTTCGCCCCGAATTCCAAGGCGACACCTTCCCGCTGATAACGGCTAAAGCGAGGCACCGCAAACAGCCGGTGGCGCCGGGGCCCGAGGACGCCTAGTTTGGAGGCATGGATATGGTGCCGTCTTCCTCCCCCGACCCGCGTCCGCTGACTGTGCGGCTGGCCACCCCGCGCGGCTTCTGTGCAGGCGTCGACCGGGCGATCCAGATCGTCGAGCGGGCGCTCGAGAAGTATGGCGCGCCGGTCTTTGTGCGGCACGAGATCGTGCACAATCGCCACGTGGTCGAGCGGCTGAAGGCCCTGGGCGCCGTCTTCGTCAAGGAATTGGACGAATGCCCCGACGACCGGCCGGTGGTCTTCTCGGCCCATGGCGTGCCCAGATCGGTGCCGGAAGCGGCCCGGTCCCGCGAGATGTTCTTCCTCGATGCCACCTGCCCGCTGGTGTCCAAGGTCCATGTGGAATGTGAGCGCCGCCACCACGAGGGCCGCCACATCATCCTGATCGGCCATGCGGGGCACCCGGAGGTGATCGGCACCATGGGCCAGTTGCCCGCAGGCGCCATCTCGCTGGTCGAGACCGTTGAGGACGCCCAGGCTTTCCAGAGGCCGGGGGATCAGCCGCTGGCCTATGCGACCCAGACGACCCTGTCGGTCGACGACACGGCAGAGATCCTGTCGGTGCTGAAGGCCCGGTTCCCGGAGCTGCCGGACCCGCACAAGGAGGACATCTGCTACGCCACCACCAACCGTCAGGAGGCGGTCAAGCGGCTGGGCGAGGGCAGTGATCTGGTGCTGGTGGTCGGGTCGGCCAATTCGTCGAATTCGGCCCGGCTGGTTGAGGTCGCCCTGCGCGCCGGGGCCCGCGATGCGCGGCTGGTGGACGATGCCTCGGCCATTGACTGGCGCTGGTTCGACGGGGTTCAGACGGTCGGCGTGACCGCCGGCGCCTCGGCTCCGGAGAGCCTGATCGCCGATCTGGTCGCAGCCATTGCCGAGCGCTTCGACGCGTCAGTGGTCGAGGATGACGGCGTCAGAGAGGCCGTCACCTTCAAGCTGCCGCGCGCGCTGCTGAGCTGAGGAGCCCTAGAGGCCCGGCAGCTTGAAGCCACCGCGGCCACGCGGCTCGATGACGATGGCGTTCTGGCCACCGGTCAGGGCCTGCAGACGCTCATATTCCGAGGCGGCGTCGATCGGCACCACGCCGTCGGCGGTCAGCATGCGGGTTTCGGTCTGGGTCGCGGGGTCGTCGCGGCGCCAGAACATGACGCGGTTGGCCCAGTTCTCTTCCTTGTGGGCGATGTCGCCGAACTGGTCGTCGATGACGTAGCGGATCGTGCCGTCGATCTGGCCGGTGCCGGCGCCGACGCGGCTGGCCAGCGCCTGTTCCCCGGCCGAGCGGGTCACGGATTGACGCTCGGAGGCCAGGATCTGGCGGGCCACCAGTTCGGGGGTCACGTCCTGCGGGCGCGGCTGGCCCGGGACCGGCGGCCGCAGGCCGTATTCCGGCGGGACCGACAGGGGGGCCCGCGACACGGTCAGGAACTCGTCCGGGGTGACCTTGGTCAGGCCGACGCTCTGGCGAAAGCCGGTGCAGGCCTGCAGCGAGAGGGCCGACACGGCGACGACGGCGAGGGCGAGAACTTTACGGTTACGCATGGATAGGCTCGGCTCCTGTGGCGCGACGGGCACCTGGGATCTTAGTGAAGACCCTGTGATTACGACTTTTCGTTGGCGAGGCCAACCTCGCGACCCTGACGTTCGGACAGGAAGGCGTCGACGATCAGCAGGATCACGCCGATGGTGATGGCGCTGTCGGCGATGTTGAAGACCCACGGAAAGACGCCGGTCCCGGAGAAATCGAGGAAGTCGACCACGCCGCCGAAACGCAGGCGGTCGATGACATTGCCCAGCGCCCCGCCCATGACCAGGCCGATGGCGGTGATCAGCAGGCGGCGGTCGGCGCGTGTCGCCCACCAGGCCAGCAGACCGGCCACCCCGACCGAGAAGATCGACAGCAGCCAGCGTCCCGCGCCGCCGCCCAGCAGGCCGAAACTGACGCCGTCATTCAGCAGATAGGTCAGCCGGAAGTAGGGCGGCCAGACATCCGCCAGCGGGAAGCCGTTGGGAATCAGCGACAGGTCGGTCGTGCCCAGCCGGGTCAGGACCCATGCCTTGGTCAGCTGGTCGAGGACGATGATCGTCAGGGCAAAGCCGTAGGCGGCCCAGGTGATGCGCGGGATTCTCATGACCGCAGGCGGTTAGCAGGAAGGAGGGGCAAGGCGAAGCAAAATCCGGCCCCGGCTCAGCGTGTCATGCGGATCAGTTCGTCGGCCAGCTCGGCCGTCAGATAGCCGTCGGCCAGACGGCCGTTGTCGATCTGCCACTGGCGAAGGGCCGCGCGGGTGTTGGAGCCGATGATGCCGTCGATCCCCTGGGTGTCGTAGCCGAGGCTGGTCAGGGCGCGCTGGGTGCCGATCCGCTGGTCGCGGGACAGGGGCGCGTCATCAGGCCAGGCCCGCGTCAGGCCCGGCTTGCCCTGGATGCCGTCGGCGGTCAGGCCGATCGCGAGGGCATAGGACACGGAGTTGTTGTAGCGGCGGATCACATAGTGGTTCGGCAGGGCCAGGAAGGCCGGACCCCGGGCGCCCTGGGGCAGCAGGATGGTGGCGCCCTCGGCCTGTTCAGCCTGGGTCGGCTCGCCGCCGTGGGCGAGTTGCACGCCACGGGCGCGCCAGAAGGCCCAGTCGTGGCGGGCGCCTTCGGCCAGGCCATAGTCGAAGCCCTCGGGCAGGACGACCTCATAGCCCCAGCTCTGGCCGCGCTTCCAACCGGCCTGGGCCAGCAGATTGGCGGCCGAGGCCAGGGCGTCGGCGTCCGAGCCCCAGATGTCGACGAAGCCGTCGCCGTCCTGGTCGATGCCGAGACGCAGATAATTGTCGGGCATGAACTGGGTCTGGCCCATGGCGCCGGCCCAGCTGCCCTTGAGGCCCGAGCGGGCGCGGCGGCCGTCGATGACGATGTCCAGGGCGTCCTTGAGCTGGCTTTCGGCCCAGTCGCGGCGCCGCCCGTCGTAAGCGAGCGTGGCGAGGGACCGGATCACGTCGAAGTCGCCCTGAACCTGGCCGAAGGCGCTCTCCTGGGCCCAGATGCCGAGCAGGATCTCGGTGGGCACACCGAATCGCTGGACGACCGCCCACGGCACCCGGTCCGCGCGCTGCTTCGCCTGGGCGATGCGGGTCGGGGTGACGGCATTCTGGACATAGGCACCGGCCGGTCGCGAGAACTCGGGCTGGTTGCCGTCCAGACGGATGACGGTCGGATCGGGGCTGAGGCCCGCCAGTTCGCGGGCATAGTCGGCGCGGCGGGCGCCGCCGTGCCGGTCGAGGAAGCCCTGCTTCCAGCCTTCGAAGCCCGCCTGATCGGGCACCGGATCGGTGGCCGGGGTCGCAGGGTTGGTCGACGGCGTCGAGGGAGCAGAGGGCGTGGGAGTGCCGGGCTGCACGGGCGCCGGGCCGGGCAGGGGCGGTTCGGGCAGCATGGGCGCGCAGGCCGCGACCGTTGCAAACAGGATGAGGCGGGTGGAAAGGCGCATGATCACGTGTCGTCTGGGTCCTGTCGCGGGGCTGGCAGCCGGTGTCTGGAGGCTAAGCGTTTCGTGCCAAGAAAGCGTTGCCATGATGGCGGCTTCGGGGCGAGAGGTGCGTCCCCCGGGACACAGGCCGGTGAGGCGGCGGCCGGATTTGGGGTGACACAGGCGTTGACGTCCGGGCCACCTCTCTTTATAGGCACCGCTCCGCCGCAAGTCCGCCTTGTGGCTTTTTCTATTCTGACCAGCCCGCAGGACAAAAGACCATGAAGGTCCGCAGCTCTCTCAAGTCGCTCAAGGGTCGCCACCGCGACTGCAAGATCGTGCGCCGCAAGGGCGTGGTCTATGTGATCAACAAGACCGATCCGCGCTTCAAGGCCAAGCAAGGCTAGGCACGGCGGCTCGCCGGTCCTCCGGGGCCGGCCGATCCATCCACAGGGTCGCGGACACTGTCCGCGGCCTTTTTCGTGCCTGACGTTGAGCCGCTCCGGCCCAGCCGTTAAGCCTGTTCGCCTATCCAGTTCCTGCCTGCGGAGACCGCCATGGCCGACGACGCCGCCTTTGAATCCAGCCCCGACGTCCTGACCTCGACCGCCCAGGGGCGCCTGCGCACCCTGATCGAGCGGCTGGAGCGGCTGGAAGAGGACAAGCAGGCCGTCATGGGCGACATGAAGGAGGTCTTCGCCGAAGCCAAGGGCGAGGGCTATGACGTGAAGGTGCTGCGCAAGGTGCTGCGCATCCGCAAGCAGGACAAGGCCAAGCGCCAGGAGGAAGAGGCAATCCTCGACCTCTATCTGTCCGCCCTCGGCGAGATCTGAACCTGATCCGGCGGTCAAAGCCTGACCGCCTGGAACGGCCCACGCTGGAGCAGCTGCGCGCGGCCGAGTGCAAGGCCGCCCAGCGCGCCGCCCTTCGCGCCCTCAAAAAGGCCCGCCGCACCGCCGAGGCCGAAGGCGTCGACCTGTCGGAATGGGAAAGCGAATTCCTCGATTCGGTCTCCGAGAGGATCACCGAACACGGCCGCGCCTTCGCCGACCCGGAAAAGGGCGCCCCCGGCAAGGCCCTGTCGACCCTGCAGGGCCGCAAGCTGAAAGAGATCACCCGCAAGGCCAGTGGCGAACCCCCGCCGTGGAAACGGCCGAAACCACCGTCTGAATAGTCTGAATGGTCTGAATTCCATTCCTCCCCCATCGGGGGAGGGGAACCATCCGAAGGATGGTGGAGGGGGCGGATGTCATCAGAGGCACGGGCCCTTCTCGCGAATGGCGGCTCTGCCCCCACCACCCCGGCGCAGAGCGCCGCGGTCCCCCTCCCCCGGTGGGGGAGGAATGGTCGCGGATGCGCGGAAGCGCCTCTCGCCCGAAGGGCAGAGGTTGGAGGGCAGGCGGAGCGCCGGGCCTTCGCCCGGAGTGACTAGAGTTTACCGTTTCGACGAAGGCTGACGCTCCGCGCGGTGGTTTTCCGGAAGCTTGCGTCGGGTGGCCGTGTTCGGGCCTTACCGCAGCGCCTCCGACGGGCGGGCGGGGCCTGCGCCCCGTCCCGGAACGGCCGAGTATCCCCCTCGACCCTTACCCCGATCCCACACCCGGAGGCGGAGATCGAGGGTGCATGAAGGTGGGCCTAACGCTCGGCTCGCGGAGCCTCGCTGCTTGAGGCCCGAAAGCCGGGTGTTGGCGTCCTCCAACCCCGCTCCATCGCTCCCGCCGCTCACAAGGTCGCAGGCCTTACGAGCCCTCCGTGCGACGGGACGGGGGAAGGTTTGCACAGACCCGGGCTGAGGCGGGGAAGTCGGGTCGGGAAACCGTCGCAGCGTTGAAAGGGCGGGGGAATTCGGGGGCGGCTGTGATGGCTGGGGGCATCGGGTCAGCGATCCTTCTCCCCCGGAGGGGAGAAGGGCCGTTGTCAGCCCTTCTGCGCGTCCAGCCAGCGGACGGCGTCGGCGTCGCGGGCGCTGAGGTCGGGGTAGTCGGGGTCGGAGCCGACGTCCGGCACGCGGCGCCAGGAGCGGGCACATTTGGGGTGGTCGGCGGTGTCGATGCGGGCAGTGACCGTATCGCCGCTGGCCGACAGTTCGGCGCCCGAGGTGCGGAACACCTCGGCGGCATCCAGGCCGTCGAAGGCGGCCATCAGATCGGCGGGCAGGGTGACCGTGGGCCAGGCATCGAGGGCGCCGCCGATGACCTTGTCGCGGCGGGCGGCTTCGAGGGCTTCATTGACGGTTTCCAGCACGGTCCAGACCTTGTCCCAGCGCGCGGCCTCGGCGTCGTTCTGCCATTCGGCCGGGGTGTCGGGGATCACGCGGGCGCAGTTGGTGCCGGCCCCATCATCGCTCTGGGGGGGATAGCGGGTGGTCCAGGCCTCTTCCATGGTGAAGGGGGTGAGGGGGGCCAGCCAGGCGGTCAGGCGCAGGAAGACCTCGTGCATGACGGTGCGGGCGGCGCGCCGGCGGATCGCATCGGGGCGGTCGCAGTAGAGGCTGTCCTTGCGGACGTCGAAATAGAGGGCCGACAGGTCGCCCGAGCAGAATTCCAGCACCGGACGGATCACGTCCTGGAAGTCATAGGTCTCATAGGCCTGACGGACCTGGCCATCCAGCTGCCACAGGCGGTGCAGGATGAAGCGCTCGAGCGGCGGCATCTGGTCCAGCGGCAGGCGCTCGGCCTCGTCGAAACCGGCCAGTGCGCCCAGCAGATAGCGCACGGTGTTGCGCAGCTTGCGATAGGCTTCGACCGTGGTCTGCAGGATCTGTTTGCCGATGCGCTGGTCCTCGGCATAGTCGACCAGGGCCACCCACAGACGCAGGATGTCGGCGCCCGACTCCTTGATGACGGTCGCCGGGTCGACGGTGTTGCCCAGCGACTTGGACATCTTCTTGCCCTGCTCGTCCTGGGTGAAGCCGTGCGTCAGGACGGCCTTGTAGGGCGCGCGACCGCGGGTGCCGCAGCCTTCCAGCAGGTTGGACTGGAACCAGCCGCGGTGCTGGTCGGAGCCTTCCAGATAGAGGTCGGCGGGCCAGTGCGAGGGGCGGTCGCCGTCATAGCCGTGCTCGGGCGTGCGGGGCTCGAGCGTGAAGGCGTGGGTGCAGCCCGAGTCGAACCAGACATCGAGGATGTCGGTGACCTTTTCGTACTGGGCCGGGTCGTGGACGCCGAGGAAGTCGGCATCCGGCGTCTCGAACCAGGCATCGGCGCCGCCCTCGCGGATGGCGGTGAGGATGCGGGCGTCGACCGCGTCGTCGTGCAGCGGCTGGCCGGTGTGCTTGTCAACGAACATGGCGAGCGGCGTGCCCCAGGCGCGCTGGCGGCTGATCAGCCAGTCGGGGCGGTCCTCGACCATGGAGCGGATGCGGTTCTTGCCCGCCGCCGGGTGGAAGGTGGTGGCGTCGATGGCCGCAAGCGCCAGTTCCCTCAACGTCCTCCCTTCCCCCTCGATGGGGGAAGGGCCGGGGTTGGGGGTGGAGGAAGGCGTCAAGTTTTCCGACCGGGAGGCGCCTTCCGTGCTCCATGACGAGATGGCGGCGTCTTCACCCCCATCCCAACCCTTCCCCCATCGAGGGGGAAGGGCCTTGTCGAGTCGGATGAACCACTGGGGGGTGTTGCGGAAGATGATGGGCGCCTTCGAGCGCCAGCTGTGCGGATAGGAGTGCTCCATCCGGCCGCGCGCCAGCAGATTGCCGGCCTCGATCAGCTTTTCGGTGACGACCTTGTTGGCGGCGCCGAACTTGCCGATCTTGTCCTTCTTGCCCTCGGTCTCCAGCACCTTGAGCCCGGCGAACAGGGGCACGTGCGGATAGTAGGCGCCGTTGGCGTCGACCGTCTCGGGCACTTCCTTGTGGCCGTGGGCCTTCCACACCTCATAGTCGTCGGCCCCGTGGCCGGGGGCGGTGTGGACGAAGCCGGTGCCGGCGTCGTCGGTGACGTGGTCGCCCGCCAGCAGGGGCACGGCAAAGCCATAGCCGGGATCCAGCTCGGCCAAGGGATGGGCGCACTCCAGCCCCGAGGGATTGATGTCGCCGAGGCGGGTAAAGGTGGCGATCTTCGCGGCCTTGAAGACCTCTTCCGCCAGCTTGTCGGCCAGGATCAGCCGGTCGCCCGGCTTGGCCCAGGGCTCGAACTCCAGCCCCTCTTCCATGGCGGTGACCTCATAGACGCCATAGGCGATCTCGGGGCCGTAGCTGATGGCGCGGTTGGCCGGGATGGTCCAGGGCGTGGTCGTCCAGATGACGATGGCGGGGGTGGAATGGCGGAAGGCCAGCAGGTCGTCGTCGTGGTCGTCGGTGGCACCGGTGACCGGGAACTTCACCCAGATCGTGGGCGAGACATGGTCGTGGTATTCGATCTCGGCCTCGGCCAGGGCGGTGCGCTCGACCGGCGACCACATGACGGGCTTGGAGCCGCGATACAGCTGGCCCGAATTCTTGAACTTGTGGAACTCGGCGACGATGGCGGCCTCGGTGCCGTAGTCCATGGTGGCGTAGCGGTTGGCCCAGTCGGCGGTGACGCCGAGGCGCTTGAACTGCTCGCGCTGGACGTCGATCCAGCCCTCGGCATAGGTGCGGCAGGCGGCGCGGAATTCGGCCTTGGAGACCTCGTCCTTGCGGCGGCCTTTCGCGCGGAACTGTTCCTCGATCTTCCACTCGATCGGCAGGCCGTGGCAGTCCCAGCCGGGGACGTAGTCGACGTCATAGCCCAGCAGGAAGCGCGACCGGACCACGAAGTCCTTGAGCGTCTTGTTCAGCGCGTGGCCGATGTGGATGTCGCCGTTGGCGTAGGGCGGGCCGTCGTGAAGGACGTAGAGGGGGGCGTTCTGCGACTGACGCTCGGCGCGCAGGCGGGCGTAGAGGTCGCCCCAGGCCTCGAGGATCTCGGGCTCCTTCTTCGGCAGGCCGCCGCGCATGGGGAAGGGCGTCTCGGGCAGGAAGACGGTGTCGCGATAGTCGCGGGCGGTCGAAGCGGTGTCGCCAGAATTATTGCCGGTGTCGGCCATGGGTCGGTCTCGTGTCGTTGATCGTTCGCGTGGATTCTTTGGTTCCGCTACCGTTCGCCGCGCGGCGGCTCACTGCTTGAGCGGGGCATCCCGGCGTGCGCGAGGCGTCAGGCCTGCGGCGCTACGCCGGGCGGCTAATCGAAATCACACGGATCACGCGGACGGTCATGGTCAGGCCGGTCTAGCAGAGGCGGCGGGCGATGCGCCAGCCGAAAGCGCCAGCGCCGCGCGGGCGGCGGCGGCGTCGGCCTCGATCTGGACCTTGAGGGCGTCGAGGCCGTCGAAGGTCGCCTCGGGCCGGAGGAAGGCGACCAGATCGGTCTCGACGGTCTGGCCGTAGAGGTCGCCGTCGAAGTCGAACAGCCAGACCTCGAGCAGGGGCTCGTCGGTCGGATACATGGGGCGGACGCCGAGGCTGGCGACGCCATCGACCGAGCGTCCGTCGGCCAGGCGGGTGCGGGTGGCGTACACGCCGTAGGCCGGGCGCATATAGTCGCCGAGGGCGATGTTGAGGGTCGGCACGCCGATGGTGCGGCCGCGCTTGTCGCCGTGGATGACTTCGCCCTCGATGGCGAAGGGGCGGCCGAGGATGGCGGTGGCACGGGCCATGTCGCCGGCCTTGAGGGCCTCGCGCACGGCCGAGGAGGACAGCTTCAGGCCATGGGCATCGTCGACGCGGGCGACCGGGCTGACGGTGAAGCCGGCGGTTTCGCCATAGCGGGCGAGGGCTTCGGGCGAGCCGGAGCGGCCCTTGCCGAAGGTGAAGTCAAAGCCGACGGCGGCGTGGGCAATGCCCAACCCTCCGCCCAGCACCTCGAGCGCGAAGGCCTGATCGCTCAGGCCGGCCATCTCGCCGTCGAAGGGCAGGCGGTAGAGGCGGTCGACGCCGAGGCTGTCCAGGGCGCGCTCCATCTGGCCGGGGGACATCAGGCGAAAGGGGGCGGCAGCCGGCTGGAACCAGCGGCGCGGGTGGGGATCGAAACTGACCACGCCGAGCGGCAGGTCGCGCTGCCGGGCCACCTGGCGCGCAGCGTCGATGACGGCCTGATGGCCCCGGTGGACGCCGTCGAAGGCGCCGATGGCGACGGCCGCGCCCCGGGCAGAGGGCGGGAGGTCCCGCCAAGTCTCGATGACGGTGAGCGCCACGTCAGCCCTTTGCGGGGCGACGCCGGCGCGGCACACGCACACTGGCCTCGCCGTCCAGAACCAGCTGGTCGCCGACCAGACCCTCGCAGCGCAGCACCACGCGGGCCGATTCCGCATCGATGGAGGCGACGGTGACGCGGGCGATGACGGTGTCGCCGATCTTCACCGGCCGGTGGAAGGCAGTGTTCTGGCCGAGGAAGATGGAGCCCGCGCCCGGCAGGATCATGCCGACCACGGCCGAGCCGAAGGAGGCGCTGAGCAGGCCATGGGCGATGCGACCGCGATAGGCCGTTTTCGAGGCAAAGGCCTCGTCCATGTGCAGGGGATTGAAGTCGTCCGAGGCCTCGGCGAACTGCTGGATGCGGGCCTCGGTCACTTCGACGGCCTTTTCCGCCGTCATGCCGACAAACAGCTCGTCAAGGATGTATCCGCCCGAGGGGTGCGCGCTAACCGTCTGTGTCATCGGGCGGTGTTAGCGCCGGAATCGCGCGAAGGCGAGCCTTACCAAACCAGTTCGAGGGCGGCGTAGCGGGCGGAAGTGCCTTCTTCGGCCAGCAGGGCACCGGCGCGGGCGGGGTCGAGGGCGCCGTCGGTCCCCATGGCCTTTTCCCCGTGGATGCCGCGCGCGATGAACAGGCAGTCCAGCCCCTGCTGTTCAGCGCCCAGCACATCGGTGATCACGCCGTCACCGATGCACAGCACGCGCGACCGGTCGAGATCGCCGAGGCCCAGCCGACCGGCCTCGGCCAGCGACAGGTCGTAGATGGGAGCAAACGGCTTGCCGGCCATGACCACCGGCCCGCCCAGCTGCTCATAAAGATCGGCCAGCGACCCGCCGCAATAGATCAGGGTATCGCCCCGCTGGACCACCCGGTCGGGGTTGGCGCAGATCAGCTCCAGCCCGCGCGCGGCGGCGGCCGACAGCTCGTCACGGTAGTCCTCGGGCGTCTCGGTGGTGTCGTCGCGGGGCCCGGTGACCGACAGGAAGGCGGCGTCTCCGACCGCCTCGGCGCGGGTCAGGCCGAGGCCCGCATAGAGGGGGGCGTCGCGCTCGGGCCCGATGATCAGGGCCGGGCCGGGCGCGCGCTTCGCCAGCTCCATCCGCGTGGCATCGCCCGAGGTGACAAAGCCGTCCCAGGCCGCGCGCGGCACGCCGAGGCTGTCCAGCTGGGCGACGACATCCGAGGCCGGCCGCGGCGAGTTGGAGATCAGCACCACAGTGCCGCCCTGCTCTCGAAAGGCCTGAAGCGCGGCACAGGGGCCGGGCCAGCTTTCGCGGCCGTTGTGGATCACGCCCCAGACGTCACAGAGCAGCAGGTCATAGTCCTCGGCAACGGCAGACAGGCGGGGCAGGGGGGCGGGGTGCGTCATGGGGCGTGGTTAGCGGACGGACCCGGGCGGGGGAAGTGCATCGGCCGGCATTCCTCCCCCATCGGGGGAGGGGGACCATCCGAAGGATGGGGGAGGGGGCCAGCCATGGATCGGGGCATTGAAGTCAGCGCTGCCCCCACCACCCCAGCGCTACGCGCTGCGGTCCCCCTCCCCCGGTGGGGGAGGATTTGTGAGGTCGCGGAGGGCGGCGAGGACGCCGTCCAGATTGGTCAGTACATCGCGGGCCGGAACTCGCCAGACCCGGATCCCCTGCGCCGTCAGCCACTCGGTGCGGCGGGCGTCGTGGCGGATCTGATCTGGATGGTCGTGGGTCTGGCCGTCGACCTCGACTGCCAGCCGGGCGTCTTCGCACCAGAAGTCGAGGACGAAGGGGCCCATCGGGTGCTGCCGCCGAAATCGCGCCCCCTGCTGTTGTCCACGTATCGCCTGCCAGAGAATGACCTCCGGCAAGGTCATTCGGCGTCGGAGCGAGCGGGCCCGCGCCACCGTGGTCCTGGGTGGATGCATGCGCGGAGTATTCGAGTCGGCCCGGCGCACGTCAATCAAGCGGAACACCGCCGGTACCCCGGCGTTCGACCGGGGGACCACAGGGAGAGATCACATGCAATCGGTGAAGATGCTGGCGACGGTGGCGGGGTGCGGGCTGATGCTGAGCGGTTGTGCGACTGCGGGCTACGGCGACTATGCCTCGGCGTGCGAGCGGGACTATGCGAAGAACCGCGAGCGGGCCATCAGCGCCGGGGCCCTGCTGGGCGCGGCCGTCGGTGCGGCGGTGGCCGGAGAGGGTAATCGCGAGCAGGGCGCCGCGATCGGCGCCGTGGCCGGGGCGCTGCTGGGCAGCGAGCTGTCGGAAGAGGATGATCCCTGCGGCTACGGCTTTGGCGGCTACAATGACGACTATCGCTACGGCCGCGAGCGGGTCTACTGGCGGGACGACACCCGGCGCTGGTAGGGCCCAGGCGCGATCCTAGCCGGCAATATTGGCGTGGGTGAACCCCTCGGAGAGGTTGCCGCGAACCACGATCGTGTGGCCGAAGAACAGGTCGCCGTCATCGAAGTCGAAAACGAAATCCCCACCATCCTCGATGGCGATATCGACCAGCGACAGCTTTTTGCCAAATCGGTCCGGCGAGACCGGCCGCTCTCTTTCTCCCAGCCACTCACCGTTCTTCAGGGTGACAAGTCGTTCCGTGGCGACCCGGACCGCGTCGCGGGTCCAGCGACGCTGCGCGCGCCAGAGGGCATGGGCGACCGCGAGGTCGTCCAACCGGTTGAGGAAGATGCCGCATTTTCTGCCCAGCCATCTGACCTCGCCCTCCCAGCCCGAAGGCGGATTGGCAGCGAGGGTACCCAGAACGGGATCGCGAAATGTTCGCGGTGATTTCTGGCCTTCCAGCGCCAACTGGAACTCCGTGTCGGGCTCAATGACCTCGATGGCCCCCGAGACCAGGCCCTCGACGCCTTTGTGAAAGCGAGCCAGTCGCGCCGTCGTCCTGATGATGGAGCCTGGAGGAATGCCTCGGAGAAGGGTATGACCGGTTTCGACGTTCTCCAGAACCAGTCGCAGCCCGTGAGGTTCGAAAGACCCTTTGCCCACCCGCCAGACGGTGAGTGTCATGACTTCTTCCGGAGGGCTTCTCGCCAGCCGAACCCATGAGGCGCCTCGTGATGGAACGATGCCGGACACCTCAACCGGGGCCTGCGCTCTCGCGGTTTCGCGCCGTGCGAAACTCTCCTGGATCAGTCTTTCGAGCTCATCGGTCATGGTTCTGCAGGAGGTCCCGAAGGTGTGGCGGTCGCAGCTGTAACGACCACTGTTGCCGCGTCCGGGCTCAGGTGAAGTGATAGGCGTCGATCCGGGCTTCCCGAATGCGGCCATTGCGATCGAACTGCAAGGTGATCCAGCCTTCGCCCAGGGTGGCGCCGCACCTGTGGCCGAGACCAGGCTCCGGACGGCACTCGATCTCGGCTTCCGGCACCAAGTGTTCGACCCGGGCCAGAACCTCGTCCCTGTCGCGCGCGGTACCGATACCGAGGACCGTTGAGGGACGGGTGTCGCCCTCCGTGAAGGCGTAGGCCTTCACCACCAGCTCGCCTTCCCAAAAATAGTGCGCGACGCGGTTGGCGTCGGCATAGCTGCACTCCCCCCATTCCTGGCACTGTCCCTCAATGACCATGGTCAGGCCGGGTGCGCCTTCGCGGGTTCCGAAGGGGATGTCGGAAAAGCTGCGTTCCGCCACCGTCAGCAGCTCGGGGCCGGAGCGGGGATCTTGTACCAGCAGCGCGAGGAGGATCAGGCCCAGCATCACGCCTTACCCCGCGCGGCGCCGTTGCTCCGCGCTGCGGAGGGTGGAGCGGAGGAAGTCGGCGGGGGGGTCGGTTTCGGCGAGGACCTGTTCCTTGATGGCGCGGGGTTCGCCGAACAGGTGGCCCTGTCCCATGGAGACATCGAGTTCGAGGATATCGACGATCTGGCGCTCGCTTTCGCACTTCTCGGCGATCACCTCGATACCGTAGCGGCGGGTGAGGGCGGCGAAGTCGGCGGCCTGGATGTCGCGCAGGCTGGGCAGGGGCGAGCCGCCGTCGAGGTCGAGCAGTTGTTCGATCAACAGGTCGGCGGCGACCTTGACGAAGCGGACGTCGGAGCGCTGCAGGTCGGCGAAGTCGAGATCCAGCGTCTGGACCTTGTCGATCGAGAAGCGGAAGCCGAGGTCGGCCAGCTTGGCCATGTTGCGGGCCTCGACCGCGCCGCGGGCGTCGAAGGTGGCCTGTCCCAGCTCGAAGATTAGCGACTGGTTCAGGTCGCGGTTCTCGCTGAGGAAATGCAGGAACTGGGGGAAGAAGGTCTCATCGCCCAGCGAGGACAGGGCGACGTTGCAGAAGACGCCGACCTTGCGGTCCTGACGCGCCAGACGGCGGACGATCTGGGCGCAGCGGAACAGCAGCAGATTGTCGATGGCGGGGACCAGGCCCTCGCCCTCGGCGACCGACAGATATTCGGCCGGCATCATCACCCGGTCGGTCGAGTCGCGCAGGCGGGTGAAGCTTTCGTAGAAGACGGTGCGCCGCTGGGGCAGGGTCACGACCGGCTGGAGGTACAGGTCGACGCGGCCCTCGGTCAGGGCGTCGTGGACGGTGCGCAGCAGGGCGTGGGACTGGGCCTGGCGACGGCCCTCGAAGGTGTCGGCCGCGACCGGCGCCGGGGCGGACAGGCGCTCGTCGATGCTGGCGCTCATCTGCTGGATGAGGCCCTCGAGCATGCGGACCTCGCCCGTCAGTTCCTCGGTGCGATTGAGGGCGCCGGATTCGATGGCCTGGGCCAGTTCGGTCAGGGCGCCCTGGGTGGTCTCCAGCGCGTCGGCCAGCAGGCGGTGGGCGTCGCGGATCTGGCCGATCTCGGCCTTGAGGGCGCGCTCGCGCAGATGGCCGGTCAGATAGAGGTGGATGACGCCCAGCACGCCCAGGGCGCCGAAGGTGGCGGCGATGCCCGCGCCCGCACCCAGTCCGCCACGCCAGATCAGCGCGCCGACCGTCATGGCCAGAAACAGATAGCTGAAGATCAGGGCGGTACGAGTAAGGGTACGCATGTGGGGCGTCTGTCCGGCCTCCCGATGGAATCGATCCAGTATCGGGCTATCGGCCCGGAGCCGCTAGGGCTATTCAGAAAGAATCGGTGGACAGCGATAACCTGAGGAGTGGCGCGCACATGGAACTGTTTGACCTGACCGGCAAGGTGGCGGTGATCACCGGATCCTCACGCGGGATCGGCAAGGCCATCGCCGAGCGGATGGCCGAGCATGGCGCCCATGTCGTCATCTCGTCGCGCAAGGCTGGCCCGTGCGACGAGGTCGCCGCCGAGATCAACGAACGCTTCGGCGAAGGTCGTGCCATCGCCGTGCCCTGCAACATCGCCTCGAAGGAGGATCTGCAGCGGCTGGTCGACACGACGAAGGAGACCTGGGGCAAGGTCGACATCCTGGTCTGCAATGCCGCTTCCAACCCCTATGCCGGGCCGATGGGCGGCATCACCGACGAGCAGTTCGACAAGATCCTGCAGAACAATGTGGTCTCGAACCACTGGCTGATCCAGATGGTCGCCCCCGAGATGGTGGAGCGCAAGGACGGCTCGATCATCATCGTGTCGTCGATCGGCGGCCTGCGCGGCAATGCCCTGATCGGGGCCTACAACATCTCCAAGGCGGCCGACATGCAGCTGGCCCGCAATCAGGCCGTCGAGTTCGGACCGTCGAACGTGCGGGTCAACTGCATCGCGCCGGGCCTGATCAAGACCGACTTTGCCCGCTATCTGTGGGAGAACCCCGAGATCCTGAAGGCGACGACCGAGCCGGCGCCGCTGAAGCGGATCGGCCAGCCGGACGAGATCGCGGGCACCGCCGTCTATCTGGCCGCGCCGGCCTCGGCCTATATGACCGGCCAGACCATTGTGGTGGACGGTGGCATCACCATTGCCTGGTGAGACGGACAAGCCTGTCAGCCTTCGCCAGGACCTGATCTGGCGGCTGGAGGCGGCGGGGTTCGCCGTCCTGATCGGCCTGTTGCGGCTGATGGGGGTGGAGCGGGCCTCGGCCTTTGGCGGTGGCTTGCTGCGCTGGCTGGGCCCGAAGACGGGCACCCACCGCACGGTGATCCGCAACCTGCGCATCGCCTTCCCCGAGATGACGCCGGAGGCGCGCGAGCAGCTGGCCCGCGATAGCTGGGAGCAGACGGGGCGGACCTTTGCCGAGACGGCAGTGATGGACCAGCTGACGCCCGACTCGGGCCGGGTCGAGATCGTGGGTCTGGAACGGCTGCACGCCATTCGTGACAGCGGCCGGCCGGTGGTGTTCGTGTCCGGGCATTTGGCCTGTTTCGAGGTGATGCCGGCGGCCATTCTGGGGGCGGGCGTACCGTGCCAGATCACCTATCGCGCGGCCAACAATCCCTATGTCGATGCGCAGATTCGCAAGGCGCGGGCGCGCTATGGGGTGAAACTGTTTGCGCCCAAGGGCGGCGACGGGGCGCGCGAGCTGCTGGCCGGCATGGCGCGCGGCGAGTCGGTCGCCCTGATGAATGACCAGAAGTTTTCAGAGGGGCCCGAGGCGATCTTCTTTGGCCAGCCGGTCAATGCGGCGCCGGGGCCGACGCGGCTGGCGCTGAAGTTCGGGACCGTGTTGCAGCCCCTGTCGGTCACGCGCCTGCCGGGGGTGCGGTTCCGCCTGACGGTGCATGAGCCGATCGAGCCGAACCAGACGGGCAACCGCACCGAGGACATCGCGCGCGGCGTGCAGGCCATCACCACCTTCGTCGAGGAGCGCGTGCGCGAGCACCCCGTAGACTGGTTCTGGGTGCACAAGCGCTGGCCCGACCGGGTCTACGCGTCGCTGGACCCGGGCGGGACGTCGGTCGACCGGCGGTAGGGGCCCTTGAAGCCCTTGGCCGCGCTGCGGCGGCGGTCCGGTCCGAAATAGCCGTCGGTCTTCACGAAGGGACGCGGCTTGTAGATGACCGCATTCATTCGCTCGAGGATGGCCTTGGCCGTGATAGGCTTGACCACGAATTCGGTGACGCCCGCGTCACGCGCCTCGACCACGCGGCTCTTCTCGGAATGGCCGGTCATCATGATGATCGGCAGATAGGGATTGGTGCTGTCCGGGCTGTTGCGGACCAGACGCGTGAACTCGACCCCGTCCAGCGGGAACATGTTGAAGTCGACGATGGCGAGGTCGAAGACATCGGTCCGCAGGGCCTCGAGCGCGGCCGAGCCGTCGGGCATTTCGCGAATCTTGCGGACACCGGCGGACTGCAGGATCGCCGAGGTAATCGCGCGCATGTGCTGGTTGTCGTCCACGAGGAGAATGTGAATCGACTGTAGGGAAGACATGAAGTTTTCAGGCTGAGGCTGGGGCCCGGAGACGGGCGATGATGCGCGGCATCCTAGTCACGAAAACAGTCCGGGTCGAGGACAAGAAATTCGTACGGGGCGCTCAGGCGCGCAGCAGCAGGGACGGGTCGAGATTGCGGTCGCGCCACTTCATGCGCCAGCACAGATGGGGGCCTGTCGCGCGGCCCCGGGCACCGACCCGGCCGATCAGCTGGCCGCGATAGACGTCCTGACCGGCTGCGACCTCCAGCCGGGACTGGTGCAGATAGGCGGTGATCAGGCCCTGACCGTGGTCGATGAAGACGAGTCCGCCCTCATAGTGAAAGTCCGGCTCGGCCAGGGTGACGCGGCCGGCGGCCGGCGCGGTGATCGGGGCGCCGGTCGGGGCCGCCAGGTCGACGCCATAGTGGGGACGGGCCGGGGTGCCGTTCAGGATCCGCTGGCTGCCCCAGGCGCTGGTCACCTGCATCGTCTCGAGAGGCGGCGAAAAGCCGTCGCGGAAGAAGTCGGCGTCCAGCCGACTGGCATAACCGTCGGCCTTGACCTGGGCCTCGGCGCGGATGCGTTCAATGAGGGCCGGGTCGTCGGGCGTGACGGTCGATTGCGGCAGGCCGTTGATGCTGTGGCTGGGGAATTGCCCCTGGGCCAGGGTGAGCTCGGCGGTGGTCTCCTGCGCGCCCGACCGGGCGGTGATGCGGGTTGTCAGCGGACCGTCGCGGTCGAAGCCGACGATGAACCAGCCGTCGGTGGAGGCCGTGGTCAGGGCCTCTCCATCGACGAAGATCAGGGCATGCGGCCAGGTGCGTCCGATCATATGGCCGCCCTGAACGGCGCGCCCGCGCAGGTTCAGGGGATTGGCCTGGGCCTGAGCCCGAGACCCGGCGCCGGAGGCCAGCAGGCCGTTGACGGCCATCCCGCCCAGCACGGCGCGGCGATCGAGGGTCATGACCGTCCGGCCAGGCTCTGGGCCGCCTCGTCGGGACCGAAATAGGCTTCCTGACGCTCGACGCTCCAGTAGCGCAGCGCCTCGAGCGGGATGGGGCGGCCGGTGACCGCGCAGCGCACGAACGCGCCCCCCGTCATGATCACGAAATCCCCGTGGGCATAACGCAGCCGCGCTTCCTGCCCCGCCACCCGGCTCTGGCCGGTCCTGTCGCCCCTGACGTCCATGAGGGCAGTCTAGCGCCTCGGATGGATTAGAAAAGATCGCCCTGTTCGGGCGGGGGCGCGGCCGGTTTGCGCGGGCGGGGCGCGGGCGGCGGGGCAGGGCGAGGCTCACTGTCGCCGCCGTCGGCCGTGGCACCGACCCGCCCGTCGGCGAAGGCCAGCGACAGGGCCTGACCCGGCGCGATGTCGGCCGCCGAGGTCAGCCAGGCGCCGGCGTCGTCCTCGACCCGCACGAAGCCGGGCTTGGGCGTGCGAGGGTTCAGGCTGTTCAGCGCGCGGGACAGGGCGATCAGCGACTGGGTGCCGCGGTCGAGCGCGCGGGGCGGGATCGCCAGCTTTTCGGACAGGGTGGCCAGCCGGGTGGCGCGACGCTCCAGTCCCCGGTCGAGCAGGCCGCGACCCAGCCGGCCCTGCAGGACGGCGAGGTGCTGTTGGTGGACGGCGACATTCTTGCCCAGCGCCGAGCCGAGACGGCTGGAGGCATGGTCCAGCCGCTGACGGGCCAGACCCAGCAGGTCCTCGGGCCGTTTCGGCAGGCCCCGGGCGGTGGCGCGCAGCCGGGTGCGGCGATCCTCGATCAGGCGGGCGGCGCCCTGCAGGCGCCTGCGCTCCAGATCGGCGAGGGTGGCAACCAGTTCGGCCCGGACGGGGGTCAGGATTTCGGCGGCCCCGGTCGGCGTGGGCGCGCGGCGGTCGGAAACAAAGTCGATCAGGGTGGTGTCGGTCTCGTGCCCCACGGCCGAGACCAGCGGGATGGAACAGGCCGCGACCGTGCGGGCCAGCTCTTCATCGTTGAAGGGCCAGAGATCCTCGACCGAGCCCCCGCCGCGCGCCACGACCAGCACATCGGGGCGGGGGATGGGGCCTTCCGGCGTCAGGGCCTCGAACCCCCGGATGGCAGCGGCCACCTGACGCGCTGCGACCTCGCCCTGGACAACGACGGGCCAGACCAGCACATGGCAGGGCCAGCGCTCGCGGATGCGGTGCAGGATGTCGCGGATCACCGCGCCGGTCGGACTGGTGATCACGCCGATCACGCGGGGATAGCGGGGCAGGGCGCTCTTGCGGCCCGGTTCGAACAGGCCCTCGTCGCGCAGCTTCGCTTTCAGCCGCTCCAGCTGGGCCAGCAGGGCGCCGGCGCCGGCCGCTTCCATGCTGTCGATGACGATCTGGTAGCTGGAGCGCGCCGGATAGCTGGTGATCTTGCCGGTGACGATGACCTCCAGCCCCGTCTCGGGCTGGATCGACAGGCCGCGCACCTGCCCCTTCCAGACCACGCCGTCCAGCGAGGCCTTGTCGTCCTTGAGCGTCAGATAGACATGGCCCGAGGCATGGCGATTGACCTTGGAAATCTCGCCGCGCAGCCGGACATGGCCGAACCGGTCCTCGAGCGTGCGCTTTAGGGCGAAGGCCAGCTCGGAGATCGAGACGGCGGGATTGTTGTCGCCCGTCGTCGGAGCGGCCGGGGCGGTCCCCTCGAAGGCATAGGAATCGTCGGTCATGTACCCTCAGGCTTAGACCCCCGGAGGTCCGACAGGCAATGTTGGGGACGGGCGGCTTGACCCCACGGCCCGGTGCCGTCATGTCGCGGGCATGAATATCCTCCTCGTCGGATCGGGTGGGCGCGAGCATGCGCTGGCCTGGAAAATCGCCCAGTCGCCGCTGTGCCGGAAGCTGGTCATCGCACCGGGCAACCCGGGCATGGAGCGGCTCGGCGAGCTGCGCAGCGATGTGCGCGCCGACGATGCCGGGGCGCTGGCCGCGCTGGCGCGTGAGATCAAGGCCGATCTGGTGGTCGTGGGCCCGGAGATGGCGCTGGAAGCCGGGCTGGCCGACCGGCTGGACAAGGTGGGCATCCCCTGTTTCGGGCCGACGGCCAAGGCCGCGCGGCTGGAGACCTCCAAGGCGTTCGCCAAGGCCTTTCTGGAGCGGCATGACATCCCGACAGCGGGCTATGGGGTCTATGAGACGCTGAAGGACGCGCGCGAGGCGCTGTCGGTGTTTCGGCCGCCCTATGTGATCAAGGCCGACGGTCTGGCGGCCGGCAAGGGGGTGGCGATCAGCCCCGACCGCAAGGATGCCGAGGCCGAGATCGAGCGGATGCTGGGCGGCCGGTTCGGCAGCGCCGGGGCCCGGGTGGTCATCGAGGAGTTCATGGAGGGCGAGGAGGGCTCTCTGTTCGCCCTGTGCGACGGCAAGACCGCGCGCCTGTTCGGCGGGGCCCAGGACCACAAGCGGGCCTTTGACGGCGACCTCGGCCCCAACACGGGCGGGATGGGGGCCTATTCGCCCGCGCCGGTGTTCACGCCCGAAATGGTCGAGGCGGTCGAGAGCCGGATCGTCAAGCCGACCATGGAGGGCATGGCGGCCGAGGGCCATCCCTATCGCGGGGTGCTGTACGTCGGCCTGATGGCGACGGAGGACGGGCCGCGCGTGGTCGAGTTCAACGCCCGCTTCGGCGATCCGGAATGCCAGGTGCTGATGATGCGGCTGAAGAGCGATCTGGTGCCGCTGCTGCTGGCCTGCGCGCGGGGGGATGCCTCGCGGGCGCCGGAGCCCGAGTTCCACGACGGTGTGGTGATCACCGTCGTGCTGGCAGCCAAGGGCTATCCCGACAGTCCGCTGACGGGGTCGGTCATCCGGGGCGCCGAACAGGACTTCGGCCCCGATGTGAAGGTCTTCCACGCGGGTACGAAGCGGCGCGAGGACGGCTGCCTGATCGCCTCGGGCGGTCGGGTGCTGAACGTCTGTGCCCGCGGAGCCGATATCGCCGAGGCGCGCGAGCGGGCCTATGCCGCTGTGCGCAAGATCGACTGGCCCGGCGGGTTCCACCGCTCGGACATCGGCTGGCGGGCGATGGAGCCGCGCTAGGCCGCCTGACGCGCCTGTTCGGGAAGCTGGGTGACGGTCTCGATCAGCTCGGCCGCGTCGAAGGGCTTGGCCAGATGGCGGTCGGCGCCGGCGGCCTGGGCGGCGGCCACGTGTTCGGCCAGGGCGTTGGCGGTCAGCATGACAACCGGGGTGCGCTCGCGGCCGTCGCTGGCCTCGATTGACCGGATTTCCCGCGTGGCAGTCAGGCCGTCCATCACCGGCATCTGCATATCCATCAGGACGATATCGAACCGGTCCTCGCGATAGGCGTCGACGGCCTGCTGACCGTTTTCGACCAGAACCATGCGGGCGCCGACCTGGGACAGGATCAGCTCGACCACCTTGCGGTTGGTGGGATGGTCGTCGGCGACCAGAATGTTCAGACCCTCGCGGCTTTCGGCCATCGGGGCCGCAGGCGCCTCGTCCACCGGCGCGGCGACCCGCTTGAGCGGGACCGACAGCATGAAGCAGGCGCCGCCGCCGGGCTCGCTCTCGCAGTCGAGAGTGCCGCCCATCATTTCCGCCAGCTGGCGGCAGATGGCGAGGCCGAGGCCCGAGCCCCCGAACTGGCGGGTGATACCGCCGTCGGCCTGTTCGAAGCGGCTGAACAGCCTATCGCGGGTGGCCGCGTCGAAGCCGATGCCGGTGTCCGAGACCGCCAGCCTCAGGGTCTCGCGACCGCTGGCTTCCACGCCCGCGCCGATCGTCAGCTGGACCATGCCATCGGCGGTGAACTTCACGGCATTGGACACAAGGTTGGTCAGGATCTGCTTCAGCCGGACTACATCGCCCTCGATCCAGCGGGGGCAGTCTTCGGCGATCTCGACCATGTACTGCAGGCCCTTCTCGCGGGCGCTTTCGGCGTAGAGCTGGGCGGCTTCCTCGACCGCCTGATGCAGGTCCATGGGTTCGGGCGTCAGCTGCAGTCGTCCGGATTCGACCCGGGCGAGGTCGAGGATGTCGCTAAGCAGGATCTGGAGCGTGCGGCCCGAGGCGTCGATCAGCTTGAGCATATTGCGCTGCTCTTCGCTGAGGTCGGTGTGCGACAGGGCCTGGGCCACGCCGATGACGCCATTCAGGGGCGTGCGGATCTCGTGGCTCATATTGGCGAGGAACTGGCTCTTGGCGGCATTGGCCGCCTCGGCGGCGTCGCGCGCCTCGGCGAGGGCCTGGGCGTCGCGCTTCAGCTCGGTGATGTCATTGACCGCCGTGACGATCCCGCCGGCGGCCGTCATCCGGTCCTGGACGCGCAGCCAGCGATTGCCGGCGATGGGCTGTTCCAGGGTGTTGGACAGGCTCTTGCGCGCCTCAATGCGACTGGCGATCCACTCTTCCTCGCGTCCGATGGCCTCCTGGTAGAGGCCCTCGGAAATGCCGATCTCGAGGATCTGGCGGAAGGTCATGCCCCGCTCGAGTTTGGAGCAAAGCTCCGGGTTCACCTCGGCGTAGCGGGCATTCCACAGGACCAGCCGGTCCTGGGAGTCGTAGAAGCCGAGGCCGTCGGGCATGGCGTCGATGGCTTCACGCAACTGGCGCAGCGCGCTGGTGCGCGACCAGTAGGTCAGTCCGGTTGAGGCCGCCGCCGCCACGACCAGAACACCGATGGCCGCGGCGATCACGCCCAGCACCTCAATTCCGTAATAGGCGGTGCCCTCGACGGCGAGCGACGGGTCCGGGGTGATGGTGGAGGCGCCCATGGCGATGAAGTGGAGCGCGCTGACGGCGAGGGTGCCGGTAAAAGCTGCGCCCAGGGTGAATTTCCAGCCGCCCCGGGAATGCAGCCAGCCTGCCAGGGTGGCGAACACCATACTGGTCAGCAGGGCGGTAGCGACCAGGGCCGGGTCCCAGCTCAGGGTACCCGGCATACGCAGGGCCGACATGCCCACGAAATGCATGGCGGCCACGCCGCAGATGCCGAACAGACCGGCGAGGATGCGCGCGGCAAGGGTGCTCTTGCCGGCCAGGGCGATCAGGGCAGTGCCGGACGCGGCCCCCAGGGCGAGGGCGAGCGAGGCGAAGGTCAGGCCCATGTCATAGGCCAGAGGAATACCGGGATCGTAGCCGAGCATGCTGGTGAAGTGGGTGGTCCAGACCGCCAGTCCGCCCGTCACCACGGCGCCGGCACCGAACGCCAGCCGCGTCTGACCGCGTGACCGGCGCGCGCGCTCATACAGCGACATCGCCGTCATGAGGCCCCCCAGACAGACGGTGGCCGCAAGAGCGACCATCACCCAGTGGTGCTGGGTCGTCAGACAGAGCAGTACGGTATTCACGTAGACGCCATTCCCCTATTCGCGGGAGAAGCTAGGCCGGAGTCGTGAATATTCCGTGCGTTCGGGCAATTCCCGCAGCGCCAAAGGCTGTCTTGCGGATTTCACACTTCCCGCGCATCACAGGGCATGCCTGACGTCCAGACCTCTTCGCCCGTCGTGCCGTCGCCCGGGTCGCGCCTGTGGACGGCGGGGGCGTCCGGGGGTCTCGCAGTGCTGATCCTGCTGGCGCTGGCAGTCTACGATCCGGCCCATGCGGCGCCGCTGATCGGTGGTGCGCTGCTGGTGGCGGTTACCACCTGGCTGGTCGCCAATCAGAGGCCCGTCATGCCGGAAGGGAATGAGGATTCGGACGGGGGCACCCGTGACGAGACCCGGCCGGCCGGTCAGATTGCCCTGCTCGAAGAGGTGTTCGAAACCGTCAGCGACCCGCTGCTGGTCGTGCGGGGCGGGGAGCCCGACGACATGGCCGGGCGCCGGGTTGTGCTGGCCAACCGGGCAGCGCGAGACCTGCTGCGCATCCCGCGCGAGGGGGCGATTCTGGTTTCGGTGCTGCGTGATCCGACCCTGCTGGAAGCCGTGGACGAGGCCCTGTTCGGCGGGGTCAGCCGCGAGACCAATTTCGACTCGGGCGGGGTGCAGGCCCGGCACTGGCGGGCGATGACCCGGCCGCTGCCGGCCTCGGCGACCGAGACGCTGGCGCTGGTGCGGTTGCGCGACGAGACCGATGTGCGGCGCATGGAGCTGATGCGGGTCGATTTCCTCGCCAATGCAAGCCACGAGCTGAGGACGCCGCTGGCCTCGTTGTCGGGCTTCATCGAGACGTTGAAGGGCCATGCGCGCGAGGACTCGGTCGCCCGCGATCGCTTCCTGGACATCATGGCGGCGCAGGCCGAACGGATGTCGCGGCTGGTCGCGGACCTGCTGTCGCTGAGTCGGATAGAGCTGAACGAGCACGTGCCGCCGTCGGGGCATCTGGATCTGGGCCGGGCGACGACGGATGTGGTGGACGCGCTGAGCGTGCTGACCCAGCAGCAGGGGGTCGAGATCGCGGTGGCCGCACCGGACGACGCCGTCCGCATCCGTGGCGAGCGCGACGAGATCGTTCAGGTGATCCAGAACCTGATCGACAATGCGATCAAATATTCGCCGCGCGACGGCCGGATCGAGGTGGACATCCGCACGGGCCTGTCGCCCGCAGAGGCGGCCGCGTCGCGCATGACGGGGGCCGCGCGCCTGCCGCTTCTGACGCCGGACCGGGGCGAGGACCTGACCTATGCCGCCGTGACGGTGCGCGACCACGGGCCGGGCATGTCACGCGAGCACCTGCCGCGCCTGACCGAGCGATTCTATAGGGTCGAGGGTCAAAAGAGCGGCGAGCGGCCCGGTACGGGGCTGGGTCTGGCGATCGTCAAACACATTGTGAACCGGCATCGCGGCGGGCTGGTCGTGGAGAGCATACCGGGTGAGGGCGCGGCCTTTACCGCCTTCTTTCCCCTGTCGAATCGCACGGCTGTGACAGAACCTCTGACGGTGTAACCGAACTGTCATGGACCCGTCGTAATCCGCTGACCAATCGCGGGCAGGGTCCGCGCACTTTCATGGTGGCCCGCACGGCGACCTGATTCCCCGTATCGCGGACCTCGATGACCCTGACCGTCCTTCTGATCGTGATCCTGCTGGCGGCGGCGGCCTTTGTGCTGGGCCGGCGCCGGGCGGCGCGTCGGGCCGAGGCCCTGACCGGGCGGGCCCGGGCCCATTCGCGCCCGGTGCAGCACGGGGCCTATGCGATGATCTGGGTCGCGGCACCGGCCCTGTTCGTGCTGATCGCCCTGTCGATCCTGTCCGGCCCGATTTCGCACCAGCTGATCCAGACCGGTCAGCCCGAGGCCGTCGAGCGCCTTGAAGGCTTCCGCAAGAATGCCTTCGTCGCCGACGCGGCGCGGGTCGCTGACGGAGAGCCGGCCCAGGCCATCTGGGAGCCCGAGGTCGCCCAGCACCTGGCCCCCGAAGGCGCCCGGGCCGCCCGCATACAAACGACCCTGATGTGGGCCGGTGTGGTCGGGGCCCTGCTGGCGGGACTGGTCGGCGGTCTGGTCGCCTTCATGCGGATCCGTCCGGACTTCCGTGCGCGCAACCGGGTCGAGGGCTGGATCGTGGGGTTGCTGCTGGTCTGTTCGGCCATCGCCATCCTGACGACCATCGGCATCATTGCCTCGCTGCTGATCGATGCGACGCGCTTCTTCTCGGCCGTGCCGCTGCCGGAGTTCCTGTTCGGCACCCAGTGGAGCCCGCAGACTGCCATCCGCGCCGACCAGGTGGGCTCGACCGGGGCGTTCGGCGCCCTTCCGCTGTTCGCCGGGACCTTCCTGATCATGCTGATCGCCATGGCCGTGGCCGCGCCGGTCGGCCTGTTTGCGGCCATCTATCTGTCGGAATACGCCGGGGCCGCCAGCCGCGCGATCATCAAGCCGGTTCTGGAGATTCTGGCCGGGGTGCCGACCGTGGTCTACGGCTTCTTTGCCGCGCTGACGGTGGGGCCGGCCTTCCGCGAGGGCTTCAACACCCTGGGGCGCTGGCTGGTCGGTGGACCGCTGGACGGGCTGGGGCAGTATCTGATGCTGGTCCAGAACCAGATGGCGCTGGTCGCCGGGGCCGTCATGGGCATCATGCTGATCCCGTTCGTCTCGTCCCTGTCCGACGACATCCTGAATGCCGTGCCGCAGTCGCTGCGCGACGGCTCCTATGCCATGGGGGCCACCAAGTCGGAGACCGTCAGCCGGGTGCTGATGCCCGCCGCCCTGCCGGGGGTGGCCGGTGCGCTGCTGCTGGCCATGTCGCGCGCCATCGGCGAGACGATGATCGTGACCATGGCCGCAGGTCTGGCCGCGCGGCTGACGCTCAATCCCCTGGACACGGTCACCACGGTGACGGTGCAGATCGTGACCCTGCTGACCGGGGACCAGGAGTTCAACTCGACCAAGACGCTGGCCGCTTTCGGCCTGGGCCTGACCCTGTTCGTGGTCACCCTGGCGCTGAACGTCATCGCCCAGCGCATCGTCCAGACGTATCGGCAGCAGTATGACTGAGACCCGTGACGCCCTGGCGGCGACCCGTCTGGAGCGGCTGAGAGGCGGGCTGAAGCGCCGCTATGCCCGCGAGATGCGGTTCCGCATGTACGGCATCCTGGCCATCGCCGTGGCCGTGGCCTTCCTCGCGCTGCTGCTGGGCCGGATCGTGGAGCAGGGACACACTGCCTTCTATGCCCACGAGGTGTCGGTGCCGGTCTATCTGGACCCGGCCAAGATCGATCCGTCCTATCCGCAGGGCACCAATTTCGAGCAGATGGTCGCCGAGCAGCAACTGGCGACGCAGGGCCTGAGCGGCGATGCCGCCGGGCCGATGGCCGCCGAGATGCGCGGCCTGTTCTCGTCCGAGCTGAAGTTCCAGGTCGCCGAGCAGGTGGCTGCCGATCCGTCGCTGATCGGGCAGACGGTGACCTTCGACGTGCCTGTGTCGGATGACGCCGACCTGTTCTTCAAGGGCAAGATTTCGCGCGACACGCCGTCGGAGCAACGCCGCCTGACCGACCGCCAGATCGGCTGGCTGGACCAGATGGAAGACGCCGGCCGGGTGCACAGCCACTTCAACGCCCGCCTGTTCACCAGCGGGGACTCGACCGAGGCGGAGCTGGCCGGGGTGCTGGGGGCCGTGGTCGGTTCGGCCCTGATGCTGATGGTGACGGCCCTGCTGGCCATTCCGGTCGGCGTTGCGGCGGCGGTCTATCTGGAAGAGTTCGCGCCCCGGAACCGGCTGAGCGCCCTGATCGAGGTCAACATCAACAACTTGGCCGCCGTGCCGTCGATCGTCTACGGCCTGCTGGGTCTGGCGCTGTTCATCAACTGGATGCACCTGCCGCGGTCGTCGCCGCTGGTGGGGGGTCTGGTGCTGGCGCTGATGGCCCTGCCGACCATCATCATCGCCACCCGCTCGTCGCTGAAGGCGGTGCCGCCGTCGATCCGCGAGGCGGCCCTGGCCATGGGGGCGAGCCGCACCCAGACGGTGTTCCAGCACGTCCTGCCGCTCGCCCTGCCGGGCGTCATGACCGGCGCGATCATCTCGCTGGCGCACGCGCTGGGCGAGACCGCGCCCCTGCTGCTGATCGGCATGGTCAGCTTCATTCCGGGTGTCGCCAGCTCGATCACCGAGCCGAGCGGCGCCCTGCCGTCCCTCATCTACATCTGGGAGAATGCCTCGGAGCGCGCGTTCCACGAACGGACCGCCGCGGCCATCATGGTTCTCCTCGCCTTCATGATCGTGATGAACGCCGCCGCCATCCTGCTGCGGCGTCATTTCGAGCGCCGGTGGTAAACGCATGAAACAGACGATCTATCGCTCGCAGGACGGACTGGAAGGGGGCGCGCCCGCCGCCGGGGTGCCGGCCGAACTGGCCGCCGCCGCCCAGGCCGCCACCGACCCCAAGGGCGCCGCGCCCGTCGGCCCGACCAAGATCGCCGCGCGCGACGTGTCGGTCTTCTATGGTGACAAGCAGGCGCTGTTCGACGTCAGCCTGGACATTCCGGACAAGACGGTCACCGCGCTGATCGGCCCGTCGGGCTGTGGCAAGTCGACCTTCCTGCGCACCATGAACCGGATGAACGACACCATCGCCGGCGCCAAGGTGACGGGCCGGATCGAGATGGACGGCGAGGACATCAACGCCCGCTCGCTGGACCCGGTGCTGCTGCGCGCCCGCGTCGGCATGGTGTTCCAGAAGCCCAACCCCTTCCCGAAGTCGATCTTCGAGAACGTCGCCTATGGCCCGCGCATCCACGGCCTGACCCGGTCCAAGGATGAACTGGCGGGGGTGGTCGAGGAATCCCTGCGTCGTGCCGGCCTGTGGGAAGAGGTCGCCGACCGTCTGCACTCGGCGGGCACGGGCCTGTCGGGTGGCCAGCAGCAGCGTCTGGTGATCGCCCGCGCCATCGCGGTCAATCCGGAAGTGATCCTGATGGACGAGCCGTGCTCGGCCCTGGACCCGATCGCCACCGCCAAGATCGAGGAGCTGATCGACGAGCTGCGCGAGCGCTATTGCATCGTCATCGTCACCCACTCGATGGCCCAGGCGGCCCGGGTGTCGCAGCGCACCGCCTTCTTCCACATGGGGCGGCTGGTCGAGACCGGCGATACCGAGGAAATCTTCACGAATCCGCGGGAACGGCGCACGCTCGACTACATCACCGGCCGGTTCGGATAGGGCACCCGATGAACCAGCACACCGTCAAATCCTACGGGGACGAGCTGAACCAGCTGACGGCCATCGTCGCCCGCATGGGGGGACTGGCCGAGGCGCAGGTGGCCGATGCGATCGAGTCGGTGGCGCGTCGCGACGTCGCCCTGGCCCGTGCGGTCGTCGAGCGCGATGCCCGGCTGGACGCCCTTCATGCCGATATCGAGAAGAAGGCCATCCGCCTGATCGCCCTGCGCCAGCCGGTCGCCTCGGACCTGCGCAAGACGCTGTCGGCGATGAAGCTGGCGGTCGACCTCGAGCGCACGGGTGACCTGGCCCGCAATATCTCGAAGCGCGCCCTGATCCTGGCCGAGGGCGAGCCGATGCTGCCCCTGACCCGGTCGATCGAGCGGATGGGCAAGCTGGTGTCGAACCGGCTGCGCGATGTGCTGGATGCCTACACGGCCTCGGACGTCGACCGGGCGATGGGCGTCTGGACCTCGGACGACGAGGTCGACGAGCACTACAACAGCCTGTTCCGGGAATTGCTGACCTATATGATGGGCGATCCGCGCACCATCACGGCCTGCACCCACCTGCTGTTCATGGCCAAGAACCTGGAGCGGATCGGCGACCACGCGACCAATATCGCCGAGACCATCCACTATGAGATCACCGGCGGCGACATGATCGGTGAACGGCCGCGCTGGACGCCGACCCCGTCGGATTCCGATGTGATGGCGGCCGACGATCCCCTGCGTCCGCAAGAGTCCTGAGACCGGAGACCCCTATCGTGCAGCCCTATGTTCTTGTGATGGAAGACGAGGACGCGCTGGCGACCTTGCTTCAGTACAATCTGGAAAAGGAAGGCTACCGCGTCGTGGTGGCCGGCGACGGCGAGGAAGGCCTTGTCCAGATCGACGAGCGCCTGCCCGATCTGGTGCTGCTGGACTGGATGCTGCCCAAGGTGTCCGGCATCGAGGTGTGTCGGCGCATCCGCGGACGGCCCGAGACCCGCAACCTGCCGATCATCATGCTGACGGCGCGCGGCGAGGAAACCGACCGGGTGCGCGGTCTGGATACCGGCGCCGATGACTATCTGACCAAGCCTTTCTCGATGACCGAGCTGATCGCCCGCATCCGGGCGGTGCTGCGCCGCATCCGTCCGGGCCTGGCCGACGACCGGATCAACCACGGCGACATCGTCATCGACCGGGTGGCCCACCGGGTGCGCCGGGCGGGCAAGGAAATCCACCTCGGCCCGACCGAATTCCGCCTGCTGGATCACTTCATGCAGCACCCGGGCCGGGTGTTCAGCCGCGAGCAGCTGCTGGACGCGGTGTGGGGCTCGGACGTCTATGTCGAGGCGCGCACGGTCGATGTGCACGTCGGCCGCCTGCGCAAGGCCCTGAACGTCGAGGGCACCGCCAACCCGATCCGCACCGTGCGCTCGGCGGGCTATTCGCTGGACCTGGACGGGTAGGTCGCGCACTCTCGGGGCCAGCAGTGGCGGACGAGAGGAGAATGCCGATGTTGGGACTGGCCTTGGCCGCGACTTTGGCGGCCCTCTCGCCGTGTGACGCGCCCGTGGGCACGTCGATGCTGCTGGACACCGATGCGCGCATCATTGTGATCGGGGAGTTGCATGGCACTGCCGAGGTGCCGGCGGCCTTTGCGGAAATGGTGTGCGAGGCGGCGCAGCGCGGGCCGGTGACCGTGGCGCTGGAACTGCCGCAGGGCATGCAGCCGGAGATGGATGCCTTTCTGGCCGCCGAGGATGATGCCGCCGCGCTGCTGGCGCTGGAGGGCACGCCCTTTCTGGACCCCACGATGATAGATGGCCGCACCAGCCTGGCCATGGTGGCGATGCTGAACCGGATCCGGGCGCTGCGGGCCGAAGGGCTCGATGTCACCATTCACCTGTTTCAGCCGTCGAGTGGCCGCCCTGCCGGCTTCGTCCAGAGCTGGTACGAACTGGACATGGCCAAGGCGTTGTCCGAAGGGATCTATGCCCGGCCGGAGGCGAGGGTACTGGCGCTCGTTGGAAACCTCCACGCCAGCAAGACGGCGATAGACGACATGCCACACGTTGGCCTGCCAGCCTTCGCCCACTTTCGCCCGGCGGAAGTGTTCTCACTGCAGGTGATGTGGCAAGGCGGGGAGGCCTGGACCTGCAATCCCGAGTGCGGATCCCACGCCTATCCTTCCGCTCATGATGCCAGCGCCCGCGGCGTCATTCTGGAGCCGGATGACGAGGGGGCGTACGATGGCCTGCTGGCGGTCGGACCGACGACGGCATCGCCGCCGGTCCAAGCCGAATAATCAGACGGCCGCCCCTGCCTCCAGCTCATAGACCTTGGCGCAGTATTCGCAGGTGACGTGGATCTTGCCGTCGGGCTCGACCATCTCGGCGCGTTCCTCGTCGGTGAAGCTGTCGAGGACGGTGGCGATGCGGTCAGGCGAGCAGCGGCAGTGGGCCACGAGCGGCTGGGCAGCCTCGAGGCGCACGCCGTCCTCGTGGAACAGGCGATAGAGCAGGGTCTCTGACGGGACCAGGGGATCGATCAACTCGTCGGCGCCGATGGTGCGGAACAGGGCGCGGGCGCGGTCCCAGGCATCCTCGGTATCACCGCGCGCGGCATCGCCGGCCAGCCGCTGGATCATCATGCCGCCCGCACGCCAGGCGCTGCCGGTGTCGTCGGTCAGGCGGCCGACGGCGAGACGCACCTCGGTCGGGATCTGCTCGGACTGCTGGAAATAGTGCTCGGCGCACAGCGACAGGCTGTCGCCCTCGATGGGGGTAATGCCCTGGTGGCGTTCGAAGTCCGGCCCCTGGTCGAGGGTCATGACGAACACGCCCTTGCCCAGCAGGCGGTGCGCGCCGGGTCGGGCCTGATCCGCAGTCAGGGCGGCCAGTTCCCCTTCGTCATAGCGGCAGTAGCCGCGCAGCGTGCCCTCGGTGCCGTAGTCGGCGACGACGTAACGGACCGGGCCGTCGCCCTGGGCCTGCAGGATCAGGCGGCCCTCGAACTTGAGCGCCGAGCCGATCAGGGACGCGAGCGCGCAGGCTTCGCCCAGCAGCTCGGCCACCGGGTCCGGATAGGCGTGCGCCGACAGCACGGCGTCGATGGCCGGGCCCATGCGCACGATGCGGCCGCGCACGGGCTGGTCCTGGATCTGGAAGGCGGCAACCCGGTCGTCGGGCAGGCGGGAGGCGTCGGTCACGTCGATATCCTGTGAGGCAAGGGCGCACAGATAGGGGGAGGGGGCGGCCAATTTAAGCCCTTGCAAGCGTTGCCTTATGATATGGCCGGAAACCCCGGCGGGGGCTGTGCCGTTGTTCCCGTGCCCCTCACAGTGATCACAAGGCGTCCGATGTCTTCCAAGCCCCAGCTGAAACCGCTCAAGGATCAGGCGATCGTCATCACCGGGGCCACGTCGGGCGTGGGCCTGACGACGGCGCGGCGGGCGGCGCGGGCGGGGGCCTGTGTGTTCCTGATCGCGCGGGGCGAACAGGACCTGAAGACGCTGTGCGAGGACATCCAGGCCGAGGGCGGCCGGGTGGCCTGGGCCGCAGCCGATGTCGCCGACTATGACGCCCTGTCCGAAGCCGCCGACAAGTGCCGGCGCCTGTTCGGTGGGTTCGACACCTGGGTGAACAATGCCGGCGTGTCGATCTTCGGCCCGATCCGCGAGACCACGCTGGAGGACCAGCGGCGCCTGTTCGAGACCAACTACTGGGGCGTGGTGAACGGTTCGCTGATCGCCGTCGAGCATCTGCGCGGCCGCCCCGGCGGCGGGGCCATCGTCAATGTCGGCTCGATCCTGTCGGATGCGCCCATCCCGCTGCAGGGCATCTATGCCGCATCGAAACATGCGGTGAAGGGCTTCACCAATTCGCTGCGGATGGAGTTGATCCGCGAAAAGGCGCCGGTGTCGCTGAGCCTGGTCAAGCCGGCCGCGATCGACACGCCCTACAACCGTCATGCCCGAAATCTGACCGGTCAGGCCGTGCAGAATCCGCAGCCGGTCTATGGCACGCATGTGGTGGCGGACACGGTCCTCTATTGCGCCAGCCATCCGATCCGCGAGATCACCGTGGGCGGGGGCGGTCGGCTGATCGCCTCCTTCTATTCAGCCCTGCCGGGGGTTGCCGAGCCGCTGTTCGCGCGCTTTGCTCCGTCGATGATGCGCGACAAGACCCACGACTATCACCCCTGGGATGACGGTCTGTACGACCCGACCAATGACGGCCTGGCGGACGAACTGCATTATCCGGTGGTGCGCCGCTTCAGCACCCTGGCCGAGGTGCGCAAGCACCCGGGGATCGCCGGGACGGTCGTGGCCCTGCTGGCGGCCGTCGGGGTGGGCTACATCCTGCTGAACCAGAAGTCCGGGCCGACGCGGTTCGAGCGCTGGAAGGCGCAGGCTGACCCGCGGCGCTGGCGAATGCCGTCGATGCCGTCCATGCCCTGGCTGTCGCGCCTGCGCTCTGACGGCATGGATGGACGGCTTGAGGCCGTTCAGGCCGAGCTGGACCGCTACGGCGGGCGTGCGCGTCGCGGCCTGGAGCAGGCCGGAGGTCGGGCGCGCCGCTATGCTGCCGATGCCGGCGGCTATGCCCGGGACCACGCGAAGGAGGGCGGGGCGGTGGCCGCCGCCACGGCCCTGCTGGGTGTGCTGGCGCTGCTGGCCATGAAGACCGGCCAGAGCGACGACTGAGCCGTTGCTGCACGTGCGAAGGTGGGCCAAGGTCGGCCCATGACCGCGCCGACCCTGATCTTCGACTTCGATTCGACCCTCGTCGCCTTCGAGACGCTGGAGGTGCTGGCCGAGCTGTCGCTGGCCGACGCCCCCGATGCGGCGGCGATCCGGGCCGAGATCGCGGCCCTGACGGATCAGGCGATGGCGGGATCGCTCGGCTTTGGCGAGGCGCTTGAGCGGCGGCTGGCCCTGTTGCCGTTGAAGCGCGAGCATGTGGAGGCCCTGGCGGAACGGGCCGTGGCGCGGCTGGCGCCGTCGGTCGCCCGCAACGTCGAGACCCTGCGGGGGCATGCGGATCACATCGTGATCGTGTCCGGGGGCTTTCGCGAGGTGATCGCGCCCGTGGCCCGGCATCTGGGCGTTCCGGACGAGCGGATCCTGGCCAATGACCTGATCTATGACGACACGGGCCGGGTGACCGGTGCCGACCGCACCAATCCCCTGTCCATGGATGGAGGCAAGGTCACGGCGATCGGGGCCCTGGACCTGTCGGGGCCGGTGGTCATGGTGGGCGACGGCTGGACGGATGCCGAGGTGCGGCTGGCGGGCCTGGCTGACCGGTTCCATGCCTTTTGCGAGGTGGTGCGCCGCCCGCGCGTGGTCGAGGCGGCCGACGCCGTCGCCGTATCGCTGGACGAGGTCCTGCACGCCGAAGCCCTGATCGGGCGCTGGTCCTATCCCCGCAGCCGCATTCGCGTGCTGTTGCTGGAAGCGGTTCATCCGGCGGCGGTGAAGGCGCTGGAAGATGCCGGATATTCGGTCGAATGCGAGAGCGGGGCGCTCGACGAGGATGCCCTGATCGAGCGGCTGAAGGGCGTTCATGTGCTGGGCCTGCGCTCCAAGACGGTGCTGAGCGAACGGGTCATCGAACGGGCGGACCGGCTGATGGCGGTCGGCGCCTTTTGCATCGGTACCAACCAGATCGATCTGGATGCGGCCAGCCGGCGCGGGATCGCCGTGTTCAACGCCCCCTATTCGAACACCCGTTCGGTGGTCGAGCTGGCCATCGGCGTGCTGATTGCCCTGATGCGAGGCGTGGTGGATCGCTCGACCGCCATGCATGAGGGCCGCTGGATCAAGAGCGCCAAGGGCTCGCGCGAGCTGCGCGGCAAGACGCTGGGCATCGTCGGCTATGGGGCGATCGGCTCGCAGCTGTCGGTGCTGGCCGAGGCGCTGGGCATGCGGGTGATCTATCACGACCTGTCCGAGCGGCTGGCGCTGGGCAATGCGCGGCCGGTGGACAGCCTCGACGCCCTGCTGGCCGAGGCCGACGCGGTCAGCCTGCATGTCGACGGGCGGGCGGGAAACCGGATGCTGATCGGGGCGGCGCAGCTGGCGCGCATGAAGCCGGGGGCGCTGCTGCTCAACCTGTCTCGTGGGCATGTGGTGGACGTGGATGCGCTGGCGGCGGCGCTGTCGGACGGGCGGCTGGGCGGCGCGGCCGTGGATGTCTTTCCCGAAGAGCCGCGCACCAATCAGGATCCGTTCGACAGCCCCCTGCGCGGGCTGGCCAATGTCATCCTGACCCCGCATGTCGGCGGGTCGACCGAGGAGGCGCAGGAGGCCATCGGCGCCTTCGCGGCCTCACGCCTGCTGGGCTATCTGAACCGGGGGGACACGACCTTCTGCGTCAACCTGCCGAATGTGCAGCTGTCGGATGTGCAGGGGGCCCACCGGCTGCTGCACATCCACCAAAACCAGCCGGGGGTGCTGGCCGCTCTCAACCAGGCGCTCTCGGACGCGGGGCTGAACATTCTGGGCCAGCATCTGAAGACCGACGGTCGCACCGGCTATGTCATCACGGACGTGGATCGTGACTATCAGGCGGGGGCCCTGGAGGTGCTGAAGGGTGTGCCCGGAACGCTGCGGTTCCGGACCTTGTACTGAGAGTTGACCCAACGGCATCTTGCACAGCGCCTGCGGGCGCGCGCACTATGTCCCCCAACGGTCGGGCTTCACGACCGAGGGAGGATCAACATGTCTCGTTTCATGCGTAATGCCGCAGCTGCGGCCCTGACTCTGGCCGCCGGCGTCGCCCTTGCGGGGACCGCCAGTGCCCAGAGCTATAGCCGTCTGGTCGTGTTCGGGGACAGCCTGAGCGACAACGGCAACCTGTTCCTGTTCACCGGCGGCACCCAGCCGCCCGCGCCCTTCTACTATCAGGGCCGGTTCTCGACGGGGCCGGTGTTCGTGGAACTGCTGGGCTTCAACCTGGGCCGGTTCGCGGCCGGGGACTCGAACGCCGGCAGCATCAACTATGCCTTCGGCGGTGCCCGCACGGATCTGGCCGGAGCGCCTCCCGGAATGCGGACCCAGCTGAACGCCTATCTCGGCGGCGGCGGCACCTTTGGCCCGAATGATCTGGTCAGCGTGCTGGGCGGCGCCAACAACATCTTCCAGGGCCTGCCCGCCGCCGGGGCCTCGAGCAATCCGGCCGGAGCCATCCAGGTCGTGTCGCTGGCCGCAGCCGCCGACATCAACCTGATCGTGAACAATGTGGCCACGGCCGGAGCCGGCACCATCCTGGTCACCAATCTGCCCAAGCTGAGCCTGACGCCGCAGTTCGCCAACTCGCCGGCCGCGCCGCTGGCCGACTATGCGGTAACGACGTTCAACGGCGCCCTGCTGAGCGGTCTGAACACCGTGGCGGCCAACCAGCCCGGCTCCAACATCATCCTGATGGACCTGTTCAAGATCGGTGACACCATCGCCGGCAATCCGACGGCCTTCGGCGTGACCAATGTCACGGACCCCTGCTTCAACCAGGTCGCCCTGACCCTGTGCTCGAACCCGGATGATTATTTCTATCTGGACGGTGTGCACCCGACGGCGGCCGGTCACCGGGCCATTGCCAGCCTGGCCAACGACTATCTGTACTATGGTGACCGCGGTGCCGCGACGGCCCACCAGGGCGAAGTGTCGATGCGCCAGCGCGAGGACTCGCTGGATATGGGCTCCGAGGCCCTGTCCGGCTGGGCCGCCTGGGAGCCGGGTCACACCAGCCTGGACGTCAGCCTGATGGGCGACCGGACGGACGTGGACGCGCGCGGGATCGTGCCGGAAGCCGAGGTCGAGGGCCAGGGCATCCGCCTGGCGCTGGAACACAGCATGTCCGCATCGTGGAAGATGGGCGTGGCCGGCAGCTATCGGGAGGCCGAGACCATCGCCGGGCCGACCCGCTTCGACAGCGAGAATTTCTCGTTCGACGCCTTCCTCGGCTGGCGGTCGGGCCCGATGTTCGCGAACGTCACGGCCGGCGCCTCGCGCGACACCTATGACGACATCCAGCGCGCCACGGGCGTGGGCCCCGTCGTCCATACCGGCGAGACCGAGGGCTACAGCCGCGGTGTCCGGGTGCAGGGCGGAACCTGGTTCGACATGGGCGGCATCGCCCTGTCGCCGCGCGTTGCGCTGACCTGGGCCTCCACCGACGTGGACGGCTATATCGAAAACGGTGTGGCCGCCCAGTACGCCTATGAGGACCGCACGGTCGAAGGTCTGACCGGCGAGGTCAGCCTGCGCGCCGAGGGCGGCATCGAGGGCGTGACCTTCTATGTCGAAGGTGGCTATCGCGACAGCCTGGATGACAGCTCCGACCCGGTCGGCACCGGCATTGCCGGCAGCCCGTCGCAGGTGCTGTACCGCGAGGTCGAGGACGCCATGGGTGGCCAGATGCTGGCCCAGGTGGGTGCCGAGGTCGACTGGGGCCCCGCCCGCGTCGGTCTGGGGCTGAAGGGACGCTTCGGCGACAATGCCGACAGCTTCGTCGGTGGCATCACCCTGCGCATGCCGCTGCAGTAGCCTCCAGCTATACTGCTGAATGAAGGAGGGCGGGGCCGCAGGGCTCCGCCCTTTTTCATGCCGAAAGGTTCCCGGGGTGCGACGGTCTGCCACGCCGGGTGCCTCATTCTCGTCGAAGGCGACCTTCAGAACGCGCCCTCATCGATTGAGACCGGTGCCTGTCCCACGGGGACCCGCCGCTCCTCCTGCCGCACGTTCCAGAACGGAGACGCCGCCAGATGCGACGCCTTGACGCCCGACTGCGTACCCTCGCCACCCAATCCGGCCAGTCCCTGGGACTGGTCGCCATGGCCGTGATGGCCATGGCCGCCGCCCCCATCGCCCTGCCCACCGGTGATCCTGCCGCTATGGAAGACGAAGGGCCGGTCGCCCCACCCGTCGTGGCCGTGGCGGAGCCCGCAGGCCCTGTGACCCGGGAAATCCGCTTCGAGATGCCGCTCAAGGGCTATGCCATCAACTCGCGCTTCGGCATGCGGCGTCTCGGCGGAGAGGGTGCTGCCCGTCCGCACAACGGCGTGGATATGGCGGCCCCGACGGGCACGGGCGTGTTCGCCTCGGCCGAGGGCGTCGTAGTGCGCACCGGCTATCAGCCCGAGGGCTACGGTCGCTTCGTCGAGGTCGCCCACCCGAACGGCATGACCACCAAATATGCGCACATGAGCCGCGTGGACGTGGCGACCGGCATGGCTGTGGCCGGCGGCGATCGCCTGGGCCTGGTGGGTTCGACCGGCTATTCGACCGGGCCGCACCTGCATTTCGAAGTGCGCCGCGGCGGTTCGCCGATCAATCCGGCCCGCGTGCTGGAGCGCAGCTTTGACGTGGTGGTGATCGAGGGCTCCTGAGCCCCGACCTGTCTTCATGACAAGGAATTCATGAAAACCCGACCGGATACGGCCCGGCTCAGGTTGTCAAAGACCCTTTACATATCCTAGGAGTCCCCCTGTCGAGTTTTTAAAGGGGGGCGCTATGGACGCCGCACTCAGCCTGAATGGCATCAGCAAACGCTATGGCGGGTTCCAGGCGGTCAAGGATCTGAGCTTCTCGGTTCCGAAGGGGAGCATCTGTGGCTTCCTGGGGCCGAACGGGGCGGGCAAGACGTCCACCCTGCGCATGATCCTGGGCCTGCAGCCGCAGACCTCGGGCACGCTGGAAATCCTTGGGGCGTCCGATGGACGGCAGGTGCGCAACCGCATCGGCTTCCTCCCGGAAGAGCGCGGCCTCTACAAGAAGATGACCCCGGTCGATGCGATCGCCTTCTTCGGCGCCCTGAAGGGCCTGCCGTCCGGCGAGGGGCGCAAGCGTGCCCGCATCATGCTGAAAGAGCAGGGGCTGGAGCACGCCCAGGCCAAGAAGATGAAGGAGCTGTCCAAGGGCATGGCCCAGAAGGTGCAGCTGATCGCCTCGGTGGTGCACAAGCCCGAGTTCGTGATCCTCGATGAGCCCTTCTCGGGCCTGGATCCGATGAACCAGCAGGGTCTGGAAGAGATGATCCGCGGGCTGGCCGCCGATGGCGCCACCGTGCTGTTCTCGACCCACGTCATGCAGCACGCCGAACGCCTGTGCGACAAGGTGGTGCTGCTGGCCCGGGGCCAGAAGGCCTTTGAGGGCACGGTCGACGAGGCGCGCAGCCAGACGCTGCGGCACCTGTCGCTGGAAGGGGACATCGCAGCCGAGGCGGTCCGGGCCCTGCCGGGCGTCGCCTCGGTCGAGACGGTCCGTCAGGATGGCGAGGTCAAGACGCTCAAGGCCCAGCTGAACGCTGGCGCCCGGGGGCAGGAGACGCTCAAGGCGGCCTTCTTGGGCGGTCTGGACGTGCGCAGCTTCGAACTGCGCGAACCGACCCTGCACGACGCCTTCATCCACCTGACGGGGGTCGACCCCAATCAGGACCAGACCGTCAAACGGGCCGAGACGATGGAGGCCGCCCGATGAACCGCATTCTGTTGATCGCTCGGCGCGAATTCGCCGCCTACGCCATGACCGTCGGCTTCTGGCTGTCACTGCTGGCTTTGCCGATGTTTGCCTTGCTGGGCGTGGCCATGCCCATGCTTATGAAGAGCAGTGAGCCGGTGCGAGAGGTCGTGCTGCTTGAGGACGGACCCCAGGCATCCGGTCTTGCGGCGGCTGTCCGCGAGGCACTCGCGACGGATGTCGAGCGTCAGGCCGAGATCGCCCGCGAGGCTGCAGAGAAGGCCGGAGAATTCGCAGGTGCGGGCATGGGCGCCGAGGCGGCCGCCGGCGCTGCATCTAGCGTGGCCAGACCGAAACTGAATCTGGTCGAGGCCCCGGATGATCTGGCCGACACCGTCACTGCAGAAGAGCGCGAGGCGCGCATCCGCTACTATCTGGGCGACGAGGTCGAGAAGGCGCAACAGCTCGATGCCGTCGTCATCCTGACCCGCAATGAGGAGGGGCGACCGACCGCGCGGGTATGGTCCCGCCGGGCGACGGACAACACGGTGCGCAACTTTGTTCGCGACGCCATGAAGGACGCCAATCGGGCCGAGGTCTTCGGCGAAGCGGGGATCGATCCGGCCATCGTTCGGGAAACCGGCGCCTATGATCCCAAGGTGGTGGTACTGTCACCCAGTGCCGCCAGCGGCGGAGAGGTGTCCTTCCGCGACAAGCTGCCAGGGATCATCGGCTTCGGCTCGGCCTTCCTGCTGTGGTCGCTGATCATCACCGGCGCCTCGATCCTGCTGAACAGCGTGATGGAAGAGAAGTCGAACAAGATCCTCGAGGTGCTGATGTCCTCGGCCTCGGCGACCGAAATCCTGACCGGCAAGGTGCTGGGCGTGGCCATGCTGACCGCGACCGTGCTGTTGGCGTGGGGCGGGATCGGGGCGGCGGGCCTGCTGAACTTCGCGCCCGAGCAGGCCATGAATGTGGGGCAGATCCTGCTGACCGACGGCATGCTGCTCTATTTCGCGGCCTACGCCATCGGCGGCTATCTGATGTATGCGGTACTGTTTGCCGCCATCGGCGCCTTCTGCGAGACGCCGCGCGACGCCCAGACGCTGATGGGGCCGATCATGATGGTGCTGGTCGTGCCGATCATCGTGGTGCAGATGGCGCTTCAGACCCCCGACGCCCCGCTGGTCAAGATCCTGTCCTGGGTGCCGTTCTTCACGCCCTTCCTGATGGCGGCCCGGGCCCACTCCGACCCGCCCATGATCGAGATCGTGGGCACGATGGTGGGCATGTTCGCCATGGCCCTGTTCATGGTCTGGGTCGCGGGGCGGGCCTTCCGCGCCGGCGCCCTGTCGGACGTGAAGCTGAGCTGGAAGAGCTTCCTCGGCGCCGTCCGGGGTGGGGGACGGTAGGGACCCTGCGTCACCTCCCCGTCAGCGACGGGGAGGGGGACCCGCCCGCAGCAACTCGCGCACAGCAAAAGGCCGCCCCGGTTTCCCGGGGCGGCCTTGAAGCATTTCAGCCTTGTCGCGGGGTTTAGCGGCCGCGCGGCTTGGGCATCGGCAGCAGGCCTTCGCGCTGGGCGCGCTTGCGGGCCAGCTTGCGGGCGCGACGGACGGCCTCGGCCTTTTGACGGGCGCGCTTTTCCGACGGCTTTTCGTAGTGCACGTGGCGCTTCATTTCACGGAAGCTGCCTTCGCGCTGCATCTTCTTCTTCAGGGCCTTGAGCGCCTGATCGACGTTGTTGTCGCGGACGAAAATCTGAACCAGGGGTCTCTCTCCTTTGACTGCCCGCCGCGTCCTTTCTGAAGGGAGACGGGCAGACAAAAACACGGTTTCCCGCAAACCGAGGGCTTCCGGGTGAAGGCGAGCCGGATACACGAACCCGCCCCCCCTGTCCAGTTCGGTGTCGCAGATCGTCGCGGCCTGTTGCGGGGGCTCGTCAGTCTGATGTGGCAGGCCTATCATGCCGCCATGTCTTCCGTCGACGATGCCGATCTGTGGGCCCGGGAAACCGAACAGGCCGTGCTGGACCAGGCCGTGCTGCTTGCGCCACGACTGGGCTGGAGCCCGGCCATGGTGCGCGCCGCCGCACAGGCTGCGGGCCTGTCGCAGGGGGACCAGGACCTGCTGCTGCCGCACGGGCCGCGCGACCTGGCGGCCCTGCTGTCGCGCCGTCACGACGACCGGGCCTTTGCCGCCCTGGCCGAGGTCGATCCCGCCTCGCTCAAGATTCGCGAACGCATTGCCCGGGGCATTTCGGCGCGGATGGAAGCCGGGGCCGAAGACCTTGAGGCCTGTCGCAAATGCGCGGGCTTTCTGGCCCTGCCGTCCAACAGCGATCTGGGTCTGAAGCTGGCGTGGGAGACGGCCGACCGGCTGTGGGTCTGGGCCGGGGACACGGCCACGGACTGGAACCACTATTCGAAGCGCACCATCCTGTCCGGCATCCTGATTCCCGCCCTGACGATGCGCTGGTTCGACGGTCGCGACACGGCCGAGGCATTTGTCGCCGACCGCATCGAGAACGTCATGGCCTTCGAGAAGTGGAAGGCCGGCAAGGACTTTGACGCCCCGCTGCGCAAGGTCACCGAAGTGCTCAGCCGGATGCGATACGGGCCGAAGGCCGAGGCCTAGAGCAGGGGCCTAGAGCGGGCGCACGCGGTTGACGTGGGCCATCTTGCGGCCGGGGCGGGCCTCGCCCTTGCCATAGAGGTGCAGCCGCATGTCGGACTTGCCAGCCAGCTTTTCCCACTGGTCGATGTCGTCGCCCAGCAGATTGGTCATTTCGACGTGGGCGTGGGCATTGGTGGGGCCCAGCGGCCAGCCGGTGATGGCGCGGATGTGCTGTTCGAACTGGTCGCAGACGCAGCCGTCCTGGGTCCAGTGGCCGGTGTTGTGGACGCGGGGGGCGATCTCGTTGACCAGCAGGCGGCTTTCGCCGAGGTCGAACAGCTCGATGCCCAGCACGCCGACATAGTCCAGCTGTTCCAGTACCGCGCGGGCGATGGCGCGGGCCCGGCGCTCGGTCTTTGACTCGACCTCGGCGGGAGCAACGGTGGTCTTGAGGATGCCGTCCCTGTGAGTGTTCCAGCCCAGCGGATAGACGGCGGTCTTTCCGTCCCAGCCGCGGGCGCAGATGATCGACAGCTCGCGCACGAAGGTGGCCTTGGCCTCCAGCACGGCGGGCCGTTCGCCGATGGCACGCCAGGCGCCGGCGGCCTGTTTCGCGGATTTGATCCAGACCTGGCCCTTGCCGTCATAGCCCTCGCGCCGGGTCTTGAGCAGGGCGGGCAGGGGGATGACCTTCAGGGCTGTCTCGAGCGAGGCCAGGTCATCGACCATGGCGAATTCGACAGTGGGAACGCCGGCCTCGTTGAGGAAGGTCTTCTCGAGGATCCGGTCCTGGGCGACGGCCAGGGCGCGCGGGCCGGGGGCAACGCGCACGCCGGTTTCGGCCAGCAGCTCGACCGAGCGGGCGGGGACGTTCTCGAACTCGAAGGTGACGACGTCACAGACCCGGCCGAACACATTGAGGGCCGTCGGATCGTCATAGGCGGCGACGATCTGGCCGCGCGAGACGCGCCCGGCGGGGCTGTTTTCCTCGGGGTCGAGGATGACGACATCGAAGCCGAGGCTGGAGGCGGCCTGGGACAGCATCCGCCCAAGCTGGCCGCCGCCAAGAATGCCGACGGTCGAACCGGGGGGCAGGGCGGAGGGAAGCGGGGCGGGATCGGCGCTCATCAGTCCTCGACGGTATCGGGTACGGATTCGGTCTGGGCCTCGCGGAAGGCGTCCAGCCGCCCGGCCAGCACGGGGTCGTTCAGCGACAGTATCTGGGCGGCGAGGATGCCGGCATTCTTCGCACCGGCCTCGCCGATGGCCAGGGTGCCGACCGGGATGCCGCCGGGCATCTGGACGATCGACAGCAGGGAATCGAGGCCGCTGAGGGCCTTGGACTGCACCGGCACGCCCAGCACGGGCAGGGAGGTCATGGAGGCGACCATGCCGGGCAGGTGGGCGGCGCCGCCGGCCCCGGCGATAATGACCTTGATGCCCTTGTCGCGGGCCTCGCGGGCGAAGGCGACCATGCGGTCCGGCGTGCGGTGGGCCGAGACGACCCGGGCCGACCAGGCCACGCCCAGACGGTCGAGGCTGTCGGTGGCGGCCTTCATGGTGGGCCAGTCCGAGCGGCTGCCCATGATGACGGCGACCGGCGCCGTGTCATCGCCGGAGGGCGGTGTCGGTTCCACGGAGGACGGGGCCATGGGTGTCCCTCGAAGGCGCGCCCGTGCGGGCGGGAAGGGGCCGGTTACAGCACCCGCGTTGCGCCTGCAACCAAGCACGGTAGCATCAGGGCGGGCGAGAGCGCCTGAGTCGGGCCGTCGGGGCCCGTCGACTGACTGTGGAGCCCTGCCGTTTCCGTGTCCCAGACCGCCGTCCCCGTTGCCGATCCCGAAGCCCTGGAGGCCGAACTGCAACGGCTGCGGGCCGAGGTGGAGGCCCTGCGCGCGCGCGCCGAGGCGGCCGAGGCGGCGGCGGACCACGATGTCCTGACCCCGGCGCTGAACCGGCGCGGCTTCGTCACGGCGCTCCACCGGGCCATGGCCTATTGCAAGCGGCATCAGGTGCCCGCCGTGCTGCTCTATCTGGACCTGGACGGCTTCAAGGGAGTCAATGACACCCACGGCCACGCAGCGGGCGACGCGGCCCTGGTCCGCGTGGCCGAGCTGATGCGCGACAATCTGCGGGAATCGGATGCGGTCGGCCGGCTGGGCGGGGACGAGTTCGGCCTGTTGCTGATGAATGCCGGGGTCGAGGAGGGCCGGGACAAGGCCGCCCGCCTGTCAGAGACGCTCAGGACCGAGGGGTTCGTCCATGAGGGCCGACGCATTCCGCTGGGCGGATCGTTCGGAGTCCGGGCCTGGAACGGTCAGGCCGATGTCGAGACCTGGCTCGCCGAGGCGGACGCCGCCATGTGGCTGAGGAAGCCGGGGCGCTGACGCCGGACGTCAGGCGATGATGTCGGGAAGGATGCGGTCCTCGATCTTCACGATCTCGTCGCGGAGGGCCAGTTTTTTTCGCTTCAGGCGGGCGATGCGGAGTTGGTCCGGGACGGCGGTTTCGGACAGGGCCTCGATGGCCGCATCCAGATCAGCGTGCTCCTGACGCAGGCCCTTCAGACGGATGTGGAGGGCCAGTTCCTCTTCCGTAAGACTCGCGTCGTCGTTCATCGCTGCCGATTACCCCTGAAGTCGCGGTTATATACCCGAGCCGGGCTCAGGCCGAAAGACACGCGGCGAGACGGGTCAGCTCATTTCGCGGCGTAACCGGCGACCAGGCGCGGGCGACGGCGACCAGGGCGGTCAGGCTGTCGGAGCCGGCGCCCGCCTCACGCGGCAGATGCTCCAGCGCCTGCATCAGATGGTGTTCAGCGCGGCGCTCCAGCTCGATGGTCTTCTGGCGCATGTCCAGACGGGCGCCGGGCTCCAGATCCGGGTGGGGCGACTTCAGGCGGCGGCGCAGGGCGCGCAGGGGCTCCACCGTCGTCTCGTCCCAGGCGCGGGCGATGTCGCAGGCGGCCTCCACGGTCTCGCCCGAGGCAGCCTCGCCCCGCGCCGCCAGCCAGGTTGCCCAGAGCAGCAGGGGCACATTCTGTCCGTGCCGGTCCTGCAGCTCGAGACAGGCGTCGGACACGCCCTCACGGCCATACGCCTCGAGCGCCCAGTCCCAGAAGGCGGGGGCGCTCACGCCGACGCTCCGCCGGTCAGGCCGCTCCAGCGGCGCACCGGGGTCCAGTCGAGGTCGAACAGGTCCAGCACCCGGCCGACGCTCTGGTCGATCATCTGCTCCAGACTGTCGGGGCGGGCATAGAGGGCGGGCAGGGGCGGGGCGATGATGGCGCCCATCTCGGACAGGGCGGTCAGGGTGCGCAGATGGCCGAGGTGCAGCGGGGTCTCGCGCACCATCAGGACCAGACGCCGGCGCTCCTTGAGCGTGACGTCGGCGGCGCGGGTCAGCAGGGTCGAGGTGATGCCGGTGGCGATCTCTCCGGCGCTGCGGATCGAGCAGGGGGCGATCACCATGCCGCGCGTGCGGAACGAGCCCGAGGCGATCGAGGCGCCGACGTCACCGACCTTGTGCACCACATCGGCGCGGTCGGTCAGGTCCTGGGGCGAGAGGTCGGTTTCCTGCGACAGGGTCAGCAGGGCGGCGCGCGAGACGACGAGGTGCGACGAAACGCCCAGGTCGCGCAGGGCGTCCAGCATGCGCACGCCGTAGATTACGCCCGACGCGCCGCTGATGCCGACGATCAGGGGTCTTTGGTCCGTTTGTACGGCAGCGTTCACAACTTTGACCCTTTTGCCGGAGAGGCTGATCAGGCCCGGCGGCGGCCGGAATCACCGAAACGTGATTCCACACGGTCGTCGGACGGGCGCTCAATCTACTGGTCCCTTAGACAAGGAGGCGCAAGCCATGACCATCGAGGCGCGTATTCGCGAACTGGGAAACCGTCACCGCAATCTGGATGCCGCGATCCAGAAGGAAACGACCCACCCGGCCACCGATCCGCTGTACCTCAAGTCTTTGAAGCTGCGAAAACTCAGGCTCAAGGAGCAGATTGCCGGGCTTGAGCGACAGAGCGGCTAGCCAGACGCCACCCAGAAATGACGACGGCCCCGGAGATACTCCGGGGCCGTTTCTGTTTGGGCGTTGAACGCGGCGTCAGTCGTTCGAGCCGAACACGGACTCGGCCGTGTGATGGTCGCGGCGCTCGGCGGCTTCCGGCTCGAACTCGGCCTCGGCGGCCGGCTCGGCGTCGGCCGACTGCAGGGTCGCGCCGCCCTTCCTGGCGTCCTCGCGGGCCTTCTTCTCGGCCGCCTTCTTGATCACCTCGTCGAGGGCGATCTGGCCGACCAGGCCCAGGGTTACGGGGTCGACCGGCTTGATGTTGGCGCTGTTCCAGTGGGTGCGGTTGCGCACCGTCTCGATTGTGGCCTTGGTCGTGCCGAGCAGTTTGGCGATCTGGGCGTCGGCCACCTCGGGGTGGTTCTTGACGAACCACATGATGGCGTCGGGGCGATCCTGACGGCGCGAGACGGGGGTGTAGCGCGGCGGAGCCTTGGCGGGCTTGAGCAGTTCGGCGTGGCGGCTGACCACGGCCTTCATGCGGTAGCTGGAGTCGGACTGGGCCTTGTCCAGTTCGTCGCGGGTCAGCTGGCCGTTGACCAGCGGGTCGGCGCCGCGGATGTCGCGCGCCACGTCGCCGTCGGCGATGCCGCGAACCTCGAGCGGGTGCAGGCCGCAGAAGTCGGCGATCTGCTCGAAGGTCAGCGAGGAATTGTCCACCAGCCAGACCGCAGTGGCCTTGGGCATGAGAATGTCGGTCATGACGTCGTTCCGGTTCAGGAGGGCTCCGGAAGGCGGAGCCGGAAACAGCGGCGCCCGACCTTTCGGCCGGGCGCGGAGAGTTTCCGTATAGGCCCATTCGCCTGAAAAGAAAACGCCATATGGCGAGGTCATACAGCCAAGGTTCATCTGCGACAGTGAACAGTGAGGCTCATGGAGGCGTTTGGGCCTCGGGACCTTTGGTGGAGGAAAGACGATGTTGAATTTGGCAGGCATGGCCGCCGTATCGGCCCTGGTCATGGGCGGCAGCGCCCCGGTGATGGATCATCAGGATCCGCAGCGGGCGCCGGGCAACTATCAGGATCCGCAGCGGGTCGCCCCCCGTGGCAGCTATTCGCGCACCTGTAGCGGCGACTATGTGAACCAAGGCCGGCTGTACGCCGACTGCCGTGACGAGCGCGGCCGGATTCGCGGCACCTCGATCGAACTGAACCGCTGCGGCCCCTATGACATCGCCAATGACAACGGACGTCTGGTCTGCGGCCCGGTCCGCGGGGACTTTGAAGACAGGCGCAACGACAATGGCGGCGGCTGGGGTGGTGGCAACGGCGGCTGGGGCAACCGGGCCGAGATCACTGTCTATCGGGACGCCCGCTTCCGTGGGGCCTCGACGACCTTCACGGGCGAAATCCCGAACCTGGATCGCACGGGCTTCAACGACCAGATCAGCTCCATGCGCTTCCGCGGCGAGTGGGAGGTCTGCTCGGACGCCTATTTCCGGGGCAACTGCCAGCGCTTCAACGGCGATGTCAGCAATCTGGACCGCTGGGGCCTGAACGATCGCATCTCGTCGCTGCGGCCCGTGGGCCGGGGTGGCCGGGGCGACCGCTGGTAATCAGCCGGTCACCAGAACGATCTTGCCGATGTGCTCGCCCGCTTCCAGCCGGAGGTGGGCGAGACCGGCATCCTTCAGCGGGAAGGTCGCCTCGATCGGCGGCCGCACCTGGCCCGCCTCAACCCAGGGCCAGGCGATGCGTCGGACCTCGGCCATCAGCCTGGCCTTTTCGTCGGCACTGCGGGACCGGAGGGTCGACCCGGTCAGCACGATCCGCTTCAGCATCATCCGCATCAGGTCGATTTCGGCCCGCGCGCCGCTGAGGGTGGCGATCACGCACCAGCGCCCGCCGGGCTTGAGCACCGCCTGATTGAGGGCGGCATAGTCGGCGCCCACCATATCCAGAATGACGTCGGCCCCTCCGGCCTCGCGAACGGCGGCCTCCAGATCGTCCGAGCCGGCATCGAGGCTTAGGTCCGCGCCCAGATCGCGCGCCGCCCGGGCCTTGGCCTCGCCGCGCGAGGTGGCGATGACGCGGGCGCCGGCCGCCTTGGCCATCTGGATGGCGGTGACGCCGATGCCGCTGGTCGCGCCGTGGATCAGGAAGGTCTCTCCGGCCTTCAACCGGCCGTCCTCGAACACATTGGTGAAGACGGTCGAAAGGGTCTCGGGCAGGGCGGCGGCCTGAACGAGCTCCATGTTGTCGGGAACGGGGAAAAGGTGCCGGGCGTCAACGAGCGCCTGTTCGGCATAGCCGCCCCCGCCAAGCAGGGCGCACACCCGGTCGCCAACGGACCAGCCGCTCACGCCCTCGCCCAGCCGGTCGATCTCGCCTGCAATCTCGAGGCCCAGGGTCTCCGGAGCACCGGGCGGCGGGGGATAGAGGCCCTGACGCTGCAACAGGTCGGGGCGGTTGATCCCGGCAGCCCGCACCCGGATGCGGACCTGGCCGACGGCCGGTTCGAGGTCCGGCACCTCGACCAGCGTGAGCGCCGTCGCGGGACCTGTGCCGCCCTCGATGGTGATCTGTTTCATGGGGCCGCCCTTGCAATCATCCGTGTCCGGGCGTTCAGATAGGCCCCTGAGACGCGTGAACCAAGGAGGCGGACATGTTGATCGACGACGCCGAACCGCGGCCGCAGCGGGGGGATCTGGTGGCCCGGCTGGCCCGCGAGGACCTGGATCTCTATTCCGTCGAGGAATGTGAGCAGCGGATCGTCGAGCTGGAATCCGAGATCGAACGGGTGCGAACCGCCATGAAGGGCAAGACGGCGCGCAAGTCCGCCGCCGATGCGCTCTTCAACTTCGGCTCGTAACGGCACGGCGGGCGTGGCATGACCGTTGCAGGCAACCGGGAGGCCGGGCTTTACGCGTGGCAAACGGGTATAGCTGCAGGTACTGAGTGTTGATGACCGAAGAGACGTCCATGCCCCACCCCCTGCCGGGTGCCGCCGCCGGAGACGCACGGCTGTCTGTGGTGACGGAGTTTGCCGGCTCGGACCTGTTCGACCGCACCTTCCGCGAAGGCATGGAACTGGTCGAAGAGACAGCGGCCTATCTGGATGGCGAGGGCCGTCGGGACTCCAAGCTGCTGTCGCGGGCGACCGCGCTCGCCTATGCGGGCGAAAGCATGCGCCTGACCACCCGGCTGATGCAGATTGCGTCCTGGCTGCTGGTGCAGCGGGCCGTGCGCGAAGGCGACATGACCGCCAGCGCCGCCTGTGAGCCGCGCTATCGCCTCGCCGCCCGAAAGATCGATGCCGAGACCCCGCCGCCCGCCGACCTGCCGATCGCCCTGGTCGAGTATGGCGTGCGGGCCGAGAAGCTCTACGACCGGATCCACTATCTGGACCGGCGCATGTACGTCGATGCCACACCGCCGGCGGACACACCCAACCCGGTTCAGAGCCAGTTCGACCGCCTGTCGGCGGCCTTCGGCGGAGGCCCTGCGGCCAGCTGATCCGGCCTACGGCCCGACGTCGTTCGCATCGACGCGGCCGTCCTGCACCGCGCGGGGCAGGGAGACGGCGATGCCGAGCGCCTCGGCCAGCTTTTCGTCGCGATTGTAGACGTCCTCGCGGAAGGCCACTCGGCCCTGACCGTCGACAAAGGCGGTCCAGTACAGCAGGCGCACGCCGATTTCCCGTCCGGTGGTCACACGGGTGGTGCGGCGGGTTTCCTGGGCCGTGTCGAACTCGGCCAGCTTCTGCGGGTCGGGCGACAGCAGCAGGCGGGCAAAGTCGACCGCGTCCTGCACCCGCACGCAGCCGTGGCTGCGGTGGCGATAGGCCAGGTTGAAAGCCGCCTTGGACGGGGTGTCGTGCAGGAAGATGGCGTAGCTGTCGCGCAGCTCGAACTTCACATAGCCGAGGGCCGAGTGGGGGCCTGCGCGCTGAATGACCGTGCCGTTCGAGACGTACATGTCATTGGCGGCCAGATAGCCGGGGCCACGGGGCAGGATCTCGTTCCGGGCAATGCCGGCGGGCACGTACCAGGGGGGATTGGCGACGACCGAGGCGAACGGCTTTTCGAGGCTGGGCGTCTGGTTGGCCGCAGAGCCGACCACGACCCGGTTCGAGTGAACGGGGCGCCCGTCCTTCCAGTAGACCATGATGGCGGCGGCCGTATTGACCTCGATCCGCTCGGGCTCGACGTCGCGAGCCAGCCAGCGGCGGCGTTCGAGGTTGAGGGCGATCTGGCGGGCGCGGTCCTCGGCCGAGGCCGAGAGAGACTGCTGGGTGCCCGAGCCGATGCGGGCGTCGACCACCAGGCCGTGACGAACCTGGAAGCTGCGGACCGCTTCCTGAAGCTCGGGGCCGTAGTAGTTGTCGGCCAGACCCAGAAGGCGCGCGCCTTCGGCCGCAGGCAGGTCGCCTTCCGCCACCAGACGCCGGATCAGGGTCGGGATGCGGCGATCCACGTCGCCGGGCTCGATATTGGCGCCGATGCTGAAGGTCGGCCAGCCACCGTCCTCGCGGATCATGCGGCGGTAGCGGACATAGCCCGCCGACAGATTGTTGTAGCCGATGTCGGTGGGGGCCAGACCCTCGTACCAGGACACCAGGTCGCGATTCAGGGCCTGATAGAGGCCGAGCGGCAGGTCGATGCGGTTCTTGCGCATCTCCCACAGGTCCTCGACCGTCTCGGGGCGGATGCGACCCTCGCTGAGCACGCGGGCGTAGCGCAGGGCGGCGGCCGTGGTCAGCATCTCGGCCATGCCGCGATTGGCAGCCAGGGCGTCGAAGTCGAAGAAGTCGTACTGGGCCAGACCGTGGCGCTCGGCCTTCGAGGCTGCGTTGCGGAGGGCCTGGAGGCGCGGCGCCGTCCAGACAGGCGTCCAGCCGTTCATCTCATAGAAGGCGCGCACGTCCGGCTGCTCGATCTCGGGCAGGCGGGCCAGCTGGTCATTGAAGCTGTTGTAGAAGGCGACGGCGGCCGGATCGCGCGACGGGGGAACGCCTTGAGGGCGGCCCATCGGCGGGTCCTGCGGGGCATTCTGCGCATGGGCGGCCTGGGCGGCCCCCATGATGGCGGCGGTGGCCGCTCCCAGACCCAGTTGTCGACGCGTAATCATCTGGCGTGTGCCGTTCCGTTCGTGGCGAAGGGCGGGTGCGCCCCCGTCAAATCATAATCGACGCCAGCTTATCGGCGTTCCAGACAAACAGAAAGCGCCGCCCCCGAGGGACGGCGCTCTGTGTCTTCCGGGACGCACCCGAGAAAGTCAGGCCGAAGCCTACTTCTTCATGAAGCCGCCGAACTTCGAGTTGAAGCGCGACACGCGACCGGCGCGGTCCATCAGGTGCTGGTTGCCGCCGGTCCAGGCCGGGTGCGTCAGCGGATCGATGTCCAGGTTCAGGGTCGCGCCTTCCTTCTGGTAGGTCGAGCGCGTCTGGTAGGAGGTGCCATCCGTCATCGTCACGGTGATGAAGTGATAGTCGGGGTGGGTGTCCGCTTTCATCGCGTTGGTCCGGTCTGTTCGGGCGCGGTGACGATGCCGACCGTCGGTGCGCAAAAATGGGAAACCCGCCGAAAGCTCCGGCGGGAGAGGGGCGGCGTTTACACCGGGTAGCGTTCCGGGGCAAGAGGCGCAGGCCATGACCGCCACGCCCCCGTCTTCCCCCACCGTTGCCGATCCGGATGCCGGAGCCCAGGGTCGCCCCGGCGCGGGCGCCCAGTTGAGCGAGCGGCTGAGCGAGGCGGGCGAGCGCCGCAGCCGGCAGAAGGATATCCGCCCGCTTCTGCGCCTGTGGCCGTTCGCCGTCCAGCACCGGGGCCATGTGGCCCTGTCGGTGTTCTGGCTGCTGATGTCGACCGGAGCGTCGCTGGGCCTGACGGTGACTTCGCGCGGGGCCATCGACAACGGATTCGAGGCCGGGGGCACCCGGCTGGACTTCTGGTTCCTGCTGCTGGGCCTGAATGCCCTGTTCCTCGGGGTGTCATCGGCGGTGCGGTATTATTTCGTGACGCGGACGGGCGAGCGGATCATCGCGGACCTGCGCACGGCGCTGTTTCGCCGGGTGCTGACGCTGGATCCGGCCTTCTTCGTGCGGATGAGGACGGGCGAGGTGCTGTCGCGCCTGACGACGGACATCCAGCTGATCGACACCCTGATGACGACGTCCATCAGCTTTGCCCTGCGCAATCTGCTGACCATGATCGGCGGGCTGATCCTGCTGTTCGTGGTCAGTCCCAAGCTGACGGGGCTGGTGCTGCTGGTGGTGCCGCTACTGATCCTGCCGCTGTTCCTGTTCGGGCGGGTGGTGCGGAAGCTCACGGTCGCATCGCAGGACCGCTTTGCCGAGGCCGTCGGATTTGCCGGCGAGAGCGTCGATGCGATCGAGACCGTGCAGGCGTTCGGGCGCGAGGCCTCGACCATCGGACGCTTTGGCGCATCGGTCGAGGCGGCGTTCGGCGTGTCGCTGAAGCGGATCCGCGCGCGGGCGTGGATGACGGCCATGATCATCACCCTGATGTTCGGGGGGGTGACCCTGGTGCTGTGGCTGGGCGCGCAGGATGTGATCGCCGGCCGGATGTCGCCCGGGGCGCTGCTGCAGTTCGTGCTGCTGTCGGTGTTCGTCGCCGGAGCCGTCGGTGCGCTGGGCGAAAGCTGGGGCGATGTGCAGAAGGCCGCCGGTGCCATGCAGAGGGTCGACGAGCTGATGCGGGCCTCGCCCGACATTCGCCCGCCCGCGCGGCCCGCCGCCCTGCCGCAGCCGCCCGTGGGTGCCGTGGAGATGCGCGAGGTCAATTTCGCCTATCCGGGGCGGCCGGACCTGCCCGCCCTGAAGGACTTCACCCTGGCCGTGCAGCCGGGCGAGACCGTGGCGCTGGTCGGGCCGTCGGGGGCGGGCAAGTCGACGGTCTTCCGCCTGTTGCTGCGCTTCTATGATCCGCAGTCGGGGCAGGTGAGGGTGGACGGGGTCGAGGCCTCGACCGTCGACCCGGTCGACCTGCGGGCGCGCTTTGCCTGGGTCTCGCAGGAGGCGCCGCTGTTCTCGGGATCGGCGCTGGAGAACATCCGCTTCGGTCGTGAGGATGCGCCGCTGGAGGACGTCCGGGATGTGGCCGAACGGGCCCAAGCCCTGTCCTTCGTGGAGGCCTTGCCGGAAGGGTTCGACACGCCGCTGGGCGAGCGGGCGCGCAGTCTGTCGGGCGGCCAGCGCCAGAGGCTGGCCATCGCCCGGGCCCTGATCCGTCAGGCGCCGATCCTGCTGCTGGATGAGGCAACCAGCGCGCTGGATGCCGAGAATGAGCGTCTGGTGCAGGTGGCGCTGGATGAGGCCATGCAGGCGCGCACGACCTTGGTGATCGCCCACCGTCTGGCGACCGTGCTGCGGGCCGACCGGATCGTCGTCATGGACGAAGGGCGTGTGGTCGAGGTCGGCACCCACGCCGAGCTGGTCGCGCGCGGCGGTCTGTACGCCCGTCTGGCCCGGCTGCAGTTCCGGGCCGACTGAACCGGCGGATCAGGTCGCGCGCAGGATGGCGGCGATCTGGGGATGCAGGTCGGAGTTGGCGACCAGGATTTGCTGGCCGTCGTGCACATTGCCGGTGCCGTCGATGGTCGAGGCCACACCGCCGGCCTCGGTCACGAACAGCAGGCCCGCCGCCACGTCCCAAGGCTTGAGATTGCGCTCCCAGAAGGCGTCGTAACGACCGGCGGCCACCCAGGCGAGGTCGAGCGCCGCAGAACCCAGACGCCGGATGCCGGCGACCCGCTGGCCCATGGCGTGGATGTCCTTGATCGCCTGGCCGTGGCCCGTCTTGCCCATGAAGGGCAGGCCCGTGCCGATCAGGCACTGGCTGAGGTCCTTGCGGCCGGTCACGCGGATGCGGCTGTCGTTCAGATAGGCGCCCTTGCCCTTTTCGGCCCAGAACAGCTCGTTCATCACCGGGTTGAAGGTGACGCCCGCCACGATCTCGGCCGTACCGTCCGGCGCGCGCCGCTCCAGCGCCACGGTGATGGCGAAGTGGGGCATGGCGTGCATGAAGTTGGTGGTGCCGTCGATCGGATCGACGATCCAGGTGTGCGACTTGTCAGTCCCCTCGATCAGGCCGCGCTCCTCACCGAGGAAGCCATAGCCCGGGCGCGCCTTGGTCAGCAGTTCGAACAGGGTCTGCTCGGCCTTGATGTCGGCAGCGGTGACGAAGTCGGCGGGGCCCTTGCGGGACACCTGCAGCTGGGCGACCTCGCCGAAGTCGCGCAGCATCGGACGGGCGGTCTTGCGGACCGCGTCGATCATGGTTTGCAGAAGGGCAGAGGCGAGGGCCATGGGGAATCTCCTGGTCCACAAGTCCTGAAAGGCATCGGCCCGGACAGGCGGAGAAGTTCAAGAAAGAGGACGGCCCGGCTGGACCGCCCGGATCAGTCCGCGCGGCGGACGTATTCGCCGGTGCTGGTGTCGACCACGATCTTTTCGCCCGTCGACATATAGGGCGGGATCATGATGCGCACGCCGTTGTTGGCGATGGCCGGCTTGTAGGAGGACGAGGCGGTCTGGCCCTTCACGGTCGGCTCGGTCTCGACGACCTCGAGGACGACCTGCTCCGGCAGTTCCAGGCCGATCGGACGACCCTCGTGGCTCTCGATCACCACCTTCATGCCTTCCTGCAGGTAGGGGATGCGGTCTTCGCCGACCCAGTCCTTCTGCAGTTCGATCTGCTCGTAGTTCTCGTCGTCCATGAAGACCAGCGAGTCGCCGTTGTCGAACAGATAGGAATAGTCCCGCTGTTCTAGGGTGACGCGCTCGACCTTGTCTTCCGACCGGAAGCGCTCGTTCAGCTTGTTGCCGGTCTCGAGGTTCTTGGCCTCGACGTTGGCGAAGGCGCCGCCCTTGCCCGGCTTGACGTGGCTGGCCTTGGTGACGACCCACAGGCCGCCGTTGTGCTGCAGGACCATGCCGGGCTTGATGGTGTTGCCGTTGATTTTCATAGGGTCACAGGGGGATGGGGCGGCGCGGACGGCGCCTCTTTGAACTGGCGCGGACCCCTAGAGCACACCGTTGAAAAGGGCAAGGCTGCCTCCAGATTGCATCTTGCCGAACAACGCAACCGGAGATAAGAAATAACGTCGATACACACTCAGGGGTAGAAACATGACCGCGACCACAGTTGATGCTGCTGACGTCGAGTACATTCTGAGCCTGAGCGACGAGGACCTCGCCGCCGAGCTGGTGACCGCCGGTGCCGGCACGGAGTACGACGACCCCGGTGTGGAGAGCGCGCTGATGATGGTCGCGAAAATCTCGAAGAGCTCGACCGCCTTGCCGGGCAACTGGTTCCTGGAACGGGCGGAAAGAATGTTTCGCCGGGCCTGGCCCACAATCAGAGGCCCGATATGCCGCGCCTACAAAGACAATCCTGAATTGGAATTTGGCGGCGTTGAGTGGCTGACCTACCTGATCAATGTCGTAGCGCCTGGGTCTGGCATCGGCAGCCGCCTTGTGGCCCGCCTTATCCGATGGGCCGTCAAGGAAGGGCTCGACGCCCTTTGCGAGGTTGACACCTAGCCCACCGGATCAGGTGCGGTCAGTTGGCGTCGTCCACGCGATTGGCCAGCCGGACGCCGGATCCTATGGGCGAGGCCATCTTGCCCGCCCGACCGTCCATCTTGCGGGCCTCGTGGGCGAAGGCGGCGGCCATGCCGGCCGATGACATGGCGGCGGCGATCTGCAGCCAGCGGCTGGCGGGCCGGAGCGCAATCCAGACGGCATTGACGACCTGGGCGGCGCCCCACAGGCCGAGCGCACGCGTACGCTCGGGGCGCGCCGGGGCATTCCAGACGCGCAGCGCCGACAGGGTGGTGGCCGAGAACATGGCCGGCAGGATCAGGCCCAGCGAGCCGCGAGGGCGTTCCGTGACCGGCTGGTCCTCGCCGCCCTTCCGACGCGGTCGGATAGAGAGATTGGCGATCGTGGCCGCAGCGAAGGCAAAGCCCACGGTCAGACCCACGCCCATCAGGACGTGCGAGCCCTCGCGGTCGCGGGCATTGATCAGGTCGACCGCTTCGTCGCGGACGTCATCAAGGTCGAGCATTCCGTCACCTCCAGCCTTCGGAGGGAATGACCCGGACCGACGTCCGTTCCCGATCCGTTGCCCGATCAGTTCCCGGTGGCGCCCGCGTCGGTGACGATCTCCTTCATCGCCGACTGCAGATAGTTCTGGGCGCCCATCAGCTCGATCAGCTTGTGCTGGTTCTCGAGGAAGTCGATGTGCTCCTCGGTGTCGGCGAGGATGCGCATCAGAAGATCACGGCTGACGTAGTCGCGGGCTTCCTCGCACTGGGTGACGGCGGCCGAGGTGGCCTTGCGGCTGTCCAGCTCGAGCTGGAGGTCGGCGCCCAGGCATTCTATGGGATCCTCGCCCACCTTCAGCTTGTGCAGGTCCTGCAGGTTGGGCAGGCCATCGAGGAACAGGATGCGCTTGATGAGCATGTCGGCATGCTTCATCTCGCCGATCGATTCTTCGTAGATGACGTTGCCGAGGTGCGACAGGCCCCAGCTCTCGAACATGCGGGCATGCAGGAAGTACTGGTTCACCGCCGTCAGTTCGTTGGTCAGCACCGCATTGAGGGTGCGGATGATCGCCGGATCGCCCTTCATGGCCGAGGCCCTTCTCATTGGAGGCGGCTGATCCGCGGTCGCGCGGAATCATCGCCTGTTTCAAGCACGGGCGAAGTGTAGCACAGGGCCGGGATGCGGCCAAAAATAATCTGATATTTCAGTAAGATGAGAACGAGTTTGCGTTTCGCTCTCGACAGGCGCGGTGGCTATTCGGCCGCCATGGCCCAGGATTCCCGAGTGTCCTGAATGATCTGGCGCATTTCGCAAACGCATTTGGCGCACTGGGCGGTGCACTGGTTGTGGGCGAAGACCTCACGCGGGCGGGTGGCGCCGGCATCGATGGCGCGGGCGACGTCGCGGGGTCGCAGGCCGTTACAGTTACAGACATACACGGGCAGGCACGCCAGGCTAGTTGATAACGCCTCGCTATAGCATCGATAAGGGCGACTGCAAATCGTTCGCATGCGCATTCCGGCGTTGACGAATGCGGCCCGGCGTCGCACTTGCGGCGCATGGCCAAGATCCCTGCCTCGACCCGCCCGCCGTGCCGGCTGTATCTGATCACGCCGCCGGCCCTGCCCGATCTGGCGGGCTTTGCGGATCGCCTCGGCGAAGCGCTGGACGCGGGGGACGTGGCGGCCCTGCAGATCCGCCTCAAGGACGTGCCCGACAACGACATCCGTCGCGCCGTCGAGGTGCTGGCGCCCGTGGCCCAGGCCCGCGGCGTGGCCGTCATCATGAACGACCGGGCCGATCTGGCGCGCGGGTGCGACGGTGTGCATCTGGGCCAGCAGGACGGCTCGGTGGCCGAGGCGCGGCGCCTGCTGGGCGCGGACGCCATGATCGGCGTGACCTGTCACGACAGTCGGCATCTGGCCATGGAGGCCGCCGAGGCCGGGGCGGACTATGTGGCCTTCGGCGCCTTTTTCCCGACGCGCACCAAGGCGGTGCAGCACGTCGCGAAGCCCGACCTGTTGGCGATCTGGCAGGAAACCATGGAGATTCCGTGCGTGGCCATCGGCGGCATCACTGTGGACAATGCCGCGGACCTGGCCCGGGCCGGGGCCGATTTCGTCGCCGTGAGCAGCGGCGTCTGGGATCACCCGCGTGGACCGGGTGCGGCCGTACGAGAGTTGAACACTGCAATTCGCGCGTAAGCTTCAGGGGATATTAAAGGCCGGACCTTAAGCATCACGGGCTGTTTGAGTGATGTGGATAAGCCGAATGCCTCTCAGCCCCGCGCTGGATGTCGCCAAGCCTGCCCGGCCCGACGCTGCCTCGATGAGGCCGGCGACTGTCACCGAACGTGTCAGCGAGCCTGTATTCTCGCAGCCGTTGGTACCGATCCTGACGGCGGTGGGCGTGGCCCTGCTGATCGTGCTGTCGATCAATTTCGCCCGGACAGCGGGCCTGGTGGCCGCGCTGTGGGGCGCCGGCGGTCTGGCGACCGTGGTCTGGCTTCGGACCTCGCGCGGCAATGTCTATGACCTCGCCTATGGTGGGCTGGTCGCCCTCGGCATTCTTGTCGGGGAGTTCCTGGTCGGAAATCCGCCGCTGCTCTCGGTGATGTTCACCGTTGCCAATATGATCGAGATTGTGCTGGCGGTGACGTTGGCCCGCCGGTTCGCGCCGGGCCTGAACCTGAGCACCGTCACCGGATGCGGGCGATTCCTGCTGGGGGCGGCGCTGATTGCGCCCGTTCCTGCGGCCCTGTTCGCCGCGCTGTGCCTCTATGCCATGAGTGGCGCGGACATTGGCGCCTCCTTCCAGACATGGTGGTTCGGACATGCCTTGGGGCTGGCCATCATCGGGACCTTTGGTCTGGCGCTGACGCGCGGGCACATGCAGGTGCTGCGCCGTCCGTGGAAGGTCGTCGAGACACTGGTGCTTCTCGGCCTGCTGACCGCCGCCTCGGTGCTGGTCTTCTGGTTCGCTACGGTTCCGATGAGCTTCATCGTCATCCCGCTGCTGATCCTGATCGCCGTGCGGCTGCGCGTGCTCGGCATTGCCACGGCCCTGATGATCACCACCGTCATTGCCGTGGGCAGTGCCATGCTTGGACATGGTCCGTTCGCTCTGAGCGGCGAGGTGGCGGACCGCGCTGTGCTGGCCCAGGTGATGGTCCTGCTGGGCTTCCTGCCCATTCTGCTGGTGGCGGCCCTGCTGGAAGAGCGCGATCTGCTGGCCGAGCGTGCGCGCGCCGGTCAGGTGCGGGCCGAGCGGGCCTCGGAGGCCAAGTCGCGCCTGCTGGCCAATGTGGCCCACGAGATCAAGAGCCCCGTGGGGGGCATTATCGGTATCGGCGAGCTGTGGAAGTCCGGGCAGATCGGTGAGGTCACCGATGCCCAGAAGGACATGGCCGACATGCTGGTCCGCACCTCGCGTCAGATCGAGGCCCTGTCGCATGACCTTCTGGACGTCGCCCGCGCCGAGTCGGGTGCGGTTAAGGTCGATCTGCGGCCCACGGATGTGCACGGTGTGCTCGAGGACGTGGCCCGCGTCACGGCGCTGCGTCCGGATGCGGCGGGCGTCCGGATCGAGATGGAATGCGCCGTCGACGGCATGGTGGTGCTGGCGGACTCGCAGCGTCTGGCGCAGGTGCTCGGCAATCTGTCCAGCAATGCGGTCAAGTATGGCGGATCCGGGGGGGTGGTGACGCTCAAGGCCATCCGCGTGACCGGCGCCGTGCGGATCGAGGTCATCGATCGCGGCCCCGGCCTGTCGCCGGAGAAGCAGGCGCAATTGTTCGAACCGTTCAACCGGCTGGGTCTGGAACGCTCGACCATCGAGGGCCACGGCATCGGTCTGGCGCTGGCCAAACGTCTGGTCGAACTGCAGCGCGGGGATATTGGCGTGGTGTCAGAGCCCGGGGCAGGGGCCACCTTCTGGGTGGAGCTGCCGGCGGCCTGATCTGCAGCACTTGCGCTCGGCAGGCGGGCGGACGATGGTTCGCCCCATGAAGATGACCTCGCTGATCCCGTCCGGCGCCGCCGCGGCCCTCGCGCTTGCCGCTATCGCGTTCGCACCCGCCGTCGCCTCGGCCCAGGAGGCCGATGCCAGCGACATCACCCGCGACCTGAACAGTGGCCCGCCCGTGGCCACTCCGACACCGTCACCTGTCCCTGTGCCCCGCCCGGCACCCGTGCCCCGTCCGGCGCCCGTGCCCCGGCCTGTACCCACACCGACCCCACAGGCTCAGCCTCAGCCTTCGACAGAACCCGAGGCCGTTGCGCCGCCGGCAGCGCCGGCTCCCGGGGTGGCGACGGCTCCGGCTGCGCCTGCGCCGGTTGCCCTTACGCTGGCCGAGCGCCGGGCCCTGCCGTTCCGCATCGACCTGCCGGCGGACGGCGCCCTGTATGCCGGCCGATCAGGACCGGACTTCGACATCTATTCCGTTCGTCGCGAGGGCCGCGGCCTGCTGATGATCTATGTCGGACCGACCCCGGACTTTCCCATCTATACCGGCGAGGAGCGTCAGCGGGCCGGACGGCGATCCATCGTGGTGACCGAGGATGGCAAGACCCTGGCGCTGGAGCACCTGTTCCGTCTCCGCGATGGCGTGCAAATCCACATCTGGGTGTCGGCCGTTACCGACGAGGACCGCGCCCTGGCCGATGCGATCGGCCATACGATCGAGCCGCGCTAGGCGGCTCTTCGTACCGGCCGGGTCTGTCCGTCGGGTAGCAGGCGCAGGCCGCGCGCCCCGGTCATGATCAGGACCTCCTGTCCCGCACGGGCCCAGGCCGCCAGGGTTTCCTGATAGGGCGCGCGCCGCCAGTCGTGGGGTCGAGCCGCGTCGCATTCGACGATCAGGCGGCGGCCCTGATCCTCGCTGTGCAGGACAAAGCCACAGGTGGAGGGCTTCCACTCCGGCCCGAGGGCGTCGGTCAGCAGCCACAGGCAGTTGAAGATGCGACAGTCGACGGGGCGGTCAGCGTAGATCCGGCATCCTGCCGACTTGCTGAAGTGGCTGCACCAGCGGCCGGCCGGCTTTTCGAGGGCGGTGACGCCCATCAGCTTGCAGCACAGGCCGCAGCCGTCACACGACCGGTCCGACGCGCCTTGCAGGGTCAGGTTTCCGACCGCACGGCCAGGTCACCTCCGGCCATTTCCAGATCGTCGAGCGGGCCGTCCTTGGGCATCGTCGTCTCCTGCTGCGCGGAAAGGCTTGCCATGAGGGGGCCGAATCCGCAAACCTGCAAATGATTATCAATTACGACTCAGGGAGGCGGCCATGATCCTGATGATGGCGCCGGCGGGCGGGCTGGCACGGCTGCTGGATTTCGACCTAGAGCACCTCGCGCCTCGACAGGTGCCAGAGGGCAAGGGTCAGGACCAGCAGGCCCCCGCCCAGACCCAGCCCCAGCGCGGTGTGCATGCGCCATCCGTCGGTCGCCAGCATGTTGATCGGCATCTGCCAGGGCAGGAAGACGCCGATGCGGGCCGAGGTGGCGACCACGGCAAAGAAGGTGCCGCCGATCCCGACCACCAGCCCCGGAACGAAGCTTGAGAAGCGGAGCGCCAGCCACAACTGGACCGCGATCAGCAGCACCGCCGCCAGATAGATGCGCCCCATGGTCTCCAGATAGGCCCGGGTCTCGAATGCGCCGGTCGGGTCGAGCTGCGGCTTGAGGGTCACCGCCAGTCGCACTGCGGCCCAGCTCAGCACGAGGACTGCGACGCTCATAAGGGCGACCACGAGGAAGACGCTGACGGCCTTGGCGGCATAGAGGGTCCAGCGGCGCAGGGGCAGGGCGCGAAGGTGGTCCCATGAGCGGGGGCTGTGCTCCATCTGGGCGACGAGGGCGGTAAGGGCCGTCACGCTCATCGGCAGCATGAAGAAGGCCCAGATCCCGAGGCAGCCGATCATCCACATGTCCCACGGCTGGGGGGTCTTGCCGCGCAGCACATTGAAGAAGGTAAAGACGGCGATCAGGCCGGGGGCGGCGACCGCGAGGGCGGCGGCCAGCGAGCGATTGAGTTTGCGCAGTTCGACAGTCAGAACCCGTAGCATCAGGCAGCCTCCTCGGTCGGGGTCGGGGACATCAGGGTGATGTCGCGATAGATGTCTTCCAGGGACCGGGGGCAGGGGCTCAGCTCATGCACCCCGATACCGGCCTCGACCAGGGTGCGGTTCAGCTGGCGCGCGACGCCCGGCGCATCATCGGACGGCCGCAGGCTGACCAGCCCCCCTTCCGGTTCGACGGACAGCGTCAGGCCCAGACCCGCCAGCAGGGCGCGGGCCTGCTCGGGGGCATCGCAGCCCAGTCTCAGGCGGGGCGCCTGACCGGCGCGCAGACTGACCAGATCATCTTCGAGCACCAGACGGCCCTGATGAACGATGCCGACGCGGTCGGCGACGTGCTCGACCTCGCCCAGCAGGTGGCTGGACAGCAGGACGGTGGCCCCGGTGCGCACCGGCAGGTCGCGCAGGAAGATCCGCATGTCGGCAATGCCGTCGGGGTCGAGGCCATTGGTGGGCTCGTCGAGGATCAGCACCGCCGGGGATCCCAGCATGGCCCGCGCAATGCCCAATCGCTGGCGCATGCCGAGCGAATAGCCGCCCACGCGGCGATCGGCCTGTCGGCGCAGGTCGACGATCTCCAAGACCCGGTCGACCTCATTGCGGGACAGGCCCAGGAGGGTGCGGGTGATGTCCAGATTCTCGCGCCCCGAAAGGTGGGCGTAGAAGCCGTGGGCCTCCAGCAGGGCGCCCATGCAGCGTGCGGCGCCCAGCCGGTCGGCCCGGGCATCGATGCCGGCGATCCGGATCGTGCCTTGGTCGGCGCGGATCAGGCCCAGCAGCATCTTGAGCGTCGTGGTCTTGCCGGCCCCGTTACGGCCCATGAATCCATAGACACAGCCTTTGGGGACATTCAGCGAAACGGCGTCGACGGCAAGGGTGGCGCCGAAGCGACGCGTCAGGTTTCGGGTCTCGATGGCGAGCATGTGCAGCCTCTCGTGTTTTAACTCTTGTATAAAGTTGCGAGGCGTGGAAATTTAAGTCAAGATTAAAGTTCAGACAGGAAGGATCCCATGGCCGCTGACGACCTCGCCCGCTTTCGCACCCTGTGTGGCCACTACCGATGGCTGGCCGTGTTCATGGTGGTCAGCGTCGGTGCCCTGCTGGCCCTGATGTATTTCGTGGCTCCGGCGATCCTGGCGGCGCGGGGAGACTTCAGGGGCACGCCCAACGGCTGGCTGAGCGCGGTGGTCTGGGGAGCGCCGTCGCTGTTCTACCTCTATGCCGTCTGGTCACTGGGCCAGGCCATGGGGCGTCTGGCCAAGGGTGACCTGATCCAGCCCACACTGGCACGGGCGCTGAGGCGGGTCGGGCTGGCCCTTGGGATCGGTGGTGTGCTGAGCGTGTTCGGCGTGACCAATCTGACGCGGCTCATCCAGAGCGGGCATGGGGGCTGGCTGCATTTCGACGTCAGCGGCATGACGCTGGGCATGATCGGCGGGGCGCTGTTCCTGCTGGGCCGGGTGCTGGACCAGGCGACGGCCGTTCAGGCCGAGCTGGACGAGATGATCTGAATGCCCGTTCGCGTGACCCTTGATGCCGTTCTGGCCAAGCGCGGCCGGACGGCGCGCGACCTGGCCGCCGAAGTCGGCCTGAGCGAGACACAGATGTCCCTGTTCCGGTCGGGCAAGGTGAAGGGCATCCGCTTTTCGACCCTCGCCCGAATGTGCGCGGCGCTGGGGTGCCGGCCCGCAGACCTGCTGGACTACGAGCACGACCCGGCGGATCTGGCCGCTCCCGAAAACGACTGAGGGCGCGCTCCTCGCGGAACGCGCCCCCGATGTCGTCGGTGTAGTGAGGCCTAGCGGCGCGGGAAGTAGTTGTTCTCGCGGTCGGCGTCGGCGGTCTCCCAGTTGGGATCGACCTCTGTCTGCACCAGGGTCTTGTCGGTCACATACTGCCAGCTGACTTCCTGGTTGTTGAAGCGCCAGATCTCGGCCGGGATGCGGACGATCTCGCTGGTGCCGTCCTCGAAGGTCAGCTTCAGGATGATCGGCATCACCACGCCGCCGACGTTCTTGAAGGTGAAGCGGTAGACGTTCGAGTCGAACGAGTCGGCCTCGGCGATCATGGCCGTCATGCCGTCACGGGCGCCCTGGCCGATGGCCCGGCGCTGCTCTTCGGTCAGCGGATAGCCGTGGTCGGCGGTGTCGTCGTAGGCATCGATGCCCGGATTGCGCTCGATAACCGTCTCGATGCCGCTGTTGTTGGCGACCGTCAGCGGCACCGGCGGGGTGTCGTTGTTGGTGTTGCCCCCCGTGGACGGGCGACGGGCCGGACGGTCGGCATCGGTTTCCGGACGGGCCTTGATGACGTTCTCGACCGAGATGTCGACGTGGTCGGTCGAATAGAACCAGCCGCGCCAGAACCAGTCGAGGTCCATGCCCGAGCTCTCTTCCATGGTGCGGAAGAAGTCATAGGGCGTGGCGCGCTTGAACTGCCAGCGGCGCGCATATTCCTGGAAGGCGCGGTCGAACAGCTCGCGGCCCATGACGGTCTCGCGCAGGACGACCAGGGCGGTGCCGGGCTTGCGGTAGCCGATATTCCCCTGATTCAGGGCGGTGTCGTAGCGGGTCATCAGGGGGACCTGATTGTCCGATGTCATATAGCCGATGATGCCGCGCGGCTCGCCGCTGGCCGGGAAGTCCGGGTCCCACAGCTTGGTCGCCTGGTATTCGAGGAAGGTGTTGATGCCCTCGTCCATCCAGGTCCACTGACGCTCGTCGCTGTTGACGATCATCGGGAAATAGATGTGCCCGATCTCGTGGATGATGACGTCGACGAGAGCGTATTTGGTGCGGTCGCCGTTGATGATGTTGCCTTCGGCGTCCCGCGTCGGACGGGCGCCGTTGAAGGTGATCATCGGGTATTCCATCCCGCCCACCGGGCCGTTGACGGACTGGGCCGTGGGATAGGGGTAGGGGAAGGTGAAGGAGCTGTAGACGTCGATGGCGTGGGCCACGGCGCGGGTGGAATAGGTATCCCACATCGGCCGCGCTTCCTTGGTGTAGAAGGACATGGCCATCACGGTCGGGGCGCCGGGCGCGTCCTGTTCGACGGCCATGGCATCCCAGACGAAGCCGCGCGAGGACGCCCAGGCGAAGTCACGGACGTTCTCGGCCCGGAAGCGCCAGGTGCGGGTGTCGGTGGAGCGTCCCTGTTCGCGGGCGAGGGCCTCGTCGGGCGTGACGACATAGACCGGCTCGTCGGTGCTGCGACGGGCCTCGGCCATGCGGGCCTGCTGCTCGCGGGTCAGGACGTCGCGGCCGTTCTGAAGCTCGCCCGAGGCGGCCACGATGTGGTCCGCCGGAACGGTGATCGAGACTTCGTAATTGCCGAACTCGAGGGGGAATTCGCCGGAGCCGAGGAAGGGCAGGGTGTGCCAGCCCTCATAGTCGGAGTAGGCGGCCAGGCGCGGGAACCACTGGGCCGCCTGGAAGATGCAGTTGCCGGCGGGCGTCGGCCCGGGGAAGCACTCATAGCCGCTGCGGGCGCCGGTCACGGCGGTCTCGCCGAACGGCATGCGGTAGCTCATGTCGAACACAAAGGTCTCGCCGGGCGCCAGCGGACGCGGCAGGTCCACGCGCAGGAGGGCGTCGACCTGGGTGGTGTTCAGCGCGCGACCGTCGGTGCCCTTGACCTGGATGTCCGAGAAGCCGCCTTCCCAGGTTTCGCTGCGCGCCAGCCCCAAGGTCTCATAGCGGCTGTAGGTCTCGGACGAGGAGGAAGGCGAGGCCACGCTGGCCATCGAGCCCTTGGCCATGTCCTGCTGGTCCAGCAGGATCCAGACGTAGGTCAGGGTGTCTGGCGAGTTGTTGTGATAGGTGATCCGCTGGCTGCCGCTGAGGGATTTGGTATCCTCGTCGAACCGAACGTCGATGACGTAATCGACCTGCTGCTGCCAGTAGCGGTATCCGGGCGCGCCCGAAGCGGTGCGATAGTCGTTGGGGCTGGGCCAGCCCTCGCCCTCGAACTGGCGGAAGGCATCCTCATAGGTGCCGCGGCTCTGGTCGACGGCGCCGACACTGACCTGGGCCATGGCGGACCCCGCCATGAGGGCCGCCGTCCCGACGGCAGCAAGCAGAAGACCGATACGCATGGAAACCCCACTGGATTGAACACCCCGAATGGGCGGGGACCTTAACGGGCCGGCGGGGGGGCGCAAGCGGCGGAATATTACAGACAGTTCACAGTCCGCGTCGGCCCAGCCAGCCCTGGACCAGTTGCGGCCAGGCCGCGGCGGGCCGGCCCTCGATCAGGCGGATGCCAAAGCCATGGCCGCCCTCCTCGAACAGGTGCATCTCGACCGGCACGGCGTCGCGGCGGAGGGTGTCGGCCAGCATGAGCGAATTCTCGACCGGCACGGCGGTGTCGTCCATGGCGTGAAGCAGGAAGGTCGGGGCCGCGCCCTGCCAGTCCATCTGTTCCAGACTGTAGGCGGCGATCCGGTCGGGGGAGGGGTTTTCACCCAGCAGCTCGCGCCGCGACCCGGCGTGGGCGAAGGGGTCGGTCAGGGTCGCCACCGGATAGAGCAGGATCAGGGCATCCGGCCGGTGCGAGGCATCGTCGAGGGCATCGACCGCGGCATAGGTCGCATCGCGCCGGGCGCCCAGCAGACCGGCCAGATGGCCACCGGCGGAAGCCCCCAGCACGACCACCTGCTCCGGCGAGCGGCCCTCGGCCAGCGCCTGACCCCGGACCAGTCTCAGGGCGCGCTGGGCGTCCTGAAGCGGGGCGTCGGGCCCGGCGGCCCATCCGTCAGCGGGCAGGCGATAGCGCAGGACGTAACAGGTGTAGCCCATGGCGGCGAACACATGCGCGCAGTCCATGCCCTCCTTGTCGACCACAGCCCAGCGATAGCCGCCGCCCGGAATCAGCAGGAGGGAGACACCGTTGGCCTCAGCCGGCCGCACCACGGTCAGCAGGGGGTCGCGCGTGTGTTTCGCGATCCGGTCGTGATAGCCGGGGTCGGTCGAGCGCTCGATCACCTCGGCGGTGACCGTCACGGCCTCGCCGCCCGGCGCCGCGCCGGGCCACAGGCGCAGTGTTTCGATCGTCGGTTCGTCGGCGGCCAGCGCCAGACCGGGCGACATCAGCCCCAGAGCGGTGAGACCCAGAGCCTGCCGCCGGTCCAGCATGGCGGGATCAGACCCGCTCGACGGCCATGGCGACGGCTTCGCCGCCACCGATGCAGAGCGAGGCCACGCCCTTCGTCTTGCCTTCGGCTTCCAGCGCGCCGAGCAGGGTGGCGAGGATACGGGCGCCCGAGGCCCCGATCGGGTGGCCGAGGGCGCAGGCGCCGCCGTTGATGTTCACCTTGTCGCGGCTCATGCCCATTTCCTTCATGGCGATCATCGGCACGACGGCAAAGGCTTCGTTGATCTCCCACAGGTCGACGTCGTCGACCGACCAGCCGGCCTTCTTCAGGGCCTTCTGCATGGCGGGCACGGGGGCGGTGGTGAACAGGCCGGGCTCATGGGCGTGCGCCGCGTGGGCGACGACCCGGGCGACGATCGGCAGGTTCATGGCCTTGGCGACGCTCTCGCGGGTCATGACCAGGGCGGCGGCGCCGTCCGAGATCGAGCTGGCATTGGCGGCGGTGATGGTGCCGTCCTTGGCGAAGGCTGGACGCAGGGTCGGGATCTTCTCGGGGCGGGCCTTGCCCGGCTGTTCGTCGGTGGTGACCGTCTCGGTGCCCTTGCGCGTGGTCACCTCGACCGGGGTGATCTCGGCCTCGAAGGCGCCCTTTTCGATGGCGGCATTGGCGCGGCGCAGGGACTCGATGGCGTATTCGTCCTGCTGCTCACGGGTGAACTGATACTGGCCGGCGGTGTCTTCGGCGAAGGCGCCCATAAGCTTGCCGGGGGTGTAGGCGTCCTCGAGACCGTCCATGTACATGGTGTCGACGATCACATCGTGGCCGATGCGGGCGCCGCCGCGGTGCTTGTTCATGACGTAGGGGGCGCCGGTCATCGACTCCATGCCGCCGGCGACGATGACGTCGGCTGTGCCGGCAAGAAGAGCATCGTGACCCATGATGGCGGCCTGCATGCCCGAGCCGCACATCTTGTTGACGGTGGTTGCCTCGACATGTTTGCCCAGACCGGCGCCGATGGCGGCCTGTCGGGCCGGGGCCTGGCCCAGACCGGCCGGCAACACGCAGCCCATGAAGATCTGCTCGACCTTGTCGGCGGGGACGCCGGCACGATCGACGGCGGCCTTGACGGCGGTGGCGCCCAGATCGGTCGCCTTCACGCCGCTCAGGGCGCCCTGGAAGCCGCCCATCGGGGTGCGGGCAAAGGCGACGATGACGACGGGATCATTGGATTGGGTCATGGAAAACTGTCCCTGAACTCGAATTTGGATGGGGGCTAGATCGGCCTTTGTGCGCTGCAACGCAAGTCTGTTCGCAGCTGCGGTCAGTCGGCGGGCGGGCGGCGGGGGCCGAACAACTTGCGCCTCTGCCGGGCCAGAGCCAGCGGACGGCCGTCGGGCGCGAAGGCCACGCCGTCGTCCAACGCCCAGCCCCCGGAGACGTCGCGGGTGCAGAACTGGAAGATGGCCCAGCCCTCCGGCGACGTGTCGGGCGTGATGGGCTCGATCAGGTCATAGCGCAGATCGACGCTGGCCGACGGCACCGGCGGCAGGGGCAGCACGCTCATGTAGGACGGGAAGATGCCGTCCAGCAGGAAGCACAGGGTCAGCTCGTCCAGAGGCCGGCCGTCGCGCGTGCGCATCCAGAGTCGCAGCGTCGGGTCGGTCAGGGGCGCGCCGCCACCCAGCTTCGGGCCGCCGTCGAACCGGTGCTCGATATAGCGCGTGAACCAGGGGGCAAGGCGCGGGTCGACCGGCGTGGGATCAAGGGCATCGAATGGCGTGGGCGAGGGCGTGAGGGGCCGCACCTCCGGGCCGTGGCCCAGCGTGCCAAAGGTCCCCATGGCCGTCAGGGCCGGTCGACCGGGCTGTCCCGCGCGGACGGAGGCATAGGCTACGGATCGACCGCCCCGGTCGAGGGAGGGCGTGAAGGTGATGCCCTCGAACCGGGCGGCGGCCAGATACTGCACCGTCAAAGTCATCAGCGGGGGCTGGATATCCAGACCCTCACGCATGGCCCGCACGGCCAGCGCCGCCATCAGGCCCCCGAAAGGAGCCCCCCTCAGCGGGTCGGTGGCGAGGGGCGCATTGGAGAAGTCCGGGGTCAGGGTCGCGATGCGCGCGACGTCCTCGCCAGGGCGCAGCGCAAGGGCGTCATCAAGGGACTGGACAGGCTCGGAGAGGGTCATGGGGCTACAGGTGCGGCGAGTGCATTGCTAAAAAGGACGGACGTCGGAGCATAGAGGCAGGGTTCAGAATAACAACCCACTTGCAATCAGGCTGCCGTGACGTCACTTTTTGCACATGGGACGCACCGCAGACTATTCCCGACAGAGCTGTTCGATCGCCGCCACCCTCGAGGTGATCGGCGATCCATGGACGCTGCTGGTCATTCGTGACGCCTTTCAGGGCGTGAGCCGCTTCGAGCAGTGGCAGGACCGCCTGGGCGTGGCGCGCAATGTGCTGGCCGCCCGGCTCAAAACCCTGGTCGCGCATGGCGTGCTGGAGGTCCGGCCCTATTCGGAACGGCCCCCGCGCAACGAATATGTGCTGACGGCCAAGGGCAAGGATCTCTCGGACGTGTTGCTGACGATGCACGGCTGGGGCTCCAAGCACCTGTATGGCGAGGCAGACTCGGGCGTGACCTTCACCCACAAGACCTGTGGGTCGGAGCTGTCGCCGCGTCTGGCCTGTTCCTGCTGCGGCGAGATCGTGAAGCGGAGCGACATCGCGGTCGCCTTTGAAGCTGACCGGCCCACGGTCGCCGATGTGCTGCCCAAGGACGAAGCGGCCTGATCGTGTCGCCGGCCGTCACCCTGATCGGCAGCCCGGTCTCGCCTTATGTGCGCAAGGTGCTGGCCTGCTGCGCCATCAAGGGTGTCGAGGTGAAGGTCGACCCGATCTCCCCGTTTCTGGGGGACGACGGCTTTTCGAAGATCAGCCCGCTGAGGCGTATTCCGGTCTGGATCGAGGGTGACTTCACCCTGTGCGACTCGAGCGCCATCGTGCAGTACATCGAGGAGACGCGGTCCGGGCCGGCGCTGTGGCCGGCCGATCCGAAGGCCCGGGCGCAGGCGCGCTGGCTGGAGGAGTACGGCGACACCCGGCTGTTCGACGTTCTGGGCTGGAAGCTCTTCTTCCAGATGGCGCTCAAGCCGCACTTCTTCGGCGGCGAGACGGACCAGGCGGCGGTCGCCCATGCGCGCGACGTCGAACTGCCCGAGATCCTCGACTATCTGGAGAGCGTTTCGCCGCAGGAGGGCTTCCTGTTCGGCGAGGCGGTGTGCGTGGCGGATTTCGCGGTGACGGCGGCGTGCATGAACCTTGAGACGATCCGGGTGCGGGTGACCGCCGACCGCTGGCCGCGTTTTGCAGGCCTGATCGCGCGGGTACAGGACACACCGCTCGGCAATCTCAACCGGCTGGCGGGACGTCTGATGAGGGCGCCGCTGGAGCAGCATCGCGATTTGCTGCCGGAGTTCGGGCTGGCGGCGACGGAAACGACCCTGCTGGGCCGCGAGGTCCGACGCGGGCCGATGACGGCGAACTAGGCGGGCACCGTCAGCGGATCCCGTCCCCCTTCAGGGCGATAAGGGGGATGACGATGTCTTCCTCGTCGTCGAGATGGCGCGTCAGCGAGGGCAGGGCCGCGTCAAAGGCATCGGCCAGCCGGTGGGCCGGCGAGGCCGCATCCGGTGCATTGCCGGCCACCGCCATGTGAAATCCCCGCCCGGCCTCGAACAGGGCCTGCAGATGGCCATGGACAGCGTCGTGATCCCGGTCCAGCAGGTCTATGCCTGCGGCGATGTCGGGCTCCATCTGGCGGAAAACCGGGAAATAGTGCCCGCTCTCGATGCGATGATGACCGTCCAGGTGCTGCAGGAAGGCCTGCAACGCCGGGATCAGCTGCGCATGCAGGCCCCGGGGATTGGCGGGGTCCGCCCGAAAGGCCGTGGTCAGGCCGGTCATGTGGTCGCCGTGGTGCCGGAAACCGGCATGCATCTGCAGCCAGTGCGCAGCGACGGGGTTCAGCCCGGCCTCGCCCCATCGGCTGCGCGGAAAGCGGTCGCGAAGGGCCAGCCACTCGCCCGGCAAACCCTGCCGATGCGCCAGATCGAGGGGATCAGACAACCGCGGTCGTGCTCGCGATGAAGCCACCGCCCAGCAGGCGGTCCGGATCGGCCGGGTCGTAGAGGGCGCAGGCCTGACCCGGAGACACGCCTTCCTCGCCCTCGTCGAAGGCCACGCCGACCGCGTCGCCGTCACGGAACAGGCGGGCGGGCAGGGGCGGGCGGGTCGAGCGCACGCGGGCCAGCACCGGACGCCCGGCGGCGGCGGCCGTCTGGATGTCGGCTTCGTCGCCCAACCAGTTGGTCTCTTCCAGAGTCAGCGAACCGGTCAGCAGGGCCTCACGGGGCCCGACGATGACGCGGCGGGTCTCGGGCTCAAGCCGGACGACGAACAGGGGATCGCCCACAGCGACGTTCAGGCCCCGGCGCTGGCCGATGGTATAGTCGGTGATGCCGGAGTGGGTGCCCAGCACGCGGCCGTCCATGTGCACGATCTCGCCCGCCTCACGCCCTTGCGGACGCAGCCGGTCGATCAGGGTCCGATAGTCGCCGGACGGCACGAAACAGATGTCCTGGCTATCCGGCTTGGCGGCGATGCGCAGGCCGAGGTCGGCCGCCAGACCCCGGACCTGGGGTTTTTCCAGATCGGCCAGCGGGAAGCGCAGATAGTCCAGCTGGTCGCGGGTGGTGGCGAACAGGAAGTAGGATTGGTCGCGCGAGGGGTCGATGGCCTTGCGCATCTGGCTGCGGCCGTCGGGGCCGACGGCGCGACGCACATAGTGGCCGGTCGCCATGGCCTCGGCGCCCAGATCGCGCGCGACATCCAGCAGGTCGCGGAACTTGACGGTCTGGTTGCAGCGGATGCAGGGGACCGGCGTGCGCCCTTCCAGATAGCTGTCGGCGAACTGGTCGATCACCGCCTCGCGGAAGCGGCTTTCGTAATCGAGCACATAGTGGGGGATGCCGAGGGTCTCGGCGGCCAGACGGGCGTCGTGGATGTCCTGACCCGCGCAGCAGGCGCCCTTCTTCTTGAGCGCAGCACCGTGATCGTAGAGCTGCAGCGTGACGCCCACGACGTCATAGCCCGCCTTGTGCAGCAGGGCCGCCACCACGGTGGAGTCCACGCCGCCGGACATGGCAGCCACCACGCGCGATCCGACCGGCAGGCCCACAGCCGCGCGCGCGGAGGCGATGGCCGCGTCCATGTCGGCCGGAGCCATCGCGGGAATGGGGCAGGCGGTATCCTGCGGGCGGGAGATCACCGTGGTCATGCGCGGCATATAGAGGGCCTGCCCGGCTTTTTCGAGGCTCCGATACGCAGATGGCCGCCCCTGCGTCGCAGGAGCGGCCATCTCAAGCCTTCGGGGAGAAGAAGCCTAGTTGCGGTAATGCTGGATGCGGGTCGTCCGCAGCCCCTGCATGCCCCACTTGTCGATGGCCTTTTGCCAGGCCAGGAATTCCTCGGCGGTCAGGCGGTAGCGCGCCAGTGCATCCTCAAGGCTCAGCAGCCCTCCGCGCACAGCGGCCACGACCTCGGCCTTCCGGCGGATCACCCAGCGGTCCGTGTTGACCGGCGGCAGATCGCGCAGGGTCAACGGCGTGCCCGTGGGGCCGACCACATAGGCTTCACCGTCCTTGTTCAGTCGTCGCTCTTGCAACATGGGCTTATGCCTCTTTCACCACCATCACTGAGCGGAACCATAAGCCTCTGGCGCTAAAGGCCGTTTAAGCGTCGTGGTGAAGGAAGGGCTAACGCGCCGCCGCCGGGACGACGCGTTTCGCGGGGCTGAAAGGGTCATTTTTTCCATCGAATTCGACCTCCTCAGGCCCCGGATCAGCGTTTGATGCTGATCAGTTCGGCCAGCATTTCGTCGGCCGTGGTGATGATCTTGGACGAGGCCGAATAGGCCCGCTGGGTGGTGATCAGGCCGGTGAACTCGGCGGACAGGTCGACCGTGGAGGCCTCCAGCTGGGACGCGCCGATGTAGCCGGCGCCGCCCGATCCGGCCGTCTTGAGGTTGAACGTGCCGGAGCCCTGGCTGACGCGGAAGGCGTTGCCCGCCACCTCGGTCAGGCTGTCGGCGCTGGGGAAGGTGGCGATGGCGACCTGGGCGATCTTGCGGGTCACGCCGTTGTCGAAGATGGCGGTCACGAAGCCGCGTTCGTCAATCTTGACCTCGCTCAGGTTGCCGAAGGCCGTACCGTTGGTGATGGTGGCCTGGACGACCGAGGCGCTGTCGTACTGGGTCAGGCCACCGGCGGCGGCCGTCAGGTCGAAGGACAGGGTCTGCTCGTCGATGCCGAGGCCCGCAGCCCAGTTGAACTCGCCCGCCGCCGGAGCGCCGGCGCTGGAGGCGCCGAAGTCCAGGGTGGCGGTGGCCGGGTCGGCGAACAGGGCCTGGGCGCCCAGGGCCTGCATGGCGTTGACGTCGAGACGGCCGTCCTGGGTGAAGGCCACCAGACCGGTCTTCAGCTGACCGTTGGCCAGACCGGCACCGGTGACGACGTCGCCGGACGGAATGGCGCGGATTTCGGCATACCACTGGTTCGGCGTGGTGCTCTTGAGGAAGGACATGGCGATGGTGCGCTGGCCGCCCTTGGAGTCCGAGACCGGAATGGTGACCTCGAAGTCGGGCTTCACGCCCGTGCCGGTTTCCGGATCCCACATGGCCATGGAGTTGGTCAGCGGGTCATAGGCGGTCGGCCCCGGCGGGACGGCGGCCGCGTCGGTCGCCTCGCTGGAGATCACCTGGCTGGATTTCAGGTTGGCGTTCAGCTGGATGCGGGTGGTGGCCTCGGCCGTGCCGCCGACTGAGCCGACGTTGATGGTGCGCAGGCGCGACAGGTCGGACGGGTCGGTGGCGATGTCGCCGTTGGCATCGACCGGCCAGCCCTGCAGGTACAGGCCCGCCGTGTTCTTCAGATAGCCGAGGTTGTCGACGCGGAAGGCACCGGCGCGGGTGAACAGGCGGGTGTCGGTAACCTCAAGGTTTTCCGGCTTTTCCGTCACGACGAAGAAGCCTTGACCGGCGATGCCCAGATCGGTGGCCGAGGTCGTGCGCTGCAGCTGACCGTTCTGGCTGATGAAGTGGCGGGCGGCCGCCTGGACGCCACCGGCCGAATAGCCGGACCCCTGGCTCTGGCTGTTGACCACGGTAGCGAACTCGCTGCTGGTCCGCTTGTAGCCGACGGTGTTCACGTTCGCGATGTTCTGCGAGATCGCGGCGAGGGCGGCGGAGTTGGCGGTCAGGCCTGAAACGCCGGCCAGCAGGGCGCTGTTGATGCTCATGGGGTACTCTCCTTAGGACAGGAATTTCAGGGGGTTCATGGCCGAGGCAATCGAGGCCATCAGGCTCTCGTCCTCTTCCGGATCGGTGGGTGTGGTGGGGCTGGCCGCGCTGCCTTCCTGCAGGGCGATCACGCTGCTGAGCGGCAGGATGGAGCCGCCCACGGTCAGATACGGCTGGCCGTCATAGAGCTCGACGCCCGAGATGCGGCCGCGGATCAGGACCTGGCTGTCGACGGCCTCTCCGGCGCCGTCCTTGGCCACGACCTTCAGCGTATAGACACCGCCTTCGGACACCTGGCCGCCGCCGGTCGTCTGGCCGTTCCAGGTGAAGTCGTGCACGCCGTCGGTGGTCTCGGGGGCGTCACCCGACCAGACGACATTGCCGCTGCCGTCGACGACCTGGAGGGTGACCTCGGCGGCGTTGCCGGCCAGCTCATAGCTCCAGGAGGCCTCGCCGTCCTCGAAGCGGGTGGCGGACCAGACGGCCGTCGCGTCCTTGCCGATATAGGTGGCGGCCGTGTTCAGGCCGGTGCCCTGCTGGGCGGCCAGCAGGCTGGTTAGCAGGTCGTTGGTCAGCAGTTGCTGCTCGACGCCGGCCATCTGGGTCAGCTGCGCGGTGAACTCGTTGGAATCGACCGGGGACAGCGGGTCCTGGTTCTTCAACTGGGCGGTCAGCAGGCTGAGGAAGGTCTCGAAATTGCTGAACAGGCTGGTCGTACCGGCCCCGATCCGGTTGGCGGCAGCATTGGTGGTGATGGCATCGACCATGGATCAGACCTTCAGATCGACGCGGTCGCGCGTCAGGGTAAGGGGTTGCCAGACTGCGGCCTCGATCACCGGCGTATCCGCCTGATCGTGGAGGCTGGAGGCGCGGGAGAAGGCGCGACGGTCAAAGCCGCCAAAGCCCTGACCGGCCGATGACGGGTCGCGCTCGGTGAACTGCAGGGCGTCGTTGTCGAGGTGCAGGCCGGCCTGTTCCAGCTGGCGACGCAGCTCATCCGCCCGGCCCCGGAGCTCGGTCGCGGCGGCCGGATTGTCGAACGCCAGACGCGCGGCCAGGCGACCGTCGGAGTCGATCTCGAGGCTGACGTCGACGCGGCCCAGCCCCTCGGGCGTCAGGGCCATTTCGAAGCGGGTCGTGCGTCCGCTCAGGCGGTTCTGGATCTGGGCGGCGATCAGGGCGGTGGTCTCGACCGTCGCGCGCGACAGGGTCGAGAGGCCGAGGTTACGGTCATGCACAGCCGGGCTGAGCTTGAACTCGCCCGAGGGCTGGCCGCCGGTGTTCAGGGCGCCCTCTGCACCGCCGTCGAGAGCCTGAGCCGGGGGAGGGGCCACCGGCTCGCCTGCGGTCCGGGCCACCGGAACCGGCGCCTGGGGTGCCGTGGCCGTCGGGGTGGCGCCCCCGGGCGCAGGCGCAGGGGTTTGCGGACCGGTGGCGCCGTCCGAGGTCTCGCGCGCCTTCGTGCCCGACGCCGGCTCGGCGGCATTGGACGACCGTCCGGATGCAGCTTCACGCGCCTCGTGCGTGGCCAGCAGCCGTTTGATCAGGGTCGGAGCGACAGCCGGGGTCGGTTGCTGACCTTGCGCGGCGGCATCGGGCGTCCTGGCCTGCGCGGGCGCCTGCTCTGCGGCTTCCGGCAGCGGTTCGGTCGACGGGCCCGGGTTCACCTGGGCGGCGTCGGCGTTCTTCTTGCCCGCGACGACCGTCGGCTGATCCGGCAGGACCGGCGGGCCCTCTGCGGGCTTACCGACCGTCGGGGGCACGTGCGGCAGGACTTCGGGGCGGCCCTGGTCCCTGGCTGTCGTCTCGGCTTCATGCGGGAGGATCTGGGGTTCGATGGGCTTCGTCGTCGTCACCGGCGGTTCGTCGGGCAGAACCTCCGGCGTCTCCCCGGGCTTTGCGGTGTTGACGGGGGCAGGGGGAAGGATCTGGGGCTGGCCGTCCGCTTCGGCCGGGACGAGGGTCTGGGCATCGGTGTCCTGGAGGTCGGCGTCCACTGTCACCTTGTCAGCGACGTCAGCGTCGGCACTCCGCCGGACGGGAGCTGCGGCCTGCACCGGCGCTTCCACCTGTTGCATGTCGCCGAGGATGTCGGCGAAGGCCTGACCGGCTGCGGCACTGCCGGCACGCCCCGGGGACCGGGTCGCGGCCTCGGTGGCCGCCCCGCCCTGCAGGGGAGTGAAGACAGTGTCTGCGCGCATCGGGCCGGTGCCCCTCCGAAATGGTTCCAGCCCGGACGGACCGGGCCGGCCAAACCCGTCGCAAGGGCCGGGCCACTTCGGCGATGGCTAGAAAAACCAACGAAAGCAAAGCGTTTTAACCCAATCAGGAAACGGCACCTTCACCCTGCCGGGGCGAAACTTGCCGTGCGGGCGGACGATTCTTGCCCGGTGGTCCGGGCGGCCGGCACGGGCCGTTCGGCTTGGCCCGACCCTTGCGCCGAAATCGGTCGAAGGAATGAGCGCCGATTATGAACGCCAAGAATTACAATGACCTGGCCTCGAGCCCTGCCGTCCCTGCCGGGCAAATTGCGCAGGCGTGCGGGAAGAGCTTGCCGGGTAACGCCCGTCCGGAGGTCTGCTGATGTCGCTGAATGCCATCATGAATACGGCCAACAGTGGCCTGACGGCAGCCCAGACCCAGCTGCGCGTGGTTTCGGACAATGTGTCGAACGTCAACACGCCGGGCTATGTGCGCAAGATCGCCGAGCAGCAGACCCTGGTCAGCATGGGCGTGGGTTCGGGCGTCGAGGTGGCGCGCATCCGTCTGGCCACCGACCGCTTCCTGCAGGCCGCCAGCTTCAACGCGGGGGCCGACGCCGCCCGTCAGTCGGTTCGCTATGAACTCTATGACCGGCTGCAGGGTCTATTCGGTGATCCGGGCGGGGACAATGGCTTCTTCCAGGGCGTCGACAAGGCGTTTGCCGCCTTCGCCGCCGCGGCCGAGGACCCGGCGTCGTCGCCGCGCCGGCAGGAAGCCCTGTTCCGCACCCAGGCGCTGTTCGACGAAGGCAATCGCATCGCCGGGCAGATCCAGGCCGTGCGCGAGGACGCCGATGGCCGCATCCAGAGCGCCGTCGATCAGGCCAACAGCCTGCTGCAACAGATCGAGGCCCTGAACATCGAGATCGCGCGGTCCAGCGCGATCGGCGGTGACGGCTCGGGCGCCGAGACGGCGCAGGCGGCCCTGATCGGCCAGCTGTCCGAGCTCATGGACGTCCGCGTTTCGACCCGGTCGGTCGGCGGGGTGTCGATCCGGACGGGGGCCGGGGTGCTGCTGGCCGGCGAGGGCCATGCGACGCTGGAGTACAACCGCGCCGGCACGGTCAATGCCGAGACCGCCTTCAACGAAATCTGGGTGACCGAACCGCGCGGACAGAAACGCCCCCTGCTGGAAAGCATCACCTCGGGCGAGATCAAGGGGCTGGTCGAGACGCGCGACATCGAGGCGCCCCAGGTCGCCGAGCGTCTGGCCGAACTGCTGACGCGGGTCGCGGACGAGCTGAACCGCGCGCACAATGCCAACTCCTCGGTGCCGGCGCCCACGACCCTGACGGGGCGCAACGTCGGCCAGTCGCTGGAAACGGCCCTGACCGGCTTCACCGGTAATACGGCGGTGGCGGTAACCAACACTGCGGGCCAGGTGCAGGCCCGGGCCGACATCGTGTTCGGCGCGGGGACGATCACTATCAACGGCACGGCCACCACGCCGGCGGGCTTTCTGGCCACCCTGAACGCCGAGCTGGGGGGCGCGGCGACCGCCAGCTTCACCAACGGCGTACTCAGCCTTTCGGCGACGGGTACCAATGGGGTGGTGGTGGCTGACGACCCCGCCAATCCGTCGAACAAGATCGGTCGCGGATTCTCGCACTTCTTTGGTCTGAACGACCTGATCACCAGCGACCGCCCGGCCATTTACCAGACAGGCCTGACCACCAGCTCGCCGCACGGCTTCACGCCCGGCGAGACCATGACCCTGCGTTTCACGGGAGAGACAGGCGCCAAGATTCGCGACCTGAGCGTGGCCATCCCTGCGGGCGGGACGGTCGGCGACCTGCTGACGGCCCTGAACGATCCCGCGACCGGGGTCGGACGGTTCGGGTCGTTCGTGCTGGACAGCACGGACGGCACCCTGAGGTTCAACGCCCTCAACACCCCGGCCCCGCGCATCTCGGTGCTGGAAGACCGGACGACCCAGGTGCCGTCGGGTGTGTCGATCACCGAGCTGTTCGGCATCGGCGGCGGCGTTCGTGCTTCGCGCGGCGACGGCTTTTCGATGCGCACCGACATTCGCCAGAGCCCCTCGCTGCTCGGCCTGGCGCGCTTCGACTTCGCCGCGGGCGTCGGCAGCACGGCCTTGACGTCCGGGGACGGACGCGGGGCGCTGGGGCTGGCGGACGCCGGTCAGGTCAACGCCGCCTTCCAGAGCGCGGGCGACTCCCTGGGCGGGCAGATTTCGGCGTCCCGCTATGCGTCCGAACTGGCCGGGGATATCGGCGGACGGGCGGCCCTGACCAAGACCGCCATGGACAGCGCGGTGGCGCTGCACAGCGAGGCCGCTGCCCGCCAGCGCGCCGAGGAAGGCGTCAATTTGGACGAGGAACTGGTGCTGATGACCACCTATCAGCAGGCCTTTAACGCCTCGGCGCGCCTGATACAGGCCGCCCGGGACCTCTATGACATTCTGTTGGGAATGGTCTGATGCATCGCGTCTCTACCTTTGGAAACTACCAGACGGCCCTGCTGGACCTGATGACGGCCCAGAGCCGCGCGCAGGAGGCCCAGGAGCGGGTCTCGACCCAGAAGGTCGCCACCGACCTGACAGGGTTCGGCCGCAGCTCCGAGACGTTGACGGCGCTCAAGTCGACCCAGAGCCGCATCCAGGGCTTCATCGAGGCGGGCGAAACGGTCGCGGCCCGGCTGGAAACCCAGAGCCTCGCCCTGAACCGCACTGCCGAAGGCGTTGGTGGCGCGCGCGAAGCGATCGCCGCCGCGCTGGCCAGCGGCCGAACCGACGGCCTGATGCTGGAAATCCAGGGCTATTACCAGATCACCCAGGACGGGCTGAACAGCCGTCACCAGAACCGCTATCTGTTCGCAGGCGGCCAGAGCGCCGACGCCCCGGTCACGGCCATGACCCTCGCCGATCTGGCGGCGCTGCCGTCGGCGGCGGACGCCTTTGCCAATGACACCCTGAAGCAGGTGTCGCGCCTCGACGAGGGGACCTGGATGGAAACCGGCTTCCTCGCCAACGAGATCGGTGAGCCCGCCTTCGACATCTTCCGCGACATCCAGCTGTATCATCAGACCACGCCGCTGAACGGCAGCATGGATGACGCGACGCGGGATTTCCTGACCGCCCAGCTGAACCGTCTGGATCAGGCACGCGAGACGGTGACGAACTTTGGCGCGCGCAACGGCTCGCTGCAGAACCGGGTCGACTCGATCCTGTCGTCGCAGAACACCCAGAAGGTGGCGCTGGACGAGATGCTTTCGAAAAAGACCGATGCCGATCTGGCAGAGGCGTTGACCGATCTGGAGCTGTCGCAGGTGGCCATCCAGGCGTCGGCGCAGGTGATCAACCAGCTGCGACAGGTCTCGTTGCTGAATTTCCTGAGCTGACAGCAACCCGGCCGACGTCGGCGCATTTGACACAGGTTCCGCCGACTACGCGGCTCCGGCCCTGTCCGGAGTGATTTCCTCGTGGGCAAAACGCGGCTTCCGTTTTAGTTAAGACCCCATGGCGACCGCCGATTTCGAGATTGAGAGCGACGAGGCGGGGGCCCGCCTGCGCCTGATCGGCGACTGGACCACGGCGGGACTCTCGCGCCACCGGGGCCGGCTTGGCCCGCGCTTGGGCCGTGAGCTCGGCGACCGGTCGGTCAAGGCCCTCGACCTGTCAGACATGGGCCGGCTGGATACGACCGGTGCCCTGATCCTGTCGCGGGTGCTGGGCCGGGATCTCGACGCCGATGCCTGGTCTTCGCGTCCGGAGGCCGGTCGCATCTACCAGCGGGTGGTCAAGGTCGAGTGCAATGAGGGGAAACCCCTCAAGCGCACGCGGGGCCTGACCCGCATGTTCGCCAAGATCGGGCACGGCGTCTACGACATCGGTGGCGAGGCCATCCTGTCGATGGCTTTCCTCGGCCGCCTTATCACGGCGACCGGATCGGCCCTTAAACACCCCGGGCGCATCCGCTGGCCTGCCTGGGTCAGCCAGATCGAACGCGCGGGTCTGGATGCCATTCCGATCGTGGCTGTCACCTCCTTCTTCATCGGCGCCGTGGTGGCCTTCATCGGCGCGGACCTGCTGCAACAGTTCGGCTTCGACGTCTTTGCCGTCGAACTGATCGCCATCTCGGTGCTGCGGGAATTCGCCGTGGTGATCGCGGCTATCCTTCTGGCCGGCAGGTCCTCGTCTTCGTTTGCGGCCGAGATCGGGTCGATGAAGATGAATCAGGAAATCGATGCCATGCAGGTCATGGGCGTCAATCCGTTCCAGGCGCTGGTCATTCCGCGGCTGGCGGCCATGGTGATCATGCTGCCGCTGCTGACCTTCATCGCCATGTTGGCCGGTCTGTTCGGCGGCGCACTGGTCGCCTGGAGCCAGCTGTCGCTCGGGCCGGACTTCTTCCTCCAGCGGTTGGGGACCATTACCGACATCGGCAACCACCTGTTTGTCGGTCTGGTGAAGGCGCCCGTGTTCGCCGTGGTGGTGGCCGCCATCGGCTGTCGCCAGGGCATGGCGGTATCGGGCGATGTCGAGTCGCTGGGGCGCCGCGTGACCGCCGCCGTGGTGCAGGCGATCTTTGCCATCATCTTCCTCGACGCCGTGTTCGCCCTGATCTTCCTGGAGCTGAACCTGTGACCGGGGAGAAGGACGTCGTCATCGAGGTCGAGGGCCTGCTTAGCCAGTTCGGCGACCGGGTGATCCACGAGGATCTGGACCTGACCGTCGAGAAGGGTCAGATTCTTGGCGTGGTGGGGGGCTCAGGCACGGGCAAGACCGTGCTGCTCAACACCATCATCGGTCTCAAGGAGCCCGACGGTGGCGTCGTCCGGCTGCTGGGGCACGACATGGCCGCCGCAACCAAGGAAGAGCTGGCCGACATTGAGCGCCGCACAGGGGTGCTGTTCCAGCAGGGGGCCCTGTTCTCGGCGCTGAGCGTTCTGCAGAACGTGGCCTCGCCGCTGGTCGAGCACACCGACCTGCCGCGCAGCCTGATCGAGGAAATCGCGGCGATGAAGATCGCCCTGGTCGGTCTGGGCCCCGAGTCGCATCACCTGAAGCCGGCCGAATTGTCGGGTGGGATGCGCAAGCGCGCCGGTCTGGCCCGCGCCCTGGCGCTGGATCCCGAACTGCTGTTCCTCGACGAGCCGACTGCGGGTCTGGACCCGATCGGGGCGGCGGCCTTTGACGAGCTGATCCGGTCGCTGGCCGACGACCTGGGGCTGACCGTCTTTATGATCACCCACGATCTGGATAGCCTGTACGCCATCTGCGACAAGGTCGCGGTGCTGGCGGACAAACATGTCGTGAACACGGCCACGGTTTCCGAGCTCGAGCGTTCGGACCATCCATGGATCCGGGAATATTTCCACGGTCCGCGGGGGCGCGCTGCCCACAGGACCGGCTGAGGAGCCACACAGGATATGGAAAGAGACGCCCACTACGCCGCAGTCGGCATCGCCACGGTCGCCCTGGCCGCGGCGCTGATCATCTTCTCGATCTGGCTGGCGCGCCTGTCGTTCAACGAGGAATACGACCTCTACGATATCGTCTTCTACGGACCTGTGCGCGGCCTGTCGGAGGGCGGCGAGGTGCACTTCAACGGCATCCGGGTCGGCATCGTCACGGACCTGAGGCTGGACCCGGAGAAGGGCGACCAGGTCGTGGCCCGCATCCGCGTCGACGCCACGACGCCGATCCGCGTGACCTCGCGCGCCCAGCTGGAGCCGCAGGGCATCACCGGCCTGAACTACATCCAGATCACGGCCGGCACCGAGGGCAGCGCCCTGCTGAAGAGCCAGTATCCCAACAATGTCGTCCCTGTACTGCAAAGTCAGCCCAGCCCGATCGCCGAGCTGTTGTCCGGGTCCGGCACTGTGCTGGCCCAGACGGTCGACGCCCTGAATCGTATCAACCGGGTGCTGTCCGACGAGAACATTCGCTCCTTCTCGCTCAGCCTGAAGAACATCGAGTCCCTGACCACCGAGTTCGAGGCTCGCAAGGGCATGTTCGACGAGCTGGAGCAGGCGCTGGTCCGCGCCAATGCCGCCATGGCCGAATATCAGGCGCTGGGCGAATCCGCCCGTCGCCTGATCGAGACGGATGGCCAGCAGGCCGTGAACAACCTCAACCGCGCCGCCGACCAGGCCGCCCAGGCAGCAGAGTCCGCCAATCGCATCGTCGAGGGTCTGGAGGGGCCGGTGAACGACTTTGCCGCCAGTGGCTTGCCCCAGCTGGAGGAAGCCATCCGCGGTCTGGATGCGGCCACCCGCTCGCTGGAGGACCTGGTCGACGAGGTCCGGACCAGCCCGCGCGAGTTCATCTCGCGGCCCTCATCGAATGAACTGGAGGTTCAGCCATGATCCCGGGATCGACCCTGTTCCTGCGCCGCGGCCTCGCCGGTCTGGCTGCTCTGACGGTGGCCGGTCTGGGGCTGGCCGGGTGTGCCCTGCTGTCGACGCCCGATCCGGTGCAGCTGTACCGCTTCGGCCCGCTGGACAGTGCCTTTGTCGGCGAGCGCAGCCCGGCGACAGTGCAGGTGGCCCTGCGACGGATCGAGTTTCCCGACGCCGTCTCCGGTGAGCGCATTCTGGCCGTGACGGGCAATGAGGCCGCCTATATCGGGGGCGCCCGCTGGGTATCGGACGCCGAGGACCTCTATACCCAGAGCCTCGAGACGGCGTTCGCCGGCAGTCCGTCCAATGTGCGACTGATCGGAGGGCGGGAGCTGACTCGCGCCGATGTCTCGCTCGATGTGGATGTGACGACCTTCGAGACCCGCTATGCCTCAGCGGGCGGGGTGCCACGGGTGGTCATCTCGGCGCGCGCACGCCTGCTGAGCATGCCCGCGCGGGACGTGATCTCGGAACAGGTCTTCTCGGTCAGCCAGCCGGCGGACGAGAACCGGATCAGCGCCATTGTGGCGGCCTATGACGCGGCCACCCAGGATCTGAACCAGCAGATCGTCGCCTGGACCGAGGCCAATGTCGGCCGGGCGGCAGCCGCCCGCTAGCCGTTTCGCAGGCTTTCCAGCCGGGCCACCTGGGCCTTGCGGCGGTCCAGCGCGGCCGAGACGTCGGCGCGGATGCGGTTGAGCGTGGCCAGCAACTGATCGCGCAGGGCCTCCAGCTCCGACACGTCGGGGCGGACCTTGCGCGGGCGCTTGCGATCCAGCCCCAGCCGGGCGGTCCAGTCCTCCTGCCAGTGGGAAAACGCCGGGGCCGCGCGCCGCAGGGCGTCGGTCGCCCAGGCGTCGGCATTCTGGACGGCACGGACGCAGGGCAGGGCGGTGACGCCCGAGGCCCGATGGCGGTCCAGATCGTCGACGCGGGTGCGCAGTGCCGCCTGCGGGTCCCGGGGAGCGTCTTCGCCCTCACCGGCCACAGGCGGCGGGACAAGCGCCTCGAGCGCCACCTGGACGTGGCCGTTGATCTCGCGCACGCCGTCACGGAGGGCCTGCAAGGCGCCCTCCATCGCCTGACCGCGGCTTTCGACGCCCTTCAGCCGCTCCTCGATTTCCGCAAGTGTGTCGCCGACCGTCCGGACGGCGGCCTGAAAGGCGCCTCTGAACCGCTTGAGCCGACCATTGCGGCTGTCGAACAGGCCGCCCAGCCCGCTGCGGGGCACCAGATCGCGGGGGCGAAGGCCCTCGATGCAGCTGACCAGATGATCCAGCCGGGCGACGGCCTCGGTCAGGTCGCCGGTGCGCGCCTCGGCCAGCACGCGGTCGAGACAGTCGCGCACGGCCGCCCGCGAGCGCTCGCCATAGGCCGAGGCTTCATCCGCATGCAGTTCAGTCTGCATGCCCGCCAGCCGGTCGGACTCCGGCGCGGGGATCGCCCACGCGCGCACACTGCTGCCATCCGCCATCACATCACCCTCCGCTTCGGCCTGTTCCGGCCGATTGGCGGGACTATGCCAGCGACTTGAGTTTTTCGGAAATTGTGTAGCTGGCCTCGGTCTTTGCCGCGACCTCTTCCAGCGTCACGCCGTCGGCCAGTTCGATCAGCTCCAGCCCCGCGCCGTCCGGCTTGACGTCAAAGACGCACAGGTCGGTGATGATGCGGCTGACCACGCCCGTGCCGGTCAGCGGCAGGGTGCAGGCCTTCAGGACCTTGGACTGGCCGTGCTTGTTGGCGTGATCCATGACCACCACCACGCGCTTGACGCCGGCGACCAGATCCATGGCGCCGCCCATCCCCTTCACCAGCTTGCCCGGGATCATCCAGTTGGCGATGTCGCCGTTCTCGGCCACTTCCATGGCGCCGAGGATGGACAGGTTGATGTGGCCCCCGCGGATCATGGCGAAGCTGTCGGCCGAGCTGAAATAGCTGGTCTCCGGGATCTCCGAAATGGTCTGCTTGCCGGCGTTGATCAGGTCGGGGTCGACCTCGTCCTCATAGGGGAAGGGGCCCATGCCCAGCATGCCGTTCTCGGACTGGAGGGTGACCTCCATGCCGTCGGGAATGTAGTTGGCGACCAGGGTCGGGATGCCGATGCCCAGGTTCACGTAGAAGCCGTCCTGCAGCTCTTTCGCGGCGCGTTCAGCCAGTTGTTCGCGGGTGCGGGGCATGAGTGCTCCTAGCTTTCAGAGTGGTGGACGAGATACTCGGGCGGAACGGAATCGACCAGCCAGACCCCATTGTCGGCCTGGTAGAAGACGGCGTTCCGGGCGGCCATCGCTCGGCAGTCGATCCTGAGTACCACGGGCGCGCCGTGCCGCTGGCCGACCTTCACTGCGGTTTCGACATCGGACGACAGATGAACCTGGCGGCGCGACATTGGGCGAAGGCCTTCGGCGAGAATGCTGTCGAGGAAACGGGCGGCGGTGCCGTGATAGAGCGTCATCGGCGGCTCCTTCGGCGTCAACCTCAAGTCAACATCGACCGAATGCCCTTGAGCGGCGCGGATCGAGACGCCGTCTTCCGAAAGACTGAAGCGCTTCTTGTCACTCTCGGCGACCAGTCGATCAATATCTGAGCGGGAAAGAGGATGCCCCATGGCGGCCAAGCCGGTGAGAAGATCGTCGACCGGCACCCAGCCGCCATCGCCTAGCACCAGCCCCGCTTGGGCTGGGTCGTGTCGAAGGACGAGGCTTAGCAACTTGCTGGCTTTGACGTCGGACATTTGGATCAGGCGCTTTCGCGCGTCCGCACGGTGCGCTGTTCGATGCGCTTTTCGAAAGTGCCCTTGATCAGGCGGTCGACATAGATGCCCGGGGTGTGGATCTGGTCGGGGTCCAGCGAGCCGGTGGGCACGATTTCCTCGACCTCGACCACGCAGGCCTTGCCCGCCGTCGCCATCATCGGATTGAAGTTGCGGGCGGTCTTGCGGAACATCAGATTGCCGCGCTCGTCCGCCTTCCAGGCCTTGACGATCGACAGGTCGGCGACCAGCCCCGTTTCCATCACATAGTCGCGCCCGTCGAAGTTGCGGACTTCCTTGCCCTCGGCCACCAGGGTGCCGACGCCGGTCGCGGTGAAGAAGGCCGGGATGCCCGCGCCGCCGGCCCGGATCCGCTCAGCCAGGGTGCCCTGGGGGTTGAACTCCAGCTCCAGCTCACCGGCCAGATACTGGCGCTCGAACTCCTTGTTCTCGCCGACGTAGGACGAGATCATCTTCTTGATCTGCCGGGTTTCCAGCAGCTGGCCGAGGCCGAACCCGTCGACGCCGGCGTTGTTGGAGATGACCGTCATCCCCTTGGTGCCGCTGTCGCGCAGGGCGGCGATCAGGTTCTCGGGGATGCCGCACAGGCCGAAGCCGCCGGCCATCACGGTCATACCGTCGAAGGTCAGACCTTCGAGCGCACTCTTGGCGTCAGGGTAGAGTTTCCTCATCGCTTCCTCTTATTTTCATCGTCTGATGAAATTGGGTCCGTCTGTTCGGTCTCTAGTGTGACCGGTCGCGGGGGGCAACCCCGCAGCGGGTCACAGTGCCGTGCCGTGGGTCACCGGACGGACCGGGGGACGGCCGCGTACGCGATAGCGCGCGCCCTTGAGCATCAGTTTGATCGCTTCCCAGTGAATGGCGGCGATCACCTTCCAGGTCAGCAGCGGATGGGACCAGAAGGCGCGGGCCAGATGGGCGTCGTCGAGCGGTCGATGCTGCCCGGCGAAGGTGGCCGTCAGGATCGGTTCGTCGCCGCGTCTGACATTCACCGTTACCGACAGATCATCGCCCGGCGGGCGGACGACCAAGTCGTAGGTCAGACCCATGTCCATGAAGGGGCTGACGAAGAAGCGTTTGGGCGCGCTTTGGCGAACGGGACCGGCATCAGCCTCGGGTCTGGCGATCAGATAGCTGTGCCGCTCGCCAAAGGTGTTTGACACTTCATAGACGAGGGCCCTGAGCGCCCCGTCCGGCCCGTAGCAGAAGTAGACGCTGAGCGGATTGAAGCCGTAGCCCAGAATGCGCGGCATGGTCAGCAGCCGGATGGGGCCCCCGTCTAAAGCGATCCCGGCGGCTGACAGATGATCCTCGATCTGGGTGCGCAGGGGGCGCGGATCGCCCGGAGCGCCATAGTCGGCGGCGTGCCAGCGCATCAGACCCCTGCGACCGGGCCGCAGCCATTTCAGCCGCGAAAGCTTGTCCCCGGCGGCATCGAGATCGAGCAGCAGCATATAGACGCGGTAGCGCAGCCGGTGGTCGAACGGGCGCACGCGCCGGTGGGTCACCTCACCGACGTAGAGACCGAAGGCGGGTGTGGCGGTCGTCACGCGGCTCGTTCGAGCGCCACGCCGGGAGCGGGGCCCAGGTGAATGCGACCGCTCTCGTTTTCAACCGACCAGGGCCTGCGGACGCCGCCCAATTGCTCGGCCACGGCGAGGCCCGCCTGGATGCCGTCCTCGTGGAAGCCCGAACCGAACCAGGCGCCGCAAAACCAGACATTGCGGCGTCCTTGCAGGCTCCAGAGCTGCTTCTGCGCCTCCAGCGCCGCGGCGTTGAAGACAGGGTGCTCATAGTCCCATTCGCCGAGCACGGTCTCGGGCGCGGGCTCGACGGCGGGGTTCAGGCTGACGAACAGGGGCGGGCCCTCAAGGCTCTGCAGTTCGTTCATCCAGTAGGTGACGCCGCCCTCGCCGGCGCGCTCGGAGAAGCCGAGATGGCTCCACGCTGCCCAGGCCTTGCGCCGCTTGGGCATCAGCCGGGTGTCCCGGTGCAGGACGGCCCGGTTCGGGCGATAGGCGATCGCGCCCAGCAGGTCCCGTTCCTCTGCCGACGGCGATTCCAGCAGGCGCAGGGCCTGATCCGAATGGGTGGCCAGCACCACGGCATCGAACCGCTCGAACCGGCCGTCGCGAAAGCGCAGGGCGGCCTCGTCGCGGCCCCGGACCACGCTCTCGATACCGGCATGGGTGACGACCGTGCCGGCGAAGTCGGCCAGCAGGCGCGACACATATTCCCGTGACCCGCCGGTCACGGTGCGCCAGGTCGGGCGCAGGTCGTACTTGAGCAGATTGTGGTTCATGTAGAACCGGACGAAGGCCGCAGCCGGATAGTCCGTCATCTGGTTGAGCGTGCACGACCAGATGGCTGCCGCCTGGGGCAGCAGGTGCGCGTCGCGAAACAGCGGACCGTAGCCCGAGCGTGTCAGATAGGAGTCGAGGGTCTCGCCGCTGCGCTCCAGCTCGGGCAGGTCCTTCGGCGCCTGCTTCTGGAAGCGCAGCAGATCGCCGATCATGCGCCAGAATTTGGGGCTGGCGTAGTTGCGCTTCTGGGCGAACAGGGCGCTCACCCCATGGCTGGAATACTCCAGCGCCCCGTCGTCGATGGATACCGCAAACGACATATAGGCCGGCTGGGTCGGCACCTTCAGATGGTCGAACAGCGCGGTGAGGTTCGGGTAGTTGTCCTCGTTGAAGACGATGAATCCTGTGTCGACCGCGGTAGGGGTGCCGGTGTCCTCGACGGTGACCGTATGGCTGTGCCCGCCGATGCGGTCGTCGGCCTCGTACAGGGTCACCTGATGGCGCTTTGACAGCAGCCAGGCCGCCGAAAGACCCGCTATCCCGGAACCGATGACAGCGATCCTGAGGCCGGTCGCACGGGCGGGATCGGGGTCCGAAGTCACGAGATGGGGGTTCATGGTCTCTCCCTGGGGCCGTCTTTCGGGAAGCTACGCGGCGGCGGGCAGGTCAGATGACTCATCCGGACTCCGGCGGCGCTCGTAAATGTCCAAAACCGGACACATCCGGGCGGAGCCTTTACGCCCGGAGCGACGTTTGGTTGCCAGCTTTGCCATAGGACCGGGCCCTCCATGAATCCTGCCACCGCCGCCATCCGTCAGCTTCAGGACGCGCCCTTTCCCGATCCGGTCACGCGCTGGGCCATCGACAGTCTGGTGACCGAGGCGCGCAAGCGACTGGACCGCGAGGCGCCGCACGACGAGGGGGCCTTCGCCCGGTCGATGACCGAGCGTCCTGTGGCCGAACACACCGAAGCGGCCAATGATCAGCACTATGAGCTGCCGCCCGAATTCTTCGAGATCTGCCTGGGCGACCGGCTGAAATACTCCTGCTGCCTCTATCCGACCGGCGACGAGACCCTGGACGAGGCCGAGGTTCTGGCGCTGCGGGAGACCTGCGAGCATGCCGATCTGGCGGACGGCCAGACCATTCTGGAGCTGGGCTGCGGATGGGGGTCGCTGAGCCTCTGGATGGCCGAGCAGTTTCCGGCCGCGCGGATCGTCGCCGTCTCCAACAGTCACGGCCAGCGCGGGCATATCGAGGCCGAGGCCCGGGCGCGCGGCCTGCAGAACCTGACCGTCATTACCTGTGACATGAATGACTTCGAGCCCCCCGCCGATGTGGTGGGCCGGATCGACCGGATCGTCTCGGTCGAGATGTTCGAGCACATGGCCAACTGGCGCGCCCTGCTGACCCGGGCGCGCAGCTGGCTGAAGCCGGACGGGCGGATGTTCATCCATATCTTCACCCACCGCGATGCGCCTTACCGGTTCGACCACACCGACAGCGGCGACTTCATCGCCCAGCACTTCTTCACCGGCGGCGTCATGCCCAGCCGGGGCCTGATCCGGCAGTTCCCCGATCTGTTCGAGGTCGAGAGCGAATGGACCTGGAACGGCGAGCACTATGCCCGCACCGCGCGGCACTGGCTGGCCAATATGGATCAGAACGCCGACCGCGTGGCCGAACTGATGGAAGCGACCTATGGCGATCAGGCCCGGCTGTGGACCCGGCGCTGGCGCCGCTTCTATCTGGCGACGGCAGGTCTGTTCGGAAATGACGGAGGCCGCACCTGGGCGGTCAGCCACTATCGCCTCAAGCCCGTGGCGGGCTGAGCAGGGAGGAACGACATGCTGAAATATCTGGCGGGCTATCTGGGCGCGGGTCTGGCGTTCGCGGCGATCGACGCCGTCTGGCTGACCACCATGACCAACCGCGTCTACAAGCCGATCCTCGGCCCGATCCTGGCGGACAAGCCGGACATGAAGGCGGCGGTGGCCTTTTATCTGATCTACATCGCCGGGATTGTGTTCTTCGCGATTTCGCCGGCGCTGCGGGACGGTGGACTGGCGCGGGCGGCCCTGAACGGTGCGGTCCTCGGCTTCGTCGCCTATGCCACCTATGACCTGACCAATCAGGCGACTCTGAATGTCTGGTCCAGTCGGCTGACCCTGATTGATCTGGCGTGGGGCACGGTGCTGACCCTGTCGGCGTCGAGCATCGGTTACCTGGCCGCGCGCTGGGCCGAGGGGCGGCTGGGCAGCTGACGCATTTTAACCCTGTTGTTCGCCACACGGGCGCAAGGCCTGTATACGGGGATCGTATCGGTTAATCTGACCCTTCGGCCTGTCAGTTCGGCCAGAGGTTTCGTCGGGGGACGGCGTGCGCGCGGGTATCAATGCTTTGACGGTGGCCTTCGTGGTCGGGGTGCTTTCCGGCCTGCTGCTGACGCCGGACGGTCGGGCCTGGCTGGCGCATCCGACCCTGATGCTGGGCGGACAGGCCAATGCCTCCGCCTCTCCGGCCGAGGCCGGGGCGGTCGAGGCGGCCCCGGTCGAGACCGTCGCGGCCCCGGTTCCGCAAAGCACGCTCAAGGCCCGCTACGCCGATGGCAAGCTGACCATCGGCGTGTTCGGCGACTCCATGGCCGATGGCCTGTGGGCCGCCCTGTACCGCGATCTGGGCGATCTGGACGGCGTCAAGGTCGTCAAGTTCAGCGAGGTGTCGACCGGGCTCAGCCGCTATGACTACGTCGACATCCAGGCCAAGAGCACCCGCCAGCTGTCGGAGCGCCCGGTTGATGTGGCGGTGGTCCTGTTCGGCACCAATGACGCCCAGGCCATTTCCATCGACGGGCAGATACACCCCTTCGGCAGCGAAGGCTGGAAGGCTGCCTATGCCCAGCGCATCGACAATCTGGTCGCGCTGATGCGTTCGCGCGGGGTGGAGGTCTACTGGGTCGGCCTGCCGCGCATGAAGAGCAGTGGCTTTGACGGACGCATGGCGATTATCAACGCGGTCGTCGAGGCACGCATGGCCGCGCTGGGCGTGCCGTATTTCGACACTGTGGCCCTGACCTCGAACGAGGCCGGCGGCTACGAGGCCTATCTCAGCGATGACAGCGGGCGCCGCCGCCTGATGCGGGCGGGTGACGGCATCCACATGAGCATGAACGGCTATCTGCGCATGGCCGGGCCGGTGGCCGGGCGGCTCAAGCAGGATATGGGCGTCGACGACGAGGCGCCGTCCGAACCGGTCGCGCCCTGATCCATGGTGCGCGCCGGGGCTGCCTTCGCGGGCGCGATCCTGATGCTGGCGGCGTCGGCCTGTCGCGCCCAGACCCCCTATATCCCGACCGAGCGCCCCGCGCCGGGTGACACCGTCTGTGGGCAGCCGGTCTGTGGTGCAGATGCCCTTCATCCGGCCTTCGAACGGCTGGAGGTGACCGAGCGCGGCGAAGGCCGCTTCCGCATCCTTCAGATCGGCGACAGCCATACGGCGGGGGACCAGATCAGCGGTCAGTTGCGCGGCCGGATGCAGGCGCGCTTCGGGCGCGGCGGACGGGGAGTCCTGCCGCCCGGCGTGCCCTATGCCGGCTATGCGCCGCGTCAGGCGCAGGTAGAGGCGACGGGCGCCACCTATCTGCCGGCCCCGCTGATCGCGGGCGGCACGCGGGTGCCCATGGGGCTGGCGGGCGGGCAGGGGCGTCTGGAGCCCGGCGACGACCGGTTGATCCTGACGCTCGACCCCGGCGTACCGCTGGAGCGTGTCGGCGTCTGCGGCCAGGCCGGGCCCGACCGGGGCGCCCTGTGGCTGATCCCGGACATCGGACTGGCTCATCCGGTCGTGTTCCGCGGCGAGGAGGCCCGCCCCCTGTGCGCGGAGGTCTCGGTGTCGGCAGCGGCCACCAGCGTCACCCTGATCGCCTCGGACGGCCCGGTGGTGCTGGATGATGTGCGGCTGGAGTCGGCCGGTGGGCTGAGCCTGTCCAATCTCGGGGTGGTGGGTTCGACCCTTATGGACATGGCGGGACGCGACGAAGCCACGGCCCGCGCCCAACTGGGTGCCGATGCCCCGGACCTGATCCTCCTGGCCTATGGCGTCAACGAGGGCTTCGACGCGGGGCTGGACCCGGTGGCCTACGAGCAGGCGCTGCGAGCCCGCATCGCCTGGCTGCGGACAGTGGTGCCGGACGCGGCCGTAATGATCCTGCTGGCCCCTGAGGGGCTTCGCCGTCGCGCACCGGCCTCCGGGCCGGAACGCTGGTCACAAAGCTGTGGCAGCGAGGGCGAATGGCAGGTGCCGCCCACCCTGGCTCTGGTCCGGGATGTGCAACGCCGGGTGTCCGAAGACTTGGGTGTGGCATTCTGGGACTGGTACGGGCGTATGGGCGGGGCATGTTCAGCGGATCGACTGGCGGGCGCGACCGATCCCCTTATGCGGGGGGACCGGGTGCATTTCACCGCAGCCGGGGCCGAGTGGATCGGCGACATTCTGGCCGACGACCTGCTGGCGACCTATGACGGCTGGCGCGCCGCGCGGACGGGCGGGGACTGACGCATGCTGTTCCCGACGCTCGCCTTCGGCGTCTTCTTCCTTTTCGTCTATTTCACCTCGTGGTCGCTGGATCGCGAGAACGGCCGGCGCAAGCTGTTCCTGCTGCTGGCCAGCTGGTTCTTCTATGCCCAGTGGGACTGGCGGTTCGTCGGCCTGCTGATCCTGTCGGCCGTGCTGAACTGGGGCGTGGCCGCCCTGATCGCGCGCAATGACAACGACAGTCAGCGCAAATGGCTGGTGGCGCTGGGCGTCGCCGTGAACCTGATCATCCTCGGCTTCTTCAAATACTACGGCTTCTTCATCGAGCAGATGGGCGCCCTGCTGGCTCAGGTCGGCTGGGAACGCGACCTGCCGCTGTTGCAGGTGGTGCTGCCGGTCGGGATCAGCTTCTTCACCTTCCAGGGCATCAGCTATGTGGTGGATGTTCACCGGCGAAAGACCGAGCCGGCCAACAGCCTGCTCGACGTCATGCTGTTGATGAGCTTCTTCCCGCATCTGGTTGCGGGACCGATCGTGCGGGCCTCGGATTTGCTGCCCCAGTTCGCCAGGGCACCGCGCCTGACGCGCGAGGCGGCGACGCTTGGCCTGCTGCTGATCGTCTGGGGCCTGTTCAAGAAGACGATCATCGCCTCGGAGCTGGCGGTCAATCTGGTCGATCCGGTGTTCTTTGACCCCTCGGCCTATGGCGCGGGCGACATTGCCGCGGCGGTCTATGGCTATGCCGTCCAGATCTATTGCGACTTCTCGGCCTATTCGGACATGGCCATCGGGATCGCGGCCCTGCTGGGCTATTCCTTCCCGCGCAATTTCGACCAGCCCTATCGCGCGGCCTCGATGCAGCAGTTCTGGCGGCGCTGGCACATCAGCCTGTCCAGCTGGCTGCGGGACTATCTGTATGTGCCGCTGGGGGGCGGCAAGAAGGGGCTCGTTTCGTCCAGCATCAATGTGATGATCACCATGCTGCTGGGCGGGCTGTGGCACGGGGCGGCCTGGACCTTTGTCGCATGGGGCGCGCTGCACGGCGGGGTGCAGGTGATGGAGCGGGTCGGACGGGCGATCGTCGGCGACCGCAAGGTCATTCCGACCGTCATCGGCGTCCTGATCACCTTCCACATCGTCTGCCTGGGCTGGATCCTGTTCCGGGCCGAGACCTTCGATCTGGCCATGGCCATGCTGCAGGGGCTGGGCCGGATGGGACCGCTGGCCCTCGCCACGCCCTTCATGCTGGGGCTGATCGTGATCGGTCTGGGTATGCACTGGCTGCCGCCGCGCGCGGCCGAGGGGCTGGCGGTGCGCCTGAAGGCTGCGCCGTCCTTGACGCTGGGCCTGCTGATCGGGGCGGCCTTCCTGCTGGTCGAGGCCATGCGCCCGGACGGCGTGGCCCCCTTCATCTATTTCCAGTTCTAGGGGAGGGTAGAGCACTATGGCCGATCACCCCGATGATCCGAACGAGCCGCGCGATCCGCTGGACCCGTTCCCCACCGACTTTCCGGCACCGCCGCCCTCGCGCTTTCCGCCCGTCGGGCAGGAGGTCGCGCCGCCGACCGAAAGCCCGGCCGAAGCGCCGGTCGATCCGACCGATCCGCCCAGCGACTGGAACGTCCGGGCCGACGCCCACGACATGCCGGTCGAGACGGAGAAGGTCAGTCGGCTGAAGGTTCTGGGGCGTCTGGCCTTTCCGCCCCCGCCGCCGGCGGACGAGGCGACCCTGGCCGCCCGCGACCGCCGCTGGGCCAGCCGCGTGATCGTGGTCGTCGCGGTCTTCCTGCTGATCTTCAACGGGGCCTCGATCCAGAACTGGGCCCGGCAGCAGCCGCCCAACTGGTTCACGGTAACCGTTCAGCAGATCGCCGACGTCTGGATGGGCCAGATCGCGCAACTCGGCGCCGACAAGCCGCGTCAGGGCATTCGCGAAACCTATCAGGCGGCGCATGACGCCCGCTTTCCGGAACAGGACCCGGCCTGAGGCAAACGCGCGCTTGACCGCCGCGCGCGGGCGCCCCTAGCTTGCCGCGCCTCCATGTCGGGGGTGATCAAGGGGGTGAGTATCATGCGGTATCGTCACTGGATGAACGGACTTTCGGCTCTGGCGATGGCGAGCGTCCTCGTGGTGCCCTCGGTGGTGCTGGCGCAGAGCGCGGCCACCGATCCGATCACCTATCAGCAGCCCCCCGCGCCGATCGCGCAGATCCTCGACACCAAGCCGAGCGCTGCGCCGAGCCTGAGCCCGGATCGCGACACCCTGGCCCTGTTCGACCGGTCGAATCTGGCGCCGATCTCCGAACTGGCCGAGCCCATGCTGCGGCTGGGCGGCTATCGCATCAATCCGCGCAACACCGGCCCGGCCAACAGCCGCGTCAGCTGGCTGACGGGCCTCAGCCTGAAGGGGCTGGACGGCGCAGAGGCCGAGGACGTCGCCCTGCCGGAGGGCGCACGCTTTACCGCGCCCAGCTGGTCGCCGGATGGCAGCGGCATTGCCTTCCTGATGGACGAACCCGAGGGTCTGGCGCTGTGGGTCGTCGATGTGGAGAGCCGCGAGGCCCGCCGCCTGACCGCGCCGATCGTCAATGCCGCCGCCGGGACGGGCATCGACTGGCTGCCCGACAGCTCGGGCCTGCTGATCCGGGCCATCCCGGAAGGCCGCGGCGCCGCTCCGGACGTGACCCGTCCGCCGTCCGGCCCGATCGTCGAGCAGAGCATGGGCCGCGCCGCCCCGGTCCGGACCTATCAGGACCTGCTGTCCAATCCGGGCGACGAGGCCCTGTTCGAACACTATTTCACCAGCCAGCTGATGCTGGTGCCGCTGAACGGCGCGCCGAAGCGTATCGGCCAGCCCGGCGTGATTCTGGATGCCGCCCTGTCGCCGGATGGCCGCTTCATCCTGCAGACCGTGGCCAAGCGTCCCTTCAGCTATGTGGTGCCCGCGCGCCTGTTCCCCGCCGATGTGGTGGTCACCGACCTGAACGGGCGTCCGGTGCACCGGGTCGCCGACCTGCCGCTGCGGGACAATGTGCCGACGCCGTTCGATGCCGTGCCCACCGGTCCGCGCTCCGTGCAATGGCGGGCAGATGCCGACGCCACCCTGGTCTGGGTCGAGGCGCTGGACGGGGGCGATCCCGCCAATGACGTCGCTGCGCGCGACCGGGTGCTGATGCTGCAGGCCCCCTTCAACGGCCAGCCGACGACCCTGATCGACCTGCCGGAACGCTATGCGGGCATCCAGTGGGGCCGCGATGACGTCGCCCTGGTGAATACCCGCTGGTTCAACACCCGTCACGAAGCCCGCTATGTCGTCGATCCCTCGAACCCCGGCTCGGGGCGGGTGCTGATCGATCGCAACTATCAGGATCGCTACAACGATCCGGGCTATCCGGTCATGGAGCCGAACGGGCAGGGACGCACCCTGATCCGCTTCACCGACGATGGTTCGGCCATGGTCATGAGCGGCGCGGGCGCGACCCGTCAGGGCGAATATCCCTTCATCGCCACCATGGACCTGGCCACCGGCGAGCGCACCGAGCTGTGGCGGTCGGCACAGGGTGAGTACGAGACCCTTGTCGGCTTCCTGGACGAGGACGGCACCCGGCTGATCACCCGCCGCGAGACCCTGACAGAGCCGGCCAACATCCAGCTGCGCGACCTGTCGGACGGCAGCCGGACGGCCCTGACGGCCTTCCCCGATCCCGCCCCGCAACTGGCCGGCGTCACTCGTCAGCTGATCACCTATGAGCGCGCCGACGGCGTGCAGCTGTCGGGCACCCTCTATCTGCCGGCTGGCTATGACAAGGATCGCGACGGGCCCCTGCCGCTGTTGATGTGGGCCTATCCGGCCGAATTCACCGACGCCAGCGTGGCCGGTCAGGTGGTCGATACCGCCAACCGCTTCGTGCGCCCCGGTGGCTCCAGCCACCTGTTCCTGCTGACCCAGGGCTATGCCATCCTCGATGACCCCTCCATGCCGATCATCGGCGCGGAAGGGACGGAGCCCAACGACACCTATATCGAACAGCTGTCCGCCTCGGCGGCGGCGGCGGTCGATGCCGTGGTCGAGCTGGGCGTCGCCGACCGCGATCGCATCGCCGTCGGCGGGCACAGCTATGGCGCCTTCATGACCGCAAACCTGCTGGCCCACACCGACCTGTTCCGCACGGGCATCGCGCGCTCGGGCGCCTACAACCGGACCCTGACACCGTTCGGCTTCCAGGCCGAGCAGAGGACCTACTGGCAGGCGACCGAGACCTATACGGAGATGTCGCCCTTCACCTATGCCGATCAGGTCAATGAGCCGATCCTGCTGATCCACGGTGAGGCGGACGACAACTCCGGCACCTTCCCGATCCAGTCGGAGCGCTTCTATGCGGCGCTGAAGGGCCACGGCGCCACGGTCCGCTATGTCGTGCTGCCGCTGGAAGCCCACGGCTATCGCGCCCGGGAGTCGGTCGGCCACACCCTGTGGGAAATGACCCGCTGGCTGGACCAGTACGTCAAGAACGCCGGCCCGCGCGAGGACTGACCCCTCCGTTCGGATAGCGTCAGTTTTCGACAGGTGCAGTCTGGTCGAGGCATGGCACCCTCCCCGGGAAACCAAGGGAGGGTGCCATGTTCCATCGTGTGAAGCTGGCCGGGGCGGTCGTTCTGGCGTCCTTGTCGCTGGCGAGCTGTGAGTCGCTGATCACGGGCGGGGACCTGATCCGGGAGGGCGAGCCGATGGCGCGGTTCACATTTGAGAATCGGTCACGCGACCAGCCTTTCGACACCATTCTGATCTCGACCTGCGAGGCGTCGTCCTACGGTCTGGACCGCCTGCCCAACGGCGTGGTCATCCGTCCGGGCCAATCCTACACGTGGGACGTCTCGGCCGGCTGCTATGATACCATGGCCGGCAATGTCGGGGACGGATCCACCCGCAAACGGATCAACATTCCGCCGGGAACGCACTTCACGCTGTTCTATACCGGCGAGGGGGCCGACCCCTATCGGCAAGAAGTTCGCTAGCAGCGGGTCGGCGCGCCCGCCCGGCAGACGGGCGCATCCCGATCCTTCTCCTGCGTCAACCGCGATGTTCGCTAGGCTGGGCGGACACGGAATCGTTTGACGAGGGCCCCATGTCTGATCTGAACCGCCGGCTGATGACCCGCAAGTCCGATCTGGGCGAGACCCTGTTGGATGCCGTCCCCGCGCCCGAGCCTGTTGAAGGCGAGGTGGTGCTGGCGTTGGACCGGTTTTCGCTGACGACCAACAACATCACCTATGCCGCCTACGGCGACGCCATAGGCTACTGGAAGGTTTTTCCGACCGGGCGGGACGACTATGGGCTGATGCCGGTCTGGGGTTTTGCGGACGTCGTGGAGTCGCGCGCCGAGGGGATCGAGGTCGGGGCGCGGGTGTTCGGCTACTTCCCCATGGCCGACCGGCTGGTGGTCCAGGCCGAGAAGATCAGCAAGGGCGGGTTCGCCGACGCGGCGCCATGGCGCAAGGCGGTGCCCGACATCTACAACCGCTATGTGCTGTGCGCCGCCGACGCCAACTATGACGCGGCGCTGGAGAACCCGGAGGCCCTGTTCCGGCCGCTGTTCATCACCTCCTATACGGCGGTGGATTTCCTGCGCGAGCACGACTTCTTCGGTGCCAGACAGGTGGTGGTGTCCAGCGCCTCGTCCAAGACGGCCTATGGCGCGGCCTGGTGCATGGCCGGGGACGACGTGCGGCTGATCGCCCTGACCGGCGCACGCAACCGGGCCTTTGTGGAGGGGCTGGGGGCCTATCAGGAAGTCTGCGGCTATGACGAGATCGAAAGCCTGCCGACCGGCGTGCCGACGCTGTATCTGGATCTGGCGGGCGATCCCGAACTGCGGCGGCGGGTGCACGCCCGGTTTGGGGCGGACCTGACCTATGACTGCCTCGTCGGCTCGACCCAGGGTGACGCCTTTCCGACGGACGATCCCGGGCTGGTCGGACCGAAGCCCCGGTTCTTCTTCGCCGCTACCTGTCTGGACGCCCACCGGGAACGGGGCACGCTGCGCGCCTTTTATGAGCGCTTTTTCGCCGACCAGCGGGCCTTCTTCGAGCGGGTAATAGACCCGGCCGCGCCGTGGATCCGCATCGTAGAGCACCCGGGGCTGGACGCGGCGGCGAAAGTGGTGAGGTCACTCGCCGACGGCGTGTCGGACGCCGCGGAAGGGGCGGTGGTCCGCTGCCGTCCGGTTCGGTCGAGTCGTGTCGCAGACTGAGGAGACGATGGTGGGTGATGTAGGGCTCGAACCTACGACCCGCTGATTAAGAGTCAGCTGCTCTACCAACTGAGCTAATCACCCGTATCGTCCATCCGGGCGGGCCCGGTTGCGCGAAGGGGCCGGACATACTGTCTCGCCTTCCGGAACGCAAGGCCGTTTTCGTCGCAGGGCGGCGGGGATAGGGTGGGCGCACGGAATCGGGGGTGGCGCATGGCACGACGGGATCTGAGCGGGGCGGTCGACTTTGCCGTTCTGGAGGCCATGACCGGGGGCGACGACGCCATCTCCGAGGAGGTCCTGGCGCTGTTCGTTCAGCAGGCCGGGCTGTGGGCGCCGCTGCTCGATGTGCGCCATGAGGGCTGGCGCGATGCGGCCCATACGGTGCGGGGCGCCGCGGCCGGCATCGGGGCAGGGGCGCTGGCCGAAGCCTGTGCCACGGCCGAAGCGGCCGGGAAGAGCGAGGCGCCACCGCTGCTGGACCGGGTGCGGGACGCGCTGGACGCCGCCCTGGCCGATGTCGCCGCCTGGCGGCACGAGCTGATGCTGCGCGGGTTGAAGGGCTAGGCCCGCGTCCGGTCCCAGGTGGCCAGCTCGTGGGCGATGCAGCGGTCGATCAGCAGCCGCCAGACGGGCTCGGCAATGGCGGGCGACAGGCCCGCGCGCTCGGCCGAGGCCAGCACCTTGGCCACCACATCATCGATGCGGGCCTGATCGTGGACGACGTCGCGGCTGGGCTTGATGCGGGCGGCGGCGTCCATATAGCGCTGGCGTTCGGCCAGCAGGGTGACGAGGGCGCGGTCCAGCGCGTCGACGCCCTGACGGACCTCGGCCATGGAGGTGCAGGCTTCCGGCGCGGTGCGGGGGTCCACGGTCATACTATCCGACAAAGGCCCGCTCCAGCACATAGTCGCCCGGCTCGGCGTTCGAGCCTTCCTTCAGGCCATAGGTTTCCAGCAGTTCGCCGGCTTCCTTGATCATGGCCATGGACCCGCACAGCATGACCCGGTCGGTATTGGGCGAAAAGCCGATCGGCAGTTGCAGGTCAGCGAACACATCGCCCGAGCGGATGCGGTCCGTGATGCGGCCCGGGGTCTCGAATCGCTCGCGCGTCACGGTCGGATAATAGGACAGCTGGGTGCGGGCCTCGTCGCCCACCAGCGGATCCTCATGAATGCCGGTGGTGAAGAAGTCGCGATAGGCCAGATCGGCGACATTGCGCACGGTGTGGCACACGATCACCTGACCGAAGCGGCTGTAGGTCTCGGGATCCCGCGCCACGGAAAGCCAGGGGGCCAGTCCCGTGCCGGTCCCGATCAGCCACAGACGCTCGCCGCCCGTCAGCGCATCCAGCACCAGGGTGCCGGTCGGCTTCTTGCCCATCAGCACCGTGTCGCCGGCCACGATCTTTTGCAGGCGTGAGGTCAGGGGGCCGTCAGGCACCTTGATCGAGAAGAACTCCAGCTCCTCGGCCCAGTGCGGGCTGGCGATCGAATAGGCGCGCAGCAGCGGCTTGGCGCCGTCCTCGCCGGGCAGGCCGATCATGACGAATTCACCCGAGCGGAAGCGGAAATCCTCGGGGCGCTCGAGGGTGAAACTGAACAGCTGCCCGGTCCAGTGGTGCACGGACAGCACCTTCAGCGCGTGGAAGGGCGACGGCCGGGCAGGGGCGGCATCGGCCGGGGGGGCGGCCGGGGTCGACGAAAGGGTCTGGGTCATTGCGCCCTATCTAGAGCGAGACGCCCGTCAGCGAAACCCGGGTGAGGCGTTCGGTCCGCGAAGACATTTCCGGGGTGACGATCGGGAAAACCCGCACTAGCGTGCCGGCCATGCGCACATCGACCGTTCGACACTCCGCCTCCGCCCTTGCCCTTCTTTCCGCGACCGCCCTGGCCGGTCAGGTTCTGGCCCAGGAAGCCGAGCCCGGCGCGATCCTGACCCCTGAGCGGGTGTTTTCCAGTCCGTCGCTGAACGGGCCGGTGGCGCGCGGCGTCAGCCTGTCGCCGGACGGGGAGCTGGTCGCCTTCCTGCGATCGCGCGAAGACGATGTGAGTGTTCAGGACCTGTGGGCCGTGCCGGTCGACGGTGGCGAGCCCTTCAAACTGATCGATGCCCGGGCCCTGGTGCCGGATGCGGGTGAACTGTCCGAGGCGGAAAAGGCCCGGCGCGAGCGCATGCGGATCAGCGCCCGGGGCGTGGTCGAATACGCCTGGGACCAGCAGGGCCGCTATATCCTGGCGCCGCTGGAAGGCGACATCTTCCTGGCCGAACGGGACGGGGGCGCGGTGCGTCGCCTGACCGAGACCGAGGCCGATGAAATCGACGCCAAGGTCAGCCCGGACGGCAACTATGTGTCCTGGGTGCGGGATCAGGATCTGGTCGTCTATAACCTCGCCACCGGCCGAGAAATGGCGGTCACGACCGATGGCGAGGGGCTGATCACCTGGGCCACGGCCGAGTTCATCGCCCAGGAGGAGATGGACCGCGACACCGGCTACTGGTGGAGCCCGGACGAGCGCCACATCGCCCTGCAGCGCACCGACGAATCGACGGTCGACATCATCCCGCGGCTGGATATCTCCGGCGGTGGGGCCACTGTGATCGAGCAGCGCTACCCGCGCGCCGGCCGCCCGAATGCCTTGGTCGATCTGTACGTGGCCGACATCGAGACCGGTGAGCGGGTCAAGGTGGACCTGGGCGACAACCCTGACATCTATCTGGCGCGCGTGGCCTGGTCTTCGGATGGCGAGACCCTGTACGTCCAGCGCCAGTCGCGGGACCAGAAGACGCTGGACCTGATGGTCGTCGACCCGGCGACCGGCCAGTCTCGCGTGATCCTGACCCAGACCAGCGATGCCTGGGTGGGCCTGACGCACAATTTCCGTCCGCTGCCGGACGGCCGGTTCATCTGGTCGTCGGAGGAGAACGGCTGGCGGCACCTGTATCTGTATGACCGCGACGGCACCCTGATCCGCCCGATCACGACCGGCAACTATGCGGTCAAGAGCCTGGACGGACTGAACCCGGCGACCGGCGACGTCTTCTTCACCGCCTCGATGCGCGACGGCGAGGAATATCCCATCGAGCAGCAATTGTTCCGGGCCAGCCTGAACGAGACCATGACCCCGGTCGAGGTGACCCCGCGCGGCGGCTGGTGGTCGGCCTCGGTCAATGCCCGGGGCACGGCCTATGTCGGCAACTATACGGACCTCCAGACGCCGCCCCAGTCGGCCCTCTACCGGATCGACGGCACGCGGGTGCGCTGGATCGAGGAGAACCGGCTGGACGAGAGCCACCCGTTCTGGCCCTACCTCTCGCGTCGCCAGACCCCGACCTTCGGCACCCTGCAAAGCCATGGCGAGACGCTGGTCTGGCAGATGACGACCCCGCCGGGCTTCGATCCTTCGAAGACCTATCCGGTGGTGATGCAGGTGTATGGCGGCCCCTCGGGCGGGGGCGTGAAGGTGGGATGGCAGCCGGCAACCAGTCAACTGTTGACCGAGGCCGGATACATCGTCTTCCGCCTGGATAACCGGGGCGAGGGCGAGCGATCGGCGCGTTTCAAACAGGCCCTGTATCTCAAGATGGGCCAACCTGAGATCGAAGATCAGGTTCTGGCGGCCAACTATTTGAGATCGCTGCCCTATGTGGACGATGATCGTATCGCCATCATGGGCTGGTCCTACGGCGGCTTCATGAGCCTTATGGCGCTGACCGAGCCCGAAATGGGGCTGGCGGCTGCGATCTCGGGCGCGCCGCCGACCGAGTGGGGCCTGTACGACACCCATTATACCGAACGCTATATGTCGACGCCGGAGCTGAACCCCGAGGGCTATGCGGCCTCGGACGCCATTCCGCGGCTTGAAAACATGACCGGGCGGCTGCTGCTGATGCACGGCATGGCCGACGACAACGTCATCTTTGAAAACACCACCCGCGTGCTGGATGCGCTGCAGGTCCGGAGCCTTCCCTTCGAGACCATGCTCTATCCGGGTCAGCGCCACGGCATCCGGGGCAATGAGCGGGGGCTACACCAATGGCGGACCTATCTGGACTTCCTGGATCGCACGATCGGATCGCGTTCGCCGGCTGCGCAGGACTGATCGGCGCGGGCCTGCTGGCACTGACGACACCCGCCCAGGCCCAGGCCCAGGGCGCACCGACGGTTCCGCCCTTCATTGCCAACCGGCAGTGCGTGGCGGAAAGCGACCTGCCGCGGGGCGCACGAGCGTTGCTCGCCGATGCCCTGCGAGAGGCATCAGCCAAGGGTGGCGCGGCCTGCATCTGGTTGGCACGGGACTATCCGGGTGCCGGCCCCGGTGGCGCGTGGTGTATCGAGGTGGGTGCGGGAATTCAGTGTCACCGCACGGCCTACACTCGCGCTGATACAGCACGCGTTTCGGCCACGACATCGAGGATCACACGTACACCTTCTTCGGATCAGCTGCCCTCTCAAGAGGTGCAATTCACCGGTTCAACCGTGGTCGGGGAGCCCTCCGCCTGCGATGGCTTATCATTTCAGGTGTCGGAACTCTGCACCCAGGACCGGCTGACCACCAATGCCGTTATCACCTGGTCGCCGTCGGTGACTGCGCTGGACTGGTCGCCCGGCGACGGCATCCGGGGCATGCCGATTCTGATCAAGGACAATATCGAGACCTTCGACATGCCGACCACGGCGGGGTCGATGGCCTTGATCGACAATGCGCCGGGGCGTGACGCGCCGCTGGTCGCGCGCCTGCGGGCCGAGGGCGCCGTGATCCTCGGCAAGACCAATCTGTCGGAGTGGGCCAATATCCGCTCCTCGGACTCCATCAGCGGGTGGAGTGCGGTCGGCGGCCTGTCCCGCAATCCCTATGCGCTGGACCGGAATACCTGTGGCTCGTCCGCAGGGTCTGGGGCGGCGGTCGCGGCCGGACTGGCGCCGGCGGCCATCGGCACCGAGACGGACGGCTCGATCACCTGTCCGGCGGCCATCAACGGCATCGTCGGCTTCAAGCCCACCGTGGGCCTCGTGTCGCGCACCCATATTGTGCCGATCAGCCACAGCCAGGACACGGCAGGCCCGATGACCCGCACGGTTCGCGATGCCGCCTTGGTGCTGAGCGTTATCGCCGGCAGCGACCCGGCCGATCCTGCGACGGCCGAGGCCGACCGTCAGCGCGTGGATTTTGCCGCCGGCCTCGACGCCGGCTCGCTGCGCGGCCAGCGCATCGGCGTGATGCGGTTCCTGACCGGCTATTCGACCGGCACGGATCTGGTGTTCGAGGAGAATCTGAAGGCCTTGGAAGCGGCCGGGGCTATCCTGGTCGATATCACCGAAGGGCCGAACCGGGGCGCCATCGGCGGGGCCGAGTTTGCTGTGCTGCTGACCGAGCTGAAGGTGGACCTGAACCTCTATCTGGCTTCGACCGACCCGGCCCAGGTGCCGACCCGGACGCTGGCCGATGTGATCGCCTTCAACGAGGCCACGCCGCGCGAGCTGGCCCTGTTCGGCCAGGACATCTTCATTTCGGCCGAAGCGACGAATGGGCTGGACGATCCGGACTATATTGCCGCCCGCGAGCGCTCCTTCCGCCTGGCCGGTCCCGAGGGCATCGACAAGATGATGGCCGACCATGATGTGGTGGTGCTGATCGCGCCGACCACCGGCCCGGCCTGGACGACGGATGTGGTCAATGGCGATCACTATCTGGGCTCGGCCAGCCAGCTGGCGGCGGTGGCCGGCTATCCGCATCTGACGGTGCCCATGGGCTATGTCGACGGCCTCCCGGTGGGGATGAGCTTCATCGGCGGCAAATGGCAGGACCAGCAGGTGCTGTCGTACGGCTATGCCTTCGAGCAGGCGACCCAGGCCCGGCGCGATCCGGTGTTCGCCCCATCCGTCGACCGGATGGAGGCCGTGTCGCCACTGCTGCGGCCGCTGCAGTAGGGGCTCTCAGAGCATCCGCAGGGTGGCCCAGTTCAGGCGGAGGGCGCGCAGGCCAAACAGAATCATCCGGGGACAAAGGATAAGCCCTCCGGTTGCCGCCGCTATGAGGGTCGCCACGGCGTAGGGGTCGCCGTCGCGCAGGTCGCGCCACTTCCACATGACCGCGACGATCAGCAAGGCCAAGAGCGCACTGCCCAGCAGCGTGACCATCGTCCCGGTCAGCAGGCCGGCGAGGGCCTCTTCCTTGTCCTTCGGCGGTTTCATGCAGGCACCTTACGGCCTAGGTTCCGCCCGGCAAGGGGCTCAGTCGATGGGCTGGTGGGTGAAGCCGCTGACGCCGGTCAGGGGGCGGATGTCGCGTTCGATCTCGACCTCGCTCTCGGCATAGACCACAAGCAGTTCGGCCAGCGACATCAGGGCGTCCAGATGGATGCGCTCATAGCCATGGCTGGCATCGATACCGAACGTGACCAGCGCCGTCCGGATATCGGCGCCGGACTCGAGGGCCGAGGCCGAGTCCGAGCGGTAATAGCGGAATACGTCCTTCTGGAAGGGGATGTCGTGCTCGCGCGCCAGCCGGGCCAGCTTGCGCGACAGGTGCCAGTCGAACGGGCCGGTCTGGTCCGCCATGGCCAAGGTCACGCCGAACTCGGACGAATTCTGGCCGGGCGCGGTGGTGCCGTTGTCGATGGTGATCATGGCGGCGACGTCGGGCACCAGAACGGACGAGGCGCCCACGCCGACCTCTTCGGCGATGGTGATCAGGGCATAGGTGTCGACCTCCGGGGTGCGGCCCTCGCGGACCATGCACTCCAGCGCGGCCAGCAGGGTGGCGACCCCCGCCTTGTCGTCCAGATGGCGCGAGACGATGTAGCCGTTGTCGAGGAATTCCGGTTGGGGGTCGATGGCGATGATATCGCCAACCTCCACACCCAGCGCCTCGGTCGCGGCGCGGTCCGGCACGCGCTCGTCGATGCGCAGCTCCACCTGGGTCCAGGCGACGGGCTGGGTGTCGACCTCCTCGTTGAAGGTGTGGCCCGAGGCCTTGAGCGGCAGGATGGTGCCGCGGAACCGCTGGCCTTCGGAAAAGATGGTGGCGCGGGCTCCCTCGGCGAAGCGCGAGGACCAGTGGCCGATCGGCACGACCTCGAGCCGGCCGTTCTCCTTGATGCGCTTGACCTGGGCGCCCAGGGTATCGACGTGGGCGACCAGGGCGCGGGCGGGCTTGGCCTCCTTGCCCGGCAGCTTCGCCCGGATGGCGCCCCGCCGGGTCAGATCGAAGCCGAGGCCCAGCCGCTCCAGCTCGCGACAGACCTCCCAGACGGCCTCGTCCGTATAGCCTGTGGGGCTGGGGATGTTCAGCAGGCGGGACAGGCGTTCGGTGAGATAGTCGGCGTCGATGGCGGGCTTGGGCATGGGTCTCCCTGACTTTAGCCTTGGAGGGCACTCCGGCTGGCGGCGGCACCCGACAGCGGAAACAGAAGGTCGATGAAACGCTCGGCCGTGGGCTGCGGTTCGTGATTGGCCAGACCCGGGCGCTCATTGGCCTCGATGAAGCGATAGTCCGGGCCCCGGTGGTCGGGCACCATCAGGTCGATGCCGGTCACCGAGATGTCGATGGCGCGCGCCGCCATCACAGCGGCGTTGATCAGGGCGGGGTGCACCTCGCCCGTGACGTCGTGGATGGTCCCGCCCAGATGGAGGTTGGCGGCCTTGCGGACCCGGACCGCCTCGCCCTCGGGCGCGATGTCGTCGAGCGTATAGCCGGCCTCGGCGAGGGTGCGCCGGGTCTCCGCGTCCAGCGGAATGCGGGATTCTCCGCCGGTCGCGGCCTCACGCCTGCGGCTCTGGTGCGCGATCAGGTCCCGCAGGCTCGAGCGGCCGTCGCCGACCACGCGCGGCGGGCGGCGGATCGCGGCGGCCACGACCTTGAAGTCGATCACCACCAGGCGCAGGTCCTCCCCCGCGGCCTGTTCCTCGACCAGCACCTCAGGGCACAGGACGCGCGCTTCCTCGACGGCCGCCTCGACATCCTCAAGCGTCGTCAGGCCCACGGCTACGCCCTTGCCCTGTTCGCCTCGCGCGGGCTTGACCACCAGGGCCGGATGCCGCTCCAGGCCGACCTTGAGCGCCTCCCGATCGTCGGGGTCGTAGCGCTGCGGCACAGCCAGCCCGGCGTGTTCGACGATGCGGCGGGTCATGCGCTTGTCGTCGCAGATGCTGAGGGCCACGGCCGAGGTCAGCTCCGACAGGCTCTCGCGACAGCGAATGGTGCGGCCGCCCCAGGTCATGCGGACCAGCCCGCCCTCGGCGTCGATGATGTCGGTCGCAATGCCGCGCCTGCGCGCCTCATCGACAATTATCCGGGCATAGGGATTGAGATCGGCTGCCGGGTCCGGACCTTTGAACAGGGGCTCGTTGATCGGGTTCTTGCGCTTGACGCCGAAGAAGGAGACCCGCCGAAAGCCCAGCTTCTCGTAGAGGGCGATGGCCTGTTCGTTGTCGTGGATGACCGACAGATCCATATAGGCCAGCCCGCGCGTGCGGTAGTGCTCGGCCAGCCGCCGGACGAGGGCCTCTCCCACGCCCGGCTGGGTCGCCTGCGGATCGACTGCCAGACACCACAGCGACGAGCCTTCTTCCGGGTCGGAAAAGGCCTTCACATGATCGACGCCCGTGACGGTGCCGATGATGGCGCCGGTCGTTTCGTCCTCGGCGACGAAATAGGTGAGGGCCCGGTCGTCCTTGCGGGTGGTGAAGAAGTCGGGGCGGATCTGCACCATCCGCCGGGCGCCATAGATGCGGTTGACCGCCTCGATATCGGCATCCGAGGCCAGCCGTCGCACGGCGAACCCGCGCGGCTGACGCCGCCCCGGCTGATAGGTGGCCAGATCCAGCCGGAAGGTGTGCGACGGGTCGAGGAACACCTCCTGCGGGGCCGAGGCCAGCAGGACGTGCGGATTGCGGACATAGAAGGCGATGTCGCGGCGATCCGGTCCCTCGGCCCTGAGGGCCTCGATCAGCGGCCCGGCCTCGGTAAACGTCTGGGCGAACAGCAACCGCCCCCAGCCCATGTCGAGCACGGCATCGGGGGTCATCTCGCGCTCGGCGCCACCGACCATGGGCTTCAGCCCCTCGTGGCGCATGCGCTTCAGACGGTGCGGCGCGGCGCGCGGCTTCTGGCGGGGTGCCTCAGACGCCATGGGATTGCAGCCACATCTCGAGGACGGCCACTTGCCAGAGTTCCGATCCGCGCAGGGGGGTGATGTGGTCGCGCGGGGCGTCGAACAGGGTCTCGAGATAGGGTCGCTGGAACACGCCCCGTTCGCGGGCGGCCTGGCTGTTCAGGGCGTCACGGACCATCTCCAGATAGGGGCCGTCGATGTATTTGAGGGCCGGGACCGGGAAGTACCCCTTCTTTCGGTCGATGACCTCGGACGGAATGACCTGACGGGCGGCTTCCTTCAGCACACCCTTGCCGCCCTGGGACAGCTTGTGGTCCGGAGGGATGCGTCCCGCCAGTTCGACCAGTTCGTGGTCGAGGAAGGGCACCCGCGCCTCCAGCCCCCAGGCCATGGTCATATTGTCCACCCGCTTGACCGGGTCGTCGACCAGCATGACCTGGCTGTCGAGGCGCAGCGCCTTGTCGACCGGGGTCTCCGCGCCGGGCATGTCGAAATGGGCGCGCACGAGATCGAGACTGGCGTCGCGATCCGGCAGCAGGTCCGGATTGACCTGGGTCCGAAGGGTGGCGTCGCTGCGGTCGAAGAAGGCCCCGGCATAGGTCGAGACCGGATCGGTCGTGTCCAGCATCGGCGGGTACCAGTGATAGCCGCCGAAGACCTCGTCCGCGCCCTGGCCGGACTGAACCACCTTGATGTGCTTCGCGACCTCCTGACTGAGCAGGTAGAAGCCGACGTTGTCATAGCTGACCATCGGCTCCGACATGGCGCCGATGGTGACGGGCAGGGCGGCCATGAGCCGGTCGTGGGGCACGAAGATCTGATGGTGATCGGTGCCGTAATGGTTCGCGATCAGGTCGGAATAGACGAACTCGTCACCCTTTTCCTGATTGGCGGCCTCGAAGCCGACCGAGAAGGTCTGCAGACCCGTCTGGCCCAGCTCGGCCAGCAGGCCGACGACGAGGCTGGAGTCGACGCCGCCAGACAGCAGCACGCCCACCGGCACATCGGCGACCATGCGGCGTTTCACGGCGACGCGCAGCGCCTCCAGCACCTGGTCACGCCAGTCGTTGGCCGAGAGGCTGGCATCCTCTGCGCGGCGGACATTCTGCGGCGCCCAGTACAGTCGGTCGCGGGACGTGCCGTCGGCCTCGAAGATGCGCAGGGTGGCCGGGGGAAGCTTGCGCACGCCCGTCAGGATGGTGTGGGGCGGCGGCACCACGGCGTGGAAGGTCATATAGTGGTGCAGGCCGACCGGATCGATCGCGGTATCCACATCGCCGCCCGCCAGCAGTGACGGCAGGCTGGAGGCGAAGCGCAGGCGCTTGCCTCTTTGCGACAGATACAGCGGCTTGATGCCGAACCGGTCGCGGCCCATCACCACGCGGCCGCTGTCGCGTTCATGGATGACGAAGGCGAACATGCCGTGGAAACGATCGACGCAGGCCTCGCCCCAGGCGTGCCAGGCCTTGAGGATCACCTCGCTGTCGCCCTCCGAGAAGAAGCGATAGCCCATGCCCTGCAACTCGGCGCGCAGTTCGGGATAGTTATAGATACAGCCATTGAAAACCATCATCAGGCCGAGGTCGGCATCGACCATCGGCTGTTGGGCCTTGTCGCTGAGATCGATGATTTTCAGACGCCTGTGGCCGAAGGCGACGGGCCCTCTGGCCACCACCCCGCTGCCATCGGGGCCCCGGGGTGACAGCGCGCCGGTCATCCGCTCTACTGCGGAAAGATCCGCTGTCTGTCCGTCAAAATTGATCTCGCCACTCAGTCCACACATGGGCTGGTCCGGAACCTCGCGTCTCAGTTGGAAACAGGGGGCGCGATGTCGCCCGCACCCAAGCTTAACCGCTGCGGACCGGAACCGTTCCGGTCAGGTCTTGCGCGTGCCGGATCGCTGGCGTGCCCAGGCGGCGGTGGCCAGGGCGAGACCGCCAGCCAGCAGGGCGGCGCCAAGGCCATCCCAGAGGCCATCGCCCAGCAGGGCGCCGACCAGTCCGATCAGGCTGACGACCCCGATCAGAAGGGGCAGCCGAAAGATGCGCCACAGGCCCTGATCGCGCGGGCTCATCGGGCGCGCCTCCGCCGGACAATCCACAGATAGAGGCCGCTGCCGAGAATGACGATGGTGATCAGGTCCAGCACGGCCCAGACGATCTTGAGACCCAGCCCGCCATAGTCCCCGAAATGCAACGGCTGCGACAGGGACAGCGCCTTCACATACCAGGGCATGGGGGCCACGGCGGCCAGTTCGCCGGTGCGGGCGTCGATCAGGGCCGGTGTGATCAGATGGGTCGTGACGGGCGTGTCCCCGTGGAAGAAGACGGCATAGTGGTTGTCGGTGGAATAGTCCGAGCCGGGGAAGGCGACGAACTGCAGGGTCATGCCCGGCAGGGCCTCGCGGGCGCGGTTGACGGCGGCATCGAGCGAGGCGCGTTCATCCAGGGCGACCGGCCCGTCATAGGCCGCCGCGAGATCGGCAAGGGCCGTGTCCTTCCAGTGCGCGATGATCGGCACGGCCAGGGTGTTGACCACGCCGGTCGCCCCCACGACCACCACCCAGGCCACGGTGACGATCCCCAGCAGATTGTGCCAGTCCAGCCAGCGGGTGCGTGCCGAGCGTTCGGCCCGGACGGTGCCGAACGGCAGCCGCCGCATGAAGGGGGCGTAGAGCACCACGCCCGATACCACGGCCACCAGCAGCATCAGCCCCATGAGGCCGAGGAACAGCATTCCGCCCAGACCCAGGAACAGGTCGGTGTGGAGCTGCAGGATGAACTCCATGACCGGGTGGCCGGCGACAAGGGGCGCTGCCTCGCCGCTGGTCTGGTCGATCGGCTGGAAATTATAGGCCCCGGCCGGCGCGTCGGGCGCGCGGCTGGTGACGTTCACGACCGGGCGGTCGGTGTCGAAACTCATGAAGGTCGGCACGTCCCCCGGATGGCGCGCGAGGGCGGCGTCCAGAACCTGGTCAAGGTCCAGTCGCCGCCCGTCCGCATGGGTCGGGCTCCAGTCCTGATGCAGCAGGACCTCGTCGATCTCGTGGGCGAACACCAGGGGCAGTCCCGTGACGCAGAGCATCAACAGGAACACCGTCGAGATCAGGCTCGACCAGGTGTGAACCCGGGACCAGGCGCGGACCGTGCCGGACCGCATCCGCCTCAGAAGTCCGCCGACAGCGAGACGCTGACCGTGCGCGGGGCGCCGAGGCTCAGATAGTTGGCACCCGGATAGCCGCCGACGGCCACCCAGTGATCCTCATCAGCCAGGTTCTCGACCCGCGCCCGCAGGGTCAGCGGCCGACCGGCCGCCTCGAAGCCATAGCGCACGCCGGCGTCGAAGCGCGTCCAGGAGTCAAGCGTCACCGTATTGGCGGCATTGGCGTATTGCTCGCCCGTGTGCACCGCCCGGGCCTCGACGGTCAGGCCGGGCAGGGCAGGGACGTCCCATTCGACATTGGCGTTGAGCTGGAACTCCGGGACACCGATGGGGGCCATGCCGTCCATGGCGCCACCCGCCGTCCGGGTCAGTTCGGCATCGATCAGCGTCCAGCCGCCCAGCACGCGCAGGCCGTCGACCGGTTCACCGAACACGGTCAGCTCCAGGCCCTGGTTCCGCTGCTCGCCGTTGGCAGCAAAGACGTTGTTGTCGACGAAGGCGCTGGGCAGCGTCAGGCGGAACAGGCTGACCGTGCCGCCGTACCGGCCCAGGTCGAACTTGGCACCGACCTCGGCCTGCTCGCCGCGGAAGGGAGACAGGACTTCGCCCGCATTGGTGACCGGCACGCCGCCGGTGACCGCCGGGGCCGTCTGGCCGGGCGTCAGGGATTCGGCATAGTTGGCGTAGAAGGACACCCGCTCATCGGGGCGATAGACGAGGGCGAAGGCCGGGGTGGTCGCGTCCCCCTCGTATCCCGAGGTGAAGGCGCCGGTGTTGTAGTCATACGACCGCGTCTCAATCGACTGGTAGCGCACCCCGACGGTGGCCAGCAGGCGACCGTCCATGAAGGACAGGCGGTCGGCGATCGCGACACTGCTGTTCTCGACGCGCTCGGTGACATTCGGATTGTCCAGTGTGCCGCCGACGAAGAAGTCCGGCGTGGGCGGCGTTACATCCACCGGTGCATAGAGATCGCTGGCGAAACCGGCGAAGTTCGAGAAGGCATAGGCGTTCTCGGAGCGCGACCGCACGGTCGAGGCCGAGGCGACCAGTCGGTGGTCGACGGGGCCGGTCGAGACATCGGCGCGCAGGCCGATGTCGCCCGAGACGATCTGGTCCTCGCGGACATTGTCGAAGCGATAGGCGCTGAGCGTGCCGTCGGGCTGGGCCGTGGGATTGGCCAGCACATTCTGCTCCTTGCCCTGACGCCCGCCGATCGCGGCCCAGGCCGAGACGGTGTTGCTGAGGTCGAACTCACCACGCGCCACGCCGAACAGCTGGCGCTCATCGGTATAGGTCCAGGGCTGTGCGAAATTGCTGTCGGCCGCCGGCGGGGCGGGGATGGCGCCGGCCGGGGTCACCGTCGGACGGGGCGCATCGATGTGGTGGTCCTGCCAGCCGATATCTGCCGAGAAGCGCGCGCCGTCACCCCGGCGATCCAGACCCAGACCGATGACACTGAGCTGGCGATCCTGATCCTCGATACCGGTCTCGCCGTCACGACGCGCCAGGTTGAGGCGCAGGCCGTATTCATTTTCGAGGCCAAAGCGGCGCGAGACGTCGGCCGCCAGATAGGTCTCGCCGCCCCCCTCCAGACCGGCGGTCAGGCGGGTCAGGGGCTCACTGCCCGCCCGCTTCGGCATCAGGTTAAAGGCCCCGCCCACGCCGCTGCCGCCGGGGGCCGCGCCGTTCAGGAAGGCCGTGGCGCCGTGGAACACCTCGACGCGCTCGAGGAATTCGGCGGCCACGAATTGGCGCGGCAGCACGCCGTACAGACCGTTGTAGGTCATGTCGTCCGAATAGACCGGGAAGCCGCGGATAACATACAGCTCCTGGAAGTTGCCGAAACCCTTCGAGACCCGCACGACGGGGTCGTTCTGCAGGACGTCACCGACACTGCGGGCCTGCTGGTTGCGGGCCAGTTCCTCGGTGTAGGCGGTGAAGGCGAAGGGGGTCTCCATCAGGTCCATGGCCCCGAACAGGCCCACGCGGGCCCCCGTGGCGACCTGACCCCCGGCATAGGCTGGCGGCACCGTGACCTGCGAGCCGGTCACCACAATGTCGTCCACCCGGGTCTCCTGCGGGTCGGCCTGCTGGGCGAGGGCGGGCAGGGCCGGCGCCAGGGCGACCAGGGCGACAGACGACAGTAGGGCAAGACCACGCGGGGACACGACGTTACTCCAGTGCAAATAAGAATGCGTCGCAATACAGAGCCGGTCAGGGGTGCGCAAGAGGGCGGACATCTGGTCGCATCCCGACCGGCAGGGCGGGGCTGCCACAACAGGGCCTCGCGCATGTCCAAGATGTAACTTGCGGGTGCGGGCGGGCGTGCTAGTCGCGGGCAAAGCCGTCCGGCGCCTGACGCCCGTCAGACTGCATTGAACGGCATAAATTTTCTCTCTCGGACAGGCTCCTCCATGTCGAACCGCAAGCTGTTGATGGCGACCGCCCTGATTTTCGGCGGCACCCTGTGTCTGTCGGTCACACCCGCGCTGGCCCAGGACGCCGAGCAGGATCCGCCGGCGGCCACTGACGAGGAGGAGGCGGCGGACGAGGACTCGACCGAGGTCGATGAAGTTGTCGTCACGGCAGCTCGCCCGGATATCATCACAGCCGCTGACCGGATGATCTACAACGTCACCAACGACGTTCAGGCCCAGACCGGCTCGGTCGCCGACGTGCTGCGCAACGTCCCCGGCGTCGAGGTCGACCTGCAGGGCAATGTCAGCCTGCGCGGCGACGGCAATGTCACCATTCTGGTCGATGGGCGCCCGTCGGCCATGCTGCGCGGCGCCTCGCGCGCCGATGTGCTGCAGGCCATGTCGGGCAGCCAGATCGAGCGCGTCGAGGTGATCACCAACCCGTCGGCCGCCTTCAGCCCCGAGGGGAGTGGCGGCGTGATCAACCTCGTGACCAAGAGCACCCGGCCTGCAGTTACCTCGGTCGGCGTGCGCGCTTCGTGGGACGGCGGCGAGCGGGGCAATCTGTCGCTGAGCGGCAGCCGCACGAACAACGGCCTGACCCTCTCGGGCGACATCGGCCTGCGCCACAACGTCAGCGACTTCGAAAGCGAGTCCGTGCGTCTGCGCCCGGGCGCCACACCGGCGACGACTATCACCGAAGAGAGCCTCTCGAACGGCGAGAACACCAACACCTTCGGCAATGCGCGCCTGGGCGCCGACTATGATCTGAATGAACGCGACCGGATCAGCGGCGAGCTGAGCTACCGGGCCATCGACGTCGAGAACGACAACATCCAGATCTTTGAGCGCGCGGACGGCAACGGCACGGTCAGCGACCGCTATCAGCGTGTCCAGACCGGGGGCTTCTCGAACAACAATGTCGGCGGTCGCCTGTCATGGCGTCGCAAGTTCGAAGGCGACCAGCACGAACTGGCCGCGGATTTCGAGATCGACTCCAGCGAGTCCGAGCGCGATCTGGACCTTATCTCGACGACCCAGGTGGGCGGCGAGCCCGACTTCCTGCAGCGGACCGACAACGAGCAGCAGCGTGACGCCTATGGCTTCAAGCTCGATTACACCCGCCCCATGGGCGAGCGTCGCCTGCTCAAGATCGGCTACGAGGGCGATCTGGGCCAGGACTCGTTCGACTCCTTCGGTGCCCGCGGCGCGGATGAGGCCAGCCTTGCACCGGTCGCAGCCCTGACGAACCAGTTCGATTACGAGGAGTGGATCCACGCCGTCTACGCCACCTATGAGCGCCCCTTCGGCGATCTGGATGTGCAGGCCGGCCTGCGCATCGAACAGGTGGACTTCACCCTCGACCAGATCACGGACTCGATCACCGTCGAGCGCGACTATCTGAAGGCCTATCCGACCCTGAACTTCGGCTATCAGCTGACCGACAGCCAGCGTCTGCGTGGGGGCTACAGTCGCCGGATCAGCCGCCCGTCGCCCCAGGACCTGAATCCCTACACCGTCTACATCGACCCGCAGAACCTGCGCCGGGGCAACCCCGATCTCGACCCGGAGATCACCGACTCGTTCGAGCTGGGCTGGCAGATGCGCCAGGGCCAGACCTTCTACTCTGTCACCGCCTTCTACCGGGACAGCAGCGGCGGGGTGACGGATGTCTCGCAGGACATCGGCGGCGGCGTGGTGCTGACCACCCGCGAGAACCTGGGCGAGAGCCAGCGCACCGGCGTCGAGTTCATTGTCAACGGGAAGCTGGGCAGCAAGGTCACCTACAACGCCTCGGGCACGGTGTTCCGCAACGACATCTATGTCCCGGGTATCGCCGGCGGCATCGACCGCAGCGGCACCAGCGGCACGGCGCGCGCCTCGATCAACTGGCAGCCGACCGAGACCGACTTCTTCCAGCTGAACGGCTTCTATGTCGGTGAGCAGATCCAGGCCCAGAGCGAGCGCGGCGCGTTCGGCATGCTGAACATCGGCTATCGGCACAAGTTCACCGACACCTTCAGCATGGTGCTGACGGGCACCAACATCCTGGACACCGCCGAGATCGACGGCTTTACCGAGACGCCGGACTTCCAGGACCGCAGCCGGGTCAAGTTCATGAAGCCGACCTGGTATATCGGCCTGACCTATTCGTTCGGCAGCAGCCCGCGCCGGCAGGAACCCGCCTTCGACTTCGGCGCCCCCAGCATCCCGCAATAGCGCGCCCCAAACGACCAACGACAAGAGGCCGCCCCGGTGTCACGCCGGGGCGGCCTTTTTCGTTGGTGAGCCGCCTGGTGTGTCGCCAGTCCAACCGGGTCGGGGCGGCTGATGACGCTGCAGGTCATATCCGGCAATACGGTGGTATACTGGCACTCCACGGGCCGTCAGGGCTCGGTCATCGCCACGTCGGACGCGGCCGGCCAGATAGTCTCCGCCGCCGCCTGTCGCGCACGGAGCGACATCCCGCACGAACATGACCTGCCGCCGACCGGCAGCCCGTGCGGCTACTCTCTCAGCTTCTGTGATATCGAGGGGCTGCTGGCCCGGCGCGGCTCCATGTCAGCCAGCGAGCCCGCTCCAGATGCGATAAGCGCGAACGAATTCCTCAACTGTTTCAGCACCGCCAGCGCGTCCCGCACCCGTCTTTCCGCCCTGGCTCCGCGCCGATGTAAGCTGCCCGGTTGCCATGAGCGCCCGGTGCTATGGGAGGAGATCGAGACCATTCAGACCATTCAGACGGTAATTTTCGGAGTCTGAATCTCGCCGTTCAGGCCGTTTCAGACCATTCAGACGGCTATTTTTGGAGTGTAAAAGCGGCCGCGCCCAGGGGCCGGTGGCGGAGAGGGGGGGATTCGAACCCCCGGTACCCGTAAAGGCACGCCGCATTTCGAGTGCGGTACATTCAACCACTCTGCCACCTCTCCGCGGGGCCGTCGTATCCGGTTGAACGGACGGCTTCTCTAGTCGCACAGGGCCGAGGCTGCAAGGGGGCGAAAGATGGATTTCAGCGCAGGACCGGCAGGGGCAGGCCCAGGGTCTGTCCATCCAGCGGGTCGCTGGCGCTGCGGGTGAAAAGTTCGGCGGGGCGGCCGCCGGTGCCGGTGCTGAAACGGCCCGTGGCGCGCACCAGTCCTGTGCGCTCGACGCCCCGGCGGAAATTCTGCTTGTGCAGGGTCACGCCCGTGGTCGCCTCGGCGGCGCGTTGCAGGTCCGAGAGGGTGAAGGTGCCGGGCATCAGGTCGAACAGCACGGGCCGGTAGCGCAGCTTGCTGCGCAGGCGACCGAGGCCGGTGGCGAGGATCCGGCGGTGATCCGAGGCCATGGGTGCACCGGAGGGCAGGGCCGGGGCTGGCCGGTCGGCATCGCGCGCGGCCTCGACCACCAGGCCGGCCTCATAGAGCAGCTCATAGCGTTCCAGCACGCGACTGTCCGACCAGCGGGCCTCCGCCCCCGGAGCGAACAGGGCCTCGACGCGGGCGCGTCTGCGGGCGTCGCCGTCGGCCCAGTCCCTGAGGGCGCCCTCCAGCCCGGTCAGGGCGGGGGGGCGGCCCTGGCGGTGGTCTTCCCACGGGAAGAAGTCGAGCACCGGCCGCCAGCGGGCGTCTCCGTCGTGGCGCAGGATGGCGGCCGTGTCGGCGGCGTCGGCCGTCAGGGCCAGATAGCCGACCGAGACTTCGCGCAGGCGCTCGGGGCCCTGGGTGGCGCGGGGGGAATCCCGGCCGAGGTCACCGAAGGTGTAGAGTTGCTCGACATAGCCCGGACGAAATCCGGTCTGGTCGGTCACGAAGGCGCGCAGGGCCAGCTCGAACGTCCGGTCGCGGGCCGGGTCGAAGGGGCCGAAGGGCAGGGCGGCGCTCCCGTCTTCCGCCCGGGTGGTCAGAACCACGGCCTCGCCCAGCCTCAGGCCGATGACCACAGCCGACAGGCCGATGCGGATCCCGGTGGGCGAGGCGGGGCTGTTCATGATCAGGCCCGGCGTCCGGAGGCGCGGCGCGGCGCGCGGGGCGTCCAGGGGGCGGCGCGGGGCGCGACCGCCGCATCGCGCGCCGCGATCAGGGCGTGGTAGCGATCCATGTAGCGGGCCTGGGCGATGGAAGCAGGCTCGGGCCGGATCTCAAGCTCGTACCCGGCGGGCGGGCGGCCGAAGAAGCCGAGCGCCTCGCTCTTGCTGAAGCCGGCCAGCTGGGTGGCCTCGAAGTAGGCGCAGGCCTTGTCGGCCTTCTTGATCAGGGTCTTGATCGCCCGGGGGGTGCGGGCCGGCAGGCCGAACCGGACATGGATGGCGGTCTCAAGCCGCGCCTCGAAGTCCTTGTAGTTGACGCCCAGCGCCGACTTGAACGGCGAGATCATGTCGCCGATCACATATTCGGAGGCATCATGCAGCAGGGCCGCCAGCAACCACTGTGGCTCGATCTCCGGCTCGATGTGGGCGACGATCTCCTGAACGACGACGCTGTGCTGGGCGACCGAAAAGGCATGCTCGCCGACCGTCTGGCCGTTCCAGCGCGCCACGCGCGCCAGGCCATGGGCGATGTCCTCGATCTCGATGTCGAAGGGGGAGGGGTCGAGCAGGTCGAGCCGGCGCCCTGACAACATGCGTTGCCAGGCGCGGGGCGCGCGCGACGATGAAGAAGCTTCAGCCAAGTCGGTTCCTTTGATCAGGCGGTCAGGTGACCGATCCTGAGCGCGGGATCAAGAGCCGGAAGGAATTCCACTATTCGCCGACGTTGAGCGTCACCAGGGCGCGGGCATCCTCGAACACGGGGTCCTCGCCGGTTTCCTTGGCGCGCACGACGGCGATGACCAGGGGACCGCCGACCGGACCGCGGGCTTCATAGCCCACCAGCCGCCAGCCAATGCCTGTGGTCTGCCCGTCGGTGACGATCCAGGTGGCGCGGGTGGCGTCGCCCGAGGCACGGGTGCGGACGCGGGTGCCGTCTGCGGCGGCCTGAACGCTGACGCTGCCCTCGTCGTTGGCGCCTTCGATGTTCACCTGGGACGACGAGTCATCGGCATCGATGGAGATTCCCCCGATGCGGATGCTGGCGCGATCGCCGTCGGCATCAATGGACAGGCCGGGAGCGCGGATGTTGGCCTTGTCGCCCTCGGCTTCGACACTGACGCCGGGGGCCTCGACCGAGGCCCGATCGCCGGTCGCGGCAGCGGCCTCGGCATCGGCACGATCCTCTGCGGCCGAGGCATCGATGGCGGCGATGGTTTGGGGCATGTCGGCCGAGAGCCGGTCCTCGAAGGCCTTGAGCACTTCATCGACCGAGGTGCCGTCCAGGGGCTGGAGATGGAGGGTGACCTCGGCGCCACGCGGGCCGGCATAGACACAGACCTTGCCACCAGCCTGGGCGGTCCCCTTGCGGGTCAGGCTGCCCTGGGTCTCGGGGCACTGAAGGGTGTCGACCACACGCAGGACGCCCTTGCCCTCGCCCCCCGTGCGGGTGGTGGTAATACGGATGCCGGCGTCGTCTCCGCAGGCCACAAGCCCGCCGGAAACGATCAGAAGCGATGCCAGTGCAAGCGGCGAATATCGCATGAGCTACAGATCCTCTCTGGCCGCATCCTGAGCGGGTCGATGGCCGGAAATCCAGTGAAATCGCGGTAAGGCGCGGTTCAGCCGCCGGGACGAGCGCCCTCGCGGCGGTTCAGAAACGCAAGCCGTTCAAAGAGATGCACGTCCTGTTCGTTCTTGAGCAGGGCCCCGTGAAGGGGCGGAATGAGTTTCGACCCGCTGGATTCCCGGAGCGTCACCGGGTCGATGTCGTCCACCATCAACAGCTTCAGCCAGTCGAGCAGTTCAGAGGTCGAGGGCTTCTTCTTCAGGCCCGGCGTGTCGCGGATTTCATAGAAGGTGCGCAGGGCCTCGGAGACCAGCCGCGGCTTGAGGCCGGGGAAGTGGACATCGACGATCGCCTTCAGCGTCTCGGCGTCGGGGAAGCGGATGTAGTGGAAGAAGCAGCGGCGCAGGAAGGCGTCCGGCAGCTCCTTCTCATTGTTCGAGGTGATGATCACGATGGGGCGGGTCTCGGCCCGGATCGTCTCGCCGGTCTCCTGCACGAAGAACTCCATCCGATCGAGTTCCTGCAGCAGGTCGTTGGGGAATTCGATGTCCGCCTTGTCGATTTCGTCGATCAACAGGACGGGGCGGGTGGGGGCGGTGAACGCCTCCCACAGCTTGCCGGGCTTGAGGTAGTTCCGCACGTCGTGCACGCGGTCCTCGCCCAGCTGACTGTCGCGCAGGCGGCTGACGGCGTCATACTCATAGAGGCCGTTGTGGGCCTTGGTCGTCGACTTGATGTGCCAGGTGATGAGGGGGGCATCGAGGGCCCCCGCCAGTTCATAGGCCAAGACCGTCTTTCCGGTTCCCGGCTCGCCCTTGACCAGCAGGGGGCGCTCCAGCGCGACCGCCGCATTGACCGCAATCTTGAGGTCATCGGTGGCGATATACTGCTGCGTGCCCTTGAACTGGCTCATCCGCGGTCCTCCCGGCCTGTCGAATAGGTGAAGCGGTGGTAGCCCATCGCCCGGGAGGTGAACAGGGTTCAGGTGATCTGCTTGGGCGCAGGCGGGTCGCTGGCCGGGAAGCTCTCCTCGACCGCCTCATCCTGCAGCGCGTCCTGACGGCTGCCGGATTCCTTGACCCGCTCCTTCAGCTGGTCGGGCTTGCCGTGCTCACGCTCGGCCTTGCGGGCAAAGGGAGCATCCGTGTCGCTGTCGTCCTTGCCGGAGGATGCGTTCGTGGGGGCGTCGGCCATCTCAGGCTCCTGTCTTGATGCGGGTTACGGTGTCGCGATCGGCCAGGCCGGGATCTTCGTCATCGGGCGCCGCGTCTCCGGGCTTGCGGGTGAAATCGCGAACCTGCGCGTCCTCATCGACCAGAATATCGGTGCCGTCCTCTTCGCCCGTACGGGTCTCGTCGAAGGTCTCGGACTGGTCCTGTTGGTCGGGCATCTCGTTGTCCTGGGTCATGGTCATCTCCTGTCAGGGAGAGAACGGACCCGGGGCGGCGCCGTTCCGTCAGCCGGAGGCTCTTTCGGCGAGGGCGGTCGCGACGTCGGCGATCGCGGCATCCCATCCATCGAAGGCACGCGCGAAGGTTCGCATGCGAGGATAGAAGGGGTAGTGATCCGTCCCCAGCAGGTGCCAGTCGTCCGGGGCGTAGATCAGCCAGGTTTCGGCCCCGACGGCGGCGGCGATATTGGTCCCGGCGATCCCCGGCCCGATGACGACATCCATGGCCAGCGACAGGGCGGCCAGATCCTCCAGATCATTCTTGAGATCAATCGGGGGTGTCCACAGGCGGACTCCGGCGGCCTCGGCGGCGGCCAGATCCTCGCTCACGTCGCCGCACTGAAGATTGACCATGACGCAGCCCGGGGTGGTCAGCACCGGTTTCCACCGCTCGAAGCTGGAGAAGTAGCGGGCGCGAACGCCGGTCAGCACGAGGCTCTTCCAGTGAAGGCCCACCTTCACGCCGGGTCCTAGTGCTTCAACCTCGGCCTTCCAGTACGCGACCCGGGCCGGATCCGCCGTCAGATAGCCGGCGCGATCAGGGAAGGCCGCGACCGTGGGACGGAAGACCGGCATCAGGCTGGCCATCGGCACCCAGGCGTCGGCCTCGGGCGCATCCTCGCCTTCCATGAAGGGGATGTAGCGATAGAGCCGGCCCTCCATCTTCACCGCCTTGTGCCCGCCCACGATCGCCTTCGGGAAGGTCCTCTGGAACAGGTCCACGAGGCGCGCCTCAACGGCGACGATGACCTGCCCCTCGGGGCCGACCGCCTCGATCAGGTCGCCGAGGGTCGAGCCGAACACCATTTCATCGGCAATGCCCTGCTCGCCGATGACCAGCAGCTTCAGGCCCTTGAGCGGTTGGCGGGCAGGGTCCCAGCGAGGCCGGTCGACGACGGCGTGCATGGCCTCCGGCATGTCCGGGTTGAGACGGACTTCATAATCGGCCCAGCCGCCTTCGAGGTCGCCGGCGCCCAGTCTGAGCAGGGCGCGGGCCATGGTCATCATGGCCGTTTCATAGCCCGGCTCGGCGCCGGGGAGGGCGGCCTCGATATCCTCCAGCGCACCCTCAAGGTCACCGAGGGGCTGGCGAACATTGGCGCGGTTGTAGCGGGCCTTGGAGAAATCCGGATCGAGGCGCAGGGCCTCCTCGAAGAAGGTCAGGGCGGTGGCCATGTCCCCCTGGTCGCTCTGTACGGTGCCGAGGGTGTTCCACAGCAAGGCGCTCTCGGGCTCGACCTGGATCATGTCGCGCAGGACATCGACCGCCTCGGCATAGCGGTTGGCGTCACGCAGGACGCAGGCGAGGTTGTTGGTGGCGTCGACGTGCCCCGGCTCTACCGCGAGGAATTTGCGCAGCAGCTTTTCGGCGATCTCGAGCTGACCCAGCCGCTGAGCCAGCCGGCTGAGGTCATGGGCGATGTTGTTCTCTTCCGGCATCAGGGTGAGGGCCGCTTCATAGGCCGACAGGGCCTGGGCCAGATGGCCGGACTTTTCCTGACAGATGGCGAGCACGTGCCAGGCGAGGCCGCTCTTCTCGTCGATCTGCAGCACTTCAAGGCAGCGTTCGGCGCCGCGCCCATAGTCCTGGACCCGGACAGCGGCGACGGCCGATTTCAGCAGTTCGACCATCCGGCGCTGGGCCTTGGCGCTGCCGGCCCGTCCTGACAGCTTTCGCGACAGCCGGTTGAGCGCGTCGGTAGAGGCCGCGTCACCGGCCATGCCCTGGGCCACGGCAAACGGGCCGTGGGCAATGGGCGCCTGGCCTTCGGTCGATGAGGCGGGGGCGGAGTTCGACATGGACAGGTCCGGATCAGGCGAGTGACGAAGGGTCACCCTGGACCGTCAGTCACAACACACGGTTAACCACGCTTGTTTAGAGGCCTTTGGGTACAGTCGCGCCAGATTGCCGGAGCGGGACTGGAAAAGGGAGGCCCGCAGAATGCCGCTTAAACTGTCCTTGAAACCGGGTGAGCGCTTCGTGCTGAACGGGGCCGTGGTTCAGAACGGCGACCGCCGCAGTGTTCTGGTGCTCCAGAACAAGGCCAGCGTGCTGCGCGAGAAGGACATCATGCAGCCCGAGGAAGTGAACAGCCCCGCGCGCCGCATCTATTTCCCCGTCATGATGATGTATCTCGACGAGGCCGCCGCCCCGAAATTCCATGACGAGTTCACCCTGCGGGTCAGCGAATTCATGGGCGCGACGCGCAATCCTGAGGCCATGGCAGACTGTGTGGCGGCCTCCCGCCACGTCATGTCCCGTGAGTACTACAAGGCGCTGATGACGGCGCGCAAACTGATCGAATACGAAGAGCAGAGGTTGGGTCATGTCGCTTCAGGCGTACAGCAAGGCCGCGACGCGGACTGAAACTCCGCGCGAGATGGAGTACCGGCTGTTCGGCCAGGTAACGCGCGCCCTGATTCATGCTTCCCAGGTCGACAAGAGCGACGTGGCGACCCGGATCGACGCGCTGGACTGGAACCGTCGGGTGTGGTCGGCGCTGGCGACCGACTGTGCCGACCCCGGCAATGCCATGGGCGAGGCCCTGCGCGCCCAGATCATCTCGATCAGCCTGTTCGTCAGCCGTCACAGCTCGGAGATCATGCGTGGCGACGAGGATTTCGAGCCGCTGATCGATATCAACCGCATGATCATGCAGGGCCTGGCACCCGCTGCGTCGGAAGCCGCCTGACGATTTTTGCCGACCGGGAAGTCCTTGCCGGTCGCGCGGGAATTTCTCACAGAAAAAGCGTTTGAAATCATGCCGCTGAGCCCTCGAGGTCAGCGGCACTTTTCTTGCCTGTGCGAGGGTGAACCAGAACCGGTTCGACGGTCAGAAGACCGTTAACCCCACCGACCAGAATGGAAGGACCCGCCGATGAGCAATTCGGTCAACACCAACGTGGGCGCGATGATCGCGCTCCAGAACCTGAACGCCACCAACACCGAACTGGCGACGACCCAAAGCCGGATCAACACCGGCAAGAAGATCTCGTCGGTCAAGGACAATGGGGCCATCTGGGCAATCGCCCAGGGGCAGCGGGCCGAAATCGGAGCGCTGGGGGCGGTCAAACAGTCACTGGACCGGGGCGTTGCCGCGGTAGATGTGGCCCTGGCGGCGGGCGAGACGGTCTCTGACCTCTTGCTGCAACTGAAGGAGAAGGCCCTGGCGGCGACGGATGCGTCGCTCAAGACGGCGGCGCGTGCTGCCCTGAACGAGGATTTCCAGGCCCTGCGTGACCAGATCGCGACAGTGACCGCCAACGCCGAATTCAACGGGATCAACCTGCTGAAGACCGGCGCGACCGGTTTCAACGCCCTGGCCAATGCGCAAGGCAACGCCAGCATCACCGTGGGAGCGGAGGTGATGGCGCTGGGAAGCACCAATGTGACGGTCAGCACGACCCAGTCGATCGAAACGCTCTCCAAGGCGACGGCCTCCCTGGCGGTGGTCAATGCCTCCATCGACAACGTCTCGGGCGCTCTGGCGCGTCTGGGCACCAAGTCGAGGGCCCTGGAGACCCATCTCAAGTTCGTCGGCAACCTGTCCGACACGCTCGAGTCGGGGGTGGGCAATCTGGTCGACGCGGATCTGGCGAAGGAGAGCGCCAAGCTCCAGGCCCTGCAGACGAAGCAGCAGCTGGGAGTGCAGGCCCTGTCCATCGCGAACCAGACCCCGCAGCTGGTGCTGTCGCTGTTCCGCTAGGTTTCGGGTTCAGCCAACCTTGGGGCCGGAAGGTGATCCTTCCGGCCCCTCGTTATGTCGGATCAGGACAGCCCGGGCAGGGCGTGGCTCCAGGCGTCGAAGGTCCACTTCAGCACCCGCCAGATGACTTCCCACGCCAGCCAGACGAAGACGGTGAAGCCGACCACGCCGACCCAGCCGGCCGCGATGAAATAGCCGTCCCTCTGCATCAGGCCGAAGCCGAAGGTCGCCATGACGATGGCCGGCACCATATTGCCGCCCCAGATCGGCAGGATCAGGATGATGGCGAGCGCCGCCGAGGCGATACCGATGGCGATCTGGGCCACCTGTGACGTCATGAACAGCAGACGCGGGCGCGACAGCCGCTCGAACTTGCGGATGGTCGGCAGGACGCGCGCCACGGCCGAGCGATAGGTGGACCGATCCATCGATCCCTTCAGCGCCCACTTCGGCATCCAGACCTGGTCCGACTGAAAGGTCAGCTGCAACGCCAGCAGCAGGAGCGGCGCGCCCAGTACGGTGGTCGAGCCCGGCGGCAGGGGCAGGGCATTGATCAGCCCGAGGAAGACCATGAGGGCGCCGAAGCCGCGCTCGCCGAACGCATTGACCAGTTCGCCCATGTAGAGCTTGGGCCGGTCCGGCTCGCCGAGGTCTTCAAGCACCGTCGAGAAGCGGCGCGCGTCGGCTTCATAATCATAGTCGGGCATGGCGCGTCAGCCGGCTGGAGGGGACACCCCATCTAGGCATGTCGGCGCGGTGGCGCCACTTAACAAACCGCAATGACCGGCCTTACGTTGCCTGGGCACCCTGTTCCAGGTCCACGTCCAGCCCCTGCTCGCGCACCTTGCGGTAGAGGGTCGAGCGGCCGATGCCGAGCCGGCGCGCGATCTCGGACATATGGCCGGCATAGACCTCGATGGCATGCTGGATCAGGTCGCGTTCGATCTCTTCCAGTGTCCGGAGATGCCCCTTGCCATCCAGAATACGCACGGGCGCCTCGGGCATGGGCGGGAGATCTGCGGCAGCCGCAGCGGCGGTCGGCGCGGACGCGGCATCGACCTCGGGCGTCGGCATGGCCACCCCGGAAATCGCCGGGAAGTCATGCGGCTTCAGGAAGGGGCCGTCGGCCAGCACGATGGCGCGATAGACGGCATTCTCCAGCTGCCGGACATTGCCGGGCCAGTCGAAGGCCTTGAGCAGCTCGGCGGTCTCGGGGGCGCAGCCGACGACGCGCTTGCCTTCCTCGACATTGAAGCGGCCGATGAAGTGCTCGACCAGGGCAGCGATGTCCTCGCGGCGTTCGCGCAGGGCCGGGGCCTCGATCGGAAAGACGTTCAGGCGATAGAACAGGTCCTCGCGGAAGGCTCCCGCCGCGACCTGCCGGTCCAGTTCGCGGTTGGTGGCCGAGACGATCCGCACATCGACCTTGACCGGTCGCTTGGAGCCGACCGGGTCGATCTCGCCCTCCTGCAGGGCGCGCAACAGCTTGACCTGCATGTCCAGGGGCAGTTCGCCGATTTCGTCGAGGAACAGGGTGCCGCCGTCGGCCTCCTTGAACTTGCCGAGGTGTTTGTCGTGGGCGCCCGTGAAGCTGCCCTTCTCGTGACCGAACAGTATGGACTCCACCAGATTGGCCGGCAGGGCCCCGCAGTTCACGGCCACGAAGGGTCGTCCGGCCCGGTCGGAGGCGCCGTGGAGGGCGCGGGCGATGACTTCCTTGCCGACCCCGCTCTCGCCGGTGATCAGGACCGGAATGGTCGAACGGGCGGCGCGCACGCCCAGCGCCTTGACCATGCGCATCGGGGGGCTGTCGCCGACCAGATCGTCAAAGGTCGTGCGACCCGCATTGTGCTTCTTGAGGCGTCCGACCTCGGCGGTCAGCTGGGTCATCTGCAGGGCGTTGCGCACGCCCACCAGCAGACGCTCGGCGGACACTGGCTTGACGAAGAAGTCCTGGGCGCCGGCCTGCATGGCCTTGACCACACTCTCGATGCCCGCATTGGCGGTCAGCACGATCACGGGGGTGGTCACGCCCGCCGCGCGCAGTTCCGCCAGGCACTCCAGCCCCGACATGCCGGGCATGACCATGTCCAGAAGGACCACGTCGGCCCCGCCGCCGGTGGTGAGGCAGTCAATCGCCTCGCCGCCGTTCTCGGCCTGGCTGACGGCGAAGCCCTCGCGCTCCAGCACCGCCTGGACCAGGCGGCGTTGGGTCGGATCGTCGTCGACGACCAGAACGGTCTTGGCCATGGGGCACCCCTTGTCATCACCTGTGGCCGATCTCGGGGCAGGCCCCGGACTGGCTCGTTTCGGGACGGGTGTACCCTGGATGCGGTGAAGATCGGGTTGTCCGGCGTGGTGTGCGGGGGGTTAACGGCTCAGTCCAGGGCGATCAGTGGCGGCGCGGGGCCGGTCCGGCAGGCATAGACAAGAAAGTCCTCGGTCTGGGTCCCTGTGTCCAGACTGGGCCAGCGAGGCGCAGTAAACTTCAGCTGGTCGGCCCTCAGCATATCCCGCGGGTCCACCCGCTTGGCACCATCATGGCATCTGTTGGGGTTCCAGCTCCCCACCGCACGGAAGGCCCCTGACTCTTCTTCCACGAAGAGGAAGACACCCAGGCGAGTCGCCATCAGGACCTCATCTGCCCCGTCTCCGTCGAGATCCCTGAGAGTCGCGACGCAGTCCTCAGGCGTGCACTGCCATCGCGGATCGCCACGCGATACGTCCGCGAGAAAGCCCTCGGGCAGACTCGTGTCCTCGGGCCAGGCCCGGACCTCCGGTGCCCTGGTGCTGTTCGCCAGCGTTTCCCAGCGCTCGGTCTTGGCAATCTCCTCCTTGGCACGGCGCGCCACCTCGGCGTCCTTTGACTTAGTCAGACGCTCCAGCGCGGCCTTGCCCGCCTTGCCGCTCTCGACGCGCAGGAAGCGGTAATCAAACTGCTCGGGCGTGACCGCGCCGCGCTCGAGGCGGGCCATCTGGTCCATGACCGACAGGCGGGCGGGGTCCAGCACCGGGCTGAATAGCAACACGATCAGCACCACGGCCAGTGCGCCGGTGCCGATATTGGTTCGCTCCAGCGGCCGCATCCAGTCGCCTCTCCGCAGGCTCGACAGGGCGGCCCAGCCGTAGCCGACGGCATAGGCGGCACCGATGAGAATACAGGCGGCGACGATCACCCGGTCCGGGGTCAGGCCGTACTGGCCGATCCGCAGGGCCAGACCCGAGGTCGCGACCCCGATCAGGGGGATGAGCAGGAACCCTCCGGCAATGGCGGCCCAGCGCAGCACCAGCGGCGGGCGGGTGTCTTCGGTGCCGTCCTGATAGGCGGCGTTGATCAGGACGATCAGGACGGCGGCTGCGGCCAGCATCAGGGCGGTGGCCGACCCCTGCTCCCACAGCCCGGACAGGCCGGTGAAGGGCAGGGCGAACAGGAAGGCGGCCGTCAGCGCCGCGATCACCGGCAACAGCCACGACAGCAGCATCAGGATAACGGCGCGTACACCCCGGATCAGACCGTCGCGCACATCGGCCAGATGCACGGCCAAGGCAAAGGTCAGGCCGGTCAGCGGCAGGTTGAACCATGGCTCGGCCAGCAGGTTGCCGAAGGCCCGGATGCCGATCAGGTAGAACAGGCCCGCCCCAAGGAACAGCAGCAGCCAGAGAGCACCGGTGAAGCCGACCGACAGGGCCAGCTGCACACCGGCCTTCCAGGCGACATCGAAATAGAGCGGGTAGGGGGCAATCCGTTGGCCAGCCTGGTCAGCGGGGACGATCAGGTGGTGGGCGATGAACAGGGCGGCCGCCAGGAAGGGAAAGAGCGGGAGAGACAGGAAGGGCTCTCGCTGATCCATCAACGCCTGTCGCGCCACGTCGTACCAGCCGAGGAAGGCGAGCAGGGCGCAGGCGACCACGCCCCAGATGACCAGCGATCGCAGCTTCAGTCGCCCCAGCCCGCCCAGCAGGATGACGGGCAGATAGAGCGAGACGAGCGCCAGAGGGCCGAAAATCTCGGGCTGCGTCGCCGGCCAGAGAAGGGGCTGGTCATCGATGCTGAGAAAAAGGCCGTAGAGCGCAAAGCCCTGGAACAGACCGATCAGCAGGCGTGGCAGGATCAGGCTGTGATGGCCGGACGCCATGGACGCACGTGTGGTGGTGTCGGCATCGATCATGGTGGTCCTCCCCTGAAGGTATCTGGACACAGTTCGGGGGATGGCGCCAGACACACCCTGGTTCCCGCTGCCTTGCCAGCCCCGGGCCGCGACCCCATACCCAAGGGCATGAACGTACCCTTCAAGACGCCGCCCGCCGACCTGCCCCTCTGGGACCTGTCCGACCTCTACACCGGCAAGGAGGACCCGCGTCTGGCCGCCGATACGGACGCGGCCCGCGCGCTGGTTGACCAGATGAATGGCCTGTCCGGGCAGCTGGTCGCCGCACGCGCAGAGCCGGCCCTGCTGGGCGAGCGACTGGATCGGGCGATCGGTCTCTATGAGCAGGCGGCGGACCGGCTGGGCGCGCTGGGGGCCTATGCCTTCCTCGAGGCCTCCACCCGCCGCGACGACACGGAGGCCCAGGCCTTCGAGGCCGACGTCCGCCAGACCCTGACGGAGGTGTCGACCCCGACCGTCTGGCTGACCCTCGAGATCAACCAGCTGGAGGATGCCGAAATCGAGGCCGCCCTCGGCGCCCATTCCGCCGCCGCGCGCTGGCGCCCCTGGCTGCGTCGCGTGCGCCTGATGAAGCCGCATGAACTGTCGGCCGAACTGGAAACCTTCATCGCCGAACAGATGCCCATCTCGTCACAGTGGCCGCGTCTGTTTGACGAGACCCTGGCCGATCTGCGGATCGAGGCCGGCCGCGACACCCTGACCCTCAGCGAGGCGCTGAACGGCTTGTCGGACCCCAAGGCCGCGCGGCGCAAGGCAGTGGCCGAGGGCCTGACCACAGCCCTGAAGGGCGAAACCCGTACCCTGGCGCTGGTTCTGAACACGGTCGCTGCCGAGAAGGCGCTGGAGGATCGCAAGCGCGGGTTCAAACGTCCGGCGGACAGCCGCCATCTGGCCAATGAGGTCGATGGCGAGGCGGTAGATGCCATGGTCGAGGCGGTCACCGCCGCCTATCCGCGCCTGTCGCACCGCTACTATGCGGCAAAGGCCCGGGCGATGGGTCAAAAGACGCTCCACCACTGGGATCGCAATGCGCCGCTCACGACGAAGGCCCCGCGCGGCTTTGACTGGAGCGAAGGCCGCTCCATCGTGCTGGACAGCTTTTCGGATCTGGGGCCGGAGTTCGCCGAGCGCGCGGACACCTTCTTTGATCGGCGCTGGATCGACGCGCGCCCTCGCGCCGGCAAACAGTCGGGCGCCTATGCCCACCCGGTAACCGCGGATCGCCACCCCTATGTCTTCCTGAACTGGATGGGCGAGCGGCGCGATGTGCTGACGCTGGCGCACGAGCTGGGACACGGCGTGCACCAGACCCTGGCCGCCGAGGCCGGCAGCCTGCTGGCCGACACGCCGCTGACGCTCGCCGAGACGGCCTCCATCTTTGCCGAGGGGCTGACCTTTGACCGCCTGCTGGCCACGGCGCCCGAGAGCGAACGCCAAGGCCTGCTGGCCGGCCGCATCGAAGACGGTCTCAACACCGTCGTGCGCCAGATCGCCTTCCACCGTTTCGAGACCCGGTTCCACGATGCGCGGGCGAAGGGCGAGGTCGGCGCCGGCCGTATCGGCGAAATCTGGCTGGAGGAGATGGGCGCATCGCTGGGGCCCGCCGTCACCTTGAACGACGGCTATGAGCACTGGTGGGCCTATGTCAGCCACTTCGTCCACTCGCCCTTCTACGTCTACGCCTATGCCTTCGGCGATCTGCTGGTCGCGGCCCTGATGGAGACCCGCCGCAAGGATCCGGACGGATTTACGCCCCTTTACCGCGACCTGCTCGCGGCAGGGGGGGCGCGCCCCTACGATGTTGCGCTTCAGCCGTTCGGGCTCAACCCGCGCGATCCGGCGTTCTGGACCATCGGTTTGGGGCGTCTGGAGCGGCTCGTGGAGGCATTCGAGGAGACTCTGGAGCGATAGAGGCGAAGGGCGCGTTGTGTTCCGCAAGCGTAGCCATAAGCAAATGGTGCGACTGCTAATTCGCGGAATGTCAGAATAATAAACCTGATTAGCTGGGCGATGTGCAACAGGATTGCGGCGACGCCCTGTAGCTATTAGGATGAACTGCACGAATTTGTCTCGAAATCGTTAACAAATCCCTTGCCAAGTTCGCAGTTGCGATAAAGCTTTCGCATCTGCGTTCACGCATTCAGGGGGTACTGATGATGACGACCATGATCCGGGGGCTGACGTCGGGCGTCGGCTACAAGCGAACTCTTGGACTGCTGCTGGGGGGACTTGCCTCCCTTATGACCGCCGGAGCGGCCCAGGCGGCTCCGGCTCTGCTGGCGCACCAGGCGCCTCTGGAACTGGACGGATCGGCTTCCGGCTGGATCCTGACCTCGACGGCCCTGGTGCTGTTGATGACCCTGCCGGGGCTCGCGCTGTTCTATGGCGGCATGGTGCGCCGCAAGAATGTGATCGCAACCATCACCCAGTCGGTCGGCGTCGCCGCCGTCGTGACCCTGGCGTGGTTCGCGGCGGGCTACAGCCTGTCCTTCGGGGTCGGGCAGCCGATCGGCGCCTATTCGGGCGACGAGGTCAACAGCGTGATCGGCAGCCTGCAGGCCGCCTTCCTTCGCGGCGTGACCCCGGAAACCGCCCATGCCGTGGCGCCGGCCTTGCCCGAATATCTCTGGATCGCCTTCCAGATGACCTTCGCCATCATCACACCGGCGCTGGTCACCGGGGCCTTTGCCGAGCGGCTGAAATATTCGGGCCTGCTGCTGTTCACCGGACTGTGGACGCTGCTGGTCTATGCGCCGATCTGTCACTGGGTCTGGGGCGGCGGCTTCCTGGGGTCGGCCGGCGTGCTGGACTTCGCCGGCGGCGCGGTGGTGCACGTCAACTCGGGTGTCGCGGGCCTTGTATGCGCGGTCTTCCTAGGCGCGCGCCGGGGCTATGGGGTCAGCCCGATCGTCGCCCACAATCCGGTTCTGACCATGATCGGCGCGTCCCTGCTGCTGGTGGGCTGGATCGGCTTCAATGCCGGATCGGCCTGGGCGGCGGACGCGATCGCCTCGATCGCCCTGCTGAACACCCTGCTGGCCGCGATGGCGGCTTCGCTGACCTGGAAGATCGTCGAGGTGATCGAGAAGCGCAAACCGTCGCTGATCGGGGTCCTGTCCGGCCTCGTTGCCGGTCTGGTGGCCATCACTCCGGCGGCGGGCTTCGTTGACCCCATGGGCGCCGTGATCATCGGCCTGATCGCGGGTCCCGTCTGTTACGCGGCCTCGGTCTGGATCAAGAAGCTGCTGCGCTATGACGACAGCCTCGATGCCTTCGGTATCCACGGGGCCGGGGGCGTGGCCGGGGCCTTGCTGACCGGTGTCTTCGCCAGTTCGGCGGTGAATGCCGCAGGCGCCGATGCCGACGTCATGAAGCAGCTGTGGGGCCTCGGCGTCACTGCGGGCTGGAGCGCGGGTGTGACCTTCCTGATCCTGATCGTCTGCAAGTTCACGACGGGGCTCCGGGTCAGCGAGGCCCAGGAAGACGAGGGCCTCGACGGCCACCTTCACGGAGAGATTCTGGAAGCGTCCTGACGGGCGGTTCCAGCGAGTGCGGCAGCCGGCGTCCTCCCACGCCGGCTGCCGGAGGCCCGATCGGACCAGTTCCCGAGCGGTTGATGGCGTTTGCGTGCTTCCAACTCATTCAAAAGGGGATATCCGAATGAAGACCTTGATCGCCTGTGCTTCGGCCCTGGCCCTGTTTGCCACGGCCCAGGCCGCCCGGGCCCAGTCCGCTCCCGAGGTCAGCTATGACCTTGCCGTGGTGACCGACTATGTGTTTCGCGGCATCAGCCAGACCGATGACAGCGCGGCCGTCCAGGGCGGCATCTCGATGGCCTCCGGAGGCTTCTATGCCGGGGCCTGGGCCTCGACCGTGGACTTCGGTGACGACACCGATGCCGAGGTCGACTTCTATGGCGGCTACACCACCCAGATCGCCGGCTTCGACGTCGATGTCGGTGCAGTGGTCTATCTGTATGTGGGCAAGCCGGCGGGCGCCGACTATGACTTCATCGAGCTGAAGGCCGCCGCTTCCCGCTCCATCGGGCCGGTCAGCCTGGGGGTGGCGACCTTCTATTCGCCCAACTTCTTCGGCGTGGACGACGAGGCGTTCTACTACGAGGCCAACTCGGCCTATGCCTTCAGTCCGTCGCTGACGGCGTCGGGGGCCGTGGGGCACCAGAGCCTGGACGTCAGCGATGACTACACGACCTGGAATGCCGGCCTGACCTACGCCCTCACAAGCCTGGTCTCGATCGATGTGCGGTATCACGACACCGATACGGCGGGTCCGCTGTCCGAGGAGAGAGTTGTCGGCATGCTCTCGCTCGCCTTCTGACGGGACGGGCTATGGCGGAATAATTCTCCGCGAAAGTGACGAATACCGGCAGGAACGCCTGTCATCAAAAGATTGTCAGGCGGCCGCGCGGGAAAAATTCCCCGCGCGGCCTTGCCGTGAGCGCCCCGGCACCGGATGGTAGGCCCATGCTGCATCGCAACCAGAAATTCCCGGACGTCGTCCGGCGTACACCGCCGAAGGTGTCGCCGGCTGAGCGCATCCAGTCCTTTCAGGAGATCTACGCCGACTTCGCAAATGCGACAGGCGTGGATCAGTCGAGCCGTTGTGCCCAGTGCGGCGTGCCCTTCTGTCAGAGCGGCTGTCCGCTGGAGAATGCCATCCCCGACTGGCTGAGGCTGGCGGCCGAGGGGCGGCTGGAAGAGGCCTGGCGCGCCTCGGAGGCAACCAGCGCCCTGCCGGAGATCTGTGGCCGCATCTGTCCGCAGGACCGGTTGTGCGAGGGGGCCTGCACGCTGGAGCGCGCGGGCTGGGAGACCGTCACCATCGGCTCGGTCGAGCGCTGGCTGGGCGATATGGCGTTCGAGCAGGGCTGGATTTCCGAAATCACACCCGTGCGCGAGCGCGCGGAGTCCATCGGCATTGTCGGATCGGGGCCAGCGGGTCTGGCTGCCGCCGACCGGCTGCGCGGGCTGGGCTATGCCGTCACCCTTTACGAGCGGCAGGATCGCGCCGGCGGGCTGCTGATGTACGGCATCCCGGGCTTCAAGCTGGAGAAGCCGGTGGTCCAGCGGCGGATCGACCGGCTGGTGGCCTCCGGTGTCAGGATCGAACTGGGGGTCGAGATTGGGCGCGATGTCTCGTTTGACGACCTGCGCAGCCGGCATCAGGCGGTGCTGCTGGCGACCGGGGTCTATGCTGCGCGTCGCCTGACCCTGCCGGGTTGCGGAGCGGAAGGTGTGGTGCCGGCCCTCGACTATCTGACCGCGTCCAATCGCAAGGGGATGGGGGATAGCGTTCCGGAATTCGAGGGCGGGGCGCTGGATGCGCGCGGCCGCCGGGTGGTGGTGATCGGCGGGGGCGACACGGCCATGGACTGTGTGCGGACCGCCGTGCGTCAGGGCGCGGCGTCGGTGACCTGCCTCTATCGCCGGGACCGGGCCAATATGCCGGGCAGCGCCCGCGAGGTGGCCAATGCCGAGGAGGAGGGCGTCGTCTTCGACTGGCTGGCCTCTCCACGGGCCGTGCGGGACGCGGCCGGCCGGGTCTGCTCTGTGCGGGCCATGCGGACAGCCCTGTCCGAACCGGGACCGGACGGGCGGCGCTCTATCCGCGAACTGGCCGACAGTGCCTATGACTGCGAGACCGACATGGTCATCGAGGCGCTGGGCTTCGAGCCCGAGGATTTGCGCGGTCAGTTCCGCGCGTCCGATCTGGCGGTGCGCGATGACGGCACGGTCTGGTCGGCCGCGGGGACGCGCGCCACCACGCTGGAGGGCGTCTTCGCCGCCGGTGACATCTCGCGGGGGGCCTCGCTGGTCGTCTGGGCGGTGCGCGAGGGGCAGGACGCCGCCGCCGAAATCCACGGCTGGCTGTCGGCCCGCCAGCAGGTGGCAGCATGAGCGTCGATCCCCGCAAATGGCTGACGGATCGGCAGACTCTGATCGAGGCCGGGGCCTATGATCCCGAAAGCGAACGCGACGCGTGCGGGGTCGGGCTGGTGGCGGCCATGGACGGCCAGCCGCGCCGCGATGTCGTCGATCTGGCGATCGCCGCGCTGAAAGCCGTCTGGCATCGGGGCGCGGTCGATGCCGATGGTCGGTCCGGCGACGGGGCAGGCCTGCTGATCGGCCTGCCGCGCGACTTCTTCCTGCGCCAGGTGCGCGAGCAGGGGCGCGAGCCGCGGTCCGGCCCACTGGCGGTCGGCATGGTCTTCCTGCCGCGCCACGATCTGGGCGCGCAGGAGCAGGCGCGGGTGGTGATCGAGCGCGAGTTGCAGGCCGCGGGCTTCTATCTGTACGGCTGGCGCCAGGTGCCGCACCGGCCCGGCATCCTGGGCGAGCGGGCAGCGGCGACCCGGCCGGAGATCGAACAGATCATGCTGGCGGCCCCGGAGGGTCTGGCAGGCGAGGATCTGGAGCGCGCCCTCTACCTCTTGCGGCGCCGGATCGAGGCCCGGGCCCGGGCACGCGGCATCGACGTCTATATCTGTTCCCTGTCGGCGCAGGTGGTCATCTACAAGGGGATGATGCTGGCCCAGGCGCTGGCGGAATTCTATCCGGACCTGACCGATCCGGACGTCATCGCGTCGGTGGCCGTGTTCCACCAGCGCTATTCGACCAATACCTTCCCCGAATGGCGCCTCGCCCAGCCATTCCGGATGCTGGCCCACAACGGCGAGATCAACACCCTGCGCGGCAACGCCAACTGGATGCGCAGCCACGAGATCCGCATGACGGCCACCGCGTTCGGCGCGGACGACGACATCGTCAAGCCGGTCATCCAGCACCGCGGCTCGGACTCCGCGGCGCTGGACAATGTGTTCGAGGTTCTGGTCCGGGCCGGGCGGTCGGCGCCGATGGCCAAGGCGCTGCTGATCCCCGAGGCCTCCATTCCCGGCACGCTCAGCCCGGCCCATCAGGCCTTCTATGCCTATTGCAACGCCGTGATGGAGCCGTGGGATGGGCCGACAGCCCTGTGTGCGACCGACGGCCGATGGGTGGTGGCCGGCAAGGACCGGAACGGCCTGCGCCCCCTGCGGGTGACCGAGACCACGGATGGCCTGCTGATCTGTGGCTCCGAGGTCGGGATGACGGGCATCGCCCCCGAGCGTATCGCCCGCAATCTGCACATCGGGCCGGGTCGCATGATCGCCCTCGATCTGGACGAAGGCCGCCTCTACGACGAGACCGCCATCCTCGACCGCCTCGCCGCCGAGCACCCCTATGACCGGTGGCTGGCCAACATCGTCGATCTGGAGCCCAGGGTCGGCCCGGGGCCCGAGCCGAGGCGGCTGGAGGGCGAAGCCCTGACACGGATGCAGGCTGCGGTGGGCTGGACCCGCGAGGACATCGAGACCCTGCTCGATCCCATGGTCGTCGACGGCAAGGAAGCGGTCGGGTCGATGGGGGACGATGCCGTCCCTCGCGTCCTGTCCGGCCTCGACCGGCCCTTCAGCCACTATTTCCGGCAGGCCTTTGCCCAGGTCACCAACCCGCCGATCGACTCCCTGCGCGAGGGCGCGGCCATGTCGCTACGCACACGGTTCAAGAACCTCGGCAATATCCTCGCCCAGGAAGAGGGCCAGACCCGGGTCCATGTGCTGGACAGCCCTGTCCTGACCACCGGCATGTTCGACCGCATGCTGGATGTGGTGGGCGAGGGCGCGGTGGCCCGGCTGGACACCAGCTTCGACGGAGCGACCGTCGGTGGGCCCGCTGGCACGGCCCTGCGCGATGCCATTGAGCGTCTGCGCTCCGAAGCGGTAGCGCAGGTCCGGGCCGGTTCCGGAATTCTGGTCCTGACCGACGAAGACATGGGGCCGGGCCGACCGGTCATCCCCATGATCATGGCCACCGCCGCCGTGCACACCCGCCTTGTGGAAGAGGGCCTCCGCTCCTTCGTTTCGATCGTGGTGCGCACCGCCGAGGCGCTGGATGCGCATGCCTTTGCCGTCTTGGTCGGGTCGGGTGCGACCGCCGTCAACGCCTGGCTGGCGCAGGAAACCTTCCTGCAGCGGCAGGACGAGGGACGCTACGGGCAGGGCTCTCTCCGGCAGGCCTGCCTGAACTACAAGGCGGCGATCGAGGCGGGCCTGCTCAAGATTCTCGCCAAGAAGGGCATATCCGTCATCTCGGCCTATCGCGGGGCGTTCGAGTTCGAAGCCCTTGGCCTGTCCCGGGCGCTGGTCGCGGACATCTTCCCCGGCATGACGTCGCGGGTCTCGGGGATCGGCCTGCCGGGACTGGAGGCGCGGGCCCTTCGCCTGATCGAGGCCGGCTTTGGCCATGATCGCCCGGACCTGCGGCTAGGCGGGTCGCACCGCATTCGCGCGGGTGAGGAACACCACGGCTGGGACGCCGAGGCCATCCACCGCCTGCAGGACGCGACTACGCGCAACGACTACGGGCGCTACAGGGCCTACAGCCGCCGGGTCCGCGAACAGCCGGCCGGGGCCCTGCGCGACCTGCTGGATTTCCGCGACGCCCGGGCGATCCCGCTCGAGTCGGTCGAGAGCGTGAATGAGATCCGCAAGCGCTTCGTCACGCCCGGCATGTCGCTGGGGGCCCTGAGCCCCGAAGCGCATGAGACGCTCAACATCGCCATGAACCGGATCGGGGCCCGCTCGGTCTCGGGCGAGGGCGGCGAGGATCCCGAGCGCTACAGCACCCGCCCGAACGGCGACAATCCGAACAGCGCGGTCAAGCAGATCGCCTCCGGCCGGTTCGGGGTGACGGCCGAATATCTGACCCGCTGTCGCGAGATCGAGATCAAGGTCGCCCAGGGGGCCAAGCCGGGCGAGGGCGGCCAGCTGCCGGGCTTCAAGGTCACCGAGTTCATCGCCCGCATGCGTCACGCGACGCCCGGCGTGGGCCTGATCAGTCCGCCGCCCCACCATGACATCTATTCGATCGAGGATCTGGCCCAGCTGATCTACGACCTGAAGCAGATCAATCCGGAGGCGCGGGTCACGGTCAAACTGGTCGCCCAGTCCGGCATCGGCGCGGTCGCGGCGGGGGTGGCCAAGGCCAAGGCCGACACCGTCCTGGTGTCAGGGCACAACGGCGGGACGGGGGCCGCTGCCATCAGCTCGATCAAACAGGTCGGCATGCCGTGGGAAATGGGCCTGAGCGAAGCCCATCAGGTGCTGAGCATGAACGGCCTGCGGGGGCGCGTGCGCCTGCGGACGGACGGCGGCATCCGCACGGGGCGGGATGTCGTCATCGCTGCCATGCTGGGCGCCGAGGAGTTCGGCATCGGCACAGCCAGTCTGGTCGCCGTCGGATGCCTGATGGTGCGCCAGTGCCATTCCAACACCTGTCCGGTCGGGGTGTGCGTGCAGGACGAGCGGCTACGAGCCCTTTTCACCGGCACGCCCGACAAGGTCATCAACCTGTTCACCTTCATCGCCGAGGAGACGCGGGAAGTCCTGGCCTCGCTGGGACTGGCGCGGCTCGATGATGCGGTCGGGCGTACCGATCTGCTCTATCAGGTCTCCCGCGGGGGCGACGATCTGGACGATCTGGACCTCAATCCGCTTCTGGTGCGGGTGGGCGACGCGGACCTGCGGGACGGCTCGGTCCTGCCGCGCAATCCGGTCCCCGACAGTCTGGATGCGCAGATTCTGGTGGACGCCGAACCCTGTCTGCAGCGGCGCGAGAAGATGCAGCTCAGCTATGCGGTTCGGAACACACAGCGGGCCATCGGCACCCGCACGTCATCCGAGATCGTGCGTCGCCACGGGCAGGACCTGCCGGATGGTCACCTGACGCTCAAGCTGAAGGGCGCCGCGGGTCAGTCGCTGGCGGCCTGGGGCATGAAGGGCCTGCGGATCGAGCTGGACGGCGAGGCCAATGACTACGTCGGCAAGGGCCTGTCGGGCGCGCATCTGGTGATCCGGCCGGTCCGCTGGCAAGCGGGTCAGGCACTGATCGGCAACACCTGCCTGTACGGGGCCACCTCGGGGCGTTTGTTTGCGGCGGGGATGGCGGGGGAGCGGTTCGCTGTCCGCAACTCCGGCGCCGTGGCGGTGGTCGAGGGCTGCGGGGCGCACGGCGGGGAATATATGACCGGCGGCGTTCTGGTGGTCCTGGGGCCGACGGGCTGGAATTTCGGTGCCGGGATGTCGGGAGGCGAGGCTTTTGTCTGGGACGAGAGCGGCCGGGCAACAGAGACCCTGAATGCCGAGTCGGTCATGGCGGGACCGGTGGTCGGCGCGGCGGCGGAGAGGCTCAGGGGCCTGATCGCGGACCATGCCGCCGAGACCGGTTCGCCGCTGGCCTCGCGTCTCCTCGAAAACTGGGACGCGTCGCGGGGCGCCTTCCTGCATATCCTGTCGAGGGAGGCGGAACAGGTGGCCCAGGCCCGCCGGGCCTGAGCCACCAGGTGTGTCCTAGCCGGCGGCCATGATCCCGCAGGCGACGCGGGCGCCGGCACCGCCGATCGGCTGGGCCATATGATCGTCCGCATTCTCGTGGATCACGAGCGCCGAGCCGTCGGCGTCCCACAGCCACTGGCCGGGACCTTCCGGCGCGATGCGGGCGCGGGTGGTGAAGATTTCGGCGCGCACGCGGCCCTGGGCGTCGGCATAGATGTTGGGCAGGTCGCCGTCGTCCGGGCCTTCGGCGTTCAGAAGGCCGTGGGGACGCTTGTCATCCTCATGATTGATGTGGCTGCCGGCCGAGGTGAAGGGGGCGGAGCATTCCCCGACCGCATGGATGTGAATGCCGTGCCAGCCCGGGGTCAGACCGTCGGCCTCGACGCGGATCAGCAGGCCTGAGGGGCCTTGAGTAAGGGTCGCGCGGCCGATGCGCTGGCCCGATCCGTTGATCAGGGTAGCCTCGCCGAAGTCACCGATGCGGGCCACCGACTGATCGTCGCGGCCATAGTGGTTTTCGGTGATCGCCACGCAGCCCGACATCAGCGCTCCCACGCCGGCGGTGGCAGCCAGTAGCAGGGGCAAACGGTTCAGGGTCATGGTCTCTCTCCTCAGGGCGATTCAGGGCCGGGGATATGTCCGGGGCAAACTTTGCCAGTGCCGGACGCCGATGCTAGTAATCCCCAAGCCCGGAAGTTGTTCTGATTCCGGCCAGATGAAGCCGAAATTCCTTGACCGACGACACAACCGATCACGCCGACCCGTCCGCAATTCCCGGTGGGGCAGGCGGCGAGCACATCGACAACATCACCATCGAGGACGAGCTTCGCCGTTCCTACCTCGACTATGCGATGAGCGTCATCGTCAGCCGTGCGCTGCCGGACGTGCGCGACGGCCTGAAGCCCGTCCATCGCCGCATCATCTACGCGATGCACGAGGAAGGCCGCACGTCTGACCGCAAGTATGTGAAATCGGCCAACATCGTCGGTGACGTGATGGGTCGCTATCACCCGCATGGCGACGGCGCGATCTATGATGCCATGGTGCGGATGGCGCAGCCGTTCTCGATGCGGCTGATGCTGGTGGACGGTCAGGGCAACTTCGGCTCGGTGGACGGCGATCCGCCGGCGGCCATGCGCTACACCGAAAGCCGCATGACCAAGGCCGCCGAGGCCCTGATCGAGGATATCGAGAAGGGGACCGTCGACTTCCAGGACAACTATGACGGCGCCCGCCAGGAACCCGTCGTCCTGCCCAGCCGCATCCCGAACCTGCTGGTCAATGGCGCAGGCGGCATTGCCGTCGGCATGGCGACCAACATCCCGCCCCACAATCTGGGCGAGGTGATCGACGCCTGCGTGGCGCTGGTGGACGATCCCGAGGTCTCGGACGACGCCCTGCTGGATATCGTGCCCGGGCCCGACTTTCCGACCGGTGGCGAGATCATGGGGCGAACCGCGCCCCGCAATGCCCTGCGCGAAGGCCGGGGCTCGGTCATCGTGCGCGGCAAGGCGGTCATCGAGACGATCCGCAAGGATCGCGAGGCCATTGTGGTCACCGAGCTGCCCTTCCAGGTCAACAAGCAGACCTTGATCCAGCGCATCGCCGAAATGGTCCGCGAAAAGCGGATCGAGGGCATTTCCGACGTCCGCGACGAGTCGGATCGTCACGGCATGCGGATCGTCATCGAGCTGAAGCGGGATGCGTCGGGCGACGTCATCCTTAACCAGCTGTGGCGCTTCTCGGCCCTGCAGAGCTCGTTCGGCGTCAACATGCTGGCCCTGAACCACGGCCGCCCCGAGCAGATGGGCCTGCGGCGCATGCTGGAGGCCTTCCTCGAGTTCCGCGAGGAGGTGGTGGTCCGGCGGATCAAGTTCGAACTGGCCAAGGCGCGCGACCGCGGCCACGTGCTGGTCGGTCTGGCCGTCGCGGTCGCCAACATCGACGAGGTGATCCACATCATCCGGTCCTCGGCCGACCCCAGCGAGGCGCGCGAGCGTCTGGTGGGGCGTGTCTGGCCGGTGGGCGACATGATGCCGCTCGTCGAGTTGATTGCTGACCCCCGCACCGTGCTGGTGGAGGGCAATTCGATCCGGCTGACGGACGAACAGGCGCGCGCCATTCTCGCCCTGACCCTGTCCCGCCTGACCGGTCTGGGCCGCGACGACATCTTCGGCGAGGCGCGCAGCCTGGCCGATACGATTCAGGGCCACCTGACCCTGCTCAGCGACCGGGCCAACATCCTGGCCGTGATCCGCGAGGATCTGCTGCTCATCAAGGATCAGTTCGCGACCCCGCGCCTGACGGTGATCGGTGAGGGCGATGCCGAGATGGAGGACGAGGACCTGATCCCGCGCGAGGACATGGTCGTCACCGTCACCCACGGCGGCTATGTGAAGCGCGTGGCGCTGAACGCCTACCGGACCCAGCATCGCGGCGGCAAGGGCCGGTCGGGCGTGGCCATGAAGGACGATGACGCCGTAGTCGGCGTCTTCTCCGCCTCCACCCACACGCCGGTGCTGTTCTTTGCCTCGAACGGCAAGGCCTACAAGCTCAAGACCTGGCGTCTGCCGCTGGGCGGACCGACCTCGCGCGGCAAGGCCTTCGTCAACCTGCTTCCGATCGAGCCGGGCGACAGCATCATGAACGTGCTGCCCCTGCCGGAGGACGAGCGTGAGTGGGAGAACTACGACATCATGTTCGCCACCCGCTCGGGCGACGTGCGTCGGAACAAGCTGTCGGACTTCGCCACCGTCAACCGCGCCGGCAAGATCGCCATGGAGCTGGAAGAGGGCGACCACATGGTCGGCGTCGCCCTGTGCAAGGCCGACGACGACATCATGCTGACGACCGCCATGGGCCGCGCGATCCGCTTCAAGGCGGACGATGTGCGCGTCTTCAAGGGCCGCAAGTCGACCGGGGTGCGGGGTGTGCGCCTGCAGCCGACGGATATCGTGATCTCGATGGCCGTTCTGGGCCGGGTGGATGCGACACCGGAAGAACGCGCCGCCTACGTCAAACATGCCAATGCCATGCGACGGGCCGCGGGTGAGGGCGAGGACGACACGCCGGTCGATGCGGACGAGGAAGCCGTCGCCGAAGCTCCGATCTCGCCCGAGCGGATCGCCGAGCTGGGCGCCGCCGAGCAGTTCATCCTGACCATCACCGAGACCGGCTTCGGCAAGCGCTCGTCCGCCTATGAGTACCGGCGGACCGGCCGGGGCGGGCAGGGGCTGACGGCCCACGGTCTGGGGGGCCGCGCGGGCGACCGTCTGGCCGCCTCCTTCCCGGTCGAGGACACGGACGAGCTGCTGATGGTGACCTCGGGCGGGCAGATGATCCGCACACCGGTCAGCCAGATCCGCGTGGTCGGACGGTCCAGCCAGGGCGTCACGGTGTTCCGTACCGCCGACGGCGAAAAGGTTGTCTCGGTCGAACGTCTGGCCGAGACCTCCGAGGGTGAAGATCCGGCCGACGGCATTCCTCCGGCGGACGAGTCCAGCGAAGGCTGACGGCTGTGGCGGCCGCCGACCTCTGGATCGACGGCGCTCCGGCAACGGCCGAGGGGCTGGCGCGCCAGGCGCTGGTCAACTACGGCGCCTACACATCGTTTGCGGTCGACAACGGGGCGGTGCGGGGGCTTGACCGCCACATGGCCCGGCTGGTCCGCTCGGCGGAGGCGTTGTTCGGGGAAGCCGTGCCGGAAGGCGAAATCCGGCGCCAGCTGCGGCTGGCTCTCGGCGACCGGCCACGCGGCTTTGCGCGCATCAGCCTGTTCTCGCCCGATATCAGCCCGCGCACGCCCGACGTCGAGGGACGGCCCAGTGTGATGGTCGGTGTCTTTCCGCCTGTCGCGCCTCTGTCGGGACAGCCGCTGCGACTTCAGGTGCAGGCCTATGCCCGGGAAGCCGCCGATCTGAAGCATGTGGCGACCTTTGGCCTGATCCGGGCGCGGCGGCTGGCCCGCAGGGACGGATTCGACGATGCCCTGCTCGCGGACGCGGACGGCCGCGTATCGGAAGGCACCTTGTGGAACATCGGCTTTCTGCAAGGCGATACGGTCGTATGGCCGGACGCGCCCATGCTGGCCGGCGTGTCGCAGGCGTTGATCCGGGATCATCTGTCGGAGGTTGGGGTGGGGCAGACGACCCGGGTCATCCGGGTCGAGGACCTGCCCCGCTTTGACGGCGCCTTCATCACCAACAGCGCCACCCCGGCCTGTGCCGTGGGCGCCATCGACGGGCACGCCTATGGCGATGCCGGTGACCGGGTTGCGCGGGTGGCGGCGGCCTGGGCGCTGGCTGCGCCGCAGCCGGTCTAGGAGCCGCGCGCGACCGATGCTAAGCCACTGAGACTGAGGGAGGCCGAGACATGCGCATCGGGCTGTATCCGGGAACCTTCGATCCCGTCACCAATGGCCATATGGACATCATCGGTCGCGCCGTGAAGCTGGTCGACCGGCTGGTCATCGGCGTGGCGCAGAATGACGAGAAGGGGCCACTGTTCACCACGGCCGAGCGGGTCGAGATGCTGAAGGCCGAGGTCCTGACCTTTCAGGCCGACATCGTCGTCCAGCCGTTCGATACCCTGCTGATGCATTTCGCCGAATCGCTGGACGCCAGCGTCATCATCCGGGGTTTGCGCGCCGTGGCCGACTTTGAGTACGAGTTCCAGATGACGGCCATGAACCAGCGTCTGAACAGCGAGATCGAGACGGTGTTCCTCATGGCCGACCCGCGGCATCAGGCGATCGCCTCGCGGCTGGTGAAGGAAATAGCACGGCTGGACGGCAAGATCGAAAGCTTCGTCAGCCCTGCCATCGCGGCGCGCGTCCGGGAGCGGGTCAAGGCCGCACGATAATCAAGGTATGTCCATGCAGATGAAGTTCTCCTCCGCCCTTGTCCTTTCGGCCCTGTTGCTGGGAGCCGGCCTGTCGGCAGCGCCCGCACCGGCTCTGGCCCAGGCGGCATCCAGCTGGCGCACGGTGCCGGCGGACCGGCTGCTGGTGATCGACACCAGCAAGGGACGGGTGCTGGTCGAACTGCTGCCCGACGTGGCGCCGGCTCATGTACAGCGGGTCACCACCCTCGCCAGCGAGGGCTTCTACGACGGGCACGTCTTTCACCGGGTGATCGAGGACTTCATGGCCCAGACCGGGGACCCGACCGGAACGGGCAGCGGCGGCAGTGCGCTGCCGGATGTCGAGGCCGAGCTCAGCTTCCGCCGGGGTCGCGACAGCAGCTTCCTTCTGGTCGAGAACAGCGGGCCCGGCATGCGGGGCCTGATCCACGGCCTGCCCGTAGTCACCCAGCCGGACAGCCAGATGATGGTCACGGCCGACTTCAAGGTGGGCGCCCAGACGCTGTTCTGCCCCGGCGTGGTGGGCATGGCCCGCGCTGGCAACCTGAACAGCGCCAACAGCCAGTTCTTCCTGATGTCGGGCCGCGAGGACAATCTGAACGCCATGTACACGGCCTTTGGTCGCGTGGTCGGCGGCATGGATGTCGTCCGCGCGATCAAGACGGGGCCGGAGGCCGAGGACGGCCGGGTCGGCGAGAATCCCGACTCCATGGTGCGGGTCAGGCTGGCCTCGGCGATACCCGAGGGCGAGCGACCGGTGGTGGAGGTGCTGCGCGACACCAGCCCCGAGGCGGCGCAGGTCGTGGCCGAGGCACGGGCGGCGAAGGGCGCCGACTTCAATATCTGCGATGTGCAGTTGCCGTCGCGGGTGACGGGGGGAGTGACCCAATGACGGCGGGCAAGATGAGTGCGCTTGTGGCGGCCATGGTTCTGGCCGGAGCCCTTCCGGCCCAGGCGCAGGAGCCCGCGCCGGCCCCTGCCGCCACGACACTCGCACCTGCGCCCTCGACTGACTGGCGGCTGGTCGCGCCCGAGAACCTTCTGATCATCGATACCAGCAAGGGCCGCATTCTGGTGGAGCTGGCGCCGGAGGTGGCGCCTCTGCACGTCGAACGTATCCGCCTGCTGTCGGGTCTGGGCTTCTACGACGGCCTGCCCTGGCACCGGGTGATCGACTGGTTCATGGCCCAGACGGGCGATCCGCTGGGGACCGGCGATGGCCAGAGCCCCTATCCCGACCTGCCCGGCGAATTCACCTTCCGCCGCGGCCCCGACATGGATTTCACACCGGTCGCGGCGCCGATGGGGGCCCTGCTGGGCTTTGTCGGATCTTTGCCGGTCCAGACCCAGCCGGCCGAGCTGATGCCGCTGACCAGCGACGGCAAGGTTCATGGCTGGGGCGTCTACTGCCCCGGCGTGGCGGGTATGGCGCGCGACGAGGATCCGGACACGGCCAACAGCCAGTTCTTCCTGATGCGGCAGGCCTATCCCTCGCTCGACAAGCGCTACACGGTCTGGGGACGCGTGATTTCGGGTCTGGACGTTGTGCGGACCCTGAAGACCGGCGACGAACCCAGTGGCATCGTGCCCGGCGAGCCGGACCGCATGCTGCGGGTGCGCGTGGCCTCGGACCTGCCGGTCGAGACCCGGCCGACGGTGCGCGTTCTGAATGCCGGTTCGCCCGTGTTTGCGACCACGCTCGAGACCGTGCGGCTGCAGAGGGGGGCAGATTTTTCGATCTGTGACCTCGACTTGCCGGTGCAGGTCGTCGACCCGACCATCGGCTGATCAGTCGCGCGGCCGGCGGCGGCCTCGTCTGCGGCGACGGCGGCTCGAGCGCATACGCTCCAGCAGCAGACCCTCGCGCAGACCCCGGTCGGCGACCCGTACACGGGCGCAGGGCCAGGACCGCTGGACGGCTTCGAGGATGGCCGCCCCCGCCATGACCAGATCCGCGCGATCCGGACCGATACAGGCGTTCTTCGCCCGTCCGTCGGGGCCGAGGTCGAGAAGCAGGCGGGCCGCATCCTCGCAGTCGGTGCGGGACATCCAGAGGCCGTCGACCCGGTCACGCTGGTAGCGCGGCAGCTTCAGGTGGATACCGGCCAGACTGGTGATGGCGCCGGAGGTGCCGACCAGATGGGCATGGCCTTCGTCGAACAGCGCCTTGACCTCGCCATTGACCGGGGCGGACTGGATGGCGGTCGCCATGGCGCCGATCATGGCCTCGTACCATGAGGCGGGGTCATCCAGGGATTCCGGGTGTCCTTCCGCCAGCGTCACGACCCCGACGGGCGCCGACATCCAGCCGACGGTCTCGAAGCCGCGGTCCTTGCGCACCAGCCAGGACAGCTCTGTCGATCCACCGCCCACATCCACCACCAGCACCGCCCGGGCGCGCTGATCCAGAAGGTTGCGGCAGCCCTCCACCGACAGGCGGGCCTCCTCGTCCGGAGTGATGATGCGCAGCTTCAGACCCGTGCCGCGCCGGACCCGCTCGATGAATTCCTCGCCGTTTTCGGCCGCCCGGCAGGCCTGGGTGGCGACGGCGGCGATCCGTTCGGAGGGGAGGTTCTTCTTGGCGACCCGCTCGGCGCAGATGGCGAGCGCATCATAGGCCCGGTCCATCGCATCGTCGGTCAATCGGCCGGTGCGGCTGACTCCCTCGCCGAGACGCACGATCCGGCTGAACGAATCGACGACCCGAAAGCCGTCGCGCGCAGGTCGCGCGATCAGCAGGCGACAATTGTTGGTCCCCAGATCCAGGGCGCCGTACAGCAACGACCCGGATGGCGCCTCGCCAAGGCTGGGGGACCGGGCGTCGCGCCCCGCAGGCGCGCCGTCGATCTCCGGCATGGCCGAACTTTCTGTTTGGGAGCCCGTCTGGCCCCCGTCGCGCACAGACTAGTCCGATGAGATCGTCCGCGCCAAGCCAGTCTGTCGCGAAAATGAACAGATCGGTCGGAGAGGGCTCAGGGGCGGTCCGCTAGGGTCGGCCCATGACCAAGACAAAGGCTGCCAAATTCGGGCTGGGCCAGAGCGTGCGCCAGCTGGACGATGCATTCAGTGGAATCATTCTGGATGTCGATGCCCGCTATGACGGGCCCGACGGGGACATGGGCGCCATCCCGACCGACCAGCCCTTTTACAAGGTTCTGGTGCTGGAGGAGGAGTCGGGCGTGCTGGTCTATGCCGCCGAACAGAGCCTTGAGGCCGACCGCATGCCGGGCAGTGCAGCGCTTCCGCACCTGAAGCGTTGGTTCCGCCATGACGATCAGGGGCGCCTGCAGCCGCGATTTGTCCACCTGCACTGAGGCGGCGCGAGCGGCGGGTGTATGGCCCTTGATCCTGCGAACGCCTAGGGTGGGCGCAGCCGAACAACCCGCAAGAAGAGGGCCTCATGTCCGATTTCGAGCACGTCTTTGAAGCCCCGCCCGAAGGGGCGGCCGAGGACTGGACCATTCCGCAGGACTGGTCCGCCTACACCCGGGTCGAACACGATACCTGGAATACGCTGTACGCCCGCCAGATGAAGATCCTGCCCGGCCGGGCCAGCGAGGTCTTCCTCAAGGGACTGGAGGCGCTGGACCTCAACACCGGGGGCATCCCCGACTTCGAGGTCATGAACCCCAAGCTGCAGGCCCTGACCGGCTGGACCGTCGTGTGTGTGCCGGGCCTAGTGCCGGATGAGGTGTTTTTCGACCATCTGGCCAACCGGCGCTTCCCGTCCGGCCAGTTCATCCGCAAGCCCGATCAGCTGGACTATCTGCAGGAGCCGGACATCTTCCACGATGTGTTCGGCCACGTGCCCATGCTGACCGACCCGGATTTCGCCGCCTATATGGAAGCCTATGGCAAGGGCGGGCAGCGGGCCGCACGGCGCGGCATGCTGGCCAATCTGGCGCGGCTGTACTGGTACACGGTCGAGTTCGGCCTGATGAAGGAGGCCGACGGCCTGCGGATCTATGGCGCCGGCATTGTGTCGTCGGCCACAGAGAGCGTGTTCGCCGTCGAGGATCCGTCGCCCAACCGGATCGGCTTCGACCTCGAACGGGTGATGCGGACCCTGTACCGGATCGACGATTTCCAGCAGGTCTACTTCGTGATCGACAGTCTCGAGGGGCTGAAGGACGAGACCCTGCGCGACTTCGGACCGATCTACGATCGCCTGGAGGGCAAGGACGACATCGCCATCGACGCGATCCTGCCGTCCGACACCGTCTTCACCCGCGGCACCCAGGCCTATGCGACCAAGGGCGGGCGCTTCGCCGCCTAGGTGCGCTGGAACGGGTAGAAGTCGCTGCCCAGGCCCAGGAGCACGGTGAGCGCATCGAGGGCGGTCCGGCTCTCGACCAGCAGGTCGGGATCGGACAGGTCGCGTGGCGTCAGCTCGTCCCTGTAGTGGCGACCGGCCCACTCATTGAGCTTCGCATGCAGCGCGGGGGTGAACCGCATGGCGTCGCTGGTGGCGGCCAGTTCCGCCTCGTTCAGCACCACCCGGAGGCGCAGGCAGGCGGGACCCCCGCCGTTCCGCATCGACTGGCGCACGTCCACATAGCGGACCTGACCAATGGGGCCGTTCGAGCCTGCGATCCGTTCGGCGACGGCCCGACTGCGCGGATTCTCCTCGGTCTCGGTCGGGCAGATCAGGGTCAGGCGATCCTCACCGGGGATCCGGATCAGCATGGAGTTGAACAGATAGCTGCTGATCGCATCCGCCAGGGGCAGGTCGGTCGCGGAGACTTCGACGAACCTGGGCTCGAAACCGTCGGCCGCGCGTCGGATCGCCTCCAGAGTGGCGGCCGCGTCCTCAAACGCCAGCTCGTGGAAGAACAGGGTGTCCAGGGCGCCCACGCAGACCACATCGTTGTGGAAGGTGCCTCCGGCAATCGCGGCCTTGCCCTGGCGGGCCAGCACAACGCCTGAGGCGCCGTGCCGACGGGCGAGCGCCTCTGACGCCTCGCGCGTCTGGCGTGCCGGGTAGGGGCCGTCCCAGCCCTCCCAGGCTTCGCGTCCCCAGACCAGCAGGTTGACGCCGGCCGATCCATGGTCGGCGCACAGGCGGACGTGATTGGCCGCGCCTTCATCCGCCAGATGACCCACCGACGGCAGGGCGTTGTGGACCGCGAAGCGCGCCGGGTCGGGGAAGAGGGCGTCGAGGGCCCGCTTCGTCTGGGCGTGCTCCAGCGAGCGATGCAGATTGGTGACCAGATTGGCGGGCGTGAAATGAACGCGCCCATCCGCGCTGTCGGCCGAGGGGGTCACGGTCGCGGCGTTGGCGGCCCACATCGGCGAGGCCGAACAGGCCGCGGCGGCGAGGGAGGGCGCCTGTTTCCAGGCGGTCTCCAGCACCTGGCTATCCGATCCCGCAAAGCCGAGGCTTTTAAGGAAGCCGATGTCCGGGCGTTCGTGAGGAGGCAGGACAAATTGCGGCAGGCCGAGGTCCGCCAGCAGCTTCATCTTTTCCAGCCCCTGAAGGACAGCGGCCCGGGGATTGGAGGCCTCACCCTTGTTCAGACTGGAGGCCAGATTACCCGGCGACAGTCCCGCATAGGAGTGCGTCGGCCCGATCAGTCCGTCGGCATTGGCTTCGACAGCAGATGAGTTCACGCCTTCAGGCCCTTGATCTCGCTCTCGATATTCTTGACGCCGTCGGCCTCGAAACTGGCCACCGGATAGGCGCAGTAGTCGGCCGCATAATAGGCGCTGGGCCGGTGGTTGCCGCTGGCGCCCAGACCGCCGAACGGCATGTCACCGGCGGCGCCGGTGGTCGGCCGGTTGAAGTTCACGACGCCCGCCCGGATGCGATGGATGAAGTGGTTCCAGTTGGCAGGATTGTCCGAGACAAGCCCGGCCGACAGGCCATAGCGGGTCTCATTGGCCATCTCTATCGCGTCATCGAAGGTCGCCACGCGGGTCACCTGCAGGAAGGGCGCGAAAATCTCCTCATCCGGTACGTCGACGCCGGTGATGTCGATCAGCGCTGGCTTCACGAAGGCGCCGGACAGGCCGTCGATCGGTCCGCTGTCCCGGATCACCCTTGCGCCCATATCGATCCGGGCACGCAGGGCCTCGCGGGCCTGGCTGGCGGCATGGGCCGAGATGAGGGGGCCGCCGAACGGCTCGGGGCTGCTGTTCCAGGGCGCATAGATCAGCCGGTCCATGAAGGCGACCACGGCCTCGATCACCGCATTGCCGCGCGGACCTTCCTCAATGATCAGGCGCCCGGCGCAGGAGCATCGCTGGCCGGTGGTGACAAAGGCGCTCATGGCCACAATGCCGGCAACAGCCTCGGCATCGGCCGCGTCCCAGACGACCAGCGGATTGTTGCCGCCCAGTTCCAGAGCCAGGATCACATGCGGATTGTCGGCGAACAGCTTTTTGAAATGGGCCCCGGCCGCACCCGAGCCGGTGAACATCAGGGCGTCGATGTCGCGCTCCAGCAGTGCGGCGCCGGTCTGGGCGCCGCCCTGAACCAGATTGACCACGCCTTCGGGCAGGTCCGCCGCCTTGAAGCACTCGACCATTTCCTGACCGATCAGGGGAGTGTGCTCGGAGGGCTTGAAGACCACGGTGTCGCCGGCCAGCAGGGCCGGGATGATGTGACCGTTTGGAAGGTGGCCGGGGAAGTTGAACGGCCCCAGCACCGCCGCCACTCCGTGCGGACGGTGGCGCAGGGTGGCGCGGCCGAAGCCGGTCTCCTTGCTGCGCTCGCCGGTGCGCTCCTCATAGGCGCGGATCGAGATGTCGACCTTGCCCTGCATGGCCCCCAGTTCGGCACGGGTTTCCCAGAGTGCCTTGCCGGTCTCCATGGAGATGATCTGCGCCAGTTCGTCGGCGCGTGACGCCAGTACGGCCTGATAGCGCTTTGCGGCATCGATGCGCGCCTGCCGGGGCCGGGCGGCCCAGTCAGGGAAGGCCTCGCGGGCGCGGGTGACGGCCTCGGCGACATCCCGTTGGCTGGAGGACGGGCCGCCCCAGACCTCTTCGCCCGTGGTGGGGTCGATCGAGGCAAAGCGGGGGCCGGAAAGCGGGGCTGCAGTCATGATTTCACTCGTATGGTTTCGCCGTCGCGCACCTTGAGGGCGGCGGCCGTCTCGCGATCGATATAGGCTTGGTCGCCGTCGATCGCCGCCTTCTGACGCACCGCCCGGAAGCCCGAGACGCTGGTGGTCGAGATCAGGGCGGGAAGCTCGGCGTCGGGCTGGTCGACAATGCGGACGGTCAGAACCCGCGCGTCACGCACGGTGCGGATGTCGTCGCGTCGGCAGGTGACGGTCGGGCCTGCGTCGAAAATGTCGATAAGGCCGTTGGGCCGGAAGCCCTCGGATTCCAGCAGGGCCATGGCGGGGATGCCCTGGGGATGGACCTTGCCGATCACCGCCCGGGCCGGTTCGGGCAAAAGCTCGACATAGACCGGATGCCGGGGCGCCAGATCGAGGATGAACTGCTTGTCGGTCGAGCCGGTCATCCGGTCGGCTTCCTCGAAATCCATCGGGAAGAATTTGTGCGCCACATGATCCCAGAAGGGGCAGGCCCCATCTGGAGTAAACACGCCGCGCAGTTCGGCCAGCACGGTATCGGCGAACAGGTCCGGCTCGGCCCCGATCAGCATGTAGCGCGACTGGCTGAGCAGGCGTCCGGCACCGCCCTTGCGACGGTCGGCCTTCAGGAAAAGCGAGCCGACCTCGGACCAGCCCGTGCATTCATTCACCAGCACCAGCGTCTTCTGGTCCAGCCGGATTCCAAGGGAGGGCGAGGACTGGGTGTTGTTCACCACCCGGAAGCTGAAGAAGGGCCGGTTGAGGCCCACGGCCGCCTTGACTGATCCCACGCCGTCCACATCGCCCGTGTCGCTCTCCTCGAGCATCAGGGTGTACCAGCGCTCCTGGGGCTCATTCCGGCCGCCGAAGCTGTCGCGGCTGAGGTCCAGCCGCTCGCTGAGCTGATCAGGGTCTTCCGGCAGGCTGGTGAAACCGGGGCCGGACAAAATGGCCAGCTCCAGCAGGGAATCCAGATCGCCGGGACCGGCGGGGCGAACAACCAGCATGAAACCTACCTGGACTGAAGACGGAGCTGTTTGAGGTGCGGGGCGTCGATTTCGCCCGAGGCGACCTTGCACAGGATAAGGGCGGACAGCTGGGCGCGCTCGACGAAGCTGTCGGGCCAGGCGAACTCCTGATCCGAATGGATCGCGCCGCCGATGACGCCCAGGGTATCGATATTGGGCAGGCCCGCGGCATGCAGATTATTGCCTTCGCAGACCCCGCCCGAGGACTGCCAGCGCATGGTCTGGTTCAGCAAGGCCCCGGTCTGGCGCACCGCCTCGAACAGGGCGGTCTGGGCAGCGTCCATCGGTTTGGGCGGGCGCGTGAACCCCCCGTGCAGTTCAACGGTCGCGCCCTCGATCGGCGGGCGCGAAGCGAGGTCGCGGATGCGGCCCTCAATCCAGTCGGCATCCTCCGGGGCCGGTACCCGCACATTGAAGCGGACCACGGCCGTGTCGGCCACGACGTTCAGCGCGCCTCCGCCCGAGATCCTGGCCACATTGACGGTCACGCCCTCGCGCTGGCCGTTCAGGTCGTCGAGCGCGGTCGCCAGGCGAGCGGCGCCCGCCGTCGCGTTGACGCCTTCGTGGTAGGCGCGGCCGGCGTGGGCCGACTTGCCCCGCACCACGATGTGGAAGTTTCCGCTGCCCTTCCGGGCGCCTGCCAGACTGCCGTCGGGCAGCGACGGTTCATACGTCAGGCCCAGATGCCCGCGGGCGCCCAGCTCGGCCAGCAGGGGGGCGGAGCCGGGGGACCCGATCTCCTCGTCCGGAGACAGCAGTACGGTCCAGCCGACCTTGTCCCTGTCGGGGTGGCGTTCGAATGCCTCGAGGGCGCCCAGCAGGACGGAGATGCCGCCCTTCATGTCGGCGATGCCGGGGCCGTTCAGAGCGCCGTCGGCCCGGGTGCCGACCGTCTGGAACGGACTGTCGGCGTCGAACACCGTGTCATAGTGGCCGGTCAGGACCACCTGTATCGGGGCGTCCGGTCGCTGGGTCAGCTTGAGCGCGGGGGCAAAGGTCAGCGGCACCTCGCGGCCATCATCCTCGATGCGGCTTGAGGCGGATGTCTCGACCCGTTCGGTCCGGCAGGGCAGGGCGCCGAGTGATTCCTCGATGGCGACGAGGACGCGGTCCAAACCCCGGGTGTTACGGCTGCCGGAGTTGATGTTGGCCCAGTCGATGGCGCGCCCGATCAAGGCCTCACGGCGCGCTGCGACGTGGTCGAGCACGATCTGGTCTTCAGGACGTATCTGCATGCGGGCGGACCCTAACGACCCTTCCGTCAAAGGTGAAGGGCGGGGATTTACGACGTCGTCCGCTACCCTCTAGGGTAGTCCTTTCACTTGGGGGGACAATCTGATGACTGACTGGGTCAAGGCGAGCAATCCGACGGCGCCGATCAACACGCGGCCGGAAGCCGTCGCCGCGGCGCGCGCCAGTGCGCTGGCGATATTCCTGGGCGTCGCCTTCGGAATCTTCGGCGTGGTGAAAACCATGACGGGCGGCACCGAAGCCATGGAAGCCGCAATGGTGGAGAACGCCCAGGGCGACGCCGCTGTCGTGGGCATGGCCAGCGCCATGGCGGGCGCTGTGGTGGTCATGTCGATCGCCATGGTGGTCGTGCAGGCGATATTTGGCCTGGTTCAGTGGGCGAAACCCAACCGGTTTATCCCGATCCTGTTCATCATTCTGGTGGCCTTCGGTCTGCTCTCCAGCCTCTCGGGCCTGGCCATGGAAAGCCAGATGGACCTCCCTGCGGCTGCGCAGACCCCTCTCTGGTTGACTGTGCTGACCCTTGTCGTGCTCCTGGTCGAACTGGTGATGCACATCGCTGGCTATCGCGGTGCGGCGAAGCTGAACCAGCTCAACAAGGCTGAATTCCCGAACAGCTAGTCGCGTGTATTGGGCCTGCGGTCCCGGCGCTCGCCGGGCCTGCGGCTCTCGCGCCGCCAACGGACGGACAGGCTGGCTTCGCCTTGTCCGCCGAAGCGCGAGGTCACGGCCAGATTGCGCCGGACCTGCCATTCCACGCTGACGGCAGCGCCGCCCTCTCCGCCGCCGATCACCTCGAGATAGACGTCATCCGAGATGTAGCGGCCCCCGGCGACGGTGAGGGCCGAAGCCTCGCCGCCGAAGGACAGGCGGTCGAGGCCGGCCAGCTCGCGCAAGCCCCCGATCACATCGAATCCTCCGCCGCCCGCCAGCGAGGCGACACCGGAGGCCAGCTGGGCCGCCTCGACCGGGGACAGTTGCGACGCCGAACGCCCGAACAGGACCTGGGACAGGATTTCGTCCTGCGGCAGGGCCGGGGTCGAGGTCAGGGCAATGACGGGCTTGGCCGCCGTTCCGGTCACCCGGATGCTGGCGGTGAGGACCGGGTCCTCGCGGACCGCTTCGAGGTTGAGGCGGATCAAGGCGGGATCGGTCGACAGTTCAACATAGCCGTCTTCGTCGAAGACGAAGCGCTTGCCCGCGAACTCGTAATCGCCGCGTGCTACCCGGGCCATGCCCGACAGGGTGGGGCGGGTCAGGGTGCCGCCCACGCGGGCGTCGATGTTCATCAGAACGTTCAGGCCCCGGCCCGAGACCTCGACATTGCCACCCCGCGACCGAATGCGGATGTTCAGGCCGATCTGGGGTCCGGCGGCCTGCTGTTCGACCGAATCGTCGGGGTCACCGCCGGGCCGGTTGATCTCGACGACGTCCATGGTCACGACGCCGTTGTTGCCCGGCAGCTCCGGTTCGATCCGGGCCTCGTCGACCGTCAGATCGCCTTCCAGCGTGATGTTGCCGTCCGTTGCCCGCGTGACGGTCAGCTCCCCCGACCCGCGCGCCGAGGCGATCTCGTTATCGATCACACGGAAGCGGCGGAAGTCGAGCTTGAGCGACGAGCCGCTGCCCTCGCGCAGGCCGATACGGCCGCTGCCGCTGACCTCGCCGCCCGCACCGTCTTTGGCCGTAAAAGTCTGTATCAGGGCGGTGGTGTCGTCGAAGCGGGTGTCCAGCCGCAGGTCGCTGAGGCGCAGACCCGAGGCCGCATCACGGAAGTCGCCCTCCGAGACATTCAGGGTTCCCGTCAGGCGGGGCGCGTTCAGGGTGCCGCCCAGGGTGGCCTGCGCCTGGACCTGACCCGCCAGACTGCGCTCGCCGCCGGCGAAGACATCCCAGAGCGGTTTGATCTGGCCGCGAATGTCGACCTCGCCCGACATGGGCTCGGTACGAGCGATGGCGAGACGCAGCGGGGCGGCCGAGGCCACGACCGGCAGGGTCACGTCGATCCGCGCGTCGACCGACCCTTCGCCGCTGGCGACGAAATCGAGGTTCAGCCGGTTGTCGACCAGGGTGGCATCAAGCGTGCCGCCAATGGTCATGTTCGAGGGCGCGTCGATGCTGCGCACATTGGCGAGGGACACATTGGCCGATCCGGACAGGTCCTCTCCGGCGCCGCGCAGCGAGACGCGGCCGGTCACCTGACCGCGCAGGTCCTCAAGGATGGACCCCAGCTCGACGCGGGTCAGGTCGGCCTGGACGACAACGGAGTCCTCGCCCTGCCGCATTTCACCCATCAGGATCCCGCCCCCGACGGACAGGTCGACGCGGGCCACGCGGCCATCCTCGGCGAAGGCCAGCACCATCGGATTGCGCGTCGAGAATTCGACATCGCGCACCTGTCCGCCGCCGGTCAGGGTCAGGGTCTGGGCGGCGTCCGTGCGGGCATAGACGGCATCCCCCTCGAACTGGGCCGGAGTCGGGCCGCCCATGTCGAGAACAACATGGAAGGGCAGGCGTTCCAGCGAACCGCGACCGCCCAGCTGTAAGGTACGGATCACATAGGGCGAACCGGCAAAGCGCACACCACGCCCGGTGATCGCGATCAGCGCCGCATCCTGTCCCGGGGCATCGGTCAGGCGCAGGCGACCGTCGACCTCGCCGGCACTGAGGAAGGCCCCGGGCCGGGCCTGGAACACGAGATCGGCCTGTGAGGGGAAGCTGTTCGACAGGCCGATGTAGCCCCGTGCGATCACACCGCCCGCGTCGATGTCCACATCGCTGAGCTGGATGACCTCATCGCCGAGATAGAAGTTTGCGACAGCCTTCGCCGGGCCGAAGGCAGAGTCGCCGGTGATGGCCACGCGACCATCCGAAGCGTCGTCGCCCTTGCGGAAGCTGAGCACCAGTCGGGTATCGCGCAGATCCATGGGACCCACGGCGACCCATTCGAACCCGGCAGTCAGATCAAGGCGCGGCTGGGCCATGGTGCCGGTCAGGGCGCCGTCGCCCTGCATGGCACCGTCGATCTCGACGGGTCCGACACCAAATGGCCCGGTGGCCGACCAGTCGACCGCCAGCTTCAGCGCGCCGTCCAGGCCGATCAGACCCTTGGCCGTGGCCTCGCCCTTTTCGCCGTCCAGCTGCGCCTGGGTGACCTCAAGCTGTCCGTTCCGCAGGGTGCCGCCCAGATCGAGGCTGGGCGAAGGCCCCAGCAGGCGGTCCAGTTCATCCATACCGGTGGCCAGATTGCGTGCCCGGCCGTCGAAGCTGAACGTCCAGGCCCCGGTGGACGGAGTGCTTGTGGCCCGGATCGGACCGCTGAAGGAGCCTGAAGCCCGGTCGGACAGGGCCGAGACATCGGTGATGTCGGCATTGCCGGAGAACCGCAGGGCGCCGTTCAGGGCGCGTCCGCCCGAGCCGTTCAGCTGGATGGCGGCCCCATCCAGATCAACCTTGCGCAGGAGCACGGAGCCATCGGTCCCATAGACCAGATCGGCTTGCAGGCGCGGCGTGGCGCCCAGCAGTCCACCGATCACGCCGGCGCGCGAACCGCCGGACGCGGCAAGAGTGGTAGCAAGGGCATAGCCCCGGTCACCGCCGGTCAGCGACAGCGGGCCCTGAAGCTGCAGGGCGCGATAGCTGGCCAACTCGGTGTTCCGCAGGTCGACCTGGCCCTTGAGCGACCAGTCGGAGGCCTTGCCCGTGAACGTCCCCGAATAGGTCGAGGCTCCGGCGATCGGCACGCCCGCCAGTCGGGACAGGGAGGGCGTTGCGATGTCGACCGACAGGCCGTCGGGGCTGCTCAGGTCGTCGACATGGACCTGGCCGTCCACCCTGGTGGTGATGTTGTCGGCGTAGAGGCGCCAGGCGACGGCCTGCACGCCCTCTTGGTTCTCCAGAGGGATGCCCGCGAGCCCGAACCGTGCCGTCCGGCCGATCCGGTCGATGAAGGGCGCGAACAGGTCCGACCCGCTGAAATTGACGTAGCCCGCAGCGCGGGCACCCGTGTCGCTGAAGCGCCCCTTCACGCGCAGCGGCACGAAGTCGCCGGTCTGTGCCGTCGCATCGATCACGCGGCCGTTGGCGACGGCAGTAATCTCGAACGGCCGGTCGGGCGAATAACCGAGAGCCCCGGCCAGCGGCCCGCCGCGGGCCTCTCGCGCTTCCAGATTGACCTGCATGGTGTCGAGCGAGTCGCCCAGCGTCGCGTCCAGCTTCAGGAAGTCGCCGGGACGGTCGAGGCTGTAGGCGTCGACCACCGCCGTGGTTCGGCCCTTGCGCAGGACTTCGGCCTCGCCCTCCAGGCGCCAGTGACCATAGGTCTTGCTGAAGTCCTCGTGCAGTTCGACCTCGGCCGCGAAATGGTCGATGTCGATGTCCAGTGGCATGGCCGAGGGCGGGTCATTCGACACCTCGACGATCGGCCGCCGCAACAGCTGAATGCGTTCGGCAGTGATCTCGTCGGCATGGAAGCGCTTGCCCAGCAGGGGCAGGTAGCTCCAGTCCACGCGAAGGTCTGTGACCTCAAGCCAGACGCCTTCTTCGTCGGTGACCGTGACGCGGGCGATGGTGAAGTCGTTGAACAGATCGCCTGACAGGCCTTCGACATTGATGCGACCGTACCGGCCGACCTTCTTGCCGTTGGCGAAGGTGCTGACCAGTTCGCGGCCCGCGTCGCTGAGCAGATAGGCCCGTCCGCCCAGCAGGGCGATGCCCAGCAGGACCACGAGAACGCCCATGCCAATGCCGACGCCGATCGCGATGCGGCGCGCCAGCGATCGCTTCTTCCGGGTCTCGGCCGGGGTATCAGGCTCGGAGGAGGGCGGGGCGGGGTCGGTCAAAACGCCTGGCCGATACTGATGTAGATCTGGAAGTCGGCATCCGCCGGGCGGCGCTCGAGCGGGAAGGCGATGTCGGCGCGGATCGGACCGAAGGGCAGGTTGTAGCGCACACCGGCGCCGACCCCGTACCTCAGATTATTGAAGTTCGGCGTCTCCTGGAATCCGATGGCGCCCGCGTCGACGAACACCACGGCGCCGAAATTGCGGCCCAGATCGCGGCGCACTTCCAGGGAGGTTTCGAACAGCGACAGGCCGCCGCGCGGGGTGTCGTCGGGCAGGCGGGGGGCTACCCCCTGATAGGCAAAGCCGCGAACCGAGCCACCTCCGCCCGAGTAGAACAGGCGGTCCGACGGGATGCTCAACTCATCGCCGCCCAGGATGCTGCCGAGGCGCAGGCGGCCGGCGATGATGGTGCGGCCTTCGGAGTCGATCGGCACATAGGTCGTGGCCTGGGCTTCGGCGCGCAGGAAGGCGAGGCTGTCCTCGCCCGCCACCACGGTCGGCTGGGCCGATACGGTCAGGCGCCACCCGCTGGTCGGATTCAACGGATCGTTCGACCGGTCCATATAGCTGCTGCCGCGCAGGGTCAGCAGCGCGAGGTCGCGGTCGGATTTGACCGGAAGCTGGGTGATCGGATCGAACCGGCTTTCGGAATACTGCCCCGCGTCCAGCCCGATCCCGTAGCTGAAGTAGGAGGTCCGCCCGAGGCGCTGGTTCAGGTCGGCCGCAAGGCTGATGCCGGTCCGGCGATAGGCGTCAGTATCTTCATTGACGATGGCTGCCGACAGTTTGGCGGTGCGTCCGGGACGGCGCCAGTGCGGCAGGCTGAGGTCCACACCCAGACGGCTGTCGATGCCGGCCAGCCGCGCTTGATAGCGCAGGGTGTCGGCCCGTCCGAAGCGGTTGTAGTGGGTCCAGATGAAGTCGACGCCGGCGCCTTCGGCCGTGGACAGGGTGGCGCCGGCTTCGAGAACACGGGCCGGGCGGTCGGTCAGGCTGACGATGACGGGGCGGTTGCCGTCCGGTGTCGTCTGGCCCGGCGGCGAGAGGGCCACCCCCACGCCGTCATAGACGCCTGTTTCTAGCAGGCGCCGTTCCAGCTCGGCGACGTTCTCGGGGTCATACACATCCCCTTCATCCCAGGGCGCCAGGCCGGCGACCCAGCGCGGATTGGTGACGCCCCGGGTCTGCAGCACCACGCCGTCAAGGGTGACCAGTGAGCCGGAATCGATCCGATACTCCGGCTCGACCGTATGGGTCGCATGGTCGACCACGACACGACGTGTCTCGGCCTTGGCATCGGCATAGCCGCGACGCGTCAGACCGGCGACGATGCGGCCTTCTGCGGCGATCACATCGATGGCACGGCCGGGCGCGCCGGGCTCCAGGTCGATCTCCGAGCGGACCTCGGCCTCGATCCCGGGCAAGGGAGTCTCGTCGGTCCAGGTCACCGTCGGCTCGGTCAGAACGAAACGCTGACCGGTGTCGATCAGGATGACGGCGACCGGCGTCTCCTCGCCCTCGACCAGATCCTCGATCTGGGCCTGGTAATAGCCCTCCGACCGCAACAGCGCCTCTGCGGCTTCAGCGGCGGCACGGGCATGACGGCGCGCCTCGAACCGGCTGGCGGGCGGACCGTCGACCTCGCCGATGACCTCGATGATCCGGTCGCGCAGCTCGTCATCCATATTGCCGCGAACGCGCGCCTTCGGGTCCGCCAGCGCCGGGCTGGCGGACAGGCTGAAGACCGCGAGGGCGGTCAGCAGGAAGGTTCGGTTCTTCAGCAAGGGTGACCCGGACGGCAGGAGCGGCGGACGATCATCGCCGGCAGGGCCGGGACGACGGCCTTATCAATAGAACATCGTGTCAGAGTCAGGGCGAACCGATTCTTCCGACGTACGATCGTCGGTCGGCAGGGTGGGCGGAGGCTGGACCGGCATCTCCGCTTCGGCGGGCGGTTCGACCGGCTCGGGCTGCATCGGAACCTCGGGCTCGGCGACTTCCGGACCAATGGGCTCCAGCCCTTCATCCGCCGGCGGATTGTCGCAGGCCGACAGGGCGAGCATCGCCGCTGCAATACCGGCGAGGCCGGTCAGTGTGAGTGCCTTGGTCATGAAGATTCCCCTCGATCGACGAACAGCCGTGGTCAGCATGAAATGCCCGGCTTCGCAAGGTGTTCCCCGCGCCATGCAACCTGCCGGGACACGGGCGACAACCCTGACGGGCATGTGGCAACCATTCCTTTTACATCTTGTGCGACGGTGCCGGCCTTCGGGAGGCTTCGAATGCCGGATTCAGGTTATGCGATCGTTGCGGAGGTCCGCCACAGGGAGCTGAAAACGCGACTGGGGCTGGGGGCGTTCATCGGCGTCACCGCGTTTGTCGTGGCGCCGTCAATCTGGCCCATTGTCTGGTACAGCGCCGTCCTGCTGGGACAGGTTCTGGACGAGATCGTTTTTTCGCCGCTGCGTCGAAACCCTCGTGTGCCTCCTTCTGCGGCGCGAAAGATCATGTGCTGCCTCTCGGCGGCGCTCAATGTGGCCATTTATTCCTCCATCTCGGCCTATTGCTGGCTCTATGGCGGAGAGGTCGGGCGTGTCTTCGCGACCGTCCAGGTGGCCGGCGGCCTGCTACACGTCAGCCTGCATATGCATCACCAGCGCGCCTTGCTGCTGTCGGCGGCCATCCCTCATGGGCTCTACTTCCTCGGCTTGCCGATCCTGTGGGCGGCGTGGAACGGCGTCTGGTATGAAATGCTGGTGGCGGTGGGATGCGCGCTCTATCTCGGCCACCTTGTCGTGGCCGTCCGTCAGAACTCCGCCACGACCATGGCGCTCAGGGAAGCCAATCGAAAGGCCGACGAGGAACGGGCCCGGGCCCAGGTAGCCAATGCGGCCAAGTCGGACTTCCTGGCGACCATCAGCCACGAGATTCGCACCCCGATGAATGCGGTCATCTCTGCGGCCAATCTGCTCAAGGCCAGCGAGCTTCAACCCGCCCAACGTGACCATGTGGCCATGCTGGTGGACGCGGGCGATGTGCTGATGGGTCTGCTCAACGATGTGCTCGACTTCTCCAAGATTGAGGCCGGAAAGATGGAGCTGGAGCACGCCGAGATGGACGTGCGCGAGCGCATGGTCGCCCTGTCGCGCCTGTGGGAAGCGCGGGCCAGTGCCTCTGGTCTGAAGCTGGTCATGGCCGTCGACGATGCGGTGCCCGAGCGGGTCTGGACCGATCCCCTGCGGGTTCAGCAGATCCTGTTCAACCTCATTTCAAATGCCGTGAAGTTCACCGAGGCCGGACAGGTCACGGTTCATGCCGGATGGTGTGAGCGACTTGGGGGCCTGCGCATCGAGGTCACGGACACCGGCTGCGGCATCCCCGAGGACCGCCTGCCCCACATTTTCGAGAGCTTCGAACAGGTCGAGGCCGGCACGACCCGTCGCTACGGCGGCACGGGGCTGGGCCTGGCGATCAGCCGCCGGCTGGCGCGCCTGATGGGCGGGGACCTGACGGTCGTGAGCACGCCCGGCGAAGGGTCCTGCTTCGTGCTGGAGGTCCCGGTCGCCCTTGAGGGGCAGGCAGCCGCCGACCCCGATGTTGTCGAGCCCGAAGCCATCACGCTGGCGGGCATGTCGATTCTCGTGGTCGATGATCACGAGGTGAACCGCCGCATCCTGTCCCTCCTGCTCGAGCCGCATGGCTGCGACCTGACCCTGGCCGAGAACGGGGCAGAGGCCGTGGAGCTGGGTGCGACGCGCCGGTTCGACGCCATTCTGATGGATATGCAGATGCCGGTGATGGATGGGCTGGAGGCCTCGCGTCGCCTGCGGGAGCAAGGCGCCAACCGCGATACGCCGGTTATCGCCCTGACGGCCAATGCCATGGATACACACCGCGCGGCATGGGACGGGATCGGCGTCGCCGACTTCCTGACGAAGCCGATCGATCCGGTGCGGCTGTTCAACAGCCTCGCCCAGGCCTGCGCGTCGCGGTCGACCGCCCCGACGCTGGCCGAGGTTGCCTAGGACCAGCGGGCCAGGGCGTCGGCGATATCTGCGGGACCAGCTGATGCCTCCGCCGCCGGGCGCGTGCCGTTGAACACCGGCGCCGGGGCAGGGCCCCCTTCGGCTGTGAAGGTGCCGCGGGCCCGGTTGTGGGCATTGCTCACGGCTTCTCCCAGGCTGAGCACGGGGGTGACACAGGCCTCGGTCCCGGCGAACCGGGCAGTCCAGTCGTCCCGGTCCCGCTTCGCGAAAATTGCGGCGAACCGGTCGGTAATCTCGCCCCACCGGCTGCGGTCGTATTGCGGCGCGTCCTCGGGCGTCAGGTCCAGTCCGGCCAGCAGGGCGGCATAGAATCGGGGCTCCAGAGCCCCCACTGCGACCTCGCCCCCGTCGCGACAGCGATAGCAGCGATAGAAGGGTGTCGATCCGTCCAGCAGGTTTGCGTCGCGCGCGTCGGTCCACAGCCCCTGCGCTTTCAGCGCATGGAACAGGGCGGTCATCAGGGCCACGCCATCGGTCATGGCGACGTCGATTACCGCTCCCCGCCCGGTCGTTCGGGCCTGCAAAAGCCCGGCCAGCAGGCCGATCGCCCCCATCATCGCGCCGCCGGCATAGTCACCGACCAGATTGAGCGGCGGTCGCGCCGGTCGATCCGCTTCGCCAAAGGTGCTCAACGCGCCACTCAGGGCCAGATAGTTGATGTCGTGCCCGACGGCATCCGCCAGCGGCCCGGTCTGGCCCCAGCCGGTGACCCTTGCGAACACCAGACCCGGATTGCGCGCCATGCAGGGCTCGGGCCCCAGACCCAGCCGCTCCATCACGCCGGGACGAAACCCTTCGATCAGCCCGTGGCTTTGCGCAACCAGATCCAGCACCCGGGCATGGTCCTGCGGGTCTTTCAGATTGACCGGCACGGCCGTCCGCCCCCGGTGCAGGATGGCACCGCCCACCTCGGTGAACACTGCGGCCGCCGCGCTCTCTGACCGGGTCAGCCGCACAACGTCCGCGCCCAGATCGGCCAGCATCATGCCCAGAAAGGTGACGGGGCCCAGTCCGTCGAACTCAACAATGCGCAGGCCGGTCAGCGGAGACATGAAATTGACCTAGCGCCTGTCATTGAAAACAGCCACGGATTTCGGCTTGCCCCCACATGCGACCGCACCTATGTTCCGCGCCGTCCGAAATGACGGATGCGCCCCTAGCTCAGTTGGTTAGAGCATCTGACTTTTAATCAGAGGGTCCTCGGTTCGAGCCCGAGGGGGCGTACCATCCCCTGTCACACCGTGATCTGGCTGCGCCCCGCGATGCGTTCGGGGTCTGCATGCACGCGGATCAGGGCACAGGAAATCCGATAGGGGCGGAGCAGGTAGGGCAGGGCGCTGGCACGCGCACGGGCTGCGAGGGGGCGTCTGGGCCAGTTCGCGATGCGCCAGACGGATTGGGCCAGGTAGCGCGGCAGGGACGAAACGTCATCGCGCAGGGCACCACCGTCGATGATGTCTCCCCGGACCAACTCTCCCTCGAAAAGCTCGGCGAACTCCTGCGGCGTGGGCCGGTACATCGTGTCGATCGGATCGGCATGATAAGGATAGTCATACGGACCCGTGACACACACCGTCCCGCCGTGCGGCAGGATCAAACGGCAGGCCTGCGCGACGGCCTGCGGATCGCTCACATGTTCCAGAAGGTTGGATACGAGAAGGGACCGGACGCCCAGGGTGGTCAGATGTCGCTGGAAGGCCGGGTCGAGGACATCGCCGACGATGTCCACACCGGGAGCATCCTTCATATCGGCGTGAATTATCTGGATGTTCCGGGCCCTCAGGGGGGCGAACACGTGCTGATCGATATGCGGTTTCGCCTGTGTCCGGAAAGCTCCGGTCGATGATCCGAGGTTGAGAAGCGGCCCTTCAATCCTGGCCAGAGCCTGCCCAATCCATTGCGCTTCGCTTGTTCGCATAACTTTGCGTTATCACGTCGGCGTACGCGCCGCCACTTCCTGTTGAAGAGGCCACGGGCGTCAATGAAAATCCCGCGAGCCGGGCAGCAGGCGGACGTTCCTGGGGTGGGAGCGGGGAGGCGGCAACTGCGGGCGGCTGACGACGTCGGCCCGGGCCAGTTCGACGGTGGGGGTGTGATCCTCGGCCAGCGTCAACAGCGCGTCTGACCGGTCGAACACGCGACGGGCCACGATGTGCACCACCCCCTCGGGGCTTTTCTCGACATCCCCCTCGACGATCATCAGACGGGCGGACATGACCTCGCGCCGGAACTGTTCGAACAGGCGGGCCCACAGGACAATATTGGTCACCCCGGTTTCGTCTTCCAGGGTCACGAATATGGCATTGCCGTTGCCGGGGCGCTGGCGGATCAGCACGACGCCGGCCACCCGCACGCGCGACCCACTGCGCCGCCCCTCGGCGGCCTTGCAACTGATCACCCTGTCCGGGGCAAGGGCCGGGCGGAGCAACTGCATGGGATGCGCCTTCAGTGACAGGCGCGTGGTCTGGTAATCGGCGGCCACATGCTCGCCCAGCGGCATGAGTGGCAGGCGGGCGTCGGGCTCCTCTGCCAGTTCGCTGGCGCCCCGGCGCCGGGCTTCGGCCGCAGCGAACAGGGGGAGGGGAGAGGCGTCGGGCAGACGCCGTATGGCCCACAGGGCCTCGCGCCGGTCCAGCCCCAAGGAGCGGAAGGCATCGGCATTGGCCAGCTTCTGAAGGGCCGCGCCCGGCAACCCGGCCCGCACCGCCAGATCCTCGATGTCCTTGAAAGGGGCTTCCTGACGTGCGGCGGTCAGGTCGTGGCCCCAACCCTCCTTGAAGCCGGTGATCTGGCGCAGGCCCAGCCGCAGGGCGGGGTCTGATCCGGTGGGCTCCAGGGTGTTGTCCCAATGGCTGTGCCCGATATCGATCGGCCGCACCTCCACCCCGCCGATCTCGTTGGCCTCGCGGACAATCTGGGCTGGGGCATAGAAGCCCATGGGCTGGCTGTTGAGCAGGGCGCAGGCGAAGGCGGCCGGATAGCGGCACTTCAGAAAGGCGGACACATAGACCAGCCGGGCAAAGGACACGGCATGGCTTTCCGGAAAACCGTACGAGCCGAACCCCTTGATCTGGTTGAAGCAGCGTGTCGCAAACTCGGGATCATAGCCCCGGGCAATCATGTTCGAGACCATCAGCTCCTCGTACTGTTCCAGGTCCCCGTCGCCCCGGAAGGTGCCCATGGCCTTGCGCAGGCCATTGGCCTGGTCGGGCGTGAACCGCGCGGCCACCATGGCGATCTTCATCGCCTGCTCCTGAAACAGCGGCACGCCCAGGGTCTTGCCGACGATCTGTTTCAGCTCGTCCTGCGGATGCCCCGGACCCGGGCGGGGATATTCGACCGCTTCCAGCCCGGACCGCCGGCGCAGATAGGGGTGCACCATGTCCCCCTGGATCGGACCGGGACGAACGATGGCGACCTGGATGGCCAGATCATAGAAGGTGCGCGGCTTCAGCCGGGGCAGCATGTTGATCTGGGCGCGGCTCTCGACCTGGAAGACCCCGATCGAATGGCCCCGCTGCAGCATGGCATAGACGTCGGCCTGTTCATTCTCGATCGTGTGCAGGGCGTAGGAAACGCCGTGGTGGGCATGGATCAGGTCGAAGGCCTTGCGGATGCAGGTCAACATGCCGAGCGCAAGGATGTCGACCTTCATCAGGCCCAGTTCATCGACGTCGTCCTTGTCCCACTCGATAAAGGTCCGATCCGGCATGGCGGCGTTGTGCACCGGCACGATCTCGTCCAGTCGCCCGCGCGTCAGGATGAACCCGCCGACGTGCTGGCTGAGATGCCGGGGAAAGTTCAGCAGGCGCGACGCCAGGCCCACGGCCTGGGCGATCACCGGGTTGGAGGCCTCCAGTCCCGCCTGTTCGATGTGGGCCGGGGTGATGTCCCGGCCCCAGCTGCCCCAGTGGGTTCCGGCCAGCCGTGCGGTCACATCCTCGGTCAGGCCCAGCACCTTGCCCACCTCGCGGATCGCGCTGCGGGGACGGAAATGGATGACCGTCGCCACAATCCCCGCGCGATGACGTCCATAGTCCTCATAGAGGTACTGGATGATCTCCTCACGCCGCTCATGTTCGAAATCGACGTCGATATCGGGCGGCTCGCCCCGGCTGGAGGACAGGAACCGCTCGAACAGCAGGTCGTGCTGGGCCGGGTCGACGCTGGTGATGCCCAGCACATAGCAGACGGCGGAGTTGGCGGCCGATCCGCGTCCCTGACACAGGATCCCCTTGTCCTCCGCGCGCTGGACGATGCGATGAATGGTCAGGAAGTAGGGGGCGTATCCGGCCGTCTCGATGAAGGCCAATTCCTTGGAGAGGGTCTCGCGGACCTTGTCCGGTATGCCGTCCGGATAGCGCATGTCGGCGCTGCGCCAGGTCAGCTGTTCCAGCCACGCCTGCGGGGTCTTGCCCGGCGGCGTCGTCTCATGGGGGTATTCGTAGCGCAGGTCGCGTTTTAGGTCGAAATCCACCCGCGACAGGACCTCAAGGGACTCGGCCACGGCGTCCGGCGCGTCCTGGAACAGTCGGCGCATCTCGACCGTCGGCTTGGGATAGCGTTCGGCATTGGCCAGCAGGCGACGCCCGGCCTTTTCCAGGGTGGTGCCTTCGCGGATACAGCTCAGCACATCCTGAAGGTCCCGCTGCAACGGGTGGTGATAGAGCACGTCGTTGACGGCCAGCAGGGGAGCCTGCGCCTGTTGTGCGAGGGTCTTGAGCCGCGCCAGCCGGCGCCGGTCATCGCCCCGTCGCAGCATGGAGGCGGCCAGCCAAACGGCTCCGGGCGCGGCCTCCGTCAGCCGGACCAGCGTCTCTGCCAGACCGGTCAGACGCTCCGGGGGCATGACGATCAGAAGCAGGTCCGCCGGGTCGGCCAGAAGATCGGGGAGTCCGATCTCGCAGTCGCCCTTCTTCGCCCGTCGATTACCGAGGGTCAGCAGGCGGGTCAGCCGGCCCCAACCGGTCCGGTTCTCGGGATAGACCACGATGTCCGGTGTGCCGTCGTTGAAGACCAGTCGCGCCCCCACCACCAGTTTGAAGTCCCGGGCCCTGTTCCGGACCTCTTCCGAGAGAGACGGGTCGATGGTGTCGTCCTGCTCCGTCAGCACCTCTCCGGGGCCGGAGCCTTCGCGCCGCATGTCCGGAGGCAGCAGGCCGTGCTCCCGCAGCGAGCGGAGGGCGCTCCAGGCCCGGACCACGCCCGCCACCGTATTGCGGTCGGCCAGTCCCATGCCGGCGTGGCCCTGCAGAACCCCCGCCGCCACCAGATGCTTGGGCGAGGAGGCACCGTGCAGAAACGAGAAATTGCTGGTGACGGCCAGCTCGGCATAGCCTCCGGCTTCCGGCATCGCATTTGGATCGACGGTCATGCGAAAAGCCCGTGGATGAACCAGCGCGGCGGGCTGTCCTCACCGTACGCTCCTTGCCGGAACAGCCAGAAGCGGTGCCCCTGGGTGTCCTCCACCCGGTAATAGTCCCGCGTCTTCTGCCCCGGGGCCCGCCACCATTCTCCGGCGATCCGCTCGGGGCCCTCGGCGCGCGCCACATTGTGAACCTGTCGCCGCCAGCGAAAGCGGAACGGGTGGCCATCCGGGGCCTCGGCCATGGTTTCGACCGGCTGCGGGGGATTGAACAGGTGCAGGGGGCGAAGGGGTGGGTCTTCCGGGTCGCGATCGCTCGGGGGCTCGACCGGTGTCGGGGTGCCCCGTCCGCTGATCCAGCCGGCCGAGCGCTCGGGAATGTGCGAGCCGTGCGGCTGGAAACGCAGCACGGCCTCGGGTCCCAGGCGGGCCACCAGTTGATCGACCAGTTCATCCAGCCGGACCGAGGCGTCGGGCGCGTCCTCCAGGCTCGACTGGAGGGGCAGCAGGGCCTCGACCTGCCGGACGACCATGCGGATCTGGTCGAAGCCGAACCCGGGGTCCAGCGGATGGTCCAGATGGGCCAGGCGTTCCCGGTACAGGCGCGCGACCGAGGACACATTGCGCGTGGCCCGGGCGACGCTCAGGCCGATGCGCCGGATCTTTCCGTCCGTGCGATAGAAGATGGCCTCGAAGACCCGCCCGCCCAGCCGGGCTTCTTCCAGCCGCGCCGTGGTTTCCTGCAACAGGTCCGCCAGAACGGCCTGGACGTCTGCATCCAAACTGATCGGGTCGAAGAACAGGCGGTCCGCATAAACCGGGGGCGGGGGCCGGTGCGGCGTGATGCGGATGTCCTCATCGCCCAGAATCCGCGCCAGCCGCGCCGGAAAATCGGCTCCGAACCGCGCCGCCAGACTGGCCCGGGGGCGATCATCAAGATCGGCCAGACGCTTCAGCCCCGCCCGCCGGAGGGCCAGATCGTCCCGCTCCTCCAGTTCCAGCGCCCGCACCGGCAGGCGCCGCAGGACAGGGCGTTCTGCTCCGCACGGGAGGATCCCGCCGAGGCCAAAGCGGGCCAGGGCCCGGGCGGCCTGCGGGGTGGAGGTCAGGGCGCAGCGATGGTGAAGGCCCGCCCGGGCCAGCCGGTCCTGCACGGCCTGCATCAAGCCGACCTCGCCCCCGAACAGATGGGCGCATCCCGTCACATCCAGGATCAACCCGTGGGGGAGATCGAGGGCAATCATGGGCGAGAACCGGTCAAAGTCGGTCAGCAGTTCGCCCAGCAAGCGGTCGTCCGCGTCGGGTAGGGCTGGAACCGCCCGGACCGCAGGGACGCGGGCGCGCGCATCGGCCAGGGTCAGGCCGGGCTCCAGCCCCTGACGGGCCGCGTCGGGCGATACGGCGCTCAGGCGCAAGGCTCCCTTGATCTTTTCCACCAGCACAAGCGGCGGTTCAGGGCCTTCCGGGGCGGTGTCAGCCTGTTCGGCGCAGGCCGGTCGGGCCTGCAGCCGGTCGCTGGGTAGCCAGGGCAGCCAGACGGCCAGATACCGGCGCCGGTTCAACAAATGACCGGGCTTCACGGTCCCACTCCATGGTCCAGGTTCGAAGGGGTGCCCCCCGGCGATGGCGCAGAAGGGTGGCGGAAAAGGCGGGTCGGCCGGGGGCTCCGGCCATGAGGGGGGTTGAGGCGGCGGATTGTATCGACCACCGGCTTTCGGCCGGGCTGGCCCGCGGCGCGGCCGCTGCCCGCGACAGAAAAAGCCGCTTGTTTCCGCTGCGGGCCAAGAGGCCCAGCCGCCGCCCGGCCGTGAGGTTCAGCGCCCGGTCCTCGCCCCAGGCGCTCAGCAGGACGGCCTCGACCCCCGGTGTGCGCAGGGCATCCTCGCCGACCCCCAGCAGGGTCGCGATATTCCGGGCCCGGACCAGCAACAGGTCCTGGGGCTGGATGCCCATCTCCTGCAATCCGGCGCCGTGCGGACGCCCGGTCTCCATCCCCGTCAAATCATGGACCACCCAGACCAGACCCGCGCCGGGCCGTCCGGACAGCATGACGCCCAGGCCGAAACCATGGGTGCTGACGGCATCGGCCCCGCTGAGGGCGTAAAACTCATGCACACCCGGGGTGCTGAGCGCGCCCAGAGGGGTTCCGGCCCGGGAACAGGCGGAATCTCCGGATATCTGGGCGGACAGGGGAAGAGGCATGGAGCTTTATGTTCGTGTTTTGTTCTCCTAAATTCCCCGGCGCTTCCAAGGAGTCAAGCGGACTCACGATCAGGCTGTGTACAGCCGCAGGGAAGAGGGTGTCAGCCTTGGGCGGCGGCGTGCAGGCGCGCATAGACCTCGGCGGCCGTGATGCCCACGATCTGGGGATCGGAGGACTGGCCGTCCTCGATCAGGTCCAGCAGCAGCCGCAGAACACCGGCCCGATCCAGATCCTGACCCCCGGCGAACTGTTCGATGCGGGTCTTCAGGTCCGGGGTCGGCTCGATCGAGGCTGCATTGGCGCCCGAGGCATCCGGGAAGGCCATGACCTCGGCCGCCGGTCGGGGCTCGGGCGGGTCGAACCGCAGCGGTTCGGCATGGAGAATTTTCTGGGGAGTCTCGCGCAGTTTGGCGCAGCGACGGCAGCGTTCGGCCCCGTGGCGCTCCGACCAGTAAAAGTCGTGACGGCACAGAATAGAATTAAGCGGTGCCAACATCTGCCTTCCCCCGATTCGTCAAGTCGAGAAGCGCCAAAATTAGGATTTTGTCAACAATTTTATCCACCAGGGCAGCGACTGGCGCCCGCCAAGGCAAGTGTGCTTAGGCTGTCGAATGATCCGTCGTCTCGTCCCTTGCCTGATCCTGACCGTGACCCTGACCGTTGCCGGGTGCAGTGGCGTGCGGACCGTGGCCGACGGCCTGGGGGATGCGGTGACGGCGCCGCTGGAGGATGTGGGCGTCAAGCGCGAGCGCATTCCCACGGTGCTGCTGCAGGCCCAGGCCAATCCCTATGACATGCGTAATCTGGACCGCTGCTCGACCATCGGAGCCGAGATCGCCCGTCTGGATGAAGCGCTGGGTCCGGACCTCGATGAACCGCCCGCACCCGACGGGCGGACCCTGGGTGATCAGGCCGTCGATGCGGCCGCCGAGGCCGCCCTCGACGTCATCCGCGATACGGCGACTGATTTCATCCCGGCCCGGGGCTGGGTCCGGGCCCTGTCCGGTGCCGATCGGCACAGTCGCGAGGTCCAGGCCGCCATCGAGGCGGGACGGCTGAGGCGGGCCTTCCTGAAAGGGCAGGGGATGCGGTTCAACTGCGCCCCGCCGGCGGCCCCGCGCTGGTTCCAGCCGCGTCGCCGCTGATTTCGGAACTCCCCGCTCTCCGCCCGGTTGTCTTCATGACACCCAACAAGGAGAGCCCCATGCCCCATCAGAATGTTCAATCAGGAACGGCCACCGCCCAGACCGCCGCCACCGACCCCCGTCAGCCCAATGACCGGGCGGTCGAGGAGAATGCTGCGGTTCATCCTGAACCGTCACGCTATGCCGCGCCCGATGTGAAGGACGCGACGGTCGCGCCCCCCGCCGCCGGCGAAATGGCCGACTATATGGACGAGGGTGACGATCTGTCCGGCGAGGAGGTCCATATGGGCCGGACCCGTAATAATGTCGCCGCCCACAGCCGTTCCGACGACCACGGGCCCAAGACCCAAGCCGCCATCGACCGCCAGCACAACGGCGGCTGACCTCAGGCTTTCGTGTGGCGGGCGTGGAAATCGCGGCGGAAGGTCTCGAAGCGGCCTGCCGCGATCGCCTCGCGCATCGCCGCCGTGAGGGCCTGATAAAAGGCCATGTTGTGCCAGGTCAGCAGCACCTTGCCCAAAATCTCGTCTGTCCGGATCAAGTGATGCAGGTAAGCCTTTGAATAGATGGATGAGGCGGGGCAATCCAGCGTCGCGTCCAGCGGGTCCTGATCCTCGGCGAAGCGGGCGTTTTTGAGGTTCAGCGGCCCGTCCCAGGTCCAGGCCTGACCGTGGCGCCCTGCGCGGGTCGGCAGGACGCAATCGAACATATCGACCCCACGCGCGACCGCCTCGACCAGATCGACGGGCTTGCCCACCCCCATCAGATACCGCGGACGGTCGGCGGGCAGCATGTCGGGTGCATAGTCCAGCACCTCGCACATGGCCTCGTGCCCCTCGCCGACGGCCAGACCGCCGATGGCATAGCCATCAAAGCCGATCTCCTGCAGCTGTTCGGAGGACTGGCGGCGCAGGTCCTCAAAGGTCGAGCCCTGCTGGATGCCGAACAGGGCCTGGGTTTCGCGCGAACCAAAGGCGGCCCTGGACCTCGCGCCCCAGCGGATCGACAGCTCCATGGCGGCCTGGGCGGCAGGCCGTTCCGCCGGCCAGCTGACGCACTGGTCCAGCTGCATCGAGATGTCGGCGCCCAGCCGGTCGGCCTGGATCTGGATCGACCGCTCGGGGGTCAGCACATGCTTCGAGCCATCAATATGACTGGAGAAGGTCACCGCCTCCTCCGTCAATTTCGAAATGCCCGACAGGGACATGACCTGGAACCCGCCGGAGTCGGTCAGGATCGGCTTTTCCCAATTCATGAACCGGTGCAGCCCGCCCAGTCGCTCCATGCGCTCGGGCCCGGGGCGCAGCATCAGGTGATAGGTGTTGCCCAGCAGGATGTCGGCGCCGGTCTGGGCCACCTGATCGACCGTCAGGGCCTTGACTGTCGCGGCCGTGCCGACCGGCATGAAGGCCGGGGTCCGGATGTCTCCCCGGGGCGTGCGCAGGACCCCGGTCCGGGCGCGGCCGTCGGTGGCGGAAATGTCGAAGGGGAAGGGCAAGGCGGCGGCCACTCGGTCTGGCGAAACGGGAGGGGCATTTAGGGGCAAAGTGGCCTGATGGCCATATCAGCGGGCCTGTGTCGTGCCCTCTGTCCGGCCTCGCCATCATCCCGTCCCATTGCGGCGGTGCAATATGGGCGAACCCGTCAGTTGCCGCAGTGGATTGCCGATGAAGTTCCCGACCCTTGCCGTTTCCGCTCTCGCCCTGGCCCTCACGGCCTGCGGAGCGCCGGACGATACCCGCGCCCAGGACAGTGTGTTCGAGCCCCCGGCCGAACGGGCGGTGCCGCGCGATGCGGCCGAGGTGAAGGCCAGTTTCGCCCCGGTCGTGCGGGCGACGGCCCCGGCGGTGGTCAATATTTCCGCACGCGGCGTCCAGACCTATCGCGATCCCTTCTGGGGCCAGTTCCGTCAACAGCCCACCGGTTCGGTCGGGTCGGGCGTCATCGTGCGCGCCGACGGCATTGTGGTGACCAACAACCACGTCATCCAGGGCATGGACGAGATCACGGTCGGCCTGAATGACCGCCGCCAGTTCGCGGCCAAGGTGCTGCTGGCGGACGAGCGCTCGGACATCGCCGTCCTGCAGCTCCAGAATGTCGAGGAGCCGCTGCCGGTCCTGCGGATCGACACGGGCGAGGATCAGCAGATCGGCGATCTGGTGCTGGCGATCGGCAATCCGTTCGGGGTCGGCCAGACGGTGACCAACGGCATCATCTCGGCCCTCAACCGCACCGAGACCGGCATTTCGGATTCGGGCTCCTTCATCCAGACCGATGCGGCGATCAATCCGGGCAATTCCGGCGGGGCCTTGGTCGACATGGACGGTGACCTGATCGGCATCAACACCGCCATCTTCTCGCGCTCGGGCTCCTCGTCGGGCGTCGGCTTCGCCGTGCCCGCGACCATGGTCCAGCGCGTCGTCGATGCCGCGCTGGATGGTGAGACCAGTGTCGTCCGTCCCTGGCTGGGCGTGAAGGGCGAACCGCTCACGGCCGAAGAGGCCACGCGCATGGGGCTGGATCGTCCGCGCGGGCTCAAGGTCACCGACCTGTTCGCCAATGGCCCGGCCGCGCGGGCGGGCATTCGGGCCGGGGATGTGATCCTGTCGGTTGGCGGCAATGAGATCAACGACCAGGGCGGTCTGAACTTCCGCGTGGGCACCCGCGCCCCGGGCGATACGGTGGCCATTACCCTGCTGCGGGACGGGCGCGAGCAGCGCATGAATGCCAGGGTTCAGCCGCTGCCGGGTGAGGTCAATCTTGAGGCGGCCGTCGTGATCCGGGAGGGCGCACTGGCGGGTGCCCAGGTGCTGGCTCTCAATCCCGCCATCGCCGACCGCCTGCTGGGCGATCCGTTTGCCGAGGGGGTGATCGTCGGGGGGCTGACCCGCAACTCGATTGCAGCCCGGCAGGGCTTCCGGCGCGGGGACATTATCGTCTCCGTCAACGGCCAGGCGGTGGATACGGCCGAAGATCTGGCTCAGCTACGCCGGGGCGCACAGGTGGTCATCCAGCGTGGCGGTCAGAGTCTGAACGGGACCATGCGCTGACGGGGGCATCAGTCCCTGATCGGCGCCCCGATCGACCAGGTGTGGCCGAACGGGTCCGTCAGCCGGCCGTAACGATCGCCCCAGAACTGGTCGGCCAGCGGCATCACCGGAATGCCACCGGCGACGATGGCGCGGTTCCACCATTCGTCGGCGTCATCGACCTGGAGGTGTAGGGCCACGCCCACCGGCTTGATGTCGGCCTCGCCGCCGTACTCCGGGAATTCGTCGGACAGGAAGATCAGGCCGCCGTTGATCTTCAGCCGGCTGTGCAGCAGCCGCTCGCCGTCGTCGGCCAGGTTGCGGAACAGCTCTTCGGCCCCGAAGGCGGCGCGATAGAATTCCACGGCCGCCTGTCCGCCCCGCGACGGGATGGTCAGATAGGGGATCAGTCCGATCGGAGTGGGCGGGGCGGTCTCGGCCATGAGATGTCCTTTGTCGCGGCGGTGTCCGGCCCCTACATAGGCCCATGAGCGATCTTTTCGAAGCCTCGGGTATCCATCCCCCTGATGCGCCCCTGGCCGACCGCCTGCGTCCGACCACCCTCGACCAGGTGGTGGGGCAGGATCATTTGCTGGGCGAGGGCGGTCCGATCCGCCGCATGGTCGACAGCGGGCGCCTCGGCTCCATGATCCTGTGGGGCCCACCCGGCACCGGCAAGACCACCATCGCCCGCCTTCTGGCGGCTGCGGCGGGCTATCAGTACCAGCAGATCAGTGCCGTCTTTTCCGGGGTCGCCGACCTGAAGAAGGCCTTCGAGGCGGCGCGGGCGCGCCGGGCTGCGGGCCAGTCGACCCTCTTGTTCGTCGACGAGATTCACCGCTTCAACCGCGCCCAGCAGGACGGATTCCTGCCGTTCGTGGAAGAGGGGATCGTCACCCTGGTGGGGGCAACGACCGAGAACCCGTCCTTCGAGCTGAACGGCGCCCTGCTGTCCCGCTCTCAGGTGTTCGTGCTGAAGCGGCTGGATGATGACGCGCTTGATCAACTGTTGACGCGTGCCGAGCGCGAGGAGGGCAAGCCCCTGCCGCTTACGCCGGAAGCGCGGCAGGCCCTGCTCGCGTTGGCCGACGGGGACGGGCGCTATCTGCTGACCATGTCCGAGGTGTTGTTCGGTCTGCCCGGTGAGGCCCCGCTGGATGTTCAGACCCTGGCCGGCACGCTTCAGAAGCGCGCGCCGGCTTACGATAAGAGCAGAGAAGAACACTATAACCTCATATCCGCGCTGCATAAATCGGTACGCGGATCAGACCCGGATGCGGCCCTCTACTGGCTGGCGCGGATGCTGAACGGCGGTGAGGATCCGCTCTATCTGGCCCGCCGGATCGTGCGCATGGCGGTCGAGGACATCGGCGAGGCGGACCCCCTGTCGCTGCTGGTCGCCAATGCGGCCAAAGACACCTACGACTTCCTGGGCAGTCCCGAGGGCGAGCTGGCCCTGGCGCAGGCGGTTGTACATCTGGCCACGGCGCCCAAGTCCGTTGGCGTCTACGAGGCCTTCAAGGCGGCGAAGCGCGCGGCGGCCGAGACCGGCAGCCTGATGCCGCCCGCCCACATCCGGAATGCCCCGACCAAGCTCATGAAGTCGCTCGGCTACGGCAAGGGCTATCAGTACGACCCCGATACGCCCGAGGGGTTCTCCGGCGCCAACTACTTCCCCGACGAGATGGAGCGCCGCGTCTTCTACAAGCCGAAAGGCGAGGGTCACGAGGCCAAGGTCAAGGACCGCCTCGAACGCTGGGCGGCCCTCCGGGATCAGATGAAGGACGCGACCTGAGCCCGGCTCCGGATTTCGTGACTTCCTCAGGCTTCGCTCATGTCGCTCATCGTCCATCGCTCCATAAGGCGCTCTTCCAGAGGGAGGGCGCCAAATGACGGACACCATTCATTCGACAGGGGCAGTGTCGGAGGGCCGGGCCCTCTGCCAGAGCTGGCTGGTCGGTCTCAGCGTCGTTCTCGCCATACTCGCGGTCGGGCTTCTGGGAGCGGCGCAACTGACCCCGTGGCACTCCGACCCTGACGCCTATTTTGCCGAGCTCAACACCATAAGGTCGGAGCTTTACGGTCGAACGGACGACGCCAACGCCGACGGCACCGCGACGGGGAAAAGGGGAGATTTCCGCTACGCCTCGGCAGCCTTCCACGCCAATCAGGACAGGTACCGGACGAACAAGTGGCTTTACGCGGATCTTGGCTATTCCTCGGCGGCGTGGGCCTGTCTTCTTTCGCTGGTCTCCGTATTCAATCCCGGACTGCAGTCCAGTCGCAGTCTCGTCGCTCTGGTCCCGGCGTCTCTCGCCGTGGTCGGGCTGACGGTACTCGGAAGTGTTGCGTCCGCCCTTCAATCATCGGGGCGCTATCAGGTGCCCGAATGGGCCGACTCCCTCGCTATTCCCTTGTTTGGCAGCATCATCATCGGCGCATTTGTTATGCCGATTGTGCTCGCTTTTGCCCTGGCGCCGCTCCTGACCCGGCGCAGTCCGACGAGTCTGTTGGCAATTCGGGGGCGTGGCTGGTGGACCGCGATCCCTGTGACCACGATCTATGCGGGCCCTGTCGTCGTGGGCATTCTGGTCCAGGTCACGGTAGTCGAAGCAGGCGGTTGGGCGATCTCGCTGGCAGGTGCGATCCTGGTCTGGCTCATGCTCAACGCGCGGGCCATCTGGCTGGGGCGTCGGACATGACGTTCGAGAAGCGTTGCCGTTTTCAGAGATCGGCGTAACCTCACCTGCGTCAACCTTGGGAGGGGAGAGACATGAACGCGATGACGGTAAGGACGCCTTGGCACCTGTGGGCCGTGGGCGCGGTAGCGTTACTCTGGAATGGCTACGGCGGCTTCGACTACATAATGACCCAGACGCAGAACGCGGGCTATCTGGCCCAGTTCACGGAAGAGCAGCGGGCCTATTTCGAAAGCTTCCCGATGTGGATGGAGGCTGTCTGGGCCATCGGCGTCTGGGGCGGCGTGTTGGCCTCGATCCTGCTTTTGCTTCGCAGCAAATGGGCCTTCCCCGCCTTTCTGGCTTCGCTGATCGCCTTCGTCATCAGCGTCGTCTACGGCCAGATGTCAGGCGCGGGCGACATCATGGGCCCGACGGGCATGATCTTCAGCGCCGTCATCTTCCTGCTGGGCCTCGGCTTCGTGATGTACAGCCGGATGATGGCCCGCAAGGGCGTCCTGCGCTGACCTGACGGCTGACGGGCGCGCCGGAATGGCCTAAGCGAGTGCGGTGAGTTTCCAGCCGCCCGTCACCCTGTCCGCTGAGGAGATCGCCGCCGTCCGGGCGTCGGTGGTGTTCGAGGACGCCCATGTTCTGGTGCTGAACAAGCCGGCGGGCCTGTCCAGCCAGGGCGGGCGCATCAAGACCAATACGCTGGACGACCTGTTGTGGGCCTTTGCCCGCTCGAACGGCAAGCGGCCGCATCTGGTGCATCGGCTGGATCGCGATACCTCGGGCGTCATTCTGGCGGCGAAGACCAAGCCGGCGGCGGGCTTTCTGGGCAAGGCCATCCAGAACCGCAAACTCACCAAGACCTATCTGGCGCTGGTCGAAACGCCGCCGCCGCAGGACCGGGGCGTGATCCGACGGGCCCTGTTGCGCCAGGAAATCGGCCGCGAGAGCTATATGCGGGCCGTGCCTGATGACACGCCGGGTGCCCAGCCGTCCGAGAGCCGCTACCGCGTGCTGGCGCGGAACGATCAGGCGGCGCTGGTCGAGCTGGAGCCGTATACCGGGCGGATGCACCAGCTGCGGGTGCACATGGCCGATCTGGGCAGTCCGCTGGTCGGCGACGTCCGCTATGGCGGGGCGTTGACGCTGGGCGGAGCTAAGGCCGAACGGCTCATGCTGCATGCCGCCCGCCTGCGCTTCCCGCACCCCGAGGGGGGGCTGGGGGATGTCACGGCGCCCCTGCCGGAAGATTTCCGCCGGGCCATGGCTGCGGCCGACCTGTCGCTGCCGGAACGAAGCGCGGAAACAGGCGCTGTTTCGGAACAGAATGGAGGAGACATCCGATGACGTTCACCCGTTTTATCCGGCCGGCGGCTGTGGCGATGGTCGGCGCGTCCGTGCTGGCGCTGGGCGCCTGCGCCAGCCTCGCCCCTTATGGCCCCCAGGGCGGGCCGGGCAGGCAGGGTTATGCCGAAACCGCGATCGAGACCAACCGCTACCGCGTAACCTACAACGGCGTGGGCGACCCCGCACCCGTGGCGGACTATGCCCTGCTGCGCGCCGCCGAGCTGACGCTTGAGCGCGGCTTTGACTGGTTCGAGGTCACCCAGCGCTGGACGGATGGTCGGCTGGATCCGCGCGGTGGGGTGCGCCCGACCGTGTCGATCGGCGCCGGCTCAAGCCGCTATGGTGGCTATTCCAGCTCGGGCGTCGGTGTCGGCGTGGGCCTGAACCTGACCGGACCGGGCGCCACCTCGACCACGCTCGAGGTCGTGATGGGGCAGGGGCAAAAGCCGGATCGGCCGAGCGCCTATGACGCGCGCGAAGTGACCCGCGCCCTGGGCCGCTACTAGAGCCTAGCGACCGCGCGTCAGGGCCCGGTATTCGACCAGGCGCTCCTTGTCGCGCCGCACCTGGTCGGCAACGGCATTGTCGACGTCGAGCGAGGCGTAGCGCACCCAGCTCTCGGCGCCCAGCTTGTCCTGGATGGCGCCGACCGGGGTCTGCCAGCGGAAGTAGGACAGGACGCTGATCGCCACGCCGACGATCACCGCCAGGGCCTGCAGGCCGCGGAAGGCAGTCGCATCGATGGGCGGGGGCTGCTGGGCGAAGATGATCAGCCAGACGATCAGGATCAGCGGGGTCACGATGCGCGACACCCAGCGCGTCCAGTAGCGCTCGCGACGAACCCGCCACAGCTCCATCTGCACGTATTTTTCGAGGTACTCCATCCGCGCACCGATCCACATGGTGAGGCGGGTCAGGTAGAGCGCGCGCTGCCCCCAGCCCTTGCCGTCCATCTGGTACTGGGTCTCGGCCTGGTCGGCCATGGCCCGGGCCGAGGTGAACAGGTTCTGCAGCTCGCGGGTCTGCTGCACGATCTCGCGAGACAGCTGATAGGAGTCATTTTCCAGGCGGAAGCGGTACTGGATGAACAGGATGGCCTGCAGCACCCAGTAGACACCGAGCGTCAGCACCATGCCGCCGGCCGCCAACCCCAGGCCGATCGGGCGCGATCCCGTCCACTCCGCGAACCAGGTCGGTCCCAGTGTCGCCATCAGGGTCAGGGCCACAAGCGCCAGCGCCTGGGTGATCCGCTTGACGCCGACGTGCACCATCAGGGCTGCAAAGACGCCCCGGCCATAGTCGTGGATATGGCTGCGCAGCGGCATGTCGACCGGGAAACGCTCGTTGATCTGACGCGTGAAGAGCACGTGGAAGCGATCGGGCTTTCCGTCCTTTTCCCAGAACGGAAAGATATCCAGCGCCTGGTTGTAGTACTCGTCGATGTGAGCCGACACCATGGCCAGCTCTTCGGGGTCATGGGAGAAATAGCTGCTGTCCTGGATCGGCTTCAGTATGCCGTCGGCGGTGCGCATGTGCGCGTCGCGGCGCGGCGGCCGGGCCGAGGGAGCTTCCCGATTTTCGACGTCAGCGGCCCCGGGCGGGGGCGCATTGGGGGCCGGATGCGGCGCATGAGCCGGGGTCTCGGCGACCGGACCGGTCATCGGCGCAGGCTCGGAGCCCAGAGGCGGTGGCGGCGGCGTATGGTCGGTCATGGTCGAAACAGCCCAGCTTTACTGACCGGTCAGTATCGCAGATCACGCCCTCCGGCCACCGGCGTTCTCCCGACGCACGAAACCGGTGCGCCTGAATTAACCATCGTCGGGGAGGGGCCGTTCCGGCAAGTGAAGTTTTGGACAGTCAAACCAGCGGCCAGCGCGCCATGGCTGCGGCGGCGACCACCAGCAGGATCAGGAGCCCCGTTTCCAGACGCAGACAGCGCAGCACGCCGGCCCTTTGCGCGGCGGTCGGCTGGAACTCGGGATTGGCACGTGCCGCCTTCGCCCAGCGCATGAAGGCGACGGTCGGGAGTATGGAAATCAGGCCGATCGCCGCGAACAGGCCCATCTTGGTCCAGAAGGCCGGGTTGTCGCGATAGAAGGCCCAGCCCTTCGCGCCCCACAGCACACGGGTCACGCCGACGACGATGACCAGCACGGCCGTGATCCCGTAGCCTGCGTCCAGCCGCACCAGCCGTCGGACATCGATCACCGGCGCCCGCATGAGTGCCAGCTCCATGGCCAGCATGATGGCCAGGCCGAACACCAGCACATGGTGCAGTGCTGCCATTCCAAAATCGTGCATGAGCCCCCGCCCTTCGCTTCCCCGTTCCAAGGCTATATAGCCCACCCCATGATTCGTTTCATGCTCGTCGCGGCCGGAGGATTCCTCGGGGCCATGGCCCGGTACGGGGTCGGAACCGTGTTGCAGCGCTGGATGCCGACGGCTGCATGGCCCTGGCCGACCTTTGGCGTGAATGTCGCCGGGGGCCTGCTGATGGGGCTGCTGGCGGGATGGCTGGCGCAGCGGGGCGGGTCGCACTCCGACACCTGGCGTCTGCTGGTCGGTGTAGGCGTTCTGGGCGGGTTCACCACCTTCTCCGCCTTTTCGCTGGAGGTGGCCCTGATGATGGAGCGGCGCCAGCTGGCCCTCGCAGCCCTCTACGCGGTGGGCTCGGTCGTTCTGTCTGTCGTGGCCCTGTTCGTAGGGCTCTGGATCATGCGCCGTATGGCGGGAGGCGTGCTGTGAGCCGCGAAGTGAAGACCCTGCCTGTCGCCGCTGAGGAAGACGGCATACGCCTGGACCGCTGGATCCGCCGACGCTGGCCGCATGTCTCGCACATCCAGGTCCAGAAGCTGGCCCGGTCGGGGCAGATCCGCGTCGACGGCTCGCGCGCCCGCCCGGAGGATCGGCTGGCTGCCGGGTCGATGATCCGCGTGCCGCCGATCCCCGAGCAGAAGGAAAAGGTGCCGGGCGAGCGCAAGGCGCTGAACCCGCGCGATGCGGCCTATGCCCGCTCGCTGGTCATCTTTGAGGACGAGCTGGTCATCGTGCTGAACAAGCCGCACGGTCTGGCGGTGCAAGGCGGTACCAAGACCTCGCGCCACGTCGATGGCTTGCTGTCGGCCTGGGGCGAGGGGATGGAGCGCCCCCGTCTGGTTCACCGGCTGGACCGCGACACGACGGGCGTCCTGCTGCTCGGCAAGGGACCCGAGGCGGCCAAGCGGCTGGCCGGCGCCTTTGCCCGGCGCCAGGCCAAGAAGACCTACTGGGCCCTGGTCGCGGGAACGCCCAAGCCAGCCGCCGGGCGGATCGAGCTGCCGCTGAAGAAGACCGGCATCAACGACTTCGAGATGATGCGGCCGGCCGATATCAAGGAGCATGGGGCGGAAACGGCAGAGACAGCCTTTGCCACGGTCTCGCGCGCGGGACAGAAGGTGGCGTGGATGGCCCTGCGCCCGTTCACGGGGCGGACGCACCAGCTGCGGGCGCACATGAAGGCGATCGGCCACCCGATCCTGGGCGACCCCAAATACGGCGACGAGACTTCGGCGGCCCTGTCGGGCGGGCTGAAGCTGCAACTGCATGCCCGCAGGATCGAGCTGGATCACCCGGGCGGGGGCAAGCTGATCGTCGAGGCGCCCCTGAGCCCCGAGATGAAGGTCGGCTTCGAGAATTTCGGCTTCGTGGAGGATGAGTCCGATCACGACCCGTTCGCGGGTGTGCGGCGCTAGATGCTGGCGGTCTTCGACATCGACGGCACCCTGGTCGACAGTCGGGCGACGATCCTGAGCGCGACCCGGACCGCGGCGCGGGCCATGGGCCTGCCCGAGCCGGACTATGAGGTCGTGCGCGGCGGGGTCGGCCTGTCCCTGACCGAGGCCATGGCCCGGCTGGCGCCCGATCTGGGGCCGGAGGAGGTCGATCGCTATACCGACCACTACAAGGCCGCCTTTGTCGCCATGCACGCCGAGCCGGGGTTCGAGGAGCCGCTCTATGCGGGGGCCATGGACCTGCTGGCAGACCTGAAGCGGCGGGGCTGGCGCCTGTCGCTGGCGACCGGTCAGTCGCGGCGTGGCGTCGCGCGCAACCTGGCGCGGGCGGGGTGGGCCGACCTGTTCCTGTCCAGCCACTGCGCCGAGGACGGTCCCGGCAAGCCCGATCCCGCCATGCTGCACGCCGCCATTGCCGCCTGCAGTGCGCGCGGCGAGCAAACCATCATGATCGGCGACACGGGCCATGATATGCGCATGGCCCGCAACGCCGGGGTCCAGGCCCAGGGCGTGGCCTGGGGCTTCCACACCGAGGCCGAACAGGTCGAGGCGGGTGCCCATCACGTGGCCGGGACGTTCGACGACCTAGCTCGCCAGCTGGACGCCTTTGCCGCCCGACAGAGGGAGACGACATGAGCCATATCCCGCCACTGGACCCCAATGTCGCCGCCGCGAAGGGCTTTCGCGAGCCCGGTGACCGGCCGAAACGCTTCTGGAAGGCCGCCGGTGTGGCTGCCGTCGAGGGCGGCCATGCCGTGCAACTGGACGGTCGCACGCCGAAGACGCCGGCGGGCCGCCCGCTGGTCCTGCCGACCGCCGAGGCCGCAGCACGGGTTGCCGCAGAGTGGGATCGCCAGACCGAGGTGATCGAGCCCGCTACCATGCCCGCCACCCGTCTGGCCTCGACGGCGCTGGATGCCGTCTGCCTGGCGCGCGAGGCCGTAGCGGACGAGATCGCCGCCTATGCCGGCTCGGACCTGATCTGCTACCCGGCCGAGGCGCCCACCAGCCTGCGCACCCGACAGGATGCCGAATGGGGCCGCTGGCGCGAATGGGCCGCTGAACACGGCATCCGGCTGGAACCCGGATCGGGCATCGTCCATCGTCCCCAGTCGCCCGAGGCCTTGGCCCGGGTGAAGGCGCTGGCGCTGGAGCTCGACGACTTTGCCCTCACCGGTCTGGCCTCGCTGGTGCCCATGTACGGCTCGGCGGTGCTGGCGCTGGCGGTGCTGAAGGGCGCCCTGACCGGAGATCAGGCCCACGACCTCAGCCGGCTGGACGAGGCGTTTCAGGAAAGCCAGTGGGGCGTCGATGCGGAGGCCGCCGAGCGCACCGCCGCCATGCGCGCAGAGGCCCTCGAGATCGACGCCTGGTTCCGGGCGCTGGGTCTGTAGGGAGCGGGGCCCTAGAAGGCCATCGCGGCCATCCAGACGGCCATGCCGACCATCATGACGTTCTCGGTCAACGAGACGAAGCCCAGCGGCACGTTCGACCCGCCGCCGACGCAGGCGCATTTCAGCTCGCGCTTGTCGATATAGACTGCCTTGAAGACGGAGGCCGCGCCAATGCCGCCGATGAACAGGGCGACCGGCACCGACAGCCACGTCAGCACGCCGGCCAGCATCAGCACGCCGGCCAGCAGCTCGGCGAAGGGATAGACGTAGCCGTACGGGACCCAGCGACGCGCCAGCAGGTCGTAGTTGAGGAACATCGACGAAAAGCTCTCCACGTCCTGCAGCTTGAGCATGGCCAGCAGACACATGGCGGTGGCGATGAAGTTCGGCAGCACATGCCAGGTGATCCCGCCGGTGGTCAGGGCATCAATGGCCAAGGCGATCAGGGCGGCCACGGCGAAGACGGCGAGGACAGGGATGTAGCTGGTGCTGCCGGGCTCGGCGACCGGCCAGCCGGAATGGCGGCGCAGATCGTCCCAGCCGCCGATCCTCTGGCCGTCAATGAAGGTCTGGGGCGTGGTCTTCACGCCGTGCTCGGCCTTGAAGGCGTCGGTCTGCTCCCGCGTGGTAAGGTGGCGGTCATCGACCGTGTAGCCCTTCTGTTTGAGCAGCCAGAGCGACTTGAGGCCATACGGGCAGACATGGCCGGGCATGACCATGCGATAGAGGGTGGCGGTGCGGGGGGATTGGGTCATGACAGGGAAGCGGAGCAGTGGGGCGCGGGTTCCATCTGCGGAGCGGCCGGTTTGGTCGCGAAAACACCGTCTGAACCGTCTGAATAGTCTGAAACGCGGGACGGTCTGGAACTCAGACGGTCGAAAACACCGTCTGAACCGTCTGAATGGTCTGAAGTCACGCTCGCGTCCTCCGGTGGCTTGGGCAACCGGGCAGTATGGATGAGGCGCTGACCCGGTCGGGAAGACCGGTGTGGGAGAGGGCAGGGGTGTTGAAAGGGCGGACGAATTCGGGCGCGGTCGTGATGGTGGAGGCGTTCGACCTGACACGAGGTCCTTCTCCCCTTGCGGGAGAAGGTGGGCCGCGAGAGCGGCTCGGATGAGGGGTCTCTCAGCCGGATGACGAGAAGTCCACATCGCCCGGCCAATTCCGATCAAACCGCAGCGCGACCCCTCATCCGCCCCCTTCTCAGGGGGCACCCGTCGGGCGTCGCCCCCCACCCGCAAGGGGAGAAGGGTCAGGTGGGCGGGGGTATCAACCCCGGAACAGCAGGCTGCCGTCACCGTAGGAGTAGAACCGGTAGCCGGTCGCGATGGCGTGGGCGTAGGCGGCCTTCATCGTGTCGGTGCCGGCAAAGGCCGAAACCAGCATGAACAGGGTCGACTTTGGCAGGTGGAAATTGGTCATCAGCACGTCGACCGCGCGGAAGCGGTAGCCCGGCGTGATGAAGATGGCGGTATCGCCGTGGAAGGCCCGGACGGTGCCGTCCGCGTCCGTGGCCGATTCCAGCAGGCGCAGGCTGGTGGTGCCGACGCAGACGATGCGACCGCCTGCAGCGCGCACGCGGTTCAGCGCCTCGGCCGTGTCGGCTGAGACCTCTCCCCATTCGCTGTGCATGCGGTGCTCGGCGATGTCATCGACCTTGACCGGCAGGAAGGTCCCGGCGCCCACGTGCAGGGTGACGGCATGGGTCGAGGCGCCCTTCGCCCGGATTGCATCCAGCAGGGCCTGGGTGAAATGCAGGCCGGCGGTGGGCGCCGCGACCGAGCCGTCATGCTCCGCATAGACGGTCTGGTAGTCCGAGCGGTCGCGGTCGTCCTCGGCGCGCTTTGCGGCGATATAGGGGGGCAGGGGCATGACCCCCACCGCGCGGATGGCGTCATCGAGTGCGGGACCGGCCCGGTCGAAGCGCAGAGTGATCAGGCCGTTGTCGCCCTTTGAGACCACGGCCGCCTCGAGATGCTCGAAGGCGATGCGGTCGCCGGGCTTGATGCGCTTGCCGGGCTTCATGAAGGCGGACCAGACATCGGGCGCATCGCGATGATGAAGCGTGGCCTCGACCGCGACGCTGAGGGTCTCCCCCTCCGGCCCGACGCGGTGGCGGCTCCCGGCCAGACGGGCCGGTATGACCCGGGTGTCGTTGAAAACGAGGGCGTCGCCGGGCCGAAGGAAGTCCGGCAGGTCGCGCACGATCCGGTCCTCGATCCCTCCCTCGCGCACCACCAGCAGCCGGGCGGAATCGCGCGGTTCGACCGGTCGCAGGGCGATACGGTCCTCGGGCAGGTCGAAGTCGAAATCGGCGGTCTTCATGCGGCGGCGGTTTTGGTCACGCCGGCACCCTCGGGTCAAGCCGGGGCCGTGGAGGGCTTAAGGGTTGCTTCAGGGCTTTTCGCCCATAAGTCCCTATGACTGTTACACTTCCCAGACTGGCGGACGGCGCGGAACTGACGGCCTGGGACAGCCTCAGGCGGGCGGTGTGGCTGTTCGATCCGGAGACCTGCTTTGGCGTCTATGCCAACAGCGCGGCGCTGGCCCTGTGGGGTGCGGCCGATCTGGAAGAGCTTCTGGCCCGGGATTTTTCCGCGCTTTCGCCGGCGGTGAGGGCGCGGACGGACCGTCTGAGGTCGGTCACGGCGGGCGGTGACAGTGTGCAGGAACGCTGGACCTTCTATCCCAAGGGCCAGCCGTTGACGGTCAAGGCGATGATCTCGACGGTCACCCTGGATGACGGCCGCCGTGTCCTGCTGTTCGAGGCTACCGAGACCGAGGTCGGCGAAGAGGAACGCCGCGCGGTCGAGGCGCTGCGCCATTCGGCCGGACCGGTCGCCCTGTTCGACGCCGGGGACGCGGTTCTCTTCGCCAATCCGGGAGCCTTTGCGACCTATGGCGAGGGCGTCGGTCTGGTCGCGCGGTTTGCGGAGGCCGAAGACGGCCGTGCCGTGCTGCAGACCGCAATCGACGGGCAGGCAACCGACGCGGTTCATCGCATGATCACGCGCGAGGGCCCCCGCTGGCATCACATCGACTGTCGACCTGTGCTGGATCCCGTGACGGGGGCCGTCAGCGTGCTGCTGAACGAACGGGACGTGACCGACCGGGTCGAGGCCGAGGCCGCCCGCGCCGCCGCCGAGCAGAAGGTGGCCATGGCCGAGGCGCGACAGGCCTTCCTCAGCCAGATGTCGCACGAGCTGCGTACGCCGCTGAACGCCGTGATGGGTTTTGCCGATGTACTGGCTGGGGCGGGTCTGCAGCCCGAGCAGGCGGGCCATGTGGGGCGCATCCGCGCGGCGGGCCAGACGCTGCATGTCGTGCTGGAACAGATGATCGACCTGTCGCACCGCGACGACTGGGGTACTCCGCTTGATATGGAGGCCCCGACAACGCCGGAATCGGCTGCGACCCCCGATACGACGTCCTCGCCCGAAGCGTTCGTCGCGGACGAGGATGAGGGGCGCGCCATGGTTGTCCTCTATGTCGATGACAATGAGAGCAACCGGGTGCTGGTCTCGACCCTGCTGGCCGCGCAGGGCGTGATCTGCGAGACCGCCGACGACGGAGCGCAGGGGGTCGAGGCGGCCCGGCGCGGCGGGTGGGATGTGATCCTCATGGACATCCAGATGCCGGTGATGGACGGGGTCGAGGCCGCGCGCCGCATTCGCGCGCTGGACAGCGAGGTCGCGGCGACGCCGATCATTGCCCTGACGGCCAATACCCTGCCCGAACAGGTGCAGCAGTATTTCGCCGTCGGCATGGACGACTGTATCGCCAAGCCCCTGGACGCCGCCGGGATGTTTGAAAAGCTGTTCACCCAGGCCAGCCGCCCCTGGCGCGAAGACTGGCAGGCGCACCGTGCCGTGGCGGCCTAGTCCCCCGTCGGCGGATTGCGCTCCAGATCGGCGATCAGGGTCTCCATCTCGTCAATCTCGCGGCGCTGCGCCTCGATGATGCCGTCGGCCAGTTCGCGGACGCGCGGGTCACGGATGTTGGCCCGCTCGCTGGTCAGGATGGCGATCGAATGGTGGGGGATCATGGCGCGCATGTAGGAGACGTCGCCCACGGTGGCCTGGCTGCGGACCAGCCAGAGGCTGCCGGCGAAGACGATCACCGCGCCGCCGACGATGGCCAGATTGACGGCGCGCTCCTTGTACATCGACCACATGAAGCCGAGCATCACCACGGCCATGGTCGCGCCCATCAGCAGCGCCATGTAGAGGCGGGTCTCGCTGAAGTGGACGTGGCTCCACTGGTATGTGTTCAGATACATCAGGCCGTACATGATCACGGTCGAGGCGGCGATCATGCCGGCGAAGCGCCGGTAGGTCATTGGACGGTCCTCCATTCCTCTCGTGCAGGAACAATGACCGCAGGCCGGGTTCGATCCGGCTGAACCGTCGCTCGTCCGGCGTGTTCACTTGCCATGCGACATCTGAACCTGCTCCCCTCGCTCGTGATCGGCGCCGTTGCCGGCTCGCGGTCCATGACTCCCGGTGCCCTGATCGCGGGGGCGGGCCTGATGGGTCTGAGAACCCCCGGCCGCCCGGCGGGGCTGGGCAGTCGCGTCGGCAAGGTCGCCGCGCTGGTACTGGGACTGGGCGAACTGCTGGGCGACAAGCAAACGTCCGCGCCGGATCGCACCGAGCCCGGCGCGCTGATGGCACGGGCCCTGAGCGCCTGTATGGCCGGCATGGCGCTGGCGCCCCGCGGACGGGCCCGGCTGGGCGGCCTGCTGGCTGTAGCGGCCGCTGTGCCAGCGGCGTTCGTTGGCCTCAAGGCCCGGGCCCGCTGCACTGAGGCGGTGGGTCCGAAAAAGAGCGCCGTGATCGAGGATGTCGTGGTGGTACTGGGCGGCCTCGCCTGCGTGGTCATCGCCGCCCGGATCAACCGCTGAACCGGTCTGGCGTTGACCGGAGCGGCGTTGCGGGTCAAACGCTCGGGCATGCTGCAGAACCTCGAAACCCTCGCCCGTGAGGCCCGCTCGTGGCCGTTCGAACAAGCCCGCAATCTTCTGGCCCATGTGCTGAAGAAACGGCTGTCGGACGCCGAGCTGAATTCGGCCCGGATGCTGATCGATGCGGGCAAGGCGGACGAGGCGCTGGCGACCTTCGAGGCCCTGCAACGGCCGGTGATCCTGGAGACCGGCTATGGCCCCTCGGGCCTGCCGCACATGGGCACCTTCGGCGAGGTGGCGCGCACGACCATGGTGCGCAACGCCTTTCGCGCGCTGACGGGTGACCATTGGCCCACGCGGCTGATTGCCTTCTCGGACGACATGGACGGCTTGCGCAAGGTGCCGGACGGCGTACCGAACCCGGAGATGCTGAAGGAAGACCTGCACCTGCCGCTGACGAAGGTGCGCGATCCGTTCGGCACGCACGACAGTTTCGGCGCCCACAACAATGCGCGTCTGCGGGCCTTCCTCGACAGCTTCGGCTTCGACTATGAGTTCATGAGCTCAAGCGAGCAGTATCGCTCGGGCCGGTTCGACGCGACCCTGCTGCGCATGCTGGAGCGCTATGACGCGGTCATGGCCATCATGCTGCCGACGCTGGGCGAGGAGCGGCGCGCCACCTATTCGCCCTTCCTGCCGATCAGCCCCGTCACCGGCCATGTGCTGCAGGTGCCGACGCTGGAGCGCAATGTCGAGGCGGGGACCATCGTCTTCGACGACCCGGCCGGCGGGCGCACCGAGGTTCCGGTCACCGGCGGCCATGTGAAGCTGCAGTGGAAGCCTGACTGGGCCATGCGTTGGACCGCGCTGGACGTCGACTATGAGATGTCGGGCAAGGACCTGATCGAGAGCGTGCGCGAGGCGTCCAAGATCTGCCGGGCGCTGGGCGGCACCCCGCCGGAGGGCTTCAACTACGAGCTCTTCCTCGACATCGAGGGCAAGAAGATCTCCAAGTCCAAGGGCAACGGCCTGACGATGGACGAGTGGCTGCGCTACGGCACGCCCGAGAGCCTCAGCTGGTACATGTTCCAGTCGCCGAAGTCGGCCAAGAGCCTGCACTTCAACGTCATTCCGCGCGCGATCGACGACTATCTCAGCTTCATCGACCAGTTCCGCACCCAGGAGCCGGCCAAGCGCATGGACAATGCCGTCTGGTCGATCCACGCGGGCGATCCGCCCGAGGTGGCCAGCCCGGTCTCGTTCAGCCTGCTGCTGAACCTGGTCGGCGTAGCGAATGCCTCGTCGAAGGCGCAGCTGTGGGCCTATTTCGCCAGGTATCTGCCGGACGCGACCCCGGAGAGCGAGCCGACGCTCGACCGGCTGATGGGGCATGCGCTGAACTACTACGAGGACTTCGTGAAGCCCGCGAAGACCTATCGCGCGCCGACCGAACAGGAGCGGGCGGCGTTCGAGGACTTGGCGCAGCGGCTGAAGGCCCTGCCGGCCGACACGACCGACGGCGAGGTGATCCAGAACAAGGTCTATGCGGTCGGCAAGGAACACGACTTCCAGCCGCTCCGGGCCTGGTTCGCGGCGCTGTATGAAGTGCTGCTGGGCGCCTCGCAGGGCCCGCGCTTCGGCTCGTTCGCCGCGATCTACGGCCTGCCCCAGACGATCGAACTGATCGAGAAGGGCGCCCGCGGCGAACTGGCGGGCTAGCGCTCAAGCAGCGAGCGACCGCGTCGCGAGCGGTAGCGCACTCATAAAGATGAACCGAAAACAACAACCGGTTCATGGGAGCCTTTGTGTCCGGCTGCGCATTTTTACGGCATCGACCCCAGTAGAGGAGTGAGTCATGTCGAAGATGATCAAACAGGCCCTGATGGCCGGTGCGGCCGTGATGGCGGTCTCGGCCCTGCCCGGCGTGGCCAGTGCCCAGTCGGCGAACGGCATCACCAACTGCGACGCCCCGGGCGGTCGCCAGCAGGCCGGTGCCGTGATCGGCGGCGTGCTGGGCGCCCTGGCCGGCAGCCAGATTTCGGACAATGAGCGTGAACTGGGTGCTGTGGCCGGTGCGGCCGCGGGGGCTGCGGCCGGCTCCTACATCGGCTGCCAGCAGCAGCGTGACCGGGCCCGCCAGGCGCCTGCCGCCTCCAGTTCGCTGCGCGCCACGACCAATCTGCGGGTCCGCTCGGGCCCCGGCACCAACTATCGCCAGATCGGCAGCCTGAGCGCCGGCCAGTCGGTGCAGGCTACCGGCTCGCAGGGCGAGTGGGTCCAGCTGAGCAACGGCGGCTGGGTCAGCGCCCACTATCTGACCTACTGATCGCCGACAGAGCGTGACAGGAAGCGGGGCGTGTCCGGACGGGCGCGCCCCGTTTTCGTGCCTACTGGCTGACCCAGAGGATGCGCCGCACCCAGGCGACGTCGGCGGCAGCAAGGGTGCGAGGCGGGAAGTCGGGATTGATCGACAGCAGCTTCAGGCCCCGGGCGTCACTGCGCCCGATCTCCTTGACCAGGGTCTCGCCCGAGCGCGTCCGCACGACGACGCGGTCGCCGCGCCGCACGGGGCGGGGTTCGGCATCGACGATCAGTTTGTCGCCGGGCCGGTAGAGGGGGGCCATCGACTCGCCCGAGACCTCGAGGCTGTAGAGGCCGTCGCGCGGCTGGGGCAGGTCGGTCTCCAGCCAGCCTTCGCCGGTCGGCAGGCCGGCCTCGTCGAAAAAGCCGTCCTGACCGGCCTGGGCCAGGCCCAGCAGCGGTACAGCGGCGGGCGGCTCGTCCGCATCCTCGGCAAGGCGCGCGAACTGGCCAAGCGACATTCCACAGACCGCCAGCACCCGCGTCAGGCTCTCGGTCGAGGGCCAGCGGGGACGGGCCTCGGGCGGTGGCCCCTGACGCTTGGACGGATTGAAGGCCGTGGGATCCAGTCCCGCGCGCCGCGCCAGCCCCGACGCGGTCAGCCCTTCGGCCCGTGCCAGACGGTCAATGCCGCGCCAGATCTGCACATGAGTGAGCGGCACACCGGCCCTCCGGACGAATCACTTCGGTTGGAGGTTATAGGAAAAGATGCCCATGGTCGCGGGGGCGGCATCCGTCCTTCCGATCTGGCCGTACAGTGTTACGGTGATGGCGCATGGAGGGACGACGATGCGGTATCTGGCCGGACTGCTGTTTCTGATGATGCTGGCCCTGCCGGGTCGGGCAGCGGCGATTCCGCCGACGGTGCCGGCGGTGCTGGAGCGGCTGGCGGCGGTGCCGGACGGGTTTTCGGGCATTGTGGGGGCATGGCGTGACGGTCGGCCGGTGCATCTGTCGGCGCATGGCGAGGGCGGCTCGTCCTTCCGCGCCGTTCGATGGGCGTCGGTGACCAAGTCGGTCACGGCCGTGCTTGTGCTGCAGGAAGTGGACGCAGGGCGTCTGTCGCTGGATGCGCCTGTGTCGACATATCTTCCGGACTGGCCGGTGAACGGCGATGCGACGCTGCGGCAGTTGCTGATGCATACGTCAGGGTTGGCCGATCTGAGCGCCACGCCGGACGTGGACGGCGACGGCATGGCCGACGTCTATCAGGGACAGGGGCCCGGCTGGCGTACCCTGTGCGAGGGGCCGGCCCGGGCGCCTGCGGGGTCGGGCTTCACCTACAATAACTGTGACTACCGGGTGCTGGGGCTGGTGCTGGAAGCGGTGACCGGCGAGGATTTCGAGACCCTGGTCCGCACCCGGATCAGCGAGCCCCTGGGGCTGCGCAGCGTGCGCCTTGCGGCGAATGAACCGGTCAGCGAGGCCATTGACGGCACCCGCCCTGAGCCGCTCATCGACGTGTCGGTCTATGGGCCGGCGGGCGCGCTGTACGGCAGTGTCGAGGCGCTGCTGGCGTTCGATCAGGCGCTGATGGATGGACGGCTGATCTCGGACGCTGCGCGCGCCGAAATGTGGAAGGCCGGTCCGGAAACCGGATACGGCGGGCTGTCGGTCTGGGTGTTTCCCGTCACCCTGACGGCCTGCGGAGTTGAGACGCGGGTGGTGGAGCGGCAGGGGGCCATTGGCGGCGTGCAGGTGCGCAACCTGATTCTGCCGGATCTGGATGTGGCCGTGGTGCTCTGGACCGATCAGGCGACGCTGGACCTTGGCCAGACCTGGTCAGGGGAGGGACTGACTATCGACCTTCTGGCCGCCGTGGTCTGCGGGCAGGGCGGCTGACAGCCTATTCCAGACCCGCTGCCTTGCGCTCCTGCCAGACCCAGAAGGTGCCGACGGCCAGCGCGATCAGGACGCCATATCCTGCGAGATTGATGACGGTGTAGTAGGACGAGATCGGAGGCCGCACATCAAGGGTCATGAGGATGTGCGCGGTGACCACCAGCAACTGCGAGGCACAGGCCCAGGTGGGCCAGGTGCGGTGGGATTTCCAGACGAGGCCGCCGAGGACCAACAGCATGACGACATCGATGGCCATCATGCTCCATTGGGCACCGTAGAGATTGCTGTCCATCTGAACGAGCAGCGAGGCGAGCCAGCCCAAACCATAGGCGCCCGCCGCAATACGCTCGGTTTCCTCGCCCTTCAGGAAGGCGAAGCCCAGCACCAGCACGATAACGACTGCACCAATCTGGGCCGGCAGGGTGTCAAACATGAAATCGCCCCCCGAGCGAAACACTCAGAGGGCGATCATGCATTGAATTTCGCCTGACCGGAATGAGCCAAGCTAAACATTACGCCGAATTCAGGCGACGCGGAGGTGGCCCTTGGTCGGCGGAGTACCCCCCACCGGGGTCTCCCAATCGTCGGGCTTGTTCACCGGGCCGACAGCGTAAACGCCCCAGCCCAGCTTGCGGTGATCCTTTTGCAGCTCGGCGTGGCAGGCGACGATCGCCGTGCGGGCTTCGCTGAGGGCCGCGATGGTTTCCATGGCCTTGGCCTGGCTGCCGGCGCCGGCCACCGGCGAGATTTCGAGTACCGTGCGGGCGCCGATCATGGACTGGACGAGGGTGGTCGTCTGGGTGATGGCCGCGTCGATGGCCTTTTCGGTGGCGTGCAGTTCTTTCGCCACGCCGGCGACAACCTGAGTTCTGTCCATGAAAACCTCCTACCAACTACGGTAAAGAAAGTCTTAACACGGTTCGCTGTTCCGGGAAATGCCTGTTTCACGCGAAATGACACCGGTGACCCCACCACCGATCGGAGGCTCATCACCGGGCTTGTCGACCGGCCCGACGGCGAGGGGATCAAGGCCGAGCGCCCGGGCGAGGGCGGCCAGTCGTTCGTGGGTTTTGACGATGTGTCCCCGTGCCTGGGACAGGGCGACCACCGACTGGGCGGTTTCCTCAAACGCCTTCTGGCCGGTGACGGCCGACAGATAGGCTTCCGAACGGGCCTCGGGCAGGTAGGCGGCGAGGCGGGCGGTCTCGATCAGGGCGGCGTCAATCGCAGCCTCAGCCGCATACAGGCGCCCGGCCAGGGTCTGGCCGATGTCGGAACGGTTCATATGCAATCTCCCCCCGTGGCTGAGCGCCACAAGAGGATGCAACCATGACTAATTACCGATTACAACTAAAAGCTGTCTTCCAGCAGGAAGTGGGCGGTGAGGGCCGCGATCGGCTGGGCCTCGTCCTCCTGCCAGGCCTCGGCCAGCACATGGGCCACGCGACGGCCGGCCTTATTGATTCGGGCCCGGGCCTGGACGTTTTGCGGACGGCCCGGGCGCAAATAGGCCACCGAGACATTGATCGGGCGGGGCAGGTGCATGCCGGGAAAGCTCTCGGCCACCTGGGCCATGGCGGTGATCTCAAGCAGGGCGGCGGTGGAGCCTCCGTGCAGGGCCGGCAGCATGGGATTGCCGATCAGGTGGTCGGAGAAAGGCATGGTGACGGTCAGGACCTCGGCCTCCTGCTCGACCGTCAGGCCGAGGAAGCGGGCATAGGGCATGGCGTCGATGACGCGGCTCATTCGCCCGCCTCCGCGCGCGACCGGCGCTCAGGCCGGGCGGTGGTGAGGATGTAGGCGGACTGGGCGGCGGCAACCGGGTCGTCGGGCGCGTCCTCGAACGCCCAGGCGCGCACGAAGGCGATGGACCGGGTGAGCCGGTAGCAGCGGGCCTCGGCGATCAGGTCGGTGCGCGGCCGGGCCGGGCGCATATAGTCGACGCGCAGATCCAGGGTGGCCAGCGGCTTGAAGTTATCCAGCGCCACCCAGACGGCCAGCCCGCCGACATGATCGAGCAGGGTGGTGACGACGCCGCCCGCGATCACGCCGGCTTCCGGATCTCCGACCAGATCTTCGCGCCAGGGGACGCGGATCCGCACGCGGTCCCCGTCCAGCGAGTCATAGGTGAAGCCGAGCGCGTGGGTATGAGCCGCGCCGGAGGCCAGTTGCGGGAGTATGGGGGCGATCGCAGGAAGGTCCATGCCCCGTGCTTATCGCGCCGGGCCGGTCCTGCAAATGGCGCGATCAGCCCGCGGCAGCCTGCGGACCTTCGGCTTCGGCCTCAGCCTCGTCTTCGGCAGCCCCGGCGGAGAGGGCCGCATTCATCGCGTGGCGCAGACGTTCGGGCTTGATCGGTTTTTCGACCACTGCCGCCATACCGGCCGCCAGATAGCGGCGGGCGTCCTCCGGATCGGCATTGGCGGTCAGGGCCACGATCGGCACCTGTTGCATCGGCCCCTTGAGCGCGCGGATCGCCTGGGTGGCCTGCAGGCCGTCCATGCGCGGCATCTTGATGTCCATCAGCACCAGATCGAAATCGCGGGCCTTGATGGCGTCCAGCGCCTCCATGCCGTCCTCGGCGGTCTCGGACGTACAGCCGAACATTTCGCACAGCGCCTGGGCGACGACCCGGTTGGTGGCGTTGTCATCCACGATCAGAATGTGAGGATTGGCGAGGGAGTCGGCGTCCATCATATCGGATACATTGCTCTCGGTCTCGACCGGACGCTCGGCACGCTCGGCCGAGATGTCAAAGGCGAAGGTGGCCCCGCGGCCGGGGTTGTTCTCTGCCCAGATGCGACCGTCCAGGCGATCCATGATCTGGCGGCAGATCGCCAGGCCGAGGCCGGCGCCGTCCGGACCGGAGCCATGGACGAAGGGTTCGAAGATGTCGTCGACACGATCCGCCGCGACGCCCGGTCCGTCGTCGCGGATGCGGGCCTGCATGACGACGCGGTCGCCGTCCAGCCAGGCCTTCAGACCGGCCTCGACCATGCCGTTGCGGGCGAACTTCAGGGCGTTGCCGATCAGATGGTTGAAGATCTGGCGGATCCGGACCGGGTCGATCATGGCCGCGAGTTCGGTGTCGCCCTCATAGCTGACGACCAGATGGACGTTGTCCTGGGCCGCGCGCGGCTCCCAGTGGGCAGCCAGCTCGTCCATCAGGGCGCGGAGCGGGGTGGCCTGGGGGGTCATGTCCAGTTCGCCGGCCTGGGCCCGCGAGAGGTCCAGGGCGTCCTGAAGTATCTGCAACAGCGTGTCGGCCGAGTCGACGATCGTCTGGACGTGAGACTGGGACGCAGGATTGAGCGGCTGGCGACGCAGCAGCTCGGCGACGGCCAGAACGCCGTTCAGGGGCGTCCGCAGCTCATGGCTCATGACGGACAGGAATTGGCTCTTGGCCCGGGCCGCGGCGAGCGCCTGGGTACGGCTGTCCGCCGCCTCGCGCGCCTGCGCGGTCAGTTCGACATTCTTCAGCCGTTGTTCGTCATTGATGGCCTTGAGCAGGGCGATGACCGTTCCCACGCCCCGGTAGCGGCCTTCATAGGTGACGATGAAGCCGCGGGTCAGCGCGCCCGGTCCCGAGCCCATAATGGCGTCGCAGAAGCTGTCGATGCGCACACCGGCGTCCACCACCGAGGGCTCCGGGTCCATGACCTCGGTGACGGGGCGGTTGCTGTAGAGGGCGTGGCCCAGCGGGCCGGCAATCTTCAGGAGAAAAGCGTTTCGTTCGATCAGGCCGACCGGTCGACCGTCCTTGACCACCGGTATCACCAGCAGGTCAGGTTCAGCCTTGAAGCGGGCAAAGACCTCCGCCCCGACCGTCTCGGGTGAGACCGGCACAGCCTTCTCGGTCAGTCTTTCGATCGTCGGCATAACTGACCGATACTCCCTCAACTGGAAGTCAGGCTTAGCCCACAACCATTTTCAGAATGGTAAATAGCGGAAACGACCGTTTTCACGCCCCATTTTCGACGTTTTTGCATCGTCCCGCCCCGGGGTGTATGAGGCGAACTTCCCAGCCTCTCCGGGCTTTTTTGTGCATGCGCGCGGCCAGCCGGCCGACCGCAGATTTGTCATGAGCGCTTTCGACCGACAGCCCGCCGCCTCGGCCCTCGTCCTGTTTTCGGGCGGGCAGGACAGCGCGACCTGCCTCGCATGGGCGCTGGATCGCTATGAGCGGGTCGAGACGGTCGGCTTTGACTATGGACAGCGACACGCGGTCGAGATGCAGGCGCGGCTGGCTGTACGGGCGGGCATGGCCGGGGCGCTGCCGAACCGGGCGGAGCGTCTGGGCGAGGACCATGTCGTCGACCTGACCGGCTATGGCGCCATCGCCGAGAGCGCGCTGACAGCCGACAAGGCCATGGAGATGGATGCCCGGGGCCTGCCGACCACCTTTGTGCCAGGGCGCAATCTGGTGTTCCTGAGCGTCGCTGCGGCGCTGGCCGACCGGCGCGGGCTGGACGTGCTGGTGGGCGGCATGTGCGAGACGGATTTCTCGGGCTATCCCGACTGTCGCCGGGACACGATCGACGCCATGGAGCGAGCGTTGTCGCTGGGCCTGGACAAGCCGGTGCGGATCGAGACACCGCTGATGGCCCTGACGAAGGCCGAGACCTGGGCGCTGGCCGACCGGATCGGAGGCGAGGCGCTGGTCGAACTGATCCTCGAGGCCAGCCATACCTGCTACCGGGGCGACCGGTCGGAGCGGCATGCCTGGGGCTATGGGTGTGGCACCTGCCCGGCGTGTGAGCTCCGGGCGCGGGGCCATGCCGAATGGGTGGCCTCATGACCTATTCGGTCAAGGAGACCTTCCTGACGGTGCAGGGCGAGGGCGGACAGGCGGGGCGCGTCGCGGTTTTCCTGCGCTTTGCCGGCTGCAATCTGTGGAGCGGACGCGAGCAGGACCGTGCGCAGGCCGTCTGCACCTTCTGCGATACCGACTTTGTCGGCACGGGCGGCGACGGCGGGGGCAAGTTCCCAACGGCCGAGGGGCTGGCGGACCATGTGGCCGGCTTCTGGAGCGGGCAGGGCGGGCAACCGCTGGTCGTTTGCACGGGGGGCGAGCCGCTGCTGCAGCTGGATGAGGCCCTGATCGCGGCCCTGCACGAGCGCGGCTTTGACATCGCGGTCGAGACCAATGGCACGATCGCGGCGCCTGACGGCATCGACTGGATCTGCGTCAGCCCCAAGGCCGATGCGCCGGTGGTGCAGACCACCGGGCAGGAACTGAAGCTGGTCTATCCGCAGGCAGCGGCCCGGCCTGAGCGGTTCGCCGACCTCGATTTCGAACGATTCTGGCTGCAGCCGATGGATGGTCCCGATGCGGCGGCCAATACGGCGGCGGCCTTCGACTACTGCCTGACCCACCCCCAGTGGCGCCTGAGCGTCCAGACCCACAAATTCATTGGCGTGCGTTGATGCCCACCTTCGAGATCACCAAACAGGCCACCTTCGACGCGGCTCACCACTTTCCGAACGAGCCGGAGGGCAGCATCTATCGCCGGGTGCACGGCCATTCGTTCACGGTCGAGGCGACGGTTCGGTCAGAGACCCTGGACGCCGAGCACGGCTGGGTCGCCGATCTGGGCGCGCTGGATCGCGCCTTGAAGGCCGCGGCCGAGGAATTGGATCACGGCATGCTGAATGAAAAGCCGGGGCTGGAACTGCCCAGCCTTGAGAACCTGTGCCTGTGGTTCGCCAACCGGCTAAAGCCGGAATGGCCGGGGCTGTGCCGCATCCAGGTGGCCCGCCCGACCATCCACGAACGGTGTGTGCTGACGCTGTGATCACCCTCAGGGCCATGCGCGAGGGCGATGCGGAGGCCATGGCCGGGGTCTATCGACGGTCCGTGCGGGCGCTGGGCGCGCGGGACTACACTCCTGAGCAGGTTGATGCCTGGGCCAGCCGGGGGCCGGATGCCGCGCGCTTTCGCCAGAAGATCGGCGATGGGCGCCAGGGCTGGGTCGCCATCGATCCCGAAAGCCATATCTGCGGGTTCGTCGATCTGGAAGCCGACGGCCATGTGGACTTCCTCTATGTGGACCCGGAACAGGCAGGGCAGGGGGTCGCGGGGCGGCTGCTGGCGCAGGTGGAACAGGCCGCCCGGTCAGCGGGTTTGACGCGTCTGTATGTCGAGGCGAGCGAGACCGCGCGGCCGGTCTTCGAGCGGCATGGCTATAGCGCCAACAAGCGGCGCGAATTCCAGATTGGCGACGTCGCGATCCACAACTACGCCATGGAACGGACGCTCTAGCAGTCGCGACCGTGGGCCCGGCGCTGTTCGCAGCGACGCTGCTCGCGCTCATAGTCGCGCTGCTCCCGTTCGCGCTTGAGCCGGGTTTCCTCATCCGAGGTGGTGACGGCATCGACGCCGGCCCCGAGCACCGCGCCGGTGGCCTTGACCGTGCCGCCGACCACGGCCGCGCCGGTGCCGACGACCGCCCCGACCAGACAGCCCTGGAGCATGAGGGCACCGCCCACGAGGACGGCGAGCGAGATCAGGCGTTTGCGGGGCATGGCGGGTCTCCGATTCCGCGACAGGCTGGCCCAACAGGGTGAAGGCCACCTTAAGGGATAACACGCGTCTGCTTGGCTTTCGCCACGGATGGTGGAATGAGAGGATCGTCACCGGCGACAGGAGTGCCTCATGACCATGGCCGATCCCCACCATCTGCGCCGCGTGCAGTTGATCCGGAAGGGGGTGCTCGCCCTCGCCATTGTGGCCGTCGTGGCGCTGGCCGCGATCAGCCAGAGCCTAGGTGGCGAAACGCCCCTGCACGAGCGGCTGGAGGCGTTCGGCATCGCCCTGATTGCCCTGTGCGTGGTGGGGCGGGCGTGGTGTTCGCTCTACATCGGCGGGCGCAAGAAGGCCGAGATCGTCAACCTCGGGCCCTATTCGATCAGCCGCAATCCGCTCTACGTCTTCAGCTTCATGGGGGCATTCGGCATGGGCGCCCAGACCGGCAGTCTGACCATTGCCACGCTGTTCCTGCTGATTGCGGTCGGCGTCTTCTATCTGACCGTTCGGCAGGAAGAAGCCTGGCTGGAGGGGGCGTTCGGGGAGTCCTACCGGGCCTATATGGCGCGCACGCCGCGCTTCTGGCCTGATTTCTCGAAGTGGCGGGACACCGACACCCTTGAGGTCAAACCCGTGTTCTTCCTGACCACCCTGCGTGACGGTCTGGCGTTCTTCCTTGCCGTGCCGCTGTTCGAGGCGCTGGAACGGGCCCAGGAAGTGGGCTGGGTCCACATCCTGTTCAGCCTGCCCTAGGGCGAAAGGGCGACACGGTTTCCCGCGTCGCCCCGGCCGTCAGCGGCTGTCGACCATGACCAGTTCGGCATCCTCGCGGGCCGTGACCGTCAGGGTCGGCTCATCCTTGATGCCGGCCCCGTCGCGGGCGTTGAGTACGGTACCGTTGACCTCGACTGTGCCGACAGCGGGCACCAGATAGGCGCGGCGGCCCTCGGCCAGCTCATAGGTCAGGCTCTCGCCCGCCTTCAGCGTCGCACCCAGCACGCGGGCATCCGCGTTGATATCCAGCGCGCCATCGTCCGGATTGCCCGAGGCCAGCACCTGGAATTTCCCGCTGCGGTCCGACTTCGGGAAGGGTTTCATGCCCCAGCCGGGTTTGGCGCCGGGTTTGTCGGTCTCGATCCAGATCTGGAACAGGGTGGTGGTCTCATCCTCGAGGTTGAACTCGGAGTGACGCACGCCGGTGCCCGCGCTCATCACCTGGACGTCGCCGGCGCCGGTGCGACCCCGGTTGCCCATGGAATCCTCGTGGGTGATGGCCCCGGTGCGGACATAGGTGATGATTTCCATGTCGGCGTGGGGGTGGGGCGGAAAGCCCGACTTGGCGGCGATCTCGTCATCGTTCCAGACCCGCAGCCGGCCCCAGCTCATGCGGTTCGGGTCGTAATAGTTGGCGAAAGAGAAGTGGTGGCGGGCCTTCAGCCAGCCATGGTCGGCCCCGCCGAGGCTGTTGAAGGGTCGGACGTCGATCATGATGCGGTCTCCCAGATTGCAGAACGCGGGTCAGCCCGCGCCGGTTCGGGCGCTATATAGGTAACAGTGTCGGTGACGGAAAGGGGTGAGTCAGTCAAGCCGCCGGCCGAGCGTCACCACAGCCTGCCGGGACATACCGAGCGCCTCGTAGAAGCCGAGGGCGTCGACGTTGTCCTCGCGAACCATCAACTGGATTTTCGGGGCGCCGCGATCCGCCAGCCAGGTCTCGGCAGCCGTCATGAGGGCCCGTCCCACGCCACGATGACGAGCATCGGGGTGCACAGCCAGATAGTAGACCCAGCCCCGGTGCCCGTCGAAGCCCGTCATGGCGGTCCCGCAGACCCCGACCCCATCCCGGGCGACGAGCACGACGCTATCGGCGCTCTTGCGGGCCAGCGCGAGGTCCTGCGCGGGGTCATTCCAGGGACGGGTCAGCCCGCACGTCTCCCATAAGCCGATGACGGCAGCGACGTCGTTATCCTGCAGAGGGACAATGCGCATCACGCCGCTTGCGCCCGGTGCCGCAGCATCGCATCGGCCAGCACGCAGGCGGCCATGGCCTCGACGACCGGCACGGCGCGCAGGGCGACGCACGGGTCGTGGCGGCCCTTGGTGCGGATCTCGGTCTCGGTGCCGTCGCGGGTGATGGTCCGGCGCGGAGTCAGGATGGAGGAGGTCGGCTTGAACGCCACGCGCGCCGTGATCGGCTGGCCGGTCGAGATGCCGCCCAGAATGCCGCCGGCATGGTTGGACAGGAAGACGGGTTGGCCGTCCGGACCCAGCCTCATCTCATCGGCATTGTCCTCGCCTGAAAGTTCGGCCGAGGCGAAGCCGGCGCCGATCTCGACGCCCTTGGCGGCATTGATCGACATCAGGGCGGCGGCCAGTTCGGCATCCAGCTTGCCATAGATCGGTGCGCCCCAGCCAACCGGCACGCCGGTGACCTCCAGCGCCACGACCGCTCCGATCGAGGAGCCGGCCTTGCGGATGCCGTCCAGATAGTCGGACCAGGGCTGGACGACCTCTGCAGAGGCGGCGAACAGCGGATTGCCCTGCACGGCGTCGAAATCGAGTGCATCATCGGGAATGTGGTGCGGGCCGATCTGAATGACGCCCGCGCGGAGGGTGATGTCAGGGCCTAGGATCCGACGGGCGATGGCGCCGGCGGCCACGCGCAGGGCGGTTTCGCGGGCACTGGAGCGGCCACCGCCCCGGTGGTCCCGCACGCCGTACTTGGCCTGATAGACATAGTCCGCGTGGCCGGGGCGGTAGGCGCGGGCGATCTCGCCATAGTCCTTCGAGCGCTGATCCTCGTTCTCGATCAACAGGCTGATCGGGGTGCCCGTGGTGACGGGCCCGTCCCCGTCGTCAAAGGTGCCCGACAGGATGCGCACCGTGTCGCTCTCGCGTCGTTGGGTGACGAAGCGGCTGCCGCCGGGCTTCCGCTGGTCCAGCCAGGGCTGGATATCGGCCTCGGTCAGCGGGATCAGGGAAGGGCAGCCGTCGATGACACAGCCGATGGCCGGTCCGTGGCTCTCGCCCCAGGTGGTCACGCGAAACAGATGGCCGAAGCTGTTGTGGGACATGGCCCTATGGCCTTAGGCCGCAAGCGGCGCGGTCGTCCAGACCCGGGCGAAGCGGTCCAGCAGATGTTCGGCGGCAGAGGGGGCGTCCTCGGCCGGGGTCAGGGTCACGAACAGGTGTCCCTGCGGATGGCGGCCCCGCGCCGGCAGGCCCAGGTCGCGCAGGCGCAGACGGACCGGCGGCTCCAGCCCCGCGACCACCCAGGCGTTGCGCGGCCCGGCGTGGGTCTGGACCTCGACGCGACCCCCGTCCGCCAGCACACGCGGCGAGACTTGGGTCTGCAGGAAGACGTCATTGCCCAAGACTGACAGGCCGTCTGCGGGGCGGATGCGGATGGCGAGGAACAGGTCGGCATCGTCGCGTCCGGCACCCTTGAGCCGCACATGATCTCCGGCGCGCAGACCCGCCGGCAGGGTCAAACGAAAGGTCCGTCCTCGATGGGCGGTCTCGACCCGACCGCCGTACAGGGCGAGATGCGGGGTGATCGACAGGGTCGGGAGCGGTGCGGGCCGCCGGGCGGGCGGGGCCAGGGCCGGGCAATCGGGCGTACGGGCCTGAATGGTGTGCCAGGCGGCGATGACCTCGCGAAAGCGCTCCGCATCGCCGTCGGCATGGTCGGGGCGGGCCGCCTTGACCGCGCGCAGGAAGGCCTGACGCGTCGTGGCAGGATCGACCGGACCCGGCAGGCCAAGGGTGGCCAGCGCCTTGTGATAGGTCGAAAGGGAGGTGTCGGCGCCGCTCATGGACACCAAAGGCCACAAACAGGGTCAATGCCGGGTTAACCGTGACGCTGGCTCTCGCAGCGCGGGTCGTGCGGCGCTAGAAAGACGACCATGAGCACCCCCGTCATCCCGCCCAGTCCCTCACGCGAGGAATACGCCCGCGACTATGCCGCCGCCCTGGCGGCCAACAGCGACGAGGCCGAGTTCGCCTGCGACGAGCCGTTCGGCCTGCTGGACCGCTGGCTGGGCGACGCCCGGGCGCACGAGATCAACGATCCAAACGCCATGGCGCTGGCGACGGTCGACGCCGAGGGCCTGCCGGATTGCCGGATGGTGCTGCTGAAGGATGTGGGGCCCGAGGGGCTGACCTTCTATTCGAACCGCGAAAGCGAGAAGGGGCGCCAGCTGACGGGACAGCCGCAGGCGGCCCTGTTGTTCCACTGGAAATCGCTGCGGCGCCAAATCCGGGTGCGTGGCCCGGTGGAGCCGGTCAGCGCAGCAGAGGCAGACGCCTATTTCGCCAGCCGCGCCCGCGAGAGCCGCATCGGCGCCTGGGCCTCGGATCAGTCGCGCCCGTTGGCGGATCGCGCCGAACTGGAGGCCGCCGTGGTGCGCGAGACCGTGCGGTTCGAGGGCCAGGATGTGCCCCGGCCCGAGCGGTGGAGCGGCTGGCGTCTGGTGCCGCTGCAGATCGAGTTCTGGCGGGACCGGCCGTTCCGGCTGCACGACCGGCTGCGCTTTGATCGGGCGGGCCCCGATGCGGCCTGGGGCCGTGAACGTCTGTACCCCTGACACTCAGTCGAGGTCGGGCGCCGCAGGGTCGAGGTTGGGGCCGCCATAGCGTGCCAGGAAAGTCTGGACCGCGTCTGCCGCGATCTGGGTATGGCTGCGCTGGACCGTGGTGGAGTCGCCGGTGACCATCGGCACGAAGAAGACCGGGTGCTCCAGCATGCCCATAAGCTGGCCGGCCGCCCACGACGGCTTGTCGCAGACCAGTTCGCCCCGTTCGCACAGGGCCTCGATGGCCTCGACCAGGGTGACGCCGATGCGTGCCTTGCCCCGTTCGTAGAAATGCAGCGCCATCTCCTGAAAGCGCGTCCGTTCGGCCAGCACCAGCCGGAAGACCGACGTCACCAGCGGATCGGCCATGAAGCCGACATAGGCCTCGGAAAATCGGGTCAGCTGGCAGCGCGCAGGGCCGTCGAGCGCCCGGACCTCGTCCATCTGGCGGGCGAACTCGTCGGAGGTATCGTCGATTACCGCCTGGAACAGATCGGCCTTGGACGAGAAGAAGGTGTAGAGCGTGGCGGTCGATACACTGGCTTCACGCGCGATCGGTTCGATTCGGGTCGAGGCGAAGCCCTGGGCCATGAAATGACGCCGCGCCTCGATGAGAATGGCGCGGCGGCGGGGGTCTTCGGTATCCCCGTCCTGAAGGCCAGACGGGGACGAGGCAGCTTGAGCGAGGGTCATTAACCTCAAGCTTGGCGTGGATAACGCCGTGCCGCAAGATGAAATTCACTCGCTGTTACAAGGGGTCACGCGACCCAGCGTTGCAGAAGCGGGTGGGTGAGAACCGGAGCGACCAGTCGATCCACTGATTGCGGGTCAGTCAGGACCACGGCCGCGGTCGCGTCAGCGACGATGAAATCGGCGTGCACCTTGGCCGGTTCGGTCAGCCGCTCGTGCCCGGGGCGAACGGTCAGAAGATACTGGTCGATGACCGATTGGGCGGTGCGGCCCCGTTCGACCTGGTCGCGCAGCAGGCGGCGGATGAAGCGGATGTCGGCGGGTGTATCGACGAAGACGCGGATGTCGAACAGCTCCACGAGCGCCGGGGTGCACAACAGGTGGGTGCCCTCGATGACGACGACGTCGGCGGCCGGTACCGGCTCGCCGCCCGGCTCTCGCCCATGGGTGACGAAGGAATAGATCGGCGCCTCGACGGCCTGTCCGGCCTTGAGCGCGGCCAGGTGGCCGTGCAGCAGGTCGTGGTCCCGCGCCGCGACGTCGTCAAAGTCGAAGGTCGCCGCGTCGAAGTCGGGCAGGGAGGCCGCGTCACGGTAATAGGAGTCCTCGCGCACCAGGGTGGCGACGCCCTCGGGCAGGTGGCGGATCAGGGCCTCGGCCAGGGTGCTCTTGCCCGAGCCCGACCCGCCGGTGATCGCAATCAGAACGGTCATGACGGCCTAGCGGAAGAAGCAGGTCATGCCGGCATAGAGGCTCTCAACCGTGGCATCGGGAGCCTCCGACGTCAGGAATCCGCCCAGCTCGCCGCTCGAGAATTCCTTGCCCAGCGTCGAGTCCGGAATCATCTCCACCACGCGCGCGGATCCCAGTTCGGTGCGGGTGCTGCCCACGCCCACGCCGTCGGCGGTAGTCAGGCCGCTCTCATCAAGAAACCAGCCGACGAATTTGTCATCCTGAAAGGCCAGCTGCAGACCGTTGGGATATTCCGCGAACTGCATCGGCCCGGCGCCGCATTCGCTGTTGGTGGTCACGGCCGGGGTATCGGCGCCCAGCAGCGTCGAGACGGCGGTCAGGGTCATGTCCTGCGCCGTCCCGAAGGGCAGGGCACGCGCCGAGCCCTGCTCCGTGAAGGCGCGCAGGCCCTCGCCCTCAAGCGACAGGGCGCCGCTGGCCTGGGCCTCGGGCGCAGGCGCGGGGGTGGCGGGGGCTTCCGTTTCCGGCTCAGGGGCCTCGGGAGCGGCGCTGCCGTCACAGGCGGCGAGGGCGAAAACGGCAAGGGCGGCCAGGCTGGCGCGGGCAAGGGACATGGTCGGCTCCTGAGGGGGCATCGAGGTCTGGATGACGGCCAACCTAACCCAGACTCGGCGTCCTCCTGCAAAGAAAGTCGCTACCCCTGACGTTGCGTCACGTTGCCTATCCTTCACGCCGCCGATAGCGTGACTTCAAGAGCCGCGCCCAACGTCGGCCATACCCATGAATTCCGGAGAGGAACCGATGCACGGATTGATGCAGGACTGGCCCCTGACGGTCGACAAGATCCTGGACCACGCCAGGAACTGGCACCCGCACCGCGAGGTCGTCACGCGCTCGGTCGAGGGGCCGGTGGTGCGCACCACCTATGCCGACATCCATGATCGGGCCCGCCGGGTCTCGAATGTGCTCAAGTCCTGGGACGTGAAGGTTGGCGATCGCGTCGCCACCCTGGCCTGGAACACGGCGCGCCATATCGAGGCCTGGTACGGAATCATGAGCATCGGAGCGGTCTGCCACACGCTGAACCCGCGCCTGTTCCCCGAACAGCTGATCTACATCATCAACCACGCCGAAGACCGCATCATCTTCGTCGACCTGACCTTCGTGCCCCTGCTTGAGGCCGTACTGCCCCACTGTCCGACGGTCGAGCGGGTGGTCGTGATGACCGATCAGTGGAACATGCCGGCGACCAAACTGCCCAAGGCCGAATGCTATGAGCAGCTGGTCGAGGAATCCTCGTCGGACGTGGAATGGGGCGGCTTCGACGAACAGACGGCCTGTGGCCTTTGCTACACCTCGGGCACGACCGGCAATCCAAAGGGCGTGCTCTACTCCCACCGCTCGAACTTCATCCACACGCTGCTGGGCCTGCAGACGACCGTTCTGGGCGCGACGCCCAAGGAAGTGATCCTGCCGGTCGTGCCGATGTTCCACGCCAACGCCTGGGGTATTGCCTTCGGCGGTCCGGCGGCGGGCTCCAAACTGGTCATGCCGGGCGCCAAGATGGACGGCGAGTCCATCTATGAGCTGCTGGAGAGCGAGGGCGTGACCTTCTCGGCCGCCGTGCCGACCGTCTGGCAGGGTCTGCTGGCGCACCTTCGCGACAACAATCTCAAGCTTTCGACCGTGAAGCGGGTGCTGATCGGCGGCTCTGCCGTGCCCGAAAGCCTGATCCGGGCCTTCCACGACGAGTTCGGCATCGAGGTGCTGCAGGGCTGGGGCATGACCGAGACGTCGCCGATCGGCACCCTGTCGAACCTGACGCCGGAGCTGGCCGCCCTGCCGTACGACGAGCAGATGAAGTGGCGGACCAAACAGGGCATGCCGCCGCTGGGCGTCGAGCTGAAGCTCAAGAACTATGCCGGCCAGGAAATGCCGCACGACGGCAAGACCTATGGCCGCCTGATGGTGCGCGGCCCGACGATCGCCGGCGCCTACTTCAAGGACGAGGGCGGCAAGATCCTCGACAACGAGGGCTTCTTCGATACGGGCGACGTCTCGACCATCGACGAGCATGGCTTCATGCAGATCACCGACCGGGCCAAGGATGTGATCAAGTCGGGCGGCGAATGGATCAGCTCGATCGACATCGAGAACATTGCCATGGGGCATCCCAAGGTCGATCTCGCCGCCGTCATCGGCGCAGCCCATCCCAAGTGGGACGAGCGCCCGGTGCTGGTAATCAAGCTGAAGCCCGGGCAGACCGAGGACAAGCAGGAGCACCTCGACTTCCTGAAGGGCAAGATCGCCAAATGGTGGATGCCCGACGATGTGGTGTTCGTGGACGACATCCCGCTGGGCGCCACCGGCAAGATCGACAAGAAGGTCGTGCGTGAGCAGCTGAAGGACTACGTCCTGCCGACTGCGCAGGGCTGATCCGATGGCACGGCGTGGCCGATCGCAGTCCCTGACCCTTTTGCTGATGGCGGGGGTGCTGTCGGCGCCGGTGCTGGTGTTCGTCGCCATGTTCGGCCAGCGCTTCTGGGGCTGGAGCCGCGAGCTGGCCCTCGACGCTCTCACACTGGCCGTCGCACCGTGGCTGCTGGCGGTGGGTGCGATTTGTGCCCTGATCCTGCTCTGGCGGGCCGCCCGGTTCGGCGCGATGGGATGGCTGACCGCGCTGGCGGCTGTGGCGGTGGTCGGGGGAGGGATCTGGCTGTTCCTGACCAGCCCCTATGGCCCGATGGCCGGACCCGAGGGCCCGCATGATGTCAGCACCGATATCGTCGAGCTGCCGGCTTACTCAGCTCGGCTGCAGCGCCTGCATGGGGATGAAGTGGCCGCGAGCTGTTCCGGCGTCGCGAGCATTCCGACCCAGCTTCAGGCCGAAGACGTGGGCGAGGCGCTGCAGAAGGTCGGATTCCGGCCTGCGCCGTCGTCCCTGTTCCGCGTCGAGGGCACCCACACCGGTCTGTGGTTCCTGATGCAGCACGACGCGACCGTCCGCATCCGGCCGGGGCAGACCGATGTGCGCGTGACCGCCCGGTCGGATCGTCCGCAGGGTGACGAGGCCTGTCGCCTGCTGGCCCGGATCGTCCGCGAGCTTCAGCCCCGCAGCTGATAGGTCGTCGAGGCTGAAGGTTCGCCCGCAGCGATGACGTCTCCGCGCCGGTCCAGCCGGATCAGATGCGCCAGAAGGGACTGGGCCGCCGCCGGCCACAGGGCTCGGTCGATCCCGGCATAGAGGGCGGGCACCATGTCCAGCGCCGAGGCCGTACCCTGGGCCAGCTGATCCAGCACCTGACGGTCGCGCTCCAGCCGGTGGGCCTTCAGCGCCTCAAGAAAGGGCAGGGGATCGGTGACAGGCCCGCCATGGGTGGGCCACAGGATGTCGTAGTTGCCCGCGATCACCCGTTCGAGACTGTCCATATAGGCGTCCATGTCGCCCTCCGGCGGAGACACCACGCTGGTCGACCAGCCCATCACATGGTCACCGCTGAACAGGGCGTTCTCATCGGGAAGGGCAAACGCCAGGTGTTCCGCGGCATGGCCCGGGGTGGCGACCGCGCGGAGGGTCCAGCCGTCGCCCGGCACCTCATCTCCGTCGCCCAGCACCGTATCGGGAGCGACCGCTACATGCCCCAGAACCGGCGCGCCGACAGCCTGCGCAAACGGCCTGGCCAGCGGCAGATGGTCCGCATGGCCATGGGTGACCAGCACGGCGGTGACGGTCTCGCCTTCGACCGCCTTCAATAGGGCCGCCAGATGGCCGGCATCGTCTGGGCCGGGATCGATCACGGCGACCGACGCGCCATTCCCGACGATGAAGGTGCCCGTGCCCGCGAAGGTGAAGGGGCCGGGGTTGCGGGCCAACACTCGCCGGATACGCGGGGTCAGGCGCTCTGCCTCGCCGTACCGGGGCACGAAGTCGCGCACGAACGGGATGGCCGCGCTCATGCGGGGTGCTCGCCCCGCGTCTGGCCCGGGCCTTGCGTTAAGAGGTCGTAAACCTTCTGCGGAGTGCTTTTCATGGCCCGGACCCTGGCTCTGGATGTGTCAAATCGGCTCTTGCCGGTCGCTGTCGCTGTCCTGTGTATCATGGCGAGCCAGCTGGTGGTGGCGTCCTGCACGCCTGAGCCGGCCCCGTACGCCTCGCGGGTCACCATCCTGCGATAGGGCGCCCGCGACGGCGCCGACTCACCTTTCTGCTCCCGAAAGAATTTCGCCGCCTTCGCGCCGAAGTCCGCACAAACCATGCTCGGGATCCAATTCTCCGGCTGGGGAGTGATACCGGTTTCACGCTCTCCCGTGAGGGGAAGTGTGTCTGTCATATGCAACAATTACAGGGCACTAGGCGCAGTGTGGCTTGATTGCGACAATGTGGCGACGAATGGGTTACGCGCCTGTAATTATCGTGCGTCATCTGGTCCCGGGGTTTAAGGTCCAAGGCAATCTGTGTGCATTGGGGTGCGCAGATAATGGTTGTCGAGGCGTGGGGGACCCACGGGATCTTCGCCTCGGCCACAGGAGGACCAAAGCTTGAAAACCCAGACCATTCGCCAACGCTTGCTGCAATCGACCATGATCGGCGGAACCGCCCTGATGGCGCTTGTTGCGGCTCCGGCCGTCGGCCTGCTGGCTCCCAGCACCGCCATGGCCCAGGACCTGGTGCAGGGCGCTGTCTCCGGCACGGTTGAAACGCAGGCGCAGACGCCGATCGCCGGCGCCACCGTGACGCTGCAATCGGTGTCGCAGGGCTTCACCCGCAGCTAC
>NZ_JAIVLL010000004.1:0-127500 GCF_020524625.1 Brevundimonas poindexterae
CAGGCCGTCTCCGAGTTTGACGCCACGACCACGGGTCTGACCGTCAACGTCGAGGAGCTGTCGCGGAACGTGCCGATCGCGCGTGACGCCGGCGCCGTGGCCCTGCTGGCCCCGGGCGTCACGGCTTCGGACAATGCGTTCGGCGGCATCCCGACCATTGGCGGCTCTTCGGCCGGTGAGAACACCTACTTCATCAACGGCCTGAACATCACGAAATTCCGTGAGTTCACAGGTTCGTCGACCGTTCCGTTCGAATTCTATCAGACGCTCGAAACCAAGACCGGCGGCTATTCGTCGGAATTCGGTCGCGGCACCGGCGGCGTGCTGAACGGCACGACCAAGTCGGGCGGCAACGAGTGGGAGTTCGGCATCACCGCCTACTGGGAGCCCGATACGCTGCGTTCGGACTCGCCGGACACCTATCTGGCCCAGAACCACTTCGACGAAGTCAACTCGTCGGACATCATCGTCGACTTCGGCGGCCCGATCATCCCGGACCGCCTGTTCATCTTCGGCCTGGTCGACTTCCGCGACCGGGAGTTCCTCAACATCGGTGCCCCGACGGTCGATCCGGCGTTCGGTGCCGGTGCCAACGGCGCCCGTGTGACGTCGGACGATCCGTTCTACGGCGCCAAGGTCGACTATCTGATCAATGACGACCACCGTCTGGAGTTCACCTATTTCTCGGACGAGCAGACGCAAGAGACGAACAGCATCTTCGTCAACACCAGCGGGAACTACGTCGGTGAGTTCACGCCTTCGAGTTTCAAATTCGGGGGTGAAAACTGGATCGCCCGCTACACCGGCATCTGGACCGACTGGCTGACGACCTCGGTGGCCTACGGTGTGAACCAGTACAACGAAGCCCGGACGTCGCCCGGCGACGACTGTGCCTACATCTCCTCGACCCGGCCGGGTGACCCCCGTCGGGGATGCTGGGGCTCGCTGACCAGTCAGGTGGCGCTGAACGATGACCAGCGCACGGTTTTCCGGGCCGATGTCGACATCTACGCCGACTTCCTGGGGTCGCACCACTTCCGCCTCGGTATCGATAACGAGACGCTCGAATCCTATCAGGAGCTCGACTACTCCGGCTCTGGCTACAGCTACTGCCGCCCCGGCGGATTCACGCCGACAATTACCTGCACGGGCGACGTGACCGGTGGTATCTGGTACCGCTATCAGAACCACTTCAGCGCGACGAACTTCCCGGCCGGCCGGCCTGATCTGGAAGGCTCGCCACGCCGCGTCCGCATCCGTGCCTACGACAACGATGGCGGCTGGAAGTCGACGCAGAATGCGTTCTACATCCAGGACTCCTGGCAGGTGACGGACCAGTTGACCCTGAACCTGGGCATCCGGAACGAGGGCTTCGAGAACGAAAACCTCGCCGGCGTGGCCTTCGTGGACCTGCAGGACCAGTGGGCGCCGCGTCTGGGATTCACCTACGACGTCACCGGCGATCGAACCTCCAAGCTGTTCGGCTTCTATGGCCGCTATTTCCTGCCGGTGGCCGTGAACACCAACCAGCGCCTGGCCGGAGCCGAGTTCTTTATCTCGGACACCTGGAACCTCGACCTGACGGGCGGGCCGAACGACGCCAACGCGGACGGCATCGACGATACCACCGGCGAGCCCATTCTCGGGACCTGGGCCGGCGCCAGCACCTTCGCTGACGGCTCCCTGAAGCCGATCGCCACCCAGGTCGACAAGGACCTGGACCCCATGTACGTCGACGAATTCATCCTCGGCTATCAGCAGGAGCTCTGGGACGGCTGGACCGTGGGTGTCACCGGCACCTATCGCGAACTGGGCAAGGCGATTGACGACGTCGCGATCGACGCTGCCGTGCTGGCCTATTGCGACACCGCAACCGACCTGGACTCGTCGATCTGCTACAACGTCTGGTACGGCTTCCACCAGTATGTGCTGACCAATCCGGGCGAGGACATGGTCATCACCCTGTCGGGTGCCGACCTGACCGCTGCGGATGCCGGCCCGGGCGGTCTGGGCCGCACCTTCGATGATCGCGAGATCACCCTGTCGGCGGCCGATCTCGGCTATCCGACGCCGGACCGGACCTACCGGGCGGTGGAAGTGTCGATGGAGAAATCCTTCGACGGTATCTGGGGCGCCCGGTTCAGCTACGTCTGGTCGGAAAGCGAAGGCAACTACGAAGGCGCTCTGAAGTCGGACAACGGCCAGACCGACCCGGGGCTGTCGCAGGACTTCGACCAGCCGGGTCTGACGGACAATGCCTACGGCCTGTTGCCGAACCACCGCGCGCACACCTTCAAGGCGTACGGCAACTGGCAGGTCTCGCCGGCCTTTAACATCGGGGCCAACCTGATCATCCAGTCGCCGCGCAAGTTCGGCTGTATCGGTGAACATGCGACCGATGACTTTGCCTATCAGTACGCCAACGCGTCCTGGTTCTGTGATCTGGACGGCAACGGCACGCTCGAGCCTTCGCCGCGCGGTTCGCAGTTCGAGAGCGACTGGTTGAAGAACCTGGACCTGACGTTCGCTTTCAACCTGTCGGAAGTCTTCACCATTCCCGGTGACTCCCTGGTTCTGCGGGCCGACGTGTTCAACGTCTTCGGCTTCGAAGCCGAGACGGACTACAACGAGTACGGAACCCTGGGTGACATCACGGGAACTGGCTTCATCGGGGTGGATCCGAATCTGCCCTCGACCCTCAACCCGAACTACGGGCGTCCGACGTCCTATCAGGCCCCGCGTTCGGTTCGGCTGAGCCTGGCCTACCGCTTCTAAAGCAGGGACAGGCGAAAAACTGGGGCGGCGGACCGGGAGGTCCGCCGCCCTTCTTCTTTGGACGCAGGCGTGCGCCGGGCCGATGCAGCGCCGGGTGGGATCGCCTAGTCGTTGCGCCTTCTGTGCAGGGGGAGGTGGTCCCGCAGACGCTCGACATAGCTGCGACCCACTTCGACCCTTGCCCCTGACTCAAGCACCAGCACCAGCTGGTTTCGGCGGGACCGTTCGACTTCGGTGATGGCCGCGGGCCGAACGAAGTAGGACCTGTGCACGCGCGTCAGCTCCAGCGGGTCGAGCCGGCGCTCAAGATCGCTCATCCGGGCACGCAGGATGTCGGTACGCGTGGCCGTGTGAAGGAGGACGTAGTCTCTCGCTGCCTCGATCCAGACAATCTCTGACGTGCCCAGCCTTTTCATGCCGCGGGCCGTCGGTATCCACAGCTCGCGCTCGTAGGGATCGGGTTCAGCCGTCTCCGGAGATGCTGCTGGAGGCGATTGGTCGGGGACTGGCCCCCGTAGCCGACGCCGGGCGCGGTCGATGGTCTCCTGCAGGCGCCGCGCATTGAATGGTTTCAACAGGTAGTCGAGCGCGTCGAGCTCAAAGGCACTGAGCGCAAAATCGGAATAGGCGGTCAGGAAGGCGAACAGCGGCGGCGAGGGGGACTGGGCCACTGTGCGGGCCACATCGAGCCCCGTCAGTCGGGGCATGGCAATGTCCAGAATGGCCAGATCCGGCTTGTGCTGCAGAATGAGGTCCAGCGCCTCATCGCCGGATCTCGCCGCGCCGACGATAGAGATGTCGTCAAACCGACCGAGCGCCAAGGTCAGCGCTTCGAGTGCAAACGGCTCGTCCTCTGCGATGACGATGTTCACCTCGCCGCTCCCTCCCGTGTGATTTCGGGCAGATCAAGGGTGACGCAAAAGCCGTGAGGGGTGGGCCCCGCGACGAGAGCCGCAGCGTCACTGTACAGGGCGCGAAGCCGGTCCCTCACATTGGCAAGACCAATCCCCAGGCCGGGCGCGGCGGTCGTAACCGGACTGGGGTCCTCGCATCGATCGAGGACAGTCAGCCTCAAACCGGCCGGCCGACGCTCGGCCCGGATAACCACATCGGTGGTCGATGTGTTGCGCGCCACGCCATGCTTCACGGCGTTCTCCACCAGGGGCTGGAGGATGAAGTTCGGCACCAGGAAATCAGCCTCATCGGCGCCCGCTTCGACGACAACGTTCAGGCGCTCCTGAAACCGGACCGCCTCGACGGCCAGATATTCCTCGGCCAGTTCGATCTCGGCTCTCAACTCGGAAAACTCGTGCGGTGACGTGTCCGTAACGCCGCGGACGAACCGACTGAGACGGTGGACCATCTCTTCGGCGTCGTTCTTTCGATCAAGAGCGATCAGCGAGGCCACGGCGTTCAGGGCATTGAAGACAAAATGGGGATTGATCTGCAGCCGAAGCGCCATCAACTGGGCCCGGCTGGCGCGGCTTTCGGCCATGGCCAACCGCTCCCTGCGATCGCTGTCGCGACGGACCAGATCGAGCAGCACGCCAAAGCAGAACACCAGGCCGTAGATGAAGACGAAGGAAATGAAGTTCATCGCCATCAGACGACCGAAGGATCCCAGGGGACGGCCGAAGATCCACGGCTCTATGGCGACGCTCGCGAAGGCGTGAAACAGGCCGAGCGCGACTGCCGTGCCGGCGAGCCGGGCCCCCATCGTCAGGTCGATTGACCGTGCCCGTCGCACCAAAGGGCCGAGGGCGAACTGCCAGGCGGTCGCGCAAAGGACAAGGCCGATAATCGAGCAGATCGCCGTGTAGGCGATCAACCCGGGCGTGGTCGTATTCCAGTTGCTGGAGAAGATCAGCACATAGGCGAGACAATAGAGCCCCCACAGTGTGAGGTTCAGCCCCTGTATGGCGATTGTCTCGATCTTCAAGTCGGCTCCGGGACGGTCTCGAGTCTGCCCCACCTATAGCGCCGTTTGATGTCGTGAGCGTTCCTTTCGTCGCGACTGAAGCGCGGTTGGTCGCAATGCCGGCGTGGCGGGGTCGTTTCGTCGAATGTTGGCTGCAACGAGGGGGCACTGGCCCGATCAGCCGTCGGATTGACGGGCGTTCGCCACGAACGCGATGGGCGGATGGCCGCAGGAAAGCCGATGAGGGGTCGAACCCGGATCACAATCCACCTGGACACTGGCCACCTGGACAATGGTGATCATGCCGGGGCAGCAGAGATCGAGCGTCGCGTCTCTCGACTGGTGTCGGAAATCAACCGGGACTGCGCCCCCGTAGCGTGCCGATACAGTCGCGCGGTCGAGCCTTCCGTTGACTATTCGAGGACCGGGGGCCCGACAGTCCCGGCCAATCGGGAGCGCGTTCTGGGGGCGCTCGCTTTGGCACGACGGGTTTTGCCCAGGGCCTCTATCAACGCGATGCTGGTTTTTCTCCACGTCTGCGAGCGGGAAGGGCTCAGCATGCGTGAACTGAGGTATCTGACGGGTATGAGCGATCCCATGATTTCGCGCACATCGCGCGGGCTCGTCAGCCGCAGCGCGCCGGGGGCCCTGGCACCCGCTCTCGGCTGGCTGGATGTTCGGGTCGATCCCGCCGACCGCCGAAGTCGCACCCTGCATCTTACCGCCCTGGGCGCCGAACTGCGGGATCGGCTGGACGATTGCGGCTGTGCGGCCGGTGAAATCGGGCAGGCACAAAACGATCCCGGGGCGGACAGGCCGGACTCCCCGGACGTGGCGGACCCGTCAGTCGATGCGAAGTCCGCCGCGATAATCGATGTAGTCCCGGTGCTCGACAACCATTCCGTCTGAAAGGGTCACGATTGTCACGGCAGGATAGCGATAACGCACCGGGCCGTCGGGGCCATCCACCTCGGTCAGGACGTCGCCGACGAAGACCACCCTGTCCGCAGCCTCAAATATGGAGGAAAGCTCGTAGTCGATGTGGCGGAGCGAGGCTTCACGCCACCCGCGTATGCCGGCCAGAATCGCGTCCCGTCCTTCCCAGTTGAATGGATCAGGCAGGATCAGCGAGGTCTCATCGACGAAGCGGGCATCCTCCGCATAGATCCGCGACAGGGCATCGACGTCCAGATCTCCGTAGGTGTCGAGGTAGGCCACCGCGGAGGCAATGGTAGCGGCGTTGCCGCTCTCATCCGGGGACTGGGCCAGGGCCGGCGTCGCGGCAATCCAGCCGAGCAGGATGACCAGTCGCGATACATATCTGAGCATGGAAGGTCCCCGGAGCGTAGTTGAGGTCACTTTTGAGCGGCGTGTTCCGAGTGAATACAATAAATAATACAGTAGGAATAGGTCCGTACGTGGTTGTGGAACATACTTGCAGCCTTGCAAGAAATATACGCGTCCAGAATGTCGGGGTTGCCGGTCGTAACTCGTGGCCAAGTTGCATGACGTCGTCGATATGATGCGGCCATAATGACGGTAAATGGGGCGGATTATTAAATAACGGGTGCGCCGTAGGGGTAAGATTACAGGAGATTCACTTGGCGAGCGCGCACGCCATCATATGGTGCGGAACGCACTAATGATTGGCGCCCTGATCGCCGCAACGCCCCAGGAGAGACTCTGATGATGCGCAACTCCCTCGCCGCCGCGCTGGCGGCAATGACGCTGGCAGCAGGGAGCGGCGTCGGCCCCGTTCTGGCTCAGTCCGCGCCGGTTCCGGCCGGGCATCAGCCGTCTGACCAGGCCGAGCAGATCGCCCGACGGTACGTATCCGCCTATTCCGAAGCCGACTGGGACACGATGTCGGCGCTGATGTCGGACGACTTTGTGTTTGCGGACCGGACCAGTCCCGAACTGGGGGGGCAGGAATTCGACAAGGAGGGCACCCTGGCGATGTTCCGCCAGTACGAGACACAGGGGCGCATCGTGGGCCTGTTTCTCGACTTTCCGCGCGTCTTCTCCAGCAATGGCGTGGTCGTTTTTTCCGGCCACGTGAACGCCTTGAGCCGGACGTCCGATCCCGACTACGGGATCCGGTGGCGGGCCGAGCAGGTTCTGATTTTGACCGTTCGTGACGGTCAGGTGGTCCGGCACGACGACTTTGCCAACTACGCGGCACCCGTGATCTCGCGCGAGCGGCTGGAGGCTGACCAGTGAAGGCCGGCACACTGCGTAGCCGCCTGCTGGCGACAGCCTTCGGCGCCATGACGCTCGCAGCCCAGGCCGCCTGCATCTCGACCGCGCAGGCCCAGGACCGAGCTGTCGAAGCCCCCTCCTCCGCAGGGGTGCTGGTTTTTACGCCGGAGGATTTTGCCTGGGCGCGCCCTAACACCGCTCTCGATATGGCGACCCGAATCCCGGGTTTTGCTGTGGACGACGGGGACCAGTTGCGCGGTTTTTCCGGGGCAGCCGGCAATCTGCTGATCAATGGGCGTCGGCCGGCAACCAAGGGCGAGAGCGGCTCGTCTGCGCTGGCCAGAATTCCCGCCGACCAGGTGGTGAGGATAGAGCTGATCCGCGGCGGGGCGCCCGGCATCGATATGCAGGGGTTCAGCGCCGTCGTGAACGTGGTGGTGTCCCGCGACTCCGCCGAGCTTCAGCAGACCCTTCAGTACAGTGTTACAGCCTTCGAAAATGCCGACACCCTGCATGGTGCCCGCTACGAAGCCGAACTGCGTCGGGGTGACCATGTGTTCAGCGCCCTGGTCGTCGACGATGTCTCCTACAGTGACGATCAGGGGGTCGCACAGGTCACGCGCATTGACGCGAACGACGCCGTGACGACCGCGCAGGAGACGACACAGTTCGGGGGTGGCTCCAGCTATCTTCAGCTGGGCTACGGGGGCCCCCTTGCAGGCGGCCGGATCGAGTCGACAGCGAAGTACGTCGTCTATGACTTCACCTCCCGCACGGATGCGGTCGCGCCGGACCGGCAGGGTCTCAGCCTGTCGGTTCAGGACGGATCCGAGTACGAGGCGGGACTGACCTTCACGCGCCCTCTGGCCGGCCCCTGGGGCCTCGAGGCGCGGCTTATTCACTCATCGTCGGACGAGGATGGCCTGGCCCTGGACGAAGGGGTGACAGGGGGCGTCAGCGACCCCATCCAGCGCTTCGACTATCTCCGCTCTGCATCGGAGACGATCGCTCGCACCGTTGTGCGCCGCGAGCGGGGCGACGGCGTGGGCTGGGAGTTCGGCGGAGAGGTCGCCCTGAACACCCTGGACAGCGCCCAGAGCTTCGAGGTCGGGGGCGTCGCCGTACCGCTGCCGTCAGCCTCGATCAATGTGGAGGAGGTTCGGGGCGAAGTCTTTGCGAGCGCGAACTGGAATCCGCGGCCCGATCTGAGCGTCGAGGGTGGCGCGCGGATCGAGACGTCGCGGTTGAGGCAGAGCGGGGATGCGAGCGCGGAAACACGCCTCACCTATGTGAAACCGCGATTGCTGGCGACCTGGACCCCTCAGCCTGGAAACCAGTGGCAGTTCCGCTTTGAGCGGGAGGTGGGCCAGCTCGACTTCAACGACTTCGCCGCGTCGGTCGACCTGGCAAATGACGATGCTTTTGGCGGCAATGTCGACCTCCGTCCGGAAACGCGCTGGGTAGCCGAGGCCGGATGGGAGCGACGCTTCATGGAGACCGGGGCCCTGACCGCCACGTTCCGCCATAGTGCCGTCTCGGACGTCATCGACATCATCCCGGTCGGGCCGCAGCTGTCGGGCGTCGGAAATATCGGTGACGGCAGATCGACGGAGATCGAGGCCTCCCTCAGTCTGCCGCGGGGGTTCCTGGGCCTGACCGGCGGCCGCATACGGATAGACGCGCGTCGCCAGTGGACCTCGGTCACCGATCCGACCACCGGCCAGAGCCGCCCGTTTTCCTACAGGTCGCCCTGGGCGGGATCCTTCGACTTCGAGCAGGATATTTCCCGCTGGAAAGCGCTCTGGGGGTTCACCTACCATTTCGATGAGCGCAGGACCCAGTACGACCCGGATGCCACAAGAACCCTCAACACGGACGGCTATCTGTCGGCCTTCGTGGAGTACAAGCCTGATCCTTCGCTCTCTGTTCGCCTGACGGTCTCCAGCTGGCTGTCGATCAACACCGAGCGCACACTCTACGCGGACCGCGCAACCCGCAATGTCGCCCTGGTCGAGCGTCGTGACGTCGACACGGACACGGTTTTCAGGTTGCAGCTTCGCAAGGCGCTCTAGCAACCGCCCGCCAAGGCCGTGGCCTGCCGGACGGGCATGACCACGGTCGGCCGGGCAAGGCCTTGGCGGCCGCTATCGGAGCGTGGGGAGCAGGAATTTACCGGGATGGGGCCAGACCTCATGCTCCGGTCGATCAAACTGAAGCAGTTCGATCAGGGCATTCCCGTCCCGGATGAACGCCGTGGTCACACCCACGGAAGGCGTGGCGGGTTCCAGCACGACCTGCCGCCCCTTGAGCGCCGAATGGAGATCATCGACGACGTAGGCCACGTGGATCTGCTCCTTGATGAGCCGAGGCAGGGTGTTGTCGTCGTCGAACCTCATCCACTCAATGGCATACGGGGCATCGAAATAGCCCAGGGCATGCATTCTGAGTTCAGGAACATGGACCATTCCCGGCATCACATCCGGGACCGGGATGCCGATATGGTGGAACGTCAAACGCTGCGCTGAAGCGGCCGGGTCAGGGGTCATGGGCGTCCTCTCCTGCGATGCCGAAAGGGAAGCGGACCGGGACAGTCGTCTTGCGATTAGCCCAGCCTCCGGATCGACGTGTGGCGTTTGCCGACCGGCCCAACCGAACGGCGCCGTCGTGGTCACGCCCGGCTTCGCGCCCAGTGCCTGATCCTGTTGGAAAAGAACGACACTGTTCCGATGCCTATCATGCTGCGGACCCCTGGTTCAGCCTCGACGGTTGCTGTGTGTCGCTCTGCGGGCGTCGCTCGTCGCAAAGGCTGGAACGTGGCGGTTCGACCAAACCGGCGCGGGCCGCGTGCTCCGGTGGTGATCCGTCACCGTTGTCGCCAGGGTTCGCCCGCCCTATAGGCTGGCGGCACAGGGCAGACACGGGAGGGCCGTCATATGATCGTTTCTCAGCAGCTGACCTCGCGTCCCTTGGGCCTTCGGCGGTGAGGAACGGCGTGTCGGCCGGAGACCTTACGGATCGAGAGAATGTGGTGATGTCGCTGGTCTGGGGCCACCAGCCGGTCACGGCCTACCGGATTCGCCGCTTCTTCGCCGAGTCGATCGTCACGCATTTCACCAACAGCACCGGCACCATCTACCCCATCATCCGCCGTCTGGTCGAGCGCGGCCTGCTCGTTTCGACCCCTGTTGCAGAGAGTGGGCGCGGGGCAGAAATGCTGACGTGCTCGCCGAAAGGGGAGGCGGCGATTGCGGCCTGGATCCGGCGTATCGACGGGGCGGAAATGGTCCTTGAGGACCCGATCCGCACCAAGATGTCCGCCATGGATGTCCTGCCGCTGGCCGAACGGCTGGCGTGGCTGCGGGATCTGCAGGCGGCCATGACTGCTGAGCTGATTGCCTTGCAGGCCTTCGCCGAGCGCAACAGCGACATGCCGTACCAGTTGCTGCTGCACGACAATGCGCGGTCAACGCTCGTCAGCCGGCTGGAATGGGTTTCGCGGGCCTTGATTCTGCTGACTCGTGACGAGCCGCCCCAGGTCTGACCCGCCTCGCTATCCATGCTGAGGGAGGTCCTGACGGAGATGACCGGTTGATTCAGCCGGCTATTGATACGAACTGACTATGCGAGCGACCTGGCTCCCGGGGCGCTCGAAACGACTTCAAAGGACCCATGATGACCGACACACTGCGGCTTTCCCACTGGATCAACGGCGAGCGCACGGCTGCCGACCTGTCCGGCGAAAGCCTGAACCCGTCGGACACGCGCGATGTGGTGGCCCGCATGCCGGTCGGCAGTGCGGCCGAGGTCGATCAGGCGGTCTCCGCCGCGAAGGCCGCCTTCGACGGTTGGGCCGGGGTGTCTCCCGAAGTGCGCTCGGACGTGCTGGACCGGGCAGGTTCGCTCGTCATGGAGCGGCGTGAGCACATCGGCCGGCTGCTGTCGCGCGAGGAGGGCAAGACCTTGGCAGAGGGGATCGGCGAGACAGCGCGTGCCGCCCGGGTTCTGAAGTACTTTGCCGGGGAGGCGCTTCGCCTGCATGGGCAGAACCTGGCGTCGATCCGCCCGGGCGTGGAGGTCCAGACCTATCGCCAGCCCATCGGCGTGTTCGGGCTGATCACCCCCTGGAATTTCCCGATTGCCATCCCGGCGTGGAAGATCGCGCCGGCCATCGCCTTCGGCAATACGGTCGTGATCAAGCCGGCCAGCCTGACACCTGCCACCGCCGAGGCTCTGATCGCTATCCTGCACGAAGCGGGTCTGCCGGACGGGGTGGTCAATATGGTCATCGGCGACGGCGATGTCGGGCGGGCCATCGTCGCGCATGATGATGTGGCCGGGATCAGCTTCACCGGCTCCCAGAAGGTCGGGGCGGGCGTGGCGGAAGGCGCCATGAAACGTCAGGCGCGCGTGCAACTCGAGATGGGCGGGAAAAATCCGCTGATCGTGCTCGACGACGCGGACCTCGATCGTGCGGTCCAGATCGCTCTCGATGGCTCCTTCTTCTCGACCGGCCAGAGATGCACGGCCTCCAGCCGCCTGATTGTCCAGGACGGCATCCACGATCGCTTCGTCGCGGCCCTCGTCGAACGGCTCAAGGGGCTGAAGGTGGGCGATGCGCTGGATCCCTCCACCAACATCGGCCCTGCGGTGAGCGAGGACCAGCGCGAGGTGAGCTATCGCTATATGGACGTCGCGCGCGGCGAGGGGGGGCGCATCATCACCGGCGGGGACCGGCCCCAACTGGACAAACCCGGCTGGTATGTCAGGCCGACCCTGATCACCGACACGGCGCCCGCCATGCGGATCAACAACGAGGAGGTCTTCGGCCCCGTCGCGTCGACCATCCGGGTGGCCTCCTATGAAGAGGCGCTCGACGTGGCGAACGGCGTCGAGTTCGGCCTGTCGGCGGGGATTGTGACGTCCAGTCTCAAATACGCGCGTGATTTCCAGCGTCGGGCGAAGGCCGGCATGACGATGGTCAATCTGCCGACTGCCGGCGTAGACTATCATGTCCCCTTCGGGGGCTCGAAAAAGTCATCCTATGGAGCCCGCGAGCAGGGCTTCGGCGCCGCCGACTTCTATACCCAGATCAAGACCAGCTATTCGGCAGGTTGAGGGGACGGACGCCGAACGCGTCCGGGACCTGAAAGGCCGGTGAGGCGAGGGGCGATTTCTGGCCACCGGTGGTAAACCGGACAGCGTCCCTGAGGCCGTCTATCTGAAGCGCCGCGCGAACTATTGCTGTAAAGGGATCGGGTGTCGTCACGCTCCAGGCTTGTTGCCGCATCCGCATTCGCCCTGACCCGCTGGCGTGCCCGGACGCTAGCGGATCGCGGGCGGCTGGAGCGCTATCAGGTCGCGCGTCTCAAGGCGCTGAAGGCGGATGTCAGCCGGACGATGGCCTACTACCGGCCTTTCAGGGATCAGCCATTCGAGGCATGGCCCGTGATCGAAAAGGCCGAAATGGCCGCGCATTTCGACCAGATGAATCTGGCGAGGATCGACGCCGCGACCGTCCGGGCCGCCATCGCTGCGGGACAGGAACGCGTCGGCGGTTTCGTTGTTGGACAGAGCACCGGGACCAGCGGCAACCGCGGCTATTATCTGATCAGCGACAGGGAGCGTTTCGTCTGGCTGGGGGTCATTCTGGCCAAGACCCTGCCGGACGCCCTGTGGCGGCGGCATCGGGTAGCGCTTGCGCTGCCGGGCCTGTCATCCCTGTACCGTTCGGCCAGCAGCGGCAGCCGGATCAGCCTGGGCTTCTTCGATCTGGGCGAGGGGGTGGAGGCCTGGGCCGATGACCTGACCGCCTTCGCGCCCGACACCATCGTGGCGCCGCCCAAGGTGCTGCGCTGGCTGTCGGAGCAGGGGCGCCTCTCGGCCCAAACGATTTTCAGCGGAGCCGAGGTGCTGGACCCCGTTGACCGCGAGATCATCGAGGCCGCCACCGGCCGCGTCGTATGCGAAATCTATATGGCGACCGAAGGCCTGTTCGGCGTCAGCTGCCCTCATGGCGTGTTGCACCTGGCCGAAGACGTCGTTCACTTCGAATGGAGCCGGCCGTCGCGGGACAGTGCGCTGCAATCGCCGATCGTCACCGACTTCACCCGCCGGACACAGGCGCTCGTGCGGTACCGCATGAATGACCTTCTGGAGCTCTCGGACCAGCCCTGCCGCTGCGGTTCGCCGTATCAGGCGGTGAAGCGGATCGAGGGGCGGGCCGACGACATGCTTCAGCTTGCGGGTGCCGGCGGCGCAGTACGGATCGTGACGCCGGACGTCGTGCGCAACGCCATCGTCGACAGCCACCCGTCGATTCGGGATTTCCGGCTTGTGCAGACCGGGCCGGCGACGATCCGTGTCTGGTTGGCGGCCGATGTTCCCGGCGAAGCCGAGGACCGGGTCAGGACCGGGCTGGGCGCCCGGCTCGCAGCACTCGGTGTTCTGCCGGAAATCATTGTGGCGCGGGGCTTCGACCTTCCGTTCGACCGCAAGCTCCGGCGCGTGCGCCGCGATTTCAGCTAGAGCGACATCTCCAGGCGGGTTTCCTCTTCGGGGCAGGGCAGTCCGTTGGCGTGCTGCCAGATCGGCCGGGCCAGCACATCCAGCGGACCGGTGGCGTACCGCTCGCGGGTCCGGTTGCGCTCCTGCAGGCGCAGCATGCGCCGGTCCTGTTGCAGCACAGGCCAGTGAAAGGCCTTGAGGGCCAGTTCCTTCACGATCGCCGGCAGCCAGCTGCGGGTGCTGGCGAAATGCGCCCAGGGCCGCGTCACGCCCACGTCGACCGGGGTAAAGACCACCACGATCGACAGCATCGCCCCGCGCGCGGACTCCAGACGCACCTCACCGATCGTCGGCGGCCACAGCCGACCGATGCTGCGCGCCCGCGACCCCTCCATCACGGCAGACAGCAAGGCGGTGTTGCGGCGATGCTCGAAATAGACGGCCTCGGCGCCCCACTCCCCGCTACGCACCGCGACGGAAACGGGATGCCGCCTGTCGGGCGGCCGGACCAGCCAGGGGTGGACGAAGTGCGGATGGGCGGGGTCGAGATGGTTCTCCAGCGCATCAAGCAGGCCCGCCTCCGAGGGTGCCAGCCGCCACCAGAACCGGTCCAGGTCCGCGTCGCGCATCGCATCCGGCAGCGTCGGGAAAGGCGGCGGCGTTTCCGCCAGACAGGTCCAGACCAGCCCCACCTCGACCCGAACGGGCAGAACGGAGGCGGACACGGACGGGCAAACGGCTGCGCCCGGCACCTCGATACATCGGCCTTCGCTGTCGAAGCGCCAGCCGTGATACGGGCAGGTGATCGCGCCGTTCGTCATCCTGCCGTGCGACAGGGGCGCGCCCCGGTGCGGGCAGCGGTCGCGCAGCACGGTGACGCGGTCCCCGGAGCGGAACAGGACCAGGGGCTGGCCCATCAGCCTGGCCGCATGCGGTCGCCTGGAGCTGATCTCATCCAGCGAGGCGACAGGGTGCCAGCCTTTGGCAATCGCGACGGGCCAATCCATCACCACCCCTCTTTCTGCATCAGCGGTACGGCGTAGCGCTCAAGCAGGTGCGAGAGCCCGCGCACCACGGCCCGTCGGCCGGGACCGAGATGGCCAGCATGGATCGCCATATATTCGATCACCCCGCGCGAACCCCGGTTGCGCTTGAACTCGCCCGCGCCGGCCGATCCATGAAGCGCCATCCCATGCTCCATCGCCCAGTCGGAATAGAGATAGCTGGCGATACGATAGAGGGCCTCATTCCGGGGCCGGGCGGTGTCATAGCCGACGACCGGCGGGGTCGCGACTCCGTTCCTGGCCCACACGCCGACCACAGCCATGATCCGCCCCGAGGGGTCCCGCGCGACCCGGTGATGCAGCAAACCGATCTCCTGGGTGAAGGCGATGAAGCGCGGGGTGAAGACCGGGTTGAGCCCTGAATATCGGCCCACATAGAGCATGTGGTAGAGCGCGGCGATGCGCTCGGCGTCGCCCGCGTTGATGGTCGTCAGATCCTCGACGGTCAGGCCCGACCGGACGAGCGCCCGACGATCCCGGACGGTGTGGTTGCGAGGCCGCCAATCGCGCGCGGGATAATCGACTACCCAGACCTGCCGCGACGGCAGCAGCAACCAGCCATCGGCCCGCGCCGCCTCAAGCAGCCTCGGGCTGGCCCAGGTGTCCAGCGAGCGCAGGATCAGGAAGTGATCGGGGAACCGGTCGGCGAGAAGCGCGCGCGCCCCGGCAAGACCGGCGCCGTCCCAGTCGCCGTGAAGGTTGGTGGACAGTAGCCAGTTGTCCAGATGAACCGCCCGATTGATCCGTACGGCGCGCAGCAGGCCGTCGAGCACCCCGATGGCGGTGCGGGCGGCGAGGCGGCCCCGCGTCATCCCCACCATGTCCATCTCTTCGCGGGCGTACAGAACATAGGCGCTGTGCGGGCTGGACACATAGCTCCGGCCATAGCCGCCGTCATCGACTGTGACCGGCAGACTGTGGTCGCCGAGGCGCATCAGCATCGGCCGCGATGTGGCGTTGGCGACCAGCGCCGGAGCGCCTTCGCGGGCCAGGGCGGCGGCGTAGCGGCCGGCGAGGGAGCCGTCCCGCGTCATCGCTTCGGCGTCCTCGATCAGATGCGGGGTCACGACATCACCTCGCCGTCCCATTCGATATCGGCGGTCGTGGCACCCGCAGGTGAGCGCGCCGATCGCAGCGCCTGGAGAGTGAAGCCGACCGCATCGGCCAGACACCCGACGGTCACGCCACTATTGCCTTCGCGGTCGATCACGTCGCACGACTTGTGCCAGTCCGCAGCCAAAGCCCCCGGTCGACCGGTCGCCAGTGCGGTCGGCAGGCCCAGCAAGGCCATGGCCGGCCCCATGTGCCGCAGCGTTCCGCATCGAGGTTCAGGACAGGCGACGCCCTCGACCACCGCCCGGGCGAGGGCAGGGTCGGCATCGAAGAGGTGCAGGCCGCTGACCGCACGCGGATTGCATTCTATGGGCCAGGTGATCCCGTCCGCATCGACGATGACATCCAGCGACAAATGGCCCGTCATGCCGGTCGCCGCGCCGATCCTCGCGCTGATCTCGCGGACGGCGGGCAGGGCCACGGCCTCGACCATGAAGGCGGCGGCGCGACCCGCCCGCCAGCGGGGGCGATAGGCGCCGAAGGATGAAACCCGACCTTCGTGCAGAGCAGCCCAGGAACAGTATTCCTCACCCCTTACGCGTCGCTGAGCCACCCACCGCCGTGGGGGCGAACGGTGGAGGCGGGAGATCTGACGGGCGGACGGCCCGATCACCGTCTGGGCGCCGAAGCGGGAGAACTCGGGCTTCAGCACCAGGTCCGGCAGGGGATGCGGCAGGTGGGCGGGATCATCGAGAAGGGCGGTTTCAGGCACGTCGATCCCGAGGCTGGCCGCAAACGCCGGAAAATCCGCCTTGGAATGCAACTTTCGCAGCAGGCCGAGGTCCGGTGCGAACAGGCGGTCGGCATAGCCGTCCCTGTGGGCGGCCTCCGACAGCCAGAACACTTCCTCGCAGGTGGGGATGATCCGGTCCGCACCGATCGCATCGACCAACTGGCGCATGGCTGAGCGGAAGGCGCTGAAGGCGTGGCGTGGCGGAGGCAGGCGATGCACCGGGAAGGCGGGTCGCAGGGCGCGGGCCGCATGAGCGGGCGCGCTGTCGGCCAGATGCACCTCATAGCCGGCGGCGCGGCAGGCGCGGGCGAGGTCCTGGGCGACGGGCGCGCGGGCACCGGTGATGAGAACCGTCCGGCTCATGCCTCCGCCTGCGCCTCAGCGGCCCGCTCGCGACAGTGGCTGGGTGTGAGGCGAATATCGGGGCTGCGGCTCCAGACCTGATGCAGGGCGTTCAGCGTCTTCCGGCCAGAGCCCGTGTCACCCAGGAAGGCCGTAGTCAGCCCCGGAGGCGGCATGTCCCGGCGTATGGCGTCAGATGACCAGGCAGCATCGGCCACAAGGAAATGCGGCCCCCGGCGCGCATCCTCGATCAGAAGGCCCCAATGGCCGGGGCAGTGACCCGGCAGCTCCACCGCCAGCAGCGATCCGTCGCCCAGCAGGTCTGCCCCTCGCTCGAATGGTGAGAGCCAGGACGGCAACGGCGTGGACGGGGCATCCTCGAAGAACCGGGCCCGGGCGGCTATGTCGGCGGGCAGGAGCGCGCGCAGGATGCCGCGGCGGGTGCTGGTCAGACGCCCCCCGCGCCCGACATCCTGCAACCCCGCCCGGGCACAATGAATCTGCGCATTGGGAAAGGCATGGATGCCCGCGACATGGTCGCCGTGGAAATGCGACAGCACGAGGTGCCGGACAGCCGTGGGCTCGTAGCCGAGCGCCGCGCACTGGCTGGCTGCATCCTGTCCCGGTGTGTGGCTCACCGGAGTGGCCCAGCGGTAGAGACGCTCCGGAAAGGGGCGGGTGGCCGCCATGAAGGCCGGGTCATAGCCGGTGTCGAACAGGACAGGGCCTTCGTCCGGATGGATGAGCAGCGTCGCCAGGGCGGGGAAGGCCACCGGCTGCCAGCGTCCGTCGCGGAGGGTCATGCACTCCGGATGACGGCAATGGCCGGTCAGCAGCGGGATCGCGTGAATCTCACGCATGGGTCGCCTCAGCCAGAGCCCATGCGACCGACTCCGCCGGCTGACGGCCGGGGTTCCAGCCAAGCGCTTCGCGGGCTGCGTTCATATCGAACGTCTGGGACCAGCCCAGCACCATGGCGACATAAGGAGTCAGGATTGGTTCGGGGCGGCCGGGCAGCCGCTGCGCCACGCCCTGGGCAAGGCCCGCGGACGCCAACGCCAGATGGGCGGGGATGTCGAAGATGCGGACCCGACGGCCCAGATGCGCGAAGACCAGCGCGGCCAGCTCGGCGACAGGCAGGGCGATCCCGCCCGAGATGTTGAACGCCCGTCCGCTCACCGCCTCGGCCCGCGTCTCGGCGGCGAGAAAGGCGTCGGCGGCGTCACGCGCGTCGGTGGGCTCTATCAGGGCGCGTCCGCCGCCGGGCAACGGCAGGACGCCCTTTCTCGCCGCGCGCAGCAGGCGAGGCAGAAGCACGGTGTCATGCGGGCCTATGATAGCGCGGGGGCGCAGGGCCACGGTCGCGAAACCTTCCCGCGCCGCACCCAGCGCCAGGCGCTCGGCGGCGTGCTTTGTCGCGGCATAGGCGTTGGCGAAACGATCGGGCAGGGGCGAGTGCTCGGTCAGGCCCAGCTGGTCCTGCGCCCGTGTGTAGATGGATGGCGTCGAGGCGAAGATGAAGCGGCGGCAGCCCGCCCTTTGCGCGGCTTCCAGCAGCCGCGCGGTCGCCTCGATATTGGCTGCCCGGAAATCCCTCTCGCAGCCCCACGGGGCCGACAGGGCCGCCAGATGGAATACGGTCTGCACGCCGTCGAGCAGCGGCTCCAGCGGATCGCATGTCAGGTCCGCAGGCAAGAAGCGCAGGTTCGGGTCGGCCATGGCGCCGCCGACCGTCGTGTTCCGCCCGGTCGCCCGAACGTCCCGCCCCCTGGACCGGAGCTGCGCCGTGAGGATCCGGCCGAAGCCGCCGGTCGCACCCGTCACCAGCGCCGGGCCGGTCACCATCGGATCACCGCGCCGCCCAGCGAGACCCCGGCCGAGGTGCCGATAATCAGGCCGTGCCGGCCCGGGTGCAGTAGCCCGCGCTGGCGCGCCACATGCCAGGCGAAGGGCAGGCTGGTGGCGATCTGATTGCCGATGTCGGCGAAGATGTCGACGACCTTTTCGTCACCGGACGGAATGGCGCGCTTCAGATGCTCGAGGCCGGCAGCGCTGGCCTGATGCGGAATGACGACGTCGAGGTCCGCAGGCGAGATACCGGCGGTGGACAGCAAGCCAGCGAGAAATCCGCCGAAGCGCCGACTTGTCGCCCTGAACACGCCGCGCCCCTCCATGTGGAATTTCGAATGGGCCATGAAGGCGTCGAAATCCTCATCAGGCCGAAGCCGCGTCCCGCCGGCCTCGAGCCGGCAGACGTCGGCGGCCTCCCCATAGGTGTTGAACCGGTACGCCAACCGCACATGTGGGCCGTTGGCCTCCAGCGCGAACGCCGCCGCGCCGTCGCCGAACAGCACCGAGGCCTCAGGGTCCGAAAAGTCGAGCGCCGCAGAGGCGATGTCGGCCGACACAATCAGCGCCCGTCGCCAGCGGCCGATGGAGAAGCCTGTCAGCACATGGTCCAGGGCCAGCAGGAACGACAGGCAGGTGGCATTGATGTCAAAGGCCGGAATGCCGCTGTCTCCCAGCCCCAGCCGACGCTGGATCAGCACCGAGGTTCCCGGAATGGGCTGTTCCATCACCCCGCAGGCCCCGAGGATGACATCCAGGGACGCCCGGTCCCATCCGGCTTCAGCCAGCGCGGCCTCCGCGGCCCATGCGCCCATTTGCGAACTGGTTTCGGCGGGCGAGGCCCATCGGCGCTCCCTCAGATGGAAGCTCGCGGCTGTGGAGCCTTCCGGCCGGTTCGTCAGGGCGTCGAGTTCGCGGGCGGTGACCACCCGCTGCGGCAGGTAAACGCCGCTGCCCGCGATTGCGAAGCTGTCTGATCGGTCACGTTCACCCGTCACGCGCAAGACTTAGCGGCGTGAACGCCCTCCGTATAGCCGGGTTCTGGGGGGGGCCTTGGCGGGGCTGTCAGTCCAACGCCAACAAGTCTCCGCTTCGGGCCCGGCGTGGCTCGCGTGAGCGGAGGTGAAGGGCGTGCGGCCACGTTCGTTCAAGCGGCATTGGTTTCTGGCGGACGTCGTTCGCCGGGCGACCTGGCTGTATTTCCAGCCACCCTCAGCTTCCGTGATGTCGAGGAGCTGCTGGCCCAGCGGGGTATCGATGCCAGCTGCAAGACCATACGTTGCTGGACGATCAAGTTCGGCCCGCCGCAGCCAAGCCCCGTTCTCAGATTCTGTCGGATCGGGAATTCAGGGGTAGGCGATGGCGGTGCTGTCAGTCCAACGACAACTCGTCTCTGGAAGACGCAGATAGGCGGGGGGCGCGGGAGCTCGGCCGGTGGCGGCCACGACTGCCTGAGGCCGGGAGGGAAGGGCGAGTTTTGGCCACCGGTGGTCAACCTGTCAGCGCTGAAATCCTTGCGTGCGCTGTGCAGCTGGAAACCAAAGATGTGCAGGACCGCCTGCGGAACGTTCATTGTCCAGAAGGCGGGGAGGGACCGCTTCCGATACCCTGCGGCATCCGGTAGTGGAAGGAGTGCCATCCGCTGATCAGACCCATAGCGTCGACGACTTCAGAGCTCTGGCGCGCCGACGACTGCCGCGTCCGATCTTTGACTATCTGGACGGAGGCGCCGACGCGGAGTGGTCTCTGGCCCGCAACGTCGATGCGTTCGGAGATTACGAGATCGTCCCCGACGTCCTGACGGATGTTTCATCGATCCGGACGGCGACCACGATCTTTGGACAGCCCGCCGCGTGGCCGCTGATGCTTTCGGCGACGGGCCTCACCCGGATGTTCCATGGCTCTGCGGAGCCGGCGGTGGCCCGGGCAGCAACAACTGAGGGCATTCCGTACTGTCTGTCGACCATGGGCACGACGCGCCTGGAAGATCTGGCGGCGGCGGTTCGCGTCCCGATGCTGTTCCAGGTCTATGTGTTCAAGGACCGTGGGCTGACGCGGGAGTTCGTGTCCCGATGTCGCGAAGCCGGATATGCCGGACTGTGTCTGACAGTGGACACGCCGGTCGCGGGCAACCGGCTGCGTGACCGCCGGAGCGGTCTGTCTCTGCCGCCGAGGCTGACCGCGCGCTCCCTTGTGGATTTTGCCCTTCATCCCGGCTGGTCGATCCCGGCGCTGACGGGGGCCCGGTTCGATCTGGCCAATGTCAGTCACAGGACCGATGCGCTGGCGACGAATCCGATGAGCCTGTTTGATTTCATCGGCCGTCAGTTCGATCCCGGCCTGACCTGGCTCGACGTCGAATGGCTCGCTGCCGAGTGGAACGGCCCCCTCGCGATCAAGGGGCTGATGACGCCAGAGGACGCTACGCGCGCGATCCGTTCCGGGGCGAACGGTGTGATCCTCTCGAACCATGGGGGACGACAACTGGATGGCGCGCCCGCCCCGATCGATCAGGTCGCCGCCGTGAGAGACGCGCTGGGCGACGGCCCCGATGTCATATGCGACGGGGGCGTTCGGCGGGGCTCAGACGTATTTAAGGCTCTTGCTCTGGGCGCGACGGCGTGTTCGATCGGCCGGCCGTATCTGTATGGTCTGGCCGCAGCGGGCGAGGCCGGCGTCGCCCGAACGCTCAAGATCCTGCGCGCGGAGTTTGAACGCACACTGGCTCTGGCGGGGGTGCCAGAGATACAGACCCTGTCGAGACGTCACATCCGGCACAGGCCGCGGTAGCAGCGCGACACCTGCCGGGTGCAGGTCAGGAAAGCCCCCGACCCACCATGCCGGACGAGGCAAGCATGTCGCCGATGGCGCGGTCGAAATGTTCGTCCATCGCCTTGCGGGCCGCCTCTGCATCGCGGCGCAGCACGGTCTCCGCCATCTCGAGGTGTTTGGCGATGATGGCGGCATGTTCGGCGTCGGTGCGGCGCGTTCGCCAGGCGGCCGGAACCGCAGACTCCAGAAGGGGCTCGAAGGCGCCGATGATCTTGGCCATCAAGGCATTGCGACTGGCATCCGCAATGGCCTTGTGCATGGCGATGTCGGCCTCGATCAGGGCGGGCGATCCGCGCGCGGCGTCGGCCATGGCCCGGGCCAGATCCCGGATGCGCAGGGCCTCGTCGTCCGAACGGCGCACGGCGGCCAGCGCGATCGTCTCGGTCTCGAGACAGCGACGGGTCTCCCAGACCTGCTGCACGGTGATCTGTTCGGTGCGCACCGCATGGTCCAGCGAGATTGACAGCGTCTGGCTGGACAGGGCGCTGACCCGGGGGCGACGGCCGTTGGCGGTGTCGATGATGTTGAGCGCGGCCAAGGCTCCGAAGGCCTCGCGCACGACCGGGCGGCTGACGCCCAGACGTTCGCCGAAGGCCGCTTCGCTGGGCAACTGATCCCCGACCTTCAACTGTCCCTTGCCGATGTAGTCTGCGACCTGACGCATCACATACTGGACGCGCGTTTCGTCGGGACGGCTGTCAGCGAGCATGGCGGGGGCACCCGGATCGAATGGGAAGGTCAGGCTATCACAGTCACGAAAGGCGCCGCTAGGCGGCGTTGAGGGCCACCTGCCCGCCGGCCCGCCGGTAGTCGCTGGGGCACAGGCCAAAGCGGCGCGTGAAAGCTCGGGCGAAGCTGGCATTGTTGAGATAGCCGGCGTCATAGCCGACCACCGAGACCGGCCGGTCGCTGGAGGTCAGATCGCGTGCCGCGCGCGACAGCCGCTGATCGGCCAGACAGTCGGCAACGCTCTGGCCGAAGACTTCCCGAAAGCCCTGGGTCAGCTTGGTCCGGTTCAGCCCCGTGGTCCGGGCAATCCGGTCGAGGGTCAGTTTCTCGTCGAACCGGTCGGCGATCAGACGCCGCGCCGCCATCAGCCGTTCCATCTCGGTCCGGCTCAGACTGGTCGAAGGCGTGTGGGGGACCAGTTCTCCGCGCTCCGCAGCCTCAAGGATCTCGCACAGCAGTTCCTGACATTTGGCCCGCCGGTACATGTCGCGGGCCGCGCCCTGAATGGCGGGGGCTGCGGCGGCTGTCGCCAGGGCCGCGAGGCGGTCCCCCATATAGAAGTCGCCGTCGCCGGCCCCGGCCAGAATGCCCCCGAAGGGGCCCTCGCCGATAAAGGTGACCGTGAGAGACGTCGCGCTACGGTCCGATGGATTGTCCATATCGGCCGCGGTCCCCAGGGACAGGATCGCCTGCGCCCCGCGTCGTCCTGATCCCTCCCAGTCGAGCGTGCAGCGCATGACGCGCACATCGACGGCCTCGATCAGGGGAGGTTGGCCAGCCCGGCCGATCATGACCCTCAGGCCGGGCTCAAGCGTGAGATGCAGGGGAGCGTCGATCACAGGCTGTCCTGTCGTTTCCGCGCGGCGTCGGCCCTGGGCTCTGTCCATCCGCTGTTGGGTTACCGTACCCTATCAGACAGGTTTTGCAATGCCTGTATTACAGGTTGGGGGTGGCGGGCCGCGCAGCTTTCCTGCGGCTCGGCATAATCGCGGCTGCCCGCTGGATGGGAATGGAGGTTAGGGTCCGGCAAACGGAGGACTGACCCATGGCTGAACCGATGATCCGGCTGGCGGAAGGCGAGGTGAAGGGTGCCCGGGAATCCGGCGCGCTGCGGTTCCGGGGCGTGCCCTATGCCGCCGGGCCCATGGGCGACCGACGCTTTCGGCTGCCGGAGGCCCACCCCGGCTGGACGGGCGTGCGCGACGGAACAGTCGCCGGACCCAACGCCCCGCATGTCGTCAAACCCTTCCCTGGACTGGACGTCACCCCGCTGATCGGCACCGGCTGGATCGAGGGCGACGACTACCTGAATGCCGACATCTGGCTGCCGGACGATGGCCGGACGGGCAGGCCCATCATGGTCTTCATTCATGGCGGGGCGTTCGTGCTGGGCTCCAGCACGGCCGCTGTGCAGGACGGCACGGCCTTTGCCCGCGACGGCATCGTCATGGTGTCGATCACCTATCGCCTCGGGATTGAGGGGTTCCTTCCGGTCGACGGGGCTCCCGCCAACCTGGGCCTGCACGATCAGATCGCCGCGCTGAAATGGGTGCGGGCCAATGCAGCGGCCCTCGGCGGCGATGCCAACAACATCACCGTCTTTGGCGAATCAGCCGGCGCCATGTCGGTGGCCTGTCTGGTCGCGTCGCCTCTGGCGCAGGGCCTGTTCCGTCGCGCCATCATCCAGAGCGGTCACGGGTCGATGGTGCGCCCCCTGCCGGTCGCGCGACGCCTCACGCGCAAGGTCGCGAAGATGCTGAAGGTCCGGCCGGACGCCGACGGCTTTCGTCGCATCCGGATCAAGGACATGCTGCGGGTTCTCGAGGCGGTCATCCAGCCGACGGTGCGGCTGGACCTGCGCGACGAAAGGGGCCGTGAGCCCACCTATGGGCTCAGCAAATTCCTGCCGGTGTTCGGAGATGAGGTCCTGCCCGAGCGGCCGCTCGACGCGCTGGGCAAGGGCGTCGGGCGCGACATCGATATGCTCATTGGCAGCAACCACGAGGAAATGAACCTCTACTTTGTGCCGACCGGCGTGCGCGCCAAGCTGCCGGGATGGCTGGCGCCCCTGATCCTCGGACGGGTCGAACGGAACGCCGGCAGGATCCTGAAGGCCTACAGGCAGAAGGGTGAAAAGCCCGGCTGGACATTTACCCGTGCGCTCAGCGATCTGGTGTTCCGATATCCCGCCCGGCAGTTCGCTGCCGCCCATGCGGGGCGCACCCACGTCTATGAAATGGAATGGCAATCCCCGGCCTCGGGCGGTGAGCTGGGCGCCTGCCACGGCATCGAGCTGCCGTTCGTGTTTGACACGCTGGCGTCGACGACCGGCCCCGAGGGCCTGACCGGCGAAGCACCGCCGCAGACCCTGGCCGACCGGGTGCACGGTCTCTGGGTCCAGTATGCGAAAACCGGAGACCTGCCTTGGGGGGAGTATTCCGCCGCCGATCCGCAAGTCTATGCACTGGACGCCGGCGAGGCCCGGGCCGAGCCGTCCATGGCCTGCGCTGCCATCCTGAGTTGAGTTCGAGATGTATCTGGACAAGCTGAAGCTGACCGACCGAGTTGCGGTGGTCACGGGCGGAGCCGGGGCCGGGGGCATCGGTCTGGCCGCCGTCGAGGCGCTGACTGAAGCAGGGGCCCATGTCGTCATCGCTGATCTGGACGAGGCCGTGATCGAGGGCGCCCGGTCGACGCTGAGAGGCAAGGGGTATGAAACCGATGGCGTGGTGATGGACGTCACCGACCGGGACCGGGTCGAGGCCGTCGCGGCCGAGGTTCAGGGTCGACACGGACGCATCGACATTCTGGTCAACAATGCCGGGATTGCCCTCAGCGAAATTGCCGCCGAGGACATGGAGGAAGCGCGCTGGAGCGCGGTGCTGGACGTCAATCTCAATGGCACCTTCTGGTGTGCCCAGGCGTTCGGCCGGCATATGCTGGACAGGGGGCAGGGCGCCATCGTCAACGTCGGATCCATGAGTGGCTTCATCGTCAACCGGCCCCAGGGACAGGCGCACTACAATGCCTCCAAGGCGGCCGTCCACCACCTGACCCGCTCGCTGGCGGCCGAATGGGGCGGGCGCGGCGTCCGGGTCAATGCGGTCGCCCCAACCTATATCGCTACGCCGCTCAATGCCTTTGCCGACCCGGACGCGCCCATGTTTAAACGCTGGATCGACTCGACGCCGATGGGGCGTCTGGGAGAACCGCATGAAGTCGCGTCGGTCATCGCCTTCCTCGCCTCCGATGCCGCCAGTCTGATGACCGGAGCGGTCGTGCTGACCGATGGTGGCTATGTCTGCTGGTGAGCGCCCGGTCGCCGGCATTGAACTGGGCGGGACCAAATGCGTGGCCGTGCTGGGCACGGGTCCGGACGACGTGCGTGACGAGGTCCGCGTCCCGACCACGACATCTGACGAAACCCTCGGGCGACTGACCGATGTGCTGGCCGGATGGGCCGAAGGCGGGGAGATCAGTGCCGTCGGCGTTGGCAGCTTCGGTCCCCTGCAACTGGAGCCCGACGCTCCAGACTATGGCCGGATTGTCCGCACGCCCAAGCCGGGCTGGAGCGGCGCGGACCTGACCCGTCTCGCGATCCCTGACTGCCCCTTTGGCCTGGACACAGACGTGACCGGCGCCGCCCTGGCAGAGGCGCGCTGGGGGCGGGCGCAGGGTCTGGCCAGCCACATCTACATCACGGTCGGAACCGGTGTCGGTGTCGGCATCATCGTCAATGGTAACCCCGTCGGCGGCCTCGGTCATTCAGAGGCGGGCCATCTTCGCGTCGGTCGATTGGCGGGCGACAGCTGGCCGGGCGCCTGCCCGTGGCACGGCGATTGCGTCGAGGGGCTGGCCAGTGGCGCGGCCCTGGCGGCACGTCTGGGGCAGTCGGCCGAGACCCTGTCAGAGAGCGATCCGGTCTGGGAGACCGTGATCCACGCGCTTTCCGGCCTGATGCACAATCTGGTGCTGACTGCGACGCCGCAGCGGATCCTGCTTGGCGGCGGCGTGGTCACGGGCAAGCCCTGGCTTTTGACCCGGCTGCAGGAGGCGCTTGTGGAGATCCTTGCCGGCTACGCCCATGCCGAGGCGCTCGAAATGAGGCAGTATCTGCAATCGCCCGGCTTGGGAGATCGGGCTGGCCCGATGGGCGCGCTGGCGCTCGGGTTGCAGGCTCTGGACAAGGTTTCGTGCCGATCGGCACAGTGACCAACCTTTCATACAGGTCGGGTTTACCCTAGCCCTAGGGGCAATCGCTACCGGACTCATCCGGAGCACTCCGAGGGGGGACAAACCATGCGCTACGCCACAATTCTCGCCACCAGTGTCGCCACGCTCGCGCTCAGCGCCGGCGCGACTTTCGCCCAGCAGGCTCCTGCGACGGAACCCGCTGCCACCCAGGTCGACGAGATCATCGTCACGGCCCGGAAGCGCGAGGAACGTCTCGCCGACGTGCCCCTCTCGGTCACCGCCATCACGGCGGAAACGCTGGAGCGCCGTCAGTTGACCTCGGTCCGCGACGTTGCGCTTGTGACCCCCGGTCTGAACATCAACTCGGACGCTGCCGGACGCGGCTTCCTGTCGATCCGGGGCATCGGCACCACCCTGCTGGACTCGGTTCAGCCGGGCGTCGGCATCTTCGTCGACGGCGTCTATCAGGCCAACACCTCCTATCTGAATAGCCCGACGCTGGCCGTCGAGCAGATCGAGGTGCTGCGCGGGCCGCAGTCGACCCTGTTCGGCCAGAACACCCTGGGCGGAGCGATCAACGTCACCACCAAACAGCCGACCAACACGCCGGAAGGCCGGGTCACCGCCACCTATGCCGGCCCGGACAACTATTACATCTTCGGCGCCACGGCTTCGGGACCGCTGATCGAGGACACCCTGTTCGCCCGGGTCTCGGTCGGAACGCAGGGCCGCGACGGCTTCATCGAGAACAGCCTGCTCGGCTATGAGGACGCCAACCGCCTGGAGCAGAGCACCGTGCGCGGCGCCCTTCGCTGGCTGGCCCCGGGCAATGCCGTCATCACCGTCAATGCGTTTGCCGACTCCGTCGATGGCACGGCGCCGCTCTATGCCGTGACCAGCGGACCGACCGACTATGTCGATGATGCCCAGACCAATGTCCGCAGCCAGGCCGAGTACGACTACACCGGCATCAACGGCAAACTGGAGTTGCCGCTGGGCGAGGCCACCGATCTGACGGCCATCGTCTCGTACGACCGGCGCGACAACGAGGTGTCTTCGGACGGTGATTTCCAGCCGCTGGACCTGATCCGCTCCACCGGTTTCGGCCAGCTGGAAACGACCAGCGCCGAACTGCGCTTCGACACCCGTTGGTCTGACAGCGTCTCGACCCTGTTCGGCGTGTTTAGCTCCAACCAGACCAATGAACAGAGCTCGACCAACCAGTTGATGTTCCTCCCGGGCACCCCGTCCGTCACGGCCAATGCCGAGTCGGACGCGGACATCTGGGCTGTGTTCGGAACGGCCTTCTGGGATATCGCGCCGGATCTCGAGCTGACCGTCGGCCTGCGTTACGACAACCAGGTGATCAATTTCCAGAACGTCGTGACCTCGCGCTACGAGGCCGAGGAGTGGCAACCGCGTGTGGCCCTGCGCAAGCGGCTGGACGACAATACCATGATCTACGCCTCGGTGGCGCGCGGCTTCCGCGGCGGCGGCACCAATGGGCCGGGCGCGCCCAACCCTGTCTACGACGGTGACTCGGTCTGGACCTATGAGGCTGGCACCAAGCTCAGCAGTGCCGACAACCGCTTCACCCTGGCCGGTGCGGTCTTCTACAACGACTATAGCGACATCATCGCCCAGAACAGCCTGGCGCCCATCGTCGGCGGCGGCGGCTTCGTCGGCATCAACCTCAACACCGGTGACGCCGAAAGCTATGGCATAGAGGTCGAGTTCACCGCGCAGCTGACGGACGTATGGACGCTGAGCGGCGGTGGTCTGCTGCAGAACGCCCGCATCACAGACTCGACCCAGTATGAGGTGATCACCGGCCGGACCCTGCCTAGCGACCGGATCCCCTTCCTGCCCGACTGGACGGTCAATCTGCAGAGCGACTACGTCATCCCCTATGGCGCGGGCGATTTCGTCTTCACCGCCGGGGTGTATGGCAAGGGCGACCGCAACGGCGCCAGCCTGTCGAACACCTTCGCGCCGAAGCTGGACGAATACTTCCTGGTCAACACCTCCCTGACCTATCAGGGCGATGGCTGGGAGGCCTCGATCTTTGCCAATAACCTGCTCGATGAGGACTATTACGAAGCCTATATCGACAGCTCGGTTCTGACAGTCGCGGGCCTGCCCGCGCTGGGCAACCTCGGGCAGATCGGCGACGGTCGCCGCGTCGGCATCCGTCTGGGCTACAGCTTCTGAGGCCTGACGTGACCGACCTTGTCATCGCGCATGGGCCGGCGGGGAGGGGGGGATGAACGCCCCCTCCTTCGCCCCGGGGCCGACCGGCCTCAAGTCCGAACTGGTCGACCGCCTGCGCGCCCTCTTCGGGGAGCGGCTGAACCTGACCGAGGCGATCCGGGCCCAGCACGGTGCCAGCGAGTCGCACTTTGCGACCGTGCTGCCGGATGCCGTGGTGTTCCCCCAATCGACCGAAGAAGTGGTTGCCCTGGTCAAGGCCTGCGTCGCGCATGACACCCCGATCATCCCCTATGGCGCGGGCACCTCGATTGAAGGCAACACCACGCCGGTCCGGGGGGGTGTGACGGTCGACCTGTCGCAGATGGACGCCATCCTCGAGGTCAATGCCGAGGACTTCGACTGCACGGTTCAGGCGGGTGTCCGACGCGAGCAGCTGAACGCGCACCTGCGCGATGTCGGCCTGTTCTTCCCCATCGACCCAGGCGCCAATGCCACGATCGGCGGCATGGCCTCGACCCGAGCTTCGGGCACCAATGCGGTGCGCTATGGCACCATGCGCGAGGCCATCCTCAGCCTGCGGGTGGTCACTCCCGACGGGCGCGACATCCGGACCTCGCGGCGGGCCCGCAAATCGGCCGCCGGCTATGACCTGACCCGGCTGATGATCGGGGCCGAGGGCACGCTCGGCATCATCACCGAAGTCACCCTGCGCCTGCATGGTATCCCTGAGTCCATCCTGTCGGCGGTTTGCAGCTTCGACACCATGGCGGGCGCGGTCGATACGGTGGTCCAGTCGATCCAGCTGGGGATACCGCTGGCCCGCGTCGAGATTCTGGACGACGTCCAGATGCGGGCCGTCAACGCCTGGTCCGATCTCGACTATCCCGAGACCACCACCCTGTTCTTCGAGTTTCACGGCTCCGAGCGCTATGTCCAGGAGCAGGTCGAGACCGTGTCCGAACTGGCCACCGGCAATGGGGGCAATGCCTTCCAGTGGGCGGTTCTCCCTGAGGATCGCGACCGGCTGTGGAAAGCCCGGCACCAAGCCTACTATGCGGCCGTCGGCCTGCGGAAGGGCTGCGTCGGCTGGCCGACCGATGTCTGCGTGCCCATCAGCCGGCTCGCTGAGTGCATTCTGGAAACCAAGGCCGACCTCGAGACCGCGTCCATACCGGGCCCCATTCTCGGCCATGTCGGCGACGGCAATTTCCACGTCGTCTTCGTCATCGATCCGAACAAGCCCGAGGAACAGGCCGAGGCCGAGGCGCTTAACCACCGTCTGGTCCGGCGCGCCCTCGACATGGGCGGCACATGTACAGGCGAGCACGGGATTGGCCTCGGCAAGCAGGACTGGCTGGTCGAGGAGTTGGGCGAAGCGGTCGAGACCATGCGCCTGATCAAGCGCGCGCTGGACCCGAACGACCTGTTCAATCCCGGCAAGATCTTCAGTCTTTGACCCGCCATTTGGGAGTATCCTGATGGGAACCGATGCCGGCCTCACGGTCACGGATGCCGTGGCTGAAGCGGCTACACCCCCAGCGCCCCCGCCGACGTCGCTGACGCGCACGGCCTGGGGTGGGATCCTGCTGCTGGCCCTGATCGTCCTGTGCGGGGCCACAACCCGCACCCTGTTCGCGCCGATACAGGAGGTCGCAAAGATCAGTCTCGGCCTGTCCGACTTTCAGATCAGTCTTGTGCAGGGCATCGCCGCAGCCGTGCCCGTGGCCATCATCTCCCTGCCGCTCGGCTGGCTGGCGGACCGGGCGACGCGGACCCGGATCCTGATCGGCCTGGCGATCGCCTGGACGGTCGGGACGATCGCTACGGCGTTCGCACCCAATTTCGAGATGCTGTTCCTCGCCCGGATGCTGGCGGGTGTCGGCGGGACCTGCGTGGTGCCCGTGGCCATTTCGGTGGCGGCGGACATGTCGCTGCCCGCCAGCCGCGGCCGGTCCCTGCTGTTCCTGTCGATGGGCAATGTGTTCGGCGGCGCGGCAGCCTTTGTCGCGGGCGGGGCCCTGTTCACCCTGTTCTCGGGACAGGTCGACCCGCCCTTCGTCCAGCTGGAGGCCTGGCGCGAAGTCTGCCTTTTGCTGGGCGTGTTGAGCGCGGTCCTGATCCTGCCCCTTCTGGCCCTCGCCGAGCCAGCCCGCCAGGAGGTTGAACAGGTCAATGCCAGCTTCCGCGCCATGACGTCGGCCCTGTGGCGCCGCAGGGGCTTTCTGGCGCCGCTGTTCGTCGGCCAGATCACAGTGACCATGGCGGATGTTGCGGCCACCATCTGGGCCGCGCCGGTCCTCAGCCGCGACTTTGCCCAGAGCCCCGGTCAGGCGGCTGCCCTGATCGGCGGCGTGCTGATTATCGCAGGGGTTGTCGGGTCCATCATGGGCGGCGTGGTCGCCGACTGGGGTCACAAGCGCAACCTGCGGGGGGGCGTCCTGATCGGGGCCGTGGTTGCGGCGGCCATCGGCGTGCCGGCCGGCCTGTTTCCGATCATGACCGATACGACGATGTTCGGCCTGGTCCTGCTGATCCTGATGATTTCCGGCACCGTCTGCGGGCTGGTGACTGCCACCGCCATCGCAGTACTGGTCCCCAACGAGGAACGCGGCACCTGCCTCGGCGCCTTCATGATCCTCGGGACACTGATTGGTATGGGGGCGTCTCCGATCCTCGTCAGCCTCGGAAGTCAGATGCTGGGCGGCGAGGCGAAGCTGGCCTTGTCGCTCGCCATCGTCGGAGTCGGCGTGGGCGTCGTGTCACTGGCGGGCTTCGTGATCGCGATGCTGAACGCGCCAAAGCCCGTGCCCGATGCCACAGCGGACTGAGGGCGCAGGCGGTTGATCAGCAGATCCCGGGTAGCCGGTGGCGTCGCTCAGATGGAGCCGACGTGCCAGCTCCCCTTCGAGTCCGCGGGGTCTAGGGCGACGCTATTTAATCGTCGATATTCTGTGGGTAGCGATGGCGGACAGAGAGGGATTCGAACCCTCGGTACGCTTTCACGTACACACGCTTTCCAAGCGTGCGCGATCGACCACTCCGCCACCTGTCCATTTCCACATCGCGGAAACGCGCGGGCAGTCGACCCGCGAGAGGCGAGGCTGATAGAACAGACTGGCCCTCTCGGCAAGTCGGGGGAGACACCCCATATGCCTTGCCTCACTTGTTTTGATCGAGACCCGCCATGTTGTCGCAAAAGACCCAAATGCCCACGGCCGAGACCGCCCTGCCGGGCCGCGCCGAGCCCCTGCCCACCGATGAGTTCCACTTTGTCAGCGGTAATCCGCTGAAGGGCCCTTATCCCGAGGGGTTCGAGACGGCGGTGTTCGGCATGGGCTGTTTCTGGGGCGTCGAGCGCATCTTCTGGCAGCTGCCGGGGGTGTGGGTGACGGCGGTCGGCTATTCCGGCGGGATGACCCCCAATCCGACCTATGAGGAGACCTGCACCGGGCGCACGGGCCACACCGAGGTTGTCAAGGTGGTGTTCGACCCGAAGGTGATCTCCTACGGCGACCTGCTGAAGGCTTTCTGGGAGAACCACGACCCGACCCAGGGCATGCGCCAGGGCAATGACATCGGCACCACCTATCGCTCGGCTATCTATTATGTGAACGAGGCCCAGAAGGCCGAGGCGGAGCGGTCGCGCGAGGCCTACCAGGCGGCGCTGGCCAAGGCGGGTCGCGGAGAGATCACCACCGAGATCGAGGCGCTGGGGCCCTTCTATTACGCCGAGGACTATCACCAAGGGTATCTGGCTAAGAACCCGGCCGGCTATTGCGGGATCGGCGGGACCGGCGTGGTCTGCCCGATCGGCGTCGGCGTGGAAGCCTGATCGATGGACCGGGCGGGGATCGGACGGGTCTGCCTGGCGCTGCCGGCGACGGAGCTGACCCATTCGTTCGGCGAGGACCACGACGTCTACAAGGTGGGCGGCAAGATGTTCGCCATCGTGGGCGGTGAGGGCGCGCTCAGCTTCAAGGTCTCGGACATTGCCTATGAGGTGCTGACCGAGGCCGGGCACGCGGCGCCCGCCCCCTATATGGCGCGCGCCAAATGGGTGCAGGTCGAGGATCCGGCCAGCTGGGACGAGACCGACCTGGCCGATCACCTGAAGACCGCCCACGCCCTGATCGCGGCGAAGCTGACGAGGAAGGCGAGGGCCGAGCTGGGGCTGGGGTAGGGGGTGAGGCTCCTGTCTTCTGACGGCGGCGCTGCCCCCTCCACCCTCCTTCGCCCTTCGGGCTTCGGACGGTCCCCCTCCCCCGATGGGGGAGGAGATGAGCGGAAGCGCCTCTCGCCGCGCGCGGCAGAGGTGGAGGGCAGGCGGAGCGCCGGGCCTTCGCCCGGAGAAGATGTGTTTTACCGTTTCGACGAAGGCTGACGCTCCGCGCGGTGGTTTTCCGGAAGCTTGCGTCGGGTGGCGGTGTTATCGCCTTACCGCAGCGCCCCCGGCGGGCGGGCGAGGCCTGCGCCCCGTCCCGGAACGGCCGAGTATCCCCCTCGACCCTTGCCCTGATCCCGCACCCGGAGGCGGAGATCGAGGGTGTTCAGGCCCTGAGGCCTGATCCCGCTCCATCGCTCCCGCCGCTCACAAGGTCGCAGGCCTTACGAGCCCTCCGTGCAACGGGACGGGGGGAGAGTCGCACAGGCTTGGGCCGAGGCGGGGAAGTCGGGGCGGGAAACGGTGGGGGTGTTGAACGGGCGGAGGAATTCGGGGGCGGCTATCGTAGCTGTGCCCTTTAGCCCATCGTCATCCTCCGACTTGATCGGAGGATCGGTCCATCCAGACCGTCTCCCGTCGCGGGCGGCACCGATCCTCGGGTCAAGCCCGAGGATGACGGACTTTCTGTCTCCTCCCATCACGGATGGGGAGGAGACAGGCGAAATCAGCTGCGTTTCAGGAGCCGGTGGATGCGCGGATGGATTGGGCATAGGCCTGGGCCGATCCGAAGCCGGGACCCGGGGGCATTTGCCCGTCGCAGACGGCGTTGGCGGCCCCGAGGTTCCCTTCTTCTTCGTTGATCGGGGCAGGGTCCGACGGCCAGTCAAACTCTTCGATGAGGGTGCCATCCAGGGCAAAGAATGTGATCTTGTCGGCGCCGAAGGTCAGTGCTTCACAGTTGAACACGAGGTCCACAATCAAATATCCGGAAAGCCCGTCGGACTGGGGGGAGACCCGGACGCCGAGGGCTTTGCGGGCAGTTGGAGGACCGCTGATGCTGTTCACATCCAGAGCAGCGAAGAATTCAGGGCCTTCATCGACCTGACGCCAGTCGCCCGGCTCCTGGACGCCGGACATGAGGCTGGTTGCGGCCGCGATGATGGCGATGAAATTGAGCATCCTGGGCTTTCCTTGAGGGTCAAACGGAGGGCGGCAACCGGGTCGTCACTCCTTCGCCCGCTGCGTTTCGATCCAGCGCTCCATGTGATCATCCAGCAAGCCAAGCGGCAGCGGGCCGGGGACGAGCAGGGCATCGTGGAAGGCACGGACGTCAAAGTCCTCGCCCAGGGCGGTCTCGGCGCGGGTGCGGATCTGGCGCAGGCGGATCTCGCCGATCTTGTAGGCCGTGGCCTGCCCCGGCCAGCCGACATAGCGCTGCAGTTCGGTCTCGATATTGTGCGGGGCCAGGGCCGAGTTCTCAGTGAAGCAGGTGCGCGCCTGTTCGACGGACCAGCCCATCCAGTGCATGCCGGTGTCGGCCACGAGGCGGCAGGCGCGCCACATCTCGTAGCTGAGGCGGCCGAAGCGTTCGTAAGGGGTGCGGTAAAAGCCCATCTCCTCGCCGAGGAATTCGGCATAGAGGCCCCAGCCCTCGGTAAAGGCAGTGACATTGGCGTCGCGCCGGAAATAGGGCTGATCGGCGGCTTCCTGTTGCAGGGCGATCTGCAGATGGTGGCCGGGCACGGCCTCGTGCAGGGTCAGGGCCGGCAGCTCGTACAGCGGGCGCTGATCCAGTTTCGAGGTGTTGACCATATAGCCGCCGGCGACGCCGTTTTGCATGGAGCCGGGAAAGTAGCGGCCGGTGGTGTAGTTTGCCTCGATCCCGGCGGGGACGGGCCGGACGCCATAAGGCAGGCGGGGCAGGGTGCCGAACAGGGCGGGCAGGCCGTCATCGGCGCGCTTGGCCATCTCCGAGGCCTTTTCCAGCAGCTCTTCGCGGGTGTTGGCGTAGAATTGCGGGTCGGTACGCAGGAAGGTCAGGAAGCCGGGGAAGTCGCCGGTCCAGCCGGCGGCGCGCATCTCGATCTCCATCCGGCCGCGAATACGGGCGACCTCATCGAGGCCGATCTGGTGGACCTGTTCGGGGGTCAGGTCGGTGGTGGTGTAGCCGCGGACCAGCCAGGCATAGATGTCGCGGCCGCCCGGGCGATGGACCAGTCCGGGGGTTTCGGGCGCGACCGGCAGATAGTCGTCCTTGAGGAAGTCCCGCCAGGCGCGGCGGCGCGGTTGGATGTGGTCGCGGACGATGGCTTCGGCGCGGGCCTGATAGGCCAGTCGCTCGGCCTCGGGGAGGGAGGCCGGAAGGTTGGCGGTGGGGCGCAGCAGGGGATCGGTGGCGGCGGTCAGGGCGACATCGGTGTCGGCAAGAAGCAGGGCGCTTTCGACCACGGAGCGCGACTGGAGAAGGCCGGTGTCGAGGCCCCGGCGGGCATTGGCCAGGGTGGCGTCGAACAGGGGGGCCATGTTTTCCAGCCGGGTCAGCCAGGCCTCGACAGCGTCGCGGTCGGTCAGGCGCGCCGAGCCGGCGATATAGGCCGCCGACTGGCCAAAGCCGCCCTCGGAGTTGAAGGCCATGCGCGAGACGTCGAGGTCGATGCCCTCGATGGCGCGGGTGATCAGCCAGCTGGCAAAGGCGTGGTTCTGGGCCTCGGCCGGGCTGAGGGCAGAGACGTCGATAGCGGCCAGACGCTCGGACAGGGCGACCAGCTCCGGGCGGCGGGCCAGTTCGCCCTGACGCGACAGGTCGGGCAGACGGGATTTCGCGGCCTCGTCGCCTTCCTGCGCGGCACCGAACGGGTCGTGGCGTTTGAGAAAGGACTCATAGTCCGCGATGACGGCGGCCAGGGCCTGACTGGCGGTGGGGGCCGTGGCGGTGGGCGGCGTCGCCGGTCCGGAGGCCGGTGTCGCGCAGGCCGAGGCGCCGATCATGAGCGCCGCGAGCGCCGTCGCAAGAACCGGTCTGTTCATATGTCTTTCCCCCTGACGTCGAGCGGCCAGTCGAGACGAGGGGGCTCGTCCCGTCAAGCGAAGGCTCAGCCGCAGAAGGCGAAGAAGCGCTCTACGCCGCCAGAGGAGGCAGGGTGGGCGACCATCAGGGCGCGGCCGTCGGCATCATGGAGCCCCAGCCAGCCCAGCCGACGGAATCGCTGGAAGACCGGGGGCGTGGTCGATGCCTCGGCGATGACCTCGCCATGCTCGAACAGCTCGGAGGCCTCGATGCGGCCCGTGAAGCGCTCGGTCTCGCCGCCGGACTCCAGATAGATGACCGGCTGGCGGTCGGCGTCGGCCGGGCGCATCAGTTCCAGCCGGCCGCTGCCGCGCAGGCATGACAGGGTCAGCCAGACGTCGTCGCTCTCGACCCGGCCGTAGACCAGGCTGGCGGCGTCCGGGTCGCTATCGAGGAACCAGTCGTGGTCGGCGATCGGCTGGGGCGCTCCGTCCGGATTGCCCGGGGGCATCAGCTGATCCGGCGTGGCCTCCATGGAGGCGCAGGCGCCCAGCGACAGGGCGCCGCCGACGGCGACGATCAGGGGCCAGGCGGAGGGGCGCATGACGGGTCCACGGCTAGCGAGCGCAGGAGCGCGCTCAGTCCGCACAGATTTCCGTGAAGCGGCGCAGCTTGGCAAGGTGGGGGCGCGAGAAGGTGACCACACGGGTCTGGTCGCCGGACACGACCTCCAGAGAGCCGGTGGCGACGAAATTGGCCATGGCCGGATGGTCAGTGCGCAGCGTCAGCGAGAAGGGATCGGAGGCGTCTCCGGCCGCCATTTCGGCCGTGCCGCTCGCGTCACCGGAGCGGAAGCTGGCGAAGCCCGACCGGGCCGGCAAGTCATAGAAGCTGACGACCACCCGGCCCGAGCCCGGCGCGCAGGCCAGCGTGGTGGTCAGCCGGTCGGTGTCGGGAATTTCGCGGGCGAGCACGGTCTCGCGGGCGTCCTCATAGAGCGACCACACCCAACCGTCGGCCTGCGACGGCCCGGCGGTCAGGCTCAATAATGCGGCAAGCGTCGTCAGGACCATGGTTCCCTCCCCGGTCCGGAAGAGATGATCAGCCGCGCGGGGTTCCGCAAGAGGCGAAGAAGGCCTTCACGGCCGCCTTGTCCGAAGACGACGTACCCAGAGCGGTCATGCCATTGGCCGTTTCGACCGTCATAGTGCCTGTGGCGGCCAGCGCATTCAGGGCCGAGTCCGCCTTGTCGATGGCGGCCTCGTGCAGGACGCCGCCGGTCATCGGGTCTTCATAGGATTGTTCGTCAGAGGCCGTCTCGGCGACGGCGCGGACCGAGCCCAGAGTGGCGACCTTGTCGTCGCCCGCCGTGCAGGTCAGCATCAGCACCAGCTGGTCCGAATTGGCAACGCCATAGGCCAGCTTGGCGGTGTCGCCTTCCTTGTGGAAATGCCAGTCCAGCGCGGGGGCGGGCGGGGCAATCTCGACCGGAGCCGCAGCCACGCTGTCGAGCAGCGTCGGGGCGACGCCCTCTTCGGCGGTATAGCTCTGCGCAGCGTGGGCAACCAGGCCCAGGGCGGCGACGGCGGGGATCAGGATCTTCAGCATGGCAACACCTCTGTTGCCGGAAGAAACGCGGTCGGCCGTTAACGGTTCACGGCCAAGCTTGGACCCCCGGCAAAAACTGCCGGGGGTGCGTCGGGGGATAGGAGGGGAGCGATCAGAACGGGCTGAAGCGCTCGACCAGAGACTGGGCCGCCGGGGTGGCCTGCATGCGGCTGATGTCGCCCCGGCCACCGTAGGAGATGCGGGCCTCGGCGATCTGGGTGTGGTCGATGCTGTTGGCCGAGGAAATATCCTCGGGGCGGACGATTCCGGCGACCGTCAGCTCGCGCACCTCGCGGTTGGTGCGGACCTCCTGACGGCCCTGGATAATCAGATTGCCGTTGGGCAGAACGTCGGTGACGACCGCGGCGATGGTCAGATTGACCCGTTCCGAGCGGTTGACGCTGCCCGAGCCGGAGGCGTTCGCCTGGCCCTGGACGCCGACCATGTTGGCGGGGTCGAACCCGCCGGGGAAGGCCTGGCCGAGGCTGTTCTCCAGCCCGAAGAAGTTGGTCACGCCGCCGGAGGCGTCATTGGTGCGGCTGCGCTCGGTGGAGTTCTGGGTCTGGGCGCGGTCGTCGATGTTGATCCGAACGGTGACGATATCCCCGACGCGCCGGGCGCGCTGGTCACCGAAGAAGGTGCGCGAGCCGCTGCGCCAGAGGCTGTTGGCGCTGGCGGGCCGGGTCTCCGGTGCGGGCAGGTATTGCTGCTGGACCGGAACGAGGGCGGCGGGATAGCCGATCGGGGCCAGTTCCGGGCCGCGCACGGCCTCGACGGCGGTCGAACAGGCGCCCAGCGACAGCGGCAGGGCCAGGGTCAGGGCGGCGAGGGTCAGGGCTTTGCGCATCAGGGGCCTCTTAACGACGGGACGCGGTACGGAAGGTCTGGGCGGCGGGGCCGACCATGGCCTGGCCGGGGGCAGTGGCGATGGCCTCGATGGTGCGGCCGGACTGTTGATTGACGATGGGCACGGGCTCACCCACGGCGGCGTCACGGGTGGCGCGGCCGGTGATGGTCAGGGTCAGGCCCTGATCGACGTAGGAGACCTGCACCAGATCGTTGCGGGCGATGACCTGCGGCTGGGCCAGATCGCGGGCCAGCACCGGGGTGCCGGACCGCAGGGCGCGGCGCGCCGTCAGGCCGATAACCTCTTCGGCGTCCGCCGGGCCGCCGACCGGGGCGCGATGAGCCTGCACCGGGGTCCAGGCCACATCCTCGGGCCGCACAATGTCGCCGGCGGCGAGGCTGCGGGTGAAGGTCAGCACCTCGACGGTCTCGCCCGGACGGCTGGCCGTAGTGGAGGCGGTGGTTGCGGGGGCTGCGCCGGCGCCGCCCTGACGGACGACCACGCGACGCAGGCCGCGCGGGTTGGTCCAGACCAGACCGGCCTGACCGGCGCGGGACTGAACCATGGCGGCGTCGAGCACGACGGTCGGGCCCGCGCGGCGGGCGATGACGATGTCGGCGGCAGCGCCTGCGCCCTCGAACAGCTCGCCGAGGGTCACCTGGCCGTCGTCGTCGACCGGATTGTCGCGCAGGGTGACGGGCGCCGTGGCCAGGGCCGCCGAGGCGGCGAAGGCGAGACAGACACCCAGGGTGAGGCGGCGGATCATCCGGGCCATCATCCCTTCACCTGGGCTGAGACCGACATCATTTCGTCGGCGGTCGAGATGACCTTGGAGTTCATCTCATAGGCGCGCTGGGCGATGATCAGGGCGCTGATCTCGGAGACGGCATCGACGTTCGACGCCTCGGTATAGCCCTGCAGCAGCTGGCCGAAGCCGGGCTCGCCGGGGGCGCCCGGGGTGGCCGGGCCGGAGGCCGAGGTCTCTAGCAGCAGGTTGTCGCCGATGGCCTCGAGGCCGGCCTCGTTGAAGAAGGTGGCGATCTCGATCTGGCCGACCACGGTCGGTTCGGTCTGGCCCGACTGGATCACCTGAACCTCGCCCGCCTTGGAGATGTAGACGTCGATAGCGTCCTGCGGGATGCTGATGGCGGGCTCCAGCGCATAGCCGTCGTCGGTGACGACCTGGCCCTCGCCATTGACCGAGAAATTGCCCGCGCGGGTGTAGGCGGTCTCGCCCGAAGGCATGGTGATCTGGAAATAGCCCTTGCCGTCGATGGCCAGGTCCAGACGGTTGCCGGTCTGGGTGGGCGCGCCCTGCTGGGTGATGCGATAGACGCTGCCCGCCTTCACACCCGCGCCGATCTGGATGCCGGTCGGCACCACCGTGCCCTGGGCCGAGGAGCTGCCGCCCATCCGCTCGACGTTCTGGTACAGCAGGTCCTGGAACTCGGCCCGCTGACGCTTGAAGCCAACCGTGTTCATGTTGGCGATGTTGTTCGAGATGACCTCGACGTTCAGCTGCTGGGCAGCCATGCCGGAGGCGGCGGTCCGAAGCGCGCTCATGAGCGATGTCTCCTTGAAGCGAAGGGGGTGTGGGGGCGGCGGGCCATCAGGTCACGCGCCCCAGCCGCTCGACGGATCGGCGGCTCAGATCATTGTTCTGTTCGATCATTTTCGAGATCCGCTCATAGCTGCGGCTGATCTCGATCAGATTGGTGATTTCGAGGATCGAATTGACGTTCGACCCTTCCAGCATGCCCTGGTGGATGCGGGCGTCGGCGGCGTCGACGGGCTGGGCGTTCGAGGTGTTGCGGTAGAGGCCGTTGCCACCCTTTTCCAGCACCGACAGGGTGTCGAAGCGGACGACCGACAGGCGCCCGACGACCTGTCCGTCCTGGCTGATGGTGCCGTCGCCGGCGACCTGGGGGGAACCCCTTGCCGGGTCGAGGCGGATCTCGCCCCCGTCGCCCAGGACCGGCAGGCCACCGGCCGTGACCAGCAGGCCTTCGGGGCTGATGGTGAAGGCGCCGTCGCGGGTGTAGGCCTCGCCCGCCCCATCCTGAACGGTGAAGAAGGCGCCTTCGCCCTCGATGGCGAAGTCCAGCACGCGCCCGGTCTGTTCCAGTTGGCCCTGGCCGTAGTCGCGGCCCACGCCCCGATCGAGCACGAAACTGACGCCCGGACGGATGGCGTCATTGCGCGCGCCCTCGCCGATCTCGGTGCCGACCATCAGCTGCTCGACCTTGAAGCCGGTGGTGTTGGCATTGGCGATGTTGTTGGCCACCACGTCGAGCTCGCGACGCAGGGTCATCTGGCGGGACAATCCGATGTAGGCGACGTTTTCCAAGGCGGAACTCCTTCGCTCCGACCGTCGCAAGCGCCGTGCCAGTAAGGTTAACGCATTAAAATCAGTGCGTTAGGTTTTTACTGCGACGCTTTGCCCGGCAGAAAATGCCGGTTCTAAACGCCCCGTTAACCAAAACCCGGTTCTTTAGGCGGGTCAGAGTGGGGCCAGAGCGCATGCTGAAATTTGGCAAGAAGAAAAAGGCCGATGCCACCGATGTCGCCGTGGCCGAAGGCGGCGAGGGCGCGGAGGGCGAAGGCGAGGGCGCACCCGCCAAGAAGAAGCTGCCGCTGCTGTTCATCGTCATCCCCGTGGCCCTGCTGGTGCTGGGCGGAGGCGGGGCCGGGGCCTTCTTCATGCTGTCGCCCAAGCCTGCGGCGGCTGAGGGTGGCGAGGAAGCCGGCGGACATGACGCGCCCAAGGCGGACGGCCACGGCGCCAAGAAGGCCGACAAGGGCGGTGGTGGACATGGGGGCGGCGCTGCCGAGCCCGATCCGGCGCTCGGCAAGATCACCGAAGGGCCCGATGGCGTGACCTTCTACACCCTGCCCGACATGGTGGTGAACATTCAGACCGCCGACGGTCGCCCGGCCTATCTGAAGCTGCGCCTGACGCTGGAGCTGGAAGATGCCCATCTGGCCGATCAGCTGATGGCCGAGATGCCGCGCCTGCAGGACATGTTCCAGGGCTTCCTGCGCGAGCTGCGCACCGAGGACCTGAACGGCTCGGCCGGAAACTTCCAGCTGCGCGCCGAAATCCTGCGGCGGGTCAATCTGATCCTGGCACCCGGGCATGCGAATGCCGTGCTGATCGAAGAGATGCTGGTGAACTAGGATGAGCCAGGCCGCCCTCGCAGACAGCGAAGACGATCCGTTCGGCGCCTCGGGGTCGGGCGAGGAACGCGCGGGCCTGATGCCCGAGCGCGTCCTGAACCAGGAAGAGATCGACAGCCTGCTCGGCTTCGACATGAGCGGCGACGATGATGAGCGGTCGGGCATCCGGGCGATCATCAACTCGGCCCTGGTGTCCTACGAGCGCCTGCCGATGCTCGAGATCGTCTTCGACCGCCTGGTGCGGCTGATGACGACATCCCTGCGCAACTTCACCAGCGACAACGTCGAGGTCAGCCTCGACAACATCTCGTCGATCCGCTTCGGCGACTATTTGAACTCGATCCCGCTGCCGGCGATCCTCGCCGTGTTCCGGGCCGAGGAGCTGGACAACTATGGCCTGCTGACGGTCGACTCGAACCTGATCTATTCGATCGTGGACGTGCTGCTGGGCGGCCGTCGCGGTACGGCGGCACTCCGGATCGAGGGGCGGCCCTATACGACGATCGAACGGGTGCTGGTGCAGCGCATGGTCGAGGTGGTGCTGAACGACGCCCGCGCGGCGTTCGAGCCCCTGACGCCCGTGCATTTCAACCTGGACCGGCTGGAGACCAATCCGCGCTTTGCGGCCATCGCCCGCCCGGCCAATGCCGCCATCCTGGTCAAGCTGCGGATCGACATGGAGGACCGCGGCGGTCGGATCGAACTGCTGCTGCCCTATGGCACGCTGGAGCCCATCCGGAAGATGCTGCTGCAGCAGTTCATGGGTGAGAAGTTCGGCCGCGACAACATCTGGGAAGGCCACCTTGCCACCGAACTCTGGACGACGGGCACCGAGGTGCGCGCCGTGCTGGACGAGCAGCAGGTGCCCCTGTCGAAGGTTCTCGACCTGAAGGTCGGCGACACGCTGATGCTGAATGCCACGCCGGACTCGGCCATCTCCATCCGCAGCGGGTCCATTCCGCTGACCACCGGGCGGATGGGCCGCAAGGGCCAGAAGATCGCGGTCCGCGTGGAGGCGCCCATCCGCGCCGAACTGGCCGAACGACTGGCAAGGCAGAAGGGATAGCCATGATCGGAACCGTTCTCGATGCCATCCTGATGCTGCTGCTGGTCAGCGCCATCGCCTACGGCGTGCGGCTGGACCGGCGCCTGAAGGCGGTCAAGGAAGGCCAGGCGGCCTTTGCCGGAGCGATCGCCGAACTGAACACCGCGGCCGGACGGGCCGAGTCGGCGCTCAAGACCCTGCGCGATGCCGGGCAGGAGACCGACCTGCTGCACGACCGGATCGTCAAGGCGCGCGCCCTGAAGCAGGAACTGGAAGCGCTGATCGCGCGCGAGGGACGCGAAATCCGCACGGCGGTTGCGGCCCGACCCGAGCCGGTCGCCGACGAGGCCCCCCGCGCCGCTGCACCCTCCGATCTGTTCGAGAAGGTCGAGAGCCTGGCGGTGGCCCCCGGGGTCAAGCCCGAGGCGGTCGACCGCTTTGCGCCGGTGCTGCAGGCGCTGGCCGCTAACCACGCTGCGAAACAAAGCCTGAACCGCGCCCGCCGTAGTCTGGACGAAGACCTCTTCGCCGCCTGACCTCATCCTGAAAGCCCCCATGTCCAAACTGCCCCGCATTCTGCCGCTCGTTGCCGTCGCCATTGGCGGGGTGATCGCCGTGCGCGCCGCCGGTACCGTGCCGGGCCTGTTCGAGGGCGCGGTCGCCTGGGCCGAGGAAGCGCCCGCCGCCGAGGGCGCCGCCCCCGCGCCCCAGACGCCGGTGACCGGAGTCTGTACCCTGACCGACGAGCAACTGGCCGATCAGGCCGGGATCTCGCCCGCCGAACTGCGGGTCATCCAGTCGCTGTCCGGACGCCGGGTCGAGCTGGACGCGCGGGAAGAAGAGCTGGCCACCATGCTGCCGCTGCTGATCGCCGCCGAACAAAAGATCGACGCCCGCATCGCCGAGCTGAATGAGGTGAAGGGCGAGGTCGAGACCATGCTCGGCCAGCTGGACGAGAAGGAACAGGCGGAGGTCGACCGTCTGGTGCAGGTCTACTCGGCCATGCGTCCGCGCGATGCGGCGGCGGTGTTCACCACCCTGGACGACGATGTGCGCCTGCCGGTCGCGGCGGCCATGCGCCCCCGGGCCCTGGCGGCCATTCTGGCGCAGATGCCGCCCGCCGCTGCCCGCGAGCTGACCGAGAAGCTGGCCAACCGCAACAGCCGTCCGGATCTGGAAGCCCGTGCCGCGGCGGCCAGCCAGGGCGCTCCCGCTCCGGCCGCCACCCCGCCCGCTGCGACCCCGCCGGCGCCTGCGCGCACCCCGCCGGCCCGTCAGCCCGCACGCCAGACACCGGCCCGCACGCCGGCCGCGAACCCGCCGGCCCGCCAGACACCCGCGACCCCTCCGCCGGCTGCCGAGCGCGCCACGCCGCCCGCGGCGACGCCGTCGGATACCCCGGCCAGCCGGACGCCGGCCCGCCAGACCGTCCAATAGGCCCGACCGACCGACGGCCCCTTGCCTTGATCGACCAAGGCCCTATGACGGCGGCCTTGATCCGTTTCCGCCCGAGGGCCTGACATGTCCGATACCCCGCCCGACCGCCTGTGCGTCGATCCCGACAGCAAATTCCACGATGAGGCCGTGCTGGCCCGTGGCGTCGGCATTCGCTTCAAGGGCGAGGAAAAGACCAATGTCGAGGAATATTGCGTCTCGGAAGGTTGGGTGCGTCTGGCCGTCGGTAACCGCGTGGACCGTCGGGGCAAGGCCCTGACCGTCAAACTGCAGGGGCCGGTCGAGCCCTATTTCCAGGACGTCTGAAGCCACCCTCGCGATCAGGCTTTGCGCCCCCGCCTGGACCCGTTAGGACTGCAGGTCTGTGATCGAGGGGAGAGGGCCATGCGGCTTGCAGCATCAGCACTGGCGGGGGCCATGGGCCTCCTGATTCTGGCGGGCGGATCGACCGCCCTGGCCCAGAGCGTCGAGGACATCCGCATCGCTGAACAGCTGCGCGACCGCGCGCTTGAGGGCAGCGGGGCCTTTGAAATCGTCGAGGAACTGACCACCCGGTTCGGGCCGCGTCCGGCGGGATCGGCGTCGGAACAAGCGGCGGCGCGCTGGGGCGCCGAGCTGCTGACCGGCATGGGCTTTGCCAATGTGCAGGTCGAGTCCTTCCCCCTGAAGCTGTGGGAGCGCGGCGAGACCCGCGTCGAGATCGTCTCGCCCTTCCCGCAGGCGCTGGTCGCGACCGCGCTGGGTGGAACGGTGTCGACGCCGCGCGGCGGCATTGAGGCCGAGGCGGTGATCTTCGAAACCTATCAGGACCTGCTGGACCAGCCGGAAGGCTCGCTGACCGGCAAGATCGTCGTGGTGCTGCAGGATACCGTGCCGGCCCAGGACGGGCGCGGCTATGGCACCAGCTCGCCGATCCGGGGGCAGGGGCCGTTCGAGGCGGCCCAGCGCGGCGCGGTCGGCTATGTGCTGCGCTCGCTGGGCACCCATGACCACCGCTTTGCCCATACGGGGGCGACCCGGGTGGGCGAGGGACAGATCCCGGCCTTTGCCATCAGCCCGCCGGACGCCGACCAGCTGCGCCGCGCGTCGCACCTGACCGATGACCCGATCCGCATGCGGCTGGTCTCGGGCGCGGGCTTTGTCGCCGACAGCCATTCCCAGAATGTCGTGGCCGAGGTGGTCGGCTCGGAATTCCCGGATCAGGTGATCGTCATCGGCGGCCATCTGGACAGCTGGGACCTGGGCACCGGCGCCATCGACGACGGGGCGGGTATCGCCATCACCACCGCCGCGCTGAAGCTGATCGAGGACCTGCCGGTCCAGCCGCGCCGCACGATCCGCGTGGTCTGGTGGGGCTCGGAGGAAGTCAGCCAGCCGCCGCCCGCCCAGGGTCTGGCCGGGGGTCGCTTCTATGCCGAACGCCGGGCCGGAGAGCTGGAGATGCACGTCGCGGCCAGCGAGAGCGATTTCGGCGCCGGCCGGATCTACAGCCTGGCCCTGCCGGCCGGGGCGGGCGACAGCGACCTGCGTCGCGCGGCCATGCGCGTGCTGACGCCGCTCGGCATCCTGTTCGACGGGGCTCCGGCGACCGGCGGCGGACCCGACACCACGCCGCTGGTGCAGGGGGGCGTGCCGCCCTTTCGCCTGAACCAGGACGGCATGGACTATTTCGACACCCACCACACCGCCGATGATGTGCTGGACCGGATCGATCCCGGGAATCTGGATCAGAACGTCGCCGCCTGGGCCGCCTTCCTGTGGCTGCTGGCCAATTCCGACGTCGACTTCCGGGCCTTACGACCGGCGCAATAGTCCCGGGCGAGCGTGGCGAAACTGGTAGACGCAAGGGACTTAAAATCCCTCGACTTCGGTCATGCGGGTTCGATCCCCGCCGCTCGCACCAGCCCCTGCGGGGTCACTTCGTGTTTCGCGGGGAGGGTCGGCCTTAACGCGGGCGGAAGGGCTTGGCACAACAGGGGCTCCTCCAGCCGAACGGACCCATGAAAAGAGCCCGACACGCCCGCATCGTCGCCACGATCGGACCCGCCAGCCGCTCGCCCGGCATGGTCAAGACCCTCGCGCAGGCCGGGGTCGATGTCTTTCGTCTGAACTTCAGCCACGGCTCGCATGACGACCATGCGGCCGCGCTGAAGGCGGTGCGCGGCGCCGAGATGGCGTTGAAGCGACCGCTGGGTGTGCTGGCTGATCTGCAGGGGCCCAAGCTGCGGCTGGGCCGGTTCCGGGATGTCGAGATCGACATCAAGCCCGGGCACATGATGCGGTTCGACCTGAACCCCGAGCCCGGCGACGAGACGCGGGTGCAGATGCCGCATCCGGAGATCTTCAAGGCCCTGCGCGAGGGCATGTTACTGCTGCTTGACGACGGGCGGGTGCGCCTGCGCGTCGGCAAGCGGACGGACGACTGGGCGGATGTCACGGTCGAGAGCGGCTCGAAACTGTCGGACCGCAAGGGCGTGGCCGTGCCGGAAGCGGTCATCCCGGTCTCGGCCCTGACGCCCAAGGACCGCGAGGACCTGGCCTTTGCGCTGCGGATCGGCGTGGACTGGGTGGCGCTGAGCTTTGTCCAGAAGGCCGAGGACATGGCCGAGCTCAAGCGGCTGGTGAACGGCAAGGCGGCCTGTCTGGCCAAGATCGAAAAGCCCCAGGCCCTGAACGAGCTGGAGGCCATCCTCGACTATTCGGACGGGGTGATGGTGGCGCGCGGCGACCTCGGCGTCGAGCTGGATCCCGAAGAAGTGCCGGTGGCGCAAAAGGCCATCATCCGCGCCGCTCGCCACAGGGGGGTGCCGGTGATCGTGGCGACCCAGATGCTGGAGTCGATGACGGGCGCGCCGGCGCCGACACGGGCCGAGGCCACCGACGTGGCCAATGCCGTCTATGAGGGGGCCGACGCCCTGATGCTGTCGGCCGAGACGGCCTCGGGCGACTATCCGGTCGAGGCGGTCACCATCATGAACCGCATTATGGAGCGGGTCGAACGCGATCCGGTGTGGCCCAGCCTGATGGACGCCGAACACGCCGGCATGGACGACATCGACGCGGATGCCTTGGTCGCCGCGGCACGCAAGGCCGGCGAGGCCCAGTCGACGGCCTGTATCGTGGTGTTCACGACCCTGGGCGGTACCGCCCGGCGGATGGCGCGCGAGCGGCCCCTGCACACGGTTCTGGCCCTGACGCCCAATCCGGACACGGCGCGCAGACTCGCGCTGGTGTGGGGGCTGGAGCCGCGTCTGGGACGCCAGCCGGACTCGCTGGAACAGGTGACGGACGATGCTGTGGCCGGGGCCATGGACTATGGGCTGGCGCAACCGGGGCAGAGGATCCTGATCCTGGCCGGGACGCCGTTTGGCGCGCCGGGGGCTGCGAATCTGTTGCGGCTGGCGCATGCTCCGTCGAAGGTTAAACGGCGGAAGTGATCCTCCCCTGCTGAGCGTAGCGAAACGGGGGAGGGGGACCGCGCGCAGCGGGGTGGACGGGGCGACCCCTGACACCGGCGCTTGTTGTCGCCCCCTCCACCACTCCGTGGTCCCCCTCCCCCGCGGGCGGGGGAGGAGATGACGTTATGATCAAATATATCGGCTCGAAGCGGGCGTTGCTGGGGCAGGTGACCTCGGCGATCGGCGCGCTGGCGGGGCCGGGGGCGACCGTCTGTGACCTGTTCAGCGGCTCAGCGCGGGTCGGGCATGCGCTGAAGCGGGCGGGCTATTCGGTTTGGTCGAACGACCACAATGCCTATGCCCACACCCTGGCCACCGCCTATGTGCAGGCGGACCGCGAGCGGTGGCTGGACCGGGCGGAGGCGGTGCTGGCCGAACTGCGCGCGCTGAAACCCGAGGCGGGCTGGTTCACCCGGGCCTTCTGCGAGGACGCCCGCTATTTCCATCCCGACAACGGCGCCCGGATCGACGCCATGCGCGAGCGGATCGAGACGCTGGATCTGGAGCCGGAGCTGAAGGCGATCACGCTGGTCAGCCTGATGGAGGCGGCCGACCGGGTCGATTCCACGGCGGGCGTGCAGATGGCCTATATGAAGCGGTGGGCCCCGCGGGCGCTGAAGCCGCTGGAGCTGCGGATGCCCGATGTGCTGTCCTCTGTGGGGGCACCGTGCCGGGCGACGCAGGCCGATGCGGTCGAGATCGCGCCGGAGGTCGAGGCCGATCTGGTCTATCTGGACCCGCCCTACAACCAGCATTCCTATCTGGGGAACTACCACTGCTGGGAAAGTCTGGTGCTGTGGGACAAGCCCGAGACCTACGGCGTGGCCAACAAGCGGATCGATGTGAAGACACGAAAGAGCGCCTTCAACAGCCGGCCGGGCATCGGGCCGGCGCTGGCGGCGGTGATCGACGGTCTGCGCGCGCCCAATCTGGTCGTGTCCTTCAATGACGAAGGCTATCTGGACCGCGAGACGCTGGTCGGCATGCTGTCGGCGCGCGGGTATGTGCAGGTGATCGAGATCGCCCATCCACGCTATGTCGGCGCGCGCATCGGCATCCATAATCCCAAGGGGGAAAAGGTCGGCACGGTCGGCCGCCTGCGGAATGTTGAGCTGCTGTTTGTGGTGACGCCCGACCCGGTGGCCCTGCCGTACGCGGCCTGAAGGCGGGAACCCGGGGGGGATGCCCCCCGTTTGGTGACCATGCAAACGATCACCGACAGCCGCACCGAAAGCCTGGGCCACGAGGTCCGTATTCCCCGACGCGCCCCCGTGCGGAGCGCTCGCGCCGCCGATGCCTTTCAAACTGTCGCCTGGCGCGCGCCTGAGCCTCGCCGGGATCGCTACACCCCCGCCAATGTCGCGCACGACCCCTATGCCGAGGACGAGGAAATCCCGCACTGGATGATCCTGGTCGGCGGCGGGCTGCTGGCGGCGCTGATGGGCGCCCTGCTGGGCGGCGCGATGGCGCTCTAGGCGCTCATCCTTTCCTCGATCAACAGCCGGATCGGCGCGAACGAGCGCCGGTGCTGGGCGCAGGGACCCAGGCGGTCCAGCGCCTGCCGGTGCAGGGGTACGCCATAACCCTTGTGCCGGGCAAAGCCATAGCCGGGGTGCTCTCTCTCAAGCTCATGCATCAGCCGGTCCCGCGCCGTCTTGGCGAGGATCGAGGCGGCGGCGATCGAGGCCGAGCGCGCATCGCCCTTGATCACTGCGACCGAGCGGCATCCGACATCGAGGGCATGATTGCCGTCGATCAGGGCGAGGGCGGCACAATGGGCCAAACCCTGGACTGCGCGACGCATGGCCAGTTCGGTGGCGCGCAAGATATTCAGCCGGTCGATCTCCTCGACCGTGGCGAAGGCTACAGACCAGCACACAGCTTGCGCCTTGATCGCGGCCTCGGCCTCCTCGCGGGCCGCCTCGGACAGGGCCTTGGAGTCGTTCAGGCCCGGGGGCAAACACGCCGGATCGAGGATCACAGCGGCCGCGCTGACCGGTCCGGCCCAAGGGCCCCGGCCGGCCTCGTCCACGCCGCAGACCAGGCCGTGGCCGGCCCATTCCTGCTCGAGCGAAAAATCGGGAAGGCCGGTCACGCGGCGATGCCCCCGGCCAGCGGCGCATGGCGGTGGCAGGTCGTCACATGGTCGTTGACCATGCCGGTCGCCTGCATGAAGGCATAGACGATCACCGGACCGCAGAATTTGAAGCCTTCGGCCTTCAACGCCTTGGCCATGGCGACCGACTGCGGGGTCTGGGCCGGGACCTGTTTCATCGACGGCCAGGCATTCTGGACCGGTTCGCCGTCGACGAAGGACCAGAGCCATTCGGACATGTCGCGGCCTTGATCCTGCAGCTCCAGCCAGCGCCGGGCGCCCGAGATGGTGGCGTCGATCTTGGCCGCCGATCGCACGATGCCGGCATCGTTCAGCAGCCGCTGACGGTCGGCCTCGCCATAACGGGCGACCGTCTCGGGGTCGAAGTTGTCGAAGGCCGCGCGAAAGGCCTCCCGCTTCTTCAGGATGGTGATCCACGACAGGCCCGCCTGGAACCCGTCCAGCACCAGCTTCTCCCACAGGGCGCGGGAGTCGCGCTCGGGCACGCCCCATTCCTGGTCGTGATAGGCGACATAGAGGGGGTCGGTGCCGCACCAGCCACAGCGGCCGGTCGTGTCGGGCACGGGCGAGTCGGTCATGCCCCCAGAGTCGCCGGGCCGGGTCGCCGACGCAAGAGTCACGTCCCGTCAGGTCCGGCGAGCCAGCCGCTGTGGCAAGGGGAAAGGGTGAGCCGCCCTGTCCTCCTGTCTGCGCTGTTCGTCCTCGGCCTGGTCCTGCTCGGGGCCGGGGAAAGCCGGGCGCAGGACAGCAAGATGATGTCCCATACTCCCGGCGTGGTCGGCGAACTTGGCCAGACCAGTCCCGATGCCCTGATCGCCTCGCAGCTGTGGATGGCTGAGGCCTATGAGCGCGAGGGTCTGATCGATGAGGCGATCCAGACCTATGAAGCGGCCCTGCTGTCGATCCTGCAGTTCCGGGGACAGGGCCATGCGTCGATGGCAGAGCCCATGGTGCGGGTGGCGCGGCTGACGCAGGATCCGGAGACCCGGATGCGGTGGCTGGAGTCCGCGCTGCGGATCCGGGAGGTTGGCTGGGACACCGGCGATGCGCGGCGGATGGCGCTCCGGATGGAGCTGAGGCGGGCGTCCGATGGACGGCTGGGCCCTCTGGCGTGATCCCGGGAGGGGGACCGACCGAGGTCAGGGGGCTGGACAAGTCCTCGCCGAAACGAAACAACCACGGCTTCCACTCACGGAGGATATAACCATGCGTATCGCCCTTTTCGCCGCCGCTGCTGCCGCTCTGGCCCTTGCCGCCTGCTCGCAGGAGACCGGTGACAATGCCGCCGAGACCGCTGACGCCGCCGGCGCCACCGTCGCCTCGGCCGCCGAAGACACCGCCGAGAATGCTGACGCCGCGGCCGAGAACACCGCTGAGGCCACGAACGAAGCGGCCGAAAACGTCGACGCCGCGATCGAGACGCCCGCAGAGCACTAACTCGACGATCAAGAGAGACGCGCCCGGAGTTCGCTTCGGGCGCGTTTTTCGTTTCAGAGGCCGGTCCAGTCCGGGCGTTGGACCCTTGCGGGCGTGCCCTCGACGGTCAGGTCGCCGTCCAACCGGTCGAGTCTCAGCAAGGCCATCACGCGGTTCCCCTGGCCGGACAGGGTCTGGCCCGCGCGGCGCTCGCCGTTCAGGACCTCGGTGCCAAAGGCGGGCAGGGGGCCGTCAATGTCGAGGGGCAGCATGCGGTTGCGGATGGCGCCGCGCCGCTTCATGCGTGAAGTCGTCTCCTGACCGATGAAACAGCCCTTGGAAAAGTCGATGCCGTTCAGCAGGTCAAAGTTGGCCTCGATCGGATAGGTGGTGTCCTGACCGCCGTCTCGGGCGGGGTCGGGAATGCCCAGCGAAAGTCGGTGATGGTGCCAGGCCTCGGGCGTATCCGTGACGGGCAGGGGCTCGCCATAGCGCCGGTGGCCGAGGGTGGAAAGACGCGGGTCGGGTGCGCCGGGCACATCCGGGGCAGCCGGCCACAGGACCTGGACCGTGCCGTCGATGGGCTCGATCGTAACGTGGGCGCGCAGCCGGTAGAGGTTCAGCCGCTGGATCAGGGCATCGCGACGGTCCGACGCCACGTCGATGAGCACGCCGTCTTCCTGGCCCAGCAGCAAGAGATCGAACAACAGCCGCCCCGGCGGAGACAGCAGGGCCCCGAAGCGCAGATCGCCGGGCTGGAGCGTCAGTACCTCCTGTGTCAGCAGGCCGTTCAGGAAGGTGCGGGCGTCCGGACCGCTGACCCGGATGAGGGCGCGATCAGGGAGGGAGGCGATGCGGGGCGACATGGTCCACAGATAGGAGGCCGAAGGGACCTTGGCGAGGGGCCCCCCGCCCGCGAGGACCGCTGCCGTCGGCCAAGAATCCGTATACGGTGCGACCATGCCCGCCGCCTTTCCAGTGCTCTACATCGCTGAAGCCGACCCGGAGATGGCGGTGATGGGTTCGGGCGTGCTGAACCATCTGGTCGAGGCCCTGCCGCAGGCGCGCTTCACCGTGGTGGGATCGCCAGCCAGCGCGCCGCTGTTCGCCGGCGTGCCGCGGCTGGACCGGACGCTGGTCCTGAAGGGCGAGGGCGTGGCCGAACTGACCGGTCTGTGGAACCAGGTGCGGGGAACGCACTGGGGTCTGGTCGTCGACATGCGCGGCACGAAATTGTCGGGCTGGCTGCGGCGCAAGAAGCGGGCGGTGCGCGGCGAGATGCCGGAGGGACTGCACGCCGTCGAGGCGGCGGCGCGGGTGCTGCAACTGGACGAGGTGCCCGCCCCCTGCCTGCATCCGACGCACGATGATGTGGCCGAAGCCCAAGCCTTGCTGGGGGCGGTCGAGGGCCCCTTGCTGGCCATCGGGCCCGGCGCGGACTGGATCGGGCGGCTGTGGCCGGCGGAGCGCTATGCCAAGGTTGCGCTGGCTTTGTTGGGCGAGGGCGGTCCGCTTGAGGGCGGGCGTTTGCTGATCGTCGGCGCGGCGGGGGATCGCGACGCGGCTCACACCATCCGGCTGGCGGTACGGCGCGAGCGGGTGATCGAGGCGCAAGGAAAGCTCTCGCCGCTGGCCGCCGTCGCGGCGCTAAGGCGGGCGGACTTCTATCTGGGCGGAGATTCGCTGTGGACCCAGCTGGCGGTCGCGGCCGGTGTGCCGGTGACCGCCGTGTTCGGGCCGTCCGATGAAACCCTACGCGGGCCCTGGGGCGGCCAGACGCTGCGGGGGCCGCGCAGCTTCGAGGAATTCCGCACCCTCGACCCGCGGTTCAACCAGGCGCTTCAGCATATGATGGACCTTCCGGCCGAGAGGGTGTTGAAAGCCTGCGTGCGGCGCCTGACCACGGACGCCGCCTGATCTGACCGGCAGGAGGTTCGCCATGGGCAACAGCTATGACCTGATCGTGCGGGGCGGCGAGGTCGCCAATCACGCCGGACGGGGGCCTGCCGATGTCGGGGTGCGCGACGGGCGGATCGCCTTCGTCGGAGACCTGTCGCAGGCCTCGGCGGGGGAGGAGGTGGATGCCGCCGGCCTGACCGTGCTGCCCGGCGTGATCGACACCCAGGTCCATTTTCGCGAGCCGGGGCTGGAGTGGAAGGAAGACCTCGAGACCGGCAGCCGGGCGGCGGCGCTGGGCGGGGTGACGGCCGTCTTCGAGATGCCGAACACCGACCCCACGACCACCGATGCCGAGGCGCTGGCCGACAAGCTGGCCCGGGCGCGTGACCGGATGTGGACGGACCACGCCTTCTACGTCGGCGGTACGCATGAGAATGCGGCCTATCTGGATGAGCTGGAGCGGCTGCCGGGCTGCTGCGGGGTCAAGGTCTTCATGGGCGCCTCGACCGGCACCCTGCTGGTCGCCGACGACGACGGGGTGCGCGACATCCTGAAGCGGGTGAACCGGCGGGCGACCTTCCACTCCGAGGACGAGTACCGGCTGGCCGAGCGGCGCAGTCTGGCGCGGACCGGCGACTGGACCAGCCACCCGGAGGTGCGCGACGTCGAAAGCGCGATCCGCAGCACCCGGCGTCTGGTGGGGCTGGCCCGCGAGGTCGGGGCGCGCATCCATGTGCTGCACGTGACCACCGCCGAGGAGATCGAATTCCTGGCGGGCGCCAGGGATGTGGCGACGGTCGAGGTGACGCCCCAGCATCTGACGCTGGACGGGGATGAGGCTTACGTCCGGCTCAAGGCGCTGGCGCAGATGAACCCGCCGATCCGCAACCGGCCGCACATCGAGGGGCTGTGGCGCGGCATCGCCCAAGGGGTCGTGGATGTTCTGGGCTCGGACCACGCCCCGCATACGCTGGAAGAAAAGGCCCGGCCGTATCCGGCGTCACCGTCCGGCATGCCGGGCGTGCAGACGCTGGTGCCGGTCATGCTGGACCATGTGGCGAAGGGGCGGATGACGCTGGAGCGGTTCATCGACCTGACCTCGGCCGGGGCGCAGCGCATCTTCAACATCGCCGGCAAGGGGCGGATGGCCGAGGGCTATGACGCCGACCTGACGCTGGTCGACCTGAAGGCGAAGACGGTGCTGAAGCACGCCGACATGGCCACGCGCTCAGGCTGGACCCCGTTCGACGGCATGGAGGTCCAGGGCCTGCCCATGGCCACGATCGTGCGCGGCCGGGTGGTGATGCGCGACGGCGAGCTGCAGGGCAGCGCCCACGGCCGCCCGGTGCGCTTCCAGGAAACGCTGGCACCTAGCGCGGGCTGAGGATGAAGGCGGCGATGTCGGGCACCACCGGCGCGGCCAGCGGCAGGTCCGGGTCGCCATAGGTGCGGATGTTGGCGGCGCGCTCGGCGGGCGCCTCCTTGAGCACGTGGTTGACGCCGTCCCAGACGACGAGGGTGGCGTCGGGCTGCGCGGCCTTCATGGCGTCGGAATCGACCGTGGTGACCTGAATATCGGTGGTGCCCTGGGCGATCAGGACGGGACCTTCATACGCGGCGATCAGCTTGCGGGGATCGAGCGCCAGCCAGGACATCAGATAGGGCTGGACCGAGGGCCGGAACAGCGCCTCCAGCCCGGGGATGGGTTCGACCTCGCGCCCGGCCTCCAGCTCGGCCAGCGCGGTGAAGGCCTGTGTCCGCATCGGTTCGGGCAACTGCGGGCCCAGCTGTTCCTCGAGAATGATGCGGGCCGGGCGACCGGCGCCGGAGACCAGCACCAGACCACAGATGGCCGAGGTGTCGCGTTCGGTGGCGGCAAGCGCGACCAGCGTGCCTTCGCTGTGACCGATCAGCCAGGCGCAGGGCAGGCCTGCCCGCGCGGCAGCCTGTTCGGCCCAGTCCACGGCGTCATCAACCATATGAGAAAAGCGCAGGTTCTGCTCGGGCATGCCGGTGAACAGGCTCTCCCCGACGCCGCGCTTGTCATAGCGGACGGTGGCGATGCCTTCTTCGGCCAGACCCTCGGCCAGCAGCCGATAGGTCGAGGCGCGGATGCCTTGGGCAATGTTTCCGTTGCGATCGGTCGGACCTGAGCCTGCAATGATGACGCCGACCGCGCGGGTCTCGCCGGACGGGGCCAGCAAGGTGCCGTGCAGGGGGCCGGCCTCGGTCTGGAGGGTGACGGCGGTGCCGGGGTCCTGAACGGTCAGGGACAGGGCGGCGGCGGCGAGCAGGGCGGACAGCATGAGAGTCTCCCGGGCAGGTGCAGGGTCAGAAGGGCTGGCGGTCGGGGTCGGCGCGCCAGACCCGCCAGCTCTCGACCACGGACAGGATGGCCGCGACGAGCACGGCGACGACGACGGCGATGACGCCGAACGGCTGGGGCACGAAGGGCGCGCAGGCCAGACCGAACAGACCGATCAGGAACAGCAGGCGACCGGCGAGGCGGTTCGAGCGCTCCCACGCCAGCTTGCTCTTGAAGGCCCATGGCGTGCGGACGCCGACGACGGGGTTGGGGCCGACCCGGCCGAGGAATGCGCCGGTGAGCATCAGGATGGCGCTCAGACCCGCCATCGGCAGCACAGTGTCGATCGAGGTGGCGCCGGACAGGCTGAGGGAGGCCACGAACAGGGTGACTCCGGTCATGGACAGCAGGATCACCAGCTGGGCGAAGCGCAGCGACCGGGCGCGGGCGGCGTCGCCTGCGTGGCGGGCGAACCAGCCCATGCCGCCGCTGAGGACCAGCAGCAGCGCGCCCAGACCGAAGATGAGGGCGCCGACTGTCTCGCGGCCCGCCCAGTCATCCGCCTCGCCCCGGATGTTGAAGTGGACGGGCATCAATCCGGTAGGCCCTGCGAAAAAGACCCAGAGGCCGATGCCGAGGATGATGGCGGAAATGCCGAGCCCGGCGAGGTCGAGGGCCGAGGCGGGTCTGCGGGTGTCAGTCACGGTCCTTGTCTCCATCAGCGGGCGCACGGGCCCCGGTGATCGACAGGAGGAAGGCGAGGGCCTCCTCCACGGCGGAAATGTCGAGGCGATAGCGGATGGTGGTGCCGTCGCGCTCGGGGCTGACCAGGCCGGCCTCCTTCAGCGCATTGAGGTGGCCGGTCACCGTAGGCCAGGTCATGTCGAAGGCCCCCGCGATGTCGCCCGAGGCCATCGGACCTCGCCGCAGCATTTCGATGATCCGGCGCCGCACGGGATGCGACAGGGCCTTGAACAGGGTGTTCATGGTATCTTCCTAATTAGGAAAAACCCTAAATGCAAGGCATGGGGGCATGATATCGTCATCCTCGGACTTGATCCGAGGATCGGGCCGGGCAGTCGTTTTGCTGCGATGCACAGACTGAGCGGCCTCGCCGGACAGGGCAGAGAGCTGCACCGATCCTCGGGTCAAGCCCGAGGATGACGCGGACTGTCAGATCGAGAAGCTGACGCCGCAGCCGCAGCTGGAGGCGGCATTGGGGTTGCGGACGACGAACTGGGCACCCGCGAGATCGTCGACGAAATCGATCACCGAGCCGGCGAGGAAGGGCAGGGACACCGGATCCACGACGGCAGTTCGGCCGTCGGCACGGATGGCGATGTCATCCTCTTCGGCGGTCTCGACCAGATCGAACCGGTACTGGAAGCCCGAGCAACCGCCGCCATCGACCGCGACCCGCAGCATGAGGGGCGTGCCCCGCGTCTCAGACAGGCGCGCCAGCCGCGTGGCGGCGGCCGACGACAGGCTCAGGCCGTGAGAGGCCGCGCGGGCCGCGGCGTCGCCTGTGGCCTCGACCCGGAAGTCTGTGGATCGTTCGGTCATACCGCCCTATATGAGGCCGCCACGGGCTACCGCAATGCCTGTCACCCCATCGGGATCAAGTCCGCTGACCGATCGTCGCCTCGCCCCCTATGCCCTGGATGCCGCAAACACGTTGGGACGGCGTGTGCCGGAGCCCGCCAGCCGAACGCGCACGGCCTTTGCCCGCGACCGCGACCGCATCATCCACTCGACCGCTTTTCGACGCCTGAAGGAAAAGACCCAGGTGTTCGTGGCGCATGAGGGCGATCACTACCGCACCCGCCTGACGCACAGTCTGGAGGTCGCCCAGATCGCCCGCTCGCTGGCCCACGCTCTGGGTCTCGACACCGATCTGGCCGAGGCCGTGGCGCTGGCGCATGACCTTGGCCACCCGCCGTTCGGCCATGCGGGCGAGGATGAGCTGCAGGCCTGTATGGAGCCGTGGGGCGGCTTTGATCACAACGTGCAGACCTTCCGCGTCGTGACCCGGCTGGAAGAGCGCTATCCGGATTTTCTCGGCCTGAACCTGAGCTGGGAGACGCTGGAGGCCATCATCAAGCACAACGGCCCGGTCGACGGGATGCTGGATCGCCCGGCATGGAAGCCGGTGGCGGAATTCTCGAAGGACTGGGACCTGAGGCTGGACAGCTTCGCCTCGCTGGAGGCCCAGGTCGCGGCCATCGCCGACGACATCGCCTACAACAACCACGACGTGGACGACGGGGTTCAGGCGGGCCTGTTCACCCTCGATGACCTGATGGAGGTGCCACTGATCGGGCCGATCCTGAAGGGCACGCGCGAGGACTGGCCCGATCTGGATGCGCGGATGATCCGGCTGGAGGCCGTGCGGCGCATGATCGGGGCCATGATCGAGGATGTTCTGGCCGAGACGTCGCGCCGGCTGAAGGCCGACGCCATCGAGACCGTCGAGGATGTGCGGAAGGCAAAGCGGATGCTGGTCGCCTTTTCGCCCGACATGCTGGCCGATCTTGGGGCGCTGCGCCGGTTCCTCTTCACGCGCATGTATCGGCACTACCGGGTCAATCGCACGCGCAGCCAGGCGCGGCGGATCCTGTCCGAGATGTTCCAGCTGTTCGTCGCCGAGCCGGACATCCTGCCGCCGGAATGGGCGGCACGCGCCAGCAGCAGCGACGCGGGCCGTCGGGCGCGTGCCGTGTGCGACTACATCGCGGGCATGACCGACCGCTATGCGATCGAGGAGCATCGCAAGCTGTTCACCCTCGATCTGGCGCTCGATCTGTGATTCGAATGCGGAGGTCCGGGGCGCTAGGATAGGCGCCCGGACGCGCGATTCGCGTATTCACCACCTCGAGGGCCCCCATGTCGCACGAAGACCCCTATCGCCAGGATCCGGGCGCCGGTCGCGAACGCGGCGCCTATACCCCGCCGACCGACGAGGACCTGCCGTTCCGGCGGGGCGGGGGCGGCTATGACGCCCGCCGGGGCGGAGCGGGCGGGCCGCCGGTCACCCTGATCATCAGCGCGGCGGTCCTGCTGCTGCTGATCATCGTCGTGGTGCTCTATTACCGGGCGGGGCCGCGGGGCTCCGAGGATGCGCCGCCCGCGATCGGCACGCCGGTCGGTGAGTTGAAGGTCGAGGCCGCCGAGGATGCCCAGCCCGTCGATCCGGCGGAAGGCATCGATGTCTATGACGAGGCGGAGCCGATCGTCACCGCCCCGACCTATGTGCCGCCGCCCGAAGCGGTCCAGCCCAACGCCCGTCCTGCCGAGACCCCGGCCCCGGCGCGGGCCGAGCCGACGCCCACTCCGGCGCCGTCGTCCTCGGTGGCCGTCGGCGGCAATTCGGCCGTCCAGATCGGCGCCTTCTCGACGCCCGGACTGGCCGATCGTGAATACGGCCGGGTGGTCGGGCGCTACAGCCAGTACACTGAGGGCGCGGTAAAGCGGGTGCAGGAAGTGACTTCGTCCAGCGGATCGACCCTGTACCGGACCATGATCTCGGGCCTGAGCCGCGAGCAGGCCCAGGGGCTGTGCGATGCCATCAAGGCCTCGGGCGGCGACTGTATTGTGCGCTGATCCGAGGTGACGCGGGCGATCATCCTGGGCTGTTCGGCCCCCCGGCTAACCGAGGCGGAGGCCGACTTCTTCGCCGAGGCCCAGCCGTTCGGCTTCATCCTGTTCCGGCGGAATATCGAGGACCCGGAGCAACTGGCCGGGCTGGTGAGCGCGCTTCGCGCCACGGTCGACAACCCGGAAGCGCCGATCCTGATCGATCAGGAGGGCGGGCGGGTGCAGCGGATGATCCCGCCCCACTGGACGCGCTATCCGCCGGGTGACGCCTATCTGAAGGCCGCACGGGATCTGGGCGAGGCGCGCGAGGCCGCCCGGCTGGGCGCGCGTCTGATGGCGCATGACCTGCACGCCATGGGCATCGACGTGGACTGCCTGCCGGTGCTGGATGTGCCGGTGCCGGGCGCGCACGACATCATCGGCGACCGGGCCTATGCCCACGATCCGGAGCGGGTGGCCGTCCTGGGCCGGGCCGCCGCCGAGGGGCTGATGGCGGGCGGGGTGCTGCCGGTCATCAAGCACATCCCCGGTCACGGCCGCGCCCTGTCGGACAGTCATCTGGAGCTGCCGGTCGTGAACGCCGACCGCGATCACCTGGAGGCGTGGGACTTCCTGCCGTTCAAGGCCATGTCCGACATGCCGATCGCGATGACGGCCCATGTGGTCTACACGGCGCTGGACCCCGACCGGCCGGCCACGACCTCGCCTGTGGTCCTCGACATGATCCGCGAGGAGATGGGCTATCAGGGCCTGATCGTCTCGGACGACCTGTCGATGCAGGCGCTGAAGGGTGATCTTGAGCACCGGACCAAGCGCGCGCTGAAGGCGGGCTGTGACGTGGCCCTGCACTGTAACGGCGACATGGACGAGATGCAGGCCGTGCTGGCGGGCTCCAAGCGACTGAAGGGCAAGAGCCTGCGTCGGGCCGAGGCAGCGCTGGCGCGTCGCGTGCGGACGCCCGAACCGCTGGACGTCGTCGAGGCGCGGGCGCGCTTCGACCGTATGATGGCTCCGTATCTTGAGGCGAAGGCCGGGCCGGACGTCGGGGAGGCGCAGGGGTGACCCGGCCGTTCCAGCCCAATCTGAACTTTGCCGCGGTCGAGGCGGTCGAGCCGGAGGAGGCCTTCGTCGTCGATCTGGACGGCTATGAGGGGCCGCTGCATGTGCTGCTGGCGCTGGCGCGGAACCAGAAGGTCGATCTGCTGACCCTGTCGATCACGAAGCTGGCCGAACAGTATCTGGCCTTTGTGCACGAGGCGCGACGCCGGAACTTTGCCCTGGCGGCGGACTATCTCGTGATGGCGTCCTGGCTGGCCTATCTGAAGTCGCGCCTGTTGCTCCCGCGCACCCAGGCCACGCCCGATGCCGAGATTCCGGCGGAGGAAATGGCGGCGGCCCTGGCCTTCCGCCTGCGCAAGCTGGAGGCCATGCGGACGGCCGGCGAAGCCCTGATGCGCCAGCCGATCCTGAAGCGCGATGTGTTCACCCGGGGCGACCCCGAGGCCACGGTCATTGTCCCCTCGGACCAGATCGATGCCAGCCTCTATGAGCTGATGAGCGCCTATGTGAACCAGCGGCGTCGGGCCGAGCGGCGAGCCTATAACCCCGGCCTGCGGGTCGAGGCCTTTCCGCTTGAGGCCGCACGGGACTGGCTGCGTGACCGGCTGCCGGACATGGACGGCTGGACGGCGCTGGGCGAGATCGCTCCGCAGGCTGAAACACCCGACGAGAGCGGTGAGCGGGAGGGGCCCAGCCAGGCCAGCTATGTGGCCTCGACCCTGTCGGCCAGCCTGGAACTGGTCAAGGAAGGGGCGCTGGACGTGAACCAGGCCGAGGCCTTTGCCGATGTCTATCTGCGGCGCCGCGCCCAGGGCCAGCCGCTGGAGCTGACGCCATGAGCGACGAGGCGACCGAGGGGAAAAAGGGGTTGGCCTTCCGCCCTGATGACACCGAGATCGAACGTCGGGTCGAGGCGCTTCTGTTCGCGGCGGCCGGGCCCTTGTCGGCGGCGGACATCGCCCGGCGCCTGCCCGAGGATGCCGATGTCGGACGGGCGCTGGCGCGGCTGGTCGAGCGGTATCGCGACCGGGGCGTGACCCTGCAGGTCGTGGCCGATCGCTGGAGCTTCCGTACCGCGCCGGACCTGTCGTTCCTGATGACCGAGGAGCGCGAGGAACCGCGTCGCCTGTCAAAGGCCGCGCTCGAGACCCTGGCCATCGTCGCCTATCACCAGCCGGTGACGCGTGCCGAGATCGAGAGCGTGCGCGGCGTGTCCCTGTCGAAGGGCACCCTCGACCAGCTGCTGGAGATGGGCTTCGTGCGGCTGCGCGGACGGCGGCGAACGCCCGGCCGGCCCGTCACCTACGGTACCGCCGACCAGTTCCTCGAGCATTTCGGCCTGGCCAGCCTGAACGACATGCCGGGGGTTCAGGAGATGAAGGCCGCGGGTCTGCTGGACATGTCCATGCCCAGCGGCTTCGAGGTGCCCGACCCGGGCCGCGCGTCGGACGGCGATGACGAGCTGGACCTGCTGGACCACGAGGACGCGCCCGAGTTCGCCCAGGACTTTGTGGGTGACCCCGAACGCTAGGCGGGCGGCAGGCGATTGACGCCCAGGATCCAGCCTTCCTCGGTCTCGACCTGACGGATCAGCTCCTCGGAGGCACCCTTCGGCGGGGCGAAGGCCGCCGCCAGTTCGCCGCGGTCATCCATGTGGGCAAAGGCCTCGGCGGTGACCCGGACCTGGGCCTGGTCCTTGAACTCGCCCTCGTTCGGTTTGGCATCGAACAGCGACGGCCAGACCTCGACGACCAGGGCCGACAGGGGCTCGATGTCGGATGCGTCGAGCGCGCGCCAGCCCGTGCCGAAGGGCCAGACGGCGGCGGAGGTATCCAGCTTTTGCAGCAGCCGGTTGACGGCGGCGATGCCGACCAGGGTCTGGCCGCCCACGGCGCCGGCGCCATGCATCTGCCAGACGCTCTTGGGTTGCAGGCGCCCCTGCCGGGCGGCGTGCTCGGTCGCGCGGAACTCGGGGATGTCGGCCCCGGCGCCCTCGGGCGGCTTGGTCGCCGTCAGCCAGCGCTGGGTCTGTTTGGCGGGCGCCCCCCAGAACGGCCAGGCCTGATCGGTCATCAGCCGGTTCATCTTGGCCGCGACCTGATAGCGGTTGTTGGTATTGTCCGCCTTGTCGACCACGTTCGAGGCGATGAAGTTCCACATGCCCCGCCAGCTGGTGTCCTTCAACTGAAGACGCGCGGCCGTCCCGGCCGGATAGCCGAAGTTGAAGTCGAAACCGACCAGCACCCGGTCGCCGCGCTTGCGGTGATCGGCCAGCAGGGAGGCGATCAGCGCCTCGCCCTCGGCGCGGGTCGCGACGTTGTGGGTCTCGGTATAGAGGCGGAAGCGCACGTCGCGCTTGGCCACGCCGACCCACAGCGACTGGTCGCCCAGCTTGCGGCTCTCGGCGGCGGTCCAGTCGGCGATCAGATAGGCGTCAAACAGGCGGGCCACGGCGGGCGCTCCCAGAGAAAAGGCGGAACAGGAATGGGCGGGCTTCTAGACCCGCAGGAACTGAACGCAAAGCGCAAAGGCGGGGTTCAGGGCCGGATCAGGGCCTCGAGGTGCGACAGCCAGCGGCGTCCGAGGCGCAGGGCCTCGGACGGCGAGCCCTCTGGCGACGGGGCTGCCGTATCCCACAGGTTCAGCTCGAACTCGGGATGGCGGGCGTCCATGAACATCAGGCGCAGGACGACCAGTTCGGCATCTGGTGCCAGGATGTCGAGCGCCTTTCGGGCCTCGCCACGACGCACGCGGGCGACCACATGGCCGTCGACGATGATCTCGGCGCCGTCGATCTCTTCGAAGCCATAGACGAGACCATGGGCCCCGCGCGCCCAGAGGACGGCGATCTGGCCCTCGTCGAAGTCGAGACCGGCCGCCTTGCCCTCGGCGGGCGAAAAGGCCTCGACCTCGGGCGGCACGCCGAGGGTCTTGAGCAGGGTACGGCGGAGGCGACGCTCGCTCTCCATCCACCAGGCGAGGGCCAGCATGACGGTGGTCAGGGCCGCGGCCGCCAGCGCGACCAGCAGCATGAAGCGCACCGCCTCGCCCACCTTCAGTCCTCCAGCGTCACGACCACCGGCACGTGGTCACTGGGCTTGTCCATCTCGCGCGCCTGGCGATGGGTCTGGATGCCGGCGAAGCGGTCGGCGGCCTGGGGCGAGAGCAGGTGGAAGTCGATGCGGATGCCGTGGTCACGCTGCCAGGCGCCGGCCTGATAGTCCCAGAAGGTGAAGGTGCCCGGGGGCTCGTGGCCCAAGGCATGGCTGTCCGACAGGCCGAGGTTGCACAGGGCGCGGAAGGCCGCGCGGCTCTCGGGCTGGAACAGGGCGTCATCGACCCAGGCGGAAGGATCGCGGGCGTCTTCGGGCGTCGGAATGACATTGTAGTCGCCGCACAGCACGAAGGCTTCTTCCAGCGCCAGTAACTCGCGCGCGTGACGGTTCAGGCGGTCGAACCAGCCGAGCTTGTAGCTGAACTTCTCGGTGCCGACGGGATTGCCGTTGGGCAGGTAGAGACCGCCGACGCGGACGGGCCGGGGGCCTTCGACCACGGCCTCGATATAGCGGGCCTGTTCATCCGACGGATCGCCCGGCAGGCCCTTGCGCACATCCGACAGCGGCAGTTTCGACAGCAGGGCAACGCCGTTGTAGCTCTTCTGGCCGTGGGTCTCAACGTTGTAGCCGAGCGACTCGAAGGGCTCGCGCGGGAATTTTTCGTCCACGCATTTGATTTCCTGAAAGCAGGCGACGTCGGGCTGATGCTCGCCCAGCCAGGCGAGCACGGTCTCGAGGCGGGCGTTGACGGAGTTCACGTTCCAGGTGGCGATGCGCATGGGCGGAAGCTAGTGCGATTTCCCGCGCGAGGCGAGGGGGCGGGCAGAGGCCCTTTCGCCCACGAAAAAGCCCGGCGCACCGTGATGCGCCGGGCCGTTCCATTGCCTGGGGCGAAGCTTATTGTTCCGGGACGTTTTCCGGTTCCACGGTGGCGCCCAGGGCGTCGCCGGTCAGCTCGCAGGGCTTGCTGAAGATCTGCACGGCGTCGACGCAGGAATAGACCTGCTGGGTCGAGCCGTTTAGGAAGCGCACGATCATGCCTTCGCCGGTCGAGCATTTGACCTCATAGAAAGCGCCACGATCGGCCGGGCCGTCGCCCATCCAAGATACGTCCTCGACGTTGCAGGCGGCGACCTCGGTGTTGGCGACCAGCTTCGGCCATTCGCCGCGGGTTTCTTCGGCGGTGGTCAGCTGGCAGGTGCCGGTCGAGATCAGGGCATAGCGCCAGCAGGGCATGGCGCTCCAGCTGCCGGACTCACTCTTCTCAAGGCGATAGCCGTCGGCGCTGGCGCAACCCAGCTCATACACGCGGGTGTTCAGCGCGACCGCTTCGTCCGCGTCGCATGAGACGCCCGCCTCCCGCGCATAGGCGCTGATGACCTGGACGCGGTTCTGGTTGCCCGGCAGGGCGCACTGCAGGCCGACCTCGGCCTCAGGATTTTCACGGCGCAGTTGCCAGGCGAGGCTGGACTGCAGCACGCAGTCGGAGGCCGTTGGTGCGCCCTCGACCGCTTCCAGAATGTAGCCCGGGCCCGAGGCGCAGGCGACTTCATACAATTTGGCGCCACCCTCGCGCATGCCGAGCAGCGAGGATTCGGTCACTTGGCAGGAGGGGACGGCGACGGCGGCGACGCTGGTCGCCTGGGCCATCACTTCCTCAGCCGTCGGGGGCGCGGGCTGACGACCGCGCTGGCGCTGCTGGTTGCGATCACTGCGACCGCCGCCGATCCGACCGGGCAGGACGACCTCACCCTGGACCTGGCCAGAGGCTTCGGACGACTCCTCGCTACGATTATTGCCGCGGTTGTCCTGAGCCAGTGCCGGGCTGGCACCCAGCAGGGCGAGGGCGAGGGCGGACCCGGCAAGGGCGGTGAGCTTGATCGATGAGGACACGGAGGAGGCTCCTGGCAACTTTCACTTTTGTAACCCTTGGCGTGCCCATGTGACAGGGTCAAGGCAGGAACAGGGCAATCTCCCCGGGTGGACGCCCAAAGGCGAAATGGTCTATCGAAGGTTTCGATTGGAGACGCACTTGGCCGACGGCGTGATACGCGAGGACGGGGAGAGGGAAGAGACGGCCCGCGGCCTGACCTGGCCCTTTGCGCGCATCCCGGAGGCCGGAGAGGCAATCAGCGTGGCCGACGGGGTGTGGTGGCTGCGCCTGCCACTGCCGATGGCGTTGAACCACATCAATCTCTACGCGATCGAGGACGGGGACGGCTGGGCGATCATCGATACGGGCCTGTTCACTCCCGTGTCGGTCGAACTGTGGGAGGATCTGCTGGCGGGTGCGCTGAAGGGCCGTGCCGTGACGCGCGTGATCTGCACCCACATGCACCCGGACCACATCGGCATGGCGGGCTGGCTGTGCGACCGGTTTGAAGCGCCGCTGCTGATGTCGCGGCTGGAATATGTGACGGGGCGGATGCTGGTCGCGGACACCGGCCGACCGGCGCCGGAGTCGGGGCGGACCTTCTATCGCGCGGCAGGCTGGACCGAGGAGCAACTGGCCGGCTGGGGCCGCGATTATGGCCAGTTCGGACGGGTGGTCAGCGCGATGCCGGATGCCTACCACCGCCTGACCGAGGGCGATGTGCTGTCGATCGGCGGGGAGGACTGGGAGGTCGTGGTCGGTCAGGGCCACAGCCCGGAGCACGTCTGCCTGTGGCGGCGCTCGGACGATGTGTTCCTGGGCGGCGACCAGATCCTGCCGAAGATTTCGTCGAATGTATCGGTCTGGCCGACCGAGCCGCTGGCCGATCCGCTGGGCGACTGGCTGGCCTCGCTCGACAGACTGGCAGAGCTGTTGCCCGAGGACCTGCTGGTGCTGCCCTCGCATGGCGAGCCCTTCCGGGGCGTGCAGGCGCGACTGGCGGCCCTCAAGCGAGGACACGGCCAGGCCCTTGCGCGGCTGGAACGCCGGCTGGAGACGCCGATGCGGGCCGTCGACACCTTTGCCAGTCTGTTTGCCCGCCCGGTTGGCGACGGGCTGCGCGGCATGGCGACCGGCGAGGCGGTGGCGCATCTCAACTATCTGGAACGGCAGGGCCGCGCGGTGCGCGAGGCCGATGCCGAGGGCGTCGACTGGTGGCGCCAGGCCGACACCTTGCAGAAATCGAACGGGGAGTGACCGACGTGTCCGAGACCATCCACACCGAACTGGCCGACGGCGTCCTGACCGTTACCCTGGCAAGGCCGGAGAAGAAGAACGCCATCACCCAGGCCATGTATGCGGCCCTGGCCGAGGCGACCGAGCGCTGTCGCACCGATGACGCCGTGCGGGTGATGCTGATCCGGGCCGAGGGCGACAGTTTTTCGGCCGGCAATGACATTGCCGACTTCATCGCGCTGGGATCGCAGGCCTCGTCGCCCGCCGACATGGCCGTGTTCCGGTTCCTGAAGGCGCTGGCCGATCTGGACAAGCCCTTGGTCGCCGCCGTGAAGGGGCGGGCGGTCGGTATCGGCACCACCCTGCTGCTGCACTGTGACATGGTGGTCGTCGCCGAGGATGCCCTGCTGTCGGTGCCCTTCATCAATCTGGCGCTGGCGCCCGAAGCGGCCTCGAGCCTGCTGCTGCCCCGGGTGATCGGCCACCAACGGGCCTTCGAGATGTTCGCGCTGGGCCAGCCGGTCGATGGTCGCACGGCGCTGGCCTGGGGGCTGGCCAATCGCGCGGTGGCCGCCGAAGCCGTGGACGAGACCGCTGCCGATCTGGCGCGCCAGCTGGCCACGCGCGCCCCGAACTCGATCCGCAAGACCAAGGCGCTCATGCGGGACGCCGCTGACATGTGGGCGCTGATGGAGCGCGAGGGCGAGGCCTTTGGCAGCCAGATGAAGAGCCCGGAGGCGATGGAGGCCTTCATGGCCTTTACGCAAAAGCGGGCGCCGAATTTCGGCTGAGACATTTCGGCGATTGCGTCGCTGCCCCGCGCCCTGTAGCAGCGCGCGCCTATGGCCCAGCCGCTTGCCCAGACCCCGTCCGACCTGCCCCATCCCGGGGGTGCGGTGCTGCGCGCCGAACAGGCGGGTGATGCGGACGCGATCGACCGGATCGTACTGGCGGCCTTTGGTCCCGGACGCTTCGCCAAGACGGCCGAGCGTCTGAGGGAGGGCGGCTCGGTGGCCGCGGGCTTCGTTACCTGTGTCGACGACCGCCCGGTCGGCAGTGTGCGTCTGTGGTCGATCCGGGTGGGTGGGACGCCCTGCCTGTTCCTCGGGCCGATCGCGGTCGAACGCTCGGAGCGCAGCGAGGGCCTGGGCGCAGCCATGGTGCAGGCCTGTATCGATCAGGCGCGCGAGGCCGGGGCCGCGGGCATCCTTCTGGTCGGGGACGCGCCCTATTTCGGACGGTTCGGCTTTGCCCGGATCGACGGCGTAGCCCTGCCCGGACCGGTCGATCCGGCGCGGGTTCTGTGGCTGCCGCTGGCGGTCCCGGATGTGACAGGGCCGGTCACCCGCGCCTGAAGCGACTTTGCCTTAAGCCGGACAGCGCCTAAGTCTGGAGGATGGCAGAGAAGGAACCGAACACACTGGACGGGCTGGCACGGCTGGCGTCGGAACAGGGCGGGCGCGGCCTGCCGCCGGTCCATCTGTGGCACCCGGAGCATTGCGGCGACATCGACATCGTAATCCAGGCCGACGGCATCTGGATGCATGAGGGTACCCCCATCGGGCGGCCCGAACTGACGCGGCTGTTCTCGACGGTGCTGAGGAAGGACCCGGACGGCTATCATCTGGTCACGCCGGTCGAGAAGCTGAAGATCACGGTCGAGGACCTGCCGTTCCGCGCAATCCGTCTCAAGGCGGTCGAAGGCCATCTGGTGTTCGAAACGGATCAGGGTGACACGGTCATCGCCGGGCCCGATCATCCTCTGGTCGTCGAGACCGACCCGGAGACGCAGGAACCGGCCCCGCGCCTGCATGTGCGCGCCGATCTGTGGGCCCGGGTCAGCCGGTCGCTGTTCTATGAGCTGGTCGAGCGGGCCGAACCTGTCGACGGGCGGCTGTCGGTACGCTCGGGCGAAGCGGTCTTTGCCCTCGGCCCTGTCGGAGCCGGGCTGGAATGAACCCGGCGGAGGCGCTCAAGACGAGCCTGATGGCGGCACTGGATCCTGCGGACGGTCCGGCGGCGACGGCGGCGGCGCGATCCGACTTTGACCTCAACCCCGGGGCCGACCGACCGGCCCGGATGCTGCGGCCTGCGGCGGTGCTGATCCTGGTGATCGCCGAGGGGGTGGGACCGCGTGTGCTGATGACGCGGCGGTCCGACAGTCTGGCCAGCCATACGGGACAGATCGCCTTTCCCGGCGGGCGGCTGGACCCGGGCGAGACGGTGGTCGAGGCCGCCCTGCGTGAGGCCCGCGAGGAAGTGGCCCTCTCGGGCGAAGGAGTCGAAGTGCTGGGGCTGGGCGACCCGTATGAGACCGGAACCGGCTTTCTGGTGACGCCCGTGGTGGCCTGGATCGACCGGATGCCGTCGGTCGCGCCCAGTCCGGACGAGGTGGCCGAGGTGTTCGACGTGCCCTGGCATTTCCTGATGGACGCCGCCAACCACCGGCAGGATCACTATGAGCGTGACGGCGAGCCCCGGCGCTATTTCTGGGCCATGCCCTATGGCGAGCGCTACATCTGGGGCGTGACGGCAGGCATTCTGAGGGCCCTGCACGACCGGCTGGTGGCGTCCGGCGCCGAGGTGGTGGCGTGACCGCGCCGTCCCTGTCAGATGCGGCGTGGCTGACCGATCCGGCGACGCGGGCGGTGATGGCGGCGCTGGCGGCGCGGGGCGGGCCCGACGCTGCGCGCTTCGTGGGGGGCTGTGTGCGCAACAGCCTGCTGGATCGTCCGGTCGACGACGTCGATATCGCCACGCGACTGGAGCCGCACGAGGTCATGGAGGCCCTGAAGACGGCCGGACTGAAGGCGGTGCCCACCGGCCTGGACCACGGCACGGTGACGGCGGTGTCGGACCACCGCCCGTTCGAGATCACCACCCTGCGCCGCGATGTGACGACGGACGGCAGGCGCGCGACGGTCGCCTTCACCGGCGACTGGGCCGAGGACGCCGGACGGCGGGACTTCCACATCAACGCCCTTTACGCCGATACGGAGGGGCAGGTGTTCGACCCCACCGGACAGGGGCTGGCGGACATCGCGGCCCGGCGCGTGGCCTTTGTCGGAGACCCGGACCGACGCATCCGCGAGGACCGCCTGCGCATCCTGCGCTTCTTCCGCTTTCAGGCCTGGTACGGGCGGGGCGTCCCGGACCCCGCCGGGCTGGCCGCATGCGTGCGCGAGGCGGAGGGCCTGTCCGAGCTATCCGCCGAACGGGTCTCGAAGGAGCTGTTGAAACTGCTGGCCGCGCCGAACCCGGTGCCGACCGTGGCGATCATGGCCGAGACCGGCATCCTGCAGCGGCTGCTGCCCGAGGTGCCGGGACTGGAGGCGTTTCAGGGCGTGGCGAAGGTCAGCGACGACGCCGTGCTGCGCCTGTCCGCCCTGATGCCCCTGGATGTCGGGGCGCGGGACAGGGCGGCGCGGGCCCTGCGGCTGTCGAACCGGGATCGGGTGCGGCTGGTGGCGCTGGCCGGGCCGGTGCCCGACCTCGAGCAACTGGGCGAGGCGGCCGTGCGGGCCATGGTCTATGCCGACGGCCGTCAGGCCACGCAGGACCGGCTGACGCTCGCGCTCGCAGCCCGCCCCGGTCAGGTCGAGCGGCATCGCACCCTGAACAAGTTGGTGGAAACCTGGCCCATCCCCCGCATGCCCGTGGGCGGCCGCGAGGTTGCGGCCATGGGCGTTCCTCCGGGCCCCGAGACCGGCGCGCTGCTGGCGGCCTTCGAGGCCGGGTGGATCGCTGATGACTTTCCCGCCGACGGACACGCCGAGCGGCTGCGGGCCCTGATCGATCAGCGACCCGGCTGAGGTCGGGCCCGGGTGACGCGGCTCACGACCGGATAATGGTCGGATCCCGTGCGCTTGCCGATCCGGCGCGACAGGAAGACCAGTTCGTCCGAACGCCATTGATGGTCGATGCCGATGCCCAGCCATGACGGCAATTCCGTGGGCCAGGTGCCGGGCCAGGCCGGGGCGGGGGTCAGGCCGGTTTCGGCCTTGACCTGACGCCCGATGCGGGCGCTGGACACTGCATTGAAGTCGCCGGCCACGAGGATCGGATCGGTCACATCCTCCAGACGCTCGGCCAAGGACATCGACTGGATGATCTGGCCCCACTGGTACTGGAACGGCCAGGGTCGGGTCAGATGCACACCGACCAGATGCACGGGGCCGAGCGGGGTGTCAGATACGGCTTGCAGGGCCGAGAGCTGGTCGGGCCGCCCCGGCACGGGCGTAAGCGGGTAGCGGGATGCGAGGATCACGCTGCCGCGACTGCCCTTGGGCACGATGGTCTCCGACGCATGCTGGTAGGGATAGTCGGCGAGCACCTCATGGCGGGCGGCGAAGACGGCGGGGCTGACCTCGATCAGCAGGATGAGGTCGGGCCGGGCCGCACGGATGCTGGCGGCGACAGCCTCGACGTCGCCGTTTTCGGCATTGAGGTTGGCGGAATAGACGGTCAGCACGGGGGCCCCGCGTTCCGGGGCGCCGCGCGGCGGGGAGGCCTGCGGGATCACCGCTCCCGTACAGATTAGCAGAGTGCCGAAGGCGATGATCATCAGCGGGGGCCGCTTCATCGCCATGACCAGCAGGCTGGCGATCACCGAGCCGATCAGGGCGGGACCTGTGAACTGGGCGAGGATGTCGACCCAGCGATGCCCGTTGCCGCTTATGTGGGCCGCCGCCGGAATCAGCCACGGTCCGCAAAGGATCAGGCAGACTGCCCATGGCCACAGCACAAGAAATCCGGCCTTCAGTCTTGCCAACATGATGAACGTCGGTCTCCGTAGTGCGTTGAGGGGAGCGGGCAGGAGGGAAGCATGGTCAAATCGGTTGCCGACGTCGAGAACGTCTGGCTCAGTGTCGAGCGCATCAAGAAGATTTCGGACCGGGTGATCGGGATCGGGCCCTTCGGGCTGGGCCTCGATGGTCTTCTGACCTGGATTCCCGGACTGGGCACCATCTATACGCTGGGGGCCGGCGGCTGGCTGGTCGTGCAGGCCCTGCGCGTCAAGGCGGGACCCGCCACCCTCGCCCGCATGGTGGGCTATCTGACGGTCGATACGGCGACGGGGGTCGTGCCCATTGCCGGTGACGCAATCGACGCCCTGTTTCCCGGGCACCTGATGGCCGCCAAGGCGCTGCAGAAGCACATCGAATCGACTCACTGGGTCGAAATGTCCGAGCGCGAGGCGCACGAGCAGGGCGTGCACGACTCCCACCGCGAGGAAATGCGCGCCAATCGCAAGCTTAAGCGTGTGATCTACCTGCACGACTGATCGTCGGGATTGACGGAGGGGTGCCCTGCCGTCCAACTGCGGGTCTGCGTCTTCGGGAGCCAGGATGACCGCCGTATTCGATCGTGATGCCCTGTCCGAGGCGCTGGGCCAGACCGGCCAGGGAGACCGTGCGGCGTTTCGCCGGGTCTATGAGGCGACCTCCGCGAAGCTGATGGGCGTGTGCCTGCGTATCTTGTCTGACCGGCAATTGGCCGAGGACGTCATGCAGGACATCTATCTGACCGTGTGGAACAAGGCCGCCAGCTTCGATCCGGCGCGCGCCAGCCCCATCACCTGGCTGGTGACCATTGCCCGCAATCGCTCGATCGACCGCCTGCGCGCGGGCGGCGTGGCGCGCAACAGCGTGCCCGTCGATGCGGCCTATGACCTGGCCGACGACGGCCCCTCGGCCCTTGAACAAGTCCAATTGGCCGATGAGGCCGGGCGGCTGGGCGTCTGCCTCGACGAACTGGACGAAAAGGTCAGCCGGGTGATCCGCACGGCCTTCTTCGAGGGCGTCACCTATGAAGTCCTGGCCCAGCGCGAGGAGACGCCGCTCGGCACGATGAAGAGCTGGATCCGCCGGGGCCTGCTGAAGCTGAGGAGCTGTCTGGAACAATGACCGCTTCCGATCACGACGACCGCATCGCCCGCGCGGGCGAATATGCCCTGAGGGTGCTGGACCCGGCCGAGGAGGCTGAGGCCCGCGCCGAGGCCGCGCGCGACCCGGCCTTTGGCGCCGAGGTTGACCGCTGGAACAGCAGGCTGAGCCAGCTGGCCGACGGAATTGCTCCGGTTGAGCCCTCGCCCGGCCTGTGGCCGCGCATCCTTGCAGTGACGGGCGTGGCCGCCAACGACAATGCCGTGCGCTTCTGGCGGCGCTGGGCCATCGGGTCGACCGGCCTGCTGGCGGCCAGTCTGGTGGCCGTGGTGGTGATGGTCTCGCGGCCCGAGCCGGTAATCACGACCCCGCCGGCGCCCACCGCATCCCTGACCCGCGTGGCCACCCTCAAGCTGGACAATGGCGCCGCCGCCATGACGCTCGTCTATGACAGCGCGACGGGCGAGCTGTACCTGGCGCCGACCAGCGAGATGGAGGGCGACACCCGCATTCCGCACCTGTGGCTGGTCATGCCCGACAATGCCGGGGTGCAACTGGTCGGGGCCATCGACGGGCATGACACCTCGCGCCACAATCTGCAGGGCGTGATGGTCGGCCAGGCCACCCAGGCCATCGCCGTCGCCGTGTCCATGGAACAGCCGGGCCATACCCCGCATGCCGACCACCCGGACGGCCCGGTGGTGGCCCAGGGCGAGTTCCAGCCCCTCTGACCGCATCCGACGACCCGCTCCGGTCGTAGCTGAAGCGATGCGGGCCGGGTGACCCCTCCGCAGTCCGGCGCGCATCCAGCGGGGAGGCCCTTCCTCCGTCCAGCCAAAACCTCCCCGCTGACCCGCCTGCGCCAGATATGCGCCCCGGCCGAAAATTCCTGAGCCTGTTCAAACCGCCCGACTGATCCCGACGCGATCTGCACGACCGGGTTGGCGCCATCGCCAGACTGATCTCCGGACTTTTCGGGAGATTGGTGATGAGCGATTCCAGTGCACGGCTGGGCCTGCCCTATCTGGCGGCCGGCCAGATGCAGAAACATGTGACCCTCAACGAGGCCCTGACCCGGCTGGACGGGCTGGTGCAGTGCCAGGTCGTCAGCCGCACGATGACGAGCCAGCCGGATGGGGTCGACGGCGGCAGCCTCTACATCCTGCCCGAGGGCGCGACGGGCGAGCGATGGTCGCTTTACCCTGCCGGAACCCTGATGCGCGCGGAAGGCGGCGGCTGGACCGCCGTTCCGGTCCCTTCGGGCGTGATCGCCATTGTCGAGGATGCGGATGAGATCGTGGTCCGGCGGGACGGTAGCTGGACTCCACTCGCGGCCCTGATCGACGCGCTGCAGGACCTCGACCGGCTGGGCATCGGGGCCACGGCCGATGCGGCCAATCCCTTTCTGGCGAAGCTGAATTCCGCCCTCTGGACAGCACGAGAGTCCGGTGATGGCGGCACGGGCGATCTGCGGCTGGTGCTGAACAAGGCCGGACCGGGCCAGGTGCTGTCACTGATCCTGCAAAGCGCATGGTCGGGGCGGGCCGAGCTGGGCCTGATCGGCGAGGACCATTTCGAACTGAAGGTCAGCGCGGACGGATCGACCTGGCGCGAGGCCCTCAAAATCGATCCCGAAGACGGCCGGGTGCGCTTTCCGCAAGGGGCCACCCGCCGCGAGGCTGTTCTCGTCACGGCGGATACGGTCTGGTCGCCCCCGGAGTGGGTCCGGTGGGTCGAGGCCAGCGTCGTGGGCGGCGGCGGCGGCGGGGCTGCCGGTGCCTCGGGCCCTGCGGGCACTGAACGTGTCGGCGGCGGCGGAGGCGGAGGCGGTGGTCAGAGCCACGCGGTCTGGGCCGTCGACAGCCTGCCGGGCGCGCTGGACCTGACGGTCGCCACGGGCGGGGCTGAAGGTGCCGACGGCGGCATGACCCGCATCCTGTCAGACGGCGTGCAGCTGCTCTCCGCCGGGGGCGGGAAGGGCGGTGCATCCGGTGCGTCCGGCGCGGCGGGGGATGGTCTCCAGCCTGCTGCCGGGAGCGGTGGCGTGGGCGGCAGCCTGACAGCGGCCGATGCCTTGGTGGATGCCGTCAATGGAGGAAGCGGCAATGTGCTGCGGCGTCCCGCGCAAGGCGGTGCCGCCGGGAGTGCGGGTGAAGCGATCGTCGAGCCGATCCACGGCCTGTGCGGCGGCGGCGGCGGAGGGGGCAGCCCCTCGCTCTCGTCCGGCCAGGGCGGAGGCACGGGCGGCCACTACGGCGCCGGCGGCGGGGGCGGTGGCGCGGGTGTCGATGCCGGAGGCGCAGGGGGCGCGGGGGCCGACGGCGCGATCCTGCTGGTGTGTGTCGGATGAGCGTCCGCGACCAACGACGGCAACGCGCGCTGAACCTTCCCGTGCTCGACGCCGAGATGTGGGAGGCCCCCGAGCGCCTGAGCCACCGCGACTGTCTGGATGAAATCGCCGGGGACCTGTGCAGTCCCGACCGCGATCGGGAGGACGATCAATGAAGGAGACCCCCATGGCGGATACGCCGCCGTCCCTGGCGGAGGGGCGCTGGCTGTGGCGTCGCCTGTTCGTCTTCATGACCAGTGTGATCCTGTGGGCGCTGGTGCATCGGGCACTGGCCCGGGTGCCTGTCGAGGCCCTGCCGCCGCTGGTCGACCGGCTGCTGATGCTGATCGCCCTGATCACCCTGCTGTATCTGGTTGCGCCGACGGCCCAGCAACTGGTGACGCTGGCGGTCCGCTTCCGGCCGGGAGGACGGCCATGAGCTTCGTCTTTTCTGCCCGGTCGCGTCGGGCGTTGACCGGCGTGCATCCGGATCTGGTGGCCGTGGCCGAGGATGCGCTCGCGCTTAGTCCCATCGATTTCCGGGTGATCGAAGGCCTGCGCAGCCCGGCGCGGCAGGCCGAACTGGTCCGGGCCGGGGCCAGCCGGACGCTCAACTCCCGCCATCTGACGGGGCACGCGATCGATGTGGTCGCTCTGATGGACGGCAAGGTGCGCTGGGACTGGCCGCTCTATCCGCGCATTGCCGCCGCCTTCAAACAGGCCGCCCGCAATCGCGGGGTGAATCTGGTCTGGGGCGGAGACTGGGCGCGTCTGCGCGACGGCCCGCATTTCGAACTGGACCGGAAGGCCTATCCGGCATGAGCGGGCGGGGGATGCTTCACCTGGCCGGGGTGGCGTTGGCCGCCCTCGCCGTCCTGTTCCTCGCGCGAGGGGTCGGCCTGCGCTGGGACCCGTTCGATCTGCAGGGCCGGCGCCTGGAACAGGCGCGGGCCCGCGCCGAGCAAGCCGGGGCCGAACACCGCGCGGCGGCCGCCGAACGGGACGGGGAGCGCCAGATCACCGAGGCCCTGACCCATGTTCATCAGACAGAGGTCGCGCTCGCCCGCGCGACCGCCACCGCCATTCAGCAAGCGAGACAGGCCGATGATGCCGACCAAGCCCTGGCGCCCGATCGGGTGCGCCGCCTTCATGACCATGACCGCCGCCTGTGCGAGCACGCCCCCGACCTCTGCGCCGCCGCGCGTCCAGGTGACCCTGCCGGCTGAGGCGACGCGCCCGTGTCGGCTGCCCACCCTGGCGCCGTCTGCGGACATCGGCGCGCTGGAGGAAGCCTATATGGCGCGGGGAGAGGCGCTGGTGGCCTGCGACGCCGCGCGTCGGCTGGCGGTGGTCACGCTGCTGGCCGAACGGGCGGCTGACGCGGCCGCCCGGGCGCGATGACCGGCACAATTTGCCCATCACCCGGCAGGTTTTGCCGCTTCGCGTCGCCAGCCCGGCAGAGATTGCCGGGTGAGAAGCGTGGTTAAGGCAACCTAACGGATAAAAAACAGCAACTTGGCCTCTGGCCCGATTTTGCGGCGCTGGCGCCCGTCTTGCTTGTCAGGGTCCTGAGCAAAACGCTCCCGGCAGCCAAAATGGCGTCGGACACCTTGAAAGAAGGACTATCGGTATGCCGCTGAACAGCGTCAACACGAACACGGGCGCCATGGTCGCCCTCCAGAACCTGCAAAACACCAACAACGAACTTTCCGTCGTCCAGTCGCGGATCAACACCGGCAAGAAGGTGTCGAACGCCAAGGACAACGGCGCCATCTGGGCCATCGCCCAGGGCCAGCGTTCGGAAATCGGTGCGCTCAACGCCGTCAAGGACAGCCTGCAACGCGGTCAATCGGCCGTGGACGTCGGCATTGCGGCCGGTGAGTCGGTCTCCGACCTGCTGGTTCAGCTGAAGGAAAAGGCCCTGGCTGCCAGCGACACCTCGCTGACCACCTCGGCCCGCAAGGCCCTGAACGAAGACTTCAAGTCGATCCGTGACCAGATCACGACCGTCGTCACGAATGCCAAGTTCAACGGCGTCAACCTGCTGGACAACTCGACCGGCACCAACGGCTTCAAGGCGCTGTCGAACGCCTCGGGCTCGACCATCAAGGTGGCCGGTGAAAACCTGTCGCTCGGTGGTGCGAACGTGACTCTGGCCGCCACGGCGACCATCGGCACCTCGACCCTGGCCAACTCGGCTCTGGCGACGATCAACACCTCGATCGACAACGTGTCTTCGGCTCTGGCCCGTCTGGGCACGGGCTCGAACTCGCTGAGCACCCACCTGAAGTTTGTCAGCAAGCTTCAGGACACCCTGGAAACCGGCGTGGGCAACCTGGTCGACGCCGACCTGGCCAAGGAAAGCGCCCGACTGCAAGCGCTGCAAACCAAGCAACAGCTGGGTGTGCAGGCTCTGTCGATCGCCAACTCCTCGACTTCCATCCTGCTCGGACTGTTCCGCTAAGGAGCGCCAACCGGGAGCGGGGGCGTTCGCGTCTCCGCTCCCACCTCCGAGCCTTGAACCGGAGACGTCGGTCTAACCCCGACGATGGGAGATATGGATACCAATGCGAATGTGATTCCTGTTGCCATGGTGCCGGCCAACGCGGCCCCCGTTGCTCCCGCAGGCTCTGCTGCCGGGAGTGATTTCAATGAGTCCCGCAACTCGCGGGACGCGGAACGGATGGCCCGCTATCGTCTGGTGATCGAGCAGGGCTCCCACATGGGAGTCTTCATCTACAAGGTGCTGGATCGCGAGACCGGAGAGGTCGTGCAGCAGCTGCCCCGTGAGGAAGTGGCTCGCATGGGCAACCAGAAGGGCTACGCCGCCGGCACGGTGATCAGCACCACGGTCTGACGGGACCCACAGTTTGAGCCTTGAGGCCGCGCAGGGACCGCCCCGCGTGGTTAAATCTCGTGGTTAGCGCACGTTAACCATGTGCAAATGAAATCGGGCCTAGCGTGCTGCAACGCACTGAGAGGCTCGATCCGGATGACGAACAGCGTCCACACCAATACTGCGGCGGCCGTCGCCCTGCAGAACCTGACCCGCACCAATGAGCGGCTGGGCGATGTCCAGAACCGCATCAGCACCGGGCTGAAGGTGCAGGGGGCCAAGGACAATGCCGCCATCTGGGCCATCGCCCAGGGGCAGCGCGCCGACATCGGCGCCCTCTCGGCGGTCAAGCAGAGCCTGGATCGCGCCACCTCGATCGCCGACGTGGCTCTCTCGGCCGGCGAATCCATCTCCGACCTGCTGAACCAGCTCAAGGAAAAGGTCGTCGCGGCCAAGGATGAGTCTCTGAAGACCCAGTCGCGCGTGCTGCTGGACGCCGACTTCAAAGCGCTGCTTCGTGCCCTGCAGTCCTCGGTTCAGAACGCCAGCTTCGACGGCGGCAATATCCTCGACGGCAGCCTGACCAATGGCATCAAATTCCTGGCCAATGCCGACGCCAGCTCGTCGATCACCCTGTCGAGCAAGGATCTGAGCCTGAGCGGCTCGATCATCAGCCTGTCGCTGACGGATGAGCTGCTGACCCTGACCGGCGCGACCAACGCTCTGTCCAAGCTCGACAATTCGATCACGGCCCTGAACTCGGCGCTGGGTGAGATCGGCGCCCAGGCCAAGCAGATCCAGGCCCACAACACCTTCGTCACCAAGCTGGTCGATACCCTGGAATCCGGCGTCGGCAATCTGGTCGATGCGGATCTGGCCAAGGAAAGCGCCCGCCTGCAAGCCCTGCAGGTCCAGCAACAGCTGGGTGCCCAGGCCCTGTCGATCGCCAACCAGGCGCCGCAGGTGATCCTGTCGCTGTTCCGCGGCTAAGAGGCCCTAGGACAGCCCTGACCGTCCAATCAGGATCGGGGCAGGGCGTCCGCGCCGCTCGGGGCGAGGGGTCAGGCCGTACAGGGACAAGAAGGATATCAGCAGCCTACTCAACGCAACCATGGGCACACGCTCCATCGGGCTGTTTCAGCGAACTTGCCGTTAACGATTATCCCGATTCGGGGTTCCGTACGCGGACGTTAAGACTTCCTTCCGACCACTCGCGCCAAAAGGGATCAGGCGCGCCATGATCGACAACAGCTATCTTCTGGGCCTGTTTGGAGGCACCTCCACCTTCTCGTCGTCGCAAGGCGTTGCGACGGCGTCGGCGCTTGCCCGCAAGAAGGCCCAGCCGACCCCGCCCTGGTCCTCGAGTGCCGTGGTGCCCGAGCAGGATGCGCTGGTGCGCTCCGCCCTCGGTGGGCGCCGCCTGATTGACGAGAGCGGGGCCAAGCTGGACGTCTCCTCGGCGTCCGAGGATTACCGTCGGCTGTTCGCCCTCTATCAGGGGCTCGACACCCTGAACGCCCTGGTCAACCGCGCCGGCACCAAGGGCATCAGCACGACCGAAATGTCCCTGATCACCAAGCGGTTCGATCAGGGCCTGAAGGAAATCGGCAGCTATGTCGCCAGCGCGCCGCTGAACGACGTGCGGCTGGTGGCGGGGGTCACGGAATCGATCAGCAAGAGCAGCGCCGGGGTCCGGCGGGACTCGGCCGTATCGATCACCTCACCGATCCATGAGGGCGACGTCGACGCCCCAGTGGCCGCCTTCGACGGCGCGGTGGTATTCGACATCAACGTCAAACGCCTGAACGACACCTTCAACGTCCGCATCGACCTGTCCGAGATGGGCGGCGCAACCCGCACGCTGGGGTCGGTCACCGCCTTCATCAATGACAAGCTGGAGGCCGCGGGCCTCGAGACCCGCATCGGGCGTGAGCGCAAGGCCGCCGAGCCGCGCACCATCCAGTCCGGGGGAAAGACCATCACCCTGCCGGCGGGCCCCGACCAGTGGTCACTGGCCATCCGGGGCGTGTCCACCGAGGCGGTGTCTTTCGCGGCGCCCGATCCCTCCGACGCCGTCTATGTGGTGCAGGGCAACGGCACCGCAGGCGGGCACCAGCTGCTGAAGTTCCAGGCCGATACGGCCTCTGCCGCGACAACGGCTGCTCCCCGGATCGGCGAAACCCAGTGGGTCGAGGGCCGCGTGGCCCAGACGCCGCTGCCGGACGGCATCCGCACCGTGCGGGCCAGCGCTACCGGCCCCGACGGCTCGGTCTGGCTGGTCGCGGACATGGAAGAGGGCCTGGGCAACCAGCCGATCAAGGGTCAGTCCGACGTCGCCCTGATCAAGCTGGACTCGGCCGGACGACTGGTCAGCAGCCGCGCGCTCGGTGCCGCCAGCACTGCCTCGGGCTATGCCCTGGCCGTCGATGCCGACGGCCGGGTCGCGGTCGCGGGTTCGGTGACCGGTGCGCTCGTGCCCGGTCAGAGCGGCGAGGTCGCGACCGAGGCCGACAGCTTCGTCACCCTTTTCGATGCGGCAGGTCAGGAACTGTGGAGCCAGCGGCGCGGTGCCCGCGCGGCCGACGAGGCCACCGATGTCGCCTTCAGCGCCGACGGCCAGATCGTCGTCACGGGCCGGGCCAAGTCGTCCATGCCCGGCGCGGCGGCGCTTGGCGGCTGGGACTCCTACGTCCAGACCTTTTCCAGCAGCCAGCCCTATCCGACCGCGGCCTGGACCGCGACGCTCGAAGGCACGCTCCAGTTCGGCACCTCCGGCGATGACGCCGTCCAGGCGACCGCTGTCAGCGGCAACAGCCTCTACACCGCGGGCGAGGAAAACGGCCGGCTGGTGGTGCGCCGGTTCCAGCTGACTCCGGGCGGCGCGCCGCAGCTGCTGTCGACGCGCGACCTCGGGGCCATGAGCGGCGAGATCAAGGGACTGGAAGTCGATCAGGGGCAGGTGATCATCGCCGGCGTGACCCGCAATGCCGGCCTCGACGTCGGCACCATCACCCAGGCCCACAACGGCGGCAAGGATGCCTTTGTCGCCACCCTGTCCGAAGACCTGACGTCGTCGGGGGCAGAGCGGCTGACCTATATCGGCACGGCGGACGAGGAGGCGGTTTCTGACGTCCGACTGCTGAACGGCAAGATCTGGATGACCGGCACGGCCGCCCGTCCCCTCGGTGTCGACGAGAAGGAGCCGGTCAACGGCTACCTCAGCCGGATCGACCCGCTGACCGGCGCCGTGGAATGGAGCCAGACCTGGGCGGGCGACTCCGCTAAGGCCCAACCCCTGACCCTGGCCGTGGCGACCGGGGGCACCAGCTTCCTCGACCGGCTGGGCCTGCCGTCCGGTGAGATTGTCCAGAGCGAGTCGCGCCGACTGGTGGATGCGACCTCGCTCAGGGTCGGGGACCGGTTCGCGGTCGTGCCGGCCTCCGGCGGTCGCCCGGTCAATGTGACCATCGACGCCCGCGACACCCTGCAAACCCTGGCGCGCAAGATCGAAATGGCCTCGGGGGCGCGGCTCAAGGTGACGGTCGCCTCGGAAAGCGCGACCTCGGACAAGGCGCCGAAGGGCCTGAACGCCGTCCAGGCCGGCATGCAACGTCTGTCGATCATGGCGCGCGACGGTCGTGAGGGCGCCGTCCTCGTCTCGGGCGAGCCGGGCCGGGATGCGCTGGCGGGTCTGGGCCTGTCAGCCGGTTTCATCGGCCCGACGGCAACCAACGACGGCCCGCGAACCTTCGGTCTGGATCTGCCGCAGGCTCTCAGTCTGGCAACCAAGGAGGACCGCACGGCCTCGGGCGAACGCCTGCAGGCGGCGATGAAGGCGGTACGCGATGCCTATCGGGCGCTGGCTCCGGCACCTGCGCCCAGCGCGTCTTCGGGCACGGTTCCGGCCTATCTGACCAACCAGCTGGCCAACTATCAGGCGGCCCTCGCGCGGCTTGGGGGCTGATCACGGCGATCGGCCGGAAGGCGGTTGACGCCACGGGCCGGGTCGGGGTTATTGGTCGCCTTCGCAAGTTCCAGTCGAGCGCTGCCGCATGGCCACCCCTCCTGACAACCGCATCATCCTGGCGATCGGGGCCGGTCTGGCCATAATCCTCGCGATCGTGCTGGCGCTGCTGTTCACGCGCGGCGGTGGCAGTGAGGCGCCGGCTGGTCCCAAGGGCAACCTGCAGGTCGATGTGGCCGAGCCGGAATCGCTGGAGCCCACGCGCCAGCTGCGCTGCTTCGTGGAAGGCCAGTTCGTCGGCATGCTGACCCTGGATGAATGCGCCCGTCGCAACGGTCTGGCGACCGAGGCCCTGGACGTGGGCATCGACGAAACGGGCGAGCTGGTGGCCGCCCCGACCGCCTCGCTGGCGCCCCCGCCGACCCTGCCGCCCGTGCAGGTCGAGGACGTGCCCCCGGTGATCGACTCGCCGGTCGAGCCGGTCGATACCCCGTCGCGCCCCGGCGCGGCCTGCCTGCGCCATACCGGATCGGACTGGCGCTCGCTGTCCAGCAATATGGGCATGGAGGCCTGCGTGCGGGCCCTGTATTCCGGTACCTGCGTGCGGCCGGGTGAGGCCCGCTACGGGCGCTGGGGCGACATGACCCTGCGGCTGGTGCCGGGCCGGGTCGAGCAGTCGTCGGACAACACCAACTTCCGCACCCTGACCGAGCAGGATCGCCGGACCTGCACCTTCCCGGAGCTGGGCTGATGCGCGCACTTCTGCTGGGAGTCGGCGTCGCGGCCCTCGGGCTGACGGCCTGCAACACGGCCTTTGAGGCCCCCTATGACGAGGGCGTCTGCTACTATGTCGTGCCGGCCGAGACCGAAGGTGAGGACCCCAGGCTGAACGTGGTGGCCCGCGACCAGCCGCAGATCGAATTCTGCGCGGCCCGGCTGGAGGAGATGCGGGTCAACTTCCTGCGCATGGGCGGCACCAACCGCGAGATCATCGGCGCCTATCAGGGGCAGTTCATCTTCATCGACCAGTATGGGGTGAAGTTCGGCAAGACCCTGACCGGCAGCCGCTTCTTCGCCCTGGCCCGGACGGGCGACGGTCGCCTGGCCATGCCCGGGGCCATTCGTCGGGCCGAGGACGGTCGCCCGGTGGCCGTGGCCGGCAATCCCGAGACCGCGCCGACTGAATAGCCCGGCTTGACGCCACGGCCCGGACGGTCGAGAACATTAACAGAACATAGCGGCCCGACAGGGGCCCGAGAAACGGAGTTGGAAGATGGCGGGCAGCGTCAACAAGGTCATTCTGATCGGCAACCTGGGGCGCGACCCCGAGATCCGCACCCTCAACAGCGGCGACCGCGTGTGCAACCTGCGCATCGCCACCTCGGAAACCTGGCGGGACAAGTCCTCGGGCGAGCGCAAGGAGAAGACCGAGTGGCACCAGGTCGTGATCTTCAACGAGAACATCGTGAAGGTCTGCGAGAACTACCTCAAGAAGGGCTCGACCGTGTACGTCGAGGGCTCGCTGACGACCCGCAAGTACACCGACCAGCAGGGCGTCGAGAAGTACACGACCGAGGTGGTCATCCAGCGCTTCAACGGCAATCTGACCATGCTGGGCGGACGCGGTGACGGCGGCGGTGGCGGCGGGGGCGGCGGCCGTTCGGACGACGACTACGGCTCGGGCTTCTCGTCGGGCGGACAGGCCCGTTCGTCGGGGCCGAAGGAAAGCTACGACCTCAACGACGACATCCCCTTCTAGGGCTCACGAGGCTGAAACCGTCCGTCACCGCTGTTGACGGGCGGGCCCGCGGGAACTGTGCCACAAGCGGCTGTGACCCAGACGCCTCCCGTGAAAGCCGCCAAGCCGGTTCCCCATGACCTGACCCTGCTGGAGATCGCGGCCATCCTGGCCGTGATCGTCATCTGGGGCGTCAACAATGCCGCGGCGAAGGTCGCGACCGACTCCCTGCCGCCGCTGATGACCGGCTCGATGCGGTTCGCGCTGACGGCCCTGTGCCTTGCCGCCTTCATCCGGCCGCCCTTTCCGAACTGGAAGAGCCTGCTGCTGATCGTGGGGGTCGGCGGGCCGCTGCACTACGGCCTGATCTATGTCGCCTTCTGGCTGGCGGATGACGTCAGCCCCGTGTCGGTGGCGGCCCAGCTATGGATCCCGTTCACCGCCCTGTTTGCCTTCCTGCTGCTGGGAGAGCGGCTGAAGCGCCCCGCCCTGGCCGGGCTGGCGGTGGCCTTCGCCGGCGTGGTGTGGATGTCGGCGGACCCCAATGTGCTGCACGATTGGGACGCCATTGTGGTGGGCATTTCGGCGGCAGCCGCCTGGGCGCTGACGACGGTGATCGCGCGGCGCACCACCTCGATCCCGCCGCTCAAGATGCAGGGCCTGCTGGCCATGGTCACCATGCCGGTGCTGGCGCTGGCCTCGCTGGCCTTCGAACGGGACCAGATCGCTGCCGCCATGACCGCGCCCCCGATCGCTTGGGCGTCGGTGCTGTGGGGCGGGCTGGCCTCGTCGGTCGTGGCCACGACCCTGGTCTTCTGGCTGGTCCAGAGGCGCGAGGCGGGGCGGGTGACCCCCTATCTGCTGGCGACGCCGGTGGTGTCGATCCTGATCGGCTGGGGCCTGATGGGCGATGTGCTGACGCCGCAGATCCTGATCGGGGCGGCCCTGACCATGGGCGGCGTGGCGGTCGTGGCACTGGCCGAGCGGGGCCTGCGGGCCGGCGCGGCCAAGGCCTGACCTCAGCCTAGGCCGGCACGACGCGCGGATTGCCCGCCTCGACCGCAAAGGTCGCCCGGGTCGACAGGGTCCCGGACCGGTCCGACACCTTGTCCAGCACCTTGAATTCGGTCTGCCAGCGCTCCGCCGTCACGTCGCAGACGGCATAGCCCCGCTGGGCGTTGTTGAACTTGAGGAACGGGTTGTCTTCCAGATAGCGGCGGCCGTCGGCCCGCTGGTCGCTGCCGTCGCCCGAGGAGCTGATCGAGGTGGTGACGAACTCGGTCGCCACCGGCGTGCCCGACGGATCGCGGCCGTCAATGTGCAGCTCTCCGGCATAGTTCTGGTGCTCGTCGCCGGTCAGGACCACGAGGTTGTCGATCCGGCGATCACGGACGCGCTCCAGCAGGCGGCGGCGCGGGATGGCATAACCGGCCCAGGTGTCGAGGTTGTAGCCCAGATCGGGTCCCTCCTTGCGGTCCAGATCCATGACCATGATCTGCTGGGCCAGCACCTTCCAGCGCGCGTCAGAGCGTTCGAGGTTGCGGTACAGCCATTGTTCCTGCGCCTCGCCCAGCACCTGGGCCTCGCGGGCCGACACCCCGGCGCAGGTCACGGCCCAGTCGTTGTCGCAGGGCTGGTCGGAGCGGTACTGGCGCGTGTCGAGCAGGTTCAGGTCCAGCAGATTGCCCCAGCCGGTCTGGCGATAGAGCTGCAGTGCCGAGCCTTTCGGGAAGGCCGACCGGCGGACGGGCATATTCTCGTACCAGGCCTGCATGGCGGCCTGCTGGCGCAGCATGAAGACCTCGGGCGGGGTGCCGTCCTGGTCGAAGGTCGAGACCCAGTTGTTGTCGATCTCGTGGTCGTCCCAGGTGCAGAACCAGGCGGTCGAGGCGTGGCTGGCCTGGAGGTCCGCGTCCATCTTGTACTGGGCGTAGCGGCGGCGGTAGTCGTCGAGACTGTAGACCTCACCGCCCAGATGCTGGCGGGGGTTCTCGAAGGTGCCACCCGAGCCGTTGTAGAGGCGGCTGGCCCGGCCCTCATAGATGTAGTCGCCGTAGCAGTAGATGAAGTCGAACCGCTCGTCGGCCGCCTTGCGGTGGGCGGTATAGAAGCCCTGCTCATAGGCCTGACAGCCCAGCACACCGAAGCGCACACGGTCGACCGCCGCGCCGGCCGCGGGGGCGGTCACGGCGCGGCCGGTGGCGCTGCGCTCGGCGCCGGCGACAAAGCGATAGAAATAGGGACGGCCGGGCTGGAGACCTTCGACCTCGACATGGACACTGTGGCCCAGTTCCGGCCGGGCCATGGCCTCACCCGAGCGGACCGGGCTGGAAAAGCCGGTGTCGGTGGCGACCTCCCACTTCACCGGCACGGCCGCCGACGGCATGCCGTGGCCGATCTCGAGCGGGCGCGGCGCCAGTCGCGTCCAGATGACGAAGCCGTCGGGCAGCGGATCGCCCGAGGCGACGCCCAGCTGGAACGGATAGTCGATGAACACCGGATCGGCGATCGCCGGCCGCGCCCCCGACAGCGCCACGCCCCCCATGCCGAGGGACAGCATCATCTGACGGCGGGAAAGGTCGGGCAGGCGCATGAGAGGGGCTCCGGAGTTCCACGCTGGGACTAGCGGGGGATTGTGACGACTGATGCGGGGCGAGGGGAGGGGGAGGGCGGGAATTCAGACGGTCGGGTGTGAGAAAAATACCGTCTGAATGGTCTGAATGGTCTGAAATGGCTGCGCTTCCGTCGGCGGGGCTTCGGCAACCGGACAGTATGGTCGAGCCTACAGCCAGGGCGAGCTGAAAGGCGCGAGGGGCGCGGGGTCCGTTGAAAGGACGGAGAAATTGGTGGGCAGGCGTCGCACTTGCTGTCTCCTCCCTATCGAAGATGGGGAGGTGGCACGGCGGCGAAGCCGACGTGACGGAGGGGATCTTGAATGAAACTGCGCGTCGAAGAACCCCTCCACCACTCCGTGGTCCCCCTCCCCATAAAATGGGGAGGAGACGGGGCGAGCGAGTTACCGCCCCGCCTGCCAAGCCCGCAGTTCGGCGAGTTCGGTGGTGCGGGTGTCGAGGGTGGTCTGGGCGATGCGGCGGATTTCGGGGTCGGTAGACTCGGCGAGGGCGACCTTGGCCATGGCGATGGCACCTTCGTGGTGCGCGATCATCCTTGCGGCGTAGGACTCTTCAGGTGTGTGACCCGACGCAGCGGCCATGCTGGCCTGCAGAGCTCTATCCGAGCTTCGGAATGCGTAATCGCTCCGAGTGGGGCGGCCTTCCCAGTGGCGTTCACCGACGTCGGCTGCTTCCTGTGTCGGTTCTGGCCCCGACACCGTGCCATCCTTGACCAGCGCCGCCTGCCGCTCGGCCGAGGCATCGCGCAGGGCCTGCTGGACCGGGTCGCCACCGCCGTCGCAGGCGGCGAGGGTCAGGGCGAGGCCGGCGAGGACCACAGGGCGGATCATTGTCCGCTTTCCGGCGGCAGGCGCGAGGCATGGGTGCGCCCGTCGATGTGGGTGACCATGGTCGGCGCGCGGGAACTGTAGGGCGGGATGAGGGCGACAATCCCGTCGTAGAGTCGGTTGGTGGCGGCAACGGTGTCGGTCAGGATGCAGAGGGAGGATTCCCCCTCGCGCCCCCAGGTGTCCTCCGGCCAGGCCGCCGCGTCGGAACCGTCCTCAACGAAGGAGAGGACGCGGGCCTTCAGCTCCTGATCCACGCCCATGCCGTAGCTGCCGAAACTCACCGTCACGTCGCAGCCGTGCTTGAGGATCACCATCGTTTCCCCGCTCGTGTCGGCGGGGGGAGGCGCGGAGGCGCAGGCCCCCACCAGCAGACAGAGCGCGACGAGGGCCCGCATCAGGCGCGGCCTTCGATCCAGTTGGGCATCCAGCCCTCGTGCATTTCGCGCAGGTGGTCGAGGGGGATGCGGAACAGGTCGGCCCCCGGTGCCCCGGAGGCGAAGTCCTTGCCCTTGGCGGTACCGACGACCGAGGCGTGCAGGCCGGCGGCCTGTGCCTTCTCGATCAGGGTCGAGGGATCGGACACGGCGACCAGATAGCGGGCCTGGTCCTCGGCAAACAGAAGCACGTGGGCGTGTTCGGGCGAGGTGGCATCCAGCTCGACGCCGCAATCGCTGGCCAGCGCCATGTCGGCCGCCGCCCCGATCAGGCCCCCGTCGCTGAGGTCGTGGACGCAGGTCAGCTCGCCGGCCTCGATGCGATCACGGACGAAGTCGCCGGTCTTCTTCTCCAGCGCCAGATCGACGGGCGGCGGGGCGCCGTCCTCGCGGCCCAGCACTTCGCGGAGATAGAGGGAAGCGCCCAGCTCGCCGCGCGTCTCGCCGATCAGGACCAGGGTTTCGCCCTCGGTCATGCTGCCAAAGCCGGTCACGACATCATAGTTGGGCAGCAGGCCGACCGCGCCGACGGTCGGGGTCGGCGGAATGGCGACCCCGTTGGTCTCGTTGTAGAGGCTGACATTGCCCGACACGACGGGGAAGTTCAGCGCGCCGCAGGCCTCGGCCATGCCGTCGATGGCGCGCACGATCTGGCCCATGATCTCGGGCCGCTGCGGATTGCCGAAATTCAGGTTGTCGGTGATGGCGATCGGTCGGCTGCCGACGGCGGTCAGGTTGCGCCATGCCTCGGCCACGCACTGCTTTCCGCCTTCATAGGGATCGTTCTGGACATAGCGGGGAGTGCAGTCGCTGGTCACCGCCAGCCCCTTGTCCGTGCCGTGCACGCGGACCACGCCGGCGTCGGCGCCGGTGGCCGAGTCGTGCAGGGTGTCGGCCATGACGTGGCGGTCGTACTGCTCCCACAGCCAGCGCTTGGAGGCCATGTCGGGGCAGCAGACCACGTTCAGCACGGCGTCGGGCCAGCTGTCGGGGGCCGGCACATCCTTGGGGTCGATGCGCGGGTGCAGTTCGGGCTGGACCCACGGCCGGTCATAGAGGGGGGCGTCGTCGAACAGGGGCGCCAGCGGCACGTCGCAGACGACCTGGCCCTTGTGGTTCAGGACCAGACGGCCAGTGTCGGTGGTGCGGCCGATGACGGCGGCGTCCAGCCCCCACTTCTTGAAGATGCGATAGCCGTCTTCCTCGCGACCCGGCTTGAGGACGGCCAGCATGCGCTCCTGGCTTTCGGAGAGCATCATCTCATAGGCCGTCATGCCCTCTTCGCGCTGGGGTACGGCGTCCATGTCCAGCTCGATGCCGACGCCGCCCTTGCCGGCCATTTCAACCGAGGAGGAGGTCAGGCCCGCGGCGCCCATGTCCTGGATGGCGGCCACGGCACCCGAAGCCATCAGCTCCAGCGTGGCTTCGATCAGCAGCTTTTCGGCAAAGGGGTCGCCGACCTGTACGGTGGGGCGCTTTTCGTCCGAGTCCTCGTCGAACTCGGCCGAGGCCATGGTGGCGCCGTGGATGCCGTCGCGGCCGGTCTTGGAGCCGAAATAGACGACAGACAGGCCCGGCCCGGGGGCGGCGGAATAGAAGATGCTGTCGGCCTTCGCCAGGCCCACGCACATGGCGTTGACCAGGATATTGCCGTTGTAGCCCCGGTGAAAATTGGTCTCGCCCGCCACGGTCGGCACGCCGACGCAATTGCCGTAGCCGCCGATACCCGACACCACGCCCGACACCAGACGGCGGGTCTTCTCATGGTTCACATCGCCGAAGCGCAGGGCATTCAGCAGGGCCACGGGCCGGGCGCCCATGGTGAAGACGTCGCGCATGATGCCGCCCACGCCGGTCGCCGCGCCCTGATAGGGCTCGATGAAGCTGGGGTGGTTGTGGCTCTCCATCTTGAAGATGCAGGCGTCGCCGTCATCGATGTCGATCACGCCCGCGTTCTCGCCCGGGCCACAGATGACGCGCGGGCCCTTGGTCGGGAATTTGCCGAGGTGGATCTTCGACGACTTGTAGGAGCAGTGCTCGGACCACATGACCGAGAAGACGCCCAGTTCGACGTCATTGGGCTCTCGCCCCAGACGGTCGAGGACGACCTGATATTCAGCGGGAGACAGGCCGTATTCGGCGGCCAGTTCGGCCATGGACTTGGGAGCGCTCATGGCTGGCGCTTCTAGCGATGTTCCTCGCCAAAGTCAGCCTTGTGGATCGGCCGGCGGCGTATTTCTGACGGGCGCGAGGCGGAAGCTGAGGATGATGGCGCCGACCAGCACGGCGACGCCGGCGGCCAAGGCTACATAGGCGAGCAGGGCGTTGCGCGGTTGCTCGGCCACGAACACGGCCAACAGGCCCCAGGCGATGGGCAGGGCATAGGCGATCTGGCGCAGGCGGGCGGTGACCAGCAGCGCGGTCAGGGACACCAGACCCACGGCCAGAATGGCCCATGAGGTCGGCGGCAGGACATCGGGCAGGGCCTCGTTGCCGGTCACGACGGTCAGCAGGTTCACCGGCGCGGCAATCGTCAGCCAGCCGGCCAGCAGCATCAACGGCCAGGCAGTCAGCCACAGCTCGGGATCCTTCGGCTTCAGCGCCCGGATCTGGCGCGCCTTGAGCAGCAGGGGGATCAGGATCACCAGCAGGGAGGCGAAGATCAGGACGACGGTGGTGGTCTCGGCATCCAGCGCCGCCGCCACGACCCACCAGCCGATGCCCAGCAGGGCGCCGACGGCCGGCCAGCCCAGGGCCTCGGTCAGGGGGCGATCGCGCCCCTGCGGCAGGAGCTGGAAGACGGCATGGGCGAACAGACCCAGATAGATGAGGCCCCAGATGGCAAAGGCATAGCTGGCGACCTTCAGCGTCTCGTCGCTGTCGGCCGAGAACTCCGCCGGGCTCTGACCCCAGCCGATGGCCGTCTGGGAATAGCCGATGGCAATGGCGAAGATCACCGCCGAAAGCAGGATCAGCCGGCGGATGAGGCTGGTGGAGACCGAGTCAGGCGTTTGCATATCCGCACTACGCGCGGAAACGGCAAAGGTTCAAGTCCGCGACGTCAGGCCGCGTCCATGATGCTGCGGAACAGGGTGGCGCCGTCGGCAGAGCCCAGTTCGGCCTCGAAGGCGCGGTCGGGGTGGGGCATCATCCCCAGCACATTGCCGCGCGCATTCTGGATGCCGGCGATGGCGTTCACCGAGCCGTTCGGGTTGTCGACATAGCGGAAGACCACCTGGCCCTCGCCCTCGATGCGCGCGAGCGTGTCGGCATCGGCGAAGAAATTTCCGTCGCCATTGCCCTGGGTCATGATGACCTCGGACTGGTCCTGATAGCCGGCCGTGAAGCGGGTGTTCGGGTTGGCGACCTGCAGCGAAATGGGCTTGCAGACGTATTTCAGCCCGGCGTTCCTGAGCAGGGCGCCGGGCAGCATGCCGGCCTCGCACAGGATCTGGAAGCCGTTGCAGATGCCCAGCACCGCCACGCCGTCGTCGGCCGCCTTTTTGACCGCCTGCATGATCGGCGACTGCACCGCCATGGCCCCGCAGCGCAGATAGTCGCCGTACGAAAACCCGCCCGGCAGGATGATCAGGTCGAGGCCCGTGGGCAGGTCGGTCTCGCCGTGCCAGACCATCTCGACGCGCGCGCCGGTCGATCGCTCGACGGCGACCTTGCAGTCACGATCACAGTTGGACCCGGGAAAGACGATGACGGCTGCGCTCATGGCGCGGGCATCTAGCAGGGTTCGAGCCGCTTGTCAGGACGCTGGCGACGCATCGCCGTAGTTGTAGCGATGCCGGATCAGGATAGCCCCGTCGTTGTCCTTCTCGGCATAGGTATACATCTCGACGTCCTGATAGAAGGAGCTGCCCCGCGTCGTGTTCACCCAGGTCCTGGCGCGCACGATGAAATCCTCGGGGTTCGGGCCGGTTTTCTCGGCCCCGGTGGTCGTGCCACCTTCCCAGCCGCGCGTCAGGGCAAGGGCTTCGGAGCGGCTTATGCCAGGGTCGTGCACGGCACAGACCAGTCCGGATGTGTGGTCGACACCGGCGACGCCATAGACGTAGCGCGTGCCGGGCCGCAGCTCACCGATCCATGCGGTGGTGCGGCGGCCGAGATGGTTGAGCGCCACCCACTGTTCGCGGACGATCTCGCTGTCGCGCACACCATGCGGGCGGCGAGGTTCGCCGTCGTCCGGGGTGGCGCCCAGGGCTTTCGCGGCTTCGTCGAACGCCTCCCATGTGAAGCCGGCGGTCGGACACAGCAGGGCGAACTGGCTGGCAAAGTTGACCGCCGCCTTGGTGTTGGGATCGACCGGAGCAGGGGGCTCGCGCCCGCAGGCGCCGAGGGCCAGCAGGGCCCCCACGATGAATACAGCTGTGCCCTTCTGGCGCGATCGCTCCATGTCGGTCCCCCTTTGCCTGATGAAGGAAGCGTAGCAGTCGCCCATCGAAACGCCAGTGTACGGTATCTGACATTGGGTGTGTGGCAGGGCCGATGGATTGACCGCCGGGGCGGCGCGCGCATCATGGCGCCATGATCCGCACGATCGCCACTGCAGCGCTGGTTCTGGCCGGCGGCGCCCTTCTCCTCACCTGGCTGGAAATCCAGAAGGCGACCCGCGTGATCGCGCCGGAAATCCACGTCGCGGTGGTCGCCGCAGTCTTTGCGCTCGGCGGTCTGTGGTGCGGGTGGTGGCTGGCGACCCGGCGGCACGGGCCGCGTTTCGTGCTGAATGTGGCCGCCGTCCAGTCCCTCGGGCTGACCGGTCAGGAAATGCGGGTTTTGACGGCTCTGGCAGCGGGCGGCGCGAACAAGGACATTGCCCGCGCGCTGGGCCTGTCGCCCAATACGGTGAAGACCCATCTGGCCCATCTGTTCGCCAAGCTGGAGGCGGGCACCCGGACCGAGGCGGTGGGACGGGCGCGCGACCTCGGCCTGATCCCCTGAGGGGGTGAAGCGGTCGAATTCACCCGTTCGGGTGATAGGCGGCGGCCCGATCCCGGCGCAGGGTGGGCCCCACATCAGCGGGAGGCCGTCATGGCGCGCATCATCTTCATCTATGGGCTGGTTGCCGGCCTGATCATCATTGCCGGAATCATCGGCACGGTCGCGCTTGCGGGCGACCAGCCGCACGGCAATGTCTGGCTGGGCTATCTGATCATGCTGCTGGGCATGTCGGCGGTCTTCATGGGGATGAAGCGCTATCGCGACCGCGAGCGCGGGGGCGTCATCCGCTTCCTGCCGGCGCTGGGCGTGGGTCTGGCCATCGCCCTGATGGCCTCGCTGGCCTATGTGCTCGTGTGGGAAATCTATCTGGCGGCGACCGACTACGCCTTTATGGACCAGTACATCACCGCGACGCTGGAAGCGCGCCGGGCGGAGGGCCTGTCGGGTGAGGCCTATCGCCAGCTGGAGGCCAGCTATCGCGAGATGGCCGTGGCCTATCAGTCGCCGCTGTATCGCCTGCCGATGACCTTTGCCGAGATTTTCCCGGTTGGGCTGCTGGTCTCGATCGTCAGCGCCATCCTGCTGCGCAACAGTCGCTTCCTGCCGGCGAGGGCGCGGGCATGAGTGAGCGGGAGGCCGTGTTCGAGGCGCTGCGGGCGCTGATGCTGCATCACAGCGATGGCCTGGACGTCAGGCGGGACCAGCCGGGCGATCTGGTGGTGCGGACGCGCCAGCCGGATGCGAAGGGGCAACCCGGCTGGTTCGGCACGGTGACGGCGCGCAAGAGCTATGTCGCCTTCCACCTGCCGCCGCTCTACGATCATCCAGCGCTGGCCGAGGCTCTCTCGGACGAACTGGAACGTCGGCGGCAGGGCAAGACTTGCTTCAACTTCAAGGCCCTTGAGCCTGCGGTGCTCGACGAACTGGCGGCCCTGACCGAGCGGGTCAGAGCCGCCGTGGACGGCGCCTGAGTCTCAGCCGACGTTCTCGTAGGTCGCCGTGATCGACGCCCTGGCGAGCGTGTGGAAATGCAGGTTGAAGCCGTATTTGGCGCCGGAGTCCTCGGGCGTGACGTCCAGACGGTCCGTGTCGACGGCGAAGACGGTGAAGATGTAGCGGTGCGGGCCGTGGCCGGGAGGCGGGGCGGCGCCGCCGAAGCCCGGCTCACTGAAATCGGTCCGGCCCTCGACCGCCCCGGAGGGCAGGGGACCACCGGCCGCGATTTCGGTCACATCGGCGGGGATGTTGGCGACCGTCCAGTGCCAGAAGCCCGAGCCGGTCGGGGCATCGGGATCGAAGACGGTGATGGCGTAGGACTTCGTGCCCTCGGGGGCCCCGGACCACTTCAGGTGAGGCGAGGTGTTCCCCTTCGCCTGAACCTGGGCGTCGGGCAGCACGCCCCCGTCGGTGAGATCGTTTGAGGTCAGGGTAAAGGTCATGGGAATCCTCAATGCGTATCGAACTCGGTCAGTGAGGTCTCAAGTTCGAGCGCAGCATAGAGTTCCAAAAGGTACTGATCGATCGGATCATCGACAGTCAGGTAACGGACAGTCATTCCCATTACCTCGCCCAACGCTCTGGCGAACGCAGCCGCGAAAACGGGGTTGGCCATCAGGGCGGATCGGCCCTCACCTTTCCTGTAGGAGGCGTACAGGCCCGTTTCCGCCCGGGCGCGCTTGAACGCGAAGGAGGCGGAGTAATGACTGGATGTTACGTGGCCCCGGAGTCGCTGCCGCAAATTGCGCGACCTGCCGACATGCACCGGCACGCCTTCGGAGTAGAAAACATAGATGGCGGGCGCTTTGGGAAACGTCGTTCCCGTTACCGCGCGCTCGGGTTGCGCAACCAGATCAGCAAAAAGCTGCGGTATGCGGTCGACGTGGAGCCGCCACTTCAAATCACTCCACCTCGATACGGTAGCTCTCGATGACGGTGTTGGCGAGCAGGGTGTCGCACATCTTCTTGACCTCGGCCTCGACGTCGTCACCGGCGTAGTCGAACTGGATCAGCTTGCCGACGCGGGCCTCGCTGACGCCGGTCCAGCCCAGGCCGTTCAGGGCGCCCTCGACGGCCTTGCCCTGCACGTCCAGCACACCGGGCTTCAGGAACACATGAACCTTCACCTTGGCCATCAGTGCAGTCCCCCCTGAATCACGGTCGGCATATCCTTCATGATGCCGAGGCGGCGGGCCACCTCGGTGTAGCTTTCGATCACATTGCCCAGGTCGCGGCGGAAGCGGTCCTTGTCCAGCTTCTCGCCGGTCGAGGTGTCCCACAGGCGGCAGCTGTCGGGGCTGATCTCGTCGGCCAGGATGATGCGGCTGAAGTCGTTTTCCCAGATGCGACCGAACTCGATTTTGAAGTCGACCAGGGTGATGCCGACCGCGCCGAACATGCCGGACAGATAGTCGTTTACGCGGACCGTCATGGCCAGGATGTCGTCCAGCTCCTGGGTCGTGGCCCAGTTGAAGGCCGTGATGTGCTCTTCGGTGACCATGGGGTCGTTGAGCTCATCCTTCTTGTAGTAGAATTCGATGATCGAGCGGGGCAGGGGGGTGCCCTCCTCGATGCCGAGGCGCTGGCTCATCGAACCGGCCACGATGTTGCGGCACACCACCTCGAGCGGCACGATCTCGACCTCGCGGATCAGCTGCTCGCGCAGGTTCAGCCGCTTGATGAAGTGGTTGGTCACGCCGATGCCGTTCAGGCGCGACATGACGAATTCGCTGATGCGGTTGTTGAGAACGCCCTTGCCCTCAAGCTGGGCCTTCTTCTCGCCGTTGAAGGCCGTGGCGTCGTCCTTGAAGTACTGGATCAGGGTGCCGGGCTCGGGGCCTTCGTAGAGAATCTTGGCCTTGCCCTCATAGAGCTTCTTGCGCTTGGCGTTCATGTGCATTCCGAAGGCCGGCTCACCGGCGGGACGAAGGGACTCGCGGGCTGGAATTGCCATTCGGGCCGCGGAGATTTCCGGGGCATGCGGAGAAAGGCAGGACCGGGCCGTTGAGGGGAAGAGGTTGCGGCCCTCCTTAGCGGAAGCCGGGCCGGGTGACAAACGGGCGGGGGCCCTGTCGGGGCATGCGACAACGACTTTTGTTGCGTTCGGTCGCGGGCGGGGTATAGACCGCCCTGCGCGCCATTGCGGGCACGCGACAGGAGCAGTTGACGCCTATGACCACCTTCGACGATCGGGAAAAAGGGTTCGAGTCCAAGTTCGCCCTCGATCAACAGCAGGAGTTCAAGGCCGTCGCCCGGCGCAACAAGCTGCTGGGCCTGTGGGCTGCGGACAAGATGGGCCTGTCGGCCGAGAGCGCAGAGCAATACGCCGCCGCCGTCGTGCGCGCCGACTTTGAACAGCCGGGCGAGGAAGACGTGTTCCGCAAGATCGCCGGCGACTTCAAGGGCGCGGGCCTGACGGTGTCGGAAGGCGAAATCCGAAGCAAGATGGACGAGCTGGCCTCGGTGGCGCGCGAGCAGATCCGCACCGAGAGCTGATCGCCCTCACATCCCGGACATGACAATGGCCACGCCCGCAAGGACGTGGCCATTTCCATGCGGGGAGCCCGCAGCATCAGCCCGGGCTCCGCGCTGTCCGCTTCCGCGCGAGGAAGGATGAGGGCTGCGCGGAAGCGAATCGCGTGGGATCAGTTCGGCATCACCACGGTGTCGATGGCGTGGATCACGCCGTTCGAGGCCGCGACGTCGGTCATGACGACCTTCGAGGTGTTGCCGGCTGCGTCGGTCAGGGTGACCGTGCCGTCGACGACGGTCGCCGTCAGCGTGCCGCCCTGGACGGTGGTCAGGGTGGCCGAGCCGCCGCCCTGTTCGATCTGCTGGGTCAGGGCCGCAGCATCCACCCGGCCGGGCACCACGTGATAGGTCAGGATGCCGGAAAGGGCTTCCTTCTGGGCGGGCTCCATCAGGCTGGTGCGCGTCTCGGCAGGAATCTTGTCAAAGGCGGCGTTGGTCGGCGCGAAGACGGTGAAGGGGCCCGGGCCGTTCAGCGTTTCCACCAGGTCCGCGGCCTGAACGGCGCTGACGAGGGTGGAGAAATCAGAGTTGCCCTGGGCGACGGTCACGATCGTGCCGTCGGCTGCTGGCGTCGTCATATCCGTCGCAGCGGGCTCCATGGCGTCGGTCTCGGGCGTGGCCGGCTCGCTGTTGCAGGCGGCAAGGCCGAGCAGGGCCACGGCGGATACGGCAGTCAGCGTGCGGGTACGGGTAAATTTCATGGTCGCTTCTCCTGAGGCGAGCCGCTTGATGCGGCACTCCACCAGATACTGATCAGCGGCCATAAGGATGCATCGAGGGGGGCGCGACACGACCGCACACCCGCCTGACAGGTCTGCCCGTGTCCGGATCAGCCCTCGCCGAATACCCGGGCGAAAATCGTGTCCACGTGCTTGGTATGATAGCCGATATCGAACAGGGCCTCGAGCTCGGCCTCGGACAGGACGACCCGCTCGTCGGCCTTGAGGAAGTCGAGGAACCGGCCCTCGCCACGCCAGACCTTCATGGCGTTCTCCTGAACCGCCGCATAGGCGTCCTCGCGGCTGACGCCCGCCTGGGTGAGGGCCAGCATGACGCGCTGCGAGTGGACCAGTCCACCCAGCCGGTCGAGGTTCTTTTCCATATTGGCCGGATAGACATTCAGGCGCTCGACCACGCCGGCCAGCCGGTGCAGGGCAAAGTCGAGGTGGATGGTGGCGTCCGGGCCGATGCCACGCTCGACCGAGGAATGACTGATGTCGCGCTCGTGCCAAAGGGCGACGTTTTCCATCGCCGGGGTCACGGCCGAGCGGACCAGCCGGGCCAGACCGGTCAGGTTCTCGGTCAGGATGGGGTTGCGCTTGTGCGGCATGGCCGACGAGCCCTTTTGCCCCTTGTCAAAGAACTCCTCGGCTTCGAGCACCTCGGTGCGCTGCAGGTGGCGGATCTCGACGGCCAGCCGCTCGACCGAACTCGCGACGACACCCAGGGCGGCAAAGAAGGCGGCGTGGCGATCCCGGGGGATGACCTGGGTCGAGACCGGCTCGACCGACAGGCCCATCTGTTCAGCGACATAGGCTTCCACGCGGGGATCGACATTGGCGAAGGTGCCGACGGCGCCCGAGATGGCACAGGTGGCGATCTCCTCGCGCGCCGTGACCAGCCGCCGGCGCGCGCGCTGGAACTCGGCGTGATAGCCGGCCAGCTTGAGGCCGAAGGTGACGGGCTCGGCATGGATGCCGTGGCTGCGGCCGACGCAGGGCGTGAACTTGTGCTCCTTCCCCCGGGTCTCCAGCGCCACCAGCACCCGGTCGACGCCCTCGATCAGGAGGTCGGCGGACCGGGCCAGCTGCACCGAGAAACAGGTGTCCAGCACATCCGACGAGGTCATGCCCTGGTGCAGGAAGCGGGCTTCCTCGCCGACGATCTCGGCGACGTGGGTCAGGAAGGCGATGACGTCATGCTTGGTCGTGCGCTCGATCTCATCGATGCGGTCGGCATCGAAGGTCGCGTCCTCGCCCTTCGACCAGATGGCCTCGGCGGCGCTGGCCGGGATGGTGCCCAACTCGGCCATCTTCGTTGCGGCATGGGCCTCGATCTCAAACCAGATCCGGTACTTGGTTTCCTGGGACCAGAGGTCGGCGGCGACGGGGCGGGAGTAGCGCGTGATCATGGGCTGGCGTTTCGGTCGCCGGGCCGGGGGAGTCAAGGGCAGGGCCGGGCTTGCAGGCCGGGCGAGCGCCGTTCATGGAAGCGTCGAGCAAGGGACCCCCGCGATGAAGCTGATTCTCGGCAACAAGGCCTATTCCACCTGGTCGCTCCGGCCGTGGCTGATCCTGAAGCGATGCGGCGCGACCTTTGACGAGGTCATGATCCGCCTGAACGAGGCCGACACGGCCGAGCAGATCGCTCGCCACGCCCCGGCGGGGAAGGTGCCGGCGCTGGAGGTGGAGGGGGTGACTGTCTGGGACAGTCTGGCCATCGCCCTGTGGGCCGAGGAGCGCTATCCCGACGCGGCCCTGTGGCCGACAGATGCCCATGCCCGCTGGGTGGCGCGGTCGGTGGTGTGCGAGATGCACTCGGCCTTCGGCACCCTGCGCAATGATCTGGGCATGGGGCCGGACCATCCGATGGTGGGCGAGCCGGGCGAGGCCCATGCCCCGTCGGCCGCCCTCTCGGCCGAGATCCGGCGGATCGTCGGCATGTGGAAGGATGCCAAGGGCCGTTTCGGCGAGGGCGGGCCCTATCTGTTCGGCGACTGGTCGATCGCTGATGCCTTCTTCACCCCGGTGGCGGCGCGATTCCGCCATTTCCGCATCGATCTGGCGGCCCATGGCGACGACGGGACGGCGGCGGATTATTGCCGGACATTGCTGGCCCAGCCTGACTTTCTGGAGTGGAGCGCGGCCGGGCTGGCAGAGATCGGTTAACCGTCACCGAACACCGCTTTTTAGGGGAACATGTGCAGGGTGGTCGGCGTTCATTCCGGACACTGCCCCCTAGCCCCTCGAGCCCCCGATGTCCTCGCCCCTCGTCCCCGGACCCGCTACTGCCGCCCAGCCGGGCTGGGTGAGCGTTCTGGTGAGCATCGTCGTGGCGTGCAGCCTTTGCGCCCTGCTACTCAGCAGCCTGCTCTGAGGCCGGCTCGGCCGCAGGCGCTTCCGGCGCCGGCGGCGGCGGCACATAGTCCAGATACAGCGAAATCGCCGTCTCACCCGAGGCCACGGCCTTGAGCGTGTTCAGCGGGCGTCCCTGCATGCGCTGGTAGATCCAGTAGGCGGCGACGACCTTTTCGACATAGTCCCGCGCCTGGGGCACATCGATCGTCTCGATCAGCAGCAGGGGGTCGGCCTCCGGCCCCAGCTTGCGCAGTGCACCTAGCATCGGCCCGGGTCCGGCATTGTAGGACGCCACGGTGCGCAGCACGTCGCCGTTAAAGGCCGACAGTCCCAGCATCTTCAGCACATAACCCTGACCGAGGCGCATGTTCACCTCGGGCTGGAACAGCCGCTCGGGGTCCGAGATGAAGCCGCGATCGCCACTCAGCTCGGCGGCGGTGGTCGGCATGACCTGCATCAGGCCATAGGCTCCGGCAGAGGAGCGGACGCGCGGATTAAAGCCGGTCTCCTTGCGCGCGATGGCGTAGACCAGCGACGGCTCGATGGTGAAGCCGCCCTCGGGCAGCAGCTCCGGGATCGGATAGCGCGCGGCGTCGATCATCTCGGCCTCGCGATTGCGCGGAGTGAGGGGGCGCGCAAAGGCGCGCCCGAGGGCCGACCAGAGCTTGCGGTCCTCTTCGCCCGGCGCCGAGCGGAAGCCGCTGCGGAACTGGTCGCGGGCCTCGTCCAGCCGTCCCAGCTCGATCAGGGCGACCACGCGGCGGGCCTGGGGCTCGCGCTCGATGAAGGCGATCAGGGTGTCATCGTCGATGCGGATGTCGGGCGTGAAGGCAATGGCGCGCAGGCCGTCGTCCTCGACGACGCCATAGGGCTGGGGACCCCAGTTGCGCAGGGTCGGCTCGATGTTGAGCTGGTAGAGGGCGATCTGGCCATAGAAGGTCGCCGGCCAGGAGGCGGACAGGCGAAGCAGGGTGTCGATCTGGTCCTGCTGGCCCGACCAGGCGGCCGCGCGCGCGGCCCAGAAGGCCGCCCCGGCCCGGACCCAGGCATCCTCGGTCGGATCCCAGGCCACGCGCTCAAAGGCGGTGAAGGAAGTGGCGAAATCGCCCAGCCGCCAGGCTGACAGGCCGACGACCCACCAGTCGCCGATCGCGACCCCGGTCGCCTGGGCGCGGTCCAGGTCATTGTCGTTGAAGGCGATGCGGGCGGCCTTGGCGCCTTCGGCCTCGGTCAGACTCTCCCATGTGCGACCGTCGACGCGACGGGGGCGGCGCGGCTCGGGCGCGCCGTCCGGCCGCCGACGCAGGGCCAAGGCATAGACGCGGGGCGCTTCGGGCAGGTCGGCATAGTCCTCCAGCCAGGCGCTCAGCTCCTCGAAGCTGGAGACATAGTCGGGGTGAAACAGCCGCTCGAACTCGACCTGGCCCAGCAGCACATGGTCGTCGGCCTCCCGGGCCGAGGCGCGCGCGGCCTCGAGGTCGCCGCGCCGGAGCGCATCATAGGCATTGGTGTAGCTTAGCCGGTCGGAACTGCTGAGCACGCGCACCTGGGCCGAGGCCGTGGTCGTCAGGCCGGTGGTGATCAGCACCGCGAGCAGGGCCGCGAAAAGCCCACGCGCCGCAAGGTCTGAAAGCCGTCGGATCATGCCGCCCCTCTGGATCACTCTGTCCGGTCTGTCCCGTATCCGGTCAGCGCACCGCCGGACGAGGGGACACGCGCAAGGCGGATGCCAGCCAGCGCCCGGCGCCCCGAAGCGCGCATAGCTGTCGCCTCAATGGGGCGATTTTGAGTCGTCGCCGTCCAGTCGCGCGGCCAGCTCCAGCAGATCGGCCCAGACCATCGCCTTGGCCTGGGGCTGGCGCAGCAGGAAGGCGGGATGGAGCGTGGGCATGACCGGGGCCGAGACGCCGCCTTCGGCCAGATGCCATTCGCCCCAGTTCCCGCGCAGGCGGGTGATGCCCTCGCTGGTGTGCAGGACGGCGCGCGCGGCGGCCGCGCCGACAGTGAGGACCAGTTTCGGCTTCACCAGTTCAAGGGCGCGGGCGACGAAGGGGGCACACACCGCCTGTTCGTCGGCGGTCGGGGTGCGGTTGCCGGGCGGGCGCCAGAAGACGGTGTTGGTGATCATCACCCGGCCGTCCAGACCCGCCGCCTTCAGCATGCGGTCCAGCAGCTGTCCGGCCTTGCCGACGAACGGCAGGCCCCGCGCATCTTCCTCGGCCCCCGGGCCCTCGCCGACGATCATGACCGGGGCGGTGGCCTCGCCGCGCCAGACCACCGCCTGTCGGGCGCCCATGCCGCTGAGGGGGCAGCCGTCAAAGGCCCGAATCGCATCGGTCAGGGATTCCAGTGATTCGGCGGTGCGGGCCGCGGCGCGTGCCCGCGCCACGGCATCGGCCAGGGCTTCGGTTGCGCCGATGCCTGAAGGGGTCGGGCGAAGCGGCGTGACCGTGCCCGTCGTCTGCGGTGGAGCGGATGCAGGGCGTGCGGCCCGGGGCGGCGGGGCTGTCTCGCGCGTGCGATCGACGGGCGCAGCCTCGTAGCAATCCTCGACCCCGGCCTCGTGCCAGAAGGCCAGAAGCGCGGTCAGGGCATCCGAAGCGGCGGGCGAAGCGTTCATACAGGCCGGATCACAGGGTTGATCATGCGGGTGTAAGCCTTGACCACCCCCACGTCACCTTCTGATAAGGGATCAACGACGGACCGAACCCGGTTCGGACAAGCAAGACAAGGGGAGCCGACCACATGGCCGAGGATGCCACCGAAGGCGGAGCGAAGAACGCCTGGCAGGAAGCCGTCATCGACCGCCTGCCTGCCGTGGAGGCCCTGACCGGTGCCGAGCGCGAGGCCATGGAATACGATGTGGTAATCGTCGGAGCCGGCCCCGCCGGCCTGGCCGCCGCCATCCGCCTGAAGCAGAAGGCCGCCGCCGAGGGGCGTGAGGTCTCGGTCGCCGTGCTCGAGAAGGGCTCGGAAGTCGGCGCGCACATCCTGTCCGGAGCCGTCATCGATCCGTCGGGTCTGAGCGAACTGTTCCCCGACTGGAAGGAAAAGGGCGCCCCGCTCGAAACCGCCGTCACCCAGGACAAATTCCTGGTGCTGGGCCCTCAGGGGCAGCTGGACATCACCCTGCTGCCGCAGCCCGCCTATATGAAGAACCACGGCTGCTACGTCGGGTCGCTGGCCAATCTGGCGCGCTGGATGGGCGAGCAGGCCGAGGCGCTGGGCGTCGAGGTCTATCCCGGCATGGCCGCCAGCCATGTGGTCTGGGACGAGCCGTCCGGCCGCGTCGCCGGCGTGGTCGCGGGGGTGTTCGGCCTCGACCGCGAAGGCAAGCCGACCGACGATTTTGAGCCCGGCATCGAGGTGCGGGGCAAATATGTCTTCATCGGCGAGGGCGTGCGAGGCTCGCTGGCCAAGACCATCATGGCCCGCCACAACCTGTGCGACACCGCCGAGCCGCAGAAGTTCGGCATCGGCATCAAGGAGCTGTGGCAGGTCCCGGCCGAGAAGCACCGCCCGGGTCTGGTGCAGCACACCCTGGGCTGGCCGCTGGACGACAAGACCGGCGGCGGCTCGTTCCTGTACCACTTCGGCGATCGCTATGTGTCGGTCGGCTTTGTGGTGCACCTGAACTACAAGAACCCCTTCCTGTCGCCGTTCGACGAGTTCCAGCGCTTCAAGCACCACCCGGCGATCGCGGATCATCTGGAAGGCGGCGAGCGCATCTCGTACGGCGCCCGCGCCATCACCGAGGGCGGCTATCAGTCGGTGCCCAAGCTGGCCTTCCCCGGCGGCGCGCTGATCGGCTGTTCAGCCGGGTTTGTGAACGTGCCGCGCATCAAGGGCAGCCACAATGCCGTGCGCTCGGGCATCCTCGCGGCCGATGCGGCCTATGAGGCGCTGAAGGCCGGGCGTTCGGGTGACGAACTGGTCGAATATCAGGCGGCCTATGAGGCTTCGGACATTGCCCGCGAGCTGAAGCTGGTGCGGAACGTCAAGCCGCTGCTGTCCAAGTACGGCGCCTTCTTCGGCACCCTGCTGGGCGGGATCGATATGCAGATCACCAGCCTGTTCCGCGGCTGGTCGCCGTTCGGCACGCTCAGCCACGGCAAGACCGATGCGGCCTCGACCGAGCCGGCGTCGAAGCACAAGCCGATCGCCTACCCCAAGCCGGACGGAAAGCTGAGCTTTGACAAGCTGAGCTCGGTGTTCATCTCGAACACCAACCACGACGAGGACCAGCCCTCGCACCTGAAGCTGCTGGACCCGTCGGTGCCGATCCAGGTCAATCTGCCGAAATACGGCGAACCGGCGCGGCTGTACTGCCCGGCGGGGGTCTATGAGGTGCTGTACGACGAGGACGGCAAGTCCAATCCGCGCTTCCAGATCAACGCCCAGAATTGCGTCCACTGCAAAACCTGCGACATCAAGGATCCGTCGCAGAACATCGTCTGGACGACCCCGCAGGGTGGCGGCGGACCCAACTATCCGAACATGTAGGATTCGCGCGGGGCGAGGGGGCTCTTGCGGACGGTCCGCAAACCGTGAAGGCTTGAACGCATGACGCGTAACCTCCCCCTGACCGCCGGTTCCCTCATCGCCCTCGGGCTGGCGCTTCTGGCGCCGCCCGTGCTGGCCCAGGAGACTGCGCCTCCGGACGCCGATGAGGCGCCGGTGGTGTCCGACGATCGACCGGTGGCCTTCGACGCCGAAGGGCGGTCGTCCTACGGGCTGTTCCTGGTCGGACGGCTGGCGGCGACCGAAGGCGAGGCCGGCATCGGGGCCGACTATCTGCGCCGCGCCCAGATGCTGGAGCCGGACCTCGAGCCGTTGCAGCTGCAGGCCTTTACCTCATCCCTGATCGGGGGCGATCTCGCCTATGCGGGCAGGCTGTCGCCGGAGGGCGAGGACGTGCCGCCGGTCCTGTCCGAGGTGGGGCATCTGGTCGAGACCGTCCAGCTGCTGATCGCCGACCGGCCCGAGGCGGCCTGGACCCTGCTACAGGGCCAGCCGATCGGACGCCCCCATGCGCGGGCGGGCCTCTATGTGACCCCCTTCATCGCCGCGTCCGCAGGGGACTGGGAGACGGCGCTGGCACCGGTGACCGGCAGCGCGACCAATGCCAACACCCTGTTCCAGCGCGCGCACCGTGCCCTGCTGCTGGAAATCCACGGCCAGTATGACGAGGCCGAGGCCGAGTATCAGCGGCTGATCGCCATGCGCGGGGGAAGCCAGCTGTTCACCTTCAACTACGGCGAATTCCTTGAGCGGCGCGGACGCCGGGCCGATGCGATCGCTCTCTATGACGCCACCCGCGCCGAGGTGGGCGATGACCCTGTGCTCGAAAGGGCTCGTCAGCGCGCCAGCGGCCGGGGGCGGGCGCCGGCCCTGCCGACCCTGCGAGAGGGAGCGGCCCTCGCGCTCGAGAACGCGGCCCTGCAGTCCAGTGTCGAGGGCGCCCACGAGTTCTCGGCGGTCTATCTGCGGCTGGCCTATGGTCTGGCGCCCAGGCCCGAGACCCTGCTGAATGTGGGCGTCAGCCTGGCCGAGGGTCAGCTGGAAGTGGCCGCCCGCAACACCTTCGCCCGGATCGGGCCGGACGCGGGGCGCTATTACACCGAGGCGCGGGTTCAGTCGGCGCTCAGCTATCAGCGCGAGGCCATGCCGGAAGCGGCGCTGGCCGAGCTGGAGAAGGCGTTTGGCTCCGCGCCGTCGGACAGTGGGATCGCCTTCATGCTGGCCCAGCAGCTGGCATCTATGGAGCGCTATCCGGAAGCGCTGGCGCTGGTCGAGGGGCCGCTGCTGGATACGGCGGGGCAGGACCACACCGTCCGCTATCTGCGGGCGGGCATCTTTGATGCACTGGGCCGGATCGACGAGGCCGAGGCCGAGCTGTGGGCCGCCCATGTGGCCCAGCCGGACGATCCCACCATCCTCAACTATCTGGGCTATCTGTGGGTCGATACGGGCCGCCGGATCGAGCAGGGCACCGAGCTGATCGTCCGCGCGGCCGAGATCGATCCCGGCAACGCCAACATCCAGGACTCGCTGGGCTGGGCGCGCTACCGGCAGGGCCAGTACGAACAGGCCGTGGGCATCCTGGAGGGCGCCCTCGACAAGGCCCCGGCCAATGCCGTGATCTATGACCATCTGGGGGATGCCTACTGGCAGGTCGGCCGCCGTCGCGAGGCGGTGTTCCAGTGGACCCGCGTGCTGACCCTCGACCCCGATGCCGAACTGCGCGCCGAGGTCGAGCGCAAGCTCGAGGACGGTCTGCCGGTGCCGGGTGCGTCCTCGGACGGATCGTTCTGACGCCGGCCATGCAATGGCATGAGGCCGCGCCGGCCAAGATCAATCTGTTCCTGCACGTCGGGCCGGTGGGCGACGACGGCTATCACCCGCTGTGCAGTCTGGTGGCCTTTGCCGATGTCGGCGATGGGCTGACGCTGGACCCTGACGGGCCACCGGGTCTGACGGTGGTCGGGCCGTTCGCGGATGCGCTTGCCGAAGATCCGGTCGGACCCGCGGGCAATCTGGTGACGAAGGCCCGGGACGCCTTGCAGCGGATGACGGGCGTGGATGCCTCCGGCCTGTCGCTGACACTGGACAAGCGTCTGCCCATCGCCGCCGGACTGGGAGGCGGGTCGTCCGATGCAGGTGCTGTGCTGAGGCTGGCGCGGCGCTATCTGGCCCCGGACATGGATATGCAGGTACTGGCCGACGTCGCCGCCGCGCTGGGTGCCGACGGTCCCATGTGTCTGGCGGCCGTGCCTGCCTGGGCCGAGGGCAGGGGCGACGTGCTGACGCCCGAGCCGCGCCTGCCGGTCCTCCATGCCGTGCTGGTCAATCCGGGCGTGCCCTCGCCGACGGGGGCAGTCTACCGCGCCTATGACGCCCTGGCGCGCGGAGAGGCCGACCGGCCTGCGGCGCCTGCAGCCTGGGATGCGGCGACCGTGATGGCCTGGCTGGCGCACCAGCGGAACGATCTGGAGGGGCCTGCCGTGCTCAACGCCCCCGCCATCGGCCCGGCGCTGGAGGCCCTGCGACAGGCGGGCGGGGCGAGGCTGGTGCGCATGTCCGGGTCGGGCGCCACCGTCTTTGGCCTGTACGACGGTGCGACGGACGCGGCGCGCGCGGCGCAGGCGATCGAGGCCGACCATCCCGGCTGGTGGGTGCGCGCCACGACACTGGGCGCCGGACCTTCGGCTTAACCGGGCGCAAACCGGTGATCGGCTAGGCTTTCGCCATGAAAGCACTCGGCCCCGACCTGATCGCCCGCTTCACCGCCGTCCGGGACCGTGTGTCCGCTGCGGACCGCGAGACCCTGGCCGCGCTGGCGCCCGCCGCCGCTGAATCCGCCGCCGCCTCGGCCCCGCACTGGGATTTCGACCAGCCCGGCCACCGGGTGGAAGAGGCGCTGCAGCAGGCCTTTGCCGACAGGCTGACGGATGATCATCGTCGGGCCATGATCGCCCACTATGCCTTCGACCTGCCCGGCCGGATTGCGGCCGAGCATCTGCCCGAGGCCAGTCTGGAGCTCTATCCCGAGTGGATCGGCCGGATGGCCGACTTCCTGACGGCGGGCGCCGACCCCTATGACCGCGATTTCTGGGCCAAGGATGTGCGGCTGTCGCTGGCACTGAGCGTGCCGGGCGCCCGCACCCAGATGATCGACCTCTCCTCGCCGCTCGGGCCGGGACAGGTGCTGCGCCACGCCCGCGAGGGCTGGGGCTGGTCGGTAATCCCGGCCTATGCCGCCGCCCAGGCGTGGAAGCCCTGGCTGGAGGTTCACACCGAAAGCCGCGAACTGTCCGATTTCAACGCAGCCGGCTGGGACCGGGCCTGGGCCACCGCCGCCGAAATCCTCAAGACCCGTCCGCACATGGCCGGCATGCTGGGGTCCAGCTGGTTCTACGATCCGCCGCTGGAGACGATCAGCCCGCGCCTGGCCTATCTGCGGCTCAATCCGCTCCAGCACGGCGCCTTCATGGTCCATCAGGGCCCGGGCGACATCCATACCGAACGGGCCGCCACCAGCTCCCCGACCCGCAAGGCCCTGATCGAGGAAGGCAAATACACGGCTCGCTCGTGGATCATGGCCTGGCCCCGGGCCGCCCTGATCCGCTGGGCCGATGCCCGTAAGGCTGCAGAGGTCGCCGAGGCGGCCTAGGCCGCCGCCCGGGCCTGCATCACGCATTCCGACCACGCCTGACCGATCGGCAGGATCGTCAGGCCGGCCTGCTTCGCCAGCGTCAGCACCCGGTCGAGATCGGCGGGGGTGCAGCCATAGGGCGTCGGGTGGTCCGAGACGTCATGGGCATAGGCGGTCAGCCAGCCCCGGTTCGTCGCCGCCTCGGCCATCATGGCCTCGAGGTCATAGCCGGGCAGGCGGCGGCTCTCCATGCCGAAGCTCTTGATCAGCATACGGTCCTCGCGGCCGACGTTCAGACCTTCGCGCACGCCGCGCGCCAGATCGAAGCGGCGCCGCAGGGCCCGCTTGGCGCCAAGGGATGCATCGCCGAACGGGTAGGCGAAGGTCTGCATGCGATAGCCGTCCAGCCGTTCGGCCACCCAGCGGGCGTTGCGATCCAGACTGTCGGCCAGCGCCGGGCCGTCCAGCCGCAGCACGCTGTCGTGGCCAAAGGTGTGGCAGCCGACCTCGTGGCCGGCCGCATGCAGGGCCTGCAGCTGATCGGTGGTGAACTGGGGCAGGTCCAGGTTGGTGCCGCGCTCCAGCCCGCCGCAGACGTAATAGGTGGCGAGAACCCCGTGGCTGGCGAGGATCGGACCGGCCTCGGTCCACGCGCTCTCGGGGAAGTCGTCGAAGCTGAGGCTGAACAGGCCGCGCGCGGGCGCCACGGTCACCGGCTCGATCTCCAGATAGCGGGCGGCGCGCCTGCGGAATTGGTCCAGCTGTCTCATGGCGCCATCCTGCCCGGCGACGTTTAAGGAACGGTGCAGTCGCCTTGTCGCCAAGGCCCGGCGCGTCTAGGGTCCGCCGCCTTCTTCCCCGGACGAAATGCCTGACGTGACCACCGAACCTCTCTCGTTTCAGGACCTGATCCTGACCCTCCACAAATACTGGGGCGATCAGGGGTGCGCGATCCTGCAGCCCTATGACATCGAGGTGGGGGCGGGCACCCTGCACCCGGCCACCGTGCTGCGCGCGCTCGGCCCGCGCCCGTGGAAGGCCGCCTATGTCCAGCCCAGCCGCCGCCCCGGCGATGGCCGCTATGGCGAAAATCCCAATAGATTACAGCACTATTACCAGTATCAAGTGATCCTGAAGCCGAACCCGGAGGACCTGCAGGCCCTCTACCTCGGGTCGCTGAAGGCCATCGGTATCGACCCCGCCCTGCACGACATCCGCTTCGTCGAGGACGACTGGGAGAACCCGACCGTCGGGGCCTGGGGCCTGGGCTGGGAAGTCTGGTGCGACGGCATGGAGGTGACGCAGTTCACCTATTTCCAGGGCGTCGGCGGGATCGAGGTCGATGTGGTCTCGGGCGAGCTGACCTACGGGCTGGAGCGCCTGGCCATGTACGTGCAGGGCGTTGATAATGTTTACGATCTGAAGTTCACCAAGGAGGGCCTGACCTATGGCGAGGTCTTCCTCGAGAACGAACGCCAGCAGTCCGAAGCCAACTTCCACGGCTATGACGTCGACGGTCTGAAGCGCCGGTTCGAGGACATGGTGGCCGAGGTTTCGCGCCTGCTGGCGATGACCGGCCCGCAGGGACAGGCCTTGGTGCTGCCCGCCTATGACCAGGTGCTGAAGGCCTCGCACCTGTTCAATCTGATGGACGCCCGCGGCGCCATCGCCGTCGCCGAACGCCAGAGCTACATCGGCCGCATCCGGGATCTGTGTAAGGCCTGCGCCACCGAATGGGTCGAGCAGGAGCGAAGCCGGGCATGATCGGAGGCGATCACACGCCTCCCTTCCCCCTTGATGGGGGAAGGGCCGGGGATGGGGGTGCTGCGACGCCGCGTCCCCGCCACGCGCCTGGAGTTGTGCCGCGTGCTCGCAGACTGCGCCGGGAACAGACCGTGGCCGAGCGCCTGCTGTGGCAGCGGCTTCGGCTTAAAAGGATGAACTTCCGGCGGCAGGCCCCGATCGGACGGTTCGTGGTCGACTTCGCACATTTCGAGACGCGTCTCGTGATCGAGATTGACGGCTACCACCATCAGCGGCCTGAGCGGCAAGCCCAAGACAGGCTGCGGACCCTGTGGCTCGAAACGCAGGGCTTTCGCGTGATCCGCTTTGAGGAAAGCCGGGTCCGAAACGATCTGGATGCCGTGATCGAGGAGATCCTTGTTCAGGCGGCGCCACCCCCAACCCCGACCCTTCCCCCATCCAGGGGGAAGGGCGCAGATAGATACGACGTCCGCTAAATGCCCCAGCTTCTTGTTGAACTGTTTTCCGAAGAGATCCCGGCGCGCATGCAGGCCGGGGCGGTGCGTGATCTGGAGCGGATGGCGACCGACCGGCTTAAGGCTGCGGGCCTGACGTGGGAGGCGCTGACGACTTTTGCCGGGCCGCGGCGGCTGACGCTGGTGGTCGAGGGGCTTCCGGCGGCGACGCCCGACCGCGAGGAAGAGGTCAAGGGACCCAAGACCAGCGCACCCGAACAGGCGCTGGACGGCTTCCTGCGCAAGACCGGCTTGACCCGCGAGCAGCTGGTCGAGCGGGACGGCGTGCTGTTCGCCGTGATCTCGGAAAAGGGGCGGGCGACCGCGACCCTGATCCCCGAGATGGTCGAGCGGATCGTGCGCGACTTCCCCTGGCCCAAGTCGATGCGCTGGGGCACCGGCACCCTACGCTGGGTGCGGCCGCTGAAGCGGATCGTCTGCCTGTTCGACGGGGCGGTGGTGCCGTTCGCCGTAGACGGCATCGAGAGCGGCGATACGACCGAGGGCCACCGGTTCATGGGCTCGGGCCGGCCGTTCGCGGTCAAGGATTTCGCCGACTATCGCGCGAAGCTGGAGCGCGAGCATGTGCTGCTGGACGCCACCGACCGCCGGCTCAAGATTCTGGAGGCGGCGCGCGCCGTCTGTCACGCGGAGGGGCTGGAGCTGGTCGACGATGACGGCCTGCTGGACGAGGTCTCGGGCCTCGCCGAATGGCCGACGCCGATCCTGGGCGCCATGGACCCGCAGTTCCTCGACCTGCCGCCCGAGGTCATCCGTCTGTCGATGAAGGTGCACCAGAAGTATTTCGCGGTGCGTGATCCGAAGACCGGCGGACTCGCCCCGAACTTCGTCGTCGTCGCCAATGTCGAGGCGACGGACGGCGGCACGGCGCTGGCCGCCGGCAACAGCCGCGTGCTGTCCGCCCGCCTGAACGACGCCCGCTTCTTCTGGGACGAGGATCGCAAGGTCGGCTTTAACGTCTGGCTGGAGAAGCTGAAGGGCGTCACCTTCCATGCCAAACTTGGGACCATGGCCGAGCGGGTCGACCGCATCGCCGCCCTGGCCCGCGAGATCGCCCCGCTGGTCGGCGCGGACGCCGATCAGGCCGAACAGGCCGCTCGCCTCGCCAAGGTTGACCTGGCCTCTGGCATGGTCGGGGAGTTCCCCGAACTGCAGGGGATCATGGGTGGGTACTATGCGCGGCTTGCCCCCACCCCCGCCCTCCGGGCGGACCCTCCCCACAAGGGGGAGGGAGACGGCGCTGATCTCCCTCCCCTTGATGGGGAGGGTGGCCGCGAAGCGGACGGGTGGGGAGACGCCATCGCCGACGCCGTCCGCGACCACTACAAGCCGCAGGGCCCGAACGACGCTGTGCCAACCGCGCCGCTGACCGTCGCCGTCGCGCTGGCGGACAAGCTGGACACCCTGGTCGGCTTCTTCGCCATCGACGAAAAGCCCACGGGTTCGAAGGACCCGTTCGCGCTGAGGCGCGCGGCGCTGGGCGTGATCCGTCTTGTGCTGGAGAATGGGGTGCGGGTGCCGCTGATGCCGCAGCTTCGCCGGCAATTCGCAGTTATCCTGACGGACCTCTACTACAACCGTCGCCACGCGTTGCTCGACGCTGCGAGATCGCTCAAGAGCTTAGGCGTCCCTGACAACTGGGCCGACGAACTGGTCCTGAAGCTTGGCGGCGCAACCAAAGCGGTCATTGTAGAGCCTGGAAGTTGGGGTATCCTTGAGTTCATGCCTGATAGAGGTGCCGCTATCGGTGAGCCTCTCCTCGCCTTCTTCGCCGACCGTCTGAAGGTCCTGCTCCGCGATCAGGGTCAGCGGCACGATCTGGTGGATGCGGTGTTTGCACTGGGCGATGACGATCTGGTGCGCATCGTGCGGCGGGTCGAGGCGCTGGGGGCCTTCCTCGAGACCGAGGACGGCGAGAACCTGCTGGCCGGCTACAAGCGGGCGTCGAACATCCTGCGCGCCGAGGCCAAGAAGGGTGACCTGCCCGACGGCACTCCCGTCGCGCTGGACGGCGCGCCGCCCGAGGAAACCGCCCTCATCGCCGCCGTGTCGAAGGCCGGGGCCGAGGTCGACGCGGCGCTGGCCACCGAGGACTTTGCCGCCGCCATGACGGCGCTTGCCGCCCTGCGCGCCCCGGTCGATGCCTTCTTCACCGCCGTGATGGTCAACTCCGACATCCCCGCCGAGCGCGACAACCGCCTGAAGCTGCTGGGCCAGGTCCGCACCGTCATGGGCCGCGTGGCCGACTTCGGAAAGGTGGGGGGTTAAGAACCCCTCCGTCCGGCTGCTTCGCACCCGGCCACCTCCCCATTGCTCCGCAACAGGGAGGAGACGATGATGTCACCTCCCCATCACAGATGGGGAGGGGGACCGCGTAGCGGTGGAGGGGCTCTTGGCCGCACCCGGAAGCGTATCGAGGGCTCGGGTTCAACGCCGGGTCATGACGCCACCCGAAGCCCGGTTGTGGCAGGTTCTGAAAGGCCGCCAGCTGGCAGGTCTGAAGTTTCGCCGCCAGCATCCTATCGGGCCTTATGTGCTCGACTTCTATTGCCCGGAAGCGAAGCTGGCCGTCGAGGTTGACGGCCTGGGACATTTCGACCCCGAGCAGTCAGTCAGGGACCGTCAGCGCGATGACTGGCTGCAACGGCAAGGACTGGCGGTGCTGCGGATCGCCGCCGAGGATGTGCGCACCAATCTTGATGGCGTGGCCGGGCAGATTCTGGAATGGGCGAAGGGTCGTTTGCCAGACTGAAGCCCCCCCCGTCCGGCTGCTTCGCATCCGGCCACCTACCCCTTGCTCCGCAACAGGGAGGAGACAGCTTCTTCTCGAAACGTCACACGCGCTCACGGATTGTTACGGGTGCGGCCTCGCCTTCGCGGGTGCGGCGCGCTAGTCAGAACCGGAGCAGTGAGGCGAGGACGGGCACGATGACTCAGTGGGTGTATGGCTTTGGCGGGGGATCGGCGGACGGCGAGTCGTCGATGAAGAACCTGCTGGGCGGCAAGGGAGCCAATCTGGCCGAGATGTCGTCGCTGGGCCTGCCCGTGCCGCCGGGCTTCACCATCACCACCGAGGCCTGTGTCCACTATTTCTCCAACGGGCAGAGCTATCCCGACGCCTTGGCCGATCAGGTGAAGGCCGGTTTGGCCAAGGTAGAGGCGATCACCGGCAAGACCTTCGGCGATGTGAAGAATCCGCTGCTGGTCTCGGTGCGGTCGGGTGCGCGGGCGTCGATGCCCGGCATGATGGACACGGTGCTGAACCTGGGCCTGAACGACCAGACGGTCGAGGGTCTGGCGGCCCTGTCGGGGGACCGGCGGTTCGCCCTGGACAGCTATCGCCGCTTCATCACCATGTATTCCAACGTCGTCCTCGGCCTGAGCCACGACGATTTCGAGGAGGTGCTGGACGACCACAAGGATCGTCTGGGCGTCACCATCGACACCGACCTGGATGCCGACCACTGGCAGGCCGTGATCGCCGACTATCTGGCCGTAGTCGAGGACCGGCTGGGCCAGCCCTTCCCGCAGGATCCGCACGACCAGCTGTGGGGCGCGATCGGCGCCGTGTTCGACAGCTGGATGAACGACCGGGCGAAATTCTATCGCCGCATGCACGACATCCCTGAGAGCTGGGGCACGGCGGTCAACATCCAGTCGATGGTGTTCGGCAATATGGGCCAGACCTCGGCGACCGGGGTGGCCTTTACCCGCAACCCGTCGACGGGCGAGGCGCGGCTGTATGGCGAGTTCCTGATCAATGCCCAGGGCGAGGACGTGGTGGCGGGCATCCGCACGCCGCAGTCGCTGACCCGCGCCGGCCGCGAGGAGATGGGCGAGACCGCCCCCTCGATGGAAGAGGCCATGCCCGAGGTGTTCCACCAGTTCGTCGACGTGGTCGGCCGGCTGGAGAGCCACTATCGCGACATGCAGGACATCGAGTTCACGGTCGAGCAGGGCCGGCTGTGGATGCTGCAGACCCGCAACGGCAAGCGCACGGCCAAGTCGGCGCTGAAGATCGCGGTCGACCTGGCGTCCGAAGGCGTGATCTCGGAGGAGGAGGCGGTCAGCCGCGTCGAGCCCTCTGCGCTGGACCAGCTGCTGCACCCGACACTGGATCCCAAGGCCGAGCGCCATGTGGTGGCGGCGGGCCTGCCGGCCAGCCCGGGCGCTGCGACCGGCAAGGTGGTGTTCGACGCCGATGAGGCCGAGCGCATGAGCCAGCTGGGTGACGCCGTCATCCTGGTCCGCGAGGAAACCAGCCCCGAGGACATCCACGGCATGCATGCGGCGCGCGGCATCGTCACGGCGCGCGGCGGCATGACCAGCCACGCGGCGGTGGTGGCGCGCGGCATGGGACGCCCCTGCGTCTCGGGCGCGGGTGAAGTCCACATCAACGAAAAGGCCGGCACCTTCACCGCCCGGGGCCGGACCTTCAAGGCGGGTGAGGTGATCACCATCGACGGCGGCAAGGGCGAGGTGCTGGACGGCGCCGTGCCGATGATCGAGCCCGAGCTGACCGGCGACTTCCAGACCCTGATGGCCTGGGCGGACAAGGTGCGCCGCCTGAAGGTCCGCGCCAATGCCGAGACGCCGCTGGATGCCAAGACCGCGCGCGGCTTTGGCGCCGAGGGCATCGGCCTGTGCCGGACCGAGCATATGTTCTTCGACGACACCAGGATCGCCGCCGTGCGCGAGATGATCCTGGCGGACGATGAACAGGGCCGCCGCGCGGCGCTGGCCAAGATTGCGCCGTTCCAGAAGGCGGACTTCGCCGAGCTGTTCCAGATCATGGCCGGCCTGCCGGTCACCATCCGCCTGCTCGACCCGCCGCTGCACGAGTTCATCCCGCACAGCGAGGCGGAGATGGACGCCCTGGCCGAGACGCAGGGGCTGGATGCCGCCAAGCTGAAACGCCGGGCCAAGGAGCTGCACGAAACCAACCCCATGCTGGGGCACCGCGGGTGTCGGCTGGGCGTAGCCTATCCGGAAATCTACGAGATGCAGGTCCGCGCCATCCTCGAGGCCGCGCTGGAGGTGCAGGCCACGTCCGGCCAGGCGCCCCTGCCGGAGATCATGCACCCGCTGGTCGCCATGGGCCTCGAGATGAAATATCTGCGCGAGCTGACCGACCGGACGGCGAAGGCCGTGTTCGAGGAGACCGGCCAGTCGATCGCCTATCTGGTCGGCACCATGATCGAACTGCCCCGCGCCGCCCTGCGCGCCGGGGATCTGGCCGAACATGCGCAGTTCTTCAGTTTCGGCACCAATGACCTGACCCAGACGACCTTCGGCATTTCGCGCGACGACTCGGGCCGCTTCCTGCAGGCCTATATGGACAAGGGGATTTTCGAGGCCGATCCCTTCGTGCGTCTGGACCGCGACGGCGTGGGCGACCTGATCTCCATTGCCGCCGAGCGCGGTCGGGCCGTGCGCGGTGACGTCAAACTGGGCATTTGCGGCGAGCATGGCGGCGATCCGTCGTCGATCGCCTTCTGCGAGGGCGCCGGGCTGGATTACGTCAGCTGCTCGCCCTACCGCGTGCCGATCGCCCGCCTCGCCGCCGCCCAGGCCGCGCTGGACGCCCGCTCGGGCACCGAACGCGAGAAGGATCGCTGACCGTGATCCGGGCCGGGGCGCGTTTGATCCTCGGCCTGCTCGTGCTCATCGGTCCCGTCATGGGCTTCTGGCTGGAACGTCTGCGGCTCGGCGCCAATGCTGAACAGGTGATCGGGGGCTTGGGTTGGGGCGTGCTGGCCTCGCTGATGGCGGCCGTCGGTCTTGCCCTGCTGGCGCGAGGCTCTGCGATGGCGCGGTTCATGTGGTTCGCGCTTAGCCTCACAGCGGCCCTGATTATCTGGCTTCTGGCGCTGGGTTTGCCGACGCTTTTCGCCGGATAATTATTGCGAAGCAGGCGTTTCCTGCCCATCTGTGGTTGACCGCTACAATCCATCCTGACCCGCCGACGGAGGCCCGATGCCGCACGCCGACAGCCTGATTCTGACTCTCGTCGGCGGTTTCGTTCTCGCCTTTGTGTTCGGCATGATCGCCAACCGGCTGAAGCTGTCGCCGCTGGTCGGCTATCTGCTGGCGGGCGTGGCGGTCGGGCCCTTCACGCCGGGCTGGGTGGCCGACACGGAGCTGGCGCCGCAGCTGGCCGAGATCGGCGTGATCCTGCTGATGTTCGGGGTCGGCCTGCACTTTTCCCCGACCGACCTGATGCGGGTACGCAAGGTCGCGGTGCCGGGCGCCCTGTTCCAGATCGCGGCGGCGACCGTCCTCGGCTGGGCACTCGGCCGGTTCGCGCTGGGTATGGGTGATGTCGAGGCCCTGCTGACGGGCTTTGCCCTGTCGGTCGCCTCGACCGTGGTGCTGCTGCGCGCGCTGGAGGAGCGGAAACAGGTCAAGGGCGATGTTGGCCGGGTGGCCGTCGGCTGGCTGATCGTCGAGGATCTGGTGATCGTGCTGGCGCTGGTCATGCTGCCGTTGATGGTGCTGCCCGAGGGGCAGGCGCTGGACCTGGCGGCGCTGGGCCAGGACCTGGTCTGGACGCTGGGCAAGGTGGTGGCCTTCGTCGGCCTGATGCTGGTGGTCGGCGGGCGAGTGCTGCCTTGGCTGCTGGTACGGATCGCCCACACCCGCTCGCGCGAGCTGTTCACCCTGGGCGTGCTGTCGATCGCGCTGGGAATCGCCTGGATCGCCTATGCGGTGTTCGGGGCCAGCTTCGCCCTGGGCGCCTTCGTGGCCGGACTGGTCCTGAACGGCACGCCCCTGGGCCACAATGCGGCCGAGCGGTCTCTGCCCCTGCGCGATGCCTTTGCCGTGCTGTTCTTTGTCTCGGTCGGGATGCTGTTCGATCCGACGATACTGATCGAGCGGCCGCTGGCGGTGGTGGCGGTGCTGGGCATTGTGATCGTCGGCAAGTCGCTGGCCGCGCTGGCCATCACCACGGCCTTCCGGCTGGATCGGGCCACCAGCCTGACGGTCGCCGCCAGCCTCGCCCAGATCGGCGAATTCAGCTTCATCCTCGCGGCCCTGTCCATGTATCTGGGCGCCATGAGCCGCGAGACGCACGACCTGATTCTGGCGGCAGCCCTGCTGTCGATCACGCTCAATCCGGTGGTGTTCGCCCTGATCGACCGGATGGGCGGCCGGCCCGCGCCCGTCAGGGAACCGGCTGCGCCGCAACCGTGATGCGATCCCGGGGCAGGGCCTCGGGGTGTTCCGCCTTCAGCCAGGCGATCATCTGTTCGCGAATCGCACAGCGGAGGTCGAAGGCGTCGCCGCCGTTGCGCGCGCTGGCCAGACAGCGGACCTCGACCACCCGCTCGCGCAGGTCCGTGACCTGCAGGACCATCACATCGCCGTCCCACAGGGGCGAGGGTCGGACGATCGCCTCCAGCTTCTCGCGCATGGCCTCGATGGGGGCGGCATAGTCCAGATAGAAGAAGACGCTGCCGATCAGGGTCGCCGAATCACGGGTCCAGTTCTGGAAGGGGTTCTGGATGAACCAGGTCAGCGGCAGTACCATGCGGCGCAGGTCCCAGAGGCGCACCACGACATAGGTGGCCGTGATTTCCTCGATCTGACCCCACTCGTTTTCGACGATCACGGCGTCGTCGATGCGAATCGGCTGGGTCAGGGCGATCTGGATGCCGGCGATCAGATTGGTCAGCAGCGGCTGCAGCGCCAGGCCGACGATGATGCCCGCCGCGCCCCCGGCCGCCAGCAGGCTGACGCCCCACTGGCGGAAGCCGCTGATGGTCATCAGGGCAAAGGCGATGGTGAAGACGATGATCAGGGTCGCGGCCGCCCGGCGCAGGATCCGCACCTGGGTCAGGTGTTTGCGGGCGATCAGATTGTCGGCGATGTCGATGCGGTATTTGCGCAGGTGAAGCGCGGCGGCGATGTCCAGCGCCACCAGACTGCCCCAGCCGATTGTGATGACCATGCCGATATGCAGGCCCTGTCGCAGCAGGGCGGCCAGTTCTTCCCGCAGGGGGAGCAGCGGCGAGACCAGGCTGATCGCCAGCAGCACCAGGGCAAGACGGGCAGGCCGGCGGGTACGGCTGACGAGGGAGCGCCAGAACACGTCGCCCTGTTTCACCACCCGTCGGACCAGCGCCACGCCCAGCGCGTGAACGATCAGGGCCACGCTGACGGCGCCGCCCAGCAGAATCAGCGACTGGCCCCACGACGGCAGCCAGTCGAATCGCTGGAGGGCTTCGGCCCATGCAGCGGCCACGTCTGTCATCGGATTGCCGGCAGATCGGTCATCTGCAGGGAAAGGGCGGGGCCGCAGAGAGTTCCGAAGGATCGGTCCTCAGCGCGGCCCCGTTACGACCCCGTGTCGTTCAGAGCACGCCGATCATGGAGGCCACCAGCGGGTGGCGGACGATGTCGCGCTCGGCCAGGTGGACTACGGCGATGTCCGGCACCTGTTTCAGCTTTTCGGCGATGTCCGACAGGCCCGAGACGCCGGGCAGCAGGTCCGACTGGTGCGGGTCGCCCGTCACCACCATGGTCGAATGCCAGCCCAGCCGCGTCAGCAGCATCTTGAGCTGGACGTAGGTGCAGTTCTGCGCCTCGTCGACGACTACGAAGGCGTTGTTCAGGGTGCGGCCGCGCATATAGCCGATGGGGGCGATCTCGATCGCGCCCTCGGCCATCAGGGCCTTGACCCGCTTCATGCTGAGCCGGTCGGACAGGGCGTCGTAGAGCGGGCGCAGATAGGGGGCCAGCTTGTCCTCCATGTCCCCGGGCAGGAAGCCGATCGATTCGCCGGCCTCGACGGCGGGGCGCGACAGGACGATCCGGCCCACGCGACCCGCTTCGAGCGCCTCAACCGCCTTGGCCACGGCCAGATAGGTCTTGCCGGTGCCCGCCGGGCCCAGCGCCAGCACCATATTGTGGTCGTCGATGGCCTCCATCAGGGCCGCCTGGCCGTCGGACTTGGGCTTGAGCGTCTTCAGATAGGCCTGGTCGCGGTCGTCATTGGAGGGATAGGGCGACCAGCCGGAGCGCTGATTCCCCCGACCATTCCCCACATGCGGCGGCAGGCGCCGGACCTTGGCCTCCTGAATGAACTCCGGCGTATCGAGGACGCCGAATTCACGGGCGGCTTCACGGGTCTGACGCTTGAGGGCTGAACGCTTGGTCATGGACGCCTCCAGGGCATGAAAAAAGGCGACACCGAAACGGCATCGCCTGACTGGGCTTGGGGGAGGAAATCGCGACGGATGGCTGCGCGACGACCGGGGTCGGGACGGAGGCCGCCGGGGGCGGCCCGATCCTTGGGGGGAATGTCGTTCAACGGGTGACCCCGTCGAGCCCGGCACGCCATGCGCCACCTCCGAAAGCGACTGCACCGGATAAAATCCGGCGGCGAGGCCGGGACCCGCAGGTCTCGAATCGCCTCAACATCCTGAGGCTAACGTGGTTTAAGGAGTGTTAAACCCCTTATTTGCTGAATATAGAGGCGTATTCGGATGAGTGTTTACACATTGGGCGACAAGAAACCCCAGCTTCCTCCCGAGGGGGAATACTGGATCGCGCCGAACGCCACCGTCATTGGTGACGTGATTCTCAAGCCCGGTGCCAGTGTCTGGTTCGGGGCGGTGGTACGGGGCGACAACGACCCGATCACCATCGGCCGCGACACCAATATCCAGGACGGCAGCGTCCTGCATTCCGACCCGGGCGAGCCCCTGACCATCGGCGACGGCGTGACGGTCGGCCATATGGTCATGCTGCACAGCTGCGAAATCGGCGATAACAGCCTGATCGGCATCGGCGCCGTGATTCTGGGCCGGGCGAAAATCGGCAAGAACTGCCTGATCGGGGCCAATACCCTGATCACCGAAGGCAAGGAGATTCCCGACAACTCCATGGTGGTCGGCCAGCCGGGGCGGGTGATCCGCACGCTGGAGCCCGGTCAGATCGAGGCGCTCAAGGCCTCGGCCGCCCACTATGTCGCCAACTGGAAGCGCTATGTGACCGACCTGTCCGAGGCCTAGGCCACGCGGCGGCCCTGCAGGGCGACCAGCTGCGGCCGGGCCCGCGGCGGTTCGCCCACCGCCAGGCTGGCGTGGGCAGACAGGCGGGTCGGTGGCCGGCTGACGGGGCGCTCCAGACCTCGCGGGCGATACAGGCCTACGATCCGGTCGGCGCGGCCACCGGGCCCCCGCAGCGGGACCAGCGGCATCTCGATCCCGCCGGGCAGGCGCGGACAGTCCCCCGTCAGGATCACCGGCCGGATTTCGTGAAGCGTCTGGGCCAGCGCCGCCTCGACCAGCGGCAGGGAGGCCCGGTCCCACAGGTCGCTCCACGCCCGTCCGCCCAGGGGTCGGCCATGCAGGGCCTCGATCCAGTCTCCCGCCAGCCGGATGCGGCTGTTGCGCGGGCGATAATCGAGCAGGAACAGCCGCGTCACCAGCGGCCCCAGCGACAGGGCGTCCAGATCCTGGCGATCGGGAATGCGTCCGGCCCCCGGGAGCGCCGCCCAGGTCTCGATCAGCCGTCTTGTCTCAGCATGAAACATTCCGTTCGCTCCGGCCCGATGCGCCGCAAGGGCAGGGCCAGAGCCGCGCACAACGGAATCGAAAGGGTTTTGTCGCCAAGGTGCGGGCTGAACGGCCCGGTTCTTGCTGGATCAGGTCGACCGGACACTGAAGGAGACCTGCGCATGCGGGTGCGGATCATCCAGGGACTGGCGGCGATGGCGGGCTTCTTTGCCCTGCTGTCGGTTGCCGATTCGGCCCAGGCCCAGTGCAGCTCGGGCTGTCAGCCCCCGCCGCCGCCGTGCTGTCAGCCGCCGCCTCCGCCCCCGCCGCCTCCGCCGCCGCCGAATCCCTGCTGCCAGCAACCCCCGGCCCCGCCGTGCTGCGGCAACGGCGGCAATATCAATGTGAACGTCAATGTGAACGCGAACGCCAATGCCTCGGCCTCGGCCCGGGTGAACGCGCGGGGCGGCTCGACCGTCGTGGTCGGCGGGGGAGGGGGCGCCTATTTCAGCTCCACCCCGCGCTATCCGACGACCATTCAGGGCCTGAACGTCGAGGGCGGCCGCGTCCGTCAGACGATTCGCGTGCCCTATACGGCCATGCGCCGCTTCGAAAAGCGCGTGATCATCCAGGCCGTCTGTCTGGACGATCGCAATGTGCCCCATCCCGCGTCCCAGGTCCGCCCTGACCGCGAGGTGTTCCAGGACTATGAGGGCGAAATCTATCGCTGCATCGCCGGCACCTGGCTGCAGATCACCATCGCCGACTATCAGGGCGAGGAGCGATTCGACCACGGCGAGACCCTGACGTGCCGCAAGGGCGAGGCCCTGTGGTACGGCGGCCGGGAAAGCTTCATGGAATGCCGCCCGCAGCGGCCCGAGCGGGACTGCAACGAGCGCTCGCTGCTGCGCCGCTACGGCGCGGGCCTCAAGATCCTGACCCTCTATCGCGAGGAGAGCTACACCGAATACCGCGAGGAGATCATCGAGACCGAAGGTCTGGCCGTATCGGGTTCGTTTCTGATGCTGGACGGCGGCGTCGGCTCGCGCGGCTACTGATCCCTGACGGGCGGGTTCAGCCCCCCTTCAGGTGCCATATCGCAAGGTACGGGAGATCGGCTCCGTCGATCGTCCTGAGAGAAACTGGCCCCGGAGATCGCTCTCCGGGGCCTTTTTTTCTTATTCGGCGGAGGCTTCGGCCTCGGCGCGCGGGGTCACCTGGATGCGATAGGCATCCGACGGCACCAGATACTTGCGGGCGACGGCCTGCAGGTCCGCCGGCGTGGCCGATTCGATGTCGCTGATCGCCGAGCGCAGGGTCGGCAGGCGATCCGGATCGGTCTGGGCGTCCTGAAGCTCGGCCATCCAGAAGGCGTTGGTGTTCTGGTTGCGGCGCATCGATTCGATCCGCGGGTTGCGGGCGCGGTCCAGCTCGTCCTGGGTGACCGGATTGGCCACGAGCTCGGCGGCGATCCGGTCGACGTCGGTGAAGAAGCCGGCCAGCTTTTCGGGCGGAGCCTCAATGGCCGCCGACATATAGCCGTAGCCCTCGAAGGTGCTGGAGGCGCTGGTGCTGACCTGCGGCGAATAGGTCACCGCCTGGCCTTCACGCAGTTCGTCGAGCAGGCGCAGCCGCAGGACATCGGCCAGCAGGCGCACCATGCGGGCCTCACGCGGGTTGGTGAAGTTGTCGCCGGTCGGCCAGGCGATAAAGCCCATGGCCTGGTCCGGGCGACCGCCGTGCTTCAGCTCGATCGGCTGGGCGGTGCCGGCCGGGAAGCGCGAGGTGCGGGCCTGGGCCGAGGGCGTGGCCGCCGGGCCGCGCGCCGGCAGGCTGCCGACGGTCGCGGCAACCGACTGGATGGCCGCATCGACATCGACATCGCCGACGATGATCACCTCGATCGGGCCCTGCGACAGATCACGGCTGACCTGGGTGCGCAGATCGTCCAGCGACCAGGACGAGACCTGCTCAAGAGTCGGGATGGTCCAGCGGGCGTCGCCCGAGCGCAGCAGGCCCGAGGCGTCGCGCGCGAACACGCCCCCGGTCGTGGCATCCAGCTGCGGCAGGATCAGGCGGAACTGGCCGCGCGCCCGCTCGAACGGCTCGGGCCGCCAGCCGGCATCGGTCAGATAGGCCGTCAGCACCTGCATCTGCAGGTCCAGATCCTCGGGCCGGGTCGTGCCGGACAGGCGATAGGCGTCCTCATCGGCGGACAGGGAGGCGCTGTAGACGCGACCGGACAGAACGGTCTCCAGCTGTTCTGCGGTCAGCTGGCCGAGCCCGCCCTCGCCGAAGGCGGCCCCCAGAGCCAGGGCGGCGGTCGGCTCGTCCGTGGGCAGGGACAGGAAGCCCGAGCCGGTCCGGATCGAGACCAGCACCTGGTCGTCGGTGAATTCAGTCGGCTTGATCGTCAGGCGCACCCCGTTGTCGAAGGTGACGAAGGTGGTGCCGATGTCCTCGATCATCTCCGTCGAGGTGACCGTGCCGGGCGTGCCGAACTGGGTGTAGGGCCATTCGGCGCGGGCCTCGGCGGCGCGGGCCGAAACCTCGGTGCGCTTCGAGGCTTCATAGGCGGCGAGGATGGCCTCATCGCCGCCCTCGATTGCTTCGGGGCCGGTCACGAAGATCAGCGGGCCCTGACCGGTGAAGGTCGAGCGGAGGGCGGTATTGACCTCGTCCACCGTCAGGCCCGCGACAACGCTCTCGAAGATTTCCAGATCGGTCGCGGGCGAGGTGAAGACCTCGTCGTTGTTGACCGAGCTCGCCAGGCTGTTGGCCAGACCCGGCGTGCGGCGGGTGGCGGCGCCGGCGACGCGTTCCTCAAGTGCCGTGCGGATCTCGGTGATCTCGCGGTCCAGCTCTTCCTGCGTCACGCCGAATTCGACGAGCCGCCGCTGTTCCTGTTCGATGGCGGCCAGCGACCCGGCCCAGTTTCCGTCCTGATAGACGGCCGTCACGCTGGCCACTTCGGCCGAGTCGAACAGGTTCGAATTGCTGCCCGAGGCGCCGATGAAGGGCGGGTTCTCGCCGCGCGCCATGCTCTGCAGACGGCGGTTCAGGACCTGCAGGCCCAGGCCCTCGATCAGGTCTTCCCGTTGGGTCGCCAGGGTGTCCGGCCGGGTGTCGGCCTGATTGACCCAGGTGATTTGCACGCTGGGCTGCACCCCGGCCTCGGTATAGGAGCCGGCCTCCAGACCGCGCGGCTGGACGGTGCCCAGCTCGGGCTCGGGGCCGTCGGCCGCCGGGTTTTCCCAGTCCCCGAAGGTGGCCACGATCTTGGATTCCATGACGTCGACGTCGAAGTCACCGACGGCGATCACCGTGGTCCGCGCGGGGCGATAATAGGCGCTGTAGAACTCGACGAAACGCTCGCGCGGCGCATTGGCCAGCACGGTGGTCGAGCCGATCGGCAGGCGGTCGGGAACCAGCTGGTCCTTCAGCAGGAACTCCAGCTGGGCGATCAGCGAGCGCAGGCCCGGTCCGGCGCGGGTGCGCTCTTCCGACAGGACGATGCCGCGCTCGCGGTCAATGGCATCGGCGCCCAGGGTGGCATTGCCGACCATGTCGCGCAGGATCATCAGGGAGGTGTCGACGGTCTCGTCGTCGGTGCGCGGCAGGTCCAGCTTGTAGACAGTCTCGTCAAAGCCGGTCGAGGCATTGGTGTCGGCACCGAATGCCAGACCGAGACGCTCGAGCGTTTTGGTCAGCTCGCCCTCGGGAATATTGGTCGAGCCGTTGAAGGCCATGTGCTCCATGAAGTGGGCCAGCCCCAGCTGGTCGTCGCGCTCCATGAGCGAGCCGGCGTCGATCCGTACCCGCAGCGAGGCCTGTCCCGGCGGGGTGGTATTGCGGACGATGGCGTAGCGCACGCCGTTGGGCAGCTGGCCGAAGCGGACGGCGGTATCGGCGGGAATGTCGCTGATCTCGTGCGCCCAGGGGTCGGAGGGGCGCATGGCGTTGGCCGAGACGGTGGCCGTGTCCTGGGCCATGACCATCGAGGGCAGGCCGGCGCCGGCCAGGACGGCCAGGCTGGAGGCGGCAACAAGCAGAAGGCGGCGGGGGGATCGCATCAGAGAGCTCCTTTGGGATCGCGGCCCGGCGTTTTCACTGGAAAAGCGGGGACATAACGAACGTCTGGCCCGGAAGCGGGCCGTCAGGAGCATCCTAGCGGAGGGCAGGCGCGGTTTAAACGACCCGGCCGGAAATATTAACGGAAGTTAATCGCCGCTACGCGAAACGTAGAAGGTCGCGGCATTGCCGACCGCATTGGTACCGGTGATGACAGCCCGGTTGGCACCGGACGTCGTGGTCTGGGCCGTCGCGCTGACATTGCCGTTGTTCGTCTGGCTGTTGGTCGCGGTCATGTAGCCGGCGCAGTCGGCACAGGCGAAGCCCGTCACCACATTGCCCGCCGCATCGGCGCCGACATAGGCGTCATAGCCCTGGGCCCCGGCGAACTGGGCGTTCACGGCCACACCGCCCGTGTTGATCTGGGAGTTGTCGATCTCGACATAGATGTCGTTGTTGCCGACCGAGACCTCGTTGGCGACGCCGCGCGCGTAGGATTCGCCCGACCCATAGTCATACGCGGTCACGATCGCCTGCGATTGGATTTGGCTGGTGTTGTTCTGCCGCGTGGTGGCGACGACCGAACCGCCCTGGTTGGTCAGAACCGCCCGGTTGGCGCCGGCATTGGCGCGCCCCGCCAGGTCCCAGGCATTGCCCGCATTGGCGCTGACGCCGGAATCGATGATGCCGCCGGTCGAGGTCTGGTCGATCACCATATTCTGGCCGGTGACCGAAGTGCCGGTCACCGCCACGACATTGGCCACGGCCTGGGCGGTGAACTCGGCCTCGGCGGGGATGTACTGGGTGGCGGCATAATTGGACGCGCGGACATTGGCGTCCGAGCTCTGGGTCACCGTGCCGTCGAAATAGCTGCGCTCCCCGCCGAGGGCTGCGGTATTGCCGATGGCCGAGGTGTCGACATAGGCCCCTCCCAGAAGGCGCTCGTCGCCCTGGTCCATGGTCGAAGTGGCGACGATCTCGACATCGCCGACCGTCTGGGTCGCCTCGGTGGTCAGGGTCGCGTCATAGGCGCTGAGGCCCAGATAGTTGCCATTGGCCTGGGTCACGGCGCTGACCACGCCCTCGGTATCGCCGCCCAGCACAAAGGTCGTATCCGCCCGCACGTCGCCCTGCAGGGTCTGGTCCGAGCGGACCGTCATCTGGCCGCCCTCGACGCCGCCGGCCAGACTGTTGCCGGTGGCCGAGTTGCTGACGGTCACCTGTTCCGAGGAATCGACCACGTCCAGCGTCTGCTCGGCGAACACGTCACCGAACTGGATCTGCTCGTTCAGGACGATCGACGGGTCCTGGTCCTGCGCGGCAGCCTCAGTAGCGACTGCGGCGCACGTCACCGTCGCGGCGATCATGCCAGCGAGACGGATCGGCGCGTGTCTGGCCATTGTTCGTCTCCGTGTTCGGATAGGCGGGGTAATAGTTGCCCGTGGGGCCATAGGTGTCGCGCAGCAGCTCGTTCTGCGTATCGAGGCAGATCTCCGGGCCGGGGGCGCCATACAGATTGGCCATGAATTCGATTATGGCCCGCTCCACGAGAGCGCGAACGGCCAGCTGGACGGGCTCGAAGCCGCCTTCGCCCGCCGAGAGGTCGAACACATTGCCATTCAGGAAGTCGAAGACGCCGGACGAGACTTCGTGGCCGACGATCTGCTTCTGGTACGAGACCACGTCGACGATCTCGAGCGAGGTGGTTTGCACGAGGCGCAGGTCCAGCGCCACGTTCATGATATAGGTGCGGCCCTGGAAAACGCCGGAGAATGGCGTGTTGGTGTCCGCCTCGCCGCCGCCGATATCAAAGCCCGACGAGCGGATGTTGTAGTTTACCTCGGTGATGCCGCCGACGATATAGAAGTCCGAGCCCGGCACCTGGCCGGCCAGAATGCGACGATAGCCAGGGTCAGACGGATCGCCCGTGCCCTCGTCGCCGATCAGCTTGTTGTTGGCATAGCGCAGTTCCATCTCGGATACCGAGGTGTCGAACCGCTCAACCATCACGGCACCGGACTTGGCCAGCGCCGAGGTGGCCATCAGCGAGGCCCCGCCGGTGATCTGACGTCCGCCGTCCGCAGAAATGGTGCCGGTGTAGTCGGCGATCTGACCGACCGCGATGCGCGGCGAAGGCAGGTTATAGGTCCGCGCATAGTCTGCGAGGCAGAACAGGGCGGTGGAATAGGGGGTCGGATTGGCCGTCACCGGGGCATTGCCGATGGGCGCGGCATAGAGGCCGTTGCTCCCGGCGGAGGGGACGCAGCCGCTCAGCAGCGCCGCTGCCGCGCAGGCCGCCGTGGCCGGTTTCAGCCAGCGAAAGGTCGGAAGTGCGCTCATGGCAGGTCGATCGTTCCGTTCAGCGCCGTCCCGGCTGTAACATCGCCTGTATTGGTCTGGGTCGAGTTGACGATCACCGTGTTCCAGTTGCCCTGGACCACGACGTTCAGATTGTTGCCGATGGCCGTGGCGCCGCCGATGGTCGTGCCGCCGTTGCCGTTGCCGTTCGATCCCCAGTTGCCCCAGCTGCTCACGCCGCCGCTGCTCTGCGAATAGGCCGAGGCGCCGGTCTGGATCAGGCCGTTGACGATCAGCCGGTTGCCGTTCTGGTCGCGGGTCGAGCCGGTCTGGGGCCGCGCTGTCGTATAGCGCGCGCCACCGTAGCCCGCCTGATAGCTGCCGGTGCCCGCGCTGCCCGCCGACTGGGCGTGGGCGGCGGCCGGCAGGGCCAGAAATGTCACTGCAGCCGCAGCCGCCAGTTTGAGTCGCATGAGGCGCTCCCGCGCTGTCTGGTCTGTGGGGCAGGCACAGCAAGCCCCGTGCCAAAATGGATCATGGTTATTAAGAAGCGCTTGAGATTGCGGACCGGCGCGCGCATCTCAGGCCCATGAACAGCCAGCCTTGGGGATCCGGCCCGATCCAGCCGCAGCCTCCCGCCCGCGAACCCATCCTGAAGGTGCCGACCGTCGCCCTGGTTCTGGCCCTGTCCATGCTCGTTCTTTACGATCTGCAGCTGAGGCTGCCCGACGACGGACTGCGCTGGGCCTTCTATCCGTCGACCCTGCCCGAAAATCTGGGCTGGCCGGGACTGGTCACGGCCATGTTCGTGCATACCAGCTGGGCGCATGCCGCCACCAATGCCCTTCTGGCGCTGATCTTTGCCGCACCCGTGGCGCGCATGCTGCCCGGTGGACGCGGCCTGGCGGCGCTGCTTGTCTTCTATATGGGGTGCGGGATCGTCGCATCACTCGGCTATGGCATTGTTCATCTGAATAGCGACGCGCCTGCTGCGGGCGCGTCCGGGGCCGTGTGCGGCCTGCTGGGGGCGGGGATTCGACTGATATTGCGCCCGGCCTGGGCCGGGCCCAGACCGCTGGGTGATCGCCAGACCCTGATTAGCCTGATCGCTCTGGTGACCCTCAGTGTGATCTACGGCCTTATTGGTTATGCGCCGGGGATCGGCGGCATCGGCATAGGCTGGGAAGCGCACGTGGTCGGCATGGTCGCGGGCTATCTGGCGATCGGGCCGCTGTTCCGCTGGTCCCGCACATGGACGTCCTTCACGGGCTGAGACACTCCGAATCCCTCCGGATTTGCGTAACCGCCGGGTCTGAGCGATCCTTGGTGCGCGAGCGGCCCGGTCCGCGGCCGTTCAGATCTCGTCAGGGAGGAGCGACGCATGCTGGTGACCGAGATTCTCAAGGACAAGGGCGACGCCGTCTTCTCGGTGGCGCCGGACCAGACCCTTCTTGAGGCCTGCAGCGAAATCCATTCCCGCCGGATCGGGGCCGTCATGGTCTGTGACGGCGACCGCGTGGTGGGCGTGCTGTCCGAGCGGGACGTGGTGCGCGCCGTGGCGCGGGAAGGGGCAGGGGCCCTGTCCCGTCCGGTCTCGGCCTATATGACCGCCGAGGTGGTGTTCGCCGAGCCGACCGAGACAGTCACCATATTGATGGAGCGCATGACCGACCGCCGCATCCGTCACCTGCCCGTGTTGAAGGACAAGCGCCTGATCGGCGTGATCTCCATCGGCGACATCGTGAAGTGCCAGATCGCCGAGGCCACGCGTGAGGCCGAGAGCCTCAGGACCTATATCGCTGCGGGCTGACGGCAGGCGCCTGAAAGATGCCGGAATTCGGCGACCCTGAGTCTTTCAGAAAATCGTCATGAAAGGCCTTTTCGGGGTTGCGGTCTGAAAGGCCCCCTCGTATATCGCCGCCTCGCTCGGAAACGGGCCGACGACGGAACGCGGGGCGCCACGGCGCACAGTGATCCAGGTGGAAAAAAGAGCTTCGAAGTTCTTGCTTCCTTCAATGTCTTCGGTTAGGTTCCGCGCCTTCGATCGAATCGTCGGATCGCCCTCGGGGAGGTGCCTACCATCTCCCCCCGGTGCTTTGCGGCCTGGTCACCTGAACGGGTTGAACGGGCAGCAAAAAAACTCCGAAGGTTCGGTTGACACGGGAAAGGCACCTCTCTAGAGACGCCGCTCCCGCCGCCCACGGGCCTCTCGAGGC
>NZ_JAIVLL010000004.1:130000-161577 GCF_020524625.1 Brevundimonas poindexterae
CCTTTACAGTCTTCCAACTTTGCTCTCCCTCGGGAGGGTACGGATTGGCGGATTGTTGAAAGGTATAATGACCTGAATACATAGGGTTATTAAGCGAACCCGGGGAACTGAAACATCTCAGTACCCGGAGGAAAGGACATCAACCGAGACTCCCGTAGTAGTGGCGAGCGAACCGGGACCAGGCCAGTGCTCTTGTGAAATAAAGGCGAACGATCTGGAAAGATCGGCCATAGCGGGTGACAGCCCCGTAGCCGTCAAACAGCAAGAGACTCGAGTAGGGCGGGACACGTGAAATCCTGTCTGAACATGGGGGGACCACCCTCCAAGCCTAAGTACTCCTCTGCGACCGATAGTGAACAAGTACCGTGAGGGAAAGGTGAAAAGCACCCCGACAAGGGGAGTGAAACAGATCCTGAAATCGGAAGCCTACAAGCAGTCGGAGCCCCCATGCGGGGTGACGGCGTACCTTTTGTATAATGGGTCAGCGACTTCATGTGTCGAGCAAGCTTAAGCCGTTAGGTGTAGGCGTAGCGAAAGCGAGTCTGAATAGGGCGATAAGTTCGACGTATGACGACCCGAAACCAGGTGATCTATCCATGAGCAGGATGAAGGTAAGGTAACACTTACTGGAGGTCCGAACCCGTGAATGTTGAAAAATTCTGGGATGACTTGTGGATAGGGGTGAAAGGCCAATCAAACCTGGACATAGCTGGTTCTCCGCGAAATCTATTTAGGTAGAGCGTCCGACGAACTCCTTGGGGGGTAGAGCACTGGATGGATGCGGGCTGCGCGAGCGGTACCAATTCTAACCAAACTCCGAATACCCAAGAGAGCTATCGGGCAGACACACGGCGGGTGCTAACGTCCGTCGTGAAAAGGGAAACAACCCTAACCATCATCTAAGGCCCCCAAGTAACGGCTAAGTGGGAAACGATGTGGGATTGCTTTGACAATCAGGAGGTTGGCTTAGAAGCAGCCATCCTTTAAAGAAAGCGTAACAGCTCACTGATCAAGCGATCCTGCGCGGAAAATGTAACGGGGCTAAAGCCGTTCGCCGAAGGTATGGGTTTGCAGTTTACTGCAAGCGGTAGCGGAGCGTTCCGTAAGCCTGTGAAGGTCAACCGTGAGGTTGGCTGGAGGTATCGGAAGTGAGAATGCTGACATGAGTAACGATAAACAGTGTGAGAAACACTGTCGCCGAAAGACCAAGGGTTCCTGCGTAAAGCTAATCTGCGCAGGGTTAGTCGGCCCCTAAGGCGAGGCTGAAAAGCGTAGTCGATGGGAAGCAGGTAAATATTCCTGCACCAGCTGGAAGTGACGGATGGCGTAAGTTGTCAGGGCTTATTGGATTGTCCTGGCAGCGAAGCTGTCCCTGGAAATAACTCCAGCAGAGACCGTACCCGAAACCGACACAGGTGGTCAGGTAGAGCATACCAAGGCGCTTGAGAGAACTGTGCTGAAGGAACTCGGCAAATTGCACGCGTAACTTCGGAATAAGCGTGACTCACTCTGGGCAACCAGAAATGAGTGGCACAAGCCAGGGGGTAGCGACTGTTTAGCAAAAACACAGGGCTCTGCGAAGCAGCAATGCGACGTATAGGGTCTGACGCCTGCCCGGTGCCTGAAGGTTAAAGGGAGGAGTGAAAGCTCCGAACTGAAGCCCAGGTAAACGGCGGCCGTAACTATAACGGTCCTAAGGTAGCGAAATTCCTTGTCGGGTAAGTTCCGACCTGCACGAATGGCGTAACGACTTCCCCACTGTCTCCAGCACAGGCTCAGTGAAATTGAATTCCCCGTGAAGATGCGGGGTTCCCGCGGTCAGACGGAAAGACCCTATGAACCTTTACTATAGCTTCGCCTTGGCGTTAGCGACCGTATGTGTAGGATAGGTGGGAGGCTATGAAACCGGGGCGCCAGCTCTGGTGGAGCCATCCTTGAAATACCACCCTTACTGTCGTTGACGTCTAACCGAGATCCGTTATCCGGGTCCGGGACATGGCGTGGTGGGTAGTTTGACTGGGGCGGTCGCCTCCCAAAGTGTAACGGAGGCGCGCGATGGTGAGCTCAGAGCGGTCGGAAATCGCTCGTCGAGTGCAATGGCATAAGCTCGCCTGACTGCGAGACTGACAAGTCGAGCAGAGACGAAAGTCGGCCATAGTGATCCGGTGGTCCCGCGTGGAAGGGCCATCGCTCAACGGATAAAAGGTACTCTAGGGATAACAGGCTGATTTTGCCCAAGAGTCCATATCGACGGCAAAGTTTGGCACCTCGATGTCGGCTCATCACATCCTGGGGCTGGAGCAGGTCCCAAGGGTATGGCTGTTCGCCATTTAAAGTGGTACGTGAGCTGGGTTCAGAACGTCGTGAGACAGTTTGGTCCCTATCTGCCGTGGGTGTTCGAAGCTTGAGAGGATCTGTCCCTAGTACGAGAGGACCGGGATGGACATACCTCTGGTGGACCTGTCGTGGCGCCAGCCGCGCAGCAGGGTAGCTATGTATGGAATAGATAACCGCTGAAAGCATCTAAGCGGGAAACTAACCTCAAAACAAGGCTTCGCTGAGGATCGTGGAAGACTACCACGTTGATAGGCCAGGTGTGGAAGTGCGGCGACGCATGAAGCTTACTGGTACTAATAATCCGATCGGCTTGATCGTTTCTCAGCAAAACTCATTCGGTTTTACTTGCCGATAATAATCGCGACGATGTCTTCTCATTTAATCCCCTATCTGCCTGGTTGACCCGGTGGCTATGTCGGAGGTTCCCCACCCGATCCCATTCCGAACTCGGTCGTTAAGCCCTCCAGAGCCGATGGTACTTCGTCTTAAGGCGCGGGAGAGTAGGTCGCTGCCGGGTCTACCAGTCAGATAGGGATTAAAACGATGTCGCCTGAAGCCGCTTGTGCCTCGGGGACATGTCTCGAACCTTCTTCCTTCACATCTTCCCTTTCCATCTTCGACGCGGGATGGAGCAGCCCGGTAGCTCGTCAGGCTCATAACCTGAAGGTCGCAGGTTCAAATCCTGCTCCCGCACCCAAGTTTTACAGCGCCGTCCGGTCCCCCGGGCGGCGTTTCTGCGTATGGGGCCTGTTTGCCGGTCCTCCCGGATCAGGTCCGGGAGGCGAGGTGGCGGGCCATGCCGATGGCGGCCAGGAAGTAGTGGACCGACGCCCAGGCGTAGAACAGGAAGGTGACGATCAGGCCGCCCCGTGTTCCGTCGGTCAGGGCCGTTCGACACGCCGTCACCAGACCCACATCCGATCCTTCGGGCGCTACGCCGCCGGGGCAGGCCGTAGCAAAACCGGCCGCATCCGACACCCGACCGCCCAGCCACCCGCCGATCAGGCTCCAGACCCCGCCGAGGTCCGCGTGGCTGAAGCGCACACCGGCCAGCTGGTCGATGACCCAGCCGGTAAAGGGCGGCCCGCCGCCCAGCGCGATCAGATTGAGGAACAGGAACAGCACGGCCGTGGCCGTGGCCCGCCGTCGCACGTCGACCGAGTTCTGCACCACACCGAACGTCGGGCCCAGATAGGTGTACTGGAACAGGCCCGGCAGCAGCAGCAGGGCAGCCGCCACCTGCCAGTTCGCCTGGGTATAGGCCAGGATGTAGAGCGGTGTGCAGAGCGCAAGGCCGATGGCCGGGGTCAGGGCGTACCAGGCGGCATTTCGCCGGGCCAGCCGATCGGCCAGAAACCCGCCGGCCAGGGTGCCGATGCTGGCCCCCACCCCGCCGATCAGGCCGATGATCAGGCCGACGGTCGTCAGATCCAGCCCGAAGGCGGCCACGAAATACTGCGGCGCGAACTGGCCCGACCCGTAGAGGCCGAAGGAGACCAGGGTAATGCCCAGCGCCATGTGCAGCACCGGCCATTTGCCGAACAAGGCCCGGACGACCGAACCGATCTCGCGCGCCTCATGGCCGATCGACCAGGGGGCCGGGGGAACAGGGGCCTCGACCGGCAGGCCGGCCGCCAGCGCCATTTCCTGATCGGCGTGACCGCGCGGGGGCTCGCGCACCAGCAGTTTGAAGGCGACGGCCAGCAGGATGCCGGGCAGGCCGACGACGACAAAGGCCCAGCGCCAACCCAGAGTCTGGGCCAGCCAGCCGCCTGCGGCCGCTCCGAACATCATGCCCAGCGGTACGCCCAGTCCGTAGATGGCCAGCGCCGAGGCGCGACGGTGCGGCGGGAAATAGTCGCTGATCAGGCTGTGGGCGGGCGGCGAACACCCGGCCTCGCCCACACCCACGCCGAACCGGCAGAGCGCCAGGGTGAGGAAGCTGCCGGCCATGCCGCACAGGGCGGTGAAGGCCGACCAGACCACCAGCGATACCGTCAGGATGTTCACCCGGCTGTGGCGCTCGGCCAGGCGCGCGATCGGTATGCCCAGCAAGGTGTACAGCAGGGCGAAATACAGGCCGCCCAGCATGCCGATCTGGGTCGAGGTCAGGCCCAGCTCAACGCGGATGGCCGGGCCCAGGATCGACAGAATGGTCCGGTCGATGAAGTTGAAAATATAGGCCAGCAGCAACAGCCCCAGGACCAGCGCCCTGTACTGCGAGGAGTGGAGCGGGCGGGCCAGGGGCGGCTGGGTCATGACAGATCCTTACGAGGCCAGTATGTCGGCCAGCGCCCGTCGCAGCGCCTCGGAGACCGGCCGGACCAGCGCCCCCGTCACGCAGCGCAGGTCGTCATTGCGGCTGTGGTGGAATTTGTGATTGCCGAAGAAGCCGGCGGCGCTGGGGTAGCCGGCCCTGAGGATGTTGGTCAGTTCGCCGGCCGAGTTCTCGACCGTGGCGGGATAGACGGCCTCGAGTCCCGGCTGGCCAGCATAGGCGCGGGCGAAACTGTCGGCGACGTCCGGGCTGGCCAGCAGGTAGCGCTGGGCGTCCGGGCCGGGCAGGGGGCGTAGCTCGCGTCCATAGCTGTGCCAATCCCGCGCCGCCAGATTGGCCCCGACATGCACCCACAGCCGGGTACGCTCGGGCTTCGGCGCGAGCGCCTCGAGATAGTGCTCGCCGCCCAGGTTCTCGTATTCGTGGCCACTGATCGCCACAAGTTCCACGTCGAACGGATCGTGGCGTCGGACCAGCCAGTGCGCCGCCGCCAGCCAGACGGCGATGCCGGACCCCCGCTCGGCGGCACAGGTGAACCAGCCCGACCGCGGCGTCGACAGCACCACGGCCTTGTCCGCGCCCCGCGACAGTCGCGCGGACAGGTTGAAGGCCGGGCGTTGTCCGGCCGTGCCCGACAGAACCAGACGCCCGGTCCGCCCCTCGGCGGCCGCGTCGAGGAAGGGCTCCGAGTCGTTCGGGGCCAGCACGGCGATGGGACCCGCCCCCGGAGGCAGCCGCGCCGGGGCATTGAGCGCCAGCGCATCGCCGGTCGGCCCCGTGGTGATCAGTACCGCGCCGATCGCCCCCCGGCCCCAGACATCGTTCAGCCGGGTCTGGATCAGTCCGTCGAGCGCGCTCGACCAGCGTCGCGAGGGCAGCACGATCAGCGCGATCCGGCCGTCCAGCCGCCCGCTGCCCCACGACAGGGCGAGCGGCGCGCTCAGCCCCTCGGGCCCGGTCGGCGTCACAGGGGCCTGCGGAATGACCGCCGCAGTGTGCCCCTCGATGGTCAGGGTGGTTTGATCGGCATCGAAGAAGGGCGAGACGAACGCATGCCGGTGGCACTGAAAGCCCAGCCGGGTCAGCTCATCCTCCAGCCAGGCGCCCGTGGCCATGTCACCCGGCCCGCCGGTCGCCTTGTCACCAAAGGCGGCATAGCGCTCCAGAATCGTTTGATGCCAGGCGTCGTCCAGAAGGACTTCTCCGGCTGTGGCGAAGGGCGCCAGCCCCGCCGTGCCGGCCCCCAGCAGCAGTCCCCTGCGCGACGGCCTCACCGGCCCCGCTCCCGCGTTTGGGTACGCTCCTGCAGTCCGGAATTGGACATGAAGGCCTCCCTCCCTTTTGGGCCGATGGCGTCCGGCCCCGATCCTCCCGGCGCCATTTGGTTCGGCGCTCTGTTGGGCGAAGAGGGGCACGTCGCGCTGCCTGTGTCAAATTTCACTCACGTGAGCGTGAACCAAAATATTTCCTGTTTCGGTGAATAGGGGAGGGATCGTGTTGAAATGCCTCAATGTCCGGGAAGTCCGGGCGAAATCGCCCGTCCGGGTGAACAGTGAAAACATTCACGCACGTGATAGCGAATGTTGACAGGGGCTGATCCTCGTGTCCCTCTCTGGTCAAGCGCTGGCGTTCATGACCGGCGTAGGGAGGGATTTCTATGAAAGCGACACTTCTCGCGTCGGCCTGTGCCGCCGCCACCCTTGCCGTCCTCACCCCGGGCCTCGCCCAGGCGCAGGAGCAGGACCCCGAGACCAACCGCACCCAGGACCGGGCGACGACGCTGGAGGAGGTGGTGGTCACCGCGACCCGCCGGACCGAGCGCGCCCAGGACGTGCCGATCAGCGTCACCACCCTGTCGCAGGAAGACCTGAACGAGCGCGGCATCGTCAATTACGACGGCCTCGCCATCGCCACGCCCGGCGTGACGCTCAACCGGGCCTCGGCCAATTTCAACAACTTCTCCGCACGGGGCGTGGCCACCAACGGCTATGGCGCCAACCTGCAGAGCACCGTCGCCATCTATCTGGACGAGCTGCCGATCTCGTCGAACGGCAACTCCACCATTCTCGACCCCAGCCTCTATGACGTGGAGCGGATCGAATTCCTGCGCGGGCCGCAGGGCACCCTGTTCGGCTCCGGCTCGCTGGCCGGCGCCCTGCGCATCCTGACCCACGATCCGGATGCCAGCGGCTTTGATGCCTCGTTCCTGATGGACATCGGCAAGATGAACGAGAGCCACGGACTGCGTCAGCGCTACAACGCCATGATCAATGTGCCCCTGATCGAGGACGAACTGGCCATCCGCGTGGTGGGCTTCTCGCGGAACGAAGAGGGCTGGGTCGACAACGTCGGCACCGGCATCGAGGACTCTAACACCCTGATCCAATACGGCGGTCGCGCCATCCTGCAGTGGGAGCCGACCGACCGTTTCGTCGCCCGGTTTCTGGTCTCGAACGAGGTGTCCAACCCTCATGACTCGTCCCTGACCAATCCCAACCGGGGCAAGTTCGTCCGGCTCACCGATCGCCCGGACCGCTTCCAGAGCGACATGACCAACTACAATGCGACCTTCGAATACCAGTTCGACGGCGCGCGCCTGACCAGTTCGACGACCTTCTCGGACTACACAGGCCTGTTCTACGTCGACCTGGCCGGCAGCTATAACCAGGCCTTCCCGTTCGCCCTCGACGCCGATGCCTGGGACGAGACCTTCGTCCAGGAGACCCGGCTGGTTTCAGATCCCGGCGGCGCCTTCGACTGGTCGGTGGGCACCTTCTACTTCCGCAAGCGTCGGGACGTGGACTATGGCTACCGGTCCAACCAGGAATTCCTCGACGACTATCTGCTCTCCGGTCTGCCGGACGAGTATTACCAGCGGTTCGCCTCGCATTTCATCAGCCATGAAATCGCGGCCTTCGGTCAGCTGACCTACCGCTTCAACCCGGACCTGTGGGCGACGGCGGGCATCCGCTACGGCAAGACCGACGCCCAGGCCTTCACCGAGGAGGGCGGCTACAACTCCAACTATCTGACCGTCGCCTACAACTATGCGGCCTATGCGGCCTATTATTTCGGCACCCTGAACGCCAGCAGCATCCCGCTGACCGTCACCGGTCCCTATGCGGCGGCTGAAGGGGTCAAGGTTGAGGAAGAAGGGCCGTCCTACCGGTTCAGCCTGTCCTGGCGTCCGACGCCGTCGATCACCACCTATGCCTCCTATTCGACCGGCTTCCGTCCGCCGATCGTCAACGCCCGGGCCGGTGCGGTCAGCACCATCGACCCCACCGACATCGTCATCCCGTACGGTGCCACCTCGGACGAGCTGATCAACTATGAGATCGGCGTGAAGGGCAGATGGTTCAACAACCGCCTGTTCGCGGATGCGGCCGTCTACTGGATCGACTGGAACGACATCCAGGTCCAGGCCAACCGCGTGTCCGATTCGATCCAGTTCGCAACCAACATCGGCGGCGCCACCAGCAAGGGGCTCGAGGTTGCCCTGGTCGCCCTGCCGGCCCAGGGCTGGACGGTTGCCGTGAACGGCTCGTGGAACAAGACCGAGGTCGATGACCTGACGGCCTCCGAAGCGGCCATCTCCGGAGCTGTGCTCGGGGCGCCTCTGGCCGGACCCGAGTTTTCGGGCTCGGTGCGCATCAACTACGAATGGTTCCCGACCTCGAACGTGACGGGCAATGCCTCACTGGCGATCTCGCATGTGGGCGGCTATCCGAACGCCTTCCCCAATACGCCCGGCAAGCCGAACATCCCGCTGCCGACCTATGACGAGGTGGACAGCTATACCTTCGTCAACGGGACCCTGGCCTTCGCCTTCGACAACTATGTGGTCGGGGCCTATGTCGAAAACCTGTTCGACGATCAGTCGGTCAACTATGTGCACCCTGAAGCCTTCATCGACGGGCGCTACGGTCGGGTCCGGCCGCGCACCGTCGGGATCCGCCTCAGCTATGAGTACTGATCGATGACGGCATCGTCTCCTGTCGCCCCGGACGCGCGCCCTGCGCGTCCGGGTGCCCGGGCCTGGATCGCCCTCGCCATCCTGTGCTTCGTCTATGTTCTGAACTTCCTGGACCGGCAGCTGCTGTCGATCCTGGCCAAGCCGATCCAGGACGACATGGGTCTGGTGGACAGCCAGCTAGGCCTGCTGGGCGGGCTCTATTTTGCGGCCTTCTACTGCATTCTGGCGATCCCGGTCGGCTGGTTGGCCGACCGGACCAATCGCGTCCGGGTGCTGGCCATCGCCTGCGCCCTGTGGAGTGCGGCGACCGCCGCCTGTGGCCTGTCCACCAACTTCGGTCAGCTGGCGGTTTCGCGCATGGCGGTGGGTGTGGGTGAGGCCGGCGGCGTGCCGCCCTCCTATGCCATCATCTCCGACTATTTCCCCTCGGGCACCCGCGGCATGGCGCTCGCCCTGTTCAACCTTGGGCCGCCGATCGGCTCGGCGCTGGGCGTGGCCTTCGGGGCCTCCATCGCCGCCAACTATTCCTGGCGCGACGCCTTCATCTGGGTCGGTGTGGCCGGTGTCGTGACGGCCCTGGTCGTCTGGTTCGGCATTCGCGAGCCCAAGAAGGGCGGGCTGGACGTGGCCCCCGCCGCCGAGCCTGTCGCCGAGCCGGTTCCGACCGCGGAAGCCGTTGCGGCGCCGCGGGCCGGCTTTGTCGCGACGCTCAATATGTTCTTCGCCAATTCGACCCTGCGCGGCATCTCGCTGGCCTGCGGCGCGACCCAGTTCGTCACCTATGCCCTGCTGGGCTTCGCTGTCCTGTTCCTGATGCGCGAGAAGGGCATGACGCTGGAACAGGTCGCGCTCTGGTACGCCCTGGTCGTCGGCATCTGCGTCAGTCTCGGCATGCTGATCTCGGGGCGTCTGATCGACATGTTCGCCAAGCGCTCCAAGACGGCCTACGCGTGGATCCCTGCCATCGGCCTGATCATCGCCGTGCCCTTCTACGCGGGCTTTGTCTGGGCTCCGACCTGGCAAATGTCGCTGGCCTTCCTGACCGTGCCGATGGCGCTGAACTATTTCTACCTGTCGCCGTCGATCACCCTGGTCCAGGAGACGGTTCGCCCGGATCAGCGCGTCATGTCGGGCGCCCTGCTGCTGCTGGTCATGAACCTGATCGGCCTGGGTCTCGGGCCGACCTATCTGGGCTTCGCCAGTGACTTCTTCGGCGCCAATGGCTTCCCGGACAATTCCCTGCAGATCGCCCTCTACACCCTGATCGCCTTCTATGTGCTGGCGATCGCGATGTTCCTCGGCATGGTCGGCAAGATCCGTCGTCAAACGGCACAGGAGGCCGCACGATGATCCGCGCACTCACAAGCCTGGTCGTGGCGCTGGCGCTCACCGCCTGCGCCACGACCCCGGCGGGCGCCCAGACGCCGCCGGTCGTCGACGCCCCTGCGGGCCCCGTCCGGGGCGTGTCCGCGGATGGCCTGAACATCTTCAAGGGCATTCCCTATGCGGCCCCGCCCACGGGCTGGCGTCGCTGGCGTCCTCCGGCCGAGATGCGGCGCTGGCGCGAGACTCGCGACGCCACCCAATTTGGCGCCGCCTGCCACCAGCCGGTCGCGCGCGGCGAGAGCATCTATGCGGGCGAAGCCCCGACGATGAGCGAGGACTGCCTGTTCCTCAACATCTGGGCGCCCGAGGACGCCAAAGATGCGCCGGTGTTCGTCTGGATCCACGGCGGATCGCTGGTCACCGGTGCCGGCAGCGAGCCGGCCTATGACGGTGCCCGTATGGCGGCCCGGGGCGTGGTGGTGGTGACGATCAACTATCGCCTCGGCGTGCTGGGCTATCTGGCCCACCCCGAGCTGAGCGCCGAGTCGCGCCAGAAGGTCTCGGGCAACTACGGCCTGCAGGACCAGATCGCCGCCCTGAAATGGGTGCAGGACAACATCGGGGCCTTCGGCGGGGACGCCGACAATGTCACCGTGGCCGGCGAGTCGGCGGGCGCGCTCAGCGTCATGTATCTGATGGCCTCGCCCGAAGCCGAGGGCCTGTTCGACAAGGCCATCGCCCAGAGCGCCTATATGCTCTCCATGCCCGAACTGCGCTCGCGCACCCACGGCGACGTGCCGGCCGAGGGGCTCGGCTGGTGGCTGCAGGGACAGCTGGGGCAGACCAATCTGGCGGGACTGCGGGCCATGGACGCCCAGGCGCTGACGGTCGCCGCCCGTGACGCGGGCTATGCGCCCTTCGGCAATATCGACGGGGTCTATCTGCCGGCCCAGCTGGCCGAGGTGTTCGAACAGGGCAAGCAGGCGCCCGTACCGTTGCTGGCCGGCTTCAACCAGGGGGAAATCCGCACCCTGCGCTTCCTCGTGCCGCCGGCCCCGGCCGACGCCGCTGCCTATGAGAAGGAAATCCGGGATCGCTACGGCGAACTGGCCGACACCTTCCTGTCCTTCTATCCGTCCGACGACATGGCCGAGAGCATGCTCGCCACCCCGCGCGATGCCCTCTACGGCTGGACCGCCGAGCGGCTGATGCGGACCCAGACGGCGCTGGGCCAGAACGCCTATATGTACTTCTTCGACCACGGCTATCCGGCCGCTGACGACGCCGGCCTGCATGCCTTCCACGCGGCCGAGATCCCCTTCGTCTTTGGCAATCGCGACCGGACGCCTCCGCGCTGGCCGGCCATTCCGGACACGCCGGTCCAGAACGCCATGTCGGACGCCATGATGTCCTACTGGCTCAGCTTCGCCCGCACCGGCCAGCCCGTGGCAGAGGGCCAGCCCGACTGGCCTGCCTATGGCCGCACCGCCAGCTATATGCATTTCGAGGAGACCCCGGTGGTGCGCCAGCGCCTGATGCCGGGCATGTTCGAGCTGCACGAGACGGTGGTCTGTCGCCGTCGCGCCGCCGGCGGGATTCCGTGGAACTGGAACTTCGGCGTCATCTCGCCGCCGCTGCCGCCTGCCGCCCCCGGCTGCCCATGATCGACGGGGATATGCAGGACTATGCCCTGACGCTGGACAAATTCCTCGACCATGCGGCCCGCTGGAGCCCGGACGGTCAGGTCGTCACCGCGGTGGGCGAGGGACGGGTCGAGCGCATCGGCTATGCCGCGCTGCGCGACCGCAGCCGCCGCGTGTCGGCCGCCCTCGCGGGGCTGGGCATTGGCAAGGGCGACCGCGTGGCGACCCTCGCCTGGAACAGCCAGGCCCATGTCGAGGCCTGGTATGCCGTGATGGGCATGGGGGCGGTGTGCCATACGCTCAACCCTCGCCTGACCGAGGCCCAGCTGGTCGCCATGCTGACCCAGTCGGAAGCCCGGCTGCTGATCGCCAGCGCCGACCTGGAGCCGGTCGCCCGACGCATCGTCAGCCGTGCGCCCAGGCTGGAGCGTCTGCTGGTGATCGACGGCGCCGGGCCGGGGGCTGACCATCTCGAGTCGCTGATCGAGGGCGAAACCGGCGACGGCGTCGTCTGGGGTGACTTCCCCGAAACCCAGCCGTCCGGTCTATGCTTCACCTCGGGCACCACCGGCGCGCCCAAGGGCGTCAGCTACACCCACCGCTCCAGCTATCTGCACACCCTGCGCCTTCTGCAGGCCGACGTCATGGGCATCACCGCCGCCGACAGCGTGCTGGCCGCCGTGCCCATGTTCCATGCCAATGCCTGGGGCCTGCCGTTCGCGGCGCCGGCCGCGGGCGCGCGTCTGGTCCTGCCTGGCCGCTGGCTGGACGGCGCCAGCCTCGCACGGCTGATCAACGACGAGGGCGCCACCCTGGCCGTCGGTATCGCCACCGTCTGGCTGGGTCTGGTCGAGCACCTCGATGCCAACGGGGGCGAAACCCCCACCCTCCAGCGTGTGATCGTGGGCGGTGCCCCCATGGCCCCGGCCCTGATGGAGCGCATCGAGCAGCGTCTGGGCGTCGCCGTCCAGACCAGCTGGGGCATGACCGAACTGTCGCCTCTGGGCACCTGCGCGCCGCCGGTGGACCCGCACCGCTCGGCCCAGCTGTCCGGCCGCCCGGCGATCGGGGTCGACCTGCTGATCACCGATGCCGAAGGCCGCGCCCTGCCTGAACAGCGCGAGGCCGAGGGGCATCTGCATGTCCGCGGCGGCGCCGTCATCGACCGCTATTTCGGCCAGTCGGAAAAGGCGACAAGCGACGACGGCTGGTTCCCGACCGGTGACCTTGCCCGCATCGACCGCGCGGGCAATCTGGTCATCACGGGCCGCGCCAAGGACCTGATCAAGTCCGGCGGGGAATGGATCAATCCGGCCGAGATCGAAGCCGTCATCAACGAACACCCGTCGGTCTCGCTGGCCGCCGTCATCGGGCGCACCGATTCCAAATGGGGCGAGCGCCCCGTGCTGGTCATCCAGCCGCGCGAGGCCGCCGACGTCAGCGACACCGAACTGCTCGAGACCTTGCGCGGCAGGGTCGCGCCGTGGTGGATTCCCGATACGGTCATCCGCGTCGACCAGATGGCCTTGGCCGCGACCGGCAAGATCGACAAGATGCGACTGAGAGTTGACTATGGCGATTGCTGAACCGAGGCCCAAAATCAAAGCTTCCCGCCAGACCGCTGACTCGCCCACGCCTGCGCCCAAGCGCCGCCGCCGGACCAAGGTCGAGCAGCGCGCGGACAAGATGGAGCAGATCCTCGACGCCGCCGAATATCTGTTCTCGGTGCACGGCCTGTACGGCGTCACCCTCAAGGATGTGGCCCAGCGGGTGGGCGTCCACCACACGCTGCTGAACTACTATTTCACCGACAAGAAGAAGCTGTTCGACGCCGTCATCGCCCGTCGGGCCGAGGTGACCAGCACCCTGCGGATGCGCGCGCTCGACGACTATGATGCCGCGACCAGGGGCAAGCCGACGGTCGAGGGCGCCCTGCGCGCCTTCCTCGACACCGACCTCGACCTCTATGGCCAGGGCGGCGAGAATTGGAAGAACTACGGCGCCCTGGGCGCCCAGGTGTCCAACACCCCCTACGGCGCCGAGCTGATGGACTACCACTTCGACCCGGTGGTCCTGCGCCTGATCGAGATCCTCAAGAAGGCCCTGCCGGGCTGCGCCGAGGAAGATATCTTCTGGGGCTACCACTTCGTGACCGGCGCCCTGATGCTCAGCCTGGCCCGCACGGGCCGGATCAACCGCCTGTCCGGCGGCCTGTGCGACGGCGAGGATTTCGAGGCCATCAAGGCCCGCATGGCCAGTTTCATGGCCGCCGGCTTCCTGTCGATCTGCAAGCCGAAGACCGACTCGGATCCGGCCTAGGTCCATCCATTTTTTCAGTAAGGGGGAGTACAGCCCATGAGGCTCGACGGACGAATCGCGATTGTCACCGGCGCAGGCGGAGGGCTGGGGCGTCAGCACGCCCTGTTCCTGGCCCGTCAGGGTGCCCGCGTGGTGGTCAATGACATGAATGGCGAGGCGGCCGATGCCGTGGCCGCCGAGATCAAGGCTGCGGGCGGCGAAGCCTTCGGCGTGGCGGCCTCGGTCACCGATGAGGCGGCGGTCCAGGCCATGGTCGACCGGACCCTGTCGGAATGGGGCCGCGTCGACATCCTGATCAACAACGCCGGCATTCTGCGCGACAAGAGCTTCGCCAAGATGGAGATGGATGCCTTCCGTCTGGTGCTGGACGTCCACCTCGTCGGCGCCGCCATCTGCTGCAAGGCGGTCTGGGCGGCCATGCGCGAGCAGGGTTTCGGCCGCATCGTCATGACCACCTCGTCCTCGGGCCTGTACGGCAATTTCGGCCAGGCCAACTATGGCGCGGCCAAGATGGGTCTGGTCGGCCTGATGCAGACCCTCGCCATCGAGGGCGACAAATACGACATCCGGGTCAACTGCCTGGCGCCCACGGCGGCCACCGGCATGACCGAAGGCGTGCTGTCCGACACCGCCCTGCAACAGCTGGATGCGGCGCTGGTCAGCCCCGCCCTGCTGCCGCTGGTCGTCGACGACGCCCCCACCCGCGCCATCATCTGCGCGGGCGCCGGCCATTTCGCCCGGGCCTATGTCACCCTGACCCCCGGCCAGTTCATCGGCGGCGGCCCCGAGGCCGGCGAGCGCCTGCTGGCGGCCTGGGACCAGGTGTGCGACGACCGCGAGGCCCTGGTCCCCGCCTATGGCTTCATGCAGGCCGAGCGCGAGGTCGCCAGCGCCGAGCGCCATGCCCTGGCGGACGCGACGACATGACCGCCCTCAGCCGCCGCGGGGCCTTGATCGGAGCGGGTGGTCTGATGGCCGCCTGCGCCACGCGGGGGATGGCCATGGCGTCACCGGACCTGACGGCGATCGTCGACCGGGCCATGGCCGACCGGGCCTCCTCGGTGCTGATCGCCCGGGGTGACGCGGTTCTGGCCGAGCGCTATGCGGCCGACTGGCCCGCTGACCGCCCGCGCGAAGTCGCCTCGGTCGGCAAGAGCATGATCGCCGTCCTGTTCGGCATGGCGCTGGATGACGGCTTTATCGACGGCCTCGATCAGTCCGCAGCCGACTTCGTCCCGGCCTGGCGAGACGATGCCCGCGCGGGCATCACCCTCCATCATCTGCTCAGCATGACCTCGGGGCTGGACGATACGGGCCTCGCCCTCCGCGGCGTGACCGGCGACCAGTTCGCGATCAACGGCGCCGCGCCGCTGGCCCATCCGCCGGGCACCCAATGGGCCTACAATACGGCGGCCTATCACCTGCTGTTCCACATCCTGATGCGCGCGACCGGCGAGACCATCGAGTCCTATGCGGGCCGCAGACTGCTTGGGCCGCTGGGCATGACGGACACGGTCTGGATCACCAGCGAGGGGCAGGGCGAAGGCGGCCCGGTCACCAACTACTACTCGGCCGCTTCGACCGCGCGCGATCTCTGGACCTTCGGCCGGATGGTCATGCAGGGCGGCGAGTGGCAGGGTGGCCGGCTGGTGTCCGCCGACTATGTGGCGCGCATGGTCAGCGCCTCCCAGCCGATCAACCGGTCCTACGGCCTGCTCTGGTGGGTGAATGCGGAGGAGGGGCTGGACGTCTTCGGCCGCCCGGGTGGCCGTCGCTTCCCGACGTCCCCGCACGATACCTATGCCGCGCTCGGCGCCGGGGGGCAGGTGATCCTGGTCGTGCCGTCGCGCGATCTGATCGTCGTGCGCCAGGGCGACCCGCCCGCCTCGACCGACTTTGCCGATCGCCTGATCGCCGACACGGTGGCCGCCCTCGGCTGAAGGTCTGCCACGCCCGATATGACGCGGGCAACCCGAACGCCCTCCGATGCGCTATAGTGAAGCTGTAGCAGGGAGGGTCGATGTCATGATCATGCGGATGAAGCGCACCGCGGGCCTGTGGGCGGCCGTCAGCAGTCTGGCGCTTGTCGCGGCCTGCTCGCCCGACCGCCGCGACCCGCCTGAACCGGTCGAGGCGCCGTCGCCCGGCGAGGGTGCCGTCACGGGCGTCTCGATCGCCTACGACTGCGAGAGCGGCAAGAGCCTCTCGGTCATCTACGCCAAGGATCGCACCGCCGCCCTGACCTATGAGGGCGAATCCTACCGCCTGCGTCCGGTCAGTTCGGGCAGCGGCGCCCGCTATGCCGGGCCCGGTCTGGAGTGGTGGTCGGCAAACCGCGACGGCCGCGAGGAAGGCCGCCTCAGCCGCCTCGATGCCGAAGGTCGTCCCCAGGGCATCGAGCTGGAGCGTTGCGTACGCAAGGGCCAGCCCCTGACCCCTGCCAGCAATCCCCAGTCCATGGCCAAGGCCCCGGCCTGTGCCGGACCGCAACTGGCCCTCGAGATCGAACAGTCCGATGCCGGGGCCGGCAATCGCGGCATGATCCTGTCGCTGCGCAATGCCGGGACCGAGACGTGCAGCATCACGGGCTATCCCGGCGTGACCCTGATGAATGAGGAGGGGCGCCCTGTTGTCAGCGTGCGCGCCGATCCCTGGATGCAGGGCGATCCGGCCGAGCCGCCGCACCCGGTCGAACTGGCTGCGGGAGGCAAGGCGTATTTCGACATCGGCTGGAATGTCGTGCCCCACGAGAGCGAGGGCGAGACGCGCTGCCCGGTCACCGAAGGTCTCCGGGTCACGGCGCCCGGCGATACGGCGCCCCTGACGCAGCAGACCGAGATGACCGTCTGCGGTGGTCGCATCAAGGTGGGTCAGGTCCGGGCCACCGAAAACCCGACGCCCGCCAACTGATGCCGAAGGTGTGAGGGCGGGCGGGGCTTTATGCCGCCGTCAAAACCGTCTAGCGGAGCGCCCATGACCGCTTTCCACGACCGCATCGCCGCCGAACTGGCCGACATCGACGCCCAGGGCCTGACCAAGCCCGAACGGATCATCGCCTCGCGACAGGGGCCGGTGATTGAGGTCGCCGGCCGCAAGGTGCTGAACTTCTGCGCCAACAACTATCTCGGTCTGGCGGGCGACGAGCGCGTCGTCCAGGCGGGCATCAAGGCCCAGGAACGCTGGGGCGCGGGCACCGCCTCTGTGCGCTTCATCTGCGGCACGCTGGAGATCCACAAGGAGCTGGAGCGCGCCATCGCCGACTACCTCGGCTTTGAGGACACCATCCTGTTCGCGGCCGCCTTTGATGCCAACGGCGGCATCTTCGAGCCGCTGTTCGAGGCCGAGGATGCGATCGTGTCCGACAGCCTGAACCACGCATCAATCATTGACGGCGTGCGACTCTGCAAGGCGAAGCGATACCGCTTCGCCAACTCCGACATGGCTGACCTCGAGACCCAGCTGAAGCAGGCCCGGGCCGACGGCGCGCGCGACATCATCATCGCCACCGACGGCGCCTTCTCGATGGACGGCTATGTCGCCAAGCTGGCCGAGATCCGCGCCCTGGCCGACAAGTACGACGCCCTGATCATGGTCGACGACTGCCACGCCACCGGCTTCATGGGCCCGCAGGGACGCGGCTCCTATGCCCACTGCGGGGTCAAGGTCGACTTCGTCACCGGCACCTTCGGCAAGGCGCTGGGCGGGGCCATGGGCGGCTTCATCTGTGCGACCGCTCCGGTGGTGGCCCTGCTGAAGCAGCGCGCCCGGCCGTATCTGTTCTCGAACGCCCTCAGCCCCGCCGTCTGCGGCTCCTCGCTCGAGGCCATCCGCATCGCCGCCGGCGAGGAGGGCGACGCCCTGCGCAAGCAGCTGTTCGCCAATGCCGCCCGCTATCGCACGGCCATGACCGAGGCCGGGTTCGACCTGCTGCCCGGCGAGCATCCGATCATTCCGGTGATGCTGGGCGACGCGCGCCTCGCCCAGGACATGGCCGCCCGCATGCTGGAGCTGGGCGTCTATGTCATCGGCTTCAGCTTTCCCGTGGTGCCGCGTGGACAGGCCCGCATTCGGACGCAGATGTCCGCCGCCCACACCTTCGACCAGATCGATCAGGTCGTTGAAGCGTTCAAGACGGCCGGCAAGGAACTGGGAGTGATCAAATGACCGACACCATGAAGGCGCTTGCCAAGACCCGCGCCGCCGAAGGGCTCGAGTTGATCGACGCCCCGATCCCCGAGGCCGGTCCCGAGGATGTGCTGATCAAGGTCCACAAGACCGCCGTCTGCGGCACCGACATCCACATCTGGAACTGGGACGAGTGGTCGCAAAAGAATGTGCCCGTGCCCATGATCACCGGCCACGAGTTCTCGGGCGAGATCGTCTCGGTCGGCAAGGACGTGGATCGCCCGCTCAAGGTCGGCCAGCGCGTCTCGGCCGAGGGCCATGTCATCGACCTGAACTCCGAAGCGGCCCGCGCCGGCCATTTCCACCTCGATCCGGCCACGCGCGGCATCGGCGTGAACCGCCAGGGCGCCTTTGCCGAATATGTCGTGGCCCCGGCCTTCAATGTGATCGAGCTGCCCGATGATGTCCCCTATGAGATCGGCTCGATCCTCGACCCGTTCGGCAATGCCGTCCACACGGCGCAGCAGTTCGACCTGCTGGGCGAGGATGTGCTGGTCACCGGCGCCGGCCCGATCGGCATCATGGCCGCCGCCGTCGCCCGCCACGCCGGCGCGCGCACGGTGGTCCTGACCGATATCAATGACTTCCGACTCGATCTTGCGCAAAAGGTTGCGCCGGGCGTGCGCACCGTCAACACGCTCAAGGAAGACCTGCACGACGTCATCCCCGAGCTGGGCATGAAGGTCGGCTTCGACGTCGCCCTCGAAATGTCGGGCAGCCCGGTGGCCTTCAAACAGTGCGTCGACACCCTGATCATGGGCGGCGGCCTGGCGCTGCTGGGCATTCCGTCCAAGCCGATGGAGACCGACTGGGGCGCCATCATCCTCAAGGCCCTGACCATCAAGGGCGTCTACGGCCGCGAGATGTTCACCACCTGGCGCAAGATGCTGGGGCTGCTGAAGGCCGGACTGGACCTTCAGCCGCTCATCACCCACCAGCTGGCCTACGACCAGTACCGCGACGGCTTCGAGGTCATGAAGTCGGGCAAGTCGGGCAAGGTCGTTCTGGACTGGTCGAAAGCCGCCTGATCAGGCGGCCACCAGCCGGTCGCCCGTCGCGCGGAACACCACGGCGGCAAAGGCGACCATGCCCAGCACCACCAGGGTCGGGCCGGCGATCATCATCGGCGGCACGACGGCCATCAGCGACGGCACGCCCAGCAGCTGGATGGTCAGGCCGATCATCATGACGGGCAAGCCAAGGATGGCCAGGGCGGCATGGACTTTCGGCAGCCAACCTGCCGCCGCCTCGGGGGCGGTGCGGTAGAACAGGCCGTACAGGAACATCGACACCCAGCCGAGCAGGTTGATGTGGGCATGGACAGGGGCCAGCGTGAACTCGTGCGTGGCGCCCATGACGTAGCCGAGACCGACGCCCAGCAGGGCAAAGGCGACGGCCAGACGCAGGAACAGGTTGGACAGTTTCATTTTCAGGTATCCCTCCGACAGGAGAGGTCCGTAAACCGCCGTTCCGCGATTTGCTCAAGTGAATAGGCGGTCAGCTTTGTGGCTCTATTGGGCCAGCATCCGGATCAGCTTCGGTTCAAAGGACTTGGCCTCCGGTCCGGGCAGGGCCTCGGCCAGGCTGCCGTCCTCGAACGCTTCCAGCACCGCCGGGTGAATATAGGACGACCGGCACACCGTCGGCGTATTGCCCAGCAGGCCCGACACCGTGCGGCAACAGGCCGTCAGCTTGCGCTTCGCATCGGTTGCCGAGGTCGCAGGCTCGGTCTCGCGCAGCACCCGCGCCGCCGACAGGGTCGCCGCCCAGGTGCGGAAATCCTTGGCCGAAAAGTCCTCGCCCATGGCCTCGCGGATATAGGCGTTGACCGCATCCGAGGTGACGGTCGACAGGTCCCCCTCCGGATCGCGGTACTGGAACACCGGCTGGCCGGGCAGTTCGCGCAGGGTGCGGATCACGCGCGCCAGCCGCCGGTCGCGCACCGACACCTCGTGGCTCTGGCCGCTCTTGCCGCGAAAGGCAAAGGTCAGGGAGGCGCCGTCCACCTCCAGATGCCGCTTGTTCAGCGTGGTCAGGCCGTAGGACCGGTTCTGCTTCGCATAGCGGGCATTGCCGATCCGGATCAGCGTCAGCTCCAGCAGTCGCACGACCGTGGCCAGCACCTTGTCGCGGCACGGCCCCCGCTTGTTCAGATCGGCCTCTACCCGGTCGTGCAGCCGGGGCAGGGCGCGCGCAAAGGCCGGCAGCCGGTCGAATTTCGACTCCGACGCATGGCTGCTCCAGTCGGCGTGATAGCGGTACTGCTTCCGCCCCTTGGCATCCCGCCCGATGGCCTGGATATGGCCGTTGGCGCGCGGGCAGATCCATACGTCGGTCCAGGCTGGCGGAATGGCCAGGGCATTGATGCGCGCTCTGACCTTCGGGTCACGGATGACAGCGCCCTTGCGATCCAGATAGGCAAAGCCCTTGCCCGCGCGCCTGCGCGAAAAACCGGCATGGTCGTCGCTGCACCAGGTCAGCCCCGGCGGCAGGTCTGCTTCGGTATCGCTGAGGAGGGAGGCCGTCATTGCGGCGCGTCGCGGGTCATGGCGGATCGGCAACGCGGCCGTCCGCCCCCCGGTTCCTCCGGCAGAGTTCTAGGCGGCGCCGCCCTCGAAGACCCGCCGGGCCGCCCGGGCAAAGTCATCAGCCGTCGTAAAGCCCATGCTGTCCGGGCGCGTGTCGGAGCATACGCCCCGGACCAACACACCGCTGACCGATCCGGCAACCGTAGGCTCCAGCCACTGGCCCGGTTCCGTATGGACTTCTGTGGGCTGGGGCTGGCCGAACCGATGCGTCGTCGAGGTCATGACCCGCCGCCGGAAGTTCGTGCAGTCGAGCTGTTCCCGGGTCACCAGATAATCCCAGGTCCGCCCGCTCGGCAGGGTCTGGGTTTCGGCCGCCACGACCACTACGTCCACCGTGCGAAGGGTCCCGCTGCGGGTCACACTGTCAGCGTCATACCCCTGGGCCGAACCGCCGCCGTGGGCCGCATACACCCAGTCCTGCGCCTGTGCTGCCCCGGCGAGCGCCCAGGCGGTGATCGCAACTGCCAGCCACTTCATGGTCGATCCTCGGAATACAGCTGTCCCGGCTCGACCGGGCTTCCATCGGAATTCAGCATTCCCGTCGCGCCCCTGCAATGCCATAGCGTCCCCCAATCAGCTTTGATCAGGATCACGCCCCGCTCCATGAACTACCGTCACAGCTTTCACGCCGGAAACTTCGCCGATCTGGTCAAGCACGCCCTGCTGCTGTGGCTGGTCGAGCGGATGCAGGCGCGGGGGCCGTTGACCGTCATCGACACCCACGCCGGGGCCGGCCTCTATGACCTGACCGGTGATGCCGTCCGCTCGCGCGAGGCCGAGGCAGGCGTCGCCCGGCTGATGGCCAGCGAGACCCTGCCCCCCGCGATCAAAGCTCTGGCGCAGGAGGTCACGGCCCTCAACCCTGACGGCGGCGTGCGCTTCTATCCCGGCTCGCCCCTGCTGGTCGCCCGGCGCCTGCGCGAGGGGGACGCCTATGTCGGCTTCGAGATGAACCCGCCGGTGGTCGAGCTGCTCAACCAGGCGCTCGCCGATCACCCCCGGGCGACGGGTCAGGCGGCCGACGGCTATGAGGCCCTGGCCGGAGCGACCGCCAGCGTGCGCGGTCCGCTGGTGCTGATCGACCCGCCGTTTGAACAGGCCGACGATTATCAACGCGCAGCTGATGCGGCCGCCGCTGTGGCCCGGCGCGACCCGACCGCGACCGTCGCCATCTGGACGCCGCTCAAGGACATGGAGACCTTCGACGGCTTCCTGCGCCGCCTGTCGGCCGGCAAGCCCGGCCCCGTCCTGGTGGCCGAGGCTCGCCTGCGGCCCCTGACCAATCCGATGAAGATGAACGGCTGCACCCTCGTCATGCTCAACCCGCCCGAAGGGGCCGAGGCGGTGGCGCAGGAAGTCTGCGGCTGGGTTGCGAAGACCCTGGGCGACACCGGCGCCCGCGCCGAGGTCTGGTGGGCCTCCCCATAGAATCGCCGATGCCGTCCGCTTACAGGCAGCAAGTCAGTGACCGCTCTCGACCCATTGCGGACCTCTTGATGAAGCGCGAGGGTAGAGCATGATCGTCCGCCGCCTTGCTGTTATTTTGCTGTTGCCGGTCATTGCGAGTTGCGCCCCGGAGCCCCGGGACCAGATCGAGCTTGAGGTTTCTCAGATTGTCGAGCCGGGAATGCCAACCGAGGACGCGCTGACGGTGATCCGTGATGCCGGGTTCGCGTGTCGTCCGGGAGAAGCCTTGCAGTCCACCGCTTGCGCCCGGGAGAGATGGCATTCGGTCGTAGGGCGTTGCTTGCAGCGGGTGATCCTGGTCGATGAGCGAGGCACGATCCGCCGCATCGAAGTTCCGCCACCCGCCTGCAAGTGACGTTTCCCGTTGGAGGTCCGCTTTCCGGCCTCAGGCGACAGTCTGGTCTCGTCCCATTGCGGACGTTAGCTGGAGCGTTTCAGCCGACTGGCAAGCTCGAAAGCTTCACTGAGCAACTGCCCTAATCGATCGTTCTCCTCAACCAACGGAACGCCGTTGCGATGAAGCGATAGGTCGTTGATGGACCCCATTCCACCGTAGAGCTGAAGAAAGCGCTCAACGCCATAACCGTCGGATCGTTCGACTATATCGGCGCACCGAGAGACCTGATTTGCCCAACGAGCCGCACCTCCGCCACGCACGACGTCCTCAATCTCCCGCATCAACGCAGCGAGGTGCGCCACCTCGGGGTGAAGGTCAGCCGACTTTCGCCGCAACCATCGGAACATTGCACCCCCCATCCCAGACAGTGACTGTAGATGTAGCGATGTCCGCTTTCCACCCTTGGCGGACAGTCCGCCAGTCCGCTTTTCGGGGCATCGCGCGCTACTTACGAGTACACGGGCTCAGCCGAACGTCTCGCCCGGCTCGTACAGATTGGGCTCGAATGTGGCGATGCCCATGATCGGGCTCATGGCCTCCACGATGGCCGGGTGGCGCGTCATGGCCTTCCAGTCCTCGCGGCTGGCCCACACGCCATGCACCGCGCAGACCTTGCCGTTCAGGCCGCGATGCAAGGTCGCCGAAACGAAGCCGTCCAGCCCGCGCTGGCGCCCGACCATCATGGTCAGGGCGTCCATCAGGGCATCCTGACGCGCAGGGTCGCACTTGTAGACATTGATCAGGACGACAGTGTCGGAATCGGCGTCGGACATGGCCGTCCCATAGACCATCCCCCTTACCAAGTCGTGCCCGCCGGTCCATATCGGCCCCATGACCGAGCCTCGAAAGCCCTGCATCGCCATCCTCGAGACCGGCGCGCCGCCCTCGGATCTGGCACCCGCTCATGGCCGCTATCCGCAGATGTTCCGGCGCCTGCTGGGCGAGGAATTCGAGACGCGCGGCGTGGATGTGCGCCACAGCCCGCCGCCGGACCCCGAGGCGTTCGACGGCGTGATCATCACCGGCTCGCCCGCGGGCGTCTATGACGGCGAACCCTGGATCGGTCGCCTGCTGGACTGGATCGCATCGGCGAAGGGCCGGACCCGCATGGTCGGCATCTGCTTCGGCCATCAGGCCATGGCCCAGGCCCTGGGCGGCCGGGTCGAAAAGTCGGATCGCGGCTGGGGCGTCGGCCTGCATCGCTATGATGTCCAGGCGACCGAGCCGTGGATGCAACCGCCCCTGTCGACCATCGCCATCCCCGTCTCGCATCAGGATCAGGTGGTCGAAAGACCGGCCGGGGCCCGCGTGATCCTGTCCAGCGACTTCACCCCCTTCGCCGGCCTCGCCTGGGACGACGACGCCATCTCCATGCAGTGTCACCCGGAATTCACCCCGGCCTTTGCGGCCGCCCTGGCCGAGGGGCGCCGGGACCGCATCGGCGCCGACCGCGTCGATCCCGCGCTGGATACCCTCAAGGGTGACAACGACCGCGATGCCGTCGGCCGTTGGATCCGCACCTTCCTGAAGGGGTAGGAACTCGTCAGGTGCGCGCCGCGAAAAATCGGCTAGCGTCAGGTCTCAATCCGGAGACCTGCCATGACCCTGACCCTGAAAGCCCGTGACCTTCTGCTCGCCGCCCTTCTGATCGGCATGGGCGTGCTGATCGGCCTCGCCTTCAACGCCGCCCCCACCCGTGCGCAGTCCGTCGCGACCGGCAGCTATGTCACCAACAATGGCTCGGTCTACTACTGCCAGGAACGCGCCTGTTACCGCGTCTTCTTCAACAGCTGAGGCGCGAGGCTCCCGATGTCCGGAGCGTTGAAGCCCGGCCGGGCTCGTCCCGCGCGCTGGCTGGCTTTCAGTCTTCTGGCCTTGGCCGCCGCGTGGCTGGTCCTCGCGATCTCGATTGTGACCTATGCGGGCAAGGACGCCGGCGGCAACGCCGATGCGGCAATCGTGCTTGGTGCGGCCGTCTCGGACACTGTGCCGTCACCGGTGTTTGAGGCGCGTTTGCGTCATGCGCGCGACCTCTACCTTCAACGACGGGTCAGGCTGATCGTGGTGACGGGCGGGCGGGGGCCCGGAGACGCGCTCAGCGAGGGGGACGCGGGACGTCAGTGGCTGATCCGTCAGGGCGTCCCGGCGGACTCTGTTCTGGCTGAAACGCGGTCACGGACCACGATCCAGAACCTGGCCTTCGCCCGCCCGCTCCTCGACGCCAGACGGGCCGAGACTGTCCTGATTGTCTCGGACCCCCTTCACATGCGCAGGGCGATGGTCGTCGCGGCCCGACAAGGTCTGAATGCAGACCCCTCTCCGACACCGAGCTCGCGCTATCGCTCAGCCAAGACGCAGGCGCCGTTCCTTCTGCGGGAAACCTGGTTTCTTGCCCAGTACATCGTGATCGGCCAATAGGGGCTCAGGGCCACTTCACCTTGGGCGGCATGGAACTGAGGATCGCCTCGACATTGCCCCCGGTCTTCAGGCCGAAGGTCGTGCCCCGGTCGTACAACAGGTTGAACTCGACATAGCGGCCGCGGCGGATCAGCTGTTCCTCCCGCTCAGCCTCGGTCCAGGCCTCGCCCATTCGGCCCCGGACGATGTCGGGATAGGCCGCGAGGAACGCGTCGCCGACATCCCGCGTAAAGGCGAAGTCATCGCCGTGGTCGCCGCTGTCCAGATGGTCATAGAAGATGCCGCCGGTGCCGCGCGGCTCCTTGCGATGCGCCAGCCAGAAATACTCGTCGCACCAGGCCTTGAAGCGCGGATAATAGGTCGGATCGTGCCGGTCACAGGCGGCCTTGTAGGCGGCGTGGAAGGCGACCGTGTCGGGCGCATCCTCGCGTCGGTCCACGTCCAGCACCGGCGTCAGGTCGCCGCCGCCGCCGAACCAGCCCTTGGTCGTCGCGATAAAGCGCGTGTTCATGTGCACGGCGGGCACATGCGGATTGCGCGGATGGACGATCAGGCTGATGCCCGTGGCGAAGAAGCGCGGGTCCTCGGCCGCCCCCGGCACCTGTTTCGCATAGTCCTCGGGGAAGGTGCCGTGCACGGTCGAACAGTGCACGCCGGCCTTTTCGAACAGCCGCCCGTGCAGCATGCCCATGACGCCGCCGCCGCCCTCGGGCCGCTGCCATTCAGTGCGGACGAACCGGCCCGGTTTGCCGGGGTAGAGGGCCGGGTCCGCCTCATCCTCCAGCGCCTCCAGCGCCGCATGGATCCGGTCGCGCAGGCCTTCGAACCAGGCGCGGGTTTCGATCTTCAGCGTGTCCAGATCGGGCTGCGGGGCAGGGGCGGTGGTGTCCATGGCTGGCTTCTAGTCGATTTTTCCGGGCAGGGCAGGGGGCAGGGCGACTTGCGCCTCCCGGTCCTGACCGCGACAGTGCCCCGCATGCAAAGGGAGGCCTCCATGCCGCGTCATCTGAAGTCCTGTGTTCTGGCCGCGACGGCGATCGCGCTGGCGGCGACCACCCCGGCCCTGGCCCAGTCGCCCGAGATCAACACCGCCCGGCGCCTGCTGGCGGCCTCGCCCCTGATCGACGGCCACAACGACCTGCCCTGGGCCCTGCGTCAGGCCTACAACAGCGACCCCCGGGGCGTGGACCTCCGCATCGACCTGTCGGCCAGCACCCGCCTGCACACCGACATCGCTCGGCTGCGCGCCGGTGGCGTGGGCGGCCAGTTCTGGTCCGTCTATGTGCCGGCCAGCATGACCCCGCTCGAGGCCGCGCGCGCCACCTTCGAACAGATCGATGTCGTGAAGCGTCTGATCGACGCCTACCCCGACGTCTTCGAACTGGCGCTGACCGCCGATGACGTGGAGCGCATCCACGGCGAGGGCCGCATCGCCAGCCTGATCGGCATGGAGGGCGGCTATTCCATCGCCGATTCGCTGGGCCTGCTGCGCAGCTTCCATGACGCCGGCGCGCGCTACATGACCCTGACGCACTCGAAAACCACCAGCTGGGCGGACAGCGCCACCGACGCCCCGCGCTGGGACGGCCTCAGCCCATTCGGCGAGACGGTGGTGCTCGAGATGAACCGTCTCGGCATGATGGTCGATCTCAGCCATGTGTCCGAGGCCACCATGCTGGACGCTATCCGCGTGTCGCAGGCCCCGGTGATCTTCTCGCACTCGTCGGCCCGGGGCGTGACCGGCCACCCGCGCAATGTGCCGGACTCGGTCCTGCGCCTGCTGCCGGAAAAGGGCGGGGTGGTGATGATCACCTTCGTGCCCTCCTTCATCGACGAGGAGGTGCGGGCCTGGGGCGCCGCCCAGTCGGCCGAGCGCGCCCGGCTTGAATCGCTCTATCCCGGCGACCCCGAAGCGGTCACCGACGGCATGGAGGACTGGACCGTCGATCATCCGGCGCCGACCGCCGACATCGCCGACATCGTCGCCCACATCGAGCATGTTCGCGACGTGGCGGGCATCGATCACGTGGGTCTGGGCGGGGACTTCGACGGCATCAGCAGCCTGCCGGTCGGCATCTCGGGCGTCGACGCCTATCCGCTGATCATCGCCGAGCTGCTGAAGCGAGGCTGGAGCGAGGCGGACATCCTCAAGCTGACCGGGGGCAACATCCTGCGGGTCATGCGCGAGGTCGAAGCCACCGCTGCCCGCCTGCAGCGCGTGGAGTCGCCCTTCCTGATCGCCAACCCGGACGCGGCGGACTAGCCCGCCTGCCGCGCCCACTCCCAGCAGGCAATGCCGGCGCTGACCGCCAGGTTCAGCGACCGCGCGCCGGGCTTCAGCGGAATCAGCACCCGCGCGTCGGCGGCCTCGTGCACATGATCCGGCGCGCCGGTCGGCTCCGATCCGAACAGCAGCGCATCGTCCGGCTGGAAACGGAAGGTCGTCAGGGGCTCGGCGCCCTTGGTCGTGAACAGCACCAGCCGTCCGGGCCCGCGATCGCGCTGGAACGCGTCCCAATCGGCATGGCGCGTCATATGGCCCAGAGGCCCGTAATCCAGCGCCGCGCGCTTCATGGCGCGGTCGTCGAACCGGAAGCCGGTGGGCTCGATCACATGCAATTCGACGCCGAAACAGGCCGACAGGCGGATGCAGGCGCCGACGTTCTGCGGAATGGCTGGTTGAAAAAGGGCGAGACGCATTCTAAGGCCCTTCTACGCGTGAGCCGGGGGCTTGTCGCGGCTGGTTTTGCGAGTCTTTCTCAAGGCATACGCCGTCTTGCGGCGATGAGCCGCAAATCCGGTCCGTACAGCTGGTGTATGACGTCTCGCGTCAAACTATGACGATACCGTCGATGGCCCGGTCCGGGTCCATCGGGGCCCATGAGAGGTGTGATGTGACCGAATCGGTCGAACTGAACCACGACGGACACGGTGGGGGCGACGACGCCACCCGCCGGGATTTCATTCACATCGCAGCCGGTGCGGCCGCGGTCGGGGCCGGGGTCATGATGGCCTGGCCGCTGGTCAACCAGATGAACCCCGCCGCCGATACCCTGGCCCTGTCGACCATCGAGTTCGACCTGACCAAGGTCGCCGAGGGCATGCAGGTGGTCATCAAGTGGCAGGGTAAGCCCGTGTTCGTGCGCTATCGCACGCCCAAGGAAATCGAGGAGGCGGTCGACACCCCCCTCAGCGCCCTCAAGGATCCCCAGACCGACGCCGACCGCGTCAAGGAAGGCCACTCCCAGTATCTGGTGGTGATCGGCTCCTGCACCCACCTGGGCTGCGTGCCGACCTTCAATGCCGGGGACTACGGCGGCTGGTTCTGCCCCTGCCACGGCTCGCACTACGATACCTCGGGACGCATCCGCAAAGGCCCGGCGCCCAAGAATCTGGTGGTGCCTACCTATGAATATGTGTCCGACACGCGCGTGAAGATCGGCTGAGGACGGACGGACAGACCATGAGCGATCACGAATCCACCTACGTCCCCAAGACCGGCATTGAAAAGTGGCTCGACAGCCGCCTGCCGATCATCCGCTTCGGCGCCGACTATATGTCGCTGCCCACGCCGCGGAACCTGAACTACTGGTACACCTTCGGCGGCATCCTGACGCTCTGCCTGATGGTCCAGATCGTCACCGGCATCGTGCTGGCCATGCACTATGTGCCCAACACCGAACTGGCCTTCGCCTCGGTCGAGCGCATCATGCGTGACGTCAACGGCGGCTGGCTGATCCGCTATGTGCACGCCAACGGCGCCTCAATGTTCTTCATCGCCGTCTATCTGCACATGCTGCGCGGCCTCTACTACGGCTCGTACAAGGCCCCCCGCGAGATCATCTGGATCCTCGGCTGCGTGATCTTCTTCCTGATGATCGCCACGGCCTTCCTCGGCTACGTCCTGCCCTGGGGCCAGATGTCCTTCTGGGGTGCCGAGGTGATCACCAACCTGATCGGCGCCATCCCGATGATCGGCGAGCCGGTCCTGATCTGGCTGCGCGGCGGTCCGGCGATCGACAACGCCACGCTCAACCGCTTCTTCTCGCTGCACTATCTGCTGCCGTTCGTGATCTTCGGCGTGGTTGTGCTGCACCTGTGGGCGCTGCACACCTCGGGCCAGAACAACCCCGCCGGCATCCTGATCCCCAAGGAGCGGACGCCCAAGGACACCCTGCCGTTCCACCCCTATTTCACGGTCAAGGACGGCTTCGCGATCATCCTGTTCCTGATCCTGTTCGCCGTATTCGTCTTCTACATGCCGAACGCCCTGGGCCACGCCGACAACTACATCCCGGCCAACCCGCTGCAGACCCCGGCGCACATCGTGCCCGAGTGGTACATGCTGCCCTTCTACGCCATCCTGCGGGCCATCCCCGACAAGTTCGGCGGCGTGCTGGCCATGTTCGGTGCCATCGGCGTGCTGTTCATCCTGCCCTGGCTGGACACCTCGCGCGTCCGCTCGATGCGCTACCGCCCGACCATGAAGGTCTTCTTCCTGATCTTCCTGGTGGTCGGTGTCGGCCTCGGCTGGTGCGGCGCCCAGCTGCCTGACGCCCAGGTCGTGCCCGGCATGCCCAGCTTCCAGCTGCTGGACGGCCAGCTGAACAGCTATCTGTGGCTGACCCGCCTGCTGACGGCCTACTACTTCGCCTTCTTCTTCATCATCATGCCTTGGGTCGGTCTCAAGGAGACCCCCCTGCCGGTGCCGCACTCGATCTCCGAGCCGGTGCTTGACGGTGGCATCCCCGAGAAGAAGGGCTGATCGTCATGACCATTCAAAACGGGACCCGCTCCGCCGTGTTCAAGATCGTCGCCTCGGCCGTCGCCGCCCTCAGCCTGGTTGCCATGGCCGCTCCGGCCACAGCGGCAGGCGGCGGCGCCAAGCATCCGCGCTCGGGCGGCTTCAGCTTCGAGGGGCCGTTCGGCACCTTCGATCAGGCCCAGCTGCAGCGCGGCTACAAGGTCTACCGCGAGGTCTGCGCTGCCTGTCACGGCATGCAGCTGATGTCGTTCCGGAACCTGGGCCAGCCCGGCGGACCGTTCTACGACGCCCACGAAAACTGGTCGCCGGCCGAGAACCCCTACGTCCGCGCGCTCGCGGCCGAGGTCCAGGTGCCGGATATCGACACCGAAACCGGTGAGCCGATCACGCGTCCGGCCACGCCGGCGGACCACTTCCCGAGCCCCTATCCGAACGCCACGGCCGCGGCTGCGGCCAATGGCGGCGCAGCCCCGCCCGACCTGTCGGTGATGGCCAAGGCCCGTCACGACGGCGCCAACTACATCTACTCGCTGCTGTCGGGTTATGTGCCGGCGCCCCAGGGGCTGAAGATGGCCCCGGGCCAGCACTACAACCCCTATATGGCCGGCGACCTCGCCCCGTTCTGGGAGGGCGACGAGCATCACGTCCCGCCCGGCGGCTTCATCGCGATGCCGGCGCCGCTGTCGGACGGTCAGGTGACCTATGACGACGGTTCGCCCCAGACGGTCGACCAATATGCCAAGGACGTCGCCGCCTTCATCGCCTGGGCCTCCGATCCCCACGCGGTCGAGCGCAAGCGCACCGGCTTTGGCGTGCTGATCTTCCTGCTGCTGTTCGCGGGCCTGACCTACGCCAGCTACCGCCGGATCTGGAAGGGCATCGCCCACTAGGGCCCGCTGCTTCCGCACCGACTGAATGACCCGCCGGGGCGCGCTCCGGCGGGTTTTTCGTGGCTTGCCGCGATGGTGGAAAAGTGCTTTAATATGTAAAGCAACGGGAGGGTTGGTCATGATCTCTGCGTCCCTGAATTTCGCATCGGCGCGGCGGCCCGTGCGCGCCCTGTTGGCGGCGACTATCCTCGGGAGCGCCGCCCTGGCCGGGACCGCGCCGGCCCTGGCCCAGGCGGTCTACCCGCAGGGCACGCTGCAACAGCGCGAGGCCATGCAGGTGCTCGACTGGATGGACGGCGAATGGGTGGGCGAGGCGACCATTCTGGCCGGCCCCGGCGCCCCCATGACCCATCCCCATACCGAGCGGATCGGCCCCATGCTGGGCGGATCGATCAAGGTGATCGAGGGCCGCACCGCCAATGACGACGGTGGTGCGGCGTTCAACGCCTTTGCCGTCATCTCCTGGAGCGAAGAGGGCGGCTACGTCATGCGCTCCTACGCCAACGGCCAGGCGGGCGACTTTCCCCTGACCGCCACGCCCGACGGCTTTTCCTGGACGACGCCCAGCCGGGGCGGCGAACTGCGCTACGTCACCACCTTCCGTGATGGCGAGTGGGTCGAGATCGGCACCTTCGTCATGCCCGACCGCCCGCCCATGCCCGTCATCGAAATGCGCCTCCGCCGCCGCGGCGACACCGATTGGCCGGCCGCTGATCCGGTCCTGCCAGAGTAGGGTGCGGTTCCCGTCCATGGTGGGCAAGCCGCCCATCCGATCCTTCTCCCCACCGGGGGAGAAGGTGTCAGGCGGAGCCTGACGGATGAGGGGGAGGGTTGCGTTCAGTAGAGCCGCCTCAGTTTCGTCCCTGACGGCCCCCTCATCCGAGCCGCTCTCGCGGCCCACCTTCTCCCCCGAGGGGAGAAGGGCCGTTGGGTCAATCGCCCCAGCCATCACAGCCGCCCCGAAATTCCCCCGCCCTTTCAACACCCC
>NZ_JAIVLL010000005.1 GCF_020524625.1 Brevundimonas poindexterae
CTCCCCGTCTCCGTCGCAGGAGAGGCGCCTCGGGACCCAGGCACTGAAGCGGCGGCGGGGGCCGGTCGAGCGGGACTGCCCGGGGCGAAACCCCGGGGTCCGGGGCGTTTCTGGGCGCTTCGCCCGTCGCGGGCCGAGAGACTGGGACCTGCTGTCGAACCGGGACAGGCGAGGTCGGGACCGCAAGCTTTTCGGCGCCCCGACCCCCGGCTGAAGAGACAGTCCCCCCAGGCGCTCGCGTGAACCGACCGGGGCAGCGCACAGGTCAGGTGCCGAAAAACACACACGCTCCCTAAGGCGAAAGCACGGGAGCACACGGTTCCGGGCCCCCGGCCCATGCGCCGCCCGCCTCTCCATCTCCTCTGCCGTGCGCGGCGAGAGGTGCTTTCGCGCGGCCGCATGTCGGTATGAGGCCGCAAGGGGCAGCCAAACCGTGCCGTCGCGCGTATCTACAGTCCCGATGATGCCGAGCCCGAGTTATTCCATGTCCCGTCGCGCCACGCTGGCGAGCCTGCTGGGCGGGCTGGCGGCTGCCTGTTCTCCGCTGGGGCTGCTGAACAGTCTGGGACCGCGCGATTCCGGGGCAAGGCGCGTCGCTCGCGACCTGCCCTATGGCGACGACCCGCGCCAGAAGATGGACCTCTATGCGCCGACCGGGGCCACCCCGGCGTCGCCGGTGCCGACACTGGTCTTCTTCTATGGCGGCGGCTGGGATTCCGGCTCCCGCGACGTCTACGGCTGGGCGGCGCAGGCGCTGGCGGCGAAGGGCTTTGTGGTGGCCCTGCCGGATTACCGGCTGGTGCCGGAGGTGCATTTCCCGGGCTTTGTCGAGGACGCGGCCCGGGCCACGGCCCGCGCGGCCGAACTGGTCCGGCCCCATGGCGGCGATGCCGGGCGACTGGGCGTTCTGGGCCATTCGGCGGGCGCCCATCTGGCCATGATGATCACGCTGGACAGGCGCTACATGGCCGCGGTGGACCGCCCGGACCTGATCAAGGCGGCCGCCGGTCTGGCGGGGCCGTATGAGTTCCTGCCCTTCGATGTGAAGGCCTCGGTCAATGCTTTCGGGCGGGCGCCTGACCCGACCCTGACCCAGCCGGTCACCTTTGCCCGGGCCGATGCGCCGCCGCTGTGGCTGGGCCATGGCACTGACGACACCGTGGTCCATGCCGAGGACACGCGGATACTGTGCGAGCGCATGGAGGAGGTGGGCGGCCCCTGCACCGCCCGTTTCTATGAAGGGCTGAACCACGCCGATCTGATCGCGACCTTCTCGCCCCTGTTCCGCAAGAAGGCGCCGGTGCTGGCCGAGGTGTCTGACTTTTTCCACCGGACCTTGGATCGCCCCGCCTGAGCGCGCACAGTGCCGCAAAGCTTTGCGGAGGTCCTGAGATGAAACGCCCCCTTGCCGCTGTGATCGCCCTGACCCTGCTGGTGGGCACCCCGGTCCTCGCGCAGGAGGCGGTGGAGCGCGCCGAGGCCGAGTACCTCGCGACCACGCCCCTGCCGTTCGATGCCCGCGACGAGGCCCGGGAGTGGCGCCTGTGGTGGGACGAGGCCGACCCGTCCGAACGCCCGGCCATGGAGGCCCAGCGGGTGACAGAACTGGAGGTCGCGACCTGGAAGGACCGGCAGCTGGCACGCTATGAGACTGACTTCGACAGTCTGGCGCGCACCTGTCCCGAGGGCGTGACGGATGTCTGTCGCATCGACGGCGCCGGCGTGATCATCGTGCCCGGCGACGAGGAGGCCGGCATACCGGCGCACCCCCTGTACTGGCAGCAGTTGAGGATGGGGGGCGAATGGGACATGCCCCGGGCGGCCGTGATCCTCTACACCCCCACGGCCGACGGACGGCTGAAAGCCGCGACCTGGGTCCAGACGGCCATTGTCCATGAGCCGCCGGTGGTGATCGAGGGACAGGGCGCCCTGTACGTCGCTGTGCCCGGCTATCATGACGGGACCGGGCATGCGAACGCCGACGTGCTGTTCCGCTGGACGCCGGAGGCCGACCGGCCCTTCAGCCAGATCGACATCACCTCCTGGAAGGAGGACCTGACGACCCGCCTGCCGACCGGGCTGGAGGTCTGGAAAGGGGTCGCCTATCGCTGGCCCTATCTGATGGCGGAAACGTCGCTGTGGCAGGCGAACGATGCCAACTGTTGCGCCAGCGGTGGCGAGGCCTGGATCGACTTCCGCATTGATGGCGACCGGTTGGCCATCGAGTGGCTGCAGGTCAATGACCGCGTTCTGCAGGCGGCCGAGACGACCCCGGCCGATATCCTGGCCTGGGCCGGCCGTCGGGTCGGCTGCGACCATTGGGCGGGGGAAGAACCCTATGATGCGGAGCGCGCCGCCATGATCGCGGAAGCGACCGCCCGGCTGAACTGTGAGGGGCTGGACGCCGATCAGGCGGCCCTGGTCGAAACCTATGCCGGGGATGAGGTGGCGCTGGCCCTGATCGAACGCGTGGCCGGTGCCGCGGCCCGGGAAGCGGGGGCGCCCTGAGGCGTCTCGCCAAGGTCATACTGTTCCGCTAGAGGAGGCCATGACAGAACATATGACTCCCGACGCGGTCCTCGACCGCCTTGAAACCCTGTATTCGAAATCGGTCGACACTCTGCGCCAGGCGGTGCGGGACTTCGTCGATCACGGCGCCCGACCGGATCCGGCCGCCCGGGCCGAGGGCCTGTTCGCCTATCCCGAGCTTCGCATCCGCTGGCACGGCGACCGCCCGCAGGACCTTCAGCCCCGCGCCTATGCCCGCCTGTCCAAGCAGGGCACCTATACGACCACCGTCACCCGGCCCGACCTGTTCCGCAACTATCTGCGGGAACAACTGACCCTGCTCGCCGACGAATATGACGCGACCTTCGAGGTCGGCCTGTCGCGGCAGGAGATCCCCTTCCCCTATGTGCTGGACGGGGCCGAGGTGGCCTTGGACCGGTCGATGACGGCCACCCTGGCGCGCTGGTTCCCGACGACAGAGCTGGCCCATATCGGCGACGAGATCGCCGACGGCCTGTTCGACACGACCGGGGACTTCCCGTTGTCGCACTTCGACGGGCTCCGGACCGACTTCTCGCTGGCGCGGCTGCGGCACTACACCGGCACGCCGGTCGATGACGTCCAGTCCTATGTGCTGTTCACCAACTACAACCGCTATGTCGACGAGTTCGTCAGCTGGGCCATCGCCGAGCTGAAACGCCCCGGCAGCCCCTATCAGACCCTGTCCTGCGCGGGCGGGGTGGTGATCACGCGCGACACGCCCGACCCCGAGGCTGCGATCAGCGACACGGCCTGGAAGAAGCACCAGATGCCCGCCTATCACCTGACGGCGCCGGGCGCGAAGGGCATCACCCTGGTCAACATCGGCGTCGGCCCCTCGAACGCCAAGACCATCACCGACCACCTGGCGGTCACCCGTCCGCACGTCTGGCTGATGATCGGTCACTGCGGCGGCCTGCGCGCCAGCCAGTCGATCGGCGACTATGTGCTGGCCCACGCCTATCTGCGCGACGACCATGTGCTGGACGCCGTCCTGCCGCCGGACATCCCCATCCCCTCGATCGCCGAGGTGCAGCGCGCCCTCTATGACGCGACCAAGTCGGTCAGCGGCATGCCCGGCGATCAGGTCAAGCTGCGGCTGCGCACCGGGACGGTGGTGACGACCGACGACCGGAACTGGGAGCTGCGCTACACGCGCTCGGCCCTACGCTTCAACCAGAGCCGGGCGGTCGCCATCGACATGGAGTCCGCCACCATCGCCGCCCAGGGCTATCGCTTCCGCGTGCCCTACGGGACCCTGCTGTGCGTGTCGGACAAGCCGCTGCACGGCGAGATCAAGCTGCCGGGGCAGGCCAACCGTTTCTATGAAGGGTCGATCTCGGAGCACCTGCAGATCGGCATCCAGACCGTCGACCTGCTGCGCGAGGAGGGCGAGCGCCTGCATTCGCGCAAGCTGCGCGCCTTCGACGAGCCGCCGTTCCGCTAGGGGGCGGGCTTGCGCATCAGCTGGAGCGCAAAGCCGGTATAGGGCCGGGCGAAGGTCAGGAAGGACCGGACCCGATCGGCGGTCGCCTCGATGTGCGGGCGCTCGATCCGGTCGGGATGGGCGGCGATCCACGCCCGGGCAGCGCGGTCCATGGTCTCGATATAGGTCTGCCAGGTCGCATCGTCGGCCACGTGCACATCGAGCACCTCCAGCCCGGCGGCCCCGGCGGCGGCGGTCCAGTCCTCCAGCGGCGTGCAGGCATTGGTCAGGGCCATGACCCGCGCCAGCGGTTCGGGCGGTTCTGCCGTCCAGAACAGGTCACCCCATACCAGCAGGCCACCGGGGGCCAGATGGTCGGCCAGCCGGCCAAAGGCCGCGTCGGGATGGCGATGGTCCTCGCCCACGGGATCGGTGGCCCCGATCGACAGGATCAGATCCTGCGGGGGCAGGTCCTCCAGCAGGGTCGGGGACTGCATGCGGCTGAGGGTGACCCGGTCCTCAAGGCCGGCCGCATTGATGCGTGACTGGGCCAGGGCGGCCACCGCCATGTCGACCTCGACGGCCTCGACCTGCATGTCGAAGTCTCGTGCCAGACAAAGGGCCAGGGCGGCATTGCCGGCCCCGATCTCGAGCGCCCGACCGCCCGCCTTCGGCTGTGCGGGCGCGAGGAAGGCGCGGAAGGTGTCGAGGGTCAGGGCGTTGCAGACCTCGATCGCCTCATAGGCCAGACAGTGGAAATTCATGCGCATGATGCAGCCCTAGCGTGCCGCTCCGCTTCGGTCATAAGAAAGCACTTTACATTACAAAGTGCATGCGCGATAAGGGGGGCAGACACACCCCACCAGGCGCCAAGGCGCAGGAGCGACAGGGCCATGCCCCAACAGACGACCACCCCCGAAGACGACATTGCCTACATCCGCGCCCTGGCCGAGGAGGGGCGCAACACCCCGGTGCTGGGCGGCGGCATCCTGATCACGGCCGGTGCCGTGTTCGGTCTGGCCTCTCTGGCCCATTACGCGGTCGACAGCGGGCTGCTCGACGTGGAGCCGGTGGCCTACGCCTGGATCTGGATCGGCGCCATGGTGATCTTCTTCCTCAGCCTGATCGGGCTGAAGTCGAAGCTGCGGGGCAAGCCGGGCGCCCGGTCGGCCGTGAACCGCGCCGTCGGGGCCGGCTGGATGGGCGTGGGGCTGGGCATCTTCGTCCTGGCCGTGTCGATCGCCATCCTCTCCTTCAAGCTGCAGAGCCCAGTGCCGACCCTGATCTTCCCCTCGCTGATCCTTGCTCTTTACGGCGCGGGATGGGCGGTATCGGCCACCATGTCGGGTCAGAAGTGGCAGTGGTGGCTGGCCATCGGCGGCTGGGCCGGAGCGCCGGCGATGGCGGCCCTGATCGGAACGCCCCTGCTGTGGCTGGGCTATGCGGCGGGTCTGGTGCTGCTGGCGCTCGTCCCGGGTCTGATCCTGGTGCGCCAGGAGCCGGCCGAGGTCATCTGATGGAAGACGGCTTCGACATCAATGAGATCGACGACGTCATCCACGGACGGGTTCGGCTGGGCATCATGGCCTATCTGTCCAGCGCGGGCATGGCCGACTTCAGCGACCTCAAGGCCCGGCTGAAGACCACGGACGGCAATCTTTCGGTCCACCTGCGCAAGCTGGAGGAGGCCGGCTTCGTCGAGATCACCAAACGCTTCGCCGGCCGAAAGCCCCTGACCGAGGCGCAACTGACCGACGCGGGGCGCAAGGCCTTCATGGCCTATCTGGACACCCTGTCGGCCCTGATCCCGCCCCGCTGAGATACGGGACGATCTGTCGGGGTGGCGCGGATCGGTCCCTGCGCTAAGAGGGGGCATGACCGACCGGATCAAGCGCTTCGAGGCGATCGATAATTTCCGTGACTTCGGCAACTATGCCGGGGGGATGGGCCGCCACATCCGGCCGGGCCACCTGTATCGCAGCGCCCATCAGGCGCGGGCGACCGAGGCGGATCTGGAGGCGCTGGGGGCGCTCGATCTTGGGCTTGTCGTGGATTTGCGCCGGCCGAGCGAACGGCGCGGCCAGCCCAGCCGCCGCCCGGCCGCCTTCGCCGCCCGGGTCATCGAGAGCGACCACGATGACGGCGGCGAGGCGCCCCACATCACCTTCCTGAAGACCGCCGACCTGACCGAAGAGTCCGGCCGGGCCTTCATGACCGACACCTATCGCCGCCTGCCGTTCGAGCCGTCCCACCTCGAGCTGTTCAGCCGCTACTTCGAGGCCTTGGCCGACAGCGACCGGCCCGTGCTGATCCATTGCGCGGCGGGCAAGGACCGGACGGGGCTGCTGGCCGCCCTGACCCACCATCTGCTGGGCGTCGCCGCCGATGACGTGATAGGCGACTATCTGCTGACCAACCAGGCGGTGGATCTGGAAGGTCAGGCCGGGTTCGTCGCCGAGCGCCTCAGGGCGATGACAGGCCGGACCGCCTCGCACGGCGCCGTGGTGGCCTTTCTGGGGGTGGAGCCGGCCTTTCTGGACGCAGCCTTCGCGGCCATTCGCGAGCGCCACGGATCCGTCGACGCCTATCTGGCGCAGGCTCTGGGCGTCGATGCCGACCGGCGCGACCGGATCGGCGCGCGCCTGTCTGCATGATCCGCGCCTTCACCGCCCGGGGCGAGCGGCGACTGGCCTGGCGCGATCCGCTCGACCTGATCGACGCCGTGGGGGCCCGCGAGGGCGCGCTCATCCTGTTCAGCGACGCCGGCGGGCGGGTGTTGATGACGGCAGAGCCGGACGCCACCCGCGAGATCACCGACGACCCGGATGCCGTTTCGGCCCTGCTCGGGGATCCGGCCTGGAGTGAGGGGGCCATCCAGCTGCTGTCCTATGACGGGGGCGCCCGCGTCGCGACCGGGGCCCGCCCGACCGTATGGCCGGACCTGATGGCCGCGCGCTATCCGGCCTGGCTGGTGTTCGAGCCGGAGACGCAGACGCTGAAGGCCGTGAGCTATGGGACGGCAGAGGCCGACGTCGATGACGCACTGGACCGGGCCGAGGGCTGGCTGGCCGATGCCGGAAAGGCCTGCAACGTGACCTGTCCGCTGTCCACGGGCTTCGAGGCCGAGGCTGACGAGGAGACCTATCGCGCGGCTGTGGCGGACGTTGTCGAGCGCATCGGCCAGGGCGAGATCTTTCAGGCCAATATCGCCCGGGGCTGGCGGGGCCGCCTGCGGGCGGATGCCGATCCGCTTGAGGTGTTCCGCCGACTGGTGACGGCCAGTCCGGCGCCCTATGCCGCCTTCTGGCGGCAGGGAGGCCGGGCGCTGGTCTCGAACTCTCCCGAACTGTTCCTGACCCTGCGGTCGCGACAGGTCGAGACCCGGCCGATCAAGGGCACCCGGCCCCGGCGTGCGGATCCCGATCAGGATGCCGGCGAGGTCGCGGACCTGCGATCGTCGGTCAAGGACCGGGCCGAGAACCTGATGATCGTCGACCTGATGCGGAACGATCTGGCGCGGGTGTGCGAGCCGGCCTCGGTCCGGGTGGGTGCCCTGTTCGCGCTCGAGTCCTATGCCAATGTGCACCATCTGGTCTCGACGGTATCCGGCCGGCTGGCGGAGGGCGCGACCGCCGGGGATCTGTTGGCGGCGACCTTCCCGCCCGGCTCGATCACGGGCGCGCCCAAGCATCAGGCCATGAAGGTGATCGCCGCCCATGAGCCGCCGCGCGGGCCGTGGTGCGGGTCGCTGGTCCTGCGCGAGGGGGCCGACAGCCTGACGGCGTCGGTCCTGATCCGCACCCTGGCCCTCACCCTTGAGGAGGGCGCCTGGCACTGGCGGACGCAGGCAGGAGCGGGGATTGTCGCCGACAGCGATCCGGTTGCAGAGGCGGCGGAGGTGCTGGCCAAGATCTCGGCCATCCGTCACGCCCTGACCGGGGCCTAGGGCAGGATCACGACCTTCTCGACCGTGCGCGGCCGCAGATAGAAGGTGTGCGAGAACCGGGTGACGCCCGGCATCATATAGTCGACCGGGGAGTCATAGTCGTAGGTCGACTCGGACATGACGACGCTTTCGCCAACCTCGATCAAGCCGTTCGGCACGGTGATGGTGCTGCCGACCGCGCGCGCGGCCATGCCGTGGCCCCGGCTCCAGTCGATGCGCACCGTGGTGCCATTGATGCGGGTCGCGCTGGACACCCGCATGTTGAGCGGCGAGGCCGAGAAGGGCGCCATGATCAGTTCGCCGATCTCGAAGACGTCATCGATCTCGCCGCCGGTGATGCCTTCGCGCTGGGCGATCAGGTCGGCGACCATGGCGGCCGAGTGGCTGGCCCGCTTCTGCGCCATATAGCCCTGGCAGAATTCCGCGAGGCCGAAGTAGAAAAAGATCATGACGGGCGCCAGCATGGCGAACTCGACCGCAGACACGCCGCGTCGGTCAGACCCCAGCCGCCGCCAGGGGCGCAGGTGCCGCATGATCCCGCCCCCGCTCATTGCCAGGGCTCGTTCCGGAAGGCGGTGGTCGCGGTCAGGATCGCCTTGCCGTCCCCCATCCGCGACAGGCCCTGCGACAGGAAGGGGGTGAACAGGCTGTGGCGGTACCAGGCCCGGACCAGCATCAGACTGCCGGGATCACCGTTGTCATAGCCGAGGCCCGCCTCGCTGAAGGTGCCCCCTGTCGTCGGATCCGGCGGATTGGGATTGGTGAACTGGGGGATTTCGCGCACGTCGATCGTGACCTTGGCCATGCAGTCACCCGAGAAGATGCTCATGCGCTGGCACATGGCGGTCTTGAACTGGCCAGCGGTGAAGCCCTGGCTATTGGCCTGACCGGTGCGCACCAGGCGGCCCGTCTCGATGGTGGCGTTCTCGAGCACCGAGTCGAGCACGAAGACAAAGGCCAGTTCGAGCACGGCGAACATCATGAAGAAGAAGGGCGCGGCGACCATGGCGAATTCGACTGCGGTCGAGCCGCGCCGCTCGGCCGCAAAGCGGGCCAGGGCCTTTCGGGGTCGCATGGCCCTCAGCATGGATCAGGGCGTGCCGGTGGAGCGCTGGGTGGGAGAGCAGGTCGAGCCGCAGGCCATCTCGGTCACCTGACCGCCCCGCCACACGCGCACGCGGCCCTCGTCACCGGCGCTGACGATGATCTGGCTCTGGAACAGGGTGCGGCCGATGCTGTCGACGGCGACAATCTCGGTGATGCCGTAGCCCTTGCCGGTCACATAGAGGGTGTTGGCGTCCACCACGGTAATGTCGGCGATCTGCGGATTGCCGACGATCACCGAGCCGGCGGGGGCGCGCAGCTGGATACGGGCGGTCTGGTCGATATCGACGCGCAGCGAGTCCTGGGCCAGCGCGGGCGTGGCGAGGGCGGCGCCGAAGACTGCCGCAGCGGCGATCATCAGGGTCTTGGCCATTCGACGGAACATGGGGCGATCAGCCTTCCACTTTTCACAACGGGCGCGCGGGGTGCGCACGCGTATGTGCACACGGAATCCTCAAGAAAGGCTGAAGGGGCGTTGCCTGTGTTTCTCATAGTAAACGCGATGGTAACTATGAATATTCGCGCCAAATCCGTTCACTTTACTTGTCCTTAAGCCGTTTGGGGCAGGATGAGCGTGTAAGGGGGTCAAGCGGGCATAACCGAAGACCCTGATGGTGCAACTGTTAGCTCGCTCAAGAAAAAGGACTATCCAATGACCAAGTTCATCTCGCGTTTTGCCCAGGACGAATCCGGCGCCACGGCCATCGAGTACGGCCTGATCGCGGCCCTGATCGCCGTCGTCATCATCTCGGCCGTGACCGCGCTCGGCACGACCATCAAGACCAAGTTCAATGCCGTCGTGACCGGCATGGGCGGAACCGCCGGCGCCTAAGCCGACCGTCTTGAAAACCGCAGGGGGGCCGGGGCAGCGATGCTCCGGCCCCTTTCGCTTGTGGACGGTCGTTGAATAAAATCACAGTAAATGGCCAAATAACCATTACTTTCGACGGCCTCTTAACTCAGGCGCCCTAGGGTGATCGTGCAATCAGGGGGCCGCGCGGGCGACCGTCTCCCCCGTTTCTGCCCGCCAAGGACTGATCAAGAGGATATCCATGACCAAGTTCATCTCGCGTTTTGCCCAGGACGAATCCGGCGCCACGGCCATTGAGTACGGCCTGATCGCGGCCCTGATCGCCGTCGTCATCATTTCGGCCGTGACCGCGCTCGGCACGACCATCAAGACCAAGTTCAATGCCGTCGTGACCGGCATGGGCGGAACCGCCGGCGCCTAAGCCGACCGTCCTGAAAACCGCAGAAGGGCCGGGGCAGCGATGCTCCGGCCCTTTTTCGTTGCGCGACGCCCGGGTCGGGCAACGTCGTTTTAACGCGTGGATGGCAAGGATGACGGCATGGACACACTGACCCTGACGCTTCTGGCCTGTCTGCCGGCCCTGGTCATCATCGCGGGCCTCAAGGACCTGACGTCGATGACCATTCCGAACTGGATCTCGCTGATCCTGATCGGGGCCTTCTTTCCCGCGGCCTGGGCCGTGGGACTGCCGCTGCCGACGGTCGCCGCCCATGTCGGCGTCGCATTGCTGGCCCTGTTTGTCGGCGCGGGCATGTTCGCCCTGCGCTGGATCGGCGGCGGGGATGCCAAGCTGATGGCGGCTTCCTGCCTGTGGCTGGGCGTGACCGGGTCGGGCTACTTCCTGTTGTGGACCGGCATCGCCGGGGGTCTGTTCTGTCTGGCCCTGATCTTTGCCCGCTTCCATGCGCGGCCGTATCTGTCGGGCGTGCCCGGCTGGGTGTCGGAGTTGATGCAGCCCAAGGGCGACATTCCCTATGGCGTGGCCATCGCGGCCGGCGCCCTGCTGGCCTATCCGGCCAGCACCATGATCGAGCGGTTCGCCGCCGGCTTCTGAGCAAAAGGTCTTCCGGAATCCGCGTTTAGGGGTGCGTTAACTCCGACCCTCCATGGTCGTTAACGCTTGGGTGGTCTGGCCTGTGATTCGGTCGGCCGCTCGCCGCTGGAGACCGTGGATGAAACCCGCCCGCATCATCGTGATCTGTGTCGCGGCCGTTTCTGCGATCGGCCTGGCGCTGGTCGTGCGCGCCATGGGCTCGTCCTCGGGACAGCCGACCACGCCCGCCGCCGCCGAGGCCCCCGCCGAACCCCAGGAACCCATGGCCAAGGTTCTGGTCGCGGCCCGCGATCTGGAGCCCGGCAGCCGACTGGCCGCCGCCGACATGGTCTGGAAGGACTGGGCGATCAGCGCCGTGGACGCCAGCTATGTGACCGACGGCACCGTCCCCATCCCCTCGCAGGGTCAGGTGGCGCCCGCGCGCGACAAGCCCGACGGCGCCGTCGCCCGGGTGGCGCGCGCGGCGACCGAAGTGGTGACCCAGGCCTCGAAATCGGACTTCGTCGGTTCGGTCGTGCGCGAACCCATTCTGGCCGGAGAGCCGATCGTGGCGCGCAAGGTCGTGCCGGCCGGCGACAGCGGCTATATGGCCGCCTATCTCGAGCCCGGCATGCGCGCCATGGCGATCCGCGTGACGGTCGAGACCGCCGCCGGCGGCTTCATCCTGCCCGGCGACCGGGTGGATGTGCTGCTCACCCGCGAGACGACGCTCGGCAATATGGGCGCCCAGGAAGGCGACCGCCCGCGCTTCACCTCCTCGACCGTGCTGGTCAACGTCAAGGTTCTGGCCATCGATCAGGCCACCCGCGTCTCGGACAATGAACAGGCCGTGGTCGGTGCGACCGCGACGCTGGAAGTCCGCCCCGGCGATGCCGAGGCCCTCGCGCTCGCCAAGTCGGAGGGCGAGCTGAGCCTGGTCCTGCGCTCCTATGCCGACACCGGCGGTCCCTCGGGCCGCACGGGCGCCGTGGCCACGGCCCAGGGCGGGTCGGTGCGGGTCTATCGCGGCGGTGAAACCGAAGTGGTGGTGGTCCAATGAGCCGTCTCACACAGATTGTCCGACAGGGGGCTGCGGCCCTCGTGGCCCTGTCCATGGTGACGGTCGGCCTGCCCCTGCCCGTGCAAACCGCGCAGGCCCAGAGCCGCGAAGTGGTGACCATGGGCACTGGCACCCGTCTGGTCAGCCTGCCGCGCGGGACGTCGATGGCGGTCGACCTGCCCAATGACGCGCGCGACGTCATCGTCTCCAATCCGGCGGTGGCCGAGGCAGTGCTGCATTCGCCGCGCCGCATCACCATCATCGGTCTGGCCCCGGGCGAGACGGATGCCGTCTTCCTCGATGCGGCCGGTCGCTCCATCCTGACCCTGCGGATCCGCGTCGATGCCGGCGTCAGCGCGCTTCAGGACACGCTCAGCCGCGTGCTGCCCGGCACTGACGTGCGGGCCGAGGCCGTCAATGACCGCATCCTGCTGACCGGCACGGTCTCCAGCCCCGGCGAGGCCGATCGCGTGACCCAGATCGCGGCAGCCTTCGTCGACGCGCCCGAGAAGATCATCAACATGATGACGATCACCGGTTCGGACCAGGTGATGGTGCGCGCCCGGGTGATCGAGGTGCAGCGCACCGCGGTCAAGCAGCTGGGTCTGGACGTGACCGCCATTCTGGACACGGTGGGCGACGGTCTGCAGCTGACAAACTCGGCGACCTTCGGCGTGTCCGGCAGCCAGCTGGGTGGCGGCAACCTGCGCTACACCGACGCCAACAACGACGGCGAAGGCATGACCGGCACTATCCGCGCCTTCGAGCGCGCGGGTCTGGTGCGGGTGCTGGCCGAACCCAATGCCACCTCGGTCTCGGGCGAGAATGCCGAATTCCTGGCCGGTGGCGAATTCCCTGTGCCGGTCGGGCGCGACGACCGCGGCAATATCCTGATCGAGTTCAAGCCCTACGGCGTGCGGCTGGCCTTCCGGCCGATCGTGCTGTCGGGCGGACGCATCTCGCTGCAGCTGTCGACCGAGGTGTCGGAACTGACCACCTCGGGCGCCTTTACGCTCGGCGGGACCGCCGACAATGCCTTGGTCATCCCGGCCCTGAACGTGCGTCGCGCCTCCTCAACCGTCGAACTGCCCTCGGGCGGGTCGCTGATGATCGCGGGCCTGCTGCGCGAGGACACCCGCCAGAACCTGGACCAGCTTCCGGTGCTGGGTGACATCCCCGTGGCCGGCGGCCTGTTCCGCTCGCGGGACTATCTGTCGAACGAGACCGAGCTGGTGATCATCCTCGAGGCCTACATCGTCTCGCCGACCAGTCCGGACCGGCTGCAGACCCCGGCGGACGGGATCGCCATCGCGGGCGACGCCTCGACCCTGTTGTTCGGCCAGCTGACCCGCACCTATGGCCCGCCGCGCCAGACCGGCGACGAGGCCCCGGCCCGCTGGGTCGGTCCCGTCGGCTATGTGATCGAATGAGGACGGAGACGATGCCCCGCACCCCCCGCACCCTCGCTGTTCTGGCCGCTACTGCGGCGGCGCTGGCCCTCTCCGCCTGTGGCGGCGCCGGGGCCGGTGGCGTGCGCCCGCTGACGCCCGTCTCGCAGTACTACATGCAGGTCGAGCCCGGCATCGACCGCATCGCCCTGGCCGTCCACGACCAGGGCATGTCTGCCAATCAGTCTGCGGCCATCGACGCCATGGTCCAGCGCTACTGGGCCACGGGCACCGGCGGCGTGTTTGTCCAGGCCCCCGGCATCGGCGATGCGGTGACGGCCGACATGGCCTGGTCGATCCGCTCGGCCCTGATCGCGCGCGGGATTCCGGAAGGCCGGATCCGCATGGAGGGCTATGACGCCCCGGACGCCCGGGCGCCGGTGCTGATCGGTTTTGACACCGTCCAGGCGGTGATCCCGAACTGTGCAGCCGTGAACAGTGCGGGGCGCCCACGCTATTCCAACGCCCCGTCGCCCGGCCTCGGCTGTGCGGTGACCGCCAATATGGCCGCCCAGATCGACGATCCGCGCGACATCGTGCGGCCGCGCGCCATGACGCCCGCCGACTCGGGCCGGGCCGCCGTCGTCTTCCAGAACTACCGGGCCGGCGAGCCCACCTCGGCCCCGCAGGACGAGCTGGTCAGCGGTCGTATCGCGCGAGCGGTGGAATAGGGGCCCGATGAACGCCGCAGCCTTTCCCCGACCTGAAGACGCCTTCGACGCGGATCTGGACGATGCCTTCGATCTGGACATGAGCTATGCCCGGCCGGGCGAGGCCGCGCCCGCGCCTGCCGCCCAACGGTCTGAGCCTCGGCCGTCGCATGAGCCGCTGCAGTTCACCGCGCCGATCGGCAGCGAACCGGCCGGCTTTCCGTCGACGCCCGCGCCGGCCGCCTTCCCGTCTGAGCCTGAGACCTTCAATCCGGTGGGCGAGCTGGTGGCCGGGGCCTCGGCTGCGCTCGCTCCCATTGAGTCGGCCCTGCCCGAAATCGCCTCGACGACCGGCTATGGCCAGCCCGATCCCTCGGGTGTATCGATCCCGCGCATCGCCATCCATGTGTTTGCCGAGCGTCAGGACACGCTGGCCGCCGCCGACCGGGCGGGCAAGGACCGGCGCATGTCGCGCGCCACCACCCACATCCGCGTGGGCGGCATTCCGGCGGCCATCGAGACCTACGCGAACGAGCCGACCCCGCCGCTGATCATCGTCGAATGCCTCAAGGACCCGCATTCCCTGCTGGCCGAGATCGACGCCCTGGCCGAGGTCTGCGACGCCGGCACCAAGGTGGTGGTGATCGGCGCCACCAATGACATCCTGCTGTTCCGCGAACTGATGCGCCGGGGGGTCAGCGAATATCTGGTCGCGCCGTTGCAGCCGCTGCAGCTGATCGCCGCGATCGGCGGACTGTTCTCGGACCCGGCCCAGCCGTTCGTCGGTCGCTCGATCGCCTTCGTCGGAGCCCGCGGCGGGACGGGGGCCTCCTCCATCGCGCACAACACCGCCTATGCGATGAGCGAGCGGATCGGCGCCAATACAGTGATCGTCGACTACGACCTGCCGTTCGGCACGGCCGGGCTGGACTTTAACCAGGACCCCCTGAACGGCGTGGCCGATGCGCTGAGCCAGCCGGACCGACTGGACGCCACCCTGCTGGACCGGATGATGGTGCGCTGCACGGACAAGCTCAGCCTGTTCGCTGCGCCCGCCACGCTCGACACCGACTGGGACATCTCGGTCGAGGCGTTCGAGGAAGTCACCACCCGGATCCGCTCGACCGCGCCGTTCGTGGTGCTGGACCTGCCGCACATCTGGAGCGGCTGGATGCGCCGCAGCCTGATCTCGGCGGACGAGGTCGTCGTGGTGGCCACGCCCGATCTGGCGTCGCTGCGCAATGCCAAGAACATGATCGACCTGATCCGTCAGGGCCGCCCCAATGACGCGCCGCCGCGGCTGGTGCTCAATCAGGTCGGCGTGCCTGGACGTCCCGAAATTCCGGCCAAGGACTTTGGCGCGGCGCTGGGAGTCCACCCCAGTCTGGTCATTCCGTTCGAGCCCAAGGTGTTCGGCACGGCGGCCAATAACGGCCAGATGGTTCTGGACCTGAACGACAAGTCCAAGTCTGCCGCCGCCTTCCAGACCCTGGCCCAGATCGTGTCGTGCCGGGAACTGCCGGTCGTGGCCGGGCCGAAGGCCAAGGCCAAGGGCGGCTCGTTGTTCGGCAATCTGTTCAAGAAGGGCTGACCGCTCCGGTGTTTGGCAAGCGCACACAGTCAGTGGCTCCGGGTGGTGCGGCTCCCGCGCAGCCCGCCCCTGCGCCTGCGCCCCAGCCGGCCGCCAAGGCGCCCCAGCCGGGCATCCAGACCGAGGCCTTCGCCTTCGGCTTTGACGGCGACGACGCGCCGATGCCGCCCGCCTCCGACGCGGTTGCCCCGGCCGGCGGCCTGGACCAGGCGGATCGACTGGAGGCTCTGGCCGCCCGCCCCAAACCGCGCCCCGACGCCCGCGCCACATCGCCCGCGCCCGAGGCGCCCCGGCCCAAGGGCCCGGGACCGCGTGCCACCCCGGCCTTCGAACAGATGAAGAAGGTGCAGTCGGTCACCGAAATCGTTCGGGAGCAGTCCGACTATTATCACGCGACGAAGACGACCATCTTCAATGCGTTGATGAATACCATCGACCTGTCGCAGCTGGCCCAGCTGGACCAGAAGGCGGCGTCGGAGGAAATCCGCGACATCGTTGCCGAACTGGTGGCGATCAAGAACGTCTCCATGTCGGTGGCCGAGCAGGAGCACCTGGTCCAGGACATCGTCAATGATGTGCTCGGCTATGGCCCGCTGGAGCCGCTGCTGGCCCGCGACGACATCGCCGACATCATGGTCAATGGCGCCGGCCGGGTGTTCATCGAGGTCGGCGGCAAGGTGCAGCTGACCAACGTCCGCTTCCGCGACAATGCCCAGCTGATGAACATCTGCCAGCGGATCGTGTCGCAGGTCGGCCGCCGCGTGGATGAGTCCAGCCCGATCTGTGACGCCCGCCTGCCCGACGGCTCGCGCGTCAACGTCATCGCCCCGCCGCTGGCCATTGACGGCGCGACCCTGACGATCCGGAAGTTCAAGAAAGACAAGCTGACGATGAAGAATCTGGTGGAGTTCGCCTCCATCAGTCCCGAGGGCGCGCGCGTCCTGGGCGTCATCGGCGCGTCGCGATGCAATCTGGTCATCTCTGGCGGCACGGGCTCGGGCAAGACGACCCTGCTCAATACCCTGACGGCCTTCATCGACCCGACCGAACGGGTCATCACCTGCGAGGATGCGGCCGAACTGCAACTGCAGCAGCCGCACGTGGTGCGCCTTGAAACGCGGCCGCCGAACCTTGAGGGACAGGGCCAGATCACCATGCGTGATCTGGTCAAGAACTGTCTGCGGATGCGCCCCGAGCGGATCATCGTCGGCGAGGTCCGGGGCCCGGAGGCGTTCGACCTGCTGCAGGCCATGAACACCGGCCACGACGGCTCGATGGGCACGCTGCACGCCAACAGCCCGCGCGAGGCCATCAGCCGGATGGAGTCCATGATCACCATGGGCGGCTACGGCCTGCCGTCCAAGACCATCCGCGAGATGATCGTCGGATCGGTCGATGTGATCATCCAGGCCGCGCGCCTGCGCGACGGCTCACGCCGCATCACCCACATCACCGAGGTGGTCGGGCTGGAGGGCGATGTGATCGTCACCCAGGACCTGTTCGTCTACGAGATCACCGGCGAGGACGAGAACGGCAAGATCATCGGCCGCCACCGCTCGACCGGCATCGCCCGTCCCCGCTTCTGGGATCGCGCCCGCTACTACGGCCTGGAGCGCGAGCTGGCCGAAGCCCTCGACGCGGCGGAGTAGGGCCGATGCTGGCACTTCTCGCGGCCGTTCTCGCCTTCGTTACCATTGGCTCGGTCGGCTGGGTGCTGGTCGGGGGCGATGACTCGAGCGCCCAGGCGGTCAAGCGCGCCCAGACCTTCGGCGGTCCCAAGGTCGATCAGGCCCGCGCCAAGAAGGCCGCCGCCAACACGCCCGAGGCGCGCCGCAAGCAGATCGTCGACCAGCTGCAGGACGCCGAAAAGGCCCAACGCAAGGCGCGGATGACGTTGAAGGCCCGCATTCGTCATGCCGGGCTGAACATGAATGTCCGGACCTTCTGGATCTTCAGCGGCGGGCTGGGGGTCACGGCCCTGCTGATGAGCCTGCTGTTCGGGCTGAACATCCTGCTGGGCGTGGGCCTGGCCATGATCTTCGGACTGGGTCTGCCGCGCTGGGTGCTGTCCTTCCTCGCCAAGCGGCGCATGAAGAAGTTCTCGAACCTGTTCGCCGACGCGGTCGATGTGATCGTGCGGGGCATCAAGTCGGGTCTGCCCGTCCACGACTGCTTCAAGATCATCGCGCGCGAGAGCCCGGCGCCGCTGGGGCCGGAGTTCCAGAAACTGGTCGAGGGGCTGGGGGTCGGCATGACCCTCTCGGAAGCGCTCAACAAGATGTACGAGCGGATGCCGACGCCCGAGCTGAAGTTCTTCGCGATCGTCATGGCCATCCAGCAGAAGACCGGCGGCAACCTGGCCGAGGCGCTGAGCAATCTGTCGTCCGTGCTGCGCGCGCGGCGGATGATGGGCGAGAAGATCAAGGCCCTGTCGTCGGAGGCCACGGCCTCGGCCGGCATCATCGGCTCGCTGCCGCCGGCGGTGATGATCCTCGTGACCCTGACCACCCCGGCCTACATGATGCTGCTGTTCACCGACCCGCGCGGGCAGTTCATGCTGCTGGTCGCCGTCGCCATGATGACCATGGGCATCTTCGTCATGAAGAAGATGATCGCGTTCAAGTTCTGATGGCCCGGCACCCATGATCCAGTTCCTGACCGATCCCCAGAACCTGCTGACCCTCGGCGTCGCCGTGGCGGCGTTTGCCACCGTCTTCACCCTGCTGTCGTCGATGGGCGGGGGCTCGGGCCTCGACAAGCGGATGAAGGCGGTCGCCGCCCGCCGCGAGGAGCTGAAACGCCGGTCGCGCCAGGCCATTGCCAGCCAGGGGTCGAGCCTTCGCCAGTCGGACGAGGGCTTCAAGAAGCGCGTCGTCGACCAGCTGAACCTGACCAAGCTTCTGGAAGACCCCAAAGTCGCCGAGAAGATGACCCAGGCCGGCTACCGCGGGCCCAAGCCGCTGACGACCTTCTACTTCTTCCGCTTCTCAACGCCGTTCATCTTCATGGCGGTGGTGGCCTTCTACCTGTTCATCTTCAACGACTTCGGCCTGCCCTTCATGACCCGGATCACCGCCGTGATGGCGGCGGCCGTGGCGGGCTTCTATGCGCCCAACCTCTATCTTTCGAACCGGATTTCCAAGCGTCGCACCTCGATCATGCAGGCCTTTCCGGATGCGCTGGACCTGCTGCTGATCTGCGTGGAGTCGGGCATGTCGATCGAGGCGGCCGTGCAAAAGGTCAGCCAGGAAATCGGCGCCTCCTCGATCGATCTGGCAGAGGAACTGACCCTGCTGTCGGCCGAGCTCAGCTATCTGCCCGATCGCCGCATGGCCTATGAGGGTCTGTCGAAGCGGACCAATCACCCGGGCATCCGTTCGGTCGCCACGGCCATGACCCAGGCGGAGACCTATGGCACGCCGCTGGGCGCCGCGCTCCGGACCATGGCCAAGGAAAACCGCGAGCTGCGCCTGTCCGCCGCCGAGAAAAAGGCCGCAGCCCTGCCGGCCAAGCTGACCGTGCCGATGATCCTGTTCTTCCTGCCGGTGCTGTTCATCGTCATCCTGACGCCGGCCATCATCAACATCCAGGACACGATGGCGGCCGGCGGCGGCTAGGTCGCCCGCCGCTTCAGGACTCGGCCAGCGCCTTCAGACGATCGCACATGTCCGTCAGACCGTGCCGGATCGACTTACTGTGCCGGTCCATGAACAGCTCGGCGCGCAGGCCCTGGAAGAGCATGCCGGTCGCGACGATGCATGAGCCCTTGTCGAGCTCCTCTATCTCGAAATAGCGCACGGTGGTGAACAGCCAGCCGCGCTTCTCGACCCAGATCAGCTGGGCCAGCGGCTGCCATTCGGTGACGCGCGCTTCGACCTTGCGGGGGGCCATGTCGGGCCAGGTCTCGGTCAGGGCAAAGGCGCCGCCAAAGGCCAGTTGACCCTCGACTTCGGTCTCATGGGTGTTCCAGCGGGACCAGTGGGGGAAGTCCACCAGAATGTCCCACAGATGCTCGGCGGTGGCCCGGATCCCCACCCGTTGTTCGATGCGTGTGTCCATGACCGGCATGTGCCACGAGATGCGCGGTCTGACTATCCCGAAGCGGTCAGCGGTTGCCCTCTGGCCCGGGCTGGGAGGCGGGGGCAGTGTCCGGCGGCGGGGTCTCGTCCCGATCCGGCAGATCGACAGGACCTGTCCGGAGGACCGGGCTGAGGAAACATCCGGCCAGCGCCAGCGCGCCCAGCAGCACATTGAACAGGAAGGGCGCGGCCTCCATCAGTTCGTAGAGCCCCACGCCAATGATGGGCGGCGCCAGAAAGCTCAGGCCCGCCAGCGACATCATCAGGCCCGCGACGGCGCCCTGCTCATGCGGTCCGACGGACAGCGAGGACCCGGCCGTAAAGCCGGGGCGGGCAAAGCCCACCCCCATCGACACCACCGCATAGCCGACCACCACCCCGAAGAAGCCGGGCGAGGCGATGCTCATCGCATTGCCGATCAGGGCCAGTCCCGCGCCCCAGCGCAGCAAGTCGCGGGGCTCCATCCTGAGCATGGGGATCAGGCCCCACTGGACCATCAGGGTCGCGGCCGCCCCCGCCAGCATGGCCACGCCGATGAAGGGCTGGGCCTGGGCCGGCGCCAGCCCCTCAATCGCCAGTTCGTCGATGACGTGAAAGCCGAGGACCGAGATGTTGATCGCCTGCACGGCCATCAGGGCGATGCCGTACAGCAGATAGTCCTTGATACGCGGATCCCGCCACAGGCCGCGTCCGGGGTTGCGGAGGCTGTCGGTCGGCAGGCGTACGACATCGCCGCTGGGCAGATAGCGCCAGACCGCCCACAGCACGATCGCGCCCATGGCCGCAAAGGCATACATGGGCCCCGCCAGTCCTACGAGCGGAAGGACGAAGAAGGGGGCCAGCGCCGGGCCGATCACCGTGCCCAGGCCCTGGGCCGAAGCCAGCCAGCTCATCGCCTGGGTCCGCTGGGCGGGACTGGTGCGGTCGGCCACATAGGCCTGGGAGGCGATGGGCGCGGCCGATCCGAACAGACCGTAGACGGTGCGGGCCACCACCATCAGGCAGAAGGCGACGATAGCGAGGAGCCAGCCTTCCAATCCTGACGTGGCGGCCAGCCCGAAACCGCTCATCGAGACGATGAAGCCGCCGAGGCCGATCAGGATGACGCGTTTCCGGCCCAGCCGGTCCGACAGCCGCGCCCAGACCGGCGAGGTCAGGGTCCACATCAGGGCCGAGATGGCAAAGGCCCCGGCCACCAGGGTGTCGGACAGTTCGAACGCCCGGCCCAGAGCCGGCAGCACCGACTGCAGCGCCATATTGCCGGCTGCCGCGATCAGGCTGACCGCGAACAGAAGCATGAAGGTGGGGCTCTTGAGGTTCACCCGGTCTCGATAGGCCCGGACGCCGGGGTCTGGCCAGAGCCGGGCCCGGCGGGGGGATCACTTCGTGTGGCCGCAGATTTCCGCCGGCGGCCGTCGGACAGGTTCAGGCCGTCGCGGATTTCGGTCAGGTCGGTGCCGGGCGCGATCACCAGCAGCCGCTCGGGCGTGCGCGCATTGGCGGCCACCACGGCCCCCTTGGGGCACAGATCGAAACACCCGGTCTCGACCACGGCCACGCGGGCCTTCAACCCCTTGCCGGGCTTCAGCCAGCGCTTCAGCGCCTTCCTGAGGCTGCGGTCCTGATCCGGGCCAAAGCCCTTGCGCTTCAGCTTCTTCGTGCATTTGCGGCAGACGAGAACCACGTCCTGCCACTCGGTCTTCGCGGTCTTGATGGGCATGGAACTCGGGGGTGTAGGGCGGGTCAGACGGGGCTGGCGGCGGGTGGTTTCCTTGTCGGATCAGAAACGCCTTCCATCAAACCCTGATGACAGACCCCCGACAAGGGCTCCCGCAAGACGGGCATTGTGGCCGTCACAGGAACAAGGCTACGCTTGCCGGGCGTCCGGCAGCGGGGCCGACACGACAGATATTTCGGGTGTTTTTTGCGGATGACGGAACAGCAGCCCCTGCGAACCCTGGAGCCCCCGACCTACTATGCAAACGTCATAGCCTGGCTTCGCAAGGAAGAGCCTCACGCCTGGGACTGGTCGGCTGCGGCGACCATGGGCCAGCAGGCAAGCGACGTCCGCGACACCATGTTGCGCGATACCTACCGGCTGGAGCCCGCGGGGCATCCGGATGCCTTCGAGGCCTGTCGCACGGCGATGGAGCGGCTGGGCATCGAGGCGCCCTGCACCCTCTATCAAGCCAATGACGGCAGCATGAATGCGTCGCTGGTCTACGTTCCGGGCGAGGTCCATCTGGTCTTCTTCGGGCCCATTCTGGAGAAACTCTCTACCGACGAACTGCTGGCGCTGATGGGGCATGAATTGGCGCACTATCTGCTGTGGTCGATGGACGAGCGCGAGATGTACCGGGCCAACCGCGTGTTCGACCACGCCCTGTCCTATTCCGACGCCAAGCCCGCACACCGCGAGACCGCCCGTCTGCTCAGCCTGCACACCGAACTGTTTGCCGATCGGGGGGCTGCCGTGGCTGCGGGCGCGCCGGGGCCCGCCGTGGCGGTCCTGATCAAGGTCATGACGGGGCTCACCCAGGTGGATCCCGAAGCCTATCTGCGTCAGGCCGAGGAGGTCGAAGGACTGGCCGGCAAGTCCCGCGGGATTTCACATCCCGAGATTCATCTGAGGGCACGGGCCCTGAAGCTGTGGTGGGATGACGACCCGGACCTGCCCCAATGGCTGAAGAAAAACCTGCATGGTCCCCTGTCCATCGAGACCCTGGATCTGCCGGGGCAGGGCAGGCTGACGGGAATGACGCGCACATTCTTGGCCCGGCTTGCGGGCGAGGTCGGAGAGGTCAGCGAGGAAATCATCAGCAGCCTTCGGACCTTCTTTCCGGACTTTGGAGAGGCGGAGGAGCCCCGGCTGGATGTCGCCGACATCGGCGTGGAGCGGATCGACGACCCGACGCGGGACTATTTCATCGCCCTCATGTTCGATGTCGCCATGGCCGACACCGACTCCACGGACGAGGTGATGTTGGCTGGGGCCAGGCTGGCGTCCGAGTTCGGTGCGACCGAGCGCCTCCGGGAAGCGCTTCGCCGTGATCTGAAATGGTCCAAGGCCCGTATCGACAAGCTGATAAAGAAGGCGGCCGCGGAATGACACCGGGAGGGGCAGACGTGGACGGACCGGCCTCTGAAGTCCCGGGCAACCGCACCCTGGGCGAGGTTCTCGGGGCGGGCGTCTGCCTGCGACCGGATGACCTTGTGCATGCCATGTCCGGTCTGCTGGATCAGGTGGCCGGCTTGCATGCCCGGGGCCGGGTTGCCCGCATTTCGGCGGGTTCGGTGGTCGAGCAGAAGGACGGCCAGCTCGCGCTTGCGGACCCCGGCGGCATGGCGCCGAAGGACAATCTGGACGCCATTCTGGCCCTCCAGCCGCAGGTCTCCAGCGCCCTCAAACTGGTCGGCAACTACCGGGTCACACATGATGAACAGGTCGGCACCTCGGTAGACGATCTGTCGGTCCTGGATGGCGACGATCCTGAGATTTCCAGCCCCGTTTACCTCACGCGGTTCCGCACGTGGGAAGCGGAGCTGGGCCACCACGACGAGATCACGGATGTCTTCCAGCTGGGTCTTGTCATGGCCTGCCTGGCCTGTGGTCTGGACCCGGACGAGCCCAGGGACCTCGAGCGCTTTTCCCTGAACCGCCAGAACCTGTTCGCCTTGGCAGCCGGCCTCCATCCGGTAATCGCCTCGCTGATCGTCGAGACGACGGAACTGAACCGGCACGAGCGTGCCAAGGACGTGGCTGAACTGGCCCAAAGGCTCCGGACATGGCGGGACCAGCCCACCGGGATCGAGGTGGAGCGGGTGCTGGCGGAGGCGCGGGGTGTGCCCGGCCGCAGGACCGCCGTCCTGTCCCATCTGCGCGACCGGCTGTTCGACCTTTCGCGCCGGAACCGCCTGATCCACTTCCGCTCCACCCAGGGCTCCATCAACCTCACCGACGCCAGCATGCCGATCGTCATGCGTCTTGAGAGCGTCCGTGCGGACTCGCTCTGCACCTGGCGGGGGGCGTTCGCCGACGACGTCCTCAGCGGCAAGGCGGTTCCGCTCAATCGATGGCTACGGTTCGAGGACCAGCCCCAGATCCCGTCACAGCTGGACCGGATCATCCAGGAAAATCGGCGGAACCGGAATGAGTACGGATTTTCCAGTCTGCGCCTGACCGTCGCCTTCCTGCACTGGCATAACCTCAAGGAAGCGCCCAACGAACGCATCAGCTCGCCCCTGCTGTGGCTTCCGGCGGAGGTGGTCCGGCGAAAGGGCGTTCGGGACCAGTATGTCCTGACCTGTGCCGAGACCGTGGCCGAATTCAACCCGGCCCTGCGGCATATGCTGCGCCAGCTGTACGGCATTGAGCTGCCCGAGACGGTCGATCTGGCAAAGGCACCCCTTTCGGCCGTTCACGAAGCGATCCGCACCCAGATTCACGACAGTGAACCGGGGGTCCGGTTAGAGCTGCAGGAGCGCCCGCCCATCCGGCTGATCCTGCAGCGGGCGGTGCAGCGGGTGAACAGCTTCAATCGGCGGCGGTCGGGGGCGCGGGCAGCAGTCTCTGCGCGGCTCGATTTCAGCTACGCGCGGGACGACTACCGACCCCTGGGGCGCGCGCTGTTCGAGAAGTTTGTAAAGCCCGGCGCCTTGCCACAGCGCCTTGCCGCGGGCGGGGCCATGCCGCTCAAACAGGACTATGCGGTCGCCGAAACCGAGCAGGCGGCCTATGGAACGGCAGCGGGCGAAGGCCACAGGTTCTCCTGGGAGATCGATCTCACCCAGGTGACGCTAGCCAACTTCAACTACAAGAAGATGTCGCTGGTTCGCGACTACAATGCGCTGATCGAGGCGCCGGAGGCGCAGCCCGGCTTCGACCAGGTCTTCTGCATCGACCCCAAACCCTTCGTGGCGGAAGCGCCACCGCCGATCCCGCCGGCGGATCAATGGGGCGTCGTGGCCAGTGACGCGACCCAGGACCAGGCGGTCGCCTTTGCCCGGACCGGTCGCAGCTGCATCATCCAGGGCCCACCGGGGACGGGTAAATCCCAGACCATCACCAACCTGATCGCGGACTTTGTGGGGCAGGGGAAGCGGGTGCTGTTCGTGTGCGAAAAGCGCGCCGCGCTCGATGTCGTCTACCACCGCCTGGCCCAGGCCGGTCTGGATGGTCTGGCGACGCTCATCCACGATTCCCAGGACGACAAGAAGGCCTTCATTGCGGACCTGCGCGCGCACTACGAAGCTTGGGGGCGCAACGCCGACGGGCTCGACGAAACGACCGGCAACCGGGAGCGGATGGTCGCGGCCCTCGAGGAGCATCTGGCCCAGATCGGTGTCTTCGAGGCCGCAGTGGGCCTTGGCGCGCCGGACGGCAATCCGCCGCTTCGCGATCTGGTGCGGCGGGCGGCCATGTTGCCGGCACCGGCGAGCAGCGTCGGTCCGACGGACCGCGAAGCCTTGCCCGACCTGGCCCTGTGGGACGCCCATCGCGACTTGGTCCAGCGGGTGTACCGGGCGATGCAGGAGGTTGTCGGGGCGAGCAGTGTCGCCGCCCACCCCATGGCCCGGCTGAAGGGTGATCTGCTGATGCAGGACCGGCCCTATGCTGCCGTCGGGGCCGCGGTCGATGCCGCCGATGGCCAGTTGCAGCGGCTGGACAGCCTTCTGGAAGATCCGTCTGTTCCCCTGACGGGCCACACCTCGCTTCTGGAAGCGGAGGCGATGACGGCGCTGGCCCGGCGCCTCGTGGCGACCGGCCTCGTCGGGGCCCCGGCCCTGCTGGATCCCCTGTCCGCAGAGTCGACCAAACTGGAGGGCGACCTCGCTGCGTTGTCCGGGTCGGAGGCTGCTGTGGCCTCGGCCGCCCTGGCTGCATCGGGCTGGAAGGACCCGCTGGACGCCGGCGATACCGCCGCCGCCCTGGATCTGGCCAAGTCCAGGGAAGGCTCGCTTTTCGCAATCTTCAGCAGTCCCTGGCGCGGGCTGAAGTCGACGGTCGCGGCACGCTATGACTTTGCCGTTCACGCCGTGAAGCCAAAGATCACGAAGGTCCTCGAAACGCTCAATGCCCTTCACGAGGCGCGAGCGCGACTGGGGGCGGCACGGGCGGCGCTGGAGCAGCGACTGGGGACATCCGACCTGGACGGTCTGGTCGCCCTGCGTCGGGAACTGCTCGACGATACCACGAGCGGAGCGGTCGCCTCGGTGGCCGCCCTTGCCCGGTCCGGAGGTGGGGCAGCGGCCTTGATGCAGATGGCGCGTCATGCGGCCGGTGTGGCCGACCTTCGGGCCATCCTTGAAACGGCGCTCGATGCGCCGCAGGCCCTGAGCCTCGACGAGCTGGCCGAGCTGGTGCGGGACCTGCGCGAAAGCCTGGATGACCTGCCGGACCTGCTTCCGCATCTGTCGGTGCTTCATGGCGCGCCGGCGGCTGTCGCCCGTGCCGTGACACGGTTGCCCCTGCCGCTTGCCGGGGTCGAGGCGCTGATTGTCGACGAGGCCATTGCGGCGCGCGAGCGCGCCAATCCCGACATCCGTCGCTTTGACATCGATCGGCTGATCGCCGTCTCGCGCCGCGCGACCGTCGCGCGTGAAGCTCTCAGAGGCCTGAACTCGGCGGCCATCCGCGCAAGGCGCCAGCGCCAGTTCCGGGACCGGGTCAAGGTGTCGGAAACCTCGGTGACCCAGCTGGACACGGCAGGGCGGGCGTTCAAGAAGACCTATGCCACCGGGCGTCGCGAGCTTGAGCACGAGTTCGGCAAATCCATGCGCCACAAGTCCATCCGGGAATTGGCCAGCGGTGACAGTGGGCGGGTGGTGAACGACCTCAAGCCCGTGTGGCTGATGTCTCCGCTCTCGGTGTCCGACACACTGCCGCTCGAGCCCGACCTCTTTGACGTGGTCATTTTCGACGAGGCCAGCCAGATTCCCACCGAGGACGCGGTGCCCGCCCTGTGCCGCTCACGCCAGGTACTGATCGTCGGCGACGAGATGCAGCTTCCGCCGACCAGCTTCTTCGCCACCGCCCAGTCGGACGACGAGATGGCCGTTGAAGCGGAGGAGGACGGGGAACGGATCGCCATTGTGCTGGACGCAGACAGCCTGCTCAGTCAGGCGGCACGCAACCTGCCGGCCACCTTGCTCGCCTGGCACTACCGCAGCCGGTTTGAAGCCCTGATCAGCTTCTCCAATGCGGCCTTCTATGCGGGGGAACTGGTCACCATTCCCGACCGGACCCTCCGGCCCCGTCACGGGGCGGCCACGGCGGTGTCCTCGACCGACTCAGAGGCGTGGAAAGAGGCTGCCGACCGCCTGCTGACCGCGCCAATCACAACCCACCGGATCGCCGACGGCGTGTATGAGCGCCGCGCCAATATGCCGGAAGCGCGGTTCATCGCCGGCCTGGTGCGGGACCTTCTGGCGCGAAAGACAGGGCAGAGCATCGGCATCGTCGCCTTCTCCGAGGCCCAGCAGTCGGAGATCGAGGATGCCCTTGACCGGCTGGCCTCCGACGATGACGCCTTCGCCGCCGCGCTCGCCCGCGAGGTGGAGCGGGAAGAAGACGGGCAGTTCGTCGGCCTGTTCGTCAAAAACCTTGAAAACGTCCAGGGCGACGAGCGCGACATCATCCTGATGAGCGTCTGCTATGCGCCAGGGCCGGATGGCCGGATGGCCATGAATTTCGGACCGATCAACCAGCGCGGGGGCGAAAAGCGGCTGAATGTCATTTTCAGCCGGGCCCGACGCCACATGGCGATCGTTTCGACCATCGCGCCCGAGGCCATCACCAATGTTCACAATGACGGCGCCCGGGCCCTGCGCAGCTTCCTCGCCTTTGCCGAAGCCCAGTCCAGCGGAGCCGAGGAGTCGGCCCAGGCGGTTCTGGCCGGGCTGAACCCGGATGCGGCCCGAACCTTCGACACCCCGCCGCCACCCGACCCGGTGCGCCGCGCGATCGCCGAGGCCCTGAAGGCCCGGGGGCATGAGGTCCACGAACATGTCGGCGGGGCCAGTTTCCGCTGCGACATCGCCATCGTCGATCCTTCGGGCGACGCCTACGCCCTGGGCATACTGCTGGACCGGACCGGAACGGACAGCCGGGGTCTGGAGGAACGGTTCGTGTTCCGGCCCGGGATTCTGCGGTCCTTTGGCTGGCGCGTCATCGATGTGCCGGTCACCAGCTGGCTGCGCGGACGCAGTGCGGTGATCGACCGGATCGAGGCCGAGTTGCGCCGGTCGAGCTGGGACCTGGCCGACAATGATCCGCTCGCGGGCGTTGCCTTGCCGCCGATTCCCGAAAGCCCCGTGGCTTCCGGACAGGTTGAACCCGAACCGGTACCCCAGGTTGAGGCCGTCGACCCGACCCCTGCGACCGGCATGACGGAGTACCGGTTCGTCGCGGGGACCTCGAACAAGTTCTGGCGGATCGGCATGGATGGCTGCACTGTGGTGGTCGAGTACGGTCGGGTGGGGACGAAGGGCCAGCGGGTGGTCAAGACGTTCGAGGACGAAGCGCGCGCCCGGCGCGAGGTGACCAAGCTGACGCTGGAAAAGACCCGCAAGGGCTATGAGGAATTCGCAGGGGGCTGACGGATGCTGGAATACATCAGGTGCGTGGCGGCAACGTCCGGTGTGGTTGTGGCGCTGGCGATGGCTGCGGCCGGTCCTGCGAAGGCGCAATCCGTGGAACCCGCCCGGATCGAGGCGGCGGTCGAGGCGGTGATGCCCGATGTGGTCCTGTGGCGCCGGGATTTTCACCAGAATCCCGAGCTGGGCTTTGCCGAACATCGCACGGCCGAAGTGATCGCCGACCATCTGCGTGGGCTGGGACTGGAGGTCCGGGTCGGCGTCGGCAAGACCGGGGTGGTCGCCATTCTGCGTGGGGGCCGTCCGGGCCGGACCGTGGCGCTTCGGGCCGATATGGACGCCCTGCCGGTCGAGGAGGCGACGGGCCTGCCGTTCGCCTCGACCGCGACCGGGACCTATCAGGGACGCACCGTGCCGGTCGCCCATGCCTGCGGCCACGACGCCCATATCGCCATGCTGATGGGCGCCGCCGAAGTGCTGGCCGGCATGCGTGACCAGATTTCCGGCACGGTCGTCTTCATCTTCCAGCCCGCCGAGGAAGGGGCCCCTCCGGGCGAGCCGATGGGCGGGGCGGCGCTGATGATCGCCGAAGGGGCGCTGGACGATCCCCGGCCCGAGGCGATCTTCGGCCTGCACGTCGTGCCGGGCCTGCCGGGCACGATCTTCTATCGGCCCGAAGGTTTCATGGCGGCGTCGGACCGGGTCGACATCGTCCTGTCAGGGCGCCAGACGCACGGGGCCTGGCCTTGGAAAGGCATTGATATCATTGCCGTTGCCGGTCAGGTGGTGGAGACGGTCAATACGCTGACGGCACGTACCGTCGACCCGACGGCGACGCCGACTGTCTTCACCATCGCCACGATCGAGGCGGGGGTGCGCTACAACATCATCCCGGACGAGGCACGGCTGAGCGGGACTCTGCGCACCTTCGACGTCGCCCAGCGGGACGATCTGGTGGCGCGGGCCGAGGCGGCCATCGGCCACGTCGCCGAAGCCTATGGCGCGACGGCGGAATTCTCGGTCCGGCAGAATGCGGCGCTGGTCTATAACGACCCGGCGCTGTCGGCCTGGCTGGCCCCGGTTCTGGAAGAGGCGGCGGGCGAGGGGCAGGTCAATCCGGCCGTGCCGCCGACCACGGTGGCCGAGGATTTCAGCTACTACCAGCGTGAAATTCCGGGCGTTTTCTATCACTTGGGGGCCAGCGCCGCAGGGGTGGACCCGGCGACGTCGGCGCCCAATCACTCGCCCATGTTCGACGTGAACGAGGACGTGCTGATCGTGGGCGTGCGGGCCCATGTGCTGACCGCACTGAGGTTCCTCGAACAGTAGGGATTTCAGGTGGTTCGGGCGAACCAGGTGCGGATCACGGCGGCGTAGATTTCCGTCAGGGATTCCAGCTGGTTGACCGGCACCTGCTCGTCGATCTGGTGCATGGTCTGGCCGACCAGACCCAGCTCCAGCACCGGACATAGCGCGCGGATGAAGCGGGCGTCGGAGGTGCCGCCGCTTGTCGAGCTTTCGGGCCGGATACCCTCGACACCCTCTACGGCGGCCTCGACAGCCTCTACGAGCGGACCGCGGTCGGTGAGGAAGGCATCGCCCGAGCACAGATGCTCCAGCGTGATCGCCAGACCGGTCTCTGAGGCGACCTCGGCGGCCTGATCGTCCAGCCATTTTGACAGGGCGTCGCCCGTATGGGTCGGGTTGAAGCGGATGTTCAGCCGGGCGGTCGCCTCGGCCGGAATGACGTTGGAGGCCGGATTGCCGACGTCAACGGTGGTGATTTCGAGGTTCGAGGGCGGGAACTCGGGATAGCCCTCGTCCAGATGGGCCTCGGCCAGACGGTTCAACAGGCGCACCAGCACCGGCACCGGATTGGCGGCCCGGTCGGGATAGGCGACGTGGCCCTGACGCCCCTTGACGGTGATCCAGCTGTTCAGCGAGCCGCGCCGGCCGACCTTGATCATGTCGCCGAGGCGTTGGGAGGAGGAGGGCTCGCCCACCACACAGGCGTCGATCCGCTCGCCCTCGGTCCTGAGTTGCTCAACGACGCGCTTGGTGCCGTGCAGGGCCGGGCCTTCCTCATCGCCGGTGATCAGGAAGGACAGGGAGCCGGGCACGCCGCCCTCGGCCAGCACGCGGGAGACGGCGGTGACCCAGCAGGCGATGCCGCCCTTCATGTCGACCGCGCCCCGGCCGAACAGCACGCCATCCCGGACCTCGGCGGCGAAGGGATCGTGCGACCAGGCGGCGACCGTGCCGGTCGGCACGACGTCGGTGTGGCCGGCAAAACAGAGGTTCGGCCCCTCGCTGCCCAGCCGGGCATACAGGTTAGGCGTGCCCTCGAACGGCAGGTCGCGACAGGTGAAGCCCAGCCCTTCCAGCGCTCCCTTCAGTGTCGCCATCGCCCCGGCATCGACGGGGGTGACCGACGGGCTGCGGATCAGGTCGCGGGTCAGGGCGACGGGATCGATCAGGTGGGCTGGTCTTGTCATGAGGCCATGCTTTAGGAGGTGTCAGGACCTGCGAGAAGACCCCATGCCCCGTATTGATCTGAACACCGCGCCCCGGGCCGACGGCACCACCTATCCCGAGGAACATGCCGGGCCTTGCAAGGCGCGCCGGCGGCTGAAGCTGGGCGATGCGGTGGGCCTTGACCAGTTCGGGGTGAACCACCTGACCCTGCCTCCCGGTGCCTGGTCCAGCCAGCGTCACTGGCATGAGGGCGAGGACGAATTCGTCTGGGTGCTGTCGGGCGAGGTGGTGCTGATCGAGGATGAGGGCGAAACGACCTTGCGCGCCGGCGACTGCGCCGGGTTCAAGGCGGGCGTCCGAAACGGCCACAAGCTGGAAAACCGCACCGATCAGGACGCCGTCCTGCTGGAGGTCGGCACCCGCAAGCCCGGTGGGGACCAGGGCGAGTATCCCGACATCGACATGACCTTCCGCTCGGGCGTCTATTCGCACCGAGACGGCACCCCCTATCCGAAATACGACCGCCGCACGTGAGCGACGACGGACCCGCTTCCTCTCCGCTGCACGAAGGCCCGGCCAGTCCCTGGTCGGTGCCGGATTTCCGCTGGCTGTGGATCGGCCGGCTGAGTGCGGTCCTGGGTATCCAGATCCAGTCCTCGGCCCTGTTGTGGCAGGTCTATGAGATCGCCCGGCGCGACCATCCGATCGAACAGGCCAGCCTGTATCTGGGCCTTGTCGGTCTGGCGCAATTCCTGCCGCTGCTGGCCCTGACCCTGCCCGCCGGGGCCATGGCCGACCGGCGCGACCGGAAGACGACCGTCATCCTGTCGGTGCTGGTCGAGGGCAGCTGCGCGGCCGGGTTTCTGGCGCTGGCGCTGCACGGCAACCCGCCGTTGTGGGGGCTGCTGGCCATTGCCGCAGTGTTCGGCGCCGCGCGTGCGTTTCTGGCCCCCGCCACCCAGGCGTTTCTGCCCATGGTGGTCGGACGCCGCGCTCTGGCCCCGGCCATCGCGGCCCAGTCGATCGCCTTTCAGACCGGCGCCATTGCCGGACCGGCCTTGGGCGGACTGATCGTCGGCCTGTCGGTGCCACTGGCCTATGGCGTATCCGCGGCCCTGTTCGGGGTGGCGGTGCTGTCGCTGCTGCTGATCCGCACCTCGGGCCGCCCGCCGGTGATCCAGACGGGGCTGACCCGCATCCAGGCGGTAACCGAGGGGCTGCGTTATGTCTGGAAGACCAAGATCGTGCTGGGCGCCATCTCGCTGGATCTGGTGGTGGTCATGCTGGCGGGGGTGGCCCTGCTGACCCCGGTGTTCGCGCGCGACATCCTGCATGTGGGCGCGCTTGGCTTTGGCCTGCTCAGGGCCTCGTTCGGGGTCGGGGCGCTGGGGATGGCGGTCTATCTCAGCCGGTTCCCGATCACGCGGAACGGCGGCACCTGGATGCTGGCGGCGGTCGCCGTCTTCGGCCTCTGCACCCTGACGTTCGGCCTGTCGCGGTTCGCCTGGCTGTCCGGGCTGGTGCTGCTGATCGGCGGGGCGGCCGACATGATCAGCGTCAACATCCGCCAGACCCTGATCCAGCTGGCCACGCCCGATCACATGCGCGGCCGGGTCAGCTCGGTTTCCATGCTGTTCATCGGCGCGTCGAACGAACTGGGCGAGGCCTATTCCGGTGTCATGGTGCGATTGCTGGGCCCCGTGGGGGCTGCGGTGTTCGGCGGCTTCGGCGCCTTGGCCTCCACCGGCCTCTGGGCCAGGATGTTCCCGGACCTGAGGAGGGCCGACCGGCTGGAGTGAGGCCGGGCCGCGCGATCAGGCGTGCAGTGCGGGAGTCGGCGGCTGTATCGCCCGGACGGGGGCACGGCCGGTCAGGGCCAGCTCAGCCTGCATGAAGATGAAGGCCAGGATGGTGACGGCCTCGGCCATTTCCTCGAACAGTTCGTGCTGGAGAAGCACGCCGGCCGAGACCAGCAGGGCGATGCGAACGACCGAGGGCCGATCCAGCGGGGGCTGTCGCAGCAGGGGAGCCAGCCATCGCGGGCGGAGGCTCAGCAGACCGGCCGCGACCACCATGCCCCAGCCGACCGCCGCATAGGCGATATCGTAGAGGCGGGGGGACACGAAGTTGTGCAGATTGGTTTCCGCCTGCAGGTTTTCGGAGGCGAAGGCCCCGGTCGAGGTCCAGTGGAAGATGTGCTGGCCCCAGCTGGCCTCTTCCCCGAAAGCCAAGATTCCGAACAGGGCGACGAGTGCCCAGAAGCCGGACTTGAGGGCGTTGCGCGACACAACCGCCTCCCGGAAGGCCAGCAGGACGATCAGGATCAGGCCGACGGCGGTGACGGTTTCCACCACGCCGCCGTCATAGGTCTCGGCTCCGAACAGCCAGGGCGCCGCCAGCCCTTGCCGCCACAGGACGAGGGTGATGGGTACCAGCGCGCCCCAGGTCACCAGCAGGACGCCGAGGCCGAGACGGGACAGCCCAGCCCGCGCGGGATGTGCGCCCCGCTCCCGGACCTGCCACGCATGCAAGCACACCCCCAGGCCGCACAGCCCGGCCAGACCTGTACTCATCGCCATCCAGGACATGGCAGCCTCCTGAGCCCCTGTTCCGAAGTGATCCGGGCCGGGACGATTTGAGCAGGATGTGTGCCAGAGGTGGGGGGCGTGCAACGGCCTCTGGGCCGGAGATGTTCCCGACCCTCGGGTCAAGCCCGAGGGTGACGAGGGGGCGTGAGGCGTTTCACACAGGCGGACGTTTCCGGGGGCGCGTGAAGTCGAGGTTGCACGTGTCGCAATACCTTGGGAAGCGCGCCAGGGGGAGTGGCCAAAGGTATGGCTGGGTATGGGGCATGGCGTTGCATCGCGGGCAGCGCATCTTGATCATCAGGAAAATGAAGTAGGCCAGGCCAGTTCCGAGAAGGGCAATCGAAGTCTGGCCGTCATGAGCGCGCAGAGCGTGGGCCAGCCACCCCGCCCCGATCAGCACGAGCGGAAACCCGAGAACCAGCAGTCGCAGTCGGGTGCGGTGAACCATATTTACAGCATGGGCCACTGTCGGCGGGCGCTCAAGCCGCGCCAACGTATCCGCCCCCTCCACCCTCCTTCGCCCTGCGGGCTGCGGAGGGTCCCCCTCCCCCGTTTCACGGGGGAGGATATCAGGCCCGGAAATGCTTGCTGAGCTTCAGGCCCTGGCTCTGGTAGTGGCTGCCGCCTTCGCCGTAGAGGCGGTCGGGGCGTTCGGTCAGGGGCTCATAGACCAGGCGGGCGACGATCTGGCCGTGTTCCAGCATGAAGGGGGTGTCGTGGGTGCGGACCTCGAGCACGCCCTTCGAGCCCGCGCCGTGCGCCTCATCGGTGCCGAAGCCGGGGTCGAAGAAGCCCGCATAGTGGACGCGGAACTCGCCGACCGAGGGGTCGATGGGGGTCATTTCGGCGGCCTGGTCGACCGGGATCTCGACGGCTTCGCGCGAGGCGAGGATGTAGAATTCGCCGGGGTCCAGCATCAGCTCGCCGCGCCGGGCGCGCAGCGGCTCCCAGAAGTCGGCGGGGTCATGGCCGTTGACCTTGTCCAGATCGATCAGGCCGGCGTGGCGACGCCCGCGATAGCCGACGATGCCGCCTTCTGTGTCGAAGGCCAGGTCCACGCCGACGCTGCGGGTCTCGAGGTGCGGGGGCTCGCCCACCTTGAGGCGCAGCTGGTTCAGCCGGGTGCCGGGACGGACCAGCACCGAGAAGGTCTGGGGCGCGATCTCGAGATAGAGCGGACCGTCATAGCCCTCGGCCACATCGTCAAAGGTGGCGCCCCGGTCGGTCATCAGGCGGACGAACACATCGACCCGGCCGGTCGAGCTTTTCGGATTGGCGCGGGCGACCACGCCTTTCGGAAGGCTGAGCCGCTCCTGCAGCTTCACGATATAGACACAGCCCTTTTCCAGCACCGCCCCGCCCGACAGGTCGATGGTGTGCATGACCACGTCCTGGATGCGGGTCTCGACCGTCCGCTCGCCCGGCAGGAAGGAGGCGCGGACCCGCCAGCCCCGGTCGGACAGGCGCAGGTCGAGGCTGGCCGGCTGGACCTGATCGGCGTCGAAGGGCGTGTCGGTGGTGATGGCGCCCGTGGCGATCAGGGTGTCGATGGCCTGGCAGGGCAGGATGCCGGGGCGGGAGGCGTCGAAGGTCATGGGGGATGTTCCACGGATTTCGGCGCGAGTCGTCAAGCGGAAACGGGCTTGCGGCGGACACGCGGCGGGGCGAGCATGGGGGCATGTATGAGAGTTCCGCCTATACCGCCGAGACCCGGGGCGTCCGGGTGAAGGTCCAGCCCAGCTATCTGGCCGGGCGCTCGAACCCCGATGAGGGGCTGTGGGTCTGGGCCTATCAGATCGAGATCGTCAATCTGACCGGGGTGCCGGTGCAGCTGCTGTCGCGCCACTGGATCATCACCGACGCCACGGGCCGCGAGGAGGTGGTGATCGGCGACGGCGTGGTCGGCGAACAGCCGGTCATCGCGCCCGGCGACAGTCACAGCTATGCCTCGGGCTGTCCGCTGCCGACGCCCTCGGGCGCCATGCGCGGCAGCTATGTGATGGAGACGCCCGACGGCGAGCGGTTCGAGGCGGAAATCCCCGCCTTCAGCCTGGACGTGCCGGGCGCGCGAACATTGAACTGATGAAATGGCCGTGGGGGAACAGCCAGGCAAAGGCGCAGGCAGTCAGAGACCGCTCATGGGCATGTGTCCGATCGCTTGGGCTACCCACCGACGAGACACTGCCTGAGTTCTCCAAAATCACGTGCTCCAGGGACCCCTCCGCAGTGCTGGACCGCCTCTTCGTCTTGCAAGCTGTCACGGCGGTGGCTTACGGGTTTTCAGCAGACAGAGCGAAAACCTGGCTCCGACAGGAAGGCCTCGAACACAGTGTGGGGCCAGATGAGCAGCGAATTCTCGACGAGGAGTCCAAAGACTACGAACCCTACCAGCAGCAGGTCGAGGCGATGTGGGCCCTGTTTTGGTATTTGGGACTAACGCCCACACTCGATCCGACCGCATCCTGTTCCGACAGTTTTGCCAGCGAAATGCCGGATCTCCGGCCCGATCCCATGCCATCCACGCTGGACTGGCGGGCGAGGTCGCGACCGCGACAGGCCGATGAGCTCTTGGAGGCAATGGATGTGGCGCACTGCCTCGCTTGGGCGTTCGCCCATGCGCGGTCGCTTGGACGTCCAACGCCGCAACTCGAATATGGATTATGGGTGGATCACCGTGCCCGCGCATTCGCGTGGCTGACGGGAGATGGCGACTGGACCACGCCAACGGCAGCTCGCCGCAAATGGCGGAAACCCATTCTGAAGTGAGTTCCGAGGCCGGGGCTGCGTCAACCCGGAGAACCGCAGCCCCGCCCCCCGAAGGCTCGCCCGACCCGAAGGCCCGGCGAGGGGGTGGTGGCCCACAAGGGGCGTTCAAGAATGTCTCGAAGTGATGAGTGGCGAGTGGCGTGTGACGAGCAGTCAGATCCGTCAATTGGCGAAAGCAGGCCTCGCCACTCGCCACCCGTCACTCGCCACTCAGATATACCGCCGGAGCGAACGGGCGAGGTCGGAGCTGCCGTCCTTGCCGCCGCGCTTGACCTGGGGCTGGTAGGCGACCCGGGCGTGCTCGACGCAATAGACGCCTTCCGAGGCGCGACGGCCGCAGAAGCTGAACTCGGTCGAGGACGGGTCGCCGATCGGCCATTTGCACATGTGGGCGCCCAGCGTCATCACCGTGGCGGTGCCGGGCAGCTCGGGCGCGGGCTCGGGTCGGGGCGGCGTGACCGGGCGCGGCTGGGCGGCCTCGATCCGGCGCGGGGCCGAGGGCTGGGCCGGAGCCGGGGCCGCAGCGCGCGGACGGGTCGGACGATAGTTGGTGCGGGCCGGCTGGCTGGGGGCGGCGCGCCCCGACAGGCCCAGACGGTGCACCTTGCCGATCACGGCATTGCGGGTGACGCCGCCGCCCAGGGCCTTGGCGATCTGACTGGCCGACTGTCCCTCAAGCCAGAGCTTGGTCAGTGCGCCCACGCGGTCCTCGGTCCAGCCTGCGGTCATGCCATCCTCCCGGTTTGGTCGATTCAACATCTTGCGTCAGGTGCCAAGATTGGCGGCCCCGACCTACAACCAGTCGTAAACCTCTCGTTAACAGACGCAAGATGTGCGATTCGGAGTGTCCACAGAAACCACATCTTGAATCGGCGTTCGGTGAAGCCGCTGTGCCCCTCGCGGCTTGAACCGGCGCCGTATCGGGCGCATCTGGCCGACATGACCGAACCGATGACCGCCTCTTCCGCAACCCTTGCCGACCTCGCCACCGCGGAGGCCGCCAAGGGCCCGCCCGTGCCGCGCCGCTATGCCGGGATCAACGGCATCGGCGTCTGGACCCTGTACCAGCGCGAGGTTCGCCGCTTCTGGAAGGTGGGGGCCCAGACGGTGGCCGCGCCGGTGGTCACGACCCTGCTCTACATGCTGGTGTTCGTGGTGGCTTTCGAGGGCGGCCGGCCGCCCCTGCACGGCACGCCGTTCGCCGAGTTCGTGGCGCCGGGCCTGATCATGATGGCCATGCTGAACAACGCCTTTGCCAACTCATCCTCCAGCCTGATCCAGGCCAAGATCATGGGCACGGCCACCGACTTCCTGACCCCGCCGCTCAGCCCGCTGGAGCTGACCATCGGCTTCACCCTGGGGGCGGCGACGCGGGGGCTGGCGGTCGGGATGGTGACCGCCCTGTGCGTGCTGCCGTTCGCCCAGCTCGAGATCCAGAACATCGGCCTGATCCTGTGGTTCGGCCTGTGCGCCTGTCTGCTGATGGGGATGGTCGGGGTGCTGGCGGGTCTGTGGAGCGAGAAGTTCGACCAGCTGTCGGCCGTGCAGAACTTTCTGGTCATGCCGCTGACCTTCCTGTCCGGCGCCTTCTATCTGGTCGAACGCCTGCCCGAGCCGTTCGCCACCTTCAGCCGCTTCAACCCCTTCTTCTACCTGATCGACGGCTTCCGCGCGGGCTTCATCGGCCACGCCGAGAGCAACCTCCTGATCGGCGGGGTCGCGGCCGGAGTGCTGACCCTGACGCTGGCGGTCACCTGCTGGGCCGTGTTCCGCTCGGGCTGGCGGCTGAAGAGCTGAAGCAGGAGCGGATGGTCCGGATCCCTCAGGTTCAGCCGCAAGGACGTGAGATGCGTCCGCTCATGAGCGGGTGGGGTCGCATGCACTGGGCGTCCTGCCTCCCCCTTTACGTGCTGGCGTTCGGGGCGAGCCTTCTGGTCGCGATCACATACACATGGGCTTCTCGAGCCGACGGTCCCTCGGCAGTGATCCTGTGGATCGGCTTGGCCATCTTCCTGCTTTGGGCTGCAACAACCAAGCTTGCCGAGCACGCCTTCAGGAAGGCCCAAGCGTCCGCCCCCGCGAGCGGGATGGCTTATGACTGGGCGTTCGATGAATCGGGCGTCGGGTTCACGGGGCCCCTTACGTCGAGCCGGTACCGCTGGGAAGCCATCAAGGCTGTGAAAGACGAGACCGACCGGATCGTCATTCTCATTTCTCCCTTCAACAATCCGGTGCTCCCCAAACGCCAACTGACGGACCAGCAGCTGTCGGCCATTCGCGCGCTGATAAATGAGGCAACCGCCTCGGGTCGTCTCGGCGCCGGTGTTGACTAAGCGGGGGCGGAGTCCGACAACGCCTGACGTCTGTTTCATCGGTCCCGGTGCCGTCTGTGCGCCGGGGCCTTCGTCTTTTGGAGGTCTGATCCCGTGTCCAGCCATCTGATGGGTGTCTACAACCGTGCGCCGCTGGCCGTGGATCATGGCAAGGGGTCGCGTCTGTATGCGACCAACGGCACCGTCTATCTGGACTGCGTCTCGGGCATCTCGACGAACGCGCTGGGCCACGCCCACCCGCGACTGGTGCAGGCGGTCAAGGACCAGGCCGAAAAGCTGTGGCACGTCTCGAACATCTTCCAGATCCCGGGTCAGGAAGAGCTGGCCGACCGGCTGTGCGCCGACAGCTTCGCCGACGCGGTGTTCTTCACCAACTCGGGCTCGGAAGCCGTGGAATGCGCGCTGAAGACCGCCCGCAAGTACCATCATGCCAATGGCCAGCCCGAGCGGATCGAGATCTACGGCTTTGACGGCTCGTTCCACGGTCGCACCTATGGCGCCATCAATGCGGCGGGAAATCCCAACTATGTCGAGGGCTTCGGCCCGCGCCTGCCCGGCTATTCGCAGCTGACCTTCGGCGACCACGAGGCCATCAAGGCGGCCATCGCCAGGCCCGATACGGCGGCCATCATCCTCGAGCCCGTGCAGGGCGAGGGCGGCGCCCGCTCGGTGCCCGAGGTCTGCCTGCGCGGCCTGCGCGAGCTGTGCGACGAACACGGCGTGCTGATCATCTTCGACGAGGTCCAGTGCGGCATGGGCCGGACGGGCAAGCTGTGGGCCCACGAATGGGCCGACATGGCGCCCGACATCATGGCGATCGCCAAGGCGCTGGGCGGCGGCTTCCCGGTCGGGGCGTGCCTCGCGTCTGAAAGGGCGGCCAGGGGCATGACGGTCGGCGTGCACGGTTCGACCTTCGGCGGCAATCCGCTGGCCATGGCGGTCGGTCTGGCCGCCTATGACGAGATCGCGAAGCCCGAGACCCTGGAAAATGTGCGCGAAATCGCCGGCTATCTGAAGCAGCAACTGGCCGGTCTGCAGGAGCGCTTCCCCGATGTGATCGAGGATGTGCGCGGCAAGGGCCTGCTGATCGGCATCAAGCTCAAGCCGAACAATCGCGAATTCATGGGCTGGGCCCGCGACGAGAACCAGCTTCTGGTGGCCGGGGGCGGCGACAACTGCGTGCGCATGCTGCCGCCGCTGAACTTCACCCGGGAAGATGCCGCCGAGGCCATCGCCCGCTTCGAAAAGACCTGCGAGTTCGCCCGGTCAAAGGCCGGCTGACGGAGGCCGTCATGGTGCGTCACTTCCTCGACCTCTCCCGGCTGTCGGCCGAAGACCTGCGGGCCATTCTGGACGACGCCCATGCGCGCAAGGCGGCGCGCCGCGACAAGCCGAAGGGGTGGGTCGATGCCGACGCGCCGGCGCGTGATCATGTGCTGGCGATGATCTTCGAGAAGAACTCGACCCGCACGCGGTTCAGCTTTGATGCGGCCATCCGTCAGCTCGGCGGCTCGTCGATCATCGCGACGGCGTCCGACATGCAGCTGGGGCGCGGCGAGCCGGTCGAGGACACGGCGCGGGTGCTGTCGCGCATGGTCGATGCGGTGATGATCCGCGCCAACGATCATGAGGATGTCGAGCGCTTCGCCCGCTTCGCCAGTGTCCCCGTGATCAACGGCCTGACGGATCGCAGCCACCCCTGCCAGATCCTGGCGGACCTGATGACGGTCGAGGAGCATCGCGGACCGGTGAAGGGCATGACCTTTGCCTGGATCGGCGACGGCAACAATGTCTGCCACAGCTTCATGCATGCGGCGCCCAAGCTGGGCTTTCACCTGAATGTCGCCTGCCCGCCGGAATACCATCCCGACCTTCGCGACCTGACCATCGGCGGATCGGCCGTGACGCTCACGTCCAACCCCCATGACGCGGTCAAGGGCGCCGATGTGGTGGTCACCGACACCTGGGTGTCGATGGGCGATCAGGACTATGAGGACCGGCTGGAGGCGTTCGAGGGCTATACGGTCGATGAGGCTCTGATGGAGGAGGCCGCCGACGGCGCCGCCTTCCTGCACTGCCTGCCGGCCCACCGGGGCGAGGAGGTCACCGATGCGGTGATCGATGGTCCTCGCTCGCTGGTCTGGGACGAGGCCGAAAACCGCATCCACGCCCAGAAGGCCGTTCTGGCCTGGTGTCTGGCGGGCGGCTGATCTCCTAGGGCAGGGGGTCGTCGCCCTTGCGACCGTTGCGGTTGCCGAAGGCGCCTCGGTGCCAGGCGAGGATGCCCAGATAGCCGACGATGGCGCCGACGATCAGGCCGATGATGCCATCCAGCACGGCTGCGCCCACGAGGGCCACGGCGATGAGGATCAGCCAGTCGGTGGTGCGGAAGGCTTTCAGATGGGCGCGGATCTCATCCATGGGTCTGATCCTCAGTGCGCCAGATCGACGTCGACCACGTCGCCGCTGTCGGGCGTGGTCCTGGTGACATTGGCCTTGAGCACCTCATAGGCGAAACCAAAGGCGCCCTTGTCGGAGACCCAGACGCGACCGTCGCCCGGCGCGAACTTCAGCATGACCAGATGCGGGTCATCCTTGCCCTCCGGGTACCAGGCGGCGACCACGGGGTTCCACCATTTGTCGACCTTCTGGCGGTCGTTCTCGCGGGTCAGGGTGCCATGGATGCAGGCAAAGACGTGCTGGTCCTTGGCGGCGTAGGTGAACATGGCGGTGGCGCCCGTGCCGACGTCACGCACGAGGTCGGTGTCGTCGCGGGTGTAGAACCAGATGGTGTCCGTTTCCTCGTCGCGGAACGCGGTCATGGGCTGGCTGTGATAGCCCGGCCGGTCGAGGCCCAGCATGCCGGTGTTGGACTTTTTGAGGTGTTTCCAGAATTCGGTTTCGGCGTCGGCGGGGCTGAGGTGGTCGGCCATGAAGGGCTCCTGTTTCGGGGTTCCCTCCAAGAACAGGCCGGGTCCCCGTCCGGTTCCGGGGTCAGCCGCGCAACAGGGTCGCCAGATGCACGGCCAGCGCCAGCGCCACAGCCATGGCGACGATCATGAAAAACCGCCACGGCACGAGGCGCGGGCCTCGCCGGGGATCGGGCGGACGGGCGCCCCGCCAGCCGCTGAACAGGCCAAAGCCGATCACGACGGCGAGGACAATCAGGGTCAGGGTCAGCGGCATGGGCGGTCCGTGGGGCGCCGGAAAGGGGACGGAGCAGCGATCCCGCACCTTTCCAGAGGGTTAATCTTTACGAGCCGTTAACCCTGTCTGTTCAGAAAATCAGCCAGAGGCGGGACGGTCGACGCTGGATGTCCACAGGAAGATGGCGGCATCGCTATATCTTGGGGTTAACCACACGTTTACACCCCTGATCTGGATCAGTAGCGTCAATGTCTAGAGGTCGGGAGGCGAATCAGTGAGCGCAGCCGCGCCGTGGAGCGTGAAGGGGATAGACCCCAAGGCCCGCGAAGTCGCCAAGGACCTTGCCCGTCGCTCGGGCATGACCCTGGGCGAGTGGCTGAACTCCATGATCATGGAAGGCGACGACGAGGACGGTATCGTCCCGCTGCAACGTCGCGCCCACGCTGCAGACATCTACGAACGCCGCAGCCGCAGCCGTCGTCTGGACGATGCCTATGGTCTGGACGGGGGTGACCCGGTCCAGCGCCTGTCGGCCACGGTCGAGATGATGGCCGAACGGCTGGAGGCAGCCGAGCGTCGCTCGACCCTCGCCATTCAGGGGGTCGATCAGGCCGTCGCCGGTCTGGTCCGGAGGCTGGACGCGCAGGACGGACGCGACGGCGGGCTGAACCGGCGCATCGACGACATCGCCGAGGAGCTGCGCGAAGGCCACCGTCGCCTGCGCCGCTTCGAACAGGAAACCGGCCCGACCACGGCCGAAGGGTTTGCCAAGACCGAAACCGCCATCGGCGCCCTGTCCAGCCGCCTGTACGACATCGAGGAACGCCAGCGTCTGGGCACGCACGAGCTGCGCCAGCGGCTGGATGCCGTCGAGAAGACCGCCGAGGCCAATCGCGGTGTCGAGATTCTGGAGCACGTCGGGCGGCGTCTGGACGACGCCCAGGCGCGGACCAGCGAAGCCCTGCGCGGGCTGGAGCGGGCCTTCTCGGAGCTGGATCGCCGGATGGGCCTGTCCGAGGCGCGGGCCGAGGCGCGCGGTCGCGGACCGGATCCCGCAGAGCGCTACGAAGGCAAGCTGGAGAAGCTGGCCGAGGCCCTGACCCGTCAGGTGGAAGCCAGCCGGTCGGAGATGTTGCACCGGCTGGATACGGCCCAGTCGGAAAACCGCATGGAGCGGGTCGAGCGCGCGGTGGCGGCGCTGGGCGACCAGCTGCGTCAGGCCGAGCGGGGATCGGCCCAGGCGGTCGAGGCCATGGGCCGCGAGGTGCTGCGCATCGCCCAGAACCTGAACGGTCGCGTCCAGAAGATCGAGGTCGACGGTCCCGCGCGCATGGATCGTCTGGAGCGCGATCTGGAGATCAAGACCCAGGGCATGGAGCGCCGTCTGGTCGCCAGCGAGGATCGCAATGCCCTGGCGCTCGAAAAGCTGGGCAATGAGATCGGCCGCATCTCGGATCGTCTGAGCGAGCGGATCGCCGAGTCCGAGCGCCGGTCCAGCCAGGCGCTGGACGAGATCGGCCAGAAGCTGAACGACAGTTCCTCGCGCATCGAGCAACGCTATGACCGCGCCTCGGGCGAGCTGGCCGAGCGGATGCGCCAGAGCGAGGAGCGCACCGCCCGCCTGCTGGCCGAGGCCCGCGAGAGCATGGCGCGTCGCACCGAGCCCGAGCCGGCCCGTCCGGAACCGGTCGCCGAGCCAGAACCCCAACCCGAAGCCAAGCCGCAGCCGTCCGACTGGCGCGCGGGCGCCTTTGGCGTCGCCGCCCTGGCCGATGACCCCATCTGGTCGAGCGACCCGATGGACGGCCCGGCCGACCCCTTCCCGACCGGCGGCGTGGCTGCGGCCAGCGAGGCCCCTGCGCTTGTCGCGACGCCCGAGCCCGAGGTCGAGCCCGAACCCCACACGCCCGCCTTCGCCGCCCCCCGCGCGACATCGGCCCCGTTCGGCAGCCCGGCGGCGGCCAATCCGGCCCCGACCCTGACCGCGCCGGCGGACTTTGGCGGGGCCGATGTGTCGGACGCCCTGGCGGCCACGGCGCCGGACGATGACGAGTTCTCGGCCGAGACCGAATTCGTGAACCCGCGGGCCCTGCGGGCCGCCGCCGCCGCCGGACGCGCGTCCAGCAGCACCCGGGGGGCCGTCGAGGCTGCCCGCGCGGCCATGGCCACACCCGAACCGGAAGCCCCCCGCTCGGCCTTCGGCCTGAAGAAGGGCGGCAAGTCCCGTCTGCAGGAACGGATGGACCGTCAGGCCAGCCGTGAAGGCTCGACGATGAAGAAGGCGCTGGGCGCCTCGGCCGTCGCGGTGACCCTGATGGGCGGCCTCTATGCCTTCACCGAACTGACCGGTCAGGCCCTGCCGTGGCAGTCGTCCGAGCCGGGCAATCCGGTCGAGACCACGCCGCTGGTGGCGTTGGCGACGCCCGTCGCCCCGCTGTCGGCCGAAACGGTGGCGCAGGCGACGGACCTGTACGAACAGGCCCTGACCGCCATCGAGGAAGACAAGCCCGAAGGGCTGGACCTGCTGACGCAATCGGCCGAGCTGGGCTATGGACCGGCGCAGCTGATGCTGGCAGGCCTGTATGAAACAGGCGATGCGGGCGCCCCCGTCGACATGGGCGAAAGCCTGACCTGGACGCGGCGCTCGGCCGAGGGCGGCTATCCGCGCGGCATGTTCGCCTATGGGATGCGCCTGTTTGAGGGCGCTGACGGCACCCCCGACCGCCCGACCGGTCTGGACTGGATCGAGCGCGCAGCGCGGGCCGGTCTGATCGATGCCCAGTTCAACGCCGCCGTCATCCACGAGCGCGGCGAAGGCGGCATGCCGGTTGATCCGGTGCTGGCCTATGCCTGGTACCGGGTGGCGGCGCGCTCGGGCGATGAACCGGCGACGGCCTCGGTCAACCGTCTGGGCGCCCGGCTGACCCCCGAGCAGCGCGAGGCCGCCGAGGCCCGCGCCCGTCAGATCCTGCCCGGTACCGGCGCCGACGCTGGCTGATCCGAAGGCTGCGGGCGGTTCGTTACCGTCTGTCACCTTCGCGCACTGGCCATGGCGGATAAGCGGGTCTAAGCCCTTGGACCTGCGGCATACGTGCCGATTCCGGGTCCCGCTTCCAGCCGAAGGTCCGCCCTTTGGATATCTATCTGCCGATCGCCGAGGTTTCGGTGAACTGGCCTGTTCTGGTTTTGCTGGGCGGGCTGGTCGGCTTTGTGTCCGGCCTGTTCGGAATCGGCGGCGGATTCCTGATGGCACCGATCCTTGTGGTGCTGGGTATCCCGCCGACCGTGGCGGTCGCCAGCCAGGCCAGCCACGTCGTGGCCTCCTCGACCTCGGGCGTCATCAGCTATTCCTCGCGCGGGGCGGTCGACTTCCGCATGGGCGGCATCATGGCGGGCGGTGGCATCCTGGGCGCCCTGGTGGGGGTGGAGCTGTTCCGCTGGCTGCGGCTGCTGGGCCAGGCCGATCTGGTGGTGGCGCTGGCCTATCTGATCTTCCTCGGCGTGATCGGCACCCTGATGCTGAAGGAAAGTCTGGAGCAGATCCTGCGCCGTCGCAGGGGCACGCCTGCCCCGCGCAAGCAGCGCCGCCGCCCGATGTGGCTGTACGGCCTGCCCTGGCGGATGAAGTTTCCCAAGTCGGGCCTCTATATCTCGGCCATTCCGCCGCTGGCGCTGGGGGCCGGGGTCGGCATTCTGTCGGCCATCATGGGGGTGGGCGGCGGCTTCATCCTGCTGCCCGTCATGCTCTATGTGCTGCGCATGCGGGCCTCGGTCGTGGTCGGCACCAGCCTGTTCCAGATCATCATCACGACGGCCATGACGACCGTGCTGCAGGCCGGCCGCAACCAGACGGTCGACATCGTACTGTCCTCGCTGCTGCTGTTCGGCGGGGTGATCGGGGCCCAGTTCGGGGCGCGCCTGTCGGGCCGGTTCCGGGCCGAGGAGCTGCGCGCCATGCTGGGCGTGATCGTGCTGGGCGTCGGCATCTATATGGGGCTGGAGCTGTTCGTACGGCCCAGCGACCTGTTCGCCATTGCGCCGGGGGTGCCCGAGGGATGATGCAGGACCTGCCCCCGCCGCCGCCCGCCCTCGTGGCCGAGGCGCCCGCCCCGGTGCTGGCACGCGATCCTTCAGTCGCGACCGGCCGGATCCTTCGCGTTTCCGCGGCCCTGACCGATACGGAGGTGCAGGTCGACTCGGGCTTCACCGGGGCCTCGATCGTCCTCTATGGCGCCGTGTTCAATCCGACCGACACCCCGGCCGATGTGGTCGTGGTGGTGCGCGGACCGGACGCGCCGGTGCGACTGGTGCGCAAGTCGCAGACGGCAGGGGTGTGGCTGAACAGCCGGCCCGTGCTGTTCGAGGGGGCGCCGGGCTTCTACATGACGTCCTCGACGCGGCCGCTCAGCGACATCGCCAATTTCGGCCAGCTGCGCCGGCTGGGTGTGGGGCTGGATCACCTGCGCATCGCCGCACCGGAAGAACGCAGCACGGTGACGCGCTATGGCGTGCGTGACGTGGTCGTCAGCCGTCTGGGCGAGGACTATCTGGACTGGCGAAGGGCCGTGATCCGGCTGCGCGAAAAGGAAGGCCTGTACGCCGCCGATCCGCAGGGCGTGCGCTTCGTCGACAACGGTCTGTTCCGGGCCGAGGTGGTCCTGCCGACCAGCGCCCCGACCGGCACCTACCAGGCCGAGGTCTGGCTGTTCCAGGACGGCGAACCCGTCTCGAGCGCCGAGCTGGAACTGACCGTCGAGAAGGTCGGCATTGAACGGGGCATCTATGAATTCGCCCAGACCCGGCCGTGGACCTACGGCATCCTGTGCGTGATCCTGGCCGCCTTCACCGGCTGGACGGCGTCACGGGTGTTCAGGCGGAACTAGACCCTATCGCCGGAACGACTTGGCGATATCGACAGGCGTGCCCGGCAAGGCGCGGCCGTGAGGGGAGGCCCCGCCGCAGCCTATGGCTTGAGCTTCGGCACTGGGGGAGTCCGGGTAAATCGTTCGCCATTCATCGCCCGGCTCATACCTGCCTAGGAACGAGCCATCGGGCCCAAACGCGACAATGGTCGTTGTTAGCGTCGTGCCGTCTGCGCAGTTGATCTGAGATCGCACAGCCATGTGCGATAGGCCGTCCTCCACATCCTTGTAAGACCAGATGGCCGTTACCCAAATGATGTCGTCATTATTCCTGTGTGGACGGAATGCGCCATTGGCAAGGTACATAACCATGGCTTCGTCCTCGTGCAGCAGGGTGTAGGGGCCGTCGACAATCACCACCCGCCGGTCCGGGGCATCGTTTGGGATGACAACCGGCGGGGGGGTAAAACGCAGGCGCGGCTGCGGAGCGGGCGTTTCCTGAGCGATAGCCATGCTGGTGCAGCCGAGGCAGGTGGCGCTCGCTATAAGGCCGGAAATAAGTGGATGGGCCACGGCGGAAATCCCCTGCAAGCGTCCGCCCAATGCTAGGGCACGTGCGCGGTCGAGTTCAACTCGAGATACCCGGCGCCTCGGCCAGAGGCTCCGCTCGGTCACTACGACCCTCAAGCAGCGGGCTGTCTGACGGTAGCCTTTAGACCGTTCGCCTACCGCCGGAAGGCGTTGGCGATGGCGGTGGGGTCGTTGCCCAGCACGCGGCCGCGCGGCGCGGCGCCATTGCAGGCGATGTCGCGGATCTCGCCGGCCGGCGAGGTCGGGTCGACGGGGCCCCATTCCTCCTGGCCCGGGGTGTTTCCGGCGACCGTGCCGTCGGCATAGAAGCCGGTGCCATAGGTGATGCGCGTGGTGTTGTTGGCGCAGTTGACCTCGGTGGCCATGGCCATGTGCGAGATATTGCCGGTCGTGGCCATCCGCTCGGCGGTGATGGCGATCAGCGAGGTCGCATAGGCGATGTCGCCGGACCGGCGGAACGAGCCGTTGGCCAGGAACAGCAGGCTCTCATTGTTTTCGCTCAGCACGGTGTAGGGCCCGCCGAGGGGCGGCGTCTCCTGGGCCTGGGCCTGGGCCGGGACGGCGGCGGCGAGGCAGGTGCCGAGGGCGATCAGGCTGAGGCAGGCAGAACGGCGCATGAAAGGCTCTCCGGATAAGCGGTCCGGGAAGGCTAGCCAGACCGGGGGGCGCGGGCCAGACCCGCACCGGCAGCGGTCAGGTTCCGTCAGTCCCGTCTTCAGGTCGCGGCAAACTCGCTGAGCGCGTCCATGACCGCGCGGTTCTGGTCATCGGTGCCGATGGTGATGCGGAGCGCCTCGGGCAGGCCATAGCCGCCGACGGGGCGGACGATGATGCCCTTCGTGTTCAGATAGGCATTGGCGGCACTGCACTGGTCCACATCCTTGAAGCGGACAAGGACGAAATTACCGGCGCTGGGCAGGACCTCGAAGCCAAAGCCGCGAATGGCCTGGGTCAGGCGCGGACGCCAGGTATGGATCAGTTCGCGCGAGGCCTGCTGGTGGGCCTCATCGCCCAGGGCTGCGACGGCCGCCTCGATCCCTGCAACCGAGACATTGAAGGGCAGGCGGATGCGGTCGACCGCCTCGGCCACCTTCAGCGGCGCATAGCCGTAGCCGATGCGCAGGCCGCCGAGGCCGTGAATCTTGGAGAAGGTGCGGGTGACGACGATGTTCTCGCTGTCGCGGGCCAGGTCGAAACTGGTCTGCCAGTCGGACTCGGTGACGTATTCGGCATAGGCCTCGTCCACGACCAGAATGACGTCCGAGGGCAGGCCCGCGTGCAGCTGGCGGATTTCCTCGGCGGTGTTGTAGCTGCCGGTCGGGTTGGACGGGCTGGAGACATAGACGATGCGGGTGCGCTCATCGACCTGGGCCAGCAGGGCCTCGGGCGTGGCCTTGAAGTCGGGCTCGGGCGCCAGCTTGACCTCGGCCTGGTTCGCCTTTGCCGAGATCCGGTAGGCGAGGAAGCCGTACTGGCCCGAGACGATGTTGTCGCCGGGCGTCAGATAGGTCTGGTTCAGAAGCGCGAAGACCTCGTCCGAACCATTGCCGAAGATCAGCCGCTCGGGCTCAAGACCCATCTTGTCGGCCACGGCCGAACGCAGTTTAGCCGCCCGGCCGTCGGGATAGATGTGGATGCCGCTGACCGCATTGACATAGGCCTCGCGCGCCTTCTCTCCGGCCCCCAGCATATTCTCGTTGGACGACAGCTTCATCGGCTCGGCCACGCCGTCGATCTTCGATTTGCCGCCGACATAGGGGGCGATGTCCAGAATGCCGGGCTTGGGCGCGGGCGTCCGGGCGGGGTCCTGGGCGTCGGTCATGAAGTCCTCGCGGAAGGGAATCTCAAAAGAGGGGGGCGGCGCCGATCACGCCAGTCAGGGTGCCGGGCAGGCCAGCCAGCCGCCCGTCGTCGGCCTGCACATAGCCCGCGATCATCATCAGCTTCAAGCCGCCGGTCGCGATGAGGGGCGCCGCGGCCAGACCGTTGAGGCCGAGCGCCTCGACCAGACGCGGGGCAGGCAGGGCGGAATCGGTGACCCAGAAGGTGCGGTCGTCGCCGGTCGGCTCGGGCTGACCTCGCGCGATCATCAGCGACTGGGGCATGAGGGCCGAACTGTCGGGCAGGGCGCCGACGACGCGGACATCGGGCATGACCAGCAGCCGACCCCACCAGGCCGTGACCCCGGACAGGTCCATCAGCACCCGGGCTCCGGCGGCGGCCTGCTTCAGCCCGTCCTCGGCCTTGTCCAGCCTCTGGAAGCCGAGGCCGAACCGGTCGGCGGCCAGCAGGGCCGAGAGCCCGCCATGGACATGCAGCGGACCGCGCGCCTCACCCTCCAGCCGCCCGAGCACGGCGTGCAGGGCGGCGCGTCGGGTCGGGGGCAGGGCCGCGAAGGTGCGACGCAGGTCGGCCAGTGTCTCGCCGTCGCGGGACAGCGGCGCCTGTTCGGTCAGGGCCTCGATCAGACGGGTGAGGGAGGCCGGCTCCATCAGAACAGGCGCGGCGCGGGCGCCAGGGTGAAGGGGCCCAGCCAGGTGCGGCCGTCGCGGAATTCCAGCACCAGCGAGACCGGCGCGCGCTCGGCCACGGCGGCGGCTCCGGCTGCGGCGGTGGCCTGGGCCCGGTCGACCATACTGTCTTCGGTGGTCGCGAGACCGGCAAGTGCGGGCGCCGCGCGCTCGGCCCGGACGCTCAGGCTGCCGGTCAGGCGTCCGTTCTCGTCCGCAGACAGGGGGCCGCCGGTCAGCAGGGCGCGGCTGTCGCCCGACTGCATCTCGACCCGCACATTGGAGAAGCGCCCGCCCGCCTCGGTCCAGGCGTCGAACACCCCGCCCCGGTCCATGCCGGTCAGGGCACCGGCGCGTTCCAGGGTGACCTCGGTGCGCACGCTCAGTCGGCCCTGACCGGTCAGGCGGTCGACGGGACCGTCCCGGCGACCGCGCCCGTCGACCATTTCGAACAGCACGTCGAGGTCGTCGGCGGCGGGCTGAGGCGCTGCGGCATCTGCAGGTCTGCGGCTGGCAGGGCGGGCTTCCAGCGACAGGCGTTCGGCGGCGGAAATGGGGAAGGGCTCGGCACCCTTTTCGGCCAGGAAGGTCGGCTTGATCAGTTCGACCGCCATCTGCGGCCATGTCTCGGAGATGTCGCGCGCGCTCATGCGGATGGCGTCGGCGCGAACGAAGACGCGGCCCTTGTCGCCGCGCAGCACGGTCAGGCCGTCGGTCGCAATCACCACCCAGTGGAGCGGGGCATAGGCATTGGCCTCGGCGATCAGCTCGGGCGCGCGGGCGCCATGGCCCGAGGGGGCGACCACTGTGACGTCCCGGATGTCCAGTCGGGCGCGGAAGGGCCAGCCGCTGATGCCGATCTTGCCGTGACGCACGTCCCAGCCGGATTCACGCAACATCTCGGCGCGGGCCAGTACCTCACGCTCGATGCGCTGGGTCAGCACGAACCACCAGCCGGTCCAGGCGACCAGCAGGCCCAGCGCGATGAGCAGCGGCAGATAGAGACCCAGTCGGCTGTGCGACCGGGCAGGGGTGTCGGCGGTCATGCGGGCGTTCCGTGTTCGTCTGGTCCGAGGAACCGCGAAAGGGTGGCGACCGCTTCGGCCAGTTCCATGCGCTCAACCTCTACACCGGGGGGCAGTCCGCCGAAAAGGCGGGTGGGGCAGGCGGCGTCGAGCATGACGAACACTCCCTTGTCATCGGCCCGCCGGATCAGTCGTCCGAACGCCTGGGCCATGCGCCCCCGCGCCAGGGCATCGTCATAGATGCGTCCCCCGCCAGAACCGTCGACCTTTGCGAACCGTTCCCGCCGGGCCCGGTGCAGCAGGTCGGGCCGGGGCCAGGGCACCCGGTCGAACACCAGCAGGCGCAGAGATCGACCGGGCACATCCACCCCGTCGCGGATGGCGTCGGTGCCGAGCAGGCAACTGTCCCGCTCGGTGCGGAACACATCGACGAGGGCGCCCACGTCCAGCGGATCGATGTGCTGGGCATAGAGAGGCAGGCCCGCACGGCCCAGTTCCGGTCCCAGCAGTCCATAGACGGCCTTCAGCCGGCGGATGGCGGTGAACAGGCCCAGGGCCCCGCCGCCCGAGGCGAGGAACAGGGCGCGCATGGCGGCGGCCGTGCGGCGTGGATCGTCGCGCGGCACATCGGTGACCACAATCACCTTGGACTGGGCGGCATAGTCGAAGGGGCTCTCGACCTTGAGCGTGCGGGCCGGCATGTCCAGCCGCCCCGTGGCCGAGCGCAGCCGCGCCAGATGGAAAGGGTCCTCGCCAAAGTCCGGATCGGTCAGGGTGGCCGAGGTCACCAGCACCCCGTGCGACGGGCGGATCACGGTGGCCTCCAGCGGCTGGGTCGGGTCGACCCAGTGACGGCGCAGGGAGACATCGGACAGCCGGCCAAAGGCGCTCTCGGCCGCCAACCAGTCGACGAACTCCGGATCGCCCGCCGTATCGCCCGAGGCCAGGTCGGTCAGCATGGCCCGCCACGAGGGCAGGGTCATGCGCGCGCGCCGGTCCAGACCGCGGAGCGCCCCCTCGATCCGCGCCCGGGCGCCGCCGTCCAGGGTCTCGGCCTCCTCGTCCAGCACATCCTCGAGATGGCGCGACAGGGCCAGCAGCGGCGCCTCGACCGCGGCCAGGGCCTCGGCGGCCTTTGCGGCTGCGGCGGCGAGTTCGGGAATGGCCGGGCGGGCGGCGCATTCCATGCCTTGCTCCTCGGCGCCGCCCCGGGGATCGGCCCGGGCGCGCAGCTGCTCCAGCGCGATGGCGAGGAATTGTTCGACCGGACCGCTGGGGCCGCCCGCGTCCGCGCCCCTCAGGATGCGCGTCTGGACGCCTTCGCCCGGCAGACGGCTGGCGGCGGCCAGTACGTCGCCCAGCGCCTTGCGGGCCGGGCCGTCGTCGCCGATCAGATCGCCCAGCCGCTGTTCCAGCCCCCGCCCCCGGCGCGCGCGGGTTTCCGGACCCCGGATCCAGCGGCGCAGCTCGGCCGCCTCCTGTCCAGACAGGCTGGCGGAAAAGGCGCTGTCAGCGGCCTCGAACAGATGGTGGCCCTCGTCGAACACGATCCGCTTGAGGGCAGCGGTCTCGGTGTCGCCGGCGGCGGCAGGACGGGCGGCGCGCGCGCCGTCGAAGGCGGCCTGCACCATGACCAGCGCGTGGTTGGCGATCACCACATCCGCGTGGCGGGCGGCCCGCACCGTCTTTTCGACGAAGCAGCGGCGATAGTGGGCACAGGCGGCGTGGATGCATTCGCCGCGCCGGTCGACCAGATTGGCGGGCCAGGGCTGGTGCGCGGCAGGGGCGGCATAGAGGCCGGGCAGCCAGGCCGGAAAGTCGCCGCCCGTCATGTCGCCGTCGGCACAGGCCCCGGCCCAGCGCGCGACCAGTCCCAGACCGATCACATCGCCCGCGCCCAGCTGGGCCTGCTGCACCATCTCCTGCAGGTTCAGCAGACAGAGGTAGTTTTCGCGCCCCTTCCGGACCACCACCCGCCGCCGGGTCTGGCCGGGATGGTCGGGCAGGGCCAGACCCTCGCGGGCGATCTGGCGCTGCAGGGCGCGGGTATAGGTCGAGACCCAGACGGTGCCGTGATTGCGCTCGGCCCACAGACCGGCGGGCGCCAGATAGCCCAGGGTCTTGCCGGTCCCTGTGCCCGCCTCGGCCAGCAGGGCGCGCGGCTGGTCCTTCTGGTCGCGCGGGGAAAAGGCAAAGGCCGCCTCGGCGGCATAGTCGGACTGGGTGGGGCGCGCCTCGTCCAGACCCAGCCCCTTGAGCATATGGTCCAGCCGGATGCGGGCGCTTTCGCTGTCGACCGGGTGCGAGCCCGCCTCGCCGCGCGGTGCGACCTCCTCCCATTCCGACAGGCGGTTCCAGACATCGAGGCCGGTGCCCGGCTCACGCCGGTCGCGCGGGTTGCGCCCTGCCGCCACCAGCCCGGCACGCAGGGCCTGATCGACGCGCTCGCCCCAGCTCCAGCCCGCGCGGGAAAGGGTGCCATTGAGGGTCAGGGCGGCCTCAAGGTCCGGATAGTCCGCCGCCGACAGCTCGCCCAGCAGGCGCCCGGCAACCGTGCGCAGGGCCGTGGCCTGGGCCACCGCGCCGATGGGCTCCTCGAGGCCGAGGGCGATGGCGAGGCCGGTCGGCGTCGGCGCACAAAAGCGCGCGGGCCTGACGAAAACGAACAGCTCCAGCACATCCAGCAGGTGCGCGGCCCGGGGCGGCGCCTCCAGCCCCAGCCGCCGCGCCGTCAGCCCCGCATGGGCGACCAGCACCGGCGCGGGGCCACAGAACAGCCCCTCGGCCGCCCCCCGCCCGATGGCCCGCGCGCCCTCGGCATCCGCCACCGCCCCTGCACCCGGCGGCGTCGCCAGCGCAGGCGGCAGGTCGAGGACCAGCGATGATTCAGGAACAGCAACGGGAGACACGCCCCTCCCTTACCCGTGCCCGCGCCGAAACGGAACGGGAACGGGGACTGTCGTGCATCTTTGATATACGGTCCCCGAGGAGATCGCCGAGTGGTATATCTACGGTATGGCTCGGGACGAGAATCGAATCGGGAAGTTTGACTCGTGGGTGTCCGTGGGACAGTGGACCTACGACAAAGTTGCCGCCTTGTACGTTTTGCTCGCCACGGGTGGCGCCGCCTTAACTAGTTCATTCGCAGCGATATTCGCCGGTTGGACGCCCTTTGAATGGGCATGTCTCGGTTTGGGTACCGCAATCGGACTTTATCTGCTTTTGAAGCTGGGGAGCGCGATCGGGGCGTGGGATATCCACCGTCGAGCTACAGCACAGCTATTGGAGCGAACGCGCCAAGGCTCTCCTATCAACCCGCTTGATGCAGTTTACACCAACCAAACCATCCGCTTGGATGACCTACTCACGCCAGCCGGAGCAACCGTCTACCAGAAGACATTTATAGGATGCGATCTCATAGGTCCTGCCCCGATGATTTTGTCTGGCAGTACTGTCGACATTGTACTTTTCGGCAACGTCGAGGCCGTTTCGTTTGACGGCACGAGGGCTACATCAGTGCCCAACAAGGTGTTTTTCTCTAGGTGTAACTTTCAGTCTTGCCGAATTTTCAACACCGTATTGATGGTTCCCGAAGAGATGGCAGATGGCTTCAGAGCGGCTTATCCAATGGTGCCATGGATGAACTAGGCGACCCGATGGCATTGATCGGGATTCTCTTAGACTAAGACCTTAGGCGATCCCTGACCTCACCCCTTCGGAATCAGGGCGTCGTCGATCTCGCTGGCGCGGATGTAGGCGGGGCGGGCGCGGAGGCGTTCGGCGTAGGGAATGAAGGCGGCGCGCTCGGGCAGGGACTTGAACATCAGGCCCCAGTTGATCTGGGCCCCGACATAGACGTCGGCGGCGCTGAACCGGTCGCCGAGGATCCACGGGCCGGGACCCGAGACGGCGGTTTCCAGCGCATCGACCATGGCGTCATAGCTGCCGTAGCCTACCATGCGGGCCTTGTCCTCGGGCGGCAGCAGGCCGAGCGAATTGGCGGTCACGGCGGCCTCGAGCGGGCCGGCGGCAAAGAACATCCACCGCAGATATGTGCCGCGTCCGGCCTCCTGCGGGCCCGGCGCCAGGCCGGCCTCGGGGAAGCGGTCGGCGAGGAAGGTGCAGATGGCGGCACATTCGGTGACCACCTCGCCGTCGCAGACGATGGCCGGGACCTTGCCCATGGGATTGATCGCCAGATACCCGGGTGCCTTCATGGTGGTGCCGTAGTCCAGCACCTCGGCACGGTAGGGGCGGCCGACCTCCTCCAGCATCCAGCGCACGATGCGGGCCCGCGACATGGGGTTGGTATAGAAAACGATCTCGTCGGCCATGGCGTCCTCCCGGGTTTTCGACAGCCTAGTCCGGGATTGTGGCGCGCGTCACGCAACCGTGGTTTCGCAATACGGCAAAGTCGGGGATAGTCGGCTCATGACTCGCCCTGACAGGCCGCTGGCGCTCGGTCGCCTTGAAATCTGGCGTCACCCCTTGCCGGTGCGCGTGACCCACTGGGTGAACGTCATCTGTCTGGTCTTCCTGTTGATGACGGGGCTGCAGATCCTGCGGGCGCATCCGCATCTGTACTGGGGCCTGGCCTCGACCTTTGACGATCCCTGGCTGAGCTTTGGCTCCATCCCCGGCTGGCTGACCCTGCCCGGCTATCGCGATCTGGCGACCGGGCGGAACTGGCACTTCTTTTTTGCCTGGATCTTCGTTGCCAACGGCATGATCTACCTGTTGTACATTCTCTTCTCCGGGCGGCTGGCGCGGATGCTGGAGCCCAGCCGGGCCGAGCTGGCGCATCTGCCCGACAGTGTCGTGGAGCATGCGCGGCTGAAGTTTCCGGAGGGCGAGGCGGCCCGGACCTACAATGTCATCCAGAAGCTGACCTATCTGATCGTGCTGCTGATCCTGCTGCCGATGATGCTGGTCACGGGGCTGGCCATGTCGCCGACGATGAATGCCGCCATCCCCGAGCTGCTGCCGATCCTGGGCGGGCGACAGTCGGCGCGGACCCTGCACTTCATCGCGGCCATGGGCATCACGACCTTTGCCGTCGTGCATGTGCTGCTGGTGTTCCTGAGCGGGCCGGTGAACAATCTCAGGGCCATGATCACCGGCTGGTATGTGATCCGCACCGATCCCGAACCCGAGACCGAAGAGGAGACGTCCGATGACCGCGATCCGTCCTGACCGTCGTCACCTGTTGCTGGCCGGCGGGGCGCTGGCCCTGTCCGGCTGTGACCGTCTGGTGCGGAATGCCGAGGCCCAGTGCACGGTCAAGAAGGCCGAGCAGGTGTCAAAACGCACCCAGCGTGCCCTGGCCCGCGATGCCCTGGCGCCCGAGTATCAGGAAAAGGACATCTCGAAGGACTTCCGTGCCAATGGCTCGGTCGATCCGGCCGATGCTGAGTATGTGGCGCTCAAGGCCAATGGATTCCGCGACTATCGCCTGATCGTGGACGGGCTGGTGGAGACCCCGCTGGCCCTGTCGCTGACGGACCTCCGGCGCATGCCCTCGCGGACCCAGATCACCAAGCACGACTGCGTCGAGGGCTGGACCTCGATCGGCAAGTGGAAGGGCGCGCGCCTGTCGGCCGTGCTAGACCGCGCGCGGCTAAAGCCCGAGGCGAAATATGTGGTGTTCCATTGTTTCGACGCCCTCGATCAGACCGAGGAGGGCGACCGCTATTACGAAAGCATCGACATTCCCGAGGCCTATCACGAGCAGTCGATCCTCGCCTACGAGATGAACGACGAGATTCTGCCCATCAAGCATGGCGCGCCGATCCGGCTGCGGCTGGAGCGCCAGCTGGGCTACAAGATGGCCAAGTACATCAAGCGGATCGAGGCCGTCGAAAGCTTCGCCCACATCGGCCGGGGCAAGGGCGGCTATTGGGAAGACCGCGGCTATGAATGGTATGCGGGGATTTAGGGGGAATGCGATGATGCGCGTTTTGCTTGCCATGGGGATGGCCCTGGCACTGGCCATGCCGGTGAGCGCCGTCCGGGCACAAACTCAGGACCCGGGCCGGAATGCGAGCGCAACTCGATCGCCGGATGTGGTCGGGTCTCCGCCCCCGCTCGTGGCCCGACGGCCAAGTGAGATCGTCCCGGCCGCCTATACCCGACTGCCCACAGAAGAGGAGATGAGCGAAGTCTACCCCGAGTTCGCGAATGCCCATCAAATCGGGGGGCAGGTGCAGCTGAGATGTATCGCCCGGGTCGATACCCGGCTGGATGAGTGCGTGGTGATCTCTGCAGCGCCGGACGGGCTTGGGTTTGGCCCTGCCGCGCTCAGGCTGACGCCATTGATCCGGACGTCTCCGCTGCAGGTCGATGGCGTCGGGGTTGCCAGCCGAATTAACTTCCGCCTCGTCTTCCGGCCCGAACCGGACGACGTCGTTGGCTGGACGGGGCCCGAGCCATCCCCCGAGCAGGTCGAGGCGCTGCGACCGGTCGCCCGCAGGATGTTGAGCCAGATGCCGCTGGAAGTCGTCGTCGATGGCCTGGATGAAGATCGTCGAGAGGTGGTCGTAAGGATTCAGGAAGAAGGCAGGCGGCAGTTCGACCCCCAGGCCGAGGAGGCACTCGCCCTGGGCCTGGCACGCGTCATGACTCCCGAGCAGCAACAGGCCATGGTCGAAGGGCGACCGTTACCCGGACGGCCGCCTGACGCCCGTCTCATGGATGCCGCGGGCGACCAGGTCATCCGCATCGAGATCGAATACCGACAGTATGTGCGCGATCGTTATTGCGCCCTCTACACGTGTTGAGCGCATGGCCGGGACGAGAGCTGGACTGATCATTGGCCTGGTCGCCCTGTGGCCCACGGTGGGGCTGGCCCAGACCGCGACCGACGCGGCGCCCCGGCTCCCGCGGTGTGAGGGCACCGTCACGCGTCTCAGCCCACCCCCTCGCTCCGCGCCCGCCCCCGAGGTCTGGCCTGCCTCGATCTTCGAGGCGACCGGGCGGGAAGATGAAGCCCTCGATGATGTGCTGATGCGCGCCGCGGGCGCCATGGGGGCGCAGTCGATGGGGGCCGCCGTTCTGGACGCCGACGGCCTGTGGTCGGGTCGGACCGGGGCGGAGGACGCCCCCCTGTTCTGGTGGGCCAGCGCCGGCAAGCTGGCGGTCGCCGTCGCGGTGCTGCAGCTGGTCGAGGAGGGGCAGATGTCGCTCGACGACCCGGTGTCGCGCTGGGTCGAGGGGGTGCCGCTGGGCGAGCGCATCACCGTCGGCATGCTGCTGGACCACACCTCGGGCCTCTACAGTTCCAATGAGGCGGCGTCGGTCCGGGCCGATCCCCGTTTCCGGACGCTTGACGAACTGGTCGCGGTGGCGCGCGACGAGGGCAGCCTGTTCTGTCCCGGTCAGGGGTGGCGCTATTCCAACACCAACTACTGGCTGCTGGGCGCGGTACTGGAGGCGGTCGAGGGGCAGCCGCTGGACCAGATCCTGACGCGTCGGATCGTTGACCGGGCCGGCCTGTCCGGCGTGCGGTTCGTGACGCCGGACGATGCCCTGTCCGACATGCAGACCCTGCCACCCCCGGACGACGCCCGGGGCGAGGTGGAGGTCCACCCGGCCTGGGTGGGGGCCGCCGGGCCCATGCTGGCGACCCCCGAGGGGGCCGTCAGCCTGTTGCAGGCAGTCCTGACCGGACAGCTGCTGCCGACGGAGCGGGTCCGGAGCATGCTCGACCAGCCCTGGCCCATGTTCGATCAGCCGATGGCCTACGGACGCGGCCTGATGCTCTATGAGGTGCCCGAGCCCGGCCGACCGCTGACCTGGGTCGGCCATTCCGGGGGCGCGAGCGGGGTCAAGGCCGCCATGGTCTGGTCGCCGGTGGATCAGGCCTATGCGGCGGTGGTGCTGACGGGACCGGGGTCGGCCGAGGCAGCGGCCAATGCCCTGCTGCGCACGCGGGGACGTCGCTGACCTCGCGGGCAAGCCGTTGCAAGCCGAGCGAAATTCCCCTCTAGATGCGTCGTGCGATCGGGGGATCGCGAGGGGGAGATCGGGACATGCGTAAGATCGGACTGCGCCTTGTGGTGCTTGCAGGGGTGCTGGCCCTGACGGGGTGCAAGATGGGCCCGGACATCACGCCGGCGAAAATGGTCCAGATTCCGGATGCCGAAAAGATGCGGGCCGCCTATCCGACCTTTGCCCGGATCGCCGGGATCGAGGGCAAGGTCTGGATGCGCTGTGGCTACACGACGGCGGGCACGCTGGAACGCTGTCGCAAGCGCGGCGTCGCGCCCGAGGGCCTGAATTTCGACAAGGCGATTCCCTTCCTTCTGGCCGAATATCTGGTCGAGCCGCAGACGATCGACGGCAAGATCGCGCCGGGCGAGATCGACTTCGTCATCCATTTCGCCCCGCCGTCCGCGCCGCCCGCCTGGACCGGCGATCCGGTAACGGACGACGAATTGCGCTCGGCCCGCCGGATCGTGGCGGCCCAGTTGGCGATGGTGGATCGCTACGGTGAGCGGGGGAATGCCCACCGGAGCGTGGCTATCGACCGCTATCAACCTGTGGCGGACATGCTGGATCGGGCCTTCACTGCAGAAGGGGATGCGCGCAATGACGCTATGGCCCGCGCCCTGGTCCAGGCCATGACCCCCGAGGAAAGGCGCGCCTTCCGCCGGGGCGGATTTGGCGGGGCGTCCACCTATGAGATGGAGACGGTCAGCCCCGAGCTGTTCGCGGCCAATGCCCGTATCGCCGAGCGGATCCGCACCGAATATTGCGCGGCCTATTCCTGCGCGGCGACACGGCCGGGAAGCTAGTCCTCGACCGTTTCCTTGCGGCGCTTGACCATCAGGTCGAAGCTGTCCCAGACGCCGTCGGCCCCGTGCCAGGACCCGCGGGTCGCGGCCTTGGAATATTCGGTGGCGCGGGCCTCGAAGAAGTTGGCGTGCTCGACACCCGACAGCAGGGACTGCAGCCACGGCAGGGGGTTTTCACGCTGGCCGCCGTACAGTTCGGGCAGCTGCAGCTGGCGCAGGCGCCAGTCAGCGATGAAGCGGATGTAGGCCTTGATGTCCTCGGGCGTCATGCCGTTCACCGGGCCCATTTCGAAGGCCAGGTCGATGAACTTGTCTTCCATGTTCACGACCGTCTCGCAGCACTGCACGATGTCGTCGGCCACAGCCTTGGTCACTGCGCCGGTTTCCTTGTTGAAGGCGTGGTACAGCTTGATGATGCCTTCGCAGTGGAGGCTCTCGTCGCGCACCGACCAGCTGACGATCTGGCCCATGCCCTTCATCTTGTTCTGACGGGGGAAGTTCATCAGCATGGCGAAGCTGGCGAACAGCTGAAGCCCTTCCGAGAAGCCGCCGAACATGGCGAGCGTCCGGGCAACGTCGGCATCGGTCTCGACCCCGAACTGGCCCATATAGTCGTGCTTGTCCCGCATGGCCTCATACTCCATGAAGGCGCCGAACTCGCTCTCGGGCATGCCGATGGTCTCGAGCAGCAGGGCGTAGGCCGCAATATGGATGGTCTCCATATTGGCGAAGCTGGCCAGCATCATCTTGACCTCGGTCGGTTTGAACACCCGACCGTATTTCTCCATGTAATTGTCCTGCACCTCGATGTCCGCCTGGGTGAAGAAGCGGAAGATCTGGGTCAGCAGGTTGCGCTCGGCGCTGTTCAGATTGGCCGCCCAGTCCTTGCAGTCCTCGCCCAGCGGCACCTCTTCGGGCATCCAGTGGACCTGCTGCTGCTTCTTCCACATGTCGAAGGCCCACGGGTAGCGGAACGGCTTGTAGGCGGCCGAGGGTGTCAGCAGGCCGGGCAGGTCGTCGGCGGAGCGGGCGGGCGTGATCGGGCTGTGGGCGTTCATGCGCGTCTCGTGCACTGGAGGCAGGCGGAAGGATGAGGCCGCAGAATGCGCGGCCTCACGCGCCCTGCCAAGAGGGTTCAGGGGCGGATATTGTGATTGTGATCGCCGCAGACCCCAAATCTTGTGGTTAACAGGGCCCCCGGCTGGGGATGGAATGCTCATCCCGATCTTCGCCTTTTGGGCGAGGCGTCGGCGCCTTCGCCTATCGTGGCTAGAAATATCGCCAACCAACGTTATAGTTCGCCTGTGGGGGGAAACGTGCGACCGGTATTGCGCCGCTCTCCCTGCGCCATGGACATCATGTCCGCACAGGGAGGCTAAATTTATGAAAAAACTGAAGTTGCTGGCGCTTGGCGCCACCGTGGCCATGGGTCTGAACGCTGTGGCAAGTGCGCCGGCGCTGGCTCAGGCCGAACCCATCCTCGGGCAGTTGACGCTGTTCGGCACCGACTGGTGTCCGCGCGGCTGGGCCAAGGCCAATGGCGCCCTGCTTCCCATCTCGCAGAACGCAGCACTGTTCTCACTGCTCGGCACGACCTATGGCGGCAATGGACAGACAAACTTCGCCCTTCCGGATCTACAGGGCCGTGCGCCAGTCAGCTACAGCACCAACATGCCGATCGGCCTGGCGACAGGCAGTTCTACGGTCACCCTGACGGTCAACCAGATGCCGGCCCACAATCACCTGATCGTGGCCTCTTCCCAGGGCCCCTCTACCGGCAACCCGTCAGGCGGCAGTCTCGCCACCTTTCCGCCCGCTCAGCCGATCTATTCGAGTTCGGGAACGACCCCGAGTGTGCCGATGAATGCGCAGATCCTGTCGCATACGGGCGGCAGCCAGCCGATCAACGTCCAGAGCCCGATCCTGGCGATGAATTGGTGCATTGCCACCGTCGGCATTTTCCCCTCGCGGCCCTGAACAGGAGGTTGGCATGAACATCATGCTCAAGACGACGGTCGCGGCCATGATCGGTGCCGTGGCCGGGCTGTCGGCCCTGACCGGCCCGGCAAAGGCCCAGGAGCCCATCTTGGGACAGCTCCAGCAGTTCGGCACCTACTGGTGCCCCGAAGGATGGATGCGGGCCAATGGGCAGCTTCTGGCCATCGCCGGAAATGAAGCCCTGTATTCCCTGCTCGGGACGACCTACGGAGGAAACGGTACGGTGACCTTCGCCCTGCCGGACCTGAGAGAGCGGGCCCCGGTTAGCCAGAACGGTCAACTGCCGATCGGCGCCATGACGGGTCACAGCCAGACGACCCTGATCTCGGTGAACCTGCCCAGCCATACGCACCAGATGCGGGCAGATGCGTCAGCGCCCGCGACCAGTGAACCGAACGGCTCGATGCTGGGCACCTTCACTGTGCCTGTGTACGCTCCGTCCACGGCGCCGCTGGGGATGATCATGCATCCGCTGATGGTTCAGCCGACGGGCGGAAACCAGTCTGTTTCCACCCAGAGCCCGATTCTGGCGACCAACTGGTGCATCGCCATGGAAGGCATCTACCCGCAGCGGCCTGACTAGGCTTGCAGCTGTCAAAACTGACCCCGCCGGGCAGCCACCGGCGGGGTTTTTCCTAGTCGAAGATCAGGACTGCCAGACCCGTGAGGGCAAAGCCGAGCGCCGCAGCAATCCGGATCCAGGTCATGGGAAGCCGTTCGGCCGCCTTCTCCCCAAGGAAGACGGCGGGGGTGTTGGCCAGCATCATGCCGAGCGTCGAGCCGATCACCACGGGGATCAGGGCCTCGAACCGGACGGCCAGGGCGGCGGTCGCGATCTGGGTCTTGTCGCCCATCTCCAGAACGAAAAAGGCGGCGGTGGTGGTCAGGAAGATGCCGCGCCAGGTGGTCTCCTTCGGGGCCGGCCGTTCCTCGAGTGTGTCCGGGATCAAGGTCCAGGCACCGAAGGCGAGGAAGGTCAGGCCGATGACCCATTTGACCCATGGCCCCTCGGCAAAGCTGGCCAGGACGGACCCGGCGATCGCCGCCACGGCGTGGTTGGCGATGGTGGCGACGAGGATTCCGCACAGGATGGGGACGGGGCGTCGCCATGCGGCCGCCAGCAGGACGGCCAGCAACATGGTCTTGTCGCCAATTTCGGCCAGGGCCACGAGGCCCGTTGATACGCCCAGCGCCTCCCAGAAGGGCGCTCCACTCAGGAAATGCATCGGTCATCACTCATGCGGGGGCGACGGGCAGACCGGCGGCCATCGCGGACGCCCCCGCATGGTGCGCCCCGCGATGCCAGCGGTCTTGTCAAACAGCTCCGCGACCCGAAGGTCCTCCGAAGCCCCGCGCGCGCCATTCCCTCCGGGCGAGGGAAAGTGTGTTGACGCGCGCCCCACTGCGGTGTGGGCGACTACTCCCCGATGACGAGGCGGCCCCTTTACGCGCCCGCTTCCGAGTCTGCAAGCCGCGCCGCACGACGGCGGCCGTGCCGCTCCAGCGCCCATGCCGCCAGCCACAGGCTCATGGCCCAGGCCCCGCCGACGCACCAGCCGGCCAGCACATCCGACAGCCAGTGGGCGCCCAGATAGACCCGGGTAATCCCGACGATCAGCGCCAAGCTGACCGCCGAGCCCAGCACCCAGGCCTTCTCCCGGCGCCGTTTCAGGCCCTGGGCCACAAGAGTACCGAGGCTGAGATAGAAGACAGTCGACAGCAGGGCGTGCCCCGAGGGGAAGCTGGCGTTCAGGGTCTCGACCACCTGATAGGTCGCCGGCGGGCGCTCGCGCTCGAACACCGCCTTCAGGCCTTCGCTGAGCACCACGGCGCCGATCAGGCCGACCACCAGCCTGAGCGCCGCGCCGCGATGCCGCTGCAGCAGCAGATAGCTGACCGCCAGAAGGGTGAAGAGCGACAGGACCGAGATGCCGCCGAGGGAGGTCAGGTCGACCGCGCCCTCCTGCACCCACCAGGGGCCGATCGGGTCGCCGGGGTTGCCGGGCGCGCGCAGGGCAGACAGGACCCAGAGGTCCAGTGCATGGTCGCCTTCCTCAGACAGGTCCTCGGCCAGTTCGAGGAACATCAGGCTGCCCAGGGCGATGATCAGGAAGGCGCCCAGCGCCGCGGCTTCGGTGCGGGCCAGATGGAGAACGCGGACGGCCAGCGGGGGCAGGTGATCCGCCAGCCGGCGGCGCAGATCGGACAGGGTCATCGTCGCCAAACGGCCAAGGTTGGTCGCTGTTCCGGCAGCGCTTTCGGGCGATCACGATTTCGTGAATCCAGAGCGGCCGTCACCCGGCTGTCACGGGCCTTTCCACAGCCCCCGAGCGCTTGCCCCCCGATTCGTGAAGAATGTGATCGTCAAGCCCGTTGACGGGTCGTTAGCTATATGTGCCCCATATGTGGCGTCAGGACCTGCTTCGCACACTACATCGTGTGTCACCGCAGGGGGCGCTGTTGCATTGGCATTCGGGGATAGACAGACATCATGGCCGGCGGAGAAGCTTTGAAAGCGATGGAAATCCAGACGGTTGAAGCGGGCCAGACGCCCGATCGGCCGCATCTGAAAGTGGTGCCGTCCATCGTTCTGGATCGCTCGCGCGACGCCCTGCTGACCGACTTCGGCAAGAAGACGCTGGAGGATCGCTATCTGCTGGCCGGCGAGAGCTATCAGGACATGTTCGCGCGGGTCGCCAATGCCTTCGCCGACGATGCCGAACACGCCCAGCGCATCTACGACTATATGAGCCAGCTGTGGTTCATGCCGGCGACGCCGGTGCTGTCGAATGGTGGTGCCAATCGCGGCCTGCCGATCTCCTGCTTCCTGAATGCGGTGGGCGACAGCCTGGACGGCATCCAGTCGGTGTGGAACGAGAACGTGGCCCTGGCCTCGAACGGTGGCGGCATCGGCACCTACTGGGGCGGCGTCCGGTCGATCGGCGAGAAGGTCAAGGGCGCGGGCCAGACCTCGGGCATCATCCCCTTCATCCGCGTGATGGACAGCCTGACGCTGGCGATCTCGCAGGGCTCGCTGCGCCGGGGTTCGGCCGCCGTCTATCTGGACGTGCACCACCCCGAGATCGAGGAGTTCCTCGAGATCCGCAAGCCGTCGGGCGACTTCAACCGCAAGTCCCTGAACCTGCACCACGGCATTAACGTCACCGACGCCTTCATGGAGGCGGTGCGCGACGGCAAGACCTTCGACCTGGTCTCGCCCAAGGACCAGGCGGTCATGAAGACCGTCGACGCCCGGGCCCTGTGGCAGAAGATCCTGGAAATCCGTCTCCAGACGGGCGAGCCCTATCTGATCTTCTCGGACACGGTGAACCGCCAGATGCCGCGTCACCAGCAGGAGCTGGGCCTGTCGGTCAAACAGTCGAACCTGTGTTCGGAAATCATGCTGCACACCGGCCGCGACCATCTGGGCGTCGACCGGACGGCGGTCTGCTGCCTGTCGTCAGTCAATGCCGAGACCTTCCTGGAGTGGAAGGACGAGCCGCGCTTCATCGAGGACGTCATGCGCTTCCTCGACAATGTGCTGGAAGACTTCATCCGCCGCGCACCGCCGGAAATGTCGGCTGCCGTCTATTCGGCCAAGCGCGAGCGGTCGGTGGGCCTCGGCCTGATGGGCTTCCACTCCTTCCTGCAGGCTCAGGGCGTGGCCTTTGAATCGGCCATGGCCAAGTCGTGGAACATGCGGCTGTTCAAGCACCTGCGTCGCGAGGCCGACAAGGCCAGCCGCCTGCTGGCCGAGGAAAAGGGCGCCTGCCCCGATGCCGAGGAGCGCGGCATCATGGAGCGCTTCAGCCACAAGCTGGCCATCGCCCCGACGGCCTCGATCTCGATCATCTGCGGCGGCACCTCGGCGGGCATCGAGCCGATCCCGGCCAACATCTATACCCACAAGACCCTGTCGGGCTCGTTCGCGGTCAAGAACCCCTATCTGGAAGAGGTTCTGGAGGCGAAGGGTCTCAACACGGACGGCGTCTGGAATTCGATCCTCGAGAACGAGGGCTCGGTCCAGCATCTCGAAGAGTTGACCGAGGACGAGAAGGCCATCTTCAAGACCGCCTTCGAGCTGGACCAACGCTGGGTGGTTGAACTGGCCGCCGACCGCACACCGGAAATCTGCCAGGCCCAGTCGGTCAACCTGTTCATCCCGGGCGACGTCGAGAAGTGGGACCTGCACATGCTGCACTGGTCGGCGTGGGAGCGGGGCCTGAAGTCGCTCTACTACCTGCGCTCCAAGTCGGTTCAGCGGGCGGCGTTCGCGGGCTCCGAGGACAAGGCCGAGCAGGAGGTGGATCCGAACCAGCCCGACCTGTTCTCCGTGGCGCGTACTGATTACGACGAGTGTCTGGCCTGTCAGTAGGGGCCACCGGCCCTTAGGGCGGGAACGCGAGGGCGTTCTTTCCCGTTAGGCTGACAGAAGGCCGTCGCCGAAAGATCATTTGTCGGGCGCGGCCAGATGTAGCATGCTCCCCTGCACTATTGCGGAGGGGCACGGTGAGGGGCCTGTGAAGCGATCGACGTCCATACTGGCCGGCATTGTCCTGGCCACCGGATTCGGAGGAACCGCCCTGGCTCAGGCGGCCCCCTCGACGACGGCGTCGCTCAACGTTTCCGATGCGTGGGAAGACAGCTGGGAATCCCAGCGCCGTGACCGCGAAATCACCACCCGCCTCAACTCCGATACCGCCTACACTGCCCGGGTCCAGACCGTGACCGCCGGCGCCTATGTGCCGGAGGCGCGCGCCATCGACGTGCGCCCGCTCGAGATCGAGCGCGGCTCGCCCTGGGTCGCCACCTCGCGCGAGGTCTGGCGTGAGACCGACAGCTATACCGAGAGCCTGCGCGTCGACAGCGCGGGCACCCTGCGCCGGGCCGACGGCGGGCCGCTGCCTCCGGGCGCCGGCGATGCCGTGATGGTTGACGATGAGCGCTATGGCGTCAGCTACCGCCGGGGCTGGCCCTCGACGCTGGGCTATACCGCCTCCGGACTGGAAGTGACGCTGACCCCCCATGCCGGGGTCGGCATGACGCCCCTGGGCCCTATGGCCGAGGCAGGCGCCACCCTGTCGATCGGCTCGGACGTCGAGCGGATGGTGCCCGAGGGCCAGGAGGTCTTCGGGGATCGCGCGCGCTGGTATCTGTTCGCGGCCGGCTCGGGCCGGGCCGTCGGCTATAATTTCGCCCGGACGCGCGACGGCAACTATGCCCGCTCGGGCTACAGTCACGACTCGGGCGCCTTCCTCGGCGACGCCTCGGTAGGCGTCGCCTACCGCCGCGGGGATCTCCACAGTTCGGTCGGGCTGGTCTATCGCGAGATCGAGCCGGGCGGCATGCGCGACATGAGCGACGGCATCGAGGCCGATGTGTCCGAAGGCATGGTCGCCTTCCAGCTGTCGATCAAGCCCGACTGGTGATCCCCTAGCGGACCCGGCCCGCGACTATGCCCTCGCGCCGGTCGTCGGCCCCCCCGTCCCAGACCCATCCGTCCGACCCCAACCGCCACACACCGCCGTGCAGGCCGGAATTCTCGCTGGCGTTGGGCCGGAGTCTCAGCCCCTGCGCGGCCAGTGCGCTCTGGAGCGCGGGCGAGAACCGGTCCGTATCGGCGCCAAGACCGCTTCCCCGCGCTACCAGATTGGGCAGGTCGAAGGCATCCTGCACCGGCAGACCCCAGTCCAGGATGCCGATCAGGGCCTTGGCATTATAGGCGAGGATGGAGGATCCGCCAGGCGAGCCCAGACCCCCGACCAGCCGGCCCTCGCGGTCGAGGATGATCACCGGCGCCATGGACGACCGGGGCCGTTTGCCGGCGGCCACCGCATTGGCGACGGGCCGGCCCAGATCATCGATCGCCTCGAACGAGAAGTCGGTCAGCTGGTTGTTCAGGAAGAAGCCGCCGCTCATCCGGCCCGAGCCGAACACGCTCTCGACTGTGGTCGTCATGCTGACCGCATTGCCCCACTGATCGACGATAAAGACGTGCGAGGTGCCGGCCGGCTCGGTGGTCGCATCGGCCCCGGTTGCCGTAACTCCGGGGGGCAGGCCGGGCTCGGCGACGCCGGTCAGGGTCGGCACCAGGGCCGCGCGTTCGGCCACATAGGCCGGATCCAGCAGACCGGCGACGGGCACATCCACGAAGTCTGCATCGGCCACATAGCGATCCCGGTCGGCATACATCAGCCTCTGCAGGCGGGCGAAGGCGACCCAGGCGGGCGCCTGATCCGGTCCGGCCTCGATGTCCGGCACATGCTCGGCCATGGCCAGCAGCTGCAACAGGGCCACCCCGCTGGAGGGGGGCGGGGGGACGCAGATCACATAGATGCGGTAGGGGCGGCACAGGGGCTCGCGCACCTTCGGATCATAGGCCGCCATGTCAGCCAGGGTCAGGCCGCCGGGCCGGGGAGAAGCGGCCACCGTCTCGACGATGCCCTCGGCGATCGGCCCTTCATACAGGGCGCGCGGCCCCTGATCGGCCAGTATGCGGACCGTTTCGGCATAGGACGGATTGACCAGCCGGTCGCCGGTCGTCAGGCGCTGCCCGTCCGGCCCGGTAAAATACGCATTGGCCCAGTCGGTGCGGGCCTGTCCGCGCGTGGCCGCCATATAGCCACCCAGCCGGGGACTGATGATGAAGCCCTCGCGTGCCAGACGCTCGGCATCTCCGAACAGGTCCTTCCACGCCAGACGCCCGTGGTCGGCATGGGCCACGCCCAGCATGGCCACCGCCCCGGGCACACCGGTCGAGCGCCCTGACATGACGGCATCGGGGAAGGGCAGGGGACGGCCGTTCTGCCAGAACAGATCGGGCGTGGCCGAGGCCGGGGCCGTTTCGCGGCCGTCATAGGCAGTGACCGCACCGGTTTCCGCATCGAACCACATCATGAAGGCCCCGCCGCCCAGACCGGACGACTGGGGCTCCACCAGCCCCAGAACGGCCTGAACGGCAACGGCGGCATCCGCGGCCGTTCCGCCCCGGTCCAGCACCGCCATGCCCGCGGCGACCGCATGGGGGTTGGCGGCCGAGACGAACGGCCCCACCGCGCGGGGCACTCCGGCGCTGACCGGCGCGACCGGCGGAACGGCGACCGGCGCCTGCGGCGCGCAGCCGGCGACGGTGATCGCCACGAGAGCACTCCCGGCGACGATCAGGGCGCGCAGGGTATTTACGGACGGGAACAGCGACATGGGCGCGGGCGATCCGGAACAGCCGCGGGAAAGGGGAGGTCCCCGCCTTATCCATTTCGGCCGCCCGTCCGACGGCGGCAACCCCCGGCGGTCAATTCTCCTGGCCGGACATGAGATCAGGGTCTTGCGTCCGCGAAACCGAGCGGCTAGAGAACCGCCCCTGTCCCGCAAGGGGCGGATGCGCACCCGTAGCTCAGCTGGATAGAGCACCAGACTACGAATCTGGGGGTCAGGAGTTCGAATCTCTTCGGGTGCGCCATTTTTTCTCTCATGTTGTTGATCTTGCTGGCGAAGCTCGCGACGCCGCCAAGGCTTCATAAGTTTTTTCATAACATCGAGATCGGCAACCGCAGGGCGTTGGCGGCGGTAGCGGCCCCTAAAAGGGATGCGAGCCAGCCTGTCCGGAATGCGCCAGCAGCGGTCATAGGCTCGCCGCCTGTAACCAGACATTCGGCGTTGGTGGAAAGGCGTTTCGCTCGCCAGAATCGGCTAGATTCGATCCGTGAGCGCCTTTGACGATATTGAACGAAGAGATGTCGAGCCTTCGGGCCACCTCATCAGCCGAGCGGACTATCTGAATGCATCCGCGCGGCCTGAAGCAGCGCGAGTGCGCGCGCAGATCGACGCGATGCTTCTGCGATATCCCGAGACTTATCGCGACGCCCTGATCCGGCGCATTCGTTCGCCGAACGACGACCGGCATCGCAGCGCCGTCCTCGAACTCGCGGTCCACGAGCTGCTCATCCGAAGCGGCTTCCGAATACTTGCCGTCGAGCCGCCGCTGCTAAACGGGCGTTCGCCGGATTTCCTCGTGGAAGCTCCCGACAGCCAGCGGTTTTATCTGGAAGCCACCGTCGCAACCGGTGAAGCCGGCGCCGATCCCGGAGCCGATCGCCGCCTGCGTGACGTGCTTCAGGCGCTCGATGACGTCCGATCTCCCGATTTCTTCCTCAGCCTGCACATGCGCGGCGCGCCCAATCAGCAGATCGCAGTCGGTCGACTGCGCCGACGCATCGAGCGCTGGGTCGAAAGTCTCGACTATGATGAGGTGAATGCGCGACTGGCGGCCGACGGCCCGCCCCCTATGCATCGGCTCGAAGAGCATGGCCTGACCGTCAATATCGAAGTCGTGCCGAAAAACTTCCGGGGCGTCGGCCGTCGTGCGGTCGCCGTGCGCACGTTCGCCGGCGGACAGGTCAATCCTCATCTGGCGATCAAGACCTCTGTCGAGGGCAAGGCGGGCCACTATGGAGAACTCGATCTTCCGCTCGTGGTCGCTGTGACCGCGCTCGATCAGTTCGCCGATCTGGGCAGTGCCGTCGATGCCCTGTTCGGAACGCCGGCAGTCGCCGTGCGCGGCGACGAAGCGCGACATATCCGAAACACTGACGGCGCGTGGCGAGGACCGGGTGGACCGGTCAACACGCGGGTGAGCGCGGTTCTGTTCGTGCCGCGACTTTCCGCCTGGGACCTGGCGCAGCGGGCCTTTACCTTGATTCATAATTCTTGGGCTCAGCGGCCGTTGCCTCCCGCGCCTTGGCGCACCGCCACGAAGCATCTAGTCGAGGAGCAGCTGGTGACGACGCTGGGCGAGCCGCCCCGCGACGTGTTCGATCTGCCGAAGCACTGGCCGGAAGGCGACGAGACCGAAGTCTGAACACTGATCGCGGCGAAGGAGGCTTTCGGCCCGCAAATCCTTAGACGGATCGCGCCAGCATTGACGGCGAACGCGATTTCAACCGACAGTGTTCCATGGGAGTACCGGAGGGAACTGCCGGACGCGGCGTCGTGAACATGAGCCGCCGATCCGGCCGTTGCAAGTTGGTGATGCGATTAGATTTTGAGTATGCTCAAGCACTTGGCGTTGGACCTCGACCAACCCGCGACGCGTTGAAGCCGCTGATCACTGGGCATGCCGGCGACCAGCCCGTTGTCGCGAAAAGCTCCATCCTCGCAATGGCGAGAACAGCGGCCAACAGCCTGCCCGCAAACCTGTCGGCCAATCGACGCGTTCAAGCCACGCTCTCCCTGCTGGCGACACCGACCTCTCGACCGCTCGCTGAGTTGGCGGCCGCGATCACGGCGCTCCCCACCGGAGAGCGGGACTATTGGATCGGCACCTTCTACACCTTGCTTTTGTCGTCGACCATCCGACGACAGCAGGCCACCTACTTCACCCCGCCCTATCTCGCCGAAGCGGTGCTCGACCTGTGCGTGGAGGCCGGATTCGACATTCGGAAGCATCGGGTCCTGGACCCCGCGGCCGGCGGCGCCGCATTCCTTTCGAACGTCGCCGCGCGTGCCTTCGCCTCCGGCGTCACGCCCAATGCCATTCTAAGCCGTCTGCGCGGCGTCGAGATCGACGCCGGCCTGGCGGAAATCTCCGAAGCCCTCGTCGCCTCGCGGCTCGGCTTGTCGCAGGCACCACATCTGATCAGCGTCGACGACGCCCTGTCGTTGCAGGCGCGCGCCGCCTACGATCTCGTCGTGGCCAATCCGCCCTATGGGCGTGTCCGCGCGAACGACCTGCCCGACGAGCGGTGGCGATCGATCGCGCACAGCGGTCACATCAACAAATACGCCGTGTTCACCGAGCTGTGCTTCCGATACGCGAAATCCGGCGGGCTCATCGCACTTGTCTTGCCCTCCAGCTTTCGCGCGGGTCCGCTCTACGACCGGATGCGCACTTTCGTGAGAGCGAACGGCCAAATCCTGGCGATCGGGTCAGTTCCGGACCGCAAGCGCGTTTTCGCCGATGTGCAGCAGGACATCAGCGTCCTTCTGGTTCGCAAAGGCGCACCGCATCCGATCGACGCACGAGTGAAATTCCCAACGCTGAGCCCGCTTGAGCCCGGCGCCGCCGCCGAGCTCAAGCTTTCGGTCGAGGCGGGTGCGCCCTGGCCGTTTCCTTCGGGCAAGGGGATGAAAGCAGGCGGAGCGAAGCTGGCCGACTACGGGGTTCAGGCCAGGGCCGGCTATTTCGTCTGGAATCGCGAACAGGATCGATTGCTGGAGCGCGCGCGCAAAGGCGCCGTGCCCTTGGTCTGGGCCAAGAACGTCAAAGTCGGAACGCTCTGCCGCCCAGCAGGAAAGGACGGCGCGAAAACTGACTTCGTCCTGTTCGACGGACCAAGCTCAGCGATCATTCGCTCGCCCGCCGCCGTGATGCAGCGGACCACCAATGACAAACAGCCCCGCAGACTCGTGGCCGCCATGGTCGCGCCCGAAGTGCGCAAGACGTGGGGCGGCTTCGTCAGCGAGAACCACACGATCGTCTTGGTGAGCGAAGGCGCCCGAGAGCTGAAGTTGCTCGTCGCGCTTCTGAACACGGCGGCCGTGGACGATCGATACAGGGCGGTTTCAGGAACGGCGGCTGTCTCGGTCAAGCTGCTGCGAGATCTCGACCTCCCGCCCCCCGATATCTTCAGCGAAGAACTGCGAAACAACGACGGCGATGCTGAGGCCGCAGCGACCGTCGCCTATGACCGCGCCTCACGGCGGGCGATGGGCCATGGCTAGGCATCGCGGTTCGCATGGATCACGCTCCGGCTTCGCCGACCGGATACCGCAGCGCGGAGCGGACGATGCGCGGCGCAAACAACTGGCGCGCACCCTAGCCAGCAATGCGCAGACCGCCGCCGACGCGTTCAAAGCTCGGCCAACCCGACATCAACGCGACATCGCGGCCTATCTGGACGCGGCGAAGAGGATGCCGCTCTACGCGGTCGGCGACAGCGCCACGCGAGACATTTCCGAGACATATCTCGCCCTGATGAGCGCAGCGCTGAGGGCCATGAATTCCGGCCAGGCCGAGGTCATTCTGTGCTGGCCGTCTCATCGCCCCTGTCTCTCAGCTCTCGTGGCGTTGCTCTCGATTGCCGAAACCGCGGCCGGACCCCGCCGCCAGGTCGTCATCCAGGGCGCGAACGGCGCCGTCGCCGCCGCACCCGAAGGCATTCGCGCAGTTCTCTATCCCTATGCGCGAACCGCGCACACGTCCGCGCGCGAAGTGCATGTCGATCGGAATGCCCTCAGCAAGCTTCACCTCGAACACTTCCTGCGATCATCGGAGGCAGAGGACGATCCGGGGCTCAAAGACTACCATCAGGTCCTGGTGCGCGCCAAAAGCATCACCGGTCGCGGTCGTGACGGCATCGACCACGTCGAACTCATCCATCCCATCCTCGATGAGATCGTACCGCACGGCTCGGCGCGGGAAGGAAGCCCCGCGACCGGCCAGTTGCTGTGGCACACTAAAGCGAAAACGGATCTGAAGCAGCACACGCGATCCGGCGCCGCCGACCGGCCGGACAGCGCCAAATTCTTTCTTTTCGGCGTCGGAGCGAATGACCCGATCGAGCGCGAGATGAAGGCGCTCAAGCGGTCTCCCGATGTCGTCATCCTCGATCTCAGCAAGGGCGGACGCTCCCGACTCGGCTTCGACTGGCTGGAGACCGCGGCAAAGGCCTTGGCCACGATCAAGACCGCGTATCCCGATGCGGGCGTCCTCGCGCTGACGGACGATCCATGGACCTACGACGCCGCCCGGCTCGATCTTCTCGGCCGTAAACTTCCGGGACGGCGAGGCGCCATCGTTCCGGCGAACGCCCAGACGGTGCTGACTCGGACGGATGGAATCTTGAGCCCGCTCGTGGCGGAAGGCGCCACTCTCTGGCGCGGCGCCGAGGAGATCCAGGTCGACGGTTTCGTGGGTTCGGCGAACGAGGTCATCGCGCGGTTTCGATCCCTCGGCGCGCAACTCAGGGAACGCGGCAATCGCCTGGGCGCCGACGCCGCGCGGGACATCATCGCCAAGGTTCGGCGAGCCGCCTGCCTGCCCGGCAGTCTCGCGCAGTTCTCGAACTTCCTTGAGCAGGAAGCCGGTGAGACGATCGCCGCCGACCATCTCGCCGCCTATCGCATAGACGCCGAAATCAACGTTCTGCTCGATGTGCGGAACGGAGCCTCGCTCGTCGCGGCCGATGAACTCCAGTCCGCGATCCGTGCGGCGCGGGACCTCCTGCGTAAGGCGCAATCCGCAACGCCGATGTCCACCCTGGTCGAGGAAGCCGTGCTCCCGGCCGAACGCGCCAGCTCGCTCACCGTCGTGCTCTTCCGCACCGAGGTCATGGCGGATTTCTGCGCCTTCCTTTTGGGACGCGACCACCCCAAACTCAAGGAACGACTGGAGAGAGGCATCGTGCGGTTCACGACGAAGCAAGGCTTCGACGATCTCGCCAAACTCGGGCCCTCCGTCAAAAATCACTACAAGCGGGCGATCGTCGTCGCGCCGACGCGACAGACCATCCTTGAGCTGCTCGCCCAGCCGTGGCTCCCCGACGCGTTCACGGTGTTGGCCGACGGCGACACTCTGAAGTTTTCGGCGCGCGACGCGCTGCGGCTCGCCGATCAAATCCCCGATCCCGAACTCGTTCGGCGCCTCGAAGTCTTCGCCGCCAATGCGACCGCCCGCCTACGCGGGCTGGGCGATCATCAGGTCGACCTGGACCGGACCGTCGCACCGGCGGAAGACGTCGAGTTTCCGTCCAGCCAGGTCATCGACCTCTCCGGCTCGGGACGACGCGGAGATCGATCCCTGCTTGAACTGGTCATGGAGAACGGTCAGCGCGTCATCGCCCATCCCGGCACGATCCTCGTCGGCAAGGACAGCGGGCGCTCTGTGTCCCGCTTTGTCGAGGTCGAGGCGAGAGAGCTCCAGGGCGGCGAGGAGATTTGCGTCATCGGCCCGGCCTTCATCGAGAAGGCGCGCGGCCTGCTCAACCTGACCGCCACCGCCGCCGAAGAGATCCGAGACTATCACCAGTTGGTGCTTGAGAAGTTCGGCGCCTTGTCGGGCGACCCCGCCACTCGGCTGCGTGAACTCTGCGCGCGGATGGGCGAACCTGCTATATCGACACAGCGTGCGCACTACTGGATCAATCTGGAGGCGGAGGCGCACAAGCCGCTGTATGAGGTCATCCCCCACGCGCCCCAGGACGAGGCGACGTTCCGCCGGTTCACGGCCGCGCTGGGGATCGGCCCACAAATGACCGCACGTTTCTGGACCTGGGCGGTGATCGCCCAACGGTCCAGCCGCGTCCGCGCCGGCAGCGCCTTTCACGACGCCTACCGCGGCATTCTCACCGACGTCCATGCCGCGACAGCCGAGAACAAGGAACGCGCGCGCGACATCCGCGCCCTGCGCGCGGCCGCCGAAGAATTTGTCACGCGCGTCGCCGCTGTCAGACCATGGAGCGAACGATGAAGGGCCTGAGCGACAAGGATCTCAGCACTGTCGACGTCGAACTCAAGGAGGCGATGTGCGACGCCATCGTCAACACGATCGTCGCGCGTGTCAGCGCCACCGACGCGGAAGGGCGCTTCATCTATGGACGGTCGCCGCGAAGGGCAGTCGTCTCAGGCCAGTTGCTGCCGCGCTTCGACATCCGCGGGCAGGATGAAACCTCTGACATCGCGATCGCCGCCCTTGGTCTCGACTTCTTCCTCGCGCGCGACGCCGCCGCCACGCTCCGCGCCCAACCGACCTTCTCCGTCTATGTGCGCGTCCTTCCGACCTGGGAGGACCTACAGCCGGGCGGCGGGCCGCTTGAGTTCGAGTTTCAACTCAACGCGGCCGTCCAGCACGAGATCGACCGCGAGATCACGGACACCCGGACCGCAGCCTTCGCGGCCGCCGGCGTCGAGAAGCCGAACTGGAAAGCGCTGAGCGAAAGCGCGCGATCGGAGGTCCGAAAAACCCGCGGCAGAATCCAGGAAGAGGTTCGTGTCGCCGCCTATGCGAAGCGCGGCATACGCCTGCGCGCGGACGATTTCGATGCATCGAGCGAAGCACCGTCGGACATCGAAACCGAGGGCCCCGACGGTCCGGATCAGAACTCGCCGGACGCGGTGGAAGCGCCCGTCGCGCCGGTCGCCAAACTGTTGCGAGAAGGCCGCGAGATACCCTACGCCCTGATCGATGACTCGCCGATTCCGTCGAAGTGGCGTCGCCTCGACCTCACTTGTCCCGCGTTCGACTGGCCCGCGAGCGCCGAGGGCGCCGCACTCGGCGCCTTCGTGGACGCCTACAATAAACAGCTCGCCGCCCAGACCAGCGAACAACTGCTCGCGTGGCTCACCACCGACGGAAAGCAGGAGGCCTGGCGAAATCTGCGAGTCCGACCCGAACACGCCGAAAGTCGAGAACGGTGGGACGCCTTCGTGGCCGCCGCGCGAAACATCGCTCCCGATGCGGCGAAGCTGGTCCCCGACCTCAGCGCGTTGACGCTAAAGGTCGAGCGACAGGGAGATTTTGTCGACCAAACACGCATCTCGTATCGGATCACCTTCGACAACCAGTGCCAGCAGCTCCGCCCGGCAGACGCACAGGCCCGCTGCAACGCGATCTTCGGCACGCGCCTCGCCGTCACCCTGCCGACGTCCGCCCATCGACCGCTGCAACTTGATCGGGTCGAGCCCTCCTATCGTTTTCGAGATTATCTCGAGTATCCGGCGATCGGCTTGAATTGCGGTGTGGACGCCGCGGTTGAAGGCGACCAACTCGTCTTGTTGACGACCTGGTCGCCGCGCTTCGTGCAGCTGCGCATCTCGCCCACCAACATCGCCGTCGAAACGCGTTTCGGTCAGCTCTCACGAGATGATTTCCCGATCCGCGATCTGCTCGACCTGCCGAAAGCCTACCTTGAATGGATCGAGGAAAGCCGGGACTCGCTTGAGGACCAGGTCGGACGCAATCTCGATGCGGCCGACGCCGAGCGAGAAATCGAACGCCTTCGGCGCGATCTCCAAGGGCAGACGGCGGAGGCCGGCTACATTCGCAAGGGCGTCGAAGTCCTGATCAAGGCGGCCGACGCGGCAAAGGCCGCGGCGAGCGCGCCGACTGAGACGGAAAGGGCGCGCCTTGATCGGCTCGCCATTCCTTGGCGCGCCTGGTGTTTGATGAACCGCACCTTCTTTCGTCGCGACAACAACGACGACAAGCGCGGATGGCGCCTCTTCCAGCTCGCCTTCATCCTCGCCCATATTCCGACTTTTGTGTCGCGGATGGAGGAATATCGCGACTTCTCTGACGCCGAGCTCGACGACGAAGCCGCGAGCCTGCTCTACTTTCCGACCGGCGGCGGCAAGTCCGAAGCCTTCTACGGCGCGTTGATCTTCGCCCTGTTCACCGACCGCTTGCGGGGCAAGCAACGCGGCGTCACCGCCCTGATCCGGTACCCGCTGCGTCTCCTGACCCTGCAGCAGGCGCAGAGATTGCTGCGGTTGCTGGCGTGGGCCGAACTCATGCGCCGTGAGCACAAGGTCGGCGACTGGCCCTTTGAGATGGGCTTCTGGGTCGGCTCCGCCAACACGCCGAACAGCTACAGCGGCATTCGCGCCGACGTTCCGCTCTTGGACGACACCGCTCATCCCGATGACGCCGCGCTGGAAGACGGCGCGCAGACCGACCAGGACGCGATCGCCGAGGCGAGACGCTATCGCGACATCCGCGAAGCCTACAACAAGGTGCCCGAATGTCCTGTCTGCAGGAGCGTCACGGGGCTTCGACGCAATGAGCTCGACGGGCCGCGTGCGAAGCGCGCCGCCATCGTCTGTTTCAACGCCGAGTGCGCCTGGAATAAATTCCATGGACGCCTGCATCCGCTCCCCTTCCTGCTGACCGACGACACGATCTACGAACGGGCGCCCTCGATCGTGCTCGGCACGGTCGACAAGCTGGCCATGCTCGGTCAGCACACCAACACGGTGTCGCGCGTACTCGGCATGTTCGGCCTGGCGCGCTGGATCGATCCCAGCGGACATCTCTTCGTCGAGCGCGGCGCAGACCGGCTGAAGGACGGTCCGGAGGCCAACGGCTGTCGTCCTGTGTTTCCCGCTTATCGCCGCGGCGAACCTGTCTTCTTCGATCCCTTCCCATCACTGATCATTCAAGATGAGGCTCATCTTCTGGAAGAGAGCCTGGGCACCTTCAGCGGACTGTTCGACACCCTGCTGGAGAACGTCTTCTTCCGGATCAACGAAATGGCCGGCGACGACCTTCACGTCTCGCGGATCTGGACGGGCGACGGTTGGCACGGTCTGCGCACGCCCAAGATCATCGCCGCCACCGCAACGATCTCCAATCCAGAGCGTCAGCTTCAGACCCTGTATCAGCGCACGCCGCTGCGGTTTCCCTATCCCGGTCCCGACATCTATCGATCGTTCTTCGCGGAGCCGGCGGCCCCTCCCGACGGCAATGCCGAACGACAGGCCCTGGCCGCAGACCTCCCGCCCCATCTGGCGCCCGAGGCGACCTCCCCGTGGATGCGCCTCTATGTGTCGTTAATGACCAATGACGCCACCCATACGGTGACGGCGGTCCACGTCTTGAGCGCCTTCCACACCCTGATCACCCGGCTTTGGAACGACCTCCAGGACGCTGAACGACAAGGGGTCGTGATCGACGCGCTGAAGGCCGCGATCACCCCGTCTCGCTCGGGCCTGTGGCGCCGACAGGCGCTGGATCGCGCGCGTGACGAAGGCCGCATGAATGAGGTCATGGCCCTCGTCGATCTCCATCGCATCGCGCTCGCCTATGTGACCAATAAGAAGGGCGGCGATCAGATCATGGACGCCTTGGGGACGTCCGTGCATCAGCACCACCTGCGCGCGGGCCTGCCCTTCGACCTGTTCGACAGCCGACTGATCTCGGGCGGCGTCGATATGAAGGCCATTCAGCAGGTGATGAACGACGCGGGCGTCTCCTTCGCCGGCGCCGACTATCCGCCCATCGATCAGACCGTGCGCAGCATCGTCGCGACCGCCGCGATCAGTCATGGCGTCGATGTCGATCGTTTCAACAGCATGTTCTTCGCCGGTTTGCCGTCGGACATCGCGGAGTACATCCAGGCGTCCAGTCGCGTGGGCCGTACCCACGTCGGCTTCGTCATGCTCGTGCCGACGCCACAGAACCGGCGCGACCGCTATGTCGTCGAGACCCACGACATCTTTCATCGCTTCCTGGAGCGGATGATCGCGCCGCCGGCGGTCGAACGCTGGGCGGAGAACGCCGTCCGACGCGTCCTCGCCTCCTACATCCAGGCCTGGGCGATGCTCAAGGAGGGCGAAGACTTCATCGCCCTCGCCGATGATCGCAAGGCCGACGTTCCCGCCGCAGACGCCCTGAGCCGTCTCAAGGCCTGGGCCAGCGACAGGCGCGTGGGCTTCCAGACCAATCTCGGCAGCTTCGCGCTGCGCGCCGCCGGCTTTGAAGGACGAGGCCCCGCTGGGCTGGGACAGCCGCCCTATCGCGACCACTACCAAGGCCTGGTGGATCACGAAATCGGTCGGTTCGCGCTCTCGATGACGCAACAGACGACCTCCGCGCGTCTGGCGGAATACTGGAGCGGTCTGGATACGGTCTTCCAGAAGCCGATGACGTCGCTGCGCGACGTCGATGAGGCCGGATACATCGTGGCATCGGGATACGACCCGCGCGCGACCGGTCGCTCGACCAGCGTCGACATTCGGGACCTGACCGCGGTGATGAAGGCGATCCGCACGCAGAAGGGTGAATCCGCCGAGACCGATGCCGATGCGAGGCGCGATGACTGACGCGAAAGACAAGAGCGACCGCTATCGTCGCCCCGGAAATTTCGGCGGTCGCCGACAAGACGTCGAGCCGCCCAAGCCGCCGGTCATGGCGCGCTCGCGGACGCAGCTAGCCACCGCCTATGCGCCTGGCGTCCTGTTCACCTGGGAAGGCGGAAAAGGCATTTGCCGCTCGGTGCCGGTCGACAGAGAACTGAAGCTCGACCGCACCACCAATGCGCTGATCTTCGAAAGCATGCGCGAATTCATCTCGAACTGGCGCGCGCGCATCGCGACGACCATCCCAGACGCTCTCGACGACCTCTCGATCGACAGGGCCTTCTACGACACCCACTCCGGTCGCGTTCAGATCGACCCCGCCCGTTTTCGAACGACAAGCCCGGACGTCGTCGGCTATGTCCCCTATCCGCTCATCTATCGCTGCGGGACCTGCGGGCGCGTTCGAGAGTACCAATCGGTCGAGGAGCAGGCCCGCTCTCCTCTCCCGCGCACCTGCCAGGGCCACCATGCGCGCTGGACACAGATCGACGTCGTCTACGTTCACTGGTCTGGCAACGTCGAGCCCCTTAGTCCCTTCAACTACAACCCGGATCGCAACACGGGCGAGGTTCGGCAAATCCGCTCCTGCGGCTGCGGAAGCGATCGCTTCGTGCTGCGGAACGAGGCGCCCGTGTTCAAGGAATGGCGCTTCATCTGCGAGGGCTGCAAGGAATCCAGAACGCTGAAGAAGGCGGATCCGGAAGTGCTGCAGCGCCTTCATGCGGAACAGCAGGCGGGCGGTCGGCAGTTCCAATACCTCGAAGTCAATATGATGCCCGTCTCCTACCGGGCGAACTCGGCCTTCTATCCTCAGCGCAGCGCCTTCATAAAATTCAGCGACCCATCGGTCGTCGATCTGATGACCGGCGAACGAACGAGCGAACTGCTGCGCGTGTTGGCCCGGGTCCACAACGTCCCCTTCAACGAACCCGCGCGCGAGGACATTGAAAACGCCGTCAGGCAAGCGAACCGCGGCGGCGAATGGGACGAGTTCGCCGATCTCGAGACCTTGGCCGAACGCGCCGCCGCCGGCCATCGGGACGACGCGGCGCGGCGCTATCGAGACCTCGCCGACACGATCCGCGAGCAGTGGTTCGCCGACAAGGTGGTGAGCCGAGGCAAGCTGGCCAGCCCCGCGCTGATGGAAGCCGTGGTGGCGCGGCAGACCTGGGCACGGCGCTACGACCCGATCCGTCTCACGATTCAGCATCACATCTTCGAACGCGAGCACATCGAGGAGGCCAAGACACGCCACGCCGCCATCGACGTGCTCGAACCGGACATCACGCTCAGCGAAGTCGCCAACGACCCGGCCGCCAAGGCGCGCTACGCGCGCGAGGTCGGAGGCCTGCTCCACAGCACCGGTATCGATCGCATGGTCCTGATCCGCGGCTTGCCGATCTGCGAGTTCAGCTTCGGCTATTCGCGGGTGTCATCGTCCCCGATTTATCAGCGCGAACACAACGGCCAGTCGATCGCAGTACCCGTCCGGCTGAAGGCGTTCGACACCCTTCCGCACTCCCACGGCAGGCATCCGATCTACGTAACGGAGCAGAACAACGAAGCGCTCTACGTCAAGCTGGACGAAGATCGCGTGAGACGCTGGCTGGAGCGCAATCTGATCACGGACATGCCGACGCACGATGTCGGCATCGGTCGCGCCTACCTCGAAGGCTACGAAGATTTCGGGCCCTTCCTCGAGGCTTACAAGGACAGGGAACGCGGGCGCTTCGATCGCAGATTGGCACCGTACATCTACCTGCTTTTGCACTCGCTCTCCCATCAGCTCATGCATTCGCTGGCGGAGGTGTCCGGCTTGGATCGCGACGGCATCGGCGAACACATCTTCCCGGCGGACTTGGCGTTCGTGATCTATCGAAAGGGCATGACGCCCGATCTCGGAAACGTCTCGGCGATGTGGCGCAACCACGCCCTGGAGTTCCTCCGTCGGATCGTCGATCAGCGGATGTTGCGCTGCGGGTCTGGGAGCCTGTGCGACGCACGCGGCGGCGCCTGTCCCGCCTGCATCATGGTCAGCGAAGTCAGCTGCATCTCCTCGAACCTCCTGCTCTCGCGTTCGAGCTTGAAAGGCGGCGCCAAGCCAGAATGGGAAGATGTCGGCGCTCCCGATCTGATCGGCTATTTCGACCCGGGCCTCGACGCGTGAAGAGCGACTCCCTCGTCTCGCCGTCTGCGACCGCCCGCTTCGTGGTGACGCTTCCGCCCGAGCCGAGCAAGCTCGCCGATGCGCTGCGCGCCGACATCGCCGCCCGCTTCTCCTCGCTGACGGACACAACGGACGCCTTTCGCTATCTCGCGACTCTGGCCAAGGATCGACTGGTCATCATGGTCCCGTACATCGACACGGTCGGCGCCCAGTGGGCGCTTGAACTCTTCGAACTTACCGATGCTCACGAACGTCTGCTCGTGCTCCGCGACGCGACCCAGCTCCGGTCTTGCGGTCTCGCCGGTCAACGGGTCGCCGATCTCGCGACGATCCATGACTATGCGCCGCAAGGGCGCGAGGACGGCGAGTCTGACGAAACCTTCCACGCCAAGATCGTGCTCGCCGATGGCGTCGCGGCCTATGTCGGATCCGCGAACCTGTTGCGGCGCTCGAAGGGCGTGAACCTTGAATGCGGCATGCTTGTCGAAGGCGCGGCCGTGCGATCCATCAAGGTCGTCGTCGATGCAGTGATATCTACCTTCTCCGGGAGCTGACGTCGTCACCGACATTCCAACCAACCAGCTGTCTGGGCGCATTTGGGGGTGTGCGCGAAGTCGGCAGGCTGGTTGCCAAAAAGGCCCGTCAAAGGAAGTTTGACGCCAACTCCGCGCACATCGGGGAAGGCGTTTCCTCGCCGCTCGGCACTGATTTAACGGCTCATCCTGGCCCCGCTCCGAAGTGTGCGTGAAGCCGGAAGAGGCTGTGGGCCGTCACGACTTGGGTCGTGGTCGCCCTGTATTAGATCGACGGTTATACAGCTTCACCAAACGCAACGCTCAGGCTGCATGGTTAGTAGCCGTCGTTCCCAACCTCCGCTTTGAGTCAGGAGCGGACCCTGGGGCTTGGCAACCCGCCTAGCGCGGCTGAACACGGCCTTTGGCGGCCCAACCCGCGCCAGCCATGAAGCGACAAAAGCCGAGGCGCATGAAAATAAACACTTTACAATCAATAATATAGCTGCTATCCAGTCAGTGTGGGCTAATGCATGCGCTGCTGGCCGCCATGCCCACTCCCCAAGCAATCACATCCAGCTCCAGGCCTCTGAGAGGTCTGAGCCCGCCGCGGAAAGGATCCCCCATGGCTGGTCGTCAGGCCAGAAGACTCACCGACCCAATCATTCGGAAGACGCTCTCGATGACCCAATCCCGCAAGCTCGGCAAACGGGACCAAGTGATCATCCTACTTTCCGTCCGCGCCGGCCTCCGAGCGTGTGAAATCGCCCGGCTGGAATGGTCAATGGTGCTGGACGCCAACGGCCGGGTTGGCTCGTCAATCGCGCTGCCCGACAGGGTTGCCAAGATGGGCAGCGGTCGGCGCATTCCCATGCATCCTGACCTTCGGAAGGCCCTCACCCAGCTTGCGGCTCCGACCTCTCGGATCGGCCCCGTGGTGATTTCAGCCAAGGGCGGCCACCTTCGCCCCAACAGCATCGTGAACTGGTTCACGGCGCTGTTTGCGGAAGTGGGCGCGGAAGGGTGTTCGTCGCACTCAGGGCGCCGCACCTTCATCACCAATGCCGCCCGAAACGCCCACCGCTCGGGCGCCACACTGCGTGACGTCCAGCTGCTCGCGGGACACAAGTCGATTGAGGTCACGCAGCGCTACATCGACGGCGATAGCGACGCCCAGCGTCGGCTGGTCAACAGCCTCTAGGGCGCCTCGCGGCGGCTCCGGGCCGCTGCTCTAGCCTACCTCACAGTCCGTACCACCCCAGCGTTCTGGCGTCCAGCCGGAGCGCGATGACTCATGTCCAAACAGGAGGTTTTCCATGTCCGCAGAAAAGCGTGAGCGCATCCGCGCGCTCAACGACCAGCTCCGCCGCCAGCATACCGGGGGCCGCATATTTATCACCCAAGGGGTCATGGCGGCCGGCCCGGAAGGTGTCGCCGAGGTGCTTCGGACGATTGGCCTCGCTAACGACTTCAACCATGCCAACGACCCCTACGGCGAGCATGACTTTGGTGCAGTCACGGTCGCGGGGCGGCGGATATTCTGGAAGATCGACTACTACGATCAGAGGATCAAAACCCAGGCTGTCGACCCCGCGGATGCCGACCAATGCGTCCGGATACTTACGGTCATGCTGGCGGAGGAATATTGATGCGGTGCCAGCAAGACCCGACCCTGGAGCGTCAGTCATGAGGGCCGCGAAACAAGGTGACTACGACGGTCTTTGCGGTCTCTACGCCCTCATCAACGCACTCGATCTCGCCGGCTGCAAAGGCGGGCGATTGCCCGTCCACCGGAAGCTGTTCGAGGAGCTAGCAGGCTCCTTACCGAAGGGGACGCTCCATCGTGCCATCAAAGACGGCCTAAGCGGCAAAGACCTGCTCAAGGCGGCTGCCGCTGCGTTCCCCGCCTTCAAGAAGCCTCTTGGCGGATCGGTGAGGGTAAGCCGGCCTTTCCGGGAGACGATATTCCGGACCAATGAGGAATTCGTAGAATCCATTGCGGACATTATGGCGTCAGGCCGCTCCGCGCTGATCCTGAACATCTGCACGCCAGTTTACGACCACTGGACGGTGGCTGCGTCTATCACGCCTCAGGCAATCATCCTGAGGGACTCTGGAGCGCTGAGAGAGCTCCGCCTGGATCGGTACACTGTCCGGCGCGGGGAGTATCGAATACTGCCAAGGGAGACCTTGCTGGTGCACGTTCGGCCTCTCAAGACGAGGGCCTCGGAAGACGGCACCTAGGACATGGCGATGTCCACGGACGGCCCCGCAACTCGGCATGGGGGCAAAGGCGAGGTGCCTCGACCAGAGCCAACCGCCATCCGCCCTCAATCCTCGGACTGCCCGCCGAAGGGTTGGCGCCACGTCCCCCCTCGCAGGGCTCATAGGGGCACGGACAGCGCCTTCCCATCGTTGGAGGCCGTCCCGGAGATGTTCGCGTGCGGCGCAGCCGTAGACCTGCCGGGACGTCAGGGCGGCCAATGGGGTGGTCTGGGACAAATACACCATTGGGCCAAGTCGTCAGTTCGTCCCCGGGGACCGGTCGAGGGACTGGTGGGAGCGGACATCCGACCAACGGTCGCGGCTTTGGTCGGTGGCGACCCGTTCCGTTCAGTACAGTCCAGAGGCCGAGGATTGAGCTGGTCCCATAGCCGCAAAGCGGAGTTATGCGCGCTCAAACCGGAAGCAATGGACCCGGACCTGCTTCCCCTCGATGCTCCTTTTTGTTTGCAGTGTTCCCGGCTCACACACGGCGATTCCAACCGCCTTCAGCTGCTTCACCAGTGCGACGGAATCCCGTATGCGGGCGGCCAAGGCCTTAGGGTGGACGATGAGCTCGTCGTAGTCCCGATGACGCACCAGGACGCCGGGGCTCGCCCGAAACGCATCAGCCGTGAACGTAGTGTCCGACAGTATCCCGGGCAGTGCTTTGTAAGCCAGGATCATGTCCTGCGGCCCGCCCAGCGCCAGCGACTTTTCAAGCCTATGCTGAACGTAGCAGGCCATCACCGAGGGGCCGCATCTCCAACGTTTGGGCAGCACGCCGTATGATTGGGCTAGACGTCCTGCAGCATACACAAGGGCAAATTGGCTCGCGGTTCGGAACTCGGATCCCGAGGCCTTGGTGAGCCCCGCCCGATCCAGGAACTCCTTGGACCAGCCGCCGAGCTTGGCGGTTAGTCCATCCAGGTCCTCGGCCGCCTCGTCGACGAGGTGCTGGAGGTAGGGGCGAATTGCAGCGCCATGGTTTTCGCTAGCACCAGCCTTCAAGTGGTCGATCAGGCTCTTGGTGTCCGGGAACCCCGCCGGAACAAAGTCGAAAATTCCGAGATCCGCGCCAGCGTCAGCATTGATCGTCAAAAGGCGGTCGGAACAGGCGGCTACGACTTGAGCGTCACAGCCCCGAAGCTCTTGGATGAGCGAGGTATTGGAAGTGCTCAGATAGCAAAGCGAGTGTTGTCGCCCCCGACGGTCGCCGTACCGAGTCCGGTTGATGCCGTCCGCGAGTTGGAAGAGCACGTCGCTGTAGGCCTTCCTCTTGGCGGCCGCCGTAGCCCCGCCCGAGAATGCGTTCAGTTCGTCTAGCGGTAACAAGCAGTTGGTGTGACCATCGAGAAGGGTCTCCATTCCAGCGACTGTGGTGTTCCACGTTGCCCAGTACCGGCGGCCGTCACCATCGCCGATGCCGCCGTAGACACTCGACGCTAGTTGGAGGGCTGTCGATTTGCCGGTGCCGCGCGTCCCTACAAGTTCGAAACCGGGATTGGTCCAAACCGGAAGGAACCGAATGATAGCGGGGGCAAACGCCAACGCGATCACGAACATCGGGATGCGTTGCCCAGTGAGCGGCTTGGCGACCTTGTTCTTCCATGCCTTCAGTGACCCCTGGGTCGTCCAGGCTCGGGGCTCTGTCCTCATCATTGAGGGGAGGGGGGCGGCACCCGAAGGTGCCACTTGGCCGCCATCACCGATGGCGAACACGTGCCTGTGCCAACCGGTTTGGTCCACGACGTGAACCGCGTCGTATTTCGCAATTGCCGAAATACGGGCGAAGAAGTCGGATCGCGACTTCCCGGGAGGCAGCACAATCCCGATCTCAGCGAGCTTGGGAGCGGCCTTGGACGGCTCGACAACCTCAGTCATGCTTAAGGAGCATGTGCCTAGCGCCGTCTCGAGTAACACCCAACGGGTACCGTGCTGATCGATGATACCTTGAATGGTCGCAGATTTGGCAAGACTCATTTCCCAGATTTCCTTTGAAATTGGGCACGTGTTGTCACGCCGGTTAAGCCAGCAGTGTTGCCACGTACGTTTTGTGGGGAAGGGCTTGAGTGCCCGGTTAGATGGTTGGACTGCCGCGATTTGCGGCTACGCGACGGGTCGGGTCACGTACGGACCGTCACGCGGGGATCGGTCAACTCGAGCTTCGAATTCCGCATGCGACAGCCCATGAACAGGGTGATGTCTGCTACCGAATGACGGTCCAGCCAAAGGAGGGATAGCGCGTGCAGAGGTTCTTCTAGCCGACGATACTTTCGATCCCGCTTGACCAAGCCATCCTCACCAACCGGGCCGATACGGCGCTGCTTCCAGTGACTTTTCAGGAGGTAAGACACCGACTGAGGGCGGTCGGCGTCGGATGTGAGCCTGTTGATCTGAAAAGGCCGTTTGACCTGATCCCGCTGCCTATAAGTGGGCAGCTTCTGTAGCAGCTCGAGGGCCTTCACGTACGAGCCCGTGGCCACGCCATGGAAATGGAAACGGAGGCGCCCCGAAACCGGCTCGTACTCGGGCTCAAAAGCAGCGATCAGAAAACCCGAGCGAAACGTCAGTCCTAGGCGGTTGACTTGCTGCCGGAGGCGTTCCTTCAGTGCGCGGGGGTCAACTGTGTTGAGCTTGCTGGCATGAACCTCGCCCGAGATCGGAATGCCGGTGAAGAACCGGATCTTTTTGGCGGGCCAGGGCTCAATAGCTTCGAGGACTGCGGCACTGAAATCCAGCCGTTCCTCGCGCATATATCGGGCGGATGCCATGGTTTCCGGCAATGTCGCGCCCGCGAGCTCTCGGGCCAGTTTTACAGCTGTGTCATCAGTTTCAAGGGTGCGAATGAGCGAACGGGCGCGTTTCGAATCCTCGGTGACCGCAGCGTGTTCCGTCTCAAACCCCCGCTTTTTTCCGTTTTTCTGGGAAGGCGGGAGAAGGCGGTCGAGGCGATAGATTTCCTTCAGGCCTCGGTAACGACGGGGGCGCCTCATCCCTGCACCTCGACAGATACGACGGCGGCTAGGCGAGGTAGATCTTGGATGAAATCGTCCAGCTCGTCGGAGCGGACGCGGCTTGAACTTCCGACCTTTCTCAGCGGGATTTTTCCCTGTGCGACGAGATTGTAGAAAGTCGACCGGGATACCCCCAAGCGCTTACAGGCCTCTGGTATCGTCATCAGCTGGACCGCTGACGGTTGGGATTGGACGGGTAAATGCACCGGGCAGCTCCTTCGTTGTGGAGCCGGTGAATTTACGCACGGATGGAACGGTGTCTACAACTGGATGGGAGGTAATCCGTGTACGGACTACCGTGCCGTTTTGCGATTTTGCGGGTCGCCAAGCCACCTTTGAATGGCCCGACCTAAGGCGCCGCCTTCAACAACAGCCTCACGAAAATCACTCACCTCTTCGCGGGAAAATGCGGTGCGTTCCTGAGTATCAATGCGCTGCGGGTGCTCCACCGAGGGGCTTGGAACCAGGTGAGGTTTTCCCCCAAGGAGAGCCAGATAGAAGCGGTACGGCGAGTTCACGCGCTTTTTCCCCTTACTCGGGCGACGCCCGGTATGACGAACCCAAGACGCGGTAAGATACCCTGCAGCGTGGCGGTCGCGATCGTGCCCCGCCGCAGCTTCTCCCTGTGGATTCTTGTCAGACAACGCACGCGCCATCTTGAGCGCAGCTCTGACATCCCAGCTATCGCTGTCTTGCCAAGCCGGATTGATGAGCTTCATCAGCGGCGTGAGTTCCTGTCGGATCGCCATGAAGTCGAGGTCTATCCGCTTGGCCTCGGCAAACGCCTCTTCTGAGTCGGGCCGGCCTACTCCTCTGCGCGATAGACAATGAACGTGATCGAGGAACTCAATGCTCGCCGCTATCAACGCTTGGTGTGGCTGGCCTGAGTAGACGTCTCGGCCAGTAGGGGCGAGTGACCACATGGCCACGGCTACCCCGGCATCGTTCACCAGCTCCTTCAGCGTGCGCTCGTCGACCTTGATCTGTGACGCCAGCCGCTGCCTATGTTCTTCCGATAGAGCGTCAAAGGTTGCCTTAGGGGGGCTGCCGTGACCGAGGCGGAAGAAGCCGCTGGGGTCAGTGACCGCCCATTGTCGGCGCGGTACAAGCAATTGCTCGCCGGGGACATCCAGGTCGGTCCGTTTGGGCATCGTGCCTCCTAGATCTGCGCGAAATCCGTATCATCCCAACGGGCCTCCGAGGGAAGGGCGATCGGGTAGCTCAGCACAAACACTATTCGGGCCCGACCGACCGGCGTCTCAATGCCTATCGACCCGCTCCAGGTTTAAAGCGGCTGTTCTCCCCATTGCCGCTCGAGCGTCACAGTGGATTGAGAGAGATCGACGTCTTCACCTCGACAAACGGCCTCACGGGTCAGGGTTGTTGCGATGTGGGGCGGAACTTTTTTGTCGCCGAAGTCACGACCGTCCGGCCCCCAGTTGCCATGTACAGGGATTGTGAGGCGCCAGCCGTCCGGCAGGTCGAATGGCTGCGAACTCAGTAGAGCTCCCGCCGTCTCGCGACCAATCAGAACCGCGTCCGTCTGCTCGCGCGCGCCCCAGGCAAAGCCTTCCGCGGCGCTGCCGGTCTCGGGCCCGATCAGGATGACAACCGGCTTGCGATAGCGTCTTTCACCGAGGTCCTCGATCATGAGCATTACCGCGCCATCGCCTTCGGCCACCGCCGCAAAGATGGCCTCCGTCGTATAGGCGCGGCTGACGCGGAGAATATCTGTCAGATCCTCGGCTTCCACTGGGCCATCCAGCGTTTCCAAAAAGGGACGCGACAGCAAAGCGATCCCGGGGCCGGGGTCGGTGAAATAGCCGAGCAGACGCAGGGCCGAGGCGTTCCCGCCGCTGTTGTTGCGAATGTCGATGATCAGTCCGTCAGTGGAGCCCAACGTGTCCATTGCCGCGTCGATCAGTTCAGCGGCGTCGTCGCCAAAGCGTTCGGCGCGCAGATAGCCGATAGAGCGTCCATCCCCCCGCCTGAGCAGGCTCCACGAGATCGTCCGCTCGCGAGGAGGCCAATAGGCAGACTCGCGAGGCAAGGAGAGTTGCACAACGCTGCCATCGCAGCGCTCGATGTCGAGGCGGGCCAGGTCCTGACGCGGCCCACGGATCATGGAGGGGTCGATGATCCGGTCACCGATCCGCAGGCCTGCTGCGCGGGCAGCAGAGGCAGGGTCGATGTCGACGATGATAGTTTGGCCGTCGATGATCTCCCAGCGCGCGGCAAGTCCCATCGTGGGCCGATTGGTGCCGGGCGCCTGAATGAGAACGTGGGAGACCCCTAGTTCGCTCAGCATCGACTGAATGAGCCGCTGAAACTCAGCGTCCGAAGTGACGGCGTCGAGTTCGACCCGGCGTCGATCGACGATGGCTGACCAGTCTCGTCCGCCGAAGTGCGGATCGTAGAAATTCTCACGCACGGTCCGATCAACAGCATCGAACACGCTGCCATAGTTCTGAGCCTGCACGGCGTGGCCACCGGCGAGAGCTGAGACAATGCAGAGAACAGATATGGCGAGGCGCTTCATACGGGCTCCTGATCGAGGGGTCACAGCTCGGCACCACGCTAGGACTGCGGACAGGCTGGACCAGTGAATTCGCTGTAACGGGCAGACGGGGAGGGTGGACAGGGATCCGATATGTCGATCCGCGGCGGCGCTTTACCAGTCCATTTTCGCCGATGGGCGAACGGGTACGCGACCCGGCGATCTGTTCCATCCAAGAACGGCACCGCTATAAGAGGCCATGGCATCGCCGCCCCCCTTCACCGCCTTGGATCGACCGCGGATCTGGCTCGCCGAGTTGGCGACCTGCGCGGGGATAGGGGTCGTCTTGGGCTTTATCGGGCCCTTTGGCACCTTCTCCAACGACATCCTGCCGGTGCGGATCGTATATTGGACGATGGTCCTTCTGATCAGCGGTGTCGTATTCGGCCTCGCGCTACGCTGGGCTTGGCCCAGGGCATCTCGCGCTGGTTTGCGGCCGTGGGTCTGGGCTCCGGCGCTGGTCATGATCGTAACCTTGGTTCCGGCTGCAGCCAGCCGCGTCATTGCCGTCGGCCTTTGGCCTGGAGTGGATAGCTCCGTCGGACTACTCGAATGGTATGGCCAAGCGCTGCTGGTCGGGGGTGTCTATGTGCTCGGCTATGTCCTGTTGCGAACGCGCGAGGGACCGTCGGATAGCCCTTCTGGCGACGCGCCCGAGCCTAACGAGCACCTTAACCGCGACGTGCTCTGTCTTCAGATGGAAGATCATTATGTGCGCATCCACACTGTCCAAGGCTCAGCGCTGGCGCTCATGTCCCTGTCTCAAGCGATCAAGCGTCTGGATGGCATCGAGGGACTGCAGACGCATCGCTCCTGGTGGGTGGCAAGGAGCGCTGTGATTGGCGTGGTCGAGGACGGTCGGAACCTCCGGCTGAGCCTTGTTGGCGGCCTCACTGCGCCCGTGTCGAGGGCGCGAGTGTCGCAACTGCGCGCGGCTGGCTGGATCTGACGTCGCAGATCGGATCAGTTCGCGCTTAATCAGTGAGCATTTCGGTGCCAATCGACCCCTTCCTGTCAGTTGTTCGGTAGGCGATCGAAGCGTTCATCAGCCACCAATCGCCAGCAGTCTTCAAATGGGCGGAACACCAGCTTGCCGTCGGGGAGACTCACCATCTGAAGGGGATGGCCGTCAGGAAGCAGCGCATCGCCCAGATCATCCCCGCCCTCAGTTTGTCCATCGTAGCGCACACGGGTCCAGCTGACGGCGAAGACCCCTCCCTGACTCTCGTCGAACTCGAGCAGAAGATACTCGTCCTCGCCTGCCTCGGTGACAGAGGCGGCAGGCCTCCAATAGACGTCCTCAACGCGGATCGGGAAACTGCGGAAGGCGTCCCTCGGCGTCTCGGTCCGCTCAGGCGGACGACCGTCCGTCCAGTAGCGTGTCACCACGACGGTTGGTGCCGTGAAGACTTGCCTGACGGTGTCAGCTCGCACGAAAAAATCGAAGAAGGCTTTGAAATCTCCATCTCGGCAGGCGGAGGTTGCGCGATCAAGGACCAGCGAGTCCCCGCTGAAGCTGACTGGGTCCGAAACGGCTGTCCGTTCCTGCCTCGCGCCCTTGGAGATTGACTCGCGCGAAGCCTCTTCGGTCTCGGTCGTCAAAACTCTCGCGTTGCCCGCTGAGACGTCAGGTTCCGTGCAGCCAACGGCCAGAACCGCGCAAACCGCGACTAGGGCGGCAGCGGGCAAGGGGGGAGGGTCGATAGAACTGATCATAGGGAACCTTCTCCAAGTGAACGAGGTCGCCGTGAGCGAGCCAGAGCACGCAGCATCAGGATCGAGAGCACTCCGGCGGCGACGGCCCAATACAGACCAGAGGCGATTAGAACCGACGACCACGAGCGGCAGGCAGTTACACGGAGGGTCGCTGTGCCGTTGGCTTCCTTGCCTTTGGGCATGACATACGGGTCTACGGTTCCCGGCACGCAGTCGGCCAACCGAAAGTCTACCGATCCTTCTGGCGTGGTGTTCAGCATGGGCAAAGGCACGCCAACTGCCGATGACGGCCAACCGCGCAGATCGGTCGTGGCCAGCAGACTGGAGACCATGAGGGTAAAGCCCGCCGCCGCGACGAGCAGAGGTCGCGTCATTCCCGCCCACGCCGAGCCACGCCGTTGGCAGTGCGAGGCCTCACGCATGTCCGGTCTACGGGTCAGCCGTCCTCGCAACTGACTACCGCACTCTGCGTGGCCGGCAGCAGGGCCGATCTTATTTCCGCAATCCTGGACCGACTAACCCGCACGGGGCCGCATTCACGCATCATCAATCGCCAGTTTCCGCCTTCGCGATTCAGGCCCTCGGCGTGCTGAAGATTGGCGATAGCGGACCGATGAACTCTCATAAAGGTGGAGGGCAGTTCAGCCTCAAGATGGTCCAGTCGCCCCGAATGAAGCAGGCGACGGCCGTCAAGTAAGACCACCTCCACGTAATCATCCGCACCCCGGATGACGACAATGTCCGGGACCGCTACGATCGTCACGCGCCGCCCCGCTGTCACCGCCAGACGATCCGGGGGGGAGGCGGCTCTGGCGAAGGCCTGCTCACGAGACAGGTCGTCTCGCGCGACGCGGGTGACCTGCAACATCAGCATTGGCACCAGCAGGGACGCGATCAACAGCAGATGAAAGAGCTCCGCGAAAAAGGCCAGCGAAACGACGGCGAGAATGAGCGCGGAGCCGAGGTAGAGCCAAACACCGGCCGATAGTTGCCGCCGCGGTCCTAGTGCCCAGGCTGCGATTGCGACGACCATGGCCACCCCCAGGGTTCCCAGGATCTTGAGATCAAAACTCGTGAAACCAGCCACCAACGCTGCAGTGATCGCTGCGCCCCACATCAGTCGGTGCCGGATCGGGGGTCTCAGCCCGAGGGTGCAATAGATGACCAGGAGGACGCTGAACGTCGCCGTGAGCAACCAGAGCCCGACGAGCCGCCACAAGTGAAACGGATAGGCGTAGTGGACCAGAAACGGCAGGACCTCCAGCGCGGCGAGCATGGCCGAGGAAGCGGCCATCCCCGTCAGTAAAAGGCTCGACCGCGTTCTCCTCAGACGGTGAATCACACCGAACCCGAAGGTCGATGCCAGCAGGATCCCGAACAGAGACAGATTGACGGCGATCTGACTTCTCATCAGGGCGTCCCGAGCCGGCACGATCTTGATGGCGCTCATGGGCTGAGCAAGGCGGGCTCCACCGTGGAAGGAAGAAAGCCTGACGGTGATCTCGGTGCCTTCGCGGCCCGCGGCTTGTCGCGGCAGTCGATACTCAACTTCGTAGCGACCGGGTATCTCGGACCTGGCGCTGTCTCCGGGGCGACCGTTGGCGCCCAGAAACACGCCGCCCAACCACGCTTCGGACGATGCCGTCCCAGCTATACGGAGTGCATCACCCTGATCGATTGAAGACGCTGGAACGCGCGCCGTGACCCAGATCTCGCGCCCTTGAGGATCAATCCGTCCCTTCATTGATTGGCAGTTGTAGAGCTCCGGACCCGATGGGCCTAAACGTCCCTCGCAGACTTTCCAGTCATACGTCTGTGCGACGGCCGGTGCCGACAGCAGCCCAAGCACCAGAAGGACAATGAGGATGGAGAGTCTCATCTCACCAAGCTAGCGTGCCGATGAGTTGGGCGCGACGCCGTTCGCCGAGCCGGGATGCCATTGGCCGAATGGCATGCGATCATCGCTCGCCAGACCGCTCTGATAGCGATGTCTCACCTCCTGAGCGGGGGTGGTGCTCTCCCTTCGGTTCGGCTTCTGGAACATTATCATCGTGCTTGGTGCTTATCTCGCTCTCCTGTCGGGTCTCATTGGCGGAAGCGATCCGCAGACAGTCCCGGATGGCTCCCGCCTTATCGTCGGCGATACCTGTTACGCCATCGAGCTGAATGGCGAGGTCATGGGTGCTACCCGTCAGATCGTGCGGGCGGTTGAACATGAGGGACGGCCCGCTTGGCGCATCGAGATCCACCAGCGTCTGCCGGCCATGCAATTCGAGGTGCGAGACATATTCGTCGTCGATCGCCAGGACCTCAGCGCGATCCGCTACGAGAGCGACCGCGCGGCCAGCGCCCGAGCGCCCGCCCAGAGCATACGCATCTCTTACGGCCCAGACCGGCTCGAGGGCTCGAAAGTGGAGGGCGATGTGCTTACGCCGATCGAGGCGCAGCTCGGTGATCCCGTACTCGACGGAAACCTCTGGGGCCTCACATTCAGCGGGCTCGAACTCTACGACGGCGCGCATCATTCCCTGTCGTTCTGGCACTACGACAAGGGCTTTGGCCAGTTCTCTGTCGCAGTCGTTGGCGACCGTGCGATCGAGACCCCCGACGGCCCGGTCGACGCCTGGGTTCTGGCGGCCGGCGACGGGAGCGGCCGGACGACGACCTACCTGATCGCCAAAGATGACCACGCCGAGCTCGGCTATTCCGCCGGCCCTTTCAGGCAGACGCTCGGGGGTGATTGCACCGGGTTTCCCGCTCTCGAGGGAGGACAATCGTGAGCTCTGAACGTCTGGCTTCTGGCGCGGCGGCCGCGAAACGGTCACGGCAGGTCTCCTTCGCCCAAGGGCTCCAGCTGGCTTTGGGGCTCGTCGCCGCCGTGATGCTCTGGCCGTCAGGTCCCGCTCATGCACAGGGCACGTTTCAATGTTCCGGCGGACCGAACGAACAGCAGGTGGGCGTGACCATGCAGGGGCCCGTCACAGTGCCCCTCTGCGTGAGCCGTCCCGCGCCACGATCAGCATCGGCGGAGGGAGGCTCGGAGAGCGGTGCAGGCGGCTTCGACCCCTTGGGAGGGGTCTACCTCGAAGGTCGGCTCCCAGAGCCGCCTCGCGGCTGGCGGCCAACCTATGGCGGCTTTATGAGTTTCGTCGTCTCCCAGGATGAGAACGGCGACAATCCGGTCCACGACATGGTGCTGACGGTGGGCCACGCAACGCCCCAGGAAGCCGCCGCGACGGCCACGGCACTGTGCATGGAGCGCGCGCTCTTTCCCGAGCCGAGCGCTTCGTGTCACCCCCAGATCATCGATCATCCCTATTTCGTGGTCTATCAGCGGGACACGGAGGACGGTCGCTACCAGATGTCCCAGTTCGCCGGTGACCCGCGACGCTGGACCGACCATTTCGTGCGCCGCGACTCGGGCCGCGTCGAAACGTGCCCGGAGTACGACGCCCCAACCTATCCGCGGCCCTGCTTCAGGTTGGTCGTGTTCGACCGGAACGGGATCTGGCCCCGGTGACCGAAGGCGTTGAAGAGTGCACGGTATCCAGCCGGCGCGCATTCATTCTAGGGTCTCTGGGCGCTCTCGCGCTTGGTCCAGCGCTCGCCCGGCCGGTCCTGAAGCGAACTTACGCATTTGCCGACGGGACCGGGGGCACGCTCAGCCACCCCTTCGAGTTCTGGCGAAGGAGCCAGATTTTTCTGACGGGATCCTTCAACGGTCACCCCGTCGAAATGCTGCTCGACAGCGGGGCGGAGCATAGCATCGTCGACAGCTCGCTCGCGGCAGAAGTCGGCTTGAGCGTGGACGGGGCGCTGAACGTTGAAGGACTGAGTGGAACGGCCGCCGGGCACGGCATGTCATTCCGCATTACGGTGATCGATCTCGACGGCTTGGTCCTGACCACCAACTGGATCGCCATACTGGACCTCTCACCCTTCGCCGGGCCGATGGGGAGACCCGTGCGCATGATCCTGGGGCGTGACCTGTTCGACCAGCTCATGGTGGACCTCGACTTCGACCACCAACAGATCACCTTTCACGATCCGCGCCGGGTGCCGTCGCCGTCAGACATGCGAGGTCTTCGGATCAGTCGATCAGACAGCCTTCCCAACATCCCGCTCCGTGTCGACGGCAGCCGGCAGGTCCTCGCTGGGTTCGACCTCGGGTCTGACGACGCCTTGTCGCTCTCCGCCGACTTCGTTTCCGGTCACCGTAGTCTGCGTCGCCGTCAGACGGCGACAGCGCAGTTCTTGGGTGTCGAAGGCTGGTCGACCACCCGCATGCTCACTGTCGGAGACGTGAACCTGGCTGGCGCGACGTTCCAGGACGTCCCCGCCGATGTGCCGCACAGCTGGATTAGAAGACGGCCGAACGAGCCGCAGGCCAATCTGGGCATAGAGCTCATTCGGCAGTTTCGCGTCACAACCGATTTCACCAGGGGCAGGCTCTGGCTTCGTCGACGCTCTGTGACGGAACCCTTCTGGCGCGACCAAACCGGGTTCATGACAGCATCGCGGGGCGACCATCGGGAGGTCGTAATGGTCGTCCCCGGCGGACCGGCGGAACGGGCGGGCCTGAAGCTCGGCGATCGCATAGTCGCCATCGACGGCAGACCCGCGGGGCCAGATTTTACGTCCCCGGAACCCGTCACGAATGTTCCGGAAGGCACGCTGCTCCGCCTGACGCTTGAGGGTGGCGCCGAGCGGGTCATTGTCCAGGTCTTTTACTATTGAGCTGAACGGCGATCCGCCCTCGATGCCGGTGTCGAGGGAAGAAGCCTCGCGCAACGATGACTTTTGCCTCCATCCCAAAGCCCGATAAGAGCCCACCATGACAACGAACGGCGATGCGCAATTCTGGGACAGGAGCTCCCGCAAATACGCTCGAGAACCCATCGCCGATATGGCGGGCTATGAGCGCAGTATGAGACGCACTCTGGAACTCCTCAGACCATCGAACCGAGTGCTCGAACTGGGATGCGGGACCGGCAGCTCCGCCCTCCTGCTCGCAAACAGCGTGCAGAGCTACCTGGCGACCGACATCTCACCGGGGATGATCGAAATCGCGCGTGAGAAGCTGGCAACGTCTCCCGTAGGGTCGTTGAGCTTCCGCGTTTCGTCGGCCGAAGATGCGTCGCTTGATGCCAGCCAGTATGATGCGGTTCTCGGTTTCAACTACCTGCATCTGGTGAGGGACCTGCCGGGCACTCTGAGCCGCGTGCACCACCTCCTCAAGCCGGGCGGCCTTTTCATGTCAAAGACGCCGTGCCTCGGCGATGTGACCCCCCTACTTGGCAAGGTGCTGTTGCCGGCCATGCGGGCGATCGGCAAGGCGCCACACGTCAATGTGCTGAAGCAAGTCAACTTGGTCGAAGGACTTGAGTCCGCAATGTTCGACGTCCTTCTGGTAGAGGACCACTCGACACGAGGGAAAATGAAGCGGCCATACATCGTGGCCCTGAAGCCAGATCACACCCTAAGTCGGGCCGCCTGACCGACATAGACGGTCTGCCACGCAACGCGATCTGAAGGCGGCATCGCACGGACTAGTTCGCTGAGATCCGCGTAGGCGGCCGCTCCACTCGAAACACCACGACGCCGTCGAGCACCTCGGACCATGCTGCGGTCAGGGGAGGGGCCCATGATCGAACATATTGCGTCGGCGACCCAGGAGTGGCTCGCCGTAGCCTGGGCGTGGAGCGGATGGACGCGTGTGTCCGAACTGGCGACCGTCGTCACGGCCGCTGCGACCGCCTCGATTGCCGCATGGCTCTATTGGGAGCGGTGGTCCCAGATCAGAAAAATCGAGGCCTATCTGAAACGGGTAGGCAGCAAACGTGGGCCGGACGATCAGGGACTGCGCAGTGCCGAGAACATCTCGCGCAAGCTCGGGATACCGGTAGAGGATGTCCAGCGCCTTGCGCATGCGAGCCGAAACGTCGTCAGCCGGATCAGGCCAAATGGGCCCGAGCAGGACCACACCCTTCTCTGGGGGCACAAGCGCTTCGTGAAGGGCAAGAAGTAGCCGTACGGCCTCGCCAGATTCCGGCGCCTCGGCTCGGTCCTGGACTCCGGTGCGATGCGCTCAATACCTGCCGTCTGGATGTGACGGGGAAGCCGCCCCCTTCCTCAGTGGCGGCCTTTGACGGGCGCCGGGGCGCTCATGACGATGTCTTCCTCCGATCGATCAGGACGGCACACGAACGTGGCCCGGCCCCAGCAGTGCAGACGCCGGCATGGCACTGTCCGACTCCACAGCATGAAGCTGCCCCCTTTCGCCCGCTCAATGCGAGCAAGGTCCACCGTCATCTTGAGATCGCATCGGTCACACCAGGCATAGACCTGCCAACCGGCGCGACGGAGGTCGGCCAAGGTCGGGCAGGCCGACCGCCAGTTCTCGACAGTCCAGAAACGATATCTGGGATTTCCGCCCACGCCCTCGGCTCAGCGTCCCGGCGTGCCGCCCGCACGTGGACTCGCTCCGACCCGGCGCAGCTCGATCGACGCATGGATTTGTTGGATCAAGTCCGGGTCCACTGCAGCAAGCTCGCGCAGGAAAGCCGAAAGGCCGGCCAGCGCGTCAGACCCATCCGCGTTCAGCAGGCGCTCAGCCAAGGGTCGCAGGCGCTCACGCCTATGATCGAGGTCTTGGCAGGCGGGGGCATCCAGGGACATGTTCCATCTCCAAAGAGCCACCGACGAGCCTGTCTAATCGCTACCTCCGGCCGGGGCCAAGACAATTGTTCTTGATTTGTTCTGTTGCCTGTGGAGCAAGGCGCGAGCGCAGTGGCAAGTAATCTTGCTATCGGACTCATCCGAAAGCGGACCCCCCAGATGTCCGCTATGGGTGGAAAGCGGACTCCGGCGTGGCGACGACCCAAGCCGTCCACATGCCGAAAGATTTAGGGCCACGTGTACGGCTCGGGAGTCCACGTCTTCATGATGTCCGCTGGGGGTGTAGCGATGGACATTGACGTGATGTCGTGAAACACGATCGCCGAAACAGCATCGTCTGGCGTCGGCGGCCTGACGCTCACCATAGCGGTGATCTTATAGTAGACGAATGCAGCCTCCTGCGGCTTGCGTGCCGCGTCGGAGCCTACCTTCGCCCGGAACGTGGGAACATCGCCGACGTAATCCGGCAGCATATAGATTTCAGGGCACTCAGCCAGAACGCCAACCCATGTGTAGGTTGCGTCGGTCAGGAGCCAGAAGGCCGCAACTGTTTCCTTGCCGTAGGCTAGATTTGAGGCATTGCAGATCCGATCGCCGACTTCTGGCAGGCTGGCGACGTCCTGAGCGGGCCGGTAGTCCTCGCACGCAGACAAGCCAAGAATGCCGACCGCCGCCAATGCCAAGCTTGAACGCATCCCGCCCCCGAGGTTGGAGCGCATAAGAGATCACGGGGCAAAGGTCCGCAACGGGTCGAGAGCGGTCGAGCGCGACCTGCCTTGAAGTGAGCTTTCAGCCATCTGCTCCGGGGCGGCCTCTGCGCATCAGCCCAGGGGGGCAAGCAGACGATTGGCGAGCCGCGCTGCCAGCGAGCGGGAGAAATTGCTGGAGATCTGCTGCGCGCGGCCAGAACCAAGGCTAGCACGGTCGAATGGAAGCGTCTCGATCTTGGTCATGGGCGAGGGCCCTCTCTACAGCTCGCCCGGGCGGTTAATCCGTCCGACCATGCGCCCAGTATGCGGTTGAGGATTTCCAGATCGTTCAGAACCTCGATGGGCGAACGGGCAAGAGCGTGGCGAAGGGTATCCTTGATCCAGTCGCTCATGTCCGGGTGGCCCAGCACGAACTCGATCTGTGCGTCCACGGAGGAAAGTCCTTCTCGGCGTTCCACAGTGTTCATGTTCCTTGTCTCTCCATGGGAATGTCTTGGGCAGGCTTTTCGCGCGCTCGTCAGGGCGATCAGGCGGCCATTTTGGCGGAGGCAGAGGCCGCGTCCGCGACTTCCGTCCAGCTCAGGTCGCCGTCGTATCGCCAAGCCATGCGTCCCGCTTCGTCGAGGGCGAAAAGGTGAAGCCATCGGTTGTCGAACAGCGCGCGGACGCCCGGGTGTTTGCGCAAGACATCGATCATCGCCTCGCGGGGCGCCTCGACGCAGACGGTCAGGCGCAACGGCTCATGTACATATCGCTCGCCATCATGCACCGACTGCCAGGGAAGGCCGGTCCGCAGCAGGCCGCCGTTACCCTCCACCACGCCCATGCCGCCGGTTACATTGTGGAGTAGCTTGTTGCCGCCGCCGAAGACGTCGGGCGCGACGGTCGAGCCGTAGTATTGAAGGCTGATCCAGCTGGCGACGACGACCGGCGCTGTCAGGATCAACTCCAGCACGCCGAAACCCTGGTCCTGTCGCCAGTCGTAGTCGTGCAAGAAGGCCCGCCCGCCCAGGTCGGCCCCCGCGGTTCGCGCGCGCGGGGCAGCGATGAAGGTGCTGCACCCCGCCAGCCCCCACTCCGGTCGCGTCTCCGACCAGTCGCCGGCGCGACGGGCGACTCTGCCGGCGTCGGCACGTGGCAGGCGCTGGGCACGCTCGGTTCTCGCCAAGTTGCCGGCGGTAGATAGCCAGTCACGCACACGGCAAAGGCCTTCGTCGTAGACGGTCGGCACGGCCTCCAGGTCGAACAATTCAACCTCATCACGGGTGGTGCTGTGCAGACCGGCGACGAACAGAGTGTGGAACGGGATGTCGATGCCCCGGTCCTTTAGGGCGGCACGCACCTCGCGGTCGTTGAGCAGTCCCGCCAGAAGGCGCGCGTTGACGTCGCCCGCATAGCCGCCACAGGCCCCGCAGTGGAGGGTGCTAGCGTGCGGATTGTTGACGGTCTCCGCCCCGTGTCCAAGCAGAAGAACTAGAGGTGCGAAACCCGACGTCAGCGACAGGGCGCGCAGGACCGTCTCCGCGGTCGCCACCCGGGCTTCAAGTGACAGAGACGAATCGAACCGGGGGGCCGGGTCGGTCAGGATCGCGTGCGATCTGAGGCCCAGTCCGTCGGCGAACAGCTTGCCGACGTAGAGCGGTCCCGCCGCCTCGACGAAAGCGAACGACGACACAGCCGCCAGCTTGAATCGGCCCCAGGCGCGTCTGGCGCGCGCCCGCACGCGGGCCAGCGCTTCCAAGGGATCGGCGGGCGACGAGGCCGTGCTGGTCACGCCCGGGTTCAGCAGGACGGGGAGCCGCCGCTCCTCGACTTCCGAACCGAAGCGGCGGTGCGCGGTGGACAGGCCAAAGAAGCCGGCGGAGCCGAGCGTCTGGATGCGCGGATCGAGGCTTTCCAGAGCCCTGCGGAACACCTCCGAGCGGACGTCGATGCAGAACGCCGCCTGCAGAACCGGCCTGGCGGTCTGCGGCGCAAGCCGGGAAGTCGCCAGCGCCTGCGACAGGCCCCGCTGCCTCGCCCGCTCCAGCGCTTCCTGCAAGATGACGTCGATGATCATGTCCCGATCGGGGGAAACCGGCGCCGCATGGATCGCTCGCGCCTGCACCCAGGCGCGCTCAATCTCGACCGCATAACGCTGATGCAGGGCCTCTTCCCAGATCAGGCGCACGGCCAGCAGATCCCGCAGCGTCGAGTCGGTCCCGCCGGCCAGTTCGGCCTGCCACAGGCGATAGCGCGCCGCTTGGGCCCAGCCGCCCCAGGTCGTCAGCAGCCGGTGGAAATAGGTCTGGGCCTCTCCAGAGGACAGCTTGAGACGCGTCGCCGCCCTCGTGATCGCCATCCCGGCATCCTCCGGCGCCTCGGAGGCGTGCAGGGCGAACCCCGCCAGACCCGCGATCTCCGGGGTCAGGTCATGGGCGGCCGAGGCCTTCCACGCCGCCCAGGCGCCGCGTCCGCGCGGGGCCGGCCAAAGAGCCTGTCCCTCGTCGAAAGTTGACGCTGCCCACGCGCCCAGACGCTCAGCGATCAGAGCCGGCCAGTCGATGCCGGAGGCCTCAGCAGCCAGTTCCGCCACGGTGGGAGCCGCTTGGGGAGGAAGCGCGTCGATCGTCGCCGCAGCCATCACCGCCTCCACGTCGCTCGGTCTGAGCGAGGAGGGCGCGGCGGCCCAGGCGGCGCGCAGATCGACCCCGGAAATCGTGCCGTCCTCAAGTTTTGCGCGGTACCAGGAGCGGGGCATGGTCACCGGGCCTGCGCCCACGCGGGCCAGCCGGGCGCCGGCGACGGCCAGACCCTCACCGATCTGACCGAGATAGGGATTGACCGCGACGTTGGCGGCCAGCGGCCAAGCGGGCGGGATGGCTCGTACGGCCGCTTCCACAGCGGAAGCGAACGCGTCCGGTTGCGACGAGGGGTCAGGTGCGGTCATGGCCGGGGTCCTTGCGCTGGGACAGGTCAGTGGGAACGCCGGACGGCCCAGCCGCCGATAAGGCGGTCGAATGCGGCGTTGGCGTAGAAACCGTTGGACAGGTGCACCCTCAGGCCTGCGGCAGCGGGATGGTGCGCCCAGAGGGGGAACATTGCCTGAACCACAGCGACGGCGCCGAAGCTGAGCACGGCGAGGATCGTCAGGCCCCACTCCAGCGGTCCGGGCGGCGGGGGCGCGGGCAAGGCGCCTTCCGTGAGGCGCGTCGCCGCCATCTGAAGCGCGAAATAGGCGCCCGACGTCAGCACCGCATAAAGGGCCGTGCGACGAGTCAGGGCCGTCGGCGCAGCGTCGGCGAAGCCCTGGGCCAGCATGTATGCGACGCCGAAGATCAGTATGGCGCCCAAGGCGATGATCTGCGGTGATTTGTGCGTCAGCCCGAAGCCCAGGCCGATGAAGACGTAGATAGTCAGGGCGACCGCGAAAGCCCGCCCCACGGCGCCCGCGTCGGGCACGGCCACCGGGCCTGGCCGCCGGATGGCTGTCACGCGTTCGACCGCGCCGCCGGACGCCAGGAAGGAATGGGCCTTGTAGAGCGAGTGCGCCACGACGTGCAGAAGCGCCAGGGGGAACAGCGCCAGCCCGCACTGAAGGATCATGAAGCCCATCTGGGCCACGGTGGACCAAGCCAGCGAGGTCTTCACCGCCGGCTGCGTCAGCATGACAAGACTGCCGAACAGGGCCGTGAACCCACCCAGTACGACGAGCAGTGCGAGCACGCCCGGGGCCAGCAGCATCAAGTCCGCGAATCGGATCAGCAGGAATCCACCGGCATTGACCACCCCCGCGTGCAACAGGGCGGACACGGGCGTCGGAGCCTCCATTACCTCGGTCAGCCAGCCGTGGAAGGGAAACTGGGCGGACTTGAGCACAGCCGCCACTGCCGCCAACCCGGCTGCGGTAACGGCCAGGCTTCCTCCCTCGCCCCTCGCAGCGACCTCCAGAACGACGGCGATCCCCGTCGTGTCGTAGGCTAGCGCCAAGAGCACGGCCGCCCCGATCAGCGCCAGGTCGGCGAGGCTTGACACGATCCGGGATTTTCTCGCTGCGCGGCGTGCCGCCGCCCGATCCGGATAGAACATGAGCAGGCGTTGCAGGCAGGCGCCGGCTGCGATCCAGGCCAGGACGAACTGCACAAGGCCGCCGGCGCCGACAAGCAGCAGTACCGAAGCCAGCGTCAGACACAGCCACCCGGTGAAGGGGCCCTGACGCGCCTCTCCGTCCAGATATGTGCCGGCATAGCGGACCACGATCCAGCCGACGAAGGCGACCAGCGTCGTCATGGTCACGCCGACCACGTCCAGCCGCGCCATCAACCCGATGCCGCTCAGCCCAACCAACTGGCTCGACCCCGGTCCGGCGTACATGAGGGCGGCGACAAGACCCAGCGCCGCCAGCAGGCTGAGAAGCGCCGTTACCTCGGCCAGGCGGACCGCGGTGCGCGGCCGCACTCCCGGCGATCGGAACGCCACGACGGCGGCCAGCACCAGTGGCGCGGGAACCAGCAGCGGGAGAAGATGAACCGACATGGGCCGCCTCCGGAAAAGAATCTCGGTGGCAGGCTGGATAGTCGAGCTGGTGGATCAAAAATAATTCATAGTTTGCACGGTATCGTTCGATTATGCAGAACGAAATCCGCGCACTGAATTTCAACCACCTGCGCTATTTCTGGGCAGTGGCGCACGAAGGTTCCCTGACCGGTGCGGCCGCGCGGCTAAACCTCTCCCAGTCGGCATTGTCAGTGCAAATCCAGAAACTGGAGCACCAGATTGGCCACTCCCTGTTCGAGCGCGTGGGGCGCAGGCTAGTGCTGACTGAAGCCGGACAGATCGCGCTCGATTACGCCGACACGGTTTTTCAGGCCGGCCAGGAATTGCTCACGACGCTAGGAGAACGAGCCTCCGACAGGAGGCAGACGTTGAGGGTCGGCGCGCAGACGACTCTCTCACGAAATTTCCAGCTCGAGTTCCTGCGCCCGCTCGTCGGCCGTGCGGACGTGGAATTGGTCGTGCGTTCGGGCAACACCAAGGACCTCTTTCAACAGCTTGATGCCCATGCGCTGGACGTCGTCCTGACCAACACCGCCGCGCCGCCCGATGCGCGGTCTTTGCTGCGCAATCATTTGCTCGCCGAGCAGCCGGTCAGTCTCGTCGGACGGCCGCTGGGCACGAAACAGCGGTTCCGATTTCCCGATGACCTGTCACAGCACGCCTTGCTTCTTCCTAGCCAGGACAGTGAAATCCGGGTCGCCTTCGACCGTCTGCTGGAGATCGCGCAGCTTCGTCCGACGATATTGGCAGAGGTCGACGACATGGCGATGCTGCGTCTATTGGCGAGAGAACGCGACGGCATAACCTTGGTCCCGCCCATCGTCGTGCGGGACGAGCTGAAGACAGGGATCCTTGTCGAGCACCAAAGGATTCCGGAGGTGACCGAACGCTTCTATGCCGTGGTGAAGAAGCGCCGGTTTCCCAACCGGCTGGTCGCTCATTTGCTTGGCCGGCCGACGGCAGACCAGGTATAGCTGGCGCGCATGCGGACAGGGGGGCTGATCGATCCCGATGAGCGGGAGCAACGTCTGCTTTCTTCCCCCGGACCAATGTCAGCTTCTGGCGCACTGCGTACGTTGGCGACACCCAACCCGTGTGATTGCAGTGTCCGCTTTGGGTCGGGAGCGGACAGTGGCCTGAGGGTGGAAAGCGGACACGACCGGTCAGCGTGTTCTTTCGCCTTCGTAGCGGACCCGCACCACATTTGATGAGAGCCCGGGCAGAGCGACCGTTTTTTCGACCAGGCGGGCACATTCACCGTTCTCTGCAACGAGTTGGCTCGGCCAGCCTTGGGCGAGGTTTTCAGATCCGGAATCGTAGAACCGATCTTCCAACGAGGTCGGTACGGCTCCGAACGGCAAACCACCTTCTCGGCTGGGGGCGTTCAAGGCGCTCAACTCTGTGTACAACGGGTGGTCGCAGATCGAAACGTACAGAGTAAACTTCCTGTAGTCGCTGCTGAATTCAAGGAGGTTGCTGTCCACATACAAGATGGTTTCGCTGCCATTCATTTGCGCCGTGACGCTTGAGAGGTCGATTCTCGAGCAGCCCAAGGTCAAAAAAGGGAGTGCGATCGCTAGTATGCTCACCCGGCGCATCGGATCATCTCCAGCATGTCATGCTATGGCAGGTTCGCAGACCTGACGTCGCTGTCCTACTGTCTCATCATGCCTTGGAAGTCCGCAATGGGTCGGGAGCGGACATTCGGTCCTTGTCCGCGGCAAGTTCGCGCGAGGCGGGCCCGGCGGGCCGACCTTTGACGCACCGCAGCCTGTTCTGCTGCTGAGGCTCCACCAACTCAGCTGGTCCGTTCACGCAGTACTCCGCCCAACTATCCATGAGCACTCGTCGCTTCTTGAGGGCGTCGCCGCGACGATACGCGAGCTCAGCAGAGTTGCCGACAGTGTGAGCGAGAGCGGCCTCCGCGACCTCACGAGGGGTGGAGGTCATTTCCCCTGCCCAGTCTCTAAAGCTGCTTCGAAAGCCGTGGACGGTCACCTCTACCTTCATTCGACGGAGCACCATATCCATCGCCATGTTTGACAAGGGCATATGATTTCGTCGACCGGGGAAAATCGGACCCTGAGATTGGCCCAACTGAGAAAGGATGTCCAAGGCGGGCTCGGACAGGGGTACGCGGTGCTCCTTCGCAGCTTTCATTCGGCTTGCGGGGATCGTCCAGACCTTGCTGGCGAGATCGATTTCCTCCCACGAAGCCTTCAACGCCTCGCTTGTCCTGGCCGCAGTGAGAATCGTGAACTCCAACGCTCTCGCAGCGACGGATGGGTTGGCTCTCAAGCTGGCGTAGAACGCAGGCACGTCGGCGAATGGCATCGCGGCATGGTGGCCTTGGCTCAAGCGTTGGCGAGCAGGCAAAATATGTTCTAGATGCCCCTTCCAAGCGGCCGGATTATCGCCCGAGCGGTGGCCGCTCACCTTCGCGATATTCAGCACCGTTTCGATATAGCCTCGGAGTAAGCCCGCGCTCGCAGGGTGAGTTTCCCATAGCGATCGAAGAACAGGCAGCACATCGTCAGTCTGTATTTGATCGACTTTCAGGTCCCGCAAATTGCGGGCGTAGCCACCCGGTCCAATCGCACGCTTCCACCGGGCGATCGACTTGTCGGAGCGAACAGTCGATTTCCGATCCTCGATGAAGGCGTCGGCGAGATCTCCGAACGTAGGAGTATGTCGCTTGACTCGCTTGCTGGCGATCGGGTCAATCCCATCGGCCACGCTCTCCCGCAGGGATTGAGCCCGCTCTCGAGCGCGCGCCAAGCTGACGCTGGGCGGCGATCCGAGCCCCATCTCGCGACGTCTCCCGGAGAGATGGAAGATGTAGACCCATGACCGCGCGGTCTCGCTTTGAACCCGTAGATAAAGCCCCGCCCCGTCGGCGTAGATACCCGGCTCTTTCAGTGTCGCTGCCGCCCTCGCTGAAAGCCTGTGCATCGTCCTTGCCAAGTTGCCCTCGCAGCATGTTTCATAATTCGGTTCATAAGAAGGGGGCTGGATTGGAGCGCATCCCTAAGAACGTCCGTAGCCTATCACGGAAAATAACCATCGGAAATATAAATGCTTTTTGGACGTGAGCGTACAAACTCGAACGCGCACGGACCCCGATTCCGCTCACTTCGGGTGCGCCATTTCTTTCCCGACATTGCCGACATCGCCCTTTGACCTGACGGTCCGGCGCGCCACTTCGCGGAATTGATCCATCTCAATGCGCGGCCTGAGGCGAGGCGCGAAGGGACGGGCATGGTCATCCAGCTCTCACCCGAACGGCTTGCGGCGCCCACGCCGCGCTACACCAGCTATCCGACGGCGGTGCAGTTCACGGAGGCGGTCGGCGCGACCGAAAGTGGCGACTGGATCGCCGCCCTGCCGGGCGATGCCGACCTGTCACTCTATGTGCACATTCCGTTCTGCGGCGCGCTCTGCTGGTACTGCGGGTGTTCGACGACGGTGGTGAATACGCCGGGGCCGATCGCGGGCTATCTGGACGCGCTCGAGGCGGAAATGCTGACGGTTGCCGACCGGCTGGGCGGGCGGCGGCGGGTCGTGCACCTGCACTGGGGCGGGGGCTCGCCCAACAGTCTGTCGCCGGAGCAGATCGAGGATCTGGCCGCGCGCCAGCGGCTGCTGTTCGATGTGGCCGAGGGGGCAGAGTTCGCGGTCGAGATCGACCCGCGCTTCATGGATACGGCGCGCGCGGCGGCGCTGGGCCGGGCCGGGGTCAACCGCGTCTCGATCGGGGTGCAGGACTTCAGCCCCGAGGTCCAGGCCGCCATCAACCGCCACCAGTCCTTCGCCACCACACGCCAGGTGGTCGACCAGCTGCGTCAGGCGGGGATCGGCGCCCTCAACATCGATCTGGTCTATGGTCTGCCCCACCAGACCGAGGCCCGGCTGGCCGAGACCCTTGAGCAGGCGCTGGCCCTGTCACCCGATCGGCTGGCGGTGTTCGGCTATGCCCATCTGCCGCAGCGCATCCGGCACCAGCGGCTGATCCCGGATGAGACCCTGCCAGGGCATGAGGCGCGGCTGCGACTGGCCGAACTGGCGACGGCGCGCCTGCTGGAGGCGGGCTATGTGCGGATCGGGCTGGATCACTTTGCGCGGCCGGACGACCCTCTGGCCCGGGGCCCGGTGCACCGCAACTTCCAGGGCTATACGACCGACCCGTCGGATGCCCTGATCGGCTTCGGCGCCTCGGCCATCAGCCGCCTGCCGCAGGGCTATGCCCAGAATGCCACCGCGGTCGCCGACTACCGGCGCCGGATCGCCACCACGGGCCTGGCCACCGCGCGCGGCGTGGCCCTGAGCGAGGACGACCGGATGCGGGCCCATGTGATCGAGCGGCTGATGTGCGACCTCACCTATTCCGCCGCCGATGTCCGCGACCGCTTCGGGCCGGCGGCCGACCGGTTGCTGCCGATCGTGCGGGGCATGGATGATCTCGAGGCCGAGGGGCTGATCGTGCGCACCGCCGATGGATTCCAGGTGCCGGAAGAAGCGGCCCCCTATGTCCGGATCGTCTGCGCCCGCTTTGACGCCTGGCTGGCCGCAACGACCGGGCGACACGCCCCGGCGGTCTAGGCAGGACCTCGCCGCAAGGGCTGATCAGGTCCCGGGCTGGATGTAGGGGATGCGGGCGAACCATGCCCGCTCGGCGCCGCGAGGGTCGTTTTCCATGCGGGGCGGCCGGTCCAGCATCAGGGTCTCGCGTCGCGCGAGCGAATAGGGCGTCCAGTCCGGCAGGCTGCCGCCGTTCGGATCGCCCGTGGCGGCATAGCGGGCGACCATCGCACCCATGATGTCGGCCATGCCCTGGGACTCTGGCCCTATCGCTCCGGAGCCCTCGGCGGCGAGGGTGTCGAACACCAGCGGAATGTCCGAGGTGTGAAAGGCCCCGGTCCGCCCATTGGGCAGGCGCGCGGGCCAGTCCAGCTGATAGACATGCGCCGGTCGCCCCTGACGGGCGCGTTCCTCGGCCTCGATCACGGCGGCGCGCCAGGACCGGCCGGCGGTGGTGGCGCGGATCAGGACCTCGTCGGGCGACATCTGCGGATAGAGGTCGCGATAGAAGGCGATCACCTGCTCCGGGGCGACATCGATGCGCAGCTGGGCCGGGGTCAGGCGGGCAGGCAGGCTGTCCCAGGTCAGGCCCTGATTGGCGGGGTCGTTGCCGAGGAAGGCGAGGGTTTCCTCGCGCGTATTGCCGATGATCATGGGAATGTCGGCCGACAGGGCTGGGGCGTCGGGATAGAAGGGATGGCGGGTCAGCACCCGGTCGTCCATCACCGGCCCGAAGTAGAGGCCGCCGCCCAGAACGGGGTCCTCGGCCCGGGTGGCCTCGACCAGCTGTTCGACCGGCAAGGTGCGCAGGCGCCCGATTTCGGTGGGCCGCAGGTCGAGGGCGTCCAGCCAGGCCTCGGCGCGGCGCGTGGCGTTCAGGGGGCCTGAGGCCGTAACCTGCTGGCCGCTCATGGTCATGACCCGGTGGAACAGGCCGCGCGCCTGCGGCATGGCCATCAGGGTCGCGATCTTGGCCCCGCCGCCCGACTGGCCGATCAGGGTCACGCGCGACGGGTCCCCGCCGAAGCCCGCGATGGCGTCACGCACCCATTGCAGCGCCAGGACCAGATCCAGCTGACCCAGATTGCCGCTGTGCTCGAAGCCGGACAGGCCCTGGGCGGCGGCGAGACGCGCCAGATAGGCATAGCCCAGCGCATTCAGCCGGTGGTTCAGGGTGACGACGACCAGGCCGTGCCGCCGGGCCAGCCTTGCGCCCTCGGTCAGGGGGCTTGACCCGGAGCCGTTCGAATAGGCCCCGCCGTGAATATAGACGATCACCGGCCGGGGCGGTCCGGCCTCGACCGGGGCCCAGACATTCAGGCGCAGGCAGTCTTCCGACATGACCCCCGCGTCTGTCGCCCTTTGGGGGGCTGAGGGGCCATAGGCGAGGGCCTCGAACGGTGTTGTCCAGGGCGTCCGCGCGATTGGAGGCGCAAACCGGCGGGGACCCGTGTCGGCGCCGTAGGGAATGCCGAGGAAGGTCTGAACTCCCTGATCGATGAAACCGCGCACCGGGCCATGGGGCGTCGGGACAACGGGATGGCTCCCAAAGGCACGGGCGTGGGCGAAGCCCGGGGCCATGACGGCCGCACCGGCCCCGATCAGCAAGCCGCGTCGCGACGCGGACACCCGATGCTCAGACATGAAACCCTCCCGCACAGACGCTGTGCGGGAGGCTGTCACGCCGGGGGCAAAGCTTCAATGCGGATCAGTAGGCGTCGCACGCCGCGCGGTTACCGGCTTCACAGGCCGCCACCTGTTCCCGCCAGCGGGCGTTGCGGGCTTCCCACGCTGCACGCTCGGCGCGGTATTCGGCCTGGGTGGTCTCCCATTGGGCCCGTTGTCGGGCGGCCTCAGCCTCGGCTTCGGCGATGCGGGCCTCACGGGCGCGCTCGGAGGCCTCGTACTCCGCCCGGGCCTGGGCATCGGCTGCGTCTGCGGCTTGCAGACGCGCCAGTACCTCGGCGTTCAGGCGGTGGGTCTCAGCGTCGCCGCTGTCCTGTCCGGCGGGGTCCTGCAGGACGGGATCCTGAAGGGCGGGGCCGGACATCAAAAGGGCGGCGGAAAGGGTCAGGGCGGAAATCATTGTATCCTCCGGTAGGTCTTGCCCTTCAGAAACGGCCAAGCCTGTTAATGTTTCCCGATCCTGCTCAGGCGGCAAGCACCAGTTCGAACCGGGTGCCCTGCGGGCCGGTCGAGACCAGCCGCAGACTGCCGCCCTGGGCCTCGGCCAGTTCGCGCGAAATGGTCAGGCCCAGACCCGAGCCCTCACGGCCGGAGCCGGACACGAAGGGCTTGAACAGCTGCTCCTCGATCCGCGGCGGAATGCCGGGGCCATTGTCCTCAAGACGGATGTGGACGCGGGGGCCGCGCACCTCGGCGCTGACCTCCAGCCGCGGCGGGCGGGTGCCGCTGAGCGCCTCGGGCGTGTCGGTAAGGGCCTGACGGGCATTGCGCATCAGATTGACCAGGATGCGGTGAAGCTGGTCCGGATCGGCGGTCACCGACAGGCGGGCGGGCAGATGCCGGACCAGCTTCAGCTCGCTGTGATCCAGGCCCGCGTCCTGTGCGGCGGCCGTCAGGGCCGGCCCGAGGGCGACCCGTTTCAGCTGGGGCTCGGGCTCTTCGGTCTTGCCATAGTCCAGTACATTGCGGGTCAGGGCCGTGGCGCGGCCCAGCGCCCGCTCCAGCCGGGGCAGGGCCCGCGCCACAGTGGGATCGGCGGAGTCGGCCATCCGGTCCGAGGCGATCTGGGCAGCGCTCAGCATATTGCGCAGGTCGTGGTTGATCTTGGCCACCGCCTCGCCCAGCGCCGCAAGGCGGGCGCGGGAGCGAAGGGCCAGTCGCACCTCGCCCTGCATGCGGGCCAGTTCGCGCTCGACCTGCCCGATCTCATCCCGACGGGCGGACGGGGGCTCCGGGTCTGACTCGGGGTCTCCCGCGAACCGCTCGATCGAGCGGGTCACCCGGTTGAGCGGGCGCAGCACCAGAACGGCCAGGGCGGCATAGAGCATCAGACCCGCCAGACCCGCGACCAGCACGGCGGTCAGCAGGCTGTTCACGAGGGTGGCGCGCAGTTCCTGCTTAAGGGGTTCGGCGGGAGCGAGGATCTCGACATAGTCGCCCGAGCGGTAGCGAGGGCGCGCCTGGACCCGGATCGAGCGGTCCGGGTGGCCGAACAGGGTGCGCCACGGGTCGATCAGCCGGGTCCAGGTGCTGCGGCCCCGAAGGTCGATGACATCGGGCGCGCGCGGCAGGTTGGGGGCCTGAAGCAGCAGCCGCCTTACGCCTTGGTCGCCCACCACCACGGCCTGGACGCCGCCGATGGTCATCAGCTGCTCGGCCACCTCATCGTCGACCATGCTGTAGGGCAGGGCCTCGACGGCGGTAGAGGCCAGCTCGGCCGCCTGCAGCCGGTCGCGCAGCCAGCGCTCGTGGAAGCCCGCCGCATTGGGCACGATGATCAGGGCGCCGACGGCAAAGGTGAAGATGACCGTCAGCAGCAGCAGGCGCAGTGCCAGACCGGAGATCATGCGCGGCACGGGCTGGGCCCCGGCGGGTGCGCCGGCACGGTCCCTGAGCGCTGTCAGGGGCTTGATCGCCCAGTGGTAGACCCGGTCTGTGGCCGCCGTCATGCCATCCTCTTCCGGCGACGCTTGTACCACGTCTGGCCGCCCTTGATCAGCAGGGGCAGCAGGATCGACAGGAAGGCCACGCCCATCAACGGCCAGAAGAATTTCGAGACCAGCATGTTCAGGTCCGGCTGGACCCCCTGTTGCAACAGGTCACCGAGGCCCGATCCGATCCAGGTGTAGATATAGGTCGAGGGCAGCAGGCCGAGGAAGGTCGCAAGGATGTACGGCCGCAGGGGGGCTGCGACCATGCCCGCCGTGGCGTTGATCAGAACGAAGGGCACGCTGGGGATCAGCCGCAGGGTCAGCAGGGTGACAAAGGCATTGCGGTCGATGCCGGTCGCGATCTTGTGCATCATGCCCGCGTCGGCCTCGAACTTGGCCCTCAGCCAGGTGCCGATGGCACTGCGGTACAGAAGATAGATGGCGATGGAGCCGAGGGTGGCCCCCGTCGCCTGCGCCAGCGCCCCGACCGCCGGGCCGAACATCATACCCCCCAGCAGGGTCAGGAATACGGGACCGGGAATGGTGCTGGCTGTCGCCAGGGCATAGACGGCGACGAAGATCACGAGCGCCAGCAAGAAGTTGTCGGCGGCAAAGGCCTGGAGATTCAGGCCATGCTCGCGCAGCATCTCCATCGAGAGATATTTGTTCCAGCCCATGGCAAAGGCCAGGATCACCAGTCCGCCGAGCGCGATCACGGGTGAGAGGCGCAGCGCCCAGTCCTTCACGGACCGCGGCGCATGGCGTTTGGCGACCGTCCCGGCGTCGGGCTCAGGCTCGAGATCGGCAGGGGTCAGGGGCTGTGTCATGGCTCCACGGTCCGGTTCTGGGGGCGGTTGGCACGCCGACGGCGTTGACACCCGCGCCCCGGGGTCTTATACGCCCGCCCTCTTGCGGTGGACGCCTTCCTGTCTGCCGCCTCACCGCTAGATATATGGAGCCGACCGTGAAGCGGACCTATCAGCCGTCGCGACTCGTGCGCAAGCGCCGACACGGCTTCCGTTCGCGGATGGCCACCAAGAACGGTCAAAAGATCGTTGCGCGTCGTCGTGCCAAGGGCCGTAAGCGCCTGACGGCCTGATGCGTAGGGTCTCTCCTTGCGAGAGACCCCTGAGTGGCCATGACCCGCATTGAACGCCTTACTTCGCGGCCCCAGTTTCTGGCGGCCGCGAAAGGCATGTCTGAAGCCCGGGGCGGGGTGGTGATCCAGCGCCGCGACCGGGCCGACGCGAATTCCGTCATCGGCGTGGGCTTCACCGCGACGCGCAAGATCGGCGGCGCCGTGGTGCGCAACCGCGCCAAACGCCGCCTGCGCGAGGCCGCGAGGCTGCTGGTCCCGGACCTGGGCGTGCCCGGATCGGACTATGTGCTGATCGCGCGCATGGGCACGGTCGACCGCGACTGGTCACGTTTGCTTGACGATGTGAAATGGGCCCTTACAAGGCTCGCGACCCCGCGCCCGCCGCGGCCGGACAAGCCCGTCGGGCCTTCGGCCTCGCCCGCACCCTGATATTTCTGCCAGACAGGCCAGGACCGCCGATCCATGAACAGCGACAACAATCGCAACACGATCATTTTCATCGTGGTCACGGTGATCTTCCTGTTCGCCTATCAGGCCTTTGTGCTGCAGCCGCAGGCCGACCAGCGCAAGGCGGCCCAGAAGGCCCGCACTGACGCCGTCGCCGAGCAGACGCAAGCGGGCCCGGCCCTGCCGACCGACTCCGCCGATATCCCGCCGTCGCCGACCGTGTTTGTCACCGACCGTCAGGCCGCGCTCGGCACCGCCAGCCGCGTAGCCATCGAGACCGACAAGCTGCGCGGCTCGCTGTCGCTGGAAGGCGGCAAGATCGATGACCTCTATCTGCTGGGCTATGACCAGACTTTGCACTCGGACCAGCCGGTCGAGCTGTTCCGGCCGCAGGGCATGGAATACGCCTATTTCGCCCAGTTCGGCTGGCTGGGGACCAATGTCGCCGGCGGCGTCCCCGGGCTGGATACGCCCTGGCGCCTGACCGACGGCGAGACCCTGACGCCGTCCACGCCGGTGACCCTGACCTGGGACAACGGCCAGGGCCTGCGCTTCACCCGCGTCATCTCGATCGACGACCAGTATCTTTTCACCATCACGGACACGGTCGCCAACTTCAGCGCCCAGCCGATCACGGTCGCCCCCTATGGCTCGGTCCGCCGTCAGGGCGTGCCGCCGACCCTGGGCCGCGAAATGATCTCGCACGAGGGGGCCATCGGCACCTTCGGCAAGGACGGCCGCTATTCGACCGATCAGGTCAAGTACAAGGACTGGGCCAAGAAGCCGCCGATCCGCGAGGAATCGACTGGCGGCTGGCTGGGCATCACCGACAAATTCTGGCTGGCCGCCCTGATCCCCGATCAGGACGAGGCCATCGAGGCCGAGTTCCGCGTCCGCGAGCAGGGCGCGGTCAAGTCGATGCAGGCCAATATGCTGGGCGAGGCCGTGACCATCCAGCCGGGCCGCCAGATCACCGAGACCCGCCACCTGTTCGCCGGGGCCAAGCGTAACGAGATCCTCAAGGCCTATGAGGACAGCCTGGGCCTGCCGCGCTTCATCTATGCGATCGACTGGGGGATGCTTTTCTTCCTGACCCGGCCGATCTTCATGATCGTCGAATTCTTCTACGGCCTTCTGGGCAATTTCGGTCTGGCCATCCTGGCCCTGACCGTGGTCGTCAAGCTGGTCATGTTCCCGCTGGCCAACAAGGCCTACGAGAGCATGTCCAAGATGCGCAAGCTCCAGCCCAAGATGGAGGAGATCAAGAAGAAGTACGAAGGAGACATGCAGAAGCAGCAGCAGGAAACGATGGCGCTGTATCAGCGCGAGAAGATCAATCCGCTGGCCGGCTGCATCCCGATCCTGATCCAGATCCCCGTCTTCTATGCCCTCTACAAGGTGCTGTTCGTCACCATCGAGATGCGCCACGCGCCCTTCTTCGGCTGGATCCAGGACCTGTCCTCGCGCGACCCCACGAATATCTGGACCCTGTTCGGCCTGATCCCGTGGGATCCGGCCAGTGCGCCGCTGATCGGTGGCCTGCTGGTCGGCACACTTGGCCTGGGCGTGCTGCCGATCTTCTATGGTCTGACCATGTGGCTGCAGATGTCCATGAACCCGCCGCCGCCGGACCCGATGCAGCGCAAGATCTTCGGCTTCATGCCGTTTGTCTTCACCTTCGTGATGGCGCCGTTCGCGGCCGGCCTGCTGGTCTACTGGGCGTGGAACAACATCCTGTCGATCATCCAGCAGTACATCATCATGCACCGCTTCAAGGCCGAGAACCCGATCGACACCTTCATCGACCGCATCCGGAAGAAGGTCGCGTGACCGACTTCACCGACGAGGAGCTGGAGGCCGCGCGGGTGCTGTTTGCGCGGCCCGCCACCTTCGTCATGGGCTGCGCCAAGATCGAGCAGCTGCCGCCGCCCGACTGGCCCGAGATCGCCTTTGCCGGCCGGTCGAACGTCGGCAAGTCCAGCCTGATCAATGCCCTCGTGGGCATGAAGGGTCTGGCCCGCGCCTCGAACGAGCCGGGGCGTACGCGAGAGGTCAACTTCTTCGATTTGGACGGGCGGATGCGTCTGGTCGATCTGCCGGGCTATGGCTGGGCCAAGGCCTCCAAGGGCGAGGTCAAGCGGTTCCAGAACCTAGGCCGGGACTATCTGCGCGGGCGGGTGACGCTAAAGCGCGTCTATCTGCTGATCGACGGCCGCCACGGTCTGAAGTCGGTCGACACGGAGGCGCTGGACGCCCTCGATCTGGCGGCGGTCAGCTATCAGATCGTCCTGACCAAGGCCGACAAGCTGAAGGCGGGCGAGGGCGAGAAGCGCGTCGCCGAAACCCTGAAGGCCATTTCCAAGCGCCCGGCCGCCTATCCCCAAGTGGCGCTGACCTCGTCCGAAAAGGGCTGGGGCATTCCCGAACTCCGCGCCTGGGCCATGGCCGCGGCCGAGGTCGCCCCCTAGTCGGCGGGAAGCGACAGGGCGAGGCCGATCAGTGCCTCCACATCCCCGTCAGCCGTCTCGAGAGTCTGCTCCAGTCGCGCACAGGCCTGAAGGATGCGCGAAGCGTCCCGCACCTCGGCCTTCGCATGCTGTTCGCCGAGCCGGTCGCGGTCGAGGTAGCGCCAGCCGCTGTCGGCGGGATGGGCCCGGATCAGGTCCCAGCGGGCTTCGGCATCCAGATGATCGGCCAGCCGGGTCCACCGCCGGGCCCGGGGCCCCTTGCGATAGAAGCCGGCCTTCACCGGCAGATCATGGGCGCGATAGACCGCCAGGGCCCGGTCCCGCAGGACCGTCAGCCGCGCCCGCGCGTCGGTGTCAGTCAAGGTTGAGGGCGCTGGTGACCGAGACGTCATAGACCACCCGCGTGACGCTCTGGACCAGTTCGAAGAACTGCCGCAGTTCGGTCGAGCCCGAGCGCGGCACGAAGATCAGATCGTCGGGCCGGATCTCGAAATCCGAAGCGACGAACAGGCCGTTGGGCCCCGACAGATCGAGGCGGTAGACGACCGGCACGCCGCGCGGGCTGGGCCGCTGGGTCAGGCCGAGAGCACGGGCCGCCGCGGGGTCCTCGAAGCGGAAGATCAGCACCGACCGGGCATCGGCCGTATCCGGATTGGGGCCCCCGGCGCGGGCCAGAGCGGCAGCAAGCGTCAGCGGTCCGGGCCCGATTTCGGCCTGGGATACGGCGCCGAGCGCCCCCATCACGCTGTAGCGGCGCGGCTGGTACTCAAGCGTGACCCGGTCACCCGGGGCCAGCCGAACATTCTGGTCAAACCGGCGGGTCACGGTGGTGTAGGGCGCGCGCCAGGTCGCCTCGCCACGGCTCACCACGACCTCTACCTCTTCGGGCGCGCGGGCAGTCCCGCCGCTGGCCGCCACCACATCCAGCAACCGGTCCCGTCCGGTGGCCAGGGGCACACGGCCGGGGGTCCGCACCTCGCCCAGTACGGTGACGCCGGTGGAGGGCGCTTCGGCCAAGGTGACCGTCACCTGAGGATTGCCGACCCGTCCGACAAGAGCGCGGCGGATGGCGGCGCCGGCCTCGGCCACCGTCAGGCCCTCGACCCGCACGGCCCCGGCGAAGGGGATCTGGATGGCGCCCCCACCGTCGACGACGGCCGGCGGCAGGGTCTGGCTGGCCCCCTGCACCGTGCCGCCACCGCCGCGCGAGCCGAACAGGGCGCCGCTGGGCTCATAGATGGAGACCGACAGGGTGTCGCCCACACCGATCCGGTCCAGCGGTACAACGCTTTCGGCGCCCGCGAGGGAGTCTCCGGCTTCCGCGGGAAGCGCCCGCAGGATCTGGCTGACCGTCGGGTCCAGATCGACCACGGCATAGGTCTGGTCTCCGGCCTGCGCCTCGACATCCCGCGCCGAAGGGCCCTCGACCGGCAGGGTCGAACAGCCGGCGACAGCACAGGTCAGGAAGACGGCAAGGAGGGACGGCCGGGTCATGCCTCAGACTTACCGGCCTTTCCGGGGGGGCGCCAGTCGCTCCGTAAGCCGCCGAACCGTCAGATACCCGGTCGCATCTGCAGCGCCTCGGCGACGATGTGGAAGTGATCGCTCCAGGTCGCCGCCTTGTACGGCACGGGCTTCAGATCGCCCCGCGCGGCGCGCTCGATCGCCTTGTACCAGCCGGGGCCATCCAGCGGGTCGATCAGCTTCGCCTTGGGCACCAGTTCGCGGTGGGCGGCAATGTCCGAGGCGATCAGGGGCACGCCCATGGCCATGGCCTCGACCGCCGGAAGGTCGAAACCCTCCACCGCCGAGGGCGCGAGCACGCCCCGCGACGCGCGCATCAGGCGCGACAGGGCCGCGTCGGGCAGTTCCGACGCATGGTGCACCAGTCCCTGCAGCGGCGGGGACCGCTCCAGCAGGTCCATGACGGCCTCATTCTCCCAACCGCTCCGGCCGATCAGGACCAGGGCGGGCGCGTGCGTGCCCATATGCTCCTCCAGCCGCCGCCACAGGGTCAGCAGGAAGGCCAGGTTCTTGCGGGCCTCGATGGTGCCCACATGCACGAACCAGGGCCGCTCGGCCGGTCGCCAGTCGGGGTCGGAAAAGGGCGGCTCCAGTCCCAGATGGGCGACCACTGTGGTGGGACGCTCAAGGCCTTCGGCTTCGGCAAACGTCTTCAGGACCCTGGCCGTCGTCTCCGAATTGACTACCAGTACGGCGCCCTGACGCAGGGCCAGGCGGATGCGGGTGCGGTGGCGCGCAGCCTCGCCGGGTCGGCAGTATTCGGGATGGGTGATGGGGATGAGGTCGTGGACCATCAGTACGGACCGCGCGCCCTCGGCCGCCAGATCGGACAACAGGCGCGAACTGGTCAGGCCGCTGTGCCCGACGTTCACATACAGGCTGCCGCCGGGAATTTCGGACAGGGGCCGCGACTTGAGCATACGCGTCACGGCCTGTCGGCGGGGTTCCCGTTCAGCGTGGCGCGAGCCCGCCACGGACCGGTTCCCCCGGGGGCGGGCCAGCAGCTCGGTCAGGGTACGTTCGGCCTCGCCCACCGCGTCGCCCGTCCAGCGGGCGCGGGTCGAGGCCACCAGGTCGGCAAACCATTTTCCGTCCAGAGCCAGCAGACGGTCGCCGCGCGTGCGCACCGGCACGAAGCGCACATCGGGGTGTCCCATCAGCCATTCGGCATAGGCCAGGCACACCCGATCCACGCCGGTCGGCGTGTTGCGGCCGCTGCGCTGCGCCAGCCGCCCGCCGTCGAACAGGACGGTGCGCGTCACGCTCAGCGCACCTTGTCGTAAAGGGCGCGCAGGCGCGCCTGATAGGCTTCCGGGCTGAATGTCTGCGCCTGGATCCGGCCCCGGGCCGAAAGGTCGGCTGCCAGATCGTCGTCGGCGTCCAGCGTCCGGATCAGGGCCGAAATGGCCGCCGTATCATAGGGGTCCGCCATCAGGGCCGCATCACCAGCCACCTCCGGCAGCGAAGCCGCCGTCGAGGTCACGACTGGCGTGCCCAGCGCCATCGATTCCAGCACCGGCAGGCCAAAGCCCTCATAGATCGACGGGAACAGGGTGCCGCGCGCGCCCCGGATCAGATCGACCAGCAGCGAGAACGGCAGGAAGTCATACAGGCGGATGCGCTTCTCGCGCGCCTTCTTGGTGCGGCGGACCTGATGCATCAGGGCCGTCTCGTCCTCGTCCAGCCAGGCGCGTCCCCCGACCACGACAAGGGGGCGGGTCGATCCGGACGTCAGATAGGCCTCGACGATCCGGCCGAGGTTCTTCTTGGGCTCGATGGCACCGAAATAGAGATAGTACCCCTTCCACTCCAGCTGATGGGCGCTGGCCAGCTCGGAGGCGACCGTCTCGTCCGATCGGGCCAGCAGGCGGGGCGGAATACCGACCGACTGCCAGGTCACGCTGATGCGGTCTTCGCCGACCCCCAGAATATCCATGACGTCGCGCTTCGTCGCTTCGGACACCACGGCGATGTGGTCGGCCTTCCGCGCGATTTGACGGCACAGCCCCATGAACAGCCGCTTGTTGTCCAGCGTCGTATGCGGCAGGCGCAGCGGGATCAGGTCGTGGATGGTGTAGACATTGGGCACGCCCCGCGCCTGGCACGGCAGGACCGTGGTCCAGTGCATGATGTCCGGGCGTTCGATCTGCGCACGGGGGCGGAAGCTGAGGGGGGTGAACACCCGATCGGCGGCAAAGGCCCGATTGGCGGTCGAAAACAGCCGGGGTGAGCTCCAGTAGGCCGAGGCGGCAGGACGCCCCCCGCCGCGCGAGGGCCAGATCACCGTGTCGCTCGGCACAATGCCGCTCGCCGTCTTGCCGAGACGCGCCGTCATCGTCTCGAACTTGCGCTGCAGCGGGCGGTCCCGGGGCGTGTGGGCGTCGATCAGGGCGATCTCGTTCAGGATCGGCCGCTTCTTGTTGATGTTGGCGTTCGGCCCGTACAGGATCTGGGTATCCAGACCCGCGTCATTGAGATTCCGGAGCAGGTTCCGCCCATAGGTGGCGATCCCGGTGCCCTTGGCCATGCCGATGTTGAAGCCGTCGATACAGACCCGGGTCATGTCAGGAGACGTAGCCTGCCTGCATCAGTTCGGCGAGGTGGATGATGGCCACCGGGCGCTCGTCCTCGACCACCAGCAGGGTCGAGATACGGTTCTGGGTCAGCAGGTCGACGGCGTCGCTCATCCGGGCGTCGGGTGAGACCTGTTTGGGGTTGCGGCTCATGATGTCGGCGGCGGTCAGGCCCTTGAGCGAGGGCGGGTCCTCGCCGAAGGTGCGACGCACATCGCCGTCGGTGATGATCCCGGCCAGGCGACCGTCAGCATCGACCACGGCGGTCGCGCCCTTCATCCCCTCGGTGATGGCCGAGATGACGTCGGCAAACGGGGTATCGAGCGCGACGGTGGCGACCTTGCGCGGGCGGTCCCCCATCCAGTCGCGCACGCTCTGCAGGCTCATGCCCAGCTTGCCGCCGGGGTGGTGCAGGCCGAAGGCCTCGGCCGAGAAGCCCCGCCGCTCCATGAGCACCATGGCCAGGGCGTCGCCCAGCGCGAGCGTCATCAGGGTCGAGGTGGTGGGCGCCAGATTGTTCGGACAGGCCTCGGCCACCTGGGGCAGTTGCAACAGGACCGCGCTGTTGCGGCCCAGGAAGCTCTGCGGGCGCTGGGTCATGCCGATCACAGGAATCCCGCGCCGCTGGCAGAAGATCAGGGGATCGCGAAGCTCGCGGCTTTCGCCCGAGTTCGAGATGGCCAGCAGGGTACAGTCGTCGCGCAGCATGCCGAGGTCGCCGTGGCTCATCTCCGCGGGGTGGACGAAAAAGGCATTGGTGCCGGTCGAGGCCAGGGTCGCCGCCAGCTTTCCGCCGATGTGGCCCGACTTGCCCATGCCGGTCACCACCAGATAGCCGGGGCGTGACAGGATCACCGAACAGGCGCGTGCGACGCTGTCGTCCAGCCCGGCCTCAAGCGCTTCCAGCGCTTCGCGGTTCAGGCGGATCACCTGACGGGCGTGGTCCGTAATTGCCCGGGTCGTGTCGGCATCGAAGGGGGGCTGGGTCATGTCACCTGTGCCTTTGCGACCGTAGCCGGCCCGCAGTATCGAGGCGGCAGGGTGTGCCGCATCGCGCCTGTTTTCACAATGCCGAACCCGGTTCGCGAGCAAGGTTGAAGTACGGGTTTGACCCAACCGCCGATACGCGACAACCTTTGCCGCAACGGGGCGTTAGCAAGGCCACGACCCGACCCCGCCGTCCTCCTCCCCCTCCGGACGGCAATTTTCCAAGACTGTGGCCGGCGCCGTACTGCGCCGCCCGATGGCATGACAAGGACCTGACCGCACCCTGATGACGGCCGCAATCGCCCAGCCCGATCCCCACGACATCGCACCGCCCCCGGCCCCTTCGGCCCTGACGGCCGGACGCGACCCTGTCGCCCTGTTTCTGGATCTGGACGGCGTGCTGGCGCCGATTGAGGCGCGTCCCGACGACGTTGTCCCCGACCCCCGCCGCACCCGGCTGCTGGATCGCGTGGTCGAGGCCCTCGACGGGCGGGTTGCTGTGCTCAGCGGGCGGAGCATCTCCGATGTTGATCGTATTCTCGAGCGTCGGATCGCGGCGGTGGCCGGTGTGCACGGGCTGGAACGCCGGACCGCCGACGGCCAGATCGATAGTGTGGGGGCCGAGGCCGACGTCGCCCTGGCGGCCGAAAGCCTGACGGACGCACTCAGCGACGCCATCGCCGCCGGTGTCCAGCTCGAGAACAAGGGCGTCGGAGTGGCCATCCATTATCGGAATGCGCCGGACCGGGGTCCCGAGGTCCGCCATGCCGCCACTGTGGAGGCCCGCGCGCGTGGACTTCACCTGCAGCCGGGCCATATGGTCGTGGAACTGAAGGGCGGCGACACCGACAAGGGCCGGGCGCTGGCCACCTTCCTGACCGAGGCGCCCTTCGCCGGCGCCCGCCCCGTCATGATCGGCGATGACCGGACCGATGAGGCCGCCTTCCGCGCCGCCGAGGCGGCAGGTGGGTTCGGCATTCTGGTCGATCCCCGCTGGGTCAGCGCCGCGCGCTACAGCCTGCCGGACACGGCGGCCGTCGCGGCCTGGCTGGCAGGATTTGCGGAGGGTGTCCGATGAAACCGTCGCTGGACCTCGCTCCCATCGGCAACTGTGCCGTCAGCGCCCTGATCGATCGTCAGGGACGCTACGTCTGGGCCTGTGCGCCGCGCGTCGACGGCGACCCGCTGTTCTCGTCCCTGATGGACGGCTCCGACCCCGAGCACGGCTTCTGGGATGTGGTGCTGAAGGATCAGGTGCGCGCCGAGCAGAAGTATCTGCGCAATACGCCGGTTCTCCGTACTGTTCTCCATGCGGTCGATGGTTCGGCCCTCGAGATCATCGACTTTTGCCCGCGTCATGCGCACCAGCAACGCACCTATCGCCCCCTGGCCTTCGCGCGGGTGATCCGCCCGCTGTCCGGGACGCCGCGCATCGCCATCCGCCTGCGACCGGCGGCCGACTGGGGCGCCCGCCCGGCGGACCGCACCCACGGCTCGAACCACATCCGCTACCTGTGCACCGGGGCAACCTTCCGGCTGACGACCGACTGCCCCGTCAGCCACATACTCAACGAGCGCACCTTCAGGCTGGAAAAGCCCTACGCCTTCTTCTTCGGTCCGGATGAGGTCTATGACCAGGACGTCGGCCCCGGCGTCAGCGCGGCGCTGGACCGCACGGTCGGCTATTGGCGCGACTGGGTGCGCAAACTCTATCTGCCGCTCGACTGGCAGGAAGCGGTGATCCGCTCGGCCATCACCCTGAAGCTCTGCGCCTATGAGGAGACCGGGGCCATCGTCGCCGCCCTGACGACCTCGGTGCCGGAGTTCCCAGGCAGTGGCCGCAACTGGGACTATCGGTACTGCTGGATCCGCGACGCCTATTACACGGTGCGCGCACTGAACCGGCTGGGCGCTGTCGACATCCTCGAAAACTATCTGGTCTATCTGCGCAATCTGGTGGACCAGGCCGACGGAGGGCATGTCCAGCCCGTCTATGGTGTGGGGCTGGAGCCCGCCATCACCGAGACCATCGTCGATACGGTCGAGGGCTATCACGGCATGAAGCCCGTCCGGGTCGGCAACCAGGCGCACGAGCATCTGCAGCATGATGTGTACGGACAGATTGTCCTGCCGCTCGTCCAGGCCTTCTATGACCAGCGCATGATCCGGCCGGGCACGCTGGAGGATTTCGAGGCCTTGGAACGGGTCGGCCAGCGCGCCTTCGACATGCATGACCAGCCCGATGCCGGTCTGTGGGAGTTCAGGACCTTTGCCCGGGTTCACACCTATTCCTCGGTGATGTGCTGGGCTGCGTGCGACCGCCTGGCCAAGGCGGCCCTGCATCTGGGGCTGAAGGATCGCGCGGCGGACTGGGCCGAGAAGGCGCGCACCATCCGTACCCGGATCGAGGCCGAGACCTATCGCGAGGAGGAGGGCCATTTCGCCGCCAGCTTCGGCGGCGACGAGCTGGATGCCTCCCTGCTACAGTTGACCGATGTCGGATTCCTGCCCGCCAACGACCGCCGGATGGCGCGCACCTTCGAGGTGATCGAGCGCGATCTGAAGAAGGGGCCCTTCCTGTTCCGCTATGTGGAGCCGGACGACTTCGGCGAGCCCGAGACGGCCTTCAACTTCTGCACCTTCTGGTTCATCGAGGCCCTGCACCAGAACGGCCGCGATGAAGAGGCCCGCGCTATCTTCGAGGAAATGCTGGCAAGACGCACCCATGCCGGCCTGCTCAGCGAGGACATCGCCGTCGAGAGCGGAGAGCTGTGGGGCAACTATCCGCAGACCTATTCGCTGGTCGGCATCATCAACTGCGCCATCCTTCTCAGCCGCTCGTGGACGGACGTGCGATGAGCCGCCTGATCGTCGTTTCCAACCGCGTGTCTGCCCCCACCGATCCCTCGGCGGGGTCGGCGGGCGGGCTGGCCATGGCCCTGTCGGCCGCGCTCCGGAAATACGACGGCCTGTGGTTCGGCTGGTCGGGGAACACCACGCCCGAGTGGAAGCCCGAGGCCCAGATTGAGGACCGTGCGGGCGTCACGGTGGCTCTGGTCGATCTCGAGCCGCAGGACGTCGAGGAATATTACAACGGCTATGCCAACAAGACGCTGTGGCCGCTGTTCCACCATCGGGTCGACCTTTCGGCCTACGAGCGGTCGTTCGGCGAGGGCTATGAGCGCACCAATGCCCGGTTCGCCGAGGCGCTGGCGCCGCTGATCCAGCCGGACGACCTGATCTGGATCCACGATTATCACATGATCCCGCTGGCCCGGGACCTGCGCCGGCGAGGCATCCGCAACCGGATCGGCTTCTTCCTGCACACGCCCTGGCCGGTGCGACAGCTGCTGGTCACGCTGCCCTATCACCGGCGGCTGGTGGAATCGCTGTTCGACTTCGACCTGCTGGGCTTTCACACCCGCGAGTGGCTGGACCTCTTCCGGGACTATGTGGCGTCAGAGCCGGGCATCCACGGGCGACTGTTGCCGAATGACGCCCTGATGGCGTTCGGCAAGACCGTGCAGACGGGCGTCTTCCCGATCGGCATCGACGTGGACGCCTTCCTGGAAGCGCGCAACTCGGTGCTCGGTGTGCGCACCTATGACCGCATGGCCGCATCCGCCGCCTTCCGGTCCATGATCGTGGGCGTGGACCGGCTGGACTATTCCAAGGGCCTCGAACAGCGGCTGCTGGGCTATGAGCAGTTCCTCGAAGACCAGCCGGACCAGCGTGGACAGGTCTTCCTGCTGCAGGTCACCCCGCTCTCTCGCGACGACGTCGACACCTATCAGGACATTCGCGGCCGCCTCGACAGCCTGGCGGGTCACGTCAATGGCACCTATGGCGATGTGGACTGGCAGCCCGTGCGCTACCTGAACCGCACCTATCGCCGCGACCAGTTGGCCGGCATCTACCGCGCCGCGCGCGTCGCCCTGGTCACGCCCCTTCGCGACGGCATGAACCTGGTCGCCAAGGAATATGTGGCCGCCCAGGACCCCGACGACCCGGGCGTGCTGATCCTGTCGCGCTTCGCCGGCGCGGCCGAGGAGATGACCGAGGCCCTGCTGATCAATCCCTTCAGCCGCGAGGAAATCTCGGACGCCCTCAGCCGCGCGCTCGCCATGCCGCTGGCCGAGCGCAAGGACCGCTGGCAGGCCCTGATGCAGGTGGTGCGGGAGAGCGATGTCTCCCTCTGGCGCGACCTGTTCGTCTCGACCCTGCGGTCGATTCCGGCCGGGGGAGGGGCGGTGCCCGAGGTCTGAGGCCTCAGTTGAGGGCGCCGCTCAGCCAGTGAAGGACATTGAGGACGAACTGCTCGTCGTCATGACCCTCGGTTGTCAGACCGAAACGAAAGTCCTCGCGTTGCTCCTCGGGTGGAAAATGGATCATCTGCGCGGTCAGCATGCCCGCCTCGCCCAGCACGACCACCCGGCCGCGGCCGTGCTCGAAAGCCAGCCCCTGTGCCGACAACGCCGGCAACGACAGGGCCATGAACACCGATTGGCGGGACTCTCCCTCATTCATTCGATCACGGATCGTCTGCAAGGTTTCCTGATCTGCTGCCTCCCGGTCGTGGGGGCCGGTGATCAACAGCATGAACGCGCCCGGCGGACCGGACAGCGACTGGCCGGTAAAGCTGCGCACCAGCCCCACGGCTTCAGCCGCAGTCCGACCTCTCAGGATCGGGTGATCGCCCAGGGCGTCGCCCTCGAAGATCAGATTGCTGGTGACGCCTGTCTCGGTGGGCCGAAATGCGTAGCCCGTACCCATCTGGACCCCCAGACGGCCAGCCAGAGCCTGTGCGGCCGAACCGTGGGGTGCATGATCCGCCGCCAGCAACAATGACCCGCCGTGGCGCACCCAGGTATCGAGGGCGATGATCTCGGCCTCGGTGAAGGCAGAGCCCTCGGTCAGGGAACGGGCGGCCGGGTTCGAAATGACCAGCACATCCACGCCATCAAGCGCGCCGGGCGTATCGAAGCTGAGCGTGCCGGCCACGACCTCATAGCCGTCCGCCCGGGCCAGCGCCGTGAAGCCCATATAGCGTCCGTCGATCGTCTGGACGCTGCCATGGGCCGCATCCAGCAGGATCCGCGGCCCCTCAGAGGCGTAGGCCGGATTGGCCACGACGGGCCGGTAGTCCGGGTCGCCCATCTGCTCCTGGGCCGTCACAGGGGGAGCCGCGAGCAGGGACAGGACTACCGTCATCCCTGCCAGCAGGCGAATGCACATCTCAGTAAATCTCGAACAGGCCAGCCGCGCCCATGCCGCCGCCGACGCACATGGTGACGACACCGTATTTGGCGCCGCGCCGCTTGCCCTCGATCAGCACATGGCCGGTCATGCGCGCGCCCGACATGCCATAGGGGTGGCCGATCGAAATGGCCCCGCCCGAGACGTTCAGCCGGTCGTTCGGAATGCCCAGCTTGTCGCGGCAGTAGAGCACCTGCACGGCGAAGGCCTCGTTCAGTTCCCAGATGCCGATGTCGTCGACGGTCAGTCCATGGCGCTCCAGAAGTTTCGGCACGGCGAACACCGGGCCGATACCCATTTCGTCGGGCTCGCAACCCGCGACGGCCATGCCACGATAGGCGCCAAGCGGGGTCAGGCCGCGCTTCTCGGCCTCCTTGGCGTCCATGATGACCGAGGCCGAGGCGCCGTCCGACAGCTGGCTGGCATTGCCGGCGGTGATGAACCGGCCCTGCTCGATCTTCTCGCCGCCGCCGAACACGGGCTTGAGCGACGACAGGCCTTCCAGCGTCGTCTCCGGCCGGTTGCCCTCGTCCTTCGACAGGGTCACTTCCTTTGACGAGGTCTGGCCGGTCGCCTTGTCCATCACCTGCATGGTGGTGGTCATGGGGACGATCTCCGCATCCAGATGCCCGGCCGCCTGGGCGGCGGCGGTGCGCTGCTGCGACTGCAGGGCGTATTCGTCCTGGGCCTCGCGCGAAATGCCGTAGCGGTCGGCCACGACCTCGGCGGTCTCGAGCATCGACATATAGATGTGCGGCGCCTTCTTCAGCAGGGCCTCATCCTTGAACCGGTAGAGGTTCATATGCTGGTTCTGGACCAGCGAAATGCTCTCCAGTCCGCCCCCCACGGCAACCACCTGTCCGTCGACCATCACCTGTTTGGCCGCGGTGGCGATCGCCATCAGGCCCGAGGCGCATTGGCGGTCCAGACTCATGCCCGCCACGGTGGAGGGCAGGCCGGCGGCCAGCGCGATCTGGCGCGCGACATTGGTCGAGGTCGAGCCCTGCTGCAGGGCCGCGCCCATCACCACATCCTCGATCTCGGCCGGATCGACGCCCGAGCGCTCGACGGCGTGGCGCACGGCGTGGGCGCCCAACTGCTGGGCCTGGGTGTCATTGAAGGCCCCGCGATAGGCGCGCCCGATCGGGGTGCGGGCGGTCGAGACGATGACGGCTTCACGGGACATGTGTTTCTCTCCTGATGATTGGTCGCAGCTAAGCGCGTGACCCCGCGTCAAGGCAAGGGTCATTCACGCGCGCGTGAGGGTGTCGGTCCCGGCCCTTCGGGATCAGCCTTTCAGGGCGGCCTGCAGCTTGCCCAGTTCGATCATGCCCTGGGCGGCGCCCATCTCCGGCACAATCTCGTCCGAGCGGTCGGAGATGTCGCCAAACCGGGCGGCCACCTGTTCGCGGGCGTCGGCGCCCGTGGCCCGGATGCCCTGGGTCAGGGTGACATAGGCGCGCTCGAACCCGCCGGCGCCAGCGGCCAGGATACACCGGTTGGGGGCGTCCTCGCTGACCAGGTGAACCAGACCCGGCGACACCAGCTCCGGTCCCAGCTGATCCAGCGGAAGGGCCGCGCCCAGATCCTCGGTCATGCGGGTGTGGGCCGTGGGCGCCAGACAGTTGACGCGGATGTCGTTCTTCTGGCCCTCGATCGACAGGGTCTGCATCAGGCCCACCAGCGCCATCTTGGCGGCGCCATAGTTGGACTGGCCGAAATTACCGTACAGGCCGGACGACGAGGTCGTCATGACGATCCGGCCGTAGTTCTGAAGGCGCATGATCTCCCAGACCGCCTTGGTGCAGTTGACCGCCCCCATCAGATGGACGTCCACGACGAAGCGGAAGTCGTCGAGATCCATCTTGGCAAAGGTCTTGTCGCGCAGGACTCCGGCGTTGTTGACCAGAATGTCCACACGGCCCCATCGCTCCATGGCCCGGGTGACCATGGCCTCGACTGCGGCATAGTCGGTCACCGACGCGCCATCGGCCATGGCCTCGCCGCCCAAGGCCTCGATCTCCTTCACCACGGACTCGGCGGCGGTCGCCGATCCGCCGGTTCCGTCGCGGGCGCCGCCCAGATCATTGACCACTACCTTTGCGCCCCGTTCAGCCAGCGCCAGGGCGTGGCAGCGACCCAGTCCGCCGCCGGCTCCGGTGACAATCGCGACCCGTCCGTCAAATTCCTGCCGCATGAGCGACCCTCCTGTGGTGGTTAAAATGCTCTCCTGACGGGAGACTTGCGCCCGCCGGGGGGGATTAGTGTTGGAATCCGGCCACAGTTGTCCCCCAGAACCGTCAATTCCGGAACCTCGAATGCACAATGCCGTTCGAGGCTGGGAGCCGCACGTGTAAGCACGAGCATACTGTCAGAATTTGACGACTAGAGTTTTTTCAAGAGGGATGAGCATGAAGGTGAAACTTCTCGCCAGCGTCGCCGCCGCCGGCATCTTCGCCGCCGGCGCTGCGTCGGCAGAGCCGAACGGCTGGTACGGCGCGGTTGACGCGGGCTGGCACACGGTCAACGACGTTTACGGCGTGGATTCTGCGGCCGGCAACGGCTGGGACTTCGAGAT
>NZ_JAIVLL010000006.1 GCF_020524625.1 Brevundimonas poindexterae
GGCTTCCGGACCGGTCCGGCCTCTCCCCGCGAGAGACCGGACCCCCGGAGCCCTTCAGGCGGATAACGCCTTTGCGCACCCCCGTCGTGGTCACCCACGGCGGGGGTGTCGCTTTGGGGGGCACTGGACAGCCGGGCCGGGCCGGGGGATGGGGAAGGCGTGTCCCTCGCTGCTCATCCTTCGTCAGCCCGACCCCCGGAACCGGCTTCCCTTGAGGGGCGCCGCTTTCTGATCGCGAGCGCCCCCTACGGGCCCTTCTCCCGCGCCCTTGCCCGGTCGCTGGAATCGCGCGGCGGCCATGTCGAGCGGCTGATCCTCAATGTCGGCGACCTGTGGGATTGGCGCAGGCCAGGGGGGCAGCGCCATCGCGGCTCGCTGGAGGCGTTTCGACGCGGCCTCGCCGCCCGCCTTGAGCCCTTCACCGATGTGATCGTCTTTGGCGACACCAGCGCCCACGCCCGCGCGGTGCTGGCCGAAGCCCGCGCCCTCGGATTGGGCATCTGGCTCCTAGAGAACGGCTATTTCCGTCCGGACTGGATCACTCTGGAGCGTCAGGGGGTGAATGCGGAAAGCGCGGTCCCGCGCGACCCGCGCGCCTTTGCGACCGTTGTCGCCGTTGAGCCGAAGCCTGCACCGGTCGGCCGGATCCTGCCCTGGCATGTCCTGCACATCAGCCGATACTATCTGCTTGAGCTGCTCGGCCGCCCGGTCTTTCCCCATTTCCGGCCGGAGTACGACCCGTCGCCCTGGCGCCAGGCGCTGGGCCATGTCGGTCGTGCGGCGAGGATCCGGCGTCACCCCGCCCGCCGGCGGGTCCGGCGGCTGCTGGATGAGCGCACACCCTTCATTCTGGTCTGCCTGCAGAGGGACGGCGACAGCCAGCTGGTCCGCCACTCAGAGTTCAGGGACAACCGGTCGTTTCTGGGCGCGGTGCTGGACAGCTTCGCCGACCATGCGCCCGAAGGTCTGCATCTCGTGGTCAAGGGCCACCCGCTGGATGCCGGAGTGGTCGATCTGGAGCGGATGACGCGCGACCTCGCCCGGGCGCGGGGTGTCGGCGCCCGGGTCCATCCCCTGGATGGCGGAAGCTTGGCCGAACTGTGCCGGGCCTCCTGCGGACTGGTCGTGAACAACTCCAGCGCGGCCCTGTCGGCCCTCGGTTTCGGAACGCCGGTCAAGGTGCTGGGTCGCGCCTTTTTTGACATGCCGGGCCTGACCGATCCGGCACCCCTCGATGCCTTCTGGCATAACCAGACACCGCCGGACCCGGACCTGTTTGCCCGATTCCGGACCTGGGTCATCGACAACACCCAGATAAACGGCGGCTTTCACGGACCGGCTGTTCGCCGCCCGACGGCAGATGCGATCGCCAGGGCCATGGCTGCAGCAGCGCGCCCTGCTGACTAGCCAGGGGGCCGAAGTGTGGCCGCCGCGCCACCCTCGGGGCCCTGTCATATCACTGTCATCTTATTGTCGTCGGAGCTTCCCATCCCCGGCCTAGAGGGGGCCCACTGTCATCTTTCGTCGCGCGTGTGCCCAATTCCGGGCCGTTCCGTGGCGAGTCAGCGGGGATACGCAAGACATGCTGAAGAAGTTCGCCTACGGCGCCTCGGTTGCCGTGCTCATGATGACCGCGGCCACCGCGGTTCATGCCCAGGAAACCACCGGTGCCCTGCGCGGCACCGTCCTGAACGACAGCGGTACGCCGGTGGCCAACGCCACGGTCACCGTGACCCACGTGCCGTCGGGCACCCGTTCGGTCGCCGTCACCGGCGCCAACGGCCAGTACAGCACCCGCGGCCTGCGCGTCGGCGGTCCGTACACAGTGTCGGTCGAGGCTGCCGGCCTGTCGGGCAGCCGCGAGATCGCCAACATCGGCATCGGTGATGCCTCGGTCGCCGACGTCTACATCTCGGACGGCTCGACCGTTCTGGACGAAGTGGTCGTGATGGGCACCGCCGGCGGCGTCGTTCAGACCGCCATCGGCCCGAACGCTGTCTTCACCGCTGAAGACCTGCAGAACGCCCCGGCCATCAACCGCGACATCCGCGACGTGATCGCCATCGACCCGCGCGTCTACGTCGACGAAGCCTTCGTCGATGCCGTCCAGTGCGGTGGCGCCAACCCGCGCTTCAACAGCCTGACGGTCGACGGCGTCCGTCTGAACGACAACTTCGGCCTGAACTCGTCGGGCTATCCGACCGAGCGCATGCCTTTCTCGTACGACGCCATCCAGCAGGTGGCCGTCGAGCTGGCCCCGTTCGACGTCGAATACGGGAACTTCACCGCCTGCAACATCAACGCGGTCACCAAGTCGGGCGGCAACACCCTGTCGGGCGGCTTCTTCTACGACTACAGCGACAACGAGCTGACCGGCGCCGACCTGGAAGGCCGCTCGGTCGATCTGGGCGTGTTCGAGGAAACCCGCTGGGGCATCAACGTCGGCGGGCCGATCATCCCCGATCGCCTGTTCTTCTTCGCCGCCTATGAAAAGCTGGACGGCGTGAACTTCTTCGACCGCGCGCCGGCCGGTGCCGGTGGCGCCGAAGTGCAGGGCTTCTCTCAGGCCCAGTACGACGAAATCCTCGACATCGCCCGCAACGTCTACGGTTTCGACCCCGGTGGCGTCCCCGCCCCGCAGCCGAACGAAGACGAAAAGCTGCTCATCAAGCTGGACTGGAACATCAACGACCAGCACCGCGCGGCCTACACCTATAACTACAACGACGGCTTCAACATCACCGAGTCGGACGGTGACTCGGACGAGTTCGAGTTCTCGGGCCACCTGTATGAGCGCGGCGCCGAACTGAACGCTCACGTCCTGCAGGTCTTCTCGGACTGGACCGACAACTTCTCGACCGAGTTCCGCATCGCCTATTCGACGCTGGACAACCGCCAGATCCCGCAAGGCGGCCTCGATGTCGGTGAAATCCAGATCAACACCTCGTTCGACCACGACAACGACGGCAACGCCTCGCGCGCCATCGTCTACCTTGGCGCTGACGACTCGCGTCACGCCAACGTGCTCAGCTACGAAACCATGAGCTACAAGCTGGGCGGCGCCTACCGGATGGGCGACCACCAGTTCACCTTCGGCTACGAGCGTGAAGAGCTGGACGTGTTCAACCTGTTCGTCCAGCACGTGCAGGGTGAGTTCCGCTTCAACAGCATCACCGATTTCCGCAACGGTAATGCCTCGCGCGTCTATTACGGCAACGCGGCCTCGCTGGACCCGAACGATGCGGCGGCCAGCTTCGCCTACGCCACCAACACCGCCTATGCCCAGGACGAATGGGTCGTCTCGAACGACCTGACCGTCACCTTCGGTCTGCGCTATGACTGGTACGGTTCGGACGATGAGCCGATCCTGAACGCGAACTTCGTTGCCCGTAACGGCTTTGCCAACACGGCCACCCTGGACGGCAAGGGTCTGCTGCAGCCGCGCTTCGGTTTCCGCTACGACTTCAACGAAAGCCTGCAGTTCCGCGGTGGTTTCGGCCTGTACTCGGGCGGCAACCCCAACGTCTGGCTGTCGAACAACTATTCGAACGACGGCATCACCAACATCCAGGTCAACCGTCGCAACATCAACGTCTTCACCGGCACCAGCGGCACGCCGCTGTTCGACATCCCCGATGTCCTGATCTCGGATGTGACCTCGGGCGCGCCGAACGTTGCCACCAACGCCCTGGATCCCGACTTCGACCTGCCGTCGTCGTGGAAGTTCGCCCTGGGTGCGACCTACTGGTTCGACAATGCGTTCCTGGGTGAAGGTGTCCGCTTCGACATGGACCTGCTGCACTCGGAAACGAATAATGCGGCGATCATCAAGGACCTGACCCTGGAGCAGGTCGACACCATGGCTGACGGCCGTCCGGTGTACCGCGCCATCGACCGCAGCGATCCCGACTGCGCCGTTGACCCGGCCTCGGCCGCCTGCTCGAGCCGTTCGTTCAACAACGACTTCCTGCTGACCAATACGGACGGCGGATCGCAGACGGTGGTCTCGGCCAGCCTGACCCAGTCGTATGACTGGGGCTTCGACTGGACCCTGGGCTATGCCTACACCCAGGCCGAGGACGTCAACCCGATGACCTCGTCGGTGGCCTTCTCGAACTTCGCCAACGTCGCGGTGTTCGATCCGAACAACCCGGATACGGCCAAGTCGAACTACGAAATCCCGCACCGCATCACCCTGCAGCTCAACTATGAGCGCGAGATCTTCGGCGACTACGCGACCCGCTTCACCCTGTTCGGCCGCGCCAACGAAGGCCGTCCGTACAGCTTCGTCTTCGCCAGCGATGACGGCGACGTGTTCGGTGACAGCGTCGACTTCCGCCACCTGCTGTACATCCCGACCGGTCCGTCGGACCCGAACGTGGTGTTCCAGCCGGGCTTCGACCAGGCTGCCTTCTTCAACTTCATCGACGCCAATGATCTCGGCCAGTACGCGGGCTCGACCATGCCCCGTAACGCCGTCCAGAGCGGCTGGTGGAGCAAGTTCGACCTGCGGATCGAACAGGAGCTGCCGGGCCTGATGGAAGGTCACCGCACCGCGGCCTTCATCGTGGTCGAGAACCTCGGCAACCTGCTGAACGACGAATGGGGCATCCTGCGTGAAGCCTCCTTCCCGCTCGCCCAGGGCGTGGTCGATGTCGATCGCAACGCCGCCGGCCAGTACATCTTCCAGGAGTACATCCAGCCCGCCGGTCAATCGCGCGTGACGGATGCCTCGCTGTGGGAAATCCGCGTCGGCCTGCGCTACAGCTTCTAAGACGTAGCCACAGACTGAAGATCAGGGGCGGGCCGGAAACGGTCCGCCCTTTTTCTTTTTTTGCCCTAACGCTCGCGACGCGGTCGCTCGCTGCTTGAGGGCGGGATATTCGCCCTACTGCTCGGCCCGCGGCGCCTCGCTGCTTGAGGGCTGTCTTGAGGGTTGGGTTGAGGGGGGGGCGGTTCATGCCTATCTGGTGCGGCCCGCCGCGATGAAGGATGATCCCCGCATGAGCGTTTTCCCCGTGCCCGCCGAATGGACGCCGCATCGCGCGATGTGGGTCGGCTGGCCCAGCCATGCCGAGCTGTGGGAAGACGACCTGCCGGCGGCCCAGGACGAGGTCGAGGCCCTGGTCCGGGCGCTGGCAGGTCCCGGGCGCGAGCAGGTGCGCCTGATGGTCGGCAAGGCCGAGGTGCTGGAGGCCGCGCGGGCGCGCTTTGCCGACGTGGACGGGGTGACGGTGGTCGGGGGCCGGTTCGGGGATATCTGGCTGAGGGACACGGGCCCGATCTTCGGTCAGGGCTCGGCGCGGGCGGCCGCGTTCCGGTTCAACGGCTGGGGCGGGAAATACGAGCTGGAGCATGACGACACGGTCGCCACCCAGATCGGCGAGGCCTCGGGCACGCCGCTGGACCGGCACGACTTCATCCTCGAGGGCGGGGCGCTGGATCATGACGGCCGGGGTACGATCCTGACGACGCGCCAGTGCGTGCTGAACCCCAACCGCAATCCGGACTGGACCGAGGCGAAGGCCGAGGCGGCCCTGTCGGACGCGCTTGGCGCGACGCGGGTGGTGTGGCTGGGCGATGGCCTGCTGAACGATCACACCGACGGCCATGTCGACAATCTGGCCCGGTTCGTCGGGCCGGGCATGGTGGCCTGTCCGGTCGGCTGGGGCGAGGACGATCCCAATGCCGACGTCTACGATGCCGCGGCACGGGCGCTCACAGCCGAGGGCCTGACAGTCATCCGCATTCCCTCCCCCGGCCGGATCGAGGACGAGGACGGCGAGCCCATCCCTGCCAGCCACATGAATTTCCTGATCGCCAACGGCGCGGTCATTGTGCCGACCTATGGCGACGAGGGGGCCGCGAGGGCTGCTTGCGGCGCGCTGGCCACCGTCTTTTCGGGCCGCGAGATCATTGCCCTGCCGTCGCTGGCCATCCTGACCGGCGGTGGGTCGTTCCACTGCATTTCGCAGCAGGAACCGGAATGAGTGACGTCACCCTCTTTCGGCCGGTCGGCGATGCCGAACTGAAGCTCATCGAGGAGTCCGGTTGGACGGCATTTCCGCCGCGTCTTCCGGAGCAGCCGATCTTCTATCCGGTCATGAACATGGACTATGCCGAGCAGATTGCCCGGGACTGGAACTCGAAGCATGAGCCCTCCGGTTGCGGTCACGTTGTCGCCTTTCGCATGCCCGATGAAGTGACCCGGCGCTGGCCGGTACAGGTCGCGGGCGGACGCATCCATGAAGAGCTGTGGGTGCCAGCGGACCAACTGGGCGACTTCAACGCCATGATCCTTGGCCCAATCCAGCGTATCGCAACCTATCGCGAAGGCGTTCGCGCAAAGGAGGTCTCATGACCCGCTCGATTTCTGTCGCCGCCATCCAGACCGCGTATGGCGAGGATATGCAGGCCAATATCGACAAGACGGTCGACCTCGTCCGCCAGGCGGCGTCGAAGGGCGCGCAGGTGATCCTGCCCTCGGAGCTGTTTCAGGGGCCGTATTTCTGTGTGTCGCAGGAGGAGCACTGGTTCGGCACCGCGTATCCGTGGCGCGAGCACCCGTGTGTGACCGCCCTGTCGCCCGTGGCGGCCGAACTGGGGGTGGCCATTCCGGTGTCGATCTTCGAGCGCGAGGGGCCGCACTATTTCAACAGTCTGGTGATGCTGGACGCCGACGGGCGACCGCTGGGCGTCTACCGCAAGAGCCACATCCCTGATGGCCCGGGGTATCAGGAGAAATACTATTTCCGGCCGGGTGATACGGGCTTCAAGGTCTGGGACACGCGCTTCGGGCGGGTCGGGGTCGGCATCTGCTGGGACCAGTGGTATCCGGAGACGGCGCGCGCCATGATGCTGCAGGGCGCCGAGGTCCTGATGTATCCGACCGCCATCGGGTCTGAGCCGCACGACGAAGAACTGGACACGGCCGAGCCCTGGCGCCGGGCCATGCAGGGCCATGCGGTGTCGAACGTGGTGCCGGTCGTCGGTGCCAACCGCATCGGTCATGAGATGGTGACCGACAAGGGGCAGACCTTCTACGGGCATTCCTTCATCGCCGATCACCGGGGCGATCTGGTCGAGAGTCTGGGCCGGGACGAGGAGGGCGTGCTGGTGCACAGCTTCGACCTCGATTTTCTGGATCGCCACCGGGCGGCCTGGGGCTTTTTCCGCGACCGGCGGACGGACCTTTACGGACCTCTGGTCAGCCCTCGCCCCTGAGGGCGCGCCGCTCGGCCGCGCAGGCCGGGTTTTCGAGCGGATCCTGCTGGGCCCGGTCGATCTCGGCTGCGGCGCGCCGGGCGAGGGCGGCATAGTCCGGATCGGCACGCACCGCCTGCCAGATGCTGTGGCCCAGCCGCTCCCCTGCCGTGACGTCCTGCGGCCAGGCGAGGCCACAGATCGACAGGCTGTGGCCGATCTGGCGTCCGGTTTCACGGATGGCATCGGCCCGCCCGGGGGCCACCTCGGCCATGGCCTCGGCCCAGACGGTCGCCAGTCCCGCCCCGCCCGACGGCGACCAGCCATGACCCGCATCGCCGTCCGGCAGACGGACACAGGCCGTGCGGCCGGTGCCGAGGTCGATGGGACGCGGACGGGCGGTGCGAAGGCGCTGCCACAGGGCCTCCACATCGCGACTGAGGCGGGTGAACAGCTCGATGACGGCAGGCGTGTCGGCGTCGCCCAGCCGCGTTCCGAGCGCACAATCGAAATGCTGAGGGGCGAAGACCGGGCGCAGCTCCACATGGCGAATGGCCAGGTACCAGCGGTCGGAGCCGGGGGTTTGCCCCTCCCGCAACCACACCGCCCGATCGGCGGCGACATCCGCCGCGGTGGGTCCGGCGGCAGGCTGCTGGGCACCCGCGAGGTCATCGAGGGCGGAGGGCGTGAGGAACCCCGGCTGGGCCACGGCAACCGGCAAGGGATGCGAGCGGGCGCTCTCGCCGATGGGCGCACAGCCGGTTGCGAGCAAGAGGGCGCACAGCGCCGGGGCGACCCCGGTCGGCGTGCGACGCCGCCCTATTGGGCGACGGTCCACGTCACCGAGACCTGGGTCTGGTCGGCGTCGCCCTCGGCGGGCTGGGCGACGACCTGCAGGGTGGCACCGCGGCCTTCGGGATCGACGGCGGCATAGGCCTGGGCCTCGCCCTGTTTGAGGGCGGAGACGGTCGACAGGCCACTGTCGCGGGCCCGGCTCTGGTAGAAGTCGATCACGGCTTCGGGGCTGTCGGTCGTGGTGAAGCGTACCGAGCCACCAAGATCCGTTTCGGCTGCGTCGCCGGCGGGCAGGATTTCAGCGCCGGGATAGGCGCGGGCATAGGCGGGTGCGGAAGAGTCCGACGCCGCCACCGGGGCGGGGCTGTCGCTGGCCGGCCGGGCCATGCCGGACCCGTCGGTGGAGGGGGCAGCCGCCTCGGCCGCGTCGGCTTGCGGCGCCGGTTGGTCAGACCCCTGACTGCACGCCGCAACGCCGAGGCAGGCCGCGATGGCGGTGGTCAGGGCGAGGCGCACAGGCATTCCGCGCGCGATGGCTTGAACTCTCATCATCCCGTTTCTGACTCTGGTCCGGAGCACATGTCCGGAAGCGTGGGCGCGTGACGTTGGCCCATGACCGTGACGCCATCAAGGCGTTTGTTCAGCCCTTGTCCGAGGCGCCTTCGCGCGCCAGACGGGCGTTGATGGCCTCGGAATCCGGGTCGATGTCCGAACCGGTGGCCGAGCCGCCCTGGAGCGAGCCGGCGCGGGTGTCCGAGCCCGAGTCGCTGCCGGTCAGGGCGCGATCGAGGTGGGCCTGATCGAGGCTGTCCGACAGGGCATCCGGCGTATGGCCCAGATCGGCGCGCTCACCGACGCTGCGGGCCTCGCGGGACTCGTCCGTCTCAAGGGTGTCGGGGGTGTCGGGATCGGCCATCTGCGGTCTTGCCTCCTTGATCGAAGGTAAGCGCTCGCAGACGGCCCGGGTTCCCGTATCGATCGGGGGCGATCAGCCCTCGAACAGCTTTTGCCAGCGCGGCTTCACGCGGTTCTTCCACGCGCCGCGGTGATAGGCATCCGAGCCGATCAGCGGCACGACCGTGGTCGCTTCGGCGAACACCATCTGTTCGTAGGTCGTCGAGACCTTGCCCCAGCTGGCGGCTTCCTTGAGCGTCGACGACGAGCAGGCGCCGTCGCGCACATCGGCGACCGTGATCTGGACGGCGTATTTGTGCATGTCCGCCTCGACGCCGAGGATTTCGGCGCAGACGACCGTGTCCTGGGCGAAATTCTTGGGCACGCCGCCGCCGACCATGAACAGGCCGGTGGTGCCGGCCGCGATCTTGATGTCGGTCAGTTCGCGGAAGTCGGCGATGGCGTCCAGCATCATATAGGGCTGACGGGCTGCGGCGCGTTCCTTCTGGTGCTTGACCAGACCGAAGCCGGCCGAGGAGTCGACGAAGGCCGGGCAGAAGATCGGCACGCCCTCTTCATAGGCGGTCTGGATCAGCGAGCCGGGCTTTTTGGCGTTGCCCTCGGACAGCCATTTGCCCATTTCCCAGATGAATTCGCGCGAGGAATAGCCGCGCGGTTCAAGGCGGTTGGCGATCTCCAGGATGGTGTGGTCGCAGGCCTGGAGCTCTTCCTCATCGATGTAGGTGTCGTAGATCCGGTCGATGTAGTTGTCGCGCAGCACATTGTCGTCGACGGGGCCGGCGGCCTGATAGTGTTTGAAGCCGAGGGCCTCGAAGAAATCCATGTCGACGATCGAGGCGCCCGTGGCGACCACGGCATCGATCATGCCCATCTTCACCATGTCCCGGTAGACGTGCATGCAGCCGCCCGCCGAGGTCGAGCCGGCCAGGATCAGCCACGGCGAGCAGTCCTTGTCTTCCAGCGCCATGTTGAAGATGTCGGCGGCGCGGGCGGTGTCGCGCGACGAGAAGCTCATCTTGCGCATCGAGTCGATGATCGGACGCGCGTCGAAGCTGGTGATGTCGATGTGCTCGACGGTGTTCTGAAGCAGTTCGGCCTTCTGATTGGACGGTGCGTTCATTTCAGCGGTTTCCCTTTTGATTTGAGCGCCCGTCCGTAATGAAGATGCAGCGGCCCGGACGGAGCGACGGGCCGCTGCTTATACCCTTGTCTGTGTAACCGTTCAGCGTCGACGCGACTTGCGCTGTCCGGCCTTGCCCTTCGGACGGCTGAAACGAACGACCTTGCGGGCCTGTTCCTCGGCCGAGGTGCGCACGGTCGGGATCGACCGGGGCGCCAGGCCGTAGAGCGAGGCCATGGGGGCGTCCTCGACCGCGGCGATGTCGTGCACGCCATAGCCGTTGAAGCCGGTGGACATGGCCACGCCATAGGCGCCCAGCATGCCGATCTCGATATAGTCACCCTCGCGGATGTCGGCCGGCAGGTAGAAGGGCCCGGGCATGTGGTCGATCGAGTCGCAGGTCGGCCCGTAGAAACGGAACGGCTTGAGATCGCCCGAGGCCGGCGCGTCCCGCACCAGCTTGACCGGGAAGGGCCAGCGCGAGTGGGTCGCGTCGAACAGCGAGCCATAGCTGCCGTCGTTCAGATACAGGGCGTCGCCCTTGCGCAGCTCGACCTGGCACAGGATGGAGCTGGACTCGGCGACCAGCGCCCGGCCAGGCTCGCACCACAGCTCGGTGGTTTCCGAGACGGGCATTTCGTTGAAGCCGCGGTGAATGGCGTCGGCATATTCCTGCATGTCCGGCGGGACCATGCCCGGATAGACCGAGGGGAAGCCGCCGCCGACATCGACGATGTCGACGAACACGCCCGCGCGGCTGATCGACCGGCCGACCTGGGCCATGGCGGCCTCATAGGCGGACGGGCGCATGCACTGCGAGCCGACGTGGAAGCTGACGCCCATCAGCCCGTCCTTGACCGCCTGACGCACGGCCAGCAGCAGGGACGGGGCCTGATCCGGCGAGACGCCGAACTTGCCCGACAGGGTATAGGCCGCGCCGTCGGCCGAGACGGCCATGCGCACCACGAGGTTCAGATCGGTGGCCTGACCGGTGGCGTCCAGAATCTTGTGCAGTTCCTCGACGCAATCGAGCGAGAAGGTGCGGACGCCGTGATCGAAATAGGCCTTGGTGATCGCGGACCGGCTCTTGACCGGGTGCATGAAGGCCAGACGTGCCGAAGGGCTGACCGAACGGACCAGTTCGATCTCGGCGAGGGAGGCAACGTCAAAGGCGGTGACACCGGCGTCGACCAGGGTCTCGATGACCCAGCGCGACGGATTGGCCTTCACCGCATAGAAGACGTCGGCCTTCAGATTGTCCTGGAACCAGCGCGCCGCTACGGAAACTGAACGCGGCCGCACGAGGGCGACGGGACGTTCAGGGGACCGCTCACGGACCAGGTCCAGGGGAAGCTGGTACGTGCGCAATTCACGTAACCCCCTGTAAATTGTTAACCCAGACCGGCGTTAGCGGCGCAAGCATGGGACCTACGGGGTCCGCCGGAACCCGCGATATGGGGAAAAGCCCCTGTCATGTAAAGCGGTAATTTCATGTCCGTTCCCTCGACTGTCCTTGCGGGGCGGGGAGGGAGGCGCCATTCAGGGGGCCGGTTCGGGGAGAGGCGCGACGGCATGAGCCTGACGTCAGAGACAACGCGGGACTTTCTGCGGGGGGTCGGCATTGCGGCCCTGGCCGGGGTCGTGATCGCGCTGAGCGGGGCCTTCACCGGGCCGGGCCTGTCGCTGACCGCGCGGCTGACCTACTGGGTGCCGATGATGGTGGCGGGGGCCAGCTGGGGGCAGGTCTGCTCGCTCGTGGTGGACCGCTTTATCAATCTGGACGACCGGCCTTGGCTGATGGCCGGTACCCTGACCGCCGTCATGTTCGGGCCTCTGCTGCTGATGGTCTGGGCGGCCACGGGGCTCTATTTCGAGCGCGAGCTCTATCCGGTGGCGGCCATGCGCGACATGGCCCTGCCGGTGCTGATCGTCACCGCGACCATGAGCGCCATCAATGTCTTCGTCACCCGGGCGCGGACGGTCGAGACCCATGAGGCCCCGGCCGGACAGGCCCCGGCGCGGTTTCTGGATCGGTTGCCGCCGAAGCTGAAGGGGGCGCGGCTGATCGCGGTGCAGTCCGAGGACCATTATCTGCGCCTGCACACCGACCGGGGCTCGGACCTGATCCTGATGCGGCTGGCCGACGCGTTGGGCGAGCTGGAGGGGCTGGAGGGGGCCCAGACGCACCGCAGCTGGTGGGTGGCGCGCGATGCCGTGACCGAGGTGGCGCGGGGCGACGGGCGCGCCGTGCTGACGCTGGACGGCGGGCTGACGGTGCCGGTCAGCCGCCGCCATGCCCGCGCCCTGCGCGCTGCGGGCTGGTACTGAACCTCACCCGGCCCAGATGCCGTGGAAGCCGGCGGGCACGGCCGTGTGCGAGCGCCAGCTGGCCACCGGGCCGTCGGCCAGCCGGGCCATGTCCAGCACATGGAGCTCGGTCGCCTGTTCGCGCAGATTGATGGTCGGCCCGACCAGCCAGGCGTCGGTCTCGCCGCTGCGGCCCGGTTTGGGCACCACGACCATTTCCTCGACCACCTGATCAGGACCGAAGTCGTACTGGGCGTCGCGGCCGGTCGACCAGTCATAGAGGCCGACGGCGCTGGCAAACGGCCGGTCGGCGTGCTCGCCCGAAGTGTGCAGGCTGTAGCGCCGTGCCAGACCTGCCCGGCGCGGATCGCTGCGCGGAAACTCGGCGATGAAGGCCGTCCGCTCCAGCTGCGCGGAGCCGTCCGGACGCAGGGCCGCCAGCGCCAGACGGGCGGGCTCGCCACCGACGGGCACGCCGTTCAGGATTTTCGAGGCGCCGGCTGCGGCAAAGCGCATGTCGTCGGTGGCGCAGACGTCGAAGCGGATGGTGCCGTCCGCCTCCTCCCAGGCCTCGCCCAGATGAAAGAAGCCGAAGTCGGGCAGTTCGAACTCGCGGCGCACGGCGAGGTCGTCCTTGTCCAGCACCAGAACCCGGGTGCCGGTGCCGGCCTGCCACTCGAAGCCGCTGGAGAAGGGCATGGTCTGGCGGACCTGCACCCAGGGCTGCAGCACGATCACCAGATGGCGGGCCGTGGCGGTGAAGTCGTGCACATAGGACGCGCGCGGCAGGCGGACGACGCGGGCGTCCTCCAGCGCACCGTCGGCGGCGAGGCGCCAGACAATGGCCTGGGTGCCGTTCATGCCGAGGTTCCAGATGCGGCCGTCGCGCTCGACCCGGGGGTGGGCGAGGAAGGGCATGGACTTCAGGTCGTCGCGCAGGGTGACGAAGCCGCGTGTCTCGAGGGTGTCAGGGTCCATGGCCATGGGTGAGCCGCCCTCCCACAGGGCCCACAGGTCGTCGCCGACCCGGAGCACCGAGGTATTGGCCGCATTGGCGTCGTCGTTGGATCCGATGCGGGCGCGCGGGTCGCCCGGGCTGCCGAAGCCGGGCACGACCATGGCGTCCATCTCGGCTTCCTGACGGCGCTTGGGCGTGTCGGCGAAGCGGGCCGACAGGGTCGCCTGACCGTCCGCGACGCCGAACCGGCGGATCAGGCCGTCCCCGTCGAACCAGTGCTCGGCCGAGCCGCCCGGACGGCGGAATTTGGCCGGTCCGTTGCGGTAGAGGGCGCCCTCCAGTCCCGCCGGGGCCCGGCCGTGGATGCGGGTCAGGCGATGGGGTGCCAGATCCCGTTCGACATCGCGGGTGACCAGGCCCCAGTCCGAGGTGACGGCCTCCTGGGCGCTGATCAGCCGGGCGGCCTCGGCCACATCGGGGGTGACCACGGTGCTGCCGAGGGCTGCGGCCCCCAGCAGGAAGGATCGACGGGACGGGATCATGGCGGAGCTCCTCTCGCGTTCGATCAGCGCAGGATCAGGGTCTGGACGGTGTCGCCCTCAACGGTGAAGCGGGCTTCGCTCCAGCTGGCCGGACCCATGTTGCCGAGCGCATTGTTGGAGAAGGCATAGGGCTCGATCGGCATGCCGAACGGATTGGTGTCCATGTCGCCATTGCCGTTGATGTCGTGGAACGACTTGATGGCGTAGCTGCCGGGCTCCAGCCCCTCGAAGGTGACGCTGACGGTCGTGGCGTCGGCGGGGATGACGGCGTTCCGCACGGGGCGGTTGGTGTTGTAGTCCGCCTCGGAGGCGAACAGCACCAGCATGACCGAGCCGGTCGAGCGGCCCAGTTCGAACTCAACCTTGACCGACGCATCCTGGGCGTGGGCATCGGGGGTCAGGGTGGCGGTGGCGAGGGCGGCGACGGCGGCCATCAGGGCGATGCGGGTCTTCATGACAATCTCTCCGGTCAGGGGGACGGGGCGGGGCGCCCTGTCGATGACCAGACCCTGACCGTGCGCTCCGGCTGGCGCCACGCCGCTTACGGAAAGTGCCGCCCCGCCTTCGCCAACGGACAGGTCGAACCCCCGCCCGTTCACTGGCGATGCGCGAATGACCAGCTGTTATCGGGACGGGCGACGGTGCCCGGGACTCAGTCGTCCTCGATCCGGTCGATGTCGTCGTCGGTCAGGCCGAAATGGTGCCCGATCTCGTGGATCAGCACATGGGTGATCAGGGTGCCCAGCCCCACATCGCCGCGCTCGCACCATTCGTCGAGGATGGGACGGCGGTAGAGGAAGATGCGAGAGGGTTCGGCCGCGGGGCCCATCTCGTCGCGCCGTCCGACATCGACGCCGTGATAGAGGCCGGTCAGCTCGAACGGATCCTCCATGTCGAACGCCGCCAGGGTCCCGGCATCGGCAAAGTCGTCGACGCGCAGCACCACATCCTCGGCCAGGCCCTTGAAGGGTTGGGGCAGGGCATCGAGCGCCGCGCGGGCGAGGGCGGCGAAATCATCCAGCGACGGGGCGAGGGGGTCCGCCTGCCACAGGGCGGTCGGAGGCGAGGAGGCGTGGGCCAGGGCGGGTCTCCGGAAGCGTGCGGGGGTGGCGGTGCAAGCGGCCCATCTTGGGGTATGGTGAACGGGCGAATCAAGCCGCCGGTCCCGGTCCGGCGGATGGAGGTAGGGCTAGCGTGATCGCGGGAGCGGACATCGCCTATGTGGCCACGGTGGGAGCCGCAGGCCTTGCGCTGGCGGTCAGCGCCTGGGCGTGGCGGCTGGACGCCCGTGCGCGCCGCACCGAGGCCGCGCTGGAAGCCGAGCTGGAAAGCCGGGCGGACCTGATCGCCACCCGCGATGCCTGTCTGGCCATGATGCGCGAGGTGCGGGTGCAGATCGTCGCCGATACGGACGGTGGTCTCTGCGCCGGTCAGGTGTTTGGAGACCCAGCCCTGATGGAGGCCCTGTCCGAGGGCGAGCGGGCGGCCGGCGATGTGCTGATCGACCGTGTGGTGGCGGCCGATGCCGCGCGGATGAAGGCGCTGGTCGACTCGGGCGTCGCCTTTGACCTGGCGCTGCAGACCGACAGTGGCGTGTGGCGTATCGAAGGGCGGGCGCTGGCGGGATCGGCCTGGCTGCGGTTCACCGATGCCGAGATCACGGCGGGGCTGGGCGCCGGCGAGAGCGCGGCGGGTTTGCTGGCCGATGCCTCTCCGGTGCCGACCTGGGTGGTGGACTCGACCGGTCGTCTGGCCTGGGCCAACCGGGCGTGGCTGGCGGCGGTGCGCGCCGAAAGCCTCGAGGACGCCCTGCAACGCCAGCTGACCTTTGACCGCGGGGCCGAGGCGATCGTGGCCGATGCCCTGCGGCAGGCGACCCGGCAGGAAGGTTTCCGCTGGACCACCACGGATGGCCGCAGGAAGGCCTGGCGCATTCTGGCCGAGCCCAGCGTGGGCGGTGGTGCGGTGACCGCCTTTGCCATCGAGATGACCGAGGCCGAGGAGACGCGCGACACCCTGCGTCGTCACGTCGAGGCCCATGACGAGACGCTGAACCATCTGGCCGATGCGGTGGCGATCTTCGGCCCGTCCAAGCGGCTGGCCTTCCACAATACGGCCTTCCAGACCCTCTTCGATCTCGACCCCGCCTGGCTGGACGAGCGGCCCACCCATGCCGAGCTGCTGGACCGGTTGCGTCAGCGGCGCCTGCTGCCCGAGGTGATCGACTATGCCGGCTGGCGCGCGCGCGAGCTGGAGTTCTACGGGGCGACCGAGGCCGCGCCTGACGACAGCTGGTCCCTGCCCGACGGGCGCACCCTGCGCGTCGTGCGCCAGCCCCACCCGCTGGGCGGCATCCTGCTGATCTTCTCGGACATCACCGACGAGCTGAACCTGCGCAGCCGCTTCAATGGCCAGTTGCAGGTGCAGCGCGCCACGCTGGACAAGCTGAACGATGCGGTGGCCGTGTTCGGGTCGGACGGGCGGCTGCGGCTGCACAATGAGGCGTTTTCCGCCTTCTGGGGCCCGTCGCCCCAGCGCTTCGACCCGCAGGCCGATTTCGAGGCCGTGGCCGAGGTGTGCCGCAAGGTTCTGCCCGATCCCGGCCTGTGGCTGGGGCTGAAGGCGCGGGTGGCCGACCCCGATCCCGAAAGCCGCGTGGCGGTGTCGGGCGAGGGACGCACGGTCGATGGCCGCATCACGGCCTGGCAGACGCGCCCGCTGCCGGACGGGGCGACCCTGGTGGCCTTTTCCGATGTGACGGCCCAGCGCGCGCTGGAACAGGCGTTGCGCGAACGCGAGGCGGCGCTGGCCGAGAGCCAGGCGCTGAAGCGCGAGTTCGTCGGCAGTGTGTCCTATGAATTGCGCACGCCGCTGACGACCATCGTCGGATATTCGGAACTGCTGGAAGCCTCGGGCGAACTGCCGGATCGCAGCCGCCAGCATGCGGGCGCCATCCGCGTGGCCGCTACCCAGCTGGCGCGCTCGATCGACGATGTGCTGGATATGGCCCAGATCGACGCCGGCGAGATGGACCTGACGCTGCAACCGATCCGGCTGGCCGATCTGCTGAGCGAGGCGGCCGAGGCTGTCCGGCCACGGATCGAGGGGCGCGGGGCGCGCCTGCTGGTCAGCATTCCGCGCGACATCGGCGAGATCGAGGCCGACCGCACCCGCGTGGCCCAAGCGCTGGATCACCTGCTGGACAATGCCGCCCGGGCCGTCGCGGAGGATGGTCTGGTGACGCTGGAGGCCGTGGCGGGCGAGGGCGAGGTGCGGCTGCGCGTCTCGGACACCGGGCGGGGCATTCCCTACCACCTGCAGCCGCATGTGTTCGACCGGTTCGTCCGGCGTGAGCGGGGCGGGCCGGGCGTGGGGCTGGCCCTGACCAAGGCGCTGGTCGAGCTGCACGGTGGGTGGGCCGAGGTCGAGAGCGTGCCGGGCGAGGGGGCGACCTTCAGCCTGCACCTGCCGCGGGTGACCCCGGCGGCGGTGGCTGGCGAAGCGGTTCGCTTTGACAGGGCGGGTCCGGCTCACTAACCCGTCGCGGCATCAACGCCGAGGGACATTCCATGGCCAGACCGCTGCTGAAGACCGCCCTGATCTATGATTTCGACGGCACGCTTGCCCGCGGAAACATGCAGGAGGTCAGCTTCATCCCTTCGGTCGGGATGGAGAAGGGCGCCTTCTGGGAAGAGGCCGAGACCCTGACCCGGCAGGCCGACGGCGACGGCATCCTGATGTACATGCAGCTGATGCTGCAGCGGGCGCGCGAGAATGATGCGCCGATCACGAAGCGGGCGCTGCGCGACCATGGCCATGATGTGAAGCTGTTCGACGGGCTGAAGACCGATCTGACGGGGCCGGGCTGGTTCGACCGCATGAACGCCTTCGGCCGGTCCTATGGTCTTGATATCGAACACTATATCATCTCGGCCGGGCTGGAGGAGATGATCGACGGCTGTCCGATCCGCGACGCCTTCCGCCACGTGTTCGCGTCGAAATTTGTCTATGACGAGCACGGGGTGGCCGTCTGGCCGGCGGTGGGCGTGAACTACACGACCAAGACCCAGTATCTGTTCCGCATCAACAAGGGCGTGCTCAACCACTTTGAGCACGACAAGATCAATCGCTTCATCCCGGACGCCGAACGCCCGGTCCCGTTCGAGCGGATGATCTTCCTCGGCGATGGCGACACCGATGTGCCGACCATGAAGATGATGCACACCAAGGGCGGCTTCTCGATCGCCGTCTATGACCCGCGCAACAGCGAGCGTGACCAGCAGAAAATCTATTCGCTGATCAGCGAGGACCGGGTGAATTTCGTGGCGGCAGCGGACTATCGCGAGGGCTCACCGCTGGACCTGATCGTCAAGGGATTGGTCGGCCGGATCGCCGTCAATGCCGGGACCATGCCGGCGGGCTGACCGGCGTCAGCGGCCTCCGGCCCGGTGCCAGGCGTCGCGCACCGCGATCAGGCGGGAGGGCACCAGACCGCGCAGGGTGGCGCCCTCGCCGGTGCGCTTCAGCCCGGCGTCCATGCCCTTTTGCCAGACGACCTGGACCGGGGTGGCGACGCCGAGGGCGATGTCGACGATGTGGAGCGCCGGCGGCAGGCTGATCTGGCGGTCCAGACGGATGCGCAGGCCCGAGCGCGACTGGTCCACCAGCCGGCAGGTGTGCTCGACCGCATGGGCGACCAGCAGGGCGCGGCCATTGGCCGGGCTGCGGGGTTCAAGGCGACGCTCGATGCTCATCCGGATATAGGCCCCGGCACACGGTTTCGATCCAGTTTCACGGTGACGTCACCGGTGACGCCGCCTGCCAGCATGCGCCGGGTGACGCGTTCGAAATACTGGATGAAGTCGGCAAGGCGCGCGCGCTCTTCTGCCGGCAGGTCGACGGGATCGACACCCAGCAGATCGGCCTCCTGCTGGCAACGCCAGTCGAGCACCCCGTCGAACGACGGCGCCTGAAGGAACAGGATGGCGTCGAGGCTGTCGGCGAACGCGCGGTACGGCCCGCCGACGAACCCGTTGACTGCGCGGCGCCACTGGCCGTCCGGGTCGCGGCCCTGCTCCAGCGCATTGACCGGGCGGTCGAGGGCGGCGTCGTCCTCGGCCAGGGCGCCCAGGCACCAGGCGTCGATCAGTATGGCCGAGGGCCGCCCCCGATACGGTCGCCAGCGATCGCGGGGCAGGCGGTCGTCGCCGCGCTTGTCGAAGTCAGGCAGCCAGGTGGTGTCGTCGGGTCCGGCCGCCGCCAGTCGATCCATGATGTCCGACAGCAGGTCCAGATCGTGGGTGCCCGGCGGGCCGCGCATGACGAACAGGGGGTGGACGTCGCGGGCCATGGCCTCGCGCTCGGCCCGGGTCAGATAGACGTCGTCGATCGAGATCTGGGCGGCGCCATGAGCATGGGCGGCGGCCCGGGCCAGGGTGGTCTTGCCGGACCCTTGGGCGCCGACGATGGCGATGCGGGCGGGGCGATCTCCGGGCGCCGCCTCGATCAACCGGCCTACCAGAGCCACCAGATCGGGGGCCGCGATGTCGGCCGGGGCGCTCAGTGCTGGTGTTCGGGCAGGCGCACGATCAGGCCGTCCAGGTCGTCGGAGACCCGGATCTGGCACGACAGGCGCGAATTGGGTTCGACGTTTTCGGCGAAGTCGAGCATCGACTCCTCCATGGCGCTGGCCCGGCCGGTCTCGGCGGCAAACGCCTCGTCCACATAGACGTGACAGGTGGCGCAGGCGCAGGCCCCGCCGCAGTCGGCGTCGATGCCCGGGACATTGTTGCGAATGGCGCCTTCCATGACGCTGAGGCCGTTCTTGACCTCCACGACATGCTCGGTGCCGTCATGCTCGATATAGGTGATCTTCGCCATCAGGCGGGCGCCTTGGCCTTCTTGCGGGCCGGCGAGACCATCAGCTTCTTGGTCTCGGCGATGGCCTTGGCCGGGTTCAGGCCCTTCGGACACACCTGGGCGCAGTTCATGATGGTGTGGCAGCGATAGAGCTTGAACGGGTCCTTGAGGTCGTCGAGGCGCTTGTCGGTGGCGTCGTCGCGGCTGTCGGCGATCCAGCGGTAGGACTGCAGCAGGGCGGCCGGCCCGAGGTATTCGGTCTGGTTCCACCAGTAGCTGGGGCAGGAGGTCGAGCAGCAGGCGCACAGGATGCACTCGTACAGGCCGTCCAGCTTCTCGCGGTCCGCCGGGGTCTGCAGGCGTTCGGTGGTCGGGTCGGGCTCGTCCGACTGCAGGTAGGGCTGGATCGAGTCGTACTGGGCGTAGAACAGGGTCAGGTCGGTGACCAGATCCTTGACCACAGGCTGGTGCGGCAGGGGCGCGATCGAGATGTTGGACGACGAGCATTCGTCCCAGCCCTTGGTGCAGGCCAAGGTGTTGCGCCCGTCGATGTTCATCGAGCACGAGCCGCAGATGCCCTCGCGGCACGAGCGCCGGAACGACAGGGTCGGGTCGATGGTGTTCTTGATGTGGATCAGGGCGTCCAGCAGCATCGGGCCGTGGTCGTCGGCCGACACCTCGAACACGTCCCAGCGCGGATTGGCATCGACCTCGGGGTCGTAGCGATAGACCTTGTAGGTCTTGACGTTCTTCGCCCCCTTCGGGGCCTTGTGCACCTTGCCGCGCTTGGGCTGGGACGCACGGGGGAGGGAGAGTTCAGCCATGGCTTAGTACACCCGCGCCTTGGGTTTGATGTAGTCGATCTCGTCGGTCAGGGTGAAGTCGTGGACGGCGCGATAGTCGATCTTCACCGTCTCGCCCGGGCCCTTCCAGGCCAGGGTGTGCTTCATCCAGTTGGCGTCGTCGCGGTCGGGGAAGTCCTCGCGCGCGTGGGCGCCGCGGCTTTCCTTGCGGTTGGCCGCGCTCTCGATCGTGACCACGGCCTGGGCGATCAGATTGTCGTATTCCAGGGTCTCGATCAGGTCGGTGTTCCAGATCATGCCGCGGTCGGTGACGCGGATGTCGCCGATGGCGCCGTCGATGTCGCGCAGCTTGGCGACGCCCTCGTCCAGCGTCTTGCCGGTGCGGAAGACGGCGGCGTCGGACTGCATGGCCTTTTGCATGCGCAGGCGCAGCTGGGCCGTCGGGGTGTCGCCCGAAGCGTTGCGGAAGCGATCAAGGCGGGCCAGGTGGCCGTCGGTCGCCGAGGCCGGGGCGTCGGGGACCTTGGAGGCCTTGTCGACGACCTGACCGGCGCGCAGGCCGGCCGCGCGGCCGAACACCACCAGGTCGGTCAGGGAGTTGGAGCCCAGACGGTTGGCGCCGTGCACCGACACGCAGGCGGCCTCGCCCACAGCCATCAGGCCGGGGACCACCACGCTGTCGTCGTCGCCGGCCTTGGTCAGGACCTCGCCGTGATAGTTCGTGGGGATGCCGCCCATGTTGTAATGGACCGTCGGCAGCACCGGGATCGGCGCCTTGGTCACATCGACCCCGGCGAAGATCTTGGCCGACTCGGAAATCCCCGGCAGGCGCTGGTGCAGGATCTTCGGGTCGAGGTGGTCGAGGTGCAGGAAGATGTGGTCCTTGTTCGGACCGACGCCGCGACCCTCGCGGATCTCGATGGTCATCGAGCGGCTGACGACGTCACGGCTGGCCAGATCCTTGGCCGAGGGGGCGTAGCGCTCCATGAAGCGCTCCCCTTCCGAATTGGTCAGATAGCCACCCTCGCCCCGAGCACCCTCGGTGATCAGGCAGCCGGCGCCATAGATGCCGGTCGGGTGGAACTGGACGAACTCCATGTCCTGCAGCGGCAGGCCGGCACGCAGCACCATGGCATTGCCGTCACCCGTGCAGGTGTGGGCGCTGGTGGCCGAGAAGTAGGCGCGGCCGTATCCGCCGGTCGCCAGGATGACCATCTTGGCGCGGAAGCGGTGCAGCTGCCCGGTGTCGAGTTGGAGCGCGGTGACGCCGGTGCAGGCGGCGGGGCCCGAGGCCTGCTCCTGCATGATCAGGTCGAGTGCGAAATATTCGACGAAGAACTTCACCTCGCGGCGCACCGACTGGCCGTACAGGGTGTGCAGGATGGCGTGGCCGGTGCGGTCGGCGGCGGCGCAGGTGCGCTGCACCGGGCCCTCGCCAAAATTCTTGGTCATGCCGCCGAAGGCGCGCTGGTAGATCTTGCCCTGCTCGTTCCGGCTGAAGGGCACACCCCAGTGCTCCAGCTCATAGACGGCCTTGGGGGCTTCGCGGACCAGATATTCGATGGCGTCCTGATCGCCCAGCCAGTCCGACCCCTTGACGGTGTCGTACATGTGCCAGCGCCAGTCGTCCTCGCCCATATTGCCGAGGCTGGCCGAGATGCCGCCCTGGGCCGCGACCGTGTGCGAGCGGGTCGGGAAGACCTTGGTGACGCAGGCGACCTTGAGGCCCTCGCGGGCCGCGCCGAGCGCCGCGCGCAGGCCTGATCCGCCCGCGCCCACGACGACGACGTCATATTCGTGATCGACGAATTCGTAAGAGGCCAATCTACCAGACTCCGAAGCCCGCCGGCAGCGGGTCCGAACCCGTCGCCAGTCGCGTGATGAACAACAGGCCGACCGCCGCCAGCCCCAGACAGACAAGCGCGTTGAGGCCCAGCAGCAGGCCGAGGGTCGAGCGCTTGTGGATATAGTCCTCGACGATTACCGTGATACCCATGTTGGCGTGCCACAGGGTGACCAGCCAGGTTGCGGCCAGCACCCAGGCGTTGAGGGGCTGGGCGAACCAGTCCAGCGCGCCCTGATAGCCGGTGCCCGCGATCATGGCGGCGGACCACAGGGCCCACAGGATCAGCGGCACCAGAACCAGCGACGACAGCCGCTCGGCCAGCCAGGCGCCGGCGCCCTTGTGCTCGGCGACCTTCACATTCTTGCGGTACAGGGCCTTGTGCGCGCTCACAGCGTGACCTTTCCGGCAGAGAAGAGCCAGGCCCAGAAGGCCAGGGTGGCGACCAGGGCGAACACCAGGGTGGCGGTGGTCAGGGTCGAGGCACCCTTCGGCGTCAGGCCCGCGCCCGTATCCCAGATCAGGTGCCGGACGCCCGAGGCTAAGTGATAAAAGCCCGCCAGCGACAGGGCGAACCAGACGATCAGGCCCAGCGGCGAGCCCGCCAGGGCGGCAAAGGTGTCGTAGGCTTCAGGCCCGAACGCCAGGGCGCCCAGCCACAGGGCCACCAGCACCAGTCCGCCGACCAGACCCGCGCCGGTGATCCGGTGCAGGATCGATCCCAGCATGGTCACGTGCCAGCGCCAGATCTGCAGGTGGGGCGAGGTCGGACGCACGCGTCCGTTCGGCTGCGGGGTGTAGAATTGGGGCGGCGTGGCCTGGGGCGCGGCGCTGCCCGGAATCGGGTCCGACATGCGAATGGTTCTCAAAAACCTGGGACAAAACAACGGACGGAGGAACAGGGAAGGCTTTAGAGAGGCGCGCGCGGCCCTGTCAACGAACCGCGGCGCCACGGGAGAATATACGGCCCCGGACACAGACCGGTCGCATGGGGTGGCCGAATGTCGCGCTGACGCGTTAGGGTCGGGCCATGAAGCTGACTGCCCTTGCCCTGCTGATCGCCCTTGCTGCCCCCGGGATCGCCACTGCACAGGATCCCGGCGTCGCCCCCCTGCCCAGTCAGGCCCTCTATGAGGCCCCGCCCATCCGGCCGTTCGAGCCCACGGGGGATCTGGGCGGCGAGGCGGAGGGCGACTCCAGTTCGACCTATCGCGGTCCGGTGCGCGCGACCGTCGCCATCGATGATTACCGCGGCCAGTTCGAGGCCGGGCCCACCGATGCGGCACTCGCCTATGACCAGGGCGTGACCTCGGCCGAGCAGCGCATGGACCAGCGCATGGGGCCGATGGACGGTGCCTGGCAGCTGGTGGGCGAGGACGGCGCCGTGCTGATGGCGCTTGTGCTGAGCGATCCCGGCTCGGGCCTGCCGATCGAGGGGGCGTGGATGTCGCGGGTGACGCCGGGCGCCGGCACCCTGACATCCGGCCGGCGTGAGAGCGACGCCGTAACCCTGCTGCTGATTGCCCAGGGCCCGGCCGAGGGCGGCACGCTGGAGCTGGTACGGTCCGGTCGCGGCTGGAGCGGCACGCTTCAGGGCGAACGCCGGCGCCTGACGGTCAGTCTGGTCCCGCGTCAGGACTAGACGCGCGGATCAGGGCCAGCAGCCGGTCGCGCTCCGACCCGGTCCAGCGATGCGCCGTGCCCCGGCCCCAGACGGGGTCGGGCCAGACCGGATCATCGCGCCGACGCCCGATCACATGCAGGTGCAGCTGGGCGGTGACATTGCCGAGCGCGGCCATGTTCAGCTTGTCGACCGGCCGCCCCAGCGCCTCGCCCATCCTGCGGATCAGCCGCCCGGCGCTCAGGCCCTCGTTCAGGAACCGTGTGCGGTCCCCGGGCGACAGATCCTCGATCTCGACCGCGCCCGGCACGCGCGGGATCAGGATCAGCCACGGAAACCGGGCATCGTCCTGCAACCGCAGCTGACAGAGCGGCCAGTCGGCGACGGCAAGGGATCCGGGATCAAAGGCCGGGTCGGCGGCAAAGGCGGTCATGCGCCCAGCCTTGCAGTGCGCCCCGCCCGGGTCTAGACCGCGCGCACCGAATTCCTCCCTCAAGCCTTCTTCAGGAGACTGTCCATGGCTCGCGCCAAGATCGCCCTCATCGGTGCCGGAATGATCGGCGGCACCCTGGCCCACATCGCGGCGCGCGAAGCGCTGGGGGATGTGGTGCTGTTCGACATCGCCGAGGGCATGCCGCAGGGCAAGGCGCTGGACATCGCCGAAGCCACCGCCGTGATCGGCACCGACGTCGCCCTGAAGGGCGCCAATGACTATGCCGACATCGCGGGCGCCGACGTCTGCATCGTCACCGCCGGTGTGCCGCGCAAGCCGGGCATGAGCCGCGACGACCTGATCGGCATCAACCTCAAGGTCATGAAGGCCGTCGGTGAGGGCATCAAGGCCCACGCGCCGAACGCCTTCGTCATCTGCATCACCAACCCGCTCGACGCCATGGTCTGGGCCCTGCAGAAATTCTCGGGCCTGCCCAAGGAGAAGGTCGTCGGCATGGCCGGCGTGCTGGACTCGGCCCGCTTTGCCTATTTCCTCGCCGAGAAGACCGGCGTGTCGATCCAGGATATCCACGCCTGGACCCTGGGCGGTCACGGCGACGACATGGTGCCGATGGTGCGCCACTCGACCGTCGGCGGCCTGCCCCTGCCGGACGCGGTTTCGGCCGGTTTCCTGTCGCAGGGCGAGCTGGACGCCATCGTCGAGCGCACCCGCAAGGGCGGCGGCGAGATCGTGGCCCTGCTGAAGACCGGTTCGGCCTTCTATGCCCCGGCGGAATCGGCCATCGCCATGGCCCGCTCCTATCTGCTGGACCAGAAGCGCGTCCTGCCCTGCGCCGTGCACCTGAACGGCGAATACGGCCTGTCGGACCTGTATGTCGGTGTTCCGGCCCTGATCGGCGCCGCGGGCGTCGAGAAGATCATCGAATTCTCGACCAATGACGACGAGAAGGCGATGCTGCAGAAGTCGGTCGACTCGGTGAAGGGCCTGATCCAGGCCTGCAAGGACGTCGACGGCTCGCTGGCCTGATATCCCGCAACCGGGGCGGCTTCGGCCGCCCCGCTGCACCGGCGCATCGTGCGCCCTTTCGGACATGAAGTCCGGAGACATCCTCAATGACACGCGCGCTTCGGGGCTTGCGGTTCTGGCTGGGAACGCTCAGCACGCCGCGTCTGCTGCTGCTCGGATACGGGGTATACATGTTGGCGGGGTGGGCCTTGCTGGCCCTGCCGCTGGCACACTCGGAACCTGTCCGACTGATCGACAGCCTGTTCATTGCCGTCTCGGCCGTATCGACCACGGGTCTGGTCTCGATCGACCCGGGCGGCAGTTTCAACCTGTTCGGCGAGATCGTCATCCTGGCACTGATCCAGGCCGGAGGTCTGGGCTATATGACGCTCGGCTCGATCGCCGCCCTGGCCCTGAAACGTCGGCTCAGTCTGGCCCAGCAGCACGCCGCTCTCGGCGCCTTTGGACTGCCGGCCGACTTCGATCTGAGGCGGTTCCTGCGGGAGATCGGCGGGTTTGTGCTGTGCGTCGAGGCCGCGGGCGCGGTCCTCCTGTGGATCCTGTTCGCCCGGGCCGGGGTCGAGAATGCCCTGTGGAACGGCATCTTCCACAGTGTGTCGGCCTTCTGCACCGCCGGCTTCAGCCTGTTCGCCAACAGTCTTGAGGACTTCCGGGCGGACACCGCCGTCAATCTGGTCGTCGCGGTTCTGGCCTATCTGGGTGCCATCGGCTTTCTGGTGTTCGCCGATATCTGGGAGAACCTTCGGAGGCGCCGACACGCGCTGGGCTTCGTGAGCCGGGTGATCCTTGTGACCACGCTGGCGTTCTCAGCCTTCGGGACGCTGCTTCTGTATTTCGTGGAGCCGACCATCGCTGCCCTGTCGGGGGGAGACCGCCTGCTGGCCGCCTTCTTCCAGGCGATGACCGCCACGACGACCGTCGGCTTCAACACCGTGCCCATGGGGCCGCTGGCGGTCGGCTCGGTGATGGTCATGTATCTGTTGATGATGTTCGGCGCCTCACCGGCAGGGACCGGCGGGGGCCTGAAGTCCACCACCTTGGCCACGCTGGTTGCGCTGGTCGTCGCCACCCTGAGAGGCCAGACCCAAGTCAGCGTGTTGGGGCATGCGGTGCCGCCCGACCGCATCCAGCTGGCTGCGGCTTCGATCTCGTTCTACGTGCTGGTGCTGTTCGTGGCGGTGTTCGGCCTCGCCTGGTTCGAGGACGTTCCGCTGGAGGCGCTGGCCTTCGAGGCAATTTCGGCGATCGGCACGGTCGGCTTGTCGACCGGCGTCACCGGGGGCCTGACGGACTTCGGCAAGGCCACCATCATCGCCCTCATGTTCATGGGGCGCGTCGGGGTTCTGACCTTCGGCCTCGCGCTGGCCGCCAATGTCAGGCGCGGGCCCGGCGAGCGAGCCGGACCCGACGACCTGATCTATTGAGGGCCTAGGAGCCGGTGGTCGGCAGGGTCACCGGAGCGGCCGGAGCAATCTCGGTCGTCGGCGCGATCAGGCTTTCGATGAAGCGGGCCAGCAGTTCCAGCCAGACCACGGTCGGGTCGTTCAGCTGTTCGGCGTCCAGACCCGGCTGCAGCAGCACATCGAACTGCAGCACCGCCGAAGGGCTGCCATCGAGGTTCGACTGCAGATAGGCCTTCACAAAGCGCTGCTCGCGGTTCCAGGCATTGATCCGCTCCAGCGACAGGCCGCCGGCCACGACATTGGCGGCGAACTGAATGTCCTGGCAGCGGCCGGTGGCGTCGCAGCCGTAGAAGAAGATCAGCCAGTTGGTGGTGCCGTCGTTGACCTGCAGCAGGGTCTGACCCTCGACCGTCCGGGGCTCCTCGACCGTGGCGCCCTTGGCCACCAGCCAGGTGCGGACTTCGGACGGGGTGAGGCCGAGCACCGGGTCCTGTGCGGCGGGCCGGGCGGCGGGCGCTGTGCCCGGATCGGTCGCCGCCAGCGACGGGGCCGCCATCAGCAGCAGCGGGGCGACGGCCAGGGCGGCCAGGGTGCGGGGGGTGGTGAACATCAATCTCTCCCTTGGAGCTTTGGGTCGTTCATGGTGGGCGACGGCGGCGATCCTGTGGCGGCCAGCCAGCCCTTGCCGGTCATTTCCTTGAGCCGGGATACGGTCCGGCCGAATTCGAAGGTCTCCTGCCCCTCCGGATAGAGGCGTTCGGCGGGGGCCGCTGCCAGCACAACCAGACGGGTCCTGGCTTCATACAGGGCGTCGATCAGGGTCACCAGACGGCGGGCGGCGGCGTGGTCGTCGGGGCGCAGGACCGGGACTTCCTCGAGGAACAGGGTGTGGAAGCGGTCGGCGAGGGCGAGGTAGTCGTTCGGGCCCAGCGCGCGCTGGCACAGATCGGCGAAGGTGGCGCGGGCCATGCCGCCGACCGTGCGGGGCAGCCGGATTTCCCGGCCCAGCACGTCGAGGGCGGCCTCGGCCTCGGGCTCGTCCCCGCGCAGACGCTGCCACAGGGCGTCGAACCCCGCCCGCCCGTCGGCGTCGGTGGAGTCGTACCAGGCCGGGGCCGAGGCGAGGGCGTCGATGCGCCAGTCCCTCGAACCTGCGACCTCGACCCGTTCGCAGCGCGCCTCGATAAGATCGATGAAGGGGACGAAGAGCTCGCGGTTGACCCCGTTCAGATACAGGTCCTGCGGCCGGCGGTTCGAGGTGACGGCCAGCACCACCTTGTGCTCGAACAGAGCCTGGAACAGGCGTCCGAGGATCAGGGCATCGGCGATATCGGTGACCTGCAGCTCGTCGAAGCACAGCAGGCGGGCCTCGGAGGCGATCAGGGCGGCGACCGGTCCGATCGGATCATCGCCTTTCCACTGGCCGAAGGTGGCCTTGCGCGCCCGCTTGTCGCCCTCGCGCCAGCTGCGGATCAGCCCATGGACGCGCGACAGGAAGGCGTGGAAGTGGGCGCGCTTCTTCCGGGGCTCCTGCACCTGGGCGAAGAACAGGTCCATCAGCATGGACTTGCCGCGTCCGGGCGGGCCGTAGAGATAGACGCCGCGCACATCGGGCACGCCGCCGAACAGGCCGCGCCGGCCCAGGTCCTTCTCCAGCCGGGCCAGGGCCTTGAGGGCTGCGTCCTGACCCGGATCGGGCTTGAGGATGCCGTCTTTCAGCTTTTTCGCGTGGGCGCGTTCGATACGGGAAGCCATGGGTCCCGCCTAGCGGGTGCGCGCGGGACTGAAAAGCGATTGCGTGGGGCGGGGGAATGATTACATGGGCACCGTACCCCGCATCCCCCACCCTGCCCTTGAGCAGCGCGCGTCCGTGGCGCGCGCGCAGGGCGTCCGAAGGACAGACCATAATGGGCTATCGCGTCGCCGTCGTAGGTGCCACCGGCAATGTCGGCCAGGAAATGCTGAACATCCTGGAGGAGCTGAACTTTCCGGTGTCGCAGCTGCACGCCATCGCCTCGCGCAAGTCGCAGGGCGTCGAGGTGGCCTTTGGCGAGAAGACCGTCAAATGCGAAAATCTTGAGACCTTCGACTTCTCGAAGGTCGATGTGGTGCTGATGAGCGCCGGCGGCGACGTCAGCCGCGAATGGTCGGAACGGATCGGCAAGGCCGGCCCGATCGTCATCGACAACTCCTCGGCCTTCCGCATGGACCCGGACGTGCCGCTGATCGTGCCGGAAGTGAACCCGGACGCGGTCAAGGATGCGCGGAAGAAGAACATCATCGCCAATCCGAACTGTTCGACCGCCCAGCTGGTGGTGGCGCTGAAGCCCCTGCATGACGCCGCGAAGATCAGGCGCTGCGTGGTCTCGACCTATCAATCGGTGTCCGGCGCGGGCAAGGAGGCCATGGACGAGCTGTGGACCCAGACCAAGGCCATCTATGGTCTGGGCGACGCCACGCCGAAGGTCTTCCCCAAGCAGATCGCCTTCAACCTGATCCCGATGATCGGGGCTTTCCGCGACGACGGCTATACGGATGAGGAAGCCAAGATGTGGGCCGAGACCCACAAGATCCTCGATCCGGAGATCAAGCTGACCGTCACCTGCGTGCGGGTGCCGGTGTTCGTCGGCCATTCGGAATCGGTCACGGTCGAGTTCGACCGTCCCATCTCGCCCGATGAGGCCCGGGAGATCCTGCGTGAGGCGCCCGGCGTGCTGGTCGTCGACAAGCAGGAGGCCGATGGCTACGTCACTCCGGTTGACGCAGCGGGCGACTTTGCCGTGTTCGTCAGCCGGATCCGCAAGGATCCGACCGTCGAGAACGGCCTGAACCTGTGGGTCGTGTCCGACAATCTGCGCAAGGGCGCGGCGCTGAACGCCGTCCAGATCGCCCAGCTGCTGGACGAGACCGGCACCATCAAGCCCGCTGACGGCTATCGCGGCCTGACCGTCTGATGACGACGGCCGCGCCGGACGGTCGCGCCGCCCTGCTGGCGGGGTTGGGGTGCTATGTGCTGTGGGGGCTGTCGCCCCTGATCTATCAGCCCATGGGTGCGGCGGGGGCCGATGCCTTCGAGATCATGGGCCACCGGGCCGTCTGGGGCGTGGTCTGGGCCGCGGTGCTGGTCGTCTGGGCCCGGCAGTCGGATCAGGTGAAGGCCGCCTTTGCCGATCGCCGGACACTGGGCTGGCTGATCCTGTCGACCACGCTGATCGCGCTGAACTGGGGCCTGTTCGTCTGGGCGGTGAACCACGGCCACACGCTGGAGACCAGCCTCGGCTACTATCTGAACCCGCTGTTCAACATGGCGCTGGGCGCATGGCTGTTCCGCGAGCGGCTGAGCCGGGCGGGACTGGTGGCTATTGCGCTGGCGGCCACGGGCGTGGCCCTGCAGGCCGTGGCGCTGGGCCGGCTGCCGATCATCTCGCTGACGCTGGCGGTGTCGTTCGCCGCGTATGGGGTCATCCGGAAGCGCGTGCGGGCCGAGGCCCAGGCGGGCCTGTTTGTGGAATGCCTGATCATGGCGCCCTTCGGTCTGGCCTGGCTGATCTGGCTGCAGATGCAGGGCACGGGCGTGTTCTTCGACAGTCCGAACGCGGCCTTCTGGCTGGCCATGGCCGGGCCCGTGACGGTCGGCCCACTGGTGCTGTTCTCGTGGGCGGCCCGACGGCTGCCGCTGACGACCATCGGCTTCCTGCAGTTCATCGCCCCGACGATCAGCTTCGTCATCGGGGTGAGTCAGGGTGAGGAGTTCACTTGGCTGCGCGGGGTGTCGTTCGGCTTCATCTGGCTGGGGGCCGCTGTCTTCCTGTGGGCGGCGTGGCGGCGCGCTCGCCTGTCGCGCAAGGCCCTGGAATCGCAGGCCGAGCCGGTCTAACCGACCGCGCGGCGCAGCGTCAGGAGCGCCTGATCCGTGAGGGCGGCATCGCCCACAGCCAGAATGCGGCCGTCGTCACGGGGCGTTTCACCCAGCCAGTCGGTGACCCGCCCGCCCGCGGCCTCGATCAGGGCGACCAGGGCCGTCCAGTCCCAGGGCTTGAGACCCGTCTCGGCCACCAGATCGATGTGGCCCGAGGCCAGCATGGCATAGGCATAGGCGTCGCAGCCCAGCCGCGCGAGGCGGGCGGTCGCGCGGACCTGTCGCCAGCCGCCCAACTCGGCCCCGGTGAAGATGTCTGGGTCGGTGGTGGCGATGACGGCATCATTCAGTTTCGGGCAGGGGCGGGTGGCGATCGGCGTCTCGGCTCCGCGCGTGACGCAGCGCGCGCCGGACGGACCGCCGAGGAAGACTTCGTCGAGATAGGGCTGGGCGACGGCGCCCACCACGGGGCGTCCCCGATGGGTCAGGCCGATCAATGTGGTCCACAGCGGCAGGCCGGCGACGAAGGCGCGGGTGCCGTCGACGGGATCCAGGACCCAGACATAGTCGGCGTCCGGGCGGTCGGCGCCGTATTCCTCGCCGACGATGCCGTGGTCGGGAAAGTGCGACTCGATCAGGCGTCGCATGGCCGCCTCGGCGCCCCGGTCGGCCTCGGTCACCGGGTCGAAGGCGCCCGGTTTGCCCTTGTCCTCGGCGGCGGCCCCCGTGCGGAACAGGGGCAGGGTCACGTCGGCGGCGACGCGAGCGAGCTCGAGGGCGAAGGCTTCATGTGCGGTCATGGGTGGGCGGCATACAGACGCCGCCGCCCGTCGTCACCCATTTAAGCTACGGCGTCGCCTTCAGAATGCAGCGACTTGGCCAGATCCAGCAGGCGACGGCGCGGACGCTCGCCCAGCTGATAGTAGGCCTGGATCAGGTCGAGGGTTTCCTTGCGCGAGAACATCTCGCCTCCGGCGCCGCCGGCGGTCTCGCTGCGCTCCAGCGCCTCGGTCAGGCCGTCGTAGAAATAGCTGACGGGCGTTTCCAGCGCCTCGGACAGCTGCCACAGGCGGGCGGCCGAGATGCGGTTGGCGCCGCACTCATACTTCTGGATCTGCTGGAAGCGGATGCCGACCTGGGTGGCCAGCTGCTGTTGCGTCAGGCCCAGAAGGCGGCGGCGGCGGCGCAGGCGGCGCCCCAGGTGAAGATCGATGTCAGTGGCCATGGCCATTTCCCCATGTTGCGACCTGTCCCGAAACGGAACGGCTCGCCCTTCACGCGGCAAACCTCGTGCCGGGGTCGCGTGACGGGGGAATGACGGCGGTATGCGAATCCCGATGGGGCGCGGCCTGCATGCAACCCGGGGGCAGGGGCGCGCATTAAAGGTTCAGCTTGGACGCTCTAAGGAAGGAAGCTCACATGAATATCATTTTCTGGATCATCGTCGGTATCATTGCCGGCTGGCTGGCTGAACAGATCATGGGCCGCAGCCACGGCCTTCTCACCAATCTGATCGTCGGTATCGTGGGTGCCGTGATCGGTGGTGTCCTGGCCAATGCCCTCGGCTTTGCCTGGGGTGGCTGGATCGGTTCGACCATCGTCGCCACCATCGGCGCCATCATCCTGCTGTTCCTGCTGGGACTGGTGAAGCGTCGCGCCTGATCGGCTGACGATCTGAAAACAGAAAGGGCGGCTCCCTGCGGAGCCGCCCTTTTTCATGTCCGGAAGGAACGCCAGCCCTATTCGGGGCGGACGCGCTTCTTGCGGAAGCTGGGATTCAGGACCTGCTTGCGCAGGCGGATCGACTTGGGCGTCACCTCGACCAGTTCGTCCTCGTCGATATAGGCGATGGCCTGTTCCAGGCTCATGACGCGCGGCGGGGTCAGGCGCACGGCCTCGTCCTTGCCGGCGGCGCGGACGTTGGTCAGCTGCTTGCCCTTGATCGGGTTGACGTCGAGATCGTCCCAGCGGCTGTTCTCGCCGATGATCATGCCCTGATAGGTGCGCTCGCCCGCGCCCACGAACATGACGCCGCGGTCCTCGAGGTTCCACAGGGCGAAGGCGGCGGTTTCGCCATCCGAGTTGGAGATCAGCACGCCCTTCAGGCGGCCGGCGATCTCGCCCTTGTGCGGTTCATAGTGGCTGAAGACGCGGTTCAGCACGCCCGAACCGCGCGTGTCGGTCAGGAATTCGCCCTGATAGCCGATCAGCGAGCGCGACGGGCACATCAGGCTGATGCGGGTCTTGCCGGCACCCGAGGGGCCCATGTCCTTCAGCTCGGCCTTGCGGGCCGACAGCTTTTCGATGACCACGCCGGTGTATTCGTCATCGACGTCGACGACGACTTCCTCGATCGGCTCCAGCCGCTCGCCGTTCTCGCCGGTCTTGTAGACCACGCGGGGGCGGCTGATGGACACCTCGAAGCCTTCGCGGCGCATGTTCTCGATCAGCACGCCCAGCTGCAGTTCGCCGCGACCGGCGACCTCATAGGCGTCGGCGCCCGGGGTCTGGGTGACGCGGATGGCGACATTGGCCTCGGCTTCTTTCAGCAGGCGGTCGCGGATGACGCGCGACTGGACCTTGTCGCCCTCGCGGCCGGCCAGCGGGCTGTCGTTGACGCCGACGGTCATGGAGATGGTGGGCGGATCGATCGGCTGGGCGTCGAGCGCTTCGGTGACCTCGAGCGCGCACAGGGTGTCGGCCACGGTGGCCTTGGCCATGCCCGCGATGGCGACGATGTCACCGGCCTCGGCGCCCTCGTCGATCGGCTGGCGCTTCAGGCCCCGGAAGGCCAGCACCTTGGTGATGCGGCCCTGCTCGATCATCTTGCCGTCGCGCGACAGGGCCTTGATCGGCATGCCGGGGATGGCCTTGCCGGACTCGATGCGTCCGGTCAGCAGGCGGCCCAGGAAGGGGTCGCTCTCGATCAGCACATTGAGCATCTGGAACGGCTTGTCGGTGTTCTCGGCAACGGCGGGCGGCGGCACATGGTCGACGATCAGGTCGAACAGGGGCGCGAGGTTGTCGTTGGGCTTGTCCAGATCCAGCGTCGCCCAGCCGTTGCGGCCCGAGGCGTAGATGTGGGGGAAGTCCAGCTGTTCCGGGGTGGCGCCGATGGCCTCGAACAGCTCCATGGTCTCGAGGTGCACGCGGTCGGGATCGGCGTGGGCGCGGTCGACCTTGTTGATGCAGAGGATGGGGCGCAGGCCCATCTTGAGCGCCTTGGTCAGCACGAATTTGGTCTGGGGCATGACGCCCTCTTCGGCGTCGACCAGGATGACGCAGCCGTCGACCATGCCGAGGATCCGCTCGACCTCGCCGCCGAAGTCGGCGTGGCCGGGGGTGTCGATGATGTTGATGCGGGTCTCGCCCGCCTTGCCGTTCCACAGGACCGAGGTGGCCTTGGCCAGGATGGTGATGCCGCGCTCGCGCTCCTGATCGTTGGAGTCCATGGCGCGCTCGGTGGTCGCCTCATTGGCGCGGAACACGCCGGACTGGGCCAGCAGCTGGTCCACCAGGGTGGTCTTGCCGTGGTCGACGTGGGCGATGATGGCGACGTTGCGAAGGTTCATGGAGCTATCAGACGTGCAGGGCGGCCGGCAGATGCGGGCCGCAGGGTGAGGGCGACGGTGCGGGGAGCGCGCGCCTCATACAGGTCCGGGCGACGAAAGGCCAGCCGTCGCCGGTTTTCATTGCCGGGGAGGAGGGGCCCCGGCGCCGCTCCGGACGCCAAGGCCCTTGGATCAGACTTTCGCCGAGCGTCCGCGGACCCAGCTGTAGAGCGCAAAGGTCAGGACGACGAAGGCGACAATGCCCGCAGTCATGGCCGGCCAAGCGCTGCCCTCGGGCAGCAGGGCCAGTGGCGCCTCGTTGCGGGTGGCGACGATGATGCCGGCGTAGATGACGCCGAACAGGCTCTCGCCGACGATCAGGCCGGACGCCAGCAACACGCCCATGCGCCGCGCCACATCGGCAAAGCGGGTGCCCGAGACGGCCCGGTCATACAGCCAGCCGCAGACGGCGCCCACGACCAGCATCATGGTGACGGCGGCCGGCAGGTAGAAGCCGATGCCGACGGCCAGCGGCGGCAGCTTGATCCGCCCCTTGCTGGCGCCCGACAGCACGATGTCGAGGACGATGATGACGACGCCGATCAGGGCGCCGAGGCCGATCAGGTCCCAGCGCAGGTCGCCGCCGATCACGCCGCGGGCGAGCGCCGAGATCAGGGTGGCTTGCGGGGCGGCCAGGGGCTGGTTGGCGATGCCGGGAGGGCCCCCCTCGAAGCCGAACGCGCCGTTCATCTGGTTCAGGATGAAGGGGATGACCAGGGCGCCGGCGACCACGCCGACGATCAGGGCCGTCTGCTGGCGCCAGGGGGTGGCGCCGACCAGCTGGCCGGTCTTGAGGTCCTGGAGGTTGTCATTGGCGATGACCGCGACGGCAAAGACCACGGCAGTGACGATCAGGGCAAAGGCGATGATGGCGGGATCGGCGGGCACGCCGGCCACGGCCATGACGCCCAGCATCAGCACCGAGGCGATGACGATGGCGAGGATGCCGACGCCCGAGACCGGGCTGTTCGACGAGCCGATCAGGCCGGCCATATAGCCGCAGATGGCCGCCACGGCGAAGCCGATCAGGGTCACATAGACCAGCCCGCCGGCGACCAGCATGGCGGTCGATCCGGCCAGAACCGGCGTGGTCTGGGCGAACCAGGCCAGCACGGCGGTGATGCCGGCGAGCGCGGCCAACGACAGGCCGCCGACGATCCGGATCGGAATGTCCTGCTCGGTGATGTCCAGGGCCATGCCCTCATTGCGGCGGGCCTGGGCGGCCAGCGCCGAGGTGAGGCCGCCGATCAGGGGGCCGGCCAGCTTGATCAGGGTCCAGATGGCGGCCACGCCGATCACGCCGGCGCCCATGAAGCGAACCTCGCGGCTCCAGACGGTCCCGGCCAGCTCCTCGGCGGACACGCCCGCAGGCAGGGTGCCGGCGATCGAGGGAATGCCGTGGGCGGTCAGCCAGGCGATGGTGTCGGGCGAGGTCAGGATCGGCACGGCGATCGCCCAGGCCAGGATCAGGCCGAACAGCTGGGCCAGACCAACCGACAGGCCGATCAGATGGCCCGCGCCCAGCAGGGCGAACTGCATGCCGAAGCCCATGCCCGTCGCGCCGCCGCCCAGGGCGGCCGGCAGTTTGAAGTAGCGGGCGGCTTCTCCGGCAAAGGCCCGGGCGGCGATCAGCCAAGCATAGACGGCCGAGACCACGGCGCCGACGACAACGACCAGCAGGCCGGCCTTGTTCTCGCGGACGGCGCTTTCGGTCTGCTGGGCGCCGCGCGAGCCGACCTTCAGCACCTCGGCGGCGGCGACGCCTTCGGGGTAGGGCAGGCCGCCGCCGGTGACGAGCGCCCGTCGCAGCGGGATGGAGAAGGTCACGCCCAGAATGCCGCCGAAGATGCAGATCAGGGTCGAGATCCAGAAGGGGAATTCCAGCCACCAGCCGATCATCACCAGCCCGGGCAGGACGAAGATGATCGAGCTCATCGCGCCGCCGACCGAGGCGACGGTCTGGACGGTCATGTTTTCCCAGATGGTCGAGGTGCGGAAGCCGCGCAGCAGGGCCATGGAAATGACCGCCGCCGGAATGGCCGAGGCGAAGGTCAGGCCGACCTTGAGCCCCAGATAGGTGTTGGCGGCGGTGAAGATCACCGCCAGTACGCAGCCCAGCACGAGCGCGCGGAGCGTCAGTTCAAGGCGCCGGCGCTTTCCGGACGCGGAAGTATCGATGTCGGTCATGATGGTCCCCTCGTTGAGGGGAACCTAGGCCCGGGAAGCGCCTCCCGACAACTGGATTTGCAGACCGCCTGGCCTCCTCCGTCGCAAAAGGCCGGGGCGGGTCGGACCTCAACGCTCCGGGGTCGAAACCGTCAGGGGGCGTCCGGGGTCGGCGCCGGCCCCGAGGTGCACGGGGCCGGTCGACTGGCGGCCCCGCCGGTCACCACGAACAGATGGCGCGTCCGGCGGCCGATCCGTCCGGTCCTCACCGTGACGGGGGCGAGGCGGCGTGCGGCCGGAAGGCGATCCATGTCAGGGCAGGCCGTAGCCAGCAGGGCGGGGCGCCCTGCGTCGGCGGCGTCCAGCGCGCGGGTCATCTCATAGTAGTTGGCCGGCCCCTGCCCCTCCGGGGTCGGCCAGACGCGCACCTGAAGGGGACTGTTCCGAAGGTAATAGGTCAGCTGGGCGGCGTCGGCCCGCGTCTCGGCGATCACGGTGCTGACCCCCTGTTCCCGTGCCTGCCTTGCGACCGCCCGGGACAGGTCGGACCAGCCGCGGACCTGCCTGTACGGCTCGCTCCCGGACACGCCGACCCGGTCCGGCCAGGCATCTCCCACCAGCAGCAGAGCCTGAAGCGCCACCCCGAGAAGAAGCCCGACCGGCCAGAGGGGGAGGCGCTGCCGTGCAAACAGCAGCCCACTGAGGACCCAGACCGCGATCAGGGCCGTGGCCGCCCAATTGGCATGGGCCCGACCCATAAAGGCCAGCACCGTCAGAGCCAGCAGGACCGGCAGCGACAGCGCCAGCAACAGCCGCTCGTCCGGGCGGAGCGTCGAGCCGCGGGCGGCCTCCATGGCGACCGCCGCCAATGCCACCGGCCCGGCCAGAAGGAATTGCGCCGCGATGAACTCAAGGCCGCTGCCGACGTCCAGCGCCAGACCCTCGCCCCGGGCATTGTCGGCCGTGTGCTGAAGGGTGACGGCACCGTTCAGGGCGTTCCAGGCGAGGTTGGGACTGAAGATGAACAGACCGGCGGCCAGGGCCAGCCAGACGTCGGGCCGCCGGAGGGTCCGTCGGCTGTCAGCGTCGACCAGCGCGGCGATCGCCAGACAGGGCAGCAGATAGGCCATGGCATATTTGGAGAGCAGGCCGAGGCCGAAGGACACGGCCATCAGGGCCAGCCAGCCCCGGCCGCTCCCCGCCCGGAGCCGCAGGAAGGCCAGCACAGCCAGCGCCCAGAACATCAGCAGCGGTGCGTCGGTCGAGGCGATCCGCGCCGAGAAGGCTGCGCCGGGGGCCAGCAGCACGCCGAGGCCCGCCCACCACGCCGCCCTGCGTCCGCCGAGGGTGGCGGCGGTGGCCGAAACAGCGAGGGCGGTGATCGCCCAGCTCAGGGTCGAGGGGGCACGGACGCAGGCCTCGGTCGATCCGCACAGGGGCTCGGCCGCAGCGATCATCCAGGCCAGAAATGGCGGCTTGGAAAAATAGCCCCAGGCGAGGTTCTGGCTCCACGCCCAGTATTGGGCTTCATCGACATAGAGGTCGGTCCGGGCGGTCCACAGGCCGATCAGGCGCACGGCGGTGAGGGCCGCGACAGCGCCAACCAGGCCGAGAGGGATCAGGCCAGGGCGGGATCCCCCTGCCGCGCGCGACGTCTGCGCCGCGCCCGGCGCGCCGCCAGGGGGCAGTGGAGCATAAGGCGATGTAGAAGGCAGAGAACCAGAGCGGTGATGGCCCATGACAACACAATGTCCGACAGGAAGTGACCGCCGAACACCAGGCGGTTGAACGACAGGGCGGCCGCGTAGGCGAAGGCCGCCGGGATCAGGATGGCGCGCCACGGTTGCGGCGTCATGACGACCGCTGCCGCCGCAATCCAGGCGGCGGAAGAGGCCTCGCCCGAGACAAAGGAACAGTTGGAGGCGCACTGGTCGGTCATCGCCCAGGCCCGGGTGAAAACGGCCTCGCCGCCGAATGTGTCGATCTGGATCGGGCGGGCCCGGCCCCAGCTGGACTTGAACAGGCCGTTCACGACCAGACCCGAGGCCATAGCCAGGCCGGCGATCAGGAACAGCGCCTTCCTCGCCTCGCGGCGACGGGTCCACACGCCGCGCACGGCAACGACGAGTAACGCCAGCAGGACCAGACCCATGACCCAGGTCGACGACCGGCGCAACGCCTTCAGCGCCGGGTGAGAGGCGGCGACGAACCCTTGATCGGCATCGAAGAAGACCTGGCTGACGGCAAGATCCACGCCCGGAAGCAGGACGAAGAAGGCCGACAGGATGACGGTCGCGACGAGGGCGACGTGCACGGGCGAGGCGGTGTCGATGCCTGCGGCCCACGACAGCCTGAGCCGCTGGATCTCCCGGCGCAGGCCGTGCGGGGTTCCGGTCCATCGACCGGCCGGGGCCGCTCCGGACACCGTCTCCACATGCGTCATCGATTTCCCCGAACCGGACGTCGCCCGGGGAATGCGAATGCCTGACTCGTGCGGCGCCCGCGTCACCGATCCGTGTGGGCCCGGTGTCGTTTCGGCGCCGGTTCTGTTGCAGGCCGTCCCGGATCGGACGGACGGCGGGGACAGGTTCAGCGTGTCCGCGGGTCGCGGACTCATGGGTAGGAGCTCATCGGTCTTGCCGTCCGGGCTGGCGCTTGCGGTACGGGAAGCACTGATGAGGGAGGCCGGGAGACCCGGCTAACGCCAATGCACGAACGGTCGTCCTGGCTGCACGAGTGGCGCGATCAGGGCACGAAAGTCGCGCCCGGCCTCACGAAAGGTCAGGCCCGCGCGAGGTTGGCGGCCACCTCTGCCCGCCGGTTTCGCGCCACCGGCAGGGTCAGACCGTTGGACAGACGCACGGTGGTGCGGCCCCCCTCCCGCGTCACCTCGGCGACGAACGCCGGGTCGATCCAGTGCGAGCGATGGATGCGGACCCCGGCGTCGGGACACAACTGCTCAAGGGCCTCGCCGAAGCCCTGCAGGATCAGGCTGTCGCCCCTCGTGGTATGGACCCGCAGATAATGCAGCTCTGCGCTCAGGGCGATGAGTTGCCCCCGTCGACCCGGCGGCAGCCGCCGCATGAAATCCGGCTCCGCGCCCTGACCGTTGCCCTCTGGCGTTGACGGGGGCGCCGGCTCGGACAGGCGCAGAAACCGCACGGCGTTCAGGCCCAGCCAGACCAGGGTCGCCGGGGCGGCGAGGCTGGCCCATTCCTCGATCAGCCCGACCCAGGTCCAGCCGCTCGCTTCGGCGGGATCGAGGGGGCCGACCATCAGATGGTCGAGCAGCAGCGCTATCGGCGTCAGAACGGTCGACGCCAGGATTCCCGCCGCCAGGATTGCGGCCCAGGGGTTGGCCTTGGGCGCGACATGGCGGGAGACGAGGACCTGCGCCCCCTGTGCGAGCGCGAGGAACAGGAAGACATGCGCGCCCCAGAAAGCGATCAGCGCGGGCACACTCAACACCTGCGTCGGCGTCGGCTCCAGAAAGACGAACAGGGCGGTCAGGCCTGCGCCCGCCGTGGCCAGAAAGCCGGGCCATGTGCGCGTCGGGTCGATCCGCTCAAGCAGGGTCATGGCCGAGAAATACCACCACTGCCCGGCAAGCCAAGCGACAGACTGCCCTTTCGGCGTGTCGCTGTCGCCGCCCGTCTGCTAGGGACCGGGCAGTTGTTCCGAAGGCCCATGCGATGCCCGAACTTCCCGAGGTCGAAACCGTCAGGCGGGGTCTGGAGCCGGTGCTGGCCGGGGCCACCCTTGGCCGGGTGCGCCAGAACCGCGCCGATCTGCGCTTTCCGTTCCCCGACCGGTTCGCGGACCGGCTGGAGGGGGCGACCGTGCTGTCGGTCGGGCGCCGGGCCAAATATCTGCAGCTGCCGCTGTCGACGGGCGAGACCTGGGTGACCCATCTGGGCATGACCGGGCGGTTCACCCTGGATGGCGATCCGCTGGGGGAGTTCGAGACCGATGCCCCGGCGCGCGGGCCGCACGAACATCTCAGCCTGTGTGCCACGCGAGACGGAACGGCCACGCGGGTCGGCTATGCCGACGCGCGCCGGTTCGGCTTCATGGGCCTGATCCCGACCGATGAGGTCGAGGCGCATCCGTGGTTCGCCGGCCTGGGCCCCGAGCCGATGGGCAACGGCTTTTCTGCGGATCATCTGAAGGCCCGCTTCAGGGGCCGCAATCAGCCGGTCAAGGTGGCCCTGTTGGACCAACGGCATGTGGCGGGGCTGGGCAATATCTATGTGTGCGAGGCGCTGTGGCGGGCGCAGATCTCGCCCTTTGCCGCGTCGGGCAGCCTGTCGGCCGCGCGGCTGGAGCGGCTGACGGTCGCCGTGCGCGATGTGCTGGCCGAAGCCATTGCGGCGGGCGGATCGACCCTGCGTGACTTTGCCAATGCCGAGGGCGGGCAGGGCTATTTCCAGCACCGCTTTGATGTCTATGGCCGGGAAGGAAAGCCCTGTCGCCGCAATGAAGACCATCCGGTCATCCGGCGCGAGGTCCAGGGCGGTCGCTCGACCTTCTGGTGCCCGGCCTGTCAGAGGAGGTAGGGCGTGGACCAGCGCATCATCCTGTTTCGCGGCATGAATACCGGCGGGGTGCGGGCGCCCGTGGCCGAGCAGCGGGCCATGGCGGCGGAGATGGGGCTCGGCAACCCGCGCACGCTCCTGGCCAGCGGCAATCTGGTGGTCGAAAGCGACCGCGATCCCGCCCGGCTGGAGGGCGAGGTTGAGGCGGCCATGGAGGCCCGGTTCGGTCTGAAGGTCGCGGTCATGGTCCGGACGCTCGCCGACTGGCGCAGCCTGATCGACGCCAATCCCTTTGGGTCCGAGGCCGCGGCCGAACCCTCAAAGGTGCTGGCCATGGTGATGAAGGCAGGGGTCAAGGCAGACGCGCTCGAGGCCTGTCGCGCCCTGGCCGAGGGTGGCGAGCGGGTCGAGGCGGTGGGCGACGTCCTCTATCTCTGGTTCCCGGAGGGTCAGGGCCGATCAAAGATGGCCGAGAAGGCCACGCCCCGCCTGCTGGGCATGGGGACCGGGCGCAACTGGAACACGGTGCTGAAGCTGGGCGCCATGGTCGGGCTATCGCCGGACTGACGGTCTTTGGTAGGAAGGCGCCGGATTCAGAAGGAGTGCCCCATGACCGACGCCGCGACCGACACCTATGACACCCTGGCGATCGAGCGCCACGACGACGGCTATGCGGTGGTGACGCTGAACCGGCCCGAGGCGCTGAATGCGCTGAACTCGGCCCTGTTTCGCGATCTGGCGGCCTTTCTGGACGCGGTCGAGCACGATGATACGGTGCGTTGCCTGATCCTGACCGGCTCGGGCGACAAGGCCTTTGCGGCTGGGGCCGACATCAAGGAGATGGCCGACCAGACCTATGCCCAGATGTATACGGCCAACTTCTTTGCCCTCGGCCACGACCGGATCACCCGGTTCAGAAAGCCGATCATCGCCGCGGTCAACGGCTTTGCCCTGGGCGGCGGGTGCGAACTGGCCATGCTGTGCGACTTCATCGTGGCCAGCGAAAAGGCGAAGTTCGGCCAGCCGGAGATCAATCTGGGCGTGGCGCCGGGGATCGGTGGCTCGCAGCGGCTGACGCGACTGGTGGGCAAGTCCAAGGCCATGGATATGGTGCTCACCGCCCGGATGATGGACGCGGAAGAGGCCGAGCGCGCCGGGCTGGCCAGCCGGGTTGTCCCGCACGACACCCTGATGGACGAGGTCCGCAAGATCGCCGCCCGCATCGCCGCCCAAAGCCCGCTGGCGGTCATGGCCAACAAGGAGATGGTCAACGCTGCGCTGGAAACGACCCTGACCCAGGGCGTCCAGTTCGAGCGGCGCCTGTTCCACAGCCTGTTCGCCTTCGAGGACCAGAAGGAAGGCATGGGAGCCTTCGTCGAGAAGCGGAAGCCGGCGTTCAAGGGCCGGTAAGACAGCCGTGTGACTCGCGTTGACCCCTCAAGAGCTTTCCGCTATAGCCGCGCGCTCTTGAGATTTCCGCGCCGTGGACGGGTTCCGCGGCGCTTTCCGTTCAAAGGTTCTGACTGATGGCCAATAACGCCGGTGCCAAGAAGGCGATCCGCAAGATCGAGGCCCGTACCGAAGTGAACAAGGCGCGCCGCACGCGCGTCCGTACCTTCCTGCGCAAGTTCCAGGAAGCCGTGACGGCCGGTGACGCCACCGCCGCCAAGACCGCTTTCGTGGAAGCCCAGTCGGAGCTGATGCGCGCCGTCTCGAAGGGTGTGGTTCACAAGAATACGGGCTCGCGCAAGGTGTCGCGCCTGGCCGCCCAGCTGAAGAAAATTTCTGCAGCCTGAGGCCCGCCGCTTCGGCGGCACGCGGACGGCCCTTAACGCGGCTGTCATGTGAAAACCGAGATATTTCAACGGCGAGACGGGGTTTCCTGTCTCGCCGTTTTTGCGTTCGCCGATAACCGTTCGCAGTGGAATTCGCACTCGCCCGGGTGGCGAAATCGACAATTTCCCAAGCAAGAAACGGCTTTAGCCGAGTCAACAAATTTAACTGCATTTCGGGCCGCGAATCAGCGTTGACGCTCCCCGCCGCCGGAGTAGTTTGGACCTCCATCGCACTTCCATCCCACCACGGATGAAGGCGGCGCGGAACGTGATTTCGTGTCGGCGGGAGATGTCTGATCGAGTGCCTGACCAGGCCCGAAAAGCGCAAGCTTTTCGGGACGGGCGGAGCTTTCCCTGACACCGGGTGACCGGATCGGGGGAGGGCCACAGGGACGCGACGGGGCGGAAGGGCGAACGGGGCTGAGCTTTGGGAAGCGTGATGCAGGGTGGCATGGTGATGGCGAGCGGCGTGACGACGATGACCGATCCGGACCGGATCTGGACCGAGGCGGCTGTGCGCCTGCGCTCGGAAATCGGCGACGGGCCCTTCAGCTCCTATATCGCACCGTCGGCGGTGCGCATGGACGCCTCGGGCCAGCTGGTTCTGGTGACTCCGACCGCCTATGCCCGCGACTGGGTGCGCAAGAATGCCCTGCGCCGCGTGAATGAACTGTGGCTGGGCCTGGACGGGCTGGCGCGCCGTCTGGATGTGCGTTGCCGTGCCGAGATGGGCTCGGTGCCGCCGGCCTCGGCCGGGCAGGGCGCGCCCGCCGCCGTCACGCCTTCGGCCGGCTTTCGCCCGATGCCGGCCCCGACGGTCGGTCCCGTGGCCGACGGTCCTCGGGCCGTGCGCGCCGCCGGGCTGCAGGACCGCCTGACCTTTGACGGTTTCGTCGAGGGGCACGGCAATGCCTTTGCCTTGGCGGTGGCCCGTCAGGTCGCGGCCTGGGCCGATGGCCATTTCAATCCGGTGTTCCTGTGCGGACCCTATGGCTTCGGCAAGACCCACCTGCTGAACGCCATCGCCTGGGAAGCCCAGCGCCTGCGCCCCGAGGCGCGGGTGGTCTATCTGACCGCCGAGCGTTTCCTGTCGACCTTCGTCAAGGCGATGCAGGACCGCCAGACCGCCGCCTTCAAGGATAGCCTGCGCAATGCCGATATGCTGCTGATCGACGATGTGCAGTTCGTCGGCGGCAAGACCTCGACCCAGGAAGAGCTGCTGTCGACCCTGACCGCCCTGATCCAGGACGGGCGCCGGGTTGTGCTGTCGGCCGACCGGCCGCCGCTGGCCCTGACCGAGATCGAGCCGCGCCTGCGCGGGCATATGGCCTCGGGCCTGACCTGCCCGATCGAGCCGGGCGACCGGGCGCTGAAGCTGGCTGTGGCCCGCAACCGTCTGGAGGCCCTGTCGCGTCTGGGCGTGGTGGACGGCACCATCGGCGATGCTGTGCTGGAGCATCTGGTGGATCGGACCCCGGGCTCGATGCGCGAACTGGAGGGGGCGGTCACGACCCTGGCGGCGGTGTCGGGCGGGCGGCTGTCCAGCCTGACGGTCGAGGATACGCAAAAGCTGCTGGGCACGGCCTTGCGCGGCGGACCCGAGCGCCGCATCACCGTCGACGAGATCCAGAAGACGGTGTCCGAGCACTTCAACCTGAAACAGGCCGATTTGCTGAGCGAGCGCCGCACCCGGTCGGTCGCCCGCCCGCGCCAGATCGCCATGTATCTGTGCAAGCAGCACACGACCCGCTCCTATCCCGACATCGGGCGGCGGTTCGGCGGCCGTGACCACACGACCGTCCTGCACGGGGTGCGCAAGATCGACAGCCTGCTGGCCACCGACGAGCAGATCGCGCGCGACGTCGAGACCCTGACCCGCAAGCTGCGCGGCCAGGCCTGAGGCCAGGCAGCACGGTGACCGGGGGCTATCCCCGGCCGATCCACATCCTTATCCACATCCGGGCCCGGGCAGCGGCCGGGCGGAGGGGCCGATATTCACGGCCTTTCTTGCTCTGGCCGCGCGATCCGCTAGTGTCCAAGGCCCTTCATACTCGCGGCGGCCCTGAGTCGCCGCGTCCGGGCGAGACGACATGCAGCTGACTATCGAACGATCCGCGCTCCTTCGGGCTCTCAGCCACGTCCAGAGCGTCGTTGAACGTCGCAACACCATTCCGATCCTGGCCAATGTGCTGCTGAGCGCCGGCCGCGACCGCCTGTCCTTCTCGGCGACCGACCTCGACATGGAAATGGTCGACGAGGCCGAGGCCGTCGTCCAGGTCGAGGGGCAGATCACCGCCCCCGCCCACACCCTGTATGAAATCGCCCGCAAGCTGCCCGAGGGGGCCGAGGTCTCGCTGGCCTATTCGGGAGACGATCCGCGCCTGACGGTTCAGGCCGGACGCTCGAAATTCAATCTGCCGGTCCTGCCGGCCGGTGATTTCCCGGTCATGTCGACCGAGGCGGGCGGCGCGCGCTATGCCCTGTCGAAAGAGGACCTGATCCGCCTGATCGACAAGACGCGCTTTGCCGTCTCGACCGAGGAAACCCGCTACTATCTGAACGGCCTGTACCTGCACACGGTGGCCGAGGACGGCGTGCCCCTGCTGCGCACCGTGGCGACCGACGGGCACCGTCTGGCGCTGGCCGAGACCCCGGCGCCCGAGGGCGCGGCCGGCAGCCCCGGCGTGATTGTGCCGCGCAAGACCATCGATCAGGTCCGCCGCCTGCTGGATGACGGCTCGGGCTCGGTCGAGGTGATCGTCTCGCCGCAGAAGATCCGCTTCGAGTTCGGCCAGGCGGCCCTGACCTCCAAGGTCATCGACGGCGCCTTCCCCGACTATATGCGCGTCATCCCGAAGGGGAATGACAAGCAGGCCGACATCGACCGTGCCGACTTCGCCGCCGCCGTCGACCGGGTGGCCACCATCTCGGCCGAGAAGAGCCGCAGCGTGAAGCTGGCCTTCGAACTGGACCGCGTGACCCTGACGGTGCGCAACATGGAAGCCGGTCAGGGCGTCGAGGAGGTCGAGATCGGCTATTCCGAAGAGCCGTTCGAGATCGGCTTCAACGCCCGCTATCTGCTGGATGTCTGCGGACAGATCACCGGCGAGACCGCCGCCTTCAAATTCGCCGACCCGGCCAGCCCGACGCTGGTCCTCGATCCGGGCGATCCGGGCGTGCAGTATGTGCTGATGCCGCTGCGGGTCTAGGGCGTGCAGTCTCCCCCGCCCGAAGAGGTCGGCGCGCCGCTGGAAGCCGCGATCGCCGCGGCACAGGATGGCGGAAACCTGGATGACCTCGCGGCGGTGTTCATGCGGGCGCAGGTGGTCGTCATGCTTGCAGAAGACCCGGGGCCCGAGCCGCAGACCCTGTCCCCGCTGACGGTATCGACGCCGCAGGGCCACCCTGCGCTGGTCGTCTTCACCACCGCCGGCAAGTGTGCCGTCTGGGCCCCCAATGCGCCGCAGTATCCCTATGCTCGTCAGGTTCGTGCCGACTGGGTCCTGGATGTGGTCGGCGAGGACTACGGCGTCGTCGTGAACCCCGGCCACACCCTCGGCTTCAGCATGCCGCCCCACGGCGTGGCCCGGATGAAGGCGCGGGGCACCGCGTCGGGTCAAAGCGTCTAGGCCTGCCCTCTGCGGCTTGGGCGGGCCCTCAATAGGGACTAGGGAAGGGGGCGGACGCCCTTGAGCCCTCCGTGCCTCACCAGCCCCTCGTCGAAGCCTTGATCACCGCCCTCACCCTCACCGATTTCCGTTCGTACGGGACCGCGCGGCTGGAGCCGGGGGCCGGCCCTGTGGTGCTGCATGGGCCGAACGGGGCGGGCAAGACCAATCTGCTGGAGGCGCTGAGCCTGCTGACGCCCGGCAAGGGGCTGCGCGGAGCGACGGCGGCCGAGATGGGGCGCCGCGAGCCGGGCGAGGCCTCGGGGCGGCCCTGGGCGGTGGCGGTCGAGCTGGACGACGATACCCGTCTGGGCACGGGCGTACCCGGCGGCGGTGCGGCCCGGCGGATCGTGCGCATCAATGGCGAGACGGCCCAGCCGGGGCGGCTGCTGGAATATCTGCGGCCGGTGTGGGCGACCCCCGATCAGGACCGGCTGTTTTCCGATGCGCGGGCTGACCGGCTGCGCTTCTTCGACCGGCTGGTGTTTGCGGCCCTGCCCGACCATGCGGCGGCCGTGGCCGCCTATGACAAGGCGCTCCGCGAACGGCTGAGACTGCTGGTGCAGGCCGCCGATGGCGGAGAGGCCGATCCGCTGTGGCTGGATGCACTGGAGGGGCGGCTTGCCGAGGCCGGGGCGCGGATCGCCGAGGCGCGGGTGGCGGCGCTGGTGACCCTGCAGTCGGCCATCGACGGGCGCGGCGACCGGCCCTTCCCCCAGGCCGATCTGGGGCTGGCGGGCGAGGCCGAGCAGCAGATTGCGTCGGGTGCGGCGCCGGCCGAGGTCGAGGCCTTCCTGCGCGAGGGACTGGCGCGGGCGCGGGCCCGCGACGGGGCCGCCGGACGTTCGCTGTTCGGGCCGCACCGGACCGACCTGACCGCGCTTCACCGCGAGAAGAACCGCCCGGCGGCCGAGGGGTCCTCGGGGGAGCAGAAGGCGCTGGTGCTCAATCTGGTGCTGGCCCAGATCACGCGTCTGGCGCACCAGACGGCGCGGTCGATGCTGCTGCTGGACGAGGCCCCGGCCCATCTGGATGCGGCGCGCCGCGCGGCCCTGTTCGACGAGATCGAGGTGCTGGGGCGCGAGCACGGCCTGCAGGCCTTCATGACCGGCACCGAACGGCCCCTGTTCGAGGGTCTGGAAGGCCGCGCCCGGTTCGTGCGGGTGGCCGCCGGAGGACTTGCGGAGGACTGAATTCCGGGGGCGTCCGCAACGCCCCTTTTCCTCGCAATTCCCGGCGAATTTCCTATATATTTAGCCGGTTCGATACGGGGCAGATTCGTCTGGCCACCCTTCCGTGTCCGCCCCTGTTTTTCAGGCCCGCTCGCCGGGCGTCTCATCGACCGACTTCATGACCGATCCGACTGCCGACATGCCCGAATACGGCGCAGATTCCATCAAGGTTCTCAAGGGACTGGATGCCGTTCGAAAACGGCCCGGCATGTATATCGGCGACACCGACGACGGCTCGGGCCTGCACCACATGGTCTATGAGGTGGTCGACAACGCCATCGACGAGGCCCTGGCCGGGCATGCCGATCTGGTCCAGGTGATCCTGAATGCCGACGGATCGGTCACCGTGACCGACAACGGCCGGGGCATTCCGACCGACATCCACGAGGGCGAGGGCGTCTCGGCGGCCGAGGTTATCATGACCCAGCTGCACGCGGGCGGTAAGTTCGACCAGAATTCCTACAAGGTATCGGGCGGCCTGCACGGCGTGGGCGTGTCGGTGGTCAATGCGCTCAGCGACTGGCTGCAGCTGAAGATCTATCGCAACGGCAAAGCGCACGAGATGCGCTTCGAGCGCGGCGATACGGTCAAGTCGCTGGAAGTGACCGGAGACGCCCCGATCCGCGAGGACACCGGCAAGGCCCTGACGGGCACCGAGGTGACCTTCTATCCGTCGGTCACCACCTTTTCGCACATCGACTTTGACCTGAAGACGCTGGAGCACCGGCTGCGCGAGCTGGCCTTCCTCAACTCGGGTGTGGTGATCAAGCTGACCGACCGGCGCCATGCCGAGCCGGTCGAGATCCTGCTGCACTATGAGGGCGGGGTGGAGGCCTTTGTGCGCCACCTGGACAAGTCGAAGTCGCCGATCCTCAAGGACGTCATCGTCATCCGGGGCAAGAAGGAAGGCATCGAGCTGGATCTCGCCCTGTGGTGGAACGACAGCTACCACGAGACCATGTTGTGCTTCACCAACAACATCCCCCAGCGGGATGGGGGCACCCACCTGTCGGCCTTCCGCGCCAGCCTGACGCGCGTGATGGGCAGCTATATCGAAAGCTCGGGGCTGGCGAAGAAGGAGAAGGTCTCGGTCTCGGGCGAGGATGCGCGCGAGGGCCTGACCTGCGTGCTGTCGGTCAAGGTGCCCGACCCCAAATTCTCCAGCCAGACCAAGGACAAGCTGGTGTCGTCCGAGGTGCGCCCGGCCGTCGAGGGCCTGTGCAGCGAGGGACTGGCGACCTGGTTCGAGGAGCATCCGGTCGAGGCCAAGATGGTCGTCGCCAAGATCGTCGAGGCCGCCGCCGCGCGCGAAGCCGCCCGCAAGGCCCGCGACCTGACCCGGCGCAAGTCGGCGCTGGAAATCTCGAGCCTGCCCGGCAAGCTGGCCGACTGTCAGGAACGCGACCCGGCCAAGTCGGAATTGTTCATCGTCGAGGGTGACTCCGCCGGCGGTTCGGCCAAACAGGCGCGCAACCGCGAGAACCAAGCCGTCCTGCCGCTGCGCGGCAAGATCCTCAACGTCGAACGTGCCCGCTTTGACCGGATGCTGTCGTCCGACCTGATCGGCACCCTGATCCTGGCGCTGGGCACCGGCATCGGGCGCGACGACTTCAACATCGACAAGCTGCGCTACCACAAGATCGTGCTGATGGCCGACGCCGACGTCGACGGCGCCCACATCCGCACCCTGCTGCTGACCTTCTTCTACCGGCAGATGCCCGAGCTGATCGAGCGCGGGCACGTCTTCATTGCCCAGCCGCCGCTCTACAAGGTGACCAAGGGCAAGCAGAGCCGCTACCTCAAGGATCAGGCCGAGATGGACGCCTATCTGATCGAGGAAGGCATTTCGGACGCCACCCTCGACCTGCCCGACGGCGTGCGCCGCGCGGGCATGGACCTGCAGGGCGTGGTGCGCGAGGCCAAGGCCTTCAAGGCGGGTGTGGACCGGCTTTCCCAACGCGCGCCGGCCTTCGCCATCGAACAGGCGGCCCTGGGCGGCCTGTTCGCCGAGAACGCCGATCTGGATCAGGCCGTGCTGGATCGCGTCGCGGCCGGTCTCGACCGCTATGCCGAGGAAGGCGACGGACCGTGGTCCGGGGCGCCGGGCGATCAGGGCGCCGTGGTCTTCAACCGGGTGCGTCGCGCCGTGGCCGAGACCATTGTGCTGGAAGAGGCGCTGATCCGCTCGCTGGACGCCCGTCGTCTGGCGGACCGGGCGCGGGCCTTTGACGGCCTGTTCAACACCCTGGCGACCTTTGTGCGCAAGGACCGCAGCACCTCGGTGCGCGGGCCGCTCGACCTGCTGGCCGGAGTGCTCGAGGCCGGCCGCAAGGGTCTGTCGATCCAGCGGTACAAGGGTCTGGGCGAGATGAACCCCGACCAGCTGTGGGAAACCACCCTGGATGCCAATGCCCGTACCCTGCTGAAGGTGCAGATCAATCAGGCGGACGAGGCCGACGATCTGTTCGCCAAGCTGATGGGCGATGTGGTCGAGCCGCGCCGCGAGTTCATCCAGGAAAACGCGCTGGACGCCGCCGTCGACGTCTAGTCGGCGTCGCTCGCGGCGTCGATCTGCTCCAGAAGGGCCTTGCCGAGCTTGCGCAGGGCGGGGATGTCCGCGCCCTCCAGCGCCGCCCGTTCCAGGCGGATGGCGGCACCCGACAGGTCGCTGAAGCCCAGACTGCCCGCGGCGCCGGCCAGCTTGTGGGCCAGGCGGCTCAGGGCGGTCCTCTGGTCCGGATCGTCCAGCTGGCTCAACGCCGTCACGAGCGTCGGGCGGACTCCGGTCAGGTGATACCGGTAGCGGGTCTTGAGCGCCTCATAGGCCGGATCCTGCTCCAGGTCCGCTGACGCCTTCCTCGTGTCACGCGGTGCACCACACAGGCGGTCGGTGAGGGCGATCAGCTTTTCCATATCGACCGGCTTGCCCAGATGGTCGTCCATGCCGGCCTCCAGACAGGCGTCGATCTGGGCGGGCAGGACGTTGGCCGACAAGCCGACTATCGGAATGTCCCCGGCCCGTCCCGGCAGGGCGCGTATGGCGCGGGTGGCGGCCAGGCCGTCCATGCCGGGCATGTGGACGTCCATGAGGATCAGGTCCCAGGCCGGGTCGGCCGTGATCGTGGCCAGGGCGTCCTCGCCGGAGGCAAAGCCCGTCACGGTGTGGCCCGCCTTGCCGAGACCGATCTCGATCAGCTCACGGTTGGTGTCGACGTCGTCGACGACCATGACCCGCCCGCAAGGCGCGGCGCCGCGCGGACGGGGCGTCGCCGCCGGGGCCTTGAGGGCCTCACGGGCCGCGCGCTCGGCCGGAAGCTCGAGGGTGACGCGGGTGCCCTTGCCGACCTGGCTCTCGAGGGTGATGTCGCCGCCCATCAGTCGTGCGAGCGACCGGCTGATGGACAGGCCGAGGCCCGAGCCGCCGAAGGTCCGCGAGATGGAGGCGTCGGCCTGGGAGAAGCTGTCGAAGACGGTCTCCAGCCGTTCCGGCGGGATGCCCGGCCCGGTGTCGTCCACGACCATGCGCAGCCGGCCCTTGCGGACGGACCAGGTGACCTTGACCGACCCGCGCCGCGTAAACTTGGCGGCATTGCCGATCAGGTTCAGCAGGATCTGCCGGATACGGTCGTCGTCGCCCAGATACAGGGTACCGGTCGATCGTTTGAACGGCGTTGTGATGGCCAGAGCAGGATCGGGATAGGCGGCGGCCACGAGGTCGACGACCTCGGCCACCAGCTGACCGGGATCGAAGGGGCGCACCTGGACCGACATCATGCCGGCCTCAATGCGCGAGAAGTCGAGGATGTCGTTGACGATCGACAGCAGGGCCCGGGCGGAGGTCTGGATACGGGTCGCATAGCCGCTCGCCGGAGGCTCCAGCTTCTCCTTGGCGAGCAGGTCGGCAAAGCCGATCACGCCGTTCAGCGGCGTGCGGATTTCGTGGCTCATGTTGGCCAGGAACTCGGTCTTGGCCCGGGTCGCGCTCTCGGCGACCGCGGTCGCCCGGGCGAGGGCCTCCTCGCGCTCGCGCCGGTCGCTGACGTCGCGCACCGTATCGATGAAATCGATGATGTCGCCCCTGGCGTCCCGGGTCACAGTAGGCCTGGCTTCAAGCCAGACGACCCGACCGTCCCGATGAAGGGCCCTGTATTCGACACTGAACGGTTGCTGGGACGCCAGACCCTCACGCCAGGCCGCGAGCACGTGCTCGACGTCGTCGGGGTGCAGGAGGGTGAAGGTCGGCTTTCCGATCAGTTCTTCGGGGCTGTAGCCGAGCACCGTCGTGATGGAGGGCGAGAGATAGGTGAAGACCGAGTCCCGACCGTAACGCGCGATGATGTCAGACGAGTTGTCGGCCAGGAGGCGGTAGAGCAGTTCCTGCTCGCGGGCCCGCTCGAGCAGCTCGTGGTCCACCGTCACATCCTTGAACACCCCAAACAGGGCATCGATCTCGCCGGTCGGTGTCAGTCGCAGTTCACCGACAGAGCGGACGCGCACGATCTCTCCCGACGGTCGCATCAGGTCCGCATCGAGCTGCCAGCCGGTCCGCTCGGCGATGGCCCGCTGGATCACCTCGGCAAAGCGCTGGCGATGCTCCGGCAGGAAGGGAGCCAGGGTGTCCTGGGTGACGGGATCGTAGGTCTCGGGCGTAACTCCGTAGATCCTGTAGACCTCGGGCGACCAGAAGACCTCGCCCGTCAGGGGACGGAATGACCAGTAGCCCACCTGACCGATGCGTTCGGCCAACTGGGCCTGCTGGATCATGAGACGTTCGCGCAGGGACCGTTCGGCGAGGCGCGACTTCGCGCCCCTGAACCGTTCGGTCAGGTCCCGCCGGTGCGCCGCCGACGCTCCCACGGTCAGCGCCATCAAGGCATTGGCCGCGAGGAAGACCTGAAGCACCAGCACGCGGACCTGTGGTCCCCCGTGAAGGGTCGGCCCGCCGTGCACCAGCATCGTCGGGCCGCGGTCGGCGAGCGTGAAGGCGATCGATATCAGGGCCACCACAACCATGCCGACGGCCGCCCCCGCCAGCCCCTTGCGAATGGCCACCAGAACCAGGGCGGGCGGAACCAGGAACAGGAGCGGAAACCGCGACTGCGCAAAGACCAGCACCGTCATGACGATGAGCAGTATCAGCTCGGGGCCGAGAGCCAGCCGCTGCCAGAGGTGAGTCTCGCGGGTCGGAGGCGACAGCAGCACCCAAAGGATCGGCACATGGATCAGCAGGCCGAGAAGGTCTGCGGCGAACCAGATGGTCGCCTCCTGAAGGGCCGGGACGCCGCTTCCGACCTGCTGAAGCAGACACAGGGCGATCAGGGTCGAGATCATGCAGGCCACGATCGTCGCCGCAACAAACCGCACGATGGAGGACCGGCGCAGCAGGCGCACGCTTCGTCGCCAGGTCATGGCAAAGGCGACGACGAGAATCTCGACGAGGTTCGCGACGACGAACAGACTGCCCGTGACCAGATCGTCGCCGGCCATCACATTGGCTGCAGAATTGCCGACCAGCAGGGCCCCGAGGATGCCGGACCATTCGCGGCGCGGCGCCCGCAGCAGGAGCACGAGGAAGACGGCATTGACCGGCCAGATGGCGGCGGTGCGCCCAGCCTCGCGCGTCAGGGTGATGGAGAGGTGGGCTAGGCCCCAGGCCACGGCCGCGAGCAGCACCAGCCAAGCCGCCTGGCGCAGGGCGGGTCCGACCTGCAGACGATGCGCCTGTCCTGTGGCGGTCAGCTGCCCCCCCGGATCAGGGCGACCAGGGCGGCGACATTGTTGGTATTGGTCTTGCGCAGGATGCTCGAGCGGAAGACCTCGACCGTCCGGTAGCTGATGCCCAGCCTGAGAGCGATCTCCTTGCTGGTCAGCCCCTCGGCGATCAGGTCGGCCACCTGGCGCTCGCGGTTGGTCAGCCGGACGGCCTTCCAGCCGGTATCCTCTTCCGCAAGGGTGGCCATGGCGTCCTCGACGGCCTGGAGCAGGGCCGCGGGCATGATCGGCTTTTGCAGCACGCTGACGGCGCCGGTCTTCATGGCGAGCACGGCAAGGGGGATGTCGGCAAAGGCGCTCATGATGACGGTGGGCCGGCTCTCAAGCGCGCGGTCCTGAAGGGCCTTGAGCAGGGCCATGCCGTCCATGCCGGGCATCTTCAGATCGGTCAGCACAATCCCGGGGGGCAGGTTGACGACGTTGTCGAGAAAGGCCTCGGCGCTCTCGAATACGGCAATGCGGTAGGGGGTCTTGCCCAGCGCCAGCGACAGATATTCCAGCATGAAGGGGTCGTCGTCGACGATGGCGACCGACCGGACGGCCGCCGCCGTCGAAGGCTCCTCGTTTGGAGTCATACTGACCTACCCGTCTTCTTTCAGGTCGAATCGGGACCCTGTCCTGATACGCCCGCCCTTGTTGCCATTAAGCGGTTCCACGCTTGAAATAATGGTTAACGGCGCCGCTTCGGCCTCGCGCCGCACGTGCAACCACGTACTTAAGACCTCATAAATCTAGGGTCCGCGATCCGGTCTCCCATGCAAGGGAGCGAAGAATGCGCTTGATCACATCAGTACTGGCTTTTGGGCATGCGCCCCGGTCCGACACCCCCGTCCGGGGTGCCGCGTCGGAGGCGAGAAGCCTGCGCGCCGTTCCCTCCGCGACCTCCCCTCTCATGAGCCTGCCCCGCAGGCCCCTCACGCGGGCCTGCCCGGCCCCCCGCCATTCCGGAATGAACACCATGAAGCTCGCTCGAACCTCCTCTGTCCTCGCCCTTGTTGCCGGCTCGCTGCTGGCCGCGTCCCCTGCCGCCGCCTCTGCGGGCGACCCGGATCCCATCACCGGCCAGATCGGTATTGCCAGCGAGTATACCGGCAAGGGCCTCGGCAAGAGCAATGAGGACCCGGCCGCCTTCGGTTCGGTGCGGTGGCAGCCCAACGCCTTCTACGTCAACGCCTTCATCTCCGAGGCGACCTCGTCCCGGGGCGCCGACTCGGAGTTCATCCTCTCGGCCGGCTATGAGCACGAGCTGGGCGACTGGGACGTCGATGTCGTCGTCATGCACCGCCAGATGCTGAATGAAACCAATGGCGTCGACAGCAGCTACGTCGAGTTCCAGGGCGACCTGTCACGCGCCCTGACGGATCGCATCAGCGCCCGCTTCCGCGTCAACTATTCGGCCGACGGCTATGGCGCCACAGAGGAGGCGTGGTGGACCGAGGCCCAGGCCACTTTCAAACTCACGTCGAACGACAAGCTGAGCGTGGCCTACGGCCTGCGCCGGCTCGACGGCGGAAACGACTACGACGCCTGGAATATCGGCGTGAAGCACAAGTTCACCCCCGCCATCTCGGGTGATCTGCGCTGGTACGACACCGACAGCCACGAACTGGGCAGCCGCTACGACGGCCGCCTGGTCGCCTCGATCTCCTACAGCTTCTGACCGCCTCCGCGAATTCAAGGGATATAAAAGATGCGCCTGTCCAACTGGAAAATCGGCCGCAAGCTCGCCGCCGCCTTCGCCGTGGTCGTCGCCCTGATGGCGGTGGTCGGGGCCGTCTCGGTTCTGGAATTCCGCCAGATCAATCTTCGCCAGGAACAGGCGAGGGTGGCGGGTAACGCCTACGACACCACCGCCATGGCGCGCTTTTACCTGACCCGTCAGGAGAACAGCTTCCGGGGCTACACCCTCACCGGCGAGCCGTACTACCGCGAGCGTCTGGATGCCCACCGCGGCAACTTCGAAAAGTCCCTTGCCGAACTGAGGGAGGCCGCGGGAGACAACCCCGAGCAGATCGCGCAGCTCGACAAGGCCGGCCAGGCCGCCGAAGCCTGGTATCAGGCGGTCACGAACAGCGCCTCGGCCACCGCTCTCCGCCCGGCCGTCGGCAGCCAGGGTACGGCTGACCAGATGATGTCCGGCGCCGAAGACGCCCTCGAGGCAACCCAGGGCCTGTTCGCCGCGCAGCGCGACACCGCGCGCGCGCAGCTGTCCGGCTCGGTCAACAAGGGCAAGATCCAGATCGCCGGCGGCATTCTGGTGCTCGTTCTGATGTCGATCGGCATCGCCTGGCTTCTGACCCGTGCTGTCGCCAAGCCGCTGGTCGGCCTCACCGATGCCATGGGCGCCCTGGTGCAGAACCGGCTGGACGGTGAGATCGTCGGTCGCGATCGCGGCGATGAGATCGGTGCCATGGCCCGGGCCCTGGTGCAGTTCAAGCAGAACGCGGATCTGCTGGACGCCAGCCGTGCCGAGGCGTGGAACGACGCCTTCAAGTCGGCCGCCTTCGAGGGGTCGCCCACGGCGATGATGACCATCGACCGCGACTTCAAGGTCCTGCACATCAACGGCGCGACCAAGAAAATGCTGTCCGAGAATGCGCAGGCGTTCCGTACCCTGTGGGCCGGCTTCGACCCTGCCAAAATCCTGGGACAGAGCATCGACGTCTTCCCCAGGAATCCGAGCCACCAGCGCGAGGTTCTGTCGGATCCGTCGCGCCTGCCGCACCACGCCGAGATCAAGGTCGGGGACATGTTGTTCGACCTGACCATCAGCGCCGTGCGCGACCGGGACGGGAACTATATCGGCAACGCCCTGCAGTGGCAGGATGTGACCGAGCTGCGTGCCAAGGAGGCCCAGGTCGCCGACGTTGTCGCCCAGCTCACGGCCGCCGGCCGCGCCCAGGCCATCATCGAGTTCGACCTGTCCGGCAAGATCCTGACGGCCAATGAGAATTTCCTGAAGGTGGTCGGCTATTCTCTGGAAGAGGTCCAGGGCCGTCACCACAGCATGTTCGTCGACAAGGAGTATGGCGCGTCGGCCGAGTACCAGGCCTTCTGGCGTCGCCTGAACGCCGGCGAGTTCATCGTCGACAAATTCACCCGCTATGGCCGCGGCGGTGCCCGCGCGGTGATCGAGGCCAGCTACAACCCGATCCTCGACGCGAACGGCAAGCCCTACAAGGTCGTGAAGTTCGCCACGGACGTCACCCAGGTCGAGAAGGAGCGCGAGGAACGCCAGGAAGCGGATCGCCGGGCCGCCGAGATCCAGGCCCGCGTGGTCGCCGAAACCGGTCGTGGCCTGAGCGCCCTGGCCGCCGGCAAGCTGGCGCACCGCATCAATGCCGACTTCCCCGGTGATTACGCCGCGCTGAAGTCCGACTTCAACGATGCGATGAGCAAGCTGGAAGACGCCATGGGCGTGATCACCACCAACGCCCTGGCCATGCAGACCGGGGCCGGTGAGATCAGCCAGGCCGCCGACGACCTGTCGCGCCGGACGGAGCAACAGGCCGCCACCCTGGAAGAGACCGCTGCGGCCCTCGACCAGATCACGGCCACTGTGCGCCGGACCGCCGAGGGGGCCCAGCGCGCCAATGTGGTCGTCACCGACGCCCGCAACGACGCCGAGGTCAGCGGCAATGTGGTGGCCAAGGCCATCACCGCCATGGGCGAGATCGAGGCCTCGGCCGACCAGATCAGCCAGATCATCGGCGTGATCGACGAAATCGCCTTCCAGACCAACCTGCTGGCCCTGAACGCCGGGGTCGAGGCGGCCCGGGCGGGCGATGCCGGTCGCGGCTTCGCGGTCGTCGCCTCCGAAGTGCGGGCTCTGGCCCAGCGCTCGGCCGAGGCAGCCAAGGAGATCAAGACCCTGATTTCCGCCTCGACCGGACAGGTCAAGGATGGGGTGAGCCTGGTGGGCCAGACCGGTCAGGCCCTGACCGCCATCGTTGGTCGCGTCAGCGAGATCAACGCCCTGATGGCCGAGATCAATGCCTCCGCCCAGGAACAGGCGACCGCGCTCAGCCAGGTCAATACAGCCGTCAACCAGATGGACCAGACGACGCAGCAGAACGCGGCCATGGTCGAGGAATCCACCGCGGCCAGCCACAATCTGACGCAGGAAGCCGCCGAACTGGCCCGTCTGGTCGGTCGCTTCGAGGTCGGCAACCAGCGCCCGGTCGAGGCCAGCGCCGATCGCCACCGCGCCGCCCCCAGCCCTGCACGGGCGGCCCAGGCTCGCGTGTCGGAGTTCGCCAGCCGCCAATCGATGCCGCGTGCGGCCGGTAACACCGCCCTGGCGGTCGACAGCTGGGAAGAGTTCTGATGACGGAGGCCGGCCCCCACTTCGTCCTCCCGGCCCGGCTGGACAGCTCGACCGCCACGACGGTTGCGGAGGGGCTCAAGCCCCTCCGCGGCCGGGACCTGGACCTCTACGGCTTCGATGTGGAGCGGGTCGGCGGTCAGGGTCTGCAGGTGCTGCTCGCCGCGTTCAAGACCTGGGCCCAGGACGGCCACGCCCTCCGGATCACGGACCCTTCACCCGCCTTCTGTTCGGGCCTTGAGGCCCTCGGTTTTCCCTTCCGCGCCCCCCTGGCTGAGGAGCTTTCCCAGTGAGCATGACCGTTCTGACCGTCGATGACTCGCCGACCATGCGTCGCATGCTGCGCATGGCCCTCGAGAAGGCCTCCTTCAACGTCGTCCAGGCGGACGACGGGGTTCAGGGGCTGGAAGTCCTGGCCGACAGCACGCCCGACGTGGTGATCACCGACATCAACATGCCGAACCTCGACGGCTTCGGCTTCATCGAAGCGGTGCGCGCCGACGGTCGCTATACCGGCATGCCCATCCTGGTCCTCTCGACCGAGAGCAGCATGGACAAGAAGAAGCGGGCCCGCGACGCCGGCGCCACCGGCTGGATCGTCAAACCCTTCGACCCCGAAAAGCTCGTCGACGCCGTTCGCCGCGTGTCTGCCTGAGGTCTCGACATGGATCCGATGGAAGAAATCAAGGCTACCTTCTTTCAGGAATGCGACGAACTGCTCGCGGACCTGGAAAGCGGCCTGCTGGAGATGGAGGCCGGTGCCACCGACCCCGAAACCGTCAACGCCGTCTTCCGTGCGGTCCATTCGGTGAAGGGCGGGGCCGGCGCCTTCGGTCTCGACACCCTGGTACGCTTTGCCCACGTCTTTGAAACCACCCTGGATGCGGTCCGCAACCAGACGCTTGAGGCCGACGCGGCCGTCGTCCGGGTCATGCTGCGCTCGGCCGACCGCCTGTCCGACCACATCACCGCGGCCAAGGCCGGGGAGGATCTGGGCGAGGAGGGCGATCAGGCCCTGATCCAGGAACTGCAGGCCTTCCTCGGCGATGTCGAGGACGACACCGCCGGCGACGACATGCCCGACTTCGGCTTCAAGCCGATGCTGATCTCGCTGGGCGATGATCCGGCGCCGCTCGAGCTCGCGCCGGTCGCCAACGGTCCATGGGAAATCATCCTGCGGCCCCAGGCGGCCCTGTACCGGAACGGCAATGATCCGGCGGTCCTGCTGCGGGAACTGGCGATGCTGGGCCAGACCACGGTCACCCTGGACGACAGCGGCGTGCCCGACCTCAACGATCTCGACGCCCAGGGCGCCTATCTGTGCTGGACGGTCAGCATGCCGGGCACGGTCGAGGAAGACCGTATCCGGGAGGTCTTCGAATTTGCGGACTTTGACTGCGATCTGACCATCCGGCGCTCGGCCGGAGAGGGTGCAAACGAGATCGTCGAGGCGCCGCTGCCGGTGCTGGCGGTGGAAGAGGCCCCCGCCGTGCCGGAGCCGCTCGCCGATGCCCCCGTCGAGGGCGAGGCCTTCTCGCTGGACGCCATCCTGGCCATGGCGCGGGATGCCGCTGCCGCAACGGAACTGACCGGGGATGTCCCGGCCCCGCAGGCTGACGTTTCTGATGTTTCTCAAGCTCCGGCCCCCCAAGGGTCGGCGGTCGAGGCCTCGCCTCCTGCCTCCGCGCCCCCCCGTGCGGCGAGCGAGGCCTCGACCGGGTCTTCCGCGACGCCGACGCAGCAGACCATCCGCGTCGATCTGGACCGCGTGGATCGCCTGATCGATCTGGTCGGCGAGCTGGTCATCAACCAGGCCATGCTGGCGCAGAAGGTTCTGGAGGAGGGCGCCGCGCCCTCGGGCAGCGTCGCCTTGGGTCTGGACGACCTGGAGCAGCTGACGCGCGAAATCCAGGACAGCGTCATGGCCATCCGCGCCCAGCCGGTGAAGTCGGTCTTCCAGCGCATGCCGCGCCTGGTCCGCGAAGTGGCGGGCATGACGGGCAAGTCCGTCCGACTGGTCACCGAGGGCGAGAACACCGAGGTCGACAAGACGGTAATCGAACGCCTGTCCGATCCGCTGACCCACATGATCCGCAATGCGATCGATCATGGTCTGGAGACGCCGGAGCAGCGGCGCGAGGCCGGCAAGCCTGAAGAGGGCACCATCCGTCTGGCCGCCCTGCACCGCTCGGGCCGGATCGTCATCGAGATCTCGGATGACGGCAAGGGCATTGACCGGACCCGGGTCAAGGCGATCGCCGTCGAGCGCGGCCTGATCGATGCCGACGCGACGCTGACGGATGAGGAGATCGACAATCTGATCTTCGCGCCGGGCTTCTCGACCGCCTCGACCATTTCGGACATCTCGGGCCGCGGCGTGGGCATGGATGTGGTCAAGCGCTCGATCCAGGCGCTGGGCGGCCGCATCACCATTACCTCGACGCCCGGCAAAGGCTCGCTGTTCACCCTCAGCCTGCCGCTGACGCTGGCGGTGCTGGACGGCATGGTGGTGACGGTCGGTGACCAGACCCTGGTCGTGCCGATCACCGTCATCGTCGAGACGCTGCAGCCCAAGGCGTCGGACATCCGGGGCCTGGGCCCCGAAGGCACGGTTCTGGCCGTGCGCGGCAGCCATGTGCCGATGGTCGACGTCGGCCAGGCGCTGAAGTTCCCGAGCCAAGGCAACGCCCGTGCCGGTGTGACCCTGCTGGTCGAGAGCGAACTGGGCGGCCTGATCGCCTTGCGTGTCGACGCGATCCAGGGCCAGCGCCAGGTGGTGATCAAGAGCCTGGAACAGAACTACCGCCAGGTCAGCGGCATCGCCGCCGCAACCATCCTCGGGGACGGCCGCGTGGCCCTGATCCTCGATGTCGACGGTCTCGTGGCCACCCGGCGCCCGGCCGTCGCCCCCCAACAACCCCTTGCCCAGGCGAGCTGACCCATGACCCAGGATAACGACAAGACGCACGAGCTCATCGCCTTCCGCATCGGCGCCCAGCAATTCTGCGTGGACATCCGCGCGGTGCGCGAGATCCGGGGCTGGGCCATGGCCACCCCGCTGCCGCAGGCCCCGACCTGGGTGAAGGGGGTCATCAACCTGCGCGGTACGGTGCTGCCCATCATCGACCTGGGCGCCCGTCTGGGGTTTGGCGCCACCGAGCCATCGCAACGTCACGTGATCATCGTGGCCCGCATCGGCGACAAGACCGTCGGCCTGCTGGTCGAGGCCGTGTCCGACATCCTGACGGTGGGCTCGGAATCCATCCAGCCGGCGCCCGATGTGTCGTGCGAGGCGGTGCGCTGCTTCGTGAAGGGCGTCATCGCTCAGGAAGCTGACATGATCAGCCTGGTCTCGCTCGACGGCATTCTGCCCGAGGCCGAACTGCGCGAGGCCGCATGACCGCTGCCGCCCGCCAACGCAACTCGGACATCGCCTCTCCCGGCGAATATCTCTTCACCTGGAAGGATTTCTCGGAGATCGCGGGCCTGCTGTACGCCATGTCGGGCATCCACATGGTCGAGGCCAAGGCGTCGCTCATGTATTCGCGGCTGGCCAAGCGCGTGCGCGCGCTGAAGTTGCCGGACTTTGCCGCCTATTGCGAGCTGGTGCGCGACGAATCCCAGGTCGAGGAGCGCAGCGCCATGCTGAGCGCGTTGACGACCAATGTGACCCGCTTCTACCGCGAGCCGCACCATTTCGATCACCTGCGCAGCAAGGTCATGCCCCGGCTGGCCGAGACGGCGCGCGCCGGCGGCCGGGTGCGTCTGTGGTCTGCCGGCTGCTCGGCCGGCCATGAGCCCTATTCCATGGCCATGACGGTGCTGGAGGCGCTGCCGGAGGCCGCCAGGCTGGACGTGCGCATCCTGGCCTCGGACATCGATCCGCAGATCGTCGCCCGGGCGGCGGCCGGCATCTATTCGGACGACGACGTCGACCCCATCCCGACCGCTGTACGCAGCCGCCATGTGCGCCGGGTCGAGGGGGGCTGGAAGGTTTCGGACGAGGTCCAGGGCCTGATCACCTTCCGCACCCTGAACCTCCTGGGCGACTGGCCGATGCGCGGCCGGTTCGACGTCATCTTCTGTCGCAACGTCGCCATCTATTTCGACGACCAGACCCAGAACCGGCTGTTCGAGCGGTTCAGTGAACAACTGCATGACGGTGCCCAGCTGTACATCGGTCACTCGGAGCGGGCCATGAACCCGAACCTCAAGCCTGAGGGCCTGACGGGCTATCGCCGGGAGTCGCGCCGTGGCTAATCCTGTTACTGTCCTGATCGTTGATGACTCGGCCACCATGCGGGCCCTGATCGCCCAGCAGCTGCGCGCCGATCCCGGCATTCAGGTCGTGGGCGAGGCCGCGGATCCGCTTGAGGCCCGCGAGGCCATCAAGGCGCTGAACCCCGATGTCATCACCCTGGATATCGAGATGCCGAACATGAACGGCCTCGACTTCCTCGAGCGGCTGATGCGCCTGCGCCCGACGCCGGTGGTCATGGTCTCGACCCTGACCCAACGCGGCGCGGAAGCGACGCTGGAGGCCCTCGAACTGGGCGCGGTCGATTGTGTGGGCAAGCCGGTCGGCGCCTCGGCCGGCGAGTTCGGCAGCCTGTGCGAAAAGGTGCATGTGGCGGCTCGCGCCAGGGTCCGCGACCGGGCACCGCGCGAAGCGGCCCCGACCTCGCACGCCCCCTACACGCCCGGCGACCGGATCATTGCCATCGGCGCCTCGACCGGTGGCGTCGAGGCCATACTGACGGTGCTGAGCCAGTTCCCCGCCAACTGTCCGCCGACGGTCATCACCCAGCATATGCCGGCGACCTTCACGACCAGTTTTGCCGCCCGTATGGACAGGTCCTGCGCCCCGCACGTGACCGAAGCGCGCCCGGGTGCGCCGCTGGAAGTCGGCCACATCTATCTGGCGCCCGGTGGCCCCGCGCACCTGCGCGTCGCGGCCCGCGGCAACGGTCTGGTCTGTGCGCTGGACGAGTCGGACCTCGTCTCGGGACACCGGCCGTCGGTCGATGTGCTGTTCAGCTCGGTCGCCCGCGCCACCTCCCAGGCCGTGGGTGTGATCCTGACCGGCATGGGCCGCGATGGCGCCGAAGGCCTGCTGCGCATGCGTGAGGCGGGCGCGACGACGATCGGCCAGGATGAGGCCAGCTGTATCGTCTACGGCATGCCGCGCGCGGCTCAGGAAATCGGCGCGGTCCAGCGCCAACTGCCTCTCAACCAGATCGGAGGCGCCCTGTTGCGTGCGGCATCCGCCTCCTCCGCCTCCCCCCGGAAAGGAGCTGCCTGATGCCCGCCGGCTCTGACATTCGTGCCCTGATCGTCGACGATCAACAGACGATACGCTCGCTGGTGCGCGCGGGCCTGAAGGACATCGGCATCCACAACATCGAGGATGCCGTGGATGGTGAGGACGCGCTGCGTGTGCTGCTCAGCGCGCGCATCAATCTGATCATCTCGGACTTCAACATGCCGAAGCTGGACGGGCTTGGCCTGTTGCGTGCGGTGCGTATGACGCCGCAGCTGAAGTCGACAGGCTTCATCATGCTGACCGGCCGGGCCGATACCGAACTGGTGCAGCGGGCCCAGCAGTTCGGGGTCAACAACTATCTGGTCAAGCCGTTCACGGTCGCCACCCTGCGGGCCAAGATCGAGGAAGTGTACGGGGCGATCACGTGATGACGGCACCCCCCCGCCCTGTTGCCGAACCCGAGACCCGCGTCCATGTCGGACAGGGCGAGTTCGAGGTGACCGATCGCCACGACCTGGTGTTCTCGACCATCCTCGGCTCGTGCGTGTCGGCCTGCATCCGCGACCCGTCGCTGGGCATTGGCGGCATGAACCACTTCCTGCTGCCTGCCGCCCCCGGCAGTGGCGCCGACGACCGGCGCTATGGCGTTCAGGCCATGGAACTGCTCGTCAACGCCCTGCTGGCCATGGGGGCCAACCGCCATCGGCTGGAGGCCAAGGTGTTCGGCGGTGGCCGGATGAGCGCCGGCTTGGTCGATATCGGCAGCAAGAACGTCACCTTCGTGCGCCAGTTTCTGGGGGACGAAGGCATTCCGATCGTGGGCGAGAGCCTGGGCGGTCTTCAGGCGCGGCGAATTCACTACTGGCCGGCAACCGGTCGGGCCAAGCAGCAGCTGGTGGCGGATCCGGGTCTGGCGGCCCGCGAACGCGCCCTGGCCGAGCGCGCCTCCCGGGTGGTCGAGCGCGAACCGGTCGGCGATCTGGAGCTGTTTTGATGGGGCGCGCAATGGAGACAGAAACGGTTCTGCAGACGATCCTGGCGAGGCTGGCGGCCGAGGTTGCCGACCTTGCGGCCCGGTCACGTGTCCTCGAGGACCGCCTCGCCGGCGAGACCGAGCCCCCGACCGACGTGGACATCCAGGACCTCGACTCGCTGACCCAGCATCTGGAGGGCACCGCCTCGGTGCTCGCGGCGCTGTCGCTCGCCACGTCCGGACGCCAGTCGATCGACGAAGCCTGGCTGGGCCGGATCACCGGCGCCTTGCAGCTGCAGGGGCTGGCCAGCCGTCTGGCAGGGGGCACGCCGCGGGGGGACACCGCTCGAAACACAGGTGAGTACGAGCTATGGTAGTCGCCGAAAAACCCGCCGCTGGCGGCAGCGCCCGCATCAATCTGCGCAATGTGACGGTGCTGTGCGTGGACTCCAATTCGCTGGGCCTCGATGTGCTCGGCCAGATGCTGATGGGCTTTGGCGTGGAGCGTATCCGCCGCGCCGCCACGCTGGAAGATGCCAAGTCCGTCCTGTCGCGCGAGCAGATAGACTTCACCCTCGTCGACAGCACGGTGAACGAGGAGTCGGGCTATGAACTGGTGCGCTGGCTGCGCCAGTCGACGCTGGACCCCAACCGGTTCGCCCCCGTCATCGTGACCAGCTCGCATACACCCAAGAGCGAGATCGCCTCGGCGCGCGACTGTGGCGCCAACTTCGTGGTGGCCAAGCCGCTGTCACCCAGCGTGCTGATGCAGCGGATGCTCTGGATCTCCAAGGGCGGTCGCCAGTTTGTCGAGGCCGCGAAGTATGTCGGCCCGGACCGGCGGTTCAAATACGACGGCGTGCCCGAGGGCACGAAGGGCCGGCGAGGATCCGACCTGTCCACCGCGCTCGGCGCGGCCAAGGAACCGAACCTCGATCAGGAGCAAATCAACAGCGTGCTCAAACCCCAGAAGGTCGCCCTATGAGTGGCACAAAATTCCGAATGGTCGAGACGGCCTTCGAGCGCGAGGCACGCCGGCCGGGCGGCAAGCGGGTCTCTGAATGTCTGGTCGAGGCGCATGCCAATCTCGAGGTGCTGGCCCCCCGCACCCTGCCGCGGTTCCAGGAAGGTCTGGACCGGATCCGCACCATTGTCGGCAACGGGCGCGACCGGCCTTCGGACGAGCACCTCAGGCACATCTTCCGCATCGCCGACGGGCTGATCGCCTTTTGCCTGACGGTGAACCGGCCGGGGCTGGACCAGGTCCTGCTGCGGACCGCGCTGCTGAGCGACGCCGTGCACGGCAGCGATCTCTGGATCCCGGGGACCTTTGCGCCGCTGATCGAGACGTTCCAGTTGACCCTGGACGGGTCGCTGGAGCTGCCGCAGGTCAGCACCCTGATCGAGAACATCGACCTGTGCATTGTCCGCTACAAGAAGGCCGAGCGGGACGCGGTGCTGATCGACGCCTAGCGGTTCTGGCCGATGTAGGCGGTCACCGAGGGCCAGGAGCCCTGGCTGGAGCGCTTTTCGTTGCAGGCCACCTCATAGAGGAAGCCGTAGTTGGTGCCCTCGACGACGGGCTCCCAGTCGGCCTCTTCCTCGTAGCGATCCACCATCGCCCCCGAGCCGTCGTAGGTTTCGGTCGCCATGAAGCGGATTTCGCGCGCCCCGCAGCGCAGGGCATAGGTGTCGATCTCGTGGCTGAAGTCGGTGAGCGTCAGCGGCACGCGCGCCACCTTCACCCGAGTCGCGCCATCGACCAGCGCCAGCGTCCCGGCATCGGCCATGTAGACAGTCGAACTGCTGCGCGAGAACGGGTGCCAGTCCGAGGCAGGTGTCGGTGGGTCCTGAACCTGAGCCGACGTCATCGTCAGAGTCAGGGCGGTCAAAATCGGGATCAGCATCGGTTCCTCCCCCAGAAGATCCGGGAGATAGATGAAGCCGATCACGCAACTTTGGCAAGCCCGGTGGTGTTTGCCCCATCCGGGCCGTTTTCCTGCCCGGATCGCCGTCGCAGGATAGGGTCATGATTTCGCTGCTCGCCTTCTCCGGCCTGATCCTGTCGCTGGCCCTGCCGACCGGCGGGGCTCCCGCAGAGTTGCCGCCGGCCCCGGCGCCGGCCCCGACGCCCGTGTCGGAGGCCCCGGCCGCCCCGGCTATCGGGACCGAGGCGGCTCCGCAGGCCCGCTTCACTTCGCGGCGGATCACGGTCGAGGTGCGAGGGCCACAAAACGTCGACCCTGACCGACCGGTCCGCGACGTGATCCTGATCCCGGGTCTGGCCTCCACCAGTCTGGTCTGGGAGCCGGTCGCGCAGAGGCTGAGTGAAACCTACCGGGTGCATCTGGTCTCCGTGCGCGGCTTCGGAGACCTGGCGGCGGGGGACAACGGCACGGGTCTGGTCGCCGGCCCCGTGGCGGAGGAGGTCGCCCGCTACATCCGCAGCCAGCGCCTGCGCGCCCCGGCGGTGATCGGCCATTCAATGGGCGGGCAGATCGCGGTGAGACTGGCCAGCGACGGCCGGTCGGGCGTGGGGCGGATCATGATCGTCGACGCGGCGCCCTTCTTTCCGGCCCTGCTCGACGACCGGGCGACCGGAGAAGACCTGCAGCCGATCGCCGCGATCGCCTATCAGGCTGTCCTGTTCCTGGGCGACGACGCCCTGTCGCGGCAGGTCTGGGCCGAGGGCATGGGCTCGACCTCCGAGGCGCTCGAATCCTGGGTCGGCTGGCAGGGCGGCGACGCCCGGGTGCTGGCCCAGAGCCTCTATGAAGTCATGACCGTCGACCTGCGCCCCCGTCTGGCCCGCATCGATGTGCCGGTCACAGTGGTCTACGGCTGGAGCCGGCGTGAGGATTCGCCGCGCTACCGGCTGCAGTCCTCCTGGCGTCAGGCCTGGACCGGACTGCCGCGACCGCCGCGACTGGTGCCCATCGCGGGGGCCGAGCATATGGTGATGATCGACCAGCCCGCGCGCTTCATGGCGGCCGTCGACGAGTTCCTGGGCGCGCCGTGAGGGATCAGGCGGCCTCGGCCTGCTCGGCGCGGGTCAGCACCTCCAGAACCGCGCGGCCATAGGTGGTCAGCTTGGACTTGCCGATGCCGGAGACGCCCGACAGGGCCTCCAGACTGGCGGGGCGGGCCTCGGCCAGCGCCAGCAGGGTGCGATCCTGGAAGATCACATAGGGGGGCACGCCCTGGGCATGGGCCGCCTCGCGCCGCCAGGAGCGCAGGGCCTCGAAGCGCGCGCGGGCGCCGGGTGACAGCTGCGCCATCAGATCGGTGGCCGGCGCGCGGCGACCGGCCGGTCGGGCGGCCTGTGGTGTCTCCCGCTTCAGCTCGACCGCATGCTCGCCGCGATAGACCGCGCGCACGGCCGCGGGATCGCCCAGTCCGATCAGGGGGCGACCGTCGTTCGGGTCCTCGATCAGCAGGCCCTCGAACACCAGATGATCGAGGATGCGGCGCCATTCCGCTGCGGGAAGATCGCGACCGATGCCCCAGGTCGACAGGCTCTCGCCCAGACCTTCGCCGTCCTTGCGACGCCCGGTCAGGTGGTCGATCACCCGCCCCCGGCCGTAACGGCCTTCCAGCCGGTGAACGGCGGCCAGGGCTTTCTGCGCCTCGGTGGTCATGGCGACCAATTCGGGCGGATGGCGGCACAGGTCGCAGACGCCGCAGGGCTCGGCGCCCTCTTCCCCGAAATAGTGGCGAACGGCTTGGGGGCGACAGACGGCGCCGTCCAGCATGGCGTACAGCTGCCAGACCTTGCGGCGCTGGGCGGCCATGACCTCGGGGTCCAGCGCACCCCCGTCCAGACGCTTGAGTGACCAGGCGACGTCGGCCGAGCCGAACAGGGTGATGCCCTCGGCCGGATCGCCGTCACGGCCCGCGCGGCCGACCTCCTGCCAATAGGCCTCCAGCGAGCCCGGCGGATCGGCGTGGATGACAAAGCGCACGTCCGGCTTGTCGACCCCCATGCCGAAGGCGATGGTCGCGACGATCACCCCCTGATCGGCCTCGAGGAACCGGGTCAGCCGGTCGTGACGTTCCCGGGCGTCCAGCCCCGCGTGATAGGCGACCGCATCATGGCCCGCCGCCGAAAGGGCCTCGGCCAGCCGCTCGCAGCCCTTCCTCGACCCGCAATAGACGACGCCGGACACGCCGCGCCGGGCCTCGACCAATTCCTGAACCTGGGTCTCGGTCTTCGCCTGACCGCCCGCCTTGGGCAGGGCCGAAAGGCGCAGGTTCGGCCGGGCGAAGCTGTCGACGAACACTTCGGCGCCGCTGATGTTGAGCGATTGCAGGATGTCGGCGCGGGTGCGGGCATCGGCGGTGGCGGTCAGGGCCACGGTCGGCACCGAGGGGAAGCGCGCCTTCAGCCGCCCCAGATTGCGATAGTCGGGCCGGAAGTCATGACCCCATTGCGAGACGCAGTGCGCCTCGTCGACGGCGATGAAGGACAGGTCCAGCTCGGCCAGCCGGTCGAGCAGCCAGGACGAGGCCAGACCCTCGGGCGAGACATACAGCAGCTTGATCTCGCCCGCCCGGATGCGCGTCCAGAGGGCCGCTCGCGCCTCGGAATCGAGCGAGGAATCCAGCCGCGCGGCGGGCACGCCCAGCTGGTCCAGCGCGGCGACCTGATCGCTCATCAGGGCGATGAGCGGCGAGACCACCAGCGTCAGGCCGGGCCGCAGCAGGGCCGGGATCTGGTAGCACAGGCTCTTGCCGCCGCCGGTCGGCAGGACGGCCAGGACATCGCAGCCCTCCAGCACGGCCGTGATCACCGGGGCCTGAAGACCGCGAAAGTCGTCATGGCCCCAGATACGCTGCAGGAGGGCGCGGGCGTCCGGAAGGCTCCGGCTGGCGGACGAATCACAGGCCATGCCCGGTTCTGCCGGATGAGGCCGGATGTGTCACCCGTGCCCGGGGCGACAATTGCCGCTATAGGCCGCCTTATGAACAGCCTGATCTTCGGTCGCCCCCCTCTCGTCTTCGATCCGCCCACCGATGCGGTGCAGGTCTCGCCCCGCGTGCCCGGCGCGGCCGTGCTGGAAGACCTCGTGCCCGAAAGCGTGGATCAGGCCGTGGTTCTGGCCCCGGCGGGTGCGATCGAGCGACAGTACACGCTGGCGCTGGTGCTGCGGGCCCTGAAGCCGGGCGGTCGCCTCGATGTCATGGCGCCCAAGACGAAGGGCGGGGCGCGGCTGGCGAAGGAGCTGAAGGGCTTCGGGGTCGACTGCGAGGTCGTCTCCAAGGCCCACCACAAACGCTGTCTGGCGACGCGGCCGCAGACGTTGAGCGGTATCGAGACGGGGATTGCGGCCGGCGCGCTGCGGCAGGACCCGGAGTCCGGCATCTGGACCCAGCCGGGCCTGTTTGCCTGGGACCGGGTCGACCCGGGCACCGCCCTGCTGATCCGGCATCTGGAGGGCCTGAAGGGGCGCGGCGCGGACTTCGGCTGTGGCTATGGCGCGCTGGGCCGGGTGGTGTTGGCGCAGGAGGCGGTCACCGAACTGACCCTGATCGATCTGGACCGTCGGGCGGTCGAGGCGGCGCGGCGCAACCTCGACGATCCGCGCGCGCGGTTCCTGTGGGCCGATGTGCGCACCCTGACCGATCTGGCGGATCTGGATTTTGTCGTCGCCAATCCGCCCTTCCACGATGGCGGGGCCGAGGATCGCGCCTTGGGCCAGGCCTTTATCGATCGGGCGGCAAAGTCGCTGCGCACGGGCGGCACGCTCTGGATGGTGGCCAACCGACACCTGCCCTACGAGACCACCTTGAATGCGGCCTTCAAGACCGTGCGGCCGGTCGTGGAAGCCGAGGGCTACAAGATCATCGAGGCGAAGAAGTGAGCAAGGTCCCCAGCCTGCGCATCGACCGGCTGCTGTCATCGCTCGGCTATGGCTCGCGCACCGAAATGGCGCGGATGGCCCGGGCCGGCGGGATTGCGCTGGACGGCGCGGACCTGACCGATGTGTCGAAGCGGATCGCGCTCTCGCCCGACCTGCCCACGCGGATGGAGATCGATGGCGAACCGCTCGACCCGCTGCCGGGGCTGGTGATGATGATGCACAAGCCGCTGGGCATGACCTGTTCGCACAAGGAGGACGGGGCGCTGGTGTTCGACCTGTTGCCCGAGCGCTGGCGCAGGCGCGACCCGGCCATTTCGACCGTCGGGCGGCTGGACAAGGCGACCACCGGCCTGCTGCTGCTGACCGACGACGGCGCCCTGCTGCACCGGATCATCAGTCCGAAGCGCCATGTGGCCAAGGTCTACCGCGCCACGCTCGCCCGGCCCCTGGAGGGCGGGGAGGGCGCGCTGTTCGCCTCGGGCGAACTGGTGCTGGAGGGCGAGGACAAGCCCCTGTCGCCGGCCGTCCTCGAGGTCATCACCCCGACCGAGGCGACCCTGACGGTCACCGAAGGCCGCTATCACCAGGTGCGGCGCATGTTCGCCGCCGTCGGCAACCACGTCGAGGCCCTGCACCGCGAGCGGGTCGGGGCCCTGACCCTGCCCGACGATCTGGCGCCCGGCGATTGGCGCCTGCTGACGCCCGAAGAGGTCGATCTGATCTTTCAGTGACGCCGCCGGAACCCCCGGACCTCTGGGGCTCTATCGCTCCGCCACAGGGGACGGTCGATGAGCGGTGCCACACAGAAGCGCGATCTCCGGACCGGCCGGTCGGTCTGGGCCGACAGTTATGGCCTCGGCGTGCCGGTCAGGACGCTGACCGGGGCGATCTCCGTCGATATCGCCATCATAGGGGCCGGGATCAGCGGCGCCTTCATGGCGCGCGAGCTGAGCCGCGATCATTCGGTGGCGGTGCTGGACCGACGCCCGCCCCTGACCGGATCGACCATGGCCTCGACGGCCCTGCTGCAATGGGAAATCGACCTGCCGTTGACCGCCTTGGCGGACCGGATCGGCATGGCGGATGCGCGCCGGGCGTATCTGCGCTCCCGCGCGGCGGTGGACGCGCTGAAGCAGATCGTGGCGGACGAGGGCATCCGCTGTGGCCTTGAGGGCAAGGACACCCTCTATCTGGCCGGCGATGAGTACGGCCGTCGCGCGCTGGACGCCGAAGCCGACGCGCGGGCCGACATCGGTCTGGACAGCACCTTCTTCGGTCCCGCCGACCTTCGTGAGCGGTTCGGCCTCGACCGGACCGGGGCGATCCTGTCCACCGGCTCGGCCAGCGCCGACCCCGCCCAGCTGGCGGCCGGCCTCCTGCGGCGGGCCCAGGCGGACGGGGCGGTGGTCTATTCGCCGGTCGAGGTGACGCAGGCGGCCTCCGACCCCGACGGTGTCACCCTGCTGACCGATACGGGCCATGCCGTGCGCGCGCGGCATGTTGTGTTCTGCTGTGGCTATGAGTTCCCGGAGGGCGTGCCGACCCCGGGTGCAAAGGTCATCTCGACCTGGGCGCTGGCCTCCACCGAACGCACGCCGTGCCCGGCCTGGTTGCGCGACACCCTCGTGTGGGAAGCGTCCGACCCCTACCTCTATTTCCGCATGGCCGGCGACGGCCGCCTGATCGTGGGCGGCGAGGATGAGGACGCCCCCGGCGCCCACGAAAACCCCGACAAGCTGAAGCGCAAATGCGCCACCATCCGCGAGAAGCTGCTCACCCTGCTGCCCGATCTGGAATTCGAGGTCGACTACAGCTGGGCCGGGGCGTTCGGCGAGAGCGCGACCGGCCTGCCCTCCATCGCGCCGGTGCCCGACATGGCGCACGCCTGGGCCGTCATGGGCTTTGGTGGCAACGGCATCACCTATTCGGTGATCGCCAGCCAGGTGGTCTCGGCGGCGATCCGGGGGCACCCCGATCCGGACGCCGACCTCTATCAGACTTGACGCCCGGCCCGGCTGTGCGCAGGTCACGGCCCATGACCCTGGCGAAGATCTGCGGACTGACGACCCCCGAGACCCTGACGGTTGCGCTGGACGCGGGCGCGGCCTTCGTGGGTCTGGTGGCGTTCGGGAAGAGCCCCCGCAACCTCGCGCCCGAACACGCCCGGCGTCTGCTGGACCAGACCGGCATGGCCGGGGACCGCCGGGCGAAGGTGGTGGTCGTGACGGTCGATCCCGACGATGCCCTGCTGGACGCCCTGAGCCGCAACGTCGCCCCCGACTTCATCCAGCTGCACGGCCGTGAGACGCCCGAGCGGGCCGCAGAGGTGCGCCAGCGGACCGGGGCCGGGATCATCAAATGCCTGCCGGTCTCCGACCCCGACGACATGAGGCCGGTCGCCGACTGGGCCGGAGTGGCCGATCACCTGATGTTTGACGCCCGCACCCCGGCCGACGCGACCCTCCCCGGCGGCATGGGGTTGAGCTTCGACTGGACGCTGCTGGCGGAGCTCAAGCTTGAGCGCCCGTGGTTCCTGGCGGGCGGGCTCAATCCGGCGAATGTCGCCGAAGCTGTGCGGCTGTCCGGCGCACCCATGGTCGATGTGTCCTCTGGCGTCGAGCGCGCGCCGGGTGTTAAGGAACCGGCCCTCATCCGCGCCTTCCTTCAGGCCGTAGGTACCCTCCCCGGGAAACAGTCATCTTGAACGCTTCGCTTTCCAACGCTTACGCCTGGCCCGACGCCGAGGGCCGGTTCGGTCCGTTCGGCGGCCGGTTCGTGGCCGAGACCCTGATGCCCGCCATCCACGAGCTGGAGGCGGCCTGGGATGCCGCGCGCGCCGATCCGTCGTTTCAGGCCGAGCTGGATGACTTCCTGACCCACTATGTCGGCCGGCCCAGCCCGCTCTATTTCGCCGAGCGGCTGACGGAACACCACGGCGGCGCCAACATCTGGTTCAAGCGCGACGAGCTGAATCACACCGGCGCGCACAAGATCAACAATTGCATGGGCCAGATTCTGCTGGCCCGCCGCATGGGCAAGACCCGCATCATCGCCGAGACCGGCGCCGGCCAGCACGGGGTGGCGACCGCCACTGTCTGCGCCCGCTTCGGCCTGCCCTGCGTCGTCTATATGGGCGCCGCCGACATCGAGCGTCAGGCACCGAACGTCTTCCGCATGAAGCTGCTGGGGGCCGAGGTGCGGCCCGTCACCAATGGCCGGGCGACGCTGAAGGAGGCCATGAACGAGGCCATGCGCGACTGGGTCTCGAACGTCGGCGACACCTTCTACATCATCGGCACGGCCGCGGGTCCGCACCCCTATCCCGCCATGGTCCGCGACTTCCAGAGCGTCATCGGCCGCGAGACGAAAGAGCAGCTGATGGCCCGCACCGGCCGCCTGCCCGACGCCTGCGTCGCGGCGATCGGCGGCGGGTCCAATGCCATCGGCCTGTTCCACCCCTTTATCGGCGACGAGGGCGTGCGCCTGATCGGGATCGAGGCCGCCGGTCTGGGGCTGAAGGGCAATTCCCACGCCGCCAGCCTGCAGGGCGGTCGCCCGGGCGTGCTGCACGGCAACCGCACCTATCTGCTGCAGGACGACGACGGCCAGATCCTTGAGGGGCACTCCATTTCGGCGGGCCTCGACTATCCGGGGATCGGACCCGAGCACGCCTGGCTGCACCAGACCGGCCGCGCCGAATACCGCGCCACCACGGACGCCGAGGCACTGGAGGCCTTCCAGCTGTGCTCCAGGCTGGAGGGCATCATCCCGGCGCTGGAACCCAGTCACGCCCTGGCCCGCATCGGCGAGATCGCGAACGAGGTCGGCAAGGACGGCAATGTCGTGGTCAATCTGTGCGGCCGCGGCGACAAGGACATCTTCTCGGTCGCCAAACATCTGGGGGTGGAGCTGTGACTGGCAGCCTTCGATCCTCCCTCGCGAAGCGGGGGAGGGGGACCACGAAGTGGTGGAGGGGGCAAGCCCCGGACGCTGCGCCTGAAGCCGCCCCCTCCACCATGCTGCGCATGGTCCCCCTCCCCCGTGCCGCTACGCTCCACAGGGGAGGATCTGACGCATGACCACCGCCCGTATCGACGCCCGCTTTGCGGCGCTGAAGGCCGAGGGCCGCGCCGGTTTTGTCGCCTATGTCATGGCGGGCGATCCGTCGCCCGAAGCCACGCTCGACATCCTGAACGGTCTGGTCGAGGCCGGGGCCGATGTGCTGGAGCTGGGCTTTCCCTTCTCCGATCCGATGGCCGAGGGGCCGACCATCCAGCGTGCCGCCCTGCGCGGGCTGAAATCCGGCCTGACGCTGAAGGGCACCCTGGAGCTGGCCCGCCGCTTCCGGGCGGGGAATGCCGACACGCCCCTGATCCTGATGGGCTATCTCAATCCGGTCGAGCAGATGGGCTACCGGGCCTTTGCCCAGGCCGCCGATGCGGCGGGGGTTGATGGGGTCATCCTGGTCGACTGCCCGCCCGAGGAGTCCGCGGAACTGGTCGAGGCGCTGGATGCCTCGCACCTGTCGCTGATCCGGCTGGCCACCCCGACCTCGGACGATGACCGGCTGAAGGTCATCGCGCGCGGCACCTCGGGCTTTGTCTATTATGTCTCGGTCGCCGGTGTGACCGGGGTCAAGGAAGCCGTGGCCGGCGATGTGGCGCCGGCGGTGGCGCGGGTGCGCTCCGCGATCGGCCTTCCCGTCGCCGTCGGCTTTGGCGTAAAGACCGCCGAACGGGCCGCCGAAATCGCCCGGGTCGCCGATGCGGTGGTGGTCGGCTCGGCCCTGGTCGACCGGGTCGAGGCGGCCGTGACCGAGAACCGCGACCCGGTGGCCGACGTTCTCTCCCTGGCGCGGGACCTGTCGCACGCCGTGCACACCGCCCGCGCCGCCGAAACCGTGTAGAAGACGACCCATGGCTGATCGCAAGACTCCCGACCGTCCGCAACCGCCCGCCCGGGGTGGCTGGCTGAGCCGCTTCGCGCCCGGCGTGCGCAAGATCGTCGGCCGCCGCGACACGCCCGACAATCTCTGGGTCAAGGACCCCGACACCGGCGAGATGCTGTATCGCTCGGACCTCGAGGGCAGCCTGTGGGTGACCCCGTCCGGGCGCCATATGCGCATCAATGCCCCGACCCGGCTGCGCTACACTTTCGACGACGGCGAGTATGAGCCGATCGACACCCCCGAGGTGCCCGAGGATCCGCTGAACTTCTCGGACGGCAAGCCGTACCGCGACCGTCTGGCTGCGGCGCGCAAGGCGGCGGGACGCAAGGACACCATGGCCATCGGCTATGGCGATGTCGGCGGAACACCCGCCGTGGTGATCGTCCAGGATTTCACCTTCATGGGCGGGTCGCTGGGCATGGCCGCCGGCGAAGCCTTCATCGCCGCCGCTGAGGCCGCCATCGAACGCAAGGTGCCGCTGGTCTGCTACACCGCCGCCGGCGGCGCCCGCATGCAGGAGGGCGCGCTGTCCCTCATGCAGATGGCCCGCACCACCCTGGCCATCCAGGACCTGAAGGCACATCGTCTGCCGTTCGTGGTGGTGCTGACCGATCCGACTACGGGCGGGGTGACCGCCAGCTATGCCATGCTGGGCGATGTCCACCTCGCCGAGCCGGGCGCCCTGATCGGCTTTGCCGGTCCGCGCGTGATCGAGGCCACCATCCGCGAAAAGCTGCCCCCCGGCTTCCAGCGCGCTGAATATCTGCAGGAAAAAGGCATGGTCGACCGCGTCGTGCCCCGCGCCGACCTGCCCCGCGTGCTGGGCCAGATCCTGTCCATGCTGATGGACGGCCGAAAGGCGGCTTAAGTCATATCCTCCCCCGCCTGCGGGGGAGGGGGACCGCGGAGCGGTGGAGGGGGCGAGTGCGAGCGAAGGTCCTGACAGCGAAACGTGCCCGAACGTTGAGACGCGCGATGTCGCTTCCTGAAGTCCTGCTATGGGGCTGTCTGCGCGGGGAGAGGCTGCAGGGACTAAGGGTTCGCCGTCAGCATGCCATCGGGAGCTACATTCTGGACTTCTATTGCCCATCCGCCCGACTGGCTGTCGAGGTGGACGGAGAGTTCCACGGCGAGGCTGATCAAGCGCGCCACGACGCTGTGCGAACGCGTTGGCTGCACGAAGAGGGCATTCAGGTTTTGAGGATCGCCGCTCGAGATGTGCTGGACGAGAAGACCCGCCCCGATGTTCTCGACGCGATTGTGCACGCTGCCGCCCCCTCCACCCCTACGGGGTCCCCCTCCCCCATGAATGGGGGAGGATGAAGGACATGGACCCCATTTCTGAACGCCTCAGGCAGCGGCACCCCCAGAGGATTGATCTGTCGCTGGAGCGGATGACCGCCCTGTGCGCGGCGCTGGGTGATCCGCAGCGGAGACTGCCGCCCGTGGTCCATGTGGCCGGGACCAACGGCAAGGGCTCGACCATCGCCTTCCTGCGGGCCATGGCCGAGGCGGCGGGCTTGCGCGTCCATGTCTACTCCTCACCCCATCTCGTGCGGTTCAATGAGCGGATCCGGCTGGCCGGCAGCCTGATCAGCGATGCGGCGCTGGACGCCATCCTCGACCGGATCGAGGCCATTCCGGGCGAGGCGACGGTGTTCGAGAGCACCACGGCCGCGGCCTTCGTCGCCATGAGCGAGGTCGAGGCTGATCTGGCCCTGATCGAGGTCGGGCTGGGGGGCTCACTGGATGCGACCAATGTCCTGCCCGTGCCCCAGCTGGCGGTCATCACGCCGGTGGACCATGACCACGCCGAATTCCTCGGCGCCGATCTGGCCGGGATCGCGCACGAAAAGGCCGGCATCCTGAAGCGGGGCGGCCGCGCGGTCGTCGCCCGCCAGCCCGAGGTCGCCCGCGACGTCATCGGCCACGCCGCGGCCGGAAATGGCGTCGCCTTGTCGGTCCTGGGCGAGGATATCGACGCCTTCACCGAGCATGGGCGGCTGGTGTTCCAGGGCGTCGACCGGCTGCTGGACCTGCCCCTGCCGAACCTCACGGGCCCGCACCAGATCGACAATGCCGGTCTGGCGGTCGCCGCCGCGCTCGACTTCGGCCTGACCGTGGACGCCATCGAGGCCGGCCTGACCGCGGCGGTCTGGCCCGCCCGCATGCAGCGGCTGAAGGCCGGCCCCTATGGACAGAAGGCCGAGGCGGCGGGCGTCGAACTGTGGCTGGATGGCGGGCACAATCCGCACGCGGGCCGCGCCCTGTCCGAAGCCCTGCTGGAGCGCCAGCGGCGCGACCCGCGGCCCATGGCCCTGATCGTGGGCCTGCTGGCCTCAAAGGACGCGGGCGGCTTTTTCCAGACCCTGCGCGGGCTGGACGCCCCGGTCATCACGGTGGCGTTCGAGGGCGCCGCCGTCCCGGCCGAGGCCCTGGCCGCCGTCGCCCAAGGGCAGGGTTTCGGCGCCATGGCCGCCGACAGCGTCGGTGAGGCGGTTCAGCGCGCGCTCGACCTCGGCGCCGGCCGCATCATCATCTGCGGCTCGCTCTATCTGGCAGGGGAAGTGCTCGGCGCGTCCGAAGACACCTGGCCGGTCTAGGCGGCGTCGCTGCTGGCGATGCCCTGTTCGGCCAGCCATTCGGCGATCTTGCCCTTGGGGATGGCGCCGACCTTCATCGAGGTCATCTGGCCGTCCTTGAACAGCATCAGGGTCGGGATGCCCTTCACGCCCAGTTTTGACGGGGTCATGGGGCTGTCGTCGATGTTCAGCTTGGCGACCGTGACCTGACCGGCCATTTCGTCGGCGATCTGTTCGAGGGCCGGGCCGATCTGTTTGCAGGGCCCGCACCATTCGGCCCAGAAGTCCACCAGCACGGGGGTGGAGGCCTTCAGCACGTCGGTCTCGAAGCTGTCGTCGGTGACCTTGATCGTCGTCATGGAACTCTCTCGGGAAGCGGGGCGCCGGGCACCCGTCGGCTTTCGGATGTGGGGCGATTCCCGCCCCGTTCAAGGTGACAGCCTACAGGGCGGGCGCCAGTGCGTGAAGCGCCTCGTCGATCAGGGCGTCCGGCACGGGCATCAGGCGCGGCCCGTCGGCCCAGACCAGCGCCGCCTCGACCGCCCGGCCGGGATAGAGCCGCCGCAGCAGGGCGACATAGGCCGCCATCTGCAACAGATGGGCGGGGTCGGTGCGGTCGATGTGGTCCGGTGCCGGGCGCTGGGTCTTGTAGTCGATCACCAGAATCCGGTCGGGCAGGACCACCAGCCGGTCCATGCGTCCCGACCAGGCGATGCCCTCGACCGTGCCGGTCAGGGCCACCTCGGCGCGCGACCCGGGGCCGAAGACGGCCGCGAACCGGTCGTCCTCCAGCACACCGAAGGCCGCGCCCGTCATCTCGGTGATCTGGGCGGGTGTCAGGCCGGGCTCGCGCGCCAGCAGGCGGTCGGCCGCCGCGCGGCGATCGGCGGCGGGCAGTTCGGGCAGCCGCTCCAGCAAGCGGTGGATCAGTGTCCCCCGGCGCAGGCGCGACAGGCCGCCGTCCCGGCCCCGATCCAGCGGTGAGGGCGAGGGCGGTCCGGCATCCTCGCCGTCCCCGGCCAGCCGTGACGGGGCGCGGGCGCGCAGGCCGGCGTCCGCCGGCGGGTCGGTGCGGCACCAGTCGGGCAGGGTCTGCCGTTCGGGGATGGCGGGCACGACGCGCAGGACGGACGCGGGGGCCGGACCAAAGCGCCGGCGGCCATCGTCCATATCCGCGACTGCGTCCAGCCGGTCGAAGGTCTGGCTGAGCAGGTCCCACCAGCTGCCGTCGGCAAAGCCGTCCTTTCGCCCGGCCATGCCCCGGCCCATGATCACCAGCCGGTCGCGGGCCCGCGTCAGGCCGACGTAGAGCAGGCGCAGGCTCTCGTCGGACGAGGCCTGTTCGCGGGCCGTACGGGCGGCTGCAAGCGCGGCGCAATCCTCATCCTTCCGTCCGCCCATCAGCCATCCGGCGGGGGGTGGTGTTTGACCTTCCTCGACCTCGGTCGGCACCTCGAACAGGGCGGTGCCGCGCGCGCCGGCCCGGGCCGTGGTGTCGGGCAGGAAGACGACCGGCGCCTCCAGCCCCTTGGCCCCGTGCACGGTCATAATGCGCACCTCGCCGCGCGGGCCCTCCAGATCACGTTTGACCTCGACCTCGGCCGCCTCCAGCCGGTCGAGCACCGTCTCCAGGTCCGACAGCCCCTGTTTGTCCAGCGACAGGATCAGCGACAGGGTTTCGTCCAGGGCCTCCTCGGCCTCGCGACCCAGCCGCTCCAGCATCCGCACCCGGCCGGTGACGCCCGCATCGTCCTTGCGGTTCAGCAGGCCGGAGGCGAAGGCAAAGGCCTCGCGATCCCGAGCGTCCCGCGCCCAGGTGGCGAGCGCCAGCGCCCGGGCCCACAGGGGCTGCTCATGGGCGCGGGCCTGAAGCTCTTCCCACAGCGGGCCGCGGCCCTTTTGACCGGCCAGGGCGTACAGGCTGTCGGGTCCCTCGAAGTCCGGCAGGTCGCACAGCGGCCCGCGCAGGATTTCGGCGAGGCTGAGCTCGTCGCCGGGGAAGAGGGCAAAGCGCATCACGGCCTTGATGTCGTCAAAGGCGATATGGCTGGACAGCTTCAGCCGGTCGGCGCCGGCCACGGGCACGCCCTCGGCCTTCAGCGCGCGAATGATCTCCTCAAAGGTCGGATCGCGCCGCCGGACGAGGATCAGGAAATCGTCATAGCCACAGGCCCGCCAGGCCTTGTCCTTCGGGTCATAGACGGCGTCGCCCTGATCGACCGCGCGTCGGATTTCGCGGGCCAGTGCCCGGGCCAGCTTCTTCCGGCCATGGGTGGCGGGTTCATGGTCGACCGGCACCCACGGATCCTGCTCGACCGCCTCATCGTCGAAGAACAGGGGCCACAGCTCGATCGAGCCGGCATGACCGGTGCGGGCGGCGACGTGTTCGGGCGCCTGCTGAAGCGTCTGGCCGGTCAGGGCGCGGGCCCGCTCGGGCCCCTCGAAGACGGCGTCGACGAACTTCAGCACCTGCGGCGTCGACCGGTAGGAGGTGGTCAGCTCAATGCCCTCGAAGGCGCCGCCCGTGCCCTTGATCCTCTGGTCATAGGCCTGGGCCTCGCGCCGCAGCCGCTCGGGACGCGCCCCCTGGAAGGAATAGATCGACTGCTTCTCGTCCCCGACCGCGAACACGGTGCGGGCCGAGGTATCGCCGCCGAAGAACTCGCCGGTCAGGGCGGTGATGATGTCCCATTGCTCGGGGGCGGTGTCCTGCGCCTCGTCGACCAGCACATGGTCGATGCCACCGTCCATCTTGTAGAGCACCCAGGCGGCGGCCTGCGCCTCGGTCAGGAGGGCGCGCGTGCGGTCCACCAGATCGGCGAAATCGAGGCCCCCCGACCGGTCCTTGGCCTGCTGATAGAGGGCGGCATAGGCGGTCGCGAGCGTCGCCGCATGGCGCGACCGCTCGGCCGTGCAGGCCGCGCGGCACGCCCCCAGCGTCTGGCAGTAGCTGTCCTGAAGCTCGGTCAGGCGTGTCATCACGCCGGGCGGCACCGACTTTGTACCCATTTTCGCATGGGGCGCGCCGTCGGCCTTCAGGAACAGGCGGCGCAGCCCGGCAAAGCTCAGGCCCTCGGCCAGCGCCTGTTGCAGGACGGCGGCCTTCTTCTGGTCGGTGACGGCGCCCGCTGCCAACTCCGCCGCCAGCGCCCGCGCTTCGGCCGGGTCGAACGCCGCCAGCCAGTCGCGCTCCAGCCCCTCGACCGTCACGCCGGCTTCGGTGCCGGTCAGGGTATGGATGTCGCAGGCCTCGCCCTGTGCGACCGCCTCGACCCAGGCCGAGATCTTCAGCCGCTCGGCCTCAAGCGTCGCCAGCAGGCCCTCGAAGGTCTGGAAGTCGAGCGTGACGGCGAAATGGCGATAGGCCTCGCCCAGCGGTCTGTCCCCGTCGGCCAGCGCCGCCCGCGCCAGATCATCGCGCGCCTCGCGCGACAGACGCCGCGCCGCCTCATCCTCCAGCACGCTGAAGCCCGGTGTGACCCCGGCCTCCATGGGAAAACGCCGCAGCAGCTTTTCGCAGAAGGCGTGCAGGGTCTGGATCTTCAGCCCGCCGGGGGTCTCGAGCGCGCGGGCGAACAGGCGCCGGGCGCGGGACAGGGCCTCGTCGTCATAGTCGCCCGGCGCGCCCCCCTCGAGCTCAGCAAGGGCGCGGGACAGCTTGTCGTCGTCCATGACGGCCCAGCCGCCCAGCCGCGCGAACAGCCGGCTCTGCATCTCCGAGGCGGCGGCCTTGGTGAAGGTCACGCACAGAATGGCGCCGGGCGCCGTTCCGCCCAGCAACAGCCGCGCCACCCGGCTGACCAGGGTGGTGGTCTTGCCCGACCCGGCATTGGCCGAGACGAACACCGACAGCGTCGGATCGGCAGCGCGCGTCTGGGGGTGCACGGGGTCGCTCATCCGCCCTCTCCCTCGCCGTCGGCCGCGCCCATGACATGCCACTCCCAGACCCGCGCCAGATGGTCATAGTTGCCGCCGCGCAAGGTCATGAATTTGGGCACGGCCCATGACCGATAGGGCGTCTCGTCCCGGTCGAAATGGGCGATGCGCCGGGTCAGGCCCTCCAGCGCGTCGCCGGTCGCGGTGGCGGTGTCCTCAAGCCCGGCGGCCACGGTCTTCCACTCTCCTCCCTCGCCGCGCCCGGTGGGGCGGACATAGGCCAGCTCGGCCACCGGGCCCCGGCCGATGTCAGGGCCAAAGCCCCCGGCCTCCAGAATGGCGGCGGTCAGGGTCAGCTGGGGCGCGAGGCCGGCCTCGACCTCCTTCTTCGACGGCCCCATGCCGGTCTTGAAGTCGAGGACGGCGGCACCGCCCGGCCAGGTCTCGATCCGGTCGGCATAGGCCTGCAGCACGAAGTCGCCGCCCGGCAGGGTCAGGGTCATCCGCCCCTTCCTTTCCGCATGCAGGGTGACGGGTCCGTCCGTGCGGGCGCGGCGGATCCGCTCCTGCTCCGCCAGCCAGCGGGCCGAGGCTTCGGCCAGCGGCTGCTCACGCGCCAGGGCCGCGTCGTCAAAGCCCGCCTTGACCAGTTCGGCGACGATCCGCCCGGCCAGCGCCTCGGCAAAGTCGTCGCCCATGTCGTCGGGGCGCTCCAGCGTCAGGGCCTCGATGGCGGCGTGAATGGCATTGCCCCGCTCCATGGCGGTGGCCGGCTGGCCGGGCCGGTCGAGGGATTCCAGCCCCAGGATCCACTGGGCATAGAGGGCATAGGGATCGCGGATCCAGCGCTCGACACGGGTGACGTACAGGCTGCGGGGGCGCTGCTCCACCGGCGGCCGGGGCTCGGGCCGGCTGGCCGGTCGCGGCACCAGATCGGGCGGGCTGTCCAGCATGCGGGCCAGCTCGCGCACCGGATCGTCCGTGGTCAGGGCCACCGGGTGTTTCGCGGTATTGGCCCCGGTCGCCAGCATCTGCAGCCGCCACAGCCAGCGCGAGCGCACGGTCGGCTGGCCGTTCCGTCGCTGGCAATGGACCAGCAGGGCCTCGGGTCCCGCCGCCGCCTGAACGAAGTCCTGCGCCGACTGGCCGATGCGCTTTTCCGGCGAGGGCAGGCCCAGGGTCGCGCGCATCGGTCGGGACAGGAAGGGATCGACGGGGGCGGCGGGCGGCCAGACGGTTTCCTCCAGCCCGGCCAGGATCATCCGGTCTGACCGGACCAGCCGCCCCTCGATGGCGCCGAGAATGCGCAGGCGCGGATGGGTGGCGCCGCCCTGACGCACCGTCTGTTCGTCCAGCAGCGAACCGATCAGGGCGGCAAACTCGGGCCGGGTGACGGCGCCCAGCGCCCCACCCGCCTCGATCAATTCGGCCAGCAGGGCGGACGCCGTGTCCCCATCGCTGCCGGACCAGGCCGAGGGACCGGCGAGGCTTTCGATCGCCGTGACCAGCGCCCGGGCGGCCTCATCCAGCGGCGCCTCGGGCCGGAAAGCCGACCGGGCGGCGGCCGAGAGTGTCTCCAGTCGATCGACCAGAGCCAGAGCTTCGGTCGCGCCTTCGGGCGGGGTGTCGCCGGCGCTACCCCGGCCCCGGCCCCCGCCTCGGCCTTGGGGCTTCAGAAGCCTGTGGCGCAGGACCGACCCGTCGCGCGGCGCGGCGCCTCGAAAGCCATACAGTTCCAGATGCGCGACGGCGGCCTCGTCCAGACCGGGTCGCACGCGCGGATGCTTCAGCAGCGACAGCAGCGTCGCGGCATCCAGAGGCCGCTCCATCCAGCGCGCCACCAGATCGACCAGCCGTCCGGCGGGCAGGGTGCGCAGGCTGACGCCGGCGGAATTGTCCGGCCGGATCCCCCATCGCTCCAGCCGGGCAGCGACGCGCCGGCCCAGATCCAGATCGGGCGTGACGAGGGCGCAGGTGCGGCCCGGCACTTCCAGCGCCTCGCGCATGGCCAGGGCGAGGGTCGCGGCCGTCGACTCCTCGTCGGGCAGGTCCAGCAGGGTCAGGCCCTCCAGGCCGCGCACCACCGGATCGACGGGATCATGCGGCGCGGCCTCGGCGCGAAGACCTGAGATGGCGGTCCGCCAGTCGCCTGTGGTCTCGGCCGGCCTGAGGGCCTCGTTCAGCACCCGCTCGCGGGCCCGGCCGCCGGTCTGGTCGACGCCACCCGGCACGGGCCAGGGCCGCACATCGGCGCGCGCGATCCCGCTGCGCTCCAGCAGCAGTTTCAGGGCGCCCTGCGGATGCAGATCATCGACCTTCGTCCACACATCGTCCGGCAGCGCGCGATCCAGTCCGGGCAGGATGACGGCCCCCTGAGGAGCATGGGCCACAGCATCGAGCACGGCAGCGGCGGCCGGGACCGTGCCGGTCGATCCGGCGGCCAGCACCGGGGTCACCGGGGGGTGTTTCGACCAGTGCTCGGCCAGCAGCCGCAACAGGGTCACCCGCCGCCAGGCCGGGTCGACCAGCCCCAGCGCCGCCAGCCGCTTCGGCCAGGCCTCGACCCCGAGGGACAGGAACCGGGCCTGCTTCCGCCAATGGTCGGCCAGATCGCCTTCGACCAGATCCGCGACGCGGCCGGGATCCTCGATCTCCTCGATCTGGCAGGACTCCAGGAACCGGCCGAGGGTGTCCGCGTGGGCCAGGGCTTCCCGCACCGAGAGACTGGTGTCGAACTCCTCGACGATCATCCGGGCCAGCTCGAACCGGCGATGCAGGGGTGAGATGGCGGGCGGCAGGTCCAGCCCCAGCGCGCCGGGCGTGAAGGGCGCCTCGTCCTCCTCCAGATCGCCGAGCGCGCGCACCTGCGGCATCAACACCGGCCGACCGTCGCCCACCGCCAGCAGGGCCTGCTCGAACGAGCGCACCGCCCGCCGGTTCGGCAGCAACAGCATGGCGTCGCTCAGGATTTCCGGTGACTGGCGCCCGGACCAGTCCAGCAGGGCCGCCGCCAGATCGTTCAGGAAGGGCCGGTGCGCGTCGATGGAGTACCAGCGCGGCGCGAAGATATGCGGGAAGGGGTCGAAGGCGTCCGTCACCCGGCCTCTCGCGCCAGCCGGGCCTCGGCCTCATCGCGCGCTCCGGGATCGCCGACGTGCATCCAGTTGCCATCCAGCACACAGCCGAACAGCCGCCCCGCCGCGGCCGACCTGCGCCACAGCCCGCTGAGCGAGAAGGGCCCGTCAGGGCCGTCGGCGACATAGCCGGGACGGCAGATGTGCACGCCCATATAGGCATAGGGCGCCTCGGCGGCCTCGCCCCGAAAGGTCAGCTGTCCGTCCTCACCGAGAAAGAAGTCCCCGCCGCCCTCAAAGCCGATCGCGCCCTCGCGCCGCGCCAGCAGCAGGGCGGCATCCATCCGCTCGGGATCCCACAGGTTGGACAGCTCCGCCAGGGCATCCCCCCGGTCGGTCCAGACGCTGTCGATATTGGCGACGAAGACCGGGTCATCGCCCAGAAGCGGGATGGCCTTCTTCAGACCACCGCCGGTCTCGAGAAGCTCGGCGCGCTCGTCCGAAATCGTGATCTCCGGCCCGCGCCCGCGGCCAGCCAGATGGGCCTCCAGCCGGTCGGCGAACCAGTGGACATTGACCACGGCGCGCGCGACGCCGGCGTCCGCCAGCCGGTCCAGCACATGGTCGATCAGGGCCCTTCCGCCGACCTCGACCAGCGCCTTGGGCCGGTCATCGGTCAGGGGCCGCATGCGCGTGCCCAGCCCTGCGGCCAGCACCATAGCGGTCTTGGGCGCTGTCTTCGGAACCGTCATCCGCGCATCTCCCTCGGAACATGACGGTCGAACCAAACCCGGACCTGCGACAGTTCCGGTCGTTTCAGGTTTTGTTCCAGATGGCCCCACATGCGCGGCATGAACTGGCGATAGCGCGGCTTGCCGTCGCGCGCGATCAGCCGGGCGAAGACGCCGAGGATGCGCCCCTCGTTCAGCGCTGCCAGCGCGGCATAGTCGGCCCGGTAGGTGTCGCCATCCACCTGCATGACGTCAATGTAGTGGTCCAGCGCGGCGCGCTCGACCTCGGGCGAGACGTCGCGGCGCGCGTCCTGGAGCAGGGAGTGCAGGTCCCAGACGGGATGGGCCAGCACCGCATCCTGAAAATCGATCAGGCCGACCCGCCGGAAGCCCTCACGGTCCGGCAGCCACAGCAGGTTCTCGGCATGATAGTCGCGGTGCGCCATCACCCAGGCCCGGGCCTCGCCCATGGCCGCGACCGGGGCCCAGGCAGCGTGCCATTCGGCGCGCGCTTCGGCACCGAAGTCGAGGTCGGGTAGAAGCTTCGGCATCCATTCGATGAACAGGTCGGCCCCGGCCTGCAGCGCGGTCGCGTCATAGGTCAGCAGCGGCCAGTCCCCGCCCGGTCCTTCCAGCCGGTCCGGCAGGGGGGCCACGAGATGCAGCCGGGCCAGCGCCTCGACCGCCTCGATATAGAGGGGCAACTCATCCGCGCCGCGCTCGATCACCCGGGCATAGAGGTCGTCGCCGAGGTCCTCGAGGATCGCCAGACCGTTGGCGGCATCCAGCGCCACCACTTCGGGTGCCGAGAGGCCGGCGGCCCGCAGGTGCTGCGCCACGGCGGCAAAGGCCTCGATCCGCCCCGCCGACAGACGTGCCGTCGCGTTCCAGCCATGGGCCAGACGCTGCTCGGGCGACCAGGCCGGATCGCACGGCGGGCTCTCGAGGGCCGGGGCCTGATCCATCAGCATCAGCCGCCCGCCCGAGGGCGTGGTCAGCCGCTCGTAGCGCCGGGTCGAGGCGTCACCCGGCAGGGGGTCGCGCCGCGCGTCGGCAAGACCCGCTCCGGCGAGGAAATCAGCGATCAGCGCACCACGCTCAGACATGCAGATCCTTCAGCTTTTCCGCCCAGGCGCCGTAGCCCGACAGCCGCGCGCGACGGCCCTCGCCGTCGGTCTCCAGCGTGACCGACAGCCGGTCGGGGCTCAAGGCCCCGGCGCCGTTCTCGCCCAGCCGTTCGGGCCATTCGATCAGGGCCACGCCGTCGTCGATGGCCTCATGGAGGCCGATCTCGTCCACCTCGCGCGGGTCGTCCAGCCGGTAGAGGTCGAAATGGGCGACGGGCGGCGCGCTCTCATAGAACTGCACCAGGGTGAAGGTCGGGCTGGGTACATCCTCGTCAGGCCGGGTCAGGGCCCGGATCAGGCCGCGCGCCAGCGTCGACTTGCCCATGCCCAGCGCGCCGCTCAGCAAGACGACTTCCCCCGCCGTCAAGTGCCCGGCCAGTGCCTGTCCCAGCCGGGTCGTGGCAGCCTCGTCGGCCAGGGCGATATCGCGGACTTCAGGCATAGGGCGCATCCGGCTGTCCGGGCAGGACCCGCTCGATATAGGCTTTCAGCCCATAGGTGGCGCGGGCGGCGTCCGCATCCAGCCGCTCCGGCGGGATGGGCGGCCCGACCGTCAGGCGGAAGGTCCCGCCGGTCTTGTTCAGCATCTCATGAAACAGGGTGATGTCGCGCAGCTCGGGCGAGATGCGGTCGAAGGTGTGGAACAGCCGCGACCACGGCCCGCTCATATGGATCGGCACGATCGGCGCCTGATATTTGCGGGCCAGGCTGACGGCGGTCGGGGACCATTCCGGATCAGTCAGCTGGCCGTCGCCCGCCACCCGCGCCAGTCGCCCGGCGGGAAACAGCACCACGGCGCGGTCTTCCTCGAAGGCGCGCCGCGCCGCATCCAGGGTGGCGCGGGTCTTTTCGCGCGTGCGCTTGGCGGTGACCCATTCGACCGGAATGATCACCTCGTCCAACCGGGGCGAAACCCGCAGCGCATCGGCATTGGCAAAGAAGATGGCATCGTCCCGCTGCGCGCGGATGGCGTCATAGGCGGCAATGCCGTCGGCGATTCCGGTCGGGTGGTTGCTGACCACCACGCAGCGGCCCGCCTGCGGAATCCGGTCGGCATTCAGGATGCGCACGTCCAGAGCAAGCAGTTTCGAGACGTAATCCAGCGCCTCGGCCCCGCCCATGGGCGCCACGGCATCCGCCATGGATCGTGCCCGGCCATAGCCCAGCAGCCCGTAGAGGAAGGGCCGGATCAGCGGCCAGGCCATCGACGCCGTCAGGCGCGGCGCGCGCTCGGCGATCAGCACATCGCAGATATGTCGGGAATCGGAGGCCGCCGTCATGCCTTGCTTGTCGCCGCTCCGCTCGCATCGGGCAAGCGGGCTGTGCGGGCCTTTGCCGGGACGGGCGGGCGGTGCTAGGCCTGCGTCCCACAGTTCTGGCACAGGCTATGAGGTCCGGCGCATGCGCTCGCTTTCCACATCCTTCTTCCGGTCGCGCCGTATGGCCACGGCCGCCGCGGCCCTGATGGCCTTCAGCCTGACGGCGGTCCCGGCGCTCGCCCTTGATCCGCAGACGGCGCCGGTCGAGGCGCCCACCCCGGCCGCGGACCCCGAGCCCTTTACCTATGAGGTAATGCTGCGCCTGAACCGGCTGTCCGATCCCCAGGTCTCGCCCGATGGTCACTGGCTGACCTATCAGGTGCGCGCGGTCGATCCGTTCAATGGCGGGGGCGGCACCACCCTCTGGCTTCAGGACCTGACCAGTGACGCCGAGCCTCGTCCGCTGTTTGCCGGCGGGGGGCAGGGCAATACGGTCCGCTGGGCTCCCGACGGCCAGACCCTGTACTTCCTCTCCTCGCGCTCGGGCTCGAACCAGATCTGGGCCACGGGACCGGATGGGGCCGAGGTCATGCAGGTGACCGACCTGCCGGTCGATGTGCAGGCCTACAAGGTCTCGCCCGACGGTGGGCGTCTGGCGGTTGCCTTGGCGGTCTATCCCGATTGCGACAGCCTGGCGTGTTCGGTGGCGCGGGGTGAGGCCGAGGCCGCCCGCAAGACGACCGGCCGCGTCTATGACCGGATGTTCGTGCGCCACTGGGATACCTGGAACGACGGCACCCAGAACCACCTGTTTGTCGTCGAACTGGGCGAGGACGGTAAGGCCGAAGGCGAGCCGGTCTGGGTCACGCGCGGCTTTGACGGCGACACACCCTCCAAGCCGTTCGGCGGCGAGGAGGATTTCACCTTCAGCCCCGACAGCCAGTCGCTGGTCTTCTCGGCCCGCGAGGCCGGATCGTCGGAGCCGTGGAGCACCGACTTCGACCTCTGGATGACCGACGGCCTGACCGACAGTGGCGACTTCACCAATCTGACCGGGAACAATCCCGCCTGGGACGCCGGACCGGTGTTCTCGCCCGACGGCCGGACCCTGGCGTATCGGGCCATGGCGCGCCCCGGCTTCGAGGCCGACAAGTTCGCCATCATGCTGCGCGACATGGAGACCGGTCAGGTCCGCCAGATCGCTGCCAACTGGGACCGCTCGGCCGACAGCCTGGCCTTCAGCACGGACGGCAATACCCTCTACGTCACGGCGCAGGACACTGGCCAGCACCGGCTGTTCGCTGTTGATACGCGCAACGGCGCCGTCATCCCCTTCACCGGCGAAGGCTCGGTCGGCAGCCATGTACTGACCCCGTCGGGCATCGTCTATGCCCAGGCCGCGCTGGATCAGCCGGGTGACCTCTGGTTCAAGACCTATCGCGGCCGCGAAATGCCGCGCCGCCTGACCGAGGTGAACCCGGAGCTGGCCGATCTGGCCTTTGGCGAGGCCGAGCAGTTTACCTTTGAGGGCTGGAACGACGAAACCGTCCACGGCTATGTCATCAAGCCCGCCAACTATGTCGAAGGCCGGAAGTACCCGGTCGCCTTCCTGATCCACGGCGGGCCGCAGGGCTCGTTCGGCAATGGCTGGTCCTATCGCTGGAACCCCCAGACCTATGCGGGCGCCGGCTATGCGGTGGTGATGATCGATTTCCACGGCTCGATCGGCTACGGCCAGGCCTTCACCGACTCGATCAGCCAGCACTGGGGCGATCGCCCGCTGGAAGACCTGCAAAAGGGCTGGGCCGCGGCGCAGGAGAAGTATGACTTCCTCGACGGTGACCGGGCCTGCGCGCTCGGGGCCTCCTACGGCGGCTATATGATCAACTGGATCTCGGGCAACTGGCCGAATGCCTTCAAGTGCATGGTCAACCACGACGGAGTGTTCGACACCTTCGCCATGGGCTTTGCCACCGAGGAGCTGTGGTTCACCGAGTGGGAGAACGGCGGCACGCCCTGGGAAAATCCGCGCGCCTATCAGGAATTTAACCCGGCCAACCACGTCAACAAGTGGAACACGCCGATGCTGGTCATCCAGGGCGAGCAGGACTTCCGCATCCCGACGTCGCAGGGTCTGTCGGCCTTCACCGCGCTCCAGCGTCAGGGAATCGAAAGCCGCCTGCTGGTCTTCCCGGACGAGAACCACTGGGTGCTGAAACCCCAGAACAGCCTGCAATGGCACAATGAAGTGTTTGGCTGGCTGGACAAATACCTCGGCGACTAGGCGCAATCATCTCCTCCCCCATCGGGGGAGGGGGACCGCCGAAGGTGGCGGAGGGGGCGACACGCCGTATCTCGACGAAAAAGGGGACGCCGGAGTGATCCGGCGTCCCCTTGCTGTTTCAGGCGGGTACAGACCCTAGCGGCGCAGTTCGGCGCGCTGCTCGGTCATCCGCTCGAAGCGGGCGAACTCCCGCTCGGTCATGCAGCGCGGCGCCTCCCAGCGCTCGCCGGCATCGCGGGCCGCCAGCAGGTCCTGGGCCGAGACGAACACCGGCCGCTCGCCATATTCGCGCTGGAAGCTGGCGCGGGTCGCCGCATCCTCGGAACAGATCATAACGGCCTGACCGGGCGTGTCGCCCGTGGTCGGATCGACCGAGGCCAGGACAGGCGCAGCGGCGCCAAGGGCCAGGCCGGCGGCCAGAACAAGGGACAGGGCAGGGCGGATCATGGGCGTAACCTCCATAGGGACAGGGACGCTCCCCGGCGTCTTCCCCCGCAGAATGCGCCGATCTGCGAGAATGTAAATGTTCTATGACAGTTTGTGACATGAAAAATGACATGTGCTTGGCATACGGTCGGAATTTCTGAGTTGCTGTGCCCGGCCGAGCCGCTGTCCTGCCCCTTCTCCCCACCGGGGGAGAAGGTGTCAGGCGGAGCCTGACGGATGAGGGGGACGCCTGACACGATACCGAGAGCGTGGGCGTTTGCTCTCAACCGCCCCCTCATCCGAGCCGCTCTCGCGGCCCACCTTCTCCCCCGAGGGGAGAAGGGCCGTTGGGTCAATCGCCCCAGCCATCACAGCCGCCCCGAAATTCCCCCGCCCTTTCAACACCCC
>NZ_JAIVLL010000007.1 GCF_020524625.1 Brevundimonas poindexterae
GCCGGCGCTGCGTCGGCAGAGCCGAACGGCTGGTACGGCGCGGTTGACGCGGGCTGGCACACGGTCAACGACGTTTACGGCGTGGATTCTGCGGCCGGCAACGGCTGGGACTTCGAGATCGAGGACGGCTGGGCGGCGTTTGGCCGTCTGGGCTACCGCTTTGACCAGAACTGGCGTGTGGAGCTGGAAGGCGGCTATCGCGAAGGCCAGCTGGCCGAAGTGAGCCGTACGGCGCCGACGCCGCTCGAAACCGGCATCTGCCAGCCGTCGGTGGTCGGTCCCTGCGACGTGCCCGCCGGTCACATGCAGGTCGCCAGCCTGATGGCCAATGTCATCTATGACTTCGGTGACGAGTCGTGGGCGCTGCGTCCCTTCATCGGCATGGGTGCCGGTGTGGCGCGCGTCGACACCGAGTTCCTCGGCTCCATCGGTGGCAACCGTACGGTCGGCATCGCCGCCGACGACGCCAACACCGCCCTGGCCGCCCAGTTCCTGGGCGGGGTCTCGTGGGCCATCGGCAACCGGGCCAACCTGGACCTGACCTATCGCTACTTCCGCACGGACTTCGAGTTCGACACCCAGGTGTCGAACCCGCTACGCCAGGTCGGCCAGATCGAGGGCGACTACAACGACAGCCACGCGGTGACCCTGGGTCTGCGCTATGCGTTCGGGGCTGACGCTCCGCCGCCGCCGCCCCCGCCGCCGCCGCCGCCTCCGCCCCCGCCGCCTCCCCCGCCGCCGCCGCCGCCTCCGCCCCCGCCGCCGCCTCCGCCGGTGCAGGCGCGTGAGTTCGTGGTGTACTTCGAGTGGGATTCGACCGCCCTGTCGTCGGAAGCCCAGTCGGTCATCGCCCAGGCCGCCCAGTACGCCCAGTCGGGCCGTGCCGCGCGCGTCGTGGTCGTCGGTCACGCCGACACCTCGGGTTCGGCCAGCTACAACGTCGGCCTGTCGAACCGCCGGGCCCGCACGGTCGCCGACGCCCTGGTGGCGCGCGGTGTCTCGGGTGGCGCCATCTCGGTCGAGGGTCGGGGTGAAACCGACCTGGCCCGTCCGACCGCTGACGGTGTCCGTGAGCCGCTGAACCGGCGCGCGACCATCAACATCCGTCCCTGATCCGGCTTCCGGACCGGTCCGGCCTCTCCCCGCGAGAGACCGGACCCCCGGAGCCCTTCAGGCGGATAACGCCTTTGCGCACCCCCGTCGTGGTCACCCACGGCGGGGGTGTCGCTTTGGGG